>NC_010554.1:0-4063606 GCF_000069965.1 Proteus mirabilis HI4320
TCTGTAACTCCCCCTTATTAGTAGTAATATGTATACTACAATATAAGTAATGCTCGAATAAATTTTATTTAAATTGTAGGTAAATTGAGGCAATAGAAAAGAAAAAATTTGACATCTCTCTCGCTTTGCTTTAACCAGTATAGGGTCAAACTAATTTTGAGACAGACAGGATTGTTATGCGTACTTACAGCCCAGTGACTATGAATACAATTATTACCACCACCACCACCGGAATTTTATATTGCGGGGCGGGCTGTCGCATATAAAAAACAAAAAACGAAAAAGCCCGCATTGAGAAATGCGGGCTTTTTTTTGGCGAAAAATCAGGAGAGCTGTATGCGAGTGTTAAAATTTGGGGGAACTTCAGTTGCCAATGCAGAAAGGGTGCTGAATGTTGCTGATATCGCTGAGAAAAAACGAGAGCAGGGACAAGTCGCTCTGGTATTATCAGCACCTGCCAAGATAACGAATTACTTGGTGGCAATGATTGAAAAAACGGCAGAAGGAGAAGAACCTCTCACTCAAGTACGAGAAGCAGAGCAAATCTTCGCTAATCTATTGCAAGGTTTACGAGAAAATCAACCTGGTTTTGATTACCAAGGTTTAAAAGACAAAGTTGAGCGTGAGTTTGCTGAGATTAAACATATCCTGCATGGTATCTCCCTATTAGGGCAATGTCCTGATAGCATCAATGCTGCGATGATTTGTCGTGGTGAAAAGCTTTCGATTGCCATTATGGAGTCGGTGTTACAAGCTAGAGGATATAACGTTACCGTCATTGATCCGGTTAAAAATCTCCTTGCTCAAGGTCATTATCTCGAATCGACAGTGGATATTCCTGAATCAACTCGCCGTATTTCCGCCCTTAATATTCCGAAAGATCATATGATCTTGATGGCAGGTTTCACTGCCGGTAATGAAAAAAATGAGCTTGTGGTTCTCGGTCGTAATGGCTCAGATTATTCAGCCGCCGTATTAGCCGCGTGTTTACGTGCACAATGTTGTGAAATTTGGACGGATGTTGATGGTGTTTACACCTGTGATCCACGCCTCGTCCCAGATGCACACCTATTAAAAGGCATGTCCTATCAAGAGGCGATGGAACTTTCTTACTTTGGTGCCAAAGTCCTTCATCCACGCACTATTGCACCTATTGCTCAATTTCAAATCCCTTGTTTAATTAAAAATACGGGCAATCCAGAAGCACCGGGTACGTTAATAGGTGATGGTCAAAAAGATGACAGCACGCCGGTAAAAGGGATCACTAACCTGAATAATATGGCAATGATCAATGTATCAGGGCCAGGTATGAAGGGAATGGTGGGTATGGCGGCTCGTGTCTTTTCTGTGATGTCGCGTGCAGGAATATCGGTAGTATTAATTACTCAATCTTCATCTGAATACAGTATTAGCTTTTGTGTACCGCAAAAAGAGCTAATTAGAGCGCAAAAAGCACTGTCAGAAGAATTCTATCTAGAGTTAAAAGATGGCGTACTTGATCCGTTAGATATTATGAACAATGTTGCTATCATCTCGGTTGTCGGTGATGGTATGCGCACCCTTAAAGGGATCTCAGCCCGTTTCTTCTCTGCTTTAACTCGAGGCAATATTAATATTGTTGCTATTGCTCAAGGCTCTTCTGAACGCTCTATCTCTGCAGTTATTACTAATGATGCAGCGACGAATGCGGTGCGTTTATGTCACCAAATGCTCTTTAACACTAACCAAATCGTAGAAGTCTTTATTGTCGGTGTCGGTGGTGTTGGCAGCGCGCTAATCGAGCAGATCCATCGTCAACAAGCATGGCTAAAAAACAAACATATCGACCTACGTGTTTGTGGGATTGCCAATTCACGTGCGATGCTAACCAATATGCAAGGTATCGATTTAGATAATTGGCAACAAGCGCTACAAGCAGCTAAAGAGCCTTTTAGCTTTAGTCAGCTTATTCGCTTAGAAAAAGAGTACCACTTCCTCAATCCTGTGATTGTTGATTGCACTTCAAACGAAATGATTGCACAGCAATACGCCAATTTCTTACAAAATGGCTTTAACGTTGTTACGCCTAATAAAAAAGCCAATACGATGTCGATGGATTACTATCATCAAATTCGCCAATCAGCGGAAGCATCACGTCGTAAATTCTTATATGACACTAATGTTGGTGCGGGTTTACCTGTTATTGAAAACTTACAGAACTTGCTTAATGCTGGCGATGAGTTGGTGCAATTTAATGGTATTCTTTCTGGCTCACTCTCTTATATTTTTGGTCAGCTAGATGAAGGAAAAAGCTTGTCTGAAGCGACACTTTCTGCGAAAGAAAAAGGCTTTACAGAGCCAGATCCAAGAGATGATCTCTCGGGAATGGATGTTGCACGTAAACTGCTTATTCTCGCTCGTGAAGCGGGCTATCAATTAGAGTTGAGTGATATTGATGTAGAGCCTGTTTTACCTAGCTCATTTGATAGTACAGGTGATGTCGAGAGTTTCTTAAACCGCTTACCTCAAGTAGATGTTGAGTTTGATGCTAAAGTCGAAGAAGCCCAAAAGTCAGCGAAGGTATTACGTTATGTGGGGATCATCAATGAAGGGAAATGCCAAGTCAAAATAATGGCCGTTGATGCTAACGATCCTCTCTTTAAAGTAAAAAATGGTGAAAATGCGCTAGCTTTCTACACTCGCTACTATCAACCAATTCCTTTAGTTTTACGTGGATATGGTGCAGGAAATGATGTCACTGCTGCTGGGGTATTTGCAGATGTATTACGTACACTATCATGGAAATTAGGAGTTTAAAGGTGGTTAAAGTTTATGCACCGGCGTCAATTGGCAATGTGAGTGTCGGTTTTGATGTGTTAGGAGCCGCAGTTTCGCCTATTGATGGTCAATTATTAGGAGATTGCGTAACCGTTGAAGCGGCGCAAGAATTTCAACTTCACAGCAAAGGGCGCTTTGTTAGTAAATTACCTTCTGATGCTAAGCAAAATATTGTTTATCAATGTTGGGAGCTATTTTGTGAAAAATTAGGTAAACAATTACCTGTCTCGATGACACTTGAAAAAAACATGCCGATAGGTTCAGGATTAGGATCAAGTGCTTGCTCTGTTGTGGCTGCACTCGTTGCATTAAACGAATTTGCTCACAAACCATTTAGTGAAAGCCACTTATTATTAATGATGGGAGAGCTGGAAGGCCGTATTTCCGGTAGTGTGCATTACGATAATGTCGCGCCATGTTATTTAGGTGGTTTACAACTTATTTTGGAACAAAACGACATTATTTGTCAGCCTGTGCCGGCTTTTGACGATTGGTATTGGGTGATGGCTTATCCGGGGATCAAAGTCTCAACGGCACAAGCAAGGGCTATCCTCCCTAAACAATACGATAAAGCTGATATTATTAACCATGGTCGTTATTTATCTGGATTTATTCATGCTTGTCATACACAACAACCAAAACTTGCCGCAAGCTTAATGAAAGATGTGATTGCAGAGCCCTATCGAACACAGTTGCTCCCTGGTTTTGATAAAGCGAGAGAGGCTGCATTACAAAAAGGCGCGCTTGCATGCGGTATTTCAGGCTCAGGGCCAACGCTGTTTTCTATTACTGATTCATTGGCTATTGCCCAAGATGTGGCGCAATGGTTACAACAACATTATGTACAAAACGATGAAGGCTTTGTACACATCTGCCGTTTAGATACTCGTGGCGCAAGAGAGATAGGGTAAGTAATGAAATTATATAATTTAAAAGATAACCAAGAACAAGTCAGCTTTGCTCAAGCTGTTAAACAAGGTTTAGGAAAACAGCAAGGACTCTTTTTTCCCAAAGACTTGCCTTCATTTTCTCAAGCAGAAATTGATGCGCTATTAAAATTAGACTTTGCAACACGCAGTAGCCGTATTTTAAGTGCTTTTATCGGTGATGAAATTCCTGCTGATGTGTTAGCAAAACGTGTAAATACGGCATTTGCTTTTCCTGCGCCAGTGACACAAGTAGAAGAGGATATTAGTTGCCTTGAACTCTTCCACGGACCGACGCTGGCTTTTAAAGACTTTGGTGGCCGTTTTATGGCTCAAATGTTATCAGAAGTCGCGGGTGACCAGCCTGTTACAATTTTAACGGCGACATCCGGTGATACAGGAGCAGCGGTCGCTCATGCTTTCTATAAGCTAGATAATGTCCAGGTCGTGATCCTCTATCCACAAGGAAAAATCAGCCCATTACAAGAAAAGCTATTTTGCACATTAGGGGAGAATATTCATACTGTTGCTATTCAAGATGACTTTGATGCTTGCCAAGCATTAGTCAAACAGGCATTTGATGATGAATATTTAAAGAACACCATGCATTTAAACTCGGCTAACTCGATTAATATTAGCCGCCTACTGGCACAAATCTGCTATTACTTTGAAGCGGTTGCACAAATTCCAGCTGAAAAACGTCAACAATTAGTCATTTCTGTACCAAGTGGTAATTTTGGTGATCTCACTGCAGGATTACTGGCTAAATCTATGGGATTACCTGTTAAACGCTTTATTGCAGCGACCAATGTGAATGATACCGTTCCTCGCTATTTAGATAGTGGTAAATGGGAACCACATCGGACAATAGCAACACTTTCAAATGCGATGGATGTTAGCCAGCCTAATAATTGGCCTCGTATTGAAGAGTTATATCGTCGCAAAGGTTGGCTGTTATCGGATCTTTCGCATGGGGCTGTGAGCGATGAAACGACGGAAAAAACTGTACGTGAACTGGCACAAAAAGGCTATATTTCAGAGCCTCATGCGGCGGTTGCTTATCGTCTATTACGTGATGAGCTACAAGAAGGAGAATATGGGGTATTTTTAGGTACAGCTCATCCGGCGAAATTTAAAGAAAATGTCGAGCGTATTTTAGGTGATACATTACCTTTACCAAAAGAATTAGCTGAGCGTGCTGATAAAAAATTACTATCGCATCTTTTACCGGCAGATTTTTCTCAATTAAGAGCATTTTTGTTAGAACGAGCACCTAAATAAATATAATTATTTATATTAATTAATTTTGTTTTTATTAAAAAGCTCACTATAATGGTGAGCTTTTTTATTGTTTTAAATAATTTTATACCCAAATAAAAATAAGAAAATAATCATTTAATGCTAAGGAGAATTACACTAGTTTTTATCTCTTAATGTAATTAACAATAAAGAGGTAGACTATGGGTAGATTTAAGAAAATTAATATCAATGATGATATTGAAAGAATTACACTAGAAATAGTGAAATATATTAAAGAGCATAGTGTTGAATTACCTTTTAATATTGATTCAGTAAGACGTGTTTTAATTGAGAATTATATTTATATTCTTACTTATAAAAATGAATATGCTGCTAATGATTTTTTAATAAAAATAGAAAGTAATTTATCTCTTTATAATCGGGATAAATTTACTAAAGCGATTGATTTTATTGTAAAAGAGATTAATGCAAGTATAGAGAATTTATTTGTTAATAATTCTTATCTTACAAACAAAAATTATCAAAAGCTAAATAAAACACGTATTAATTCAGTATTTCAGCATTACCCATCAGGATTTTTTCACTTAAAAATAGAAAATAAAAACTTATTTATACAGATAGATAATACCAATCAATTATTTAAAATCATTGACTTTGAAGGTACAGTGGAATTCTTTTCTAAAAAAGATGACCTTATTCATACTATTAATCAAATGGTTAAAAACAGTGTTGCTGATAACTCTATATCTTACCGATTTTACGCTAAGAACGAATATTTTAATTTCTTTACTCTCGATAAATATTGGCAAGTAACACCTAAAGATATTTATGCCGAAGTTATTAATGATATTAAGGCAAAAAAACAGGTACATATTGATAGTCATTTAACTATTGAATTAATAGATAGCTATTCATATAAAAATATTTTTATTGTTAGAGACTCTAATGAAAACTCAGAAAAAATACTCCATATATATCTTAATAATATTGATGAAGCATTCTTGATTGCCGTAGCTAAACATCGTCAGCTAAAAGAAAATGGTGAACATTTACTTTATAAATTAAATAAGGATTGGTTCTTTACTAAAATGAAAGATAAATCCGTTAAATATTTTTCACAAACTTCTGATTTATTAATACCATTAGAAAAGATAATGGGCAGAATTAATCTTGTCGCTTCAGCTGAAAATAATTATAATTTTAGCCATTTTGATCCACTTTCAGGAGTATGTTATGGAATAAGTTTGAAATATTTATTGGAGGTTAGAAATAATGGTATAGAAGGAGGGAATAAATATTTACATTGGCTAAAGGAAAATATTAACCTTTACAAGGACAAAAAAGAAAAGATATCTGATAAGCTTGAAAAAATTATATTTGATAGTGTACAAGAATATGAAGTATTAAAATTGATTAAAGAGATCAAGGAAATTAAATTCGCACAGATTTTTCAAATGGAGAGAATATATGAAAAAATAAATTATACAATTTTTGATTTAACAAAGGCGACCGAATACCGAAAAATTTTAGCAGAAAATGGCTTGAAAGCATCGAATGCAAATAGGCTAGAAAGTAGTCTCTCACAAATAAATTATCACTTAGAATATATAATGCAATATTATAATGAATATTATGCGATTATTGCATTTAAAACACATGCCATTGCTCTTGCTTATAAGAGATATTCTAATAATCATTATAAATTTACGCTATTTGATTCTAATTCTGAATTGACGGAATTTTCTAATATAGAATCAATAAAAGACGCTTTAATAAAAATAATGGGCTCTTATACTCTAAATAAAGCTGATGGAAAAGAATATTTTATAATTGATGAATATAAAAGAAATCCTACAACAAAATATCGTAGTTTATGGGATCAAAATGAAATCGAGTTACATAAAGGTATTGCTGAAAATATAAAAAAAATTGGTTTTTCATTGCCTTTTAAAGATGGTGTTGTTGGACGAGTTATTCATTACAGTGAACAGCGTGATCTCATTTTAGAACTTAAAATAAATAGTAAATTAGTTGAAGTTGTGGTCAAAAATGTTTTTGTTGATGAGGGAATATTTTTAGTTAAAAATAATTTAGATAAAATTCTTGAGAATAATAAATCCAGTAAAGTAATTATAATGAGCAATAGTGATGGTATTGATATTCAATTTACTGAATTTAATGCACATCAAAAAATGAGTAAGCCAAAAGGATATCTGGAATTTAATGATGTTTATTATCGAGATTTAATTAAGATTAATAGTTATTTATTAAATGGTAAAAAATCATTTTCATTGAATAAAATTGTTTCATTAATTGATACACTAAGGGGGAATATTTATTTTGATAAAATAACAGCCAGTTTTTCTATAATTGATGAAATTATACTATTTAATCAAAACAATGAAAATATTTCTCTTGTTGATATCCTGAATCAAGTGAAACAGAAAATAGAAGATAAATTATTCTATGGTGATCTCCTTTATGGAAAGGAAAAGTTAATTGCATTAGCACAAAAAAATAGCCTAGTAGCAGCAATTTTTTATCGAATGATGGTTAATGAAATCAATGAAGGTTATACTGGAATTAGTAATTTTATTTATGAGCAAATTATTGATAACCCTTTTTTAATATTAGATAAAAATAGAAATGTCGGGGTTGTTGGTTATGATTATACGATTAATTTTAAAAATAATTATAAAGCGTTAAAAGAAATTATTGATGGTATTGATATTTCTGAAATAAAAAATATTTTTCTTTTAGATGATGAAAATAGACTGCACTTAAAAGTAACTTATCAAAGATTATCAGAATATAGAAACAACAAGTATGTTAATAAGCTTCTTCATTTGATTGAAGATGAAATTGATTCTATAAAAAAAATAGATAATACAGGTGTTTATCGTGATTTATATCTTGAGTTTTTTAGCAATCATCAGTTTAATAATAGAGTGATTATTCATGAAATAGCACAATTAGAAAGTTATTTTAATAATAATTATCAGGAGCGAAACCATGGCTATCATCCTAGTAATTTTTATATTAATGAAAATGATCCTCTTACCCTACTAGAAAAGTCATTTAATCAGAACAAAAATGAAATAGATGGTAGTTATCTGTTATTTAATGAAAGTAAAGAAAATTTTGATTTTTTATTTGTTGATAATAATTTTATTACTAGAGATTTTGTAGATAATATTATTATTGAAAGCATTAGTGGCGTTTATCAAGATGATATCGTCATTTATTTCTATAATGGTGTAAAAAGTGAACAATTAACACAATACTTAAAAGATAAACCAGAAATAGGCCGTTTTCTTGATTATTGTTTAAAACATGAAATAAGAGTGATTGCTGCTGGAAATGAAGAATACTTTCCTGCCACCAATGCGCTTGTTAAGCAGAAAAGCCGTGTTGAATCACTACAAAATGTTATTTTACAACATCAATTTGTTGGTGAAAGAACAATTGTTTTTGCCAATAAGGAGACTTTATTTAGTTATCAAAGTGGTCATTTATTTATTGAAGGGATTGCTCAGCGGCTAAATATGCCTATTTATACTGTGACGGATAACAATCTTATACTTGAAAATGAATACATTATGGTAAAACCGACGACTGAAAGTCAGTTTATTGGTCACCCTTTACTTGCTGATACAGGTGCATCTAATACGCTACTTACTGAAACAGTACCTAATGAGCCTAATACAATGTCTAATAGGCAAAGAGTAGATATTGAAAATAAAAACTATGCTGCAGAAATTTATCAATTCGTCTCACACAATTACACTAATTATAGAGATAATCAAGAGTTTAAGTTAGGTTATCAGAATGAGATTAGCACGATTTTTTCTGGCTATTCTGACAATATGACCATTGCTGATATTTTAAATTACATTCAGTTAAATCGCTATCAGATTAATTATACTCAATTAGGCACAATTATTAGGAAAGTTGATCAAATTAATCTTAAATATCATAAAGAAAAACTCACAGAACTCAGTGATAAAATAATTAATCATGATTTACTCATTGATAATGCAATTGAGAAATATTTGGTTGAATTATCGGCAGTATTTAATACGTCAGATAATAGTTTAATAAAAAGGAATTTAATTCAATCACTTTATGATCCCTCTGTTAATAAAGAATTTAACCAATTTTTAATGGATGGAATGAACTTTGAACAGTGGCAAGAAATAACTAATAAAGACTATGGAAACTATAATTTAACGGAAAGAACGTATCAAGTTATTGAAATTATTCATGCGATTTATGATACTCCTCACTTAATAGATAATTTAAGTGAACTATCTAAAAATAGGCTTAATGCTTTTTTTGATGAGGGTAATAAAGGTATTTTATCACGAGTATTATTGAGCAAAATTTCAAGCTTTGAACTCTATAAAGAGACCATAAATAATTTAAAAAAACTCGCTGTTATCAGTCAGTCTGATGAAGAGATTAGCGCTTTATCGCCGACAGAAGCATTAAATAAACTCAATGAATTTAAAGGTGAAGTTAACTTAGCCACAAGTGAAGATAGCTCTACCATTTCTTCTAAAGTGGAAATTAATAATCTTGTCATTGACAAAAGATTACTCTGTTATTTAGGTGCAAAGATAAATGGTGAAAGTATCGATGCGATAGATCTTAATCAGATAGAGAACTGGGATAAAAAAATTACTTTTGATCCTCAGCATCTTAATGATTATTTTTTATCTGTGACGGGCAATGAAAAAGATAAAGAAGTTATTGCATTATTACGTTATCTATTAAATAACAAACAAGATAAAATTAAATATTTTCTTTCTCATATGTCCAGTAGAGCTGATTATGTCGCGGCTCATGAAAGATTAATGAAAATAATAGCATTAGGTAGTAAACAGTATAATCAGCAAGATTGGGAAAATTTAAGAATACCTTCATTAAAAATTCCCAGACATATGAGAGTTATCAGTAAAATTGGTTACGCTAATATTAGCTTCGGTATATGGCAATCAATCAATTCAACCTTTATGCTTGCTGAGCAACTTAATAATCCGCTATTAACCCCTCAAGAGCATAGAGAGATCATCAATAATCTTGCCATAACATGGTCAGAAATGGCCTATAATGGCTTATCTGAACTCATTGAAATCGCTTTAGCTAAAGGATTATTAAAGTACCGTAATAATCCTTTGGAGTATATTAGTAAAACCAGCACTCGAATAGGTATCGGGCTTAATATCCTGTCTATTGGATTTGATATCTATAATATCTACGATAACTTTAGTCGTATCTCAGTAGAAAAAAATGAAAAACGACGTATTGACTATATTGTAAATGGCTCTTTAGCTATAGTCTCCGGATTGGTCACTTTGGGGGTTTCTATCGCAATGCTTGCTGGCTCTACGGTCGCGGGGCCTATTGGTATTGTCGCGGGAGCTGTTATCGCCTTAGCCATTTCAATTTATAATGCCGCAAGACTGATAGAAGAAGCGAAAGAAAAAATAGGATTTACACCACTAGAAGAACTTAATAATGGTTTTTATGCATTTTTAATGGGGGATATCTTACCAAGCAAAAAGAATGAAATCGTCTATTTAGAGACAATATCACAGTTAGAAACCATGATTGACCAAAATGCGCAAGAACATCTTAAAGAAATAAAAAAACAGGAGCCTCACAGTTATTATTTTTATACGAATGAGAAACAATTTTATGAAGAACATCATTATTATAAAGTGATCCCTCGTATATTGGGGAAAACGTTAGATAATATACTTAATCCGTTTGGAGAAATTGTTGTACAACGAGTGGCGAAAAATTTAAGTAAAGAAGAAGCAGAAAAGATAGCTGCGCTTTCTCATTATCTTAGTGTCGAAAGAACGGAATATAAATACTATGTTCCTAAAGAAGCCATCGCAACAGATGAAATTCTCATTTTTGATATGGATTTTTATGTTAATCAATTAAATCGTTATACGATTAATTTTGCATTTGAAGATGATAATCCTGTTTTTGAGGATGAGGTGGATATCTCTTTTTTTGATAAAATAAGAACAACAAAAGAAAAAACATGGCAAAATTTATCATCAGGAGAATTAACAGATGATTTAATTAAATCAACAGCTGAAAAACAATATTTTGAGCCAAGTTGGCGTGAGAATGAGCTATTTTATTTTAATACTTATAATGGGGATGATATTATTGCTGCACCATTAATAACACAAAATATATTTGATGTTCATAATGGGACTAAACGATTAAGTGGAGGAGAAAAAGATGACACCTTTAATGTGTTCACTTCTGAATCTCCTCGTTATGCCAGCCGTTTTTATGGTAGAGAAGGTAATGATACATTACGTATTATTCAGACAGAAAAAAAATATATAGGGTATGAAGTTAATTTATCTAAAAATTATATTAAATTTATCGGGGGAGAAAATAAATCCAATAGCCAGAGTTTTCATGCCAGACTTTTTATCTTTCAAGAGCAAGGACAAATCTATACCCATAAATTAGCGGATACAATGCCTAATATAACACTACAAAGACAACCCGTTATTGCCTATTTAGAGAGTATTGAAAATGTAGTAGGCAGTGAAATAGGTAATGATATTATTTATGGTGACCAAAAAAATAACTATTTAAATGGCATGGGAGGGGTAGATTCATTATATGGATTAGCTGGAGATGATACGCTGGTATTACGGGAAGGTTATGCACAAGGAGGGGCAGGGAATGATAGTTATACTATTCTAAGAGCATCAAATACAGATAATAATGTTAAACAACTTGAAACTATTATTGATGAAGAGACGCATACAGAAGCTAGTCTTATCCAGTTAAATTATACTTTTGATGAAATTGCTGCTATTTCTCGTCGTGAAACAGATATTGTTTTTACGCTTAAAGTTGGTAATGATAAAGATCCTGATCAATTTATCGAGCATTTAATTGCATTAAGTCATGTATACCAAGATAAAAATAGTCAATTATTAGCCCATCGATATACCATTGTGACTATGGATGGTTTTATACTTACTATTAATGAAAATAATAATCAACCAAGAGAGGTATCATATAACTTTAGTTATTTAGAAAAGTATAATCAGCAAGAGAAACTACAACAGCTTTCTGTTAATGACGATAAACACACATTGTCTATTCAATCTGAAAATAAAACTAAACTTATTCAATTATTACCTGAGCTACAATACAGTGGTTTCTCTTCTGGAGAACATTTAAAGCTTAATCTACAGGGTAATAGCGAAAATAATCATTATGCTGGAATTGCGGCTCATTCATCAATTAAACTGAGTCGCGGTTATGACAATTATCAAATAAGCTCATTGCTAGCTAAAAATAGAAATGAAAAGATCATTATTTCTCTGAGTGATAATGATAAACAATTAACATCTGATTGTACTAGTCATTTCTTTTTATCCGATGTGAGTGGATTTGATTTGATGTTTAGTGATGGCGTTTTATCTCATCGCTATAATCCTGATGCTCATATTAAACTTGTTTTCGATACGGAAAGTGTTAGTGCTATTTTTAACTCAGGAATGACACTTCAATTTATTGATAAAGATAATCGAGTTTTTCATTTGCCTAAGCCAGACAGCGGTCAGCGTTTACTGATCCCCACTATCACTTTGGATGTTAGGTTGAGTCATCAAAGTGATGTTCTGATGATCCCACCCTCCCTACGTTTAAATAAAGAGGCATTATCATTGTATCCTCAGTATTTTCATAGAGAAGAACCATCATCACGTTCAACGCAATTACAGCGTATTATATCCACTCAAACACTAGAGCCTTATCCATTAAAGGTAACAGAATTACTGAGAGATGATATTGCTGTTAATGATAATCAACCTGTTAATTCTATTTTGTCTCTCAATAAACTATTTTCAAACAGATCACAAGATATATTCTCTCAAGCTATAGATTTATTACCAATGATAGAATTAATGGATGGTGATGATATTGTTGTTAATCATAATCAAAGTAGCTCAGTGATTGATGGGGGTAAAGGTGATGATCATATTGTTGTCAATGAAGGGCACCATATTTTAATTGCTGGAGAAGGTAATGATAATCTTAATGGCGGAAGTGGACATGATCTGTTTATTTCAACCTCAGGAAATGATTATCTAGGTGGAGGAAGTGGTAATAATGTTTATGTGGTACAAAAACGCCATGGTGAAGTGACGGTGTATGATGAAGGTGAAATGAGCCATATTTTTGTATCAGGATTATCTGAGCATGAAAAATTAATATCCTCTCAAGCAGGTAAAGATAAACAGTATCGAACGGCTGATAATCAATTTGTCTTGACTGTTAAAACAAACCGAGTAGAGAAAATAGAAACTGATCCTGTGAAGGTTATCGAAAAAGAACAGACATTATCAATGGGATCCCTTGCGACAATTATTCAACAAATGGCTCAATTTAATCAGCAACAACTATCGACGATGCAAGGCAGTGACGTTATTCCCTCATCAAACTGGTCGCCTTTAGCTGTGGTCGTTAAGCATTTATAATTTCCCTTGTGACCCAATAAAAATAGCCCTATTTTCAGGGCTATTTTTATGAATTACTATCATTTGATAGCAAAAAATGAGGCTTATTTTGCTAGATGTTCTGCACGTTTAAAGACAAGGGTATTGCCTTCAGACTCGGCGGCATTAAATTGATAACCCTCTAGATTAAATTCTTTAAGTTGTGCCTTATCACTTAATCTTTCTTGAATAATAAAACGGCTCATTAAACCTCTTGCTTTTTTAGCATAAAAACTAATCACTTTATATTTGCCATTTTTCTCATCAAGAAAAACAGGTTTAATAATTTCCGCATTGAGTTTTTTTGGGTTGACTGATTTAAAATATTCATCAGAGGCTAAATTAACCAAGATATTATCCCCTTGAGCTTCAAGGGCGTTATTTAACGTTTCAGTAATTATGTTACCCCAAAACTGGTATAGATCACTGCCTTTTTTATTGTTCAGTTTTATGCCCATCTCTAAGCGGTAAGGTTGCATTAAATCGAGTGGGCGCAATACGCCATATAAACCGGAAAGGATACGTAAATGCTGTTGTGCAAATTGAAAGTCGTCATCTGTGAAAAGTTCAGCGGCTTGCATTCCGGTATAAACATCACCTTTGAACGCTAAAATGGCTTGTCGCGCATTATCGGGTGTAAAGTCAGGTTGCCATTCACCAAAGCGAGCCGCATTTAGTCCTGCCAATTTATCACTAATTTTCATTAAGCTTGCGATATCACTGGACGACAGTTTTCGACATTCTGTAATAAGTTGTTGGGAATATTTTAGCAATTCAGGCTGGGTGAACTGCGTTGTTGCTAAAGGCGATTCGAAATCCAGTGTTTTAGCTGGTGAAATAGTAATTAGCATAATTCCCTCAATAGTTATTTTGATTTAGTTCTACTATAGCAAATTGTTTGGTAGATAAGTTAAATCATAATAATAGGAAAAAACAATACTTTCACCAATGTGCCATAAAATAGACATATTAAACGATTCAGCCTGAGTTGTTATTCTGTTTTTTGCTACTTTTGTTTTGCGAAATCGTTTGGCATTCAAATAATTGCTTTCGATGAATCTAAGCATCTTGTAGTGTGAGCAGTCCATGTTATTATCAATAGATATCCGCAGGTGACTGCAAACAGATTTACCTAGTAGATGAGATAAACAAAATGACCAACAAATTAACTTCTTTGCGTAAACTGACTACAGTTGTAGCTGATACAGGTGACATTGCAGCAATGAAACTGTATCAACCTCAAGACGCAACTACCAACCCTTCTTTAATTTTAAATGCAGCCCAAATTCCTGAATATCGTAAATTAATCGATGAAGCGATTGAATGGGCGCGTTCACAAAGCGATTCTCGCGAGCAACAAATCGTTGATGCGTGTGATAAACTTGCTGTCAATATCGGTTTAGAAATCTTAAAACTGATCCCAGGTCGTATTTCAACAGAAGTTGACGCACGTCTTTCTTATGATACCGAAGCCTGTATCGTCAAAGCGCGTCGTTTAATTAAACTGTATAACGAAGCGGGTATTAGTAACGATCGTATCCTGATTAAACTTGCTTCTACATGGCAGGGGATTCGTGCAGCTGAGCAATTAGAAAAAGAAGGTATCAACTGTAACCTAACTTTACTGTTCTCTTTTGCTCAAGCTCGTGCATGTGCAGAAGCTGGTGTATACCTGATCTCTCCATTCGTTGGCCGTATTATGGATTGGTATAAAGCCAATACAGATAAAAAAGAGTTTGCACCAGCAGAAGATCCAGGTGTTATTTCTGTAACTGAAATTTATAACTACTATAAAGAGCATGGTTATAACACCGTCGTTATGGGAGCTAGCTTCCGTAATATTGGTGAAATTTTAGAATTAGCAGGTTGTGATCGCCTAACTATTTCTCCTGCGTTATTAAAAGAGTTATCAGAAGCACAAGGTGAAGTAGAGCATAAACTATCCTTTAATGGTGAAGTTAAATCACGTCCTGCGCCAATCACTGAAGCTGAATTTTATTGGCAACATAATGCTGATCCAATGGCCGTTGATAAATTATCTGATGGTATTCGTAAATTTGCGGTTGATCAGGAAAAATTAGAGAAAATGATTGCAGATTTATTATAATCTGGCGTTTAATTCTTATAAAAACTGACAACACCCACTTTAAATAGGGGGGTGTTGTCTTTTTTTTTATTGCAAAATAATATTTAAAATAATTTTAAGATTAAATTGATTTGAATAAATAATTTATCCGGTAATAATTATAAAAATTAATTATTAAAAGCATCCTATTTATTATTGGTGAATTATGAAAAAGATGGTTTTGGCAACAGTACTGGCATCGCTCTTTTTTAGTAGTGTTGCTATGTCAGAAGATAAAACAGCCTTCTCTTTACCTGCGATTGAAAAAAGTGCGGAAGAAGGGAATGCCGCTTCTCAGTATCAACTTGGTGTTAAATATGAAGGTGGCGAAGGTGTAGAACAAAATACACAAAAAGCATTGGAGTGGTACACAAAAGCGGCTGAACAAGGTCATGCAGAAGCGCAATTAAATTTAGCGTTAATGTATGATATGAATGATGATATTGAGCGTGATGCTGAAAAAGCGGTTTATTGGTATAACAAAGCGGCTGTTCAGGGACTCTCTTTAGCACAATACAATTTGGCCGTCTCTTTTGATGAAGGGGATGGTGTAGAGCAAGATCATGAAAAAGCAGTGTATTGGTATACAAAAGCCGGTGAGCAAGGTGATAGCGATGCGCAGTATAATTTAGCGATTTCATATGATGAAGGTATTGGTATCGAACAAGATCATGAAAAAGCGGTGACTTGGTACACTAAAGCCGCAGAGCAAGGTCATGCTGATGCACAATACAACTTAGCTGTCTCTTACGATGAAGGCGAAGGGGTCGAGCGTGATGGTAGCAAAGCGGTATTCTGGTATACCAAAGCGGCAAATCAAGGTAATCGAGATGCGCAAAATAACCTTGGTGTGATGTATGACGAAGGTGATGGTGTAGCAAAAGATCAACGTAAAGCGAACGAATGGTATAAAAAAGCTGCGCTACAAGGTAATGGCTTGGCACAAAATAACCTTGCAATAAACTATTATTATGGCAAAGGGGTTAAACGTAACTTGAAAGAAGCCTATGCATGGTTTGCTGTTGCTGTAGAAAATGGTGAAGGTGATGAGGCTATGCTAAAACGAACCGCCCGTGCCCTCAATGCTGCTCAATTAGCAGAAGCTAAACTTTTAGCTGCTTCTTATATTGCTAAATATCTTGATGACTAAGATTAAATCATTAATGTGATAAAAAACGGGAGTATAAAACTCCCGTTTTTTCATAGCTAAAATAACATAATAGCTTTTACTGAGATTGTTTTTAATTCACCCGTGTTCTCGTGTTAATATCAGCACGCTAATTGGCAGTTATTGATTAATTTGAGGTTGATATGAATGAATTACGTATAGGACTGGTTTCTGTTTCTGATCGTGCATCCAGTGGTGTTTATGAAGATAAAGGCCTGCCCGCTTTAGAAGCTTGGCTAAAAAAAGCAATCACAACCCCTTTTCATATCGAATCACGTTTGATCCCCGATGAGCAACTGATGATTGAACAAACATTATGTGAACTGGTTGATGAAGCAGGATGTCACTTGGTTTTAACAACGGGAGGCACAGGGCCTGCTCGTCGTGATGTTACGCCTGATGCAACATTGGCGATTGCTGATAGAGAGATGCCAGGCTTCGGTGAGCAAATGCGCCAAATCAGTTTGAAATTTGTTCCTACGGCGATTTTATCTCGTCAAGTGGGAGTGATTCGTAATCAAGCCTTAATTTTAAATTTACCGGGACAGCCTAAAGCGATCGCAGAGACATTAGAGGGATTAAAAGACAGTGAGGGACAGGTGATTGTCAGTGGTATTTTTGCCAGTATTCCTTATTGTATTCAATTATTGGATGGCCCTTATATCGAAACTAACGAAGAAATTGTGGTTGCCTTTAGACCTAAATCAGCACGCCGTTCTACATCTGCTTAATACATTGCATCGGTTGTTTTTGTTATTAATATCGAATGTGAGTACGTTTTGCCCTAATAAGATTAAATAAGAACAACCTGCTATTTTTACCTATGAGTGATGCTTCTGTTGATGATTTATTGATCATTGAGATAACCCCCTTTGTGTAATAATTGATTGAAACTGTTATATTTCAATTGGTTATTTTTTATATTAATGGATTATCGCTGTTGTTTTACATCATCATAATGGGTGAAAGACAATACTTTCTATAACCTATTGATATATAATATTTATTTTTTATATTGTTATTTTACTAGATCTTTTTTTTATCTTTTTACTATTTTTTTTTATTTTTCCCCTTGATGAATGTATTTATGACCCCATCTATTTTTCAACTGCAATTACCACTATTGAGTTGCGTTGATGTTTATCCGCTTTGTGATGATATTGAGTCCATTAATTTTTTGACTTGAAAAATGAATATTCATCCTCATATAGATTGGTAATCAAATTGATAAAGAATTCTCTTTGGAGGCGTTTAAATGGGTAAAATTATTGGTATTGACCTGGGTACAACTAACTCTTGTGTTGCTGTAATGGACGGTAAGAATGCCCGGGTTATTGAAAACGGTGAAGGCGATCGTACCACTCCTTCGATTGTTGCATATGCACAAGATGGTGAAATTCTAGTTGGTCAACCGGCAAAACGTCAGGCTGTGACTAACTCACAAAATACATTATTTGCCATCAAACGTTTAATCGGTCGTCGTTTCGAAGACGCGGAAGTACAACGTGATGTTTCTATCATGCCTTACAAAATTATTAAAGCTGATAATGGTGATGCATGGGTTGAAGCACGTAACGAAAAAATGGCTCCACCACAAGTTTCTGCTGAAGTATTGAAAAAAATGAAAAAAACAGCGGAAGATTACTTAGGTGAACCAGTTACAGAAGCTGTTATTACAGTTCCTGCTTACTTTAATGATGCGCAACGTCAAGCAACTAAAGATGCGGGTCGTATCGCGGGCTTAGATGTTAAACGTATTATTAACGAACCAACAGCTGCGGCATTGGCTTATGGTTTAGATCGTGAAGTGGGTAACCGCACTATCGCTGTTTATGACTTAGGTGGTGGTACATTCGATATCTCTATCATCGAAATTGATGAAGTTGATGGCGAAAAAACCTATGAAGTTCTGTCAACCAATGGTGATACTCACTTAGGTGGTGAAGACTTCGATAGCCGTTTAATTAACTACTTAGTTGATGAGTTTAAGAAAGAACAAGGCATTGACCTGCGTAATGATCCATTGGCAATGCAACGTCTGAAAGAAGCTGCAGAAAAAGCAAAAATTGAATTATCTTCAGCTCAACAAACAGATGTGAACTTACCTTATGTTACTGCTGATGCGACAGGGCCTAAACACTTAAATATCAAAGTGACTCGTGCAAAACTGGAATCTTTAGTTGAAGACTTAGTAAAACGTTCAATGGATCCAGTAAAAGTTGCATTAGAAGATGCGGGCTTGAAAGTTAGTGAAGTAAACGACGTTATTCTGGTTGGTGGTCAAACTCGTATGCCTATGGTACAAAAAACTGTGGCTGAGTTCTTCGGTAAAGAACCACGTAAAGACGTTAACCCAGATGAAGCTGTTGCTATGGGTGCTGCTGTTCAAGGTGGTGTATTAGCAGGTGATGTTAAAGACGTTCTGTTACTTGACGTGACTCCACTGTCTTTAGGTATTGAAACTATGGGGGGCGTGATGACTTCGCTGATTGCGAAGAATACCACTATCCCAACTAAACATAGTCAAGTATTCTCTACCGCTGAAGATAATCAATCAGCTGTAACTATTCACGTATTACAAGGTGAGCGTAAACGTGCGAGTGATAACAAATCACTGGGTCAATTTAACTTAGATGGTATTCAACCTGCACCACGTGGTATGCCACAAATTGAAGTGACTTTTGATATCGATGCTGATGGTATCTTGCATGTATCTGCAAAAGATAAAAACAGTGGTCGTGAACAAAACATCACCATTAAAGCTTCTTCAGGTTTAAATGAAGAAGAAATCCAAAAAATGGTACGTGATGCAGAAGCTAATGCAGAAGCAGACCGTAAATTTGAAGAGTTAGTGCAAACACGTAACCAAGCAGATCAATTAGTTCACGGTACACGTAAACAAATTGAAGAAGCGGGTGACAAATTAGCGGCTAACGATAAAGAAGCTATCGAAAAAGCGTTAAGCGAATTAGAAATTGCTTCTAAAGGTGAAGATAAAGCTGCTATTGAAGCAAAACTGCAAGCGTTAGTTGAAGCTTCAAAACCTCTGTTAGAAATTGCACAACAACAAGCTCAAGCGGGTGCAGGTAATACTGCCGATGCAACTGATGCAGGTGCGAAGAAAGATGACGATGTTGTCGATGCAGAGTTTGAAGAAGTAGACGGCAAAGATAAAAAATAATGCCCTTAACGGGCCGCGGTAACTCAATGATGAACAGTTACTGATACCGAAACACGGGCGTCGAGGCAACTCTACGCCCGTGTGCTTATGTCAAGGGTAATCCAGAATGGCGAAAAGAGATTTTTACGAAGTACTCGGGTTAAGTAAAACAGCCGATGAAAAAGAGATCAAACGTGCTTATAAGCGTTTAGCGATGAAATATCACCCAGATCGTAATCAAGGTGATAAAGATTCGGAATCTAAATTTAAAGAAATTAAAGAAGCTTACGAAGTTCTTAGCGATCCACAAAAACGTGCGGCCTATGATCAATATGGTCATGCTGCCTTTGAACAAGGTGGTTTTGGTGGTCAAGGCGGTGGTGGCTTTGGTGGCGCTGACTTTAGCGATATCTTTGGTGATGTGTTTGGCGATATTTTTGGTGGTGGTCGTCGTCAACAACGTGCTGCACGCGGCTCAGATTTGCAATACAACATGGACTTAACGCTAGAAGAAGCTGTTCGTGGTATTACCAAAGAGATCCGCATTCCAACCTTAGAAACCTGTGATAAATGCCACGGAAGTGGGGCAAAAGAAGGCACATCAGCGGAAACTTGCTCAACATGTCATGGGGCAGGTCAGGTTCATTTACGTCAAGGTTTCTTCACCGTTCAACAACCATGCCCTACCTGTCATGGTCGCGGTAAAGTAATTAAAGAGCCTTGCTCTAAATGTCATGGTGATGGCCGTGTTGAACGTTATAAAACCTTATCAGTTAAAATCCCGGCGGGAGTGGATACCGGTGATCGTATTCGTTTAAGTGGTGAAGGTGAAGCGGGTGAGCAAGGAGCACCGGCAGGCGATCTGTATGTACAGGTTCATGTTCGTCAGCACCATATATTTGAACGAGATGGTAATAACCTCTATTGCGAAGTACCTATTAACTTTGCGGTTGCAGCATTAGGGGGAGAAATTGAGGTGCCAACTCTCGATGGTCGTGTGAAACTAAAAATTCCAGCAGAAACACAAACTGGCAAAATGTTCCGCATGAAAGGCAAAGGTGTTAAATCTGTACGTAGCCATGGTGTCGGTGATTTAATGTGCCGTGTTGTTGTTGAAACGCCAGTGAAACTGAATGAAAAACAAAAGCAGCTTATGGAACAGCTAGGTGAATCATTTGGTGGTAAAGGTGGTGAAAAAAATACACCGCGCTCTAAGAGTTTCTTAGATGGAGTAAAAAAATTCTTTGATGATTTAACCAAATAATTTTTGCGTTATCTTCATTCCCAAAAAGCCTGATAATGTATTGCCTATCAGGCTTTTTCTTATTAATTTCATAAAAATACCTAGAAACTTATTCTCTGTTATCTTTAATAGTCATTCCCCTCTTATTTCATTAGGTATCCTCTGGTAACAAAAAAGGTTGAACAATATTATATTCACCTCTTATTATTCTTGTGAGTAAATTATCAACTATTCTTAATAAAAAGCACACTATAGTCACAATAATATGGATAAAAAATAGAATATTTACCTGTTTTCTATCAATTCTTATTTTAAATGTGAATTATTACTTATGTTTATCATAAAAAATAATTGTATCAATAGGTTGTATTTTATTTTTTTTATTTTTGTTTTTTATCTTTCGTGATATTACTTATTGATTATTTTTTACATAATTCCTTCTTTACTCTTGATATAAGCGATTGAGATCGAAAAAGCCGAATTATTTTTGCTAAATAATCTGTTTTTTACGAATTCATAATTAGCATATTATTAACACAAATAGACATTTTTAGGTTAACAATATGACAGCAATTATTAGACAATTTTTAAGATTAGAGGCATCAGGCGGTATTCTTCTGATTGTTGCTGCTATTATCGCATTAATAATGGCGAATACACCTCTTAGTGCTTTGTATAATGAGTTTTTATCTATCCCAATAATGATTAAATTTGGGGCATTAGAGCTAGATAAACCGTTGATCTTATGGGTTAACGATGCACTCATGGCCATCTTTTTCTTAGTGGTAGGATTAGAAGTCAAACGGGAGCTAAAAGAAGGTTCATTAGCGCAACGTGATCGCGCTATTTTTCCTGCAATTGCTGCAGTAGGAGGAATGTTAGCACCTGCTTTGATTTATCTATTTTTTAATCATGGCGATGCGATTGGTCAGCAAGGATGGGCTATTCCGGCAGCAACAGATATTGCTTTTGCTCTAGGTGTAATGGCGTTACTAGGGCGTCGCGTTCCTGTGGAATTGAAAGTCTTTTTATTAGCGCTAGCCATTATTGATGATCTTGGTGTCATTGTGATTATTGCTCTCTTTTATTCTAAGAGTGTGGCATTAGTCCCGTTATTATTGGCAGCGCTAATCACCATCATGTTGTTTATTCTTAATTGGCGTAAAGTGAGTAATACAGCAGTTTACTTAGTCCTAGGCTTTATTTTGTGGGTGTGTATTTTGAAATCAGGTATACATGCCACAATAGCGGGAGTGATTGTTGGATTCCTGATCCCATTAAGAGATAAAGAGGGGGCTTCACCGTCGGAAGAGTTAGAGCATGTTTTACACCCGTGGGTTGCCTACTTAATATTACCGCTATTTGCTTTTAGTAATGCGGGGGTTTCTTTAAATGGCGTTACCCTTGATGGCATGTTATCGACCTTACCCGTTGGTATTGCATTAGGGCTTTTCTTAGGTAAGCCGATTGGGATTTTTCTCTTTAGTTGGGTTTCGGTAAAACTAGGGATTGCAAAATTGCCAGATGCGATTAATCTTAAGCAAATATTTGCCGTTTCTGTTTTATGTGGTATCGGTTTTACTATGTCTATCTTTATCGCAGGTCTTGCGTTTGAAGGTGCTATAGAAGCCTATAATACATACTCTAAACTGGGTATTTTAGTTGGCTCCACCATGGCTGCTGTTGTGGGATATTTATTGCTTAACTCTGTTTTACCGAAGTTGAAGCAGAAGCAAAAATAGCGAAATTGAGTAGGGAACTCGTTTTCTAAACACAATAAAAACCGAGCTATAAACATAAACCTACGGCGCAATACCTTGTATTGTGCCGTAGGTGTTTTTATGAGGATTGGAGAAAGGAACACCAATCGCTAATGCGTTGTTAACGAAGTCTGTGTGATGAGATCACAGAAGTTGAAAGGAAAATCACTATGCGTGTGTCACATCTCAATTTTAATCATCTTTATTATTTTTGGCATGTGTGTAAAGAAGGCTCTGTTGTAGGAGCTGCGGAAGCGCTGTATCTGACACCTCAGACAATTACAGGGCAAATTAAAGCATTAGAAGAAAGATTAGGGGGAAAATTATTCAAGCGTCAAGGGCGCGGATTAGTTCCCTCTGAATTAGGTCAGCTTATTTTTCGCTATGCCGATAAAATGTTTATGCTGAGCCAAGAGATGCTAGATATTGTCAACTATAGTCGAGAATCTAACCTGTTATTTGATGTTGGGGTTGCCGATGCGTTATCCAAACAACTTGTTAGTCGTGTATTAGAAACGGCGGTTATTGATCATGAACAAATACATTTACGCTGTTTTGAATCGACTCACGAATTGTTGTTAGAGCAATTAAGTCAGCATAAGTTAGATATGATTTTATCTGATTGTCCCGTAGATTCCTCACAACAAGAGGGGCTGTTCTCTGTTAAATTGGGTGAGTGTAGTGTCAGTTTTTTCTGCAGTCAGCCAATACCAGAAAAGCCATTCCCAGAATGTTTAGAAGATAGAAAATTGCTTATCCCTGGTCGACGCTCTATGTTAGGTCGTCATTTGTTAACTTGGATACGCAATAAAAATCTTCAAGTAGAAATTTTAGGTGAATTTGATGATGCCGCATTAATGAAAGCATTTGGTTTAAATCATAATGCTATCTTTGTTGCACCTTCTATTTATACCAATGAGACATTTGTCCAAAGTAATATTGAGGAAATAGGCACATTAGACTCGGTAAAAGAAGAGTATTACGTTATTTTTGCTGAACGAATGATCCAGCATCCGGCAGTACAACGTGTATGTAATACCGATTTTTCAGCTTTGTTTAGTGGTTAAAAGAAAGCCAATAACGAATGAAATACGTAGAGTTTGCATAGACAGAATGTAAAAAAACCGGCCTAAGCCGGTTTTTTAAACACAAAAACAATAATTACATTGCTTTGATTTGTGCTTGCAGATTAGCTTTATGACGTGCTGCTTTATTCTTATGAATTAAGCCTTTAGTTGCCTGACGGTCAACAATTGGTTGCATGTCATTAAATGCTTTTTGTGCTGCTTCTTTATCACCAGAAGCAACTGCTGCGTATACTTTTTTGATGTAAGTACGCATCATTGAACGACGGCTTGCGTTGTGCTGACGACGCTTTTCAGACTGAACCGCACGTTTCTTAGCTGATTTGATATTAGCCAAGTTCCAACTCCCAAATATATTCTAGCGAGGACAATACAAAGGTGAAGGAATATGCCTTTTCAACCTAAGTTTGTCAATGGATTTATACAAAATTAGCGTCGTTGTACGCGACACTGGTTTCGTTGTGATGGCGCAAGATTTTATCAGTTAAGACGGGTAGAATACAGTCTTTTGAGTGAAAAAATCATCAAAATCGTGTATATGAGTAATAAATAATAGATTCTAAGCGGATCTACGGTTGATTTTGTGCGATTTTATAACCAACAAGTGAGTAATCGTTTATTTTTTGTTAGCAGTGAGCATGTTAATTTAACAATCATAGTGAATTGACAAAGCAAGATATTACTCACCAATAAACATTGATATATTGGGTTACTCTCGAGCCTTTGACAAGGTATAATCCAATTATTTCCACGGTATTGAGCCAGTTATGGAGCTAATTCGCGGTATACAGAATATTCGAGCACAACATCATGGTTGTGTTCTAACAATTGGCAATTTTGATGGTGTCCATCGCGGTCATCAGGCATTATTAAAACACTTGAAGCAAGAAGCATCACGTCGTGGCCTACCTACTGTTGTGATGACATTTGAACCTCAACCTCTGGAGTTTTTTTTGCCAGAGAAAGCACCTGCTCGTCTAACGCGCCTACGCGATAAGATAAAATATTTGGCAGAGTGTGGTATTGATTACCTGTTATGTGTCAAATTTGATAAGCAATTTGCGGCACAAACACCGGAAGAGTTTGTTTCATCACTCTTAGTTGATAAATTAGGTGTGAAGTTTTTAGCCATTGGCGATGATTTTCGTTTTGGTAAAAATAGAGCAGGTGATTTTCATTTTTTACAACAAGCCGGTGCTCGATACGGATTTGAGGTGGCAAATACCGAAAGTTATTGTGACAAAGGATTACGTATTAGCAGTACGGCGGTACGAGAAGCCTTATTCAATGACGATTTAGCATTAGCTGAATCATTGCTTGGACACCCTTATAGCGTTTGTGGACGCGTGGTACATGGTAATCAATTAGGCAGAACTATTGGTTTTCCAACCGCCAATATTCCCATGAAACGCTTAGTGGCACCTGTTGCTGGTGTTTATGCGGTTGATGTTTATTTAGCCGACCATCAATCGCCTTTAGCGGGGGTGGCTAATATTGGCAGTCGTCCTACCGTAAAAGGTAAGGGTGTACAATTAGAAGTTCATTTAATCGACGTTAATATGGATTTATATGGACGTCGTATTGATGTTGTGTTACGAAAGAAATTACGTAATGAACAGCGATTTGCATCATTGGATGCGTTGAAACAGCAAATCGCAAATGATGTGGCTGCTGCTAGGGATTTTTTATTGCAGCGGTCGGAGTCATAAACTAGCGGAAACTTGGAACTGAGAATCGAATGAGTGACTATAAAAATACCCTGAACTTACCAGAAACAGGGTTCCCTATGCGCGGGGATTTAGCAAAGCGCGAACCAGAAATGTTATCACGTTGGTACAAAGAAGGTTTGTATCAAGCTATCCGTCAAGCTAAAAGTGGTAAGAAAACATTTATTTTGCATGATGGCCCTCCTTATGCCAACGGCAATATTCATATTGGTCACTCAGTAAACAAAATTCTCAAAGATATTATTATTAAATCCAAAGGGCTGTCAGGCTTTGATTCTCCGTACATTCCAGGATGGGATTGTCACGGATTACCTATTGAATTAAAAGTTGAACAAATTGTAGGTAAACCAGGAGAAAAAGTCTCTGCAGCTCAATTCCGCGAGGAGTGCCGTAAATATGCTTATGAGCAAATAGAGGCGCAGAAAAAAGATTTTATTCGTTTAGGTGTGCTAGGAGATTGGGACAAACCTTATCTCACTATGGACTACAAAACGGAAGCCAATACTATTCGTGCATTAGCGCGTATTATCGCTAATGGTCACCTATTAAAAGGGGCAAAACCTGTTCACTGGTGTACGGCTTGTGGTTCATCGCTAGCTGAAGCGGAAGTGGAATATTACGATAAAACCTCTCCTTCTATCGATGTGCGTTTCCGTGCGGTTGATTCAAACGCTGTAGCGGCTAAATTTGGTGTCGTCACTGATAAACCTATTTCTTTAGTTATTTGGACTACCACACCATGGACATTACCTGCTAACCGTGCAATTGCATTAAATGGCGAATTTAATTACGCATTAGTTTCATTTGATGATGAGTGCGTCATTTTAGCGGCAGACTTAGTTGAACACGTTATGAAACGTATCGGTGTCACAGACTGGGCTGTTTTAGGTGAATGTAAAGGTAGTGATTTAGAATTATTGCGCTTCAATCACCCATTTATGGGCTTTGATGTGCCAGCCATTTTAGGCGATCACGTTACATTAGATGCCGGTACGGGGGCTGTTCATACCGCACCGGGTCATGGTCCTGATGACTTTGTTATTGGTCAAAAATATGGTTTAGAAGTGGCTAATCCGGTTGGACCTAATGGTTGTTATCTTCCTAATACGTATCCGACCTTAGATGGTGTGTTTGTTTTTAAAGCTAATGATGTGATTGTTGAGTTACTAAAAGAAAAGGGTGCTCTATTACATCATGAAGCAATGCAACATAGTTATCCTTGCTGTTGGCGACATAAAACACCGGTTATCTTCCGTGCCACTCCACAATGGTTTATCGGTATGGATAAAAATGGATTACGTCAACAATCCTTAAAAGAGATCAAAGGTGTTAAATGGATCCCTGATTGGGGCCAAGCACGTATTGAGTCAATGGTGGAAAACCGTCCTGACTGGTGTATTTCTCGTCAGCGTACTTGGGGAACACCAATGTCGCTGTTTGTGCATAAAGAAACACAAGAGCCTCATCCTCGTACTCTAGAGTTAATGGAAGAAGTCGCTAAGCGTGTAGAAGTGAGTGGTATTCAAGCTTGGTGGGACTTAGATATCCGCGAACTGCTGGGTGATGAAGCTGATGACTACATGAAAACACCTGACACACTTGATGTTTGGTTTGATTCAGGATCAACACACTCAACCGTAGTTGATGCTCGCCCTGAATTCCATGGCAATTCAGCTGATCTCTATTTAGAAGGTTCAGACCAACATCGTGGTTGGTTTATGTCTTCTCTTATGATTTCAACAGCAATTAAAGGCAAAGCGCCTTATCGTGAAGTATTAACACACGGTTTTAC
This sequence comes from Proteus mirabilis HI4320, assembly GCF_000069965.1. Taxonomy (NCBI): domain Bacteria; kingdom Pseudomonadati; phylum Pseudomonadota; class Gammaproteobacteria; order Enterobacterales; family Morganellaceae; genus Proteus; species Proteus mirabilis. The sequence goes on from NC_010554.1 coordinate 27,613, forward strand.
CGTAGATGGACAAGGCCGTAAAATGTCGAAATCCATTGGTAATACTGTTAGCCCTCAAGATGTAATGAACAAACTGGGTGCGGATATTTTACGTTTATGGGTTGCCTCCACCGATTATACGGGTGAAATTGCGGTTTCCGATGAGATCTTAAAACGTTCTGCTGATACTTATCGTCGTATTCGTAATACAGCGCGTTTCTTCTTAGCGAACTTAAATGGCTTTGATCCAGCTAAACATCAAGTTAAACCTGAAGAGATGGTAATACTTGATCGTTGGGCGGTCGGTCGTGCGAAAGCGGCACAGGAAGATATCCTCAAGCATTATGAAAACTACGATTTCCATAATGTTATTCAGCGTCTTATGCAGTTCTGCTCAGTAGAAATGGGATCTTTCTATCTAGATATCATTAAAGACAGACAATACACTGCGAAAAGCGACAGTGTTGCTCGCCGTAGTTGTCAAACTGCGCTATACCATATTATCGAAGCATTAGTACGTTGGATGGCACCAATTATGTCGTTCACTGCGGATGAGATTTGGGCACAGTTACCGGGTGAGCGTGCGAAATTTGTGTTCACTCAAGAATGGTACACAGATTTATTTGGTTTAGAGGCATCTGAAACCTTAAATGATGAGTACTGGGCGGAGTTATTAGCCGTTCGTAGTGAAGTCAATAAGGTGTTAGAGCAAGCTCGTACCGATAAGCAACTACGTGGCTCTTTAGAAGCGGCAGTAACACTGTATGCGGATAAAGCCTTAGCGGAAAAACTGAATGCATTAGGAAACGAATTGCGTTTTGTTTTACTTACCTCTCAAGCGACCGTTGCTGATATTCATGATGCGCCAGAAAACGCGTTAGCATCTGATATGGCGGGGCTGAAAATTGTCTTGAGTAAAGCGCAAGGTGAAAAATGTCCACGTTGCTGGCACTATGCAACTGACATTGGTCAAGTGGCGGAACACGCTGATTTATGTGGTCGCTGTGTTACTAACGTAGCCGGTAACGGTGAAGAACGTAAGTTTGCTTAATTGATGAAGAAAACACTTTGCTCTACAGGTTTACGCTGGCTCTGGTTGGCTATTGCTGTAGTGGTGTTGGACTTAGGTACAAAACAGTATTTCATGCAGACATTCCGTCTGTATGAATCTGTGGCTGTTATGCCTTTTTTCAACTTCACTTATGCTCATAACTATGGCGCAGCTTTTAGCTTTTTAGCCGATAAAGGCGGATGGCAACGTTGGTTTTTTGCATTAATCGCACTGGCAATCTGCATTGTCTTAGTGGTGATGATGTATAAAAATAAAGCGAGTACTAAGCTAAGTAATATTGCTTATGCGCTTATTATAGGCGGAGCATTGGGTAATCTTTCTGATCGTCTGATCCATGGATTTGTCATCGATTTTCTGGACTTTTATGTCGGTGATTGGCATTGGCCTACTTTTAATATTGCTGATGTGTCTATTTGTCTTGGTGCAGGTTTAATTATCATTGAGAGCTTTTTCCCTGATAAGAATGCCAGCCCACAAGAAGCCAACAAGCAGAAGTAATCTGACAGATCAGTTAACTAAAATAACCCCTGCCTAATGGCGGGGGTTACGCTTAATAGAAGGTATTAGTATGAGTATGCAGATCCTCAATAATAGTGCGGTATTGCTGAATTTCACCTTAAAATTGGCAGACGGCTCTGTTGCTGAATCTACACAAGCACATGGAAAACCAGCGTTATTTCGTCTTGGTGATGAAAGCTTATCGCCTGCTTTAGAAGCAGAGTTGGTAGGACTTAAAGAAGGGGAAAAGAAAACCTTCACGCTTGCGGGGGAGCATATTTTTGGTAAATATAATCCTGATCTTATTCAATACTTTATGCCTTCTGATTTTGCGCAATCCGGTATTCCTGAAACAGGTACCATTATGCTGTTTACGGCAATGAATGGTAATGAAATGCCAGGCATTGTGCAGGAAGTGACGGAAGATTCTGTTACTGTCGATTTTAATCATCCATTAGCGTTACAAGATGTCACATTTGATATTGAAGTCGTCAGTATTGATCCACAGGAGGAAACAACAAATGCAAATATTGCTGGCTAACCCACGAGGCTTTTGTGCGGGTGTTGACCGAGCTATCAGCATTGTTGAACGTGCATTAGAAATCTATGGCGCGCCAATTTATGTACGCCACGAAGTGGTTCATAATCGCTATGTAGTCAATGATTTACGCGAACGTGGTGCTATTTTTATTGAAGAAATCTCCGAAGTGCCGGATAACGCTATTTTGATCTTCTCAGCACACGGTGTTTCTCAAGCTATTCGCCAAGAGGCACGCTCTCGTAATTTAACGATGCTTTTTGATGCCACTTGTCCTTTAGTGACCAAAGTACATATGGAAGTCGCAAGGGCGAGCCGTAAAGGTAAAGAGGCCATTTTAATTGGCCATGCCGGACACCCAGAAGTTGAAGGGACGATGGGGCAATACAATAACCCAGAAGGGGGAATGTATTTGGTTGAATCGCCAGATGATGTATGGAAACTAAAAGTGAAAGATGAAGATAATCTTTGCTTTATGACACAAACCACATTATCAGTCGATGATACTTCCGAAGTGATTGATGCCTTAAATAAGCGATTCCCTAAAATCATCGGGCCTCGTAAAGATGATATCTGCTATGCGACAACCAATCGTCAAGAAGCTGCTCGAGAGCTTGCAGAGCGTGCCGATGTCGTGTTTGTTGTTGGCTCTAAAAACTCATCTAACTCAAATCGATTAGCAGAGCTTGCACAACGTGCAGGCAAACCCTCTTATTTAATCGATAGTGCTGAAGATATTGATGAAATATGGGTAAGCCATGCCAATATTGTTGGGGTGACAGCAGGAGCATCAGCACCAGATATTTTAGTTCAACAAGTCTTAGCACGATTAAAGGCCTTTGGTGCAGAAGAAGTGATTGAGCTATCTGGCAGAGAAGAAAACATTGTTTTTGAAGTGCCAAAAGAGTTACGTCTTGACTATAAAGTAGTCGAATAATAACAATAGCTATAAACATTTAATTTACCAAGCAGAGCCTAGGCTCTGCTTTTTTTATCTCCTTTTTTATAAATCGTAAAATTTAATGAATAATCATGCGGTTCATCGCTTTTGCTGATGATCTCTATCCTTTTGTTCGTTTTTCTTATTATCGTCGTTAAATGCTGGCATCAAACGAATGACATCGTTAATCTGTAAAGTATTAATAAAGATCATAAGTGTTACTAAGGAGAACATAGATTATGTCTGCAACAGAACTTCGTCTTGCGGTAGTGGGGGCTGGAGGGCGTATGGGGCGCCAGCTGATCCAAGCGATTAATCAGCAACAAGGTGTGGTATTAGGTGCTGCTTTTGAACGTACTAATTCTTCATTGATAGGGGCTGATGCAGGAGAGTTAGCGGGAATTGGTCATATCGGTATCACTGTTACTGATAATTTATTAGCTCAAGTCGGGCAATTTGATATTTTAATCGATTTTACGCGTCCAGAGGGTACGTTGTCTCATCTGGCATTTTGTGTTGAGCATCATAAAGGCATGATTATTGGAACTACCGGTTTTGATGAAGAAGGTAAAAAAGCCATTAATTGTGCAGCACAAACTATTCCTATTGTCTTTGCTGCTAACTTTAGTGTTGGCGTTAATTTAGTGCTTAAATTATTAGAGAAGGCAGCTAAAGTGATGGGATCTTATAGTGATATTGAAATTGTAGAAGCTCACCATCGTCATAAGGTTGATGCACCATCTGGTACGGCCTTAGCGATGGGCGAGTCGATTGCAGAGACTTTAGGTCGAGATCTGAAAGATTGTGCGGTTTATCAACGAGTTGGACATACAGGAGAACGTGATCCTCGCAGTATTGGCTTTGCGACTATTCGTGCAGGGGATATTGTGGGTGAACACACTGCTATTTTTGCAGATATTGGTGAGCGAGTAGAGATTAGCCATAAGGCCTCGAGTCGAATGACCTTTGCAAATGGCGCGGTTAAGTCAGCTATTTGGCTAAGTGAAAAAAAATCGGGTCTTTATAATATGAAAGATGTGCTTTCTTTAGAAGAATTGTGATTTTATTTTATATTTAATTTATTGAAAACCCATGATTATTTATATTATTTGTGGGTTTTTGTTGTTGTTTATATAATATTTGTTTGTTGTTTTTGTTTTTTTATAACTTCCTTTATTTTCTTCCATTTTTATAGTTAAAATTTCGCTTAAGTCTCTTTTTTTCTTTTCTCTATCATCTTTTTAAAATATCTTGGTAAGCAAACGGTTAAATTTGTAAGATGGGTGATAGAAATTGTCATTTAGCTGATTAAATTGCTAATGATTGATATTTTTTTAATTAAAAGAGTGTTTTTTCTAGACATCTGCTCATGGGATCTTTAGAATGCGCCCAATTTGCCAAAAATTTGCCCAAATTTATGTTTTTGGCATTGATTTAGAGTCTTAAATCTGAATTAATATGCATGAAATGTGATTTATTATTCTCTGGAGGGCGTTTTGATTAAATCAGCTATACTGGTTCTAGAAGATGGGACCGAATTCCACGGCAGGTCGATAGGCGCAGAAGGCGCTGCTATCGGTGAAGTCGTTTTTAATACTTCCATGACCGGTTACCAAGAAATATTAACCGACCCTTCTTACTCCCAACAAATTGTTACTCTCACCTATCCTCATATTGGCAATACCGGCGTTAATTCCTCAGATGAAGAATCAGCAACTATCCATGCTCAAGGGTTAATTATTCGCGATTTACCCCTAGTGATGAGTAATTATCGTGCCGAAGAGAGCTTAGCCGATTACCTTAAACGTCATCAGATTGTGGCGATAGCTGATATTGATACACGTAAATTGACGCGATTATTGAGAGAAAAAGGCGCACAAAACGGTTGTATTATCGCAGGCACTCATCTTGATGCTAAACAAGCGCTTGAAAAAGCAAAAGCGTTTCCAGGATTAAAAGGAATGGATTTGGCGAAAACGGTGACAGTGGAACAACCTTATCAATGGACACAAGGCAGTTGGACATTAAAAGGAGAGTTGCCCGCCACTCAATCACCACAAGATCTCCCTTTACATGTGGTGGCCTATGATTTTGGTGTGAAACGTAATATTTTACGTATGCTGGTGGATAGAGGCTGTCGAGTAACAGTGGTTCCAGCACAAACCTCAGCCCAAGAAGTGTTAGCGCTCTCACCTGATGGCATTTTTCTCTCTAATGGTCCGGGGGATCCAGAGCCCTGTGATTATGCAATTGACGCCATCCAAACTTTCTTAACTACCGATATTCCAGTATTTGGTATCTGCTTAGGGCACCAATTATTAGCCTTGGCGAGTGGTGCAAAAACCGTAAAAATGAAATTTGGTCATCATGGTGGCAACCATCCCGTTAAAGATTTAGATAATAACAGTGTGATGATCACCGCCCAAAACCACGGCTTTGCTGTTGATGAAGCATCGTTACCTGATTGTTTAAGAGTGACACATAAATCACTATTTGATGGTTCTCTACAAGGTATTCATCGCACAGATAAAGCTGCATTTAGTTTCCAAGGTCACCCAGAAGCGAGTCCAGGGCCGCATGATGCGGCGCCGCTTTTTGATCACTTTATTGAACTTATTGAGCAATATCGTCAAAACCTGCAATCAGTGACAAACAAATAAATCAGGAGTGAAAAAAATGGCTAAAAGAACAGATATTAAAACAATCCTGATTTTAGGTGCAGGCCCGATTGTGATTGGTCAAGCGTGTGAATTTGATTATTCAGGCGCACAAGCGTGTAAGGCATTGCGCGAAGAGGGATATCGTGTTGTTTTGGTAAATTCAAATCCTGCTACCATTATGACAGATCCTGAAATGGCAGATGCCACTTATATTGAGCCTATTCATTGGCAAGTGGTCAGAAAGATTATTGAGAAAGAGCGCCCTGATGCCATATTACCGACAATGGGCGGACAAACGGCATTAAACTGTGCCTTAGAATTAGAGCGTCAAGGGGTGTTAGCTGAATTTGGCGTAACAATGATAGGTGCAACGGCTGATGCTATTGATAAAGCGGAAGATAGACAACGCTTTGATAAAGCGATGAAAAAAATTGGTCTGGATACGGCTCGTTCAGGCATCGCTCATACTATGGACGAAGCATTTGCAGTGGCTGAGCAAGTGGGTTTCCCTTGTATTATTCGCCCTTCATTTACTATGGGGGGAACGGGAGGCGGGATCGCCTATAATCGTGAAGAATTTGAAGAAATTTGTACTCGAGGTTTAGATTTATCACCGACAAATGAACTATTAATTGATGAATCATTAATTGGCTGGAAAGAGTATGAAATGGAAGTGGTGCGCGATAAAAATGATAACTGTATTATCGTTTGCTCCATTGAAAACTTTGATGCGATGGGGATCCATACCGGTGACTCTATCACGGTTGCTCCAGCGCAAACGCTAACAGACAAAGAATATCAAATTATGCGTAATGCCTCGATGGCAGTATTACGCGAGATTGGGGTTGAAACTGGTGGCTCCAATGTGCAATTTGCCGTTGATCCTAAAACAGGGCGTTTAATTGTTATTGAAATGAATCCTCGTGTTTCTCGCTCATCAGCATTAGCGTCAAAAGCAACAGGTTTCCCAATTGCAAAAGTCGCGGCCAAACTTGCAGTAGGTTATACCCTCGATGAGTTGATGAATGATATCACTGGAGGAAGAACCCCAGCCTCTTTTGAACCTTCTATTGATTATGTAGTGACTAAAATCCCTCGCTTTAACTTTGAAAAATTTGCCGGTACCAATGACCGTTTAACCACGCAAATGAAATCTGTTGGTGAGGTGATGGCTATTGGGCGCACTCAACAAGAGTCAATGCAAAAAGCATTACGCGGACTAGAGGTTGGTGCAACTGGGTTTGATCCTAAAGTAAACCTCGACGATCCTGAAGCGCTCACCAAAATTCGTCGTGAATTAAAAGAAGCCGGATCGGATCGCATTTGGTATATCGCGGATGCTTTCCGCGCTGGAATGTCGGTTGATGGGGTGTTTAATCTCACCAATATCGATCGTTGGTTCTTAGTGCAAATAGAAGAGATTGTTCGCCTAGAAGAGCAAGTGGCACAACTTGGTTTAGCAGGTCTAAATGCTGATTTCTTGCGTCAATTAAAACGTAAAGGTTTTGCTGATGCGCGCCTAGCTAATATCTTGAATGTGAAAGAGCAAGCCATTCGCCAATTACGAGAACAATATCAATTACACCCAGTTTATAAACGGGTTGATACTTGTGCGGCAGAATTTGCTACGGATACCGCTTATATGTACTCCACTTATGAAGAAGAGTGTGAGTCGGATCCAAATCAAGACAAACCTAAAGTGATGGTCTTAGGTGGTGGTCCAAATCGTATCGGTCAGGGGATAGAGTTTGATTATTGTTGTGTTCATGCCGCTCTAGCATTACGGGAAGATGGGTATGAAACCATTATGGTCAATTGTAATCCAGAAACGGTTTCAACGGATTATGATACCTCCGATAGACTTTATTTTGAGCCAGTCACCCTTGAAGATGTATTAGAAATAGTACGGATCGAAAAACCACAAGGCGTGATTGTGCAATATGGTGGTCAAACGCCATTAAAATTAGCAAGAGCTTTAGAAGCTGAAGGGGTGCCTGTTATCGGTACCAGTCCTGATGCAATCGATAAAGCAGAAGACAGAGAACGTTTCCAAAAGGCCGTGGATAAGTTAGGGTTAAAACAACCAGAAAATGCCACAGTGACGACATTAGAAGAAGCGGTAGATAAGGCAAAATCTATTGGTTACCCGCTGGTGGTACGTCCATCTTATGTCCTTGGTGGACGAGCAATGGAAATTGTTTACGATGAAATTGATTTACGTCGTTATTTCCAAACGGCGGTCAGTGTTTCTAATGATGCTCCCGTACTGTTAGACCGATTCCTAGATGATGCCATTGAAGTGGATGTTGATGCGATTTGTGACGGTCAACAAGTGGTGATAGGCGGTATTATGGAGCATATCGAACAAGCGGGTGTTCACTCTGGAGACTCAGCTTGCTCTCTACCTGCTTATACTTTAAGCCAAGATATTCAAGATATAATGCGCAAGCAAGTACGTGAACTCGCTTTTGAATTAGGCGTTAAAGGGTTGATGAACGTACAGTTTGCGGTGAAAGGTAATGATGTTTATCTTATCGAAGTGAATCCTCGTGCCGCACGTACAGTGCCTTTTGTCTCTAAAGCAACCGGTGTGCCATTAGCAAAAGTTGCTGCTCGAGTGATGATAGGACAAAGTCTTGAACAGCAAGGCGTTACCAAAGAGGTGATCCCTCCTTACTACTCGGTTAAAGAGGTGGTACTTCCCTTTAATAAATTCTCAGGTGTCGACCCTATTTTAGGGCCTGAAATGCGATCTACCGGTGAAGTGATGGGGGTTGGTGCTACTTTTGCACAAGCTTTTGCTAAAGCGATGTTAGGTAGCAATTCCACCATGAAGAAAAAAGGAAGAGCGCTACTTTCGGTTCGTGAAGGTGATAAAAAACGTGTCGTTGATTTAGCAACTAAGCTATTGAAAAATGGTTTTGAGTTAGATGCAACACATGGTACTGCCATTGTCTTGGGGGAAGCCGGTATCAATCCTCGCCTAGTGAATAAAGTGCATGAAGGGCGACCTCATATTCAAGATAGAATTAAAAATGGTGAGTATGACTATATTGTCAATACGACTGCCGGTCGCCAAGCTATTGAGGATTCAAAATTGATCCGCCGTAGTGCATTACAATATAAAGTTCACTATGACACCACATTAAATGGCGGATTTGCGACAACACTGTCATTGAGTGCTGATCCTACTATTGATGTTATTTCAGTCCAAGAGATGCATGCAAAGATAAAAAAATCTTAATTTTTTAGTTGTTGTTATAACAATCCCGAATGGGTATTAATTACCTATTCGGGATTTTTCTTTTTTCGATGTAATAGAAAAAAGAAAGCCCCACATAACGACATGTAGGGCGAGTGCAAAACAAAGAGGTGGGTGCAGATCTTTTTTCAAGAATGGAGGCAAGAAAATAAAATAAGTAAATTTCTTTGTTTTAGCGGATTGATTTTGTCTTTTTTAGATGTCAGTGTCAACAAGAATATTTATTAGTTATTCATGTAACATGTTGTTTTAATTTGATTAATTTTAAAAAATACTACCAGTAAGGTATAGAGGTGAGGGAAAATTCTGCTACTATAGCGGTGGGTGCTTGGATCGTTTTGGTTCAAGCATTGCGCTAGAGCCAAAAAGACAAAAGCCCCGAATTTTATTTTCATAAAATCCGAGGCAGTCTCAAAGCTCAACAACTTGATTCTGCCTCCTTTATTAAAAGGAGTCAATCAAATTGACGAAAATAACCTTATTTGGCATTACGGTTGTCTGTGTGACGGTACTTATGTTTGCTTTAATTGTCGGTGAACGATTATGTTCGCTTAACATTAGTAACGGAAACATGGTCGTTCAAGCTATTTTGATGTGTCATCAATAGCTTGATGGGGGAGGTTTCCTCCCCCCAATTTTTGTTCAAGTTGTGAGATATGTGGTACAAGCACCCGGTCTTTAAAAATATCCCCCTATTTGGCCATCCCAATGAAATTCTTTTTTAAGATAACTGGATCTGTTACCTATGGTTATATTTGCTTTTAACGTACCATGACCAGAATCATTAATTCTACATTCTTCGTCTAATGCGTAGTGTGCTGATGTCGGCGATATTTCAGCTATTTTTTTAGAATGCTCGCTAAATATAATCTTATCTGGATAAGTTAATTTCTCATTAATATGTCCGATGAGTTTATCCGATGGATTTAATGTTACATCATATAATTCCGTAGTAATATAAATGGGATAAAGTAAGTTTTTCGGCTCACCTTTAAATACTAATCTTGGCGTTAAAATAAGATGTGTTGTAGTGGTTGACCAACCATTTTGACAAGATGAAGCAAGGGCACCTGTATCTGTATAGATAAATTTAGAATTATAATCAAGAGAGATTATTTTATATGCGTTATTGGCAGGAAAATAGTCAATATTAATTTTATACTTTTTAGGATCGACGTAAGGCTGATTATTACTATCAAAGGTTGTGACTTCTAGTGTTAATTGTTTTGGACTGGTTAGATATTGTTTCGGTACCTGAATTTTTACCGGGTCATGTATATTATGTTTAGGTGCATAGTTTTGTCTTTCTTCTAAGGCGATAGAAGTGCCGTTTTCATCAAATAACTCGAAGTTAATCGCTTTAGGTGTGTCTGATGAAGACCATTTAACAATAAACTGATCGTCTGAAGTGTATAAAGGTTGCCAAGTTAAATCATCCAAATGTGTATTTGATTTGCTCTCTCCCGCAGATAGAAACTCAAATGAGTTAATTGTGATGCGAGGCGATGCTTGTATAATGACGTTATAGCTTTGCTCATGATCTTGAAAATAATTATTATTTTTCACCTCAAGTGTTAATGTTGTTTGCCCAATATTAAGGTTTTTGATAATCCCATCTGGGGTGATTTCAACTATGTTAGGTTGACTACTATACCAAGTTGCATTCGCTTCAACGGGGACATCTGGCGTAGGGCTTTGAGCCATCAATAATTTATCTGCAGCAGAATCAGTTGTTAATACAATATAATTCTTTTTAAAATAATAACTTAGTGCAGCTTTTTCTTGCTGATAGTCTACAGTTTGGCTATCAGCTAGGAATTTATCTGTAGCATCACTTTGTATTACTATTTTTGTTTTTCCTGGTTTAATGGCGGTTAAGTTACCTTTACTATCAATGGTGGCTACCAAGGTATCGCTACTAGAGAAATGAATGGGGGTATTTTTAACCTCTGGATTATCAAATTCCGCTGTTATTTGATGGGTAATGCCATCATTCCAGATCGATTGTATGGTGTGAGGAGAGGTTACTTTCAGTTTTGGTGGCGCTTTTTCTATCACTAAAGGATAGCTATTTTTAGCTGATGGATATTGCTCATTACCTAAGGTTTGTAAGGTAATAATTGTAGTACCAGCCTTTTTCATGGAGATTTGCCCACTTGTTGTATCAATGGAAGCAACAGTAGGATCAGAGCTTGACCATATTACCTGCATATTTTGTGGTACACCTTTATAACTTAACGCATCAATCACAGTTGATTTGTAGATTTCCTGTTGGATAGGTTTCTCAAAGGTAATTTCAGATTTAGGGATAGCCACTTTAATCGTCAATGGCTCTGCGATAGTTATTGTTTCAGCTTGAGCGGTTAAGATAATATCGGACATCGTATTTGCTGTAACATTTGTTTGATATTCACCATTGCCCACTGACTTTAATGGATTGTCACTAAAATTAGGCTTACCACTGATAGTTTTAATCTCAACATTCTTACCATCAATGGTATTACCGTATTTATCCATTAATTTTACGCTTAATAACGTACTATCTTTATTATCAGCATTTATAGAACGACGATGACTATTAAAGGTTGATTTATGAATATCTATTTCAGCCGGTATTACAGTAATATCTTGTGTTGATTTATAATTATTAGAATCAAGATAAGCGCTCATCTTCAAGCGTCCCGCGACATGACTAGTCACTCGATTCGTTGCTATCCCCTTATCATTAGTATAAGTGCTGTAATGATAATCATCTGCTGATCCGAGTAATTTCCATGACACAATAACATTAGGTAATACATTATTATTGGCATCAACGACAGTTGCTTGGTAGTTAACACCTTTATCTCCTGCGGTTATGGTTGTTCTATCAACCTCAACAGCGCGTATTTTCCATGTCGTCACATCGGCATTAAGTTGTAATATTTTTTGTTTTTTGAAATGGGTGCCATTTACCATAACACCAATCTGTGCTGTGCCCGATTGAGTTCCTGTTATTTCAATCTCATAGCGTCCCGGTGATATTTGTTGTGCTTGACTAAATTTGATGGTTGGATTTTTAGAAAATCCGCTTACTTGTTGGTTGGGGATGATATTTCCATTTTTATCTTTAATAACAAATGTCAATAATGCCTTATCTTTGCCATTAGCAATGATTTGACTCGGGTTCAACGACAGTTCTGACATCGTTTCATCAATGTGACCCGTTAAAAAGTGAACATCATCTGCTATATAAGTACCTGTTTCTAATATTGCGCTGACTTTGGCAACACCGACAGAGCGTCGAGATAATCCAACTATTGCTACACCATTATCATCTGTAAAAGTTAATGGTGTTTCGAGTTGACTACCTTCATTCGTTGACCAAGCGACAGGTACACCCATACCGACAGGATTATCATGGTTATCAACTAAATAGGCTTTATAAGTAATAGACTCCCCAGCATGTGGTTGAATATTGCTAATAGTAAAGTTTTTCACCTTTGCTGTTGTGTTATTAGGGAGCACCGTTAAAGAAACGGATTGTTTTATTGCTAATGGAGCAACGTGAGCCGATAACGAGGTTTTTCCGGTTTTTAATGCGCTCACTTGGGCTTGATAAATGCCTTTTTGTTTCTCTTTAAAGGGCGTAATCGTTGTTTGTAAATTAGTCTGCGGCGTTAAGGTGATTTTATTGGCTAAGTTGGGCAATAAATTACCTTCTTTATCCTTTAAGGTTATTGTTACGGTCGCTTTATTTGCCCCTGCGACAATAGTGTCAGGGAATATGGCAACAGTAGAAAGAGAGGCCGAAATATCACCTTCCGTAAAGGTGACAATGTGATCAGCATTGACAGATTGTTGGTTATTGAGCACTGCCGTTACTTTCGCTTTTCCTGCCTGAGTACTTGAGAGGGTAATTTCAGCTATTCCTTGCTTATTGGTCATGCTTAATGGTGCTGCAAGCTTACCGAGATCACTTATCCAACCGACAGTAACGCCTTTTGATACTGGATTGTTATGTTTATCGGTGATTTGTGCTTGAATAATGACTTTGTCTTTACCATTCGCTGTTACGGTATAAGGTGCCATAACCTTAACGGAGTGGATCTTGACTGTTTTATTATCTGTTAAAAATCCTAAAGATTGCGTTACCGTAATACTATCAATAGTGGCGGTAATTTGACTGAGTCCCGCTTTTGTACCTCTAATATGAGCTTGATAATTGCCGTTAGCCGTTTCTGTGATTTTACTGAATTGGATGGTGCTGTTATCCCCAATTAACGCAATATCGTTACTACGACCTATTACCGGATTATCAAATTTATCACGCAGGTCTATTTTACCCACAGCAAAGGCATTACCATCGGCAATGATAGATTGTGGTTCAATCGTCAAATAACTATTTTGTTGCACTGGCGCTCCCGCAACAAAGGTTACCTGAATGCTTTTTTTCTCTTTATTTGATAAATAGGCGGTAATTGTTGTTGGCTGTGCTTTGGTTCCTGAAATGACAACTTGCGTTCTGCCTTTTTCATCTGTTTGAGTAGTAGTTTCATCAATATGATTAATACTTGATTGCCAATAGACAGGGATATTTTTCAATGGGTTATGATAAGCATCAGTTAAGTTTGCTACTACGGTAATGCTATCTTGGTTATCTGCTATGGCAGATTGCTTATTATTTAATGTCGTTAATGTGAGAGTGGCACTTTTGAGATCTGCAACGGCAACTAAGTTAGTTTGTGCATGTTGACCATTATTTAATCGCGCGGTGATGGTTGTGATACCTGATTGTGATGTTGTTAGCGTATTTTTGGCGATACCTTGAGCATCGGTCTTAGTTTGTTGCTGAGCAAATTGAGTACCAGCACTCCCTTGCCAATTAACAATAGTATCAGGAAGTTGATTACCCAGTTTATCTGTTACTATTGCAGTAAGTTCTGCGGGATCTTGCTTATCTGCAACAATCTGATTTTTATTAACCAATAATTCACTAATCAAAGCTTGTTGCCCATTAGCAATAAAAGTAATTGGCTCAGCAGTAAAGGCATTGTTATTTATACGCGCAGTTACCCGCACACTGAGTGCTTGTGTACTGGTTAACTTGTTGGTGGTGATCCCTTGCTCATTAGTCATTGTGGTATGTTCAATGTTAACAATACTTTTATCGTGCTCAGTTTCCCAGCTAATTTGTGCATGAGGGAGCGGCTTACCAAACTGATCTTGTACTAATGCAGTAAGGAAGACCGGGGTTTGACCATCTGCGACATGAGTTGTAGAGGATGGGGTTATGGAGACAATAACCCCCTTAGCTTGGTTGGCGATAAATTGGGTTGTCGCGTGAGTCATCTTGTCGTTTATTTTGGCCCTCACGGTGACCGTACCGGCGACTTTACTTATCATAGTGGTGGTCGCCTTACCTTGCTCGTCTGTGGTTAATATGGTTTGTTTTAATTGTGCTTGGTTATCTGCCGATAATGTCACATGAGTAGCGGGTATCGGATTATTTTGCTTATCAACAACTTGTAATGAAATGGTTTTTTCTGTTTTACCATCGGCTAGAGAAAGTGGTGGTGTGATCGTGAAGTTTTGTTGTGGAATATAGGCGCTATCATTATCCACACTAAAATGGACTTCAGTCGAATAGGTTATCCCTTTTACTTGTACACCAATCTGCGAACTCCCTACTTGAGTATTAGTCACTGAAGCAATAATCTCACCTTGTTCATCCGTTTTTCTTGAGCTAATGACATTAGCACCATTACTGGCAGTAAAGTTGACTGGATAATGAGCCAATGGATTGTGGTTGCTATCAGTGACTCGTACTTTGATTTTATTTTGACTTTTACCGTCGGCTGGCTCGTTATCTTTTGTAACCGTTAGGTTGCCTTTTGCAATATGGGCAGTTTGATTATCGGCAATAAGTGTCACGGTTGCTGAGTTGAAGGTATTATCACGGAATACGGGGGTTAGGGTTAATTTTTCCGGTATGCTTCCTGCTGTAACCGTTAATTGATATTTCCCAGCAGCTAAACGAGAGAAAGTAGAAATACGGCTATTGCCTTTTTCTGTATCAGACTGTTGCTGTAAAGTAATTTCTTTACTATCAATATCAACGGGTAAATTATCATTATCAACGATGGATAATATTAACTTTTGGGTTGCTTCACCGTTAGCGAATAGTTGGCTCTGTTTAGGTGAAAATAGGCTATTACGCGTATTGATTAACGATTTATCTACAATAACCGTTGTTTGAACAGGCGCTGAACGATTGCCATGGGTATCAATGGCAACAGCACTAATGATATAGCTATTTTTCTCAATTGCACCAATTTGATATTGAGGCAAAATCACGGTGTAGTGAGTTCCACCATGATGTTTTATTTGCCCGCCTTGGGCATTTAACTTACTTGCGGACCATTCAATATTGGCTAACGGATATTTTGTTTTTACTTGAACTTGTAAATCGCGCTCCTCTTTAGCATAACCATTTATTGAATCAACCATAGAAAGGAAAACTAAAGTTTCCTTTTTATATTCTAAAATCATATCGTTATTACGATTAACAAAGTCATAACGACTTCCTGCTAATGTACGTATTGCTTTGACATTATCAGGATTAAGTTGTGAAGCGAGTGATTCTCCTATGCGGTAGGACAAGTTGATATTCAAGTTATTATCAGCACGATCATGTAAGCCAATACGACGCTCGGCATTTAATGTGACTAATGGTATCGGAGTATAATTAATCCCTAATGTGTAGGTATGTGGATTTTTGTCCCGTTTATCTTTGCCAAATAGACCAACTTCTTTACCGTAGTATTGTTCAAAGATTAATTTAGTGCCTAATTGTGGATAAGCTGGAAAATAGCCTTCTGTTCGAATGTCCCAACCATTCGCAGGGCGTTCACTATAATCTAAGATATTATTAGAGGCTCGCCAACTTGATAGACGGTGATAATGGTTAGAACTTAATTTGAAATAGTCTCGCCAAATTTCGGCGCCAATTCCCAAACGATTATGATGATGCGTTAAATCATGATCATAAAAGCCATTAATGCCGACCATAAATTTTTCAGTAAAATAGCGATAACCAATACCATAATTAAATTGGCTACGAAGATCTTTGCGATGATAGTTAGTTTGAGCAAAGATCAGCTTTTCTTTTTGTTCATATAATGGAATTAACAATTCCGCTGAGCTATTTTTTAAGGTGAGATTTTTATCTGCTGAAAGTGAAACTCGCGCATGCCCAAATTGATTAAGCCATTGTTCTATTTTCTGATTGGATTTACTGGAGATTTGGCTAATTGCATATTGTGTTACATCGATATCTTTATTGAGTAAAAATGAATTATCAACAATAATTTTAGCGAGCTCTTCGCCCTCTGTTGAGGGGATTGCCTCATCTTGATTATTGAGCCACTTTTTTTTTAATAAATATTCATTAGGAATATTAAGAATAGTTCCATCATTTATTTTTAGCTCACCCGTTAACGATACATGTTGTGGATTAGCTTCAATCAATTTAAATAATTTTATATTAAATTTTTTTGCGATAGATTCTGGGGTATCACCCGCTTTGACTTGATAAGTATTTTGTTGATTTATATCGCTAATATTATGTTTTTTAAAGTTATTCTCATTGGCAAAAGTCTGCGTAGGCATGGTTGTCACAATAGGAAATGCTAATTGTATAAAAATATTAAGCCAAGCGACTTTTCTCGTAATAGAACTGGGGCGTGGGGAAGGTACATTATTTAACGTCGTCATTTTTAAACTCATCGTAACAAATAATGATGAGATTTTCGTATTTATAGTTTTTTTAGATATCAGAAACTGAACTTTAAGTAACTAACTTAACAATATATAAAAAATAGCAGATGAAAATTTTAAATGTAAATAAAGATTTAATTTGACTTAGTTAGACATGCGCTAATCATATATTAAAAAACAATAAATTTACTTTGTCTTATTTTAAAGTGTAATGATATAAAATATATATCATTGGTATAGTTAATAAAAAGCCAATAGCAAGAGTACTATTGGCTTACTTATAGAGCGTGAAATACTAGATATCAACAAAAGTATCAGGATCAGGCCCCAACCGCTTTCCTTTATCTAGTTGTTTTATTTCAGCAACTTCTTCTTTTTCTAATTTGAAATCAAAGATATGGAAGTTTTCTTCAATACGAGAAGGGGTAACTGATTTAGGAATAACAACCAAGCCACTATCTAAATGCCAACGTAACACAATTTGTGCCGGTGTTTTTTGGTATTTTTCTGCCAGTTTCTGAATAATTGGTTGATCAAACACGCCTTCACCACCTTGTGCTAAAGGACTCCATGATTCTGTCACAATATTATGGGTGGTATTCCAAGCTCTTAATGAAGCTTGTTGCATCAATGGGTGAATTTCAATCTGATTAATGACAGGGGAAACGCCCGTTTCTGTAATAATGCGCTCAAGGTGCTCTTCTTTAAAATTACATACCCCAATACTTTTAACCAGTCCCTCTTTTTGTAACACAATCATCTGCTTCCAAGCGTCAAGGTATAGCTCGCGAGATGGCACTGGCCAATGCATTAAATAGAGATCAACATAATCAAGTTGTAATCGCTCAAGGCTTTCAAGTAATGCACCACGAGCATGGGATTGATCGTTGTTCCATAATTTGGTGGTAATAAATAATTCGTCTCGAGGAATAGTGCTTTGCTTTAATGCCTTACCAACACCTTCTTCGTTATGATAAATAGCGGCGGTATCAATCAGACGATAACCTGTGTCTAAAGCATGATGTACCGCTTTAATAACTTGATCATTATCTGCTTGCCAAACCCCAAGTCCAAGTTGTGGAATAGTGTTGCCATCAGATAGTTGGATCAATTTAGGATTACTCATTATATACCTCCAGTTGCCTTTAAGTACTTAGAGTGCTGCCATATAGATACGCTGGCTGACTTCCAAGGTGATATCCTGATGTTCACCGAGTGCGGTTTGTCCATGTTGTTGCAGTTTTTGCACTAAGGCAGGAATATCCGCTTCACTGATATTAAAGTCAGACAGCCGTGTTTTTAGTCCCATGCGTTCAAAGAACTTACGAGTCTCATTGATGGCGCTATCGATTTTAAATGCATCAGAGCCTTGATGGATCCCCCACACTTTTTGTGCATATTGGATCAACTTAGCGTATTTCTCCTGACGTTTTTCGTTTAATAGCGCGGGTAAGACAATCGCGAGGGTTTGTGCGTGATCAAGCCCGTGTAATGCAGTAATTTCATGGCCTAATGCATGGGTTGCCCAATCTTGCGGTACACCGACACCAAGAATACCATTAAGTGCTTGGGATGCTGTCCACATTATATTAGCACGGATATCGTAGTCTTGTGGTGAGGTGAGGGCTTTCGGTCCTTCTTCGATTAAGATCCTTAATAGGCCTTCTGCATATTCATCTTGTACAAGCGCATTTACCGGATAAGTAAGATATTGCTCTAAAATATGAATAAATGCGTCAACAACGCCATTAGCGGTTTGTCTTGGTGGTAAAGAAAACGTTGCAGTTGGATCTAAAATAGCGCAATGAGGATAAACATGTGGGCTAGCAAAACTTTGTTTATCCATCGTTTGTTTTTTACTGATCACGGAAAAACAATTGGTTT
Source organism: Proteus mirabilis HI4320 (assembly GCF_000069965.1). Taxonomy (NCBI): domain Bacteria; kingdom Pseudomonadati; phylum Pseudomonadota; class Gammaproteobacteria; order Enterobacterales; family Morganellaceae; genus Proteus; species Proteus mirabilis. The sequence goes on from NC_010554.1 coordinate 46,204, forward strand.
CAGAGCCAGTTGCTGGAAGGGTTAGTACACAGCTTAATGGCAGTGCTTTTTCAATTGCCTGACCTCGGCTAGTGACAATCTCCCAAGGCTCTCCTTGATAAGGTATTGCAGCCGCAATAAATTTGGTTCCATCAACAACAGAGCCTCCTCCTACAGCCAGTAAATGAGTAATACCGTGATAACGAGCGTAAGCAACAGCTTTCATTAGCGTTTCATACGAAGGATTGGGTTCAATACCGCCAAACTCATGAATTTGATACCCTGGTAAGGCCGCATGCACTTGATCAAGTATCCCATTGCGCTTAATACTTCCACCGCCATAAGTTAATAAAATTCTTTCATTTTTCCCAATTTCAGAACGTAATTTTGCAATTTGTCCTTGACCAAAATGAATTCGAGTGGGGGAGTAATAAGTGAAATTTTGCATGGTTGTTTCCACCTTAATTTTATGTTCTTGATATGCTGTAGCATGACAAATCATTAGGAAAAATTATTTCACTGTATATAGACGGGATAATATGACATCACTATAACAGCGGGGTTATGAATGCGAGTGTTAAACCCTTTTTTTCATAACTATAGTTATTAATTGTAGTTAATTTATAAGGAGTAGTATGAAAAGTCATTATTTAACATTAAACCAAGCTCATTGGGATAAACAAGCCGCAATGCAAAATCAATGGTCTAAACCCGTGGACGATAAAGAAATTATCGAGGCAAAAAAAGGAAACTGGAAAGTACATTTAACGCCGAATCCCGTTAAAAAGGAGTGGTTAGCAGATATTAAAGGTAAAAATATACTCTGCTTAGCTTCAGCTGGTGGGCAACAAGCACCTATTTTAGCTGCTGCTGGTGGTATTGTGACCGTTTTTGATTTATCTGAAGGGCAACTGAGTAAAGATAGTCAATTGGCACAAAAACATCAGTTAGCTTTAACTACTCAACAAGGGGATATGGCTGATTTATCGGTATTTTCTGATGAAAGTTTTGATATTGTTTTTCATCCAATTTCAAATCTTTATGTACCTGATGTTAATCCTGTTTGGCAAGAATGTTATCGTGTATTGAGAAAAAACGGAGTTCTTATGGCGAGTTTTTATAACCCTGTAGTTTTTGTTGATGACAGAAATCAGGCATTGCGTGCACAAGGATTAATGAGACCGACTTATCGTTTGCCTTATAGTGATCAAAATTCATTACCTTCAGATATTTTGCAAGAAAAAATTGCAAAGGGAGACGGACTTGTATTTGGTCATTCGTTGACAGATTTGATTGGTGGGCAATTAAGAGCAGGTTTTTTATTACAAGATTTTGTTGAAGATTTTGCTCCTCAGGCTCGTTTTTTAATTGATAGTTATATTCCAACATTTCTTGCTTCGAAAGCCATTAAAATATAATAAATCAATTAGTTGAAATATTACCATTACAATAATAAATCTGTTTTATAAATATCTTAATAGGATAGGAGATAAGAAAATGAACAACTGAACGTGTGTCACAGCATCGAATAATACATAAAAAACGCCATTATTTTCACTTTAAATAATGGCGTTTTTGGTGTTACTCGAAATGGCTTATTTGGCGCTGTTATTGCTACTTTTACGATGACGAATATACATCACAATAGAGCCAATTAAACCGGCAGTTAATAGTAATACTGGTAATGTCATAAGAATATTCATCACCAATGTTTCATGTTTTTGAATAAAAGGGATCAGGTTCAGTATATAACCTAATGAGACAATAAGACCGACCCATAAGAAGCCACTAATCCAGTTAAATAGTTGAAAGCGACGTTGTTGTAATTCAGATAAACCGGCCAAAGTTGGTAGTAATGTACGTACAAAACCGATAAAACGGCCAATTAATAGTGCGTACAGGCCTCGACGATGGAAAAGATCATTGGCTTTATGGTGATATTGTTCGGGTAATTGAGCCATCCAACGTTTGACCACTTTAGTATCACTTAGCCAGCGGCCTTGCAGAAAGCCAAGCCAGCTACCAATACTCGCGGCAGTACCTAACACAATAATGGTTGGCAAGAAATGTAAAACATCTTTGGCAATTAATGCACCACAGAGAATTAATAATGTATCGCCGGGTAGAAATGCGGCAGGTAGAACCCCATTTTCCAGCATAATAATAACAAAAAGAACAATATAAATAATCCACAAAATATTTGGATCAGCTAGCACCATATAATCATGTTGCAGTAGCGCGTGAATTATCTCTTTTAATGTACCCATTCGGCGAACTCGCATCACAAAAAAACTATATGAGAGCTATTCTAACGTAAAAAGAAGATGATCGTTTGATTTAATCCCTGTGAAACCACAGGGATAGCTTTTTTTTAATAAAAAAAGAGATGAATTAGTTAGAAATACGTAAAAATGCTTGCTCTAGATCTTCAATTAAATCATCAATATTTTCTAAGCCGATATGTACTCTAAATAAGGTTCCTGCGAGAGTGGGCTGAGTGTCATATTGTCGCATCGCTTTAATATCATTGGGATGATAGCCTAAAATAAGAGATTCAAATCCACCCCATGAAAAGGCCATTTTAAACAGGGATAAGTTATCAAGAAAACGTGAAAATTCCTCAGTGGTGAGGATCTTTTTTAGACTAAAAGAGAACAACCCATTACTTCCAGTAAAATCACGTTGAAAATAGGTGTGCCCCGGACAAGAAGAGAGTGCTGGATGGTAGACATTATCCACTAGCGGGTGCTGTTTTAACCAACGCGCAATTTCTAATCCACTTTGCTCATGTTGTTTCATTCTAACTGCTAAGGTTCTTAAACCACGAGCTGCCATATAAGCTGTATCCGGATCTGCGCACTGGCCTAATAAATACGTGTTTTCACGTAATTGTGGCCAACAACGTTGATTAGCAACAGCAAAACCTAACATACCATCTGAGTGACCAATAATATATTTGGTCGCTGATTGGATAGAAATATCAGCACCTAAAGTAAGAGGTTTAAGTAATAAACCTGCTGCCCACGTATTATCAATCATTATAATAATATTTGGGTTATAGTGTCTTACCGCAGTGATAATACCTTGTAAATCTTGCACTTCCATCGTAATAGAGCCGGGTGATTCTAGAAAAACAATTTTTGTTTCAGGGCGTAATAATTGACTAATTTCAGTGCCGATTAAGGGATCAAAATAGGTTGTGGTGACAGAAAATTTACTTAATATCTGATCACAAAAATTTTGCGTGGGATCGTAAGCGGAACCAGTCACAAGGATATGACAACCTTGTTCAATAAACGCAAGAATAGATTGAGTAATAGCCGCCGCACCTGATGGAAATAATGCGCAACCGGTCCCTTGTTCTAGTTCGGTTAGTGCCTCTTGTAGTGCAAAATGCGTGGTAGTACCTCTTCGCCCATAAAATAGAGCTCCTTCAGCTCGTTTTTGGGTGGCTTCACGTTTTTGGGCAACCGTATCAAAAATAACCGATGAAGTTCGCTGTATAATAGGGTTTACTGCGCCTTGTGAATATTTTTTTGATCGACCACTTAATAGCAGTGAGGTTTCTGGTTTTTTTTGCGTCATCCGTTATACCTACTTGTTATGTAATGATGTGTTTACCCCAAGTTAATGCATTTTTTACTGAAGTACAAAAGAGGATCGCGACAGTTGATAAAATTTCACGTTATATGAAATAACGAAAAATTGTCTTAAAAATCGACAAATGAAAAAAAAATGGCTAAATAGTAATGATAATTACTATCAAAATGCTTCATGTTTGATATCATCTGAGCGTTTCTCTTTTTCCTGATGGCAACAGGATGATTGTAAATAAACGATTTTGGGTAAGTAGTGAAATAGAAACTTCATTACTGAATAGATAATTAGATAAGAAAGAGAGTAAAAGGCCAACTGATGCGTAATTTGACAGCTTCTATTATATTGGCAATCGGTCTGACAGGCTCTGCTTTTGCGGATACGACACCGGCTAAGCAAACTGAGCAACCTGCGACTACGGCCACTTCTTCAACCGCTTCTACACAGGGAACGGCGACTACAACGATTGCACCAACAGCAGAAAATACGGCAACGCCAACGGGGGAAGCAGCCAAAACGGCAACTTCTGAAACACCAGTGGCAGAAGAGAATACATCGACGAGCACAGGAGATGCTGCACAGACAGCTCTAGAGCCAGAAAATGCCACGCAAGGTGCGACACCTGAAATCGTCACTGGAGGGGGATTTGCTGAAGATCTCTCTGTTATGGGAATGTATCGCAATGCAGATCTCGTGGTAAAAAGTGTCATGATCGGTTTGCTACTCGCCTCTATTGTCACTTGGGCGCTGTTCTTTGCTAAAGGTAGCTACTTATTAGCATTACGTCGTCGTTTAAGAAATGAAAGTGCGCAATTAGTAGAAGCGAAATCCCTCAAAGAGGCATTAGCGATTAGCCAAAAATTTGGCAATAAAAGTGCGACAGCCGATTTTTTTAATGATGCTGAATTAGAGCGTACTTACTCTCAAGATAGTCACGTTGCATCCGGTATTAAAGAGCGTGTTGAGATGCGCATGGAGCGTCGTGTCGCGGCTATTATTCGTGAATTAGGACGTGGTAATGGTTATTTAGCGACCATTGGGGCAATTTCTCCTTTTATCGGTTTGTTTGGTACGGTTTGGGGGATCATGAATAGTTTTATTGGTATTGCGCATTCTCAAACTACCAACTTAGCGGTGGTTGCCCCCGGTATCGCAGAAGCATTATTAGCAACCGCCATCGGCTTGATTGCAGCTATCCCTGCGGTCATTATTTACAATATTTTTGCACGTATGATTTCCGGTTATCGTGGTGAAATTGGCGATATTGCAACAGGTGTAGTGACCTTAGTCAGTCGTGACTTAGATATTGAAAACAGCAAATCAAGGTAATGAATTATGGCAATGAATCTTGGTAATGATTCAGGTGAAGATAATGAATTGCATGATATTAACGTCACACCTTTTATTGATGTGATGTTAGTACTGCTGATTATCTTCATGGTAGCAGCCCCCTTAGCGACGGTTGATATTAAAGTCAATTTACCTGCTTCGAGTGCCAAGCCTCAACCTCGGCCAGAAAAACCTGTTTATTTGACGATTAAATCAGATAAACAGATTTTTATCGGTGAAGAGATGGTAACTCATGAGACGATGGCCAGTGTCTTGGATTCTATGACGCAGTCGAATAAAGAAACGACTATCTTTTTCCAAGCCGATAAAACGGTCGATTATGAAACTTTAATGGGGGCAATGGACTCATTAAGGAAGGCGGGATACCTCAAAGTAGGGCTAGTGGGGATGGAAACCGTATCATCGGGTAACTAATTTTTTACTTATATTATACTTAAAAATATCAGCACTCTATCAGTCATATTGTAATGATTAATAGAGTGCTTTTTTATTCACTAAAGATATAAATATGGTTATCTTTTTGTACTATTTATTTTTCTAGTATATTAATAGTTGCGCTAAAATAAAATTTAGCTTTAGTGTTAAATGTTATTAATCGTCTTTAGATTAAATTTTGTATAGTAGTATTAATTAAATTACTTAAGTGATTATGTGCTGAATCAATTAATAATAAGTAGATACTATTATTAAAGTTCCAATAGTATCAATATTCGTTAACTATTCATATTTTTTCACTTTTTATTTGATAAATATTTTTGTTCTTATGGTAAATATGACTATAACCACATGATTAATAATGTTTTTATTGCTATTTGGTTTAAGTGTAAAAAAACTTGCGCAAAAAATTCTATTGGATATAATGCATTCCAGTTACAAATTGAAACATGTTGTAACCTGTAACAACGCCTAATTTATTTATTATCTAAGTTTCCGTTTTGGTTACTTACTTTTTTTATTACACCAGGTAGATCGTTGTTTTCAGTCATTCAATTACTGATAAGTTGATTTTATTTACTTATCTATACTGCAACGGATATTTTTGTCGGTTGTGAGTAAAATATAAAGAGAAAGGCAGAGAACTACACATAGCATTTTTATTATTTTAATAAATTTAAAAGCCATAGTACTTCGCGGTACTATGGCTTTTTGTTTTATTACGCAGCAAATGTGTGTTTCATCTTGTCTAGAGCCCGCTTATACCATCGGTTGTTTTCTTTCTTTCTATCTATCTATCTATGCAAGTCCTGCTACACCAACAAATTGTTAACACTCTTCGCGAGGCGTTTTTAGATTTTGTGACACATTTTTCTGCTATTGTGCCAAAAACACATTATTACTTTGTCTTTGTCAGTATCAAGCATCAATTTGCTACCAATATTTAACATCAAAATTGAGTTAGCGTTATCCAACTAGCAAAATCGCAATGTTATAAAATAACCATTAGTAATAATTTCAAAATAATATTAATTAGCTATTGTGGAGTATTTCTGGGAGTTAACCACCGGTTGTTATAATGGATTACTTATCTAACAAGTCGTTTTTACGACACTAAATTGTTATTCCAAAAACGAATATACTTATAACTATATGAAAAATTATGAGAAAAACAGGTTGATCGCTGGTTAAAATATAGACGGTTTAAGTATTGATTACGATAAAGTCATCAATAAAGATCGTAATGAAGATAACTTTGTTGATTAATCAATCTAGTAATGAAATTAGAGATATTAATGTAATTATTTATTATTTATAAAATCCAGTTTTTAACAATTTATATAATGTAATACAAAGGTTGATAATATGAAAATAACCATCATATTTATAATTAAAAAAATATATTAAGTTATTTATAATAATGTGGGTTGAAAATTAGAAATAATAAATTATTATTTTTGTATTATTTTAAATATATTGTCTTATAAATTGATTGTTTTTTGTGTTTTCTGTATCTATTTGATTTTAAATGATTTGTATTATTTTTAATTAGCTCATTTTTTGATAATAAGAATTATTACTACTTATTTTATCATTACTATATAAAGAATAATTAATTTTAAATTGACCATATATATTAAAAATCCATCTTAAACATTAAATAGCTGAAACGTTTTTTCTCGCATAAAAGAATAATTTATTTTTTAATGAATTATCGCTTGATAATGATCAAGTCATTATTGTGTCGGAGTGTTAAAAAGGCGGTGTTTTAAAATTATTCCAATTAAAAATCATCATATCAGGAGAGATATATGGCCTTGGGGAATAATGTTTTTTCCCAACATGGTATTAACCGACGCGATTTTATGAAATTGTGCGCAGCGTTATCAGCTACCATGGGATTAAGCGGCAAAGCAGCCGCGCAAATGTCACAAGCAATGACATCACCTGAACGTCCACCTGTTATTTGGATTGGTGCTCAAGAGTGTACAGGTTGTACGGAATCTTTATTACGTGCGACTCACCCAACACTTGAAAACCTTGTTCTGGATGTTATCGCACTTGAATATCACGAAGTGCTCTCTTCCGCTTTTGGTTATCAAGCAGAAGAAAACAAACATAATGCGATGGAGAAATACAAAGGTAAATACGTCCTTGTTGTCGACGGTTCTATCCCTGACAAAGATGGCGGTATTTACTGTATGGTGGCAGGCAAACCTATTCTTGAGCATATCAAAGAAGCCGCTGAAGGTGCGGCGGCAATTATTGCTATCGGTTCTTGTTCTGCATGGGGTGGTGTGCCAGCTTCTGGAGGTAACCCTACTGGCGCTAAATCACTGGAAGCTATTTTACCGGGTAAAACAGTTATCAATATTCCAGGGTGTCCACCAAACCCACATAACTTCTTAGCTACAGTTGCACATATTATTACCTTTAATTCATTACCTAAGTTAGATAGCAAAAATAGACCGCTATTTGCATATGAGCGTCTAATACATGAAAACTGTGAACGCCGTCCTCATTTTGATGCGGGTCGTTTTGCTAAAGAATTTGGTGATGAAGGACACCGCCAAGGCTGGTGCTTATACCATTTAGGTTGTAAAGGACCTGAAACTTACGGTAACTGCCCAACATTAGAGTTTTGCGATATTGGTGGAGGAATTTGGCCTGTTGGTATTGGTCACCCTTGCTATGGCTGTAATGAAGAGGGTGTCGGATTTACGAAAGGTATTTTCCAACTTGCGAATGTTTATCAGCCAACACCAAAAGCACAAGTACCCGATGTTAACGCCAAAGAAGGTGGTGGTGTTTCTTATGGTGCAGCAGGCTTATTAGGTGCAGTTGTTGGTGCTGTTGCTGGGGTAAGTGTGATGGCTGTGCGTCAATTAGGCCGTGACAAAAATACCACAGGAGCCTCACAGGAGGATAAACGGTGAATAGGCGTCATTTCTTTAAGCTGGCATCAGGTGGGGTTCTCCTTGCGGGAATGGCACCCACTGCGAGTCATGCTGCGGCGCAGAACCGTCCTCCAATTCCTGGGGCTCTCGGTATGCTCTATGACTCTACACTCTGTGTAGGCTGTCAAGCATGTGTGACAAAATGTCAGGAAATTAATCATCCGGAACCCATGGAGCGTGGTGATACTTATGCTAATGGTGATCCGATCTGGTCAAACAATGACAAACTAAGTCCTTACACAAATAACATTATTCAAATTTGGCGTGATGGAACAGGTGAAAATAAAGATCAACTGGAAAACGGTTATGCCTTTATTAAGAAACAATGTATGCATTGCGTTGATGCTAACTGTGTTTCTGTGTGTCCTGTTTCAGCGTTAACCAAAGATCCGAAAACCGGTATTGTGCATTATCATGCAGATATCTGTACAGGTTGTCGTTACTGTATGGTGGGTTGTCCTTATAACATTCCTAAATACGATTATGATGATCCCTTCGGTAAGCTTTATAAATGTGAACTATGTAACCAAAAAGGGGTAGAGCGCTTAGATAAAGGCTTATTACCCGGCTGTGTTGAGGTTTGTCCAACAGGTGCTGTGATTTTTGGTACTCGTGAAGAGTTGCTTGAAGAAGCAAAACGCCGGTTAGCGAAAAAAGCGGGTGAAGAATATCACTATCCACGCCAAACCATTAATGGTGGCGATACTTATCTACATAAGATCCCAGAATATCAAGATCATATCTATGGTGAGTTTGAAGGTGGTGGTACGCAGGTGATGGTACTTTCCGCGGTGCCTTTTGAAAACCTAGGTATGCCAGAAGTGGCTCCATTATCAACGGGTGCGCGTTCTGAACATATTCAACATACGCTGTATAAAGGTATGGTTTTACCAATAGCAGCGCTTGCGGGCATTACTTATTTGGTTAACCGTAATAGTAAAAAACAAGAGCAGGAACACCATAAGGAGGATAACGATGTCGAGTCATGATCCTCGTCCACTTGGCGGTAAGTTATTTACTTTAGCTGTTAGAGTGTTTTTACCGCTTGCTGTGCTTGGTTTTATTCTTATTGGTAAGCGTTTGGTATTGGGTCTTGGGGATGTTTCCGATCTAAATGGCGGTTATCCTTGGGGTATTTGGATAGCCTTTGACTTACTTATCGGAACAGGCTTTGCGTGTGGTGGTTGGGCACTGGCATGGGCTGTTTATGTTTGTAATAAAGGTGAATTTCATCCCTTAGTACGTCCTGCATTATTAGCGAGCTTGTTCGGCTATTCGTTAGGTGGATTATCCATTGCAATCGATATTGGTCGTTACTGGAACATGCCTCACTTCTTTATGCCTCAATACTTTAACGTTAACTCCGTATTGTTTGAAACAGCAACTTGTATGACCATCTACATTATGGTGATGGCATTAGAGTTTTTACCTGCACTACTGGAACGTTTAGGTTGGAAAGTTTCGTTAAGACGCCTTAATAAAGCGATGTTCTTTATTATTGGTCTAGGCGCCTTATTGCCAACCATGCACCAATCCTCCATGGGATCATTAATGATTTCGGCAGGTTGGAAGGTGCATCCTCTGTGGCAATCTTATGAAATGCTACCGCTGTTCTCTTTATTAACCGCCTTTATCCTCGGTTTCACTATTGTTATTTTTGAAGGTTCTTTATTAAAAGCGAGCCGTACTATTAATGACGATGAAACACCGCTATTTACCAAGTTAACTAAAATCATAGAAGTACTTCTGATCACCTTCTTGGTATTACGTTGGGGTGAAGTGATCTGGAACGGTAAGCTGAGTTATATCGCTAAAGGGGATATGTTCTCTTGGTTATTCCTTGCAGAAAGTGCCTTGTTGTTTATTCCTCTGGTATTGATGCACCTGAAAAATAATCGTCGTAGCCCAAGAATGTTATTTGTCTGCGCATTATTTATGTTAGTGGGTGCGGCAATGTGGCGTATGAACTATTCATTAGTCGCTTATAACCCAGGCAACGGCTATCACTATTTCCCAACTGCAAGTGAGTTGTTGATTTCTATTGGCTTCGTTGCATTCGAAGTTACTGCTTACATTCTTATTATCCGTTTACTGCCGGTACTACCAGCACAAACAGAGTCAAATATACAATTAAAAAAGGCTGAGGTTAAATCATGAGCCAACGCATTACTATTGATCCTATTACCCGTATTGAAGGGCATTTACGCGTCGACTGTGAAATCGATAACGGAAAAGTCGTTAAAGCTTGGTCTTCCGGTACTATGTGGCGTGGAATGGAGGAGATCCTAAAAGGAAGCGATCCTCGTGATGCATGGATTATTGTGCAACGCATTTGTGGTGTTTGTACAACGGTTCACGCAATAGCCTCAGTACGTGCTGTAGAAGATGCCTTAGGGATGGATATTCCGGTTAATGCTCAGTATATCCGTAACTTAATTCTGGCTTCTCACATTATTCATGACCATATCGTCCATTTCTATCAGTTGTCTGCGATGGATTGGGTTGATATTACGGCAGCATTACAGGCAGATCCTGAAAAAGCCTCAGCGATGCTTAAAGGGGTTTCTCAATGGCAATTGAACTCTGCTGAAGAGTTCAGAAAAGTGCAGAAGAAAATTCAAGATTTGGTTGATAGCGGTCAGTTAGGTATTTTCGCTAATGGTTACTGGGGTCACTCAGCCATGAAATTACCTCCTGAAGTGAACTTGATTGCGGTAGCCCACTATCTACAAGCATTGGAATGCCAGCGCGATGCAAACCGCATTGTGGCCGTGTTAGGGGGTAAAACACCGCATATTCAAAACTTAGCAGTGGGCGGTGTTGCTAACCCAATTAACCTTGATGCACCGAATGTTCTCAATTTAGAACGTTTAATGTATGTAAAACACTTTATTGATAACTTGGGTGATTTTATTGAACAGGTTTATAAAGTGGATACTGCTATTTTTGCTGCTTATTATCCAGAGTGGTTAAAAATCGGTAAAGGGGCTAATTACTACTTATCTGTGCCTGAATTGCCTATTAATGGCAATAATACTGAGTTTTTACTCTCAGGTGGCTATATGGAAGGCGTTGATTTTTCTACTTATCGTCCAATCAAAGATTGGAAAGATCAAAACCTGAAAGACGGCATTGAAGAGAGTGGTAAACACGCATGGTATGAAGATGATGAACCATTAAAACCATGGGAAGGTTTAACTCGTCCTAAATACACCGGTTGGGATGAAAATAATAAATACTCATGGGTTAAGTCACCCACATTTTACGGCAAACCTGTAGAAGTAGGTACTTTAGCATGGTTAGTGTGTGGTTTAGCGGGTAAACATGAAGGCACAGTAAAACACTATAACGAAGTTAATCAGATCTACACCAAATTAACCGGTCAAACCTTGGTGACAGAGCAGTTAGAGTCAACTTGGGGACGCATTATTGGTCGTACCGTTCATGCTTGTGTATTACAAGATTCGCTTAACTTCTTATGGCAATCACTGGTTGATAATATTGGCCGTGGAGATACTGCTTCCTTTATTAAACCTGAGTTTGAGCCGGGTAAAGAGTATCGTGGCGTCGGTTTTGAAGAGGCTTCGCGCGGTATGCTATCTCACTGGATAGTCTTTAAAGATGGCAAAATCACAAACTATCAGGCGGTTGTTCCTTCAACATGGAATGCGGGTCCTCGTAACTTTAATGATGAACCGGGTCCTTATGAGTTATCACTAGTGGGAACGCCGGTGGCTGATCCTAACAAACCTCTGGAAGTGGTAAGAACCATTCACTCTTTCGACCCATGTATGGCTTGTGCTGTGCATATGGTTGATTTAACAGGTAAAGAATTAAGTAAGGTGAAGGTATTGTAATGCGTACACTTGTCTTAGGTATTGGTAATTTATTACTAAGCGATGAAGGCATTGGTGTTCGTATCGTAGAAGCGCTCGAAGAGCGCTTCTCTTTACCGGAGAACGTCGATGTTATTGATGGTGGCACATCAGGCATGGAAATTTTGCAAGATATTGCTGCAAGAGATTTATTGATTGTTGCTGATGCAGTAAGAAGCCAGCACGAGCCGGGCAGTATCTTTGTATTACATGATGATGATGTACCTGCATTATTTACCCAGAAAATTTCACCGCATCAACTCGGGCTATCGGATGTATTAATGGCCTTACGTATGACTGATGAATTTCCTCGCAAACTGATTTTAGTGGGTATTGAACCTGCTTCATTAGCGCCAAGTATGTCATTGTCAGATATTGGTCAGCAATCGATGGAAATAGCACTTGAACAAGTGGTTAATATTTTGCGTGAACATGGGATCACCGTAACCCCTAAAGAGGTAACAGCATGAGTGAATTAAATTGGGATATCACGGGATACGATGAACCACCTATTGAATTACTTGAAAGCAGTTTTCGAGAGATTGCCAAAAAAGAGATGCAAGCATTGCCTTTTTATAGAGAAAATATTCCCGTAAAAGCGGGAGGATTTACTTTATTTGAAAAGCAATGGATTGGAACAATTTTAACGCCTTGGATGCTAGAGCTTATTGTGTTGCCCGGGCCATCACAAGAGTGGCCAAGACGTAAAATTGGTGAGCGTATCGCCTTAGCGCTTCCTTGTGGTCAGGTTAAATTTGTCGTTGGTGAACTTGCTAATGGTGCTCAATATCTGGCTTGTTCATTAATGTCGCCACTTGATCGCCATTTACAAGGTGAGCAAGCGGTTGAGTTGGCAGAAAACAGTGCAAAAATGGCTCTTTCTCTTCCTGTTCAGACACAATCCGTCACAGAAGTTGATTTAAGTCGGCGTTCCCTGTTTCGTGGTCAGTTAAGATCATAATGTAGAACGTTTACGCGACACCGAGTCAAATTCTTCTTATTGAATAGTCAGGAGTCAGAATATGTGTAGCACTTGCGGTTGTGGTGAAGGTAATGTCAGCATTGAAGGCGTAGCGCCTCATTCACACGATCACCACCATCACTCTCACGACCATGATCATCACGACCATGGCCATCACCATCACGGTCATCACCATCATCATGGGCATCATCATGGGCATGATCATCATCATGAACACAATGCTACTCCAGCGAATACTGTTCATAAATATATTGATAAGTCTGAGCAAAAGCATAAGCACAATTACGAAACTCATGGTCAGCCTATCATTATTCATCATCACCATTACCATAATAGTGGCGATGTTCATCTCCATTTTTATCATGATGCACAGCAAAATGAAGCCCAAGTGTTCCATGAGCATCATCATGGGCATGACGATCATCATGCACATTCTCATGAACATACTCATAGCCATGAACATGAACATAGCCATGATCACGAACATAGCCATGAACACGAAGAACAATTTAGTCCAGTTATTGATAATGACAACATGCATTATGGGCAAGGGGAAGCTGGTACTCATGCTCCCGGAATTAGCCAAAAACGAATGTTAAAAATTGAGATGGATGTACTGGATAAAAATAATCGAATTGCCGTTCATAATCGTGAACATTTTGCCCAGCAAAATGTATTGGCGCTGAATTTAGTTTCAAGTCCCGGCTCCGGTAAAACAACGTTGCTAACTCAAACGTTAAAACAGCTAACACAACGTGTACCTTGTGCGGTGATTGAAGGTGATCAGCAAACGACGAATGATGCTGATCGTATTCGTGAAACCGGGGTTGCTGCTATTCAAGTCAATACGGGTAAAGGTTGTCACCTTGATGCACAAATGGTGCATGATGCTACCCATCAATTAGGTTTAAAAGACAACAGTATTCTCTTTATTGAAAATGTTGGCAATCTGGTTTGCCCTGCCAGTTTTGATCTGGGTGAAAAACATAAAGTGGCTATCCTTTCGGTAACGGAAGGGGAAGATAAACCATTAAAATATCCGCATATGTTTGCCGCTGCAGATCTGATGATTATCAATAAAATTGATTTAGTGCCACATCTTAATATTGATGTGCAAGCGTGCATTGAATCAGCGCGTCGCGTCAATCCTAATATTGAGATCATTGCATTATCTGCGACAACTGGCGAAGGTATGGAAGAGTGGTTAGCTTGGTTGGAGAGCCGTTTATGTGCTTAGGTGTTCCTGCCAAGATAGTTGAGGTGGGCGATGACGTCCACCAACTCGCTTATGCTGAAGTCAGTGGCGTAAAACGTGCCGTCAATATCTCTATGGTTTGTGAGGGTGACCCGTCAGAGTTATTAGATAAGTGGGTGCTTATTCATGTTGGATTTGCCATGAGTATTCTTGATGAACAAGAAGCTCAAGATACTCTGGATGCATTACAACATGTATATGGTGTTACCCTTGAAGAGGCTGATGATGCAATACGTTGATGAATTTCGTGATCCCGAATTGGCCAAAGCATTATTAGCTCAAATACGTGAAACTATTTCACAATGGCCCCATCCCATCACTCGTCCATTACAGATTATGGAAGTGTGTGGCGGACATACGCATGCCATTTTTAAATTTGGTCTCGACCGCTTATTACCACAAGAGATTGAGTTTGTTCATGGTCCCGGTTGCCCGGTATGTGTGTTACCTATGGGGCGCATTGATGCTTGCTTAGAAATTGCAGCCCGTCCAGAAGTCATTTTCTGTACTTTCGGTGATGCGATGCGGGTGCCCGGTCGTCATGGTTCAATGCTTGATGCTCGTCGTCGCGGTAGTGATATCCGTATTGTTTACTCACCGCTTGATTCATTAAAAATTGCGCAAGATAACCCTGATAAACAAGTGGTATTTTTTGGCTTAGGTTTTGAAACTACCATGCCAAGTACGGCGATGACACTGCAACAAGCGAAATTACGTGGACTGAAAAATTTTTCGCTATTTTGTCAGCACATTACTATCGTACCGACTTTACGTTGCTTATTAGAGCAAGAAGATGTACGTATTGATGGTTTTATTGCCCCCGGTCATGTCAGTATGGTGATTGGCTGCACGCCTTATCAACCTTTATGTGATGAATTTGAAAAACCCTTTGTGGTGACAGGTTTTGAACCGTTGGATTTATTACAAGCTATACTGATGGTAGTAAAACAGCTTAAAGCAAAAGCTGAGAATGCAGATTATGTTTTAAGTATTGAAAATCAATATAGTCGTATTGTCCCTAATGAAGGCAATAAACTTGCGCAAAAAGCATTGAAAGATGTTTTTATGCTAAAAGAGAGCAGTGAATGGCGTGGACTTGGGGAGATCCCTATGTCTGGTATTCAACTAACACCCGCTTATGCTGAGTTTGACGCTGAACGACGTTTTACACCAGCACCACAACAAGTGGCTGATAATCCACAATCACGCTGTGGCGATGTATTAACCGGACGATGCAAACCTTCTGATTGCCCATTATTTGGTAAAAGTTGTACACCAGAAACGGCATTAGGTGCCTTAATGGTGTCATCAGAAGGTGCATGTGCGGCTTATTATCAGTATCGCCGTGAAGGTAATATATGAAACAACCTGATGAAATCACCTTAGCTCAAGGAAATGGTGGGCAAGGTATGCAACAACTTATCGAAGGGCTATTTTTGAAAGCATTCGATAATCCATTATTGAATGAAAAAGAAGATCAGGCTCGTATTGCATTAGCCGATCTCACAGCACAGGGCGATCGTCTGGCATTTAGTACCGACAGTTATGTGATTGATCCGATCATTTTCCCAGGTGGAAATATTGGTAAATTATCTGTTTGCGGAACCGCGAACGATCTTTCTGTAGGTGGAGCTGTACCTCGCTATCTCTCTTGTGGTTTTATTTTAGAAGAGGGACTTGCTTTTGAAACGCTAGAAACATTGGTGATGGCGATGGCAAAAGCCGCACAACAAGCAGGTATTCAGATTGTAACGGGGGATACCAAAGTGGTTCCTCGTGGTGCTGCGGATAAGATCTTCATTAATACTGCGGGTATTGGGGTGATCCCAAGTAAAATTGATTGGGCAGCAAGTCACATTAAAGCCGGCGATAAGATCATCGTCAGCGGTACAATAGGCGATCATGGTGCCACTATCTTAAATTTACGTGAAAATTTAGGATTGGAAGCTGATCTGCAAAGTGACTGTGCCGTGCTTGAACCAATGATCGCGCCTTTACGTCAAATTGACGGTATTCGTGCATTACGTGATGCAACTCGTGGTGGCGTGACCGCTATTTTACATGAGTTTTCTCAAGCCTGTGGCTGTGGCATGAATGTATATGAAAACAAACTGCCAATGAAACAGTCTGTACGTGGTGTGTGTGAATTATTAGGGCTGGAAGCACTCAATTTTGCTAACGAAGGTAAAATTGTATTAGTCGTGTCACCGCAAGCAGAAAAACAAGTTCTTGAGGCTTTGCATCAACATACTTTAGGTCAAGATGCTTGTACCATTGGTGAAGTAACTGAAGAGCGTTATATTCGTTTAACGGGAATTTTTGGCACAAGTCGTATTTTAGATCTCCCTTATAACGAGCCATTACCCCGTATTTGTTAATTAAATCAAATCACTCAACTGATCTTTTAAATACTCATAAGTTATTTCTCTGTTACAGAAGTTTGTTATAACGCAAACTTCTGTCATTTATCTTAATTCTGATCCTTTGATAAAAATATTTTTGGAGTAACATGTTCGACCAATCCTACTGCGTGGAGAGGGTCTCTCGTGGGGGTAAGTTCTAGGGAAAAACATGTCTTGGTCAGAATTTAAATCTCAATACCTGATCCGTTTCTGGAAGCCTCTTCCGGCGGTTATTGCAGCAGGTATCTTATCTACTTACTACTTTGGTTTAACCGGCACTTTCTGGGCAGTTACTGGTGAGTTTACTCGCTGGGGCGGTCATGTGATGCAATGGTTTGGTGCGCATCCAGAAGAATGGGGTTACTTTAAAATCATTGGTCTTGAAGGGACACCACTCACTCGTATTGATGGGGTAATGATTATTGGGATGTTTGGTGGTTGTATTATGGCAGCACTTTGGGCCAATAATGTCAAACTTCGTCATCCTCAGCATAAAGTGCGTATTCTTCAGGCCGTTTTGGGCGGTATTATTGCCGGATTTGGTGCACGTTTAGCTATGGGGTGTAACCTCGCGGCATTCTTTACCGGTATTCCTCAATTTTCATTGCATGCTTGGTTCTTTGCTGTTGCTACTGCTATTGGCTCTTATTTTGGTGCCAAACTTTCATTAATGCCACTATTTCGTATACCGGTAAAACTGCAAAAAGTCAGTAAAGCATCACCTATTACGCAAGATAAACAACGTGCAAAACGTCGCTTTCGATTGGGGATGGTTATCTTTTTTGCCATGATCGCATGGTCATTAATTATTCTATTTGATTCACCCAAACTCGGCTTTGCTATGCTGGGGGGAATTGGCTTTGGGATCTTAATTGAACGTGCGCAAATCTGTTTTACTTCCGCATTTCGTGACTTATGGATAACCGGTAGAACGCATATGGCGAAAGCGATTATTATCGGTATGGCAGTAAGTGCGGTGGGTATTTTTAGCTATGTACAATTAGGTGCTGCACCGAAAATTATGTGGGCCGGTCCTAATGCAGTTATTGGTGGTTTGTTGTTTGGTTTTGGTATCGTGCTTGCTGGTGGTTGTGAAACAGGCTGGATGTATCGTGCAGTTGAAGGGCAGATCCACTTTTGGTGGGTAGGTTTAGGTAACGTGATTGGTTCAACAATACTGGCGTACTATTGGGATGATTTTTCTGCGGTACTGGCTACCGACTACGATAAAATCAACCTATTAGATACCTTTGGTCCAGTTGGTGGATTAGCCATCACCTACCTGCTACTTGGTCTCTCTTTTATATTACTACTTTGGTGGGAAAAACATTTCTTCCGCAAAAGAGCGCAACAAGCGCAAGCGCTTTCAACACAAATTAATAAGGAAATCGCATGAACGAGAAAAAAACCATAGTGCCAGATTATCGTCTTGATATGGTCGGTGAGCCTTGTCCTTATCCTGCGGTGGCAACATTAGAAGCGATGCCGTCACTGAAAAAAGGTGAGATCCTTGAAGTGGTAAGCGATTGTCCTCAGTCTATTAATAATATTCCCTTAGATGCGAAAAACTACGGTTATACCGTATTAGATATTCAGCAAGATGGGCCGACAATACGCTATTTAATTCAAAAATAGCGGCGGAATAATTGATAAAAAAACAGCCTGATCATAGCGTGAGATAGGCTGTTTTTTTGTACTATGATATCGGGTGATAAAATTACTCGGCTTCACCACCAAGTACTTCGATAACCCTTTCAATTAGCGCGCTTAGTTCACCTGTCATTAAGACAAAATCGGCATCAAAACGCTGGGCAAAATCGGCTTTATCAATATCATCGTTTTGCTCACGCAAGGTATCACTAAATTTAATGCGCTTGATAGAGCCATCATCACAAAGCATGAATTGCAGGCGATCTTCCCAATCAAGAGAAAGCTTGGTGACAAACTTACCGGCTTCAATATGAGTGGCAATTTCATCAGAGACAAGCTCTTGTTTCTTACAACGTATCACGCCACCTTCTTCTAATACCGCTTTAAGCTCGGCTTCATCCATTAATGTAAAACCAGCAGGGAGTTCACCGGAACGAACCCATTGTGTCATTTTTGATTCGACAGACTCATTAAAATTGAGTGGAACCACGGGTAGCGAACCTAATGTTTTACGCAATAAGGCTAAATTATCTTCGGCACGTTTTGCACTACCTGAATCAACAATCACTAATTGTTTATCTAAATCTAACCAAATAAAGGTTTGTGAGAATTTGCTAAATGCGCGAGGAAGTAACGTGTGGACAACTTCATCTTTTAATGTCGCTTTTTCGGTTTTCTTTAATTTACGACCTTGTTCACCCTCTAACTTTTCAACTTTATCTTGTAGCGCTTGCTTAATGACGGTGGCGGGGAGGATCTTATCTTCTTTCCGTGCGCACATCATGACTTGTTTACCTGCAACATGGATAAGTGCTTCGCCACGATCACCCATAGGTGAAACCCAACCCGTTTTGGTCATATCTTGGCTACTACAAGGGGTGAATGCTAATGAAGCCAGCTGTTGTTCTAACTCATCCATTGACAGCGCTATCTCTTTATTTAAGCGATAGACCAAAATATTTTTAAACCACAGCATCTGACATTCCCCTTAATCATGATTAACAGCAATATGATACTGAATGTTAGCAGTATCTAAAAGGTAATATCCTTTAAAAGAAATTTATTATCGGCTCACAGTATAAAAACAGTGTTCAAGCTGAATCGAATAATTAGTAAAATTACTTTATGAAAATGAGTTTTATTCTTATTTGTTGCTAATTAACTTATCGTTTTACGGGAGAGATAATCTAAATCTCAAGGATTGTCGTAATGTGATAATTATCACGTAGTTGGGTTTTTATCCTATTTTTGAACGCTTTCTTTGCAACACTTTCAGATTTATCTCTGCATTAATTTACAAAAGAAAATTTATCTTGACGATTGGATGTGATTTTTATCACAGTTTTAAGAAAAAGTAACAGGTTGTTTTTCATGGTAACGATGGTGATCTAAATCACAAATATAAATATTTTTTTGCGGAAAATTGACAAAAACGCATAAATAGCCTTTTTATGTTAACTATGGTTATAGTTTAGCTTTAGTTATGATTAATAGAATCCGTCGTTCATAAACAAACATTGATTAGAGATTGTAATTAAACCTTACTCTTGTCCTATCTTGGTTGATATTTTTAGTTAATTATCCTTATAAAGTGTGTAGGTCATTCATTACTGCGAGTTAAATTGTAGTTAAATTTATTTTTAAGCTTATTTAAATAACAAGTAAATATAAAAATAGAAAATTATAGAATTGAGATAATAATATTTAAATCTTTAGGGTTATTTATTTAGTGGTTAAAAATAATACGTCCTTTTAAATATATTAAATAGCAAGGTAAATTTTTTTATTAGCAAAAACATTAGCTATGTAACAAAATGAAATATAAAAGAAAAATTAAAAAATGGTATTTTGAAAAAGTTGATTAAGTTCAAAAAATACGTATCTTTAAGCTTAATTGTGAAGCTCATCACTCAGGTATGTAACCATGAAAATATACTTTGATGTAATTGTGGGCTATATCACGAAAGTTAGGCTTTTTTTTGAGTAACATGCCAGCGAAAATTCAATGCTCTACTCGATTCGTGGATAGAAATAAAAGCAATGCCCTTATTTAAATAGTAATGAGGACATTATTTTTGTGTCTTATTGGTGAATATCTCTGTGTCAAGGAAATTAAAGCCTGTAAGAAAATTAAGTAGAGTAATAATAGCAGTTATAAAAATGAACGGTTGTAAAAGCGATTTTCTTGTTTGAGATCCGTGGCGGCGGCTCTTTGAACTGAAATCAGGGTTAATCATAGACGGCGGTATTATTTTTAACCTTAGAAAGAAAATCATAAAACTATAGAAAATAGATGGGTATTTTAATCATGAAAAGCTTAAAGCCTTTAGCAGCGCTGGTAGGTTTATTGGTTCTGTCGGGATCTGCAAACGCAGTAAATGTGTACAACGATAAAGGTACACGTTTTGATGTTAACGGTCAGTTCCGTTTAAAAACGCAAGTGACAAGTAAAGATCATGAAATGCGTATGCGTGATGATGGTAGCCGTATCGGTTTCTTTGGTTCCCATGAACTGACTAACGATATCAAAGTGTTTGGTAAGTTAGAGTGGGGTTCAGATACTCAAAAAACCAACAGTGATAATGAGAAAACAAACTTTGATCTGTACAACCGCGTAGGCTATGTCGGTTTTTCTCATCGTGATTATGGACAAATCCAATTTGGTCGTACTTATATCCCAATTGACTGGGTAAAAAAATCAAGCTACGGCTATGGTAATACAGGGGTATTTTACTTTAGTGATGTATTAGGCCGTGCAGTAGGTTATTCAAGTAAAGGGGTTGGTAAAAACAACTTTATGACCCGTTTACCACAAACTATCTTTATTGAAACAAACCGTTATGAAGGCTTTAAATTAGCGGCAACTTTAACGGGTAAAGATGGTAAAGATAATGATGGTGATGGAAAAAATGGCGATCGCAGAACCGGTGATATCCGTCATGCCTATTCTGTCGTTGGTTTCTATAAATCAACTTTCGGTTTAGAGTTTGATGCGGGTTACTCAGCAGCTGTAGGTGAGCCTAATCTATACCCAGATAGTGTTGTTGGTAATAAAAAACCAGAAAATAGTATCTTAGCATTCGGTGCTGAATACTTCTTCCCTGGTCGCGAATTCTCTATCGGTATCGACTATGGTCAATCTCGCGGTAAAAATACTGGCTTAACCTTAAGAGAAGGTGCAACTGAGAAAGACTATAAATGGAACTCAGTTAAAGGCGATTGGAAAGCGAATTTATATGGTGTTGGTGTGAAATGGCACTGGGATCGTATCGAAAGTGGTATGTATGCGGGTTATTACCTGCGTGATGGCGATGCTAACACTTTCAACTACAAAAAAGAAACCTATACTGTGGGTGTAGATAAACGTTTTGCGGTATCTAAATACAACAACTTACGTTTATTCGCTGAAATGGCATATGATGATGCTCGTAGCGAAAACCCAGCTTATGAAGATAAAAAACAATATATCTTTGAAACTGGTATGCGTCTGTACTTCTAGTTTTATCAAAGCAAGTATTGTTTGACAGAAGTAATAAAAGGAGAGCAACTGTGCTCTCCTGTTAACCAATATATAAGGGGTGTGTAATGGTTAAGAATGTGTTGAAAATCTCAACATTAGCAATGTTGGTCGCATTCAATGTGAATGCTGCGACAGTCGATCTCCGTATTATGGAGACTTCGGATGTTCACAGTAACTTAATCGACTTTGACTACTTCAAAGACAAACCAACAGAACAGTTTGGTTATGTTCGTACGGCAAATTTAATTAAAGCCGCGAAAGCTGAAGCAACCAATGCGATTTTAGTGGATAACGGTGACTTGATCCAAGGTAGTCCACTGGCTGACTATCAAGCAGCTAAAGGCTTAGAGAAAGGGGAAGCTCATCCAGCGCACCAGTTAATGAATACCATGGGGTATACCGTAGGTAACTTTGGTAATCATGAATTTAACTATGGTTTAGATTACCTGAAAAAAGCCATTGCGGGCGCTGAATTCCCATATATCAATGCCAATATCATGGATGCGAAAACAGGCAAAAACTATTTCACACCTTATATCATTGTTGATACACCAGTAAAAGATCGTGATGGCAAAGAGCACACTATCAAGATTGGTTATATCGGCTTTGTACCACCACAGATTTTAATCTGGGATAAAGCCAATCTGGATGGAAAAGTCGTTGTCAATGATATTACAGAAACAGCGAAAAAATTCGTTCCTCAAATGAAAAAAGAGGGTGCGGATCTGATTGTGGCTATCCCTCACTCTGGTTTCTCTTCTGAACCTTATAAAGCTATGGCTGAAAACTCAGTCTATTATCTGAGTGAAGTTGATGGCATTAACGCTATTATGTTTGGTCATGCTCACGGCGTATTCCCAAGTAAAGAATTTGAAGGCATTAAAGGTGTTGATGTTGCTAAAGGCACTGTAAATGGTGTTCCAGCAGTAATGCCTGGCCAATGGGGTGATCACTTAGGTGTTGTCGATATGGTTATCAATAACGACAGCGGCAAATGGGTGATGACCCAAGCAACGGGTGAAGCGCGTCCTATCTTTGATAAAGCAAACAAAAAAGCATTAGTTGAACGTGATGCCGAGTTAGCGCAAATCATTGAAAAAGCGCACCAAGGTACTCGTGATTTCGTCGGAAAACATATTGGTAAAGCGTCAGCTAATATGTATAGCTTCTTAGCTTTAGTACAAAGTGATCCAACGGTACAAATCGTTAACGATGCACAGGTTGATTATACTAAACACTTTATTCAAGGTGATCCGAACTTAGACGGCCTGCCAGTATTAGGTGCAGCAGCACCATTTAAAGCCGGCGGACGTAAAAATGCACCTGCAGACTTCGTTGAAGTAGAAAAGGGTGACTTAACATTCCGTAACGCAGCAGACTTATATCTGTATCCAAATACATTAGTGGTTGTAAAAGCAACCGGTGCAGATGTTGTTGAGTGGTTAGAATGTTCAGCGGGTATGTGGAACCAAGTTGATCCTAACTCAACTAAACCACAATACTTAATCAACTGGGATGGTTTCCGTACTTATAACTTCGACACTATCAGTGGCGTAGAGTATAAAGTTGATTTAACTCAGCCTGCTAAATATGACGTTGATTGCCAAGTTGTCAATAAAGATGCAAACCGTATCAAAAATGTCACTTACCAAGGCAAACCTATCGATCCTAAAGCAACTTTCTTAATTGCAACCAATAACTATCGTGGATACGGTGGTAAATTTGCGGGTACAGGTGAAAGCAATATCGCCTTTGCATCACCAGATGAAAACCGTGCAATCTTAGCTTCTTATATTGCTAAGCAAACGAAAGAAAATGGCGAAGTTGCAACAAAAGCTGCGAATAATTGGTCTTTCTTACCGATCAAGACAGATAAACAATTAGATGTTCGCTTTGAAACTTCACCAAGTGAAAAAGCCGCTAACTTTATTAAAGATTTTGCTCAGTATCCAATGACCTTTGTGGAAAATGACGATATCGGTTTTGCAATTTACAAAATCGACCTAACTGAGAAGAAATAATCTTATAGACCTGTCCATTCGGGCAGGTCGTTCTCATGTTTTGGCGTGAAAGAGTGCAGTTATTGCTCTTTAAGGGGATTTTATGCGCTTTATAAAGCTATTACCTGCTATTTTAGCTGTTATTTTAGCGGGTTGTGTGACACAAGCACCTGAAGTTAAACAACCATTAAAACCGCAAGCAAAATTAGTTGAAGGCGTATCTTGTATTTTACCTGATGTACCTACTGCCAATTATGACTATATTGCGACAAATGATCGTTATGGTCAAAATAGTAAAGCATCAACAGATTACTTTAAATTAGCCATTAATTACTCACCGGCTTTTTGTGATTATAAAAAAAATAATATTAAGCGTTTAAATAACGATAACGAAAAAGAGCGTGCTAAACGCGAATTCGATAAATTTGAAATCCAGTGTTTCTCAGATAATAAATTTGGCTGGATTGTTCATGGGCTATGGGCTGAAACCTGCGATGGTAAATCATGGGATGAATGCCGTGACTGGAAAGACATACGCAAGCATCCTCGTTTATGTAAAGGGGATTTACCACCATTAGAATACTCAGCGATTAAACCTTACTTATGTTCATCACCGGGTATCGACTTATTGCAAGGTGAATGGGAAAAACATGGCGTTTGTGCCTTTGATACGCCAGAAGCATTCTTTGGTCAGCAACAAGCGTTATTTGACGCATTAGTGTTACCAGAAGGCCGCCCTTCAAATAGTGAATTGATTAAGTTCTTAAAAGAAAATAATCCATCATTGAAGGATAAAGAAATTCAAATTAATCGAGATGAATTCTATATTTGTTATAGCAAAGATTTCGAAGTGATTGATTGTCCGAAACGTGAATATTGATCTAGGGATAAAACTTAAATGAACCATAAATATAAACTCGTAGCCCTTGCAGTAAGCTCCGTCTTATTAGCAGGTTGTGCTAAAAATTATGACGAAGCGAACGTCGTTGATGTCCGAGTGATTGCACTCAATGACTTCCATGGTGCATTAAAAGCACCAGGTCCAAACAAGCCTGGTGGTATTGAGCATATGGCTACGCTGGTCAAAGAGCTGAAAAAAGATAACCCAAATAATATTGTGGTAGCTGCCGGTGATATGGTTGGTGCTAGCCCACTGTTATCTTCAATGTTCCATGATGAGCCAACTATTGAAGCGCTGTCATTAGCAGGTTTAGAAGCAACTTCAGTGGGTAACCACGAATTTGATAAAGGTATGGGTGAGTTACTGCGTAAGCAAAACGGTGGTTGCCATCCAGTTACAGGTTGTCAAGGTCCTACTGAATTTAAAGGTGCTGATTTCCAATATTTAGCGGCTAACGTGACTGTTAACGAAACAGGTAAAACGTTATTCCCTGAATATGTGATTAAAGAGTTCAATGGTATTCCGGTTGCCTTTATTGGTTTAACTTTAGAAGGTACTGCGGCTATCGTGACACCAAAAGGAACTGAAGGTTTAAGCTTCCACAATGAAGCAAAAACAATCAACGCTTTAGTGCCTAAGTTACAAGCTCAAGGTGTACAGGCGATTGGTGTTCTGATCCACGAAGGTGCTGCACAGCGCCGTGATGGTGGTCCAGTAAATATCAACGCATGTAATGGTATTACAGGTAAAGTACTTGGTGTGGTTGAACAATTAGATCCAGCGGTTGACTTTGTTGTAACGGGTCATACTCACCAAGCTTATAACTGTACTATTAACGGTAGATCAGTGACTTCTGCACAATCTAATGGCGCCATGTTAACGCGTATCGACCTGAAATTAGATAAAACAACGAAAGATGTTGTTGATGTAGAAGCGCGTAATATTTGGGTTGATAACCGCAAATATGAAAAAGATCCTGCTGTCACTAAACTGTTAGAAGCTTACGAGAAAATTGCTACACCATTAGCGAACCGTATTATTGGTAAACTAGAAGGTAACTTAACCAAGCAAACTAACGATGCGGGCGAATCGGGTCTAGGTCAAGTTATTGCTGATGCCCATTTATATACGGCAAAACCAAAAGATATGGGTGGCGCACAAATCGCCTTAATGAACAGTGGTGGTATTCGTGCTGATATGACGGGTGGTGATGTTTCTTATAACGCTATTTATACCGTACAACCATTCTCTAATGTACTGTTAACACAAACATTAACGGGTGAGCAGATCAAACGCTTATTAGAGCAACAGTGGGATCGTTCACGTCCACAAGTATTAGCGGTATCGGGTAATTTCCAATATACATGGGACAGCAAAGCACCTGTTGGACAACGTGTGATTGTTGAATCAATGCGTATTGATGGTAAGCCTGTGGATATGAAAGCGAATTACCGTGTAGTTGCAAATGAATACTTAGCAACAGGTGGTAGTAACTTCTCTGTACTGAAAGAAGGTAAAGATCCGGTTTACAGCGTGCCAGATGTTGATGCAGTAGTGAAATACTTTGCTGAGCAGTCACCTATTGCTCAACCAAAAGCGAACAACATTACTCGTAAATAACATATTTTCATACGCCTTGTGAAAATAGCACCTCTTACGAGAGGTGCGTAACTAAATAAAGAGAGCAAAGTGTTGAACACAAAGGGTCCATCCCTACCTTTGTATTCATTACGCACTTTGCTCTTTTTTTATGTTTTTTTACTCATGGGGTGCCAATAAGCTGGAACTGTATTTATTACATATAGGCTCTCATGAAAATTTTTATTGCTCCCTTTGTTATTTGTCGTGGGCAAAAAAAAGCCCACAGAGGCTGTGGGCAAGGAATGAAAATAAAAAGAGGGTATTTGGATCAGATGTCTATATTAAAGTCTATTATTTGAAGATTTTAAAACGAGCGTCATCTTCAATATAATTTTTCTCACTTGCTTCTTGTTCGATAGAGCCAAAGACCATTTGTGCTCTTAATTTCCAATGGCGAGGAATATCCCAAGTTGCGTGAACTTCATCATCAATAATTGGATTGTAGTGTTGCAGTGATGCCCCTACATTTTCAGCCGCAAGGGCAGTCCAGACAGAAAGCTGAGCCATACCACTGGCTTGCTCTGACCAAATAGGAAAGTTTTCAGCATACAGTGGGAACTGCTCTTGAAGCCCTTTAACGATATCAGTATCTTCAAAATAAAGGATGGAGCCTGCACCGGCAGCAAAGCTATTAATTTTGGCTTCTGTTGCGCTAAATGCATCCGCAGGGACTAATTTTTTCAGAGTATCTTTAACGATATTCCATAGTTTCTGGTGTTGTTCACCAAATAAAACAACAACACGAGAAGTTTGTGAGTTAAATGCGCTAGGGCTTTCTTTAACCGCTTCTTTGATGATCGTAGCAACTCTGTCTTCGCTAATAGGCAGTTGATTACCTAAATGATAAATTGTTCTACGTTTTTTCATTAATTCTGTGAATGCGTTAGACATGCTTATCTCCTTGATAAATATAAGCGTTTAAAGCTGTTTAGCCTGAGCTAATCTATGCACATACTATAGACGCTGTGGGTGATTTATTGATATCTAAAAATTTTAACCACTTACATCAAATTATTAGAGCTAGTCTTTAACTGATTGATTTTCATTGCTCTTATTACCATATCTAAACTCAGGTGCTAGCTGACTTATTCCTAAACCCCCCGCTTTTTTCACTTTTATTTGTACCGGAATACGCTCTTTCATCGCTTCAACATGACTGATCACACCAATAATTTTGCCAGAAGCATTAAGGCTATCTAAGGCATCTAAAGCAATATCTAGTGTATCAGGATCGAGGGTGCCAAAGCCTTCATCTAAAAAGAGTGACTCAATTTGCGTCTTATTACTGACTAAATCAGATAACGCTAAGGCAAGGGATAAGCTGACTAAAAAACTCTCTCCACCAGAAAGTGTACGTGTATCGCGTAGAGCATCTGCTTGCCATGTATCGGCAATCTGTAATTCAAGGCTACCTGTCGTTTTGCGTTGTAAAAAGTAACGACCATGTAGTTTTTCTAAGCGACGATTAGCCAGATAGATAAGATGGTCGAGGGTTAACCCTTGGGCAAAGCGACTAAATTTATCACCAGATGCAGAGCCAACTAACTCATTTAAATAACTCCAATCATCATAATGCGCTTGCTGTTTGGCTATTTGCGCTAATAGTGTTTGTTGCTCTATCCGTTTTTCATCATCTTGGCGTAATTGTATTTGCAGACTAAATAGTGTTTCTTGCAACGCTTTGTGTTGCTTTGCTAAGTCGTCTAAATGGATATTACATTGCTCAGCAGTACATTGGGTTGAGAGTAATGGTTGTTGTAATAAATGTTGTTGATAGGCTTTTTCTTGAGTCTCAAGGCGCGTTTTTTCTTGTAAAAGTTTATCAAGTCGCTGTTTTTGCTGCTCTTGTAGACGTGTTCTTTCCTCTACCGATAATAGAGAGGCTAAAAAGTCATTTTCATCGGCAAAAAGACTCTCTTTTAACGCGTGTTGATAGTGTTCAGTGGCTTGTTGTGCTTGTGTTATTGCTCGTTGTAGGGCTTTTTCATTCTCTTGATATTGGCCAATTAATTGATTAAGTCGGTTTTCGAGTTGGTTTTTTTCTTGAGTATATTGCTCAATCTGGGTTTGTAAAAATTGGCTATGTTTATCAAGTTCACTACGTACCTGCTCTACAGATTGTGAACCAAATAAGGCTTGTCGTTGATCCTGCCATTGTGTTTGTTGGTGCTGTTGTTGGCTTAATTTTGCTAATAGCGCCTCAAGTTCAGCCTGTTTTTCTGCTAAATAACGTTTTTTTTCATTTTGCGTCACTTGCTGTTCACGTAGGCTTTGTTGTAATAGCTGAAGCTCTTTTAACTGACTTTGATATTGCTGGTGCTCTTGTTGACGAGCTGCCAACCATGGCGTGAACTGCTCAAATTCAGGGAGTGTATAGCCTTGTTTTTCAATCGCTGACTGAATATGTTGTGCTAATTGTTGTTGCTGTTGGTGCAAGTGCTCGCTTTGTTGCTGATAGGTTTTGATTGTTTTTTGCAAATAATCTAAATCATTTTGCTGTTGCTTAACCGATTGTTGTTGTTGATTAAATTGCTCTTTTGCATTGAGAAAATGCGTATTCTTTTGATGTGTTTGGGCTTCTAATTGCTGATAACTGTCAAGTTTTTCTGTGAGAATAAGCTCTTGCTGATTTAATGATTGTTCTAATGTCAGTAAGTTATCTGCATCATCAACTAACGGTAAATGGTGTGCTTGTGCTAACGTCTGCCACTGTTGGGTCAGTACGCTATTCTCTTGGGTTAACTGAGCGATATTGTCACTCAAGGTGCTATTTTGTGAGCCATAGTTTACCAGTTGGGTTCGCTGTTCGGCTAAGGTGATGGTGAGTGAATGCACCTGCTGTTGTAATGCTTCTAAACGTAGCTTTGTCTCATCTGGTTTGATGTCATGATAGGTTTCTACATAAGGATGCTGTGTTGAGCCACATAGAGGGCAAGGTTTATCTTTCAGTAAACGTGCACGCTCTTGCTCATATTCGGCGACTTTTTGTAGCAAAAGATAGTTGTCATTTAAATCTTTAAGATGTTGTGCTTTCTCTTTTAGTGCCAGATCATTTTCTGCAATCGTTTGGGTTAGAGTCGCTATTTTTTGCTGATTTTCACTCAATGTAGTTTGATAATGTTGCTGCTCTTTGCCATTACGTTGTAATTGAGTGTGTAAATTTATAATTTTTGCCAATGCATTTTTTTGCAGATTAATTTGTTGTAATCGCGGTTTTATTTCATCGGGTTTGTCTGCTTTTTGACGCGCTTCCAATTGTGTTTGATAAGATTGTAGTTGCTGTTGCTGTAAATTAAGTTGCTCTTGTTGGGTGGCTAATGTTTGGGTAGCTTGTTGTAATGCTTTTTCCAAACTTATGACTTTTTCCTGCTCTGCTGTTTCTCGTTTTTGGTTGGCAAGATATTGGTTTGATATTTCATTATATTGCTGAAAATAGTGTTGCCATAAGGGTAGATTTTCCGCAAGTTGTGCATGATAGGCGTGTTGTGTTAAGTCGTTATTTAATTGATTAACTTGTTGTTGTGTGGTGATTAATTTTTTCTCGGCTAACTGAGAATGTTGCAGATATTCAGCGCATATTTTTTCTAATTTATGCTTGTGTTGGTTATTAGTACTAATTTCTTGTTGTAACAGCACCAATTGATTATCTAAAGGCAGTACCTTCTCACGAATTAACTGTAAAGTGTGCTGTTTTTTCTCATGATGCGTTTTTAATTGTTCATGAAAGGCTGCCAATTTTTTATTGATAGGTAGGCTTTGTTGTTCAATAGCCTGTTTTTCTGTTTTTAAGCTTGTTAACTGTGTTGCTAAATAGTTTTGCTCTGTAAGACGACGATTTTTTTCATCATAAAGAGGGCGAATTTTTTCTGCTGGCTCATTTTTTTCTAAGCGTTGAATATCGGGTTGAGCAATAATTAATGCCTGTTGAGCCTCATAGAGTCCCGCTTGGGCTGATTGTTGTTGTTGCTGAATTTCTAGCGCTTTTTCTTGCCATTGCTTAGCAACTTGGTATTCCTGTTGCTCTTTTTGTAACCTTGTTATTTGTGTTTGAATATTGGCTTGTTGTGTTAATAGCTCTTGGCGTGTTGTTGCATCCAATAATGCCATCATTTGAGCTTGTTGTTTTAGCGTGTTTAAAGCCTGCTCTTCTTCGCGCCAATGTTTAAAAATTGTTTGTGAAATATGGCGATAGATATCTGTACCAGTAAGCTCTTCAAGTAGCTCTGCACGAGATTTGTCATCAGCGTTGAGAAATGCAGCAAATTGCCCTTGTGATAACAACATGGATTTAGTGAAGCGATCGAAATCTAATCCGGTGATCGAGATTATTTTTTCTTTTACTTGGCTAATTTTATTGGCTAAAACTTTATCTTCACCGCCTAAACGATTAATTTTTGCTAACTCAGCCTGTGGGGCTTGTAAGTTTCCCTCTTCTTTATAATTCGCACGACGTTGTTCCCAAAATGCCCGATAGGCAACCCCTTTAACTTCAAATTCCACTTCAGCTAAACATTCTGCAGTGTGACGAGTCATTAATTCATTTTGAGATTGGGTTACTTTATCTAAGCGTGGCGTTCTGTGATATAACGCTAAACTAATTGCATCTAAGAGCGTGGTTTTACCCGCACCTGTCGGGCCTGTAATGGCAAATAGTCCATTGCTAACAAAAGGCTCTTGATCAAAGTTAATTTTCCATTCGCCTTTGAGTGAGTTAATGTTTTTAAAGCGCAGACTTAAGATTTTCATCGTGCGTTGTTATCCTCTTGCTCTGCCATTTCAACCGCTTGCTTAAAGAGTGTGGTTAACCGTATTTTGTCTTCCTCGGTTTCAAACTGGTGTTGAGCTAAGCGCCTTTCAAATACATCATATACAGTCAGTTCAGTTAGGGTTTCTTTCTCATTTTGCATCAGTGCTTGACGTTGTTTTCTCGCTCTTCTTAATACGATCACTTCAAAGAGTGGCGATTGAGTTAGCTCTTGAATACGGGTTTGAATATCACTGAGATAATCTTGAGTTGAAACTTCAATATCTAGCCAAATCGTGGTATCCATTTCATTATATTGTGTTGCTAACTTTTCGAGTTGTGTGGCAATTTCTTGTAACGAGCCTGAAAGAGTGCGTAATAGCTGAAACTCAGGGATGGGTAATAGTGTCATTTCCGCTAACTTATCTTGCTCAAAATCGATAAGACAAACACTTTTCTGTTGTGCACTTTCATCAAAACTTAATGGAATAGGTGAACCACTGTAGCGAATATGACCCGATTTATTGACGCGCTGTGGGCGATGAATATGACCAAGGGCGATATAGTCAAATGGAGGAAATAGGGTTGCGTTAAAGGCTTCTAATGTGCCGATATAAATTTCACGTACCGAATCGCTAACACTGGCGCCAATCGTTGTCAGATGCCCTGTGGCAATGATAGGGATGTTAACATTGAGTTGTTTTCGTAAGTCGAGCGCGGCTTGATATTGGCGTTGATAATAATCTGCGATCGCTTCTTTTAAAGCGCCCTGTTTGTCTGCTCCCGATTGCCCACTTTTGCTATTTATCATATCTCTAGGGCGTAAATAGGGGATTGCACAAAGTAATGCTCCAGGTGTGTGATTTTTTTGATAAAGAATAATAGGGGCTTGTGGGGTTTCAGTGTGAACATTAGCAATGACGGTGGTATTTAAACACGCTAACAGTGATTTAGATTCATTTAGCGTTGCCACAGAATCATGATTACCCCCTAAAATAATCAGTTGGCACTGAGTATCTCTTATTGCGACGACAAATCGATTATAAAGCTCTCGGGCATAACTGGGGGGGGAGCCAGTATCAAAGATATCCCCTGCAACAATAACTGCATCAACTTGTTGTTCACGGATTTGCGCTAATAGCCAATCGAGAAATTGTTGGTGCTCTTGGGCGCGAGTTTTTGTAAAAAAATATTGTCCTAAATGCCAATCTGAGGTGTGAATAATCCGCATTGCTATCCCTTAATGTTAACTGCCGTCAGTATAGCGCACCTTACTTTTTTAGTGAAAATCCACCTATGAGCTACGTATTTTGAGTGAAATCACACCAATTTTAGCCTTATTTACCTTAACAATGACACTGTATTCCAGTATTGTCATAGTCAGTCATAAATCTGTCATAAAAGTGCCTCATAATCATTATGACCCTCTATATAAATAACACAGGATAGAGTATGGCAAGGCGTATTCTTGTTGTTGAAGATGAAACCGCAATTCGAGAGATGATCTGTTTTGTATTAGAGCAAAATGGTTTTCAGCCTATTGAAGCTGAGGACTATGATACTGCATTGAGTTTTCTGATTGACCCTTACCCTGATCTGGTTTTATTAGATTGGATGATCCCCGGAGGCTCGGGTATCCAAGTGATTAAACAGATGAAGCGTGAAAATAATACCCGTGATATTCCTATTATTATGCTAACAGCAAAAGGGGAAGAAGAAGATAAAGTCAAAGGTCTCGAAACAGGCGCAGATGACTATGTGATTAAACCTTTTTCGCCTAAAGAGCTGGTGGCTCGGGTAAAGGCTATTTTACGACGATTGTCACCGATGTCGGCAGAAGATGTGATTGAATTTAATGGATTAAGTCTTGATCCTGTTTCACATCGAGTTACCAGTCAAGATAAACCCATTGATATGGGGCCTACCGAATTTAAACTTCTCCACTTTTTTATGACCCATCCCGAACGTGTATATAGCCGAGAGCAGTTGCTAAACTATGTTTGGGGCACCAATGTTTATGTCGAAGATCGTACTGTCGATGTACATATTCGTCGATTGCGTAAAGCTATAGAGCAAGATGGCCATGACCGAATGATACAAACGGTACGAGGAACGGGATATCGTTTCTCTGCTCGATTTTGAGTTGATAAGGGAGTAATTAACTGGTGTTAGAACGACTCTCATGGAAAGCCCTCGTGTGGGGGCTATTTCTATTTTGTTTACCTGCCTTTGTATTATCACTATTTATCGGCCACCTTCCTTGGTTGCTCGTGGTCTCATTACTGAGTGCCTTGATATGGCACGCCTATAATTTAATGAAATTATCTAAATGGTTATGGCTCGATAGATCAGTATTACCCCCAGAAGGGAAAGGGGGCTGGGAGCCTATTTTTTATGGTATACGACAAACACAGCAACGTAACCGTAAACGCCGTCGAGAATTAGGTGATTTAATTAAGCGTTTTCGTAGCGGGGCGGAGAGCCTACCAGATGCCGTTGTGATGATCACTAATGAAGGAAATATCTTTTGGTGTAATAGTCTTGCTCAGCATCTTCTAGGCTTTCGTTGGCCTGATGATAATGGACAAAATATTTTTAATTTATTGCGCTATCCCGATTTTTTACATTATTTCACCGTCGCCGATTTTAGCCGCCCTTTAACTATTGCATTAAATAATGGTGCTATTGTTGAATTTCGGGTGATGCCTTATGCGGATGATCAACGTTTAATGGTTGCTCGCGATGTGACCGAGAAGAATAAGTTAGAAAATTCGCGACGTGATTTTTTTGCTAATGTGAGCCATGAATTAAGAACACCTTTAACGGTTATTCAAGGCTATCTTGAGATGATGGAAGAGAATACCGCAGAAAACCCGGCTGAACATAAAGTGATTAAGACCATGCAAGAGCAAGCAAAGCGTATGGACTTATTAGTACAACAACTGTTACAGCTTTCACGTATTGAATCTGCGCCTCATATTGATTTGAACACGGTTGTCGATATGCCTGCGCTATTAAGCGTGCTTGAGCATGACGCGCACTCATTAAGCCAAGAACAACAAAATATCATCTTTGATATTGACCATAAATGGGCTGTTCGTGGTAATGAAGAGCAATTGCGTAGTGCCGTATCTAACCTTGTCTATAACGCCATAAATCATACCCCTGAGGGTACGACTATTCGCGTGAGTTGGAAAAAAGTACCACAAGGTATGTTGTTTAGTGTGTCAGATAATGGGCCGGGTATCAGTGCTGAACATTTAACGCGCTTAACCGAACGTTTTTATCGTGTAGATAAAGCGCGCTCCCGCCACACAGGTGGTACAGGGCTTGGATTGGCGATTGTCAAAAAGTCCTTACAACATCATCACTCAATACTGAATATTGAAAGTAAAGTCGGTGTAGGAAGCACTTTTTCTTTTATCATGCCGCAAACATTGTTAACAGAAAAAAAATAATTTCGTTTTTATCCTTATTTTATTAGTACCTTTATTACCTATTTTTAAAAGAGGTGATAAAGGTATTTTTGTCATATACCCATCAAATCAATATCAATAAAATCTAATATCGTAGCGTTAAATTTTAATATTATTAATTAATGGGAACTTTAATTGATGGCTAGATTGCTGTTTGGTGAGTAAAAAATATACAAATCATATCGGGGATAATTGGCGATATATAACAGTTATCACTGGCCTGAAAAAATACTTTAGATGATTATTCTGCTTTTTAGATCAGCTATTGCCTTTTTTCATTATAAAAGTTTTACTTGTGAGCAGTTATCGGCGCTTTTTTCTATTTAATATGTAATTGCTCTGTGTAAAATGGTTATTCTTAAATATTATTCTGAATAACCCATCATGAAGCAAAATAGATACTGCTGATATTTTTGTTGTATTTACTTTATATAGTAAATGTAAATTAACCATCTAATAACGATATATTAACAAATCTTATGGCACATCGATTAACTTCCAGAGACATTCTGGCATTAGGTTTTATGACTTTTGCTCTATTTGTTGGAGCAGGGAATATTATTTTTCCCCCGATGGTGGGGTTGCAATCAGGGGAGTTTGTTTGGACTGCGGCCATTGGTTTTTTGCTAACCGGAGTTGGCTTACCTGTGCTAACAGTGGTGGCATTAGCGAAAGTGGGAGGGGGAATTGAAGCATTAAGCACCCCCATTGGTAAATCTATGGGACTTTTATTAGCAATAGTCGCTTATCTTGCTGTCGGCCCTTTATTTGCCACCCCGCGAACCGCAACGGTCTCTTTTAAAGTTGGCATTGCCCCTTTAGTGGGTGATAGTGATATTGCCTTACTTATTTATAGTGTTATTTACTTTTTAATTGTTATCGGTATTTCACTGTATCCGGGAAAATTACTTGATAGTGTTGGTCACATTCTGGCACCGATTAAAATTTTAGCCTTAGCTGTATTAGGTTTAGCTGCGCTATTTTGGCCAGCAGGAACGCCGATCCCCGCTACACAAGCGTATCAAGATATGGCATTTACCCAAGGTTTTATTAATGGCTATCTTACCATGGATACGTTAGGCGCGATGGTCTTTGGTATTGTTATTGTCAATGCGGCCCGCTCAAGAGGGATTGATAATTCGTCTTTATTAACACGTTATACTATGTGGGCGGGAATTATCGCGGGGGTGTTATTAACGGCGATTTATCTTAGTTTATTTAAGCTTGGTTCTGCTAGCGGCAGCATTATTCCAGAAGCAAAAGATGGCGCAGATATTTTACATGCTTATGTGCAACATACTTTCGGTAATTTTGGTAGTTTCTTTTTAGCTCTGCTTATTTTCTTAGCTTGTATGGTGACAGCGGTAGGTTTAACTTGTGCTTGTGCGGAGTTTTTTAGCCGCTATTTGCCTATTTCTTATCGTACATTAGTATTGATTTTGGCTGTATTTTCCGCGGTAGTCTCTAATCTTGGTTTAAGTAAACTGATTGCGTTCTCTATTCCTGTTCTGGTGATGATTTATCCTCCTTGTATTGTGATTATTCTGATGAGTTTCACTTTACGTTTTTGGCATAATCCAAGCCGTATTATTGCCCCTGCAATGGCAATAAGCTTATTTTTTGGCATTTTTGATGCCATTAAAGCGTCCGATCATTTAAAACATTTATTACCGGATTGGGCGGCTAAATTACCATTAAGTGAGCAAGGATTAGCGTGGTTAATTCCTGTATTAGTGACTATTGTTATATGCGCTATTTACGATAAAGTAGCTGGCTCACAACATAAAAAAGTGATCCACTCTGGGATAAACAAATAAGCTAAAATACATTAAATTAAAATCTAAAAGGGAAACGGAAGTTTCCCTTTTTTACGAAATTAAAGTAAGTGTTGATTTTCTTTTAGGCGATTAGTAAGCGTTTTATCAATATCAGCACGAACGGAATTTGAAACGTCATACTCTTTAGCTAACGATGAGAATTGACTAATAATATCAACAGTATGATGGATATACGTTTGTGCTTGTTGCCAACTTTCAAAACCAGCTATTTCTGCAAGATGTTTGATTATGTTTAATGGTGGTTGTTTTCCATATCCACCGAATGATGTGATATGTTCATTCCTTGGATTGGGATTATAAGTGACATCATAAAAAGGTGCAGGCTCCCAATGTCCATCGTCATACTGTAGAAAAGACCAATTTTTACTATGATCATCTTGATTAGAAGCGAATAAATTAAAAATAGCTCGCCTAAACTGAAGCTGCCCGGCTGAAATTGATTTACATAATACACGATTTACTTTGATCAAATCTTCGTAATCTAATGAAGGTAATCTAAAGTCAGCATCTAATAAGCCACATGCACTGTGCATGATTAAACAGCCTGATTTACCCGAACTATTTGTGACACGATCAAAACGTTTTAGGGCTAACCAAGATTTGCCGTGACTGCTTTTAGGTACATCAATAAGTTTCCATTGTGGAGGATTAAGATCTAATTTGCTTGCTAGAGTGAGATAGATTGCTTCACATAAACCTTCATCATGACCAAGAGGTAAGTTCTGGGACGTAAATTTGATCAACCATGATTCATCGCCTTGTTCTTCATATGTTTTGCATTGGTTAAAATCGCCCTGTTTAAAATAGAGCAATGCTTTAGGTCTCGCGCCTCCGGAGCTACCAACAATAGCAAGTTCAGATAAAACAGTTTCTGTTTGCCCATCAAATACCGCTTGAGCATCTAAGCCTAAATTAATCAAATCAACATCAAAATGTTCATTTGTTTGATAGTCAGAGAGGGGTAAGTAAGACAATCCACTCATACCTTTATTACCAACAAAAGCTAATCTGTCCATTGTTGTAATTTCATGTGGTTGTATACCGTGTTGGCGAAAAATTCTATCTTGTAATAATCGACCCCATCCATCAGGTAGACTATCAGAGAAAAGCCCATGCAAGTTACCATGAGGTTTTTTAGGTGCAATTTGTAAATCTGTATTATTTTTCAGATTAAAAGGAGAACTATTGCCAAATTGTGTTAAATAGTGAGCATCGTATTGAAAAAATACACCATTATGATTTTGAGCTAATGTTCCCATCAAAACTTGAACACCTGTAGACAACGTCCGGGTTACATTTAATTTTTTTATTGGCTTAAAATTCATCTTGTAATACCTCTTCAATGGTTCTTGGTATACGAGGCTTATTGGCTTTTTTAGGGTCAACAACGGCATAAAGGTTATTTAAATCATCAAGACACTGCCAAAGTAACAGTAGTTGTCGTAATGAAATTTTGCCTTGTAACTCAAATTTTTTAATTGTTGATGCAGGGACGGTACTGCGCTCGGCAAGATGTTCCCGAGACCATTTTTCTTTTTCTCGTCGTTTTCGTAAATGAGTAGCAAAAGCTCGACTAACATCAATATCGGTAAGTAATGAGAGTTTCATTATTAGCTCTAAACATAAAATGGATACTATAATGTCCAATTATAGCATGATATGGCATAATTGGATATTATAGTGTCCATTTTTACAAGCTAACTTCTGTGAGGATTTTTACTAATTATAAGCATTCAGTAAAATTATTCATTGCAACGGGGTGTTGTTTTTCATCTAAATAGTAGTAAGTACTCACCACAATATTATCTTCACCTACAAAAGTTATATTAAACTTAGTTTTAACTTAATAGCACAAAGTGGAAAAATAAATTTTATCCCGCTTAATTCGATGTGTACCTTTGTAGGGAAAACTGGAACTTAATCTATAACAATGAGTATACAACTACCAGAACACCATAAGCGTAAACAGGTCATTCCGTACCTTCCTTATCAATTTTACGCATGGTGTTTTTTCTCCTGATCAAGCTTTGCCAGAATCTGTTCGACCTGTTGCTCAAAATCAGCAGGAAGTGGGTTTTTACCAAAAGATAAAAAGGGCTTACGGGCTTGGTAATCAACCGATGAAACGGCATCTCGACCTTGTTGCATATAGGCATTAAGGAAAGTGATAAAACGGTGGTTTTCACTGTCAGTACTGGTTAGGAAACTGGAGTAATGGGATACATTGGGGCGATAGAGGATCGTTTTTAATTGGCCTGTTTTTTCATTAATGCCATATAGTTTAATTGCCAACATATTGCCCGCATAACCAAATTGCGCCTCTTTATAGCGGGTTAAACGTACTTTTCCCATGCCATAGCTATACAGTATTCCTCTTTGCCTATCAGCAATAAGGTATACAGGAGGCGTAAAGAAAGAGAGATAGCCAAATAGCCATAAAAAACCGGGGAAAAAAATTAGCCAGCCAATGACGAGGTATTTATCATATTGGCTATCAATAAAAAATTCACCGGAGTTATACGCTTTTATATACTCCCACCAGCTAATTTTTTCTGTTTCCCAAAAAGGTTGATATTTTAAAATAGATTTACGCTCAATCTCATTTAATGCGTTAATATCTTTATTATTTTCAAATAAATATTGAGACATGCTTTCTAGCTCAGCTTTGGCTCCAATATGCCCTTCCATAAAATTAAATAATGTATAACAAGCCATAACTAAAAGAACGATAAAAAAGGGTATTGTATTGGTGAGTTGGCTATTGCGCTGTGGTGAGTTAATCACACAACGCTGTTGATTAACTGCCTTTAAAAATACCAGTTTTTGAGGTGCTAAAGGATCATCATAGTGATGACTTTCCGCAACTAATGGTGTGGTTTCTAATTGCTCTGGGTGCTTTGATACAGTGCGTAAATTGGTCATTCTGTACCTTCCTTATCAATTTTACGCATGGTTTTTTTCTCCTGATCAAGCTTTGCCAGAATCTGTTCGACCTGTTGCTCAAAATCAGCTGGAGGTGGGTTTTTGCCAAAAGATAAAAAGGGCTTACGGGCGTGGTAATCAACAGGCGAAACTGCATCTCGACCTTGTTGCATATAGGCATTAAGGAAAGTGATAAAACGGTGGTTTTCACTGTCGGTACTGGTTAGAAAACTGGAGTAGTGGGACACATTGGGGCGATAGAGGATCGTTTTTAATTGGCCTGTTTTTTCATTAATGGCATATAGTTTAATTGCCAACATGTTGCCCGCATAACCAAATTGCGCCTCTTTATAGCGGGTTAAACGCACTTTTCCCATGCCATAGCTATACAGTATTCCTCTTTGCCTATCCGCAATAAGATATACAGGAGGCGTAAAGAAAGAGAGATAGCCAAATAGCCATAAAAAACCGGGGAAAAAAATTAGCCAGCCAATTATTAAAAATATTTCTGCTTGGCTATTACGGCTAAGCTCACCGGTATAATATGCCTTAATATAGACCCATATACTTATTTTCCCTTTGTTAAAGTATGGAACATATTTATCTAAATATTTTGGAGGGCTTTTGCCTTGTTCATTATATGAGTCATAAATTCTTTTGTTATAATTAATTGTATCCTGAAATGTATACATTTTAGATGAGTGCCTATCCATAAAACCCCAAAATGTATAACAGGCCATAACTAAAAGTACGATAAAAAAGGGTATTGTATTAGTAAGTTGGCTATTGCGCTGTGGTGAGTTAATCACACAACGCTGTTGATTAACTGCCTCTAAAAACACTAGTTTTTGAGGTGCTAAAGGATCATCGTAGTGATGACTTTCCGCAATTAATGGTGTGGTTTCTAATTGCTCTGGGTGTTTTGATACAGTGCGTAAATTGGTCATTCTGTACCTTCCTTATCAATTTTACGCATGGTTTTTTTCTCCTGATCAAGCTTTGCCAGAATCTGTTCGACCTGTTGCTCAAAATCAGCTGGAGGTGGGTTTTTGCCAAAAGATAAAAAGGGCTTACGGGCGTGGTAATCAACAGGCGAAACGGCATCTCGACCTTGTTGCATATAGGCATTAAGGAAAGTGATAAAACGGTGGTTTTCACTGTCAGTACTGGTTAGGAAACTGGAGTAATGGGATACATTGAGGCGATAGAGGATCGTTTTTAATTGGCCTGTTTTTTCATTAATGCTATATAGTTTAATTGCCAACATATTGCCCGCATAACCAAATTGCGCCTCTTTATAGCGGATTAAACGCACTTTCCCCATGCCATAGCTATACAGTATTCCTCTTTGCCTATCAGCAATAAGATATACAGGAGGCGTAAAGAAAGAGAGATAGCCAAATAGCTATAAAAAACCGGGGAAAAAAATTAGCCAGCCGATAATCATCAATATCTTAAACTTATCATTTCTGTAAATTTTATCCGTATAGTAATCGATTAAATATGTTCCGATACTTATTTCCTTAACTTTCATATATGGCAAATAGTTTGATAACCCTATTGGTAAGTTATCAACACCATATTTTTCATTAAAATAGTTAGAGTTATCTTGAAGGGTAAAATAATTTGATTTATGGTTTTCAATAAAACCATACAGTGTATAAACGGCCATAACTAACAGTATGATAAAAAAAGGTATTGTATTAGTAAGTTGGCTATTGCGCTGTGGTGAGTTAATCACACAACTCTGTTGATTAACTGCCTCTAAAAACACCAGTTTTTGAGGCTCCAAAGGGTCATCATAGTGATGACTTTCCGCAATTAATGGTGTGGTTTCTAATTGCTCTGGGTGTTTTGATACTGTGCGTAAATTGGTCATTCCGTGCCTTCCTTATCAATTTTACGCATGTTTTTTTTCTCCTGATCAAGCTTTGCCAGAATCTGTTTGACCTGTTGCTCAAAATCAGCAGGAAGTGGGTTTTTACCAAAAGATAAAAAGGGCTTACGGGCTTGGTAATCAACAGGCGAAACAGCATCTCGGCCTTGTTGCATATAGGCATTAAGAAAAGTGATAAAACGGTGGTTTTCACTGTCGGTACTGGTTAGGAAACTGGAGTAGTGGGACACATTGGGGCGATAGAGGATCGTTTTTAATTGGCCTGTTTTTTCATTAATGCCATATAGTTTAATTGCCAACATATTGCCCGCATAACCAAATTGCGCCTCTTTATAGCGGGTTAAACGTACTTTTCCCATGCCATAGCTATACAGTATTCCTCTTTGCCTATCAGCAATAAGGTACACAGGAGGCGTAAAGAAAGAGAGATAGCCAAATAGCCATAAAAAACCGGGGAAAAAAATTAGCCAGCCGATAATCATCAATATCTTAAATTTATCATTTTTGTAAATTTTATCCGTATAGTAATCGATTAAATATGTTCCGATACTTATTTCCTTAACTTTCATATATGGCAAATATCGAGATAATTCTTTTGGTAAGTTATCGATACCATATTTTTCATTATAATAGTTAGACCTATATTGAAGGGTAAAATAATTTGATTTATGGTTTTCAATAAAACCAAACAGTGTATAAAAAGCCATAACTAAAAGTACGATAAAAAAAGGTATTGTATTAGTGAGTTGGCTATTGCGCTGTGGTGAGTTAATCACACAACGCTGTTGATTGACCGCCTCTAAAAATACCAGTTTTTGAGGTGCTAAAGGATCATCGTAGTGATGACTTTCCGCAACTAATGGTGTGGTTTCTAATTGCTCTGGGTGTTTTGATACTGTGCGTAAATTGGTCATTCTGTACCTTCCTTATCAATTTTACGCATGGTTTTTTTCTCCTGATCAAGCTTTGCCAGAATCTGTTTGACCTGTTGCTCAAAATCAGCAGGAAGTGGGTTTTTACCAAAAGATAAAAAGGGCTTACGGGCTTGGTAATCAACAGGCGAAACGGCATCTCGGCCTTGTTGCATATAGGCATTAAGGAAAGTGATAAAACGGTGGTTTTCACTGTCAGTACTGGTTAGGAAACTGGAGTAGTGGGACACATTGGGGCGATAGAGGATCGTTTTTAATTGGCCTGTTTTTTCATTAATGCCATATAGTTTAATTGCCAACATGTTGCCCGCATAACCAAATTGCGCCTCTTTATAGCGGGTTAAACGCACTTTCCCCATGCCATAGCTATACAGTATTCCTCTTTGCCTATCAGCAATAAGGTACACAGGAGGTGTAAAGAAAGAGAGATAGCCAAATAGCCATAAAAAACCGGGGAAAAAAATTAGCCAGCCTAGGATAAGATATTTGTCATATTGGCCATCTATAACAAAATTACCTGAATCATAAGCCTTTATATACTCCCATAAACTAATTTTATCTTTTCCAAAATAAGGTTTATACAATTCAATTAATTTTGCTGATAGCATATTTTGTTCTTTTTTATGGCCATATTTTTCCTCTACATGTTTGGCCATTATTTCAATGGAATTTTTAGTAGCAATATGATTATCAACAAATCCGAACAACGTATAAAAGGCCATAACTAAAAGTACGATAAAAAAAGGTATTGTATTAGTGAGTTGGCTATTGCGCTGTGGTGAGTTAATCACACAACGCTGTTGATTAACTGCCTCTAAAAATATTAGTTTTTGAGGTGCTAAAGGGTCATCATAGTGATGACTTTCCGCAATTAATGGTGTGGTTTCTAATTGCTCCGGGTGTTTTGATACTGTGCGTAAACGGGTCATTCTGTACCTTCCTTATCAATTTTACGCATGGTGTTTTTTCTCCTGATCAAGCTTTGCCAGAATCTGTTCGACCTGTTGCTCAAAATCAGCAGGAAGTGGATTTTTGCCAAAAGATAAAAAGGGCTTACGGGCTTGGTAATCAACAGGCGAAACGGCATCTCGACCTTGTTGCATATAGGCATTAAGGAAAGTGATAAAACGGTGGTTTTCACTGTCGGTACTGGTTAGGAAACTGGAGTAGTGGGACACATTGGGGCGATAGAGGATCGTTTTTAATTGGCCTGTTTTTTCATTAATGCTATATAGTTTAATTGCCAACATATTGCCCGCATAACCAAATTGCGCCTCTTTATAGCGGGTTAAACGCACTTTCCCCATGCCATAGCTATACAGTATTCCTCTTTGCCTATCAGCAGTAAGGTACACAGGAGGCGTAAAGAAAGAGAGATAGCCAAATAGCCATAAAAAACCGGGGAAAAAAATTAGCCAGCCAATGACGAGGTACTTTTCATATTGGCCATCAGTAAAAAATTCACCTGAATTATAAGCCTTTATATAATCCCAATAATTTATATTTTTTTTCCCAAAATATGGTCTGTACGTGTTTACATATTTTAATGTAGGCGCATCTAAATTAAGTTCATTACTATATTTAGCCTCAACTTTTTCGACCATACTCTGAAAATGTCTTTTATAATTTATATGTTCGGAAATAAAACCAAATAATGTATAAAAGGCCATAACTAAAAGTACGATAAAAAAAGGTATTGTATTAGTGAGTTGGCTATTGCGCTGTGGTGAATTAATCACACAACGCTGTTGATTAACAGCCTCTAAAAATACCAGTTTTTGAGGTGCTAAAGGATCATCGTAGTGATGACTTTCCGCAATTAATGGTGTGGTTTCTAATTGTTCAGGGTGTTTTGATACTGTGCGTAAACTGGTCATTCCGTACCTTCCTTATCAATTTTACGCATGCCGTTTTTTCTCCTGATCAAGCTTTGCCAGAATCTGTTCGACCTGTTGCTCAAAATCAGCAGGAAGTGGGTTTTTACCAAAAGATAAAAAGGGCTTACGGGCTTGGTAATCAACAGGCGAAACAGCATCTCGGCCTTGTTGCATATAGGCATTAAGAAAAGTAATAAAGCGGTGATCTTCAGTATCACTACTTAATA
The DNA here is from genome assembly GCF_000069965.1 of Proteus mirabilis HI4320. Classification (NCBI taxonomy): domain Bacteria; kingdom Pseudomonadati; phylum Pseudomonadota; class Gammaproteobacteria; order Enterobacterales; family Morganellaceae; genus Proteus; species Proteus mirabilis. Next base: position 90,661 of record NC_010554.1, read on the forward strand.
AAAAACCTGTGTAGTGAGAGACATTGGGACGATATATATGTATTCCTAGCTCACCAGTTTCAGGATGTATATAGAATAATTTAAATGCTAACATTTTACCGGCATAACCGAATTGAGTATCTTCATAACGGGTTGCCATCACAATGCCATCTACATAAGAATATAAGATCTGTCGTTTTCTATCAGCCACCAAATAGGTCATTGGCACAAAGAAAGCAAGGGAGCTTAAGATATATAATCCACTGGGAAATAAAACTAACCATGCGAGGACAAAATATTTGTCATCTTCACTACCTACAAAAAATTTACCTGAATTATATGCTTTGATATATTCCCACCAACTTATCTTTTCCTTTCCAAAGAAAGGTTTATATTTATTTATATCCCTAAGTACAACGCGATCGTTCCCTGTATAATAGGTACTATAATTTTCAATTTCTTTAATATTATCTTCTAAAGTATATTTTGTAATAATATGTCCTTCAATAAAATTAAATAGGGTATAAAACATCATTACTATTAATACCAAAAACATCGGGACAGTATTCGTGAATCGACCATTGACTTGTGATGATTTAATCTTACATTCTTGGTTGTTGATACTTTGTAAAAATACGAGATCTTTTGGCGGTAAAGGGTCATCATAGTGATGGCTTTCATCTATTAAAGGGGAGGTCTCTAGTTGTTCAGGAAAGTTAGATATCGTAAATGGATTACTCATTATTCCATATCCTCATCATGAATACAGCCATATATTTTATCGTCGGGGTTGCCGTTTCGGTAACGTAGTGGTGCTATTTTCCTTTTAAGATGATCTGCTCAGTAGGTGATAAATCAAAGCTCCATAAAGTAAGCTAAGAAAATTTAAGTTGCCCAAATCACTTTGGTCTGAATTCGTCTTGAAAGCAGTTTAAACTATCTAAATATTGTGCGACGAGGCAGAGAAAGATAATATTTGCTTTTTTTATCCGCTCTGCATAGATATCATTTTTTGCATAATCTATAAATTCACTAATATTATGTGTTAGGTTGAGAGTTTTATAATACTCGATTGTACGTGAAATTGTCCACAATAGAGTATTAAAGTTCTCTATGTAACACATAAATATTGACTAGGTTGACCTATAGATTGAAAGTACACATAATTTTTCTTTAATACAGTGAAAAATGTTTATTGCTTAATCTTATGCTGTGCTAATATTGTTTTATTGACCATTTTAGTTCACAAGAAAAATATATGACTGTTGTTTTAACTAATGCATCAATTTTTAATTATGCCCAGGTGAATGCCAGCACAATAAATCAAAGTGATTCCTTACCGAGTGAAATAATTATATTATAATAGCAACTATTAATATAAAAATTCGGAGTCCAAAATAATGGCTTTTAAATATAAAATAACAATAATCATATTTTTGCTATCTTTTATTTTTTTTGTAGTGTATGAGTTTTTTATTCCCGTTAAAGTTATGGGAGTACATAAAGATACGTATACCACCTCTATTCTGGTTGAGAATTTTCCGATAACTGATTATGGAAAAATAATATGGTGGAAAAACAATCAAGATGTTTTAGATAAAAAGTATGATTTATTTAAGGATAAAAATAGTTTATTTTTGATTTCTATATGGAATTACGGTGATGGATATTTAGAAGAAGGAAAATACGATCGATTATGTTTTACTGAAATTAAAAGTAACAAAAAATGTATAGAAAAAGATAAAGTGATGTCAATAATGTATTCTTTAAATGAAGAGGAAATTAGGATCGGTAATTCTGCATATATTAAAGATAAAAATGGTTCTTTTATAAAGAAAGACAAGGATGCTAATACAACTATCACAGTAGTCCCTAATGCATAACTTGGTCACAAGTGGTGATAATAGCTTATTCACATTTTATGCTTAAAAATATATTTTGCTGTTTATATTAAAAATATAACGCTAAATCTTTGTGAAACAATGCGAAGTTATCGTGTTTCGTCTCCATGTTTGCCCAATAGCTTCTATGAGAATTTTTTATTAATTATTGAGTTAAGTAATATTATCCATTGCAACTGGGCGCTGTTTTTCATCTAAGTAGTAGTGAATGCCGGCCTCAATATTATCTTCACCTTCATAGAAAACGTTAAAGCGGGTACGTTTTCCATCGTGATAGGCAATCACAGCACTACCGCCTTTTCCTAAGCAAAATTGCTGAAGATGCCCTGTTGAGATACACACGCTGTTATCCCCAGATACAGAGAGTGTGCAGTTATCACCTGTGTTGATAGCAATGGCGTTATCGCCAGTAACAGTAATATGTGCTAAATCACCAGTATTGGTTATTTTTGTACGGGATTGAGTCGCATTAATAAAGTTTCTTATGCCACTATTGGCAATATGCGCCCCTTGACCAGAAGCGTAAATTTTAACATCGTTGCCACTATTACAAATACGAGAGCGTCCTCCTAAGCTACCAATACGACATTGATCTGCCGTATTACTGATCTTTCCAGCAAATCCGCTGTTGATTAATTGGTTACTATAACCAGTGTTAGCAATACTGTTTTCATCACCGGATAAGGCGACAATATTATCACGACCACATAATGCAAGGGCGGTGTTAAATTGTTGGCTTTTGACAATCAGTTGATGCCATTCGGTGGAAAACTGGATGTTTTCGTCGCTAGATTGCGGTTGGTGATAGGGTAAACGTTGTAATGTCACACCGGTTTGTTTTTCATTGCCTAACAGGGACAAGATGTTTTCTATCACTTCTTGTTCCTGTTTGGCAAAAGAGGACTGACTAAAATGACGCAGATAAATATATTGAATTAAGCTTTCTATCCATTGTGTTTGACGTTGTTTTATCAATTCATTATGGATAGCACGGTAAGTACCTCCATGGGGAAAATAACGCAAAAACCAACGATAAAGTGAACTTGAAACATGCAGTTGGCGTAAGTCTTCTTTGGTTAGTGTGATATTTTCCTGTGAAGGGACTGACATATAAGCTCCTTGATCCATCTATTTATTAGTGTCTATGGTAGCCGTCAACCATACTGCGAAAGGTTTGGAATGGCGTTCTTCCGGTGGTACACAGGTAAAGGTGACCAAAGATAAAAAAGACACTACACACGGCTAGTATTTGGTGAATTATTAATAACCAAGCTTTAAATAGCACAGCATCAGCAGGGATAAACATGGGATTTTGCAGTAAGATCCCCGTGATTAAAAGTAATGGTACTAATGCATACATCACACCTAAATAAGCCATTTGTTGCAGTGGATTAAATTTAACCTTGGGAGTGGCTGGAAAAGGATGATCTTCCCCCTTAATAATGCCGTAAAGATAAAAACGTGTTTGCATTAATACTCGTTGCAACCAGTTTTTACTGTCAATACGGTAAAATTTACCATTGCCACTAACAAGATTAATTAATACAAAGGACAACCAGCATACTAAGAGTAGATAACCACAAATTTCATGCACATTGACGAGTAACGCCGTGTCATGTGCCGAGAGTAGGGCGAAATGGTTAATCCCGCCACTGAGAAGGAGTAAGATAAATAAAGTTGCATTACTCCAATGCCATAAACGTACCGCTTTTGAGTAAAGATAGAGTTTCTCTTCTTGATGATGCTCTCCATGGGGTGTGGCAAAGCGGTAACGTAAAAAACCATGAAGTGCGAGTACAAGTAGCATGCCGACAAATAATACGCCGGCAACAATTAACCAAAGTGGTAAATAGTCCGGTGTATAGATTAAGACATACTGTTTGAGTGAGGCTTGAAATTGTGCTGCATTTGGCATGATATTTATTGCACTCATACGTTATCTCCCCCTTGTACATGAGGTCCAACACGTCGATAAAGATGCGGTTTTCCTACTCCATCAAGTTGATAGAGATAGTAGTCATGTGTTTTTAGCCATTGCTGAATTTGTGGGCTATCTTCTCTACCAAAGAGTAGGGCGTTTTGTGGGCAAGCGCTGACACAAATCGGTGGGAACCCTTTTTGTAATCGAGACTCAAGACAAAAGTCACATTTATCAGCAACATGTGTTACGGGATTAAGATAACGAACTTGGTAAGGACAGGCTGATATGCAATAACTACAGCCAATACATTTCTCTTTATTAACGCGAACAATACCATTGCTTTCATCGCGCCAAGATGCGCCCGTAGGACAAACCGAGATACAAGGAGCATCTTCACATTGCTGACATGAGTGTCTAAAAAAATGGTACTTATCGTTATCTTCTTTTAAGCTTAATGGAATGTGTGCAATATCCATTCGCGCCATTCCGGTTGGTACTTTATTTAATCGACGGCACGCTGTGGCACAAATATTACAGCCATTACAGCGTGTTTCGTCATGGATCATGGCATAGCGTATCGGTTTTTTATCTGTGGCTGCCGCTAAGGCACTCCCCAGTGGCGCACTGAAAAAGATCACAGAACCTATACCTGCTACAAATTTACGGCGAGAAACACGCATTATTTTTGCTCCTCAATCTGATGCTGTTGTAATACCCACAGAACATTTCGTCGACAGGGTAGAGCACTAAGGATTTTCATATTGTTCTACCTCCAGCCATTCTGTTAATCCTCTCGCCTTGCCATAACTCATTAGGGTGCTACTAAATAGGTAAGGGGCATTGTTAGAGGCGAATATTTGCTGAATATCTTGAAAATCAGGGTGAGTTTTCATCAGCGTCAATGCATCGTCTATTTCTGCAGCGGTGTAATAAAAAGGCTCCAACATCAACATGCTTTGCTTCAATGGTCGAGGGTAGGTTTCGCATTCAAAGCGAACTAAACCTGCAATGGCAGTACAAATATCGGTATATCTATTGAGAAGCTGTAATTGTGCATAGTTATCTGACATAACAGTGTCAGAATAGAAATAATCCTCACCATTATGTGTTAAATAAGTAATATCAACGAAAGTGTCCTCTTTCAACGCGACTCTTAATTGCATTACCTCTTCTTCAGAGAGTGAATAAGGCGCATCATACAGCGTGGAAATAGCTAATAGTTCACCTTCTTTTGAACATTGACGGATTGCATTGGCTAGGTGTTGTTCAGCCGATAATTGCGCGATATCTTCAATTTGCTCTTCTGTGGTATCCGTTAAGGTGTGAGTACCATGCCCAATACCTCTCTCTGATAACGGCAATAGCCAACGACGAAGAGAAATATCCGGTTGTTCTAAAGTAATATCAGCATCATGAGCAATATCAGGTGGTATAGAGGCTGATGCATTCTGTTTATTCATCATGATCTCCTTTACCTATTAATTGGGTAATAAGCCACGTGATGCTAAATCGTCAGCAACATCTTGTAATCCAAGGCGTACTAAAGTTGCTTTTGTTGGACAGCCTAATTGTGGATCCCAGCCCATTTCTTCATAAAATAGGGTGAGAGAGAGTTGCATATCTTCTCTATCCATTTTGTCTGTCCCTTCCGTAAAGACAGGAATATCAGGATCTTTATCAAATACCCATGAACAGATTTGGTCATGCTCATTACGCATATCCATTGTGTTCATTAACTTAACCGTGTAAGCACGATGTAAAGTGAAGATGCGTTCTGAGGCTAAATCAAGATCTTGAGAAGTGGTTGGTTCACCGGTAATGGCAGTGAAAAATTTTGCTTCCATATCTAAATCGCCACGATAGTTGCGGCTTTTATGAGGTGATACGGTCATTGGCCATACCCAGTTACATAATGTCACGGCATCATGTAGGCAACTACGCAAAATGGTCCATTTGGTATAGGCGATTTTTGCTTTATTAATCGGCGTGTAGTTTTTGGTTTCATCAAAAGCATCACCAGAGCCAAATAGTTCACCTGCAATCTCTTTTTGTAATTTTAGCGGTAAACCACTACCGATATAGTTGATATGAGTATGTGTCATCGCATCGCGGTTAAACATACAGTTGACGATGGAGCCTACTTGAGCAGAAGCTTCATTTGCATGGTGAATAGGGAAACCCATCGGTGACCAAAGTTTATTTTTCTTATTACCCCAATATTCCTCACCTAAATTCCAGCGTTGTGCAATTAAATAAGAGCCATCAGCAAGGTGACTAAATTCACCTTTACGATGGGCTAAGCGGTAATAGAAATCTTTGATAAATGCGGGATCACCTTCTTCAAGTTTATCCCAAGGAATATCGTTATACTCTTCTTCAGAAAGAACGCGTTTAAAAACGCCGTGGGTATAGCAATAAGTAAAGTCACGATGAAGCTGACCGTAGTTGCACCATAAGCCCATATCATCAAAAATATTGAGGCCGACAAGATTACCAACAACATTGGCATCGCCTTTTTTCTCAATATCTTTCGGGCCATTAGGGAAAATGGTGGTATGAACAAAGTTGGCGACACAAGTGTTTCCGCCTGTTTGAGGTACGCCAAATTTTTTTGCTTGCGGGACATTAAGTTGTGACATACAGCGAATAGGGCATGAGTGGCATCCCCCCATTTTTACCGTGTATTGTTCTGCTTCTGGGCCAAGATCGAAGGTTGATTTCATGGTTCTAAAGCCGACAGTATTGGCATTGCCCGGTGGGATCTCCCCTGTTTCAATGGGGCCACCTTCAGCCGCTCCCCAATAAAGCCCTTTACGTGCAGTCCAGCGTGAACCCGGATGTGAATACTCTGCCCAAGATTGCGGGGTACTTGGTACAACGTGATTATTATTTGCGCCAATGAGTTGTGTCATCATATAGTCGTTAAGCTCTTTTAACGCTTTACGATCGGCAACATTAACGCCACGGCTTCCTTCAACCACAATCGCTTTTAATTTTTTAGCACCAAGTACGGCACCAATTCCAGCACCACCACTGTGGTTACGACTATTGATAAGTCCTGAAAGAGGGACAAGGTTTTCACCTGCAGGGCCAATAGCAGCAACACACGCTTCAGGGCTTGTTTGAGCACAAAGTTCTTCTGTTGTTTGACGAGTTCCTTTTCCCCATAAAAAAGAGGCATCTTCAATGGAAACTTGGTCATCATCAATATGGATCCACACGGGGTTATCTGCCTGACCTTCAATGATCAACGCATCATAGCCGGCAAATTTCATCCATGCGGCAAAAAAGCCTCCCATATGGGCATCAACCACTAAATTACCGCGAGTAAAGGTTGAAAGAGAGGTGATATTGACGCGAGAGCTACAGGGTGCGCCTGATCCTGTTAGCGGGCCTACCGCAAATACCACTTTGTTTTCTTCATCAAAAGGTTTTACACCGGGTGCAACTTCTTCATACATAATTTTGTAGCCAAAGCCCATACCACCAATTAAGGATTTGTATTGGCTTGAGCTTTCGCGAGAGATGGCACCGGTAGTTAAATTAATTCTTAGTATATTGCCAGTCCAGCCGTTAATCATAATATTGCTTCCTAATCTAAAGAGGGGTCAATGAGGTGATTGCTAAGAAAAATCAAACGGTAATTTCTTTCCATTCAATAATGTGCAATGCCCCTGTTGGGCATGCTGAAGCGCATTCACCACATAAATTACATTTACCGGATTTTTTCGTTTGTGGATTGACGGTTGCCATCATCCACGGGCAAGCTGTTGTACAAGCGGCACAGCCGATACAACGACGAGTATCAACGACAATACAGCCAAACTCTTCTTGATAACGGATAGCTTTTACTGGGCAGACGTTCATACACTCGGGTGTTTTGCATTGGCGACAAGTATCAGTGGTAAAGTTTAAGTCGCCATATAAGCCCCCTCCAGAGCCAATGCCTTTATCACCAAAATAGAAATGACGATGGATTTTAGTACGGGAGAAGAAAGATCCAACGCTACCATCATTCCATGTTGTACATGCTGTTTCACAACGATGACAGCCAGTGCAACGGGCACGATTAGTCACTAATACACCTTTAGGTGTGGTTGTCAGTTGAATAACGCCACTGTCTATTTCTTCTTGCTTACAACCTAAAAGAGAAAGTAGTGCGGGTGCTATGGTGATCCCTGCCAGCCCTTTACCGGATATTCGCAGAAACTCTAGTCTTGATAGTCCAATATCTAATATAGGACGATGATGTGTATCAGACATTAATATTTATCTCCGCTTAACTAATTTAAATAAGAAATAATTTGTGATGATAAATGTGTTCTTTTCTCTACTTGTTTTTCGTTGTATATAAAATATAATAACGATTGGTTTAGAATAGATATAATAGTTATCAACACTTTTTATTACTGAAAATAGCTTGTGGTGAATTGTTAAATATTTGTATTTACAATATGTTACATTCGGTTTTTACGTATTTTTCATTAACCATTATGATATTGTGGTTATTGAAAAATTTATTCTGTGACTGCAATCATAGAAATAAAATTAATTATCGTTAGTTAAAAAATTAAATTAAGTGATTATTGTTCTTATCTGTAATTACGAAGGATAATTAATATTGTTTATATATATTCTATTATTTAAATAGAATATAAAGACATTTGTTCTTATATTACGTTTGAAATTATTATTTTAATGGTAAATTGATATTTAATATTAATTATTTATTTAATGAAAAATGAATCTTGATTATTATTAATAAAAAAAGATATTAATAAATTGTAAAACAGTGACGAGATCATTTTTATAAAAAAAGAAACCTTGTCTAATAAAGAGAAGGTTTCTTTTGCCAATGGTATTATATGACTTTATGGTTAGTAGCCCACGGCTTTACCTGCTGGACGTCGAACATCATTTGAACCATAAAGATAACCTTCGCGTATCGCCCCTGAAACAGCAGAATCATTACCTGACGAAGCAGGGATCACTCCTTGTTCTCCTGGAAGGCCGACCATAATCAATTCAGCCGCGCCCCATGGCGTTTGTTCGACCATTTTATATCCCATGGCAGAAAGTTTTTCTAAGGTATCTTTTGATAATCCTCGTTGTTCATAATAAACCTCATCAGGTAGCCATTGATGATGAATTCGAGGGCTATTGACGGCTTCTTGGGGGGACATACCAAACTCAATAATATTAAGTGCCGTTTGTAAGGTGATTGAGATAATACGAGAGCCTCCCGGTGAGCCTAATACAAGAAAGGGTTTGCCATCTTTAGTCACAATGGTTGGACTCATTGAGGATAGTGGACGTTTTAATGGGGCAATACTATTTCGTTCACCTTGTACTAAGCCATAAAGATTTTTCTCGCCAACTTTAGTTGTAAAATCATCCATCTCATTATTGAGGAAAAAGCCAGTCCCCGGGGCGATAACGACAGCACCAAAACGACCATTGATGGTGTAAGTGGTTGAAACGGCATTACCATCTTTATCAATCACCGAATAATGTGTGGTTTCAGGGCTTTCATGAGGTGCAATACCGGGTTGTACTTTTTCTGATGGGGTGGCTTTATTCGGTGTAATTTGTTGGCGAAGCTCTGCGGCGTAGGCTTTACTTAATAACTTTTCTGTTGGATTGTTTATAAATTGCGGATCGCCAAGAAAGGTGTTTCTATCCATATAAGCATGACGCATAGCTTCTGTGAGCGTGTGAACATATTCGGCAGAGTTAAAACCCATCGATTTCAGATCGTAGCCTTCTAAAATATTCAGTGTTTGGCAAATAGTGACGCCCCCTGAACTGGGAGGAGGAGCAGAGATAAATTCATAACCTCGATAAGTACAGGTAATGGGAGGTGTTTCGGTAATAGTGAAGTTCGCAAAATCTTCTTTGGTTAATAACCCATTATGCTGTTTTGAAGCTTGTTCTACTTTTTTAGGGATTTCCCCTTGATAGAAAGCATCAGCACCTTGGTTGGCGATAAGTTCAAGTGTATTGGCTAAGTCTGTTTGAATGAGGCGATCGCCAGGCTGCCATGGTGTTCCATCAGGCTTTAAGAAAATTTTTGCTGATTCAGGATCTTGTTTAAATCGCTCTGTGGTGGTGTCTAATACGTCAGTATCAGCACGGGTTAAAATATAGCCTTCTCTGGCTAGTTTAATAGCGGGAGCCATCACTTCTTGGCGTGAAAGAGTGCCATATTTTTCTAATGCTGCATCAAGTCCTTTCACTGTACCCGGCACCCCTGAGGCAAGATAGCCGTATAGGCTTGCCTCTTTAATCAAGTTACCGTCTTTATCTAAATACATATTTTTAGACGCTGCCGTAGGCGCCGTTTCTCGAAAATTAATAAAGGTATTGGTGCCATCAGCAAGGTGTATGGTCATAAAGCCACCACCGCCAATATTTCCACAACAAGCATTTACCACAGCTTGTGCATAGCCAACAGCAACAGCTGCATCAATGGCATTCCCTCCTTTTTGTAAAATATCTTTCCCTACTTGTGAGGCTAAATGTTGTGAAGAGACCACCATACCTTGTTGTGCTTCAACCGCTGGCTCATAGGCGGCATAGAGTGCAGGTGAAAAAAGTGTGGTAAGTAACAGCAGGTGCGTTTTTTTTATAGTAATCATGATTATATCCATTAATAACAGTGGGTTAGTTTCAATAGAGATAAGTGAAAGTAGGTGTGTATACGCTAGTATTAATGTGGTTAACAATTACGTAACAATAAGTATAGAGAGAAGTTATTAATGACGAGAATTTTTTTTGAAGAGATGATCACAAAATCATCTTTAAGCGAATAAATAATAATGTTATGTACAAATAGTAATCTTAATAAATTGAGTTGAAAGGCAAAAGAATAGATGGAGTATTAATAAAAAAGCCTGTTTTCACAGGCTTTTAGCAAATATTTGTTTAGCTTACTGGAATATTACAGTTTGCCTGAGTTCGCTTTCAGATATTTAGCAACACCGTCTGGAGATGCGCCCATACCTTCTTGGCCTTTTTCCCATTGTGCAGGGCAAACATCACCGTGCTCTTCGTGGAATTGTAGTGCATCAACCATACGGATCATTTCGTCAATATTACGGCCTAATGGCAGGTCGTTTACCACTTGGTGACGAACGACACCTTCTTTGTCGATTAGGAATGAACCACGTAGTGCAACACCCGCTTCTGGATGTTCGATACCGTATGCTTTAATGATATCGTGTTTGATATCAGCAACCATTGGGTATCTTACTTCACCAATACCGCCATCATCGATAGCTGTTTTACGCCATGCGTTATGTACGAATTCTGAGTCCATAGAAACGCCGATGATTTCAACACCACGTTTTTGGAACTCTTCAAAACGGTGATCAAATGCAATCAGTTCTGAAGGGCAAACAAAAGTGAAGTCCATTGGCCAGAAGAAAATAACCGCAGGTTTGCCTTTGATAAATGAATGCAGGTTAAAATCATTAACAATTTCACCGTTACCTAAAACAGCAGCTGCTGTGAAATCTGGGGCTTTGCGAGTAACCAGAACCATAATGTACTCCTGTAAATTGAAAGAGTTTATACTCGTCATATTTCAAGTTGTCGCGTTGTTGACTGCGTTCACTCGAACTATTTAGAGTAAATTTAGGGGATACCCTGTTTTTAAATTTAGGGTGATGCCCTGTTTTTAAATGATGTATACAGCATAAATAATCAATCGTTATTGATAAAATCATACAGAACAATCTATTTGATAGGTTATAACGATGAACTTTATACAACAAAAATGACTTATTTATGACTCCTTGTATAACTATCTATTCTAATCAACTTTATAAATGAATACTACGCTTGTTAACGGATCGTTACCAATAAAAAGATAAATTGACGTAGTCTCTGTTTGCTCGATTCAATGTAATGCTTAACCATGACAAACAGATGAATAAAAAGAGCCTTAATGTATCAGTCATCCAGCTGATGATGTTGTGCTCTTTCTAACAATTGTGGATAAAATTGCCAAAAAATCTCACTTAACTCTTTATAATGCGTTTCTAGTGCAATATAAGAGCCTGCAAGCGCACTTAAACGCGGTCTTCTTTTTGCCATGCCTTTTAACGTCTGTGCTATATAAGTTTTATCAGCATAACGAGTCAACCACGCTTGGGGCCATAAATATTCATTGAGCTCTTGAAATTTTTCCGGAGTTCGCCATAAATCCGGTTCAATGGTATTGCGCACATAAGTAACAAATTCCAAGAGCGGTATGTCAGGTTCAAATTTATCCCAATGTAGTGAGAGAAAATGATCCCAAAATATATCCAAAGTAATGGGTGCAACGCGGCGGTATTCATTCGGAAAAAGTTGTCGAGCTTGTTTAACTAATGGATGAGTATCAGTCAGCACATCAATACGCCTATGCATGCGAATGCCGTCAATTACCGCTTGGCTGTAATCGTTACTCGGCGTACCTTTTACATAGTCCGCCATCATATTGCCTAATAAGGAGCTTTTCGCTCTAAAGGCGAGGTGTAAGTGAGCAAGATAGTTCATTGTACTATCATAGCGCTTTTTAAATAAAAAAGTGCTTCTTTGTTGCACTGATTAACATGCAGCACTAGACTAGTGCGCCTGTTTTTTATGAAAGTAGTCGTTTAATTATGCGTGTATCCGATTTTAGATTTGACCTGCCTGAGTCCTTAATTGCTCACTATCCTCACCCCCAACGTAGTGGGTGCCGATTATTATCCCTAGAGGGGAAAACGGGCAATTTATCTCACGGTGTCTTTACGGATGTATTAGATAAACTCAATGCCGGTGATTTACTTGTATTTAATAATACTAGAGTGATCCCCGCGCGTATTTATGGTCGTAAAGCCTCCGGTGGCAAGATAGAAGTATTAGTGGAGCGTATGCTAGATGAACATCGTGTGTTAGCCCATGTTCGTGCATCAAAATCACCCAAAGAGGGCGCATCACTGATTTTAGGGGAAGACGAAAGTGTACAAGCAACCATGATTGCACGCCATGATACACTATTTGAAATCCGTTTTGATGATGAAAGAGATGTGCTGACTATTTTAAATAGTATCGGTCATATGCCTCTTCCTCCTTATATTGATCGTCCAGATGAAAGATCCGATAAAGAGCTTTATCAAACGGTCTATAATGAGCGTCCCGGTGCAGTAGCTGCACCCACAGCCGGATTGCATTTTGATGAGCCGTTATTAGAAGCGTTACGTAACAAAGGCGTTGAGATGGCCTTTGTCACTTTGCATGTTGGTGCTGGTACTTTCCAGCCTGTTCGTGTGGATAATATCGAAGAACACACTATGCATTCCGAGTATGCTGAAGTCCCTCAAGAGGTGGTAGATGCCGTGCTCGCTTGTAAGGCACGAGGTAATCGGGTGATTGCCGTGGGTACAACGTCTGTTCGCTCTTTAGAGAGTGCGGCTAAAGCAGCCAAAGATGCATTAATTGCTCCTTTTTTTGATGATACGCAAATTTTTATTTATCCAGGTTACCAATATCAAATTATTGATGCTTTGATAACTAACTTCCATTTGCCAGAATCAACCTTAATTATGCTGGTTTCTGCATTTGCTGGTTATAAAAATACCATGAATGCTTATAACGTAGCGGTTGAACAGAAGTATCGTTTTTTCAGTTATGGTGATGCGATGTTTATTACGCGTAATCCTTTAGCTATCAATGAAAAAGTGGGTGAAGAGTAGGGCTTTATTCTATTTTTTAACGTTTTTTTTCATTTTATGACCGGTTATGTCAATTTTGCTGCTTGATCTCTTTGACTAAGCACAGCTTTTGTTGATGTAACATATACAGCCGTCTAACAAATGATTAGAATGTGCTGTTTTTATTATGCATTGGACTGTTTTTCTGATGCTTGGAGGATGAGTGAAATACGAATTAGATAAAACAGATGGTCATGCCCGTCGTGGTCGTCTTAAGTTTGAACGCGGTGTCGTTGAAACACCTGCATTTATGCCTGTAGGGACATACGGTACAGTTAAAGGGATGACACCTGAAGAAGTTGAAGCCACAGGTGCACAAATCCTTTTAGGCAATACTTTCCATTTATGGTTACGTCCTGGTCAAGAGATCATGAAATTACACGGTGATTTGCATGACTTTATGCAGTGGAAAGGGCCAATTTTAACCGATTCAGGTGGTTTCCAAGTCTTTAGTTTAGGCGCAATGCGTAAAATTAAAGAAGAAGGTGTGCATTTCCGTAACCCAATTAATGGTGAAAAGATTTTCTTAAGCCCAGAAAAATCAATGGAAATTCAGTACGATCTTGGATCAGATATTGTGATGATCTTCGATGAGTGTACGCCATATCCATCAGATTGGGATTATGCTAAAAATTCCATGGAGATGTCATTACGCTGGGCTAAACGTAGTCGTCAACGCTTTGATGAATTAAACAACAAAAATGCATTATTCGGTATTATTCAAGGCGGCGTTTACGAAGATTTACGTGATATCTCAGTGAAAGGGCTAGTGGAAATCGGCTTTGACGGTTACGCTGTTGGGGGCCTAGCTGTTGGTGAACCTAAAGAAGATATGCACCGTATTTTAGAACATGTTTGTCCACAAATCCCTGCGGATAAACCTCGTTATTTAATGGGTGTAGGTAAACCTGAAGATTTAGTTGAAGGTGTTCGTCGTGGTATCGATATGTTTGACTGTGTGATGCCAACACGAAATGCACGTAATGGACATCTGTTTGTAACAAATGGTGTCATTAAAATTCGTAATGCTAAACATCGTTCAGATACATCAACTCTGGATGAACATTGTGATTGCTACACCTGTAAAAATTATAGTCGCGCTTACCTACATCATCTTGATCGCTGTAACGAAATTTTAGGTGCAAGGCTGAATACCATCCATAACTTACGCTATTATCAGCGTCTAATGGCTGAAATTCGTCAAGCAATTGATGAGTCACGTTTCGAAGATTTCGTGCATGAGTTCTACGAACGTATTGGTAAACCAGTTCCACCGCTAAATAGCAGTGCGAGTAAGTGCGATTAATGTATACGAGAAAGCCCAATTCTGTGTATGATATTGGGCTTATAACTTGAGTATCGTCGATATCGACAACAATGAGGAAAAAGTGAATGAGTTTTTTCATTTCTGATGCTGTTGCTTCTGCTGGACAAGCAGCACCTGAAGCAAGCTTTATGTCTATTTTACCGATGTTAGTGATCTTTATTTTAATTTTCTATTTTATGATCCTACGTCCTCAGCAAAAACGTACTAAAGAACACCGTAAACTGATGGAATCTATCGGTAAAGGTGATGAAGTGTTAACTACTGGTGGTTTAATCGGCCGCGTTGTTAAAGTTTCAGATAACGGCTATATCGTTGTTGCTCTGAATGAAACAACTGAAGTAACTATCAAACGTGACTTTGTTGCCGCTGTATTACCAAAAGGCACAATGAAAGCTATTTAATTTGATTTCCCCAAAGGGAAAAGGGAACTGCCGTGCTAAACCGTTATCCTTTGTGGAAGTATCTGATGTTGATATTCGCTATCCTCATCGGTCTGCTTTACGCACTTCCTAACCTATATGGTGAGGATCCGGCTGTTCAAATCACTGGCGCGCGGGGAACCGCCGCCAATGAGCAAACACTGGATCAAGTTCGATCTTTATTAGATAAAGAAAAAATTGAAGCGAAATCAATCGCCCTTGAAAATGGTGCGATTTTGGCTCGTTTCAGTAACCCTGACATTCAGTTACGTGCCCGTGAAGCGTTGTTACCTGCGTTAGGTGACAAGTTCGTTGTTGCACTTAACCTTGCACCAGCTACGCCAAAATGGTTAGAAGCCATTGGCGGTGAGCCGATGAAATTAGGGTTAGACTTACGTGGTGGTGTTCACTTCTTAATGGAAGTTGATATGGAAACCGCGTTAGGTAAACTTCAAGAACAAAATGTTGATAGTTTACGTACTTTATTACGTGACGAAGGCATTCCATATTCTTCTATCCGCAAAACGGATAATTATGGTGTTGAAATCCGTTTCCGCAACGCTGATGACCGTTCTAAAGCATCAGATTATCTTGCGCGTCGTAACCAAGATCTCATTTTTAGAAATGGGGATAATAACTCGTTAAAAGCTATTTTTACCGACGAGCGTTTACGTGATGCGCGTACTTATGCGGTACAACAAAATATCACCATCCTACGTAACCGTGTCAACCAATTAGGGGTTGCTGAGCCATTAGTTCAACGCCAAGGTGCTGACCGCATTGTTGTTGAATTACCGGGTATTCAAGATACGGCTCGTGCGAAAGAAATCCTAGGTGCAACAGCAACATTAGAATTCCGTTTAGTGAATACTAATGTTGATCCTTCCGCCTTAGAAACAGGACGCATCCCGGGTGACTCAGAAGTGAAATACACTCGAGATGGTAGACCAACCATTCTTTATAAACGTGTTGTATTGACGGGTGACCATATTACCGATTCAACGTCACAAGCCGATGAGTACGGCCAGCCTCAAGTAAGTATTTCACTTGATAGTGCTGGTGGCTCTATTATGTCTAACTTTACCAAAGATAACGTCGGTAAACCGATGGCTACTCTTTTTGTAGAGTATAAAGACAGCGGTAAACGTGATGAAAACGATCGCGCAATTTTGGTAAAAAATGAAGAAGTTATTAACGTGGCTAATATTCAAACCCGTTTAGGTAATAACTTCCGCATTACTGGTATCTCTAATGCGAATGAAGCACGTCAATTATCTCTGTTATTACGTGCTGGAGCATTGATTGCACCTATTCAAATCGTTGAAGAGAGAACCATTGGGCCAACATTAGGTCTTCAGAACATAACTCAAGGTTTAGAAGCTTGTTTATGGGGTCTGATAGCCTCTGTTGCCTTTATGATTATTTATTATCGTAAATTTGGTGTGATCGCGAGTACGGCGCTATTAGCAAACTTGGTGTTAATTGTGGGGGTCATGTCATTATTACCCGGTGCAACGTTAACCATGCCTGGTATTGCGGGTATTGTCTTAACCCTTGCGGTTGCGGTCGATGCTAACGTACTGATCAACGAGCGTATTAAAGAAGAGTTACGTAATGGTCGCTCAGTACAACAAGCTATCCATGAAGGTTATAAAGGTGCCTTCTCCAGTATTATTGATGCGAACTTAACCACGTTAATTACTGCCGTGATCCTTTATGCAGTCGGTACTGGCTCCATTAAAGGGTTTGCTATCACAACTGCTATCGGGGTTGCGACATCCATGTTTACCGCTATTGTGGGTACACGTGCGATTGTAAACCTGCTGTATGGCGGTAAACGCATCAAGAAACTGTCTATTTAAGGAGCACGTTGTGGCACAGGATTATACTGTTGAACAATTAAACCATGGTCGTAAAGTCATTGACTTTATGCGTTGGGACAACGTCGCCTTTACTATTTCGTTTCTGCTTTTGGTAGCATCTATTGCTATCATTTCCGTGAAAGGATTTAACT
This sequence comes from Proteus mirabilis HI4320, assembly GCF_000069965.1. Taxonomy (NCBI): domain Bacteria; kingdom Pseudomonadati; phylum Pseudomonadota; class Gammaproteobacteria; order Enterobacterales; family Morganellaceae; genus Proteus; species Proteus mirabilis. The sequence goes on from NC_010554.1 coordinate 107,962, forward strand.
GGGGATTAGATTTTACTGGAGGAACGGTTATTGAGATCAATCTCAGTCAACCGGCCGATCTAGATAAAATGCGTGATAGCTTGGCAGCCGCCGGCTATAAAGATCCTCTGTTACAAAACTTTGGTAGCAGCCGCGATATTATGGTGCGTATGCCTCCTGTTGAAGGACAGGCTGGTCAAGAATTAGGTAAGAAAGTCATCGATATTATCAATGTTGAAATTGATAATGATGCAACAGTCAAACGTATTGAATTTGTTGGGCCAAGTGTCGGGAGTGAATTGGCTCAAACAGGGGCAATGGCGTTACTTTCTGCACTTATCTGTATTCTGATCTATGTTGGATTCCGTTTTGAGTGGCGTCTAGCATTAGGGGCTGTTATTTCACTTGCCCATGACGTGGTGATCACTTTGGGTATTTTATCACTCTTCCAAATTGAAGTTGATTTAACCATTGTGGCGTCATTGATGTCTGTTATCGGTTATTCCTTGAACGATAGTATCGTGGTATCAGATCGTATTCGTGAGAATTTCCGTAAAATTCGTCGTGGTACCTCTTATGAGATCATGAACGTTTCATTAACACAGACATTAAGCCGTACCATCATGACATCAGCAACAACATTATTAGTTGTGTTGATGCTCTATATCTTTGGTGGTTCAATGCTTAAAGGCTTCTCTTTAGTGATGTTAATCGGTGTTTCATTCGGTACTGTTTCATCTATTTATGTGGCTTCTGCATTAGCACTGAAAATGGGCATGAAACGCGAACACCTGATTGTTCAAAAAGTGGAAAAAGAGGGTGCAGATCAGACAACACTCTTACCTTAATAGAGCGTTTTTCTGACATAAACATCGCAAACACCCTGCCAGTTAATGACTGACAGGGTGTTTTTTGTTCACTGAACAGGTACACTGTTTAGGAGTTTTGTCAACAGTAGGAATAACTATGCATTGTCCATTTTGCACAGCCGTAGATACCAAAGTAATTGATTCGAGACTTGTTGGTGATGGCTCACAAGTGCGCCGTCGTCGTCAATGCCTTGTTTGCCATGAGCGCTTTACTACCTTTGAAGTCGCAGAGCTTGTGATGCCTCGTGTTGTGAAAAGTGATGAAATCCGTGAGCCTTTTGATGAAGAAAAGCTACGTAGAGGAATGCTCAAAGCATTAGAAAAACGCCCTGTGAGTTCTGATGATGTTGAAGCTGCTATTAATCATATCAAATCACAATTAAGGGCAACGGGCGAAAGAGAGATACCTTCCAAACAGATCGGTAATTTTGTTATGGAACAACTAAAGAAACTGGATAAAGTTGCTTATATCCGTTTTGCTTCGGTTTATCGCAGTTTTGAAGATGTGCGCGATTTTGGCGAAGAAATTGCAAAATTACAAGATTAATCATTCGCTTCACACCTTCACACGACTATTTGAAAATAACGATAAATAATAAATCTATGATGACAATTAACAACAGCAACAATCTTACGGGCAATGAGCCGGCTAATGATGAAACCTATATGCGTCGAGCGATAGAGTTAGCTGCATTAGGACGTTTTACAACATCACCTAACCCAAATGTGGGATGCGTGATTGTGAAAGAAGGGAAGATTATAGGTGAAGGTTATCACCATCATGCAGGTGGTCCACATGCCGAAGTGAATGCATTAAATATGGCGGGTGAAAATGCCAAAGGTGCTACTGTCTATGTTACGCTTGAGCCATGTAGCCACTTTGGTAAAACGCCTCCTTGTGCTGATGCTTTAATCAACGCCGGGGTAAAACGTGTTGTTGCTGCAATGCAAGATCCCAATCCTCAAGTGGCAGGACGTGGTTTACATAAATTAGTCGCTGCAGGTATTGATGTTTCTCATGGCGTATTAATGCAAGAAGCTGAAAAATTGAATATCGGCTTTTTTAAACGTATGAGAACAGGGTTTCCTTATATCCAATTAAAACTGGCCGCCTCTTTAGACGGTAAAACGGCATTAGCATCAGGGGAAAGTCAATGGATAACCTCTAACGCTTCGCGACAAGATGTGCAAAACTTTCGCGCGCAAGCTAGTGCTATTTTAACAACGAGTGCCACTGTTTTAGCCGATGATCCTGCAATGAATGTGCGTTGGGAAGCATTATCCGATGAGATAAAAGCGATTTATCCACTAGAGTCATTGCGCCAGCCTATTCGCATTATTACCGATAGCCAAAATAGGGTAACTCCCGACTATAAAATTACACAACTTGCAGGTGAGTGCTTGCTTGCTCGGACTCACTCTCAGCAAGAAGCTTGGCAAGGTGATGTCTCAGAAATTTTGCTTCCTACTAATGGCAAAAATAGTAGTGTCGATTTAGTGTTATTAATGATGCAGTTAGGTAAACGCAATATTAATAGTGTATGGGTTGAGAGTGGCGCACATTTTGCTGGCGCACTATTAGAGCTTGGTCTTGTTGATGAGCTTATCATTTATATTGCTCCGAAAATTTTAGGCAATGATGCTCGAGGTTTATTATCCATTTCACCACTGTCGTCATTATCTGAAGCTCCTGAATTTACAATAGATTCTCTTCAACAAATCGGCCCTGATATCCGCGTTTGTTTAAAACCTCGTTATTAATAGATGCAAATATGTGTGTCTATGGCGCTATTTGTAGTAAAATAGCGCCGTGTGTGTTATTCCCTGTCGTTACGACATTGTTATCAGCCAACTAACTACCTTGATTTATCAAGGATTTTTGGCTCCTTTGCTGTGTTATCATAAAACTGAGCGCAGTAAAGGAAAGAATGTGATAAAATCCGCGCCCCGCGGATAGGAGAAAAAGGTAACCTATGAACGTAATCAAAGGTGTTGTCGCGGCGCCAAACGCACGTGTAGCGATTGCAATTGCCCGTTTTAATAATTTTATTAATGATAGCTTGTTAGAAGGTGCCGTTGATGCACTTGAGCGTATCGGACAAGTTTCCTCAGAAAATATTACCGTCGTTTGGGTTCCTGGTGCTTATGAGTTGCCATTAACTGTAAAAGCATTAGTAGAAAGCGACAAATATGATGCCGTTATCGCGTTAGGCACTGTTATCCGTGGTGGAACCGCACATTTTGAATACGTTGCTGGCGAATGCAGCTCTGGCCTTTCTCATGTTGCAATGCAAAGTGAGATCCCTGTGACTTTTGGTGTATTAACCACTGAAAGCATTGAGCAGGCAATTGAACGAGCTGGTACTAAAGCGGGCAATAAAGGTGCTGAAGCTGCAATGACAGCACTTGAAATGATCAATGTACTTAAAGCCATTAAAGGCTAATCATCTGTTTTAACTAAAGGGGAATTTTGTGAAACCTGCTGCTCGTCGTCGTGCTCGTGAGTGTGCTGTACAAGCTATCTACTCATGGCAATTATCCGGAAATGACATCGCGGATGTGGAATTGGAGTTTTTATCCGAGCAGGATACCCAAGGTGTAGATATTGCTTATTTCCGTGAGCTTTTAGTGGGTGTTGCAATCAATGCAGCACGTTTAGATAAGGCGATGGAGCCTTATTTATCACGTCAACTGGAAGAGTTAGGCCAAGTTGAAAAAGCGATTTTACGTTTAGCTATGTTTGAACTCAGCTTCCGTGAAGATGTTCCTTATAAAGTAGCCATTAACGAAGCGATTGAATTGGCTAAGGTGTTTGGTGCTGATGACAGCCATAAATTTGTCAATGGCGTGTTGGATAAAGCTGCACCAACTGTACGTAAAAAATAACGTTCTTCACGTTTCCTCTATGGTAAATTAATAATCCAAGGCCGGTTACTCCGGCCTTTTATTTAATAAGCATTGCTTCATAGGAAATTGATAATGCCTTGTGGTGAATTCTCCCTCATTAAACAATATTTCACTTCTCAGCCAGTTAAACGCAAAGATGTGAGTACGGGAATTGGGGATGACTGTGCAATATTGACTGTACCTGAAAAGCAACAAGTGGCAATTAGTACTGATACCTTAGTCAGTGGAATACACTTCCTGCCAACCATTTCCCCTGAAGATTTAGCGTATAAAGCATTAGCGGTTAATATTAGTGATTTAGCCGCGGTGGGGGCAGATCCTGCTTGGGCCTCATTAGCTTTAACATTGCCAAAAGTCGATAATGATTGGCTTGAGGCCTTTAGTCGCTCTCTATTTGCATTAGCAGAGTATTATTCTATTCAATTGATTGGTGGGGATACAACCAAAGGGCCATTGAGCTTAACCATCACAATACAAGGTTTAGTTCCTCAAGGTATGGCACTATTACGCTCAGGGGCAAAAATTGGTGACTGGATTTATGTTACAGGCTTTTTAGGTGATAGCGCGGCAGGACTCGCGGTTTTACAAAATAGATTACAACCTAGTCAACCAGAAAGCCGAGACTATTTTATTACTAGGCATTTGCGTCCGCAGCCTCGTCTTTTACAGGGGCAAGCATTAAGATCTTTAGCAAGTGCTGCTATTGATATTTCTGATGGTCTTATTTCAGATCTAAACCATATTTTAACGGCAAGTGGTTGTGGTGCTCGTATTAACTTAGATGCGTTGCCTTATTCTGCGGCAATGAAATCACAGGTGAGTAAAGAGCAAGCTGAAATTTGGGCATTAAGTGGTGGCGAAGACTATGAACTATGCTTTACCGTGCCTGAAATAAATCGTGGGGCTTTAGATATTGCTTTAGCCCATACGGGAGCTGACTTTCATTGCATAGGGCAAATTATGCCAATTGCAGAAGGTATACGTTATTTACGTGAAGGTAAAGAAGTGCACCCTAATCTGAAAGGGTTTGATCACTTTGGTGATAATAAATAAATCATATCGCTATAAACAAAAGGCGCTTAATGAGCGCCTCTGAAATCAAAATAATGTTATTAATCATTTTAATGATAATTCAAGATTAGCTTTTCTTCACAAATTCAGATTTTAATTTCATTTGTCCAAAGCCATCAATTTTACAATCAATATTATGATCGCCTTCCACTAAACGTATCCCTTTAACTTTTGTACCAATTTTGAGTGGCGTTGAGCTACCTTTTACTTTTAGATCTTTAATGACTGTCACTGAATCCCCATCGGCTAATAAATTACCATGGGCATCTTTAACAATCAGCTCATCGCTATCAGTTGTTGGCTCAGCATCGTTCCATTCGTGGGCACATTCAGGGCAGACATACATTGCCCCATCTTCATAGGTATACTCTGAGTTGCATTTAGGACAAGAAGGTAATGACATAATAATACTCTCAAATTTTTTCAAAATGGGAAGTGATTAATCGTCACAAAGAGGATAACACTTGCCCGATAAACAAAAGGACACATTATCGTTTCAGCGTAAAAAGTCTAATATGATGACCCAAATGACCAAAAATAGTATTGCCACAGATAATGCGAAAGAATAAGAGTATAATAGATCTGATAGAGTTTTGCATCTTTCATGGATTATTGGATAAAAGATGAGAAAAAGTAGATTAAATATAGGAGGTAATACACAAAATAATAAGAAATAATATCATTTAAAAATATAAATTAACTTATTGATTTTATAATGCTTTATTTTGTTAACTTAGATAAAATAACTACTCTCTCTTTAAAAGAGAGTATCAGTAATAATAGTGTTAATCTTCTTGTTGTTATTTTATAAAATTTATCACCGGCCTCGTTCAATCAGTTTGGGGGTCTGAGTTAATAACGGTCCAATCCTCAATTCTTAAACCATCAACTCTTTCAAATTCTCGAGTATTATTGGTAACGACTATTAGCCCCTTACTTCTAGTATGTGCGGCTATATGTAAGTGGTTATCACCAACGTGTTTTCCCTGTTTTTCTAGTGTTGCTCTAATGTCTCCATAATGAAAAGCTGCTAAGTCATCGTAAGATAAAACAGTCAGTCGAGAAACAAAGTCGTTAACCGTAGCTAAGTTTTTGGCTGGATTTACACTTTTTTCAGCACCAAAAATGAGCTCAGCGAGTGTAATTGTAGAAATAGCTAATTGTTCAGCATGTTGGTTGAATTTTGGTAATAAAAACTCAGGCTTGCGTTTAATAGTGAATATAACAATAATTTGTATCTAATAGGTATTTAATCATCAAAGGATCCTCTTTCACTTGTGGCTTGATCAGGCCTTTCAGATAAGAAATCATCTGTTACAGACTTTTCTGATAAGAAAAAGCTATCCCATGCATTTTGTATAGGTGTGATTATTCTCTCTTTGCCTTTGACGCGAACAAAAACTTCTTTTACATCATCCGGAAATCGAGTCTCAGCGGGTAATCGAACATTTTGTGTTCTATTGCTCATAAATACTTTGCCATACTGGATCATAGTAATAGCTCCTATAAAAACTGCCATATAGCAGTTTTTATAGGATACCAAATAGGTTGTGTGAAATATATACACAACCTATTAACCTATTAATGTAAAAGATTATTTCCTATGAGCTATCACCGAGCCTCGTTCAATCAGTTTGGGTGTTAACACTAATAGATTGGCTTGTGCTTCAATATCTTCCATACGACGTAATAATTGGCTTACAGCAAGTTTGCCCAATTCATCTTTGGGTTGATGAATAGTCGTTAAAGGGGGGATCATATAAGAGGCTAAATCGATGTCATCATAACCGACGATAGAAATATCATCAGGTACACGTAGTCCTTTTTGATAAATCGCTTGGTAAGCACCGACCGCCATTGCATCATTACAGGTAAATACGGCCTGTGGTTGTATAGGGAGTGAGAGCAGTGTTTGCATTGCACTAAAGCCACCTGCAAACTCAAAATCACTGGTTAAAACCAGCTCTTTACGAATGGGTAACCCAGCTTGTTGCATCGCATTATAGTAGCCTTGTAGGCGATGTTTAGCGGGAAGTTTATCTTGGGGACCCGCAATACAGGCGATGTCAGTAAAACCTTTTTCAATTAAATAATTCGTGGCTAATTCTCCCCCTAATAGGGAGTTATCTTGAATAATATCGCTACTGTATTCAAATGGAGACCAATCCATCATCACCATGGGTAACCGTGGATAACGATTTAATACTTCACTTGATGGTGCGCGGGCTTCAGTACACATTAATAACAGCCCATCGACACGCTTTTGTAGCAAGGTTTCAAGGCTAGTATCCATGCGCTCATAGTCGCCTTCGGTGTTGCATAAAATGAGGCTATAGCCTTGTTCATAGCAACTTCGTTCAACACCTCGAACGACTTCAGCATAAAAGGGGTTATTACTGGCGGTAACTAACATCCCTATGGTACGTGTGCAGTTCATTTTTAAACTACGAGCTAATGCTGAAGGGGCGTAATTTAAGGTTGCTATTGCATGATTAACCTTTGCGCGGATACCTTCACTCACATAACGATTGTTATTGATAACATGGGAAACGGTGGATGTTGAAACACCCGCTAAACGGGCGACATCTTTCATTGTTGCCAAAATATTATGCTCGCTCTGCTAAAAATGACTTAATTTCATCACGCCAAGGGACGGAGGATTGCGCGCCATGACGTGTCACTGCAATTGCCGCGGCTGCATGGGCGAAACGGATCGCATCATGAGCTGATTTACCTTCTAATATCGCTGTAACAAATGCACCGTTAAAGGTATCACCTGCGGCAATAGTATCAACTGCTTCAACACGAAAACCGGGAATGATCATACCGGTGCCTTGTTCACTAAACCATACGCCACGACTGCCTAAAGTGATTAAAACGTGTTTTATGCCTTTACTGTGCAAAATATTAGCCGCTTTAGCTGCACCCACTTCATCATGCACAGAAATACCGGTTAATATTTCGGCTTCTGTCTCATTTGGCGTAATAATATCAATAAAACTCAGAAATTCATCAGATAACGGCTGTGCAGGAGCGGGATTTAAAATCACTTTTGTTTGATGTGCTTTGGCTTGTTTTGCTGCCTCAAAGACAGTGTCTAGAGGGGATTCTAATTGCATTAATAAAGCATCTGCTTGTTCAATAATATGACGATACTGATGCAAATGGCTTGGAGTGAGAGCACTATTTGCTCCGGCAACAATGCTAATGACATTTTCGCCTTGTTCATTAACTAGGATCATTGCTACACCTGTAGGTGTCTTGGGAATAATACGAATTGCATCAGTATCAATATTATCTGTTTTTAATTGAGCGATGATTTCGCGACCAATAGCATCATCTCCCACACAGGCTATAAACGTGATATCGGCACCACTACGTCCACAAGCGACGGCTTGATTTGCCCCTTTACCACCAAATGCTATTTTATAGTCATGACCAATCACGGTTTCTCCGGGCTTGGGAAATTGTGCAATATTCATAATATGGTCAACGTTAATGCTACCTAAAACAGCAAGGCGGGGAGTTGTCATAGCCTTTATCCTTTGAAAACCTAGTTTATAACGAAACTAACCACGCAGTGAAAGTACTACGTGGTTAGATGGGTGATTATTTTTGAGTGACTAATTCAAGCTCAACAGGAATAGTGGGATCCACTTTTTCCCCTTTCAGAATTTTATCAGCGGTTTGAATACCAATAATACCAATTTGATCGGGGCGTTGTGCAATAGTCGCACCTAAAACACCTCGGTTAACCGCTTTAATGCCATCATTTGTGCCATCGAAGCCAACAACTAAGACATCGGTACGACCTGCAGTTTGTAATGCACGCAATGCCCCTAATGCCATTTCATCGTTTTGAGCAAATACCGCTTGCACTGAAGGATTAGCGGTTAATAGATTTTGCATAACATTAAGGCCTTTAGTACGGTCAAAGTCAGCAGGTTGGCTTGCTAATATATTAAGTTTGTGAGCATCAACAGCTTGTTTAAAGCCTTCTCCACGCTCACGAGAAGCGGAGGTTCCGGCGATCCCTTCTAGTTGGATCACTTTGGCATCATTACCCACTTTTTCCGCAATATAATCTCCCGCCATTTTTCCTCCTAGGCGGTTATCAGAAGCAACATGGCTAACAACCTCACCTTTATTGGCTACTCTATCTAGGGTTACTACAGGAATTTTAGCTTTATTTGCCATTAACACGGCATTACCTACAGCATCAGAATCCGTTGGATTAATGAGCATTAAACGGGTGCCTTTTACGGTTAAGTCCTGCACATTTGCCAATTCTTTGGCTGGATTATCCATTGAATCAAGTACGACTAAGTCATAACCTAATTTATCCGCCTCTTTTTGTGCACTGTCTTTCATGGTGACAAAGAAAGGATTATTGAGCGTTGAAATAACGAGGGCGATAGACTCTTTTGCTAATGCATTGGCACTTATGGTAGCGCTTAGAGCAACCACTGAGAGAAGCGTTGCTATTTTTTTTAGTTTCATAATATATTCCTGTCGGGGTTCGGATTAAGAGAAAGCGTATTATTTTTTGTTATCAACCAGCACGGCAAGTAAGATGACAACAGCTTTGACTATCATTTGATAATTGGATGATATGCCTAATAAATTGAGTGCATTATTGAGAAAGCCTAAAATTAACGCACCAATAAGTGTGCCCATTATGCGTCCTTTACCGCCAGCAAGACTGGTACCACCTAAGACGACAGCGGCGATAGCATCCAGTTCATAACCATTGCCAGCCATTGGTTGGGCGGAAGAAAGACGAGCAACTTCAATGACACTGGCAAGGGCCGCTAATAAACCGCAAAGCGCATAAACAATAATTTTGATTTTATCGACACTAATACCAGATAAACGGGTTGCTGCTTCGTTTCCTCCAAGGGCATAGATATAGCGACCCAAGCGTGTGTGATGCAATACATACCACGCGCTTAAAAAGACAATCATCATCAGCCAAATAGGGGTGGGGATCCCAAAGGGGCGTCCAATACCAAACCAGCTAAACAGGTCGGCATTATCGCTAAATCCTGTATTTATTGGACTGCCATCAGTATAAACACGCGTGACACCACGCAATAACAGCATCATCACTAATGTGGCAATAAATGCCTGCACTTTACCTTTAGCGATAATGACACCTGTAACGCCACCAATAGCTGCTCCTAATGCTAAAGCACCGACAACAGCCACTAACGCATTAACATCAGCCCCTACCATAGAAGCAGCAACAGCACCGGTTAAAGCGAGTAATGAACCTACCGATAAATCGATACCAGAGGTTAAAATGACTAATGTCATACCTACAGCCATAATTGCGTTAACAGAGGTTTGTTGTAGAATGTTAAAAATATTATTTAAGGTAAAAAAATTCGGGCTGAGTGTTGAAACCACGACAATAAGCAACAATAAGGCAATGAGTGATTTTTGTTCTAATAACCAAGCCTTAGAGAACCATCGTTTTGACGCTGGTATTGATTTTGTACTCATCTCAAACTCCTACTGTAGCACCATATTGTTTACCAACAGCCGCCGCCATTAGCATCTCTTGTGTGACATTATTGGCAGAAAACTCACCGCTGATACGACCTTCATGCATAACTAAAATGCGGTCACTCATTCCCATTACCTCTGGCATTTCTGAAGAGATCAAAATGATGCTTAATCCCTCTTGTTTAAACTTATTAATTAATTGGTAAATCTCTTTTTTCGCCCCCACATCGACACCGCGGGTAGGCTCATCAAGAATAAGCACTTTAGGACGAGTCATTAGTCCGCGAGCAATAGCGACTTTTTGCTGATTACCGCCTGATAAAAAACCAATGATCTGATTGATGGACGGGGTTTTTATGTTGAACAATTTAATAAAGTCACTGACAGTTAATTGCTCTTCTTTATGATTTAAGATCCCCATAGTGCGACTAAAATAAGGTAGCGCCGTCAGTGACATATTCTCTTTTACTGACATACCTAGCACTAAACCATCGCGTTTTCTGTCTTCAGAGATATAAACAATACCTTGGGCAAGTGCATCTGCAGGCTTTTTGATCTGACAAATTTTACCTTCTAACGCCACGCTACCTTGTGTTTTTGGCAATGCACCGTAAATCATTTTCATTAATTCAGTACGGCCTGCGCCCATTAACCCTGAAATACCTAAAATTTCATTTTCATATAGGGAGAAGCTGACATCATGTATATCTGCACCACTTAAGTGAGAGACATTAAGTTTAGTTTTTCCTGCAGGAATATGGATGCGAGGGTATTGATCTTCTAATTTACGGCCTACCATCATTTCAATAAGTGTCTCTTCTTGTAATGAAGAAACGGGCTTTTCGCCAATAAATTGACCATCGCGCAACACAGTTACATCATCACAAATATCAAAAATTTCTTTTAATCGATGTGAGATATAGACAATGCCACAACCTTGATTTCTTAATTCAGTTATCACACTAAACAGAGAGCGAGTTTCGGTGTCTGTCAATGCATCTGTCGGTTCATCCATAATAATCACTTTAGAGCCAAAACTGAGTACTTTGGCAATTTCAACCATTTGCTGATCACCAATGGATAATTCAGAAACTGAGCGATGACTGCGATAAGGAAGGTTTAAGCGAGCAAGTAATTTATCCGCTTCTGCATACATTTTTTTCCAATCAATGGCACCAAATGCACGGGTAAACTCGCGACCTAAAAAGATATTTTCTGCAATGGTTAATTCAGGGATAAGATTGAGTTCTTGATGGATAATACCTATTCCGGCTTCTTGAGAAGACTTAGGACCATTAAAAGAGCAACGTTCCCCTTGATAAATAATTTCACCTGCGTCTTTTTGGTAGATACCTGTTAGCACTTTCATTAGTGTGGATTTACCTGCGCCATTTTCACCAACAAGTGCCATCACTCGGCCAGGATAAATTCGTAACGTCGCACCAGATAATGCTTTTACGCCTGGAAATGATTTATCAATATTTTTTAATTCAAGTAATGCTTCCATATTGGCCTCAGAAAGTCACACCAGAAAACAGCACGATATTGGCATAAGGAGAGCATTCACCTGTTCTTATCACCGCTTTATTATCTGGAAGTTGTGTTTTAAATTCTTCATGAGTGACATAAATGATCTCGATAGGTTTTTTTTGTTGTTGTTCTAATAAATGCAAATAACGGGTTATCTCACTAAAAAGAAGTGGGTTTATATTTTTAATTTCTATGGCAAGCATAACGGCTTCGACTTGCATTTCATGGGTGATCGTTTGTAACACTGACATAAAGTCAGGGATCCCCTGAGTTAAAGCAAGATCGATACGCTCAACAGAGGAGGGTATGGGTAATCCAGCATCTGCAATCGTTATTTTGTCAGTATGCCCTAAACGTGCAATTACGCTAGAAATTGAACTATTAAGTAATACACCTTTTTTCATCTTTGCCTCCTCAGCGAAACGTTTCGCTGTTCTACATAGTAGGAAATGAAAATAGGAAAACAAGTTGGATTTATTTATATTGTGAAGGTGATCGAAACGTTTCGTTAAAGGAAAGAAAAAAGGAAAAATCTAACTGATTGAATCAATTAACGCTGAATGGATTCAATTTTAAAATTGATAAATTACAGTTAATTTCATTAAAAAGTGATCTTTAACAAGATTTGAAAATAATTAAAAAAGAAAAGAAATAAGGGCAGTTTTTACAAGAAAATAAAGTCAGAATTTATTAACCTTATCAATAGTCTCTCCGGCTTTACAAGCAAGAGAGACTTTTGAAATATTATCTCAAAGAATGAGCCTGATAAGCTTTAATCGATTTTTCAATGCCTGTTGCATCAAGTCCTAAATCGGCTCTGATCTCTTCTTGTCCACCTTGTGGCACAAAAAGATCAGGTAACCCTAAATTGAGTACGGGCACTAAACAACGCTCTTGCATTAATAACTCGTTAACGCCGCTACCTGCGCCACCCATAATGGCATTTTCTTCTAAGGTGACCAGTATGTCGTGTTGTTTGGCAAGGGAAAGGATCAGTTCTTTATCTAGTGGTTTGATAAAGCGCATATCTGCAACTGTTGCATCCAGTTTTTCTGCAACATCTAAGGCTTCGGGTAATAAGGTTCCGAAGTTTAAAATTGCAATACTTTTACCTTGGCGACGAATAATACCTTTTCCTATAGGAAGTTCGCTCAGCGGTTGTAATGGCGCACCAACCCCTGATCCTCTAGGATAACGTACAGCGACAGGCCCTTCTTGATAATGGTAACCTGTGTGCAACATTTGGCGACACTCATTTTCATCGCTAGGTGCCATAATAATCATATTAGGGATACAGCGTAAGAAAGAGAGATCAAAAGCTCCTTGGTGGGTCTGACCATCCGCACCAACAATGCCACCACGATCGATAGCAAAGAGTACCGGGAGTTTTTGGATAGCCACATCGTGGATCACTTGATCATAAGCGCGTTGTAAGAAGGTAGAGTAAATAGCCACGATCGGCTTATAACCACCAATAGCTAATCCAGCAGCGAAGGTGACGGCGTGTTGCTCCGCAATTGCGACATCAAAGTATTGTGCGGGGTACTCTTTAGAAAAGCGCACCATACCAGAGCCTTCACGCATAGCAGGGGTGATTGCCATTAACTTTTCATCAGTGGCAGCTTCTTCACATAACCAGTCCCCAAAAATTTTTGAAAACGTCGGGCGTGCATTCGGGCTTTTAGGTAAAGTACCTGTCTTTGGATCAAATTTAGGTACCGCATGCCAACTGATTGGATCTTGCTCTGCGGGAGCGTAACCCCGACCTTTTTTGGTCATAATATGTAAAAGTTGCGGCCCTTTTAGATCGCGCATATTCGTGAGCGTTTGTACTAAAGCAATAACATCGTGACCATCAACTGGACCAATATAGTTAAAACCTAACTCTTCAAACATGGTGCCGGGCACAACCATGCCTTTAATATGTTCTTCTGTCTTTTTCAGTAATTCTTTAATTGGGGGAATACCAGAAAAGACTTTTTTGCCACCTTCACGTAGCGTGGTATACAGTTTGCCAGATAGAAGTTGTGCAAGGTGGTTATTTAGTGCCCCGACATTTTCTGAAATCGACATTTCATTATCGTTAAGTACCACTAGCATATCTGGATTAATATCACCGGCATGATTCATGGCTTCAAATGCCATTCCTGCAGTAATTGCACCGTCACCAATCACACAAACAGTCTTTCTGCCTAGGTTTTCTTGCTCTGCAGCAACAGCCATACCCAGTCCAGCACTGATAGAGGTGGATGAATGACCAACACAGAGTTTGTCATATTCACTCTCATCACGCCAAGGGAAGGGATGTAAGCCGTTTTTTTGACGAATAGTATCAATGCGATCACGACGACCCGTTAATATTTTATGAGGATAAGCCTGATGGCCCACATCCCAAATCAGATTGTCAAAGGGAGTTTTATAAACGTAATGAAGCGCAACCGTTAACTCAATAGCACCTAAACCTGAGGCGAAGTGACCACTTGAGCGGCTGACACTGTTAAGAAGATATAGCCTTAGCTCATCACAGAGTTTAGGTAAACTCTCTTTTGGTAATAGGCGTAAATCTTCGGGTGTTTCAACCAACGCCAATGTGGGATATTTTTCGATATCAATGCTCATGTGATGCCTATTAATTAATGACTTGTAATAGGGAAAGAGCAGGTAAGCTGCTCTTTTTATTTTTTATTAGTTTTTCCGTTCTACGATAAAATTCGCTAATTGTTTTAGCGTAGAGGTATCGTACTCGTATTGTTCAAGAAACGCTAAGGCATCCAATGCTTCGTTATACAATTCCTGTGCTTTCTTTTGTGCTTGTGCTAAACCAAGTAGAGCCGGATAAGTACTTTTTCCAGCTTCTTGATCACTTCCCTGTCGCTTTCCAGTCTCTTCAGTGCTCCCAATAACATCTAAAATGTCATCCTGAACTTGGAAAGCCAAGCCTATAGAGTGGGCATATTTATCCAGTGCAGGTAACACATCGTGCCCTTTTTGCCCTGCGCTAAGTGCCCCTAGGCGAACCGCTGCACGAATTAATGCACCTGTTTTATGTAAATGAATTTTCTCAAGAGCGACAAGATCAATTGATTTATCTTCGGCATCAAGATCAAGTGCCTGTCCACCACACATACCCGCTAAACCACTGGCTGTGGCTAATTCAGCAATCATGGCTACGCGATCGGCAATGGCGACATCAGGCATCGCATTTTTGGCTAAAATTTCAAAGGCCAAGGTTTGTAATGCATCACCCGCTAAAATGGCATTGGCTTCGCCAAACTCAATATGACAAGTGGGTTTTCCTCGACGTAAATCATCATTGTCCATTGCCGGTAAGTCGTCATGGATCAGTGAATATGCATGAATGCACTCAATAGCGGCTGCTGGCACATCAAGATTAGCAACAGGTACGTTAAACATTTCTCCTACCGCATAAACGAGAAATGGGCGTAAACGTTTCCCCCCCAAGAGTGCTCCGTAGCGCATTGCTTGGCTGAGTGGCATATCAGAAAAAGGCAACGTTTGTAGCGCTTGGTTGAGTGCTTCATCAACACGCTGATGTGCAGAATGTAATTTTTGACGGAACGCATCCGTACATAAAGTTGCGTTACTCAATTATTCAGCCTCTTGGATAAAATCATCAGGTGTAGCGTCATCATCCTCTTTGAGTAAGATGCGAACACGTTGTTCAGCATCTTGTAATGTTTTTTGTCCCACACGAGCTAAACGAACACCATGTTCGAACTCATTAAGGGCCTCTTCTAAAGGTAATTCACCTGATTCTAAGCGGTTAACTATTTGCTCAAGTTCTTGCATCGAAGCTTCAAAACTTGGAGTTTGCGTGGTGTCTTGGTTAATTGATGTCGTTTTTTTAGCCATAATATTTTTGATGATAAAGCATGTTAGCTGAATAATAGTGATCATCTTACTACAATTGAGAAGAAAATTTCTTATTCAGTCAGCGATTTTTGCGGGTGAGGCCTAAATATTGGTGATATACTTTGTGACTTTTATAAACTCCAGTCAATTAATATCACTGTAGTTTATGTCTCTACTTAATAACCTATGACCATTGACTATGAAGTTTATTATTAAATTATTCCCCGAAATCACGATCAAAAGCCAATCTGTTCGTATACGTTTTATCAAAATTCTGACCAGTAATATTCGCAATGTATTAAGTACATTAGGTGATGATATCACGGTTGTTCGCCACTGGGACAACATTGTGGTTGTCAGTAAAGACGAAAGTAAAAGCGAAGCGGTGTGTGATGCGCTAACTCGTATCCCAGGTATTCATCACTTTTTACAAGTTGAAGAGCATAGCTATACCGATTTACATAATATTTTTGAACAGACCTTTGCTGCCTTTGGTCATTTAGTTGAAAACAAAACGTTTTGCGTAAGAGCTAAACGCCGTGGTAAACACAGTTTTACTTCTAATGAAGTAGAGCGTTATGTGGGTGGTGGTTTTAACCAACACGTTGAAAGTGCAAAAGTAAAATTAACTCGTCCGGATGTGACCATTAATCTAGAAATTGAAGATGATAAGCTGATCCTAGTTAATGCTCGCTATGAAGGTATTGGTGGTTTCCCTATTGGTACACAAGAAGATGTATTATCACTTATCTCTGGTGGTTATGATTCTGGTGTATCAAGTTATATGTTGATGCGCCGCGGTAGTCGTGTTCATTACTGCTTTTTTAATCTTGGTGGTTCAGCCCACGAAATTGGCGTTAAACAAGTTGCACATTATCTTTGGAACCGCTTTGGACGCTCTCATAAAGTACATTTTGTTGCCGTTGATTTTGAACCCGTTGTGGCAGAAATTTTAGAGAAAATTGATGATGGCCAGATGGGGGTTGTTCTGAAACGTATGATGGTGCGTGCGGCATCTCGTGTTGCTGAGCGTTATGGCGTACAAGCTATTGTAACAGGTGAAGCATTAGGGCAGGTTTCTAGCCAAACATTAACCAATCTACGTTTAATTGATAATGCGACGGATACCTTAATTCTGCGTCCTCTTATCACACACGATAAAGAAAATATCATTAATATCGCTCGCCAAATTGGTACGGAAGATTTTGCTCGTACTATGCCAGAGTTTTGTGGTGTTATCTCCAAGAATCCTACAGTAAAAGCGGTTAAAGCCAAAATCGAAGCTGAAGAAGAAAAATTTGATTTTTCTATTCTCGATAGTGTTGTTGAAAATGCTAAGAATATGGATATTCGCCGTATTGCTGAAGAGACGGTACAGCAAGTAACAGAAGTTGAAATGGTCTCTGAGTTTGCAACGAATGACGTTGTACTGGATATCCGCTCTCCAGAAGAACAAGAAAACTCACCTCTAAAATTAGAGGGTGTAGATGTTAAAGAATTACCATTTTATAAATTAAGTACACAATTTGGTGATTTAGATAACAGCAAAACTTATTTGCTCTATTGTGAGCGAGGTATGATGAGTCGTTTACAAGCACTATATTTACGTGAACAAGGCTTTAATAACGTAAAAGTGTATCGTAAGAAGTAATATAGTTATTTTTTATGAAAGTCGTATTAATAATATAATAGAGATACCCCCCCAATAATTAGGATGCTAATATGATTTTGGGGGGATATATTAAAATGCAGTGTTTATTAAAAATTATTTTGAAATTCTTCAGCCCTTTTTTCCAACTCTGCTAGGAATGATGTTTTTGCTAACTCGTGTGCATTAGGTGACATAATAGCAATAATTTGATATCTATTTGGGTAAAGCCAATGTTGACAATAAACTAAGTAATGATTTGATTTTCTTTGTATTTGAGGCATATTTTCATGCCACTTAGGTTCATTAGGTATTCTAATATGTATTTTAGAAATGAGAGATTGACATAATTTCGCACTATTTTCCCATTTACCATCAGCACCTAAATAACAAGATAATACTTTTTTTCTTTCCAAAGTTTTAATAATTTAGCGTATTCATTAGCAATAGTTTTATTTTCAATATCAGGATGTATTGAAATTTCGATCATATTTATTAATGGTTATTAAATTTAGGTTTACTTAGACCTAACTTTTTATGCTCTGTTTGTATTAATCTTTGCATATCAGCACTTATTATATTAGGTTTCTTATTAGTTGTTTTTGATGGTTGATGAGTTTGTTCTATAAATGAAATAAACTCTGTTAATACACTCCGATAATGAGCTAAAGAACGACCAAATAAGAGTACACTTTGTTTTTTTTGTGTATCACTCTTTGGTAATGAAAGAAGAATATTTTTGATATCAGTTAAAGAATTATCTAAACGTTTTATACTTTTGTTTATTTGATAATAATCATCTTCATTAATAAAATAATGAGGAGGATTTATCCATTTCTCTTTTAAATGAATTAAATGTTTATTAATTGATTCGGCTAAAATATTCATTTTTTCAGTAGCTTCATCAATAGGGATAGCAACGAATTGGTTAAATTGCGCTGAACTGAAAGAATATTGGATATCCGGTGTAAATGATAGTTGGTTATGTTTGAAGCTTTCTGCTGGCACTGAGGCTAATCCCATAGAAATTAAAGTAACAAGTTTGGGTAAGTTCTTGTGATATTGGAGAGTTTTCATTATGCCTTATCCTCCAGAAGTTATTTTACATTTTAACCTGTTAGTATGTTTTTTGAAATCAAAAACAAGAAACAAACATTGAAATAAGTCTTAAAAATAGATTTATAACTATTAAATAATATGTTTATTAATAAGATTAGGTGTTAAGTAAGAGATCCTATATATGGTATTTACCTATCCCCAAACCCAGTAAATTCATCTTGATAATTATAAATACCTGGTGGTAATACAAGTTGTTTAGCGACATCAGCTGCAACTGCTTTACCTTTTAGGCGCTCAATAATTTTAAGTGCGAAATCTATAGTGGTAGCAGGGGCTTGGCTAGTAATCAGATTGACTCTTTCGTCAAAGTAAACCCGATAATCAACCCATTTTTTAGGTTCGATTTTATCTTTTAAGCCGGGGAAACCTGTCATATTGCCTATTGGAAAGAGGTTATGAGACTCTAAGATGATCGCAGGAGCTGCGCAAATAGCGGCAACTAGTCTATTTTCACTGTGCATGCGGCGTACTTTTTCAACAACAAGAGGACTATCTCGTAAGGTTTCTGCACCTATTAATCCTCCGGGTAAAATAATGGCATCATAATGGTGATCAACAACACGAACTAATGGGACATCAGCAATTAATTTGATCCCTCGTGAGCAGGTGATCACTAAGTCATCAACATCATCTTCAGCACTAGCAAGTATGACCTTAATTCCAGCTCTAACGAGTAAATCAGCGGTGGTAACAACCTCTGTTTCTTCACTACCATTAGCTAGACAGATGAGTGCGGATATGGTCATAATTGCCTTCCTTCTGTTTTATAAATTGAAAAAGTCGCTTATTTTCGGGTAACACGAGTCCTTGCTCTGATGCCCTACGTAATAGATAGCCTGTGATATAATCGATTTCGGTATGGCGTTGATATTTCACATCTTGATACATAGATGAGTAATTATTAGCAGTTTGCTCTATGGTATCGATAATATAACCATGTAAATGTGATCTAGAGGTAGGTATAACACCTTCTCGCTCCATTACCTGATAAACTTCATCACAGACTTTCTGGATATGCTCAGGGTATTTTAATAAATCGCCATTGCGACATTGATAAAACACCGTTAAAGGGTTGATAACACAATTTACGGCTAATTTTAGCCAGCTAATAGTATGAATATCATTGTGCCAAGCTACATCCGGTAAAGCTTGATGTAAAATTTCAGCTAAATAACCGTATTGACGTGCTGTTGTATTTAGTGGGCCAATGTGGGTGATCCCTTCTGCTGTATGGAGCACTTTTTGATCTTGTTGATAAGCACCATGAGTGATTATACCTTGTAATATCGCTCTTTTAGTCGGTGTTTCAGGTAGGGTGAGCTCATCTAGTGTTCCCATACCATTATGGATCAGTAAAATCGGGCAATCAGCAGAGAGGTGAGGGATAAGTGCATTAACCGCGTCTGAAACTTGCCAAGACTTTAAGCAAACAAGCAGTAACTCACTGTGTTGTAGCCATGTTTTTTGGTTGGCTATAATGCGTTGTTGAAATGGGATACCATTAATGGAGTCAACGTTAACGTCAAAATCAGGTTGAGGTATTCTTAACCATCCTTGTACTTCATGGGCTTGTTGCGTTAATCCTGCAATCCAAAGTTTACCAATTGAACCACATCCTAATACGGTTATTTTCATCATTTTTCTCCTGCTAAATGGTAAACAGGCGCTCCATATTATTCATCTAACATTAACCTAATATTATTAACAGTTCGGTAATTTTATCAATGCAAATTGAGAGCTATATCAAATTATAACATCGTTTATCTTCACTTGCTGAAGCTATCTCTGCTTTGTTATATGGAAAGTCAAGAGTAATGACATGAGTATGGCTTTTTTGCTGAGTGAAAAACAGCTATTATTCAGGTTGTTTTTATTTATTGAGGAAGAACGAATGCCATCTTTTGATATCGTATCTGAAGTTGACTTGCATGAAGTGCGCAATGCGGTAGAGAACGCACAACGTGAACTGACTACTCGTTGGGATTTTCGTAATGTTGAAGCAAGTTTTGAATTAAACGAAAAAACTGAGTCAGTAAAAACAACTAGTGTATCTGAATTTCAGGTGCAGCAGTTATTAGATATTCTGCGTGAGAAAATGGCAAAAAGAGGGATTGATGGTGCTGTTTTAAATATCCCTGAAGAGATGACTCACAGCGGAAAAACATACAGTGTAGAAGCGACCTTAAAACAAGGTATTGATACTCCTTTAGCGAAAAAAATCGTTAAAATGATCAAAGACAGCAAATTAAAAGTACAAGCACAGATCCAAGGTGAGCAAGTACGAGTAACAGGTAAATCACGTGATGATTTGCAAGCTGTGATGAAATTAGTTAGAGAGGGTGAATTAGGTCAGCCTTTCCAATTTACCAATTTTCGTGATTAATGACGAAAGTATAAAAAATGCGCTGTTTGGTTTATTCAGCGCATTTACAGGGTATATGAGGTTTAAACGCCGAGCACTAACGATTCTAATGTCGCTCTTGGTGTCTGCTTGGTATCCACTTTGATATAAGCACTTTGTTCGTGTGCCATAATTACCACTTCATTAACACCAGGTTGTTGCTTAAATTTCTGCTCTAATTGTTGTTGTTGAGCATTTGATAAATGTGACGGCAATTCTATACGTAAGCTACTAACATAAGGTGGTTGACGTAATGTTAAGCTAATGGCAAACCAAACTAAGCCAATCAATAAACATCCAGCAAAGACTGCTTGAGCATCGTAATGTTGGTAGAGCCATCCACCTAAAATACCACCTAATGCTACACCTAGAAATTGGCTGGTGGAATAAATCCCCATTGCCGTGCCTTTATAACCTGCTGGTGCTTCTTTACTAATTAATGAAGGTAGCAGTGCCTCCATAATATTAAAACCAATAAAGAATATCTGAATACCTAAAATAATTAGCCACAAGCTGGTTCCTGAAATCATAAAAATAGCTTGAGCAATAATCAGCAGAAAGATACACAGTAAGAACACTTGTTTCATTTTACGTTTTTTTTCTGCATAGATAATAAAGGGTAATACTGAAATAAAGGCAATCAGCATAGTGACTAGATAGACAACCCAATGTTTCTCATTAACTAATCCGGCATTATGCATGATCAAAGGAAGTGCGACAAAAGCGGCCATCAATAAAGTGTGTAGTGAAAAAATCCCGACATTAAGCTTTAATAATTGCGCATCAAATAAAACTTTTTTGACACTTCCTCGTACAAAACTTGATTCTCGATTAAGTATATGATGTTCGCTATTCGGTACGGTAATGAGGGTGATCATAATCCCGCCGAAAGCGAGTAGGGCAATGCCCCAAAATAGACCTTGTAAGCCAAAAATATGTGTGAGTATTGGCCCTAAAACAAGGGCTAAGGCAAACGTAATACCAAAGCTAATGCCAATAAAGGCCATTGCTTTGGTTCTATTTTGTTCGCGGGTCAGATCAGATAATAGAGCCATCACTGCGGCAGATATAGCTCCAGCACCTTGTAATGCTCGCCCGATGATAATGCCATAAATGCTGTCACTTAAAGCAGCAGTAAGGCTACCAACAATAAAAATAATTAAGCCGAAAACAATCATTGATTTTCGGCCAAATTTGTCTGAGAAAAATCCAAAAGGAATTTGGAAGATTGCTTGAGTTAATCCATAAATACCAATAGCTAATCCAATTAGCGATTCTGTCGCATGTTGTAGTTGCAGTCCGTAGGTGGTTAAAACGGGAAGTACCATAAACATGCCAAGCATGCGAAGAGAGAAAACAGCTCCTAGTCCCCATGTCGCTTTGCGCTCTAATGGAGTCATTTTATTATCATTCATGGATTACCTCGTATTACTGATACCTCATTGTAATAGTATTTTGTCACGAGGTTAATCAATAAATGGGATACAAAAAAAGACAAAATTGTACTGATAAGGCTGAATGTGGCATTTAAACTAAAAATGCCAGTCATGATTGACTGGCATTAGCATTTTTTGCAATTGAAATTACATTATCTCAGATAAGCGAGAACCGTTTCTGTTGAACTGGTGGGATCAACAGACATCATTACACTTAATGATGTAATGGCAATGATAGAAAATATAAATAATTTTCTTGCCCACACTTTATCATTGGTTGCTTTATAACCAGATAATGCCATGCCCAACCACCAGATACTGACTGCAGAGGCAACAATCAGGTATTTATACCCTGCATATCCCACTAAAGTTAGCATCAGCGTTGCAACCATAAAGGCCAGAATATAGAGAATAATATGGCGCTTAGCGACTGAGATCCCTTTAATAACAGGTAATACGGGGATATTGGCTGCTTGGTAGTCTTTAAAACGGAAAATCGCAATGGCATAAGAGTGAGGCATTTGCCACAAACTAAAGATAAGTAATAAAATTGCTGCACCCGCATCAAATTCACCGCTAACAGCACAGTAGCCGATTACTGGTGGTGCAGAGCCTGATAAACTACCGATCAGTGTGCCATAAACAGATTTACGTTTCATATAGAGGCTATAAACCCCAACATAAATAATAAAGCCGAATACAGCGATAAACATTGCAAGTGGGTTGGCTGCTACATAGAGCAGCACAACACCTGCAATACCTAATACTGAGGCATAAATAAGGCTAATTTGCGGGTCGATTAATCCTTGAACTAATGGACGATTCTTCGTTCTTTCCATGATACGGTCAATATCACGGTCAATATAGTTGTTAAAAACACAACCAGAAGCAACGACCAGAGACACCCCAAGTAGAGTCGCGAAAAATAGGGGGTAGTCAATCTCGCCTTTTGAGGCGAGAAGGAAACCACCTATCACAGAAATTAAATTTCCGAAAATAATTCCTGGTTTGGTGACTTGTAGGTATTGCTTAATCATAGCGACAACTCTTAATCCATCATCATATTGATGTTCAGGTTGTACATAATCCACAGTGAGCCAATCACAACAATGCCGATAATCAACAAGGTGAATAGGAATGCGATAACGTTCCAGCGCTCTTCTGAGGACGTGTTCATATGTAAGAAACAGACTAAATGAACAACAATCTGTACGACGGCCATACCAACGACTGTCCATAAGATAGTTGAGGTTGTAGCTGTTCCTTCCATCACCATCCAAAATGGGATCACGGTGAGGATAACGGACAGAATAAAGCCAATCAGATAGGACTTCATGCTGCCGTGGCTTGCGCCTGAAGGAGAAGTATTTGGATGACTCATTACATCGCTCCCATCAGATAAACTACGGTGAACACACAGATCCAGACAACATCAAGGAAGTGCCAGAACAGGCTTAAGCAACTTAAACGAGTGCGATTAACATCAGTTAAACCACGGCGTGATACTTGGATCATCATAATAATAATCCAAACTAATCCCGCTGTTACGTGCAGACCGTGTGTTGATACTAAGGCAAAGAATGCCGATAAGAATGCACTGCGATCTGGGCCATAACCTTCAGCGATAAGTTCATGGAACTCATACACTTCCATTACCACGAAGCCTAAACCGAATAAGAAGGTAACGAATAGCCACAGATTGACTTGGCTAACACTACCTTTATTCATGCTAAGCATGGCGAAACCAAAAGTGATACTACTAAACAGTAGTAAGAAGGTTTCAACTAAAACAAAAGGCAGGCTAAAGATTTCTTTACCTGAAGGACCATCAGCAATCCCGTTAACAAGCACCGCATAAGTGGCGAATAAGCTGGCAAACAGGATAAGGTCGCTCATTAGATAGATCCAGAAGCCGAAAACTTTCGTCGCTCCTGCATCGTGGTGCCCATGATGCTCATGGGCGTTTGCGTTATTTAAAGTTTGAGTTGACATTATTTCACACCTGCTTTTTTCAGTTCTTCATAATGCTTATTCTCGATGGTTTCAATTTCAGGTACTTGGACATAGTAATCAACATCTGTATCGAAGCTTTTCGCGATCCAAGTGACTATCATTCCTGCGAAACCAACAATCGCTAACCACCAGATATGCCAGATCATGGCAAAGCCAAACACTAAGCTAAATGCAGAGATAATGACGCCTGCTGCGGTATTTTTTGGCATATGGATAGGTTCATATTTTGCAGGGCGCTGATAAGCAGTACCTTTTTCTTTCTGATCCCACCACTCATCACGAGCTTTCACTTGCGGTTCAACGGCAAAGTTATAGAAAGGTGCAGGAGAAGAAATTGACCATTCCAGAGTACGTCCACCCCATGGATCACCTGTTAAATCACGGTTTAAGTGGCGGTCGCGGATACTGACGTAAATTTGGATAACTTGGCAAACAATACCAAGAGCAATCAGAGCGGCACCACCAGCAGCAACCATCAGCATTGGGTGGAATTCTGGGTTGATATTTTGGCTTAAACGGCGAGTCATACCCATAAAGCCAAGGATATACAGTGGCATAAAGGCCATAAAGAAACCGATAAACCAGAACCAGAATGCGCGGATACCCCATTTTTCATTAAGCGTGAAGCCAAATGCTTTAGGGAACCAGTAAGTCATACCAGCAAAACAACCGAATACCACACCACCGATAATGACGTTGTGGAAGTGAGCGATTAAGAACAAGCTGTTATGTAATACAAAGTTTGCGCCAGGAACCGCTAATAGTACCCCAGTCATTCCCCCTACTGAGAAGGTGACTAAGAAACCGATTGTCCATAGCATAGGGCTTTTATACTCGATACGGCCCTGATACATGGTAAACAGCCAGTTAAAGATTTTAACCCCTGTGGGTATAGCGATGATCATGGTGGCTATACCGAAGAAGGCATTAACGTTGGCACCTGAGCCCATGGTAAAGAAGTGGTGTAACCAAACGATAAATGATAAGACGGTGATAACAACGGTCGCACCGACTAAAGAGGTATAACCGAATAGACGTTTTTTAGAGAACGTCGCGGTAACTTCAGAGAACACACCAAAGACTGGCAGAATAAGAATATAAACTTCTGGATGACCCCAAGCCCAAACAAGGTTGATGTACATCATCATGTTACCGCCCATATCATTGGTAAAGAAGTGTGTACCAAGATAGCGGTCTAACGTCAGTAGTGTGATAGTGACGGTTAAAATTGGGAATGCAGCGATAATCAGTACGTTAGTACATAATGCAGCCCATGAGAACACTGGCATTTTCATCATTGTCATGCCTGGTGCACGCATACGCAGGATAGTGGCGAAGAAGTTAACCCCCGTCAGAAGCGTACCAATACCGGATATCTGTAAACTCCATATCCAATAGTCGACCCCGACCCCAGGATTGTACTCCAAGCCCGAAAGTGGTGGGTAAGCTAACCAACCTGTTTGTGCGAATTCACCAATACCTAAAGAGATATTGATAAGCAGTACACCGACGACAAAGAACCAGAAACTCAGTGAGTTTAGGAATGGGAATGCCACATCACGCGCACCAATTTGTAAAGGTACAACAAGGTTCATCAGACCGACAACGAAAGGTGTTGCCATGAAGAAAATCATGATAACGCCGTGTGCGGTAAAAATCTGATCGTAGTGATGAGGTGGTAAGAAACCGGCTTCACCCGCTGAGGCGAGTGCCTGTTGGCTTCTCATCATAATGGCATCGGCAAAGCCACGGAACATCATGACCATTGCAACGATGATATACATAATACCAATTTTTTTATGGTCAACACTGGTTAACCATTCGCTCCATAGCCATTTCCACTTACGGAAATAGGTTAAAGCGCCAACAACAGCAAGACCGCCAAGAATGATGCCGATTAGGGTTACGACAACAATGGGTTCTTGTAGCGGGATTGCATCGAGAGTTAATTTTCCGAACATGCCTTTATTCCTCTGCTCCTGCATGTGCCGCGTGGCTCATGTTCATATTCATTGTTGCATCAGAGTGTTCAGTCTGATTGCTACCGGTGTGAGCGCCATGACCTGTATGACCAAATTTAGAGATGGTCTCTTGGAATAACATCGGCTTCACGCTTGAATAGTAGGTCACTGGATTTTTCTGGCTTGGTTTAGCAAGTTCATCAAATGCAGCGGTGGTATTTAACGTATCTGATGACTGTTTTACTTTTGCAACCCATGCATCAAAGCCTGCACGATCAGGTGTCGCAATGGCGGTAAACTTCATGTCAGAGAAACCGTGTCCGCTATAACTTGCTGACATACCTTGGTATTCACCTGGTTCATTAGCAATTAAGTGAAGTTTGGTTTGCATTCCAGCCATGGCATAGATTTGTCCACCTAAGCGCGGGATAAAGAATGAGTTCATGACAGAATCAGAGGTAATTTTGAAATTAACAGGAACATTGGTTGGGAAAGCCAGTTCGTTAACGGTTGCAATACCTTGTTCTGGATAGATAAATAACCATTTCCAGTCCATTGAAACCACTTCAATGGTAACCGGTTTCTCATCTGAAACTAGTGGTTTATAGGGATCAAGTTCATGGGTTGTTTTCCATGTGATGGTTGCCAATATCACGATAATGATAATCGGCACGGTCCACACGACAAGCTCAATTTTATTTGAGTGAGCCCAATTAGGGCGATAAGTTGCTTTAGTATTGGATTCACGGTAGCGATAAGCGAAAACAATCACCATCAGAATTACCGGTATCACAACAATCAACATTAAACCAAGCGCAATGAGGATTAATGTTTTTTGCTCAGCGCCGATAGCGCCTTTGGGATTCATTAACGCCATATCGCAACCACTTAAAAGAACAGCGGCTGCTAATAGCGAGAGTGTCCCAATACTTTTTATGTATTTCATAAGTCTCATCCAACGACCCAAATGATAAAGGTTCTATTGTTGTTTCATCAGTATCAGTAAGGACATTTTACGGTAAGGTTGCGACAGTGTAAACAATTGTAATGGTAAGTAAGTGATTGGTTAGTCTTTTGTGTTAATGTGATCACAAGTAATTAAACTATTAAATAAATGTTAATTTAATTATTGTGAATTAACTATAATTTCATAAAGTAGCATGTTTTTAAAATAAATACATATTTTTACAAAAAAAATTACAGCAAAAAGTGTAAGAAAACGTTTTTTGTCTAAAAAGTAAACACAGTACAGGTCTGAGGAGTATTAGAAAGCAAATTTCGTTTTATCTTGATGTTTCGTATCTTTATTTAATCGCTATATGATTTTTTATATCGCAGATTGATTGTTTGTTGAATATTTCTATTATAGAAGAAATTTTTTTATTAACTGCTAAAAATGACAAACAGCGAATAAAAAGTGATTCGCTGTCACAAAAATTAACAATTAGCCATCAGAAGTTATATTTTAAGCTATAGATCACACCATCTTGTAAAAAGTTTTCTCCTAACTTTTTATAAGCATAGCGGTATTGAATGCCTGTAGTAATGGAAGCCGTGGGGTGCCACCAAATAGCGACAGCTCCATTAAAGCCATTTTTTCCGCCATTGCCATACCGTTTATTACGATCAAACTCCATCTCATGCCAATTTGTGATGCTAAATTTTTGATTTACCAGGTTAAAATCGTAACCGGCAACCCAACCAACCACATAGCCATTATTTCCTGAATAATAAGTTTGATCGACATAATGTAAAGCTATAAAAGGTTTAAACCAGATATCTGCTAATTGTGTGTTATACCCAATACCATAAAGTGTATTAACCTCATGGAAATTACCGCCATATTCTTTTCCGGGCAGTGACCAAGTACCATATACATGGCCATAAAGGTTTAATCCACTGTCAGCTAAATAAATACGGCTAGTTCCTTTGACGGTATAGCGCTGATTATCGCCGGGCTGTGTTTGTCGATTATTAAAAGGATTTTCTAAGTCAAAAAAGCCATAAAACTCACCCCATGAAAAGTGGGCTCCCCCTTCAAGTTCTAAATAAGCAAAATCATCTTTATGGGAAGTTTGGCCTGTTTTATGGGTGGTATGTGTCGTCCAGTCAAGATAATTGATACTGATATTAGCAAATCCACCGAGATAATTAGCCTGTGCAGGTAAAGTGCATGTTGTTGTAATAAACAATAAAATTGATTTTCTTATCATAATGTATAATTAGTTTTTCTGTTGTATTGTTTGTGGTGTGAATTATTCTCACTGTTTGTTTTGATACTATAATTTATAAAGTGTTTTTTTATAGTGTTTTGTATCTAAAATATGATCACATTCTAGAATATTGATCTGGGTTTTCTTTATCGGAAGTTTAGTATTGATTAGTTTGTTTTTATTATTTTGGTATGTTAATGAAAAGAATATAGAGTGAGAGAAGAAGAATAATGATGGCAATAAGTTTTAATTAACAGAAATGACGAAGGTGAGGCGAAATATCTCACGACACCATAAAAAAGGGATAGTATCATGGCAGATAACTGTTTTTTTCTTATTAATTCGGAATTTTATTGTGACCTCATTTGCTGATCTTCATGCACTTCCTGCTGAGCAACTTACTAATCTTAATGAGCTTGGCTATTTAACGATGACTCCCGTCCAAGAAGCGTCTTTACCTGCTATTCTTGCCGGGAAAGATGTTCGAGCCCAAGCAAAAACCGGAAGTGGCAAAACAGCAGCTTTTGGCTTAGGTTTATTGCAACGTATTGATGCAAAACAATTTAATACTCAATCATTAGTATTATGTCCAACACGAGAATTAGCTGACCAAGTCGCTAATGAGTTACGTCGACTGGCTCGTTTTCTGCCTAACATTAAAATTCTGACTCTGTGTGGTGGTGTGCCTTTTAGCATTCAACGGGATTCATTAATTCATGCTGCTCATATTATTGTCGCGACTCCGGGGCGTTTGTTAGATCATTTAAACAAGCAGACTGTCACACTTGCTGATGTAAAAACATTGGTACTTGATGAAGCAGATAGAATGCTGGATATGGGATTTTTTGATGATATTAGCGACATCATTTCTCAAATGTCGACACAACGTCAAACTTTGCTCTTTTCTGCAACTTGGCCGGATGAAATCGCTAAAATTAGTCGAAAAATTCAACAAGATCCTGTCACTATTGAGATTAATTCACCGGATGAATTGCCAGCGGTTGAACAACAATTTTATGAGATCTCCCGTTATGGCAAATTGGGATTATTACAAAAGCTTTTGAGTCATCATCAACCTAATTCTTGTGTGGTATTTTGTAATACCAAAAGAGATTGCCAAGATGTGTATGAAGCTTTGACCGAAAGCAACCAAAGTGTCCTTGCGTTACATGGCGATATGGAGCAAAAAGAGCGCGACCAAACATTGATCCGTTTTGCTAATGGTAGCTGTCGAGTGTTAGTCGCCACAGATGTCGCTGCGCGAGGCTTAGATATCAAAGCGCTAGAAATGGTGATTAATTATGAATTATCACACGATCCGGAAGTTCATATACATCGAATTGGACGAACAGCCAGAGCGGGAGAAAGTGGTTTAGCGATTAGTTTTTGCGCACCAGAAGAGATCCCTCGCGCCAATGCTCTGGAAGAAATGTTGAATATAAAACTGGATTGGCAATCAGCCCCTTCAGGTTTATCAATCACACCATTGGTTGCGACAATGGCAACACTATGTATTGATGGCGGTAAAAAAGCAAAAATGCGTCCAGGGGACATCCTTGGTGCATTAACTGGAGATTTAGGGTTTAGTGGAGAAGATATTGGTAAGATAAATATCCATCCAACTCATGCCTATGTAGCGGTAAAACAGTCCATTGCTAAACAGGTATGGAAAAGCCTTCAACAAGGTAAAATTAAAGGTAAATCAGTAAAAGTCAGACTGTTTAGATAATTTGTTATATCACCTATTATTTTCTGTTTGAGCATAAAGAGATAACATAGAAAAAGGACAGCCTAGGCTGTCCTTGAATAGATGATTGATTGAGGCAACTTAATTAGCTGTTTTTTTCAGTGCCAAGTAATCTAAAATAGTCCCGATAATTAAGCTAACGGCGCCAATAATGACACCATATAAGAAGAGTGTAGAAGTAAGCTCGCTTAATAATTCACTATTAATAGATTGTATAAAATCAACTGACTGAAACATCTCTAAATTTGGTAACGAATTAATAATAAGTAATATTAAGCTACACAAAAATAGTAATACGGCAAAGAGTAAACCATAAATCGCTAAACGGTATTGTTTAATAAATAATGTTCGTTGTAAAAATTC
This sequence comes from Proteus mirabilis HI4320, assembly GCF_000069965.1. Taxonomy (NCBI): domain Bacteria; kingdom Pseudomonadati; phylum Pseudomonadota; class Gammaproteobacteria; order Enterobacterales; family Morganellaceae; genus Proteus; species Proteus mirabilis. Next base: position 138,600 of record NC_010554.1, read on the forward strand.
GCCAGTTTTTTGCGTATAAGTGAGTGTATTTTTAGCGATCATCAGCAAAATAATACCGGGAACAGAGGCAACAATAGAGAAAAGATAGAACGCTTCCCAGCCATGGGATTCTACATACCAGCCTGCAACAGGACCAACATAGACACGGCCGATAGCCGCTAAGGCGGAAAGAAGGGCGAATTGTGTTGCTGAAAAAGATTGATGGCATAGTGTCATTAGTAGAGCAACGAAAGCCGCCGTTCCCATACCACCACAAATATTTTCGAAAGCGATTACCGCTCCCATGCTATAAATATTTTGCTCAGAGATAGCTAAATACCAATAGCCGATATTTGACCCCCCTTGCAAAATACCAAAGATCATCAGCGCTTTGAATAAAGTCCAACGGCGCATTAATAAACCGCCTAATAAGGCTCCGACAATGGTTGCTGCCAATCCAAGCGTTTTATTGACTAATCCCACTTCACCTGCATCAAATCCGGCGCCACGAATAAGGAATGTGGTACTTAAGCTTAACGCAAAGGCATCTCCCATTTTGTATAGCACAATAAGTAGTAAAATTAACCATGCATTATTACGAGAGAAAAACTCATATAAAGGCTCTATAACGGCTTCATAGAGTGTACGTGGAGGTTTGACGGCGGTTTCTGGCTCCTGAGCTAATAGCGTGGCGATAATACCAATGCCCATTAAGGCAGCCATTAGCCAGTACATGTTTTGCCAGCCAATATATTTATCTGCAAGCCATAGCGCCATGCCCCCAGAAACCAGCATCGCTATTCGATAGCCCAGCACAGAGACTGCTGCACCTGTGCCTCGTTCATCGGCTTTTAGGATATCGGTTTTATAGGCATCAAAGACGATGTCTTGTGAGGCAGAACAGAAAGCGACGATGACGGCTAACGAGGCTAACCACCATAAATGATGGCTAGGGTTTAAAAAGCCCATACCCGCAATACCTAACACAAGACCGATTTGTGTTAATAACATCCATCCCCGGCGGCGGCCTAAGAATGAAGGTGTATAGCGATCCATAAACGGCGACCAGAGGAATTTAAACACGTAAGCTTGGCCAACCAATGAGAAAAAACCAATCGTTTTTAAATCGATATTTTCTACTGTCATCCATGCTTGTAAGGTTCCTGCTGTTAATGCAAGGGGTAAGCCCGAAGTGAAACCAAGTAACAGTAAAATAAAAGATTTATACCAAGTGGTCTGTTTAAAGGCGGCTTGAAGCATGCAAAATTCCTTTTAACGGCTTGTTTCTTGCTATCTTTACAAGCCGTTTTTTATTAATTAACGAGCGTTAGATTTGATGTATTGGCTGACGGAAGGATCTTTTGCCATATCACTGACAAGCTCAGATAAAACATTATTAATCGCTGCCGCTATTTTATCATTGGATGCGCCAAATGGGCCTTGTACATTGTAGCTAGTACGATAGGTTTTAGTGTTTGTGCTACCATTAGGCATGCTGACAACAACGGAAATATCTGCTTTAGCACTAATATTATGGCGTAGACTTCCTTCACTAATATCTGCGTTCAGTTTATTTATCACCACAATTACGTCAGCTGCGGCTGGAGAGCCAAAAGTATAGCCACGTGCCATCATCTGTTTTTGAACGATTTCTTGCATTAGAAAAGCTAAATCACGTGTGGGGACTAAAACCTCTAACTTACCATTACGACTCATTTCCGCTAAGTTTTTCGAAGGTCGTTTATCTTGGCTGGTGATACTAAGTGTAATTGGGCGCATAGTTGGATCTGATGGTGGTACAGACATCACTGGCTCAATCGATAATTTATTGCTTGGTGTTGCACATCCTGCCAGCATTGTGAGCGCAAACACGGCACAAAGTAAATTTTTTATCATGATAGTGTCTCGATTAAGTAATTCTGCCGTTTTCTCAGCAGATAAGGGTGGCTATTTTGCCTATCATACCACTGCAAAAGCGTAGCTAATATCCCTTTAATGAACGAAATTATCTGATTTTTATCAATGCGTTTTATTGTGATAAGAACAGATTTATAACTTACTCCATTTCTCTTGTTAAGGTGAGCATTTTACTCAAGAGAAAAAATAAGCGATTATCATAGGTAATGTTTAAGACAAGAAAGCCATTTATCTGTATTACTAAAAGTTATTTATTCACTTAACTAACAGATAACTTCTTTTTTTGATTGTTATGTTATAAGGACTGAGATGATCCGTGATGATATTGAGAATAAGCTGATTTCACGCTTTTCTCCCCATTTTTTGCAAGTCATTAACGAAAGCCATCGTCATAATGTACCTGCAGGCTCGGAGAGCCATTTTAAAGTCGTTATTGTGAGTGACTTATTTAATGATAAACGCAGTGTGTCACGTCATCGTGATGTTTATCAAACGTTATCTCATGAATTAGATAATGGCGTTCATGCTTTAGCTCTGCACACTTTTACCTTGAGCGAGTGGGATGAACAACAAGATAAAGCATTACACTCTCCAGGATGTCGTGGTGGAAGCCAACAAGATTAATAAGAAGATTGTTAATCGTGAGTAAATGATGACTAAGATGCGTATTTTTTGTTCTTTATGGGGCTAAAAAGCAGTGTTAACCTTGTTTTTATGAAAAAATTGAGGAATAAAACGGCTCTTTCTCGACTCAACCCCTCTAGATCGTTATAATGTCGCGTCTAATTTTCAGTAAGGTTTCGGGATGCTTCTGATATCAGGGATCCTCGTTTTTTTAAATGTGGCGGCCCCGGTTCTGAAAGGAGTATTAAGTCTAATACTACTTGCCGTAGATTAGCTTCCTTTAAAGTAGACCGAGCACTAAAACTTATTTTGAGGTAACAAGATGCAAGTTTCTGTTGAAACGACTCAAGGCCTAGGGCGTCGTGTCACAATCACCGTACCAGCCGCTGATATCCAAAAAGCTGTAGACAGCGAACTGAAAAAAGCTGCTAAAACTGTTCGCATTGATGGTTTCCGTAAAGGACACGTACCAATGTCTATGGTTAAACAACGTTACGGTATGTCTGTTCTGAATGATGTTCTGGGTGATCTGATGCAGCGTAATTTCATCAACGCTATCATCGAAAACAAAGTTAACCCAGTAGGTGCACCTGATTACAAACCAGAGCAATACAAAGAAGGTGAAGACTTTGTATACTCTGTAGAATTCGAAGTTTTCCCAGAAATCGAACTGAAAGATCTGGAAAGCATTGAAGTGGTAAAACCTATCGTGACAGTTAAAGACGAAGACGTTGATAACATGTTAGAAACTCTGCGTAAACAACAAGCCGAGTGGAAAGATAAAGAAGGTGAAGTTGCGGCAGAAGATCGTGTAACTGTTGATTTTAATGGTTCTATTGACGGTGAAGAATTTGAAGGCGGAAAAGCTGAAGATTTCGTACTAGCAATGGGCCAAGGCCGTATGATCCCAGGTTTTGAAGAAGGTCTTATCGGTCATAAAGCAGGTGAAGAATTCACTATCGATGTGACTTTCCCAGAAGATTACCACGCTGAAAACCTAAAAGGTAAAAAAGCACAATTTGCTATCAACCTGAAAAAAGTGGAAGAGCGTGAACTGCCAGAATTAACTGAAGAGTTCATCAAACGCTTCGGTATTGCAGATGGTTCAGTTGATGGTTTACGTGCCGAAGTACGTAAAAACATGGAACGTGAGTTGAAAAATGCGATCCGTACACGTGTTAAATCACAAGTTATCGATGGCTTAGTGAAAGCTAACGAAGTTGACGTACCTGCAGCTGCGGTAGATAGCGAAATTGAAGTTCTGCAACGTCAAGCAGCACAACGTTTCGGTGGTGATGAAAAACAAGCTCTGCAATTACCACGTGAATTGTTCGAAGAACAAGCAAAACGTCGTGTTATCGTTGGATTACTGTTAGGTGAAGTGATCAATAGTAATGAACTGAAAGCAGAAGACGAGCGTGTGAAAGCGTTGATCGACGAAATGGCTTCAGCTTATGAAGATCCATCAGAAGTTGTTGAGTTCTACAATAAGAACGAACAACTGATGAATAACATCCGTAATTTAGCATTAGAAGAGCAAGCGGTAGAAAAAATCTTAGCAACTGCTAAAGTAACGGAAAAAGAAACTAACTTCACTGAACTAATGAACGAAGTTCAGATGGGTTAATTTTTAACCGCGATATCGGTTTTAAGCAAAAACCCGTGGTAAAAACCACGGGTTTTTTTCAGTTTGTGTATATTTATCAAATTTTGTCTTGAAATTTGAGCGATTATCTCCAGATAATTCTATAGTCATTTTATCACTCCTCGCGAGGCGCCTTGAATGTCTTGTGAGAGATTGGATCATTTGCAATGGTCATGATCAATTATCTCAAGTAAAATTGTTGTCATTGGCACCAATAAGAATGCAATAGGAGACAGATATGTCATTTAACGACACCCAGGAACAATTCGCACCTAATATGGCTTTGGTGCCGATGGTTATAGAGCAGACTTCACGAGGTGAGCGCTCTTACGATATTTATTCACGTTTATTAAAAGAACGTATCATTTTCCTGACTGGCCAAGTTGAAGATCATATGGCCAATCTCATTGTTGCTCAGATGTTGTTTTTAGAAGCTGAGAACCCAGAAAAAGATATTAACCTGTACATTAATTCACCGGGTGGTGTGATCACTGCAGGTATGTCGATTTATGACACAATGCAATATATCAAAGCGGATGTTAGCACTATTTGTATGGGACAAGCTTGTTCAATGGGTGCATTTTTATTATCTGCAGGTGCAAAAGGTAAACGTATTTGTCTACCTAACTCACGTGTCATGATCCACCAGCCTTTAGGTGGATACCAAGGCCAAGCGACAGATATTCAAATCCACGCTCAAGAAATTTTGAAAGTGAAATCGCGTATGAATGAGTTAATGGCTCAACATACGGGGAAATCTATTGAAGAAATAGAAAGAGATACTGAGCGTGATCGTTTCTTATCCGCTAACGAAGCGTTAGAATATGGTTTAGTTGATAAAGTTTATACACAACGCAGCTAGTCATATTCCGTTGTAATAGCTATGGAGTTAACAGGTTTTCTTTGTTATAGATTGATATAAAGAAAGCTGCTATTAATCTCTAGATAAAAAAGTCTTTCTTCCTCTTATTCGCTGATAAGAGGAATAACTAAGTGAGGTTAACTGATGACAGATAAGCGCAAAGATAGCTCTGGGAAGCTTCTGTATTGCTCTTTCTGCGGTAAAAGCCAGCATGAAGTAAAGAAATTAATCGCTGGCCCGTCGGTTTATATTTGTGATGAATGTGTCGACCTTTGTGTTGATATTATTCGTGAAGAAATAAAAGAATTAGCACCTCATCATGAACGCAGTGAATTGCCAACGCCACATGAAATCCGTAAACATCTTGATGATTATGTTATCGGTCAGGAGCTGGCGAAAAAAGTATTGGCAGTTGCCGTTTATAATCACTATAAACGTCTGCGTAATGGCGATAAAGCCGATGGTGTTGAGCTAGGGAAAAGTAATATCCTGCTGATTGGCCCGACAGGTAGTGGTAAAACATTATTAGCAGAAACGTTAGCACGTTATCTTGATGTACCTTTTACCATGGCCGATGCGACAACGCTAACAGAAGCGGGCTATGTAGGGGAAGATGTTGAAAACATCATTCAAAAACTACTACAAAAATGCGATTACGATGTGCAAAAAGCACAACGTGGTATTGTTTATATTGATGAAATTGACAAGATCACTCGTAAATCTGAAAACCCATCAATTACACGTGATGTTTCTGGCGAAGGTGTACAGCAAGCATTATTGAAATTAGTTGAAGGGACAGTAGCTTCCGTACCTCCTCAAGGCGGACGTAAACATCCACAGCAAGAATTCTTACAAGTAGATACTTCGAAGATCCTCTTTATTTGTGGTGGTGCTTTTGCCGGACTGGATAAAGTAGTTGCTCAACGTCTAAATACCCATTCAGGTATTGGTTTTGGTGCAGAAGTGAAAAGCCAAAATGAGAAAGCGAGTGAAGGGGAGTTATTAGCGCAAGTTGAACCAGAAGATCTGATTAAATTTGGTCTGATCCCTGAATTTATTGGTCGTTTGCCTGTTGTTGCAACATTAGGTGAGCTCAATGAAGATGCGTTAATTCAAATTCTGCAAGAGCCTAAAAATGCCCTGACTAAACAGTATCAAGCATTGTTTAAATTAGAAGGTGTAGATTTAGAGTTCCGTAAAGATGCGTTAACCGCGATTGCTAAAAAAGCGATGTCGCGTAAGACAGGGGCGCGTGGTTTACGTTCCATTGTAGAAGCTGCATTACTTGATACAATGTACGATCTTCCTTCATTTGAAAATGCAGAGAAAGTGGTCATTGATGAAAATGTAATCAATGGGAAATCTGAACCGCTGATTATATATAGTCAACCTGAAAATCAGGCATCGGGTGAATAATATAGCGAAAATCAGCAATACCTCTTGTCTGATATTATCTATTTTCTCCCTTTTAGGGCAAAAAAATAGGATAACGCGTGCCAACGCAATAAAAATGAGGGAATTTTCCCTCATTTTGTTTTTTTAATAGGGAATGCTATTGAATGTCGGAAAACTGCCCTTATATATTTTGACAATCCGTAGAATTAATTTTATTTGGTGAGATGCGAATAAAATTACCTGTAAAAGCGTTAAGCTAAAAACGAAGAGAGAGCTCTATGAATCCTGAGCGTCCAGAACGTATTGAAATACCTGTATTGCCATTACGTGATGTCGTTGTATATCCACATATGGTGATCCCGTTGTTTGTTGGTCGTGAAAAATCTATTCATTGCTTAGAAGCTGCGATGAACGACAACAAACAAATTATGCTGGTTGCGCAGAAAGATGCATCTACTGACGAACCAGGTGTTAATGATCTTTTTTCTGTGGGGACAGTGGCTTCTGTTTTACAGATGCTGAAACTGCCTGACGGAACCGTAAAAGTGCTTGTTGAAGGTATTCGCCGCGCAAAAATTACCACATTATCTGATAATGGTGAGTATTTCCAAGCTAAAGCGGAATATCTAGACACGCCCGTTGTTGATGAGCGTGAACAAGAGGTACTAAATCGCACGGCGATCAATCAGTTTGAAGGTTATATCAAGCTGAATAAAAAAATTCCGCCAGAGGTATTAGCCTCATTGCATGCGATTGAAGAATCTGCGAAGTTAGCTGATACCATTGCTTCGCATATGCCTTTGAAATTAAAAGATAAGCAAGCTGTGCTTGAAATGTCTGATGTAACAGAACGCCTAGAGTATTTAATGGCGATGATGGAATCAGAAATCGATCTGCTACAAGTTGAAAAACGCATTCGTAACCGCGTTAAAAAGCAGATGGAGAAAAGCCAGCGCGAGTACTACCTCAATGAGCAGATGAAAGCGATCCAAAAAGAATTAGGTGAGATGGATGATGCACCTGATGAAATGGAGTCGTTAAAACGCAAAATTGAAGCGGCGAAAATGCCCAAAGAGGCGAGAGAAAAGACAGAAGCTGAACTTCAGAAATTAAAAATGATGTCGCCAATGTCTGCTGAGGCAACAGTAGTCCGTAGCTATATTGATTGGATGGTACAAGTTCCTTGGAATAGCCGTAGCAAAGTGAAAAAAGACTTAGTGAAAGCGCAGGAAGTACTTGATACGGATCATTATGGCTTAGAACGTGTGAAAGAGCGTATTCTTGAATATCTCGCGGTTCAGTCTCGTGTCAGCAAAATTAAAGGGCCAATCCTGTGTTTAGTAGGGCCTCCTGGGGTAGGTAAAACATCACTAGGTCAATCTATCGCGAAAGCGACAGGGCGTAAATATGTGCGTATGGCATTAGGTGGGGTGCGTGATGAAGCTGAAATCCGTGGTCACCGTCGTACTTACATTGGATCGATGCCTGGTAAGTTAATCCAAAAAATGGCCAAAGTTGGTGTTAAAAACCCGCTATTTTTATTAGATGAAATCGACAAGATGTCATCAGATATGCGCGGTGATCCAGCTTCAGCACTGTTAGAGGTGTTAGATCCAGAACAAAATATTGCCTTTAATGACCACTATCTTGAAGTGGACTACGACTTATCCGATGTTATGTTTGTGGCGACATCTAACTCCATGAACATTCCGGCGCCATTACTCGATCGTATGGAAGTGATCCGCTTATCGGGTTATACCGAAGATGAAAAACTCAACATTGCAAAACAGCATCTGTTACCAAAACAGATTGAACGTAATGCACTGAAAGAGAATGAGCTAACAATCCACGATAGCGCGATTATGGGCATTATTCGCTATTATACGCGTGAAGCGGGTGTACGTAGCTTAGAGCGTGAAATTTCTAAATTATGTCGTAAAGCGGTTAAACAACTGCTGATGGATAGTACTATCAAGCATATTGAAATCGATGAAAATAATCTGAAAGATTATTTAGGTGTACGTAAAGTCGATTATGGTCGTGCTGATACAGAAAATCGTATTGGTATGGTAACAGGGCTTGCTTGGACAGAAGTTGGTGGTGACTTACTGACGATTGAAACGGCAAGTGTACCGGGTAAAGGTAAACTGACCTTCACTGGCTCGTTAGGTGAAGTTATGCAAGAGTCGATTCAAGCAGCGATGACTGTGGTTCGTGCTCGAGCTGACAAACTGGGCATTAATGGCGACTTCTATGAAAAACGTGATATTCATGTACACGTACCAGAAGGCGCGACGCCAAAAGATGGTCCAAGTGCGGGTATTGCAATGTGTACCGCGTTGGTTTCCAGTTTAACGGGTAATCCAGTTCGTTCAGATGTTGCAATGACGGGTGAAATTACCTTACGTGGTCAAGTATTGCCAATCGGTGGATTAAAAGAAAAGTTACTTGCGGCACATCGTGGCGGAATTAAGACAGTTCTTATCCCTGATGAAAATAAACGTGATTTAGAAGAAATTCCTGAAAACATTGTTGCTGATCTGGATATTCACCCAGTGAAAACAATTGAGGAAGTTTTAACGTTAGCCCTAGAGAAATCGCCATTTGGCATCGAAGTAGTGACTAACAAATAACACTAAATCGTGATGTGAATCATAATATTTCACTAAAAAAAAGGCTGGATAAGCAATAAAAGCTTGCCAGTCTTTTTTTGTGTCGTTAATTTAATGGGGTTTATTAATTAATAGTCCTGTTTTATCAGTCTTGCTATATATAAAAAGGCTTGATATAACGACGTTTGCAAAATTTGCCATTAATGGTAAAAAATAACGCATAAATTATGGGGATGAAAAGCGTGAATAAAACTCAACTGATCGACAAAATTGCTGCGAATGCAGATATCACTAAAGCGGCAGCGGGTCGTGTTGTAGATGCAATGGTAGCTTCAATCACTGAATCTTTACAAAAAGGTGATGACGTTGCATTAGTGGGCTTCGGTACATTTACCGTACGTGATCGCGCAGCACGTACTGGCCGTAATCCACAAACAGGTAAAGAGATTCAAATTGCTGCTGCCAAAGTGCCTGCATTCCGTGCGGGTAAAGGTCTAAAAGACGCAGTAAATCAATAATTGAGTAAATCGTTTTTCTGCCTAATGTGTTATTGGGTTGACGTTATGGATAAACAGAAAACGAATCGATTAAGAAATAAAGCGCATCTTTAAAGGATGCGCTTTTCTTTTTTACCACAGAAAAGGGGATTAAACCGAGTATTCTCTGGTGATAAGACGTGAAACTAAAGTAGTCATTTGATAGAATAGCGCGTTGTTCTATAACTGAAATAGACAACATGAGAGCATCTCATGGTTAGCTAAAGACTTAACTGACCAATGAGTCAATTAGAGCTGTTTATTTTGTATCTGTAAGATGTGTGTTAAGACTCAAATTTTATACGGGATTGGCTATTTCTAAGGATTGTCGCGTGTTGCGACATTTTGATATTAAGCCAGCGATGAGCATGTTAAATTAGCTGTGCTCAAAATAGTCGTGTAACACCAATAAAAAATAATTTTTTCACCAAACGGAGCCTAGTCTCGTTATGATGGACAACATTCGTTCAACTGCTAATAATCCTTTTATTAAGATACTATTAGCTGTGATCATCCTCTCTTTCGTCCTAACTGGTGTGGGCGGATATCTCTTTAGTTCTGGTGTTAATGATGCCGCTGAAGTTAACGGTTATAAAATAAGTCGTGCTCAGTTAGAGCAAGCTTATCAACAACGCCGAGCACAACTACAAAAAGATATGGGTGACAATTTTGCTTCCCTCGCATCATCAGATGAGGGACAAAAAATGATCCGCCAACAAGCATTGAATGTGCTGATTAACCAAGCTTTGCTGGATCAATTTGCTCAAGAGTTAGGTATTTCTGCTGGCGACCAGCAAATCAGAGACGCGATTTTTGCGCTACCTTATTTCCAAACTGATGGTAAATTTGATAACAAAAAATACGTTGAGTTATTAACGGCGAATAATATTGACGCGGATGCCTTTGCTGAAGGAATTCGTCAAAATCTGATTAATCAACAATTACGTTATTCTATTCAAGGCACTGACTTTGCTTTAGAGAGCGAAGTTAAAGACTTTGCCGGCTTAATGCTACAAAGCCGTAATGTGCGTCTCGCTTCATTAGATATTCAGCCATTCCTTGAAAAAGAGACGGTATCAGATGAAGAATTAAAAGCCTTTTATGACCAAAATACCTCTATGTTTATCGCTCCAGCACAAGTTAAAGTGAGCTATATTCAGTTAGAAGCCCAAAAAGATTTAAGCAACATCACTATTTCAGATGATGAAGTTAAAGCTTATTACGATAGTAATATCAGTGAATTTACTGTTCCCGGACAAAAAAAATACAGTCTACTTGTCTTAGCAGATGAAACCGCTGCGAAAGAAGCTGAAGATGCGTTGAAAAATGGCGCTGACTTCGTCACCTTAGTAAAAGAAAAATCCATTGATACTTTTTCTGCTAAACAAGATGGTTCATTAGGCTGGATCACTATTGGTCAAGAGCTACCAGAATTAGCAAATGCGAGTTTGACTGAGAAGGGGCAAATTTCACAGCCAGTTAAAATCAGCAACGGTTATGCTATTTTCCGTCTTGATGATATTAAACCTTCGGTGGTAAAACCTTTTGATGACATTAAAGCTGACTTATTAGTAAAAATGCGTGAAAACAAAGCCATTGATGATTTCTTCGCATTGCAGCAAAAAGTGAGTCAAGCCGCTTCAAATGATAACGACACGCTAGCGACAGCAGCAAAAGCAGGGAACGTCACTGTAATCAATACAGATTGGTTTGATGAAAACAATGTACCAGCAGCCTTGAATAACGAAAAGTTAACACAGCTTATCTTTGGTGGTTCACTGGTTGATGACAATGGCCCTACAGGCATGAACTCAGATATGGTTACCCTTGGTAATGATAGTGCTTATATTGTTCGTGTCGAAGGATATAAACCTGCATCAACCCAACCATTAGATAAAGTACGTGACAAGGTTATTACACTGGTCAAACAGCAAAAAGCTTCTCAAGCGATGAATGCGCAAGCTCAGAAACTCCTTGCAGCCTTAAAAGAAGGTAAAGGAGAGGCGGCATTGAAAGAAGCAAATATCTCGTTTGGTGAGGTAGAAAGCGTGGTTCATTCATCAGCCACAGATCCGATACAAAGTGCTATTTTTGCTATGCCAAAACCAGCAGAAGGTAAAAAAGAGTACGGTATGTCTAATGTACCGGGTTCAAAAGTGGTCTTAATCCAATTAGATAGTGTCACTGATGGTAAGCCAACGGCAGAACAGCTTGAATTTATGACTAATCTCTATCGCGCCCAAATGGGAGAAGAAGCTTTACAACTTATGCTCAGCGATTTAAGAGAAAAAGCAAAAATCGAGATTTTTGATAAAGATTATCAATAAACTATCTTAGATTGATTGAATAAAAACCCAGTTTCGACTGGGTTTTTTTATGGCTAAAATTATATTCAAGATTAGAAATTGCGAGCAGTCACGTCATTTTTTGTAACGCTATTTTTTTATTCAATTTATTTTTCTTACTCTCTCGTAATTCATATGGTTGCTAATTGCTGAATTATTTAAGGCTTGGCATTATTTGATGGCATTCAGTAATCGCTGTTTGCTGTTGAATATACAGTTATTTTTACAAAAAGGAGATGATTAAAATGGATAAAAAAACACTATCAGCATTTATGGCATCAATATGTTTAACATTAGGTTTAGGGTTATCACCACTCTCTTATGCCGATGATATATCGCCTTCAACATCAACCATGTTGATTGAAAAAGGGGATCAAAAAGAGAGTGCTGTCAGTGAGGTAAACGCTAGTGCACAAGGAAAGTTGGATATTAATAGTGCAACACTTGATGAATTAATGACGCTAAAAGGGATCGGAAAAGCAAAAGCGCAAGCCATTATCGATTATCGAGAAAAAGTGGGGCGTTTTGCTTCTTTTGATGATCTCGCCAAGGTCTTTGGTATTGGTATGAAGCTTATTGAACAAAATAAAGATCTAATTATTATCAACTAATTACTCGATAATACTGTACCCCTTTTTTGTGATCAAAAAGGGGTACAGAATTGCCTTTATATAATATTAATAATCAGATGGTATTTTAATTTGGGTAATAAATAATCGGATGAAATATACCCTATTTGATATTTTTGACTATATTTAAGATATTACATAGAAATTTCTCTTAGCTAAAGTTTGTTAGGGATATCAAGAGGTAATAAAGTCATATGAGTACATTAATTAAAGTTTATGGATTCCATTTAGATGTTTTTGAGCATGTGAATAATGCACGTTACCTTGAATTTTTAGAACAAGCGAGATGGGATTGGATTGAACAACACTTAGATCTCGCTTGGTTTAAACGGCATGGTCTAGCACTCGTTGTCGCGAATATTAATATCAACTATCGTTTGCCTGCTAATTTAGGCGATGAACTAATCATTAGTTGTGATATTGCAGAAGTCGGTATTAAAAGTGGCGTGTTGTCTCAAAAAATAGTGAGAAAACAAGATGGTGCATTGATTTCAGATGCATTAGTGACTTTTGTACTCGTTGATATCAATACTAAAAAAGCATTAACACTTACAGATCAGTTACGAGAAAAATTGGAGTATGTACGCCAGTCTGCTGATTAGCATTGATGTTATCCGGTCAACCGTCTAATTTTATCGGTACTCGTAACATATTAGCGGCAGGATATACCGTGCTTGCCTGTGGAAAGGGGGAGTAGTCAGCCCACTCGCTGAAGCAGGAAGCCACCGAGGTGAGTCAGACGGTGGTCTGAACGCTGTAGGGAGCCACGTCCTTTAGGGCATGGAGGAGGTCAATTGGTTTTGGTATAGAATAATTCCCCGCTCTGTTGTTTTCAGGGCGGAGAAAATCACAGGGGAAAACTGGGTAAAACAACTGGTTAATTAGTTATCACGGCTTCGACGACTTTATTAGCAACCTAACAGGCCGCGAATTAAAAATAACTGCTACGGGTGTAAACGCACAGAAAACAAAGCTAACACATTTTTGACAGATTATTTAAGGCCAACTTTATTTTTCATGGCGTCCATGACGGCATTTTTGTCTTGTAAATAGCCATGAAGTCCACGCTCTCTTAAATGGCAAGCGGCACATTGACCACAACCATCACCTTGAATACCGTTATAACAAGTTAAGGTGTTGTGGCGTACAAAATCTAACTTACCGTAATAGTCAGCGAGTGCCCAAGTTTGCGCTTTATCTAACCACATTAACGGAGTGATAAACTGAATATCACGAGCAATACCTAAATTTACCGCATGATTTAGAGCTTTAACAAACTCATCGCGACAATCTGGATAACCTGAGAAATCAGTTTCACATACGCCAGTAATAACGCTTTCAGCACCAATCTGATAAGCATAAATGGCGGCTAATGTAAGAAATAGAATATTTCTACCAGGTACAAAGGTACTAGGAATATCGCTTTGTTCACTCTGTTTAAAATCAGGCACAGGAATATTGTCACGTGTTAAGCTGCTGATAGCGAGTTCATTGAGTAAACTGACATCCAAAACTTTATGTGCGGTTGCACCTAATAATTGACTGACTCTTTGTGCTACCTCAATTTCTTCTTTATGACGTTGTCCATAATTAAATGTAATACAATGAACTTCATCATACTGCTCTAGTGCTTGGATTAGGCAGGTTGTCGAATCTTGTCCACCACTAAAGACAACGACCGTTTTTTTCATCAGAATACTCCTGAATATTGATATTTTTTAAGGATTAATACGCATAATATTGCAGATATTATGACAAGTTATCACCAAATTATCAGTAAGAGATTATTCTTATAGCAGGGGTAGATAATTACTATTTTTTGTAGGGGCATATGTTAAAGGAGTATTTATGTTAGATAAGATTGACCGAAAACTATTAACGCTATTACAGGAAGATTCAAGCCTCTCACTGAATACTTTGGCAGAGGCGGTTAACCTAACCTCAACACCTTGCTGGAAACGATTGAAAAGACTCGAGGATGAAGGGTATATTCGTAAACGTGTTGCATTACTCGACAGCGAAAAAATTGGGCTTGGCTTAACAGTTATTGTTATGATAAGAACACAGCAACATAATAGCGAGTGGTATGAACAATTTGTATCATTCGTTAAGCAAATGCCAGAAGTACTGACATTCTATCGAATGGCGGGTGAGTGTGATTATCTAATGCATGTTGAAGTTGTAGACATGAAAAGTTATGACCAATTTTACAAACGCATGGTTAACGGCGTTCCTGGGCTTATTGACGTAACTTCTAACTTTGCAATGGAAAAAATTAAATACACAACGGCAATGCCGATACCTGAATAAGATCCCTCTTTACCAACTGGCACTTTTATTTTTTGTACAACCTTAGGATTTAAGGCGTGGCTCTATTTTCACAGCTCAGTTGGTATTTTATCAGCGAATGGCGTCGTTATGTCGGTGCTATTTTCTTATTGATGGTTATCGCCGTTCTACAAGTGATCCCTCCGAAAATCGTCGGGATTATTGTTGATGGTGTTGATAGCCATAGCCTGTCTTTTCAGCAAATTATGGGGTGGATCGGGATCATGGTATTGATCGCCCTTGCTGTCTATTTATTACGTTATATTTGGCGTCTGTGGTTATTTGGTGCTTCTTACCAACTGGCGGTGAAATTACGTATGCAAATCTATCGCCAACTTAGTCTTCAATCATCGGCTTTTTATCAACGCTATCGCACGGGTGATTTAATCGCACGTACCACTAATGATGTTGATAAAGTCGTTTTTGCCGCAGGGGAAGGGGTGTTAACCCTTGTTGACTCTATGGTAATGGGACTTGCGGTGTTAGTGATGATGAGTATTCAGTTAAGTTGGCAATTGACACTTATCTCATTGTTACCTATGCCATTAATGGCGATATTAATTAAACGCTATGGCGATAAACTACATCACCGCTTTAAAAGTGCACAAGCACTATTTTCTTCATTGAATAATCAAGCGCAAGAAAGTTTAAGTAGCATTCGTATGATCAAATCTTTCGGTCTTGAACAGCAACATGCTTCACGTTTTGAAACGGTTGCAAAAGAGACGGGTCGACAAAATATGCGAGTGGCAAAAGTCGATGCATTGTTTGACCCCACGATTTTTATGGCAATTGGTTTTGCTAACTTACTTGCTGTGGCGGGAGGAAGTTATTTTGTTCTCAATGGCACGATGACATTGGGAGAATTAACCAGTTTTGTAATGTATTTAGGGCAAATGATTTGGCCTATGTTAGCGCTGGCATGGATGTTTAATATTGTTGAGCGTGGTAGTGCGGCTTATAGCAGGATCAATGCATTACTCAATGAGCAACCGGCTATGGTTGATGGTCAACTATCACTAATGCATCAAAAAGGAACTTTAGCGGTAGATATTAAAGCGTTTCATTACCCCAAACAGCAAGTTGATGTACTAAAAAACATTCATTTTACACTCTCTCCTGGTGAGATGTTGGGTATTTGCGGTATGACTGGGGCGGGGAAAAGCACTTTGTTAGCGCTGATCCAGCGCTTATATGATGTCAGTGAAGGGGATATTCGTTTTCAATCTGTCCCCCTTTACCAATTAAAATTGGATGAATGGCGGGGAAGACTTGCTGTTGTCAACCAAACACCGTTTCTTTTTTCGGATACGATTGCCGGAAATATAGCCTTAGGACGCCCTGATGCTACCAAAGAAGAGATAGAGGCAGTAGCCAAAATCGCCAATATTCACGATGATATTTTAAATTTACCCGAAGGATATCTGACTCAAGTTGGTGAAAAAGGGGTCATGCTCTCGGGGGGACAAAAGCAACGTATTTCCATTGCTAGAGCTTTACTGTTAGATGCGGAAATCTTGTTATTAGATGATGCGTTATCAGCCGTTGATGGACAAACTGAATACCAGATCTTACAAAATCTGGCTCAATGGCGTAAAGAGAAAACCATTATTATTAGTGCTCACCGTTTATCTGCACTGGTTGATGCAACAAATATATTGGTATTAAAACAAGGCGAAATCATAGAGCAAGGTACTCATCAAACACTTATTGCAGTGCCAGGTTGGTATCAAGATATGTACCATTATCAACAACTCGAGGCCGCATTAGATGACGATAAATAATAATAAATCCATTAAAACGTTATTGCCGGCCTTAAAAAGATTATTAGCTTATGGCAAAACCTATCGCAAACCGATGACATTAGGTGTGGTGATGTTATGGGTGGCAGCGATTGCAGAAGTGGGTGGACCTTTACTTATTAGTTATTTTATTGATGCTAAAGTAGCGACTCATCAAGTTGAATGGCGAGGCGCATTAGGTCTTGCTGCTGCTTTTATTCTATTACAAATTATTGCGGCACTATTGCACTATTACCAAACAATCGTCTTTAATTATGCCGCTGTTGGGGTGGTACAACAGTTACGAGCAGATGTGATGAGTGCTGCGCTAAAACAGCCATTAAGTGCATTTGATAATCAGCCTGTAGGACAGCTGATTTCTCGTGTTACCAATGATACAGAAACTATCAAAGATCTATTTGTTAACGTCTTTCCTGCTCTATTTCGTGCTATAGCATTGGTGGTTGTGATGTTAATCGCTATGTTTCTACTCGAATGGCAAATGGCATTAGTGGCGATGACGATTTTCCCTGCGGTTATTGGTGTGATGATGCTTTATCAACGGCTAAGTACACCGATTGTCCGCAATGTGCGTCATTATCTTGCCAATATTAATGATGGCTTTCATGAAGTGATTAATGGTATGTCGGTTATCCAGCAATTTCGTCAACAAGCTCGCTTCGGTAAGAAAATGTCAGATGATAGCTGGCAACATTATCAAGCACGAATGAAAGCACTAAAACTTGACGGGTTATTATTGCGCCCGTTACTCAGTATGCTCTCTGCATTGGTGCTATGTGGCTTATTGATACTGTTTGGATATCAAGGTAGTGCTGTGATTGGTGTTGGAGTAATTTATGCTTTTATCAGCTATTTAGGTCGTCTTAATGAACCTCTTATTACTCTGACGTCTCAACAATCTTTATTACAACAAGCGGTTGTTTCCGGTGAACGAGTCTTTGAGTTAATGGACGCCCCGATGCAGCAATATGGCAATGCAAGCTATACCATTAACCAAGGAGATATAGCCATTAACGGCTTGTGGTTTGCGTATCTAAAACAGCAGTGGGTATTAAAAGAGATTAATCTTGATATACCTGCTCGCCACTTTGTCGCTTTTGTGGGGCATACTGGCAGTGGAAAAAGTACCTTAGCCAGTTTGCTTATGGGAAATTATCCATGGCAGAAAGGACATATCTACTTAGATAACCATCCATTAGAGTGCTATTCCCATCAGGCATTAAGAAGCGGTATTGCGATGGTACAGCAAGATCCTGTTTTATTATCAGGTACTTTGCGTGACAATATTACTTTAGGGCGTCACTGCTCTGAAGCTCACTTATGGCAAGTATTAGCAACTGTACAATTAAATAGCTGGGTAAAAACATTACCTGATGGTTTAGAAACCCCCTTAGGTGAACAGGGTAGTCGCTTATCCGCGGGACAAAAACAGTTATTAGCATTAGCTCGAGTATTATTATTTCCACCCCGTATTCTTATCTTAGATGAGGCAACGGCAAATATCGACTCGGGTACAGAGCAAGCTGTTCAAAAAGCCCTTACGGAAATAAGAGAAAAAACCACATTAATTGTTATCGCTCATCGCCTTTCAACCATTATCGATGCTGACGAAATTGTAGTGCTTCATCGTGGTGAGATTGTTGAGCAAGGTAAACATGCACAACTATTGGCACAAAAAGGTCGCTATTACAATATGTACCAATTACAACAAGTTAAAGAGTCATTACAAGTTCAAGAGCCAGCCGTTGTTGAGTGATATTATCTAAATTCCATTCATCCTAACCCAGCCAATGCTGGGTTTTTTATTGCCTCACTTTTTGCCCCAATTTTTAGCATTGTGGACATGATAAGAGCATTTATTGCACTAAGTTAGTGAGTGATATTTATTTTTTATTTATTTATCAATGAAATAAGTATTGGCATATCTCTTGCTCTATCAGTATGGCGCTTTCTAAAACCGTATGGAGCAATTATATGAAATATATCATCGCGATTATTAAACCATTTAAATTAGAAGATGTAAGAGAGTCACTCTCTGAGCTTGGGATTAATGGAATGACAATCAGTGAAGTAAAAGGATATGGGCGACAAAAAGGACATGCCGAGCTTTATCGGGGAGCTGAGTATGAGGTTAACTTTCTTCCTAAAGTAAAAATAGAATTAGCGGTTTGTGATGGGCAATTAGAGCCTGTGCTACAAGCCATAAGCCAAGTTACTGATACTGGTAAAGTAGGAGATGGCAAAATTTTTGTTTTAGAGTTATTGCAGGCGATCCGTATTCGTACAGGAGAGTCTGGTGAAGAAGCCTTGTAGAGGAGCTAACAAATGAAACGATTTATTAGTTATTTTTTTACGTTAGCACTTACATACTTTTTATTACCTCAGTTAGCTATTGGAGCCACCACAATAGACATAGATAAAGCGGACAACAGTTTTATGCTGATCTGTAGTGCATTGGTGTTTTTTATGACTATTCCCGGTATCGCACTCTTTTATGGCGGGTTACTACGCAGTAAGAATGTATTATCACTAATGACGCAAGTGATGTTGATTTTCAGTGTAGTGATTATCCTTTGGATTATGTTTGGCTATAGTTTGGCGTTTACTGCTGGAAATAAGATTTGGGGTGGGTGGTCACTTACTTTTCTCAATAATATTTCAGTCGATTCTGTTGCTGGTGAAATTAATCAATATGTGCATGTTGTATTTCAAGGCTCTTTTGCGGTGATCACCGTGGCCCTGATTGTTGGCGCATTAGGTGAACGTATTCGTTTTTCAGCACTGCTTATCTTTACTGTTATTTGGTTTACTTTTTCATATATTCCCATTGCCCATATGGTATGGGGAGAAGGTGGTTGGCTTATCGATGATGGAGCATTAGATTTTGCGGGAGGGACGGTTGTCCATATTAATGCCGCTGTAGCAGCGCTTGTTGGTGCTTACTTACTAGGTAAACGAGGTGATTATCAACATACTGCGATTAAACCACATAATTTACCTATGGTCTTTACTGGTACAGCGGTACTTTATATTGGTTGGTTTGGTTTTAATGCAGGCTCTGCAGGGAGCGCTAATGGTATTGCTGCATTGGCGTTTTTAAATACAGTTGTAGCTACCGCAGGTGCAGTTCTTGCGTGGACATTTGCTGAATGGCTAGTGAGAAGGAAACCTTCTATGTTAGGTAGTTGTTCAGGATGTATTGCGGGATTAGTTGCTATTACCCCAGCCGCGGGAACCGTAGGCCCTATTGGTGCTTTGGTTATTGGTATTATTGCTGGCATCATCGGGCTTTGGGGGGTTGTGGTTCTTAAACGTTGGTTAAAAGCAGATGATGTCTGTGATGTTTTTGGTATTCATGGTACTTGTGGTATTGCGGGCTGTTTATTAACGGGCATATTTACGGCTTCATTTTTAGGGGGCATTGGTTATAGCGAGCATATGACGTTAGGTAAGCAAGTGCTAACTCAATTATTTAGTGTTGTGATTACGCTTATTTGGTCAAGTGTTGTGGCTTACATTGCCTTTAAAATCGCCGATAAGCTAGTGGGATTGCGTGTCTCACAAGAAGAAGAGCATGATGGATTAGATATAACCACTCATGGAGAAAGAGCGTACGAGCAGTAATGGTCTATTCCCCCTCAACTGAGGGGGGAATATTCTCACTGCGTTATTTGTTTGATTTTATTCGTTTTTGGCGGATAACACCTTCTTGAACAGAAGAGGCAACTAGTTGCCCACTCATATTAAACATTTTTCCTCTCACAAATCCGCGACCACCTGAGGCTGATGGACTTTCAATAGCATAAAGTAACCAGTCATCAACACGAAATGGGCGATGGAACCACATGGAATGATCGATGGTAGCCACTTGTAAACTCGGATCCATAAAACCTAAACCATAAGGTTGCAGTGAGGTGGGTAAAAAATCAAAATCAGAGATATAACCTAATAAGTATTGGTGTAGGAAAGGATCAGATGGCATTTCTCCGCGACTACGATACCAAACATAACGTTCCGCAGGTGCTTTCTCATAACCAAACGGGCTAAAATATTGCACGGGGCGTGCTTCAAAAGGTGTTTCTCTTAATGCGAGTGTTCTTAGAGGTTCGGGTAATTTTGGGGCAAGTTTTTTCAATATCTCATCTTGAGAGATCAAGTCATTTGGAAAAGGGACTTCAGGCATCATATCTTGATGTTCAAAGCCTTCTTCAAACTCTTGGAAAGAGACGGTCATATAAAAAATAGGCTTACCTTGTTGAATAGCACTGACGCGACGAGTACTAAATGAGCCACCATCACGGATAGATTCCACATCGTAAACAATAGGCTTATGGCTATCACCAGGTCGTAAAAAATAGCTGTGAAATGAATTAACATAGCGATTATCAGCAATTGTTTGTTTTGCCGCATAAAGAGCTTGGCCAACAACTTGTCCACCAAAGACTTGTGGTAAACCTAAATCTTCACTTTGACCTCTAAATAGGCCTTCTTCTATTTTTTCAAGCTCCATTAAGTTGATAAGTTTTTTTAATGCCTGGCTCATAGTTTACCTATATATCATCGGATAGATTATGTTTTATAGTTTTGATTATATACAATCCGCTATCGGATAAAAAAATAATCTGCTGTTTATATTTTGCTAAAAATGCCGTAACACCTTATTTGATAGGGGAGCAATCGCGATATTAGCTAAATAGAGGGCATAAATTGAAAGAATTTGGCAAAGCATAAGGCCTTATTGAGTAATTTATCAGCACTTGGTCTGGCTTTCCTTGCTATTTGGATAGCTTTAAAAGATAATGCATATCGTCTTAGCAATAAGACAATCTATGGGGGCTTGTTGGTTCTCCCGCAACACTAACTTGTTAACTCGGTCAGGTCCGGAAGGAAGCAGCCATGGCAGGTGTCGTGTGTGCCGGGATGTCGCTGGCAAGGCCCCACCCAATTTCTGCATTGCAATCCCGCTATTTTTTATCCAGTTACTTTCTTCATCGTAATCGTATCGTTGAACGTTTGCATCTAAACATATTTCTATTTACATATTGTTTAATTAATAGTTTTTTTAACTATATTTACTCTCAATATGGGTTTGGTGAATTAATAAGAAACAGAATACCTTTCACCTATTATCGCCTTCGCGTTATAGATGAATAATAAGAGAAGTTGTAAGAATTATGCCGTCATGCCGTTATAAGCACGGCATGATAGTGTGTAATCATTTTACTTATTAAAAAAGCATGAATAAAACGATACCTAAAAATAAGAACTATTAACCCAATTACTATAAAGAGATAGTAAAAATAAGAGGATACTAATGGTTACTTGCTAATACGATTATCTTACAAATTTCCAAACAGATGCTGGGATCTTGTCATAAAGTTTGTTCATGGTTAGCTCTGCTAAACGATGGTCTGCAGCTGAATAAAATAGCTCTAACTCATCATCGGTCAGTTCATATTTGTTCTTTTCAATCACTCTTTCAAGGGTTTCGATTGAGGTGCATTTTCTTAAACGCATTAGATAGTCTGTTTTAGTCATGTTGTCTTTTCTCTATAATTTAAATAAAACTAAAGGTAATTTAATTTACTTGATATAACTTTTAGGATTTTTATCGATAAGCGTTAACAGTGAATAGTTTAACTCTTTCCAATTATTCAATTCCGAGTAGGAAATGGAGTCACTACCGAATAACCGATAAGTCTCTTCTATGCACTCTTCCATTAAAGTGTTAATAGCGTGTTTATCAGGATATTTTATCTTAAACAGCCAACTAAAGCCCATAATGTGATCAATTAGGGCATTAAGGTCAACGCTTTTTGTGCTACTTAGATCATTGTTCCAAACTGCGGTACCTTTATCTAATGAGCTTAATGCTTGCTGTAATAGCTCTTCACATAAAAATGACAATTCAGCTAAATCTATTTTTTCTGGTGAATATTCGTCCATAGCTTATTGTGACTGAATTATGCTAAAGAAACACTAATAATTAATACTGATAAATTAGCTATTAATGAAGCTTGCGGCTTAATTCAGTAATGAATTAATTAAACAATCTTAAAATAAACAGCAACTTTATATTTTATTCATATACCAATAATGTTTAATAATTGTTTTTATTATTTCTACATAGTAATGGTGTAATTTGAAAAAGGTATTTAAATACGAAACTACATTCAATGCAAGTTGAAAAAGTGTACAAAATAAAAGTACTGTACGCTTAATATAGCACTATTATTGCATAAGTCACTATCTGAGCGATAGAAATTTGTCTATTTTCGTAAAAATTTAGTTGAGAAGCGTAAAAGTAAGGATAATTAACTTGATGATTATCCTAGTATTTGTTTGCTAAAAATGTCTTATATCGCTAAATAGTCTTGGTGATAAGCTGATATTAATAAAAAATAGTGCGTTAAATTTGACAAAAAGTCATATATAAGAAAAAAATTAAACTGATTTATTGATTAGGGATATGTTTTTCTTTAATTGATAACAATATAAAGGGGCGGGATTAACACGAAAAATTAAAATAAAACAAAAAGGCCGCTAAGCGACCTTTTTGATGGGTAGCCAACAAATTATGTTGGCTGTGGTATAGCATAATGATTACTTAGTTTGGTGCGGATAGTTTGGGTGCTCTAAGTCTTCGTTTTTCTTCGCAAACCTTCTGCGGATCACAACGAAGAAAATAGGAACAAAGTAAATAGCAAGGGATGTCGCGGCAATCATACCACCGAATACCCCTGTACCTACTGAGTTTTGCGCACCGGAGCCTGCACCGTTACTTAATACCAGAGGAATAACCCCAAGCATAAAGGCTAACGATGTCATTAGAATTGGACGTAGACGCATTCTAACGGAGTCTAACGTCGCTTCTACTAGCCCTTTACCCTCTTTTTCCATTAAGTCTTTGGCGAATTCGACAATCAATATGGCGTTCTTCGCCGATAACCCAATGGTGGTAAGTAGCCCAACCTTAAAGTAAACGTCGTTTTCAAGCCCTCTCAATGTAGTAAATGCTAATGCACCAATGACCCCTAAAGGTACGACTAACATAACTGAGAAAGGCACTGACCAACTCTCATAGAGTGCCGCCAAACAAAGGAATACTACAATTAATGAAATAGTATACAGTGCTGGCGCTTGGTTACCTGATAGACGTTCTTGGTATGACATACCCGTCCACTCGTAGCCAATACCACTTGGTAATTTGCTGGCGAGTTGTTCCATCATTAGCATTGCATCACCACTACTTTGTCCTGGTGTTGCACTACCTTGGATCTGGACAGCTGGTAAACCATTATAACGCTCTAAACGTGGTGAGCCATATAACCAAGGATCTTTACTAGTATCAATGAAGGATGAGAAAGGCACCATCTGACCCGCATTGTTACGAACATAAAGATTAGCAATATCTTGTGGCAACATGCGGAATTGTGATTCTGCTTGAACGTAAACTTTCTTCACACGACCACGGTCGATAAAGTCGTTAACGTAGCTACCACCAAACATCGTACCTAATGTTGAGTAGATATCACTGACCGCAACACCTTGAGCTTGTGCTTTTTCTAAGTCGATATAAAGACGATACTGAGAGGTATCTTCTTGACCGTTAGGACGCACACCCGTCAACATTTGTGGCTCTTGTGCTGCCATTCCAAGCAATTGGTTTCTTGCTTCCATGAGTTTTTCGTGTCCCAGGTTGGCATTATCGATTAACTCGAATTCAAAACCACCTGCAGAGCCTAACTCAACAATCGCTGGAATATTAAAGGAGTAAACAAAGGCTTCTTTAATTTGAGAAAGAGCTTGGTTAGCACGACCGACAATAGCAGGGACTTTGTCTTGGTCTGATTTACGCTCATCCCAATCATTTAATACGACGAAAGCAAGCCCCATGTTTTGACCTTGACCACCAAAACCAAAGCCGCTGACGGTAAAGACCGACTTAACCACATCTTTTTCTTTAGTATTAAAGTAGTCATTGACTTGTGCTAATACGTCTTGAGTTTGCTCTTGGGTTGATCCAGCGGGCAACTGAACCATTGTCAGTAATACCCCTTGGTCTTCTTCTGGTAAGAAAGACGCCGGTAAACGCACAAACATAATTGCCATAGCAGCAACAAGTAAGACGTAGATCAGTAAGTAACGACCTGTACCACGCAGTGTACGAGAAACACTGTCTGTATAGTGGTGACTACTTTTTTCAAAAACGCGGTTAAACCAACCAAAGAAACCTGTTTGTACACCATGGCTGCCTTTCGGGATTGGTTTTAACAATGTTGCACAAAGTGCAGGGGTTAAAATCAATGCCACGAAAACAGACAGCACCATCGCTGATACAATAGTAACTGAGAACTGTCGGTAAATCGCACCCGTTGAACCACCAAAGAATGCCATTGGAATAAATACCGCAGATAACACGAGGGCAATACCCACCAATGCACCTTGGATTTGTCCCATAGACTTACGTGTCGCTTCTTTAGGTGACAGTCCTTCCTCTTGCATCACACGTTCAACGTTTTCTACTACAACGATAGCATCATCAACCAGTAGACCGATGGCTAGTACCATCGCGAACATCGTCAAGGTGTTTATCGAATAGCCAAACGCGGACAATATGGCGAAAGTCCCTAATAATACGACGGGCACAGCAATGGTTGGGATTAATGTAGCACGGAAGTTCTGTAAGAACAGATACATGACTACAAACACCAGCATAATGGCTTCAACGAGCGTTTTAACCACTTCAAAAATAGAGATCTTAACAAATGGTGTTGTATCGTAAGGATAAACGACCTCTAATCCAGAAGGGAAGAATGGCTCCATATCAGCAAGTGCCGCACGTACTGCTGTTGCGGTATCAAGGGCGTTAGCACCTGTTGCCAGTTTAATACCAATACCTGCTGCAGGTAAGCCATTAAAGCGAGCAATCGTGCTGTAGTTTTCAGCCCCCATCTCAACAATACCCAGATCTTTTAGCTTAACCTGTGAACCGTCTTGATTGACTTTCATCAGAATATCAGCAAATTGCTCAGGTGTATTAAGTCGAGTTTGCGCAATGATAGATACATTTAAACGCTGACCAGGCACTGGTGGCGTACCACCTAATTGACCTGCCGCCACTTGGTTATTTTGCGATTTAATCGCATTAATAACATCAAGTGTGGTCATGTTATATTTCACCAGTTTATCTGGATCTAACCAAATACGCATCGCGTATTGTGTACCAAATAACTGAGTTTCACCCACCCCTGTGACACGGCTTAATGGATCTTTAATTGTTGCACCTACATAGTCGGCGATGTCATCTTGTGACATTGAGCCATCACCAGAGATAAAACCTGCAACCATTAAGAATGAACTAGAAGATTTATCGACACTAATCCCTTGTTGTTGTACTTCCTGAGGTAAAAGAGGCATTGCCAATTGCAATTTATTTTGCACTTGGACTTGCGCAATATCAGGGTCAGTACCAGCTTCAAAGGTCAGCGTGATATTCATCATACCTGCAGAATCACTGGTTGAAGACATATAAACCATGTTATCGATACCATTCATATTCTGTTCGATAACTTGGGTTACAGTATTCTGTACCGTGGTTGCATCAGCTCCTGGATAGACCGCAGAGATGGAAATCGCTGGCGGTGCAATCGTTGGATATTGTGCAACAGGCAGTTTGATGAGTGCCAAAAGACCAGCAAGCATGGTAATTATGGCAATTACCCACGCAAATATTGGTCTGTCTATAAAAAACTTAGGCATAGATCATCGACTCCTTATTGAGGATCCTTCGCTGGTTCAGATTTTTCAGTTGATGCTGTTGCATCTAAATTTTCTTCTTGTGGCGTAACCTTCATTTCAGGTTTTGCTTTTTGTAGCCCCGAAACGATAACGCGGTCACCAACCTGAACACCACTATTCACTAGCCACTTATTACCAACTGCTTGTGATACTTCAATAGTACGCACTTCAACCACGTTGTCTTTATTAACGACCATGGTTGTTGCTTCACCACGAGGAGTACGAATAACAGCTTGTTGTGGGATCAAAATAGCATTTTGACGAATACCATTTTCTAATTTTGTACGAACAAACATACCAGGCAGTAATTCACCATTTGGATTAGGTACGATTGCACGCATAGTGATAGAGCCTGTGGATTCATCAACGGTCACATCAGAAAATTCTAAATGACCTTTTTGAGCGTAGGATTGACCATTGGTTAAGGTTAAGTGAACAACAGGTTTACCTTGCTCTTGACGAACAATGCCACTTTCAATTTCATTTTTTAATTTCAGATAATCTTCACTCGATTGTGTCACATCGACATAAATCGGATCGATTTGCTGAACGGTTGTTAAAGCCACTTGCTGACCAGGTGCAACTAATGCGCCTTCTGTTACCGTTGATTTACCTGAACGGCCAGAAATTGGTGCGGTGACTTTGGTATATTCAAGATTAATTTTTGCATTAGTCACTGTAGCTTCAGCTGCTTTTACTGCAGCAACAGCTTGAGCGTACTGAGATGTTGCGGTATCAAAATCTTGTTTACTGACATAATTGGTGCCGAGTAGAGGTTTATAGCGCTCTACAGTTAGGCGAGCAATTTCAGCATTCGCTTTTGCTTTTGCTAAATCAGCTTGAGCACTGTTTAATGTAGCTTGAAAAATAGCAGGATCGATTTGGTACAAAGATGTTCCTGCTTCTACATAACTACCTTCGGTGTAATTGCGTTTTAAGATGATGCCGCCAACCTGAGGGCGAACCTCTGCGATACGATAAGCAGATGTACGACCAGGTAAGTCTGTTGTGATAGTCAGTGGTTTCGCATCTAATGTAACAACACCTACAGCAGGAGCAGGAGGTGGACCTCCAGCAGACTGATTTTTGTCGCCACATCCAGCAATAACCAAGCTGCCTGAAAGCACTAACAGAGCCAGAGGCAAAACCCCTCTGTTTTTTCGCATAAGAAAACCTCTATTCAAAAGTTGTTTCCCGGGATAAAAAATAATTAAGTTGATGAATGATTGCGATGTATAGTACAAACATACATGAATGTATGTAAATTAACTTCAGTCAAAATCGAGGAATAATGGCACGAAAAACTAAACGCCAAGCACAAGAGACAAGACAGCAGATTATTGATGCTGCACTTAGGCTATTTACTGTGCAAGGTGTTTCTGCCACATCACTTTCAGATATTGCAACCGAGGCCGGAGTAACTCGAGGTGCAATATATTGGCACTTTAAGAATAAAGTGGATTTATTTACTGAAGCGTGTGAACTCACCGACTTAAAAATAGAATCATTAGAATTAGAGTATCAATCAAAATATCCAGATGATCCACTATTTGTATTAAGAGAATTGCTTATTTACATATTGACATCAATTGTCGAAGATCCGAAACATAATGCACTTCTAGAAATATATTTCCATAAGTGCGAATTTGTTGGTGAAATGACACCAATTGTTGAAATCCGCCGAGAATTATGTGCAGCCGATTACTCTAGAATAGAGCAATCTTTATCTCGCTGTATCGAAAAAAAACAACTCCCAGCCAACCTTGATTTAAGAAGAGCTGCGATTATGTTAAGAGCTATGATGACAGGGCTTGCTGAAAATTGGTTATTTTCACCAGAAAGTTTTTCTATTAAAGAGGAAAGTCAATATTTGGTTGATAGTTTTATTGATATGATTAAGCATAGCGTAAATATGAGAATATCGGCGCTATCTTAATTTATTCTTAAACATAAGGAAGAAGTTCATGAGCAAAGTATTAGTGATTGCAAATGGTGCAGCATACGGTAATGAATCATTATTTAACGCACTGCGTTTATCTATTACTTTAAAAGAGCAACATCCAGAAACGCAATTAAATATCTTTTTAATGTCTGATGCGGTAACCGGTGCACTGGCTCATCAGCAACCCAAAGAAGGTTACAACCTCCAACAAATGTTAGAAATTTTAACGGCACAAAACGTCCCTGTTAAGTTATGCAAAACCTGTACAGATACTCGTGGTATCAGTGAATTACCTTTAGTGGATGGTGCTGAACTTGGGACATTGGTGGACTTAGCACAATGGACTCTCGACGCGGATAAGATTTTGACTTTCTGATCAATATTCTGTTTTCTCAGGGGAGAAACATCTAGGCGACTTGTTCTAATGACACTGCCAATTTCAAGTAATTGGATTATACTAAGAGGCAGTTTTTCAATATTCATTGAACAAGTTGCTCAATATGCGTGGATCTAACGTTTTTATTCGATTAAATCATTTTATTTCGACAATATTTATTGTCTCTATCCTCTTTGTTTTGTTAGGAAATATACTTTTTACCCCGGCTAAAGCAGAAACAGTCAGCAATAATTTACCCACCAAAGAAAGTATTCAAAACCAGCTTAATTTATTAAATAAACGTAGTGACTTAAGTGCCGAAGATAAACTCACTATTGGTGATCTAGAGCAGGCATTGCTACTTCTTGATAATATTCAACAACTAGAGAAAAAAGCAGACGACTATAATAAGACAGTAGAGCAATTACCAGAAAAGCTACGCAGTATTCAAAATCAATTAAGTCAATTAAAACAGAAAATAGCAAACAAAGAAGTTGATGACTACCGTCAATCTTTAGAGAGTCTACCGCTTGCAACTTTAGAGTCGCAATTAGAAGAGGTTTTACAATCCTTAGCGAAAGCACAGGAAGATTTAGCCAATTACAGTAATGAGCTTATTGTTTTACAAACGCAACCAGAAAGGGCGCAATCTGTTTTATTTAATAACTCAGAAAGATTGCAACAAATACGAATTGCATTAAATAAAAGCAGTGCAGATAAAGCTCAAATGCGATCTTCTTCTGTGCAACTTTTACAATTAGAACAATATTATTTGCAACAACAAAACAGTTTTCAAAAACGAACACTGCAATCTAATGTACAGCTACAAAGCTTATTACAATTACAGCGTGATTATAGTTCAGCCTATATTGACCTCTCTCAAGAGCATGCTCAACTACTGCAAGAGATCTTAAGTGATAAACGTTTAGACAGTTCAGAAGAGGTTGCCAAAGAGGCGCAGACGGCAGAGCTGAGTAATCAGGCGATTAAAAATAACGCTTTTTATTTAGCTCAAGCTGATATTAATAAAAAACTCAGCGATAAGCTGATTATTACTACACAAAATAATAATGAGTTAAATCGCCATAGTTTAATGGTCAAAAACCGCCTAGATAGAGCTATCCAATCAGAGCGCAATCTTAAAGAGCAAATTGATGTATTGAAAGGGAGTCTGTTGCTCTCTCGTATTCTATTTGAAGAGCAAATTGAGCTACCTGATGATATCTTTATCAATAAGTTACCGGATAAAATTGCTGACTTACGTTTAGAACAGTTTGAAATCAATAAACAAAGAGATCAGATTTTTCAGCCGAATCTCTATATCGACCAATTAATGCAAGAGTACCAAGCCGCACATCCGGAAATTACTGATAAAAATGAGCTAAAAGAGCTACATAATGCATTATTACAACTGATTGATGCGCGACGAGATCTACTGGATAAGCTCAATAATCAACTGGGTAGCCAAATTTCTGAATCTATTAATTTACAGATGGATCAGCAACAGCTACGTAGTGTGGTGAGTTCATTAGAAAACACCTTAGCGCAACAAATATTCTGGGTAAGCAGTAATAAACCGATTAACCTCAGTTGGTTCTCAACCTTTCCAGATCAGGCAGTGGCTGAATTTCAAAGTTTTAAACTCAACTGGTCAAATGAAAATCTGTTGACCGGGGCTAAAAAATCATATCCTGTGCTGATTGCGCTAGTTTTGTTCAGTAGCATACTGATTTGGCAACGTAAAAAATTTGATAAGCAGTTTGATAAATTAAGTGCTGATATTAATAAGCTTAATAAAGATACGCAGTTACATACTCCATTGGCTTTAGGGATTGTTTTCTTAAAAACATTACCCCTTTCTTGTATTGTGTTAGCGATAGGATATTGGCTAATTAATAGCTTTAATGTGCAACAAGAGTTTATCTGGTCTTTTACTTGGCAGTTTGCGGTATTTTGGCTGATGTTTGAGTGGTCTTATCGTTTAATGTCGGATAATGGAGTGGCCGTTAATCACTTTAAGATCCCCCTAGAGCGAGTACAACAAAATCGTAAACGTTTATTACGTTTATCGCTTCCCATGTTGCCCATTATTTTACTTTCCGCTTATGGTATTAATAACCCATTATTGTTAGTGGGTGATGTGATTGGTCAATTAGTGACAATTATTTCACTCTTTTTTATTAGTCTGTGTGCATTACCTTTTTGTCGTGAAATGTGGCAAGAAAAGGGTAATCATGTTGTGAGAACGGTGGTTATCACCTTATTAACTTTCTCGCCTTTACTTTTAATGGGGTTAGTTATTTTTGGTTATTATTACACTGCACTACGTTTAGCCAATCGTTGGATTGATAGTTTATATCTACTTATGTTGTGGTTTATTGCTTACCACGCGAGTTTACGCGGCCTTACTGTTGCTGCAAGACGACTGGCGTATCGTCGAGCGCTAGAGCGCCGACAAGCGATGCTTAAAGAGAAAAAAGAGGGGGACGATAACACTCTCGAGCCAATCCAAGAGCCACCGATGGATATGGAGCAGATAAACCAACAATCATTAAGATTAACCACAATGATCTTATTTATTATCTTTGCTTCCAGTTTTTATGGTATTTGGTCTGACTTTATTACAATTTTTACTTACTTAGATGGTATTACGCTTTGGCATTATAATTTGCCTACAGAGTTAGGTAATGTGGTTAAAGCAGTGACGGTTGCTGACTTACTCCTCTCTTTTGCCATTATGGCTATCTCTTGGTTTATGATAAGAAACCTACCGGGTTTACTCGAAGTTCTTATTCTTTCAAGAATTAAATTACAGCAAGGCGCTTCTTATGCCATTACGACTATTCTGACCTATATTATTATTGCGATAGGTACAATTGTTTCGCTGGGGATATTAGGCGTAGCATGGGAAAAACTACAATGGTTGGCGGCAGCCTTAACGGTTGGTTTAGGGTTTGGTTTACAAGAAATATTCGCTAACTTTGTTTCAGGGATAATTATCTTATTTGAAAGACCGGTCAGAATTGGTGATACGGTGACAATTGGCTCTTATTCTGGAACAGTGAGTCGTATTCGTATCCGAGCAACCACGGTAACGGACTTTGATCGCAAAGAGGTTATTATCCCGAATAAAGCCTTTGTGACTGAACGACTGATCAACTGGACATTATCTGATACTGTCACACGTATTATCATTCAAGTCGGTGTTGCTTATGGTTCTGATCTGGATAAAGTGAAAACCATTTTAATGAAAGCAGCAAAAGATAATCCCAAAGTGATGACTGAGCCAGAGCCTGTGGTGCTGTTTACCGAATTTGGGGCTAGCACGTTAAATCATGAATTACGTTTTTATGTTAGAACGCTTGGGGATAGAAATACTGCTATCGACGAAGTCAACCGCGCTATTGATAAACTTTGCAATGAAAATGATATCAATATCGCGTTTAACCAATTAGAAGTGTATCTGCATAATAAACAAGGAGAAGAAGTGCAAGAAATAAAAAAAGGCCCTCTTGATGGTTCAACACCTGAAGCGAATACGCCATTTAATTAAATAGTAAGATGTTTAGTTAGCGGTTTGATTATCTCGTTTTTTCTCATAATCAACTCGCACAATTTCCAGTGCCTCAAGTACGGTGTTGGGATCAATATGATTGGTTTCAAATAAGTAAATCAAATCAACCGCTAACTGAACTGATTTAGGGGCATCTTTTAATTCCATTATGGCTCCGATTAATATTTATCTTCTTGTCGTTCAATACTCTTTTCTATAGAAACTAGGGCACTTTTACAACGCGCTAGGCGATTTTCAAGAGCAGCAATCTCTTTTTGTAATTCTTGTTGGCGTACAAAGCCTTGTGCTTGAGTTAAAGCAAGCTCTCTATCTTGGATCATCGACTGTAATCGGCGCTCGTAATCCTGATGTTGGGCAAGTTTTTGGTATAAATCGACACTTTTTTTGCGTTGACTTAGCTGGTTTTCTTGCTTTCTTAGTGTTTGTGTCGATAATTCACGAGTTAATGCTTCAATTTGTTGTAGGATTTGTGTTGCCAGAAACTTAACTTGCTGGCTACGTTGTGCCTCAACACAAGTTATTAACTGAGTAAAATTATCGCGGATCTGTTGCATATAACCACCAAGAGAATCACTGCGGTGGTGAAATAGTGCTGTGTCGAAGCAAGGTGCTGCAATTTTTTTGTTTGCAATTGGCGCTAAGGTTTCGGCGAGATTGTCGATCTGTTTTTTAAACAAACTCAATGGATCTGTTTTTTTCATTTGGGCTTTGTACCTGTTTTGCTAAAAACATGAATTGACTTAAAGCAACAAAAAAGAGTTGTTCACTGGCTTTCTGTTGCATTTTAACGGCATATTGCATAGATTCTATCGTTTCGTTTTTTATTATGGCACTGATTATGACTGCTAACGCGCAACAACTGCAATTTATTAAAGACAGCATTGAAACCATTCCTGATTACCCTAAAGAAGGGATCTTATTCCGTGATATTACGACATTACTGGATAATCCCGCGGCATATCAGGCAACGATTGATTTATTAGTTGAGCACTATCAAGGTCAGGGTATCACTAAAGTTGTAGGTACCGAAGCCCGCGGGTTCTTATTTGGTGCCCCAGTTGCTTTACGTTTAGGTGTGGGTTTTGTGCCAGTGCGTAAAAAAGGTAAATTGCCTCGTGAGACGCTTAGTGAAACTTATGATCTAGAGTACGGTACAGATACATTAGAGATCCATAAAGACAGCATTACGGATAAAGATAAAGTATTAATGGTTGATGACTTATTAGCAACTGGTGGTACTATCGAAGCGACTGCTCGTCTTATTCGTCGTTTAGGTGGAACTGTAACAGAAGCTGCATTTATTATCTGTTTACCTGATTTAGGCGGTATTGAGCGTCTAGAAAAAGAAGGGATCCATAGCTTCACATTAGTTAATTTCCCAGGGCATTAATGCTTTTTTAGTGTCAATCAGATGCTTAATGCATTTGCTGGTAAATACCTATCATCGTGCGGGTGTATCAAAATGTATGACCCAATACATTGGGCCCGCACAATAGTCACCGCTTTAAAGTGTGCGGATAATTTCATCAATATCTCATTTGTTTCCTACAGATCTCGCTCAATAGGCTATCCCTGTGTTAGCATAGAGATAAATCTTGTTCATATTTAGCGGAATCAATGAGCTATCAGGTACTTGCCCGAAAGTGGCGCCCACAAACTTTTAACGATGTTGTCGGTCAACGTCATGTTTTGACCGCATTGGCTAATGGTCTTGATCACCAAAGGTTACATCATGCTTATCTTTTTTCTGGCACTCGCGGTGTTGGAAAAACGACGATCGCCCGTCTATTTGCTAAAGGGCTGAATTGCGAAACAGGCATAACCAGTAAACCTTGTGGTAAATGTGCTAATTGCCTTGAGATAGAGCAAGGGCGTTTTGTTGATTTAATAGAAATCGATGCGGCATCAAGAACGAAAGTTGAAGATACACGAGAGCTACTCGATAATGTTCAATATGCGCCGGCTCGTGGTCGTTTTAAAGTCTATCTTATTGACGAAGTGCATATGCTTTCTCGTCATAGTTTTAATGCGTTACTTAAAACGTTAGAAGAGCCACCTGAACACGTTAAATTCCTGTTGGCTACCACAG
The DNA here is from genome assembly GCF_000069965.1 of Proteus mirabilis HI4320. Lineage (NCBI taxonomy): Bacteria > Pseudomonadati > Pseudomonadota > Gammaproteobacteria > Enterobacterales > Morganellaceae > Proteus > Proteus mirabilis. The sequence continues at coordinate 173,056 of NC_010554.1, forward strand.
ATCCTCAAAAACTACCTGTTACTATCTTATCTCGTTGTTTGCAATTTCACCTGCGGGCACTTGATGTTGACCAAATAGCGACACAGCTTGAGAAAGTACTATCCGCAGAACACATTGAAAATGATGTGCGAGCACGCCAATTAATTGCCCGTGCAGCAGATGGAAGTATGCGTGACGCATTAAGCCTAACCGACCAAGCAATTGCGAGTGGCGAAGGTATTGTAAGTACAGAAGTCGTTAGTCGTATGCTAGGCACGATTGATGATGCACAACCATTAGCACTGATTGAAGCTTTAGTAAAAGCAGATGGCCAACAAGTGATGTCGTTGGTTAATGAGGTTGCTTTAAGAGGAACGGATTGGGAAAACTTTTTAGTCGAAACGCTCTCATTATTACATCAAATTGCGATGTTACAACTTTTGCCGAGTGAAAATAATCCCCAAGAGCAATTTACACAAGAGCGTTTACGTTTATTAGCCAAATCAGTGTCGCCACAAGATTTACAACTTTATTATCAAACTTTATTAGTTGGGCGAAAAGAGCTGGCTTATGCGCCAGACAGACGTATGGGTGTAGAAATGACCCTTCTCAGGGCGCTTGCTTTTCATCCTAAAACTGTCATTGATGAAATCCCTACGGCTCCTTTAGCGCAAACATTGCCTTTAGCATCACAGCCGAATCAACAGCGAGTTGAAACATCGGCGCCTCAAGTGAGAAGCAATATGGCAACGGCGACACCCAAAGTATCACCGTCGCCAGAAAACAGTGCTGCATTAGGAAATAGCCCTGCGGCACAACTGTTAAGAGCACGGCAAGCCATAAGGGGAGCTGAGCAAGAAACGCCACCAAAAAAGCCTCAACCGGCGACGCCTAAACAGGCTAAGCCGGCTGCTAGTGCATTAGAGCGGCTAGCAGCCGTCAGTGAAAAACGCCAGCAAAGGGTTAATGAAAAACGGTCATCTGTTGCAGTCGAGAAAAAGAAAAAAGAAGCTTATCAATGGAAGCCACAAAATCCACAGGCACAAGTAACAGAGCCCGTGGTCTCTTCACCGAAAGAGATCAAAGAAGTTCTTGAGTATGAAAAAACGCCTGAATTAGCCGCTAAAATTGCGCAAGAGTCGCAACAGCGGGACGAGTGGGCGGCGGAAATAGCTAAAATGCCATTGCCGAAGTTAGTGCAGCAGTTAGCGTTAAATGCCTATAAAGAGACGGTCGGTGAAGAAACGATCATTTTGCATTTACGCAGTAAGCAGAAACATTTAAATTCAGCAAATGCACTACGAACACTGACAAATGCGCTAAGTGAATTGCATGGAAAAGCAATTTCACTCACAATTATAGAAGATGATAATCTAACGGTTAAAACGCCGTTAGAATGGCGACAAGCCATTTATGAAGAGAAGTTGGCGTTAGCGCGTCAATCGATTACTACGGATAAAACCATTCAGACATTACAGCACTATTTTGATGCTGAATTGGATGAAGAGAGTATCCGGCCTGTTTAATCGCAACATGTTGTATATTTCTATACAGCGTAGCTTTTACAAAGAGAGACAATTATGTTCGGAAAAGGTGGTTTGGGCAATCTGATGAAACAGGCCCAACAGATGCAAGAAAAAATGCAGCAAATGCAAGAAGAGATCGCTAACTTAGAAGTCACCGGTGAATCTGGTGCTGGCTTAGTGAAGATCACTATCAATGGTGCTCATAATTGCCGTCGTGTTGAAATAGATCCTAGTCTGCTAGAAGATGACAAAGAGATGTTAGAAGATCTGATTGCTGCCGCCTTTAATGATGCTGCACGTCGCATTGAAGAGACACAAAAAGAGAAGATGGCATCAGTCTCTAATGGTATGCAATTGCCACCAGGCTTTAAGATGCCATTCTAATGCAAACTAGCCCTCTTCTTGAATCATTAATGGAAGCGTTGCGTTGTTTACCCGGCGTCGGGCCAAAATCAGCGCAACGAATGGCTTTTCATCTGCTTCAACGTGATAGAAGCGGAGGAATGCGACTTGCACAAGCATTAACGCGTGCAATGTCTGAAATTGGTCACTGTTGTGATTGTCGAACATTTACTGAAGAAGAGCGTTGTACGATCTGTGCTAATGCTCGACGTCAGCAAAATGGTCAGATATGCGTAGTGGAAAGCCCGGCAGATATTCATGCTATCGAGCAGACAGGGCAGTTTGCAGGTCGATACTTTGTGTTAATGGGACATCTATCTCCGCTAGATGGCATTGGTCCCATGGATATTGGCTTAGATAGACTTGAAGAGCGTCTAAGCCAAGAGCCTATATCAGAAGTGATTTTAGCCACCAATCCTACGGTGGAAGGTGAAGCTACAGCAAACTATATTGCTGAGATATGCGCTCAATATGATATTGCTGCTAGCAGAATAGCACATGGCGTGCCTGTTGGTGGTGAATTAGAAATGGTGGATGGTACCACGTTGTCACACTCTATCGCGGGACGCCAGAAGATCCACTATTAATACACAAAAGATTTAATAAAAAAGCACCTTGTTATCAATATAATGAGGTGCTTTTTTTTTGATTTTACTGTCACCTTGACTGATATTGTTAATATTGCCTCAATTATATTAATAATGACTATTTGTTGCTTATTTGTGATCTAAATCTCCCTTTTTTGTATAATAAAAAAGATTTTTTATGTAATTAATAGTTTTCTAACTTATTGATAGTCATAAATTTGTTATCTCGATCACAAAAAAAATACCTTTTAACATCAGTAAAACCACTCAACTGAGAAAATAGACCGCTTAACTCACTATATAACCGTTTAGCGATTTAATAACACTATTCATCAGACATTCTTCATATGATGTCACTGCGGGTCATTATTTTCATATTCGCTCAAATTATTATCAATTGTCCCGTACTACTCTTTGGCTGTTCGGTCTTGCCTGAAAAAAAGGTGTCTCATGAACAAAAATACATTTCTTAAGCACATACCTTGGGTGATCCTCGGGATTATTGGTGCTTTTTGTCTGTCAGTGGTTGCACTACGCCGTGGTGAACACGTCAGTGCATTATGGATAGTTGTTGCTTCTGTTGCGGTCTACTTAGTCGCTTATCGTTATTACAGTCTTTATATTGCTCAAAAAGTAATGAAGCTCGATCCTACTCGAGCCACTCCTTCAGTAATTAATAATGATGGTTTGAACTATGTTCCAACTAATCGTTATGTCCTCTTTGGTCACCACTTTGCCGCTATTGCGGGTGCTGGACCACTTGTCGGGCCAGTATTGGCTGCCCAAATGGGTTATTTACCCGGTACACTGTGGTTATTAGCTGGGGTGGTACTTGCTGGAGCCGTACAAGACTTTATGGTGCTGTTTATTTCGACGCGCCGTAATGGTAACTCTCTCGGTGAGATGATAAAGAAAGAGATGGGGCCTGTACCGGGAACTATCGCGCTGTTCGGCTGTTTCCTTATCATGATCATCATTCTTGCGGTGCTAGCTCTGATTGTAGTGAAAGCATTAGCAGAAAGTCCTTGGGGAGTCTTCACCGTCTGTTCAACAGTACCTATTGCCCTATTTATGGGGATCTATATGCGCTATATTCGCCCAGGTCGTGTGGGTGAAGTTTCTGTTATTGGTATTGTTTTACTGATTGCCGCTATTTGGTTTGGTGGCGTTATCGCGAGTGATCCTTACTGGGGACCTGCATTAACCTTTAAAGACACCACTATTACTTTTGGGTTGATTGGTTATGCGTTTATCTCTGCTTTACTGCCAGTATGGCTGATTTTAGCCCCTCGTGATTATTTAGCGACTTTCCTAAAAATTGGTGTAATTGTTGGTTTAGCTATCGGGATTGTTATTCTAAATCCTGAGTTAAAAATGCCAGCGATGACCCAATATATTGATGGTACAGGACCATTATGGAAAGGGGCTCTATTCCCATTCTTATTTATTACTATTGCTTGTGGTGCAGTTTCTGGTTTCCACGCACTGATTGCATCAGGTACAACGCCTAAATTGATCGCCAATGAAATGGATGCGCGTTTTATCGGTTATGGCGCAATGTTAATGGAATCATTTGTTGCGATCATGGCATTAGTGGCTGCCTCTATTATTGAACCGGGTCTCTATTTTGCGATGAATACACCGCCTGCCGGATTAGGCATTACAATGCCAAATCTGCATGAGTTAGGGGGTGAAAACACCGCAATGATTATGGATCAATTAAAAGATGTCACCGTACACGCGGCTGCGACAGTTAGCTCATGGGGCTTTGTTATCTCACCTGATGAGATTTTACAAACTGCCAAAGATATAGGTGAGCCTTCTGTACTTAATCGTGCTGGTGGTGCACCTACATTAGCGGTGGGTATTGCTATGGTGTTCCATAAAATTTTACCTGCGGCAGATATGGGCTTCTGGTATCACTTTGGGATCTTATTTGAAGCACTCTTTATTTTAACAGCATTAGATGCAGGAACTCGTTCTGGTCGTTTTATGCTGCAAGACTTGTTAGGTAATTTTATCCCATACTTGAAGAAAACAGACTCTTTTATTGCTGGTGTTATCGGTACAGCAGGTTGTGTCGGTTTATGGGGTTATCTATTGTACCAAGGTGTTGTTGACCCACTGGGTGGTGTTAAGAGCTTATGGCCACTGTTTGGGATCTCCAATCAGATGTTAGCGGCTGTTGCACTTGTTTTAGGTACGGTCATCTTAATCAAGATGAAGAGAACGAAATACATCTGGGTAACCGTTATTCCTGCAGTATGGTTATTAATTTGTACAACATGGGCGCTAGGATTAAAACTGCTCAGTAATGATCCGCAAATGGAAGGTTTCTTCTATCTTGCTAATGAGTACAAAGCGAAAATCTTAGCCGGTGGGGCAGATCTTACTGCCGCAGAAATCACCAATATGAACCACATTGTGATTAATAACTACACCAATGCAGGTTTAAGTATTCTGTTCTTAGTGGTTGTTTACAGCATTATTTTCTACGGTATCCGTACCGCAATGAAAGCACGTAAAAATCCGAAAGAGTCAGCACAAGAAACACCATATGTACCTATGCCAAAAGATGTGAAGATATCTTCAGGTCATTAATCTTAGGCGAATAGGCTAAAAACCCCCGCACTCACTTAATGAGTGCGGGGCTTAGGAGAAACTTATGTTTGGTAATTTAGGGCAAGCTGGAAAATATCTAGGACAAGCCGCTCGTATGTTAATAGGTATTCCTGATTATGATAACTATGTGCAGCACATGAAGGACAACCATCCTGATAAACCAGTGATGACCTATAACGAGTTTTTCCGTGAACGTCAGGAAGCCCGTTATGGTGGCGGTGATGGTAAAGGTGGTTTCCGCTGTTGCTAATAATCTGTAAAGGAGACAAATAATGGAACCTATTGCAGTAACAATATTGACTGGCTTTTTAGGATCGGGAAAAACAACGCTTTTACGCCATATGCTCAATGAGGAGCATGGCTATAAAATTGCGGTGATTGAAAATGAATTTGGTGAAGTGCCTATCGATGATGAAATTATTGGTGATAGAGCAACACAAATAAAAACACTCACCAATGGCTGTATTTGTTGTAGTAAATCGAATGAGCTTGAAGATACTTTGCTCGATCTCTGCGATAGTCTTGATCGTGGTGACATTGTGTTTGATCGCCTAGTGATTGAGTGTACAGGGATGGCTGATCCGGGGCCTATCACACAAACATTTTTTTCTCATGAAGTGATCTGCCAACGCTATTTATTAGATGGCATTATTACACTGGTTGATACAATCCATGCTCAGCAACAGTTAGATCAATTTGCTATTGCACAATCTCAAATTGGTTATGCGGATCGCATTCTATTAACTAAAACAGATATTCAACCTGCGAGCCAACAATTACTTGCTCGTTTAAGACGTATTAATGCTAGAGCGCCTACCTATACGGTGATCAATGGGCAAATAGATTTAGCACTATTATTTAACGTAAAAGGCTTTATGTTGAATGATACTTTAGAGGTCAAGCAACCCCTGTTTCGTTTTCAGCCAGAAAAACAAGATGATATTCAGTCTATTGTACTAAATTTTGATTATCCCGTTGAGTTACAAGCAGTCTCTGATGTTATGGAGTCTTTGTTATTGAGCTTTGCCGATAACTTATTACGTTATAAAGGGATCTTAAATATTAAAGATAGTCCTAACCGGTTGTTATTCCAAGGAGTGCAACGATTATATAGCGCTGATTGGGATAGACCTTGGCAAGAGAATGAAACTCGTCAAAGCACCTTAGTCTTTATTGGTATTCATCTGCCAGAAGAAGAAATAAAAGCCAGTTTCGATGCGTTAATGCATAACACTAAAGAATATGAGTAATAGCGATTGTTTGAGAAAAGTGTTTGTTGGTAGTGATGTAATAGCAGTAAGCAGTAAATAGCAGTAACGAATATTAATCATGCTCCTGGACTTGAGGAGGATCCTGTTCCTAGGATCTTATGTTTCACCCCATAATAACCATTATGGGGTGTTTTTTTTATACTAATTAGCCGTTAGCAACAGCTTTATATTCCATAATTTCAATAATTTGTACATCAGTATGTTGCATTGCTCGACTAGCTAATGCACAAAGATTCTCGATTGTCATATCAACATCATGAGTGACAATGCCGTCATTACCCGTCACGCAGGTATCATCTAGCGCCATTAATACCGCTTTATAAGCGGCACTTGCTCCTGTCGACACTTTCATCGCACAACTGTTAGAGGCGCCATCACAAATCACGCCACTAATATCGCCAATCATACTACTAATTGCCATTGCCATGGGTTCATAGCGTTCTTCCATTAGCCACGCAATAGCACCAGCAGCTCCCATTGATGCGGTTGTTGCGGCACATAGTGCGGAAAGTGCCGGGAATTTATGGTGAATATAAATGGCTAATAAATGTGAAAGCATTAATGCTCTTGCCATTTTTTCTTCACTAACCTGTAAATATTCAGCAACCACCACAACAGGCATTGTAGCTGCAATACCTTGATTTCCTGAACCTGAGTTACTCATGGCGGGGAGTACGGCACCGCCCATACGTGCATCAGAAGCCGCTGAAGTGCGGATCATAATTTCAGAAAGCAGATCTTTAGCTAACAAGCCACGTTGTTGCTGGCGTTGTAAGGTTTGACCAATATGCAAACCGTAAGTATTGTTCAAGCCTTCTTTTGATAATGCGTCATTTAATTGCGCCGATTGCAAAATAAAAGAAATTTCTTCTACAGGAGCTTGAGTAATAAACTGATAGATTTCTCGTGTGTTAGTGTTGGTTAAGGCTTGCTTAATTTGGCAAGGTAAGGCCGTTTGTTCAGATTGTGATGATAATTTATCAAGCACCACCTGACCATTATGGATAATTTTAACAATATTAGTATGATCACCTGCAATAATGACGGTGGCACTGTTTTCACCATCTTCAACGGTAACCTCAGAGTAAAGCACCTCTTGGCAGGCTTTTTTTATTGATACGCAGACTATGCCTGAATTTAATAGATTTTTACTCAACTCAACTTGTTCTGGTGTGGCATTTTTTAATACTTCTAGACCTGCTTCACTATCTCCAGCAACAGCCCCTAAACTAGCCGCAATGGATAATCCCACCATACCCGTGCCCGGTACAGTCACTCCCATTCCGTTTTTCATTAAGTTAGGAGAAACCTCTGCGCTAATACGGGTGATATTATGTTGCAGATAACGAGCTGCAGTGGCAGCAGCTAATGCAAGTGAAATGGGTTCGGTACAACCTAAAGCTGGCTTCACTTGTTGCTTAACAGCTTCAATTAATATTTTCCAGTAGGAAGATAATTGTTCTTTCATTGCATTATGTCCAATAAATAGTTTAATAATTCAAGGCGTTATATTGTAATTTTGATGCTTTGATCATACTGAATCTATTGGAGAAAATGTTTTCTGAATTTCCTAAGCGGGTGTAAATTTTGAGAAAAAAATACTATTTACAGATATTAAATTAGTAATATTTTATCTTGGATCAGTGAGGGTTATTGAAGAATTTGATGTAGCAGTAATAGTATCAAATCGAACAAAATAATTTCTTTAGTGATAGTTGATGATTATAAATAAAAAACAATAGAATGAATGACTCATTCTATTGTTAGTATAATATCATACTTAATGTGGGCTAACTCAGAATAGTTAAATAAATGACCAGCCAGTGATGATGATAGCATCACTTACACTCATTATTTAACATAGTGAATATTATGACTTTTTGCAGCTTTGGTATAAGAATAATCTGAGGTTTTTTTATAAATATATTTATCTATTTGCATGATGTAGATAATAGTAAAATAATAATTAAAATATTCTTTACTATTTTTTATTTAAAATGATTAACAATAAAATAGTTACTATTAATTTTTAGATGGTGAATATTTATAAATTGCCTGAAGCAAATAAATGCTTCAGGCGAGTTACTTAATAATAAAATATAGCAATAATGGCGCAGTGGAAAACAAAACCAACCATAAGAGGAACAGCGGTTCTTTTTACCACATCAAAGGGTTGCAATTTAGCTCCACTGGAAACCGCAATGATCACGCCTGCCACAGGAGACATGCCGCGTCCCATATGTGATGCCTGCTGCATAGGTAAAATCATTGCAATTGGATTAACCCCCATGCTATGGGCAATTTGTGGAATAAGTTCAACGAATGCAAGGAAAGGTGCATTACCTGAGCCCATAATAATTGCGGCAGCCAATGTCACGATAGCGAACACTAATGCCATGGCAAATGGTGGTAGACCAACAGATTCCGCCATAACGATCAGGCTGTCTATTGCACCACTGACTTTAATACCATGAGCAAAAACACCCGCTGCGACTAATAGCCCAACAACATTACTAAATGCAGAACCCATACCCTTTAGAAAATGTTGGAAGCCTGCACACACTGATTTAAAATCACGTAAGCGTAATGTTTCAATCAGCATACAAATTGCCATTGAAATTAATACAATAGTGACGACATCAAGGTGAATACCTTCAACAAATAGGCTTGATGAACTTACTGCCATAATAATAGGTAACATTGGCAGTAGGGCATAAAAGCCGGGGATATTTTTATCACTTTTGGCTTCTTCTGCTATTTTTCCTAATTGGGGTACAAAACCCGCTTTGCGATCACAATGGCGTTGCCAGAAGATATGGGTAATACCAACAGCTAATACAGTTGCAATCGCCGCAGGCCCTTGGTAGTAAAGCACATACTCAACCACGCCTAAGTCAACCGCTTTTGCACCTCGAATAGCATCAATCGCTGTTGGCGTGTAAGCAACGCCTAATGAAGTTGCAATGACACCGGCAGCAGATGCTGGAGATAAACCTAGTCCTATCATAATGGGGAACATGGTACCCATTAGTAGAACGGCCAATCCTGTGGCTGACGGAATAGCAAGTTGCAAAATACTCGCGAGTAAAAAAGAGAAAAATAGCAACACATAAGGTGAGCGCATATTTTTCAATGGGCGAGTTGCAACACGTACAACAGCTTCATTAGCACCAATATGATCCATATAATGGGCGAATCCCATGAGTGCCATGATCATCAGACCTAAATCTGCAGCACGACTACTAAAGAGATCACGCATAACCTCAAAGGGATCTAGCCAGCTAATACCGGTTGTTTTGACATTTTTAGGCAGAATATCTCCCCAACCAAATATCATTGTTAGTGCCATTAAGATTAAACCAGCAACTAACAAAACCGGCTCGGCTTTATATCCTTTTAAGATCATTCTAGCGACAATAATAACGACAATTAAGACCGCAAGAATTTGGATCATGCTTTAGCTCCGGGTGCAAAACGCTCTGCGGTGATCTTAACGACAGATTTCAATACATCGCTGGCAGCATAAAGCGATTTAACGGGAAGATATTCATAAATAGAGTGGAAATTGTGCGCCCCGGTAAAGATATTAGGGCAAGGTAATCCTTTTTGCGATAATGCTGCTCCATCATAGCCACCCCGCATAGGGATTGGACGAGGGGTAATACCATTGGCTTTATAAGCATCAATAGCAATATCGATAGGATATCGATTTTCACCTTGTAGACTATTAAAGACATTTGCATAACGATCGGCTTGCTTACAAACAACAGTCCCTTCACCCCATAACGCTTCACATTGCTCTGAAAGTTGTTTTAAAAATGCCATACGATGGGCGTAGCCTGCTTCTGTGAAATCACGCACATCCATTTTTAATACAGTACGTGCGCTATTACCCGCCAGTTGTTTTACCCAATAATAACCTTCACGACCTTCAGTATATTCCGGTGCTTCACCGCCCGGTAACATCGCAATAAATTTATGAGCCATTAACAGTGAATTTTTTAATTTACCTTTTGCTGACATAGGGTGTGCTGAGGTTCCGATAAAGGTTATTTCAACATCACCGGCATTCCAATTTTCATATACAAGTTCACCAATACCACAACAATCTAAGGTATAAGCAAAGTCTGCGCCGAATTCTGTTACATCAAAGGCTTTTGCACCACGTAAACCTTGCTCTTCATCGGGTACAAAACCAATTTTAACTGTACCGTGTTTCACTTCTGGATGTTGTTTAAAATATTGCAACATATCCATAATAGAGGCGATAGCCGCTTTGTCGTCAGCGCCTAATAAGCTAGTACCATCTGTTACGATGATATCGTCACCAATATAGTTTTCTAATTCAGGGAATTCACTTTGACGTAAAAAAATCTCAAGTTCTTTGTTTAAGCAAAGGTCGCCACCTTTATAAGGTAAAATTTGTGCTTTAGTATCATTAGTTTGTTCTGCACTGGTATCTAAGTGACCAAAGAAAGCCACGGTAGGAACCTCATAATCAAGGTTAGAAGGTAGTGTCGCGGTAACAATGGCAGTATCGCGAATTTTGATATCTTCAACACCTAACGCCTTTAACTCTTCGACTAATTGTAAAGCGAGGACTCGCTGACCTTCCGATGAAGGCATAATCCCCGCTGCGCCATTTTCTCTATTTGTTGTAGTATTCACCTTGGTGTAAGAAATAAACCGATCAACAATGTTCATGATTAGACTCCGTTGTGTTTTTTGTATTTTATTTAATAAAATTCTGTTGTCTCATTATTGAGAATGAACAACAGTTACTTTTATCACAAAAAAAGCATTAAAGAATTATAAAAAAATAATTTTTTTTACAAGAAAATTTTAATGTTAATCAATGTTTAATTTTTGTTTTTTCATTATTAAAAAACTGTTTTTAATTATGAAGATATTTTAAAGTATAATTATTTTTAGAAAAAACAAAAATAAGTTTTTTCTGGTGTAATTTATTGATTTTTTTAGTGATTTTTGATGTTTAAAATTATTTGTGAAGATAGTGGTGAGTAATTAACTAAAAATTAATTACTTATTGATAGAATTTAGCGAAAGTATAATATTTAATTCTGCTAAATCTATTAGGGAGCAGATATGCAAATTAAAAGTTATTTTAAAAACACGCCATTATCGCTAAAAAGCATTAATAATGAGAGTTATAAATTTAATACAAAATTGAAATCAGCTATATTAAGTTGTTATAATACAATATCCTCTTTTATAAAACCATTTTTTCATAAAACTTCAAATAATTCAGAATTTAAAGTTCATATTTCTAATATTGAAAATATGAAAAAGAATGAAAATATACAATCAGATAATAAAGTAATAAACACGCCTCACTCAATGAAAGATGATAATGATAAATTTGGAGATTTATCTAAAGTACACAAAAAGTTTAAAGTTGATGAAATAATAAATTTAATCATTAATGATATTATCTCTGTTTTAGAAGAAAAACCTACATTAGAGAAAGGAAAAATTATACAATTTGAGGATGAGTTACATTCTCACTCTAAAAGTATTTTATCATCTACTAATGACTTGTCTTTAACTGAGATTAAAAATAAATTTTTAGCATCAATCATCGATAGCATATTAACTTCAGACGAAAAAATAAAATCTGAATTTGGGAATATTAATAATTATAAATATTTTTTATCAAATAGTATAAATGAGACGGTTAGTCGTTCACTGGCTAAAGATAAAAATCTTGTAAAAAATGGCGATAAATAAAATGATAAGCATGAATTATAAAGCTTAAATAAATTTAAAATCATTAATGAATAATGTAGCAAGTTAACTTATTTATAGCTAGTTTCTCAAGGCCTAATAATATTATTAGGCCTTGAAAGAGCATCAAATATCTAAGCGCTTAGCTTGCCATTTACGAGAGCGCCAACGCCATGCATTTGTTAAGCCTCGTAGCCACTCATCGCAAAGAAAACCTATCCAAATTCCAATTAAACCCATTTCCATTTTTATACCAAGGAAATAGCCAATAGGAATAGCAACTCCCCACATAAAACAAACGGCTGTAATGAGTGGGAATTTGGCATCTCCGGCTGCACGTAACGCATTAACCATAACAATATTAAATGTACGCCCAGGCTCCAAAAAGACCGATAAAATAAATAAAGGCAACAGTTGGTCGATAATGCGTTGATCTTCGGTGATAGAATACAAAATAGGATCACGCATAAACCAATAAATAATCACCACGCCAATAGTAAATAGCACACCTGCTTTTAGGCTTTTAAAACCCCGTGTAAATGCATCATCAAATCGTTTTGCACCAACTAAATGACCGACTAATATTTCATTACCAATGCTAATCGCAATGCCAAATAACATTAAGAATAATGATAGTTGGAAATAGAGTGTTTGTGCGGCGAGAGGAACTTCTCCCATTAAGCCTATAAAGGCAGAGGCGGTCATATAATGTAAAATCCACACTAGGTTTTCACCTGCAGCAGGTAAACCAATATGTAGAATTTTGGCTAACATATTTTTAGACCAAATCACTAATAGTCTTATATCGAATTTAATTCTTAATCCATAGAATAAAAGACCACATAATAAGACAACGGCAATAATACGACCGACAACTGTTGACCATGCAACACCCACTAAACCGTATTGTGGAAGCCCAAAGAAACCATATAGTACAATCATATTGCCGATAACAGTGACAATATTGGCAATTAACGTCACATACATCGCCGCTTTCGATTTACCATAAACCCGCAAACAGGCTGCTAAGATAATTGAAATTGCTTCAGGAATAAGACAAATCCCCAAAATATGGAGATAGTTATAGCCATCTTGTACTAAATGCTCTGGCGTATTCATTACATTTAGAATGTTGTAGCCAAAAAAGAGAATAATAATGGCACTACTAAAGCCCAGCAAAAAGTTAAAGGCGATAGAAATATGAATAGCTTGACTGGCTTTATCGCGCTTACCGGCGCCTAAATATTGAGCAATAACAACGCTACATCCCACGCTAATAAAGTTAAATATGGTGATAAAAAGATCAAAAACTTGGTTACCTACGCCCATTGCAGCTAAATAGGCAGTAGAGACATGACTTATCATGTAAGTGTTAATCAATAGCGTGGCAAGATGAAGAAAAATATCAATAAAAATAGGCCAGCTAAGGGAAAAAAGTGAGCGATCCGCTACATCAGATTGATGCATTGAAAACCTTCTTAAAAACGAGTGAAATAGTGTTGTAAATATAATCAGAGGAAAGTGGAGCGATTTTACATGCTTTATGAATAAGGGAATAGCTAAATTGATGAACCAGTAGCAAAAAAACTTTTTATATGGTTTATTCGTTGATTATTAAACATTATTATCATTCAATAATGATTAACAACGAGAACAGGGAAATAAATGAATACTAAAATAAAAGTCGCTATTGTGGGCTATGGCAATATTGGGCGCTTTGCACTAGATGCAGTACTTGCAGCACCTGATTTTGAGTTAGTGGGGGTGGTTCGCCGTGATAGTCAAAATATTCCAGAAGAACTGCGAAATATAACAGTAACAAATGATATTAAAAGCTTAGGTAAGGTGGATGTTGCTTTATTATGTTCACCAACGAGAGCCATTAAAGATTTGGCTAAATCGATATTGAGCTTAGGTATTAATACCGTTGATAGTTTTGATGTCCACAGTGATATCGTTGCATTAAAAACAGAACTGGATGAGGTGGCGAAAAAGCATAACCGTGTTGCAGTGATTTCAGCGGGTTGGGATCCGGGTTCAGACTCTATTATTCGTACCTTAATGTTAGCTATGGCACCTAAAGGTATTACCTACACTAATTTTGGTCCCGGTATGAGTATGGGGCATAGTGTTGCCGCTAAAGCTATTGATGGTGTAAGAGATGCACTATCAATGACTATTCCATTAGGTACTGGTGTTCATCGGCGTATGGTTTATGTTGAATTAGAAACGGGTGCTAACTTTGCACAGGTTGAGCAAGCCATTAAGGCCGACAGCTATTTCTCATCTGATGAAACACATATTAAACAAGTTGATAGTGTTGATAGCTTAAAAGATGTTGGTCACGGAGTACAAATGACCCATAAAGGGGTGTCAGGCAAAACACACAATCAATTATTTGAATATGCTATGCATATTAATAATCCAGCATTAACATCTCAATTTATGGTTTCTGCAGCCAGAGCAAGTATGAAACAACAAGCGGGTGCCTATACTGTGATTGAAATTCCCCCCGTTGATTTTTTAGCAGGGGATTTAACTACATTAATCGCAAAACTGGTGTAATCAGTTAGGCTTCTTGCAAATAAAATATTGCCCACATGATGTGGGCAATAGGATCAACGCTTAGGCAAACTTGATGATTTGAGATTAGCGTTTAATATTTTTAAACTCTTTTGTTGTTGCAGTTAAAGCGACTTCTGTTGGTAAACGTTCCATTGAACTTGCGCCATAAAAACCATGGCAATCAGGACAGTTATCAAGGATATATTGCGCATCTTTTGGTGTTGCTATAGGGCCACCATGACAAAGTACAATCACGTCAGAACGTACGGATTTTGCTGCTTTTGCCCAATCGTTAATAAGGGCGACACAATCATCTAAAGTAACGGCTGTTTCTGCACCAATATTGCCACCAGTGGTTAAACCCATATGAGGAACAATAATATCTGCACCGGCTTGTGTCATCGCAATGGCATCTTCACGACTAAAAACATAAGGTGTTGTGAGTAAGCCTTTTTCGTGTGCTTTACGGATCATCTCTACTTCAAGAGCATAACCCATACCTGTTTCTTCTAGGTTAGCGCGGAAGTTACCATCAATTAAACCAACGGTTGGGAAGTTTTGTACGCCAGCAAAACCGATGGCTTTAACGTCATCTAAAAACTTATCAAAATTGCAGAATGGATCTGTACCATTAACCCCGGCAAGCACAGGTGTCTGTTTTACAACAGGCAATACTTCTTTTGCCATATCCATAACAATTTCATTGGCATTGCCATAGGCTAA
This sequence comes from Proteus mirabilis HI4320, assembly GCF_000069965.1. Lineage (NCBI taxonomy): Bacteria > Pseudomonadati > Pseudomonadota > Gammaproteobacteria > Enterobacterales > Morganellaceae > Proteus > Proteus mirabilis. The sequence continues at coordinate 188,476 of NC_010554.1, forward strand.
TAATCCTGCCAGAGAGCCACGACCCGCCATACGATAACGACCTGAATTATAGATAACAATCAGATCGATACCGCCTGCTTCTTCGCATTTTGCGGAAAGGCCTGTTCCCGCACCGCCACCAATAATAGGTTCTTTACGTGCGATCATGTCATTAAATTTTTTGAGTAACACTTCACGTGAATAAGTCATACTTCTTTCTCCGTGGTTAACAAATAAGTTCCTGGTGTAAATCATAAACTTGCTGATTAAATTCAGCAGAATTTATGTGATATGGACTGATGACTAATTGACGAGTCTCGGTCTCTTTAAATGTTGTTATAAATGCATCAAAAAATGCTTGGTTTGCTTGAGGATCCCAGAATGGCCCCCCTTCAATATCTAAAGCAGAAAAACCGCCCTGTGGAAAAATAAACGTCAGTGGGCCTTCACACTGATTCAATTTTTCAGCGATCCAGATCCCCATTTGACGATTTTCCCTTGGTGTTGTACGCATTAAGGTGACTTGCGAATTATGGTGATAGAAATGACGATCTTTATATTTCTCAGGTACGGTAGCAGGGCGACCAAAGTTCACCATATCCAACGCGCCACAAGAGACGATACAAGGTGTTTTAGTGCGGGCGATGGCACCAAAACGATCTTCATCACAAGCAAGGACACCCTCAAATAAATAATCACATACTTCGGTTGTTGTTAGATCAAGAACACTATGAAGTAAGTGGCTGTCTATCAGTTTTTCCATGGCTTTACCGCCACTCCCTGTCGCATGGAAAACTAAACAGTCATAATTATTTTCAAGTTTTTTAGTCAGTTGTTGAATACAAGGCGTAGTTACACCAAACATTGTTAATGCAACAGCCGGTTTATCAACACTATTTTCTTCTTGGTAAAAATAAACAGCGCCGGCAATTTGGTTGGCCGCATTTCTCAATACCTTACGAGAGATACGGTTTAAGCCGGATACATCTGTTACGGAGTACATCATTGAAATATCGCTAGCGCCGATATATCCGGAGATATCACCGGAAGCCATAGTCGATACCATCAATTTAGGTACGCCAATGGGCAAAGATTGCATTGCTGGCGTAATCAATGCCGTTCCCCCTGAGCCGCCTAATCCTAAAATAGCGAGGACATCGTCACAGTGGGTTAAATAACGTTCAAAAGCGACGGACATTGCTGCGATAGCTTTCCCGCGGTCACCGCAAAACACGGCGTTTTTTCCATCTGGATGGTAACTAGCAACTTGTGCAGCTGTGACGTCAGCTTCTCTTTCTAATGCTGTAGGTTTGGTTGTCAAATCTACGGTTTTGACAGGAAGGCCTGCTTTTTTTATTAATTCACTGACATAAAAAATTTCAGCGCTTTTAGTATCAAGCGTAGTCGCAATATAAATGAAGCCAGCATACTGTTTCATAAGCCTTCCCTTACCTTTTATGATTATTGACGTGTAGATTATAATCACAATGAGACTTGAGTTTCATTTATAATAGCATTATTTTGAGACCCATGTCTCATTATTTTTATTTTTTCTCTTTTAAATGTCGCTTAGGTACACTCAATCGCCTAAAGTAAACTTTAATCGTATTAAGAATAGTTCTTAAAATCAGTATAGTAGCCACGAAAAGTGGAGTAATAGCGAAGGAATTTTTATGAGTTTTAGTCGTAATGAAATAGATACAATGTCAGGTACTCGAAAAAGAACCTACCAATTATTGGTGACAACGGCATTGCAACTTTTTGAACAAGGGATGTTACCTACCGTATCAGAGCTTGCAGCACATGCTGGTGTTTCAAGGGCAACGGCGTATCGCTATTTTCCCACTCAAAGTGATTTAATTAGTGCTACTGTTGATGCAAGTTTAGCACCGATCATTGCATGGCAGCCCACTCCAGAAGATAATACACAACAGCGTATTACTGCGTTGCTCAATCTTGCTTATCCACAAATGTTTAAACATGAAGGGGCGTTGCGTGGCGCATTGCAGGTTTCATTACAGCAGTGGGCTAAAGAGCGGCAATCAAGCGAATATACAGAAAAACGATTTATTCGTGGTCATCGTAAAGAGATCTTACTTAAAGTCATCGAACCATTAAAAGCGCATTATCCGCAAGAAATGTGGGATAAAGTGATAAAAGCTTTCTCACTTATTTATGGTTCTGAAGTTTTTTTAGTAATGAAAGATATCTGGAAAATGGATGATCAGCAGGTCATTGATATGACCCAATGGATGGCTAAAGCTATTTTAAATCAGGCAAAGTCAGATTTTCCGATAGATAACGATTAATTATTTGAATAAATCGGTTAAAATTGTATAAATCATTTACGTTTTAGCTATTGTAGGATCGTTATGTCACACAAAACTGCAGACCAAGAGTGGCTGGTAGAACAACTAAAATATATTGCACAGGGCATTGGTAAAACATTATCGCCTTTTTGTGAAGTTGTACTTCATGATCTGACCGATAGTGAAAATACCATTATGGTGATTGAAAATAATCTATCAGGTCGAAAAGTGGGGGATAGAGCGACTGAGCTAGGTATGGCAAGGATTGAATCGTCTGATTTTCCACAAATTGTTGCAAACTATCCTAATCAGTTTCCTGATGGTAGAACAGCTAAAAGTACATCGATAGGTATTAAAGATAAACAAGGCAATTATGTTGCTGCTTTATGTTTAAATATTGATATATCGATGATTAAAGGTTTACAAATGGTATTAAATCAATTTTCGACTCTCGAAGAGGGAAATCATATCATTGAAACTTTTAGCTCAGTAACAGAAGATTCGTTGAAAAAACGTATTGATGAATTTTCTGCAACTTATTCAGTGACACCAAGAGCATTGAAACCACATCAACGACGCGAATTGCTATTGTGTTTACAGGATGAAGGTTATCTTTCACTTCGCAAAGCAATGGAAATTACTGCGCAATACCTCGGTGTTTCAAGAGCAACAGTGTATAACGATTTAAAAGAATGATTAAACGATAAGTTATTTTTTAAATTCCAGCGGAATACAAATCATTAAACTAAAAAAAGATATCATTTTTGATATCTTTTTTTATTTCTATTTTAAATTTAATGTGATTTTTATTGTAAATGATTAATTAATTACTACTGTGTTATTTTTGTAAGTATAAATTGATAAAAAGAATAAAATAAACAGTTAATTTATTAATGTAAGGGCAATAAAATGAATAGAGTTAATGATGTAGGTGTATTTAATAAGGGAATAGAGTTATCTACTAAGAAAGATTATTTAGGATCATGTTATGTAACTATTGCAAAGAACATAAAGGATATTTCTAATACAACGGCTAAGCCCAGTTTTATAAAAAAAGTTATTCATATGATGGAACGATTTACAATGTTTTTTGCAATTAGCCAAACCGGTAGAATGGGAATAAGTAATAGAGATGGAAATTTAAATAGATATACTGAAACACTTACTGATTTAAAGATTAAGGTGAAAGATTTAAAGTGTAAGATAGATGAGTTTAATAATAAACTAATAAAAAAAGATACAGTAGATAAGGAAAAAGCTGAGATAGCTACAATTACAGCTGAATATCATAACCTAAACCATTTTCTCTCTTTAATAGAGAATGAAAATTCAAGTTTTAAAGATAGATATAGTTTTTTCAATTATTTAAATGAGTTGCAACGAGCGGAGGCCTTTTGCCGAAATTCATCAAATACAGATTATAATCATCTGGCGGATGAATTTAAAAATATTATTAAGGAAAGAGTTGAAAGAATAAAAAAAGAAGATGTTATAAAAATATTTAATGAAGTGTTGGTAAGGTATGATAATGAAACTCGATTTAAAAATAGCAATGAAAGAATACTAGCTAATTTTTCAAGTAATAAGGAGAAAGAAAAATTTCTGTCTAAAATAAACTTTCTAGTCTGTGTTTCAAAATATAATCTTCCTCTTATGGTAGAGGTAGAGCAGCTTAAAGAAGAATTTCCAGTACAGTTACGGGAAATAATGAATAAAATTCTTTATGAAGAAAGTATAATGGGTGAAATTCTTAATGAAGCGAATATTGATTGCGTATATAAGTATTCACTTAAAAAAGTGCAAAATATTTGGATTGAAGAATATATAAATAAGTTTTATGGTGGTGAAGAAATAATAATGGATAAAAGTACAGATGATAATGTCGCTTATTTTGTGGGGGATTTTGAGTGGGATAGTTTTGATGGAATTAATAATACTAATAATGACAATATGAATTCTAAACGTAATCTTTCTGAAGCAAGTGAAATTATTCATGGAAAATTAAATAAACATGTTAAAGGCGATGAAATATCTGATTTAACTTCTATTCTGGAACAAATAGAACTAGATAAATTAGGAGGAAAAGAAACATATACTTTAATTTCTATTCTGAAAGAGATGGGACTGGGTAATTTAGAATGGAAAGAAATATATAATTTAATTTCTATTCTGAAAGAGATGGAACTAGGTAAATTAGAATGGGACGAAATATATACTTTAATTTCTATTCTGAAAGAGATGGAACTAGATAAATTAGAATGGAAAGAAATATATAATTTAAGTTCTATTCTGAAAGGGATGGAACTAGGTAAATTAGAATCAAAAGAAATATATAATTTAAGTTCTATTCTGAAAAAGATAGAACTAGATAAATTAGAATGGGACGAAATATATACTTTAATTTCTATTCTGAAAGGGTTAGAACTAGGTAAATTAGAATGGGACGAAATATATACTTTAACTCCTCTTCTGAAAGAGATAGAACGAGGTAAATTAATAGGGAAAGGAATATATAATTTAACTTATATTCAGGAAGAAACAGAACTAGATGAAGATAATATAAATAAGGGTAATTTAAAAGAAGGTGATATAAAATATGCTAATATTGTTGAATTAGTCGAAGATCAAGTATTTACACAATTAAATGTAGATGGATTTAACATAATAGATAGCGACTATGCGTTCTCATCTGAATAAGGAAAATAAATATTTTATAGTATAAAATATTTATAATACTTTGTTTAAATAATATTTTTTGTCACTAATCGGATAATTTTCTAAGGTGCCAAAAACTTCAAATCCCTGCTTTTGATAAAAAGGCAGGGCTTGAAAGCTAAAAGTATCCACCTCAGCATATTTGGCACCTTTCTTTTTAGCTGTATTCTCCATTGCTTGCAGTAATTCTGTACCAATATTGTTACCACGATAGGCCTTATCAACCCATAGATAACGAATACGTAGCCAATTACCTAATATATCACCAGTGATCCCACCTATTTTTTTACCATTTTCCTCTTTAAAAACGGCTAAGGGCGTATATTGCTCCATCTGAATATACTGAAGGTTATGTGTTAATAAGCCTTCATAAATTTCGTTGATTTCATTCGTCGTCGGGGCGGTAGTAATTTTTAATGACATAATTAGCTCTTAATATTAATAAAAATAATATTTAAATTATCATTATTTGTTTATTAAATATTTATACCAGTGATAGGATTAGTACCATAATTAAAAAAACTGGATAACACAACATGTCATTTTTAAAAAAACTACCGGGAATTCTGTTTTGTGCACTAATTGGTGGGTTATTAACATTATCTGGTCTACCGATGGCGTTGATGTTTGGGCCAATCGTCGTGGTTATTATTGCTTATCGTTTTAAATGGCAGCTCTCTGTTCCTAAGCATACACTGACTTTTATCCAACTGACCTTAGGCACCTCTGTTGGATTGATGTTTAACCAAGTACATTTAGGGAGTGCGGATAATTTAGTGCTTCTTTTGATTATCCTCGTTATTTGTTTAGCCATTCAATTTGTTGTCAGTTTCTTATGGTTTCATCGTCATATTGGTTGGACAAAAGAAGAGGCTATGTTAGGTGCTGTACCTGGCGCGATGGCGGCTATTCTTGCTTTAACAGATCATACCAAAACGCCACCACAAAAAATTGTTATTTCTCATACTATTCGTTTAATCGTATTGATTATTATGGCTGGATTTATTGTTGGCTCAGATAAAGCAACTCTTACGGAGTTTACATTACCTGAAATGACACTGTTGTCATCGATGTGGTTATTATTAATTGTCGCGTTAGGGCTAGTATCTGGGCTTTTATTACAGAAAATTCATTTTCCAGCACCGTTTATGTTGACATCATTAGGCAGTGCAATATTGGTACAATATTTTGTCAGTGAGCCGATTGCTTTTCCAATGCTATTAAATGAACTCAGCATGGTGTTAATTGGGATGAATATTGGCGCACATTTTGTGGTTTTTCCTTTTGCTTCGTTAATTAAAAATGCTTTTTCCTCTGTGCAGGTGGTCATTATCAACGTTATTTTAACGGTGATCGTTGCATTGAGCGCAGCTTATTTAACAGGGGCTCCCTGGACAACGCTGGTATTAGCTTGGGCACCGGGAAGTATGGAAGCAATGACATTTGCCGCGATCACTATGAATGTCGATGCGGCTTTTGTGATGTCGAATCATATATTGCGCATGTTGATCATTCAAAGTATTCCTTCTATTGCCTTGTTTTACAGTGAACGAAAGCAGAAAAGAAAACGTGAGTAAAATAGCAATAACAGTAAGATATCGACAGATATAATAAATTGAAAAGCCACTGTATCAGTTTGATAGAGTGGCTTTTTTATACAATTAATAGTTTAGTAAGCTAAGTGATTTTTGGGCTAGTAGTTGACATTTTTTGTTATGAGCAATTTGTATATTTTTTAAATCCTGATAACTATCTTCATTAAGCTTGCTCATTGGGAGCATTGAATAATTAGAGACATCCCACTGCTGAGATTGTGAAAAAATAATCAGCGCTCGTTCTATTTTTTGTTTTGAGATCTGCTCATAACCACAATCATTATTTAAAAACAGGTATACCGCGGTTAAATCAGCTAAGTCTTCTGCTTGAGTATAAGTGAGTGCTTTTGCACTAGAAGAAAAAAGCGTGGCAAAAGAAAGAATAATAGTGCAGAACAAAGCGAACATTTTTTTCATTAGTGGTGACATTCCTATATGTGATGATTTCACAAGATTTGTTATTTGACTTAATTAAGTTAAAAGTTTTGCAAAGACCCGTTGCTTTGTGTGGTTTCTATTTGACCTTCCAGTAAGGGGAGACTTTAGCATTGCTCAATAGTTTATCGATAAATTTATTTACCTAATTATGACAAATATAGAGTAATTGATTTTATTCAAAGGAATACATTATGCAACGTCGTGAATTTTTAAAATTAGGGGCAACATTAAGCGCCGTCACACTATTACCAAGTTGGAGCCGTCTCGCATTCGCCCAAACTAACACGCCTTCACTCGCTATTCCACCTCAAATTAGCCCAGACAAACAACAAAAGATTGTTCTTAATATCCAACAAGGTGTTTCCCAGTTTACTGCTACAGCAAGTACAACTACTTGGGGGTATAACGGTAGCTTATTAGGCCCAGCATTAAAATTAAAACGTGGTGAGCCTGTTACTATTGAGATCAATAACACGTTACCAGAGACTACGACGGTGCATTGGCATGGTCTTGAGATAAGTGGTGAACAAGATGGAGGTCCTCAAGCTACTATCGCACCGGGTAAATCACGAACAGTAACTTTTACGCCAGATCAAGCGGAATCGACATGTTGGTTTCATCCCCATACTCATGGGATCACCGGAAAACAGGTGGCAATGGGGTTAGGGGGATTAGTGATCATCGAGGATGACGAAACGGCCAAGCGAAAGTTACCTCATCGCTGGGGAGTGGATGATTTACCGGTTATTTTACAAGACAAACGCTTAGACAGTAACGGTCAAATTGACTATCAACTTGATGTGATGAGTGCTGCAGTAGGTTGGTTTGGCGATATGATGCTCACTAATGGTGCAATTCAACCGCAACATATTGTACCAAAAGGTTGGATTAGATTACGTTTCCTCAATGGTTGTAATGCACGTAGTCTTAATTTAGCCACCAGTGATGGCCGACCAATGTATGTAATTGCTAGCGATGGTGGGTTATTAGCGGAACCAGTCAAAGTGACAGAACTCCCTATTTTAATGGGGGAGCGTTTTGAAGTACTGGTTGATACCTCAGATGGACGTGATTTCGATATTGTCACTTTACCTGTCCGACAAATGGGGATGGTATTAGCGCCATTTGATAATGTATTACCTGTATTACGTCTACTGCCTTCAGCAGAAAAAGCGGTGGGTATTTTACCTGATCAATTAGCCTTAATTCCTGCATTACCATCACTAAGTCATATTGCGACACGTTCATTACATTTACGTATGGATATGCGTTTAGATATGCAAGGTATGATGGCGCTAACGGAGCGTTACGGTGATAAAGCGTTAGCGGGAATTCACCACGGTATGAGTCATATGCGTCAGGGCAATGGAAATGGCATGATGGGGGGCGGCATGAATTGCGGTCATGGCTCTGCGGATGTCGATATTTATAATGCAAATAGCATCAATGGGATCCCATTCTCAATGACCGAACCTGCATTTGATGTTAAACAAGGGGTTTATGAACGCTGGCTGGTTTCTGGTCGTGGCGACATGATGTTACATCCATTCCATGTTCACGGAACACAGTTTCGTATTTTATCGGAAAATGGGCGTAAACCTGAAAAACATCGCCAAGGTTGGAAAGATATTGTCAGAGTGGAAGGGCAAATTAGCGAGATCCTTGTAAAATTTGACCATTTAGCGACAAAGGAACACCCATTTATGGCTCACTGTCACTTATTAGAACATGAAGATACAGGAATGATGGCGGGCTTTACGGTGAGTCGATAATTTTTACTGTAATAAGTAACAAAATTAGCGATAAAAGTTTGCAAAGGGAGTAAAGCTAATATTTTATTCCCTTATTTTCCTTCATTGACAACGTCGCATGATGATAGAAATTCTGGTACAATCGGTTGCTTTCCCCGTTAACCCAATCGAAATAAATCATGAAACATATTGTTGATGTCATGATCTCTGAAGAAGAGATCAAACAGCGTATTGCTGAATTAGGTCGTGAAATCACAGAACATTATCGTTCTCGTCAAGAAAAACACGATTTGGTCTTAATTGGCTTATTAAAAGGCTCTTTTATTTTTATGGCGGATTTATGTCGTGAAATTGAAGTGCCACATGAAGTCGATTTTATGACAGTATCAAGTTACGGTAATGGAATGACGTCAACAAGAGACGTTAAAATCATTAAAGATCTTGATGAAGACATTCGTGGTAAAGATGTTCTGATTGTTGAAGATATTATTGACTCAGGTAATACTTTAAACCGTGTTAAAGAGATTTTAAGTTTACGTGAGCCTGCCTCTATTGCTATCTGTACGCTACTTGATAAGCCATCACGTCGTGAAGTGGATGTGCCAGTAGAGTGGATTGGCTACTCTATTGAAGATAAGTTTGTTATAGGTTACGGCATTGATTATGCACAACGTTATCGTCACCTACCTTATATTGGTCATGTAACGCTACTAGATGAATAATCTTGTTGATTTATATCGTATATTAAAAAACCCGCTTTGGCGGGTTTAATATTAGAAAATCAACGTGGATGGCTTAATTTTGCAATAGCTTGGCGATAAGAGAGTTCTAGTTTTTCACGACTGTCTGAGGTGATATCTAAATCGTGTAATTCACCATTGTTTAAACCGTAAACCCAACCGTGGATCATCACTTTTTGTCCACGTTTCCATGCGGCTTGCATAATAGTTGAGTGACCAAGGTTATAAACTTGTTCTATCACGTTAAGTTCACAGAGTAAATTTAATCTATCTTGTGGTGCGAGTTCACCTAACATGGAGCTATGTTTATACCAGATATCACGGATATGCAGTAACCAGTTATTAATTAAGCCCAGTTCAGTCCCTTCAATAGCAGCTTCAATACCACCACAGCCATAATGACCACAAACAATAATATGCTCAACTTGTAGGACATCAACGGCATATTGAATAACAGAAAGACAGTTTAAGTCGGTGTGGATCACAAGGTTTGCCACATTGCGGTGTACAAATAAATCACCAGGGGCGGCATTAATTAATTTTTCAGCGGGGACGCGGCTGTCTGAACAACCAATCCATAAGAAATGAGGTTTTTGGCCTTTACTCAGCTCTTTAAAAAATTGCGGGTTTTCTTCTGTAACAGAACTTGACCATTGTTTATTGTTGGCTAACAGTTCTTCAATTTTTCTCATCATGATGTGACTGCCTGTAAATTCAGTTTCCCACCATTTGCGCTGACAGTAGGCCAACACGAAATAGCTTTAGTGTTATTGTTGGATGTTTAAGCTCAATAAAGAAAGGGTATTTTTATACCATTACTTTTAAATGAATCAGAAGGCTTTTTTTGAGCCAAGTGACAGTTAATTGCTTGTCTATTTTTGCTTTCAAATAAGATAGAACTTTTTACAGTATTTGTTTAATGAATTTATCAACACATTATTTGATGTAAATCAAATGTATAAAAAGATAACTGATTGTTAACTCGATTATTCTTATTTTGAATAATCGAGGGTAATTATTTTTTCATAAAAAATATTAATGTTTATTTGGGCTGGCGAATGATGAGGATAAAACCTGTTAACGGTATCTGTCCGTTTTTTATTGATAAATTATTGGAGGTAATAAAGCGCATGATAATATCTATCAGTTAGATTGAGTAATAAGGCCAATAAATTTATTGCTATAAAACAGGCTAAATAATAACATTTAGTTATTATTGGCTTTTTATTGAGATTAATACTGGAAAATAGCTACAATTAATCGTCATTTTTATTGATCAGTAATTGCAGTGTTCGCTCTGTTGACTATTAAAATAGTTAAATAAAATTTATTTATCTGTTTGAGGCATTATCTGTAAAACGGTTTATTTACGTCTTATTTTTCTCTAGAATATCTTATTCCATTTTGATCCTATTGAACTAAGCCCATTTTCTATACCTATCCTGATTTGCACTCAGGGGAGTAAGGCTTAGTTGAATAGCTATTTCTGATTTCAGCTCAGTCAATGCTGAATAATGCAGTTGATAAAAGGTAATTTCCACTTATGACTTATGCATTGGAGTTAACCGAGTTAACGAAAACTTACCATAATGGTGTCAAAGCGCTTAAAGGAATTAATTTAACCGTAGAAGCGGGGGATTTTTATGCGCTATTAGGCCCTAATGGTGCAGGAAAATCGACCACCATAGGGATTATCAGCTCTTTGGTGAATAAGAGTAGTGGTAAAGTCAAAGTATTTGGCTATGACACTGATACCGATATGGTTAATGCTAAAAGACAACTCGGATTAGTGCCACAAGAATTCAATTTCAACCCTTTTGAAACCGTATTACAAATTGTCCTTAATCAGGCTGGCTACTATGGTGTACCACGAAAAGTGGCATTAGAGCGTGCAAAAACGTATTTAACCCAATTAGATTTATGGGAGAAAAAAGATGATAGAGCACGTTTTTTATCTGGGGGAATGAAACGGCGTTTAATGATTGCGCGTGCATTAATGCATGAGCCTAAATTGCTGATCCTCGATGAGCCAACGGCGGGAGTAGATATTGAATTACGTCGTTCAATGTGGACGTTTTTACAACATTTAAATGCACAGGGTACCACTATTATATTAACCACACATTATCTTGAAGAAGCAGAAATGCTGTGTCGGAATATTGGCATTATTCAGCGTGGTGAACTGGTTGAAAACACCAGTATGAAAGGTTTATTAAGTAAATTAGAGTCTGAAACCTTTATTTTAGACTTAGCAGCAAAAAGTCCGTTACCTGAATTACAAAATTACCAATATCGTTTAGTCGATACATCAACACTAGAAGTTGATGTGAAAAGAGAGCAAGGATTGAATGGGGTTTTTGCTCAGCTCAATGCACAAGGTATTCAGGTTTTAAGTATGCGTAATAAAGCTAACCGCCTTGAAGAGTTATTTGTGCATTTAGTTAATGAAGATCATACAGAAACAGAAAAAGGAGAGAGGGAATGATTCAGTTGTATTGGGTAGCCCTCAAGACGATTTGGATTAAAGAAGTGACCCGTTTTGGCCGTATCTGGGTACAAACTTTAATTCCTCCTGTTATCACGATGTCGCTCTATTTTGTTATTTTCGGTAACTTAATTGGTAAGCGTATTGGTGATATGGGCGGTGTTGATTATATGCAGTTTATTGTTCCCGGCTTGATTATGATGGCGGTGATCACAAACTCATATGCTAATGTCTCCTCTTCATTTTTTGGCGCTAAATTCCAACGTAGTATTGAAGAATTATTAGTATCGCCAGTACCGACCCATGTTGTTATTGCCGGATTTGTGGGGGGTGGTGTCGCCCGTGGTATTTGTGTTGGGATATTGGTCACTCTGGTTTCACTATTTTTTGTACCACTAGAGATACACTCTTGGACAATGGTTGTGGTGACATTATTAATGACCTCGATTGTTTTTTCTCTCGCAGGATTGTTGAATGCCATTTTTGCGAAAACCTTTGATGATATTAGTATTATCCCCACCTTTGTTTTAACGCCATTAACTTATTTAGGTGGTGTGTTTTATTCACTCTCCCTATTACCTGCATTTTGGCAAGGTGTTTCTAAATTAAACCCGATTGTTTATATGATAAGCGGTTTCCGTTATGGTTTTTTAGGGATCACTGATGTGTCATTAACGGTGACAATCACGGTACTATGCCTGTTTATTGCCGTGTTTTATATCGTAGCCTGGTACTTAATTGAAAAAGGTCGCGGTTTAAGAAGCTAATCTACAAATTAGTGTTTAAGGTAATAAAAATTAAAATCGGTGTCTGCAACAACAGATGCCGATTTTTTTTAGCTAAATTTCATTCAGTTATGTTAAATTTTATTTAAATTTGTCTTTTGCTATTAACAAGTTTAATTTCTTTGTTTAGTATACTAAACAAATAACTTTGGGATGGTAAAGGATAGAAGCATGGCAGTGGCAAGCGAAACAGCAAAAGAACCAACGGTACTTTCTCGTCGTAAATTGTTATGTATTGCCGGAATGGGGTGGACTTTCGATGCAATGGATGTGGGGCTTCTCGCCTTTTTATTAACGGCGTTAAAAGAAGATTGGGGATTAACAGCAGCGCAATTAGGTTGGATTGGCAGTATTAATTCTATCGGTATGGCAGTAGGCGCTTTTGTCTTTGGCATTATGGCCGATAGAAAAGGTCGTAAACCGGTATTTATCTTAACGTTGCTGCTATTTAGCCTTGGTTGCGGTTTAACTGCATTAGCAAGCTCCTTAATGGTGGTATTAATTTTACGCTTTTTTATTGGTATGGGATTAGGTGGAGAATTACCTGTTGCTTCCACATTGGTGAGTGAAAGTGTTAAAGCCCATGAGCGTGGTCGTATTGTTGTTTTATTAGAGAGTTTTTGGGCGGTAGGGTGGTTAATTGCCGCGTTAATAGCGTATTTTATTATTCCTGATTATGGCTGGCGTATGGCTATGTTATTGAGCGCACTACCCGCAGTTTATGCACTCTATTTGCGTTCAAAGTTACCAGAACCCAGTTCCACACAGTCATTATTACAAAATCGTTTATCTCTTCGCCAATCAATGGCATTGATTTGGTCACCTCAATATCGCCGTTCAACACTGATGTTGTGGGTATTATGGTTTTGTGTGGTGTTCTCTTATTATGGCATTTTTTTATGGCTACCGAGTGTCGCAATGTTAAAAGGCTTTAGTTTAATTAAAAGCTTTCAATATGTGTTGATCATGACACTCGCTCAGTTACCGGGCTATTTTACCGCAGCATGGTTTATTGAACGTTATGGTCGTAAATTTGTGTTAATCACTTATTTAGCAGGCACCGCGATTAGCGCTTACTATTTTAGCGTAGCCGATTCCACAACCACACTATTAGTGTTCGGTATGTTGTTATCATTTTTTAATTTAGGTGCGTGGGGGGCATTATATGCCTATACCCCAGAACAATATCCTGATGGTATACGAGCTACAGGCGCTGGAACGGCGACGGCAATAGGCCGTATTGGCGGAATATTAGGGCCACTGATGGTAGGCTATTTAGTGCAATATCAATTTGACATAAGCACTATTTTTCTTATTTTTAGCCTTTCCATTGTGATAGCGGTACTAGCGGTTATGTTATTAGGTAAAGAAACCAAAAATAGACCACTTAATTCCATTTAATCACTTTTTTTATGACTAAAAATACAGAACGTCTCCTTTCTTGTTATATGATAGTTAATAAGTATTTTATAGGAAAAGAGGAATAATTATGTCTCATTATGAGGAAGTGATTAAGCAGGTTGATGAGGCCATTGCCAGTGCTAGCATACAAACGATGAACGAATTGCTGGTGGAATTAGGTAAAGATAACACAATAGCTTTTGCTCAGCGTTATGAACAGCAAGAGCGTCTACGCACGGCTATTTTTCATCATGGTGAAAAACAGCGTTAAGCAATCCTATGATGATAGAATAATCAAAAAGCGTTTATTTCATGTATTTATTCCATAATAATGGATAAACGCTTTGTTTTAATCTGTTGGTTTAAAAAGTCTTTTTCCCTTCGAGTACTGCTATTCTATTTTCAATCGAAGGATGGGTTGAAAAAAGAGAGTCTCCCTTATTAAAAATAAAGGCTGCTTTGCGATATGCTCGTCCTGTAGAGCCATCTTCAAAATTTTCAGTTTCGTGTTGTGCTGCAATTTTCTTTAGTGCATTGATCATTGATTGATTATCTTGGGTGAGATCAACCGCTGCCGCATCTGCCATATATTCACGTGTCCGCGATAAATAGAAATAGAGCACTTGAGTAATAATGGGTAAAACAACGTTGAGTACAATTAAAATCAATCGTGCTTTACTGGCGGCATCATTACTTTTACCACCACGGTTACCAGAGGCTATATATAAGCGGCTACCAAAGATATTTGTTACCGTTAAAATAACATTTGCTAAAATACCCACATACAGCGTTAAACGGGTATCACCATGAATAATATGACCTGTTTCATGGGCTAATACGGCTTGTATTTCTTGGCGATTAAGTTGATTTAACAACCCACGAGTGACACCAATAAAGGCATTTTTTTCAGACCAGCCGGCAGCAAAGGCATTGGCTTCTGGTGTATCTAAAATATAAAGCTTAGGGATATAGCCCAAAGTCGCACTTAAACTAAGCTCTTCCACAATATTTAATAATTGTCGCTCTTGGGCATTTAATGGCTCTTCAGGATTAATTAGTCGCGCTTTCATGCCCGTCAACATGATTTTATGCCCTTTAAAGTGAACAATAATCAGCAACACAATTGAAATGGCAACAATAATCAATGAAGCAATAGGCAGTGATTGGAATGTCAGAAATGCCAGCATATTATCAATTAAACTTAAATGAGGATTGGCACCTATCGCGCTATCAACTAATAAGCCGATCATTAGCATTAATAGTAAATAGGTGACTATCACAAACCGAGTGCGAATGGCATTTTTTCGCAGTACATTTCTGAAATCCATTTATTATTCTCCAATAATATCTACCGTATTATTTTATGTATAAGCTATGGTGCGTGGTGTTAATCAAAGTTAATACGGCGCGCTTCTTCTGATTTAATCGCTGTTTCATCAAGACGCCAGTATTCTTTATTAATCACGAGACTTGGAAAAATCTTCACAATAAATACCGCAGGGATAGAGGCGATAAACGCACGATATTGCTCTAAGGTACGGTTATAGCCACGTTTAGCAAAAGAGAGTTTATTTTCTGTTGAGACAATCTCTTCTTGTAAATTAGCCATGATAGTATCTGATTTGAGTTCAGGATAGTTTTCAACAGCGACATTAATCGCACCACTTGAAACAATTTTTGATAGCTCATCTTCTGCCGCTTTTGCTTCTTGGTTATTGCTACTTTGTGTTTTAGCTCTTAATTCGGTGATTTTAGTAAAAACATCGGCTTCATGACTAAGATATTTTTTTACTGTAGCTAATAAGCTATCAAACACTTTACCACGACGGTCGAGTTGTACCGATATTTCTGTTTCACTTGAGATAACCGCTTCACGCATAGAGATAATACGGTTGTAATAATAAAAAATAAGACCCAATAACGCGATGGTAATAATTAATCCAGTCATGTGAAGCGCTCTCTTTTCTAATAATAAACAGGGAATTTAGCTAACTCATTGATGTTAATTTTGCCTATTATTATTCAAGATAGCTAGATGATTATTTCATCAAAGAGAAAAAGAATATTGATATGTCACTTAATATCTTAAAAAGAATGTTGTTTGAAGTATAAAAAAGCCCCAAATAAATTTGGGGCAAAATAAATAGGACTCATGTTAGGGAAAATAAAAATTAAAACCAAGGTGATTGGGACATCACATTGCCATAAAATAGCATTCTGCCGGCGATTTCACCGCTAAAAAGGATAAAAATAGTAATAATTGATATTAAAGCCTTTGTAAACAAAGAGCTACGAGATAGTGTGATAATAACACATCCTATTATTAAACTGGCGATGACTTGCCACCATAACAATAAGCTCGCTACGTTAGCACCTGAAATTTGGACTCGTATTACTAATCCCATCAATACTAACAGTAAGCCGATAAAAGCACCGAAATGCAATGTATGAATGGTTTTTTTACCTTGCAACTGTAACCAAGGAATAACAGAGCCAAAACCCAATAATAGGGCCGTACCAATAAAACTTATTTGTGTTGCGGGGGTATGCCATAACGCATGTGTTTGCATTTGATAATAAATTTGTGCTGTTATTAAAATAACGGGTAAGCCAATAAGGCCACAGAACAGACCTAGTAGGCTATTACGGCGTATTTTATTTGGTTGTAGCCAACTTGCTAATGCCCAGAGGGAAATTAAACCGTTTAACATAACAAAGGCAATAGCTTCACGACTTAACCATGAGTGAGCAACACCAAGTACTGAGCGATAAGCGCCGAGAGGATCGCCTAGGTGTCCCATTGACATAGAAGAACCAATTACTTCAATTAACCAAATAAGGGCAATCGTTGTACGTAACGCTTTGGGGCTTAACATGGCGGAGTTTTGTGTTTGCCATTGATAAAGAGATAAGGCAAGTACGGCACCGATCCCCCATTGACTCATTACGGTGAATAGAACCAAAGGCATTTGATAATCATGCATGGTTAATCCTCCATACCAATAATGACAATATTAGGATGACTGATGGTATGATCAGGAACCCCATAACGTTTTTCTAATAATGCCCAATTTGTGATATGTTTTTGGCGCAAATCTTCAATTTCGCCAAACTCAATGGCACCAGTTGGACAAGATTCAACACAGCGAGGTTTTAAGCCTTCGTCTATTCTATCGGCACACATATTACATTTACTGGTCTTCCCTTCTACAGGATCGTAAACCGGCGCATTATAAGGGCATGCCATAATGCACATTTGGCAACCAATACATTTGTCATGATCCTGTATCACAATCCCATCAGCTCGCTTAGTATAAGTATCGGCAGGGCAGACTTTTAAGCATTGTGGATCGTCACAATGATTACAGGACATAGTGATAAAAGCTTGCGCATTGGGCAGATCTTCATTGAATTCGCGTACTCTACGCCACAAGACTCCTGGAGGGGTAACATTTTCTGATTTACAAGCCATCGAACAAGTGCGACAGCCATAACAATCTTTACTATTAATCAGAAAACCATACTGTTTTTTAGCCATGATTATGCCTCCCGTCTCACATTAATTAGGGTACTGTTACAACAATGACCATTACCTAAAGGTTCAACATGGTCATTTGTTACATGGCTACTACTCCCCCCTTGTTGTTCCCACCAACCATTATCAAGAGAAACAACACCTTGTTTTATGTGTGTGGTGACAACGGCTATTGCTCTATGTTCACCTCTATCATTAAAAGCAAACACCCAATCACCATTGTTTATTCCACGAGATAACGCATCATTAGGATGTATTAAAATATTGGGTTGATTACGCTGTACTTCTAAAATCCATTCATTCATCCCATGGCTTGAATGAACACTACGTGCTAGCTTACGTTGCACAGCCATTAACGGATATTTTTTTGCTAATTCAGGGGAGCCTGTTGTCGATTCCTTTACTGGATAATAAGTGACTATAGGGGAGTAGTTTTTATCTTGCCATTCTTCAATAAAGAAATGTGCTTTTTGGGTTGATGTACGAAATATTCCGTCTTTAAATGGGATCCAATCGCCTTCTACTGGTCGTACAGGCCCTTTTTCTAGCATTTCCCGCGTAATCCCCGATCCCGCGAGGCAAGTATCAATATAGTGCTCAATAGGTTGATTAAATACGTCACCGAAACCAAAGCGTTCAGCAAGGCGGGCAAAAATCCAATAATCAGGCTTTGCTTCTCCTGGTGGTTCAACGGCTTTTTCCATTAATTGAACATATTGGCTACGCACACCAGCCATTAAACTTGTATCTTCAAAAATGGTTGTCACTGGAAGTACTAAGTCGGCATAAAGCGCTGTTGATGACATTAAATTATCGGCTACGACAACAAAAGGAACTTTTTTTAGCGCCTTACGTACCATATTGGTATTGGGTAATTGTGTCATCACCCCCATTGTCATGATCCACCAGAAATTAATTGGGTGGGGTCTTTCGTTGACTATCCATTCACCCACTTTTGCAACAGGAATAGGATTAATGGGTTTAACATTTGGTGCAGGGGGAATAATAGGATTAAATTTTGCCATCTGACGCACGCCACCGGCATCACAAATACCCGCGCCTTTCTTACCAATATTGCCGGTTAATAGAGCAAGATAAAACTGGCTTGCTGCAACATAGGCACCAAATTCAGTGCGTTGTGCGCCAGACATATTTTGTACAATCATTGCAGGCTTTGTTGTCGCGTAGTCTCGAGCTAAACGAATAATAGTCTCTTGTGGAATATCTGTTTCTTTACTGGTTTTTTCGATAGTCCAGGGTTTAGCTTGCCAATAGATTTGTTCAAAAACGGTGGTGTAATTTATTTTATTTGGCAGTTCATCATGAGTTAACGCCGGTACAATATTGGGGGTATCATGGCGAACAATTTGCTGAGTTAGGGTATCAAAGACTAAATAGCTATCTTTATCATTAGCTGAATCACGTAGTAGTTTTTGTTGTTCATCGACTAAATACACCGCTCCGGTATGGGCACGCAAAAAAGGTTTATCTGTAAGATTTTCTTCAATGATTAATTTGATCATTCCTAATGCAAGGGCGGTATCGGTACCCGGAATAATGGGGATCCACTCATCAGCTTTGGCTGCGGTTTCATTAAAACGCGGATCAATGACTACCATTCTGGCACCATTACGGCGAGCCTGATTATAATTTTTAAAGTAGGCGTGCATAGTTACTGCTGGGTTATTGCCCCAACATAGAATATAACGGCTATCTTTTACCGTATCACGCGTATCTGCATAGCGTAGGCCAACCATAGGGATCATAGCTGCAGTAACCGCAGAGCAACATAAAGAGCCGGCTTGTTTTGTAGAACCGCCTAAATAGTCGAAAAAGGCTTTACCCATATCGTTTTTGATGGAATCCATATTTCCAGCGTGAGTAGAAATAAAAAGCCCTTCGTTGCCATATTTATCGATAGTTTCTCGAATATTTTTTTCGATAAGATCTAAAGCGTCATTCCAGCTAATAGGTTTAAACTCAGCCTTACCTTTTTCGCCAACACGTAGCAAAGGTGTAGTGAGTCTATCCTTATGATATACCCATTTAGTTCGGCTAATTCCTCGTAAACAACATTTGACATTAAAGCCTTCTGTAGCTTCAATTTTGATTAGTTTTCCCTGATGAGTAAAAGCGGTTAGGTTACAATGGAGACATTCCATTGCACAGGTGGATTGAAAAGTTTGATATTCAGATAATTTTATCCGAGTTTTCTGGTTAAATATGGGTTTATTTTCATTAGCTAGGCTAAACGCATTAGGGGAAAGAGCTGCCAAACCAATAGCTCCCATTCCTTTTAATAGCGTTCTTCTATCTAATTCCCACTGTTTATTTTTATACATAGGACATTCTCACACATAATAATGTTAACTATATATAAACTCAGTTCATTAATAATAAACTTGAGTTAGATCATTCAAGGATAAATAAAGAAGATAATCAACAGAAAATGATTTATATTCTTATTTTTCATAAAATTTTTAGTGTGAATAACTATAAAAATGAATAAAAAAAGAACAAACAAATATCGTCATAAATAAAGATAAATAACGTCTTAGGCGTGGAGAAATAAATGCAGAATTCTCAAGGGGTTAACTCTGTTGATATCGCAGTGACTATTTTAGAGTTTTTAGCATCTCAAGGAGGTGCTGCACGCTCTTCTGAGATAGCTAAGGCATGCTCACTATCAAAAAGTCGTCTACATAAATATTTAGTGTCTCTTTGCCGTAGTGACATGCTCTATCAAGAGAGTGAAGGAGGGCAGTATTGTTTAGGTAGCAAAATTATAATGCTGGCTGAGGCAACACACACAAACCTCTCTTTAGTTGATGAAATTAATCAAAGACTTTGTGAATTTAGAGATGAGCATAATATGTCAACAGGACTTGTTATTGCTCAAGGTAAGAAGCTCTATTTAGTGAGATATAATCGTAGTTTTAAACATGTCGATATTGATTTTCTGCCAAATACACCCGTTCCACATAAATTGAGTGCGGCAGGCGCGACTTATGCAGTCTTTAGTCATTTAGAAATTGATGCTGATTTATCAATACAGCAAAAAAACAGTATACATCAACAAGGTTTTGCTATTCGCCAACAACCCGCTGAAGGTATTCCTGGGGCTCAATCTATTGCATGTCCTGTATTTAATAGGAAAGGTGAAATGGTCGCAGCCGCATTGACCATGGGATTTATTAAACCTGAAAACCAAATAGAATTAGGTAATGCATTAAAAGCAAAAATTCGCCATGTATTATCTTAATATTGCGAATATTTTTATCAAATACGTTTACTGGAAAAGTAAACGTATTTGAAAATAGCAAAAATTAAGTAAATAGTCCTTTAGCTAATATATCGCTTGCTTGTGTGACACCGGGTAATACGAAGTAATAACCCCCACCAAAAGGTTTTATATAGCGCTCTAACGGCTCGCCATTTAAACGCTTTTGCGTATCAATAAAGCCTTTTTTAAGGTTATTCTGAAATGAGACAAAGACAAGCCCCATATCTAATTGCCCTGACGGCGTTAGCCCTAATGAGTAGCTATAACTGCGACGACGCAGTTTGGCACTATAACGTTCGGGGGTTCTGGGCTCAGCTCGTCTCATATGTGAATCAAAGAGTATCCTGTCGCCATGAGGATCTTGCGCAAATTCAGGTGAGTCCATTTCTTGCTTCATACCTATCGGCGCGCCTGTTGCACGATGACGGCCAAAGTTATTCTCCTGATCTTCAAGAGGTGTTCTATCCCAAAATTCCAAGGCAAAACGAATAAGTCTCACCGCTTGATAGCTACCTCCTAAGCACCATTGCGGTTCATTTTGTTTATCGGTGATCCACACTAAATCATCCATTAAATGAGTGTCAGTGGCAGGGGCATTACCTGTGCCATCTTTAAAACCAAATAAATTAATTGGCGTTTGTTGATTATCAATATCACGAGCAGGTAGAAAACCATCTATTTTCCATCGTGCATGCACTTGCCCAGAAAGATATTTTAAAATATCTCTTAATGCATAAATGATACTTTCTTGACTATTGGCACAAAGCTGAAGTAACAGATCACCGCCACACCATTTAGGATCTAAGCGATCGTTGGGGAAGGGTTTCATTGCTTCAAGGCGTTTGGGTTTATGAGCTTGAAAACCAAACCGATTATCAAAAAAACTATCCCCTAACGCCACTGTGATGGTTAATTCATCAGGATATAATTGGCTACCTAAAATACCGGATCCTGCGGGGGGAAGGTGAGGATTATGACTTTCTTTAAGTTCACGAGATTGTGTTAAAAAAGCAATCCGCTGTGTTAACGTTCGGAAAATTTTTTCTACTTCCTCAGGGGTTGTTACTGTTAAATCAAGTGCAATAAATGAAGCATGCTTTTGTTCTGGCGTGATAACCCCAGCTTGATGTTTTCCTAAGTAGTTAATAGCACGTTGATAACGAAGTGTTGGTGAACACTTGCTTTTTTCGATGGCATTTGCGCCCATACTGGCAAGCAGTAAACTACCGCCTAACCATTTTAACGTTGTACGTTTATGGTGGTTAACGGGGATTGTGAGGAGTGATTTAAACAGAGTTTTATTTTTCACCATATGCTTCTTTATAGTAATAATAGACATCAATATTGAGCACGTTACGTAATTGTGCAACTTGCTCCGCTAATTGTGTTATTTGTGCAAAGAGCACGGCTTTCTCACTATCAGAAAGCGTATCTAAAGGCTGAAATAATTCTTCATCTCGCTGATATTTTAAAAATAGTTTGCTAATAGTGTCATACTGTTTGCGTAGTGATTGATATTCCTGAAGTGGAATATGGTTAGATAGAGACTCAATGATTAGGCGTGAACCGTATAAATTGGCATACCCATCCCCCAGATCACTTTTTGCATATTGATTTTCAATGCCGGCTAATTTGTCGGTTAAAATCAGCTCTAAACTATCACCTGCAGATTGCACTAATTTAGCTATGGGAATATCTTCAATCGCTAAGCGTTTTTTTAGATCACTAATGCCTCTTAACAGTGCTTTGGCTGACTCGGCTGACGATTGCATATCCTCTAATTTAAAGAGTTGATATTCAACCAAATGAAATCCACTAAAACGGGGCGAGTTTTCTCTTTCAAGAAAGAAATCAGCCCGATTATTTAATAGGCGTTCAGTAGCGCCAAACAATGCAATAATCGGGCGGATCACCTCATAGTGATAATGCGCTTGTTGATAGGCGAGTTGGGCATCAGTCAGTTGATTTTTTTCACTGTTAACAATGACATTTTTTAATGCAGTTTCAACTAAGGTCAACTGATCAACAGCTTTCTGCCGATAGTTAAGAATATTGGTTGTAAATTTTTCAGGAGTGGGAATATCCCCTTTAGCAACAACAATATTTTCACTATCTTGAGTAATGCCTTGAATGATTTTTTTTGCAGAAACAGAAAAAGAGCATAGCGATATCAATAGCAAGATGACAATATGATCACCTTTCAATAGGGCGCTATTTGGCATGACGATCCCCTTGTTTAAATAACAGTGCGACCACCAACCAAAACACAATAAAAGTAACAACACTTAAACCGATGGGTTGTGAGCGATAAGCAAAGAATGAAACTAAGAAATTACCAAAAATGCTTGAATCATCCAAAATATGGCTAAGATCCCATAGTGGATAAATCAAAAAGTCAGGTAATTCAATATCCATTTCAATAAGTAGATTAGCTATCTCTTCTACTGCTTTTAATAGCAAGGAAACGGCGAGGAAAAGCAGTAAAAATCCGGTAATAACAAAGAATTTACGCCAAGAAATCATTTTTGATGTTAGCAAAAATAACCATAGAGTTAGTCCCGCTATCAATAGGCCAATGAATACTTCAATCAAGAAAGACAACGCGGTTTGTGCTGTGAGAGCCATAATATGGCTTGATAGGAAAACAACCACTTCGCTGCCTTCTCTCGCAATGGCAATGGCGATGATCAGTAAAATCCCCCAGACACTTTGTTGTTGCGTTTTTTGTGTCAATTCGTTTTCGATATTGGCTTTTAGTGATTTACCTTGTTTGTTCATCCAATAGACCATCTGAACAATTAATAGGCAGGCAATGATTTCCATCATAACCATAAACAGAGATTGCCAGATATCTTCTAAGGAGCTAAATACCCCATAAATGCTAAGAGCTAAAAGAATAGAGAGTAGTATTCCTACTATTACTCCTCCCCAGAGATATTTCATACCTTGTTTAGGGGTAGGAGAGCGTTTTATCCATGCATAAATGATCCCTACCACCAGCAGAGCTTCAAAACTTTCTCGCCAAACAACAAATAGAACTTGTCCCATATTTATTCAGCCTTTTCAGTCGCAACGATTTCACCTTGAGGGTGAGACAGATGAAAATCATCAAAGAAGGTGTAACGTCCAGGTTTTAGAGGCGCAATCACAACGACAGAACTCGCCCCAGGCGCTAATACTTTTTCTTTACGTAATTGAGTGCTTTCAAATTCAACGGGGCTACTACCGGTATTGCGAATTTTGATCCGTATAGGAGTTTTAGCAGGAACATTTAAAACTCGAGGGATCAGTTCCCCCTCTTTCATTTCTAATTCAACGGTGTATTTTTCTGCGGCTAAAGTAGAGCTTGCTATCATTAATAGCAGTAATAGCGTGTATTGATAGAGATGTTTAATCATTGAAATTTCACTTAACAAAACAGAGGAGATAGCCCTATACACAGGGCTATCAATAATTAAGCTAATTAGTAACTGCCTTTACGACCAGTACCGCTATAGTTAAAATCCCATGACACTTCAAAAGGCTCGAACCAAGCGGCTACCCCCGTCTCTTTGTCGATATGACGACCAAAAACGACATCTTTATTGTAAGAAGGCGGGTAAATTTTATAGGTAACGTTATATTGGCCGTTGCCATCTAATTTTAGGTTTTCACCATAATGAGGACCATCACTGGCGACCATGGCCATAAAAGTTCCCTGCTGTTTTTTCTCCGGTGCATCTAATTTAGTCACGGTATATTCAACAGTGAGATAAGGGATCCAATCACCTTCAGCAAAACCATTCGGATTATCTTCAACAGCATGAATATCTGCTTCTAAATGGATATCAGCTTTATCAGCAGGTAGGTGCTTCATTGCATGATGGCCTTCCTCTGTGTCCATCGTGATAGGTTGTAGATAGACACCTTGAATTTCCATGCCATTTTTAATGATTGGTTGACCTACGGGATACTCAAGAGCGAAGACAGAAGTGGGAATTAATGATAACAACGTGAGAGCACGCACATAACGAGAGTTCATGTTTAATCCTTATATATTGAATGATAATTGTTATTATTCTTATTAAGATTAACATGATTTATAGCAAAAATAGCAGAAACTTATGTAAGAAAAATATCGTTTAATTTGAAGTGGGAAAGGATAAAAATAAGATTAACTAACTCTTTTTTAAAAGAAAAAATTTTGTTATTAAGAAATGATAGATAAATATACTCAATAGGTTTGCTTTTTAATACTAAGTAAAATCATAGTGTTAAAGAGAATAGATGGAAATCTTATTAACTATCTGACAAAGATAAGCAATCACTGATTTCCATATTAGATCATTAAATTTGACTCTGTGCGCTCCAAAATCTTGATTGTGGCGATTTAGCTAAAACTGATTGAATTGCATCGCTCACCACACTGCCTTTTTTAAGACAATTGATAGGTTGGCGGTAGAATGCTGAGCGAGATAGCAATGTCAACTGACAAGCTTTACTGACTGATAAGCCTGCATTATTTAATGATTGAGCGCAGAACTTCTTCTTAGCTACTACCAACCCTTTTTTACAAAAAGATCCTTCATTGCATAATGTTCAAGGCTAACTGCTACAAACATCTTTTTAAGTTTGGCATTTTCCTCATCAAGATCTTTTAATCATTTAACATCATTGGCTTCCATACCACCATACTTTGATTTCCAATTATAGTAACAGGCATTACTGATCCCGTTTTCGCGACAAATATCTTCTTCTTTCATACCAAAATCAGCGAGTTTTAAAAATTAACGATTCGAGTTTCAGTGAAAAAGATTTTTTTCATCATGACTTATACAATAACCTAATTATAGCTGTCTCATTTTAGGGGAAGTGGATAATCTGTGATAGATATTTTAATGTAATTTTAAAATTATTCTGTTAATATCATTATAGACTGAATTAAATAGAGTGGTTATGTCTGACGTAAAATACTTAACCTTAAAAGGTAAAAAAACAAGGATTAATATCAGCTAATTGTTCTACAGTTGATTCAATTGGTAATAGATATCAAACAGTCCATAAAGATCAAATACAGGTTTTAAGTTTAAATTACACAATAAGCAGGATGCAAAATTCAGTCCACCATCCAGTTTTATTCATTAAACCAATTGATAAGTCATCCCCGTTATTAGGCGTTGCCATATCTAATAATGAATTATTAGATGCTAATTTTGACTTTTTCAGGATAAACCAATTTGGTATTTTAGAAAAATATTTTGAAATTAAATTGAGTAATGCAACTATTGTGGATTTTACACAATCTTCACCAGAATCATCTAACGGATACTCTATCGTCTCCCATGAAAAAATATTACTACGATATGAGTCTATTTCATGGAACCATATTTGTGCTGGTACAAGTGGATATTCCATAAACGAGCAAAATATTATTTGAAGATTTTATAAGTTGCTTTACGTAGGTAATAGTATATTTTTTTTAGATATAGGAGTAGTAAAAGTGAAAACAATAGCCCTGCGACAAATGATGATTCAGGTAATCTAAACATAGCCAGTAAAAAAAATGCAATTACGCTATATCTGATACTATCAAGAATCGATACGAAAAAATTTTTCATCACTTAATTACCATTAATTATAAATTAATCCATTTATTGCTCGATAAACTTCATCAACACTTTTCTTTTCAGATCCTATCATATATAACCATTTTGATATATTTGGTTCTACTATAAAATACCCCATTTCTAAATTCATTAAAACAAGGTCATAATACAGAGTAGGATTGCTATAGCGTAATCTTTCCTTTGCTTGAGAAGCCATCTCTATGATGCCATACCCTCCCACAAAAGCCATTGCTATATTTCCACCACCTCTAATTAACTTGTGGGCAATGGCATTTCTTAGTACCGTATTATATATAAGTTCAGATGCGGCTGTGGCTATGTAAACACGAACTCCTCCTGTTGTTACTAGTGCCCCAGATGTAAGGAATACACCTCTTAATAGGGTTTTAAGATTATTCATTTCATCATCGTTCAGATTAGTAAAAAGGTGTTCTAAGTATCTTATGATAATTGCTCTTATTGGGTTATTACCTTTAAAAGTTTCCTTGACCATTAAAAAAAATCTATCATCTTCATATTTTATATTTTATATTTTATATTTTATATTTTATATTTTATATTTTATATTTTCATAGACATCTTCATAGCCATCAAAAAAATACGATAGATTCCTAACAGATCTATCAAACCCCAATCCCATTGTTTCTACATAACCAGCTGCTAGTTCTCTTGTTGATTCAAGCCCTTTATCTAACACTAAAGCGACTCGATATAGAGCATTATTGAGTTCGTCGTTGTTGTTGTTCATATTTTTACCACTTTTTAATGTTATGGTTATTAAGTGAGTTCAGATGTTATTAGATAACTATTTTTATTTTAGCAAAAAAATAACCTAATGACTCAATGAGGCATTAATTAAATTGGAGCAAAACGACATTATCTGTTTTGTTTTTTCTGTTGAATAAAGGCGATTCGCTTTTTTAAATAAGCACCCTTCAATTTGGATTAAAAGAGCCCAATTTTTTGGGTGCTGTTCAACAAGGTGGGGGAGTTACTAACTTGTATTTATATTGAAAAATGCAAAATAATACCTTTTGCGAAAAAATTCACTATAGATCCTAATTAACGGTTATTTAGGTCATTAAATTTGACTCTGTGCGCTCCAAAATAGCTTAGATTGGGTGACAGCGCTTGAAGAAGCGATAGGATCTTCATTAAGCGGTGAAGGAAGAAAAGCGGTTGGTGTAACATTTAATTCTTTAGCAATAAGGAAGAGCATATCAACATCAATTTTACATAGCCCATTCTCATAGCGTGAAAATTGCTGTTGGCTAACGCCGACTCTTTCAGCCACTGCTTTAGCGGATAAACGTAAGTGTTGGCGCTGTTGGCGAATTTTATGTCCAATAATTTGAGAAATAGGATAAACTTTTGACATTGGTGACCTCTTTCCTCCTATCAACTACTGATAATATTTCATTAAATATCAATGTTTTTTAAGCTGAATTTTAACGAGCTCAAGCTCTCCTACTTGAATGAGTCAAATTCATACTTTTTGTTATCGGTTAGTTGAGTAAATTATTTATAGTCACAAAATTATTATTGATAATTAATTTTTTATCCTATGTTAAAAAAAATTACTTTGGCAGAATGAAAAACGGCATTTTTTTGATAGAGAGTGCTATATATTGTATAAACGCAATTTTTCTACTTATATAGACTCGCATTTATGATTGAGAAGGAGTAAATAAGAAAGGAGAATAACAAATGATAAACACCTCTTTGACTGATTACACTCAAAAATAGGCGTTATATATTATTTATAACAGACTATTTTTGAGTTTTTTTGTCAGGTCAAATCCGCAATCAGCTTTATGTCATCGAATCAACTCGATTATTTTTACTTTATCTAAATTGATAAATTTACATTCACATCAGATAGACGATAGCGTTAAGATGGTTACTTATAATACATGGTGATTATAAGTATTACAGAGTCATTATCTAATTATCGTCAAGGTCGAGATTATGAATGTAAAAGAGATCATTCGTCATGAACCATTTGGAACATTACTCGGTTATGCACCTGGTGGTGTTGCGATTTACTCTTCAGATTACAGCAGTATAGATAAAGAAGATTATGCCGCCAATGATTCATTCCGTAGTTATATTGGTAATGAGTATATGGGGCATAAGTGGCAATGTGTTGAATTTGCACGCCGTTTTCTCTATTTACATTACGGGGTTGTTTTTACTGATGTGGGAATGGCCTATGAGATCTTCTCGTTACGTTTCTTACGAAGAACGATTGATGACGATATTTTACCCTTGCAAGCTTTTGCAAATGGCAGCAAACAGCCACCGACGGTAGGAGCGTTGCTTATTTGGCAAGAAGGGGGAGAGTTTAAAGTCACCGGTCATGTGGCGGTTATTACCGAAGTATTAGAAGATAAAATCCGTATTGCAGAACAAAATGTGATCCACACTAGGTTACCGCGAGGTCAACAATGGACACGAGAGTTACCACTTAAAGTGAGTGATAATGGCTATTTTATCGAAGATACCTTTGATAATACCACCTTGCTAGGTTGGATGATCCAAACAGAACCTAATGCCTACAGTTTACCTCAACCTAAAGTTGCCCCTGAATTGTTAGCTATTCATGAGGCCAAATTAGCCAACAAGGGGCAATTTGCTGGAAAATGGCTAGATGAAAGCGATCCGTTAGAAAAAGCCTATGTGCTAGCACAGCACGGTCATACGATTAATCAAGACAGCTATGAATATTTCACCATTTCAGAAAGTGCTGAGCATGAACTTATACGTGCTAGCAATGAAATGCATTTGATGTATCTGCATGCAACGGAAAAAGTGCTGAAA
This sequence comes from Proteus mirabilis HI4320, assembly GCF_000069965.1. NCBI lineage: Bacteria > Pseudomonadati > Pseudomonadota > Gammaproteobacteria > Enterobacterales > Morganellaceae > Proteus > Proteus mirabilis. The sequence continues at coordinate 217,918 of NC_010554.1, forward strand.
GACGATAATTTACTGCGTTTATTTGCGATCCCTGAAGTGTTATGGCCCCGTATCCGCCTATCATGGCAAAATAGACGTCATCAAATGATCACTGGACGGTTAGATTTTTGTATGGATGAGCGCGGTATCAAGGTGTATGAATATAACGCTGATTCTGCATCTTGCCATACTGAAGCCGGATTAATTATTGAAAAATGGGCTAAACAGGGTGGCATTAAAGCAGGTTATAACCCGGGTGAACGTCTATTAGATGCGTTATCAGATGCTTGGAAACACAGTGATGCGAAGCCATTTGTACATATTCTTCAAGATGATGATAATGAAGAAGATTATCATGCTCGCTTTATGCAACAAGCACTGACTAAAGCCGGTTATAGCAGCAAAATTCTGCGTGGACTAAAAGAGCTGCATTGGAATAGTCGTGGTCAGTTAATTGATGGTGATAAACGTATTGTTGAATGTGTATGGAAAACATGGGCTTGGGAAACCGCGTTAGATCAACTAAGAGAAGAGAGTGAACAACAGTCACTTATTCCTATTCGTATTGGTGATCCGGCGGGAGAAGTTCGTTTAGTTGATGTTCTTTTACGCCCTGAAATCACGGTTTTTGAACCTCTTTGGACACTTATTCCAAGTAATAAAGCGATATTACCTATTTTGTGGCAACTTTTCCCAGATAATCCTTATCTACTTGATACTGAGTTCACTTTAACCCCACGTTTGTCGCAGAGTGGTTATGCAGTTAAGCCTATTGCTGGGCGCTGTGGTAGTAATATTGGTTTAGTTGATCACCAAGAAAATGTATTAGGTGAAACCAGTGGTCAATTTGAACATCAAGAAAATATTTATCAAGAGTTATGGTGTTTACCAAAAGTGTCTAACCGATATATTCAGGTTTGTACCTTTACGGTAGATGGACATTATGGTGGTTGTTGCTTACGCTCTGATCCGACATTAGTGATAAAAAAAGACAGTGATATTGAGCCATTAATTGTCCTTGAAGATAAACACTTTTTAGCGGATTAATTTCATCACCATCATCCAATGAGTAAGAGATCGGCTTAGATTAAACCGATCTCTTTTTTATTTTGTCAGATCACATCCCTTGTAAGATCTGTTTTTTCAGCCATTGAATAAAAAGCTGTACTTTAGCGTTACTCTTTTCATCGCGGGTAACCAGATAATAGCGTTGTGCACAAAAAAACTCACAATTATCAAAAGGGACTATTAATTCATTATTTGCGAGTTGTTTTTGAATTAAGCGTTTACGCCCCATTGCGACACCGGAATGATTAACGGCAGCAATAACAGCTAAATCAGAGCGATCAAAACAAATATTACTTTTATTTGGAAATAATCCTAATCCCATATATTCACTCCAAGCGCGCCATTCATCAAAATCAGAGTTATTACTCCAAGCTTGTCTATCATGTAACAAAGTACAATTAGCAAGGTGATGGATATTACCTACTAATTCATGGCGAGCAGCATATTCAGGGCTACAAACAGGAATAATTGATTCTGAGATTAAATCTTCACAATAGAGATTTTTCAGGTGTTTATCATCGAAATAGATAGCGAGATCGATACCATAACCACGAAAATTAATATCGTCATTGCCAGTAAGTAAGTTTAATTCAATAGAAGGATAGCGTTGAGTAAAATCAGAAATACGAGGTACAAGCCAACATTGCGCAATAGAAGGGCGAGAATACACCGTTAATACGCCAGATATTTCTTGATTATAGATATCTAAAATCTCTTGATTAATATCTTCAAGTGTTTTTTTCAATGCCCAATAAATACGTTCACCTTCTTCGGTTAATTCAATACGCCGATGAAAGCGATTAAATAGCTTTATCCCTAATTCTTTCTCTAGTGTATTAATACGATGGCTAATCGCGCTAGGCGTCAAGGACAATTCCTCTGCGGCTAAAGCGAATGATAAATGCCGTCCTGTTGCTTCAAAAGTGTGAAGTCGTGCTAATTGATAACTGGATAAGCGCTTATTTCTCAAAATCACGTTAGAAGATCCAAACATTTTTTATTCTCATTTAATTATTATTAGTAACGTAAGGTAATAATCAAGTTAATGTTAAGGTGAAAGATAGCCAAGATGAAATCTAAATGATAAATATTTGTGCATCTGATCACCTATTTGGCTTAATTGAATTCATCTTAGTATCTATTTTCATCATTTGTAAGTGTCGAATGATTAATATTCAATATGTTTAACAATAAATAAAAATTAGGGATTGATCTATGGAACCGACACTATGGGTACTAGGTACTCTGATTATAAGTATCTTGCTCATTGTTTTTACTATAATAAAACTTAAGTTTCATCCATTTTTAGCACTACTACTTGCCAGTTTTTTTGTCGGTATGGCAATGAAAATGAACCCATTAGAAATGGTCAGTGCAATTGAAAATGGGATTGGGGGAACGCTGGGATTTTTAGCCGCCATTATTGGTTTGGGTACTATTCTCGGTAAAATGATGGAAATATCGGGGGCGGCAGAGCGCATCGGTATCACCTTACAAAAATGCCGTTGGTTATCACCGGATGTTATTATGGTATTGGTGGGACTGATTTGTGGTATTACCCTGTTTGTTGAAGTAGGGGTAGTGCTACTTATTCCATTAGCATTCTCTATTGCTAAAAAAACAAACACCTCATTATTAAAACTCGCCATCCCTTTATGTACTGCATTAATGGCCGTGCATTGTATTGTTCCTCCACACCCTGCAGCGCTTTTTGTCACTAATGAGTTAGGGGCCGATATGGGAACGGTGATCGTTGCCGGTCTTGCTGTTGGATTATTAGCCTCATTAGTAGGCGGGCCTCTTTTCTTAAAAGTATTGGGTGAGCGCTTACCTTTTAAAACCGTACCAGAAGCATTTTCTGATATGGAAATTCGTCAAGAAAAAGATTTACCTTCACTTGGGGCGACATTATTTACGGTTTTATTACCTATTGTTCTGATGCTGATTAAGACCGCCGCAGAGCTTAATATGGAAAAAGGCACTTCGGTTTATATTGCATTACAATTTATTGGTAACCCGATTACTGCAATGTTTATTGCTGCTTTTGTTGCTTACTATATTTTAGGTATTCGCCGTAATATGGGCATGAGTACCCTATTGAAAAAAACAGAAGATAGTTTTAGCTCTATTGCCAATATTTTGTTAATTATTGGTGCTGGGGGCGCATTTAACGGCATTTTAAAAGGGAGTGGTTTAAGCGATTCATTGGCGGTGATCCTCTCTAATTTGGATATGCATCCTATTTTATTAGCTTGGCTAGTAGCGATTATTCTGCATGCAGCAGTAGGATCAGCAACGGTTGCTATGATGGGTGCGACCGCTATCGTTGCACCATTAATGCCAATGTATCCAGATATTAGCCCTGAAATTATTACATTGGCAATTGGCTCTGGGGCTATTGGCTGTACGATTGTCACTGACTCCCTATTTTGGTTAGTAAAACAGTATTGTAATGCCACATTAAGCGAAACTTTCCGTTTTTATAGTATCGCGACCTTTATTGCTTCATTTGTGGCATTAGGGGGCACTTTTATGCTTTCTTTTGTCATATAAAAGAGAATGACGATGACCACGATAGATATAAATAAATTAAAAAATGATTATCCACTGGTACGTGATTTAGTGGATTTAAAAGAGGTGGTTTGGTTTAACCCAAATGTTACCTCAACTGACCAGGGACTTCCTTATGTAGGTTTAACGCAAAATGATGTGATGGATGCACAGGCAAGATTACAACGTTTTGCACCTTATTTAATGAAAGCCTTTCCAGAAACCGCATCAACTGAGGGGATCATCGAATCAGCCGTTGTGGATATCCCTCAAATGAAAGAGGCACTAGAAAAGCGCTATAACACCCTTATTGAGGGACAATTGCGTTTGAAAAAGGACAGCCACTTACCTATTTCTGGTTCAATTAAAGCGCGCGGGGGGATTTATGAAGTGCTCACTCATGCTGAAAAATTAGCCATAGAGGCCGGGCTTCTGACCACAGAGGATAATTATGAAAAATTATTTTCTGATGAATTCCGCAAATTTTTTAGCCAATACAGTATTGCCGTCGGCTCCACGGGTAACTTAGGAATGTCGATTGGCATTATAAGTGCAAAACTGGGCTTTAGCGTTAGTGTTCATATGTCTGCGGATGCTCGTCAATGGAAAAAAGACAAGCTACGCGCTCATGGTGTTAATGTTGTGGAATATGAGCAAGATTACAGTATTGCGGTTGAACAAGGACGTAAAGAGGCAGAAAAAAATCCTCGTTGTTTCTTTATTGATGATGAAAATTCAAAAACATTATTCTTGGGTTATGCCGTCGCTGGATTACGTTTAAAACATCAATTTGAAACGCTTAATATTCCGGTCGATAGTGAACATCCTCTGTTTGTCTATCTGCCATGTGGTGTAGGCGGAGGGCCTGGTGGTGTTGCTTTTGGGTTAAAACTGGCATTTGGTGATGCAGTACATTGTCTATTTGCTGAGCCAACCCATTCTCCTTGTATGTTACTTGGGGTCTATACCCAGTTACATGATGGTATTTCTGTTCAAGAAGTGGGTATCGACAATATTACTGCAGCTGACGGTTTGGCGGTAGGTAGAGCCTCTGGCTTTGTTGGACGGGCAATGGAGCGTTTGATTGATGGCTATTACACCATTGATGATCAAGAGTTATATAACTTATTGAGCTTGTTAAACAAAGAAGAAGGGATCCAGTTAGAGCCTTCCGCTTTAGCAGGAATGACAGGGGCTATTCATGTTTCTCAAGCTAAAGATTATCTACAAGGTTTATCACTTGATAGTCAAAAAATGCACAATGCGACGCATTTAGTATGGGCGACGGGGGGCGGTATGGTGCCAACTGATGAAATGCAAAAATATCTTGCGCAAGGGGAATAGCAACCATATAACAATAAAACAAATAATAACATTATAAAACAAAAGGATAAGATTATAAGCTTATCTGTAATATCACTTCTGTATTTACACCAGGATGTCACATCAGGGGAAGATGCTGTAGTTTATAACGATAAAAAAAGAGGCACCCATTGGGTGCCTCACTCACTAAAATAAAAGCCATTATTCTAAGATAAACATCCCATAAGGATGGATTTGTAGATAATAGCTATCACCTTCATTAGGTTGAAGTTGGGTTGCATTCACTTGTAATAACAATGTTTGATTTTGCCATGCAACAGTCACCTCATATTGTGGTCCCATATAGGCGACATGGATTATTGTACATTGCTGACAAGCTTCACCTTGTTGAGATAAGGTAATAGCTTCAGGTCTGACACCCACTCTAATTTCGGTTTTGTTGCTGTTAAAGTTCTCGGGGCGAGGTAAGCGATAATTAAAAATATCAACATAATCAGCCCCTAGAGTAGCAGGGAAGAGATTGGCATCTCCCATAAAACTTGCCATAAACTCAGAGGCCGGTTGGCGATATAAAGTTTGTGGTGAACCTAATTGCATTATTTTGCCTTTATTCATCACTAACACCATATCGGAAACGGCAAAAGCTTCACTTTGGTCATGGGTAACATACAGGGAGGTGATATTAAACTGTTGTTGTAATTCACGAATTTTCTCCCTCATGCTACGGCGCAAGTTAGCATCCAGATTACTTAATGGCTCATCAAATAACAGCACTTTGGGTTTTAAGATCAAAGCACGAGCTAATGCCACTCGTTGTTGCTGACCGCCTGAAATCTGATCGACAAAACGATCTTCAAATCCTGCTAAATCTACCAAGGCTAGAGCCTCTGCCACTCGCTGTTTGATCTCTGCCTTTGGGCGACCTAACATTTTTAAGCCATAACCAATGTTGTCACCTAAAGACATATGAGGGAACAGGGCGTAAGACTGAAACACCATACAAATATCACGTTGTTGGATTGAGCGATCAGTAACATCTTCACCATCAATAAAAATTTTACCTTCTGTTGGTTTTTCTAATCCAGCTACTAAGCGTAGTACTGTCGTTTTACCGCAACCTGATGGCCCCAATAACGAAACCATTTTTCCTTGAGGAATAGATAAACTGAGAGTGTCAATTACCGTGTTTGTACCAAAACGCTTAACAATATTTTTCAGTTCAACGAAATGTGATTGTGTCATGATTTATACTCCGTATTACTGTGCATTTTTGGCTTTAGAGCGTGAAACACGGGCTTCGCCAATCAAATAGTCAAATAAGAAAATAATAGCCAACATCACGATGATTAAAATCGAGCCATAGGCAATTGCGACGCCGTATTCACCATCCTCAACACGATTTAAAATATAAGCGGTAGCAACGCGAGTTTCAGGGGTGACTAAGAATACAATCGCACTGACGGTGGTTATCGCGCGGACAAAACTATAAATTAAAGCGGATAAAATCGCGGGGCGTAATAAAGGCAATAGCACATACAAAATAGTTCGCATTGAATTTGCTCTTAAACTTAATGACGCCTCATCCAACGATTTATCGATTTGCCCTAATCCTGCAATACCCGCTCGTATTCCCACGGGCACGTTACGCATGGTCATTGAGATAATCACAATGGCTGCCGTTCCTGTTAAATAAAACGGTGAATCATTAAATGCCAAGATATAAGAGACCCCCGCAACAGTACCGGGAACGGCAAAACAGAGCATAGTCGTAAATTCGATACTCTTTTTACCTTTAAAATCTTGGCGCACGACAATATAGGCGATCAAAAGCCCTAAAATAGCGGTAATAGGTGCTGCGATACCCGCATAAAGTAAGGTATCAAGTAATGATGGCCATGCGCCATCGCTCATCCCTTGACCAAATAATTTAATAAAGTTATCAAAGGTTAAGGTGTAATCCACACCCCAGTTAACCGTAAAACTGCCGTAGAAAATGCTGCCATAGAGTAAGATATTAAAGATAACCCAAATACCCAACACGCTAGTGACAAAGGTTACTAAGGAGGTGGGTAATGGTTGAACATCACCACGATAGGATTTACCTGACACCGTGACATATGAGCGTTTGCCAATCCACATATATTGAATGCAGAACACTAATAATGAGAATACCAACAGTGAAGCACCTAACGTACTTGCTGCTTGGTAATCAAGTTGAGAGCCGGTGATATAGAAATAAATTTGAGTGGCAATCACGTCAAAGTTGCCACCTAGCACCAATGGGTTACTAAAATCAGCCAATGATTGCACTATAACGATCAAAAAGGCATTGGCTAATGCTGGTTTTAGTAACGGCATAAAAACATGAAAGAATGTTTGGTAGCGATTAGCTCTAAGGGTATAAGAAGCCTCTTCTAATGACGGATGGATAGTTTTAATTGCACCATCTAAGATCATAAAAGACATAGGGGTAAAGGCAAGTACTTGTGCAAGCCAAATTCCCGTAAAGCCATATAACCAGTTGGTATTTTCTAAACCTGCATAAGTTGCCAAAAATTCAGTGATATAACCTGAACGTCCCATCATCAAGGTCACACCTAAACCCACAACAAAAGGGGGAGTGACAATAGGTAAAATAGAAAATACTCGACCAATAATCGCTGATCTTACTGCAATACGTGATGTATAAATGGCGAGGATCAAACCAAAAAAAGTACAGCCAATACCAACTGCGATAGACAGTAAGATTGAATTGATCATCACCTGAACAATATGGGCTTGGCTGAGAATGGCAATAAATTCAAAGGGGGCAAAATTGCCAGCACTATCTTGAAACATCGGAATAAAGATAGCGACACTTGGAAAGATAATAAAAACACCGATTAAGGCGACAACTGTGATTAATGAGCCAATCACAAAGCTATCACCCCCTAACCACTCTAAGCGTGTTAAAGCATGCTTGGCTATCATTCCTAATGAAATAAATAGCACGATAACCGAATAACCCAGACCACGACCTTCCATCGTTGCGGTAACAATAGTGATAAAGGCGCAGAAAAAGGCAAAACTTGCATCAAAATAGTGGCGAATACGATTTTCTCGCCCTACAGGATGTAAAGGACGAATTAATAGTATGCTGGGAAGTAAAAACCAGAGCAGACTGATATTTAAGTTACTCCAGCCATAAGAGGTAAGTAATTCATCTGCGGTAGAATCAAATAGACCATAATCAAGGCTCCATGAAGGCATTAATATAAATGCCATCCATGCAATCAGGATCCATAAAAATATGGGATCCCACCTCTTTTTTTCAGACAAAGCGAGTGTGTGAGACATAAATCCCCCGACAGTAAAGCTCATTATTATTATGTAAAAAAAAGAGCGAGAGCATCTCTCGCCCTATTGATAGGCTATTTACCCATTTTTACTTCGGTAACCCATTTATTTATCAGCTCTTTACGAACATCACTATCGCCATATTTATCCATGTCGTAGTTAATCAGTTTTAAGTCTGATAATTTCAAAGCCATCGGGGAAGACTCTGCCGTGGTATTGGTGAGAATTTGGTAAGATTTACCCTCTTTCCAACTAATTTCTTGTGCTTCTTTAGAGAGTGTCCAGTCTACAAATAACTTAGCGTTATCCATATTACGGGCATTTTTGATGATACTGACACCGCCAATTTCGTAACCTGTGCCCTCACAAGGTGAGATAAGCTCTAGTGGTGCCCCGTTTTCAACTTCGAGTGAATAGTCGTGTAAGAAGCCGATACCAATCGCGGCCTCACCACGGGCGGCGTTACGCGCTGGTGCAATACCTGATTTAGTATATTGAGAGATATTGGTATTTAGTTTTTTCAGATAATCAAAGGCTTGCTCTGTTCCCCATAATTGATCGAAAGTTGCTAATGCAGTGTATGCAGTGCCTGAACTTTGTGGATCAGCGATTTGAATTTCACCTTTGTATTCAGGTTTGACTAAATCTTTCCAACAGGTCGGAATAGGTAGACCTTTCTCTTTTAAACGATCTTTATTGACACCAAAACCTAGAATACCGACATAAACCGCAGAAGAGTAGTTTCCTTTGCGTTTAGCCGGATCACGAAATTGTGGCATGATCTGATCAAGATTGGCGGATACATAAGGCTCTAGCAGATCCATTTCACCCGCTTGTGAGTGAGGATCCATTGTTCCGCCATACCAAACATCAGCTTGTGGATTGCGTTTTTCTGCTTCTATTTTCGCTAATGTACTGCCGGAGCCATTACGAACAAAAGTGGTTTTAACATCATACTTTTCAGCAAAAGCTTTAGTTTCAGCTTCACACATCGCATTTGTGGCACTGCAATAAACCACTAAGCGACCCGCAGCACTGGTGGATAAACTTACCGTAGAAAGAGCTAAGCCGGCGGCAACAAGTGTAGAGAGAGTTTTCAGTTTCATGTTCAGAACCTTTTAAATGTGTCGTCATCGGAAAATGAAAGTGGGCCAACTAAATGCTCACGTTTACTGACATCAGCGATCAGCAATGGCATTAGTAGTAGTCCCATTAAGGCCGCAGCACTGGTTAATAATACAAACATCCCAGTCCAACCATAATGCGCCATGACCTGACTTAATGGCCAACCTGCTATTGCAGCCCCTAAATAGGCATACAATCCCAAGTAGCCTGTTACCGTACCTGCTGCGTTTTTATGACAATATTCTGTGGCAGCAAGTCCGATTAACATCTGTGGTCCAAACACAAAAAAACCGATACTGAAAAAACAGGCTGCAAGCAATGCATAATGATGAATTGGCATTAGCCAAAGTGCTGTTACTGCGATAAAAAGCCCGAGTGAAAACAGCAATATCATTGGTGCTCGTTGGCCACGGAATAATAAATCCGAGCCCCAGCCTGAACATAACGCGCCTAACAATCCACCCATCTCAAAAAGAGAAAGAATGGCATTAGCACTTAACAAGTTAGCGCCATGGGTTTCTGATAACCAAATATTTCCCCAATCATTTATCGCCATACGAATGAGATAAATTAAAATATAAGAAAAACCTAGTAACCAGATCATTCGGTTAAATAAGATGCTTTCTTTCAAAATGGTTAACATAGGGGTCGAAGGCGATACTTGCTCTTGACGTAATTCAAAAATATCGCGCCGCCATACACCTACTGTGGGTAACCCTTCTTCTGCTGGTGTTCCTTTTAGTTGCATACAAAGCCATAACCCCATAACAATACCTATTAGGCCGGGAATAACTAAGGCTATTTGCCAACTAAAATGGGTTGCCAACCAAGCGGTTAAAAGGGGAATACTCATCCCGCCAAGATTGATGGAGATATTCCATAATCCCCACCAGAAACCGCGTTCATTACGTGAATACCAATGGGTGAGTAACCTTGCACAAGGGGGCCAACCCCATCCTTGAAAGAAACCATTAAGTGCCCAGACTAAAAGCAAGGCAGGAAAGGATAAACAGTAGGCAAAAATAATATTCATCACCCCTGTCATTACCAGACCTGCGCCCATAAACCAACGGTAGCCGTATTGGTCATGGAAAATACCAGAGAGAAATTTTGATAGACCATAAGTGAGATAAAACAGGCTGGCTATCCAGCCAATATCACCTTTATCTAGATGCAGTTCCGTTTGCATAACGGGCATCACAAAATTGACGCTTTTACGAGTCAGGTAAAACGTGGCATAGCCAATGATCATCGACAACATTAAATTTTTACGCCAAAAATCATAGGTCTTATTTATTGATGCCGAATTTTTACCTAACATAACATCCTCTCTGATATTGCCAATGTAAGAAAAATGCAGTTAAAAAGAATGAGAGAAGGTTGTAGATGACTAAGACTAATTCCTAGTTTTCACGCTTTTCTATTGAATTTGTGGGTAAGTTAACAATTATTTTAGTACCAAGCTGACTAATTACTTCCCATTCTCCCCCCAATGCGCAGATCCGCTCTTCAATACCTCGTAGCCCAAAACCGTTATTAGGTTGTGTAGGCAAAATGCCAATACCATTATCATGAACAACCAGTCGTAATTGTGCTTGATGTTGAGTAAGCGAAATGTGGATCTCACTGGCGTTAGCGTGTTTGCTGATATTATTGAGTAGTTCTTGCACTAGTCGGTAGAGTGTAAAAATAATGGTGTCGCTTTCAGGCTCTGTTTCAAGAGCATAATGAAAGTGACAGTGAATACCATTTTCATGAAATGAGAACTCATCAATTAAATGGTGTAGTGCCTTCTCTAATGACATCTCTTCTAAAATAGGCGGCCTTAGTTGGCGTAGCAGTTGTCGGGTAGATTGATGTATTTGTTGGGCTAATCGCTCAATTTGCTCGCCTGACTGACGTGTTTTATCGTTATCTGCACTTCTTTTTACTAACATTGACTGAATTTGAATAGCTGTAATATTTTGTCCAATTTCATCATGTAATTCACGAGCAATGGCTTTTTTAACATCTTCTTCGGTATGTACTAGTTGTTCCATCAACGCTCGGCGTGCTTGTAACTCTTGCTCTAAACGTAGCTGATAATGACGTAAATTATTGGCAAGTTGTTGCTGGCGACTAATAGCTATACCTAAACCAATACCAATTAAGGCTTGGGTTGTTAAAAACATCTCTAATTCATGCAAATCGGCAAAAGCACCATTTACTTGTCTAGCAAAGGTAATCATTAAACTACCTAACAACGCGGATAATACGCCCCCTTGCCAACCATAACGATAAGCCATAAAAACATTAGGAATAAAAACCAGAATAACTAATAAGCGTTCAATTTCTGGGGTAAGAAAGAATTGTGCACTTAATCCAATAAGACAAAAGAGAAATACCCACATTAATAAGGAGGTACGCAATGGTGGCTCAGGGGTGATTTCGGCGATTAATACTCGACTTTGTAATTCGCGTAAATATTCATAAAGTAGAAAAACAAAGGGAGCCAATAAAATACCACCTGTTATTGAGGTTAAAAATATTGCGCTGGTGGACGTCGTGAGAAAAAAACTGAGTAGGAAGGCTTGTAATAGGCTATTAAATCCGACCGCTGCGATAAGTAAGGTTAACCGTTGCCAATAAAGTGGGTAACGCCACCAGATCCGTTGTACCTCTAGTGCGACTAATAAGCTGATTAAAGGTGAGAGATAAAGAGTTACATGGGTAATTAATTGCTGTTGAGTTAGCCAGTAATAAAGCCCCCATTCGGCCAATAACATCGGCAACCAAAAACGTCGCCAAAGTAAAATAAATAATGCCAGCCGTAAGCCTTGAGGTAAAAAAAGTGCGGCTTGTTGACCATTATGACTAAGATAAAAACTGATCACCCAAAGTGACAACCAGAGTAAAGAGTAGGTCAACAATAAAAAGAGAGATTGAAGAAAAAAACGTGCGCCTCTTTGCATGTTAGAGTGTTCCGGTGATTAACTGATTGTTTAATGCAAAATGGACTAAATCAATGGTTGTTTCACAGTTCAATTTACCCAGTATATTGGCTCGATGAACATGCACCGTTTTATGACTGAGATTCAGTTGTACGGCGATAGCTTTAACATTAATACCTTGTACTAGCAGATTAAAAATCTCTCTTTCGCGAGGGGTTAAACTATGTAAAGCATCTTCTTTTTCTGGTGTCTGTCGAAGTGCTTTCATGGCATCAGCACAGAGATAACAGCCCCCTTGATACACAGCACGTACTGCTTGAACGAGCTCTTGTGGACCACAGCGCTTAGTTAAATAGCCATGGGCACCGGAATCTAAAGCGCTTTGTACAAATGCGGGGGTATCATAAATACTTAAAATAATTGTCCGAAAATCAGGGCGTTTTTGTTTTAATCGACTTTGTAATTGTAGGCCACTCTCTCCAGGCATAGAGAGATCCATCACCGCCACATCAATATTATCATTTAATAAATAGGGCCAAGCTTCTTGGCCATTTGCGTATTCACCGACAATATTAATATCCGGCTCTAGCATTAGCAGTTGTGCAAATCCAGAACGCACAACAATGTGATCATCGATGAGAGCAACGTTTATCATATTTTTATTAGGCTAAGCATTGTTAGGTAATATTTATCTGTTTTATAACAAGCTACAGGAAGTTATGCGAGAAAAAAGGGAGCAAAAACACGCTTTTGCGCTTTGTCTCTCGCTTTTAGCGTATTGAATCGAGACAATTAGCAGGGCAGAATTACCCCCTCACAAACAGGGAACCTCCATTTGTAAGGGGGATAGGCAGATTAAGCGACTTGAACGGGAACGGCTTTAGCAATGCGTTTCATTTCATTGTCGCCTTCAAAATAGGCAATGTTGGGTTTATGGCTACGCGCATCGCTATCTGGAATTTGCACATAAGAGCAAATAATTAAGCGATCACCTACAGCAGCACGGCGAGCGGCTGCGCCATTGACAGAAATAATACCAGACCCTCTTTCTGCGCAAATGGCATAAGTAGAGAAACGTTCACCATTATCAACGTTATAAATATCAATGGCTTCATTTTCAAGAATACCAGCGGCATCCATAAAATCCTGATCAATCGCGCAAGAGCCTTCATAGTGAAGATCAGCTTGGGTGACTTTTACGCGATGAAGTTTGCCTTGTAACATGGTGCGTAGCATTGTTGCGTTTCCTATTTTTAATTATTCATTAGACTAAGCTAACTTGTTGGCTATCGATTAAACGAGTGTTACCCAACCAAGCTGCCATTAAAATAACGGCACATCGGCTCTCTTCGCTAAGTGGTGCTAGTGTTTGTGCATCACAAATAAAACATTCATCAGCACGAAAGCCTTGCTGTTCAAGGGTTGCTTTGGCAGTTTGTAATAGTTGGTTAACATCAAGGTTTCCCGATTTTAATTGCTCGGCTATCTGTTGCATAGCTTGATAAAGCACAGGGGCTTGTTGTTTTTCATTATCTGATAACAAACGATTTCGAGAGCTAAATGCCAATCCTGTTTTATCACGCACAATAGGGACTGGAATAATACTGATATCAAAACATAAATCACTGACCATTTTTTTTATGATCTGCAGTTGTTGATAATCTTTTTCACCAAATAGCGCGACATCAGGCTGTACAAGGTTGAATAGTTTACTTACAACGGTTGTTACACCGCGGAAATGTCCTGGGCGACTAGCGCCTTCTAACACAGAAGAAAGTACTGGAACCTCAACAATCGTTTGGTTTTCCATCCCATTTGGGTACATCTCTTTCGCTGATGGGGCAAAGACAATATCAACATGTTTATCGCGCAGTAACTCACAATCTTCTTGTAGGGTTCGTGGATAGTTTGCTAAATCGGCTTCTCTATCGAATTGCATTGGATTAACAAAAATAGAGGCGATAACCACATCAGCATGAATACGCGCTTCTTCTATCAGTTTTAGGTGACCTTGATGCAGGTTGCCCATGGTCGGAACCAATGCAATGCGTTTACCTTCTTGTTTTAGTCGCTTAATTTCGCGGCGTAAGATAAGCGTTGTTTCAATAATTAGCATAGCGTGACTCCTTTAAACTATTTTAATGAATTTAAATGATAAATCAGTTAAATGAGTGTTGTTCTTGAGGGAACAGTTTTTGTTCAACTTGTTGAACATACAGTCTGACAGCCTCGGGTAAGGAGCCAGCTTCTTGTAAGAAATTTTTAGAAAATTTAGGGGCATTAGGTGTTAGACCTAATAAATCATGCATCACAAGAATTTGTCCATCAGTGACATTGCCGGCACCAATGCCGATAACGGGAATATTGAGTGATCCGGTAATAGTTTTTGCTACGGAAACGGGGACGCATTCTAATACAGCTAGTTGTGCTCCTGCGGCTTCAAGCGCCATAGCATCTTGCTTAAGTTGCTCTGCAGCAGCTTCTTCTCGACCTTGTACTTTATAGCCACCAAACACATTAACAGATTGAGGGGTTAAGCCTAAGTGAATACAAACAGGCACTGCGCGTTCAGTGAGCATTTTGACTGTAGGAATAAGCCAGCTTCCTCCTTCAATTTTGACCATATTCGCTCCCGCTTGCATTAAAATAGCTGCGTTAAGACAGGCTTGCTCTGGAGTGGAATAAGACATAAAAGGCATATCAGCAATTAAGAAAGCGTTAGGGGCGCCTGCTCTTACACAACGGGTATGATAGGCAATTTGCTCAACGGTGACAGGTAATGTGCTGTCATGACCTTGTAGTGTCATACCGAGTGAATCACCAATTAACATGGCAGGAATACCTTCATTGGCAAATAGACGAGCAAAGCTAGCATCATAAGCCGTGATAGTGGCAAACTTTTTCTTTTCTTGTTTATAGCGATTGAGCGTAGATAGCGTAACCGGCTTCATGATAATAAACTCCATGGTGTGTTGCGTGTAAATTGAGTTATTTATGTCAGTTAATTATTTGTTTATTAAAGAGAATATGGCATAAATAAAAAACATTAACTGCTGATTGTAGCATCTACGTACTAAAAACGAAGAAAAAGTCGTGAATTGAATAATAAAAAATAGAAATAAAAAATATTTTGATATTTATCCAAGAATTAGAAATGGTGATATAACAGGCGGGAGGGAAGGGCGTATTTTATCACTTATGGGGAGGGATAACGCGATAAAGGAACAGTACAAGAGAGTTGTGAACGGGGTTGATACTGTCAGTCAACAGCATCAACCATTAACATCAAACACGCTTATTATGTGGTATCACCACTTTTCCATACCATTTTTAGGTACGAGCGCTAATCTGTCTGCTAATCGTTCTCCGTCATCAGGGAAACAAAGTTCAGGTGCTAAATCCGCCAATGGATAAAGCATAAATTCACGCACCTTAAGTCCATAATGAGGCACAGTTAAACGTTCGGTCTGTATAACTTGATCACCAAATAACATGATATCTAAATCAAGGGTACGAGGTCCCCAACGGTTACCTGCTTTTCTTTCACGACCATGGGCAAGTTCAATTGCTTGTGTATGGTCGAGCAACTCTTCTGGGGCTAAAGTAGTA
Source organism: Proteus mirabilis HI4320 (assembly GCF_000069965.1). Lineage (NCBI taxonomy): Bacteria > Pseudomonadati > Pseudomonadota > Gammaproteobacteria > Enterobacterales > Morganellaceae > Proteus > Proteus mirabilis. The sequence continues at coordinate 233,838 of NC_010554.1, forward strand.
TCAACGGCGACAGCCATATTGAGATAATCGGGTTGATCTTGAGGTCCCATAGGGCGTGTGCGATACCAAGGTGATTGGGCAATCAGTGTAGTATTAGGGATTTCACTAATCGCTTTTATCGCCGATTTTACTTGCTGTTCTGGTGAGTTTAAATTACTGCCCAGAATAATATACACACGCTGTTGTTGCTTACTCATGTTTGTTCTCTTGTCTTGGTGCATTATTTTTTGCATTAGGGTGACGAGGACGTTTACGAGGACGTGTTCTTTTGCGTACCGGGCCTGGACCTAATTCAGAGACCATAGAGCGTTGTTGTGTATTGTTTGAAATCTGAAAATCAGCCCACCAAGCGGCTAATGCTTCCAGATCAGGATTTCTTTGTACATTAGCGCGTAATTCCAGTAGATCAAATGCTGCACGGAATTTAGGATGCTCAAGCAGTTTATTGGCTCGGCGCCCTTGACGCTTAGGTAAACGCTGCTGTAATTGCCAAATATCACGCATCGTGGTGGTGATACGTTTAGGGATCGCAATAGTACGACATTGCTCATCTAAAATATCATTCATCGCCATTGAGAAAGCATCGTAATAAGACAGTCCACTTTCTTGAGCCAGTTTTTCGGCATGCTCCACTAAGGGATACCATAGCATTGCTGCAAATAAGAATGCCGGATTTACGCGCATTTCTTTACTAATACGATAGTCGGTATTCTTTAGCACCTGTTCGATCATTCTTTCCATTGGGGTATCTTGCTGCTCAGTGATCCTTGAGGCAACTAATGGAAAAAGAGGCTCTAAAAGTTGGAAATGGCGCATTAACCGATAGGTTTTATAACCATGTCCTGTTTGTAATAATTTCAGCGATTCTTCAAATAGGCGTGCTGAAGGAATATTACGTAATAGTGGTGCTAATTGGCTAATTGGCTCTGCAGTTTCCGGTGCGATACGCATATCCAGTTTACTGGCAAAGCGGATAGCTCTTAGCATCCGAACTGGATCTTCACGATAGCGAGTTTCAGGAGAGCCAATTAAACGAATAGTACCTGATTTAAGATCAGCCAAGCCCCCCACATAATCACGTACAGCAAAATCATCGACGCCGTAATAGAGACTATTTAAGGTAAAATCCCGACGAATGGCATCTTCTTCAATCGATCCGAAGATATTGTCGCGCAGCAACATACCGCTTTGTGCTTGTTGTGACTGATTGCGATCGGATGTTTCATGATCTTCATGAGAGCCACGGAAAGTAGCGACTTCAATCACTTCGGGGCCAAACATAATATGCGCTAGACGAAAGCGTCGACCTACTAAGCGGCTATTACGAAATAATCGACGGACTTCTTCTGGCGTTGCATTGGTAGCAATATCAAAGTCTTTTGGTTTTTTCCCTAATAATAGATCGCGTACACCACCACCCACTAAATAAGCCTGAAAGCCTGAATTATTCAGACGATAAAGAACTTTTAGTGCGTTATCACTGATGTCTTTACGCGAAATCGGGTGTTGATCTCTTGGGATCACAGTCATTGGCAAATCACTCCCGTTCGCCTTTTCGTTATTACTTTTGTTCTTACGGGGACGGTCTGCGGATAGGGCAGGACGCCGACGCACAGTCGTTTGTGTTTCTTTTTTAGGTCGGTCAGATGCAGTGACAGGCCTTTCACTCGCTACCGATTCTGTATCTGACGATGTTGTTTGTCGTCCTAGCAAATTACGGCAGAAATGCGCTACTCGGTTAAAAATATGACACCTCGAATAATTAAATCTAATAATTAAAAAATTAAGCGGCTAATCATAGCCTACTGAACATTTTTTGAGAATGCTTTGTGTGGGTTATTGTGCATCTTCATCATAATGTTAACGAATAATCTTGCCTGACAGCAACGGTTGACGAGGTAAGAAAATGTGCTCCATCAATATTATTCCTTGCTTATGGCCATCAGCTATAGTGATAGAATTATACGCAAATAACTTCTCTTTTATGTGAATAAACATCGTCATCACAGTGCGAATAGTCTGAGTTATTGTATCAAGAAGTATTAATTGGAGGATGATATTATTGATGTGAAAGCGCCAACGCTCATAATTTGTGTCAGCTTGAAGATAACGAGCCAATGCTGTAACCAAACCACCAAAACAAAGTTGGTTTATTAATAATGGCACTAAATGCCTAATACACACTGTCATCTTGGGTATTAATGTTTAGATTAAAGCCCCAGCACCTAAGTACTGAGGCTATACTCATTAATTAGCCAGCCATCTGTTTTTCACGGATTTCAGCTAATGTTTTACAGTCGATACAGAGATCGGCTGTTGGACGAGCTTCTAAACGGCGGATGCCGATTTCAACACCGCAAGACTCACAAAAGCCGAAGTCATCATCTTCAACTTTCTTCAGTGTTTTCTCAATTTTCTTTATGAGTTTACGTTCACGATCACGGTTACGCAGCTCAAGACTGAATTCTTCTTCTTGTGCAGCACGGTCAACAGGATCTGGGAAGTTGGCCGCCTCATCTTGCATATGAGTGACGGTACGGTTGACTTCATCCCTGAGCTGATTGCGCCAAGATTCAAGTATTAGCTTAAAATGCGCTAATTGGGCTTCGTTCATGTACTCTTCGCCCGGTTTTTCCTGATATGGCTCAACGCCAGCAATAGCGAGAATGCTCATGGACGATGTTTTACGCTTTTGCCCTTCTTGCATAATGCTTCTCCTACATACGCATTTTCTGAATAATCCCCCACCTTAAATAGGAAGGGAAAAAAATAGGGCGCTATAAATAGCAGATGCCCGCGCGGATAGCAATTATTCCTTTAATAAGTTTTCTCATGATGTGAAGGCACGCAAGTAAAAAGGCCATTTTAGTTAAAAAATACTTAACCAACACCATGAAAATGTATTAACCTTTTGAAATAAAAGGTAATTGCTTTCCAATTGTTAAATCGTACTCACTAATATTGATGCGATAACATAAAATTTCAACCCCAGCATCACATGCTTGTTTTAGCAATAAGTCATACTTAGGGTCAATCTCTTTAGCAACAGACACTTGTGTAATGCCAGTATGGGGGACAGCGTAAAATAAGATAGCCCTTAAGCCCGATTTTGCGATAGCGGTCAACTCTCGAAGGTGCTTTTGACCTCGCTCTGTTTTAGCGTCAGGAAAATAGCCCATTCCAGCATCTAATAAAGTGACCGATTTCACTTCAATATAGCAGTCAACTTTATGATTTGACTTAAGTAAAATATCAATACGGCTATTCTCACTACCATACTTCACTTCGCGTCTTATCTCATCATAGTCAGATAATTCTGGAATATCGCCAGCTTCTATCGCATCGGCAATGATCGTATTAGCTCTTAAGGTATTAATACAGATCCAATCACCTGATTGAGTTTGGGTTAATTCCCAACTATGAGGATATTTTCTTTTGACATTCGATGACGTGGAATACCAAACCGTATCACCTGGAGTTGCGCATCCCGTCATCGCACCCGTATTAGCACAATGGAGCGTGAATTCTTCACCATTTGCCGTCACTACGTCTGCTAAAAAACGTTTGTATCGTTTTAATAAAGTGGCAGATTGTAGTGGTTGTTCAAATTTCATAATCACCCTGGTGAAAATACGTCCTTTAATAAAGGGCTAATGCTACAATGAGCCACAGAGAAAGTTAATCAGTTATGGAGCTTGTGTGCATCTATTGCCAATTTTTGAGGTAGCAGGATCTGTTGTTACTGCATTAAAACAATGTCCCCAAGTCTTACTTCACGCCCCCACAGGGGCGGGAAAATCAACCGCACTGCCACTGTATTTGCTTCAACAAAATATATTTGATGGCAAAATTATTTTATTAGAGCCAAGGCGTATTGCGGCAAAAAGCATCGCTTATCGTTTAGCAAGTCAACTCAATGAAGAGGTGGGTAAAACGGTGGGGTATCGCATGCGTGCTGAAAGTAAAGTGAGTCAGCAGACGCGCCTTGAAGTGATCACCGAAGGGGTGTTGACACGTATGTTACAGCAAGATCCTGAACTGACAGGTGTAAGTTTAGTGATACTTGATGAATTTCATGAGCGGAGTTTGCAAGCAGATTTAGCATTAGCACTGCTATTAGATGTGCAATCAGGATTACGTGATGATTTACGCCTTTTGGTGATGTCTGCAACATTAGATAATCAAAAATTAACTTCACTATTGCCGGATGCGCCGATGATTAGCTCTGAAGGGCGTAGTTATCCTGTTTCACGGCACTATTATCCTATTCAATCACACCTGCCTTTTGAACAAGAAGTTGCCACGATGGCGCGACGTTTGCTTACACAAGAGACGGGCTCTTTACTTGTTTTTTTGCCCGGTAGTGCAGAAATTATTAGAGTCGCGCAATTATTAGCTGACAAAGTGGATAAACATACCTTAATTTTTCCACTTTATGGGGCACTTTCATTAGCACAACAGCAACAGGCCATAGAGCCTGTAGAAAAGGGATATCGCAAAGTTGTATTAGCAACAAATATTGCAGAAACCAGTTTAACAATCGAAGGTATTCGCTTGGTGCTCGACAGTACCATTGAAAAACGTGCCCAGTTTGATTTAAAAAGTGGTGTAACAAGCTTATTGCGCCAACGAATAAGTCAAGCTTCACAAACGCAAAGAGCGGGGCGGGCAGGACGTCTTGAAGCCGGAATTTGTTGGCACTTAATCAGTCAGGAACAAGCTGAGCGCGGGGCAACTCACCAAGTACCTGAAATTTTATCTAGTGATCTCTCTTCGTTATGGCTTTCAATATTGCAATGGGGATGTCGTGATATAAACCAACTCTCTTGGTTAGATACACCTACACCAGCAGCAATAAACGCAGCTAAAACATTATTGCAACGATTAGGTGCCATTGATAATCAAGGGGGATTAACCTCGCGGGGAGTACGTATGGCACAGTGGGGCATCGATCCCCGATTGGCGGCAATATTAGATTATGCTAGTGAAAAAAGTGAGCATCATCTTGCTACCGCAGCAAGGCTGTGTGCCATTTTAGAACAGCCACCAAGAGACAGAGAGATTAATCTTGAATGGCTGATCCAACAGAAAAATCATCAATGGTCACAGCGTGAAAAACAGCTATTACAGCAATGCAAAGGGCAATGTCGCCCAGAATTATTAGCATCACTATTGAGTGTCGGATTTGCAGATAGAATAGCCAAAAACCGTGATAATCAAGGTCGATTTCGTCTCGCTAATGGGCAAGGCGCAATGATGGATAATACTCAACCAATGAGCCAATCGCCGTGGATTTTAGCACCATTGTTGTTGCAAAATGCACATTATGCGGATGTGCGAATTTTATTAGCCTTACCTATTGATATTAATGAAGTATCCTCTATCTTTCCGGAATTGATACAAGATAATACCACCGTTGAATGGGATGAAAAGCGCGGTACACTTCTTGCGTGGCAACAGCGCCAATTAGGTCAGTTAACCGTTAGCCAAATGCCATTAGATAAACCTAATAAAGCGCAAATGCAAACGGCATTATTAAATTGGTTACGTAAACAAGGATTAAGTGCTCTACCCTTAAGTGAAGAGAGCAAGCAACTGTTTATTCGCCTTGCTTTAGCGCAAAAGTGGTGCCCTGAGGCCAATTTACCTGTATTGAATGAAGCCGTTTTATTAGACTCATTAGAATTGTGGTTACAACCTGAATTAGGCGATACCCAATCACTTAAGGCACTGCTACAAATGGATATTAATGGGATAATTAAAAATCAGTTAACTTGGCATGAGCAACAATTATTGCAAGAGCTGTTCCCAACACACTATATTGCTCCAACGGGCACTAAAGTGATGATTAGGTATGATTTAGATAATCCGCCGATTATTGCTATCAGGATCCAAGAGGTTTATGGTGAAAAACAAAGTCCTATTGTGGCAAAAGGGCAATTACCTGTAGTGATGGAGTTACTTTCTCCGGCTATGCGACCTATCCAAAAAACACAAGATCTCGCTACTTTTTGGGCCGGAAGCTATACACAAGTACAAAAAGAGATGAAGGGGCGATATCCCAAACATTTGTGGCCAGATTCACCCGCAACAACGGCCCCCACTCGACGTGTAAAAAAATGGAGTTAGCGCGTATTTATACGTGCTGAATAACAATTTGAGAGCTTTCCTGTGGGATAGCTTGGAAAAATAGCGACAATGTTAGGCTTCTTTACCCTAAGGGTGTGGTGAAGAGGTTTTAATGAGAGAAACTGTTCATGAGTAGAAAGAAAAAACCAGTAAAGAAAACCAATAGAAGGCGTTCTTGGTTTTGGTTATTTGTTAAAATCGCCATTGTGGTTGCGGTTTTAGTCGGCATCTATGGTGTTTATTTATATTCCCAAATTAAAGAGCGCCTTGACGGTAATGTATGGGAATTGCCTGCTGCCGTTTATGGACGTACTGTCAATTTAGAACCTGGCATGAACTATAGCCAAAAAGAGATGGTAAGTTTACTGGAAGGTATGCAGTATCGCCATGTCAATAAAATCACCCGTCCTGGGGAATTTGTCGTTAAAAATGGCACTATAGAGATGTTACGTCGACCGTTTGATTTTCCAGATGGTCGCGAAGAGCAAATTTTAGCGAAATTGACCTTTGAACAAAACTCATTGGTGAGTATCACCAATATGAATAATCAGCGTCAATTTGGTTTCTTCCGCCTCGATCCTAAGCTTATCACTATGATGCAATCGGCTAATGGTGAACAGCGTCTATTCTTAGCAAGAGATAAATTTCCTCAACTATTAGTCGATACATTAATTGCTACGGAAGATCGCCGTTTTTATGAGCATGATGGCATCAGTATTTATTCTATTGGTCGTGCGGTGTTAGCGAACTTTACCGCAGGTAGAGCGGTACAAGGGGGAAGTACTTTAACGCAGCAATTAGTAAAGAACTTATTCCTAACCAATGAAAGAACGCTAAAAAGAAAGCTTAATGAAGCCTATATGGCGATTATTATGGATGCGAGCTATAGCAAAGATCGTATTTTAGAGCTGTATCTTAATGAGGTGTTCTTAGGGCAAAGTGGTGATGAGCAAATTCGTGGTTTCCCACTGGCTAGCCTTTACTATTTTGGTCGACCTGTTGATGAACTAAGTCTTGATCAACAAGCATTATTGGTTGGAATGGTGAAAGGGGCTTCTGCATACAATCCATGGCGCAATCCTAAGGCTGCATTAGAGCGCCGTAATGTGGTACTAAAATTATTACAGACCCAACAAATTATCGATCAAGAGCTTTATGATGTATTAAGCGCACGTCCTTTAGGAGTAAAACCTCGTAGCGAAGCGCTAACGCCACAACCGGCATTTATGCAGTTAGTTCGTCAAGAGCTACAAACTAAATTAGGTGATCAGGTTAAAGATTTATCGGGGACTAAAATTTTTACAACGCTTGATCCTGTTTCACAAGATGCAGCGGAAAAAGCGGTAGAAGCGGGAGTTGCTGATTTACGTAAAACACGCAAAATCAACGATCTCGAAGGCGCGATGGTCGTTGTAGATCGCCTCAGTGGTGAGGTTAGGGCGTTAGTGGGCGGTTCACAACCACAATATGCCGGTTTTAATCGTGCCATGTCCGCTCGTCGTTCAATTGGCTCATTAGCAAAACCGGCAACTTATTTAACCGCATTAAGTGAGCCTGAGCGTTTTCGTTTAAATACCTGGTTGGCGGATGAACCTATTTCAGTGCCTATTCCGGGAGGAAAACCATGGCAACCACGTAACTACGATCGTGGTTATAAAGGGCGATTAATGTTGGTGGATGCTCTTGCTACATCACGTAATGTACCAACGGTTAATCTTGGTTTAGAAGTCGGGTTAGACCAAGTGATCAAAACGTGGATCAAACTAGGTGCCCCTGCAGAAAATTTAGAAAAAGTACCAGCGATGTTACTTGGCGCACTAAACTTAACTCCAATGGAAGTGGCGCAAACTTTCCAAACAATCGGAAGTTTAGGTAATCGCGCTAAATTATCGGCATTGCGCTCCGTTATCAACCAAGATGGTACGGTGCTTTATCAAAGCTACCCGCAAGCAGAAACAACGGTTTCTCCACAAGCAGCATATATGACACTGTTTGGTATGCAACAGGTGGTTAATTCAGGTACAGCAGCACGAGCATTAAAACCTAAATTTGGTCAATATAACCTTGCAGGTAAAACCGGAACCACCAACGACTTACGTGATAGCTGGTTTGCGGGTATTGATGGTAAAGAAGTTACTATTGCATGGATGGGACGTGATAATAATGGCCCAACTAACTTAACAGGATCGACAGGGGCATTGATCCTTTATCGTCATTATTTAGAAAATCAAACACCATTAACATTAAATCCACCTGTACCAGAAGATATAGCACAGATGTCGATTAATGCTGAAGGTAACTTTGTTTGTTATGGTGGCGGCGTGCGTACATTACCTGTGTGGACAGCAGATCCTGATAGCCTCTGTACACCGTTACCACAAGAGAGCGACGGCGACGATAGTGCGGCACCTAAATGGTTACGCGATCTGTTTTCTGAGTAATTATTCGCAATACTATTGAGATAAAAAATATCCTCCTGCAATCGCGGAGGATATTTTTTTGCCAGCAATACCAGCAATAAATGCTATTTAAGTAATGAAAGATTACGCTTTCATTTTGCTAAAGGCGTATTCAGCCGCATCGATAGTACGTTGAATATCTTCTTTGCTATGAGCAATAGACATAAAGCCAGCTTCAAAAGCCGACGGAGCGAGGTAAATACGTTTTTCTAACATTAAGTGGAAGAACTGTTTGAAGCGTTCGACATCGCAGTTCATTACGTCTTGATAGCAAGTCACTTCTTTGGCATCGGTAAAGAATAAACCAAACATACCGCCTACATGGTTTACTACCATAGGGATACCTGCTTGTTGTGCTTTTTCAAGTAAGCCATCCGCTAACATAGTAGTAAGTTCATCCAGTGTTTGGTGAACTCCCGGTTGTGAAACTTCTTGCAAACAAGCTAGACCCGCCGCCATCGCAATGGGGTTACCCGATAATGTTCCCGCTTGGTAGACAGGACCGATAGGGGCTAATTGAGACATCACTTCTTTATGTCCGCCGAAGGCGCCTACAGGCATGCCACCACCTATAATTTTACCTAAACAGGTCAAGTCAGGATCAACATCGTAATAAGCTTGTGCGCCGCCTAATGCGACACGAAAACCTGTCATTACTTCATCAATAATCAGTAATGCACCAAATTCATCACATAATGCACGTAATCCCGGTAGAAAATCGGCTTTAGGTGGAACACAGTTCATATTACCGGCAACGGGTTCAACAATAATACAGGCGATTTCTTCCGGATAATTTTCAAATGCTTGACGTACTGAATTTAAATCGTTGTAAGTACAAGTTAAAGTGTGTTTAACAAAATCAGCAGGAACACCTGGAGAGTTTGGTTGTCCCATCGTCAATGCACCAGAGCCTGCTTTGACTAATAAGCAGTCTGCATGTCCATGGTAACAGCCTTCAAATTTAATGATTTTGTCACGACCGGTGTAGCCACGAGCAAGACGAATGGCACTCATGGTGGCTTCTGTACCTGAGTTCACCATACGAACCATATCCATCGAAGGCACTAACTCAGTGACTAAATTTGCCATTTCCACTTCAGCAGCCGTAGGAGCACCAAAGCTTAGGCCTTTTTGCACCGCATCAGTTACAGCGTGGCGAATAGCGGGGTGATTGTGGCCTAATACCATCGGTCCCCATGAACCGACATAGTCAAGATAAGCACGTCCATCGGCATCATAAATATACGCACCATTAGCACGTTCAATAAAAAGCGGTGTGCCACCAACACCGTTAAATGCTCTAACCGGTGAATTGACGCCACCAGGTATCACTTGTTGTGCGAGATTATAAAGCGTTTCAGACTTGCTCATGTCAGACTCCTAATGATGGGTGAGCGTAAGATTAACGCCTATTCTAAAGCACAGTGCAGATGAAGCCAAATACACGACAACAACATTTTGATTTATCATTGTTATTGTTCGAGTTGGCACTCATTAATAAAGAAAAGTTGTGTATCAAAAAGTGCATTTTGTCCACAACAAACTTGAAGGTTAAGAGCAGGTATTAGATAATCATCACATTATATCAGCAAGAAGCATCAATTTTTGCTGGCTGTTTTTTACTGGATTATCCAGTCTGGAGTGAACAATGAGTGATGATATGGCTCTGCCGTTACAATTTACAGATGCGGCTGCAAATAAAGTAAAAGATCTAATTGCGGATGAAGAAAACCCAAATCTGCGTCTACGTGTTTATATCACCGGTGGTGGCTGTAGCGGATTCCAGTATGGTTTTACCTTTGATGATGCTATGAATGAAGGTGATATGACCATAGAAAAACAAGGCGTTGCCTTAGTTATTGATCCAATGAGCTTGCAGTATTTAGTGGGTGGCTGTGTTGATTATACTGAAGGCCTTGAGGGCTCACGTTTTATCGTCACCAATCCTAATGCGAAAAGCACTTGTGGTTGTGGTTCATCGTTTAGTATCTGATTTTTATATTATTTGACGTCGTGGCTACACTGCCGTGCCACGGCGTTAGCAATCCCCACATCTTTCTATATGCTCCGCTCACTGCACGTTATTGGTTGTGTTGCAGTATTTTTTGTCACTGTTATTTTTGCTTATCGAGTGAATAACTTAATACCGTCCTTTTAAATCTTCATTAATAATGACTCCGGCTTTTCTTCTAATTTAATATTCTTTAAGTTTTATTATTTGATACTCCATTTATGGCTATTATTTTATAAAATCACTATTTTTAACTATATAAGTTTATATTTAGAATAATCATCTAAAATAAATCAATTTACTGGTGCGAGTTTTTTAACCATTTTGAATAAAAATAAGAGGTTACTTATTATTAACAAAATTTGGTATTTTTCTTCTTGTAAATCAACAAGGTTACATTTTGTTACAAAATACACATTTTGTTACAAAGTTTAAATCTATGTACATTAGTGCAGTCTGGCTTTTATTGATTTATTTTCGAATATGAAAGAGAAAATGCATATTTTTTTATACAGATATAGTAATACGAAAGTAGAAAATATCGACTTTGCAATTATTTTACGCTAAGTCACTTATGCTATGGAGATAAAACCTGCCTTGGTCTCCCTCTTTGCTTTACATTCCTTAAATTTTACTTAAGCTATTCTTATTAAATCGCAGTGTGCACAGGCCGATTTTTTGAAAAGGATATCAACAATAATAGTGTTGTTGAGAAACAATGATTTACTGTTAATGAAGGATTTATTATGCCAACTCCATGCTATCTCTCTATTGAGGGAAAAACCCAAGGTAATATTACTGAAGGAGCATTCACTGCTGAATCAGTTGGAAATATTTATGTTCAAGGTCATGAAAATGAGATGCTTATTCAGGCATTTTCTCATGTAGTTACTGTGCCGACAGATCCACAATCAGGGCAACCTGCGGGTCAACGTGCTCATAAACCTTTCCGGTTTACGGTAGCGTTAAACAAAGCTGTTCCTCTGTTATATAACGCATTAGCATCAGGAGAAATGTTACCTAAAGTTGATTTAAAATGGTATCGCACCTCTGTTGAGGGTAAGCAAGAGCATTTCTTTACCACCACACTAACAGATGCGACCATTGTGAATATCGATTGCCAAATGCCTCACTGTCAAGATCCTACCAAATCAGATTTTACTCAGCTCATCGAGGTCGCTTTATCTTATCGCAAAATTGATTGGGAACACACAATTGCGGGTACTTCTGGTGCTGATGATTGGCGAGCACCTCTTGAAGGTTAATCTCTTATGATTTATGGGCTCTATATTGAGCCCATATTTATAAAAATAGATAAAGTATTTAGCTTGCTTTCTATCTATTTTATAAGTGTTTGCCGCAATAAATGGAGTTGCTATGTCAACAGATGAAGCAAATAACACACCAAAACCTCGTTTAATATTAGATGAACCAGTTTTATCCCATTCTTCTGGAATAATGATCTCAGCAGCAGAGCAACGTGCTCGTATACAAAGACATGTCGAACTTCTTGATATGTTAGAACAAGGGTTACTGAAAACGGGTTTAGTTTTTACTTGCCAAGTAGCTGGATTAGCTGACGATACTTTTCAAGTCACTCAATTTGATTTAAACGAAGGACTTTCTGAGCTATTTACACTCACTATTCAAGTCGTGAGTACTCAAAGTGATATTGATTTTTCATATTATTTGGGAGGGGCATCATCACTTACAGTAAGAAGAAACGGTAAAAAAATTCGTACGGTACAAGGTCTATTATCGAGTGCAGAACAAAGTAATACTGATGGTATTAAAACTTGGTATCAGTTAGAGATCCGTCCTGAAATGTGGGTGATGACACTTAATCAAGATAGTCGCATTTTTCAGCATAAAACAGTACCTGAAATCTTAAAACATTTACTTGATGAAGCACATATCAAATATGATAACAGGCTCTACCAACCTGAACTTCATCAACCTCGTCATTATGTTACTCAAAAACGTGAATCAGCTTATGATTTTTGGTGTCGTTTAGCTTTTGAAGAGGGAATTAACTTTTGGTTTGAGGAAGGCCCGAAGCTTTTTTACAGCGATAATCATTTAGGCATGACGGCGGGGATCACTTTAACTTATAACCCACAGTCTGAAACAGATATTACCGACAGTACTGCAACGAAATGGCGTTATATAGAACGTTTATGCAGTGATGTCCGTATAGATAAAGACTATAACCAAATACGTCCTTCCTACCCCTTATCGCAACAAACAACAGGGAAAAATCATCAACAACACCCTATATTTGAAAGTTATGGTCGCTTTCAAGAAGATGCACAGGGCCAGCCATTTAATCAACTGCGTTATGAACAATCTCAAAACCATCGTCAAACGGGCTATGCACAAACTAATTGTTTTGCTCTTATGCCTGGTAAGATATTTACCTTAACTAATCATCCGTGTACAAGAATGAATGAATGTTGGCAAGTAGTTAGCGTTACTCATCATGGTGTACAGCCTTTAGGAGATAACAGTGAAGGACAAGGCACTCAACTTTCTAATCACGTTACCTTTATTCCGAGTATGCAAGAGTGGCGACCACCATTTCATTATAAACCATTAGCTGATGGTGATGAATTAGCTACAGTTGTTGGTCCAGATGGAGAAGAAATTTATACCAATGAACAAGGTGCTGTAAAAGTTTATTTTCATTGGGATAGAAGAGGAACACCTGATCATAGTGGATCGTGCTGGCTTCGGGTTGCGCAGGGATGGAGTGGCAATGGTTTTGGCTTTATAGCTATCCCGCGTGTAGGGCAGGAAGTGATTGTTTCCTATTTAAATGGCGATATTGACAGACCTATTATTACGGGATGTACTTACAATGGTCGTAATACACCACCGCTTGATTTACCGAAAGAAAAAACCAAAACCACATTTCGTAGTAAAACTCATAAAGGTACTGGATTTAATGAACTAAGATTTGAAGATGCGGGTGGCCGTGAAGAAGTGTATTTGCATGCACAAAATGATTTAAATATTCATGTGCAACATGATAGTCATTGGCATACCGAACATGATGTTAGGCAACGGATAGATAATCAAAGAGTAACTGAAATAGCTGGTGATGAGCATTTTATTTTGAAGGGAACACAAAAATCATTAATTGAAGGTAATGTTTCATTACAAATCAAAGGCGCGAAGCATTGCAAAGTAAATGATGCATTAATAGCTGAAAGCGGTAAGGAAACTCATTTTAAAAGTGGTGGAAAAATTATTCTTGAAGCTGTAAGCGAAATTACCTTAAAAGTAGGAAGTAGTTTTATCCGCCTTACCCCAAATGCAATCTTTACTTCTGGAAATTTAGATATTGGATCAAGTGGACCAGGAATAGGTCAAGATCCTAACATTCAACTACCTGATGGTGTCACTCCTTTTGAACAACCCCTTTTTGCGATTAAAAAATATTGTGTTTTAACAGCAAATGAAGCAGGTAGTTTATTAATAAAGCCAGCTAAGGACGAAAATTAATGATACCTTTAACATGGATGCAATGGAGTGATAATATTTCGCAAGGAGATATTTATTTTTTTATCAATTCAACATTTGTATTAGATACTATTAATTTTTTTTATAGTAATGATTGGATTGAAGAAGCTATTCCTTTATACAATAGAGAAACTAGACTTTCTCATTTAGAAGACATAAGCCCTTGGTTAATTAAAATAAAATCTCTATCAAGGTATAGCTTAGCAAAAAAAATAGATGAATTTTTGATGGAAAAGTATAATTGGGGTTGGGTATATCATAGTGAATTGAATTGGGATGTTCAAATTACGCATTGGAAAAACCATCAAATAGTTATAGTTAATAATGAAGAAGTCCATTTGAGACTATTTGATCCAAGAGTAGCAGGAATATTATTCCCTCATTTAAAAAAAGAAGATTGGTTTTCATTAATGTATCCAGTTAATAATGCATATATTCCATTTGATAATGAGAATTTATTTTTTGAAAAACCAAAAGAGATATTAAAAGTACAGAAAGAAATTTCACCATCTATTTATACACTTCCTAGCTATCTTTTAGATGCTTGGCGTCATTCAACACATATGATTAATTTAGTTGTTGAGAATCTTATTCTCAACTTTTGGGAAGAAAATGGTGAGCTTGCTTATTCTCTTTTTTCACGAGAAAAAGATATTAAGGAGGTTATTTATAAATGGGTTAATAAAGAAAGATTAAGACATACTGATATTGCTTATTTAAATAATAAAAATTTATTAAGTTATTTATTAGATGTAAATCTAATCAAAAAGGACGAAATATAAATGACGGATAAAGCAGATTGTATATCTTGTGGTAAAAAATGGGTTGAAATTTATCTTGTAGATGAGTTTAATCAGCCTGTTTTTGATATTGAATATGAATTATTCCAAGTCTTTGGTCCTATGACTGAACCAAGAAAAGGAAAAGTAAAATCTGATGGTATAATAATAGAAGATGAATTGTTTGATATTCCAATTACGCTTAGATTAGATACTCAATCGTTAATAGAAAAAATGAGTGAAAGAAAGCTAAGAAAATTAAGAGGAGAAGATAATTCTATTGTTAAGTCAAAAGCAATAGAAATGAATCGTAGCTATCGCTATACAACAATAGGACCATTATGCAAAGATAAAATTGATATTGATAATAAAGAATATCAAGATAAATATCCTTTTTATCATTTTCCTGAGCAAGAAGCATTTAAAGGATTAACATTATCAAAGCTAAATACTGTCTATGTAATTGAGATTTGTCCATTTAGAGTTTGGTCATTGATTTTGCACCATACAGAACAGTATTCTATGATTAATGCTTATAATTTAGGTCTTTTAAGTCAATTAATTTACAATAATGATAATTTATATGATCCAAATTCAGTCAGAAACTTTTTTGAGCGACAATGCTTTGATCTAAGTCGCTACCCTGTGGTCAGAGAAAAAAATATTAAAGCAGAATATCCTGCTATTGTTATTGATGTACCTTTTGATGAACGTTATGATAAAGCGATATTTTTAGATACTGAAGATAAAGTGCAGCATGGATCTTATGCTGAAGGAAGTACTCAATTATTCTATATTCAGAATAAAGAACAATTTATTATTGCTTGGCGAGGCTCTCAGGAAGGTACTGATTGGGTTGATGATTTTACTTATCGTTCTAAAGATATAAAAACCCATGCCTCCGAATTTAAGATAGATGGTAAAATACATAAAGGTTTCTTAGACGCTTATCAATTAGGGAAAAAATTCTTTCCTGAGAGATTTTCTGAAATGAAAAAAATGTCAAGAGAAAGAAAGTTGTTTATCTGTGGACATAGCTTAGGAGGAGCTTTAGCTTTGGCTCATGCTACAGAATTGAGTGTAAATAAACCATTGCTTTATACTTATGGAGCCCCGAGACTATTTACTATCTCTGCACTCAAACAGCTACAAAAATTTACTCATTATCGTCATATAAATAACAATGATATTGTCTCTAGAGTACCACCAGAAGCAAGCTTAGATAATTGGTTATTTAATATCTATGGGATTTTTGGCACTATATTGGGTGGCGCTATATCAATTGTTGATTTACTTGGACAGAAAATGATTACTCAATATGGTGAATATTATTTGCACCATGGTAATCCAGTTATATTTTATGAAGTATGTAATTTAATTGAGTATTATGATGAAAAAATACCCAATGCAACTCATACATGGCATTATAGTTATTTTAATGATCGTAATAATAAAACTAAGCTTTATATTGTACCTGAGATTAATAAAAAAATATTAAATAAATCATTTGAAAAAGAAAAAGAATTTATAAGCAATTTAAGTGAAGAAGATAAGAAAGCGATTTTTCCTGAACAAAAAAATCCAGAAGGTAATGGTGGTACTAGTGTAACAGATCATTATATGGGCAGAGGCTATTTGCCTTTTTTACATGATCAATTATTAGAGTTAATTGATCATGATAAAACACCTAAGCGTTTAAAATCTCGCGAAAGGTTTAAAGTAGCTCTTGAAAATAATACTAATATTATTAATCCTGATTTGTATAGAAAAAAAACATTAGAAGCATATCGTCAGCGTAATTTATATTTTTTAGATTTGCAAAATAGCATGGGAAATTCACTTATTCCAATGCAAGAAAACCCAAAAGAAGTTGATATGTTACAGCAATTTAAGGAGCAAACATATGAGATATTTAATCAATAATTGTCCACTTATTATTTTAGGGAGCGTTGTTTTACTATTATCAGGTTGTCATTCACTAACTTCTAAGATAGATACAACATTTTTGCCCCCAGAAAATGGTAGAACAGTTAAAATTTCGGTTGATGTGCCGGATATGGCTGAATTATTGCCAATGAAAGTCATGTATCGTTCAAATCTTTGCCAAAAAACATATCATAATAATGAAGTACCTAAATATACAGTACCCGGTTTTAATAGTGAGATAATAGCATTAGAAAAAAGAGAGAATAGCTCATTATATAGTACAGAGATCCCTTATAGGGGAGGCGGAAAATGTGATTGGCAATTAAGTAATGTTACATTAAGATTGACATTAAAAAAGAATAATTCTTTTACTAAAGATATTGTTGATATAGTAGGAACCGGAGTAATTATTATTTTTGATAATAATCAACCTCAACAAACTGGTCATAAACCAATTAAAATAAAGGGTAGTTTTGATATAGTAGAGCATTATTTCCCGTGGGTAAGTGATTCATTTAAAAATAGTAATGATATTAGCTTATGGTTATATGGAAAAGAACTTTTCCTTTATTACCAATCTCGTGATGCTCAACAAATAACATGGAAGCCCATCATTCATAGTGATATTGTGGTTTATTCTGAATATCCAGCAGAGGAAAAAACAGAAGGTGTAAGTACAATCTATTCTTATCCAGATGGTACAAAAAGTGCAAATAGGGATGGGAAGCCTGATTACAAAAAACTACTCTCTTTAATTAATTCGTCATCGTAATAATTAAAATAACCATACTAGCACAATACAAGGGTAAAATATTCTTTTAAAAAGATACTATAAATACCGGAAGAACTGTGTTAATTGGTTTTTTTGATTGATTAACACGACGATAAAGTTATTTGTTTAGATGATGAAGTGAACTGTTCTTATAGTTACATATTAGTCACTATGGAATAAAAAATGAATATTATTAATAAATATTGTCTTTTTTTACTATCAGTAGTGGAGATATTACTATTATCAGGTTGTCATTCACTAAGTTCTAAGATAGATACAACATTTTCTCCCCCAGAAAATGGTAGAACAGTTAAAATTTCGGTTGATGTGCCGGATATGGCTGAACTATCACCAATGAAAGTCATGTATCGTTCAAATCTTTGCCAAAAAACATATCATAATAATGAAGTACCTAAATATACAGTACCTGGTTTTAATAGTGAGATAATAGCATTAGAAAAAAGAGAGAATAGCTCATTATATAGTACAGAGATCCCTTATAGGGGAGGCGGAAAATGTGATTGGCAATTAAGTAATGTTACATTAAGATTGACATTAAAAAAGAATAATTCTTTTACTAAAGATATTGTTGATATAGTAGGAACCGGAGTAATTATTATTTTTGATAATAATCAACCTCAAAGAAGTGGGGGAAGAGCAATAAATAAAAAAGGAGATTTTGATATTGTTTCTGATTATTTTCCTTGGATAAATAGATCATTTAAAAATAGTAATGATATTAGCTTATGGTTATATGGAAAAGAACTTTTCCTTTATTACCAATCTCGTGATGCTCAACAAATAACATGGAAGCCCATCATTCATAATGATATTGTGGTTTATTCTGAATATCCAGCAGAGGAAAAAACAGAAGGTGTAAGTACAATCTATTCTTATCCAGATGGTACAAAAAGTGCAAATAGGGATGGGAAGCCTGATTACAAAAAACTACTCTCTTTAATTAAGCCGTCATCGTAATAATTAATAAAAAACAGACTAGACTAATATTATTGATTTTACTTATTATTATCTTTAATAGCCTCACAAATCTGTTGAGCCGCATAAATAATACGTGGTGCTGGTCTGCTAAAACTATCTTCATCAATAGCGATAATAGGAATATCTAGTTGAGGTTGCCAAAATTGTTGTATTGCGGCAATTTGGTTTGGTTTACCACTAAATAAAATCAAATCAGGTTTTTTACTGATCACTTGCTCGCGGCTGACTTGTGGCCAAGGAACTGCACTATTCGCAAAAATATTTTCTCCGCCACAAAGTTCGGTAATCTCATTTTGTAATGAATGTTTTGATGTCGTAAATAGGGGTTGCATACCAAATTGAATAAAGACTTTTTTCTTCGCTTGATGAGGCGTCGTTGAGGCGTACTTTTGCTGTAATTCTTGATATTGCTGACGTAATTTTTGTGCACTTGCTAAAGCGACTTCAGGATGAGTGCTATAAGAAGAAAGTCGGGTAAGATCGTCAATGATTTCTTCGATACTGTGTGGATCAGAGTAAATAATAGGGATACCCAATGATTTTAACTGATCGAGCGGTCGTTGAGGATTACCGCTTGGCCATGCAATAATTAAATCAGGTTTTAATAGCAAAATGCGTTCTACATTAATGCCTTGCCAGTCGGCAACTTGTACGAGATCTTTTGCTGCTTGTGGATAATCAGAATAAGCGCTCGCCGCAACCATATTCTCTCCCATACCTGCGGCATAAGCCATTTCCGTGGCAGACGGGGATAAAGTAATAACACGTTGTGCGGGAGTGGCTGCGATAACATAACAAGGTGTCAATATCAGGCTTAGCAGCAGTGCAAAAGTGTTTAAGAAACGCATTTTTCTCGTCTTTATAGTCAAATATACCCGTCTATTTTTATCTTACCTGCTGAGCTAAAAGAGAGACGGGTTTGTTAAGCGGCTTATCGATTAAATAAATTAAAACTGAGTCTCTGTTTTTAATTTATCAAGCATAGTAGTGACCATTAAGCTTGATTGTTGTGCGGCAACAGATAAAAACTCATCAAAACTTAAATGCGATTCTTTATCTGCCACATCTGAAATGGCACGAACAACAACAAAAGGTGTATCAAATTGATGGCAAACATGTCCAATAGCGGTTGATTCCATCTCAACAGCGACGACTTCTGGAAAAGTACGACGAATACGTGCTAATGGCTCGGCACCATTAATAAAAGCATCGCCACTACAGATTAATCCACGCACGGCATTTAATTTTAGTGATCCAATACACTCTTGAGCAATATTGACCAGTTTGGGATCGGCAATAAATGCCGGCGGGCATTGTGCCATTTGTCCTGGTTCATAACCGAAAGCAGTAACGTCGGCATCGTGATAACGTACTTCTGTTGATACGACAATATCGCCAACATTTAATTTTGCATCTAACCCACCTGCAGAGCCGGTGTTGATCACAACATCAGGGCGAAAATGTTCAAGTAATAGTGTGGTACCGATGGCGGCTGCCACTTTACCAATGCCTGATTTTAGTAATGCAACATCTACACCATTGATTTTGCCAGTATAAATTTCACAACCACCACGAGAGACTATTTCGCAGTTTTCAATTTGTTCACGCAGAAGTTTGACTTCTTGTTCCATTGCACCTATTACGCCAACTCTCATTGTGTCATACTCCCTTGTAGGTTAATAATATATAGCGTTAACCAAGAGTTTATCATTTATCGCAAAAACACGATATAACGCAGCGAATTCGTTTCATCGATACCAGAAAGAGGATAGAAATGATCGATTTTAAACTGAAGTTAAATTATCAACGCAAATATAACAGCAGTGATATCGATATTGATGATGAAATGCAGATCTCGCGCCAATTTGAAAGCGATCGCGGGCGTATTATTAATTCAGCGGCGATCCGTCGGTTACAACAAAAAACACAGGTATTTCCATTAGAGCAAAATTCGGCGGTACGAAGTCGATTAACCCATTCGCTGGAAGTACAACAAATAGGCCGTTATATCGCTAAGCAAATAATCGGCGAACTAAAAAAGCATAATAAATTAGAAGAATATGGCTTAAATGAACGGATTGATAGCGTTGAAAGTTTAATTGAAATGGCGTGTTTAATGCACGATATTGGCAATCCTCCTTTTGGTCATTTTGGTGAAGCTGCAATTAAACATTGGTTTCGTAAGGTGTTAGCACCTGATGCTTCCATAGAATTTGATAATTGTCCTTTTTTACCTATTCGCTATTCAGCAGACCGACATTTAAATGAATTAAAACAGACTTTGCGTCAAGACTTATGCCATTTCGAAGGCAATGCTCAGGCAATTCGCATGGCGCATCACTTGTTAAAACTCAATTTAACCTATGCGCAAATTGGCTGTGTTTTAAAATATACACGTCCAGCTTATTGGCAAGGTGCTACGCCGAAAGAATTTAGCTATTTAATGAAAAAACCAGGTTATTACTGGTCTGAAGCTGAATTTGTTAAAGAAGTGCAAGAAAAACTTGCAATGAAAGATTTTTGTCGTTTTCCACTGACTTATATTATGGAAGCGGCAGATGATATTTCTTATTGTATTGCTGATTTAGATGATGCGGTAGAAAAAGGCATTTTTGATATCAATCGCTTAGTGCAGTTATTAAAAAATGCATGGAGTGAAAGTGGTGCGGTAACAGAAGGTGATCTGTTTGATATCACTGTTAATCGAGCTTTTAAAAAAGTGGATCAAAATGAAGCTAAGCGTAGCATGCAAGATCAATTTTTTATGTATTTGCGCGTCTATATTACCGGAAAATTAGTACCTTACACCGCCTATCGCTTTATCAAAAACTTACCTCAAGTTTATGAAGGCAACTTTAACCATGCTTTACTGGAAGGAAAGAGTGCTGAACATCGTTTATTGACAACGTTAAAACGAGTGGCGCAAAAGTGGGTATTTAGTCACCCCGAAGTTGAAGAGCTTGAAATGAAGGGCTATCGAGTGATCAGTGGGTTATTGGATATTTATAAGCCATTGCTTTTATTATCGACCGATGATTTTCTAAGACTACATAAATATAATGAACATCCTCATTATGTTATTGAGACGCGTTTATATCATAAGCTTTCGATTAAACATAAGCTTGCTTATAATGAAGCATTAGAAAAAATTTACGATATTAATAGTGAAGAGGGAAAAACCTTAGAGTTTTATTATCGTACAAGATTGATACAAGATTATATCAGTGGTATGACCGACCATTATGCATATGAAGAATATAGAAAATTAATGGTATGTGATTAATGTGTAATCGATTGAAATATCTATCATATTGATTAATGATAATTTTTAGATTTTTCTTAGAGATAGTTACGCGTTATTAAAATAACAGAAAATATTTGTTATTAATTGTAAGTATATTCAATGTAAACGTTATATATAATAGTTTTTAGTTATAGAATAATATTAAATCTATATAAAAGAGTACTTCTACTTGTTAGCATAAAAATATTTTTCGATTTCATAAAAATATTGCTTATATCAGTTAAGTAAATAACTTGTTCGATGGTATACTCTCCTCATATCTTATTCTAAATGGTCTAGTAAACACTTAATTCTGTTTGCGGAGTGAAAATGTCAAACTAGGCTGTTTTAGAGTTAATCCGCAATAGATTCATAAAATTTAATACTATGGTGCAGTTTTATTCCCCTAAAAAACGTCCTGCTAAAAAACAGGTAAAAAACTTGGCGGTAACCGCTAATGCATTGGATGCTAACGGTCAAGGTATTGCTCATGCTGAGGGCAAAACCATTTTTGTTAAAGGATTACTTCCACAAGAAACTGCACGCATTCGTTTGACCGAAGAAAAACGCCAGTTTGCCAAGGGAGAAGTGATCACACGATTAACCACAAACCCAGAAAGAGTGACACCACCCTGTCAGTACTATCAACATTGTGGTGGGTGCCAGCAACAACATGTGCCTATTGATTGGCAACGTACCACTAAAGCTGAGGTTTTATCACATCTTATTAAACGTGAAACTAATGTAGTCATTTCAGCACAGCCTGTTATTGCCGGTGCGGAGTATGGCTATCGGCGCCGAGCAAGATTAGGGTTACGTTATCACCCTAAAAAGGGTTTGGTAATGGGATTTCGCCAAGCACTTTCTAATGACTTAGTGATGGTCACCCAATGCCCAGTATTAAAACCACAACTTAATGTACTGTTATTGCCACTGTGGCAGTGTTTAAAGCAACTCTCTGTCGTGCGTGATTTAGGTCATGTGGAATTAGTGTTAGCAGATAATGGGCCATTAGTGATTTTGCGTCATTTATCACCGCTATCTGAGGGTGATAAGCAATTGTTAGATGATTTTTCTCATCACGCTCAAGTGATGATATATCTGGCGGGTGATAATGGTGAGATCGCACAATTAACAACGATTGAGAAGGAACCCTTCTATCAGATAGAGGGTCTAAAATTACACTTTGCACCAACGGATTTTATTCAAGTTAATGATGAAATAAATCATAAGATGGTTGCTCAAGCGATAGCATGGCTCGATTTATCGCCAAACGATCGCGTACTAGACTTGTTTTGTGGCATGGGTAACTTCACATTACCTATGGCAAAGCGTGTTGATAAAGTCGTTGGGGTCGAAGGTGTTCCTGCACTGGTGGCGATGGCGAAAAAAAATGCTGAACTTAATCAATTAGATAATGTTCAGTTTTGGCATGCTGATTTATCCGCCGATTTTTCTGCTATGCCTTGGGCACAGGAAGGATTTAATAAAGTTCTGCTAGATCCCGCAAGAGCGGGAGCTGCACAAGTGATGTCACATATTGTGACGTTATCCGCAGAAAAAATTGTGTATGTTTCCTGTAATCCGACCACGTTAGCCAGAGATAGTAAGATATTATTAGATTCCGGATATCAGCTAACCCAGTTAAGAATGTTGGATATGTTTCCACAAACAGGGCATCTGGAATCAATGGCATTGTTTATTCGCAAATAAACAGATAGCCACTCAATAAGTCGCAGATAAGATTTATATCGAGTAGGGAGAGAATATGGTTGCAGTTAGAAGTGCTCACTTAACACCTGCAGGGGAGTTTGCCGTTGATAAATGGGTTAATAGCTTGAATTTAACTCATGCGAATGCGGGGAGTGAAATCATGCAAACCTGGGAATACTGTCATCGTACTGTTCTGGGCCGTGAAGATGCGCAACTGTTGCTATGGCGCGGTGTTGAGATGGTTGAACTTCTTTCGACACTCAGTATGGATAAAGATAGCATGAGGGCAGCACTTCTCTTCCCACTTGCTGAAGAAGATCTTATTAACCAGGAAGTTATCACTGAACATTTTGGTGAGGCGATATGGAATTTAGTGCGTGGCGTAATGGAGATGGATGCTATTCGCCAGCTTAAAGCGACACATACCAACGAAACTAGCTCAGTACAAGTCGATAATGTACGCCGTATGTTATTGTCTATGGTAGAAGATTTTCGTTGTGTAGTTATTAAACTCGCAGAGCGGATTGCCCATTTACGTGAAGTGAAAGATGCCACTGAGGATGAACGAGTCTTAGCGGCAAAAGAGTGTTTTAATATCTATGCACCATTAGCCAATCGATTGGGGATTGGACAATTAAAATGGGAGCTTGAAGATTTCTGTTTCCGTTATCTTCATCCTGATGAATATAAGCAAATTGCAAATTTACTGCATGAACGCCGTATTGATCGCGAACAGTATATTGATAATTTCGTCAGTACGGTGCGTGGTTATATGCAGCAAGAGAATATTGAAGTCGATATCTACGGACGTCCCAAGCACATCTATAGTATTTGGCGAAAAATGAAGAAAAAAAATCTCGCCTTTGATGAGCTATTTGATGTTCGTGCGGTACGTATTGTTGTCGAACGCCTACAAGATTGTTATGCCGCTTTAGGTATTGTACATACTCATTTTCGTCATTTACCCGATGAATTTGATGATTATGTTGCCAATCCAAAACCAAATGGTTACCAATCTATTCATACGGTAGTACTTGGCCCTGAAGGTAAAACCGTTGAGATCCAAATACGTACTCGTCAGATGCATGAAGATGCTGAATTAGGTGTTGCAGCGCATTGGAAATATAAAGAAGGTGCTACTGGTGCAACAACCAAAGGCGGGACGGGAAGTTATGAAAATCGTATTGCGTGGTTACGTAAATTAATTGCATGGCAAGAAGAGATGGCTGATTCTGGTGAAATGCTAGATGAAGTACGTAGCCAAGTATTTGATGATCGCGTCTATGTCTTTACGCCAAAAGGGGATGTGATTGATTTACCTGCAGGCTCGACACCATTAGATTTTGCTTATCATATTCATAGTGATGTTGGTCATCGCTGTATTGGTGCTAAAATCGGCGGGCGCATCGTTCCATTTAGCTATCAGCTACAAATGGGCGATCAAATTGAAATTATTACTCAAAAACACCCTAATCCAAGCCGAGATTGGCTAAATCCTAATCTTGGTTATGTGACAACCAGTCGTGGTAGAGCAAAGATCCACAACTGGTTCCGTAAACAAGATCGCGATAAAAATATTATTGCAGGCCGCCAAATCTTAGATAATGAATTAGCGCCGCTTGATATTAATATGAAAGAAGCAGAAAAACTGCTGATTGCTCGTTATAACGTCCATAGTCTTGATGAAGTGCTGGCAGGTATAGGCGTTGGTGATATCCGTATCAATCAATTAGTCAATTTCTTACAAAGTAAGCTGAATAAAGCCACAGCGGAAGATGAAGACAAAGAGGCGTTACGCTCATTAGAAAATAAAACGGCTACACCAAAAACAACCACGTCAGGTGGTGGCAGTATTGTGGTCGAGGGTGTCGGGAACTTAATGCATCATATCGCACGTTGTTGCCAACCTATTCCAGGCGATAATATCGTTGGATTTATTACCAAAGGACGTGGTATTTCAATTCACCGTGCAGATTGTGATCAATTAGCTGAGTTACTTTCTCACGCACCAGAGCGTATTGTCGATGCGGTGTGGGGTGAGAATTACTCAAGTGGTTATTCATTAGTGGTACGGGTTGTGGCTAATGATCGTAGTGGTTTATTACGCGATATCACCACTATTTTAGCTAATGAAAAAGTGAATGTGCTGGGAGTTAGTAGCCGCAGTGATGTGAAGCAACAAATAGCGACCATTGATATGAATATTGAGATTTATAATCTCCAAGTATTAGGGCGTATTTTAGCGAAACTCAATCAATTACCTGATGTCATAGAAGCCAAACGCTTTTCTCATTAAGACATTGGTCACCTTAACGGATAAAATGCCAAGCACAATGTGTCTTGGCATTTTTTTACGAAATTTTGTTAACTCGACATAACGATCACTTTTATATACAAGGCCAGATAATGTCAGAAAACCGTGAAATTTTACGTTTATTAGCCATTATGGCGCAATTACGTGATCCTCAAACAGGCTGTGAGTGGGATAGGGTACAAACCTTTGACACCATAGCCCCCTATACATTAGAAGAAACCTATGAAGTACTAGATGCCATTGCCCGCAAAGATTTTTCCGCACTTAAAGAGGAGTTAGGGGACTTACTCTATCAAGTCGTTTTTTATGCCAGAATGGCGCAAGAGCAGCAATTATTTGATTTTAATGATGTCTGTGAAGCTATCAGCAATAAATTAGAACGTCGTCATCCACATATTTTTGCTACAGAAAATGAAAATAATTTAGCGACTGAAAAGCATCGTTGGGAAAAAATCAAGGCTCAAGAGCGTGAAGCGAAAGCACAATATTCATTACTTGATGATATTCCTGCTACTTTACCGGCACTAATGAAAGCAGAGAAAATACAAAAGCGCTGTGCCTCCGTTGGCTTTGATTGGCACGAGCTTTCTCCTGTATTAGATAAAGTGTATGAAGAAATAGATGAAGTGATGGCAGAAGTGAAAAAAGCCCCTAGAGATGATCAACGTATTGAGGATGAGTTGGGGGATTTGCTTTTTTCTGTGGTTAATTTATCGCGCCATTTAAAACAAAAGCCAGAGCAGGCACTTAATCGAGCTTGTCGTAAATTTGAGCAACGGTTTAGGTTTGTTGAAAAAATGCTCACAGAGCAGGGTATAAACATAGAAAATGCTTCATTAGAAGAGATGGAGATCGGTTGGCAAAAAGCGAAGGAAAAAGAAATTGAGTGAAGAATGACTCATCATTATTTGTTTTTGTGACATTAAGTGCGAAAAATAATAGATGAAATCTCATTGTTTTTGCTCACTTTTTATAAAAAATTATAAAAGGCGAAATTATAAAAGGTAATTTTGCTTTTTTTATTTTAGGTGGCTTTAAATATCGTTGTTGCATTTGATTTGCTAAAAAGTGTGATTAACCTCAAAAAAATTAAAAGCATGATCATAAGCAAAAGATATGTCACGAAACCTGCTACACTTTATATCGTGAAAAAAATAAAGCATCTATTCTCTAAAAGTGATATCTTAGCTGAAAGGATTAAGCTAAAATGCTTGAGAAATATTTTCACGGGTTTAGTTGATTGAATTTTTACTGTTTTTTCGTGTTTAAACGGATAAGTAATGTGATGAAAAAGAACTTTATACAACTAAGAATGTTTGTAGCGAAAATAAGGTTCGGGTATACTGTGTTCCCGTCCAGTTATATCCATCATCCAAATACACCTAAACTTTCAGGTTCAGCATGAAAACGAATTATATTTTTGTGACCGGCGGGGTCGTATCCTCTCTGGGTAAAGGCATTGCCGCAGCCTCTTTAGCGGCTATACTAGAAGCCCGTGGACTCAATGTCACCATGATGAAGTTAGATCCGTATATTAACGTCGATCCAGGTACGATGAGCCCAATTCAACACGGAGAAGTCTTCGTCACTGACGATGGAGCTGAAACTGATCTTGACTTAGGCCATTACGAGCGCTTTATTCGCACGAAAATGACGCGTCGTAATAACTTTACGACCGGCCGTGTATACTCAGAAGTGCTACGCAAAGAGCGTCGTGGTGACTATCTTGGTGCTACTATCCAAGTTATTCCTCATATCACTAATGAAATCAAAGAACGCATCATCCGTGGCGGTGAAGGTCATGATGTCGTGTTAGTTGAAGTTGGTGGTACTGTCGGTGATATCGAATCACTTCCTTTCTTAGAAGCTATCCGTCAAATGGCGGCAGAAGTAGGGCGTGAGCATACTTTCTATCTGCACTTAACATTAGTGCCTTATTTAGCGGCTTCGGGTGAAGTAAAAACCAAACCAACGCAACACTCTGTAAAAGAGTTACTCTCGATTGGTATTCAACCAGATGCATTAATTTGTCGCTCAGATCGCGTTATTCCAGCTAATGAACGCGCCAAAATTGCACTGTTTTGTAATGTTCCCGAGAAAGCGGTTATCTCATTAAAAGATGTCGATTCCATTTATAAAATCCCTGCACTCTTGAAATCGCAAGGATTAGATGATTATATCTGTAAACGATTCAGCTTAGATTGCCCAGTGGCAAATCTGTCTGAATGGGAACAGGTTATCTACGAAGAAGCCAACCCTGAAGGCGAAGTTACCATTGGTATGGTTGGTAAATATGTTGAATTACCAGATGCCTATAAATCAGTGATTGAAGCATTAAAACATGGTGGTTTCAAAAGCCGTGTTGCGGTAAATATCAAATTAATTGATTCTCAAGATGTGGAAACTCGTGGTGTAGAAATCCTAAAAGGGTTAGACGCAATCTTAGTTCCAGGTGGTTTTGGTGAACGTGGTGTTGAGGGCAAAATTATGGCTGCTCGATATGCACGTGAAAATAAAATCCCTTATTTAGGCATCTGTTTAGGTATGCAGGTGGCTATGATTGAATTTGCACGCAATGTTGCCAATATGGAAGATGCTAACTCCACAGAGTTTGCACCTGATTGTAAATACCCAGTTATTGCGCTTATTACTGAATGGCGTGATGAGAATGGCAATCTTGAAGTGCGTACAGAAAATAGTGACTTAGGTGGAACAATGCGCCTTGGTGCACAACCTTGTCATTTAAGTGGCGATAGTTTAGTGCGTACTCTGTATGGTAAAAATACTATTACAGAGCGTCATCGTCATCGTTATGAAGTGAATAATCTACTGTTAAAACGTATCGAAGATGCGGGTTTACGTATTGCAGGTCGTTCAGTTGATAACAAGCTGGTGGAAATTATTGAAAATCCAAATCATCCTTGGTTTGTTGCTTGTCAATTCCACCCTGAGTTTACCTCAACGCCACGTGACGGCCATCCGTTATTTGCTGGCTTTGTGAAAGCAGCCTTTGACTACCAAAAAGGCTTGCTAAAATAGGATATGTGAGAAGAGAGCGCGTATCTCTCTTCTCGGAAATTTAACTTGTACAGAGGAAAACCGTATGTCCAAAATCGTTAAAGTACTTGGTCGTGAAATTATCGATTCTCGTGGCAACCCAACAGTTGAAGCTGAAGTTCACTTAGAAGGTGGTTTTGTTGGTATGGCGGCGGCTCCATCAGGCGCATCAACAGGTTCTCGTGAAGCTTTAGAATTACGTGATGGCGATAAGTCACGTTTCTTAGGTAAAGGTGTTCTGAAAGCGGTTGAAGCTGTTAATGGACCAATCGCTAAAGCTCTTTTGGGTCAAGATGCTAAAGACCAAGCTAATATCGATAAAATCATGATCGATTTAGATGGTACTGAAAACAAATCAAACTTTGGTGCAAACGCAATCCTAGCTGTTTCTTTAGCAAACGCAAAAGCAGCTGCTGCAGCGAAAGGTATGCCTTTGTATGAGCATATTTCTGATCTGAACGGTACTCACGGTCAATACTCAATGCCTTTACCAATGATGAATATCATCAATGGTGGTGAGCATGCTGATAACAACGTTGATATCCAAGAGTTTATGATCCAACCTGTTGGCGCGCCTACTCTGAAAGAAGCGGTTCGTATGGGTTCTGAAATCTTCCATCACTTAGCAAAAGTGCTGAAAGCAAAAGGCATGAACACCGCGGTAGGTGATGAAGGTGGTTATGCGCCAAACTTAGAATCTAATGCGGCTGCATTAGCGGCTATCAAAGAAGCAGTAGAAGCTGCGGGTTATGTTTTAGGTAAAGATGTAACTCTGGCTATGGACTGTGCTGCATCTGAATTCTATAACAATGAGACTGGTAACTACGAACTGAAAGGCGAAGGTAAAACTTTCACTTCACAAGAATTCACTCATTACTTAGAAGAGCTGACTAAACAGTATCTAATCGTTTCTATCGAAGATGGCTTAAACGAATCTGACTGGGATGGTTTCGCATACCAAACTAAAGTACTTGGTGACAAAATCCAACTGGTTGGTGACGACCTGTTTGTAACTAATACTAAGATCCTAAAAGAAGGTATCGATAAAGGTATTGCTAACTCTATCCTGATCAAATTCAACCAAATCGGTTCACTGACAGAAACGTTAGCTGCTATCAAAATGGCGAAAGACGCAGGTTATACTGCTATCATCTCTCACCGCTCTGGTGAAACAGAAGATGCAACTATCGCTGATTTAGCAGTAGGTACAGCAGCAGGTCAAATCAAAACAGGTTCTATGAGCCGTTCTGACCGTGTTGCTAAATATAACCAGCTGATCCGTATCGAAGAAGCATTAGGTAGCAAAGCACCTTTCAATGGTCTGAAAGAAGTTAAAGGCCAAGCATAATCGTAATTTCGATTAGAAAGATTTATTAATTTTAAATGGGTGAATGTATTGTTCACCCATTTTTTTTGGCGCTAGATAGGGAAAGTAGGATATTTACACTAGAACAATGGAATAAAAAGTGTGATGCGTAAGAGAAAATAGTGTTCAATTTTTACTCTTTTATTAATAAATCGGTTAATTCTCGTGGATCAGATCCCAATTATAACTTTTGCACATTTTCAATGGAGTGAAATGTTTTTATATTTCACATATAACCTATTTCGTTAACAATTATGGCTTAGTGAACTTAATGTTCACGTCAGCTAATGTGGAGTATTATCATGGATGCGTCCAATTTAGCCCCATCGGCGAAATCAAGCCCGATAAACAAACGAGGGTTAATTATTTTAGCAATCGACGTTGTACTACTGCTGTTATTGCTAGAATTTTTACCCTACGATCCAAAAGCTAATGCAGGTTTAGCGTTAATGGTGTTTGTGGGTGTGTTATGGCTGACAGAAGCTATTCACGTAACTATTACAGCGTTGTTTATTCCAATCCTTGCGGTAGTGCTCGGGTTAATGAACACCAATGAATCGCTAAAATCTTTTGCTAATCCGATTATTTTCTTATTCTTCGGAGGATTTGCATTAGCAACAGCGCTTCATATTCAAGGATTAGATCGCTTAATCGCTAACCGCTTATTGATGATTGCTAAAGGCAAGCTCTCCATTGCTGTCTTGTTACTTTTTGGGGTAACGGCATTACTCTCAATGTGGATCAGTAACACGGCAACTGCGGCAATGATGTTACCGTTAGTGTTAGGCATTTTATCTAACTTAGATATTCGTTCAGAACGTAATACTTTCGTCTTCGTACTATTAGGTGTTGCTTATAGTGCCAGTATCGGTGGTTTAGGTACGTTGGTGGGTAGCCCGCCAAATGCAATTGCTGCTGCTCAACTAAATTTAGATTTTATTACTTGGATGAAGTACGGTGTTCCAATCATGTTAGTGCTATTGCCTATCATGTTTATTGTGATGTATCTGATGCTACGTCCTAACCTAAAACATAAGTTTGATCTGAAATTAGAAGTGTTAGAGTGGAATAACAAACGTGTTATTACCATGATTATCTTCTTAGTAACGGTATTTTGCTGGATCTTTAGCTCCTTTATCAGTAGCGCTTTCGGTGGTGTGAAAGATTTAGATACCGTCATTGCAGTCAGTGCCGCTATTGTTATTGGGGTGACGGGTGTCGCAAGTTGGAGCCAAATTCAGGAAAATACAGAGTGGGGCGTATTAATGCTGTTTGGTGGTGGTTTAACACTGAGCGCAATTTTACAATCTTCTGGTGCAAGTTTGGTTATGGCTGATTTTATGAAAGATACTTTTGGTAACAGCCATTGGTTTGTCATTATTCTTGCCGTAACAACCTTTATTATTGTTTTAACTGAATTCACCAGTAATACCGCCAGCGCTGCGTTACTTGTTCCTATCTTTGCAACGGTGGCACAAGCTTTAGGTATGCCTGTTATGGCGTTAACGATGATTATTGGTATCGGTGCATCATGTGCCTTTATGTTACCAGTGGCAACGCCACCCAATGCTATTGTATTTGGCTCCGGATATATTAAACAGACAGAGATGGTACGTGTAGGTGGGGTACTTAACCTTGTGTGTATCTTAGTTATCTCTCTCTTTGCTTGGTTCTTCTGGTTATAATTACAATTACTAATTAATAAATAAAAGGTATCTATAAAAATAGGTACCTTTTTTATTTTAATTAAATTAGTTTTTTTATTTTAATTATTCTAATTTTTTAATTTTATTAAATTAGAAAAAAAACAAATTGTACCTATACTTTAATTTCATTCTTTATTCTAATAAAAATAGTAGGTACAGGTTATGATTACAGTTTTAGATTATTTATTAGTAAGATTAAAAGAGTTAGAAATTAAAACTATTTTTGGTGTTCCCGGCGATTATAATTTACCTTTTATTGGTGTTGTTGATAATGATAAAGATATTCAATGGGTAGGCGCATGTAATGAATTAAATGCATCATATGCTTGTGAAGGATACGCACGGATCAAAGGTTTTTCTGCTCTGTGTACAACCTATGGAGTGGGGGAGTTAAGTGCGATAAATGGTGTTGCTGGCGCATTTGCAGAGCAGGTTCCCATTATTCATATTGTTGGCGCGCCTTCTCAGTCAAAGCAAGAGAAAGGAAAAACATTACATCATTGTTTAGCGACGGGTAGGTTTGATGCCTTTGAAAAAATGTATCGTCATATTTCAAAAACAACGGCTGTATTAACATATCACAATGCGACGGAAGAAATTGATAGAGTATTAGAAACATTGTGGCGTTATCGATATCCGGTTTATTTATTAATACCAGAGGATGTCGGTGTGATGAAAGTTAATAAACCAAAGTTACCATTACAATTAACATTACCTCAAAGTAATCCCGACGATTTAAATAAAGTTATTACTCTTCTTGAAAATAAAATTAAGCAATCAAAATCACCATGTATTATTATTGGCGAACAAGTATCACGTTACCAATTAAGAAAACAAGTTGAGAATTTATTAGAAAAAACTAATCTGCCGTTTTTTACTGTATGGGGAAGTAAAGGGGTTGTTGATGAAGGGCGTCAACAGTATGGTGGAATATTATTTGGTGAATTATCTAATCCACAAGGTTTAGATTATATTATAAATTCTGATTTAATTATTAGTCTTGGGGTGAGTTGGGATGAAGTTAATACAGCGGGATTTACCTTCGACGTTCCCACACAAAATTGCTATCAATTTTATGATACTTATAGCTTAATAGAGGAAGAGAAGATTTATGGCGTTTCTTTACTCGATATGCCTAACGCCTTATTAGCCCTTGACTATATTTATCCCCACAACATAGCGTTACTACCGCAAAAAATAGTACCGCCTGATTGGCAAGGACTGATAAAAATAGATTCTATTCCTCTTCTGTTAGATAAAGTCCTTGATGATAATTCGGTTATTCTTGCTGAAGCAGGTAATGCTTTTTTATGTGCTGTTAATCATATATTTTCTGGTAACAGTCAATTAGTGGTCAGTAATATTTGGGCATCCATTGGTTATACTTTACCCGCCGCATTAGGTGTTACTCTTGCATTAGAAAACCAAGGACGTGCCTTTGTTGTTATTGGTGATGGTGCATTTCAGATGACTGCACAAGAGCTTTCTACTTTATTACGCTTAAAACTCAATCCCGTTATTTTTATTGTTAATAATCAAGGTTACGCATTTGAAAAGATCTTTTACGGGCCTAAAGATACCTTTAATGATATCCAAAACTGGAATTACTCACAGTTACCTGAGCTATTTAATTGTGATGCTTATAGCGTGAAAGTGGATAGTCTAGAAGCGTTAGAAACCGTATTACCTTTATTAAAAGTGCATCAAGATGAACTGTGCCTTGTTGAACTTGATATGGATAAACATGACTATTCGGAGCCAATCAGTGAATTTATTGCGTTGCTTAATCAGTATAAATGATGGGTATTAAAATGTTATAAAGTAAACAGCCATCTAACTATCCGCTCGATAGTTAGATGGCGTTAACTGTTTATCAAGGCGCTAAAAACTATTTTTTTAAGTAAAGCGTTAATTGCGTTCCCGGTTTTAACATCTTGATATCAGCATTCCAGCTCATTAATTGCTTAAGATTAATATTGTGACGACGAGCAATACTGTAATAAGAGTCACCTTGACGAACTTTATAGTAACTTGGTGAAGCGCCGGTTGGTTTGCCTGTCGGACGATTGTTCACACTACCTGCATTATGAATTTTTAATGTTTGCCCAACTAATAGGGTACTCTTTGCACTTAATCCATTGAGTCGTTGTAGCTCTTTTACGCTCATATTATAACGTCGAGCAATGGCATAAAAAGAATCACCGGAGCGGACTTTATAAATACCTTCTTGTTTAATCGACTGATTGGCTTTAGCGACCGCTAAACGGATGGTCTTTAAAATCGCTTCGTCAGCAAACGCATTTTGGAACTGCGCAAGTTTATTACGAGGAAGCAAAATAACATGAGGGCCATTTGGTGCGGTGATCCCGCGCTTATAGCCTGGGTTATAGTCTTTTACGGTTGTAATAGGTAATTGGCTAAGTTCAGCGACTTTGCTTAATGTTATCTGTTCGCCAATATCAATTGCGGCTAATGATTTATCGCGATAGTTACTTTTCGGGAAAGTGATATCGGCTTCATTGTCACGGATAACTTTACTTAAGGCGAGAATTTTAGGCACATAATTCATGGTCTCTTTGGGTAATGAAAGTGACCAGTAATCGGTAGGTAGATTTTTGCTTTCATTAGCTTTTATCGCTTGCATAACACGACCTTCGCCCGCATTGTAAGCGGCTAATGCTAAAGGCCAGTCGCTATCAAACATAATGTAAAGGCGTTCAAGCAAATCTAAGGCTGCATTAGTAGAAGCGACAACATCACGGCGACCGTCATACCATTGATTTTGTGCTAGACCATAATAATTAGCTGTGACAGGGACAAATTGCCATAAGCCAGCCGCTTTAGCTGAAGAGGTGACATGAGGATTAAACGCACTTTCCACCACCGGAACCAGTGCAAGCTCCATCGGTAGATCACGTTTTTCTATTTCCTCAATAATCCAATACATATAAGGCTCTGCACGTAATGCAACGGTTTGTATATGTTTTGGATTATTTAAAAAATAAGTTTCTTGCTGCGAAATCCTTTCATTGTCAGGGATATCCATTTTTAATTCACTTACTACATAACCCCACAAATTGGTTTTTATATCATATTGTGGTTGGTAAGAAGTTGAAGTCCCTAAAGATGTGGGTGTTATCGCAGACAAATCGGGTTTTATGCTCTTAGATTGCTGGCAACCCGCCAATAGCAATATAGAGAACAAAATCACTTTTGTCTTCATGTTCGAAAATTAGTCCTGTGTGTTTTTTGCCCTAAATAATACTAGTGTTCCCAAATAAAACAACCGATAGGAACTAAAAGTTGTCTTTTAATTCTCTTAATTTTGTAAATGTCTTTATTGGAGCATAAGTATTAGAAGTTATACCTAAAATTCTTTGTAAATCAATATCGTCAGATTTTAGAAAAAGATTAATATTCTTTTCATTTTTCAGTGTTATCGGCACTGTTGGTTGCAAATGATGGCGCATTTCAGTAACTTTGTTTAAATAATCGGTAATATCAGGATTTTTTGGCATAATATGGTGCGCAAAGGTCAAGTTAGCTAATGTATACTCATGGGCACAACAAATTAAGGTGTTATCAGGTAATGCCATTAACTTTTGTAATGAGCTAAACATTTGTTGTGCACTACCTTCAAATAAACGTCCGCAACCGCCGGAAAATAGCGTGTCACCGCAAAATAAATAAGGTTCGCTATAGTAGGCGACATGACCTAATGTATGGCCTGGTGTTCCGATGACTAAAAAAGAAAAAGAATCAACGATAATGTGTTCTTGATCATGAATAATTTTATTAGCGCCTTTAGTTTGTGTTTCTTGTGGACCAAAAACCTCAATGTTAGGATATTTACTAACCAACCCAGCAACACCACCAACATGATCTTCGTGGTGATGAGTTAACAAAATAGCGACAGGTGTTAATGAACGTTGTGAGATGATGTCTATAACCGGTTTGGCTTGGGAAGGATCGACAATCACACATTCACTATTTTCATTACTTAATAGCCAAATGTAGTTATCGGATAAAGCGGGAATTCTGATAAGCTCCATAAAGTTACCTTACTTATAAATATAAAAGGGTTAAACGATGAAAGCAGCGCGTTCGGGAAAACCAATTTGTATGCCAAGCTCTTGGCGTAATATTCCTTGGGGAGAATATTACCGCATGGCAATTGAATTGCGATTACAAAATTGGTGGCCGAAAATATACGGTTTTCATATGCTTAAATTAGGTCAACTTAGTGCTGAACTCGATACTAAATCCAGTATGGTCTCACATCAAGTTAACGTGACTACAACGACGACAAACACAGATGTTATGGCGTCTCTCAATTATCTGCCATTTGAAAATA
The DNA here is from genome assembly GCF_000069965.1 of Proteus mirabilis HI4320. Taxonomy (NCBI): domain Bacteria; kingdom Pseudomonadati; phylum Pseudomonadota; class Gammaproteobacteria; order Enterobacterales; family Morganellaceae; genus Proteus; species Proteus mirabilis. The sequence continues at coordinate 270,228 of NC_010554.1, forward strand.
AATCGGTTGATGTCTGTCTTATGGCTCATGTTTTAGATTACAGTGCAGACCCTCATTGGTTATTAAGAGAAGCCGATCGTGTATTAGTGGATGACGGTTGGATCATCCTATCAAGTTTTAATCCTATCAGCCTATTAGGTATAGGAAAATGTACGCCTATTTTACGGCATAAACAGCCCTATTATTGTCGGATGTTTTCACTTCGTCGCCAAGTTGATTGGCTAAGTGTGCTTAATTATGAAGTGATAACACAACAGAACTTCCAGATTATGCCATTTTCCCGTCCCGTAAAACGTGATGGTAAGCGCTATCATGTCGGGGGATGTTTAAATTTAATATTAGCACGTAAAAGAACGCTTCCTTTAACACCCACCGCGATGAAGTTTGCATTACCGCGTATGAGTGTAAAAGGCAGAGTTTTAGGCGCTACACGTAATCGACCTGATTAATATCACTATCTGCCGTTATTACTCTCAGGTTTTATCTTGTTGACTTTCTAGATAGCCAGTATCTTCTTTTGTGGGAGATTGCGCGGCCGCTTTGGCCAGTTCATCACAACGTTCATTTTCGTCATGGCCTGCATGACCTTTAACCCAATGCCATTCAATTTCATGACGCTCAATGGCTTTATCAAGACGCTTCCATAAATCAACATTCAGCACAGGGCTTTTATCTGCTTTACGCCATTGGCGTTTTTTCCAACTATGTATCCACTTGGTAATTCCCTGTCTGACATACTGGCTATCCGTAGTCAGTGTAATTTTACAAGGGAATTTTAACGCTTCTAATGCTACGATAGCAGCAAGGAGTTCCATGCGGTTATTGGTGGTCATAAAAAAACCTTCACTAAGGGTTTTTTCATGCTGTTGGTAGCGTAAAATTGCACCATAACCACCAGGACCTGGGTTGCCTAAACATGAACCATCGGTGAATATTTCTACCTGCTTGTGCATAAAGGCGACTTATCCTTTTTAAGTAATACGAAAAATTAACCCTAAGTCTGACATAAAAACGGATTATGAGCACTCCAATCACACGACAAATTGTACTAGATACCGAAACAACCGGTATGAACAAACTGGGCGTTCACTATGAAGGCCATAATATCATTGAAATTGGTGCCGTTGAGGTTATCAATCGTCGCTTAACTGGGCGAAATTTCCATGTTTATATAAAACCAGAAAGATTGGTTGATCCTGAAGCTTTTGAAGTTCACGGGATCAGTGACGAATTTTTAGAAGATTGTCCTTCATTTGCAGAAATAGCGGATGAGTTTTTAGCGTATATTCGTGGTGCAGAATTAATTATCCATAACGCCTCGTTTGATATCGGCTTTATGGATTATGAGTTTCAGAAGCTTAACCGTGATATTCCTCTCACAGAAACTTTTTGCCAAATAACCGATAGCCTTGCTATGGCAAGGGAGTTATTTCCTGGCAAACGCAATAATCTAGATGCGTTATGTGACAGATATTTAATTGATAACTCCAAACGAACACTGCACGGCGCATTATTAGATGCCGAGATCCTCGCTGATGTTTACTTAGCTATGACCGGTGGGCAAACCGCATTAGCTTTTTCAATGGAAGGTGAATCGAACGAAGAGCAAAAAGGGGATGATATACAACGTATTGTACGACCAGTGCGTGGATTAAGAGTAATAAAAGCCTCTGCAGAAGAGTTAGTTGCGCACGAAGCTCGGTTAGATTTAGTGGTGAAAAAAGGAGGCCACTGTTTATGGCGTCCAGCTCCTGCTTCGAATGATGAAACTGCATAAAGGTAAAGTGATATAAATAGAGTGTTGAGATTAAAAACTATCCAAACGCATCTTTTTGTTAGAAAAATAGTTGACGACAAGGTAAGAGATTCGTAATATTCATCTCGTCCGAAAGGATACGCGGAGCGGTAGTTCAGTTGGTTAGAATACCTGCCTGTCACGCAGGGGGTCGCGGGTTCGAGTCCCGTCCGTTCCGCCAGAATTTATCGTTTTGATGTATTAACTGACATCAAAATAATTAGAAACCGTATCGCTTTATGCTGATGCGGTTTTTTTTGCCTAAAATAAAAATAGTATCATTAACTCATTAACTCATTAACTCATTTAGTCAGTATTCTGTCGACACTCACGTCTTCTATTACAGATATCTAAGTTTATTACTTTTGTCTCTGTTTTCTACCTCCATTTATAACGCCACTATTATTTGCTATTAAATAAGAGCAATTCATATTAATTGGTAGCTTTATTTTACCTATTATATTTTGTTATCGATAATGGTAACTATTATCGTTATAGTTTTAATTCGCATTATCTTGCTATAATCTCTCTTATACCTAGCGTGGGGTAACTAACAGGCTAACATTCAATGAGCGAAAATAGAGCGTCTAAACAACACTCAAGTAAAACAACAAAAGCAAGGGTAGTGAAGGAATATCAGCGACAGATACTTCGTCGTTTCTTTTACTTAATGATATTAGGGGGCGTGTTATGTAGCGTTTTGATCCTTGATTTTACTTTAGGGCCTTCAGGATTATCGCTGACTGAACTGTGGAATACACTAATATCGCCAGAAACTGCCGATGCTGGCACTCGGGTTATTGTGTGGGATATCAGGCTACCTTACTCCCTTATGGCGGTTGTCGTTGGAATGTCACTCGGGTTAGCGGGTGCTGAAATGCAAACTATACTCAATAACCCGCTGGCAAGTCCCTTTACGCTTGGCGTCTCTTCTGCCGCTGCTTTTGGTGCTGCTTTAGCGATTGTTTTAGGGATTGGTATTCCGGGGGTTCCTGCTCAGTGGTTTATTTCAGTTAATGCGTTTATTTTCGCATTACTGGCAACGTTGTTACTGGACTTTATCTCACGTTGGATGCGAGTTTCTACCTCTGGAATTATTCTCTTTGGCATAGCGTTAGTGTTTACTTTTAATGCTGCTGTTTCCATTATGCAATTTATCGCTAACGAAGATACGCTTCAGGGATTAGTGTTCTGGACAATGGGTAGCCTTAATCGGGCATCGTGGGATAAGTTATACATTTTATTGGTTGTATTAGTGATTATCTTCCCCTTGTCATTGATGAATGCTTGGAAACTGACGGCACTTCGTCTAGGGGAAGATCGTGCGATGAGCTTTGGGATCAACGTCAGACGCTTACGCCTAACAACATTACTTCGTATTAGCATCATTTCTGCCTTGGCGGTAGCATTTGTTGGCCCAATAGGTTTTATTGGATTAGTCGCTCCTCATATTGCTCGGATGACTTTTGGCGAAGATCATCGTTTTTATTTGCCCGCAAGTGCCCTTATTGGTGCATTGGTATTATCGATAGCTTCTTTAGTCTCCAAAAACCTTTTATCTGGTGTGATTATTCCGGTGGGAATTGTGACTTCTCTTGTGGGTATCCCTTTCTTTGTTAGTATCATTTTGCGTCATCGCGGGAGAATATAATGAACACGGGATTGAATGCTGGGTTGCGTATTGAAAAGTTTTCTACGGGATATGCGAAGCGAGAAATCATTAAAGAATTAACGGTCTCACTGCTTCCACGAGGGAAAATTACTGTTCTTTTGGGGCCTAATGGCAGTGGTAAATCGACGTTGTTAAGGGCGCTTGCTGGGCTTAATAGCGCACAAGGAAAGCTTTTTCTTGGTGATGATGAGTTACTCTCCCTCTCTTTTTCTAAACGAGCAGAGCAGGTGGTTTATTTGCCACAAACTTTACCTGCGGGTGTTCATTTGAGTGTCTTGGAGTCAATTCTGGTTGCAAGACGAGCTTTAGGTGAACATCGTTCTCATTCAGCGAATGATGAAGTTATAGATCTATTAGAACAACTGGGAATTTCACATTTAGCTATGCGATATCTTGATGAGTTATCCGGTGGACAGAAACAATTGGTGGGGCTTGCTCAATCACTAATTCGACGACCAAGTTTATTATTGCTAGATGAACCACTTAGCGCACTCGATCTTAATTATCAGTTTCATGTGATGGAATTAATCGCGAGAGAAACCAAGAAACGTAATATGATTACTGTGGTTGTTGTTCACGATATTAATATTGCATTACGCCATGGAGAGTATGTATTAATGCTTAAAAATGGGGAGTTAGTTGCCAATGGTTTACCAACTGAGGTGATCACACCAGAAATACTCGCCGATGTTTATCGCGTTAGCGCCCGTATTGAACGATGCTCTAGAGGCCATCCACAGGTATTAATTGATGGGAGGATAAATGATATATAGCATTTTTAAACCACTCAAATAATTGTATTTGATATGATGACTATACTTATTTGGGTGGTCTTTGATAGATTCAATTTGGTTTATATTTACCATTGATAATACGCGTGGCTTGTTTTATTAAAGGTAAATCAATCATCTCCCCATTAATCTGAAAAGCATAACTGGCTGTTGATTGCTTAACCACTTCTTGCGCCCATTTAATTTTTTCCTCAGTAGGTTTAAATGCCTTATTAACAGTATCTATTTGATCCGGATGAATACAGAGTTTAGCGCCAAATCCAAGAGCGCTAGCATGGTTGGCGTCCATTAATAATGTATTAGGTGTGCAAAATTCAGGGGTGACACAGTCAATAGGGGAGATAAGGTTGGCAATGCGTGAAGCGATAACGATTCGGCTTCTTGCGTATAGCAACGCTTCTGCTGTTTGTTGGCAATCAATATCTAGTGAGTAATCTAATGAGCCGAATGCTAATCTCGTTACACCACTATTGGCAATCTCTTCACAATGGTGCACTCCACGCGCTGTTTCTATAATGCCTATAAATGGTCGCTTTGATATAGCCAGATGAAGTTTTGATTTTATATAGGAAAGTATTTCCGCATCTTCCAGTTTTGGGATCATTACTCCTGTCATTAGCGTTTCATTTAATGAATTTAATAGATCAACATCGTTTTTAAATTCTTTCTCTTTAGGATGATTTATTCTGATATATATACTGGTGTTAATGATGGTGTTATTTATTGTCGTTAGCCAATTTTGAATGTTGTCACGTCCGAGCGGTTTTTCATCAGGATGAACCGCATCTTCAAGATCAAGAATGATCGCATTTGCACCATAAGTTAACGCTTTGGAAATCATAACTTTTTTATTAGCAGGGACAAACAGATAGCTAATCTCTTCGTTCATATTTACCTACCTTAGTAATAAATATAATGTATCTTCCATAAAAACGAATAATTATGAGAATGAGATTGATTATTATTTACATCATCATTTTCTGATGGTAGCTTACTCATCAACCTTTTTCAAGACGCTCGAAAAAGTAAAAAAAGGTTAAGTAACCCCCCAAGATAGATAAATTTAAATTAATTGTTTAAGCCTTATTTCTTTGGGAGAAAAATGATGGAGACGGTAGAGAAAAAGAGTATTGCAGGGCAACAAACTGCTATACAAACAGATTTTTCAACACGTAATGCCCTTGCTCGTATCATTCGCTGTCTTTTTGCAGAAAAATTATTGGATGATAATAAACTGCAAGTTTTCAATGATGAAAATAACGTTAAGTACCCGCTTTCTGATGGGATACATATCCTTCAATTTAATCAAACGACCGTTTTTCCTGCAAATACCGTTATTAATCGCGGTGATATTATCCTTAAATCAATGGATGGCCGCCACCGAATGGTGCAATCCCATGAAGAACTTATGGGGATACTGAAAAATGAACTTAGTTTCACCCCTACAACGGAGGGAATGACAAAATTCAATAAAGATGTAGCAAACAGTATCCATAATGATCGATTAGCTAGAGCACATCGGTCAAAGTGGCGGGATACGATTTCTAATGAGATGGCACAAGAGGGAACATCTTGTTTTATTGAATGGATAACTCGTCATTACAGTCGGCGTGATGGTGCAACTTTTCTCGATCAGTGGGGTGCGCTTGAAGGTCATTCTTATTACCCAACTTGGAAGTCTAGACCCGGTTTAAGCGATGATGATATTGTCGCACTATCAGCTGAATTTGGTGCACGAGTTAATCTGCGTATCGCAGCCATACAAAGCGATATGGTTTATTGTGAGAAGATGCCCCATATTCAGGATATCCATCAATGGTTTTCATCGGCTTTTCCAACCGTTTGGAATAAATGGTGTGAGTGGCTTACAAGTCAATATCAAAACCCACAAAAATGGTTACCTATTCCTCTGCATCCTTGGCATCTTGAACACTGGATCATTGCGCATTTCTCAAAAGAAATAGATGAAGGCATTCTTCTACCATTAGGCCCTCAACTTGAGACCGCGGCATCCATGTCGTTTAGAACCATGCTTCCTACCGCATCTAGATCACCCTTTATCAAATTACCTGTTGCTATCTGGATGACTAGCGAAATGCGCAGCCTTCAAGCCAAATCTATTCATATGGGGCCACGTATTAGTACGATTATTGAGGATATTTTGCGGGTGGATAAGGATTTTGATGGCAAGCTGGACTTTTTCCGAGAAGAAGTGGCGTGGCATTTTCGTCATAACGTACGTATGGATGACGCTGAAGGTAAGTTTCTCTCGGTTGTATTTCGTGATACGCAAGCATGGGAAAGAAACGATAATTTAATCGCTATCACAGTTGCATCATTATTTACTGAGCTCCCACATAAACCCCAACCCCTTATTAGCGAGCTGATCGCATTATCAGGCGACTTACCTGAAACATGGTTTCGTAATTATACCAAAGTCATACTGAAACCCGTTTTAGCGATGTATTTAATTTATGGCATTGCCCTTGAGGCACACCAACAAAATACGCAAGTTTTATTTGATGATTCCGGTCGTGCGGTCACCATGCTTATTCGTGATTTTGGTGATGGACGCAGTTGGGCTCCAGCACTGCGTCAGCAAGGATATGAGCTTCAACCTTATATCTGGCCCGGCATTTTACCCACGGTGTTTGAAGATGATATTGAACCTGTCAGAACCTTCGTTGTAGATGCTTGTCTTGTCAGCCATTTACATGAAATTGCGCTTTGTTTAACTCAACTTTATGACATCCCTGATACCCGCATATGGACTGTGATCGGCGAAGAGCTTGAACTTGTGTTTAAAGCACTTCAACCCAGAGTAGAGGCGGATTTTTGGCACAAAGAGCGTGAACATTTTCTCCACCACCCTTGGTATACCCGCTCATTAATGAGCATGCATTTACAGCAATATACTGATTACCGTCTTCAGCATGGACTTAACAATCCGTTAGCTGGTGAACAAGTAGATAACTCTAAGATCTGAGAGAATAATAATGATCACAAACAAACATTTTTTAGCATTGACTATTGCAGCAAGTTTAATTCCTGATTTCGTCAGCGCGGAAGAGAGAATTATTGTTAACGCAGAGCGCGTTAACCCCCAAACTAAAGGTAGGTTATCACAACAAGCCAACATAGGTTTATTGGGAAATAAAGATATCCAAGATATTCCATTTAGTATTAAGGGATATACCTCGAAATATATTGAGCAACGACAGGCTAAAACACTTGGCGATGTAATAAAAGATGATCCATCCGTTCAAGTGACATCTCCGTCAGGTGGTATTCTTGATTCCTTTATGATCCGAGGATTCCCTATCGGGGAAGGCAATATTGGTGAAGTTGCCCTCAATGGTGTTTATGGTGTAGCGCCAAATTATCAGTTATTACCTCAATATTTAGAGCGAATAGAATTACTAAAAGGGCCTGGGGCGGGGCTTTATGGTATCTCCCCCAATGGCGGGGTTGGCGGTGTTGTTAACGCGGTGACGAAAAGACCTACTCGTCAGGGAACTAAACAGATTACTACCACTTGGGGATCTGATAATCAACTTGGTGCCTATATAGATGTAGGTAAATTGTGGGTAACCCCAGACGGTGAAATGTGGGGCGTCCGATTTAATGGTGGTGGTAGTGGTGGAGATCTGGCGCTTGATAATACTCATAAAAAAACGGCATTAGGTGCACTCGCTCTTGACTATGGAAAAGATGGATTCACCGTTTCAGTTGATTTATTCGATCAATATCAATATGTCAAATCACCTAATCGTCCTTTTATTGTCTTAGCGGGTATCGATGTTCCTAAGGCCCCTAATGGTCGACGCAATATTGCCCAAAAAGGGATGTGGTGGAACACCCGCGATCAGGGCGTATTACTGCACAGTTCATACGAGCTTAACGATAATCTAACACTCTTCATGAATGCCGGTGGTGGTCGTTCAATCGTTTCACGTATCTCTGAGCAAACCCCAAAGATTATTAACGACAATGGAGATGTTGAATCGGCAATCACTAATTATCGCTTTAATGTACATCGTTATATTTTTGAAACCGGTGTCAGAAGTTATTTTTCAACGGGCGCTATTGATCATCAGATGACATTACAGGCCAGCTATTATCATGACCGTCTTGCTGTTGCGGGTAATGTAGGAAAACAAAAGGTGATTTCTAATATTTATTCACCATCAGAAGTCGATGTTACCCTACCATCGTCTCCAGCAAGCGTTCCCAAAGTATCTTCTAGTCAATTAACTAGCTTTGCCGTTTCGGACATCATGACCATATTGAATGGCAGTGTGGATATTATCCCCGGGATACGTTTGCAAAGAGTGCAAGCCGATAACTTTATGGCTAATGGACAGCGTTCGGCCAGTTATGATGAATCAGCGGTGACGCCAATGTTGGGGCTGGTTTACCATCCTTTAGAGTCTGTTTCGCTCTATGCCAACTATATTGAAGGGTTAAGCAAAGGCGATATAGCCCCGAGTTTTGCAAAAAATGCCGGCCAAGTGATGCGTCCTTATCGCTCGCGACAGTACGAAGTTGGGGTTAAGTATGATAATGCGGGAATACAAAGCAGTTTGGCTCTTTTCCAGATAACCAAGCCTAGTGGTGCTATCGACAGCACTGATAATATATTTAATGCTAATAGTGAGCAGCGAAATCGTGGCGTTGAAGTTAATCTTTCAGCGCAGGTGCTGGATAATTTACAAATCTCAGGCAATCTTTCTCTTATTGATGCCGAACTTATCAAATCGCCTAAATCTGATATCCGTGGTAACAAACCCGTTGGCGTTTCTCCTCTACAAGCAAATGTGGGAGTGGAATATGACCTTCCTATTTTGCATGGATTGTCATTAAACAGTTATGTCAATTATAGCGCAAAGCAATATGTCAATCAGGCAAATACACAGTCTATCAATTCTTGGACAACGGTAGATATGGGAGCCTCCTATAAAACACGTGTGTATGGTGCGCCTACCACTTTCCGTTTTGATGTACAGAATCTATTTAATCACCATTACTGGTCTGGTGTCGCGTCATATACCACTATTGCACAGGGAGCACCACGTACTTTCCTTGCCTCGGTAAGTGTTGACTTCTAAGAGGGTTCCATATGTCTTCGTTGTTAAATACTTATTACCGAGCAAATGAATCTTGGCAGATCGCTATAACCCAAGCATTACCCCCTTATATCGATCCGGTTATTATCCGTTGGTTGGAGACATCCCCTGATACCCTTGTTCATTTAACACAGATATATGGTTCACCCCTTAATATTGTCTGGCCTCATACTGTGGAGCAGAACGTTAATGCCATGGTCGAAGTCGCCAAAACATTTGGTATACAAACCAATTTGTATTATGGGGTTAAAGTCAATAAATCACAGTCATTATTACAAGCCGCTGTTGCTGCGGGAACTGGGGCGGATGTATCTAGCCTATATGAACTCAACGATGCTATTCGTGCGGGATGTAAAGGTACAGAGTTGTGTGCTACAGGCCCTGCCAAAACAACGGCATTTTTACAGGCGTTAATAGTGCAAGGGGCACGGATTGTTATTGATTCTATTGAGGAAATGGACGAGCTTATTCACCTTGCTACAAGGTGGATAAGTCCATCAGGACGTATAAGTATACTGCTGCGTTTTCGTCCTGAGTCTAATCATATCAGTCGTTTTGGTATGTTATCCGCTGAGATCATGACAGCGCTTGAGAAACTTAATTATAGTGACCAAGTAAAGGTTGATGGATTCCATTTCCATCTTAGTGGTTACTCTTCGGTATCTAGGATCAAAGCTTTTTTTGATACCTTACCCTTGATTAGCTACGCACGTGCTTTGGGTTACTCCCCTTATATTATCGATATTGGGGGAGGGTTACCTGTTCAGTATGTAGACAGTCATTGTTATAAGAAATGGCTCTCTACGCAAACACATAAAGACTATCGTACTCGACGAATTCCTGATTCTTTCTATCCATATGGTGGAGAGATAAATGCCCAAGGCTGGCTCACTGAGTTTCTAACCGGAGTCGATCCCACAGGTAAAAGAGTTTGTGATGCATTAATTGAGGAAGGATTAACACTTTGCCTTGAACCCGGAAGGAGCTTGGTTAATCAAAGTGCGATCAGTGTATTTCGTGTCTGTCGAGTTCGTCCATATGATCATGTCGGACATGTTATTTTTGTCGAAGGAACTAGTTTTAGCGCATGTGAAACGTGGTTTAATTCTGAATTCTTAAGTGATCCTCTCCATATTTATCGAAATAACCATCAGCCACTTTCTTCTGCTGGAAATGCTTGGATTGCAGGCCATAGCTGTTTGGACGACGATGTTATCACCAATCGTTTGATCGCTTTTGCACACCTACCAAAGCCAGGTGATTTACTGATATTTGCTAATACCGCAGGTTACCAAATGGATTTACTGGAAAATCAATTTCATCGGCATCCGTTGCCCACAAGATTAACTGCGGTCATAAACTCACATCAAAAACCTATATTTACCATTGATAATTAAGGACTTTTAATATGGTTTTTAGCAAAGTAACTGATTTAATTGGTAATACTCCTATCATTCAATTACCGCTGCTGCAATCGGATACGCGTCTTTATATCAAAGTGGAGAAAAATAATCCCGGAGGCAGTATGAAAGATCGCATGGCGAGAAATATGGTTGTTGCGGCACTGAAATCTGGAAAGATCAAGCCTGGTAGTACAATTGTGGAGTCGTCATCAGGAAATACTGGCATTGGGTTGGCAATCGCTGCTATCGAATTTGGGCTTCGATTTATCGCGGTGGTCGATCACCATGCTGCCCAAGATAAAATTGCTATCATGCGCGCTTTGGGTGCTGAGATCCGCTACGTTAAAGGCGACTATGGTGAAAATGAAGTTGCTGTTGTGGAACGCCAACGTATGGCGGCTGAAATCGCCAATGAAATTCCCGGCGCTATCTTTATGAATCAATCAGATAATGCAGCCAATGCGGGAGGATATGCAGATCTGGTACGTGAACTTATTAGTCAGATAGGCAAAATTGATGCGTGGGTTGGATGTGTAGGTACGGGTGGCTCTATGACAGGGATAGCCCATGGATTAAGAGTTCATAATCCAGAACTTGTAACCATTGCCGTAGAGCCGGAAGGCTCCATCATATTCGGAAAACCCGGTAAACCATACTATCAATCAGGTACAGGCACCCCACAAGGCGATACAGTGGGGTTAGTGTTGGATTACAGTTGTATTGATTATGGCGAACAAGTCTCTGATGTATGTGCTTTTGAAACGGCTCGTTACCTTGCTCGTCGTTTTGGTTTACTGGTTGGTGGCTCTACAGGGGGAGTGGTATATAAAGCGCTGGAGTTGATTAACAATAGTACAATTTGCGGAAATGTTGCACTTGCTATGGCTGATGGTGGTGAAAAATATCTGCAGACGATTTTTAATGACACATGGCTTAAAGAGCGAAATTTAATATCGGAGTCAGTCTGGGAACAACTTGATAATTGGTTTTCTTTGCCAACTTGTTTGGGGGATAGCAGATGATCCCAAATGAGAAATTGAGAGTAACACTATGTGGAGCCGGTCGTACAGGGCATCTTGCGGCAATTTTATTTAGCTTAAATCCTGCGATTGACGTCACTCTTTACAGCAGTCGCTCAGAAGCTGTGACAGCATATAAAGAAAATGATCATCAACTTCAGGCGGTGATGCCTGATGGTCAAGTTATTAAAACCCGCTCGGTTAGGATGACAGAAGCCATTGATGAGGCGTGCTCTGAGGCAGATATCATCATTATTACGACACCAAGTCATGTACGTGAAAGTTTACTTCAACGTATGGCGCCAATACTGCCGAAACATAAAAACATCTTTGTGGGCGCCATTCCCGGTTTTGCTGGCTTTGACTGGCTGGCTGAAAAAACGTTAGGTGATGCATCCAATATTGTTATATGGGGAATGAAAGATGTTCCCCATATTGCATTTGATCTGCAACCGGGAAAAAGTGTCAGAATGGGGGGCGGAAAATCACAACTCTATGTAGCTGTGCATAGAAGAGAAAAACCGCAATATGCCAATCTTCTTCTCAATTACCTCAAACAACTTTATGACTCACCTATTACGCTACTGACCGATTATCTAGAAATTACCCTAACGCCAGGAAATCCTATTATGCACAGCTCTGTTATCTATGGCCTTATCGGTCCATGGGGACAGTGGCACAATAGGCCTTTTGAGAGCATTCCATGTTGGTGGAACGATTGCCCTGAGTTGGGTGCCTATTTTCTTGCCCGCTGTGATAGGGAGAATCAAGCGTTATGTAATAAAGCAGAAGTTGTATTGGGGATTAATCTCAGTTCCGTGCAACCATTACAGCAGGAAATAGTAGCCGCATATGCGGACTCAATTGCTGATCCGCGAACATTACTCAGTGTGTTACGAACGAATAAGGCCTATCAGGGTATTCCTTTACCTCTTATTTCTACAGCACAATCCCATGGTTATATTTTTGACAAACAACATCGAGTTTTTCAGGAAGACATTGCCTATGGACTAGCGCTTCTTGTTGCTCTTGGGGAACGTCTTCGAGTACCAACACCCTATATAAGAGAAATATATGATTGGTGTTGTGGTTATATGGGAGGAAATCTGCCTCACCCTCAGATCCCAATGGATTGGCCAATAATAAGGGTGAAATAGTATGCGTGTTACCGGCAGTGTCATTTTTATTGTCCAGTTTTTATTTATCGTACAGTTACTCTCAATGGGAGCCATGGAAATGAGTGGCCCTTTTTGGCCGCTTCATCTCGAAAGTATGGCGTCGACAGAGCTACTGAGTATCGTGGGAACCGGCGTGTATATCGCACCTATGTTGGGCGTTATGCTAACCAGTACCTTTTGGGGACGAATAGGCGATAAAACTGGCAATAAAGTGATGATGATCCGTGCACTGATGGGGCTTGCATTAACGCAATTGGGGCTCGCTTTTGCCAATGATGTCTGGGTAATACTGCTACTACGCTTTTTACAGGGAACTTGTGCGGGGTATATTGCACCTGCTCAAGCTTATGGTATTGCCATGATCCCCATAGCACAACGTACTCGGCTTTTGGCATGGTTACAAGTATCTACCAATGCAGGATCGTTAGCTGGAGCCATTGCTGGTGGGGCCATCCTCGATTTACTGAGTTTCTTTTGGATAAACTTCGGGGCATTTATCATTTGTACGTTATGTGCACTACTGGTTTTTTTCATATTACCGAATGATTTACCGCGCCACGCTTCATCCAATTGCGTCACTTCCTCAACAAATAAAGCAAAAGCGATATCATCAATTAACCACAGCGTCATTGTTGGCTTACTTACCGTACTGGGTTTGTTATTAATGAGCCGCATGATCACACAAACCCCTTTTTCTCTTTATGTCAGTAGCGTATTTAATGCCTCTAACTGGTTAACAGGGGTCGCTTACGGATTGCAGGCTACAGGTGTGATTGTCTCAGCCTCCCTCTGGGCAAGATGGTTTGAAGCACACAACATATCTCACGCACTCTATCGAATGGTGGGGATCATTGCGGGATGTTTTATTGTGACCTTACTGCTAGCAGCAGTAAGAGAAATAAGCTGGTTTATCGGACTTTATTTTTTGTGGGGCATTCTTCTTGGGGCAACAACGCCAGTATTAACCGCATTAATATCTCGCTCAACCGCTGAAAGTAAACAGGGTTATATTTTGGGACTGGTGCAAAGTATTAGCCAGTTTGCCTCTATGGTTGGCATTGCACTGGGGGGGGGAATACTTGTTTGGCCTGGGTTGACCACGTTGTTTTTGTGTGTGGCGGTGATGTATTGCATTACTTTAATTATTACGCTGAAAATGAGTTACTCTTCAAAAAACACTAACCAAAAATAGGTTATTAATCATGATATTACGATTTATATTTTCTATTGTATTGTTGTATTCATCAATGGCTTACTCACAGCAAGTTGTAACACCTGTTACTGACCTACTTGGCAGAACTGTGAATGTCAAATTACCGGTACAGCGCGTCATTTTGGGGGAAGGACGACAGCTTTATTTAGTGGCTATGTTTGATAAAGAAAATCCAGCACAAAGGATAGTCGCTTGGCGAAAAGATTTAATACAGTCCGATCCGGCCACATGGCAACAGTACCGACAACAATTTCCACAGTTGGCAAAAATCCCTACCTTTGGTGGCAGCGAACAAGGAACGTTTGATATAGAGCAGGCGATTAATCTGCAACCTGATGTCATCATCATGAATATGGACGCACGCAATACTATTGTTGATGCTGGACACGAAGCTGCACTAGCCCGTGCGGGTATTCCCATTGTTTATGTCGACTTTCGCTATGATCCTATTGCACACATTCCTCCAACAGTGACGTTATTTGGTAAATTATTTGGCCAACCAGATCGCGCAGAAGCTTATTTAACATTCCGTGATAAAGAGTTACAACGAGTGACATCTCGAGTTGAACAATTACAGGGGGCATTGCCAAAAGTATTTTTAGAGCGTCTTGGGGGTTATTCAGAAGAGTGCTGTATGACCTTTGGTAAAGGGAGTTTTGGCCGTTTTGTTAAAATAGCGGGGGGGGATAATATTGCCGACAATCTTGCTCCGGGAACCTTTTTTACGCTAAATCCAGAAAAAGTGGTTGTTGCAAATCCCGATATTGTGATTATTACCAGCGGCAATTTTCAGGCATTTGTGCCGGGTGGAAAGTGGATCCCACTTGGGCCGGGGATTAATATTCAACAATCTAAACATCGACTCGCATGGTTTACGACTCGCCCTGCTTATGTTGATAGTAACGCTCGCCGTCGTGGCGCATTTTTTGCTATTTGGCATCAGTTTTATAATAGTCCCTATGATGTTATTGCTATCCAGCAGCTAGCTAAGTGGATACATCCCCAATTATTTGCTGATCTTGATCCTGATGACACATTCCGTCGTTTACATCAAGAATTTCTACCCATCTCATATCAGCCGGGATATATGATTGATTTGGAAAAAGAGGGGAGGTAAATATGGAGTATGATGTCGTGTTATATCCCATTGCCTTGCTCCGTCCTTCAGAAGAAGTCAACATGGCTCATGTTGAAGCTTTAACTAAGGAAATAGTCCGTTGCCAAAGATGGACAACACCTATACCCATTGAAAAAGAGACCGGAATTATTATGGACGGTAATCATAGGTATCAAGTCGCTCATCATCTTGCTCTCACTTATATTCCTTGTGTGTTGCTTGATTACACTGATACACGCATAACTGTGTATGATTGGCAGAATGGACGAGCGTTTAGCCCATTAAGAATAAGGGAGCAGATATTAAAGCAAGGTAATATTTTCCCTTATAAAACTACTCGACATCTATTTTCTCCAAGCCTTCCGGCCGTTAATTTTCCGCTTGAACAATTAGTTGAAAAAATAGCCAGTAATCATCTGAATGTTTTCAAGTTAGGTGTTGGTAGGTGACCATTAACAGCGGGAAAATTAAATAGCTTAGTATTTATTTGATTTGATAGATAAAACAGCAACGTAATTTTAGCTTGATTAGTCGTATCAAGCTAAGGTTTAATAAGATACTTCTTAATTGCGCAAATAAAAGTCATTTTTCATTTTTGTTGCGCAACAATGTGGTGGTGTAATGTTATTTCCCGCGTTTATCGTAATAAATGCTGTTTAAATCAAAGAATTATTGATTTTCACTGATTACGATAGCCACCTTTGTGGATTTTTTATATTGCGGTTTTTTGCCCGCATTGAGAGAATCAGCTATCTAGATGCTTTTTATCCGACTTGGAGTAGAAAATGACCACTCGTAAAACCCTTGCAAATGCGATCCGTTTTTTAAGCATGGATGCAGTGCAAAAAGCCAAATCAGGGCACCCTGGTGCACCTATGGGCATGGCTGATATTGCAGAAGTATTATGGCGTGATTTTTTAAATCATAATCCAACTAATCCTCACTGGGCAGATCGTGACCGTTTTGTTTTATCTAACGGCCATGCTTCAATGCTGATTTATAGCTTATTACATCTGTCTGGTTATCAAGTTTCTTTAGATGATCTAAAAAATTTCCGTCAGCTGCATTCTAAAACACCGGGTCACCCAGAATATGGTTATACCCCAGGTGTTGAAACTACCACGGGTCCTTTAGGTCAAGGGATTGCTAACGCAGTAGGTTTTGCGATCGCAGAACGCACATTAGCGGCTCAATTTAACCGTCCTGGTCACGATATCGTAGATCACTACACCTACGCCTTTATGGGGGATGGTTGTATGATGGAAGGTATCTCTCACGAAGTATGCTCTTTAGCAGGTACTTTACAGTTAGGTAAACTGATTGCATTTTACGATGACAATGGCATTTCTATTGATGGTAAAGTACATGGTTGGTTTACTGATAATACTGCTGAACGTTTCGAAGCGTATGGCTGGCATGTTATTAGTGGTATTGATGGTCATGATGCAGCGAGTATTAAAGCTGCGATTGAAACCGCACAACAAATTACTGATAAGCCTTCACTGTTAATTTGCAAAACCACTATTGGTTTTGGTTCTCCTCATAAAGCAGGTACTGCCGATTCTCACGGTTCACCATTAGGTGATGCAGAAATTGCAGAAACTCGTAAAGCTCTGGGCTGGGAGTATGGTCCTTTTGAAATTCCACAAGAGATCTACAAAGAGTGGGATGCTAAAGAAGCTGGTAAAGCAAAAGAAGCTGCGTGGGACGCTAAATTTGCTGAGTATGCAGCACAATTCCCTGAATTAGCAGCTGAATTTAAACGTCGTATGTCTGGCGAATTACCTGCAAATTGGGAAAAAGAGTCAACAGCCTTTATTGAACAGTTGCAACATAACCCAGCGAGTATTGCTAGCCGTAAAGCATCACAAAATACATTAGAAGCGTTTGGTAAAGTTTTACCTGAGTTTATGGGTGGCTCTGCTGACCTTGCACCAAGTAACTTAACTATGTGGTCTGGCTCTAAAGCATTAAATGAAGATAAAGCCGGTAACTACATCCATTATGGTGTTCGCGAATTCGGTATGTCTGCCATTATGAATGGTATTGCATTACACGGTGGTTTTGTTCCTTACGGCGCTACCTTCCTGATGTTTATGGAATATGCACGTAATGCGGTACGTATGGCTGCACTGATGAAAATCCGCAGTATCTTTGTTTATACCCATGACTCTATCGGTTTAGGTGAAGATGGTCCTACTCACCAACCTGTTGAGCAAATGGCAAGTCTGCGTGTAACACCAAATATGAGTACATGGCGCCCATGTGACCAAGTTGAGTCAGCAGTAGCATGGAAATACGCTGTTGAGCGTAAAGATGGTCCAACTGCGCTCATCTTCTCTCGTCAAAACCTTGCTCAACAGCCACGTACTCCAGAGCAACTGGCTAATATCGAGAAGGGTGGTTATATCCTGAAAGATTGTGACGGTACACCTGAACTTATCTTTATTGCTACGGGTTCTGAAGTTGAATTAGCTGTTAATGCTTACGATCAATTAACAGCAGAAGGCCGTAAAGTCCGTGTGGTTTCAATGCCAGCAACAGATGCATTTGATAAACAAGATGCTGATTATCGTGAAGCAGTATTACCTGCAGCGGTTAAAGCTCGTGTTGCTATTGAAGCGGGTATCGCGGATTACTGGTTTAAATATGTTGGTCTTGATGGTGTGATTGTCGGTATGCATAGCTTCGGTGAATCTGCTCCTGCAAACGAACTGTTTGCTGAGTTTGGTTTTACTGTTGAAAATGTGGTTACACAGGCAAAAACTCTACTTAAATAATCAATAAATGTTAACAAGAGCACATTTTTGGGAATAATTTCTCAGATGTGCTCTTTTTTTATGCTTCCCCCTTTTTTTGCTATTGCGATTTTCTCTCATTTCTCGTAATCTGAATACCAATAAGCTGAACCGTTTCAGTTATGCTAAAAATGTCGGTGACCGCACATTTTTTAGTTTTACTTGATTTATCGTTGTTGATTAGTCAATTGCTCGATTATTCTAGGCGGTTGCATAATTACGAGTTATCAAGGAAGTTACATGACAATTAGAGTTGCTATTAACGGTTTTGGTCGAATAGGGCGTAATGTGTTAAGAGCGCTTTATGAATCTGGAAAGCGGGCTGAAATAAGCGTTGTTGCAATAAATGAATTGGCTGATGCGACAGGTATTGCTCATTTGCTTAAATATGACTCAAGCCATGGTCGTTTTGCTTGGGATATTCGTGTTAATAATGACTTATTGCAAGTAGGTGATGATGCAATCCGTCTTTTCCATCATGCCGATATTGCAGACTTACCTTGGGGTGAGTTAGGTATTGATGTGGTACTTGATTGTAGTGGCGTTTATGGATCTCGTGCCGATGGTGAGGCGCATATTGCTCAAGGGGCAAAGAAAGTGCTCTTTTCTCATCCGGGAACGATAGATCTTGATGCTACGGTGGTATTCGGTGTTAATCAACATGAACTGAAAAAACAGCACCGCATCGTCTCTAATGCCTCTTGTACCACAAATTGTATTATCCCGATTATTAAAATGATGGATGATGCTTTTGGTATAGAGTCAGGTACAGTGACGACAATCCATGCTGCGATGAATGATCAACCTGTTATTGATGCATATCATAAAGATTTACGTCGTACACGAGCCGCAGGACAATCGATTATTCCGGTTGATACCAAATTAGCTGCCGGTATTACACGGATTTTCCCGAAATTTAAAGATCATTTCGAGGCAATTTCTGTACGAGTTCCTACAATTAATGTGACAGCAATTGATTTAAGTGTCACGGTAAAAAATGCTGTAAATGTGTTAGATGTCAATAAGTTAATTCAAAAATCAGCAACTGGCGCATTTCGTGGTATAGTGGATTACACAGAATTGCCATTAGTCTCAACAGATTTTAACCACGACCCTCATAGTGCCATTGTTGATGGTACACAAACTAGAGTCAGTGGGCAGCATCTGATTAAAACGTTAGTCTGGTGTGATAATGAATGGGGCTTTGCTAACCGAATGCTTGATACGACGTTAGCTATGGCTGCAACTGGTTTTAAATAATCATGTATTAATGACGGTACTCAGCAATAGCACATTATGTGATAATGCGCGGTACTGAACAGAAGATTACTAAATTTTAGAGAATCAATGAGAGGATTCATCATGTCTGTAATTAAGATGACCGATTTAGACCTGGCCGGTAAACGAGTACTAATTCGTGCTGACCTGAACGTTCCAGTGAAAGATGGAAAAGTAACTTCAGATGCACGTATTCGTGCTTCATTACCGACTATTGAAGCGGCTTTAAAACAAGGCGCTAAAGTTATGGTAACTTCACACTTAGGCCGTCCTACTGAAGGTGAGTACAACGAAGAGTTCTCTTTAAAACCAGTTGTTGACTATCTGAAAGAGAAATTATCTGCACCCGTTAGCCTAGCAAAAGACTATTTAAACGGTGTTGATGTTAATGCAGGTGAATTAGTTGTACTTGAAAACGTCCGTTTTAATAAAGGCGAAAAGAAAGACGACGAAACGCTGTCTAAACAATATGCTGCATTATGTGATGTCTTTGTCATGGATGCATTCGGTACGGCTCACCGTGCTCAAGCGTCAACACACGGTGTTGCTAAGTTTGCGGATATCGCTTGCGCGGGTCCTCTGTTATCAGCAGAGCTTGAAGCATTAGGCAAAGCATTAGATAAACCAGAGCGTCCAATGGTGGCTATCGTTGGTGGCTCTAAAGTATCTACTAAATTAACAGTTTTAGATTCATTATCAAAAATTGCTGACCAATTAATCGTTGGTGGTGGTATTGCTAACACCTTTATCGCAGCAGAAGGTCATTCTGTAGGTCGTTCATTATATGAAGCAGACCTTGTTGACGATGCGAAAAAATTAATGGAAAAATGCGATATTCCAGTACCAACAGATGTCCGTGTCGCGACAGAATTCTCAGAAACAGCGCCAGCTGTACTGAAATCAGCAAATGACATCAAAGATGATGAACAAGTATTAGATATCGGTGATGTGACGGCTGAACGTTTAGCTGAAATCCTGAAAAACGCCAAAACCATTCTGTGGAATGGCCCTGTGGGTGTCTTTGAATTCCCTAACTTCCGTAAAGGTACTGAAGTGATTGCTAAAGCGATTGCTGATAGTGATGCTTTCTCTATCGCTGGCGGTGGTGATACATTAGCGGCTATCGATTTATTTGATATCGCAGATAAAATCTCTTACATTTCAACCGGTGGTGGTGCTTTCTTAGAATTCGTAGAAGGTAAAAAACTTCCTGCGGTTGCTATGCTGGAAGAACGCGCTAAACAGTAATTAAGTCACGCTCATACAGGTAGAGTGTAAAACTCTGCCTGTTCCAAATATAGGATCTTATTACATGTCTAAAGTTTTTGATTTCGTAAAACCGGGTGTCATCACTGGTGATGATGTACAAAAAGTATTTGCAGTAGCAAAAGAAAATAATTTTGCTCTGCCTGCAGTTAACTGCGTAGGTACAGACTCAATTAATGCTGTATTAGAAGCAGCTGCGAAAGTGCGTTCTCCTGTTATTGTTCAATTCTCTAATGGTGGTGCTGCATTTATCGCAGGTAAAGGTCTTAAAGCTGAAGCGCCACAACAAGCGGCTATCCTAGGGGCTATTTCTGGTGCTCACCATGTACACCAAATGGCAGAATACTATGGTGTTCCTGTTATTTTACACACTGACCACTGTGCGAAAAAACTGTTACCTTGGATTGATGGTCTGTTAGATGCAGGTGAAAAACACTATGCGAAAACAGGTAAACCACTATTCTCTTCTCATATGATTGACTTATCAGAAGAGTCATTAGAAGAAAATATTGAAATCTGTTCTAAATATTTAGCGCGTATGGCTAAAATCGATATGACTTTAGAAATCGAATTAGGCTGTACTGGTGGTGAAGAAGATGGCGTTGATAACACAGGTATGGATAGCTCTGCGCTATATACCCAACCTGAAGACGTTGCTTACGCTTATGAAAAACTAAATGCTATCAGCCCACGTTTCACTATCGCTGCATCATTTGGTAATGTTCACGGCGTTTATAAACCAGGTAACGTTCAATTAACACCAAAAATTCTTCGTAACTCACAAGACTATGTGTCAGAGAAATACAATCTGCCACACAATAGCTTAAACTTTGTTTTCCACGGTGGTTCTGGTTCATCTGCAGAAGAAATCAAAGAAGCTGTAAGCTACGGTGTTGTGAAAATGAATATCGATACTGATACTCAATGGGCAACTTGGGACGGTATCTTACAGTTCTACAAAAAGAACGAAGGCTATTTACAAAGCCAATTAGGTAATCCAGAAGGCGCTGATAAACCTAACAAGAAATACTATGATCCACGTAACTGGTTACGTCATGGTCAAACATCAATGGTTGTTCGTTTAGAGCAAGCATTTAAAGAGCTAAATGCGATTGATGTTCTGTAATACAATTTTATTGTAATACACCTAAAAAACCCGCTTAGTATGCGGGTTTTTTTGTTGGTTGTTAGCACTAGATACGATGGTATTGGGCTATTTAGTTTCGGTTATATTTGTCATTAAAGGTTTGGTCTGAAATACACAGATAATAAATTCCTTCAATAAAACCGATAATAGCGGGTATCCCCGTCCAGCAAAAAATGAGATATAAAATCCCCATTCCTACTTTACGAAGATAGAATTTATGTATTCCTAGCCCACCAAGAAAAATAGCTAATAATGCGGCTGCTAGCTTATTTTTATCATTCATTAATATCTGCTCCTATTACCAATCATTGGTTTTTAATCATGAATATTGATTATTAGACAATGCTAAATATTGTCAGTTTCAATTAAAGGTACTATTTATAAGATAGATTAAAACCAGAAAAAAGAAAAAAAGAGAAGATCACTAATCATAAATAATAAAAGATTAAGGTTGTAGAAGATTTAATCGCTAAGCATTTTTATAAGAGATAAAAAAGCGCCTTTCTAGGCGCTTTGTCTGTGATAAGCGAAGGTGTTTGCTTATTTACTTAATCATTTTACTCTCTTCTTTCATCATGCGGTTTAGTAAAGGTACTGTTGCCCACATAATCAAACCAACCACTAAGGTAACGATACCGATTTTGCCAAACACATCAGTATAAATAGGCAGTGTTTGTAGTGGATCGGTAATACCTTCAGGTGGCGCGGTAAAGGTTGCTACATGGCCTCCTAACAGGTAAGCCGTCGCTTGTGTTAAGAACCACATACCTAAAATAAAGCCCATCATATATTGCGGTACGAAAGCGGCAATCATCGCTAAGCCTAATGCACTGATCATCAATTCCCCTAGACTTTGGAAGAGATAAATCAGTACAACAAACCAAGGTGATGTTAAGCCTTGAGCATCAGCAAACCACATACCTGAAGCGGCAGCGGTTAGGAAGCCTAATGAGCATAAAAGCATACCTGTGGTAAATTTTGCCGGCATGGATAAATCTTTGCCTTTCGCGCCAAAATGGCTATAAGCCATTGCTAAGATAGGGCTGGCAATAATGATCCAAAATGGATTTAATGCTTGGAAACTCACCGGGTTAATATCAAAGCCTAACAGGGTATGGTGAACATTATGGATAGCAAAAAAGTTAAGTGAGGTTGGCATCTGAGCGTAGAGAATATAGAAAATAACAGCTTCTAACATCAGAACAAATGCAACATACATTTTATTACGTGCCACTCTGTCTTTTTGTTTAAAGGCTTCACGAAAATAAATGATAACCACAACAATAGACAAGCTGATTAAAACGATGTTAGCAATCATCACATTGTGCAACAACCATGCACAAATAAAGACCATAGCGACAGAGCCTGCAATAACTAATAGCAGTTTGTTGAAATTCATTGGCAGGTGATCTGGTTCAGAACCAATATTCACGACCATTTTACGGCAGAAAAAATAGACCAATATGGCCATTATTAAGCCGATACCACAAATATTATAAGTCAGCGCATAGCCATAGCGATCGGCAAGAACGGGGGCAATAGATAAGGAGATTAATGAACCAACATTAATCGACATATAAAATAGTGTAAATGCACCATCAAGACGGGGATCTTTAGGTTTATAGCATTTAGCTAATAGGCTTGCTGGGTTTGCTTTAAATAAACCGTTACCTACTGCGATAGTGGCTAAAGCATAAAAGATTAAATTAGGATACATAATTGACATGCCGGTCATAAAATAACCGATAGCCAATACGATAGCCCCTAAAACAATGGTTCGTTTGGTGCCTAATAGATGGTCACCAACATAACCACCAATAGAAATAAGCCCATAAACTAATGCGGAGAATGCACCAAAAGTAATAAAAGCTTGTTCTTGAGAGAATCCGAGTTTACTAACAAAATAAACGGCAAGAATACCTTGTACGCCGTAGTAACCAAAACGTTCCCATAATTCCACAAAGAAAATCATAAAGAATGGTTTAGGCTGTTGTAATAAACCGACTTTAGCGGGTTTATCCATATCTTTAATGCCCCTAATTATTATTTATTTTCAACAACGATGCTATTTACTCAAATTCACGATGAATGTTACACCCTGATAACATTATCTGTTGTATTTAGAGTGATGTTTGCAAATTTAAGATGGTGATCGGTAAGTCCGGTAGACTAATATATTGATAGAATGACTTCTCAAAGGTTGATCACACTGTTAGTAAGATTAATACCAGATTGAAAAAAATAGTCATTAATTTATTTTCAATTAAAGCGATTTAATTGATCTTTGGTATAAATAATCACCAAAAAGAGCCTATTTTGTTTATATTTTAAGCTTAATAAAGCTGATAAAATATAAGCATAAAAATAGAGTGGAAGGGATATTTATATCGTGACTAATTGATTTTCTAAAGAAAAAGTTTTCTTATAATTTTAATAATTTCTTTTATAACAAACAGATGTTAAAAATAGTTTAATAAAACGCTGATAGCTCTATTTTAGGATAAAGTGAAATAAATATGCATGAAGTGCGGGTAATTATTTAAAATTTAACAAAGGTAATAAAAACGCCTTTATTAATAATGAAGGATTTAAATTGATACCCTCTTCAAAATAATAAAGTGCGTTTTTGTTTTTAATATTAGCTAATTAAGCGGTGGTTGGGACTAATTTATGTTTAACAGGATGGAAGCGACGCTTAAAATAAATTAAGCCATCGCCATCTTCTCGAACCGCAATATTTTTTATCTCTGCCATATAAACAAAGTGAGTACCTACTTGGCGTACATCGTAAATATCACCTTCTAGGCTAGCGAGTGCATTGGTTAATATCGGTTGCTGTAATGCGCCATATTGCCATCCTGGTTGGGTAAAGCGATCAGCCATTGCCAGACCTGTCATACCGGCAAAATGGCAAGCCATCTCTTCTTGTTCATGATTTAAAATATTGATACTTAATTTGCCATTTTCTTGAAACGTACTATTCATTTGGCTTTTACTATTGATGCAAATCATCACTGTCGGTGGAGTATCGGTAACTGAACATACAGCTGTTGCTGTTAAACCACAGCATCCTGCATCACCATTAGTTGCGACAATATTAACGGCAGCACCTAAGCTTGCCATTGCATCCCGAAAAAGTGGGTTAGCCTGTTTTTCATCAGACATTTTTTACTCCTACTGCCAGACTTCTCATCTGTGGGCGTCTTCACTTAAAATAACCATTAGTTAGAAAATCAGAATTTATCTAACTAGTGCCGCTTCACAAAGTTGTAATGATCTTGCTGATTTCTTTGCTGTGTGAATTTAAAGCCGTAACGCTACCTCGCATTAGCCAAGAGATCAATCTTTCTTTGTTACAACCTGTTAACTTTATCTCAAAAAGTCGTGAGACAACCTTATCGCTGGTTGTTATTATTCCTAATAAGTCAAGAAAAGCGATAGGTAAATCAAGTGATTTAGCCTAGTTTGCTGATAAATAACACGAAATGACACATATTATCCTGTTATTTTTTGGGGATATTACGCGGTTTTGTCTGAGAAAAGTACTAAGGTCATCAATTGCTAAAATAGCCTAAAATGTTAGAAATTGAGTCAAGTTTATTTATTTGTTAATATGATTAATTGTAATAAAAAGTCTATTCTTAGAATATTATTCATTTATAACTATAACGAGTTATAATTTTCACCGGCTAGATTGAGTGATTTTTCATCAATTTATCTATCAATAAAGAGCTTCTGATTATGCATGAGTCATTAACAATCGCGCTATTGCAAGCACGGGAATCTGCGATGGGATTTTTTCGCCCCGTTCTTAAAGAGCATAATCTGACAGAGCAGCAGTGGCGGATCATCCGAGTTCTTGCTGATAAGCGCTCTATCGATTTTCACGAATTAGCACAAAAAACCTGTATCCTGCGTCCAAGTTTGACAGGTATTTTGATTAGAATGGAAAGAGATGAGCTAATTTGTCGATTAAAACCAGTGAGTGATCAACGTAAATTATTCGTTTCTCTATCAACCAATGGGCAAAATTTATATGATAAAATCCAGCCTAAGATAGAAGAAGGGTACCAATTACTCGAACAAAAGTTTTCTACAGAAAAACTGCAACATTTATCTATCTTACTGAAAGAACTGATAGCGTTAAATCCAGAAAATAGTCATTCAACTGAAAAATAACATGTGTGCACCAAGAAAAAAGAGATGATGTTATACCATCATCTCTTTTGTTTTTATGTAATAGGTGAAATTACCTTTTACCTAATACGTGTAAGAAGTGAATATGTTTTTCATACTGATCGAGTATGTCATGAATAATTTGTTCTTTTGTCCAGCCCATGACATCGTAATCTTGCCCACCTTCTTTGAGATGAATTTCAGCACGATAGTATTTATGCTCTTCATCTTTTTCTTCATCTGTTAAGCCTGCTAGCGCGAAAGCGGGTTGAGTATAGAATCGTAATCGTACTTCATAAAAGAAGTTCATATCCTCACCTAAGTCCACTTCAAAGCCGATGCGATCTTCTTCTTCGTCATGGATATAGCATTGAATACCTTGTTTGCTTAATTCTGCCGACACCATTTCCATGGAAGGATTAACGACTTCTTCCATAAAACGTTTTACATGTGAACGTTTAGGAAAATAAGCAATATTTCTTAATCGACGTTGCCAAGGAATAGGATTACGGCTAGCCGGTGGGGCGATAGTCGTCATCTGTTGGCTATCTCGCTTATAAACATCCACTCGCAATGCCTTAATTAATCCATAAATTGATGCCAATAGCACGATGGCAAATGGTAACGCACTGGCAATGGTGACAGTTTGTAATGCTGATAAACCTCCTGCCAATAACAAGGTAATGGCTGAAATACCCATTAATGCAGCCCAGAAGATACGTTGCCATACAGGGGTTTCTGAATCTCCTCCTGACGCTAGGGTATCAACCACCATTGCACCGGAGTCTGCTGAGGTGACAAAAAAGACAATGACCATCAGCATTGCGACAAAGGAAAGCACTGATGAGAATGGAAAATAGTTTAAGAATTCAAACAGTGCTAATGACACATCTTGTTGTACTATATTCGCAAGAACTTCTGCACCTTTATCTTTAATTAAATAGATAGCGGTATTACCAAAGACAGTCATCCAAAGTAAGGTAAAGCCAGCTGGAACAAAGAGTACGCCGACAACAAACTCACGAATAGTACGACCACGGGAGATCCGTGCAATAAACATACCGACAAAAGGCGACCACGATAACCACCAGCCCCAATAAAGCAGTGTCCATCCACCTAACCAATCACTTGATTTTGGTTCGTAGGCATAAAGATTAAACGTTTTACTCACTATTTCTGATAAATAGCCCCCTGTATTTTCAACAAACGATTTTAAAATCAATACAGTAGGGCCAAGAATAATGACTAATAAAAGAAGAATAACGGCTAAACCAAGGTTAAGCTCGGATAAAAAACGGATACCTTTTTCTAATCCAGAGACAACCGAAATAGTAGCAAGCCCGGTGATAACAACAATTAAAACCACTTGCACGGTTGGATTAATTGGAATATCGAATAGATGGTTTAAACCGGCATTAACTTGTAGAACACCAAAACCCAGTGAAGTTGCGACACCAAATACGGTGCCCATCACAGCAAAAATATCTACCGCATGCCCAATAGGGCCATAAATACGGTCGCCAATGATAGGATAAAGGGCGGAACGTAACGTTAATGGCAAGCCATGGCGGTAGCTAAAAAACGCCAGAATTAATGCCACGATGGCGTAAATAGCCCAAGCATGTAATCCCCAGTGGAAGAAAGTCAAACGCATAGCTTCTTTGGCGGCTTCAATCGTCTGCGCATCCCCTGTGGGTGGCATTAAATAGTGCATAACGGGTTCTGCGACACCAAAGAACATCAGCCCAATACCCATACCTGCTGAAAACAGCATCGCGAACCAAGCAAAATAGCTAAAATGTGGACGAGCATGATCAGGGCCTAATTTTATTTCGCCAAAGCGCGATAGCCCTAAATAAGTCACACTCAGCAAAACCAATGCTACGGCTAAAATATAAAACCAGCTCGCGTTGGTGAAAAGGTTTTCCTGAAGGTGCCCTAGCTTGTCATTAGCGAGTTCAGGAAATAGCGCTGAAAACCCTACGACGAGCATAATAAGTATTGCGGAGGTGTAAAATACGGGAGGATTAATTTTCATCCTAATTTTTTTTGGTGTGATTTCATTTTGTTGGCTCATAGTTAACCTATTTTTGTTATTTTTCTTAGACAAGACTTTTCGATATTGCAATCTAGCATGTTAGTGGTATCGCTAGGAAAGAAAAGTTTGTAAGAAAATTTGAATAAAACATCAGATGATCTTGAAGCTTTATAAAAGAACGGAAATAAATTATATTTTTCCGTAAGGTGAAGAAAATTACAATTAAATCAATTTATTATCATATGTTTTTAGTCAGCGTCTTGACGCTTTAATAGGTTTCTCCTGTTGAAAAAAGGATAGTATGGTTACATTTTTTGCTTAATCGATCAACTCCTGTTTGTTTTTTGCACAAAAAAAGCCAGTAAAATATTACTGGCTTTTTCAACATCAAAATTTCTGAAATGAAATTATTTATTATCAGCCTTTAGAGAATCAATTTTTTGCTTTGCTTGATCGGTGAGCTCATCGGCTTTATCAAGCGCTTTATCTTTAGTATCTTGCGCTTGCTGTTTTACATCATCACTGGTTTTAGCCGCATCTTCTTTTAGTTGCGCTGCTTTGTCGCTAGCATTTTGTTTTAAGTTATCTGCAGTGGTATTAGCGTTTTGTTTCACTTCTTCTGCTTTACCAGCCAGTTTGTCACTTTCATTATTTAAACTTTGTTTGATTTCATCTGCTTTTGCACTTGCAGAATCTTTTAGTTCATCTGTTTTTTGTGCAATGCTCTCTTTTAATGCATCGGTTTTTTGATCGGCTTGTGCTTTAAGCTCTGCAGCTTTATCTTCAGCTTGCTCTTTTAGCTTGGCCGCATCTTGTTTTAATTCGTCAGCTGTCGCTGATGCACTCTCTTTTAAATCAGCGGCTTTTTCTTTAGCTTGATCTGTTAATTCTTTTGCTTTGTCTTGAGCCGTTTCATTTACTTGGGTTGCTGTCTCTTTTGCTTTATCAATACCTTCATCCACTTTTTTCGATGAATCATCACAACCTGCTGTAATGGTAACAAGACCTGCTAGAATTAAAGATGCCAGTAATTTTTTGTTCATGTTTCTCTCCAGAGAATGTATCCAAAACATATCGATGATATCTCGCATAACTAGTATTAAAAGCGAGAGGTTATTGAGTTGATATTTTATATATTATCTTAACTCCCAATAAAATAAGTATAGTGAGAGTCTGAAAATCAACAAGGTTAAGTATATTAAGTGATTACCACTAGTCAAATATATTAGATTTGTAAGGTTAATATCTGTCAGATTTCTCTCAATGGTATGTTTTATGCTTTATAATTACAGTGTGAATCGTTTTGCAAAGGTGCTTAAGAAATGGAATATTATCTGCTTGTGGTTATCAAGTTTATTATTGGTTTTACAATAATTTTGGCTCATATGAATATTTCAGGGAAGACACAACTCTCTCAACTAACTCCCATTGATTTTATTGGTAATTTTGTTTTAGGGGGGATTATGGGAGGGGTTATTTACACAGATGCAATCCCGCTTTACCAATATGTTATTGTCTTTTTGATAGGTGTATTTTTTATTTCTTTTCTCAATTATATCAGTAAAAAATTTAATTTTTTCCGAGCAGTAGCGATAGGTAATCCGATCCCGATTATTAAAAAGGGAAGATTTATTATGGAAAACATTACTGAGAAGAAAAATAAGATTGATATTCTTAATATCACTTCTAGGTTACATGCCCAAGGAATTCATTCTTTTCAAGAAGTTAATTATGCTCAAATTGAACCTGATGGACAAATAACGGTGGTGTGTGATGGTGCTAAAATGCCCTCTATCATTATTATGAAAGATGGTGTTATCCGAACTTCTGAACTTGAGCAGATAGAACGAGATGAAAATTGGTTAAACGAAGAGATGAAAAAACAACATATAGATAACCCAGAAGATGTTTTTTTAGCCGAATTTTGGGATGGTAAAGTCAATTTCATTTTGCAAGACGGTAAGATCAAACACGATTTCATTCCGACTGCTGAGTAGCAATATCCTGTGAAAGAATAAAAGCAACGATTAATACTATCTCAAGAGTCGCTATCGTTGCTCTATTTTGATTTAGTATTAGTTAAAGTTTGAATGTCTCAAAATCACTGGCGATTTGTGTATTGTCAAATATAGTATGACATTCCGCTAATAGCTCGGGGGTTTCTTTAGGTGAATAGCGACTACTGATATGAGTAATGATTAATCGCTTAGCATTCGCTTTTTTGGCTAACTCAGCTGCCTGTATGGTACTTGAATGTCCACGACTATTGGCTTTATCAGCCATATCATGTTTAAAGGTTGCTTCATGGACAATAACATCGGCATTCTCAGCGAGTTTAACTGCATTAGGCGTTGGTTGTGTATCGCCAAAAATCACAATACAACGACCTTTGATCTCTGTGCTTAGATAATCTTTTCCATCAATGATCCGTCCATCAGGTAGCGTAACGGTTTTCCCTTGTTTTAATAATTTATACCAAGGGCCTCTAGGAATATTCTCTGTCTCTAGCTTGTCAGCATTGAGTTTACCCGGTTTATTGTCTTCTTCTAGACGATAACCAAAGCAGGGGACAGGATGTGATAATGCGCCACAACTTGCGCGTATACCTTCTTCTTCAAAAAGAAAACCATCTTGTTCTATTTCAATAATATCTAAAGGGTAAGTGAGATAAGATTGGCTTAATGTAAGGGCTGTTTCTATAAATGCCTTAATGCCCGTAGGCCCATAAATGGTTAACGGGTTTTCTGTGCCCCCCATTGAACGGCTACAGAGTAGTCCGGGTAAACCAAAAATATGATCACCATGTAAATGGGTAATAAAAATCTTATTGATGCGTGATAGCTTTACATGGCTATGTAAGATCTGATGCTGGGTCGCCTCTCCACAATCGAACATCCACAGACTTTTTTGTTTATTTTGTAAATCAAGCACCATACTGGTGACGTTGCGATCTTTAGAAGGCACGCCTGCATTAGTGCCTAAAAAGGTAAGTTCCATAATGAAATCCTGATCTCCATGGTGAATTTTTAACATTCATCTTAATCGTAATGGTATCTAAACTAAATAAAATTCTGCAACTGTGATTAAGGTAATCTTCTCATTAAAGTTGATATGAATAATAGTGTGAATAAAAGATAATATACTTTATTTACTAAAATTAAATTTCTCTGATTAACGATTTAAATGTATCTGTTTTTATACAAACAGAATGAATGGGGCATATTCTTAATTTGTTTATTTTTTTTAATAAAGTTTAAAGTTCTTATTGAAAAAATAAAAAAAGTAAAATTTAAATTATGATTTTTTGAGTAAATAAACATATCTTACAAATTGAAATACTTTTTGTGTTTTTTTTACAATTTTAGTTTTTAATTTTTATCTTAAAAAGTTGTTTTGTTAATACAATGTAATGATATTAATTCTGTCTAATCAGAAAATATTCCATTATGAAGGTTTAATTTCTATATAGTTCTTTTTTATTATTTGGTTACAGCATTATTTAATTTTATTATGTCTATTTCTTAGTAAGTTAATGCTTTCAATTTTCTAATTAATTTCTTGTTTTTCATGCTGTTAAATTTAACCGCAATATTTCAAAACAACCTTTTAGTTTTAAATTCTATTAAAAATAATTTATTGGTTTTTTATTCTGAAAAATCATCGTTATTGAATAATAAAAGTTATAATATTGTATCTTTTTTGTACTTATATGTAAATTTATGGTTATTTGTTTTTTTGTTATAATATTAAAATAATAAAATTTATTTCTATTTATAAAAATATATTTCCTTTAATTTTTTACACTTTATATCTAAGTATTTTGTATTTAAAAGTCTATAAATATTCTTTTTATGATGCTATTTTTGGTTTTTTTATCTAATTACTTATTTTGGGGGTAATTATAATTTGCGTAAGATGAAAAAAAATCCAATTAATATCAGTGTATTAATAAATATATATTTAATTAAATTTATCAGGTTTGACTTAAATAAAGTGGCAGAGAATAATAAACCCAACTTGATATGAGCGTTATCTAATTTCGGTTGTTAATTATTATTTATTTTATGTATTGATGATTAATTATAGAGATTAATTTTTACAATATATCAAGATATACCAAATTCATTGCGTATCTTATTCATAAAAGAGAAGTGTATCGCCTGTATGGGATTATTTTTCTTAATTGAATGTTGTTGCTTTTATACTTTATTTAACTTTTATATTTTAGGAAAACAAAATGAAATTAAAAAAACTGCATTTAGTTTTAGGGTTAGGCTTATCTATCATTGCGGGCTCTGCATTAGCGGCAGATCAAGGGCATGGTACTGTTGAATTCTATGGTTCAATTATTGATGCTCCTTGTTCTATCGATCCTGATTCAGGTGCTCAACGTATTCCATTAGGTCAAGTGTCATCTAGCGCACTGAAAGACGGTGGCCGTAGTGCATCAAAAATGTTTAAAATCAAATTATTACAGTGTTCTACTGAGACATATAAAACAGTCAAAACAACCTTTACCGGTGCTGAAGCTCCTGATGTTTTAGAGGGGGCTTTAGGTATTGAAGGGATCGCCAAAAATGCAGCTGTTGTTATCACCAATGCAGGTGGTGAACAAATCAAATTAGGTCAAGCAAGTGCCGCCCAAACATTGAATGACGGTAACAATGACTTAAATTTTGCCGCTTATTTACAAGGATCTTCCTCAAAAGCTGCTATTCCTGGTGATTTTACAGCAATAGCCACTTTTGCTTTATCTTATCAATAATAGTCGTCAAATAAAGCTTTGTATAAGGATATACAAGGCTTTGTTAATTGATGAGCTTTCTTATCGTTAGGACACTTTTGTCATCGCGCTAGATATCGATGGTGAGTAATAGTAAAACGCGCTCTTTTTATAAATACAAAAGGATTATCAAACATAGTGATATTTCATCCGTAGGGGCATTACTGATAATTGACTGTTTTGGGCTCGAATATTACTAAATGGATTAGTTAGGTTTACTTATGGCTAAATTATTCAAGACGATTGATTTAAATGTTAAACATAAAAGTAAGCAGTGCAGAGGTCGTTCTGCTACCACACTGATCTATTTCGTGATTATAGGGATGGCAAGTATTGCCAGCGATTCATTTGCTGTTAGCAAAGATATTGAATTTAACTCAGATATTCTTGACTTAAAAGATCGAGGAAATATTGATTTATCAAGCTTTTCCCGAGCGGGATATATTACTCCTGGCAAGTATGAGTTAATTATTAATATTAATAACAATGAATTAAGTGGAACTTATCGTGTTGACTATATTGTGCCCAAAGATGATCCCAAGGCAAGCGAACCTTGTATCTCACCTATATTAGTTAAGCAGTTTGCACTCAGACCAGAATGGTTAAAAAAGTTAACTTGGAAAGATAAGGGTAATTGCCTTAATGAGGCATCGTTACCAGGTATGAGCCTGAGGACAGATTTAGGTAGTGGGGTTTTTTTTATTACTCTTCCTCAAGCTTATCTAGAATATTCATCACCGAATTGGGAGTCGCCTTCTTTTTGGGACGAAGGTATTGCTGGATTATTGTTTGATTATAACGTTAATGCCAATGTCAGAGCGCCTAGTGATGGCAAGCAGAAACAGCAGATCACCGCAAATGGTACGGCGGGGGCAAATTTAGGTGTTTGGCGTTTTCGGGCAGATTGGCAAGCAAGTTATGAGCACACTACAGGTGTATTGCATAGCACAGAAAATCACTGGAATTGGGATCAATTCTATCTTTATCGAGCGATAACGAAATGGGGCGCCCGTTTAGTCATGGGGGAGACTTACTTACGTTCAAACCTATTAGATAATTTCCGTTTTACGGGAATAAGTTTACTTACGGATGAGCAAATGTTGCCCCCTAATTTACGAGGTTATGCTCCAGAGATCACGGGAGTTGCAAAAACGAATGCAAAAGTCACCGTGAGTCAACAAGGACGGATTATCTATGAGACACAAATCGCGCCTGGGCCATTTCGTATTCAAGATCTGCATGATGCGGTAAGTGGACGCTTGGATGTTCGTATTGAAGAGCAGGACGGAACAATACAAGAATACCAAATTGATACAGCCAATATTCCTTATCTTACAAGACCGGGACGCCTTCAATATAAAGTATCTGCGGGTAAGCCTTCTCGATTAGATCATAAAACTGAAGGGCCTATTTTTGCAATGGGAGAGTTTTCTTGGGGAGTGAATAATGGTTGGTCTCTTTTTGGTGGCACTTTAGTTTCTAAGGATTATAACTCGGCCTCGCTAGGTTTTGGACGAGATCTAATGATGTTAGGTGCTATCTCTTTTGATACGACTCATTCATGGGCAACCTTCGCTAATGAGAATAAACACTATCATGGCAGTTCATATCGAATTAGCTATTCAAAGCGTTTTGAATCTATTGATGGGCAAATCACTTTTGCAGGCTATCGATTCTCTGATCGTCATTTTATGAGTATGGATCAATATTTAGATAGGCGTTATCGCTATGGCGCACAAGAAAATAATAAAGAGCTTTATACCCTTACACTGAGTAAACAATTTCCTCAATGGGGACTTAGTACCTATATAAATTATAACCATCAAAGGTATTGGGATCGACCGAATAACGACTATTACAACTTCTCTTTATCAAAGTATCTCGCTATCGGGAAGTTTAAAAACATTAACATTAGCTTATCCGCTTATCGTAATCGTTTTAATGGCAATCATGACAACGGCGTGTATTTCAACATTAATTTGCCTTGGCGTGATAGAGCAACGATAAGTTATAACTCGGTCATAAATAAAGAAGGTAACTCACATAATGTCAGCTATTTCGATCGCATTGATGATAACAATAATTATCGTCTAAGTGCAGGAGTTAGTAGTCGAGGTAAACCATCGGCTGATGGTTTCTTTACACATTATGGTGATGTTGCTTTAGTAACGGCTTCAGCCAGTCATATTAACGGCGACTATACTTCGGCATCTTTATCTTTCCAAGGTGGGGCAACATTAACCACTAAAGGCGGGGATTTTCACCGTAGCAATATGCCGGGAGCAACCCGTTTGTTAATTGATACTCAAGGTGTTTCCGATGTCCCGGTAAAAAGTCTTAGTGCCATATCTCATACCAATATTTTTGGCAAGGCGGTGATCCCCGATATTAATCACTATTATCGAGGCAGTGCTTCTATCGATCTTAAACAGCTACCAGACAATGTTGAAGCACTACGTTCTATTCATCAATTAACTTTGACTGAAGGCGCTATTGGCTATCGTCAATTTGATGTGATTGCCGGACACAAAGCGATGGCAACAGTACAGTTGGCTGAAGGAGGCGCTCCGCCATTTGCAGCGACAGTAACAACGCTTAATGGTCGAGAATTAGGTGTTTTTAACGACGGTGGAAAGGTTTATTTAAGCGGTATTAATTCAGGCGATGTCTTGTATGTACATTGGGATGGTAAAAACCAATGCCAATTATCCATTCCTAAATTGGCGGATACACAACTGATCACATCACTGCTTTTAACTTGCTTTCAAAGAAAGCCGACTATTTCAACATCATTCCTAGAAACAGATAAAACGCAAGCATTACCTCAACATTCATTTCTTAGTAAATAACGCTAAGTAATAACAATAATTGATTGATAGAGAGAAGAGTAATTAAAGATGATGGCATCTAAACATTTATTTATGGTAACTACCACCTTATTAACTGGAATGGTGTTTACGTCGCAAGTTGGTGCGACAATCGCTTTAGATCGTACACGTATTATTTTTAATGGTGCTGATAAATCAGTAAGTCTGAGTATAAGTAATCAAAACAAAGAATTACCTTATTTAGCTCAAGGTTGGCTAGAGAACGAGCAAGGAGAAAAAATAGAAACACCTCTTATTGTATTACCTCCTATTCAGCGTATTGAACCTGGGAATAAGAGCCAAGTGAAAGTGCAATCATTACCTGATATTGCACAACTACCTCAAGATAGAGAGAGTGTTTTTTATTTTAATTTACGTGAGATCCCTCCACGTAGTGATAAACCCAACGTATTACAAATTGCATTACAAACGCGGATAAAATTGTTCTATCGACCAAAATCTATTTATGCCACCCAAACTGATTTAAGTAATCCATGGCAGGAAAAAATTACCTTAACAAAGCAGGGGGAGAGTTATGTTGTGCATAATCCCACACCCTATTATATCACTATTGTTGATGGTCTAACGGATCTGAAAGGGAAAAGCTTAGAAGGATTTACCCCTATCATGGTAGCGCCTCGAGGGTAGGAAAAACTCAATTTAACGGTTTCTACGCTGGGGGCTTCTCCGGTATTAAGTTACATCAATGATTACGGTGGTCGTCCAAGATTGAAATTTAGCTGCGATAGTCGTGAATGTAAGGTGATAGAAACAGACCAAGGAAATTAATAGGTATATTTATGAAACAGCAGATTAATAAAAATAGTCTTGTATCAATATTGGTACTATTGAGCTTTTTTATCACAACAAATGTAACTGCTGTGACACCGGTTTTGTCAAGTACGGGACTATCACAAAATTCGCCTATTACACCTATTTATCCGATCCCTATCAACATAAAAGGGTACGTTATCGCTCACCCTCCTTGCATGATCAATGAGGGCAAAACGGTAGAAGTGAATTTCGGTGATGTGCTAAGTACACGAGTTGATGGCTTAAATTACAAACGTCTGGTTGATTATCATCCAAGTTGTGAACAAATGCCCATTAATACACTAAAACTTTCTGTCGAGGGGAATGGTACTTTTTTTGATGCCAATGCATTAATGACCAATATTACCGGATTAGGTATACGTATTTTGTATCAAAATAAACCACTTAAGTTAGGGCAGGCAATTAATTTTACTTATCCCGATTTCCCTGTATTGGAAGCGGTGCCTGTGCGTGATTTTTCTACTCTTCTTGTGGGAGGAGACTTTTCTACCACAGCGACATTGCGCATGGAATATCAGTGAGGAGATAACGGGAATGTTTAATAAACAGAGGATATTCTTTTTCATAACGTTACTTTCATCATTTTCATTAATGGCTGATGAGACGGCAAATAAGGCGACAATCACTAACAGCGAAAATAATTTGAGGTTATTTGGCACACTATTTATTCCCCCTCCTTGTGTGATCCAAAACAATGACATGATTGATGTTAATTTTGGTCACCAACTGGGAACGAGTCGCATCGATGGCATTAATTATACAAAGACCGTCAATTACACGTTGCAGTGTGAAGAAAATGCAAATGGTTGGGCATTAGGTTTATCCATTATCGGCTCTGCAAGCCAATTTGATGCGGCTGCTTTACAAACCAATATAACGGATTTAGCCGTACATCTCACGATAGATAGTGAGCCATTTATTTTAAATAAACGGTTTGTTATTACCTCTGATAAACCGCCGATTATTTTAGCTGTGCCTGTAAAAAAATCAGGAAGTACCTTAACAAAAGGTGCATTTGAGGCAACAGCAACGCTACTTGCTGAATATCAATAGGAGTATCGGGATGATATTACAAAGATTATCTCTGAGTACTGCAATCTTTGCCACTGTGATAGCTATGGCTAATGCTGATCCTAATATGCGTTTTCATGGTGAGTTAATTGATGAGCCATGTGTAATAAAACCCGGTGATGAAATTATTGTCATCACGCTGGATAAAGTGACTGATAGTGCTTTTTACAATGGAGTAGAAAGAACTAAAAGCCAGCAATTTGAGATCCATCTATCGGAGTGCGATCTCTCTATGAATAACAAAGTTTCCATCACATTTAAAGGTGATGAAAATAAGGCGATGGCAGGGAAAGGTTTTCTAGCATTGAGTCCAATAAGTCGAGCCTCTGGTATTGCTATTGGTCTAGAAGATAGCGATGGAGTCCTCTTACCCATTAATCAGCCATCAAAAAATATGGCTTTGCTTTCAACTAATAACACATTGAGGTTTAGTGCTTTTATACAAGCAGAACCTACCGCAATTGCTAATCAATCAATAAAACGGGGGCCTTTTAGCGCCATTGCTACATTCCATTTAAATTATGACTAATGTTGACTTGAGGTTTATATGCTTATACCTAATCGCCAATTAATCTTTTACTTATTTACTAGCATGTTGATATATCCAGCTTCCTCTATAGCCGCTATTTTTTCTTATATTACAGAATCAAAACCTGTGGGTAATGAGGGGACAGGGGCTGATTACACTTTTATTATCCAGCGTTGGGATCCCGAGCCACCAACGGCTTTAAATCCTTGTTATAAAAAAAAACCTTGTTATATAACCATAAATCATCGTCATCAGCCTAACCAGTCTGGAGGTTCAGCGACCAGAACTATTTTAAGTGATGGGCATAAATATCGAAGAATGGAAGATCTACGTATTGCTGTTATGAAAGAATTAGGAGGATTCCCTTATGGCCCAGGAGTTGCCATTCATCGATATGTTGATACATCAACCATACAAGAGTGCGTTGGTATATTTTATCAGCCAAATGCTTATGGTTTTGCTGAAGATGGCTATTTATTACCGGGTTCTATTTGTGCAATTGCTCCCCCACCTGTTGGACATTGTGATGTGTTAGCCCATTCTGTTGAGTTGGATTACGGCAATGTGGGGGAAAATGAGTTAGACAATGCGGTTCGTTCTCAGACTGTGAATGTGACGTGTAATCGTGATGTCTCTTTACAGGTTGTTGCAACAGGAATGAATAATCGTCAAGTCCCACTACGTAATGACAATAGCTTATATGCTGATTTATATATTAATGATAAATCTGGCGAAGAGGGAGAGGCTATCTTTGTCGCAAAAGGCAAAATGGTTTCTATACAAGTGAGTTCTAAATTGAGAACCAATGGACATGTTGCTCCAGGGTATTTTTCTGGCTCTGGCGCGTTGATTCTAACGTTACCATAATAATAAAAGGTTGAAATATCATGGTGAAATATCGTCGTGCAAATATTGATGTCAATGCACTGGTAGGTAAGCGCATACAAAAAAGGCGTAAAGAGTTAGGTTACACAGGTAGCCAATTGGCGGCAAAACTAGGGGTTAGCCAACAACAATTCTCAC
Organism: Proteus mirabilis HI4320; assembly: GCF_000069965.1. Classification (NCBI taxonomy): domain Bacteria; kingdom Pseudomonadati; phylum Pseudomonadota; class Gammaproteobacteria; order Enterobacterales; family Morganellaceae; genus Proteus; species Proteus mirabilis. The sequence continues at coordinate 309,352 of NC_010554.1, forward strand.
GCTATGAGCGAGGGTTAAACAAAATAGATCTTACTTATCTAGTGCTATTAGCTAAATTCTTAAACACACCTATTTACTGGTTTTTTGAGGACTGTATTACTTCAACGTCGGTCAAAAGTGGCAAACCGCTAAGTCGACGAAGCAATCTTTTAGCCAAAAAAGCACTAGACGCATTTCTGTATTAACCTTTACCTCTTACAAGAAAAAGTCCTTAAATAAGCAACCTATTTAGGTCAGGCTAAGGGGATGTTTTCCCTTAATGATCGCTATAGCGATATTGACTGTCGAGTTATGTTGCACTCATTAGGCTTGCAATCACTATCCCTAAGCGAGCTTAGATGGGTAGTGATTGCTTTATGAGCATTATAAATGTGTAGAAAGAGACGAAAAAATCAGAATTAATTGTATTTTGAATATATCTCTTATACTAAGTTAAATTATTAATGATAAATCTTTTTAATGTTTTTCTGTGGGTAAATGGATACCTTCTAAGATAGAGTCTATTGGAATAAAAATGATTATATTTCAAAAAAAATTAGTACACCAAATATGACCGGGTTTATTAAAATCAAGTATCATTAATTAATTCTTTATTAAGATTACTATCGTGATTATTTATATTAAATGATATAATTTTTAATATAAATCCTAATTTGAATTAAAAAGAAAAAAATATCTATATTCTTATTGTAAAATAAAACGTACTCAATTATTGATATTAACTTTTTAAGTAATCTATTAATAAAGAACTATTGTGAGTTTCGCGTTTCCCACATATTGATAAATCGTTTTGAGTTACTTGCTGTATAAATAACCGTATGGGAAATATTGCGATGGCCTAAATAGTCTTGAATTAAACGTGTATCTCTGCCTAAATCCGCCAGTGCGTAGCCACAGGCGTGGCGTAACATATGAGGGTGTGGACTAATAGAAACATTGGCTTTTTTACCTAAACGGCGTAATAACCCATAAACTTGTTGACGGGAAATTGGTCCCGTTTTTTGTGATAAAAATACCCATTCAGAATCTGATTCTCTCCAGTTTTCTCTACTTTTCAACCAGTTGCATAAGGCTTCATATTCCTCATCAATAATAGGTTGTGTTGTTGAAAGCCCACCTTTTAAACGCCTGACATAGAGTATTCTACTTTCTAGATCAATATCGCTTAATGTTAAATTACATAGTTCGCTAACACGAAAACCATGTAAAAAACACATTAAAAACATACAGTAATCTCTTTCGGGATACCTACCTTCCTTAGCTTGCTTTAAAATAGCATTCACTTCAAAACGTGTAAGAAATTTACGTTGCTTCATTTTCGTAACCTTTTCAATTAGATAATAAACAACAAAAGTCAGTTGCAGCATCACTATAGCAAGTAATATGCATCAATAAAGGGTTGTGTTTTTTTTATACTTTCTTTTTTACTCGTTAATTTTAAACAAGTTTATTGAAAGTTTGCCAATTTTTAGAAAACGAAAACCATTGATAGGTAAGAGAAAGGAGAATAGCAGGTGATATTTACACCTATTTAGAGAAACAATCAAAATACACCAAATTGTTTACTATTATTCTCCGGCTTCTAACTTAAGTCAAATATATTATTGGGTATATATTCTTAATTATTTAACATATTGATATTAAACAATTTTTTAAAAAATCAAAATAATTTATTACTTTGTGCAAAACACTGAAATAAATTTTTTTACTTTTTTAACAAACTATAGTATTTGCACTTAGAATTATATCATCTTTTTCCTAAATTTTAAGATGAAAAAATCTAAATAGTCATACTTGCAAGATGAAAATCTTTAACTAAACAATTTGGTGTATTTTGTTTCGTTTCTAACGATATTTCGCGGCGTTTGAAGTGGACTTAAATATACCAAAATTCCCGAGCTCAATAAATGAGCCATTCAATTAGGAATAATCCAATCCTAAATGAATTAATTATTTTAGATGTCTTCATCCTTTATATTTCAGGAAACAAAAAGATGAAATTAAATAAATTAGCTTTAGTTCTTGGTTTAGGTTTATCTGTTGTTGCGGGTTCTGCTTTAGCTGCAGATCAAGGTCATGGTACTGTTAAATTTGTTGGTTCAATCATTGATGCTCCTTGCTCAATTACTCCTGATACTGAAAATCAAACAGTTCCACTAGGTCAAATTTCTACTGCTGCATTAAAAGATGGTGGCCGTAGTAATTCTCGTGACTTTAAAATCTCTTTAGAAAATTGTACTACAGAGACTTACAAAACTGTTCAAACAACTTTCACTGGCTCTGAAGCAACTGAAGTTTTAGAAGGTTCTTTAGGCATTGAAGGTATCGCTAAAAATGCAGCTGTTGTTATCACCGATGCGGGTGGTAAACAAATCAAATTAGGCACCCCAAGTGCTGCTCAAAACCTGCGTGATGGTAACAATGATCTGAACTTTGCTGCTTATTTACAAGGTTCTGCATCTGAAGCTGCTGTTCCAGGTGACTTTACTGCAATCGCAACTTTCGCACTGACTTATCAGTAAGAAAAAATAAGTTCTGTACAAGGAAGTACAGAGCTTTAATTCCTGTCTTTACTTTTAATGATTTTTCTTACTAACGGAGAAAAATATGAATCGCAAGATGGCACCACTATTGCTATGCCTTGTTGCCAGTTTAGTGACTGCGCCAACGATAGCCAGTGATGTAAAACAAGATAAAAACATGCATCAGCGATTTGGGTGGCTCAATCTACAAGGAACCATATTAGAGCCGTCATGTGCAATATCAGCGGGAAGTAGTGATCAAGTGATCCCGCTAACGACGGTATCTATCCCAACGTTAGTCACTGAAGGTCAAGGACCGATTGAATATTTTTCTATCAGATTAACGGACTGTACGCTAATTAGCCAGAAAGGGCAAGAAGCGGATAATCCACGTTTTATCGCAACGTTCGATGGTCCTTCTAATGGAAATGGCAACTTTGAGTTATCCGGTGAGGCCAAAGGTGCTTCATTAGCGATAGCGGATCGTTATGGTCGACAAGCTATTCCAGGACAACCCCTACCGCCCGTTGGCATTGATTCGCAGTCAATGGCATTGCTGTACCAAGCTCGAATAGTCAAAAATAACGATACGCCAAAAGCGGGGAATTACCGTACGACGCTGCGCTTTAAGCTGGAATACTATTAAATGGATCAGGGTTGGATAATTTATGGTTAGATCATTCAAAACCGTTTGTTTAGAGAAGCGAGAAAAGAGAAAAAAGCATGCTATTCGGCCTGTTGCTATATTGATCTATTTAATTGTTACTGGGGCATCCAGTCTTTCAAATTCAGCTTTAGCGAATAGCGATATTGAGTTTAATGCTGATATTTTAGATCTTAAAGATAAACAAAATATCGATTTATCTGATTTCTCTCGAGCTGGCTATATTATGCCAGGGCGCTACGAATTTGTTGTTCGTATAAATAATAATGAACTTCCCGATATCTACAACATTAATTATGTTGTACCTGCAGATGATCCCAAAGGAAGTGAACCTTGCTTACCTCCTGAATTAGTTCGTCAATTAGGACTAAAACCAGAGTGGCTTGATAAAATTCGTTTTAACGATAATCAAACTTGCCTTGATACATCATCTATTCCCGGAATGACAATAAATGCCAGTTTAGGTAGTGGTAATTTATTATTAACGATACCTCAAGCTTATTTGGAGTATTCAGCACCAAACTGGGATCCGCCTTCTCGTTGGGATGACGGTATTTCAGGGATACTTTTTGATTATAACGTCAATGCAAATGTGACTGATCCTGCTAAAGGAAAACAACGTCAGCAAGTGACGGGGTTAGGTACGTTAGGGGCGAACTTAGGTGCTTGGCGTTTTCGCGCTGATTGGCAAGCGAGCTACCAACATACGACAGGGATCCCTCAAAGTACAGAAAACAGCTGGAAATGGAATCAATACTATCTCTATAGAGCTATCCCTCAATGGGAAGCGCGCTTTGTCATGGGAGAGACTTACTCGCGCTCCGATATTTTTGATAGTTTCCGTTTTACCGGGGTTCATCTCGCAACTGACGACAATATGTTGCCACCTAATTTACGTGGATATGCGCCAGAAGTCACAGGTGTAGCAAAAACCAATGCCAAAGTGACAATTAGCCAACAGGGTCGAGTGATCTACGAGACGCAAGTTGCTCCAGGACCATTTCGTATTCAAGATATTAATGATGCCGTTAGCGGTAAATTAGATGTACGTGTCGAAGAGCAAGATGGCTCTGTACAAGAGTTTCAAATGGATACGGCAAGTATTCCTTATTTAACTCGACCAGGACGAGTGCAATATAAATTCTCGGCAGGTAAACCTTCTAATATTGACCATAATACCGAAGGCCCCGTTTTTGGTATGGGGGAATTTTCATGGGGGGTGAGTAACGGTTGGTCACTTTATGGGGGCTCAATTGTTGCGGGTGATTATAACGCCTTGTCTGCGGGTATCGGCCGTGACTTAATGGCTTTTGGTGCTCTCTCTTTTGATGCTACTCACTCTTGGGCAAAAATTCCTCGTGATGATAAGCGTTATAACGGTGGCTCTTATCGATTAAGTTATTCAAAACGTTTTGAAGCTATTAATAGCCAAGTCACCTTTGCTGGTTATCGCTTCTCAGAACGCGACTTTATGACCATGGATCAGTATTTAGAGCGTCGCTATCGCGATGGTAATGCTGATAATAACAAAGAACTTTATACCATTATGTTTAGTAAGCAATTTCCTGACTGGGGATTGAGTACTTACTTAAACTATAGTCACCAAACATATTGGAATAAGCCAACTAATGATAATTACAACTTATCGTTAGCGAAAAGCGCGGATATTGGTCGTTTTAAAAATATCAATTTTAGTCTCTCCGCTTTCCGTAATAAATTTAATGGCACCAATGATAATGGCGTTTATATGAATGTCAGTATGCCTTGGGGTGATCGTGCGACCATCAGTTACAACACTGTCATTAATAAGAGCGGTAACTCTCATAATGTCAGCTATTACGATCGAATTGATGACAATAGCAGTTATCGTGTTGGCGCTGGGGTAAGTAGCAATGGTAAACCTTCAGCCGATGCTTATTTTATGCATTATGCTGATGCGGCCTTAGTCACCGCCAGTGCAAGTCATATCAATGGTGAATATACCTCTGCCACTTTATCGCTACAAGGTGGTGCCACACTTACGCCGAAAGGTGGAGCATTACACCGCGTTAGTCGTACAGGTAGTACTCGCTTACTTATTGATACAGACGGTATCGCTAATATTCCCGTGAAGAATTTTGGTGCGATTTCCCATACCAATATGTTTGGTAAAGCGGTATTGCCAGATATTAATGATTACTACCGTAGTAGCGCGAGTATCGATCTTAATCGATTACCTGAAAATGTCGAAGCATTACGCTCAATTCAGCAATTAACCCTAACCGAAGGGGCGATTGGTTACCGTCGATTTGATGTTATCGAAGGGCAAAAAGCCATGGCGGTTATTCGGTTAAAAGATGGAACCTTCCCACCATTTGGTGCCAGTGTCACAACAGAAAAAGGGCGTGAGTTAGGCATCATTAATGATGGTGGAAATGTTTATCTAACCGGTATTAATACCGGGGATGTATTGAGTGTTCGTTGGAGTGGTAAAGAGCAGTGCAAAGTACTTATTCCAACATTGGTGGAGAATGTGCAAATTTCATCACTGTTATTGACCTGTAGTGATGATGGCACAGCAACCTCTACTTTCAATCAAAGAGAAGTCTCCTTACCTAAAACGAAGTTTCTATCTCGTTAAGGTTAAGGAACAGGAAATAAAGATAAAAACAACTTCAGACAAAGAGTAATTAAAGATGATGTTATTAAAACGCTCATGCATTGTTGCAACCACTTTGTTAATGGGAATGGCATTTACTCATCAAGCTGTTGCTGCCATTGCGCTAGATCGAACTCGTGTCATTTTTAATGGTGCCGAAAAATCGATTAGTTTAAATGTCAGCAATCAAAATAAGGACTTGCCTTATCTTGCTCAAGGCTGGATGGAAAATGAAAACGGCGAACGTATTGAAAGCCCACTGATTGTTTTACCCCCGATCCAACGTATTGAACCGGGTGATAAAAGTCAGATTAAGGTGCAATCATTACCTGATATAGCCAAATTACCACAAGATAGAGAAAGTGTTTTCTATTTTAACCTACGTGAAATTCCACCACGTAGTAATAAGCCTAATGTACTGCAAATTGCATTACAAACGCGGATCAAATTATTTTATCGTCCTGCATCAATCTATGCCTCGCAAACGGATTTAACCAATCCTTGGCAAGAGCAGATCACTTTAACTAAAAAAGGTGATCGCTTCGAAGTGAATAATCCAACGCCTTACTATGTGACATTAGTCGATGGATTAACCAGTTTGAAAGGAAAAAGCTTGGATGGCTTTGAACCATTAATGATCGCACCTAAAAGTAGCGGCACGATAAATCTGAGTGCTTCCATGTTTGGTGCTTCACCGGTATTGAGCTACATCAATGATTATGGCGGTCGCCCTCAGATGAAATTCACCTGTAGTGGCAATCAATGCAAAGTAACAGAAACGGCAGCTGGAAACTAAATAGGTCTGATTTATGGTTATGGAACAGTGGTTTAGCCCAAGCAAGGCAGTGTTGGTTTTTATTCTGGCAACATTTACTGGAGGCCTGAGTTCTACTGCTGTTGCTAACTTACCTGCAGGAGCAGTAATAAGAGCGACCCCCGGGATTGTTTATATCAATATTACTGGAAACGTCATCGCTCCACCTCCTTGCTTAATCAATGACGGCAAGATGATCGAGGTGAATTTTGGCGAAGTAATGAGTACGCGTATTAATGATAGCAATTATAAGCAACCTATCGAATATACCGCGACTTGCCAAAAAAGACCGACTAACGCCATGAAAGTCTATATAACAGGTAATGCAACAGGGTTCGATAGTAATGCCCTACAAACTAATATTACGGGATTAGGGGTACGCATTCTTTATCAAGGTAAATTATTAGGATTAGGCTCAGCGGTTAAATTTACCTATCCCAATTTGCCTAAACTAGAAGCGATCCCTGTGCGTGATAATAGAGAAACACTAGTTGGTGGAGATTTTGTTGCCAATGCCACACTTCATGTAGATTATCAGTAAAGGGGCAACACGATGAATAAATTGCAATCTATTTGTCTGATTATATTACTAAATTCTACAGCAGTAATGGCGGCCGACTCGCCTAATTTAAAATTATTCGGAACATTATTAGTGCCACCTCCTTGTGTTATCAGCAATGACGAACGAATTGAGGTTTTTTTTGGTAAGAACGTCGGTATTAATAAAGTTGATGGTATTAACTATACCGAATCGGTGAATTATACCTTGGTATGCGACGCTAATTTAAAAGGTTGGGATTTGGGATTATCAATTATCGGACCTAAAACCCAGTTTGATGAGGCGGCATTGCAAACCAATATTCCAGATTTAGGTATTCATTTAACTCAAGATGGTAAGCCTTTTAAGCTAAATGAGCGTATTGCGATTTCACCAGATTCGCCTCCGGTTATTCAAGCTGTTCCAGTAAAAAGACCGGGAAGTACATTGCCTGAAGGGGCATTTGAAGTCTCAGCCACCTTATTAGCAGAATACCAATAGGAGCGTTTTGATGAAAATAAAAACATTATCGATCCGGTTCATATTGGGTCTATCTGTATCCATAGGGTTAACTTCAGCGGCTTTTGCAATACCGGACAACCTCTATTTTCACGGCATATTAGTTGATGAGCCTTGTACCATAAAACCGGGTGATGAAACCGTGGTACTCGATTTTGGCAATATTCCTGATAAAAACCTTTATGCCTATAAAAGAACGCCAAGCAAGTTATTTCAATTACGTCTGTCAGAATGCGATCTCTCAATCGGTAAAAGCGTCAAAATAACCTTTAAAGGAGAGGAAAACCAAGCAATGGCAGGAGAAGGATTTTTGGCAATAAGTCCGGGCAGCCAAGCTTCTGGTATTGCGGTGGGATTAGAGTCTGAAAATGGTAATGCTCTACCTATAAATAAAGAAACAGACAAGATGTCATTAACTGCGGGTGACACTATTTTGAATTTTTATGCCTTTATTCAAGGTGAGCCGGATGCGATTGCGAATAAGTCGATTAAACGTGGTCCTTTTAGTGCAATAGCCACCTTCTATTTGAATTATGACTGATAATGAAGATTGAGGTTTTACATGTTTATATTTAAACGATTTCCGGCGATATTTATCTTAATAGCGGGGCTTTTCTCAGCACCTGCGATGGCCTCTATTTTTTCTTATATAACAGAATCAACAGGGACACCTTCTAACGCCACTTACACTTATGTTATTGAGCGTTGGGATCCAGAAACCTCAGGAATATTAAATCCTTGTTATGGTTGGCCTGTGTGTTATGTCACAGTGAACCATAAACATACAGTAAATGGTACTGGGGGAAATCCTGCATTTCAGATTGCTCGAATTGAAAAACTACGTACTTTAGCTGAAGTTCGTGATGTAGTACTTAAAAATAGATCATTCCCTATTGAAGGGCAAACCACCCACAGAGGGCCTTCATTAAACTCTAATCAAGAGTGTGTGGGATTATTTTATCAACCGAATTCAAGTGGTATATCACCTCGAGGAAAACTCTTACCAGGTTCACTATGCGGTATCGCACCACCACCAGTGGGTGCTTGTAAAATATCTGAAGGTGCGGTGAACCTTAACTATGGTGATATTGATGAAGCTAGTTTAAGTGGTGCTAAGCGCTCTGAAACAATCAATGTAACCTGTAATTTAGCAATGAAAGTGTTGGTTATCGCATCTGGCTCTGATAGTGGGCGGGTACCTCTGCGTGCAGATAAGAGTTTATATGCTGATTTATATCTAAACAATTATCCTGGTGAAAAAGGCGTTACGGTAAATGTTCCAGCAGGCGGTTCAGCGCCAGTCTCTGTGAGTTCAACGCTACGCACGAATGGACGGGTAGCTCCAGGTCGTTTCTCCGGTTCCGGTTCAATTATTTTAACCATGCCTTAATCATGATAATGGGTGAATATTATGATGATGAATTTTGATTTTGCGAATATAGATGTAAATGCTTCTGTAGGTAAAAAGATCCAAAAAAAACGTAAAGAGCTGGGTTATACCGGTATGCAGCTGGCTAAAAAAATTGGTGTCAGCCAGCAACAGTTTTCTCGCTATGAACGAGGTATGAACAAAATAGATCTCAGACATTTAGTGTTGTTAGCTCTCTATTTAAATACACCCATTTATTGGTTTTTTGAGGATTGCTACGTAAAAAAGCCTTCATTAAATAATAAAGGAATAGATAAGCGCAATTATGTTATTGCTCAAGCAACACCTGATGCTTTTCATTATTGATATTCAGTCGATATGACATATTGATGTTTTGCTAGATATTACATTTCTTTGATTGATTACCTTATTGGTAGGGCAAGGGCAACCTTGCCGTTTTTTTATGTTGAAAGCTGACTTATTTTATCTCTTCTAATACACCCATTTATTATTTTTCTATTATTTACTACGCTATTATTAGGCTTTTCTCCTATTTTATTATCATACCGCTTAGTCACAAATAGACTTCTTTTTTAACATCTCTTAGTTAATTCTTGTAATGATGTGACTATAAATAGTAATTTCAGCCGTTATTATCAGGTTTATTAGAGTATTCGAAGCTTTTTATGTACTTTTTAAGGAGTTTTTAGTTCTGTAAAGGTTAATAAATAGACTTTAAAATGTTAAAAAGTGTTAACTTGCGCGCATTTTTTAATTTTAGATATTATAAATTGATTTTAATGTTTGTTATCTATAATTGATAGTATGTTTTTTAACTTATTGTTTTGTATTAATTAAATTATGTTTTTTTTCATTGTTTGAGTGTTAATTTTAGATAATATCATTTATATGATAGGTATTTACGGATAGTAAAAACAAATTTGGTTGTGTACTGTGCATTTTCTGTTTTTTTATAAAAAGGATAAATCATGCAAACAAAAAAACAGGGAGGAAGTCGTTTTCTACGCACAGTGGAATGGCTTGGAAATGCACTCCCCCATCCCGTTATTTTATTTATTATTTTAATTGCTATTTTACTTGTATCTTCAGCGGTTGGTGAATACTTCGGCGTTACAGTACAAGATCCACGACCAGAAGGCGCTAAAGGGCGCGCTGAAGATGGTTATATTCATATTATCAGTTTACTTGATGCTGATGGTATACGACGTATTCTTGCTAATATTGTTACCAATTTTACAGGGTTTGCTCCTTTAGGAACCGTACTGGTGGCTTTACTCGGTGTCGGAATAGCTGAACGAGCGGGATTATTATCAGCCGTTATGCGTTTAGTGGTTATGAAAGCTCCACGCAAAATGACCACATTAGCCATTGTATTTGCAGGTATTATGTCAAATACTGCAGCTGAATTAGGATATGTTGTCTTGATCCCGCTATCGGCAATTATTTTCCATTCGCTAGGTCGTCATCCATTAGCGGGGATTGCTGCTGCGTTTGCGGGAGTATCTGGCGGATATTCAGCTAACTTACTGTTAGGGACTATCGATCCATTATTATCAGGTATTACACAACAAGCAGCACGCATTATTGACCCAAGCTATATTGTTGGTGCGGAAGCAAACTGGTACTTTATGTTTGTCAGCACCTTTTTAATTACATTTTTAGGCTACATCATCACAGAAAAAATCGTTGAGCCTCAGTTAGGGCCTTATAATGGTAATGAATTAGATGATGAAGAAACTGATCTAAAAAATGCTGCGCAAGTTACCCCTCTTGAGAAAAAAGCACTATGGGCAGCAACAGGAACATTTATTGTGATGGCCATCATTCTGGCATTCACTGTCGTACCTGAAAATGGCATATTAAGAAACCAAGAAACAGGTTTAATTGGTAACTCACCATTCTTAAAATCCATTGTTGTATTCATTTTCTTATTTTTTGCTATCCCCGGTATTGTTTATGGTTGGATAGCTAAGACTATGCGTTCAGATAAAGATATTGTCGATGCCATGGCAAACTCTATGAGCACATTAGGTCTTTATTTAGTAATTATTTTCTTTGCTGCTCAATTTGTGGCTTTTTTTGGCTGGACAAATATAGGGCAAGTGATCGCTGTTAAAGGTGCGGCTTTACTTAATAGTATTGATATGCCAAGTGGGTTGCTATTTTTGGGCTTTATTTTAATTTGCGCCTTTATCAATTTAATGATTGGTTCAGCTTCCGCGCAATGGGCAGTAACGGCGCCTATTTTTGTTCCTATGTTAATGCTGGCAGGTTATGCACCAGAAACTATTCAAGCAGCTTATCGTATAGGTGATTCGGTGACGAATATTATTACGCCAATGATGAGTTACTTTGGTTTAATCTTAGCGGTTGCCACAAAATATAAGAAAGATACGGGTATTGGAACTATGATCTCGATGATGTTGCCATATTCTATTATCTTCTTAATTGGTTGGTCACTGTTATTCTACCTTTGGGTATTTGTTTTCCACTTACCTGTAGGGCCTGGATCGCCAATTTATTATTCACCGCATGCGGGATAATATTATTCTTTAGATAAGCTTATACAAGGATGTATAGGCTTATTTGTGTTTATCTTTATGTGTTGCTAACTTTTCTGTTAATTGGGTTGCATAGTCCGTATGTAGAAACTGTGTGTCCATTCCTGCCTGTTGTAATTTTAATTCGAGTAAAGTGAGTTTTTTTTGTAACTGTTCATCTTTGATGCCAGTTTCTGAAAGTGAACTTAATATTTCGGCTAAAGATAATGCATCTTTTCTATCTTGCATTTCTGGGGGCAAAAAGCCGGCATTCTTAAGCAAATGATAACTAGTCCGCAAAGACTCAGGAACATGACTGTTATCATCTAATACCAAGGGTTTACCTTCTCCTGGCAAAGAAGAGAGTTCACCATTTTTCAACGCCTTTTCAATGTGGCGCTCCGCCCATTCATCAAGAATTGACATTATTCAGCCTCAACATTAATGACTAATGTAATCAATAAAATAACAAACTTAATTTCACTTGATCAAATCACATAAAATGATATTATATTTTTATATTATATAAAAATATATATTGTTATAGGGAGAGTAAAATGAGCAAGTACCAAGAAATAGTAACAGACATCTCGGGGAATATGGGGGCATTATCTAAAAATATTCCTGAAGTTATGAAGTCATTTATGAGTACCACCAAAGCAAGCTCTAAAGATGGTGTGCTCGATGCTAAAACCAAAGAGCTGATTGCTATTGCCATTGCTGTTGCTAATCGTTGCGATGGTTGTATAGGTTTTCATACTAAAACCCTAGTTGAATTAGGGACGACAGAGCAGGAGCTTGCAGAAGCATTGGGCGTCGCGATTTATATGGGAGGGGGCCCTTCTGTGATGTATGCGTCCAATACCATGGGGGCTTTTAAAGAATTTAGTCAATAGTATTTAATAAAATTTAGTTATCATTATAGCCAGCATATTGCTGGCTTTTTGGGTTTTAAAGCTTATAGTGGCTCACTTATATTTTAGTTTTTCTTAATGATTACTAATGGTATTAGTTATATTCGTGAAATGCCAAAAGGAAATTATTATTGATAACCTTTTTTTATAAAAACATAAAGGAATTGTGAGTATTTTTACGTAAAAAAATAAAAGATAACAATTTGATTTTTAATAATATTTTTTTATTTCTCTCTTTTTATTAATAAAGCTTTAATAAATATATTTGAATTTTTTATAAAATATTATGACTAATTGATGTTGATAAATAATGTAGTGCGTTTATTTGAGGAATTATGAATATAGCGATGACAGAAAGATATAAATGGTTATTGTTTTTCCTATTTATCTTATTAACTTATTTTATTCCTTTAGAAACGCGACTGTTATGGCAACCAGATGAAATTCGTTATGCTGAAATTAGCCGTGAAATGTTAGTTTCTGGCAATTGGTCAGTGCCTTATCTTCTTGATATTCGTTATTTTGAAAAACCTGTTTTAGGATATTGGATCAATTGTATTGCTCAATGGCTATTTGGTGAAAGCCATTTTGCGGTGCGTATTGTTGTAGTAACATCAACCTTATTAACAGGATGGCTTATTTATAAAGCGGCAATGGTAGTTTGGCGCAATAGCGCTCTTGCTTTTAATGCTATGACCGTTTTTTTATCTTCTTTTCTGGTATTAGCAATAGGTACTTATAATATATTAGATCCTATTGTGACGCTGTTTGTGACCGCTGCAATGTACTCATTTTTAGTTGCGTTATCGACCCCGAATAAAAAGGGCAAAATAATTGCTTATATGGGTATTGGCTTTTTTTGCGCACTTGGTTTTTTAACAAAAGGCTTTATTGCGGTTGTTTTACCTGCATTAGTTTTTTTAGTCATGGCAATTAGTCAAGCTCGCTTTAAAGAAGTGGTTTGCTATTCCTCTATTGCACTGTTAGCTCTCGCTATTACCGCTGGACCTTGGGTGATTACTGTTGCATTACAAGCACCGGATTATTGGAATTATTTTTTCTGGGTTGAACATGTACAGCGTTTTATTGCTAAAGAGTCTGCTCGCTCACAACCAACGTGGTTCTATATCCCGATAGTTATATTGGGTGTATTGCCTTGGCTAGGTTTTTTATTTGGTGCATTAAAATCAGCTTTCTCTTTAAAAAAAGGTACACTCTATTTTCTGCTGTGGTTTACTCTCTTTTTTGCTTTTTTCTCAGCCTCAAAAGGAAAACTATTAACCTATATGCTACCGTGCTTTGTGCCATTATCTATTTTAATTGCACACTATATCGAAGAGTTAAAAGATAGACCTGATGAGAAAATTAGCAAAGTGAATGCATCTATCAATATTGCTTTTGGGCTAATGGGTATATCAGCCGTTATCTATTCTTTATACAGTGCCAAATTTGCGCTTTATGATACGAATGAAACGTTAAAAATAGTGTTAGCAATAAGTGGGTTTTTATTTTGGAGTGTGATTGGTGCGGGGGCGCTGTTTAGACAAACACAGTTTTTAACGATGTTTTGCTCTATCGGACTAAGTTTAGTTATTGGCTATGCAATCCCAGAAAAGATAGAAAGTAGGAGTACACCAGAAAATATTATCCAACGTTATTATGAGCCTTTGAGTAATAAATCGTATCTTTTAACGGACGAAGTTGGTATTGGTACATCACTTGCTTGGGGACTAAAACGTACTGATATTCGTTTAACAGAGACGAAAGGTGAGTTGGCTTATGGTTTAAATTACCCAGATGTAAAAAATAAATACTATAGCCTTGAACAGCTATTAGCATTAATTGAAGCAAACCAATATAAAGGGGTAGCGATTGTTTTAGTCAGACCTGATAGAAAGCAGATTTTGACTAAATTGACTACATTAAAGGAAAAGCCGATAGTAGAAAAAGAGGGCGATTTAACGCTGGTGTTCTTTAATTAGCTGAATTGCTTTAATATTTATTTTGCTGTGATGTTTTTTCTCAGTGAGTATTGATCATGTATTACGATTTTGCTTTTCGTGTGATTTATATGTGATCTAGATTAAAAAACAGAATTTGTCGGTAAATATATTTTGCTCTTTGTCGTTTTAATGGTAGGTTTAAAATGTGTCCATTAGAACGGAGTTAGCTAAGCACTATATGACAAGTCACTTAACTTTATCAGAACCCCCACCCAGACAAAATGTACTCATGAATAGGGGGAATTTATGCTGATTTTTTTAACTGAATGTATTATCGGTCTGGCATCAATTGCTCTTACTCACCGTGTATTAATGTTGTACGGTAATAAAAAGAAGTGATGAAAATACGATATGCTAATAAGCTAAGTAACCTATTAGACTAACTATCATAGACGCAAAGCCCTATAACCTGATTAATTATAGGGCTTTTATTATAGTATTGAGTTAAATTAAATATATATTTTCAGCTACTGAAAATAGTTTTCAATAATTTTTATTTTTTCAATATCTAGAGTATTGGTATATTGATGTAATAATGCCCAAGCTTGAATATAATCATATTTGGCTTTGATTAAATCTTGCTGCGCTCTATATAAAAGCTCTTCCGCATTAAGCACATCAACCATCGTTCGCTGACCACCAATATAGCTTTTTCGTGTTGCATTTAATTGTAACTTAGCGGAACTAACGGCTTGCTCAAAAGCCATCAATTTAATATGGCTCGTTGAGCAAATTTGATATTGATATCTTAATTCCTGCATAATATTTTGAATAATAGCATCCCTTTCAAATGCACTCATCTGATATTTTGCTGTCGACTGACGCATTGATGCCGTTGTTTTACCCCCATTAAATAAAGGCATACTGACATAAAAACCCACGTTAGCAGATTGGTATTTCTGGTTAATGGTATTATTACTATCAGAATTACTACTAGAGTAAGCCGCATAAAATTGTACTGTTGGGAAAAATTCTCCTCTATTTTTCTCAATCTCTTGTTTAGCTATCGCCATTTCATGACGAGCAGATTGTATCTTTAAGTTATTTTGTATGGCATTTTTTTCCCATGTGGAATAGTCATCGGGAGCCAGTGATTGAAGAACAAACTTTGTATCAGTTAGCTTTGCGATGTGCTCATGAGTAGGCAATTGTGAACCGATCATAGCACTGAGTTTGTTTTTAGCCTTTTCAATTTCTAATTGAAGATCGGTATATTGTGACTGGGTTAAATATAAACGAGTCTCTATTTCAGCAATATCTGTTTTGGTTCCTTCTCCTAACTCAAATAGGCGTTGACTTGAAGCTAGTTGTTTTTGATAGATTTCTTGCTGTGCTTGATTTAGCAATAATTTATCTTGTGTATAAGCAACTTGAATATAATTATCAATAAGTCGAATAATTAATTCTGAAAATTTATTTTGATAATGACTGTCTGCTAATAATGTTTTAATGATAGAAGCTTTGTATTCACTAAATGCGGTGTAGTCAAATAGTGGTTGACTAATAATCGCGTTGACAGAATAGCTTTGATAGTTTTGATACTCAACTGTTGTTATTTTATCCTGAAATATATTTATTGGATAAGCCTTACGTTGCCAGTTGCGAGGATTATTTTTGTAATTGACAGAAATATTGGGTAGCAATTGTGATAACCCGATATTTTCATACTCTTTACCTGCTACTTGCTCTTTTACCGCAGCATTAAATGTGGGATCATGTTTAATCGCTAAAAAATAGAGATCAGACAGTGTAACCGCTGAAGCTGGCAAGCTTAGGAGTCCTACGGAAAAAAGTGTAAAAAGTTTTTTTATTAGCATCATTATTCTTCCGTTAATGAAGTATGGAGCCTATCCAATACTGGTTTGAAAAGATAATTTAATAATGAGCGATCGCCAGTTTTAATAAATACATCAACGGGCATACCTGCTTTCAATTTATTTTTATTATCTGCTAATAATGTATAATCTTTTATGTTAATAAGAACTTGATAATATGGCTCAGTTGTTCGTTCATCAATTAATCTATCGGCAGAAATAATCGTTACTTCACCAGGAATTTTTGGCGTGGTATTTTGATTAAAGGCACTAAAGATCAAATCAACGGGAAGGCCAGGAGTTACCTTATCAATAAGATGCGGAGCAAGACGCGCTTCAATAACAAGTTGATGATCTTCAGGCACTATATCCATCAATGTCTGACCTGTTTTTACAAAGCCACCTTGGGTAAAAACAGAAAGATCCATCACAGTACCCGATATCGGTGCGATAATTGCCATTTTAGCTAATTTATCTGTTTCTATAATAAGTTGTTTTTCTGTTTCACTGATTTGTAATTGTATTTTATTTAGCTCTGTTCGAGCTAGTTGGTGGAAATTGGCATTACGTTGCAATATTCTTTGCTCATATTCTAATTTTTGTTTTTCTAATGCACTTATTTGCCCAAAAGTCTCGTTGAGTTGATTATTATTTTCTGCTAATTCTCGCACCATTTCTTGATATCGATGACGAGGAATATATCCTTCATTAGCTAATATTTGTAAATCATTAAGCTGATTTTGTAGATTACTAATTTGACTCTTTTTATTCTGAATTGAGCGCTTTAGATGGGTTAGGCGACCAGTAATGCCATCGATAGCTGCTTTATAACCATTTATTTCACTTATTAATTCTGCACTTTTTTCATTTAATAAACGATTTTGTTGTAGTAATAACTTCTCTCTATTTTCAGTAGATGAATAGTATTTATCGCTATTATTTAATTTAAATGAAGTTTGTTGATTAAGTTCAGCGTATAATCTTTGTTGAGTGATCAGTAAATTATCATATTGCTCTGATAACGATTTTACTAAGGCTTGAGATTGAATAGGGCTTAGTTGTATCAGGGTTTGTCCGGCAGATACCGGATCACCATTTTTTACAAAAATATGAGTAATAATACCTTCAACAGAAGACTGTACACTTTTTTTATTCCCCGATATTACTACGTTTCCTATTGCAGGAACGCCTTTATCAAGGGGCGCGAAAGCAGCCCAAAAAATAAAAATTGCTAAGCCTAATAAAACCACAGTCCATCCAATAACGAGAAATTTCTTTGGATCATCTGAAATTTTTTCTGACAGTGGTATAACATTTTTTTCTATAGTCATAATCAATTCCGAAAAATTAAGCGTTATTTGAGGTTGCTGGTGTTGAAGAAATAGTGTTTGCCGTTTTTGTGATAGTTGGATTATTTAATTCAGCAATAACAGACGCCGTTGGACCGAATAATTTGGTGTTTCCATCAAATATCACTAATAATTTATTAGTGACAGAAAGTAGCTGTTTTTGGTGGGTAATTAAAATAACGGTTTTTTTATGCTGTTTTAATGTTTCGATCGCCTGTGTTAACGCTCTAATACCTAAATCATCTAAATTAGAATTTGGCTCATCTAAGACAACTAACGTGGGATCGCCATATAATGCTCTGGCTAATGCAATACGTTGTTTTTGTCCGCCGGATAATCCTTCACCGTGAGCACCAATTTGGGTTTCATATCCTTGAGGAAAGCGTAAAATCATCTCGTGTACATGTGCCATTTTGGCGGCTTGGATCACTTTTTGAGGATCAACCTCAGTAAAGCGTGCAATATTTTCAGCGATAGTGCCGGGGAAAAGGGCGATTTCTTGAGGTAAATAACCAATATGTGGGCCAATTTCTTCTTTACTCCACTGAAAGATATCCGCATTATCTAATCGCACAATGCCTTTTTTGACCTGCCATATACCGACAATAAATTTTGCTAAAGAAGACTTACCAGAAGCACTCGGGCCAATAATACCTAGTATATCTCCCGGTAATAGAGCAAAATTGATATTATTTAGTAATATTCTGTCACTGTGTGGATACACGGCTTCATCGATATTAACAAGTAATTGGCCTTGAGGCTTAGGTAAGGCCATTTTTTTATTTTCTTGAGGGTATGTTTTTAATAAAGTTGTCAATCGATTGTAGGCTGCTTTACTACTATCCCAACTTTTCCATACATTGATCACTTGCTCAATAGGGGCTAATGCTCGACCTAAAAGTATTGAACCGGCAATCATCATTCCAGGACTGATAGTATTATCAATAGCAAGCCATCCCCCTAAACCTAGCATTAAAGATTGTAATGCCATACGTGTTACTTTTGTGATAGCGTTAATACCAGCTGCATTATCACTGGCTTGTGTTTGTGCTTGTAAATATTTGAAATGAGAGGTTTGCCATTGTTTACGTAATTGACTAAGCATTCCCATCGCTTCGATAGTCTGTGGATGTTCTAAATGATGACTTTGTATTAGTTGTGCTTGATTGGCAAAATTGTTCGCTTTTTTTAAATGATTTTTAGATAGATATTCATTAAGGATAGCCAAAGCAAATAAGATAAGGGCACCACAAAGTGCAAATAATCCTAACCAAGGATTAAATAAAGTAATAACTAAAAGGTAAATAGGGAACCAAGGTAGATCAAAGAAAGTGAATATGGCATGACTAGTAATGAATTGTCGTAAAGTAATTAGATCTGTTAATGCTAACGTTGGATTAATATTCGCTATTTTGTTTAATTTTTCTCGGTAAGCTGCAGTATAAATGCGTGAATTAAGTGATAAATCTAATTTATTACTCATACGTATAACAATAATGCTTCTTAAATATTCTAATCCTCCCATAAAGATAAAAAGAGCTAACATAATGATTGTTAGCATCAATAGTGTCATTTCATTACCTGATGGTAATACTCGATCGTAAACTTGTAACATATAAATAGAAGGGACTAACATTAATATATTAATTAAAGCGGTAAATAGCCCAATAGAGAGAAAAACTTTTCGTCTCTCTTTTATGATACTTGTTATCTCGTTATTATATTTTATTTGTGGCATGTGGTATTCCTGATTTAATTTGTCTATTTTTAGTACTAAATATCTTTTGTTGGTCTTAAAGAAGCGTCTATTTTCACTTTATTTATTATTATGAATATCAAAATAGCTTCATTTAAAGCAAAAGAGAGTAGGAGAAATAACTTTCTCCTACCCAACTATGACTTAAACAATAAAATCAGTTTCGTAATTAACAAAACCTACGATATCAATTTTAAAATCAGGATTATAATTATAGCCATAAGCATTAATGGCTAATTCAGAAGCATTGGTTACTTCATTATAGCTAAGAGTTGCTTCGCCAGCATTTCCTGTAAAATTATCAACAAAGTTAAGAATTTTGCTACTAAATGTATCTTGAATTAATGTTGATAAATCAATTTTATCAATACCGGTTTTGAAATCCATTATTTTATCTGCGGCTGATACTAAAGAATCTGCAATTTCTTTATAAATAAAGGTATTGCTTCCTGTGCCACCATGTAATGTATCTTGTCCACGACCACCATAAATAGTGTTATTACCACTATGGCCATAGATAATATCGTCTCCTTCGCCTCCAATAAGAGTATTATCAGCATCATTACCATGAATAATATCATTACCAAAACCACCAATTGCGTTTTCTATGGTAACATTTTGTGCAATAGAAACATTTTTCTGTAATCCCCCCACATCAGAAAAGTTCCCAGCACGTAAATCAATCAGTTGATCTTGATAGAAGCCTGAGAAATCAAATGTATCGTTACCACCACTATCCCATACAGAGAAAATTAATTTATCATTGCTATCAGTAGCCGTATAATAATCAATCCCAGTATTTGAATTGAAACCATATACATCATCACCTGTTCTGGTAGTCGTATTTGCGCCATAGAGATATTGCATAGCAGAAATATCATGAAGGAGAGGGGCTCCGGCATAAGCACCTTGGAAGTGGGCGCCTGTTTCATATTCATCCCAATAGCTCATTACTGTATATTGGCGACTATCTTCCGCATAATCAGATTTTAAATAACCTGGAACATTCTGACCTGCGTTATAATCACCAGGATGCATAAGACCCAGTGTATGACCAATTTCATGGATAATAGTTAAACGACCATAATTACCCAATTCTGGTGTAGTATTACCTGCATAATGATAATCACTAAACCATGCTTGGCCAGAAAGATCTTTTCCATAAGCATAGGTATTAGGCAATGTTGCATAAGCCTGAAATGTGCCATTGGGATCATAGATATTACCAAAAGTAATATCTGTTTTTACGTCAGAAGCCTTCATTCCATCAACATTCCCAACAGCAACTTCAGTAAATTTAATATTTGCAATGTCAGACCATGCATCTAAAGATTTTCTTGCATGCTCTTTTTGTAATTCATTAAATTCATAAGGATTCTTATTACCAAATTGATTAAATTTGCCTTCCCATTTTGGGAATGAATAAGTCACCTCAGCGGGTTGCCCAATAACATATTTGCCATTCCAAGTGGAATCTTCACGGGCTATATGTTTTCCTGCGGTATCATAATCAAAAGAAGGTAATACTTTGGTTGAATAGTTATAGAAGATCCCGCTTTTATCTAATAAATCAGAAATATTAGATAACCCAACGGCTTTTTTTAATAAAAAAGATCCCATAATATCCTCCAGATATAAATTTAGGTTAAGTTTATTTTCATACTGAAAATATATTTATCTGGCGAATGCCATTGAGGATAAAGATAGACATTAATTATTATTAATCTAGGGGGGTAAAATAAGTTTTTAAATAATTGTGAAGTAAAGTGTGTTTTAAGTCAGAATAATTTAATGAGGTGAATATAAGTATAGTTATATTTTATTTTTAGATGATTTCTATTGTTAGTTATTGTTTTATAATTGAAAGGAAAATTTTACTTAAGTTTGATTTTTAATTTAATTAATGGGTTTGTTTAAAATTAATGTATCGTTTATTATGTTAAGTTGTTTGATGTTTGATGTTTGATGTTTGATGTTTGATGTTTGATGTTTGATGTTTGATGTTTGATGTTTGATGTTTGATGTTTGATGTTTGATGTTTGATGTTTGATGTTTGATGTTTGATGTTTGATGTTTGTTTTATTTCTATAGTAATAATAATATTGGTGAATAATAAACAAAATAAAAATAACATAATGTATTATTTTTATACTGCTAAAAAACAGAACATCTAAATAAAAAAGGACTACAATATAATCATAATCCTTATTGTTAATTAGAATAATATCTTTATATATCTAAAAGATCATTGTAACTTAATATACCCTCAAGTTTTATAAAGATAGTCGAATGATGGTCGTTATTGGCTGTTGAAATAGTTATTGTGGTTTTATTTGTATGAATATCATTATGTAAAACTATTTCATTTTCATTTCCTGATAATTGTTCTACTCGTTTCATTTTTGATATATCGATTTTTTTATAATTTTGATCAACAAAAATAATTTTGTCTTCATTCGTATTAAAATCAAAAATTAAATTATAACTTTTAGCGCCTTTATAGCATAAGAAGTTAAAAGTATCATTTCCTTGTTCACCATATAATAGATTAGTACCTAATCCACAATAAAATATATCATTCCCTTCACCACCTTGAAGTTCATTTCGTCCTGCTTTTGATATCGAAAATAATAGATCATTGCCTTTACCGCCAATGAATGTATTATTTCCATAATAATCAACAAGGGTATCATCTCCATCACCACCAAAGAGTTTATCATTACCTTTATTTCCATAGAGGTAATCATTACCCATACTACCATGGAGAATATCATTACCCATACCACCATGGAGAATATCATCACCTATACCTCCATAGAGATAATCATTGCCTATATCACCATAGAGAATATCATTACCCATACCACCATAGAGGTGATCATTACCCAAACCACCCTTGATAGTATCATTACCATCACCACCTATAAGTTCATTATTAGCACTATTTCCTATGATAGTATCATGACCTGATCCACCAATAGCATTTTCAATAATCGTTTTGTAGGCAATAGAGATATTACTCCGTAACCCGCCAATATCTGAAAAGCTACCTTCATTTAGGTTAATAACTTGATTAACGGTATATAGGGAAAAGTCTAATGTATCAATTCCCCCCGAATCCCAAATACAACTTACTAATTTATCTTCTATGCTTTTTAAGGAGTAAGCGACACGTCCGGTATTAGAATGAAATCCATAGATATTATTTTCAAGGCGTGTGGTCATATTTTCGCCATAGAGTTGTTGCAATAATAATATATCTAGCAGCATAAAGGTCATGGGATAAAGACCACCAAAATCAGCATGCTCTGAGGTTGGTATATCATAACCCATAACAGAATATTTCAATGAAGCTAATACATGATTTTTATCTTTATATTCTAAGTATTGCCAACTATGGCTTAGCCCGAGTGCATGACCAACTTCATGCAAAACAACTTTATAATGATATGTACCTGGCTGATATTTATTATTTTTTAGTGTTTCAATTAGAGTATTGGTTTTTTTTATTATCAGAACAGTACCATTATCTTTAAAATTGAAAGCATCACCAATATTACCTTCTGTTTTTATATAATTATCAAGATCATTTTGATGTATTATCTTATAATATTGGTGTGATGATAAATTTAAAAATATAGTTCCAGAGTATTGGTATTGTTCATCAATATTTATCTTTTTTATAGGGGTTGAATACCTGCTAGGATAGGTTGCAAAACCTCTGGTGGTATATGAAAATTCTATTGAACCATGACTAATATGAAAATCATCGTAAAAACCAAATTTTATATCGGCATCGAATTCTGGATTAGATGCAACAAACTTTGCTTGTGTTATATAGGCAATTTCATTAAGAATATCGGAAATAACTTCTTGTTGATGAGGATATATGGTTGTTTGTGTATTATAAAAATAAGGATGTATACTATTCTTATTTTTATTAATACTATTTTCTATATCCTCTATATCTTTTTCTAATTCAGCTATTTTACTTATTGAATATTTATTTCTATAATATTTTAATGAAGCGATTTCTTTTTCTTTTTTTTCCTTAAGATAGGTCAATTCATATACTTTAGCGGTATGTTTTATTGATTCTATTCTATCTTTTTCTGTTACTGAATATTTTTTATTTGAGTAATTTCTTTTTTTATCATAATCAGGGAATATATATGTTATTTTGGTGATATTACTATGTGGTTGTTTAGGCCAACCATACATATAATTTATAACAATTTTACCATCAGGTAGATAGAAATAAGTTGGTTTTTTTATTGAGTTAAAACTATTCATACTAAATCCTTTTACCAAAAGAGAATTTTCTATATTTCTTAATTTTATAATTAATGGAGATATATATGGGAATAAATTTTATAAAAACACACTATTTATTAGTATGTTTTTTAGTTGATTACTATTAATTATTTATACGCATATTATGCTAGATTATTATTAATGTAATAATTGATGGTTATTTATAGAGTAATAATTTAAAATTTTACAAATCATATGGTGAAATGTATTTATACCGCAAAGAGTTCATCGTGGTTAAATATACCGACAATCTCTATATGTACAATGGACTTATTGTCGTTAGAAGATGTTGAAACATCTATGATGGTCTTATTGGCTGGTTTGTTATAATTTAATGAAAATTCATTTTTACTTCCTGATAACTTATCAACTTTTTTCATTTTTGATATATCTATTTTTCTATAATCTCTAGTGATCAACGTTATTTTATCCTTGTTTTTTTCAAAATCCCAAATTGAGCTATTGCTTTCAACTCCCTCATAACAGAAAAAATTAAAGGCATCATTTCCTTGTCCACCTGTTATACGATGAGTTCCTGTGCCCAAATATATTTCATCATCACCTTCTCCCCCTAGAATGATATTTCTACCTGGAAGCCCTCTATCTGTTGAGGCTACACAGATCCGATCATTACCCTTACCACCATCTAACATATTAGCACCATAATAATCGATAAGCATATCATCTCCATCATCACCATAGAGCACATCATTTCCCAATTCTCCGTATATAACATCGTTTCCAGAGCCACCATAAAATAAATCATTGCCATCACCGCCATAGAATAAATCATTGCCATCACCACCTATGAGGTTATTATCAAAAGGATTTCCTATGAGAGTATCATCACCTTTACCACCAATCGCATTTTCAATAATCGTTTTATAGGCAATAGAGATATTACTCCGTAATCCTCCAATATCTGAAAAACAGCCTTCATTGAGATTAATGACTTGATTAACGGTATATAGGGAAAAGTCTAATGTATCAATTCCACCCGCATCCCAAATACAGCTCACTAATTTATCTTCTATGCTATTTAAAGAGTAAGCGGCGCGTCCCGTATTGGAATTAAATCCATAGGTATTATTTTCAAGACGTGTGGTCATATTTTCGCCATAGAGATATTGTAACAATAATATATCTACTAGCATAAAGGTCATAGGATAAAGGCCACCAAAATCTGCATCTTTAATATCAGGACACTTATAGCTCATAACTGAGTATTTAATTGAATCTAATACTTTATGCTTTTCATTTAGTATGTATTCCCAAATATGAAATAGCCCTAGAGAATGACCTAATTCATGTATAAAAGTATGATATACAAATGAGCCGATTTTATGTTTATTTTGTTGGTATTCTTTGCGTAACTCATTATTACCCCTTGCTATTGTAATAGTTTTATCATTATTAATATAATATATATCATAGATATCTGCCTCATTTTCTATATATTCATCAATATTATCTTGCTTAATTGTTTTATAATATTCGCGTGAAGAAAAATCAATAAATATAGTACCCGGATCATCATGTTCTTCATCTGGTTTTATCTCTTTTATAGGTGTACCTTCCTCGTTAGGATGACTAGCACTGCCTTTTCGATAACCTGAAATGAATTTTGTACCAGATATATTAACAAATTGATTATAATAGCCAAATTTTAAATCAGCATTGGTATATGGTGATATTTTTTTAAAAAATATAGGTACGATATCTGAGGTGTGTTGTAATATTTCTTCGATAACTTTTTGTTGATGAGGGAATATTGTTTCTTGAGTGGAGTAAATATAGATAGGTATATTATCTAGTATAGTATAAATATCATTTGCTATTTTTTTTATTCCTTCTTCTAATTCTTTTATTCTTTTTTTTGAAGCCTCACTATCTTTATCTTCAATGGTGTTTAATTCTTGTTTTTTTTGTTCTCTAATATTTACTAACCTATAATATTCATATATATCTTTTAGCGTTTTTTTTCTCATGTTTTCTGTTAATGGGTTTTTATTTTTTATAATTTCTCGGTATGTGTTATGATCTGGAAATGTATAAGTTATTGTTGTTATTTCATTTGGTGATTTTTTTGGCCAACCTATCATAGTTCCTGTTGTGATGATCCCTTTAGGTAAATAGAAATTAGTCGTTTCTTTAACATTTTTTACTATAGTCATATAAATTCCTTTCTTATTTAATAATAAATTATTTGCATTAATTATTATAAAATAAACTTATTCTATAATTAGCTAATTATTGTATTTTTGTTGTTTTATTACTTTTTGAAAAAACACATATCAGTATTTTTTATATTATTAGTTGGTTGTTATATTTATAGAAATAAAGTTTATAGAAACACACTATTTATTAGTGTGTTTTTAGTTGGTTATCGTTATTATGCTGGATTATTATTAATATAATAATTAATGATAATTTATAGAGAAATAGTTTAAAATTTTAACAAATCATATGGTGAAATGAATTTATATCGCAAAGAGTTCATCGTGGTTAAATATACCGACAATTTCTATATGTACAATGGTATTATCGTCATTAGAAGATGTTGAAACATCTATGATGGTCTTATTGGCTGGTTTGTTATAATTTAATGAAAATTCATTTTTACTTCCTGATAACTTATCAACTTTTTTCATTTTTGTTATATCTATTTTTCTATAATCTCTAGTAATCAATGTTATTTTATCCTTGTTTTTTTCAAAATCCCAAATGAAACTATTGCTTTCAACGCTCTCATAGCAGAAAAAATTAAAGGTATCATTTCCTTGTCCACCTGTTATACGATGAGTTCCCGTGCCCAAATATATTTCATCATCACCTTCTCCCCCTAGAATGATATTTCTACCTGGAAGCCCTCTATCTGTTGAGGCTACACAGATCCGATCATTACCCTTACCACCATCCAACATATTAGCACCATAATAATCAATAAGCATATCATCTCCATCATCACCATAGAGCACATCATTTCCCAATTCTCCGTATATAACATCGTTTCCAGAGCCACCATAGAATAAATCATTGCCATCACCGCCATAGAATAAATCATTGCCATCACCACCGATTAGGTTATTATCAAAAGGATTTCCTATGAGAGTGTCATCACCTTTACCACCAATCGCATTTTCAATAATCGTTTTATAGGCAATAGAGATATTACTCCGTAATCCTCCAATATCTGAAAAACAGCCTTCATTGAGATTAATGACTTGATTAACGGTATATAGGGAAAAGTCTAATGTATCAATTCCACCTGCATCCCAAATACAGCTCACTAATTTATCTTCTATGCTATTTAAAGAGTAAGCGGCGCGTCCCGTATTGGAATGAAAACCATAGGTATTATTTTCAAGACGTGTGGTCATATTTGGGCCATAGAGATATTGTAATAATAATATATCTACTAGCATAAAGGTCATAGGATAAAGGCCAGCAAAATCTGCATCTTTAATATCAGCAAATTGATAGGCCATAACTGAATATTTATATGTTAAAATTACATCATTTTTTATATTTTTTAAATATACATTTATGTGCATTAGCCCGAGTGCATGACCTAATTCATGTATAAAACAAAGATATTCATATGATCCTAGTTTGTGTTTACTTTTCATTGTTTCGTTGAGTAACACATCCGTACTTTTTATTATAGCAACTTGATTATTATCATGGTAATTATATAAATCACCGGGATTGGCCTCATTTTCTATATATTTATCAATATTATCCCCGTTTTCCCATTTATAAAATTCATGTGTAGCTAAATTAATAAATATGGTTCCAGGGATATCATAATCTTCATTTGGCCCGATCTCTTTTATAGGTGTACCGTTATAGTTAGGATATTGAGCAAAGCCTCCATTTCCTCTCGTCATAAAAAAAGTAGTTGAATCTTTGTAAAAATGATTGAAATAGCCAAACTTTAAATTGGCATTTTTTTGTATAGGTACTCTAGTAAAAGTAAGGTCTGCGAAATCTGAAGCCAATTGTAAAATTTCTGTGATAACTTCTTGTTGATGAGGAAATATCGTCATTGGTGTAGCCAAAAAATATAAAGGTATGTTCTTTATTATCTGGCCACTTCTCTCACTCTTTGATTTTATATCTTGATTTATTTCCTCAATTCTTTTTTGGAAACCCTCACTATCTTTATCTTCAATAGCTTTTAGTTCTTTTTTCATTTTTTCTATTTCATAGTCTAATTTGTAATATTCTGCTAGCTCCTTTAATGCTTCTTTTTTTTGACTTTCTGTTATCGGATGTTTATTTCTTATATTTTCTGACCGCTCACTGTAATTAGGAAATGTATAGGTGAGATGCGTTGTTCCATCTATTGAATTTTTAGGCCAACCTGATATAGCGCCTGTTGATATAACCCCATCAAGCAAATAGAAGAAAGTTGGTTTTTTAGTGTTTTTTATTAATTTCATATAATGTCCTTTTTATTTAAAGATAAATTATCTATGTGTTTTTTTACAAAATAAATTAATGTTTAATAGCAGGCTAATTATTGTCTATTTGTTTTTTAATTTCTTTTTTAAAAAATACCTGTCAGCATTTCTACATTATTAGTTAAGATTATTGTTATGTGTTTGTATTATTGGCAACATGATGTATTATTATTTTTAATAAAAAAGGTACCGCAATATTATTACAGTGCCTTTTCTATTTTTTCTGTTACTGAATTTTTTGGTTTAAATAATCTCTTTTTTATCATAATTAGGAGGTATATAAGTTATTTGTGTGATATTACTATGTGGTTATTTAGCTCAACCATACATATCATCTATAACTATTTTACCATCAGACAAATAGAAGTAAGTTGTTTTTTTATTGAATTAAAACTATTCATACTAAATTCTTTTTACCAAAAGAGAATGTTCTATATTTCTTACTTTTATAATGATAGGAGTATATATAGAAATAAATGTTATAAAAACATACTATTTATTTCGTATATTTTTAGTTGGTTATTATTAATGTTTATACGCATATTGTGCTGAATTGTTATTAATAATTGATGATTATTTATAGAGAAATAATTTAAAGTTTTACAAATCATATGGTGAAATGTATTTATACTGCAAAGAGTTCATCATGGTTAAATATACCGACAATCTCTATATGTACAATGGACTTATCATCGTTAGAAGATGTTGAAACGTCTATGATGGTTTTGTTGGCTGGTTTGTTATGATTTAATGAAAATTCATTTTTATCTCCTGATAATTTATCAACTTTTTTCATTTTTGATATATCTATTTTTCTATAATCCCTAGTGATCAACGTTATTTTATCCTTGTTTTTTTCAAAATCCCAAATTGAACTATTGCTTTCAACGCCCTCATAGCAGAAAAAATTAAAGGTATCATTTCCTTGTCCACCTGTTATACGATGAGTTCCTGTGCCCAAATATATTTCATCATCACCTTCTCCCCCTTGAATGATATTTCTGCCAGGGAGCCCTCTATCCATTGAGGCTACACAGATCCGATCATTACCCTTACCACCATCCAACATATTAGCACCATAATAATCAATAAGCATATCATCTCCATCATCACCATAGAGCACATCATTTCCCATTTCTCCGTATATAACATCGTTTCCAGAGCCACCATAGAATAAATCATTGCCATCACCGCCATAGAATAAATCATTGCCATCACCACCGATTAGGTTATTATCAAAAGGATTTCCTATGAGAGTATCATCACCTTTACCACCAATCGCATTTTCAATAATCGTTTTATAGGCAATAGAGATATTACTCCGTAATCCTCCAATATCTGAAAAACAGCCTTCATTGAGATTAATGACTTGATTAACGGTATATAGGGAAAAGTCTAATGTATCAATTCCACCCGCATCCCAAATACAGCTCACTAATTTATCTTCTATGCTTTTTAAAGAGTAAGCGGCGCGTCCCGTATTGGAATTAAATCCATAGGTATTATTTTCAAGGCGTGTGGTCATATTTGGGCCATAGAGATATTGTAATAATAATATATCTACTAGCATAAAGGTCATAGGATAAAGACCGCCAAAATCTGCATCTTTAATATCAGCAAATCCCATGCCCATAACTGTATATTTATATGTTTCAATTGCACTATTTTTTATATTTTTCAAATATGCATCTATGTGCTCTAGCCCTAGTGCATGACCTAATTCATGCAAAAAAACATAATATATTTGTGATCCTAGTTTGTGTTTACTTTTCATTGTTTCGTTGAGTAACACATCCGTACTTTTTATTATAGCAACTTGATTATTATCATGGTAATTATATAAATCGCCGATATTGGCCTCATTTTCTATATATTTATCAAGATTATCCCGTTTGACCCATTGATAAAAATCATGAGAAGCTAAATTAATAAATATGCTCCCAGAGAAATCATAACTTTCATTTTGCCCGATCTCTTTTATAGGTGTACCATTATAGTTAGGCTTACTAGCAAAGCCTACTGTTTCTCTCGTCATATAATAACCAGTTGCAAACTGCTTGTAATAGCCAAACTTTAAATTGGCATTTTTTTGTATAGGTACTCTAGTAAAAGTAAGGTCTGCGAAATCTGAAGCCAATTGTAAAATTTCTGTGACAACTTCTTGTTGATGAGGAAATATCGTCATTGTTGTAACGGAAAAATATAAAGGTATGCCTTTTTTTATCTCGTATCTTCTCTCGGTCTTTAATTTTATATCTTCATTTATTTCCTGAATTCTTTTTTTGGGATCCTCACTATCTTTAATGGCTTCTAGTTCTTTTTTTCTTTCCTTTATTTCATAATCTAATTTGTAATACTCTGCGATATTCTTTAGCGTTTCTTTTTTTTGACTTTCTGTTATCGGGTATTTCTTTCTTATATTTTCTGACCGATCACTGTAATTAGGAAATGTATAGGTGAGATGTGTTGTTCCATCTGTTGAATTTTTAGGCCAGCCAGATATAACCCCTGTTGATATAATCCCTTCAGATAAATAGAAAACAGTCGGTTTTTTAGTGTTTTTTATTAATTCCATATAATATCCTTTATTATTTAAAAATAAACTATTTGTGTGCTTATTATAAATAGTTTGCATTTTTATTATTTAATAATTTGCTAATTATTGTGTTTTTAATTTTTTATTTCTTTTTGAAAAAACACA
Organism: Proteus mirabilis HI4320; assembly: GCF_000069965.1. NCBI lineage: Bacteria > Pseudomonadati > Pseudomonadota > Gammaproteobacteria > Enterobacterales > Morganellaceae > Proteus > Proteus mirabilis. Next base: position 340,294 of record NC_010554.1, read on the forward strand.
TGTCAGTATTTTGTTACATTATTATGTTGTTATATTATTAGTTGATTGTATTGTTAATAAGATAATATGTTTCCTGTTAAATAGAAAAGGCACTGCAATATGATTACAGTGCCTTTTCTATTTATTATTATTATGATAGTTCCCTGGTGAGGCTATCTTTTTGATAACACCTAATTTAAAACCTAATTTATGTTATCAGCTAGGTACTACTGCGATTTGTTTGATTTCTATGTGAAGAAGGTAATATTTTTTATTATCTATTTCCTTTAAACTATATATGGCTAAATTATTTGATGTCTATTTTTTATACATATTCTTTATCTTTGGTGGAGCAATAATAAAATGTCTTATATATCAAGAGAAAAGATAGATTACTTGTCCATTGGTCATCGACTGCGTGCTTATCGTATTGCCTCCTCATTAAAAGCTGAAGATGTAGCTGAAAGTTTAGGGATCTCCCGTGCCGCTGTCTATCGATTAGAAAAGGGTGAAATCGTTAAAATTGAGACATTAGATAATCTTGCTCGATTACTTAACACCTCATTAAGTAGCTTATTAGGTATTAATACGGAGTATTACTCTAGCGCTAATGGTTTTTTTGAACGAATGCGCCAACTTGAAACACAATCTTCCCATATTTATACCCATTTCGAACCCTTTTCTTATTTATTAACCTCTGATTGTTATGATAAAACGCTTGTCGAAATGTTAACAGAAGCCTCTCCTGAAAATGCGCTAACAAAGAAGCAACAAGAAGTTTTATCTATTTTAAAAGAGCGTAAAAAGCATCAATCATTACACTCACCGCATATTTATAATTTAATTAGTCAACAGCAAATCGAAAAATTTCTTTATGTTGGTATGCTAGGCTCTGTTAATGTAAGTAAAGCCATTCAACAAGAAAGAAAACAACGCGCAAAACAAGAAATCAGCCATTTAATTGAAAAGTTAGAGCAAAAAAATAGTCATCTTAATATTGCGATTATTTCAGATACGATGCCATCTTTAACCTTTCAATTGTTTTATCAAAACAAAGCACCTCTCTCTTTAGCGGTTAGTCCATTTCGTTTAGGTGAATTTCCTAATGTAAGTACGGGTATTGCGACAGTATCTTCATCAACAGAAGCAATATTCCAATATCAATCTCTGTTTGATACGTTATGGGCAAAAGCAATAAAAAATGATGATGCCATTACACGCTTAAAAGAGATTATCAGTCATTATTGATTAGCTAGAACACCTAATGTTTCCGCTAAGATATCTGCAGCTATTGCAATATCACTAAACTCCGTAAATTCATCTGGGTGATGACTAATCCCCGCAACAGAGGGGGTAAAAATCATCGCTGTCGGGTATAAAGATGCCATATTCATTGAGTCATGACCGGCACCACTTAACATAGTCATATAATTGATATCGTGTTTTTGACAAATATTTTCAATAACTTGGCAAATTGAGTCATCCAGTTTTACTGGTGATTCAGCCGAAATAGGTTGCACTATTATTTTTACACCAAAATCTTTTTCTGCTTTCTCAACACTGTTTGTTAAACGCTGTACAACACGTTGAATACTGTCCGTATCAATACCACGAATATCCACGGAGAATTTTACTTGCCCTGGAATAACGTTCATCGAGTTTGGTATGACATTAAGTTTACCAATGGTACCTACGGTGCCGTATACCGCTTCCGTACAGGCAGCATGATTGATATCAGTAATAATACCCGCACTCGCCACTAACGCATCTTGACGTTGATACATTGGCGTTGCACCAGAGTGGTCTGCATGGCCATTTACGGTGACTGAAAAGCGTGTTGGCGCAGCGATACCATTGACAATTCCAATTGTTTTTTGATCGTTTTCTAGACGTTTACCTTGTTCAATATGTAATTCAACAAATGCACTATAACGGTCTGATTTAAGTAAACATTGATCTAAGTTTTCATGCTGATAACCAAGGGATTTTAAAACATCAAAGAAATTATTACCTTCATCATCTCTATTTTGTTCCCATCGAGTACGGTCAATTTTTCCTGTTAGCACTTTACTTCCGATACATGAAAACCCAAATCGGCTCGATTCTTCTGCTCGGAATACAATTAACTCTAGATCACGTTTCAGTTGTTGTGGTTTGTATTGCATCAAAGCATAAAAACCAGCAATAACTCCTAAGGCGCCATCATAAGCGCCCCCTTGGGGAACGGTATCAAGGTGAGAGCCTGTTCCTACGGCGGGTAATGTTCTATCTTGCCCCGGTAAGCGAGCGTAGAGTGTGCCAATACCGTCACGATAGACTTCAAGGCCTGCCTCTTTCATTACACTAGCAAGATAGAGATGGGCTGCTTCATCTTCTTCGCTATAGGCAATACGTGTTATCCCTTTGTCATGGTTATCTTTTTTATAAATTTGCATTGTTTCAATTAATGTTTTCATATCATTAATTGAAAAGTCTGTTGCTGTAATTGGTTGAGTCATAAGGTTATTCTCCGGTGTTTTCTGTAAAACTGTCTAAAAAATGAGACAAATAAAAGATTAAAAAAGCCATCTTTTATAGATGGTCTGCTATTTTTATAATCGTTACTTATTATATTTACTTCTCAGAATTTATTTCGTCAATGGTAAATAAGAGGGATTTTATATTCTGTGAGATAGGGCGTAATTAAAAAGAGATATATTTCTGACTTATTTCATAAATGAATCATTATTGTGTTAAAGATGTTATAAAAGATAAATAAAATAAGATGTTGTACTGATATTAATCTTTCTTATTTTTAACATAAATGAAAATTATTCTCATGGGGTATATTGGATGATATTCTCATCCAATATATTAATAATTAAATCTAGAAGAAGTATTTAAAACGTGCTCTTACACCATAACGATCTTTATCGCTATTTTCTATTTCAATATCTTTACCATTAATAACAGAATAATATGCACCTAAATAGATTTTAAAATTATCCATATCTAAAATATTAGATAATTCATATGAGGAATAGAGAGTGTGGATATTATATTTTCCTGGGCCAAATATAATATCATTATTGTTATCATCATCACTATTAATAGTATATGACTTAATATTATTATGGGCATAGATATAGCCTAATTGTAATTTACGCCATAAAATATTAGTACCTGTTGTAAAGTCGTTCTCATCGTTAGCGTCTAAATAAGCGGTATTCCAATTTATTGTGACACCATTTTCAGGATTTTGTTGTAGATTGCTCCAGCCTAAAGTTAATCCATAACCGTTGCGTTTGGATTGGTCTCTAAATTCACCCGTTTTTTTATCATCATAACCATAAGCATTATTGATAATATTTTTTTCTAAGGCTACAGCAACTTTAAAATTATTGTTATTCCATGCAATAACTGGGCGAAAATAAATAACATTTTTATTATTATATAGTTTATTTCCGTGATATTCCTTGTTAGCAAAAATAGACGTTCCATCTTCAATTAATAAATTAGTTTCAAAATACCAATTATTATATTGGCTATTAAACATCATGCTACCACCGCTATTGCTTCTCCCTCGACCTTCTTTCATCATGTAGATATAACCAAAACCATCACTATAAGTATCATTTGCAGTGTTGCCTGAATATTCAACAAAAGTATCTTGATTAAGCGGGAACATGTCATAAGCTTCATAACGACCTAACTTAAATTGCCAACGCTCTTTTTTACCAAAATAAAAAGCGGCATCATCAAGTGATACCTTACCATCAATATTTGCCAGTGGTTGAACAGTGAAGCCTGCATAATTTTTATTATCTAACAGACGCTCTCCGTCTAAGCCAATTAATATACGCCCATTGATCCCCCATTTATCATAATCGCCATAGTCTTTTTCTTTACCTGAGCGCATGTTAATGGAGGTTAGCTGACCTTTTTTACTTGCAATATCTGTATTAAATTCAACATCACCATATAACTTGAGTTTTCCATAACCGGTATTTGTTTCTATCAGCGATGATGGTGGCGCAGTTATAGTTTCGCTAGTTTGTGATAGATTGTTATTAAGCGCCTGATTTTGTTTTAACGCATTTTCTAACTTAGCGGCACGTTGCTCTGCTAACTCAGCTCTTTTTTCAGCGGCTAACGTTCTCTCTTCTAGTCGAGCTAAACGTTGTTCTATCGATAATTCATTTGTATTGGCGTGAGCAATTGTCGGCACGGCAATGCCGATACAAGTCGCTATCGCAAGGTGTTTGATGTTCATTGTTTATTCCTTATATCGGGAATAATGGAGGTTTATTATCCCCATGTTTTTTTATTAAAAAAGTGAATGAATATCTATTTCAGTTAATGAGTGAACAGCTAAATCTGCTTCTGGTAAGGGGCCGTCAGCAGTAACGCCAATTGCATACATGCCCGCTTGTTTAATCGATTGTATTCCAGCAATCGAGTCTTCAAATCCGATACATAAATGTGGTGGAATGTGAATAAACTCAGCCGCACGCAAAAATATTTCAGGATCGGGCTTGCCTTTTTTGAGTGTTTTAGGATCAACAATTGCCTTAAAATAATGCTTAATGCCTAATTTTTCTAATATGGTTGGGGCATTTTCTGAAGCTGATGCAATAGCACAAGGAATGTGATTATTGTTTGCTTGTTCTATTAGATCTAAAACACCCGGTAAAATATCTTTTGGAGTAATATTATTTAATAACTCAAGATAATATTTATTTTTTGTTTCTGTTAATGATTTTTTTTCATCCGCAGAATAAACATCACTTTTATTACCATGAGATAAAATAAGCTCTAATGACTCAATTCGACTTATTCCTTTTAATAAATGGTTAAACTCTTTGTCAAAATCAATTCCTATTTCATTAGATAGTTTTTTCCACGCAATATAGTGGTAATTGGCGGTATCAACAATTACGCCATCCAGATCAAAAATAAGACCTTTAGTCATTTTGCGTGTCTCCATTTAACTTTAATACTAATAACGTATTGGCGGTTAGCTTATGCGTTTGATGGTTAATTAAAATAGTACTGGGCTTATCACTTAAAATACTAATTTCTTTATGACTGAGATTAATTTGATATAAAGTAGAGCGATGCAATAATTTAAAGCTTAGTTTTTGCCATTGTTGAGGGAGTGAAGGGGTGATGGTCAACATATCCTGACGAATATCAACACCGGCATAAGCCATGATGGTGGTATTTAATGTTGCCGCCATGACACCAGTATGAATACCTTCGGCAGTTGTTCCACCTTGAATATCATTATAATCTGAATAAAGAGCATCTTGATAAAGTTGCCATGACAAATCATGTAACTGTATTTGTTCTGCGAGATAAGCATGGACAATGCGTGACAGTGTGGAACCATGAGAGGTTCTTTCTAAATAGTAATGTAGATTTTTTTCAGCAAAGTGCTTAGAAACTGAATAACCAAGAGAGGTAATTAGGGAATGTACGGTTTGCTTATCTAAGTTATTAAATAACATCAGGGTATCTGCTTGTTTAGCTACTTTGTAATCATCGGCAGATTTATTTTCTTTACGCAAAATTCTATCCATACGATAGATATTGCCGTATTTTTTTCGATAGCTTTCCCAATCCAGATCTTTTAATTGAAAATAACCTGAGAACTGTTCAATAATTTCATGAGCATCAATATTGATAGCAATACGATTTTTAACTTCTTGTATTTTATTGAAAACGCTAGATTGGCTGTTTAGCTGTTGTAATTTTTTAGAAAAACGATCATTGTTTATGAACATCTCTATTTGATTAAACAACCAAACCACCATTAAATTAGTGTATGCGTTATCTTTTAAGCCACCTTCAAGTGAGTCTGCGTATTTCTCATGAAATTCATCCGGCCCCATAACTCCATTAATATGAAAACGTTGATCGCCTTCATCCCACTGACATTGGTCTAACCAGAACAAGGTAATGTCATTGAGTAGTTCAAGTCCATACTGTTCCATAAATTGGTGATCATGAGTATTTAGCCAATATAGCCACACATTATAGGCAATCGCTAATGAGACATGACGTTGACGACAACTGTGGTCGGCATCCCATTGCCCTGATAAGGGGTTTAAATGCAGTGTCTGGGTTTGCTCACTACCATCATGCCCTGATTGCCAAGGGAACATAGCACCTTGAAATCCTTCTGCTCGTGCCGCAAGACGCGCAGCAGGTAGCCTGTGGTAACGATATAGTAATAGTTGGCGTGCGGTTTCAGGGAAGTGCATAATATAAAATGGCAGAATAAAGATCTCATCCCAGAAAATATGGCCTCGATAGGCTTCCCCGTGTAACCCTCGGGCGGTGACTGAAACATCTAATTGATGTTGCTGATTGCTAAATGGTGATGCGGATGACAGTAAATGGAAGGTATGTAAGCGTAGTAATTTTTGGGTCATCAGATCGCCAGAAATCGAGATATCGGCACTATCCCATAACGTTTGCCACGCTTTTTGGCTATTTATCAATTGGCTGTGTAAAGGTTGTTGTTCCCAATTAACCACATCTTGCCATGAGTCTGGGTAAGCCGTAGAGGTTGTTACAGCAACACATTTTTCAAGTTGATAGGTGGTATTTTGTTGAGCGTTGAAGGTGATGGTTTGTTCAACAAGCGTATCTGAAACATGACAAACAATATCTTCATTTGCAAAGAAATCACCACTTATTGTTGACGATAATCCGATCCCTATTTTTGACTGATCTGTTTGAGCTAATATAAATGCGTGTTGCTTATTCGCTCCAGTTTGTAGCACATGATAATGATGGGGATTAAGGCTACGGTAGCGTTGTACACCGTAATTATAAGTATTTCCTTCTAGGCGAGTTATAACCGTTATCTCACCTGAGAAATTTAATGGTTTAAAGGTATATAAAATGGCGTAATGTGACATATCAGCCATATTGGCAAATTTTGTACAATGAATATCAAGTTGCTGTCCTTCAGGGGTTTCTACACGCCATTGGCTAGTGAATACACCCGTTTTTAAATCTAATTGACGTGTTAAATGGTGTGTTATCAGTTGCTTTGGATGAAGATATTCTCCCTTACCAATTTTAAGAGAAATAAATTGTCCATTAGGTGCATTAACAAAATCTTCATTAATCACCTGATGGTTTTCTATTTGTGAACTTGCTTGATTATATAGGCCAGCAATATAGGTAGCAGGGTAGTGCTCATCACTTATAGTCATTTCGGGCAAAGTTCCTCTTAACCCAATATAACCATTGGCCGTAGTTAAGAGAGACTCTTGGCAATATTCATCTTTTCCTGTTTCTAAGCCTGAATATTCAATTGACCAAGCAAAGTTATTGGCAACTGTAACCATTTTTTCTTCTAAATCATGATGATGTTCAAGCTGCGCTTTATTGATATAAATAAAAGGTTTATTAAATATTTCAGTAAAGAAATTTGATAAATTTATTACTTTATTATCAATGGTTTTAATAATAGCGCTATCCGATTTATTACTTGTCGAATATATCAAACCACCTTGAGCAGAGTTAAATTTATGATTAATAGCTTTAGCCATATTTAGCCAATCAAGGTAATGGCTATTTGTGGTATTAAATGAATAATGGCTTTTTTCTGAAAGATATTTAATGGTGATATCAGTATCAGAAAGAATAATAGAGATATAATTCATGTTTAACCTTTAGTTTGAGATTAAATTAATCGACTTGCAAGGTGCCTGCTTTTTCTTTATAGCGATAGACCAGAATGGTTAATCCAATAGGGACGACAATAGCCACAATCATTGCTAATAAATAAACTAACCAATAAGTAGGTTGGATAGATAAAATACCGGGTAATCCGCCGACACCAATACCATTAGATAGCACATTATTTAATCCACAAATCAAACCCGCTAGCGCAGCGCCAATCATGGCGCACAGCATAGGAAAGCCATATTTTAAGTTGACGCCATACATGGCTGGCTCTGTCACACCTAAATAAGCAGAGATAGCTGCCGGAATAGTAATTTCTTGTTCATTTAATTTGCGACTAACGATAATAATGCCTACAACGGCAGATGCTTGAGCAATATTAGACAGAGCGATAATCGGCCAAATAGGTGTACCGCCATAACTTTGAGTCATTTGTAAATCTATCGCTAACGTTGTGTGATGTAAGCCGGTGATCACCATGGGGGAATAGAAAAAGGCAAAAATAGTTGAACCAATAGGGGCAAAATCACCTAACATTAAAAACTTGATCAGTTGGGCGAGACCATCACCTATGCTTCTACCGATAGGGCCTAAAATAACATGGGCAACAAAAACGGCGACAATAAGAGTTACAATCGGCACAATAACTAATTTTAGGTAATCAGGGATAAAACGACGTAATTTAGTCTCAAACCATCCCAGAAATAGTCCCGCTAAAATCGAAGGGATCACTTGGGCTTGATAACCTACTTTCTCAATAGTAAATAAACCAAAATTCCAAACCTCAGGAAGTTGTGAACCTAAATTGTAAGCATTCATTAGCTGTGGAGAAACTAAGGTTATACCTAGTACGATACCTAGTGCAGGTGTACCACCCATCTTTTTTACACTTGACCAGCAAATACTCACAGGTAGAAAATGGAAGATGGCTTCACAAGGTAACCAGAGAAAATCATATATTGGTGTTAACCAAGGATAAAAATAAGTGAGGGGTTTATTATCTGATATAGGCATTTCGCCAATAACATTTCTTAATCCTAACAATAAACCGCCGCAAATTAAGATAGGTAATAATGGAACAAAAATTTCGGCTAAATTGGCAATCAGCTTTTGCCAGGATCCCATATTCTTTTTCGCATCAGATTTTATATCATCTTTAGATTTAGCTTTTAATGAAAGCTTATCAATTAATAATTTATAGTAGATATCAACATCCATACCAACAATAACTTGAAATTGACCCGCATTATTAAAACAGCCTTTAACAAAAGATATTTTTTTAATTTTATCTATATCAGCAAGATTGGGATCATTCAGAACAAAACGTAATCTGGTTAGACAGTGTGAAACGCTAATAACATTATCTGAACCTCCAACAAGAGTAATTAACTCTTCAATGGCTTGGTTGTCTTGAGGTATCGACATATTAATATTCTCATAATAGTAGGGTTATTTTTAATATATCGAGATCTTTCTTTTTATCCAATGGGAACGTTCCCATAACAAGATAAAGATCACAGTTAATGATCATTAATTTATTTGATCATGGGTTTAAGTCATGACTTGATATAATGATTTTTTGTGCAGGAATATTTTTTTCTAGCATTTGTATCAATATGTTAGCAGCTTCTTGTCCACTTTCTCTAAAACCTAATCGATAGAATTTAGTTTGAGGAAATAAAAAGGTGAGTAGATCATTACGACCGATGCAGGCCACCTCAATATGATCTATTTTCTGTTCGGCTAAATATTTTTGTACACCAAAGGCCAGAGAATCGGTCGCACATAAAATAGCTTGAGGCTTGCTTGCTAATGCTTGTTTGGCAAGTAAATAGCCACTTTGATAATTAAGTTCACCAAGTTGAGCTTGAGATATTAATTGATGTTGCTGGCAATATTGAAGATAAGTTTGATAACGTAATAAACCCGTTGTTTCATCATTAATTTGGATCCCGATAAAACTTATATGTTGATAATGTTTGTCTCGATGGAAATAATGCATTAAAGCGTTAACAGCTCGTTCATCGTCATGACAAATGGAAACAAAACCTTCTAGTGGTCTTGCTATAACAACCATTTTTTGTTTCCAACTTGCTAAGTTAGCCGCATTGATCCCTGAAAATGCAAATAATATTACGCCATCGATTTTCTGGTGGGCGAGCATTTTTAAGTTTTCTTCTACTTTGGCTTGGCTAAATTGGCTTTCTAAAATAATAGGGTCAATGTTGTTTTGATAAAGGATCGGTAATATGGCACTAACTGCTTGATTTTCCGCATAAGAATCAAGGCGAGTGACGATAATACCAAAAGAACGATTAGAGTACCCCCGCATTGCTCGTGCAGATTTTGACGGTGTGAATTTATATTTCTCAATAATTGAGTTAACTTTTTTCCTTGTTTCTTCATTAACCATAGGATCTTGATTAAGTACTCTTGAAACAGTCGATTTGCCCACACCACAAAGTTTGGCTATATCATTGATTGTTAACTTTTTTTTATTAGTATCTGTCATGAGCGTTTTTCTGTATTTATCTGCTGTGTGATAAAGTTATTGTAGTTTTAGCAGGTTGTTTTCCACAAGTGATTCTTTTACTGTTTGATTTAGTCTAAAAATTGTACGCAGATACTACCACAATCGTAAAAAAGAGAATTTTATATTTGTCTTTTTTGTATACTAATAACAATAAAATGAGTATACATTGTTAGATGAGAATAAATAACCACCATCGTTTTGACTAAAAACAGAAAGACTTCTTTGCCAACCTTCTTTTACATATAAATTGGGAATTATTTTATTGATAATTTCACTGTTATTATCGTTAATAAGGATCTGTGTAGATGCTAGCTTGTAGCTAGTTTTCAGTTTGGTTATATCAAAAAAAGATTTTCTATACACTGGGATCAAATCGCCGTTATAATCAATAACACCTCGAATACTTGCCCATCCTTGCTCCTCCCCTAAAGTAAACATTAATTCTAAATTAGCTTTAGTATCCTCTTTATCATAAATAATTAACTTTGCTTCACAATTTATTACATTTTCTTTTTCTTGATTGAAGTAAAAACTAAAATAAATCATTAAACTTAAAATGATAACTAATACACTAATAGCACTATATTTTTTCATTTTTTATTATCCAATACATAAATAGACACACATTGATTATGCAAGAAATTAATAGGACTAAACTTTTTTTTACATAATATTAATGATGTTCGTGAATAAGAATCACTTTCAGTTATATAGATGAAATTATAATCTGAATAACTAGAAATATAATTATCAATTAAATTTTCTTTTTCCTCATTTAATATTTCTTTATTACAAAATAAATTATATTTTTTATATGTTCCGCAGTTACTATAGTTATATAATTTATGCTTTCTACTATCTAGGTAATTAAAAGTAAAAATAACAACAAAAAATAAGACTATCAATGTAAATATAATAATAAATAATTTCTTTTTTGATAAAGATATGCTTGTTTTTTTTATTGATGATAAAGAGTGATCTTTATTATTAATATTCGTATTTATATCTTCTTCTATTTCTTTTTTTATGTGAGGAATATCACTAATTTTATTTTCATTGATTAATTTTATATCTTGAATATTATTGTCAGATAGTTTTTCAATACTAATATTGTGATTAATGATATACCCTTTTCGAGGAACGGTGATGACAATCTCATCATCGATATCTAGCTCATTAAATGCTTTTCTTAATAAAAGAATATTTTGATAGAAAGCGCTATTAGTTATAAATTTTTCTTTATCTCCCCAGCCAATTCTAAATAATTCTCGTTGCGTAACTAATTCATTAACGGTAATAAGATGTATTAGCATTTTAGATGAAGGTGCTAAAATTTTCTTTTCTTTATTAAGTTTTTTTGAAAATAATAAATTTTTATCGCTATAAAATATAATGTCATCATTAATTAGATACATAGTGCCGCCAATACGTCATTTGGATATTTATTCTTCTTAATGCTAGAAAAGGAGTATTTTTTATATATAAAGCTAAAAAATTATTTTTTCAAGTTAAAAAAACTAAAAAATTTGTTTATCGCATTTTAATACATTTAAATAACAATTAGAAACTTACTGGTAACAAATAAAGCAAGATATCTATTTATTTATTCGTATAGATTAACTATGTGACTTTTATTATTTAATATTATAAGTCTCTATAATCTTTAGGAATTACCATTATTTAAATTTATTTATAATGGGGGTGTTACTCTGGGAATTAGTGGAAAGCTTTTATAAATAAATTGGTATTGGAATTAAATTTATTTAAAAATGAGTAAAATCACTTCTAAAATTAAAGTTAAATAAATCAATTAAGTTGATTTTGGTTTTTGTCTAACGTGTTGATATTAATGTTATTTTTTGTGAATTTTGGGAGTTTTGTAGTTTTTTTGCTAACACGCATTGTAATAACTCATGTAGCATTTATTGCATCAACAACATTGCGAAACAAAGTTAAAAGTTAGTTTTAATAAAATACAATCATAAAGCAGTAACTGGCATGCTCGTATTTTAGCATGATATATCCCATTTTTATAAAGCTAATAGAAAATAGATTATGGAAAGAGAAAAATACGAAATTGATAAAACTTACGATACTAAAGCTATTCATCAATACTTAGGGAAAGAGATCCGTTCAAAAAGAAAAGCGATAGGACTAACAGGTGAAGATTTAGCTAAAAAGTTAAATGTCAGTCAACAGCAGGTATCTAGATATGAAACAGCAGAGTCAAAAATAAGCTTTGAAAAGCTATTGTTAATATCTGATGTTCTAGATCTTAATATTCAATATCTATTAAAAGTTATCATTAGTGATAAATTTAAAATTATTTCTGATGATTAGCTTTTAATTAAATTCTATGGACAAGATTCCAATATGGATATTTATATTTTTAATAGGGATGCGTGAATAAGGATATTCTTTTATGAGATAGCCTATCTCAATGTCGGTAAATACTAAAATAGTCAAATATAAAGGAAATGATGTATGAAATTTAATAAAATAGCATTAACAGTTCTATTAGCTACTTCAGCTATTTCTTTAAATGCTATGGCTGATAATGCTAATACAGGTGTTATCACATTTACGGGTTCTGTTGTAAATACGCCTTGTAATATTGCTCAATCTTCACTGAAACAAACAGTTGAGTTTGGCCAACTTTCTCGTAAAGCCTTAGAAAGTGGTAAAATGGTTGAGGCTGATTTTGATATTGAATTTACAGGTTGTGATTTTACTAATTTTGGTATAGATGCCACTAGTGGTAAGCCCGTTCCGGTTAAATCAATGGAACTTGTCTTTACTGGACAAAATTATGCTGATACAGCAAATACATTATTGGCTACTTCTGCTGGTAATACAAATAACTTGGGAATTTTAATTGATGGTTTTGAGTTTGGAAAAGCAAAAGATGTTTTACCAAGTATTACAAATCTAAAGGGTGATAATGTATTAACCTTTAAAGCTCTTGCTAAAGCTGTTGATGCAAGTAAAGATGTTTCTGAAGGTAAATTTAGTGCAATTTCTAATTTCCGTATAACTTATCAGTAATATGAATTAAATTGACTGTTAGTAAATATAAATGCTGGCAGTCAATTTTATCTCTTGAATAAGAATTTTTTAATTTATTATTTTTCATATTAATTTCGTTGGTTTTATTTTATATATCAATGGGTTTTTATTAACTTAGAAATAAACCAGCTAAAGCTGAAGATTCTATTTATATAATGGAGAAGAAAGTGGCTATTTATCGACGTATAGGATTGCAAGTAATTAGCAGTCTTTTGTCACTTATTTCTAGTACAGCATTGGCTTTCGATCCTAAAGTTATTGAGCATGAAGGAAGTACTTATCTAGTGGGTAGTGTTATCTCAACTCCTTGTTCTATTGTAATGTCAAATCGTTATCAAACGGTTGATTTTTCTTCTTTAACTTTAGCTATGTTATCAAGCAAAGAAAAACGCGAACAGCAGACTTTACCATTTGAAATAGAACTTCGTGACTGTGGCAGCATTTACACGTCAATTGACAGCAAAACATGGATGATACGTTTTGATGGACAGAGCGTAAGTAATATCAATGCATTTATCTTGCAAGGCACATCTAAAGGTTTAGGGGTTTCTGTTCTAGATAATAATAAAAATGCATTAATACCAGGAGAAACATATCCTTTATTCGATAGCGTATTACGACAAGATAAATCGGGACAAATCCTCTATCTGCGTTACTTCCTTAGGCTAGAACTCACCGGAGAACCTTTACGAGCTGGAGATTACCAAGGACTGGTTCGTTTTTTTATCCATTATCAATAAAGGTAGATGCATTTTCTTAGGCTCTAATGAATAAAGTATTTTATTACCTCTAGGATGGGGATGGTGAATAGTATGATATTTGAACTCAATCAGTTAAGGCAAGTCGTATTATTGACAATGAGTATTAGTGTGTTTTCTGCTTATGCTACAGAATTCAATATCGATGTGTTAGATGCAGAAGATATACAAAATATCGATATGAGCCAATTTTCCATTGCTGGCTATGTTCCCCCTGGTGATTATGTATTAACAGTTTTTGTTAATGGACAACGTTTAGGCGCACCTCGCGATATCACGGTTTTAGAGCAAAAAACGCAAACACAAGCTATCTGTATACCTGCTGACTTACTTGATTCTATTGGTTTAAAAGAGTCTGTAAAACCAAAAGTGACTGTATACCCTAATAGTCAATGCCTTGATCTTTCTGTTTTGAAAGGAATGCAAACAGTTATTGATCTCCCAACACTATCACTCAAAATAACGATCCCCCAATTATGGATGGAATATAGAGATCCTTATTGGACTCCTCCTGCATTATGGGAAGAAGGAATTAATGGTGCTTTCCTTGATTACAGCGCTAATGTTTCAATCACCGAAGAAAAAGAGGGGGATAAACGTACTTATTTGTCCACTAATGGTACTGCGGGTATTAATTTAGGTGTTTGGCGCTTTCGTGGTGATTATAGTGCCATCTATCAAAAAAAGCGGGGTGGCAGACAATCACAAGAAATACACGATTTTGATTTTAGCCGTCTTTATGGTTTTACCTCCTTGAAAAAATTGGCTTCAATTTTAACTATTGGAGAAAATTATTTTTACTCAGATGTTTTTGAATCATGGCAATACAGCGGTATTTCATTAGAAAGTGATGATCGCATGCTACCTCCCAAATTAGTGGGGTATGCACCAGAGATCACAGGTGTAGCAGATACCAATGCAACAGTGATTGTTCGTAGCCAAAATCGAGTGCTCCTTGAAACAACAGTACCCCCTGGACCATTTCGTATTCAAACTTTAGATAGTGGTGTTCGAGGGATACTCGATATCACAATCCGTGAAGAAAATGGAGAAGAGAAAAAATTTAGTATCAGTACTGCCTCATTACCTTATTTAACTCGCCCTGGCCGTCTGATCTATAAATTAGTGATGGGTAAAACTCGTTATGATGGACATCATTTAACAGGTAAACCCGTATTCAGTGGTGAATTCTCCTATGGTCTATCTAATGCTTGGTCGTTATATGGGGGAACACAATTTAACAGCGATTATCAGGCAACGGCGATTGGTATAGGACGGGATCTATTTTCTTTTGGGGCATTATCACTTGATATTACTCAGTCTTTTGCACGTTTTACTGATAAAAAAATAAAAGGGCGTTCTTATCGTCTTAATTATGCAAAATCTTTTGATGCACTACGCACGGATATTACTTTTGCTGGGTATCGATTTGCTGCTAGAGATTATCGCACATTAACTCAGTTTATGGATCAACGTCGTACTGGTTATGATATTCGCTCTCCAAAAGAGAACTATCAAATTTATATAAACAAGTATTTTGATAATTTTAATATATCACTAAATTATCAATATAGTACCTATTGGCAAGATAAACCTCAAACACAATATGGTTTATACGCAAGTACTAATATCAGTATTCCAATGTTATCTCAGCAAAATGCGAATATATCTTTATCAGCAACCAGAACTGAACGAGATAGTGGTTATCAAGATGATGCTATTAATCTGTATTTAACAATACCATTATATAAAGGCCATAGCATTTCATTTTCTGAATCATATTCTCGTATTGGTAAAAGTAATCAATATAGCCATAGAGCAAGTTATAGTGGTTATAGTGATCGCGATAATTATAGTCTGAATGTGGGCTATAGTCATGGAGAAGAAATTGATAGCCAATCAAGTATCAGTGGTTATTATTCTCGCGACTTTTCTCAAGCTAACTTATCTGCTAACGCAAGTTATGTACCACAACAATATCGTAGTGTTGGTGCATCAATTAACAGTGGTATTACAGCTACAACTCAAGGTATTGCGTTGCATCGTTCAGCTAATGGTGATACTCGTTTAATGATTGAAACACCAGGGGTTGGTGATGTACCTCTAGATAGTGGCGTTATCAAAACTAATCACTTTGGACTTGCAGTTATTCCTAATGTTAATAGTTATCGTAAATCTACGGTTTCTATTAATACCAGTCAGCTACCTGAAAATATAGAAACGCTAGAATCAACAACTGATATTACCTTGACTAAAGGGGCGATAGGGTATCGCAGTTTATCAGTAATGAAAGGGGAAAAGTTGTTTGCCATTATATCCCTAAATGATGGTAAGAAACCGCCTTTTGGGGCAAGTGTACGTAATGCGGATAATCGTGAGTTGGGTATTGTTGGTGAAGATGGTGTGACATGGCTAGTAGGCATTTCATCAAAAGAAAAACTATCTGTTTATTGGGCAGGGAAAAAACAATGTGAGTTGTCACTTCCTGAAGATTTAGCATCGCCAACTAGCATGTTATTGCTACCTTGCTCTTCACCTACTATATCAAAAATTACAGAAAATTAATTATTAATTAAATGTTTTATATTGTGAGGTTAGTTATGTTTAATTTTAGTCGTGGGTTATATTGTATTCTTGTTGGGTATTCCATATTTATTTCGATGGCGGCACATAGTGCTGTGACATTAGATAGAACGCGTATTATTTTCCCTGGAACGGAAAAGTCAATTAATATTACTATTTCTAATGATAATCCTGAAGAAGCTTATCTCGCACAAAGTTGGATAGAAGATTTGCAGGGGAATAAATTAACTAAAGGTGCTATTTTAGCAACGCCTCCATTACAGAGAATCGAGCCAAATAGTTATAGTTTAGTTAGGTTAAGTACAACACCAGAATTACATAAATTACCACAAGATAGAGAGTCGGTATTTTATTTTAATTTACGTGAAGTACCACCGAAATCAACAGATGGCAATACATTACAAATTGCTTTGCAATCTCGTGTAAAACTATTTTATCGTCCAAATAGTATTTTATCTGAAGCAGAAACTAAATGGACACATAAAGTGACATTAACCAAAACGGCTCAAGGCTACCGAGTTAATAATATAACGCCTTTTAATTTAACAATAATTGGATTTGGAAATAGTAAAGCAGCCGCTGAAAAAAATCCTTTTGATGTTGTCATGGTGCCACCTAAATCGACTCATGATATTGCGTCTTCTATATTATCTACACCTTATCTTACTTATATTAATGATTATGGTGGTAAACCATCGTTGGTATTTCGTTGCCAAGGTGATACCTGTGTGGTAACTGGTGAACAATAATTCTTAACAATATTGGAATATAGGAAAAGTAATGAGTAAATATCACGTTTTTAAAATAGCCAAATGGTTCAAAGTGCTTTTACTCATTGTTGGCTGTGCATTCAGTCAATTTATTATAGCCGAAAGTTCTATCGTGAGTACTACGACAAAACAATCAGTTTATGAGCCATTACATCAAGGAGTAGTTCAAGTGAGAGCCACTCTGTTTAATGCGCCTTGTAATTTATCTTTTGATAATAATTTAAGTTTGATTGGATGTGGAGCTGGAAAAGATTATCGCACCATAAACTTATTTGATGTAACAGCAAATACTCCTGCAAGTATTCGTTATTATGATATACAACGAAGGCTATTTTCTGAAGATTATTCACTTTCATTACACAATGGCAATAATCCAATATATTTACCCACCTTAATGAAAGATCAACATATATTACGTTTAGAGGTAAGTTATGAATAAGATGGTGAAATTTCTAGGGCTTATTTCTTTAACAATATGTAATTGGCAGTCTCAAGCATTAGCGGCCAATAATTTAGATGTTGAATTTAGCGGTGAGTTAATCAGTGTTGCATGCCAAGTCGCTTCAGAATCAATAAATAAAAAAGTTACTTTACACAATCTACGTTGGCAATTTATTAATGAAAATGAAATTAGTAAAGTGACTCATTTCACGATTGCGATTGATAAGTGTAGTGAAACTGACTTACAGAAAAGTATTAAATTAACCTGGAAAAGTAACGAATTAGTTGATATCGATGGTAATCATTTTCTTATTACTAAAGGGGATAGTGGAGCACTATTAGGAATTATTGATAATAATGGAAGGTCTGTTATATGGAATAAACCGATGACAATTGGAGATGTAAGTGTTGTTGATGGTTCACAACAATTTGAGTTTGGTGTTTTTGTCCGTAAGCCAGCAATAGGAGAAATTAAGATTGGTGAATTTTCCAGTATCGTAACTTTTAATGTGGAGTATGAATAGTGCTAATATGGCTAAATAAAATGAAAAATTTATTGGGTGTAGCTTTATTATTTATTTCTCTAGTATGTAATGCTGATATTTTTATTAATATATCTGCAACAATGGTTGAACCTGTTTGTAATATACGTAGTGAAAATGGTAGTGCTCCATTAAAAATTGGTTTTGATACATTGACGATATCTTCACTGACTAAATCTCCTGTGGTAAAAGATTTTTCACTTTATATATCAGACTGTAATTTTAATAATACATTAGCCATTGTTTTAAACCCAAAAGGAGGAAGTACGCTTTTATATAAAGGAAAAAATATATTAGCAACAAGTACTGATGGGTTAGGTATAGATATTAATGAAGTGACTGGTGGAACTATTCGTTCACTGGAAACAAGTAAAAAGCATAAAATCAATCCAGAACGAATTAATTCAACTCTTTATCGTGTTGACTTACAAGCTCAGTTAGTAAATACAGTGCCTATTAATCAATTAAAACTAGGGAAGTTCAATTCAATAGTTACTATTTCAGTGACTTATAACTAATGGATATTTTTTATGTTGAAACTAATACATAAATTTTCCTCGTGGAAAAAAGAAATAGCATTAAATAATGTAATAATACCTTTATTAAATGACCTAATTTATTTCTTAATATTATTAAGTGTTTTTTTTATTAATTTTATATTTACATCTATTGCTATTGCAGATTATGCGCCAAGAATTCAAGATATAAACACTGGCTATATGATTAAATTGGCAAGTAACAGTCCTATTGCATTAAATCCAGTGAAAGGTACAGATGGTAAAAACTATTATAAAGTTGGTAATACGATTGTGATCAATAATACACCATCTAGTGTAAGTGTATCGGGGATTGTTCAGTGCATCGGGCTTACTTGGGGACATGCTTCAACAAATATTTCTTGGAATAATGCATATCATCGCTTGTTTACATATGTACCTATGGCTGGTACCAATATAGAAGGCCATATGGCATATCGTATTAATAGTAATTTGGTAATGACCATTGATACTCAAATGTTGAATTGGGTAAATATAAGAGGATCTGTTTGTGAACAGGCTACACCAACATTAACTGCTCATGCCAGTGAATTTACTGTACAATTTCCAATCAGTGTGACATTTTATATAAATGATATGGTTATTGATTCTCAGCTACCTATACCTGAAATGGATCTAGGAGGTTATGTTCGTGCATTTACACGATCAGGAACGAGTCCTCCTCAAAATTCTTGGGCATTGAATGATGTCACTGTTCCTATGCGATTAGCAGCATCACAATTAAACGTAACTTCTTCTTGTAAAACAGTAACAAGTACAGGACAAGTAAGTACTTTAAATTTAAAGCATGGGCAACTCAATACATTAAATTATGACAGCTTAGTTACAGAAAGTGTAACTTATAATTGTGTTTTTTCAAAAGCAACAAAAGTGAGATTACGTCTCGATTATATAACTGATAACGATCCTCAAAAAAGATTACCGATGGTGAGTACCCAAAACAGCAATAATAAAATTTATAGTGAATTGACCATGACAGATGAAATAACCGGGCAAAAAGGTAAAGATTTTAAAATTGACATTAATGATTTGAGAACAATTAAGATAACCAGCCATCTTCAAGGAACAAATGCGATAGCTGGAGATTATAAAGGTTCAGCTTGGCTAATCGCTACGTTTGATTGATATATTTATCTAAATAAGGCCTATTTATTATTAGATAAGTAGAGCCTTTTTTACATTTTTTAGAAATTAACTTAATAATAAATCTTTATTGATAAGTTGTTTCTTTTTTTTAAAAAAATTAGTTAGTAAAAGTATTTTTATTAAATAGAATGGGATATTCTGACGCTTGATAATGAATACCAAACACCTGCGCCATAAAAATAGAGATAAATATATCTAGTGGCTGATTAGAGCAGGTTAGTTTTGCTTGCATTATTGCTCCTTGCCAACCCATCCAGAAAAAAATAGCCATTTGTCTACAATCAATGTTTTTAGATATAAACTTATATTTTTGTGCTTCTAGAAGATAATTTTCTACCTTTTTCTGCCATCCAGAAATCACATTATTCAGTATTTTATAATAGTTAATGGGTAAATTAACAATATCTTGTATGAGATTACTTACTAAGCATCCTCGTTGCCAATGATACTTTTCCATTTCTGATTTTATCATGTGACAAAATGCTAATAGTCTTTTGGGGAAAGGTAATGCAGTATAAGACAAATAGTTATCTAGTTGCTTAGAAATAAAGTTGTCATAATGTTGGATGACGACTAAACCAAATTTTTCTTTACTACCAAAGTAATAATAAAATGATCCTTTCGGGATACCAACTTTTTCTAATATCTTACAAATGTCTGAACTGATATAGCCTTTTTCAGCAAACATTTCTATACCACTTTGAATAACTATATTTTTTACATCTGTATTAGGACTATGATTTTTGGGGGGACGTCCTCGTTTCAGTTTGGTGATTTCTGATATCATCATTTTGCTATCTCCACGACAGGGGAGCATACAGGTAGCTTATTGAGTACCTGTCAATGCTGATTATTTTGTTGTGAGAAAAGTCCCTCCCGCTGAAATTTTATGCGGGAGGAATATAACGAATAGCGTGTGTTATTTTGTCATTAGGTCTTGGTTTTGTTTCATTTCAAATCGTGGGGAGACAAAACCATATAGTGTCCATCCCAAGAATGTGGCTAATGCCCCCCACATTACAGC
This sequence comes from Proteus mirabilis HI4320, assembly GCF_000069965.1. Taxonomy (NCBI): domain Bacteria; kingdom Pseudomonadati; phylum Pseudomonadota; class Gammaproteobacteria; order Enterobacterales; family Morganellaceae; genus Proteus; species Proteus mirabilis. Next base: position 361,376 of record NC_010554.1, read on the forward strand.
GTCTTCACCAGATGAATACAGAGCATAGAAACTATAAATGGCCCCAATGAATGCGATGATATTACTGGTTCTCGCTTTATGAGGTTCCACTTTGGCGACTTTTTGTAAAATAATCATTGCCGCCATAGAAAGGATGTAAGGAATAATATTAGTCACAACTGCTAGATTGACGAGTACATTAAACTGTTTATTTAATGATGGGCTGATGGTCATCAGTGACAGTGCAGATTGAATAACAACAATAACTAACATTCCTTTTACTGGGGCGTCAGCTTTGCTAACTGCAGAAAATATTTTTGGAAAATAACCAGAATCCGATGACGCCTTAAATACTTGTGCGATGGTGAACTGCCAGCCAAGTAAAGATCCACAACAAGACATAATCATTAGCGCCATAATGATTTTCCCAACACCTGGGGTAAACATTTGGGAGAAGGCTAAGCCAAATGGCGCGGTAGAGTTTGCCAGATCCATATTTGGCACAATACCTGCGATAACATTTGTTGATACGATATAAATAACGGCTGCACCTAATGTGCCACCTAATACAGCAATAGGAACATTCTTTTCAGGATTTTCAACTGCTTCACTATTGGCACAAGCTGATTCCATACCTAAAAATGCCCATAAGGTCATGGCAATAGAAGAGCCTACGGCTTCAAAGAATGGAAAATTATGTGGATTCCAAGAGTTAATGTATTGTTCAGGATTGAACCACCACCAGCCAATAATTGAAATACCCACAACAGGGATGATCACCCCCCAGACAGTGATGCTGCTTATTTGTCCGGTGATCCGCGCACCACCAAAATTTGCTATTGTGCAGATCCACAATACAACAATCGTTGCAATACAAATACCTAACGGAGTCATTGTCGCATCCATCAGTTCGGCACCATAACCCACAGCAGAAATTGCGATAGCGACATTGGCAATTAACAGGGAAATACCATAGGTATAATTGGCCATAAAATTCCCCGATTTGCCAAAGGCATACTCGGCATACCCTCCCATTCCTCCGCTACGACGGCTAAACATACCGCATTTAGCAAATGCATAGGCCAGAGCCATAGAGCCGACTGCAGTGACAATCCAAGATAAAATAGAAATGGTTCCTACTTCGGCTAGTTTGGTCGGTAGCATAATAATACCGGAACCCATCATATTCACCGCAGTTAATATAGTGAGTTGCAATACACTCATTTTATTTTTTGAAGTACTCATCGTTTTACTCTCCGGCTGACGGAGCATGCTTATTCACACTCCGTCACGCATAAATTAATTAACTCAGTGCTTAATTACATAGCCATATGCCCGCAGACGACCGTCCTCATCATTGCGGATATATACACCTTGTAATTCCGGTGAGAATCCCGGGAATAGATTAATTCCTTCTTCTAGCGCTAGAAAATATTGCTGTACAGAGCCACCCCAAATTTCCCCTGGCACTACACACAGTACTCCTGGTGGATAAGGTAGAGCACCTTCGGCGGCGATACGGCCTTCAATTTTTTCCACGGCAACTAACTCCACCTCGCCACGCACAAAAGCGATATTGGCTTCTTGAGGTAACATACTGACTTGTGGGAAATGTGATTTACGGAACATCTCTTTTTGCAGTTGTTTTACATTAAATTTCACATACATATCATGCATTTCTTGGCACAATTGACGGATGGTGTATCCTTGATAACGTGTTTGGTTGGCATGATATACTGATGGAAGTACCTCTTTCAGTGGGGCATCTTGTTCCAGTAATTGTTCAAAGCGAGCAATTTGTGCGACCAGATGCTGCATTTTCGCCATGCTTTCTGCAGGCGTTAGCAGGAATAATATGGAGTTAAGATCGCATTTTTCAGGAATAATGTTATTTTCACGTAGATAGTTCGCCAAAATGGTGGCAGGAACACCAAATGATTCATATTTTCCTGTTTTGGCATTAATACCTGGGGTGGTTAGTAGTAATTTACATGGATCAACAAAGTATTGATTTTCTTCATATCCCTCAAATGAGTGCCAGCGCTCTCCCGGAACAAAATTAAAGAATCGGAGATCATTGGCAATTTCATCAGTATCAAAATCTTCCCATGCACGGCCATCGATAGTTTCTGGAATAAACGGGCGAATATGTTTACAGGATTGCAGGAGTAATTTACGGGTTTCAATCCCTGTTTTTACGCAATTCATCCATAAACGTTTACCTGACTCACCTTCATGCATTTTGGCATTCACATCCAAAGCTGCAAATAATGGGTAGAATGGACTAGTTGAGGCATGCATCATAAAGGCGTTATTGAGACGTTTATGATTTACATAGCGTTTTTGACCTTTAATATGGCGATCTTTTTTGTGGATCTGTGAGGTTTGAGAGAATCCCGCTTGTTGTTTATGTACAGATTGTGTAACTAAGATCCCCGGATCGTTTTCATTCAGTTCAAGTAGAAGTGGAGAACAATCTTTCATCATTGGAATAAACTGTTCATAGCCCACCCACGCGGAGTCAAATAAAATGTAGTCACATAAATGTCCGATTTTATCGACTACCTGACGTGCGTTATATATTGTTCCGTCATAGGTACCTAATTGGATAACGGCTAGGCGGAAAGGGCGCTTTTCATTTGCACGTGTAGGGGCGACTTCTTTGATGAGTTCACGAAGATATTTTTCTTCAAAACAGTGAGCATCAATCCCACCGATAAACCCAAATGGGTTACGTGCAGCTTCAAGATAAACAGGCGTTGCTCCTGCTTGAATTAATGCTCCGTGATGGTTTGATTTATGATTATTACGATCAAATAATACTAGGTCATCTGGTGCCAATAAGGCATTAAGAACGACTTTATTGGAGGAAGATGTACCATTAAGTACGAAATAAGTTTTATCGGCATTAAAGACTTTTGCTGCATGTTGTTGTGCGGCACATGGGGCACCTTCGTGGATCAGCAGATCACCCATAGAAACATCGGCATTACATAAATCAGAGCGGAATAAGTTTTCACCAAAATACTCGACAAATTGGTTACCTAGAGGATGACGGCGGAAAAATTCACCTCCTTGATGCCCAGGACAATCAAAAGCTGAATTTCCTTGTTCAACGTATTTTTTTAAGCTGCCGAAAAAAGGAGGTAATAGACTCTCTTCATATTTTAACGCTGCAGTTTCTAGTTGTTTATTATATAACTCACTATTTTTTTTATTTAAATCAATTACACCAGTTAATCGATTAATAATATTAGCAGGGATAACTTCATCTTTATTAATAATGGCAAAAATAGGCTGTTCAAAGCTATTTTGTTCAATTAAATTAAGCTTTCCATTCTGAATGTCATTAAGTGAAATAACAATCACGGCAACATCAGAAAAATCAGTATGTAGAATATCGACACATTCACGGTGGGTTGAAATATAGTCAGACATATCGTAGCTGACCGCTATTTTATAACTTTTCATTTTTAATACCTTTTTTTGGTAAAAAATTCTCGCTGAAATATTAAGTAAAAATATTTCAGTTTTTTATTTTTATAAATGCGAGTTTTTTCCCTCGATAGAGTGTCGAGTTATAAAAATCACGTTTATATTTATGTCATCACGTATAAAAATAATGTATAGAATGATGGTTTTTATAATTTTAGTAATATGTTTTTAGCCAAATTACCAATAATAAGAACTAATTAACTGCACATTACTATGCATAAAAACCAGGAATATGAATGATCAATAAGAATCCATTATAGTCACATAAAATGTGATTTATAATGGTAAAGAGGTTGACTATCCATACGCTGGTAATATGCAAACCACGTGATGGATGCCAATAGAGAGATTATCTTTGAGCGTTGAAAAGATTAAAATCAAAACATGAACGATGTGAAAACATCATTATATGTGTAATACGTCTTATATGTGGCCAAAATCGATTATTATTTTCCATTTTCGCATCCGTTAATTATTAAGACCTATATAACAACTATAAATTAATATAATTAAATACCCGAATTATACTGTGATATAGATCAAAATATATCATTTTAAGAATAGTTTTGTCTTTAATTAATATGTTGCTTGTTAATTATTTGTTGTTTTGTTTTTAATAAGAGAACTTATAATTAATATAGTCGCTAAGTCTATATTATAAATAGCAATATAATAAATATAAAATATTTTCATTATGAATGTATAGGGTTGGTTGTTTGTATAAATATAATAAATATTTTTTATTTTGATTATAAATATAGTGTATGTTCCCTTTATTAAATTATTCGTGTAGTCATAAAACACTTTAAGACGTTTTTATCAGGTGCGTCGTAAAACCCATCTTTCAGGGGCGCGATATAAGGTGTGGTTTTCCGGCTAACTCAGTTTCTTTTGTCATAGACCAAAGTACAATGATATCCATATAACAACTTTAAGCCTTCAAATTCCAATTAATATCAAATGGTCAGTAGGAGGGTAATATGCGGTGCTTCGCAGGAGCTTGTCACTTTATTTTCAATTGTGCGTTAGCGCTTTAGAATGAGGTTCTGATATTGAGACTTGAGAAGACAAGCAGTACAGTTAGTACTGCTTGTAGTCATAGTAGAAAAGAAGTGACCTTTATTACTCCAAAAGGAAAAAGGATTAGAGCATCACAGAATGAAGTTTTTGATACTTTATTGAAATCAATAAAATAAATATTTATTGGATGCAGAAAGAGAGAGTTTAGGCTCTCTTCTGTATATTTATGGCGTAACTAGTCTGTTTTTTATTACAAAATTAGTTTCTGATTACTTACTCTTTTAATAGGGCTAGCTATTTTGTAATAGTAGAGAGTATTAAGAAGTATTTATAAAGGGTGTGATAAATAGTCGTAACGAAATTTGAAAGGAAGAATGCTTTGTTAATTTTTCACATAAGATTAAAAAGTAAAAGGAGAACCTAAGTTCTCCTTTTGATATTTCTCTACGACAACAATATGTGTTGAAGGATTAGCCGCTGCCTAATCGACTGATACTTGCTCTTTACAAGCTGACCTCAGTCAGGTGCTTACGCGGGTCTCATCTGGATTTTAAGAGCGGGGAGACTCAAGCACACTCTATAACGCCTTTATACCCGTTTATCTTGATATTATCAAGTTTTTTTGTTTTGTTTTTTTATTGAACTGAATAGGCAGATAGCATGTATAATGGCATTTGGATACTGTTGTGCAATGATATCCCTAGCTGTAGTTAATGTTGTTCCTGTAGCCATAAGATCATCGACAAGTAATATTCTGATTTTTTCAGTATTGGATGATGCTTGTGTGTTTAAAACAAATGGTGGAAATATATTCCTAAATTCAGTAGGGATACTTTTTAGTGAAAACCCTCCTTTAAGTCCAACTTCTTTTGCTTGTAATTTAATTTTGAAACTAAGACTTTTAGCCTCTTCAATATTAATATCTGCTTTATCGAGAAGTTGAAAAGCATTATCGACTGTTATTTTTCTTAAAATATCAGTTAAATATGTGGCATTAAATTTTTTTGCTAAACGTTTTGCGATAATAGGGCTAATATTATGGGCTGAAGGCATTGATATTATTAGTTGATACCCTTTAGGTTCTAATTCCATAAGTTTATTGCAAATGATTTTGAAGCTATCATTGAGTTTTTTTATGCTAGAAATATTTGTATATAAATCATCCTTTTTTTTCAAAGCATAAATTAAAGGACAATTATCCCCCAGTTGACGTTGTTTTCTATTACGTCTTCTTTTACCTGAAAGGAATTGTCTTTTAAAAATAGCATAAACTTTTAAGCCATCTGTATAATCAATAGTTGGATTCCCTTCAGACTGAGTTATTAGCCAGTCGGGGCAATTATGATCAACAATAACACATTGCTCTTGAATTATTAATCCCATAAATACATATGCTAGTCCGAGAAGAGAAGGAAAGTATAACAGAGAGAAAATAGCAGAGCTATATTAAAATAAGGCAATGTATTATTTAGAATATATAATTACATTAATAATTTAATTTATTAAGTTATTTAATATAATAATTGTTAATCGAAGTCCAGACTTTCATAGTGTGTCTTTTTTATCATAATATTTCGGACACTTAAAAATAATATGAAAAGAGTGTCTATTTATTCGATATTTTCAATTAATAGACACTTGTTGTCTGATAATGACTTAGGAGACATATTTTGCGCCTATTTGGTTATGCAAGGGTATCTACTAGCCAGCAATCTCTCGATACTCAAAAGAAAGCATTGATTGATGCCGGAGTGGCAAAGCATCGCTTATTTAGCGATAAAGGATCAGGAAGTCACATTAATCGTGATGGATTGCAGTTACTCAAAATTAAAGTTGAATGCGGTGATATTATTCTTGTGAAAAAACTCGACCGTCTCGGACGAGATACTGCGGATATGATTCAGTTGATAAAAGAATTCGATTCAATGGGTGTAGCTGTTCGATTTTTGGATGATGGTATAAGTACAGAAGGAACAATGGGAAAAATGGTGGTCACCATTTTATCCGCGGTGGCAGAAGCAGAAAGACAAAGAATTTTGGAACGAACAATGAGGGCAGGCAAGAAGCTTTGCTCAAAGGGGTAAAATTTGGACGCAAGCGTTCAGTGGATCGCGAAAGAATTATTGAGCTAAAACGAAGTGGGTGGGGAGGAACCGCAATAGCCAAAGAAATGAAAGTAGCTCGTTCTACGGTTTATAAAATCTTGAATGAAGAAATATAAATGTAGTGTATGAGCAGTGACATAGCAGTAATGTAAAAGCAAACTAATAGACTGCAATGTGCCAGTAGAAAACGTTGCTAATTACGTTGTGTATTAAAAAATGAGAAAAACGATCATGCTTAGTACAAAAAGCACGAAAGACCAAAATAAAGGAATATGTATGAAGTGATTTAGTATATTGGATAATATTTTGGGTGTGGTTGCTTTAGGTGAAAAATAAAAAATCGAGAAAATTTAGCTAGTGCCAAAGTAATTTGGACACCGCCAGTCATCAGACCCACTACCACACTTATCATCCCTGCCCATACGGTTTCAATAAAACAAGATGCATATAGTACTATATGGCGGAATAATTTACTCATAAGCTTTTCCTTGCTGACGTAATCGTTAAGTAACACGTTGAAGTAACGGGTAAACACAATTATTAGGAGAGCTGTGATGAGGAATGTAGGCATAGGAATTGAATCTATGGATGCACTAGCTAAATTCACTCATAATGAACTGTACAGCATTGGATGGGAGTTGTAAATAAGTGTACCTCAAGAGTCAATTTTTAGATTTTATAACCGATAGAATAACAAATTTTAGGTATATACTAATGACTGTTATGAGGTGATATTTTAACTTCCCAAGCATACAGGAAGAGCTTAGAAGAGTTTATATTCGATAAATTAATAACCACGCTGAATCAAAAAATCTAAAAGTTCATATAGAGGAAATTTGTTTTGTTATACAAAGAAATCTCTAAAAAGAAAAACAAAAAAGTTAACGATGATGCTATCAAAACTTAAAGAAAGAATTATTTCAGCGTTTTCATAAGACTAAGAAAAAAGCAGAGCGAGATAGTCAGTTTGTAATGAAATAACTTTAATTTACAAAAAAAAGGTTCTTTGGTAAATAGAACCTTTTAGGTTGGTAATAATAAGTTATTTTTTATTCATTATTACTTTAAATATATAAAAATATTTTTCTACTAACTAATTTTTCAAAATATTATTGATAGCCTTTATTGTTACAATAAGTTCTAAATGCAGAGCCGTTTATTAATCCAAGGTATAATATTTGTTCCCAATGATTTGCCCCAAAAATAAGTCTACTCTTATTAACTGCAACTAGAGCAGAGTTTAGTGCAGAAGAAAGAAGTATATCAAAGCTCTCTATGTTTGAAATTATGATATTTTCAAATTGTGCTATTTTTTCATTTGATTTTGATTTAAATCTATTTAACAAATCAAGATTGATATAATGTCTTTCAATTAGCATGAAAATATCTTCATTAATGTTATTTTCATTTCTTAATTCAAAGTTAACATTGAAAGTATTACCAATTAAATTAATGTTTGCAAAAAGATATTGTAAATTGGGTAGGTCATGTGAATATAAGTTTATAAACTCAAAGTTATTATTATTATCTAACCATTTATTTGATTTTTTGCTGTTGCATTGACTACAAGCTGGAAATAAATTTTTAGGATGTACTGCATATTCAGGATAATTTTCTTTAGGAATAATATGATCTAATGTATTTACGCTATTTAAAGTGCAATACTGACAAGTATCCATATCTCTACCATTTGGTAATTTTAATAATTGATTCTTAAAATTTGCAAATGGTTTTGAACTATAATTATATAGTTTGAGTAAATCTTTTTTTTCTAAATCTGAAAAAATAAGCGATTGTTGAATAAGATTTAAAGTATTATTATCAAAAGATGTATCATAATTTTGATAATAGGTATTTAATGAATTAAATAAATTAGATATTCTATCTTTATAATCTCCTCTATTTTTTGAGTTAATAATTGAACGTAAAAAAGAGATACTAGAATCAGAATATGGAGTTAAGTTAATCATTATTTTTGATCTCCATGTTTTGTAATAAAATGGAAAGATTTAAACTAAGAGGAACTCCATCAGATTGAATGGATTTTCTAATATCATCAATACTATATCCAATTTTAATTTGATCTTCTATTTTTTTTCTAAAATATTGTGGTGTATCTCTCGCACCGAAAATATCATCAGTAATTTTTGACAAGTTTTCACCAAATGTTTCCAGCGATGGATGTGTTACACTTAATACTTTATTTTCATTTTTTATGACAAAAATATTTTTAGATAAAATCCCTTGAACAATAATTGGAGAATGGGGTGCTATTATACAGTAAGATTTAAATTGATCAGCAAGAGAGTGAATGCTATTAATTAACTGAGATATGGCATTAGGGTGTAAGTGTGTTTCTGGTTCATCAAAAATTATTAATGAGTCATATCTTATATTAGCAATAATTTCAGTCATAATATATAAGAAAATAGCTTGCCCTGAGCTTAATTTTTTTTATTGATTTTTCTAATTCAATACGATTAATTTCATAGTCAATACTATTGGTTGATGAATTTGAAACGGTTTTTATCCAAGTAGCTATTAATTCAGGTGTGAAAAACTCACTATTAATATGCATCCAACTTATTAACCTATCTTTGTATATAATATTTTTCATGGACTTGAAGAAACGAGTTTTTAACTCTTCTTCTGATATATAACTTTCTTTGTTTTTATTTTTTTTCTTAATCCACAATAGATGTAATTTATTTTAGATGAATTTTCAGGAATAGAAAATTTATCAAATATACTGTATGAAACGGCTATTATCTTACTAAATAGTGGAACTTTACCTGAGAATAAATTTTTATTATCATTGGCGATATCACAAGGTAATTTTGATACCAATTGTGTCTTTCCTACACCATTATTACCAATCAATGCATATACTCTATTTTTTAAAATAGACTTATCATTAAAGTTAAAAGTTAAAAGTTAAAAGTTAAAAGTTAAAAGTTAAAAGTTAAAAGTTAAAAGTTAAAAGTTAAAAGTTAACTTTAATTTATCTTCATCATCAATGTAATCAGGTTTAAATATATATTCGAAGGAATAAAGTTGACTTAAATCGTATTTTCTTATTCGATGCCTAGCCTGTCTTAATAACTGCTCTTGTTCGTCATATCGAATTAAACTATCTTTAAATTGAGATAAATGTTCAAATGACTCTTGTATTTTAGTAAAGAAAGCTACATCATTTAGTGCTTTTAGTATTGATAATGCATTACCTTTAAATATATTCTCATAATATTCAAATTTTTGACCTAGAGAACAATGTTTATTATCTAATTTAAAAAAATTATTTTTTATCTCATTTGTTGTACTTATATCTTCTTTAGAGATTATTTTTAAGTCTCCAATGATGTATTCTTTTTGATTTTTATAATAAGACAATAGAAATTTATTATATCTTCCGAAATCATTCCAGTTAATTTCTATTAATTTAAAATATTCGTTTTCTTTATTTTTATTGTTTTTTATTATAAAGGGAATGTTGTTATTTTTTATATCTTTAAATTCATCATCATTATTAAAATTAGATAGTTCATAAATTGGTATATTATTTTCATCGTGTCCATTTAATTGATACTCTATGTTATATATAATTAAAATTGGATTTAACTTGTTATAGATGTAAGAAATTTCATTCACACCTATTTTCATTATGGATGGAGATACCAGTGTGTTGAGTAATAGGGTAAATAATTCGTCTGATTTTAAAAAGTCAAATCTTTCAAGGAGGATATACTCTAGAGTCCAATCATTATTATTAATGTAGTGTTGATTTAAATCTCCATATGCATCTTGATAACGAGGATCTTCAGAAGCTAAAATCCTTAAGTTTAAAATAGAATCAAAAAATTCCAAGGGGGAAATGTTTTTAAATAACTCAGATTCCATTGTCGCCAAAGTATTAATAATTTCTAATTTGCATTTTTTATCAATAGGTATAGTAAACATTTTATCACTTTATGTAATGAATTTTTTGTATAGTAATATAATCATTGTGAATGATAAAAGTAGTGTTATTTATTTTTATTATATGTGCGAAATTTTTTTAAAAAAAAGTTGAAATAAATTATTTTTAATTATATGTATAAAATTAATATCATTCAATAATGACACTTAATCAGACTATTTTTATAAACACTTCCTCATTGCCCCTTAACCAACAATCCATCAAAGTTGGACTCTTTGTAACAGAGAGTCCTTATGAACAAACCTATTTCCTTTATAATCTGTTTCACTACCTTATTTATAACGGCTTGTACTCCGAAAGAAAAACTTCAGCAACTTGAAACTGAACCTCGCTCGATCATTCTCAATAAAAACATTCAAATAGCACAGCCCGATCTCTATCTAACAACACCAAAAGTTGTGCGTTATGATCGCTATCTATTGATAAATACATCTCCAACGTTGGCTCAAAGTGACCCGATCGAACAAATAATTGATGTTCATATCCCAACTTCTCAACAATCCTCTGTTAGTGATGCAATGCGTTATATTTTACAACCGTCGGGATATTCTTTATGTAAGACAACGTCGTCTAATCAAGTACTCTATAACCAAAAACTTCCTGTTGTACATCATCAATTAGGGCCTATGCGCTTAAAGCAGGCTTTGCAAGTATTGGCAGGTGTTGCATGGCAACTTGAGATTGATGCAGTACAACGAATAATTTGTCATTCATTGCGAGAAGGTTACCAATTACCGACAGAAATACTCACAAACTCAACATTATCAGCGGATAGGATGTTGCAATGAAAATTCAATCTATATTGAATTCTCAATTTTTAGTCTCATTGGGGATTAGCGTGTTGACATTGTCAACAGAAGGAATGGCGGATCAAAGTCAACATCAAGTTTTAAAAACAGAGCAACAGGCATTAGAACAATCACTAATCGCTGAAAATGCTCAAGAATGGAAATTAACAGAGAAAGAATGGCAACGTTATGAAATGCTAAAAAAGGGGAAACGAGGGCTGTTTTCACCGAATTTAGATCCCTTAACTTTATTAGGTATTGAAGCTCGTACTTATGAGGAGCGACGTTATTTTGCTGAATTAGTGGTGAGGCAAGAATTTCAGCGTGTTGAAGCAGAATTAGCCTTTCAGCGAGAGGCGAATCAAGCATGGCTTCGTCTTTATCCTGAAATTTTACCAATTCAAAATGAAATGAGAGAAAGTCGTCAGGCTTTATTTGTAAAAGAAAGTTGTTCTATTTGTGAGGTAAAACTCGCTCAGCTTATCAAACTAAATCAACCTATTGATATCTATTTAGTGGGAAGTGGGGGGAAAGATGATGTGATACGAAATTGGGCTAAAAAACATCATATTCCTATCGAAAAGGTAAAAAATCGCCATATCACATTAAACCATGATAACGGGATATGGCTAAAGCATGGCAATGGAATAATGCCTGTTGTTTTACAACAAGGAACGCAAGGATGGCAAAGAGTCGATTAGTTTTTTTATTTATCTCCATTGTTTATCTTGGTGATAATAGTCGCCGTTGTTGATGGTTTGGTCAGACGTGATTTACGTCGATATGGTGCAGCTTATGAATCTAGTTTTGTTTATCATCATGCTAAGCGAATAATCAAGCCCGCAATTTATATCCTCTGTGTATTGTATTTATCATTGCCATTTGCAGTTTATCCGAATTTCTTGTTGTTGCCTTCTATCTTTTTGATAGGGATAGCTATTTCTGTGACAATAGGGTGTTTTAAAAAGTATTTGTAGGGATTATTCCTTTTTATTAATTAAGATTAAGATTAAGATGCGATGGAGTTGCTGATGCCTGAGTTAACAATACGAGAGTGTGGTGAGGAGGCAATTAGATTAACTAATGAGTTATTTCAACAGTCTGAGCAATCTTTTATGGCATATTTATTAAATGAATCAGACTTAGCATGGTGTATTGCAAGTACTAGAAATTTTCCGCCAGAGAGGCAACTTCCTTGGGATCACGCAGGACAAACATTTCAAAATGATAATGGATTTAGCTTTTGTTTTAAGTTTTTAGATATGCAAAATAGGCCTGCTGGAGCCTGCATTTGTGAATATTGCTCTGATAATGTATTGAATATTGAAATGATTCAGAACTTTCAAATTAAACCATCTATTCTTGATGGAAATACGCTTAAGTTTATGCTTTATACCATAGTGTTTTTTCTGTTACTGACACAAGGGACGGGTGTACGGCTCATGTTTCCTATAAATGAAAATGTTGCAACATACTATGTTGAAAAACATGGTTTTCAGGATTTAACTGGTGATGGTTCAAAAGAAATACTTTACCGCTCAGCAGAAGATTTATTAAATTGGTTTGAGCAAAATAACCGCTCAGTTGATAGTGAGTGATTTATGAGCGATACTATAATGCAATCAACATGGCAAACTAAGGAGTTGGGTATGGTAACCAGAAAAGGAAAATCTGTTACGCCTGAGTCTTCGTTTTTCCAAACGCCACACATTATTCAGACTCGAGAAGATGGAAGTACTGTTAGTACTGTTTGTAGTCGTAGTGGAAAAGAAGTGACCTTTGTTACTCCAAAAGGAAAAAGGATCAGAGCATCACAGAATGAAGTTTTTAATACTTTATTGAAATCTATAAAATCAGTAAATCATTCATAAAATAAATAGTTATTGGATACAGAAAAAGAGAGTTTAGACTCTCTTTTTGCATATCTATGGTGTAGCTAGTGGTTTTAATTACAAAATTAATTTCTGATTACTCAAGCTCTTGATATTTTCTTACGGCAACAATGTGTGTTGAAGGATTAGCGACTGCCTAATTGATCTGCTTTAATCAAACAAGACACTTTAATAATGGAATATAATTTAACTATTGAAGTGTTGAATGAAAAAACGAACAAACCGAGTTTATACTCTTGAGTTTAAGCAAGAAGCGGTCGCATTAGTCTCAAAACAAGGTTATAGCGTCTCAAAAGCGGCAGCTTCTTTAGGGATCACCGATAAATTACTTTATAACTGGAAAGCAAAATTCGACGCTGAGCAATCCGGTAGTAGCTTGAATTCCGATGAGAGAGCTGAACTATTAAGGTTTCGAAAAGAAAATAAAGAACTTAGGATGGAGAAAGAAATCCTAAAAAAAGCAGCGCCCTCCAGCTAAAGGAAACCAAGTAACGTTTAAAACGATTAAGCAATTACCTTCTCAGTTTCCCGTGCAGAAGCTCTGTAAGTTAATGAAAATAAGTCGTTCTGCCTACTACGCTTGGCTTAAACGCCCAGCAAAATTGATCACCGCAGAACCAAAGCTATCTTTGAACAGAGTCGAAATAGCTTAGGTTACATAACGTGACATAAACGGTTATGCAAAGAGGGCTTTAGCGTGAGTGCTTATGGCGTTCAAAAGCTAATGGCTCAGCTTGGCCTAGTCGTCACTCAGCGTGTTGCTTACAAAGTCACCACAAAACGCAAACACAGTGATGCGGTAGTCGATAATTTGTTAAATCAAAATGTTAATCCTCACGCACCTAACGAAGTGCGGGCGGGTGATGTGACCTATTTAAAAACAGGGGAGGGCTGGGTGTATTTAGTCATCGTGATGGACTTATACTCACGCCGTATTGCGGGTTGACACATCGATAAACGAATGACGGCAGATTTAGTTGTGCAGAACAATTAGGGCATGCCAGTATTACATCGACATTAGAATACATTGATGAAAGTGTTGATAACTTGCGAGATATACTTGAAGCGGAATTGATGTGATAAGAATAACAAGAGGAGTATCTAGATTTGACAGTGATTAGGAAAGAAAGTAAAAGTGACAAATAAAAAAAACAGCCTTGATATGAGCAAGACTGTTTAGTTTAAGAGTTTTAACATAAAGTGACTGTGCCAAATTATATTATTTTTCAACTCTTGTTTGCCCTCTCAGTGATTTAACTCACTGACGAACAAAAGAAATATGGTGCCCGGACTCGGAATCGAACCAAGGACACGGGGATTTTCAATCCCCTGCTCTACCGACTGAGCTATCCGGGCAACGGGGCGTATTAAACCCGATCTCACCGTCTTCGTCAACGTTATTTATCACAAAACTGTTCAATCGCTGTTTTTTTAATCTTATTGATTAATAAAAGACTCTTTTTTTCACAGAATGAGTAAAAAGAGTACTGAAGTGATTTTTGTTGTCGCAGAGCAATAAAGAAAAAATGTAGCGAAGTGAACAAAAGCAGGGTACCGATAACAAAAAAGCTTACCCAAATTGATTGGGTAAGCTTTATTTTTAAACATAATAATGGTTAACGATAGTTACGTTGCGCGGTGCTTACCTTTTCAAGATAACGCCGTGATTGGTCGGCCGGATGTTTATTGCGCAATGTCGTATAAACTTCCGTCGGCGCTAAGTTATTAATCATCGCGGCTGCTTTTTTCTTATCACTATGGAAGATGCGTAACACACTACCCGCACCGCCATTGTAAGCCTGTATCACCGCATAGCGACGAGAAACGGGATCTTTAATGTCACCTAAGTAGCTATTTTGTAATATCGAGATATACGCTGTACCAACATCGATATTATTCGCCGGATCAAATAAGTAACTGCGACTTGGCTGTCCTGATTTACCTTGCATACGAAATACATCTCGTCCGGCTGTTGCTGGCATAATTTGCATTAAGCCTAGTGCATCTGAGCTACTTACCGCATAGGGGTTGAAGCTGGATTCAATTTGCATAATGGCAAGGATCAGGGAAGGTTCAACACCATACTTGGCCGCGGCTTGTTGTACATAAGGTAAGTATTTATGTGCACGTTTATCTAAGTGGTTAGGTACTAAGTTAATAGTGACATACCAAATAGTGTTCAGCCCTGATTGACGTTTTTGTAATTTATTGGCAATTAGATAATCTGCAAATTTATTTGCTCGCCACTCCCAGCGTATAGGCTGCCCTGTATTATCAAGTACTTGTCCTAATAAAAAAGGCTCTGTACTGTGGGGAATATTATTTACATCAGAGTAGAGGTCGATAGAGCCGGGATCTTCTCCCATAAGCAATGTCGTGACAATCGCTTTATGTAATTGGAATTGAGGCGCGTCACCCCCTAGGGTTTCAATAGTGATAGTACCCGCTTCAAAATTAATATGGCTACGAGTTCTATAAGCGTCCGTATATTTTACGTAGTCTTTAGGGCCTGCGATTAATACTTCCTGCATTCCCCAAATCATCTCGATATTATTGGCAAATTGTCCCATTAATATATCGAAGGCATTGGTGTCTTTGCTGTAATCAGGCTCAAAAGTTTTAGTGGGTTTACTACTACATGAGATGAGTAGAGGGGCGATAATCAGCAAGAGAAGGATTTTTTTCATGGTCTATTGCATCGCTCTGGTGAATAAAACTCCAGAGCCGTAATGGCTCTGGAAAATGGATATTATTTTTCAGGTGGTGTGTAGCCGTCAATATGAACATCGTGGCCTTCAAATAAAAATCTTACCATCTCTTGTTCTAATAATTTGCGATCGTCAGGATTCATTGTGTTGAGTTTTTTCTCATTGATAAGCATGGTTTGCTTTGCCATCCATTGACCCCAAGCTTCTTTAGAAATCTCATTGAAAATGCGTTTTCCAAGCTCTCCTGGATATAACTGAAAATCAAGTCCATCCGCTTCTTTATTTAGGAAAGTACAAAAAATAGTTCTACTCATAATAAATCCTCAAATATCGCCGGTATTAGCTTAGGCTAATTGTCTAAGTAAATTCTCTACAGGTGCCGCAAGCCCTACGCTTGCCGGGGTTTGTAAGTTATACCAAAGTCCTTGTTGCGCCTCCATCAGAGAGGTAAACGTGGAGAGTTTTACGCAAATTGGTACTATATCTAAATGAAAATGGCTAAAAGTATGTCTAAATGAAATTAATTGCTCAGTTTTGTTATTTTCAAGACCATGTTCAGCTAGCCACTGTTCTAAAAGCATTTTTGTTTCAAACTGAGGAAAGGAGAACAGTCCTCCCCATATTCCTGCTGGTGGTCTTTTATCTAACCAGACCAGATTATCATATTGTAAAATAAGAAAATAAGTTGTTTTTTCCGGAATAGCCTTTTTAGGTTTTTTCCCCGGATAATCCGCCCAACTATGGTGAGCATAAGCAATACAACCTGTATTTAAAGGGCAAAGTTCGCATTTTGGTTTTGTTCGCGTACAAACCATTGCCCCTAAATCCATCATTGCTTGATTAAAATATTCAACCCCTTTGGTTGGGGTGACTTGTTCACTGATTTCCCATAATTTATTTTCAACTTCTTTTTTACCCGGCCAACCTTCTACAGCATAACAACGCGCTAAAACACGTTTTACATTGCCATCAAGAATAGGGTAAGGCTTTTTTAGTGATAGCGATAAAATAGCCCCTGCTGTAGAGCGTCCCACACCCGGTAAAGCACAAACGTCCTCAAAGGTATCAGGAAACTGTCCTTGATGCTTATCTACAATGTGTTGTGCCGCCTTATGTAAGTTTCTGGCGCGGGCGTAATAACCTAAACCCGTCCATAAATGTAGCACCTCATCAAGTGGCGCTTTCGCTAATGCGCTAACATTCGGAAAACGCGCAATAAAACGCTCAAAATAAGGGATCACCGTGGCAACTTGCGTTTGTTGTAACATCACCTCAGATAACCAAACGTGATAAGGCGTTTTTTCTTGTTGCCAAGGTAATGTTTTGCGCCCGTATTTGTGATACCAGTCGAGTACGACTTGCGAGAACTGCTGTGCATCCATCATATTTTATTTTTAACTCAGATCTGTATAAGGGTAAGATTGCACCACAGAGAGCATAAACTGTAAACACCCTTAATATTTATCTTATAGAGTGATGCTTATATAGGTGACTCTTGCTAAAATTGGCTATCTTTGGATAATGTCGCTTAAATGTATACTATAACGACATTATAACGTTATTAAGTTAATAATTGGCCTAACGACTGACAGTATTAGACATGATCAAGAATGTAATTTCTCCGGAATTCAATGAAGAAGGGCGTGCTTTACGACGCGTTCGTAGTTTTGTTCGCCGACAAGGCCGTTTAACTCCTCGTCAGGAACAAGCATTAGAAAAGCAATGGCCTATCTTTGGCATTGAATATCAACCGGAACCTATCGACTTCAGTCAGGTTTTTGGACGTAACGCCCCTGTTGTTTTAGAAATTGGTTTTGGAATGGGCGCTTCGTTGGTGACTATGGCAAAAAATTCGCCAGAAAATAATTACTTTGGTATTGAGGTACATGCCCCTGGTGTAGGTGCTTGCCTTGCCAGTGCACAAGAAGAGAATATCTCAAATCTGCGAGTTATGTGTCATGATGCGATAGAAGTACTCAATCACATGATCCCAGATAATAGTTTACAGATGGTTCAGTTGTTTTTTCCTGATCCATGGCACAAAGCGCGTCATAATAAACGTCGTATTGTGCAAGTACCATTTGCAGAGTTAATTTTAACTAAATTAGCGCCAAACGGTGTTTTCCATATGGCAACAGATTGGGAACCCTATGCAGAACATATGCTTGAAGTTATGACAAGTGTTGATGGATATCAGAACTTATCAGAAACTCAGGATTATGTACCACGACCAGAAACACGCCCCGTGACTAAGTTTGAACAACGCGGTCATCGTTTAGGGCATGGAGTATGGGATCTTATGTTTAAGAGGGTAAAATAATGGCTAAACAACGTAGTCGCCGTTTACGCAAAAAAATGCGTATCGATGAATTTCAGGAATTAGGTTTTTCAGTTAAATGGACGTTCCCAGAAAATACCCCTATTGAGGAGGTCGACAGCTTTGTTGATGACTTTATCCTTAATGTGATAGAGCCAAATGGGCTGGCATTTGATGCGAGTGGTTATCTGAGTTGGGAAGGCCTGATCTGTCTACAAAAAATTGGCAAATGTACCGAAGAGCATCGTCAATTAGTAGAAAACTACTTAAAAGAAAAAAATATGCAAGATGTACAGACCTCTGAACTATTTGACGTTTGGTGGGACTAATAAAAAGTTATACATTTTTAGCAAATAATCACAAGGGCATCCAACAGGATGCCCTTGTCTGTCTAGGGAATCAGCTGTGACTACAACGTTATCTAACGCATTATTGTCAGATATATTGCAACAAATTCGTCCTTTAATTGGGCAAGGAAAAGTAGCAGATTATATTCCTGCTCTCGCTCAAGTACCTGCTAATCAACTGGCTATGGCCGTGTATACGGTTGATGGTGAGCTTTATCAAGCGGGTATGGCCGATAAACGTTTCTCTATTCAGTCTATATCAAAAGTACTTAGCTTAACCCTTGCGTTAACACGTTATGATGAAAGCGAGATTTGGCAACGAGTAGGCAAAGAGCCTTCAGGATTACCTTTTAATTCGTTGATCCAGTTAGAAATGGAAAAAGGGCTACCACGTAATCCTTTTATCAATGCTGGAGCGATAGTGATTACGGATATGTTGCAATCGCGATTAAGTGCGCCAAAACAGAGAATGTTAGAAGTTATTCGTGCACTGACGAATACAGCTGATATTTGCTATAACACCGTTGTGGCAAAATCAGAGATGGAACATTTAAGTCGTAATGCTGCCATTGCCTATCTGATGAAATCGTTTGATAATTTTGATAATGATGTTATCACCGTATTAGAAACCTATTTTCACTATTGCTCGATTGAAATGAGTTGTGTAGAGCTTGTTCGTTGTTTTAGCTACTTAGCGAATCAAGGAATATGTGTTGGAAGTAAAAATCAGATTATTACGCCAAGACAAGCCCGACAAATAAATGCGTTAATGTTAACTTGTGGTATGTATGATGGTGCGGGAGAGTTTGCTTTCCGTATCGGTATTCCCGGTAAGTCTGGGGTGGGAGGCGGTATTATTGCTGTGGTTCCTGATGCCTTTACCGTAGCAGTATGGTCACCAGAGTTGGATAAATCTGGTAACTCATTGGCGGGGTGTGCTGCCCTTGAATTATTAGCAAACAAAGTAGGGCGCTCAATATTTTAAGTGGCTGTAGCGCCAAGAATGCGCAATGTTAGGTAAAAAAAGTAGTTCAATACGCTTCTAGGAGAGCGATTATGGGATTTAAAAAGTTGGTCGTTGCATTGGTTTTTGTCGCAAGTTCAGCCACTGCTGCACCCAGTTTTGACTGTGCTGTCACGCCAAAAGATGATTTACGTATTACACCTGAATTTGTTGAAGTGGCCGGCTCTAATGGTTTACTTGTTATTTATCCCGATGGCACGTTACTGCGCGATGAAAAGAGCGTCACACTAACCCCTGAGCAACAAGCTATTGCGAAAAAATATCAAGCGACAGTTAGGCAAGATATTCCTTGGTTAAGAAAAGAGATGGGAATTAAATTACAAGAGTCAAGAAAAGTACTGGATAAAGTTGTTATTGAAGCCTTTGGGCAAGATAGCCGTATTTTAAAGCGCTTAAGTGACTTAGAAAAAAATCTTAATCAACAAATGGATACTGTTATTTCGCTCAAGCCTGATAATGTCACATTCCATGCTCAAGCGATTAAACAGGTCGAAACCAAAGGGCGAGAAATAATTGAGAGTAGCCTTGGGGGGATGTTGCAAGATAGCATTAATGAATTAGGTCAAAAACAATTACTAGCTGCTGCGAGTGGTGATAGGAAAAAAGCCTTAAGTGGATTATTAGGTAATCTTGATGGTTTTCAGCAAATCATCGAAAAAGAGTGGAAGCAACAAGAAGCTTCATTTAATCAATTTGGGCAGCAGGCATGTAATAAAATCACCCAAATGGAAAACCAACGTGTCGAATTGATAAATTCACTAAACAAATAGCTTTATCCTTACAGTAAATAAGAGTTATAGATTGTTGATTCACAATAGTTGAAAATAACAATGAAAATCATTCTTATTCAATTGACATGTAAAGTAAGCTGTTTAGAATGCCCTGCTTAAGTATTCCACTTAAACAGGGCTAAATTCATGAAAAAGATCCTTGCGTTAGTTACTGCCTCTCTTCTGTCAGTTAGCAGTTTTTCTGCATTAAGTAATACCTCAGTTACATACCAGCCTAATCAAATTGTTGAACAGCAAAATGATAAAGTTGTTATCAAGCACCTATTAGGTGAAACTGCAGTATCTAAAAATCCGTCTAAGGTTGTACTGTTTGATTTTGGTCTATATGACTCTTTAGTTGCATTAGGTTTAGCGGATAAAGTGGTTGGTTTACCATTAGGAAATGCACCTGAATATATTAAAGGGCGTATTGCGAATGATGTGGCTAATGTTGGGGGAATGAAAGCCCCTGATTTTGAGAGACTCGCTGAGCTTAAACCTGATTTAATTATTATTACCGGTCGTCAAGGCGCTTCTTATGAGAAACTCACAAACATTGCCCCCACGATTAATTTAGGTACAAATAGTGCGAATTATCTTGATTCAGTGGAAGCGAATATTCAATTAATAGGTGAATTATTTGATAAGCAACAAGCTACTCAAACACAATTAGCAACATTGAATACCGTGATTGAACAGGCTCAGAAAAAAGCGGCAGGATCAGATAAAAAAGTGTTGGTCTTACTGCACAATGCAGGCAATTTAATGCCCAATAACCAAAGCGTGATTTACGATGTGGTTAAAGCGAAGAAAGCAGAATTACCACCTGTTGCTGAAGAAGAGAAAGGCAAACGTCGCGTGGTTACTTCTGAAATGATCGCCAAAGTAAATCCGGATGTTATTTTTATTATCGATCGCAGTGAAGCCATTGGTGCCGGTAAATTAGAGAAAAACACCTTTGAAAATGATGAAGTGAAAACAACTTCTGCTTATAAAAATGGTGGTATTGTTTATTTGCAATCTGATCTTTGGTATCTCTCTGGTGGTGGATTAGAAAGTCTTACTCAGCAAATTGAAGCGGTGCAAAGTGCACTTTAAAATCAGTGATAGTGGTTATAAGCGCCGATAAATAAATTATGCCCATAGTGTAAATGAACAGTATGGGCATTTGTTTATTAACGAAATAAGTGAATTTTCGTATTAAAGAAAGAGTTCAAGTAATGAATTAAGAAACAGTTTACCGTGGGGCGTTATCTGCCAATGGGTTTCTGTTTCACTGATATAACCTAATGCGAGTGCTTCATCAATTTGCCTACGGATAGTCTCTTGTGCAAGCCCCGTGTAGTCGCTAAAATCTTGCCGAGGAAAAGCTTCTAATAACCGAAAGCGGTTCATAAAAAATTCAAATGGACGGTCATCATTATCAACCCAATTTTGCTGGTGAAGATAACGTCCTGCCATAAAACCTTTAGGATGTTTGGTTTTTACCGTTCTCATAATTCGGCCATCGGCAAAACTTATTTTTCCATGAGCACCACAGCCAATACCTAAATAATCCCCAAAACGCCAATAGTTTAGGTTATGTTGACATTGAAAACCTGGCTTACAATAAGCCGATGTTTCATATTGTTGATATCCTGCTGCGGTGAGTAATTTGTCACCTTCAGAAAAAATATCCCATAACATATCATCATCAGGTAATTTAGGCGGACGGGAGCCAAATTGCGTATTGGGTTCAATAGTTAATTGATACCAAGAAAGATGTGGGGGAGATAAAGCGATTGCTTGTTGTAGATCTGAAAGTGCTTGAGATAATGATTGGTCAGGTAAGCCATGCATTAAATCAAGATTAAAGCTACGTAAGCCTAACTCTTTTGCTAGTCTCGCGGCATTTTTAGCTTCATCGGCATCATGAATGCGTCCTAAGCGGATCAGTTTATCATTACCAAAGCTTTGTACACCAATGGATATACGGTTAATTCCCGCCCGTTGAAAACCGGCAAATCGTTCAGCTTCAACCGTACCAGGATTGGCTTCCATCGTAATTTCAGCATCAGGAGCAACGGCTATGCGCTCTTTTACGCCATACAGTAAATCAGCCATTGATTCAGCACTTAATAGGCTTGGCGTGCCACCACCAATAAAGATAGTTTGCACTTCACGAGAGCCAACATGAGTAAGATCAGCATCTAAATCATTGAGCAGATGTTGCACATATTCCTGATGTGGAACTTCGCCTTTTAAGGTGTGAGAATTAAAATCACAATAAGGGCATTTTTGTACACACCAAGGAATATGAATATACAAACTTAATGGTGGTAACTTAAGCATTCTTAAGTGCATCCAACATTAGTTTTAGTGCTTTACCACGGTGAGAGTATTGATTTTTTTGCTCTCTGGTTAACTGTGCCGCAGTGCAATTTAGCTCAGGGATAAAGAAAATAGGATCATAACCAAATCCACCATCACCTTGCATTTCTTGAGTTAACACACCTTGCCAAATACCATGGAAAATTAGCGGAGTGGGATCGTTTTCATGGCGTAGATAAACTAACACACAGTTAAACTGAGCTTGACGTTTCTCTGCGGGAACATCTTTCATTGCTTCGAGTAATTTATCTACATTTTGCTGATCGGTTGCCTCAATACCAGCATAACGAGCAGAGTAAATGCCCGGAGCACCACCTAATGCATCAACCGAGATCCCTGAATCATCAGCTATAGCCGGTAAGCCTGTTACTTTGGCAGCATGACGCGCCTTAATTAGTGCGTTTTCTACAAAAGTAAGACCTGTTTCTTCAACTGAGCCAACACCTAGCTCAGTTTGTGCGACAATATCTAAACCAAAATCAGCGAGTAATGAGGCTAACTCTGTTACTTTACCGGGGTTTCCAGTAGCAAGAACCACTTTTTGCATATTATCTTCCTTAGTAAAGTGTCATGGTGATTAGCCACTGTAAAACATCTACACGTAAATAATTAAGGGCATAAAGGATCAGGATAACAATCATGGCTGAGAAATCTAATCCTCCCATTGCCGGAATAACACGGCGAATTGGGGCCATTAAAGGCTCAGTTAATTGGAAGAGCAGATGATCGATAGGATTACGTCCTTGACTGACCCAACTGAGAATTGCACGGATGATAATCATCCAAAAAATAATCTTACCTGCTGCGGTGAGTAATTCAATAAATGCGAAGGGTAGGACTAAAGAAAATGGAATAGCACCACCTGCTCCGGATAAGTAAGAAGGGAGGATAATTTCTAATAACACTAAAACATATGCCAAGATGACCGAAGCAGTATCAATAGAGCCAATAGAGGGGATAATTCTTCTTAATGGGCGCACAACAGGTTGGGTAATTTTAACCACAAATTGTGAAAACGGATTATAAAAATCAGCTCTTACACATTGCATCCATACACGAAGTAGTAGCACGGAAATATAGAGTTGAATAAGAGTCAGAATGACGAAATTTAAAAAGTTCATTAGTTGGCCCTGATGAAATTAAAACTGTTTTTCCATTTCTTGCGCTCGTTTAATCGCCGCTTGCATCGCTAAAGCAACATTCTCAGGTAATTTACCTGCATAGAATTGTGCCAATGCTGCAGCTGTTGTGCCACCTTTTGACGTTACTTGTTCACGTAATGTTGAAAAAGGTAAGCTATTTTGTTTTTCAGCTAATGCAGTAGAGCCACTGGCTGCTTGTTGTACAATAGCTCTTGCTACGTCGGCTGAAAAACCTAAGCGCTCGGCTTCTTGTTGCATAGATTCCATAAACAAGAAGAAATAAGCAGGCGCACTACCCGCAACGGCGATAATATCATTGATAGCTGATTCTTGCTCTACCCAAACCGTCATACCGACACTTTTCATTAACGCATCAGCAAATTGTTTATCTTCAGGGGTAATAGTGTTTTGAGCAAACATACCGCTTAACCCTTTGCCAACCAGTGCTGGGGTATTTGGCATGATGCGGATCAGTCGTAGCGAAGTGGCTAAATAATCATTATAACGAGAAGCTGGAATACCCGCGGCAATGGTTAGTACTAATTTTTGACTAAAATCGATATGTTGTAATGGCTTACAAACTTCAGCCATCATTTGCGGTTTGACGGCTAATACGATGACATCGGCATTTTCAACTGCATTGATGTTGTCGCAAGTACTCTGTATGGCAAACTCTTTTTCTAAAGGCTCACGTCGAACCTCAGAAGGTGAACTTACCGTAATATTTTTTGCGGGATAACCACCATTAACCAGTCCTGCAATAATAGCGTGTGCCATATTTCCGGCACCAATAAAAGCGATATTGCGATGTTCCATACTAATTTAACCTCTTTTTTATTTATTGGCGTAATCACGAGCGCCAAAAATGGCCGTTCCAATGCGTACCAGTGTTGAGCCACAGGCAATTGCTGCTTCCATATCACCAGTCATTCCCATCGACAATGTATCAATATCGGGGTACTGGTTTTGTAACTGTTTAAATGCCTGATGCATTTTTTCTAGTACCTCGACTTGCTTGTTATAGTCATTTTCTGGGGCAGGAATAGCCATTAGTCCGCGCAGTTTGATCCCTGGCAGAATGGATATTTGTGCAGCAAGGCCATCAAGCTCGGTAAGAGAGATCCCTGATTTACTGTTTTCATCACTAATATTTATTTGGATCAAAACATTGAGTGGCGGTAACGTAGTTGGACGTTGATCACTTAATCTTTGCGCTATTTTTAATCTATCTATGGTATGGCACCAGGCAAAATGTTCAGCAACAAGACGTGTTTTATTGGACTGCAATGGGCCAATAAAGTGCCAAACTAAATTTTTGTTTTCAGCAAAATAGCTGATTTTATCTACACCTTCCTGCACATAGTTTTCACCAAATTCAGTTTGTCCACATGCAATTGCTTTTTCGATATCGCTCACAGGCTTAGTTTTACTAACTGCAAGTAGAGTTATTTCGTCTGGAGAACGTCCGCATTTTTGCGCTGCGGTGTCAATGTGAGACCTGACATTGACGAGATTCTGTTTAATAGTATTCATGGCAACTCAGGAGATAATAAGATGAATATGGAAAAATTAATTATATATAGTGTAAAGCATAATGCTTCCGATCTGCACCTTTGTTGTGGCGATGTGCCACGATTACGGATCAATGGCGTACTTTATCAACAAAATCAATGTAAACCTATTACTTCTGATACGCTACTCAAATGGATAACACCTTATCTGACCACAGCGCAATTGCAATTTTTTGGTAAGGAGGGGCAAGTTGATACGGCGATAACTCTTGCTGAGGGGCAGCGCTTACGAGTGAATTTATTTCGCCAACAATTAGGGATATCCGCAGTACTAAGAGTGATAAATTCACAGCTCCCGACATTAACATCACTACGCGTACCAAAATCAATCACTGCATTATTAGATAATGTTTCTAATGGACTTATTTTAGTGACGGGAGCAACAGGGAGTGGTAAATCATCCACATTAGCAGCGATGATTGATTATCTCAATCAGCATAAGCGTCAGCATATTCTTACTTTGGAAGCGCCAATAGAGTTTATTTACACCAATAAGCAAAGCATTATCCAACAACGTGAAATAGGGCGCGATGTACAAAATATAGCGAGTGCAATAAAAGCCGCATTACGTCAAGATCCCGATGTAATTATGCTAGGGGAATTAAGAGATCTAGAAAGTATTAAAATGGCATTAATTGCGGCTGAAACGGGGCATTTAGTACTAGCAACATTACATACGCAAGGCGTTGTTCAAACGTTAGAGCGTGTCACTAATGTATTTTCATCCAATGAACGACAATGGATCTCGGCACAATTAGCTGGAAGCTTAAAAGCAATTATTTCTCAGCAATTGGTTCCAGCAACACAAGGCGGGCGTGTTGCCCTGTTTGAAGTGATGTATATGACGCAGGGGATTGCACATCTGATCAGAGAAGGGAAATATCATCAAGTGACGACATTAATGCAAACTGGGTTTGAATATGGCATGCAAACCTTCACTTTAAGTCGCCAACAACGTCAATATGAAGGTTTGCTCAATGAGCACATCAATGAAGAAAATTAATACTGCCGTTCAAACCAGCTTTCTAAAATAATAACGGCAGAAGTTGCATCAACACTGCCTTTATCTAAAGAGCGATACCCCCCTTGTTCAAAAAGGTGAGCACGGGCTTCTACTGTGCTAAGGCGCTCATCATGTAAGGCGATTTGTACGCCAAAGCGTCCATGTAAGCGATTAGCAAATTTTTTGGCTTGGGTAGTCACTAGCTGTTCTGTACCGTCCATATTAAGAGGCAAACCCACCACCACTAAATCCGGCTGCCATTCTTTAATGATTTTTTCGATTTGACTCCAATCTGGAATACCATCTTTAGCTTTAAAGGAGGCTAATGGCCTTGCTGTCCCTGTAACTTCTTGACCTATTGCGGCTCCAATACTTTTGGTGCCAAAATCAAACCCCATTACCGTTCTATTTGACATTATGCATGACCAGCCGTTGGTGAAATTGTGTGGATATCGATACCAATTAGTTCGGCGGCTTTATGCCAACGCTCTGCAATTGGGGTATCAAAAATGATTTGTGGGGTTGCTTCAACGGTAAGCCAACTATTTTCTAAAATTTCTCTCTCGAGCTGGCCTTTTTCCCAACTGGAATATCCTAATGAGACTAAGGTTTTTTCAGGCTGTCTTGCTGTACCTAATGTTTCTAACACATCTTTTGACGTGGTGATCATGGTGCTATCGCTGATTTTAATACTTGAGCTAAAACCAGAAACAGGGGTGTGTAAGATAAAACCATGCTCTTCCGCTACAGGGCCACCAGACATAACCGGTTTTTGTAAGCTAATCGCACTATCTCTATCTGCTGAGAATATCTCCAACTGCTCTAAGACACTTTCAATAGAGATATCTTCAATCGGCTTATTAATAACTAAACCCATTGCACCGTTTTCATTATGTTCGCAAACATAGACGACCGAGCGTTGAAAGAGCGGATCGCTTAATGATGGCATAGCAATAAGAAAATGGTTGAGTAAATTCATAATAGTAATACTGTTCTCTGATTGTTTTTATTAAAAAACCTAGCCCTATTGATAATGTTTAATATAAGGGCTAGGTAAAGACTTTTAAACCTTAAAACACATCGTTTAAAAATTAGTTTTTCTTGTTAAGGCGAGCTTCAATAGCATCCATTAACATACCTGTAATAGAAACCTCAGGATAAGCTGCTTCAATCTCACGAGCACAAGTTGGGCTTGTAACATTAATTTCCGTTAAACGATCACCAATAACATCTAATCCAACAAAAATAAGGCCTTTTTGTTTTAAGATAGGTGCTACTTGGCGTGCAATTGCCCAATCGCTTTCTGTTAATGGGCGCGCTTCTCCACGGCCACCTGCAGCTAAGTTACCACGGGTTTCCCCTTTGGCAGGGATACGGGCTAAGCAATAAGGAACCGGCTCTCCATCAACTACCAGAATACGTTTATCACCATCAACAATTTCTGGTAAGAAATTCTGTGCCATACAGAAACGGTGACCGTGCTCTGTTAAGGTTTCGATAATAACACCGACGTTTGGATCATCTTTTTTCAGGCGGAAAATAGAGGCGCCACCCATACCGTCAAGTGGTTTAAAAATCACATCACCATGTTTTTCATGGAAAGCGCGAAGGTGTTTGGCTTCTCGAGTGACTAATGTATTTGGCGTTAATGAAGGGAACCATGCTGTAAACAGTTTTTCATTACAATCACGTAAGCTTTGTGGTTTATTAACAATTAAAGTCCCCATATCTTCAGCACGTTCAAGAATATAGGTAGCATAGATAAATTCGGTATCGAATGGGGGATCTTTACGCATTAAAATGGTATCAAGGGAGCCTAACGCAATATCTTGCTCTTGACCAAATTCAAACCACTTTTCAGGGTTTTCTTCCACACTTAACAGACGTGTGTGTGCACGGGCTTCGCCTTGATTAAGATAAAGATCGTTCATTTCCATATAATGGATTTCCCAACCACGGCGCTGTGCTTCGAGTAACATGGCAAAGCTGGTATCTTTTTTAATTTTGATGGATGAAATAGGATCCATCACAATACCTAATTTAATCATTATTTCTCCTTTATCCCAGATCGCCGAACCGAACCTGCAAAGCGGTGATTGCGGTGAGTGCTGTTGTTTCAGTTCTTAATACACGAGGACCTAATAAAATATCAGTAAAATGGTATTTTGCTGTCATGGCAATTTCTTCAGGGGATAATCCCCCCTCAGGGCCAATTAATAGTCGTACTTTTTTAACTGGAAGTGGCAAGGTATTAATACTTTGGCTTGCTCTAGGGTGTAAATTAAGTTTTAAGCTATCATCCGTTTGGGCACACCACGCCTCTAATGACATCACCGGCATAAGCTGTGGAATTTTATTTCTGCCACATTGTTCACAGGCTGAGATAATAATTTTTTGCCATTGCTGATGCTTTTTTTCTAAACGACTAGGATCTAGTTTAACACCACAACGTTCAGAGATCAGCGGAGTAATAGTGTTAACACCTAATTCAACGGACTTTTGGATAGTAAACTCCATTTTTTCACCACGTGAAAGTACTTGGCCTAAATGGAGATCAAGTGGGGATTCTCTATCATCCATTTGTCCTTCATTAATCTGCACAATCACTGATTTTTTGCTACTTTCGATAATATCAGCATCAAATACTTGATTGGAGCCATCAAAAAGTGCCAGTTTTTGGCCTTTTGACATTCTTAATACTCGTCCAACGTGATTTGCAGCTTCTTCTGCTAATGAAGTTTGTGTACCTGCACTGAGTGGCTCTGGATGATAAATGCGAGGAATACGCATAACGTGAAACCCTTACGTAAAATGTTAACCATGATAAACAAGATATTGTGATATGCATCATACGCATGCCATTAGCTCATGCAAGTTATCAGGTGGCTTTTTCTATCATTATAGCTGGATTTTATTTGCGAGATTTGTCGTAAAACTTCATGTTTGCAATATGATAAAACAACCATTGCTTGGAAGTAATAGCATTCTATTTTAGAGTCCTAGATTAGGAACTCGCAAATATCAAGGATAGATATTTATGTTATTACCGCAAAACATCATGATTACAATGGCCTTTTTTACCTTTTTAAAAGGGTGTAGCGATTATTTCTCTACCTCTGTTTTAGCACGCCTCTCACCTATTCGTTATCAGCAATTGTGGCAAGTCTATTTAATTATCTGTTTTTATTGGTCTTTTACTATTTCTAATTATTCGTTATTAATATTATTTCTATTGTTTAGTTTTTACCTCTTAACTCTCTCGTTTTTCGATGCAGATTATCTTCAGCTACCTGATAACTTAACTTTTTGGTTACTTTTCTTTGGAATTACGCTTAATTTAACGCCTTATGGCGTGATTTCTTCAACTTGCTCTTTTTATGGCTGTTTAGTCGCAAGTTTGTTTTTTTATAGTATTTATTGGCTCGGTTATTGGATATATCAAGAGGCTATTTTGGGGTTGGGTGATGTAAAGCTTTTTAGTGCCATAGGCGCTTGGTGTGGAATAGAACTATTACCTTATATCCTCTTTTTCGCTGCACTATTAGGGATTGTTATTTATATGCTTATTTGGGCTTTTACTAATGTGAAGATAAAGCAGATTGCCTTTGGCTCTTGCCTTGCATTTTCAGCGATAGTTGTTTTAAGAGTAAAGACAATAATAATGTATTGAATAGGCTAATATTTCTTGCTGAATATTAAATAAGAGTGAGGTGTAGAATTTGTCTACACCTTCAAGTCTCTATCATTATTTACTCTATTTTCAGTAAGGTATTACAGCGTTTGCTTTAGAAAAGAGGTCCAACTTTTTGTATCGCCAAAATAATTCTCTACCGGGATCAACTGGTAGGTTTGGTTATCTTCAATACATAGCGTTGGGAAACCACGACCATTTACTTGATGCATTAATTGTTGAGTTTGCTGTATATGTTGAGTTATTTCATACTCATTTACTTGCGTAAATAGCGTCGAAAAAAGGGTGATATCAAACCCGAGTTTTTGTACGATAAAAAATAGCACATCTTTATCACTAATATTTAATCCATCAAGATAATAGGCATCTTGTAACGCTTTTAATAACATGACATCTCTATCGCCCATTTTTCTTGCTACCAATATCGCTGCAATTGGCATCAGTGAGTTTAATGTCATCTCTGTATTGGCGAGGTTATCACGGTATTGCTGGCTAAAAATTTGTCCCGATAACTGGCTAATACGTTCATCGATAGGGGTAACATGCTCTTTCCATGCATCGCCCCCTGTCACTTTTCTTGTCGGGGTAAATAATCCCCCACCATGTAGTGTTAGTACATGTGGGTATTCGTGACTCACTACTTCAATAAGTGGGGCAATGCCGTAGCACCACCCACAAAGTGGATCGTAAATATAGTGCAGCTTTTTGGTGCTATTTTCTTGGTTCACATGGCTTACTGAGGCCATTTCATCTCTCCTTTAAGGACTTTTGCGCTAAGCTCTAAACTCGATTTATCTGCTAAGTCAGGATAACTTTTTTCCATCGCCGCAATAAATTGTTCTGAGTTTTGAGTTTCAGCGAGTTTAGTTTCTGCCTCTTTAAGGTAATTCATTGTGAAATCAACAGAACGCATATCATAATTACTTTTTGGAACATAATGTCCCGGAATAACCGTTTTAGGTGATAACGTTTTAATCTGTTGTAACGCTTCTAGCCAATATTGGCGTTGTGCTTTAGATTGAGTATCTGCTAGCCACACATGAATATTTTCAGACAGTATTACCCCACCCATAATAGCATTCAGTTTTGGCACATAAACATAGGTTCTTTCTGGAGATTGGCTATCTAATCCTTTGATATAGAGTTTTTCACCTTCAAGAGAAAAACTATCACCAGTAACGACTTCAGGAATGATAACTTTTTTAGGGGCATTGTCTTTGAGGACAGGCCCCCAGTAGGCAAGTTTTCCTGCTTGGGTTTCATTAATGATTTTGACGGTGGGAGCTGAGGCAATCACTTTAGCATTTGGAAATGCTTCAGTAATGACATCTAACCCAAAATAAAAATCGGGATCAGAATGGCTGATATAGATATAAGTTAAATTTTTCCCTGATGCTTTAATTTTATCGACTAAGGCTTGAGCATCATTTTTTTGGAATTGAGCATCGATTAAGACAGCATCTTTATCACCATAAATGATTTCAGATGAAACAGGGAATACACTGGCATCACCGGGGTTGTAGATATCTAATGTTAACTCTGTTGCCATAACAGAAGTGGCGAAAAACGCAGTAGTTGCAAGTGTTAAAGGAAGTAATTTTTTCATCTTTATTTTCTCCATCATGTTGATGCGTTCTATAATAGGTTGCATGAAATGGGAGAAAAACCCTGTTTTGGTGAATACATTGTTGCATAAATCGAGCAAATAATATGGACAAAATTAAAGCATCAGAGGTTTTTGTGACCATCGTTAAGCAAGGTAGCATGATTAAAGCTGCTGATTATCTAGGTATGTCTAGAGCAATGGTGACGCGCTATCTTAATGAAATGGAGGAGTGGGCTGGGGTGCGTTTGTTGCATAGAACAACCCGTAAGCAGAGTCTGACTTCCGTGGGAGAATTAGTTTATCAACAAAGTTTACAACTGCTAGAGATGGCGGAGCGTATTCCCGCGAATATTCCCAAAGAGAGTCACCAAATCAGTGGGCTGGTGCGTATTACAACGGCACAATCACTCGCTAATTGTGCATTATCTGTGGCTATAACTGAATTTATACAACTTTATCCTCTTATTGCAGTCGATTTGCAAATATCTAATCAGACAGTCAATCTTATTGAAGAGCGTATTGATATTGCATTGCGTATTACCAACCATTTAGAGCCTAATCTGATAGCCCGCCCTTTAGCAAAATGTTTTTCTGTGGTTTGTGCTCATAAAGATTATTTAGCTAAACATGGTATCCCTAACACGCCGGATGATTTGACTTATCATCAATGTCTCACATATCGCTTTTTTGGCAGTAGCTTATGGGAGTTTAGTTTAGGTGATGAGCGTTATTCTGTTCCTGTAGGTGGTAATTTAAGTGCCAATGAGTCTGTTGTGTTATTGCAAGCCACTTTGCAAGGTGCCGGAGTCTCCTTACAACCTTACTGCTCAGCAAAACCCTATCTTGAACGGGGTGAGTTAGAAATTTTGTTAGCGGATTATCAGCCACAGCCTATGGGAATTTATGCCGTGTTAGCGAGCCGACAAAATATGCCCGCAGCCGTGCGTGTTTTACTGGATTTTCTGGTTGACTGGTTTGCTTCTTCGCCTCATTGGTTGTCATTATCGGGTGAACGCGTGAGTTAATTGTTTTGGATAATTGGCTAAAGTGGTTTTCATCACATCAATAAAATAGCGCACAAGTTGTGATGAGGGGCGATGAGATGGTGTGATCAAACTCACCGTAAATGGAATGGTAAAACTCAGTGGCCGTATACAGAGATCACTATATTGATAATCAAGGGCAGTAATAGGGTTAACGATAGAAACACCAATGCCTTTACTCACCATGGCACAAATTGAGGCCGCACTTTGTGTTTCCATGATCAATTGTCGAGTGATCCCCTGTTTAATAAACATAGCATCAATAAGTTGTCGATAACTATCATTAGCAGATAAGCTGATAAAACGAGTTTGATGAAAGTCTTGTGGCTGCAGTAATGCTTTTTTACTTAACACATGAGACTTTGGCAAAATAGCGACTTCATTTAACGTTAGCAGTGTTTCTTGTTGGGTTCCGGCAGGTGTTTGTGTGTGCTCTGTTAGCCCTAAGTCATAATGTTGTGCAGATAACCACTCCTCTAATAAAGGAGACTCCTGTGGCACTATCGTTAAATTAACCTCGGGATATTGGCTGAGAAATTGTTGGCAAATTGAGGGTAATAGTGATTGAGCAAATGCCGGTAAACAGGTGATATTTAATTCCGCTTGATGAAAATGGCGAATACTATTGGCTGCGGTAATAATGCGATCAAGTCCATAATAAGAGCGCTGTACCTCTTCAAAAAATCTTAATCCTTCCGTGGTAGGTTGTAGGCGACCTTTAATTCTATCAAATAGCTTAAATGACAATAGCTGTTCAAGACGTGATAGTTCGCGACTGACTGTGGGTTGAGACGTTTTCAGTAAATCTGCCGCTTCGGTTAGGTTTTGTGTGGTCATCACTGCATGAAAAATTTCAATATGTCGCCAACTAAATGGAGTTTTCATAAATTTTATCCTATATCACAAGTGAATAGACTATAGCTAATTTGATATTTTTATTCCCGCTTTAATTGCTTAATAATATTTTTATTCACCCTACATTGCTGAGTAAAAAATGATGACAACATCCAACAATGCGATCCTATCTCAATTAGCACAAACTTATGGCACGCCATTATGGATCTATCAAGGTGAGACTATTTCTGAACATATTGAGCAATTAAAAGCCTTTGATGTGGTTCGTTTTGCACAAAAAGCCTGCTCTAACATTCATATTTTACGGTTAATGAAACAGCAGGGCGTTAAAGTTGATTCTGTCTCACTAGGTGAAATTGAGCGGGCGTTGGTTGCCGGTTTCCAAGGTGGTCGCGAGCGTAGTGAAATTATCTTTACCGCAGATTTACTCGATGAAAAAACGATTGAACGTGTGGTTGAATTAGATATTCCGGTTAATGCAGGTTCTATTGATATGCTTCGCCAACTTGGAGAACGTCATCAAGGGCACGCGGTGTGGATAAGAATAAATCCTGGGTTTGGTCATGGACATAGCCAAAAGACCAATACGGGTGGGGAAAATAGCAAACATGGTATTTGGTATGAAGATGTGCCAGAAGCATTAGCGGTAATTAATCAATACAATTTGAGTTTGGTTGGTTTCCATATGCATATTGGCTCAGGGGTTGATTATCAGCATTTAGCGAGTGTCTGTGATGCAATGGTTGAGCAAGTACTCACCTCTAATGTTGATATTAAAGCCATCTCGGCCGGTGGGGGATTGTCAACACCTTATCAGCAAGGAGATAAAAGAGTCGATTTAAACCACTATTTCTCTTTATGGGATAGTGCTCGTCAACGTATAGCGCAACACCTTGGGCATGATATTGAACTGGAAATTGAACCAGGACGCTTTTTAGTGGCTGAGTCTGGCGTGTTAGTGTCACAAGTAAGGGCGGTTAAGTCGATGGGAAATCGTCATTATGTGCTGGTGGATGCAGGGTTTAGTGATTTAATGCGCCCAGCTATGTATGGTAGTTACCATCAAATCACATTATTAGATAAATACGGCCAATTAAAATCTAGCGAGTTTCAACAAGAAACCATAGTTGCGGGGCCTCTTTGTGAATCTGGTGATGTGTTTACCCAGCAAGAAGGAGGAATGGTTGCTCCTCGTTTATTACCTCCGGCAGAAGTTGGTGATTACTTAGTTATTCATGATACGGGGGCTTATGGTGCATCAATGTCATCTAACTATAATAGTCGTCCCCTTATTCCTGAAGTGTTAATTTCACAGGGCATACCTCAATTAATTAGACGTCGTCAAACCATTGAAGAGCTATTAGCGCTAGAAATTAACCTGTAACTTTTACTATTCCTCCCAGTGTGATCATCTCCCAATAAAAAACACCTCATTATTAAATTAAAATAATGAGGTGTTGTATCCGTGTTTCAGTCGTTAAATGGCAGACTATTTATTGACGATCATAACGGCATAATTAGGCTGCTTTATCTGTTTTTATTGTATCAGTTGACGACTTTTTTGCCGGCACCGCCAAGGCATCAAAGTCAAATTCATCCACATTAATACTACGTAAACGGCTTTGCTCCGCTTTGCGTAAGATATCAGCTTCTTCGGGAGTCACTCGTTTATCGGCTAAGGCTTTATCCGCTAATTTATCTAATTGAGTGAAGCTAAATTTCTTTTCATAGAGTCGACAGATACGTTCAAACAGTGGCTCTGCGGCTAAAATATCGAGCAGAGCTTCTTCCATTAAACCATGAGGATTGTGCTCACTGGGTGTGAGGAATTGTCCTTTACCAATACGATCACGGGTTTCAGAAGGTTGTTGGATAATTTGAGCCACTTTACTATCTAACTTATCTGAAGGCAGTTTCTGCACTTTACCCAGAGGGAAAATAATGGCGCGCAGAGCTCCTGCAACAAAACGATTTGGGAAATTGCGTAATAGCTCATCAATGGCATTTTCTGCTTGGTATAAACACTCTTTAATACCCCAGTGTACCAGTGGTAAATCAGCGGTATTACGACCTTCATCCTCATAACGTTTTAGCACCGCAGAGGCGAGGAAAATATGACTTAAAATATCGCCAAGTCTTGCAGAAATACGTTCACGACGTTTTAAACTACCACCTAAAACCCCCATGGCAACATCAGAAAGTAACGCCATGTTGGCACTGAGCCGGTTAATTTGTTGGTAATAACGACGAGTTTCATCTTTTGTTGGCGCGGTACTTAAGCGACCATTAGTGATACCTAACCAAAGGCTACGTAATGTATTACTGGCAACATGGCCTAAGTGACCAAATAAGGCATGATCAAAGTCGTGTAAGTTGTTATCTCTAGCCGCTGCAATTTCATCTAAAACATAAGGGTGGCAACGAATAGCCCCTTGTCCATAAATGATCATGCTACGAGTGAGAATATTAGCGCCTTCCACCGTAATGGCGATGGGGGAGCCTTGATAAGAGCGAGCCACAAAGTTGGAAGGGCCAAGACAAATCCCTTTCCCACCAACAATATCCATTGCATCAATAATCCCGCGTTGCGCTCTATGGGTACAATGATATTTTACGATAGCAGAAAGTACGGCAGGCTTTTCTCCTAACATAATACCTGTGGTAATTAAGGTTGAAGCTGCGTCCAAGAGATAAGCATTACCAGCAAGGCGCGCTAATGGCTCTTCAATTCCTTCCATCTTCCCGATAGGAAGCTTAAATTGACGACGAATTCGAGAGTAAGCACCTGTTGCCATTGCTGCACTTTTTAAGCCTCCAGTGGAGTTAGATGGCAGTGTGATACCACGACCGACTGAAAGACATTCCACCAGCATTCTCCAACCTTGGCCTGCCATTTTTGGACCACCGATAATAAAATCGATAGGAACGAAAACATCTTTACCACGAGTGGGACCATTCATAAAAGGAACATTGAGTGGGAAATGGCGATGACCAATTTCTACCCCTTTTACGTCGGTTGGAATTAAAGCACAAGTAATACCGGGATTTTCATTATCACTCAGTAGATGGTCTGGATCGCGAAGTTTAAAAGCGAGTCCTAATACTGTGGCTATAGGTGCTAAAGTAATATAGCGTTTATTCCATGTGAGACGAATACCAAGGACTTGCTCACCTTGCCAATCTCCCATACAAACCACACCACTATCAGGGATAGCGCCAGCATCAGAGCCTGCTTCAGGGCTGGTTAATGCAAAGCATGGAATTTCATCACCTTTGGCTAAACCAGGTAAGTAACGTTTTTTCTGCTCATCAGTACCATAATGTTGCAATAACTCACCTGGACCTAATGAATTAGGTACACCTACAGTGATGGCGAGAATACCAGAAACACCCGCGAGCTTTTGCAGTACACGAGATTGTGCATAGGCAGAAAACTCTAATCCGCCATACTCTTTTTTGATAATCATCGCAAAGAAACGATGGTCTTTTAAATATTGCCAAATCTCAGGAGGTAAATCAGCTAGTTCATGTGTGATTTGGAAATCATTGGTCATGCGACAAACTTCTTCAACTGGACCATCCAGAAAAGCTTGTTCTTCAGCGGTAAGTTGTGGCTTAGGATAATTGTGAAGTTGTTTCCAATCTGGTGCTCCACGGAATAATTCACCTTCCCACCATGTTGTTCCCGCATCAATGGCCTCTTGCTCTGTCTTAGA
Source organism: Proteus mirabilis HI4320 (assembly GCF_000069965.1). NCBI lineage: Bacteria > Pseudomonadati > Pseudomonadota > Gammaproteobacteria > Enterobacterales > Morganellaceae > Proteus > Proteus mirabilis. The sequence continues at coordinate 398,794 of NC_010554.1, forward strand.
CATAGATGGCATCACTTTTTGGAAAGCCTTTAGTGCAGGGGCTGAGATATATGCTTTGCGAATAGAAGGAAGAGTGAATGGTAATAATATCAATGCAACGGGCAGTAATAGCCAGTAGCTCCAGATATTGGCTAAACCCATCACGAAAGTATAAGCAATAAGTAAGATACTGCTTACTACAAGGCTGTATTTTCGGTAACTAAGTATACCGATGAGAACTAAGAAAAGCACAATACTGAGTAGGGTCATAATAAAACTCCTGTATTTGCAAGACATCAGAGGTCAGACCTGTTGTGTGTTATTTAGATCTAATGCAGTCACCAAGTTTTAGCAATATTTTTACATTCTAATTACAATGTAGCTCACAAATTATTCGTAAATGAGAGAAGTTAGCATTTGTAGGTAAAGAGGTGCTTCTTTCGTATCATTGGATCCGTTACACTGAGAAATAGATATTTTTTGATCCCTTTTCTGGAGTAAAAATCCTATGTACCAAGATCTTATTCGTGGCGAATTAACTGAAGCGGCAGATACACTCTCTCGTTTTTTACAAGATGATGCGAATATTGAAGCCATTCAAAAAGCAGCTGTATTATTAGCAGACTCATTTAAAGCAGGCGGCAAAGTTTTATCCTGTGGTAATGGGGGATCACACTGTGATGCCATGCATTTTGCAGAAGAATTAACGGGGCGCTATCGTGAAAATAGACCCGGTTATCCTGCTATCGCAATTTCTGATGTGAGCCATATTTCTTGTGTGAGTAACGACTTTGGTTATGAATATGTTTTTTCACGTTATGTGGAAGCGGTAGGTAAAGAGGGTGACGTATTACTGGGGATCTCAACTTCCGGTAATTCAGGCAATATTATTAAAGCCATTAGTGCCGCTCGTGAAAAAGGTATGAAAGTTATTACTCTAACAGGTAAAGATGGCGGAAAAATGGCAGGGAGTGCAGATATTGAAATTCGTGTCCCTCATTTTGGTTATGCCGACCGTATTCAAGAAATCCATATCAAAGTTATTCATATTCTGATCCAGCTGATTGAAAAAGAAATGGAAAAATAACGATATAGTAATATTGCCTTATATGAATAATTAAAGTGTGAGTAAGTAGGAGCGGGCGATGTGTGAATTGTTGGGCATGAGTGCAAATGTACCCACTGATATCAATTTTAGTTTAAGTGGCCTCATTCCTCGTGGTGGTAAAACTGGCCCTCATAAAGACGGCTGGGGTATCACCTTTTATGAAGGATTAGGATGTCGTACATTTAAAGATCCACAAGCTAGTGCCGTTTCACCCGTCGCTCGTTTTGTACAAGAATACCCCATTAAATCACATGCTGTCATTGCGCATATTCGCCAAGCTAATCGAGGTAATGTCAGTTTAGAAAATACGCATCCTTTTACCCGTGAACTGTGGGGTAAAAATTGGACTTATGCTCATAATGGACAACTTAAAGGTTATCAATCACTGGATACAGGGCGTTTTAGAGCGGTAGGACAGACTGATAGTGAAAAAGCCTTTTGCTGGATATTAAATCAGCTTGAAAAGCGTTACCAGAGAACACCATCTAATTGGCCGGCGGTCTTTCGTTTCATTGCTATTTTAGCTGATCAATTGCGACAAAAAGGTGTGTTTAATATGTTGTTATCCGATGGCCGGTTTGTTATGGCATATTGTTCAACTAATTTACACTGGATAACCCGTAAAGCTCCTTTTGGTAAGGCCAAATTGCTGGATCAAGATATTGAAATTGATTTTCAGCAACACACTAAAGCGGATGATATTGTGTCGGTAATATCGACATTACCCTTAACAGGTAATGAATCTTGGCAAAAAATTCCTGTTGGTGAGTTTGTTTTATTTGATCGTGGGTTGCGAATTTTGTAACCATTTACTATCGATACTTTTAGCTAAATTTAATGTGGAAATAGCCTCACGATTATTCACCAAATAGCGACCGTTTTTTACACTAATCGATGGGATCTTTTTGTATTCTTCCACATATTGGTAAGCAGGTGCTAACTGTTGCCAAAAATCCATATTGGCAGAGTATTGGAATTTTTTCATATTTTCGGCTGTCATTTTAAAAGGGAAAATATGAATATTAATGCTCTGTTGGCCATTTTTCAGCGCAAGTTCGGCATATTGGTAGATTTCATCCATCACAGTATCGGTCATTGCGTAGCAACCCACTGATTTACAAGCACCGTGGATCATCAAGAAATCACCGGTATAACCTTGCTCTTGATCGTATTGATTAGGAAATCCTAGGTTAATTGCTCGATAAAACCGACTATTTGGGTTAAGCTGAGTTTGATTAACTTGATAAAAGCCTTCGGGACTTTTTAAATCACCTTGATATTTCTTCGGACCTAATCCTCCCGAATAGCTACAAATGGGATAAGTACGTATTTTCTCTAATTGTCCATCCTGTTTTTCTATATACAGTTCTAGTAAGTTTTCTTCTTTAAATATTTGAATATAGATGGGCTCTCCTGTACTTTTTTTAACAGGTTTGATAAGAAATTTTGAACTATTTTCAGCGTTAACAAATAATGAGGTTAATATTATTGTTAAAAATATGATTAATTGTTTTGCGTGACTGGTCATGGTTTTATCAAAAAAAAGGCTTAAAATTTGTTGATAAACTAGATTGTAGATTGCAATGAAGCAATCAATTTGTAAATTTAAATCTACTATGGTTTCTTTTCTATTACAAAATATTCTGTATAAAACTTAATCGTTGGTCGAGAAATGTGATATTTTAATTCGGTTTATGCGAATTGTTAACGTTTCAGTCAAAATAATATTCCCATTTGCTTGAGCTAAATCACTCGAATAGTCAGACAGGCTGAAACTGAGATGATAAAATTCAGATCGGCAGAATAAGAGAAAATAGTAACAATTATCGGAGATAAATAACTTAGGGTATCAAACTACCTTAAGGTGTTTTTATTACAGAGTCGCTACATTTTCGGGGTGAATTTGTAGCTTAGGGTTTAACTGATAAACTTGTGCAAATCTTATGATTAAAATTAAAAAAGGACTCGACCTCCCAATTGCAGGAGCGCCTGCCCAAGTGATAGAAGACGGACCCGCGATTCGACACGTAGCTTTGCTAGGTGAAGAATATGTCGGAATGCGTCCTTCTATGATGGTTTCGGAAGGTGAGCATGTTAAAAAAGGGCAGGTTCTTTTTGAAGATAAAAAGAACCCCGGTGTAATATTCACAAGCCCTGCGTGTGGTAAAGTTGTTGCCATTAACCGCGGTGAGCGCCGTGTACTTCAATCCGTTGTTATTGAAGTTGACGGCGATGAAGAAGTCACTTTCGACAGTTATGATAGCTCATCACTTTCAGAATTGACCCGTGAACAGGTAGAAACAAACCTAGTAAATTCAGGTTTATGGACAGCGTTAAGAACACGTCCATACAGTCGTTCCCCTAAATTAGGAACCACGCCGGTGGCAATTTTTGTCACTGCGATGGATACTAATCCATTAGCGGCAGATCCTACTGTGATCATTGAACAAAACGAGCAGGCTTTTAACGATGGTCTGATTGTTTTAAGTAAATTAACAGAGGGTAAGGTGCATGTTTGTCATGGTGAAAAAGCACCGGCTAAACTCAATGATGGACAAATTAGCTATAACCAATTTGTTGGCCCTCATCCTGCGGGATTAGTGGGTACTCATATCCATTTTTTAGAGCCAGTCAGCGCGAAAAAAATGGTATGGCATCTTAACTACCAAGATGTTATTGCGATGGGGTATCTCTTTACTACCGGCTCTTTATATACCGAGCGTGTTGTTGCATTAGCGGGACCTCAAGTTAAAGCCCCTCGATTATTACGTACCTGTTTAGGTGCTGATCTTTATGAATTAACGAAAGATCAATTAGTCGATGGTGATAATCGTATTATTTCTGGCTCTATTTTATGGGGTTGGAAATCGGACGAAGCGCATCACTATTTAGGCCGTTTTCATAACCAAGTCTCTGTATTACGCGAAGGTCGTGAAAAAGAGTTATTTGGTTGGGGTTATCCAGGTACTAATAAATTCTCCATTACACGTACCACAATTGGTCACTTCTTAAAGAACAAACGTTTTGCATTTACAACCACAATGAATGGTGGTGAACGTTCAATGGTGCCAATTGGTAACTATGAGCGTGTTATGCCATTAGACATTATGGCAACACATTTGTTACGTGATTTGATTGTCGGTGATACTGACAGTGCTCAAGCATTAGGTTGTTTGGAATTGGACGAAGAAGATTTGGGACTATGCACTTATGTTTGTCCAAGCAAATATGAGTATGGCCCAGCACTGCGCCAAGTATTGACCAAAATTGAGCAGGAAGGGTAACTCATGGGGTTGAAAAATTTATTTGAAAAAGTAGAGCACCATTTTGAGCCCGGTGGTAAATACGCCAAGTGGTATGTACTCTATGAAGCGGTCACAACGGTTTTTTATACGCCGGGTACGGTGACACGTAATGGTTCGCATGTACGCGATACCATCGATCTAAAACGTATGATGATCCTTGTTTGGTTATCTGTTTTCCCAGCCATGTTCTGGGGAATGTATAACGTTGGTCAACAAGCGATCCCTGCTCTTAATCAGTTGTATAGTGGTGCTGAGTTACAGCAAGTGATTGCTTCTGATTGGCACTATGCACTTGCACAGTATTTAGGTGCATCATTGACACCAGATGCTGGGTGGGGAAGTAAAATGCTCCTTGGGGCAACTTACTTTTTACCTATCTATCTTGTTGTATTTGCGGTAGGTGGTTTCTGGGAAGTGTTATTTTCCCTTATTCGCGGACATGAAATTAACGAAGGTTTCTTTGTTACTTCTATTCTGTTTGCGTTAATTGTGCCACCCACATTACCATTATGGCAGGCTGCTTTAGGTATCACCTTTGGTGTCGTAATTGCAAAAGAGATTTTTGGTGGAACAGGACGTAACTTCTTAAACCCCGCATTAGCAGGGCGTGCTTTCCTCTTTTTTGCTTATCCGGCACAAATTTCAGGTGATCTTGTTTGGACTGCCGCTGATGGTTTCTCTGGTGCAACCCCTCTCTCTCAATGGTCTGTTTCTGGTCAAAGTGCATTGTTAAATAATGTCACTCAGCAGCCTATTTCTTGGATGGATGCATTCCTTGGAAATATCCCTGGTTCTATTGGTGAAGTCTCAACACTGATGATCCTAATTGGCGGCGCAATCATTTTATTTGCTCGTATCGCATCATGGCGCATTGTTGCCGGTGTGATGGTGGGTATGATTGCAATGTCATATCTGTTTAACTTGATTGGTTCTGACTCTAATCCATTATTCTCAATGCCTTGGCACTGGCACCTCGTATTAGGTGGCTTTGCATTTGGTATGATGTTTATGGCAACCGATCCGGTATCAGCTTCATTCACTGATAAAGGCAAATGGGCTTACGGTATTTTAATTGGCGTAATGGCTGTGCTAATCCGTGTCGTCAATCCGGCTTACCCAGAAGGAATGATGCTAGCAATCTTATTCGCCAACTTATTTGCACCGCTGTTTGACTATGTGGTTGTTCAGGCGAATATTAAGCGGAGAAAAGCTCGTGGCTAAAGAAAAAAACAAAGATAGCGTCGGAAGAACGTTCCTCGTTGTATTTATTCTATGTCTTGTTTGTTCCGTGGTAGTGGCTGGCTCTGCTGTTGGACTTAAATCTAAGCAAGAAGAGCAAAAGCTACTGGATAAACAACGTAATATTCTAGATGTTGCTGGTTTATTGGTGCCTAAAATGAGCGCCAGTGAAGTACTCAAAGTTTACGATACACGCATTAAAGCTAAGATTGTAAACTTCAAAACTGGCGAATTGACAGACAGTAAAGGCGACTTTGATTTAAATAGCGAACTACGTAGCGATGAAACCTCTATCGCACTATCACCTGAAGAAGATATTGCAAAAATTCGTCGTCGTGCCAATACCGCAGAAGTTTACTTTGTTCTTGATGATCAAGGTAAAACCCAAGAAGTGGTACTGCCCGTCTATGGTTCAGGCCTATGGTCGGTCATGTATGCCTTTGTTGCGGTAGATATTGATGGTGTAACAGCGAAGGGGATTACCTATTATTCTCATGGTGAAACGCCGGGGCTAGGTGGAGAAGTTGATAATCCGCAATGGAAGGCACAGTGGAAAGGTAAACGCTTACTGAATGAAGAAGGTGTGCCTGCTATTAAAATCGTACGTGGCGGGGCATCAGATAGTCCTTATGGTATTGATGGCCTTTCAGGTGCAACCTTAACCTCTAACGGCGTTCAACATATGTTCGATTTTTGGTTAGGTGATAAAGGTTTCGGCCCATTCCTGAAAAAAGTTCGTGAAGGAGAGATCAATGGCTGATACAAAAGAGATCAAACGCGTTTTACTCGGGCCGTTGTTAGATAATAACCCGATTGCCTTACAGGTATTAGGGGTCTGTTCTGCATTAGCAGTAACAACCAAGCTTGAGACGGCACTAGTAATGACCATTGCGGTAACATTAGTGACGGCATTCTCAAACTTCTTTATTTCACTGATCCGCAACTATATCCCCGGCAGTGTACGTATTATTGTGCAAATGGCGATCATTGCTTCATTAGTAATTGTGGTAGACCAAGTTTTACAAGCGTACGCTTATGAAATATCTAAACAGCTTTCTGTTTTCGTTGGTCTTATCATTACTAACTGTATCGTGATGGGACGCGCTGAAGCCTATGCGATGAAGTCACCACCTATCGAAAGCTTTATGGATGGTATCGGTAATGGCCTAGGATATGGGGTTATCTTGATCCTTGTTGGATTTTTACGTGAGCTATTTGGTTCAGGTAAATTATTTGGCATTACGGTGATGGAATCTATCCAAAACGGCGGTTGGTATCAACCTAATGGCTTATTCCTATTAGCGCCAAGTGCTTTCTTTATTATTGGCTTGCTAATTTGGGGATTACGTACATTAAAACCTGCACAGGTTGAAGAGGACTAATTGCCATGGAACATTATATAAGCTTATTTGTTCGTGCTGTTTTTATTGAAAATATGGCACTGGCGTTCTTCTTAGGGATGTGTACTTTCCTTGCGGTATCTAAAAATGTAAAAACAGCATTTGGATTAGGTATTGCGGTAACCGTTGTTCTGGGTCTTTCTGTACCTTTGAATAACTTGGTTTACAACTATGTACTACGCGCAAATGCATTAATGGAAGGTGTTGATTTAAGTTTCTTAAACTTTATCACTTTCATTGGTGTGATTGCGGCTCTGGTACAGATCCTCGAGATGATTTTAGATCGCTACTTCCCTTCGCTATATAACGCATTGGGGATCTTCTTGCCACTGATCACTGTTAACTGCGCTATTTTTGGTGGTGTGTCCTTTATGGCACAACGTGACTATAACTTTAGTGAATCTATTGTATATGGTTTCGGCTCTGGAATTGGCTGGATGTTAGCTATCGTATTACTGGCTTCTATTCGCGAAAAAATGAAATACGCGGATGTACCGTCAGGTATGAAGGGATTAGGAGTTACTTTTGTCACCACAGGGTTGATGGCATTAGGTTTCATGTCCTTCTCTGGTGTTCAGCTATAAAGGGTGAGAAGAACTCATGGATATAATTATTCTAGGTGTTGCGATGTTTACCCTGATTGTATTGGTGCTAACTGCATTGATTTTGTTTGCAAAATCAAAGTTAGTCAATACAGGGGATATTGAAGTTGAGGTGAATGGAGATCCTGAAAAAAGTTTCCATGCGCCAGCCGGTGATAAATTACTCAACGTATTATCAAACGAAGGTATTTTTATCTCATCTGCATGTGGTGGTGGTGGCTCTTGTGGTCAATGCCGCGTAAAAGTACTTGAAGGTGGTGGAGATATTCTTCCTACTGAGCTTTCTCATATTAATAAGCGTGAAGCTAAAGAAGGTTGCCGTTTAGCTTGTCAGGTTAACGTTAAAAATAATCTGAAATTAGAGCTACCCGAAGAGATCTTCGGGATTAAAAAATGGGAATGTGAAGTTATCTCAAATGATAACAAAGCCACGTTTATTAAAGAGTTGGTATTAAAAATTCCTGAAGGTGAAGTGGTACCTTTCCGTGCTGGGGGCTTTATTCAGATTGAATGTCCTCCTCACACTGTGCGCTATGAAGATTTTGATGTTCCTGAAGAGTATCGTGAGGATTGGGATAAATTTAATTTATTCCGCTATGTTTCTGAAGTTAAAGAGACCACAGTGCGTGCATACTCCATGGCGAACTACCCAGAAGAGCATGGCATTATCATGTTAAACGTGCGTATTGCGACACCGCCACCACGTAATCCTGATGTGCCACCGGGAATTATGTCATCTTATATTTGGTCATTAAAACCGGGTGATAAAGTGACAATTTCAGGGCCGTTTGGTGAATTCTTCGCAAAAGAAACTGATGCGGAAATGATCTTCATTGGTGGTGGTGCTGGTATGGCACCGATGCGTTCACATATTTTTGATCAGCTAAAACGCTTACATTCGAAACGTAAAATTAGCTTCTGGTATGGTGCTCGTTCTGTGCGTGAAATGTTCTATACAGAAGATTTTGATATGCTGGCTAAAGAGAATGAAAACTTTACTTGGCATGTTGCGCTGTCAGATGCATTACCGGAAGATAATTGGACGGGTTACACCGGCTTTATTCACAATGTGCTCTATGAAAACTACCTTAAAGATCATCCAGCACCAGAAGATTGTGAATTCTATATGTGTGGACCACCAGTGATGAATGCTGCGGTGATCAAAATGCTTAAAGATTTAGGCGTAGAAGATGAAAATATTATGCTGGATGACTTTGGTGGTTGATTTTTCACATAAAGTAGATAAAGCATAACAGTATGAAATGACAAGCGCCCACTAATGTGGGCGCTCATGATCAGAAGAGAGATATATGTTAAAAAGAAAGATGATGCATGGGATCTTGATGCTATGTGCACTGGTTTTCTTATCAGCCTGTGGTGAAAAACAGCAGGTGTTAGAAGGCGAAACGATGGGAACTTACTATTCAATTAAATATGTTCCTAGTAGTGATTCACCTTCACAAAGCGTCTTACAAACAGAAATCGATCGTATTCTTGAAGAAGTGAACGATCAAATGTCAACGTATCGTCCTCAATCTGAATTAAGTCGTTTCAATCAAAGTCGTGAAATTAATACGCCATTCCCAGTTTCACCCGCTACTGCTAAAGTCGTTAGTGAAGCGATTCGTATTAATAAAATTACGGATGGGGCTTTAGATGTTACTGTTGGGCCTTTAGTCAATTTATGGGGGTTTGGCCCTGAAGGACGTTTTACTCATCAACCTTCAGCCGATGAACTAGCTAAACGTAAAAAATGGACGGGAATTGATTACCTTGCAGTGGAAGGTAATACATTAATTAAAAAAATACCTGAGCTTTATGTTGATCTCTCTTCTATTGCTAAAGGTTACGGTGTTGATGCTGTTGCCGAATATTTGATTTCTCAAAATATTACCAACTATATGGTTGATATTGGTGGTGAGGTGAGAACACAAGGTGTTAATGGTAATGATAAACCTTGGCGCATTGCGATTGAAAAACCTGCTAATGATGGCACCACACAGAGTGTACAATTAATTATTGAACCGGGTGATAATTCGATTGCGACATCGGGGGATTATCGTAACTATTTTGAAGAAGATGGCGTCCGTTTTTCTCATACGATTGATCCTACAACAGGTCGCCCAATCAAACATAACCTTGCCTCTATTACCGTAATTGTACCTACTTGTATGAGTGCTGATGGTTTATCAACAGGGTTAAATGTTCTGGGGCCTGAAAAGGGCTTAGAGGTAGCAAATAAATTAAATATTCCTGTTTTTATGATAGTTAAAACTGAAAATGGGTTTGAAGAGCGTTATAGTAAGGCATTCGCCCCATTCTTGAAAAAGTAGAATTTAAGGAGAGAAGGTTATGTTAAAAATATTTCTTTTTGCCTTCATCTTGTTCTTACTGGCATTCTTTGGAATGGCTTTAGGATATATTGTTAAACGTAAAAGTATTCAGGGCAGTTGTGGTGGTTTAGGCTCTATTGGTATTGAGAAAGAGTGTGATTGTCCTGAACCTTGTGATGCTCGTAAAAAAAGAATGGCGAAAGAAGCTGCTCGCCAAGAGCTATTGCAAAAAAACCGCATCTTATAGTTTGGTTATCGATGCATTTTTTTGCTAACGATAGATTTATCAAGTAATAGCTAAAATAAAAGAGTGACGTATATTTTATACGCCACTCTTTTTTGTTTAGAAAAATCGCTTTCAGATAAGGATATTAAGCTTTTTAATACTGTGATTAAGTCGCTGCTACTTCCAAGGATAAGGGTTACTGCCTTCCCACTCTAATACTTCTTTTTTTGCCTCATCATAAGAATAGCCATAATGCTCTTGGAGTTTCCCTATCAGTTGCTCTCTGGTTCCTTCAATAATATCCAGTTCATCATGGGTGAGTTTTCCCCATTTTTCTTTCACTTTTCCTTTAAATAAATTCCAGTCACCAGAAGCTTTATTATTTAACATCTTATTCCACCTAACTTATTTCTGTTTATTGACACTATTAAGTGTAGAAGAGAAATGTATTAAGGTAAAAAAGCGCCAATGTCGCAACGATGTTTACTCTTTTCTGAATGCTTTTATTTTAGCTGGAGAATCAACCATAACTGCATCAGCACCTAATTCTACTGCTTGCAAATAATCTTTCTCAGTATTGATACCGAATAAAACGATATGCGCATTACCCCCCGCACGAAAACAAGACATCGCATCTTTGTCCCAACTTAATACAGCCGCTGAACGAGCTTCACCTAAGGTATATTTTTCAACCACCTCAACTTTTCTGTGCAGTTCAAGGCCATACCAACGTGTGATATCAAGATTTTCTGGCAGTAAACAGATATGTCCCATAGTAATATTGGCTAAGATATCGCGGGTAACATCACGACTTTCAAAGCGTTGTACGTTATCAGGTAACGCATCTAAAAAAGCACTATTGGTAGAATAAACACGCGTTCTCTCTAACGCATTATGTTTGCTTAATACCGAAGCTAATGCTTTGCCTTGTATAACGGGATCGGCATCAGGTGATTTTAAGTCAATATAGAATTGTGTTTTAGGAAATTGAGTCAGAATATACTCCAATGTCGGGATAGTAACTCCTTTATTGCGATATGGAAATTGTTGTGCTTCCCCATATTTATATCCTGCATCCCATTGCGCCAATTCTTTGGCAGTAAAGGTTGAAATTGCCCCTTGCCCATTAGTGAGGCTTTTTAGATCACTTGGACGATAAAGAACAGGGACATTATCTTTAGACAGTTGAACGGTTATCCAAATTGCATCAGCTTGATTGCTTAGTGCTGTTTTGATAGCAATTTCGGTATTTTCAGGTGCATCCGCTGTGCCACCTCTGTGTGCAATAATTTTAGGAGAAGTCATAACAAATACTGAGTAAAAGAGGAATGAAATTGCAATAAATATTTTGATCATATAACTCTATTTCCTTGTTTTATATTTGATTTTCAAATAATTACGATAAAAATAAAAAGAGCAGAATAAGTTAAAAGTAATCTATCATTACTGTGTGACATTTCTATAAACAAACGTACTTAATTAAAATAATAATCACTAATATCACTTAAAATAGGTATAGATCAGGGAATAAAAATTGTAGTTAATGGTTATTTACTGTATATTTAAACAGTAAATAGCGTGAGGTGATTGTATGCGGAAAATTATTCATGTCGATATGGATTGTTTCTATGCTGCGATTGAAATGAGAGATAACCCTACATTAAAAGAGATCCCTATTGCAGTCGGTGGTAATGCTTCTCGTCGAGGTGTTATCTGTACTGCTAATTATCCTGCTCGCCGTTTTGGTGTCCGTAGTGCCATGTCAACGGCTACGGCATTAAAATTATGCCCTCATTTAAAAGTATTGCCCGGTCGCATGGCATTATATAAAGAGACTTCAGCTAAAATTCGTCAAATATTTGCCCGTTATACAGATTTAATAGAGCCGCTTTCATTAGATGAAGCTTATCTTGATGTCTCTGATAGCAAACACTGTCACGGCTCTGCCACATTGATAGCGCAACAGATCCGCCAGCAAATTTTTGCTGAACTTAACCTCACGGCTTCCGCCGGTATTGCGCCGATTAAGTTTCTCGCCAAAATAGCATCTGATTTAAATAAACCGAATGGACAATATGTGATCACCCCTGAACAGATGGATGACTTTATTTTAAAATTACCATTAAATAAAATTCCGGGAGTAGGAAAAGTCACCTTTGCTCGATTACAAGAGATGGGATTAGAAACCTGTGCTGATGTTCGTGGTACGGATGTTATTTCCTTAGTGAGAAATCTAGGTAAATTTGGGCAAAGCTTATGGGAGCGTAGCCATGGTATTGATGAGCGATTAATCAATCCTGAACGTTTAAGAAAATCTGTTGGTGTTGAGCGCACACTGGCTGAAGATATTGATTCATGGGATGAGTGTTTAGCATTGCTTGATGGATTATATGATGAATTAGAAAAACGATTAAGCCGAGTGAAACCTGATCTTAGAATTGCGAGACAAGGGGTTAAATTAAAATTTGATGATTTTCAGTTAACCACCCAAGAGCATTCTCATCCTATTTTAGAAAAAACGGATTTAATTGATATTGCTTATCAGGCATGGCATGAACGTCGAAATGGCAGGGGAGTAAGATTAGTCGGTTTTCATGTCACGTTGCAAGATCCACAAATGGAACGACAACTTCTTTTAGCATTATAAGTATTAAAAAACCATAGCGAGCATCAAGGCGCACTATGGTTAATGTATTTAAATATACTTTTTAATTAATAGATGATCACCAGCGGTAATTTATCGTTGCTGTCATGGTTCTGCCAATGCCATAAAAACAGGCAGTTTCACCCGCACAAGAGGCAACATAGTGTTTGTTGGCAATATTATTCATATTTAGTTGAACTTCAGCCCCTTTTAAAGAGGAGGATAACTCGCCTAAAGAATAACCTACCATGGCATCATACAAAGTGACTGCAGGTACACTAATCGTATTTTTAGTGTCACCTTGAGATACACCGATATATCTCACACCAAAGCCCGCTTTAGCACCATTAAATAGCCCTGATGTTTCATCATACTGCCCCCAAAATGATGCCATATGTTTAGGAACCCGTGGTAATTCTTTTCCTTGTGTACCTGCGGTGATGGTTTTTCTCACTTCAGTATCGGTATAAGCATAGCTACTAATAAATGATATATTTTCAGTTAATTGGCTATTAATTTGCGCTTCAATACCACGGCTTCTAATTTCACCTACTGGCTCAAAATAGGCTTTTTCAGCGTTATAGTTAGTCACATTACGTTGTTGTAATTGGTAAATAGAGAGTGTTGCTAATGTCTGTTCATTTGGGGTGAGGTATTTTATTCCTACTTCTAATTGACGTCCTTCACTTGGCTCAAATGGTGCACTACCCGGAGCTCTTCGTGTCTGTAAATTAGGTTCAAAAGAGGTGCTATAACTAATATAAGGTGAAATACCATTATCAAAGGCATAGAGTAGACCCACTCGACCGGTTAGCTTCTGGTCGTCTTGTTGGTCTTTGCTGCTTTTGATGTGATCATAGGTACGAACTTGCGCCCAATCTTGGCGTAATCCCCCTAATAAGATCCAGTTTTTCCATTGGATCTGATCTTGCAAATAGATCCCTAACTGGTCGTGTTTTTGTAATTGATTTGTCACCGGTTTTTGTAAACTGATATCAATAGGATAATGATAATTAGGATTTCGCCAATCCAGATCATATTCTGGGCCCATCGCTTGCAATAAATTGTCTTTATTTTTACTCCATTGATAATCAATACCTATAATTACTGTATGCGCTAATTTTTCAGTATCAAAATCAGCTTGTAGTCGAGTATCAATACCAAATGTATCTGTTTCTCGTTTTTCCTGTTGAGCTCGGCGTTCAAGAATATAAGGGTTATCTTTTCTTAATGAACCAAAAACAAGATATTTATATTTTTGTTTGATATGGCTATAACGGGCATTTTGGATCAATTTTAATCTATCATTAAATTCATGTTCAAATTCATAACCAACGCCATATTGTTGACGCCATGATTGGTGATAATCAGCATTATTTACATTGAAATCAAATGGAATGGTGCCTTCGGGTGTTGTTTTGACCGTACCATAAGCTGGCAAAAAATTACGGTATCCCGCTTCGGGCTCTTGTTGAATAAAACTTAATAACGTTAAACGTGTCTGCTCATTTGGCAAAAAAGTGATGGCAGGGGCAAGGGCAAATCGTTCTTCTTTATAGTCTTTAATTTGAGTTTGTTGTGTTTTTGCTAATCCATTAAGGCGATAGAGAATACGATTATCATCACTTAATGAGCCTGCAAAATCAAAAGCTGTCTCTGCTAATTTATCATTTCCTACACGTGCTTGAATATGATTAATGGTTGTTGAAGTGGGTCTTTTGCTGGTCATTGCCACAAGACCACCTGGATTTAATTGACCATATAGAACAGAAGACGGGCCACGGATCAGCTCAACTCTCTCTAATAGCCAAGGGTCAATAGCTCCTGTAGAAGATGAGGCTCCCATACCATAACTAAGTCCATCAAGAAAGCGAGGGGCATAGCTATACCCACGAATAAAGATTTCATCATTTCGGTTTGAACTGCCGCGATATTCAGTGAAAACGCCAGGTGTATACCGCAATGCTTGAGAGACAGAACTGACATCTTGCGCATCCATCTGGTCACGTGTAATGACACTGATTGATTGTGGTGTCTTATCTATATCACTAAGTATTTTATTTGTTGATAGTGTTTTTGTTGCCACTAAACCTGAAATTGGTCCTTGCGGATCTTGTGAGGGGGATGCGGTAACAATGATTTTATCAGGTGAATTTTGTGTCATTGCGGCATGAATTTGTAACGATAACAGACTGAAGGGGAGAGTAAGTAATAGGTTGGTAGCAATAATTTTTTTAGACACTGTTGATCCCTTTAAATTTTTAATTTTTCTTTACCTAAAATGCGGTAATGGTGAAAATACCATTATGTAAATATTAATACTAATGATAATTATTATTATTCTATAAATTATTTTTATTAGTATTAATTTTTTATTACAAAATAGTATAAGAATTGGCTTTTATAAGGTGGGTTGGGAATAAGTTATAGGGAGATAAAATAACAAAAAACCCGCCTATTAAGCGGGTTTGATAACTGTTTTTAAGTAGAATTATTTAGCCGGGATCGCTTTTAAAATAGCTGTCAGTAACTGCCAGTATTGGCCTACACTCTTAATGTGTACTCGCTCATCCGGTGAGTGTGCACCGCGAATAGTTGGCCCAATAGAGACCATATCCATATCTGGATAAGGTTTTTTAAATAGACCGCACTCAAGACCTGCATGGATCACCATAATATTTGGCACTTTATCAAATAGTTGTTGATAAGTGTCGCGTACTAAGTGCATAACCGGTGAATCCGCATCAGGTTTCCAGCCAGGATAACCACCTTTGGTTTCGATATCTGCTTGAGCAAGTTTGGCTAATGCTGTCAGCATGCTAACAACATAAGTTTTACCGCTATCAATCAGAGAGCGAATTAAACATAGGATTTCTACTTTATCGTCAACAATACTCACTACACCGACGTTTAATGAGGTTTCAACCACACCTTCCACATCATCACTCATGCGAATAACACCATTTGGCATGGCATTAAGTAAATTGATAGTGCGAGATTGACAATCAGCAGTAAATACTGGTTTTTCGGTGCTAGTATCTGTTAATTCGATAGCTAGATTTTTTTCAGCAATGGCTAATTCACTTTTTAATAGCGCTTCAAATTCTGTGGTAATGCTATTTAATTGAGTCGCTTTATCCGCAGGAATAGCAAAAATAATATGCGCTTCACGAGGGATAGCATTACGCAGTGTACCACCATGGAAATCAATTAATTTTAGTGCTAATTCATCCGCATGTTCAGCAAGGAAACGCGCTAATAATTTGTTTGCATTACCTAAACCTAAATGAATATCACCACCTGAGTGGCCGCCATTTAGGCCTTTTAGTACCAGTTTTTTGACGATATGGTTTGCAGGAATAGCTTCATAAGTGAGGTCTACCGTGGTTTTAACATCAATACCACCGGCACAACCCATATAGATTTCGCCTTCTTCTTCTGAGTCTGTATTAATCAGAATATCTGCTTGTAACCAACCAGGCTGTAGTCCAAAAGCACCATCCATTCCAGTTTCTTCTGTCATGGTTAACAATACTTCTAAGGGGCCATGTTTAACAGTATCGTCAGCTAATACAGCGAGTGCAGAAGCCATACCAACACCATTATCTGCACCTAATGTGGTGCCTTTCGCTTTTACCCATTCACCATCAATATAAGGTTGGATAGGATCTTTGGTAAAGTCGTGTTCGGTATCGTTATTTTTTTGTGGCACCATATCTAAGTGCGCTTGTAAAACGACTGTTTTACGATCTTCCATACCTTTGGTGGCAGGTTTACGGATTAAAATATTTCCTACCGCATCGCGCTCAACAGATAAACCTTTTTCTGTCGCCCAAGCCATAATGTGGGACGCTAAGGCTTCTTCATGGTATGAAGGGTGTGGAATTGAACAAATTTTTGCAAAAATATCCCATAATGGTTGTGGGGATAGAGTAGATAGTTCAGACACGATGGATCTCCTCTAACAGCATCTGTGTTATGAATAGCCTACCGCTTTCTTAAGGGTTAGCTTTATTATTCTGAGCGTTATTCGCCAAATATAATTGAGAATATCACTTTCTTTTGATGAATGCGTCATTCTCTTACGTATCTATCTAATAATTTGGATTTCTGTGTTGGTGTTCGCTTTTTTATTGCGTGTTTTTTAGACAAAAAAAATACATATCAGGAAAAATGAGGATTATCTCGACCATTTTTATGTTTTCTCTGGTTTTTGAACGCTCAAATCACTATAATCTCGCGCAACCTTTTTTTCCGCAAAAAAGCTTCTCTCGAATTTCAAGTAGCTAGGATCACAATATTATGAGCGAAAAATATGTTGTAACGTGGGATATGTTGCAAATACATGCCCGTCAATTGGCACAACGTTTGTTACCAGTCGAACAATGGACAGGCATTATTGCCGTCAGTCGTGGTGGATTAGTTCCTGCCGCATTACTTGCTCGTGAATTGGGTATCCGCCATGTGGATACTGTCTGTATTTCTAGCTATGATCATGACCATCAACGTGACCTCAAAATCTTAAAAAAAGCAGAAGGTGATGGTGAAGGTTTTATCGTTGTTGACGATTTAGTTGATACAGGTGGCACCGCAAAAGTTATCCGTGAAATGTATCCGAAAGCACATTTTGTCACTATCTTTGCTAAGCCAGAAGGGCGTCCGTTAGTTGATGATTTTGTGGTCGATATTCCACAAAATACCTGGATTGAACAACCTTGGGATATGGGCGTTATGTTTGTTCCCCCTGTTTGTGATAAAAAATAATTTATCTTAATCAATTAATTCAAATATATTGATAAAATCCTCGTTTATTGAACTGACCCCAGTTCCTATGCGAGGATTTTTTATATCGGCTTTATTTTTGATGACCTTACGCTTTTCCTATCTCTTCGTGCTGATGTTGATCTGCTATTCCACTGTAGAAGTGAAATCCATGTTATGATATGAGCAGAATTTTGAGCCTCATTATACGATACACACTGATTTGAAGAGTGATATGGCAAATAATACAAATCTTTCTGAAACGTTATTTAAACCTCGTGCTAAACATGCGGAAACCTCAACGTTAATACAGTACACACACCCTAAATCTAATATTGATTCGTACTCTGTACTTAATGGGATGAGCCAGCAAAATTGGTATCGCACAATTCAACGTCTACAGTGGATCTGGCGAGGTATTTCCCCCATAGAGATCGAAGAAGTATTAAGTCGCATTGCTATTTTTGATGCGCCACGCAGTGATGATAAATTTATTGATACAGTCGTTGGTTATCGACGTGGCAACTGGTCATTTGAATGGTCTCATCAAGCAATGATTTGGCAACAAAAAGCGTTACGAGAGACCTCAGAGGAAGCAGCCGCTGATTGTTGGTTACGAGCGGCAAACCTTTATAGCATTGCTGCTTATCCATTTATTAATGGCGATTTTCTTGCTGATCAAGCGGTAGTATTGGCGATGAAAGCTTTTGAAAATGCCATGAAATTCTCTTCATTTGAAGTAAAAAAACTGACGTTTAAATTAACAGGTAAAGGAACTACCAGTGGATTTTTACATCTACCTAAAGGGTGTAAAGGACCTTATCCAACAGTCATTTTTTGTGGTGGGTTAGATAGTTTACAAAGTGATTATGTTAACTTTTTTAGGCGCTACTTATCACCAAAAGGTATCGCGATGTTAACCGTAGATATGCCATCTATTGGTTATTCTGTTAAGCAGAAACTCAGCGAAAATACCTGTCAATTGCATGGTGATATTTTACAGCAGTTGGGAGATATTCCATGGATTGATCACACTCGAGTGGGCGTAATGGGATTTCGGTTTGGTGCCAATATTGCGGTGCGTTTAGCCTATCTTTATCCAAAATTGATTAAAGGTGTTGTGGCATTAGGGCCATTAATTCATGCCTTTTTTACTCAAGCGGAATTACAGAAGAAAATCCCCATTATGTATCTCGATGTACTGGCGAGCCGCTTAGGATTATTAAATATAGATGAAAACAATCTCAGACTATCGTTAAGTAGTTATTCACTGAAAAACCAAGGGTTGATTGGTCGTCGTATGCCAGTGCCGATGATGAGTGTTTATTGGAAAGGGGATGAAATTAGTCCTAAAGAGGATTCGCAGCTCATTGCTCGCTCTTCTATGGATGGCGATATAGTAGAAATAAAAGAAAAACCACTTTATAAAGGGCTTGAACAGGCATTAACTAAAAGCGCAGATTGGATCTATGCTAAATTAATATAAATAATTTCAAACAATAACTTGCTAATTATAATAGATTATATAACAGTAGAGGTGATAAGGAGACTGAATTTATGACTTCATCTTTGCACCCTACCCGAGGTAAGTTATTAAAACGTTTTGCTCAAATAGGACCTTATATCCGTGAGCAACAATGCCAAGAAAGCCAGTTTTTTTTTGATTGTTTAGCTGTTTGTGTAAATAAGAAAGTCACACCAGAAAAACGAGAGTTTTGGGGCTGGTGGATGGAACTTGAACGTAATGGTGAACAGTTAATTTATTATTACCAAGTTGGCCTATTCGATAAAAATGGCGATTGGGTTAATCAAGTAATAAGTAAAAAAGATGTGATTGAATCAATACATGAAACACTTATTCGTTTTCATGATTTTCTACAAGCGGCGGTAAGTGAATTAGAGATGACGCTAGTTCCAGATGAAAAAATGAGCAATTTTCCTCTTCCCCTTAAGCCCTAATTTTGTGTTAGGGCAACTTTTCATAGATTTTGCGTTATGTCAGTTGGCATAACGCTTCTCTCCTGATAAAACAGTGTATGATCTTTTAAATCAACAAAAAATGGTAAATGTTATGAGTAGCAGCCAAACGCTGGTTGTTAAATTAGGGACAAGTGTACTGACTGGTGGTTCACGACGTCTGGATCAGTCTCATATTGTAGAGCTGGTTCGCCAATGTGCAAAACAACACGAAAAAGGGCACCGGATAATTATTGTCACGTCGGGAGCAATAGCGGCAGGGCGTGAATATTTAAACTACCCCGATTTGCCCGCAACAATAGCATCTAAACAACTGTTAGCCGCTGTGGGGCAAAGTGCTTTAATTCAGGTATGGAAGCAGCTATTTGCTATTTATGGTATTCATATTGGGCAAATGTTATTAACTCGCGCGGATATAGAAGATAGAGAACGTTTTTTGAATGCGCGTGATACACTGCATGCATTATTAGATAACAAGATTATTCCTGTTATCAATGAAAACGATGCCGTTGCTACTGCAGAAATAAAAGTAGGGGATAACGACAATCTTTCGGCATTAGCTGCCATTTTAGGTGGCGCTGATAAACTCCTGTTACTTACTGATATCGAAGGTCTATATACGGCCGATCCTCGTAGCAATCCGGATGCGAAGCTTATTCCTGAAGTTTTTGATATCAACGATGAATTACGTCAAATGGCCGGTGATAGTGTCTCTGGTTTAGGTACTGGAGGTATGGCAACTAAGTTACAAGCGGCCACTGTTGCAGGGCGTGCTGGTATTGACGTTGTTATTGCCGCCGGTGTTAAGCCTGATGTTATCAGTAAAGTTATTGATAATGAACCTGTCGGAACACTCTTTCATGGTTTAAAAAGCCCCCTTGAAACGCGTAAACGATGGATTTTTGGTGCTCCAGTCGCAGGGGTTATCATTGTTGATAATGGGGCTGAAAAGGCGATTAAAGAGCAGGGGAGTTCTCTTTTACCTAAAGGTATTAAAGAAATTAAAGGTGACTTTTCTCGAGGGTGTGTTATCCGCATTCAAAGTTTGCAAGGAAAAGATCTTGCTCATGGTGTCGCGCATTATAATAGTGATGCGCTACGCTTAATTGCGGGGCACCATTCGCAAGAGATTAGTCAAATTTTAGGTTATGAGTATGGCAGTGTTGCGGTTCACCGTGATGATATGATTGTGAGCTAGGGAGTATAAATATGTTAGAACAAATGGGAAAAGCGGCGCGAGAAGCTTCTTGGCACTTAGCTCAGCTATCAACCGAACAAAAAAATCAGGCACTGTTAGTCATCGCTGATTTATTAGAGCAGCAAGAAGCCATTATTCTTGCTGCTAATGAAAAAGATATGGTGGCGGCACGAGAGTCTAATATTAATGCTGCAATGCTTGATCGTTTATTACTCACATCAGAACGTTTAAAAGCGATCGCTGATGATGTTCGCCAAGTTTGTCATCTAGAAGATCCTGTAGGTCAAGTGATAGATGGTCGTTTATTAGACAGTGGCTTACGTTTAGAACGCCGCCGAGTCCCTTTAGGGGTTGTTGGCGTTATTTACGAAGCTCGTCCAAATGTGACTATAGATGTAGCATCTTTATGCTTAAAAACAGGGAATGCGGCTATTCTCCGTGGCGGAAAAGAGACTCACCATACTAACCAAGCCGTTGTCGCGGTGATCCAGCAAGCACTAGAAACATGCGCTATTCCTGCGGCTGCTATTCAAGCTATCGATAAGCCAGATCGTGAATTAGTCGCAAAAATGCTAAAAATGGATGAGTATATTGATATGCTTATTCCTCGAGGTGGTGCAGGATTACATAAGTTATGTCGTGAACAATCCACTATTCCTGTGATCACGGGGGGGATTGGTGTTTGTCACACCTTTGTTGACGAAAGTGCTGATTTAGACCAAGCATTAAATGTTATTATTAATGCTAAAGTACAGCGTCCAAGCGCATGTAATTCGTTAGAAACGTTATTGGTACATGAAGCTATTGCGGAGAGTTTCTTACCTCAATTAAGTGATGCGATGGCAGCACAAAAGGTTACTTTGCATGCCAGTCAACGCGCTATAACTGCATTGAAAAAGGGACGTGCGACGGTCGTCGATGTGACTGAAGCAGATTATTGTGATGAATGGTTATCACTGGATCTGAATGTTGAAGTCGTTAATGATTTAACAGCGGCAATTGCTCATATTCGCCAATATGGTACCGCGCACTCAGATGCTATTTTAACGCAATCTATCAGCCATGCTGATCGCTTTGTACGCCAAGTTGATTCTGCTGCGGTATATGTGAATGCTAGTACACGTTTTACAGATGGTGGACAGTTTGGCTTAGGTGCTGAAGTAGCGGTGAGTACACAAAAGCTACATGCACGAGGCCCTATGGGATTAGATGCTCTAACCACCTATAAATGGATTGGTTACGGCGACAATACATTACGTCGCTAATAATCCCTTAAATAGCTAAGCCATACTTTCATAAAGTGTGGCTTTATTTTTTTGTATTGTGAGGTATGATACTTAATACTTTACACATTGTAAATTTTAGATTACACCCATTTAGCGGGTTAACACAGCGGAGAGAGTGCATTTATGGAAAGTACAATTTACCTTATAGGACCTAGAGGTGCAGGAAAAACAACAGTAGGTAAAGCGCTTTCTCTATCTTTAGATTATCAATTTATTGATACAGATAATTGGATAACAGATAAATATCAACAAACTATTTCTTCTATGGTTGAAGCGGAAGGTTGGGATGTATTTCGCCAACTTGAATCAGATGCGCTTATTCAAGTTAGCCAACCTAACCAAGTTATTTCAACGGGGGGAGGGATAGTGTTGGCAGAAAAAAATCGTGTTTATATGAAAAATTCAGGTGTAATTGTTTATTTACAAGCTTCACTTGAAACTTTAGTTGAGCGTTTATCTCAAGATCCTAATGAGGCACAAAGACCTAGCTTGACGGGAAAAACATTAGTTTCAGAAATACATGATGTTTTAATTAAGCGTGAGCCTTTATATATGCAATGCGCAGATATTATTGTTGATGCTGGATTATCTATTAATGATATTATTGAGGTCATTCTCGCAAAACTCGCTAAATAATTAGGAAGTTGTCCTATATAAAGACGAAAACAAAAGACAACTATTTTATTTTCATCATATCCTATTTATAGTAAGGCTAATTATAGCAAAATGAGATATGGATATGATGTTGATAGCGTTTTTTAAAACACTATTTAAATTCTTATTTCGAGTAAGAATTGAAGGACTAATTAATCAGTTTTCACAATATGAAAAATGCATTATTACGCCAAATCATACATCGTTTATTGATGGTATATTATTGCGTTTATTTTTACCGATTAACCCTGTCTTTGCTGTTTACACCTCAGTGGCTAATGCCAAACATACCAAATGGCTCAGTCGTTATGCGGATATTGTTCCTTTAGATCCCGCTAATCCAATGGCGGTTCGCCAATTAGTTAAAGAAGTCGATAAAGGCCGTCCTGTTGTTATTTTCCCTGAAGGGAGAATTACGGTAACTATTGGTTTGATGAAGATTTATGAAGGTGCTGCGTTTATTGCTGCTAAATCAGGGGCAAAAGTTATCCCTGTTAGAATAGAAGGTGCTGAATTTAGCTACTTTTCTCGAGTGCATAAAACGTTAAATATAAAAGCAAAGCTCTTTCCTAAAATCACAATAAAAGTGCTACCTGCGGTTGATTTACCTATGCCTACAGCGGAAAAATCAGCAGAGCGCCGTCGCTTATCGGGAGAAAAGCTCCGTGATATTATGATGGATGCTATTATGCAAGCACGTCCTAATATCACGCTCTATGAGGCATTTTTACAAGGAATGTCTCAGTTTGGTCGTTTCAGTCCTCTTATTTCAGATATTAATATGAAAGAGGATAGTTATCAGGGCCTATTGAAAAAAATATTAGGTGTTAGTCGTATTATTGAACGCTATACCGAACCTAATGAACGAATTGGCCTTTTACTTCCTAATACTACCGTTACGGTTGCGGCTTTATTTGGGGCAACGATGCGCCAACGGGTTGTGGCGATGCTTAACTATACTGCGGGTAGCTTAGGTGTACAAAATGCCATGAAAGCGGCATCCATTAAAACGATTTTTACCTCACGCCAATTTTTAGAGAAAGGAAATTTATTACATATTCCAGAACAGACTCCGGATGCAAACTGGGTTTATCTTGAAGATCTCAAAGATAGCATTACTAGAGAAGATAAACGCTGGATTGCACAGCACTTACTCACTCCTCATAAAGCGATGTTAGCGCAAAAATCGACGGATGCAGCAGTTATCTTATTTACTTCTGGATCTGAAGGCACTCCGAAAGGTGTCGTTCATAGCCACTCCAGTTTATTGGCGAATGTAGAGCAAATTCGCGCTATTGCTGACTTTTCACCCAGAGATAAATTTATGGCTGCATTACCGTTATTCCATGCTTTCGGTTTAACGGTAAGTGTATTAGCACCTATCTGCTTAGGGGCACGAGTATTCCTCTACCCAAGCCCACTACATTATCGTGTAGTACCTGAATTAGTGTATGACCAAAATTGTATAGTATTATTTGGTACTTCAACTTTCTTAGGTAATTATGGCAAATTTGCTCATCCTTATGATTTTGCTCGACTAAGATATGTGGTTGCAGGGGCGGAAAAACTGTCCGAATCGACACGAGTATTATGGCAGGATAAATTTGGTATTCGTATTTTAGAAGGTTATGGGGTCACTGAATGTGCTCCTGTTGTCTCCATTAATGTACCAATGAGTGCTAAGCCATATACCGTGGGGCGTTTATTACCAGGCATGGAAGGGCGTTTAATTCCCATAAGCGGCATTACGGATGGTGGAAGATTACAACTGCGTGGTCCTAATATCATGCTTGGCTATTTGCGCGTTGAGTCCCCTTATAAATTAGAACAGCCTACAGCAATAAATGCCGAAGGCATCGAAGAAGTGGGTTGGTATGATACGGGAGATATCGTTGCTATTGATAGCGAAGGTTTTTGCACTATTAAAGGGCGTGTAAAACGTTTTGCAAAAATAGCGGGAGAAATGGTTTCTCTTGAAAGTGTAGAGCAATTAGCGGCTAAAGCCTCGGAAGGCAACCATGCTGTGGTGGCGGTAAATGATCCACGTCGAGGTGAGTCATTAGTGCTTTTTACAACCGATAAGCAACTTGATCGCAGTATGTTATCGGCATTAGCTAAATCCACTGGTGTGGCAGAAATTGCGGTACCAAAAGATATTCGTTTTCTCAAAGAAATTCCTGTTTTAGGAAGTGGCAAAACGGATTTTGTCTCGTTAAAGCAACTCGCTGAACAGGAAAATAATTAATGTCAGAGAATATAAGTCAGCCCCCATTACTGAGTAAGGGCATGAAAGCAGTATTATTATCACAGTTTCTTTCTGCATTTGCGGATAATGCTTTGTTATTTGCCATACTCGCTCAATTTAAATCAGCACTTTATCCAGAATGGAGCCAGCCTATTTTACAAATGGTGTTTGTGCTGGCTTATATTCTCTTAGCTCCCTTTGTTGGACAAATTGCCGATCGCCAGCCTAAAGGTAGGGTGATGCTTACTGGTAATGCGTTAAAATTTGCCGGTGCTTTTCTTATTTGTATTGGAACCGATCCATTCTTAGGTTACGCCTTAGTGGGGATCGGCGCCGCCATTTATTCGCCTGCTAAATATGGTATTTTAGGTGAGTTAACTGATGGCGAGCGTTTAGTCAAAGCAAATGGCTTAATGGAAGCATCAACTATTGCGGCAATTTTATTAGGCTCTGTGATTGGTGGGCTTCTTTCCGATTGGAGCATTATCTTAGCATTAGCTGTCTGTGCGATAATGTATGCTTTAGCTGTATTGGTTAATTTTAGCATTCCCAAGTTATCACCTGCTCAAATAGGTCGAGGCTGGAATATTAAAAAAATATTCAATCAATTCTTAGCTGCTTGTGGCTCTTTATGGCGAGATAAAGAGAGCCGTTTTTCTCTGGTAGGAACAAGTATGTTTTGGGGGGCCGGCGTCACATTGCGTTTTCTATTAGTGCAATGGGTGCCTATAGCTTTGGGAATGACTGATAATACAACACCAACAATATTAAATGCGATGGTGGCGATTGGTATTGTGATTGGCGCTGGTTTAGCCGCTAAGTTTGTCACATTAAAAACGGTCCGTCGTTGTATGCCTGCCGGGGTTTTAATTGGCTTAGGTGTTGTTTACTTCTCATTACAAACCACCATTATTCCAGCCTATTTTATCTTAGTTGTTATTGGCATTTTTGGTGGCTTCTTTGTTGTACCATTAAATGCTTTGCTACAAGATAAAGGAAAGCATAGTGTGGGAGCGGGGAATGCCATTGCTGTACAAAATTTAGGTGAGAATACCGCAATGTTACTGATGCTAGGTTTGTTCTCGCTAGTCACCAGTATGGGTATTTCCGTTATTACAATTGGTATTGGCTTTGGTGCTATCTTTGCGCTAGCAATTGGTGGATTATGGTTGTGGGATTGCACAAGAAAGAGAGCTGAATAACGTTAATTGAGAGTCGAGGTGAAACAACCTTCATGATAAATAATGATGAAATGACCCATCTGAGCATTGAAGTCGGTCAGGCTCTGCTAAAACGAAAAAAAACGTTAACTACTGCAGAATCATGTACTGGAGGATGGATTGCAAAAGTCATTACTGATATAGCAGGTAGCTCAGATTATTATCATCGAGGTTTTGTGACTTACAGTAATCAAGCTAAACATGACATGATTGGTGTAGATGAGCAAACATTGTCTGATTTTGGTGCCGTGAGTGAACAAGTTGTCTGTGAGATGGCAAAAGGGGCATTGCTAACAGCAAATGCAGACTATGCTGTATCGGTTAGTGGTATTGCAGGTCCCGGCGGCGGTAGTGAAGAGAAGCCCGTTGGTTTAGTTTGGTTTGGCTTTGCAATAAAAACCCCAGAGGGGCTTCGAGTGGTTGCTAAACACTGTATTTTTAGTGGATCACGAGAGGAGGTGAGAGCCCAATCTGTGATTTTCTCTTTAAAATCAATTCTTAAAGAAATTATTAATAATTAACTTGATACTGTATGATTATACAGTATAATGAGTTTCAACAAGCAAAATCATATACGTTTTAATGGTAGTGACCCATCTTTATGCTTCACTGCCCAGAGGGAGATAACATGGCTATTGATGAAAACAAACAAAAAGCATTGGCCGCAGCACTTGGTCAAATTGAAAAGCAATTTGGTAAAGGTTCTATCATGCGTCTGGGCGAAGACCGTTCCATGAACGTAGAAACTATCTCTACAGGATCTTTATCATTAGACGTTGCTTTAGGTGCAGGTGGATTGCCACGTGGCCGTATTGTTGAAATCTATGGCCCTGAATCTTCTGGTAAAACAACCTTGACTCTACAAGTTATTGCCTCTGCTCAGCGTGAAGGAAAAATTTGTGCATTTATTGATGCTGAACATGCATTAGACCCAATTTATGCTCAAAAGCTAGGTGTCGATATCGATAATCTACTCTGCTCTCAACCTGACACAGGTGAACAAGCACTGGAAATTTGTGATGCATTATCTCGCTCTGGTGCGGTCGATGTTATTGTCGTGGACTCCGTGGCAGCATTAACACCAAAAGCTGAAATTGAAGGTGAAATTGGTGATTCACACGTTGGTTTAGCCGCACGTATGATGAGCCAAGCTATGCGTAAACTAGCGGGTAACCTTAAAAACTCTAACACACTACTGATTTTCATTAACCAAATTCGTATGAAAATCGGTGTTATGTTTGGTAACCCAGAAACCACGACCGGTGGTAATGCGCTTAAATTCTATGCTTCTGTTCGTTTAGACATTCGTCGCATTGGCTCTGTCAAAAATGGTGATGAAGTCATTGGTAGTGAGACTCGCGTTAAAGTTGTTAAAAATAAAGTGGCTGCACCGTTTAAACAAGCTGAATTCCAAATTATGTACGGTGAAGGTATTAATACCTATGGCGAACTGATTGATTTAGGTGTTAAACATAAGTTAGTAGAGAAAGCGGGTGCTTGGTATAGCTACAATGGCGAAAAAATCGGTCAAGGTAAAGCTAACGCAACCAATTACTTAAAAGAACACCCTGAAATGTACAATGAGTTAAACACTAAATTGCGTGAAATGTTGTTAAATCATGCTGGTGAATTCACAAGTGCTGCGGATTTTGCAGGTGAAGAGTCAGACAGTGATGCTGACGACACAAAAGAGTAATTAGCTGGTTGTCATGCTGTTTGTGTGAAAATAGACCTTAAATCATTGGCTATTTTCACGACAGCATCCCATTGAATAACTTGTCTGTATAAAATTTGGTCAGATATCAAAGGAAGCCTTAAAAAAGCTTCCTTTTTGTTTTATGTAAAAATTAACCACTCAGTGGTAGTGAAAAATTAGTTTATTTTTCACTGTTTTTCTTTTTTTTTGCAATTTATTACTATTTTATCAGCAATAACAATATTTTTATCTTTGGGGGGATTACACTATGTAAGTGTTTATATAGTGAAGATTTGGTGATGTATTCTATTGGTTATTTATAACATCATATTTCTTTTACATGTTTGAAAAAACAGCATTAAAATAACTTGTTAGCATCTATCTATATAGATAATCAATCTCTTTGACTACGAGAGAAATGGATTTTTGCTACTTTATTATTTTAAATTTATCAGTAAATATATTTAGTTAAATGATTCTGGCGGGATTTTTATTCAGAAAAATTAAATATGTAATGGGAATATTGGCTTTTTTTGATAATACAGATTTAGGATAGCTGTTGCGAGCAAATGAGCAAAATGCTATTGATAATAAACTAAAAATGACGAAAAAATTATTTAATAGTTTTATTATGAAATTATCGTCATTACCTTCTCATATCTTACAAAATTCGCCTCGATTTGGTTAAAACGACCTATCTTGAAGTATGTTGCTACTTTCAGAAAACTACTAGACGATTTACAATGTCAACTCGAATAAGTTTATCGGGGGTTTTACTTCTGAGCGAAGAAATTCTATCTTATCCCTACTTATGTATTCGTTGGCTAAGTAGAGGTAAAACTAAACCTCCTCTAACTAGATTTCTAATTTCTGTTTTTCCAGCTTGATTTCGGGATAATTATGAGCAAAAGCACCGCTGAGATCCGTCAGGCGTTTCTCGACTTTTTTCATACTAAAGGACATCAAATAGTACCAAGCAGTTCTTTGGTTCCAAATAATGATCCAACATTGCTGTTTACAAACGCAGGGATGAACCAATTTAAAGATGTATTTCTTGGATTGGACAACCGACCTTATTCCCGAGCGACAACCGCGCAACGTTGTGTGCGCGCGGGTGGTAAACATAATGATTTAGAAAATGTGGGTTATACAGCACGTCACCATACATTTTTTGAAATGTTAGGTAACTTTAGTTTTGGTGACTATTTCAAACATGATGCAATTAACTTTGCCTGGGAATTATTAACTGGCAAAGAGTGGTTTAACTTACCTAAAGAGAGACTTTGGGTAACCGTTTATGCCACTGATGATGAAGCTTATGATATCTGGAATAAAGAAGTTGGTGTTCCAGCTGAGCGCATTATTCGTATTGGTGATAATAAAGGCGCACCATTTGCTTCAGATAACTTCTGGCAAATGGGAGATACGGGGCCTTGTGGTCCATGTACTGAGATATTTTACGATCATGGTGATCATATTTGGGGGGGACCGCCAGGGACACCTGAAGAAGACGGTGATCGCTATATTGAGATCTGGAATATCGTCTTTATGCAGTTCAACCGTAAATCAGATGGTACAATGGATCCATTGCCGAAGCCTTCTGTTGATACGGGAATGGGATTAGAGCGTATTACTGCTGTACTACAGCATGTTAACTCTAACTATGATATTGATTTATTCCGCGCACTCATTAAATCCGTTGCTGAAGTGACTAATGCGACAGACTTAGCAAATAAATCATTACGTGTGATTGCCGACCATATCCGTTCTTGTTCTTTCCTTGTTTGTGATGGTGTCATTCCTTCTAATGAAGGTCGAGGCTATGTGCTACGTCGTATTATCCGTCGTGCTGTACGCCATGGTTATATGTTAGGTGCGAAAGATACTTTCTTCTATAAACTCGTTGCACCGCTTATTGATGTAATGGCTGAAGCCGGTAAAGAACTTAAGAATCAACAAGAAATCGTTGAAAAAGTACTTAAAACGGAAGAAGAGCAGTTTGCACGTACTTTAGAGCGCGGTTTACAATTATTAGATGAAGAGCTAGAAAAATTAACCGGTGATACTTTAGCGGGTGAAACGGCTTTCCGTCTTTATGATACATATGGTTTCCCATTAGATTTAACTGCGGATGTTTGCCGTGAAAGAAATATCAAAGTTGATGAAGAAGGCTTTGAACTGGCAATGGAAGAGCAACGTAAACGTGCTCGTGAATCTAGCGGTTTTGGTACTGACTATAACGAACTGATTAAAGTCGATAGTCGCAGTGATTTCTCAGGTTATGACCATAATGAGCAACAAGGTACTATTAATGCGATTTTCCATAATGGTCAAACAGTCACTGAGCTTAAAGCAGGTGAAGAAGGGATTATCTTCTTAGATAAAACGGCTTTTTATGCTGAGTCTGGTGGCCAAGTAGGTGATAAAGGTCTTCTGATTGGCAAAGATAGCCAGTTTGAAGTTACCGACACGCAAAAATATGGCAAGGCTATTGGTCATATTGGTAAAGTCATTTCTGGATCTTTTATTGTTAATCATAAGATCAATGCAGTCATTGATGTGGCTCGTCGTGATGCTATTCGCTTAAATCACTCAGCAACGCATTTATTGCATGCGGCATTACGCCAAGTATTAGGCACTCATGTTACCCAGAAAGGCTCTTTAGTTAACGATAAATATCTGCGTTTTGACTTCTCTCACTTTGAAGCAGTAAAACCAGAACAGTTACGTGAAATTGAAGACATTGTTAACGCGCAAATCCGCCTTAACTCGCCGGTTGTCACCGAGTTAATGGATCTTGAAGATGCGAAGCAAAAAGGTGCGATGGCACTCTTTGGTGAGAAATATGAAGAACGTGTTCGTGTTTTAACCATGGGGGATTTCTCAACTGAACTTTGTGGTGGTACTCACGCAGCCAGAACGGGTGATATTGGTCTATTCCGCATTATGAGTGAATCAGGGACTGCGGCCGGTATTCGCCGAATTGAAGCGATTACGGGGGCTACAGCGATTGAAAGTGTTCATGAGCAATCGGATCTGATTTCTCTTGTGGCACATGCACTTAAAAGTGATGGTAGTAATTTAGTTGAGAAAATTAAAACGGTTCAAGAAAAATACCGTTCATTAGAAAAAGAACTTCAACAACTGAAAGATCAGCAAGCAGCTCAAGAAAGCTCCTCGTTAGGAAGCCAAGCTAAGAATGTGAAAGGTATCAAACTTTTAGTTCGTGAACTGAATAATGTTGAACCAAAAATGTTAAGAACAATGGTTGATGATTTAAAAAATCAATTAGGTTCAGCAATAATTGTACTTTCTACTATTTCTGATGGTAAAGTGAGCTTAATTGTCGGTGTGACTAAGGATTTGACTGCTAAAATAAAAGCAGGTGAGCTAATTAGTTTTGTCGCTCAGCAAATCGGTGGTAAAGGTGGTGGTCGCCCTGATATGGCACAAGCTGGTGGTACAGATGTTGAAGCGTTACCCGCTGCTTTAGCGAGTGTTGACGAGTGGGTAGAATCGCATCTTTAAGCGATAGCTACCTGAAAAAGCGTTATCCCTAGTTTTTAGGGGTAACGCTTTATGTAATATTGACAATCCGTTAAATAATCAATCACAAAATTTATATTTTGTTATGAAGTATGGGCTATATGTGATAAATAATGATTATACGAATTGACAATGTATGATGGATAATGGCCGGGAAATTCTAGAGACCCGACTCTTGTAAATTTTCAAGGAGCAAAGAATGCTTATTCTAACTCGTCGAGTTGGTGAAACGCTTATGATAGGCGATGATGTAACCGTAACCGTTTTAGGGGTTAAAGGTAATCAGGTACGTATTGGCGTAAATGCCCCCAAAGAAGTATCTGTCCATCGTGAAGAGATCTATCAACGAATTCAGGCCGAGAAAACTCAGCCCACAGATAACTACTAAGCAATCTCTTATTTTTAGCTAGTTACCCTTTCTTCGTAAGCGTCCACACTTTTGCCGGGTCTGGGCGCTTTTCTTTTCTATAGAACTTTCCATTTTCTTTCTCGTTCTTCACCTCGCTCTTTTGAACTGTATTTATTATTACACTATCCGCTTATTCTGATTGACAGAATTGAAAGTCTTTTTACTGCTTATCATTCGATTCATAATTATTAGTAGGGGGAATAAAATTATTCGTCGATGAGATAAAATGCTTGAATGATTTTTCATCAGCGATATCATGGTATTCAGTTCTTTTTTAGCCTTTCTTGCTGATAAACGCATCAGTTTGTTTGTGAAGTGTTCAAACGAACCTATATTCGTAAAAAGTTGAGAAAAATTGTTTGACTTCTCAGGCTGAGAAAGTAATATGTGCGCCACACAGAGACGAGATGTTCACAAAGAACTTCTTCGAGTGGTTCTAAATATGGTGAGATGGCCGAGAGGCTGAAGGCGCTCCCCTGCTAAGGGAGTATGCGGTCAAAAGCTGCATCGAGGGTTCGAATCCCTCTCTCACCGCCATTTAGATTTGCATCCTTAGCTCAGCTGGATAGAGTACTCGGCTACGAACCGAGCGGTCGGAGGTTCGAATCCTCCAGGATGCACCATATTCCAACCCCATGATTAAATGTATGGGGTTTTTATTTTGGTGCAAATAGTGAATAATTTGCATTAAAAGAGTAAAATTAAACAACGTGCATCCTTAGCTCAGCTGGATAGAGTACTCGGCTACGAACCGAGCGGTCGGAGGTTCGAATCCTCCAGGATGCACCACTTATTTCTCGACATTGCACAATGTAATGTGAGAGGCAAAAAGATAACGACGCATCCTTAGCTCAGCTGGATAGAGTACTCGGCTACGAACCGAGCGGTCGGAGGTTCGAATCCTCCAGGATGCACCATCTTTTTATAAAGTTAGCTTATCTTAGTTAAATTAGTACGACTGCATCCTTAGCTCAGCTGGATAGAGTACTCGGCTACGAACCGAGCGGTCGGAGGTTCGAATCCTCCAGGATGCACCATCTTTAAAGCCTCGCTTATCGCGGGGCTTTTTGCTTTTTCTCTTTCCTGCATTGTTTATATATTATCGATTTGTTTCGCATCAACTAATAACGCCGATATCATCTAATCAGCGACAATTTGGTGACTTTGCGATAAAGTAACTGTTATCTACTTATTAACATTAACCAACGCGGGAGGTCACCTTTGATCCCGGACGTATCTAAAGCGCTTTCTTGGTTGGAAGCCCATCCTAAAGTTTTATGTGGTATCCACCGTGGTATAGAGCGAGAAACCTTAAGAGTTACTCCTGATGGTCATTTAGCGGCTACAGGACACCCTGTCGAGCTAGGTAAGTCACTCACTCACAAGTGGATCACGACAGATTTTGCTGAGTCTCTGTTAGAGTTTATTACTCCTGTTGACGATAATATTGATCACACCTTACATTTTTTAAGTGATTTGCATCGCTATACGGCACGTCATTTAACCAATGAGCGTATGTGGCCGATGAGTATGCCTTGCTTTATTGAAGCCGAAGATAAAATAACATTAGCGCAATTTGGTACCTCTAATGTTGGGCGTTTTAAGACGTTATATCGAGAAGGGCTGAAAAATCGTTATGGTGCGTTAATGCAAACTATTTCTGGTGTGCATTACAATTTTTCGTTACCTATCGAATTTTGGCAAGCGTGGGCAAATATCACCGATGAAGAAACAGGTAAAGAGGCGATTTCAGACGGTTATTTACGTTTGATCCGTAATTACTACCGTTTTGGTTGGATAATTCCTTTTTTCTTTGGTGCTTCGCCAGCTATTTGTGGTTCATTCTTAAAAGGTCGAAAAACCAATTTACCCTTTGAAAATACCCCTAAAGGCGCCAAATACTTACCTTATGCAACTTCGTTGCGCTTAAGTGATTTAGGCTATACCAATAAGTCACAGAGTGATTTAGATATTACTTTTAATCATCTAGAGACTTATGTGAAAGGTTTGAAAAAGGCTATTCATAAACCGTCAGAAGAATTTGCTAAATTAGGTGTAAAGAAAGACGGTAAGTATATTCAATTAAATACTAACGTATTACAAATTGAAAATGAATTATATGCGCCTATTCGTCCTAAACGCGTAGTCAAAGGGGATGAATCACCTTCTGATGCATTATTACGTGGTGGTATCGAATATATCGAGGTTCGCTCATTAGATATCAATCCATTTACGCCTATCGGCGTTGATGAAACACAAATCCGTTTCTTAGATTTATTCTTGATTTGGTGTGTATTAGCGGATGCACCAGAAATGAATGCAGAAGAATTGGCCTGCTGTCGTGCAAATTGGAATAACGTTATTCTAGAAGGGCGTAAGCCAGGTCAAGTTATTGGCATGGGTTGTGGTGAAAGAAAAGAGCCATTAGCACAAGTGGGGAAAGCGCTTTTTGCTGACTTACAGCGCGTAGCTAAGGTATTAGATAGCTGTTCTGGAACTAAATATCTAGAAGTTTGCCTTAAGTTAGAGGAAATGTTTGATAATCCGCAATTAACCTTCTCTGGCAGATTATTAGAAAAAATTAAAGCACAGGGTATTGGCGGTTATGGTCTATCTTTAGCTGAAGAATATCATCAACAATTAGTCAATACCGCTTATGAAGTGTTAACAGATGATGCTTTTGAACATGAGAGAATTTCATCTATTAAACGTCAGGCAGACTTAGAAAAGAGTGATACCATTTCTTTCGATGAATATTTGAAGCTCCATGCTGGGCCAAATAATGATGGTGTGGCTTCTTAAAACTCAGATAGAAAAAAGCCACACTAAAATTTGTGTGGCTGAATAAATTCTATAGAGAAATAGGGATGATAACATTTTGCGCGTATTCATTACTAAGACCGAGGCGCTCGCAGAAAGTTTCATGTTCTCTTAAAAATATTTAAAAATTTTCTTAGGAGGTTTTTTATGCCGTTATTGGATAGCTTTACTGTTGACCATACACGTATGTCTGCACCTGCGGTACGCGTTGCTAAAACGATGAAAACACCCTCTGGTGATACTATTACCGTTTTTGACTTACGCTTTACTGTCCCAAATAAAAAAGCCATGCCTGAGAAAGGAATTCATACGTTAGAGCACTTATTTGCAGGTTTCATGCGTAATCACTTAAATGGTGAAGGTGTTGAGATCATCGATATTTCGCCAATGGGATGTCGTACAGGCTTTTATATGAGCTTAATTGGTCAGCCTGATGAGCAACGTGTTGCTAATGCATGGAAGGCAGCTATGGAAGATGTATTGAAGGTTAAAGATCAAAACCATATTCCTGAGCTTAATGTCTACCAATGCGGAACTTATGAAATGCACTCGTTAGCTGAAGCTCAAGATATTGCACGAGACATTTTATCTCACACTATTGGCATTAATCATAATGATGAATTAGCACTACCAGAAGACAAACTCAAAGAGTTACAAATCTAGTTACAGTTGCTTTATAGATAAAGAGACAATAACTCAAGCTATTTGCTCTTGATTTGTTGTCTCTTTTAATTTGATGGGTGATTTATCATAACGGCCAACGCCAATTGCATTGAACCGCTATTAATAATCGCTAGTGACGAGAGGGCGTAAGATGGCGGATCAAGGCTTTCTTAATCACATTGTCTTGCACTTCCAACACTTCAAATTCATAACCATCAATCGTTATTTTGGCACCTACTACGGGTAAATCACCCAACTCTTCAATAATAACCCCATTAATTGTTCGTGCTTCATTTTCTGGTAAATGGCAAGCAAAGGCTTTATTGATATCTCGGATATTAGTTGTGCCATCCACTAATAGTGAACCATCTTTTTGTGGGATCACTTCTTCTGCTAAAGAAGGAGACATTGAGGTAGTAAAATCACCGACAATCTCTTCTAGGATATCTTCAACAGTGACTAATCCTTGAATTTCACCATATTCATCGACGACAATACCGGCTTTTTCATTATTACGTTGAAAATTAACTAGTTGTAAGCTAAGTGGTGTACTTTCTGGGATAAAATAGATTTTATCAGCCGCTTTAATCAAAATTTGTTTAGTAAATTCTTTCTTCTCTGTCATAAGACGGTAAGCTTCGCGTACTCGTAGCATACCAATGACATCATCGAGGGTATCACGATAAAGGACAATACGCCCATGAGGGGAGTGAGTTAACTGTCTGACAATGGATTTCCACTCATCATTGACATCAATACCAAAAATTTCATTTCTTGGTACCATAATATCGCCAATGGTCACTTTTTCTAAATCCAAAATAGAAATCAGCATATTTTGGTTACGCTGTGACAGTTTCGATTTTGATTCATTCACAATGGTGCGTAGTTCTTCTTTTGATACCGCATTACCCTGTATTACGGGGGATTTAATACCGAAAATGCGCATAAACACTAAGGTAATTTGGTTAAAAAACCACACAACGGGCAACATGATTTTCTGTAAAGGTGACAAAAGAACGCTACTTGGATAAGCGAAACGTTCTGGATAAAGCGCTGCGATAGATTTTGGTAGTACCTCAGCAAAAATAAGAATGACAAAGGTTAATACACCTGTTGCAATAGCTACTCCTGCATCACCATATAAACGCATTCCTACAATAGTGGCGAGAGCGGAGGCGACAATATTAATCAGGTTATTACCAATTAATACTAAGCTAATCAATCTATCGGGACGCTGTAATAGTTTTTCTACTCTTTTGGCTGAGCGATTACCTTGCTTGGCCGCGTGGCGTAGCCGATAACGATTGATAGTCATCATGCTAGTTTCAGTGCCTGAAAAATAGGCTGAGGCAAAGATCATACCGATAAGTATGATAATGAGCGTTGTTGTCGACACATGCTCCAAAATTGAGTTCCTTTTGCTACCTTAAAATGAAAAGATTAATTAAGCATTAACTCTTGCAATAAACGATTACCAAAAAAAGCTAATGTCAAAATAATGGCACCGATCAGGTTAAAAATAACCACTTTTTTCCCACGCCAACCCTCACGGAAGTGTCCCCATAATAAAATGATGTAGACAAACCACGCAATAATAGAAAATATTGATTTATGGATATTTTCTTTACCAAAAATATTATCCATATATAACAGGCCGGTACACAAGGTTAATGTCAGTAATACTACCCCCACTTGGGTAATATGAAACATTTTACGTTCAATTGACATTAATGGTGGCATTTGTGGTGAAAATTTTAGTTTCTTATTTTTTAGTTGATAGTCGAGCCAGCTGAGTTGTAAGGCATATAAAGCAGCAATTAACAAAGTGGCGTAACTTAATAAAGCAAGCCCAATATGAATAAAGAGCGATGTGCTACTTTCAAGGTGGGTGACAAACTCACCTGGCATCAAGGCGGCAATAATGAGATTGACTATGGAAAAGCAATAAACAATAGGCAGCAAAAACCAAGCTCTACCACGGGAAGCAACAATGGTCATGATAACGCAGACCATTAAACTGACCACCGCCCCTAAATTGGTGAGTGACAGATTTTGCCCGCTATGTGGACGGAAAATCAAAAATTTTAATGAGATAGCATGGGTCACAAGGGCGACCACCGCAAAAAGCAGCGCTAATCCACGGTATCCATTTTGCTCTTTTCTCAGCAAACTGGGGAGAATAAACACCAGACTGAGTAAATAAGCGCAGACAGCAACGATAGAGATTGATATAACGGGCATAGTTTCGCTTACATAATAGGGTACATAATTGCTTAGTATAGCGCTAGGTGAATTCCGCTCCAACTATTGAAGTCATTAAGCGTAAATCTCTATGCAGAGATCTGCGCGTCATCGTGATATAATCGATAAAATAGACGACAGACAAGCCCAACTTTAACACTGAGCTAAGATAATGTTTGAGAATTTAAGTGACAGATTATCGCGCACATTGCGCAATATCAGCGGCAGAGGCCGACTGACCGAAGAAAACATTAAAGACACACTGCGCGAAGTGCGTATGGCTTTATTAGAAGCTGATGTGGCTTTGCCCGTGGTTCGTGAGTTTATTGCACGTGTCAAAGAGAGTGCAGTAGGTCATGAAGTTAACAAAAGTCTGACCCCAGGTCAGGAATTTGTCAAAATTGTACAAAATGAGCTGGTAAATGCGATGGGAGAGGTCAATAACGATCTTGACCTTTCAGCTCAGCCTCCTGCCGTGGTATTAATGGCTGGTTTACAGGGTGCGGGTAAAACGACAAGTGTTGCTAAACTCGGTAAATTTTTAAAAGAGAAAAAGAAGAAAAAAGTATTAGTAGTTTCTGCTGACGTCTATCGTCCCGCAGCGATTAAACAACTGGAAACCTTAGCCGAAACGGTTGGTGTTGACTTTTTCCCTTCAACGGTACAAGAAAATCCCGTCACCATTGCTAGCAATGCGTTAAAACATGCTCAGCTCCAATTTTATGATGTATTGCTGGTGGATACTGCGGGTCGTTTACATGTTGATGAAGGCATGATGGAGGAGATCCAACTTCTTCATAAAGCAATCAATCCAGTAGAAACCCTATTTGTTGTTGATGCAATGACAGGCCAAGATGCTGCCAACACCGCAAAAGCCTTTAATGAAGCACTCCCTTTAACAGGGGTGGTATTAACTAAAGTTGATGGTGATGCTCGTGGTGGTGCAGCATTATCTATTCGTCATATCACAGGGAAACCAATTAAATTCCTCGGTGTTGGTGAAAAAACAGAAGCATTAGAACCTTTCCATCCCGATCGTATTGCCTCACGTATTTTAGGCATGGGCGATGTTCTTTCATTAATTGAAGATATCGAAAGTAAAGTTGACCGAGCGCAAGCTGAAAAGCTGGCAACTAAACTAAAAAAAGGGGACGGTTTTGATTTAAATGATTTCTTAGATCAGTTAAAGCAAATGAAAAACATGGGGGGCATGGCGAGTATGCTAAGTAAAATGCCCGGCATGTCTCAGGTGCCTGATGCGGTGAAATCACAAATGGACGACTCAATTTTAGTCAAAATGGAAGCTATTATTAGCTCAATGACGAAAAAAGAGCGCCAAAAACCTGAAATCATCAAAGGTTCTCGTAAACGTCGTATTGCGATGGGATCGGGAACACAAGTGCAAGACGTCAACCGCTTATTAAAGCAGTTTGATGATATGCAACGTATGATGAAAAAGATGAAGAAGGGCGGCTTGGCTAAGATGATGCGTGGCATGAAAGGTATGATGCCACCAGGCTTTCCAGGTCGCTAAAAGCAAAAAGTCCGAAAAAAACGTCGCTTTGGATTGCTTTTTTCGCCAAAGTGAGTAAACTTTTCGGGCTTTTTATATGACAACCGGACGCCATTCCTCGATGGGGTCTGGTTGTTTTGTTAACTAATGAGGATGTTATGGTAACAATTCGTTTAGCTCGTGGCGGCGCAAAAAAGCGTCCGTTTTACCAAGTAGTCGTGACCGATAGCCGCAATGCGCGTGATGGTCGTTTTATTGAACGTGTAGGTTTTTATAACCCACTGGCAACCGGTAATGCAGAAGAATTACGTTTAGACGTAGACCGTGTTGAACATTGGGTTGCTCAAGGCGCAACTGTTTCAGAACGTGTTGCTGGCCTGATCAAATCAGCGAAGAAAAGCGCTTAATCTGTCGCGGTGGTAACAATGAGCGAACAAAAAACCTTTAAAGAGCCTGTAGAACCTATTGTTATGGGTAAGTTGGGCTCACCTTACGGGATCCGTGGTTGGCTCAGAGTTTTTTCTTCCACCGAACATGCCGAAAACATTTTTGAATATCAACCGTGGTTTATTCAACGACATGGTCAATGGGAATCCATTGAGATAGAAACTTGGAAACACCACAATCAAGATATTATCGTCAAGCTAAAAGGTATTGACGACAGAGATGCTGCAAATATTTTGACTAATTTTGAAATTGTCGTAAGTGCTACACAACTTCCTGATCTAGACGGTGAGTATTACTGGAAAGATCTGATGGGTTGTCAGGTAGAAACTGACAAGGGCTACGATTTAGGTGTCGTTAACGACATGATGGAAACGGGCTCAAATGACGTCATGGTAATCAAAGCAAATCTGAAAGATGCATTCGGTGTCAGGGAGCGGTTAGTTCCGTTTCTTGATGGGCAGGTTATCAAGAAAGTCGATCTCTCAGCGAAAAAAATTATCGTTGATTGGGATCCTGGTTTTTAGATTCTCCGGTTAACGGTTCTCAACAGTGGGACAGTGCAAATGTGGATTGGGGTAATTAGCCTATTTCCTGAAATGTTCCGCGCTATAACCGAGTACGGGGTGACTGGTCGGGCAGTGAAGCATGGTCTGCTGAATGTGGAATGTTGGGATCCCCGAGATTTCACTTATGACAGACATCATACAGTAGATGATCGCCCCTATGGCGGTGGTCCCGGTATGTTGATGATGGTACAACCGTTAAGGGAAGCTATTCATCAAGCAAAAGCTGCGGCAGGTGATGGTGCAAAGGTGATTTATTTATCACCTCAAGGGCGCAAACTCGATCAACAAGGTGTTTGCGAATTGGCCACAAATGAGAAATTAATTCTGGTTTGCGGTCGGTACGAAGGAATAGATGAGCGTGTCATTCAGACCGAAATCGATGAAGAGTGGTCTGTTGGTGATTACGTATTAAGTGGTGGGGAACTCCCTGCCATGATAATGATAGATGCAGTAGCACGTTTTGTTCCTGGTGTTCTTGGACATGCGGCTTCGGCGAAAGAAGACTCTTTTGCAGAAGGATTACTGGATCATCCTCACTATACTCGTCCAGAGGTGTTAGATGGTATGGCGGTTCCGGCAGTGTTACTGTCTGGTAATCACGCTCATATTAATCGCTGGCGTATGAAACAATCGCTGGGCCGGACCTGGCTAAGAAGACCTGAGCTTCTGGAAAGCCTAGCTCTGACTGACGAGCAAAGAGTGCTGTTAGCAGAATTCCAGCAGGAACATTTGCAAAGAACAGCAGAGTAAGTCTGACACAAAGTGTCATTAATATCAGTTTACCTAGGGTAAGAGAGTTATTATGAGCAATATTATTAAACAAATCGAACAAGAACAAATGAAGCAAGATGTACCTTCATTTCGTCCAGGCGATAATGTAGAAGTTAAGGTATGGGTCGTTGAAGGTTCTAAAAAACGTCTGCAGGCATTCGAGGGCGTGGTTATCGCTATTCGTAACCGCGGTCTGCACTCTGCATTTACTGTTCGTAAAATTTCTAATGGCGAAGGTGTTGAGCGTGTATTCCAAACTCACTCCCCAGTCGTAGATAGCATCACAGTTAAACGTCGTGGTGCGGTTCGTAAAGCTAAACTGTACTACCTGCGTGAGCGTTCAGGTAAGGCTGCACGTATTAAAGAGCGTCTTAACGCTAAATAATACGCTTTCGCACATCCGAAAGTTATGGTTAAAAGGCCAGCATCAGCTGGCCTTTTTTTGACTATAACCTGCTCTATTTCCTCTAATGTCTTCTATCTTTTTATAAGCACTCGACAATAGCTCACTCTCTTGCCTATTTTTCTCATCATTAAATAACATCTCTTATAAAGTCGTTTCATCTGCTAGGTGAAGGCCAATTTCTTGCGGGTGTAAAATTAAAATTACAGTCTGCTATTTTTATTTTATCTTAGTCACATTTTTTGTGTTATTTTGGATATTTATAATCTATTGATTTATAAGAATAAATCTAACAATATCTCTATTATGTAAACATATGATTACGATTATACCTTTTTTATTGAAAATATGGATTGATTTCTTTACATTGCATGTTATCTTATCGTTTAGACACACAAAAATCACAATGACAGACATAAAAAAGGTAACGATTATGATCATGCAAAAAGACGCACTCAATAATGTCAACATCAGCGAAGAGCTGGTGTTAATTACGCCGGAAGAGTTAAAACAAAAATACCCGTTGAGTCGTAATGATCTGCATGCCATTACTCAATCACGTCAAACTATTTCTGAAATTGTTCAACGTCGTGATCCGCGTTTATTAGTGGTATGTGGCCCTTGTTCTATTCATGATGTCGATGTTGCGTTAGATTACGCAAAACGTCTAAAAGTCTTAGCGTCTGAGTTAAGTGATAGTCTGTATATTGTGATGCGTGTCTATTTTGAAAAACCTCGTACAACAGTTGGTTGGAAAGGTTTAATTAGTGATCCGTTTATGGATGGCAGTTTTGAGATGGAAAAAGGCTTACATATTGCCCGTAAACTATTAACAGAGTTGGTTCAGTTAGGTTTACCTTTAGCTACGGAAGCCTTAGATCCTAACAATCCTCAATACTTAGGTGATTTATTTAGTTGGTCAGCTATTGGGGCAAGAACGACCGAGTCTCAAACCCATCGTGAAATGGCATCAGGTTTATCAATGCCTGTTGGTTTTAAAAATGGCACAGATGGTAATTTAGATACGGCTATTAATGCGATGAAAGCGGCTTCTATGCCACATCGTTTTATGGGCATCAATCAATCAGGACAAGTCTGTTTATTACAAACACAAGGCAATCCTGATGGACATGTTATTTTGCGTGGGGGTAAGAAACCTAATTACCATGAAGAAGATGTCGCGTTATGTGAAGCTCATATGATAAAAGCGGGATTAACACCATCATTGATGATTGATTGTAGTCATGGTAATTCAAATAAAGATTTTCGTCGTCAATCTGTCGTGGTTGATTCAGTGATTGAGCAAATTAAAAAAGGTAATCAATCAATAACAGGAATTATGTTAGAAAGCCATATTAATGAAGGCAATCAGTCATCAGAGCAGCCTCGTAGTGAGATGAAGTACGGTGTTTCTGTTACTGATGCATGTATTAGCTGGGAAACCACTGAATCGGTGTTAAGAAATCTGCATCAGCAAATTTCGCCAGTTTTAGCACAGCGTGCAGCGCAACTAAGAAAAGTTAGCTAACCCAATAACACTTTAATAAGAAGAGGCAAGCATAGATGGCTGAAGAATTACAAAATTTGCGAGAGCAAATTGATCAGGTGGATAAAACATTGCTTTCTTTACTCGCCAAAAGAATGCAATTGGTAGCAGAAGTGGGAGAAGTTAAAAATCGCCACGGGTTACCTATCTATGCACCAGATAGAGAAGCCGCAATGCTTGCTTCTCGACGTAATGAAGCAGAAAAAATGGGTATTTCTGCTGATTTAATTGAAGATGTTTTACGTCGAGTAATGAGAGAGTCATATAGCAAAGAAAATGATAAAGGCTTTAAAACACTTAATCCCCAATTAGGCAAAATTGTCATTGTGGGGGGGAACGGAAAAATGGGGAGACTTTTTTCTCGTCTCTTTACACTTTCTGGCTATCAAGTGGAAAGTCTTGAAGCGGATGAGTGGCAAAGTAAATCTCCGGCTATTTTTGCGGATGCTGGTATGGTGATAATCAGTGTCCCAATCCATTTAACGGTTGATGTTATTGAGCAATTACCGCCCTTGCCAGAAAATTGTTTATTGGTAGATTTAGCCTCAATCAAGCAAGCGCCTTTAGAGGCGATGTTAAAAGCACATAATGGCCCTGTTTTAGGACTACATCCAATGTTTGGTCCAGATGTGCCAAGTTTAGCAAAACAAGTTATCGCTTATTGTGAAGGGCGAGATTTATCACATTTTGAGTGGTTGCTTGAGCAACTTATGGTGTGGGGAGCAAGAGTAGAGGCTATTACTGCACAAGAGCACGATAAAAATATGAGTTTTATCCAAGCATTGCGACATTTTACTACTTTTGCATATGGGCAACATTTGGTGAAAGAGAATGTCGATTTAGCCAGTTTATTAAGATTATCTTCTCCCATCTATCGTTTAGAGCTAGCGATGATTGGTAGGCTCTTTGCTCAAGATCCACAATTATATGCCGATATTATTTTATCTTCACAAGAAAACATTAACTTGATCCGTAGATATCATCATTCATTAGGTGAAGCTATAGCCTTATTAGATATAAACACAAAAGATGAATTTATTGGCTCATTTAATAATGTAAGTGATTGGTTCGGTGATTATGCTTCACAATTTATGAAAGAGAGTGGTGCGTTATTACAAAAAGCCAATGATAGCCGGATTTAGTATAAATATACATAAACGCTATACCTAATACTTATAGTAAGAAAAACGAATGACAGGTTATGTTATTCGTTTTTTATTTTATATGTTATATCTTGCGATAAATATTACCACTCATCATCACAAGGGGGCCAAACACAGCGAGTAGATTGTTGAGTATTGCTATTATGTTGACAATACTGATTAACAGTGCTGGTATCTTTGATTTTATTATCCCAAGTATAAGCGCTAGCATAAAAAGCGAATAAACTTGATAGTATAAAAATAATTAATTTCTTCATTTTCTTCTCCTAACGTTGATAGGTATAACTTAATAATCTTTCGGATCGGGGCATGGGCTTACGGTACAGCGAGTTGAACTTATATGGTGATCTAATGAATAGGAGTAATAGCCTTTTCCTTTATGAGCACTATCAACGAAATTCAAATAGCTCAAACCTAGCAGTAGCATGATAATTGTATGCATATCTATTCCTTACTTATTCAATATTCATAA
The DNA here is from genome assembly GCF_000069965.1 of Proteus mirabilis HI4320. Lineage (NCBI taxonomy): Bacteria > Pseudomonadati > Pseudomonadota > Gammaproteobacteria > Enterobacterales > Morganellaceae > Proteus > Proteus mirabilis. The sequence goes on from NC_010554.1 coordinate 443,227, forward strand.
TGAATAAACCAATATACATTTAGAAAAAATGAATGAAATTTCTATTTTTAGCAATCACCTAATAATGACAACATTATATTATTTTTAATTTATTTGTTATGTAATTGTTGTCTATGGGTTTAATTAGTTAATGATAAATGTTCAAGAATGTCTTTTCTTTTTAAGCTATTTGTTGGTGAGATCTTAAATTTGCATAAAATAATTAACGGATATTAAAACTATAACAACGATCAAAAAAATACCTATAACAGATGCCGTAAATTATATTGGTCGACGTTGTTTTTTTGCAAAAAGTGCTAACGATTTAATTGTATTATTTTTTATTTCTATTCCGATGCGTTTTTTAAGGGGTTAATGATGGATTTTATAATACAACTCGCCATTATATTAGTTTGTTTATTTTATGGAGCAAGGAAAGGGGGAATTGCATTAGGTCTATTAGGCGGAGTGGGGCTGGTTATTTTAGTCTTTATTTTTAATTTACCTCCGGGTAAACCGCCTGTCGATGTGATGTTAGTGATTATTGCTGTCGTCTCTGCATCTGCAACGTTACAAGCATCGGGTGGTTTAGATGTTATGTTGCAAATAGCTGAAAAATTATTAAGAAAAAATCCGAAGTATATTTCTATTGTTGCACCTCTCGTTACCTGTACCCTGACTATATTATGTGGTACTGGACATGTGGTTTATACCATTTTGCCTATTATCTATGATGTATCGATTAAAAATAATATTCGTCCAGAAAGACCGATGGCAGCCAGTACCATTGGTTCACAAATGGGAATTATCGCAAGTCCCGTATCTGTTGCGGTCGTCACCTTAGTGGCAATGTTAGGTAATGTCACTTTTAATGGTAAGCATCTTGAATTTTTAGATTTATTAGCGATTACCATTCCATCAACCTTTATTGGTATTTTAGCCATTGGGATTTTTAGCTGGTTTAGAGGTAAAGAGTTAGATAAAGATCAGCGCTTCCAAGATTTTATTTCCATACCAGAGAATCATGATTACGTTTATGGTGATACTGCAACATTGTTAGATAAAAAATTACCAATGAAAAATTGGGTAGCAATGTGGATATTCTTAGGTGCGATTGCGGTTGTTGCTGTATTAGGTGCATTTTCTGAATTACGTCCCGTATTTAATAATAAACCATTATCTATGGTATTAGTTATTCAAATGTTTATGTTATTAGCGGGCGCTTCTATTATTATTATTTGTAAAACTAATCCCTCACTTATTTCTAAAAATGAAGTTTTTCGCTCCGGTATGATAGCCATTGTGGCGGTCTATGGTATTGCTTGGATGGCAGAAACCATGTTCTCTGCACATATGAAAGAAATAGAAGCTGCATTAGGACAATTAGTTCGTGAGTATCCTTGGGCTTATGCCGTTGTCTTATTACTTGTTTCTAAGTTTGTTAATTCACAAGCCGCCGCATTAGCCGCAATAGTCCCCTTGGCTTTAGGTATTGGTATTGATCCTGCCTATATTGTTGCTTCAGCACCGGCGTGTTATGGCTATTATATTCTTCCTACTTACCCCAGTGATTTAGCCGCTATCCAATTTGACCGTTCAGGAACAACACGTATAGGTCGTTTTGTTATTAATCATAGCTTTATTTTACCGGGATTAATTGGTGTTACTGTTTCTTGTATTTTTGGCTGGGTATTTGCTGCTATGTATGGTTTTTTATAATTAGCTAAATTATCCTGGGAATAGAGTCATAAAAGTAGAAAAGCCAGATAACAATAAGCTATCTGGCTTTTGGTTATAAAGTAGGGTAATAAGCTATTGTATTTCAACGGGTACAATATTTTCTGAAGGATAGCATCCTAATACTTTGAGTGAACGAGATGTTTTTGATAAGTCATGTAATGCTTTTTGCATATTGATATCCCGTAAATTAGCTTGTACATCAATATAAAACATCTCTTCCCAAGGTGTACCATTTATTGGGCGAGACTCTAATTTAGTCATAATAATGCTGTATTGTTTTAAGGTAATTAAAGCATCAACTAATGCCCCTGCTTGTTGCCCCGTTGCCATTAAAAAGGTGGTTTTTGCAGGTACTTGTTCTGATACATCAATAGGTTTACGGGCAATCACAATAAAACGAGTAACATTAATTTGTTGATTAGCTAAATTACTAGCAAGTGGTGTTAAATTATAAAGCGATCCGCCAGCTTCACTGCCAATAGCGGCTACATGGGGAGATTGTGCTAATGCAACTTTTTCCATTGCCGCAGCTGTGCTTTCACAATATTCAATTTTCCAGTGAGGGTATTGATTTAAATAGTGACTGCACTGTTGGAATGGTTGTGGATGGCTATAAATAGTGTGTAATTCTTCTAGGCTACTCTTAACTGCTGTTAATAAAGCATGGTTTATCGGAATACGAATTTCGCCAACAATCGACAGCGAGGTGGTTTGTAGTAAATCATAAACATCATTAATTGCACCAGAGCTGGTGTTTTCAATAGGTAGTAAACCGTAATCCGCTTGTCCTGTTTCTACCAGTGTAAAAATATCTTCAAATTTATGGCAAGTGCAATCAACAAAAGTATCAAAATGGCGGGCTGCATATTGGCGAGCGGCAATATGAGAATAAGAACCTTTAGGGCCTAAATAAGCAATTCTTGCAGATTCATTTGCAGTCGCATTAAGGTGTTGCTGTAAAATGGCTTGCTGCGTGAGCACCGAATCTTCGATGATCATTTGGAAAATACGGCTGATATAAAAGCCATCTAATCCAACGTTTTTCCCTTTTTCGATTAATAGTTCAAGCAGTTCACGCTCACGGTTTTTATCTCGAATAGGGCGGTGGGTATTTAATTTAAATTGGGCAACTTCAGTCGATAATTGGCGTCTTTGAGCTAATAGTGAAAGTAGTTCAGAATCTAGCGCAGTGATTTTATCTCTGATTGCTAATAAATCGAGTTTTTCCATGTTAGTGCCCTATACTTTTGTATCGTACCATTTTAAATAAAAAAGCCTCCATTTTTGGAGGCTATTGTCGTTCTTACTTTTCTTTCTGAAATAAACAAAGCCTCTTTAAGAATAGAGTAAAAAGAAAAAGAAGAATGGCAAAAAAGAGTGAGTCATCATTATATGGATTGATTAACTATTTAACATATAGCTATCAAACATGATGATGGGTGAGGAGTCAAGAAAAATACAATAAAAAGCGCATCACGAGGATGCGCAGAGGCGTTTTGAGTCAGTGAATTATTCTAATTTTTAATCAAGCTTCACTACTTATATTTCATTTACGAGTAAATTTTCTTCTTTTAAGCTATTGGCCGCACGTCGAGACTCATTTTTATGCTGAACTTTATTTAATTGACGTTCCAATTTTGCCAAGAGATCATTAATTGCCGCATACATATCAACATGTTGTGCGTTTGCTACAAGTTGTCCATTCGGAGTATGAATACTTGCATCAACACTAAAACCTTTTGGATCCTTAGTGAGAATAATATGAGGGTTGATTAAATTTACCTGCCATTTGTTAAGTTTAGTTAAACGGCTTTCAATGTGTTCACGTAGTGCTGGGGTAATGTCCATTTGTTTGCTAGTGATATTTATAATCATATAGTTACCTCTTTATTACTCCATCTTGGATAGGTTCAGAATATCGTGATACACAATTTAAAACATGATCAAGATCACTTTTTGTTAGAAGTTTATATAACAAGTAATAGAAACGTGACAAATGATAAATAGCTGAAAAAGAGTGCTTGTAGAGTCGTGTTTATTCGTTCATATTAAGAGGGTTGGTCTGATGAAAAGTAAGTTTTTAGCCTTTGAATTAGCATAAAAAAACAGCAGCGCTAGGCTGCTGTTTTTGATAGTAAAAATGTTTAAGCAGGGTTGGCTGCAATCAGTGAGGCAACTTTATCTGCTTCTTGAGTTAAGCCTAGTTTTTTGTAGGCATTTTCCATATACACAAGCGCTTCACGTGTAGCTTCGGTATCTGGATAATCACGCATCATTTGTTCAACTCGATTAATAACCGCGACATAAGCCCCTCGTTTGGTATAGAATTTCGCAACAGAGAGTTCATATTTCGCTAAACGGTTTTTAAGAAAAACAAGACGCTTTGTGGCATCTGCTGTGTAGAGGCTATCAGGATAGTAGCGAACTAACTGGCTAAAGTCTTTGAAAGCCACTCTTGCATGCTGAGGATCACGGTCTGAGCGATCAATACCAAAGAATCCTTGTAATGCACTATCATCTAATGCCTGAGCGGTTAACCCACGCATATATAGAACATAGTCAATATTTGGATGGGTTGGGTTTAATCGCATAAAGCGGTCAATAGCGGAAATCGCCATTGGTAACTCAGCTGATTTATAATAAGCATAAATCAGATCAAGCTGAACTTGTTGTGAGTAAGGACCAAAAGGATAGCGATTATCGAGAGACTCCAGTTGTTTGATAGCCGCTCCATAATTGCCATCTAGCAATTTTTCTTGGCTTGTTGCATAAAGCTCAGAAGGAGACATATCAGCAGTTGCGTCTTTGTCTGAACTAGAACAGCCAGAAAGTAACAGGCTTACAGTGGCCGCTGCCACTAGGTATTTCATGCGTCTCATCACGTATTGATTATCCTCTGAATAGGTTTGGGAGTCTCTCCGTGAAGCTCCCTGAAATCGGTTATACTATAACTCATTTTAAATGAAACGGCTGTGCCGTCAAAATACTAACTTAATATAGAAACTATTTATGTCTCAACAAATACGACTTAATGCTACAGTCGCAGATTCACAGCTGGGTCAACGCTTAGATCAGGCTTTGGCCGAATTGTTCCCTGATTATTCAAGATCACGCATAAAAGAGTGGATCTTAGACAATAGAGTGCAGGTTAACGATAAAATCATCAATAAGCCAAAAGAAAAAATGCTTGGCGGTGAAAAAATTGAAGTCGATGCCTTAATCGAAGAGGATGTTCGTTGGGAGCCTCAGAATATTCCGTTAAATATCGTCTATGAAGATGATGATATTTTGGTGATTAATAAACCAAGAGATCTTGTTGTTCATCCCGGTGCAGGTAATCCTGATGGCACCGTATTAAATGCACTTCTTTATCGTTATCCAGAGATTGTTAATGTTCCCCGCGCTGGTATTGTTCATCGTTTAGATAAAGATACAACAGGTTTGATGGTTGTTGCAAAAACAGTTCCTGCTCAAACTCACTTGGTAGAAGCATTACAGCGTCGCGAAATCACCCGTGAATATGAAGCGGTTGCAACAGGAAGGATGACAGCAGGAGGGCTGGTTAATGAGCCAATTTCTCGACATCCCACCAAACGTACCCATATGGCAGTGCACCCAATGGGAAAACCTGCGGTGACGCATTATCGTGTTATGGAACATTTCCGTGCCCATACCCGCTTACGTTTGCGTCTAGAAACCGGTCGAACTCACCAAATTCGTGTCCATATGGCTCATATCCATCATCCATTAATTGGTGATCAACTGTATGGTGGTAGACCGCGTCCTTTGAAAGGGGCTAGTGAAGAATTTCGTGAGACGTTACGTCGCTTTGACCGACAAGCACTACATGCCACAATGTTACGCCTTTATCATCCTATTACCGGAATTGAAATGGAATGGCATGCACCGTTGCCTGATGATATGGTAGAACTTATTCGCGTACTAAAAGTGGACGCAGAACAGTTTAAAGATGAAATGGACTGGTAAATGACCTCATTGATTTATCCTGATTGGCCACAGCCTGACAATATTGGCGCATGTAGCACATTAAGAACTGGCGGTGTCAGTTTGCCACCTTATAACAGCCTTAATTTAGGAGCGCATGTGGGCGATGATGCGCTATTGGTAGAACAAAATAGACGTATCATTTGTCAACAAGCTCAATTACCTGAAATGCCATTATGGTTAACACAGGTTCATGGTATTGAGGTGGTTAATTTGGATAATCAAGACAATCATACCGTTGAAGGCGATGCCCTTTACACCTCTAGTGCTAATAAGGTGTGCGCTATCATGACCGCAGATTGTTTACCTGTGCTATTTAGTACCATTGATGGAACGGAAGTTGGCGCTGCCCATGGTGGATGGCGCGGGCTTTACCAAGGTGTATTACAACAGACACTCACTCAATTTAAAGCCTCTAATGAGAAGATTATGGCGTGGTTAGGGCCAGCAATAGGCCCTAATGCTTTTGAAGTAGGGGCAGAAGTCCGTCTCGCTTTTGTAGAAAAAAATATTGCCTTTGATAGCGCATTTATTCCCCACAATGGCAAATACTTAGCTAATATTTATATGTTAGCGAGAATAATTCTGCAGGAAAGTGGGGTAAATCAGATTTATGGTGGGGACTTTTGTACTGTTAGCGATAAATCACGCTTTTTCTCCTATCGACGTGAACATACTACCGGACGTATGGCCTCATTAATCTGGATCAAATAGACGCTCTCCAACGTTTATTCTTCCTTATCCCAAATATAGGCAAATATTTTTGCTCAAAATTGTCATTTTGAGCTTGAATATTGTCTAAATGACCTCATCTATTCTCCAGTGATAAATTTTAAATCGAATTTTACTTGGAGGTGTTATGCGTCTGGATAAATTAACCAATAAATTCCAGCAAGCTCTCGCAGACGCCCAGTCATTGGCACTTGGGAACGATAATCAATTTATAGAACCCATACATTTACTGAGTGCGTTATTTAATCAACAAGGTGGCTCTATTCGCCCACTATTAACATCCACAGGTGTTAATGCCTCACAATTTAATGAAAGAATTAATGATGCATTATCTCGATTACCAAAAGTGGAAGGTGCTGGTGGAGAAGTTCACCCTTCAAACGATTTAATTAAACATCTTAATTTATGCGATAAGTTAGCTCAGAAAAAAGGTGATGAATTTATTTCATCAGAACTTTTTCTTTTAGCTGCCATGGAAAGCGGTGGTCAGGTTGCTGATATGCTAAAAGCCGCCGGAGCTAACAAAGCCAGTTTAGAATTAGCCATTGAAAAAATACGTGGTGGAGAAACAGTGAACGATCAAAATGCAGAAGACCAACGTCAAGCATTGAAAAAATATACTGTTGATTTAACAGAACGAGCAGAACAAGGCAAGCTTGACCCCGTTATTGGACGTGATGAAGAAATAAGAAGAACAATCCAGGTATTACAACGTCGTACTAAAAATAACCCAGTATTAATTGGTGAGCCTGGTGTAGGTAAAACCGCGATTGTTGAAGGTTTAGCTCAACGGATCGTTAATGGAGAAGTTCCTGAAGGTTTAAAAAATAAACGTGTGCTTTCACTTGATATGGGGTCTTTATTAGCAGGGGCTAAATATCGTGGTGAATTTGAAGAGCGTTTAAAAGCGGTATTAAATGATTTATCTAAACAGGAAGGTAGTGTCATTCTGTTTATTGATGAATTACATACTATGGTTGGTGCTGGTAAAGCTGATGGTGCGATGGATGCAGGGAACATGTTGAAACCTGCTTTGGCACGTGGTGAATTACACTGTGTCGGCGCCACTACATTAGATGAGTATCGCCAATACATTGAAAAAGATGCGGCTTTAGAGCGTCGTTTCCAAAAAGTTTATGTGGCGGAGCCTACGGTAGAAGATACCATCGCCATTTTGCGTGGTTTAAAAGAGCGTTATGAATTGCATCACCATGTACAAATTACGGATCCGGCGATTGTAGCAGCAGCTACTTTGTCTCATCGTTATATTTCTGATCGTATGTTGCCAGATAAAGCAATTGACTTAATCGATGAGGCTGGGGCAAGTCTACGTATGCAGATGGATTCAAAACCAGAAGCATTAGATAGACTGGATAGAAGAATTATTCAGCTAAAACTTGAACAGCAAGCACTGCAAAAAGAATCTGATGATGCAAGTAAAAAACGTTTAGCTATGTTAAATGAAGAACTTGCAGAAAAAGAGAAAGAGTATTCTAGCTTAGAAGAAGAGTGGAAAGCAGAAAAAGCAGAGCTTACTGGTACTCAGCATATAAAAGCAGAATTAGAGCAAGCGCGTATTGCACTAGAGCAGGCTCGCCGTAGTGGTGATTTGGCAAAAATGTCAGAGATCCAATATGGTCAAATTCCTACTTTAGAAAAACAACTTGCTGAAGCCAATAAAACTGAAGATAAGCATATGAAACTGTTACGTAACAAAGTAACAGATGCTGAAATCGCTGAAATCTTAGCACGTTGGACAGGTATCCCTGTGTCTAGAATGTTAGAAGGGGAGCGTGAAAAACTGTTAAGAATGGAACAGGAATTACATAGACGCGTTATCGGCCAAGATGAGGCGGTAAATGCAGTCTCTAACGCAATTCGTCGTAGCCGTGCTGGATTATCAGATCCAAATCGCCCAATTGGTTCGTTCTTATTCTTAGGGCCAACCGGGGTTGGTAAAACTGAATTGTGTAAAGCGCTCGCTGATTTCTTGTTTGATAGTGATGATGCGATGGTGCGTATCGATATGTCTGAGTTTATGGAGAAACACTCTGTTTCACGTTTAGTGGGGGCGCCTCCAGGATATGTGGGCTATGAAGAGGGGGGTTACCTAACAGAAGCTGTTCGTCGCCGTCCTTATTCTGTCATCTTATTAGATGAGGTAGAAAAAGCGCATCCTGATGTGTTTAATATTTTATTACAGGTATTAGACGATGGCCGCTTAACAGATGGACAAGGTAGAACCGTTGATTTCCGTAATACCGTAGTCATTATGACATCAAACTTAGGCTCGGATTTAATTCAAGAGCGCTTCGGTACTCTTGATTATCCGGCAATGAAAACTATTGTTATGGATGTTGTTGGTCACCACTTTAGACCTGAATTTATTAACCGTATTGATGAGGTAGTGGTATTCCATCCATTAGGTAAAGAGAATATTGCCGCTATTGCTCAAATTCAATTACGTCGTTTGTATCAGCGTTTAGAAGAGCGTGGTTATCACGTGACTATTACGGGAGCAGCATTAGAAAAACTGGGTGAAGTTGGATTCGACCCAATCTATGGTGCTCGTCCATTGAAACGTGCTATCCAGCAAGAGGTTGAAAACCCATTAGCGCAAGATATATTGTCGGGTAAATTAGTTCCGGGTAAAGAAATTATCTTGGACTTAGATGACAATCAGATCATTGCAAAACAGTCATAAAGTATCTTTATATATAGTAGTGATATATAGAAGATGTCATTAAATTGAAAAAGAGGCCTGAATAGGCCTCTTTTTTATGCCTGCAGTTTTGTGTTTTTAAAGGTAAATGAACAGAACAAAGAGAAGAGTACCTATTTGATCTATTTTTTGAGCAATAAATGTTTATAAATAGCGCTAAAATCGATGCTCTGATTATTAAATATGCTGTTGAACATTTTTTTTCAAAAAACTATTGCCAGCCTCAGAAAACTCCCTATAATGCGTCCTCGTTGTCACGGCATAGGGCGCTAAGCGAACCGGCTGAGAGAACAAAATAAAAAGTGAAAAGCCTGATAAATTAGCGCTTGACACTGAATGAGGAAGATGTAGAATGCACCTCCTCGCAACAACGCAGAAGACCGGAAACGGCAGCGACAGTTGCACTGCTCTTTAACAAATTATCAGACAATCTGTGTGGGCACTCGCAGAGGCGATATCTTCTAAAAAATTAGATGTATCAAGTCTTGAAGAGTGGCTAACAAGTTAATTCATATAATGAATAAGCTAAGTTTTCGATTTCTTTGAGCATCAAACACTTTTAATTGAAGAGTTTGATCATGGCTCAGATTGAACGCTGGCGGCAGGCCTAACACATGCAAGTCGAGCGGTAACAGGAGAAAGCTTGCTTTCTTGCTGACGAGCGGCGGACGGGTGAGTAATGTATGGGGATCTGCCCGATAGAGGGGGATAACTACTGGAAACGGTGGCTAATACCGCATAATGTCTACGGACCAAAGCAGGGGCTCTTCGGACCTTGCACTATCGGATGAACCCATATGGGATTAGCTAGTAGGTGGGGTAAAGGCTCACCTAGGCGACGATCTCTAGCTGGTCTGAGAGGATGATCAGCCACACTGGGACTGAGACACGGCCCAGACTCCTACGGGAGGCAGCAGTGGGGAATATTGCACAATGGGCGCAAGCCTGATGCAGCCATGCCGCGTGTATGAAGAAGGCCTTAGGGTTGTAAAGTACTTTCAGCGGGGAGGAAGGTGATAAGGTTAATACCCTTGTCAATTGACGTTACCCGCAGAAGAAGCACCGGCTAACTCCGTGCCAGCAGCCGCGGTAATACGGAGGGTGCAAGCGTTAATCGGAATTACTGGGCGTAAAGCGCACGCAGGCGGTCAATTAAGTCAGATGTGAAAGCCCCGAGCTTAACTTGGGAATTGCATCTGAAACTGGTTGGCTAGAGTCTTGTAGAGGGGGGTAGAATTCCATGTGTAGCGGTGAAATGCGTAGAGATGTGGAGGAATACCGGTGGCGAAGGCGGCCCCCTGGACAAAGACTGACGCTCAGGTGCGAAAGCGTGGGGAGCAAACAGGATTAGATACCCTGGTAGTCCACGCTGTAAACGATGTCGATTTAGAGGTTGTGGTCTTGAACCGTGGCTTCTGGAGCTAACGCGTTAAATCGACCGCCTGGGGAGTACGGCCGCAAGGTTAAAACTCAAATGAATTGACGGGGGCCCGCACAAGCGGTGGAGCATGTGGTTTAATTCGATGCAACGCGAAGAACCTTACCTACTCTTGACATCCAGCGAATCCTTTAGAGATAGAGGAGTGCCTTCGGGAACGCTGAGACAGGTGCTGCATGGCTGTCGTCAGCTCGTGTTGTGAAATGTTGGGTTAAGTCCCGCAACGAGCGCAACCCTTATCCTTTGTTGCCAGCACGTAATGGTGGGAACTCAAAGGAGACTGCCGGTGATAAACCGGAGGAAGGTGGGGATGACGTCAAGTCATCATGGCCCTTACGAGTAGGGCTACACACGTGCTACAATGGCAGATACAAAGAGAAGCGACCTCGCGAGAGCAAGCGGAACTCATAAAGTCTGTCGTAGTCCGGATTGGAGTCTGCAACTCGACTCCATGAAGTCGGAATCGCTAGTAATCGTAGATCAGAATGCTACGGTGAATACGTTCCCGGGCCTTGTACACACCGCCCGTCACACCATGGGAGTGGGTTGCAAAAGAAGTAGGTAGCTTAACCTTCGGGAGGGCGCTTACCACTTTGTGATTCATGACTGGGGTGAAGTCGTAACAAGGTAACCGTAGGGGAACCTGCGGTTGGATCACCTCCTTACCTAAGAGATACGTGTTATGTGAAGTGCTCACACAGATTGTCTGATGAAGAACGAGCAGAGATACCGGTATAGGCTTGTAGCTCAGGTGGTTAGAGCGCACCCCTGATAAGGGTGAGGTCGGTGGTTCAAGTCCACTCAGGCCTACCACTTTTCCTTTATGCTGTGTTGTGAAGCAACTCGTTTACATTAAGTAAACTTCGTTACTCCACGCCTTGCCTAAAGAAAAAGCTTCTTATTATAAGAAGAAAAAGGAGTGGTTATACGGGTATTAAAACATTATGGGGCTATAGCTCAGCTGGGAGAGCGCCTGCCTTGCACGCAGGAGGTCAGCGGTTCGATCCCGCTTAGCTCCACCATAATCTCTTGAATATAAAACAATGATTCAGAGTATATTAGGAATAGTATACTGTGAATTATTATGCTCTTTAACAATCTGGAACAAGCTGAAAAATTGAAAACAAATCAATATATCACCGAGGTATATTGATGAGTCTCTCAAAATCTCAAACTTTGAATGTGTTTTGACATCAAAGTGGGATGAGCGAGCAATTTACAGTTCGAGGCGGACAGCGCGCAGCAAGCGCAGCATACTTTTGTATGTGAGCATTGCGAGCACTGCCCAACGAAGAAATGTAATCTGCGCAGCCATCACCACCCAGATAGTCTTTGAAAGAGACACTTTCGGGTTGTGAGGTTAAGCGAATAAGCGTACACGGTGGATGCCTAGGCAATCAGAGGCGATGAAGGACGTGCTAATCTGCGAAAAGCGTCGGTAAGGTGATATGAACCGTTATACCCGACGATATCCGAATGGGGAAACCCAGTATCCAATGGATACTATCATTAACTGAATCCATAGGTTAATGAGGCGAACCGGGAGAACTGAAACATCTCAGTACCCCGAGGAAAAGAAATCAACCGAGATTCCCCTAGTAGCGGCGAGCGAACGGGGAGCAGCCCAGAGTCTTAATCAATAGCAGTGTCAGGAGAACGGTCTGGAAAGTCCGGCAGTAAAGGGTGATAGCCCCGTATCTGAAGATGCTGTTATTGTGAACTCGACGAGTAGGGCGGGACACGTGTTATCCTGTCTGAATATGGGGGGACCATCCTCCAAGGCTAAATACTCCTGATTGACCGATAGTGAACCAGTACCGTGAGGGAAAGGCGAAAAGAACCCCGGCGAGGGGAGTGAAAAAGAACCTGAAACCGTGTACGTACAAGCAGTAGGAGCCCCATCACTCAAGTGCCTCGCACTGAGTGATGCAAGAACATCACCGAAAATAGCGCCGAATTTGCTAACAAGGTTGGTCGATTTTTTCAAGCCGTCGCGCAGTGTACCTAGAAGTACACGAGCAACGGAAGTTAAAAAATCGGGCAAGATTGAACGCAAAGGCAAGCGGGACATTTGAGGATGGGGTGACTGCGTACCTTTTGTATAATGGGTCAGCGACTTATATTCTGTAGCAAGGTTAACCGCATAGGGGAGCCGTAGGGAAACCGAGTCTTAACTGGGCGAATGAGTTGCAGGGTATAGACCCGAAACCCGGTGATCTATCCATGGGCAGGTTGAAGGTTGGGTAACACTAACTGGAGGACCGAACCGACTAATGTTGAAAAATTAGCGGATGACTTGTGGATGGGGGTGAAAGGCCAATCAAACCGGGAGATAGCTGGTTCTCCCCGAAAGCTATTTAGGTAGCGCCTCGTGAACTCATCTTCGGGGGTAGAGCACTGTTTCGACTAGGGGGTCATCCCGACTTACCAACTCGATGCAAACTGCGAATACCGAAGAATGTTATCACGGGAGACACACGGCGGGTGCTAACGTCCGTCGTGAAGAGGGAAACAACCCAGACCGCCAGCTAAGGTCCCAAAGTCATGGTTAAGTGGGAAACGAAGTGGGAAGGCTCAGACAGCCAGGATGTTGGCTTAGAAGCAGCCATCATTTAAAGAAAGCGTAATAGCTCACTGGTCGAGTCGGCCCGCGCGGAAGATGTAACGGGGCTAAACCATGCACCGAAGCTGCGGCAGCGACACAAAGTGTTGTTGGGTAGGGGAGCGTTCTGTAAGCCTGCGAAGGTGTACTGTGAGGTATGCTGGAGGTATCAGAAGTGCGAATGCTGACATAAGTAACGATAATGCGGGTGAAAAACCCGCACGCCGGAAGACCAAGGGTTCCTGTCCAACGTTAATCGGGGCAGGGTGAGTCGACCCCTAAGGCGAGGCTGAAAAGCGTAGTCGATGGGAAACGGGTTAATATTCCCGTACTGGTGGTAACTGCGATGGGGGAACGGAGAAGGCTAGGTTGTCCGGGCGACGGTCGTCCCGGTTCAAGCAGGTAGGCAGAGTGATTAGGCAAATCCGGTCACTTAATGCTGAGATGTGATGACGAACCACCAAGGTGGTGAAGCAATTGATGCCCCGCTTCCAGGAAAAGCCTCTAAGCTTCAGGTTACCAACAATCGTACCCCAAACCGACACAGGTGGTCAGGTAGAGAATACTCAGGCGCTTGAGAGAACTCGGGTGAAGGAACTAGGCAAAATGGTGCCGTAACTTCGGGAGAAGGCACGCTGGCGGTAGGTAAAGTCCCTTGCGGACGGCGCTGAAGCCAGTCGAAGATACCAGCTGGCTGCAACTGTTTATTAAAAACACAGCACTGTGCAAACACGAAAGTGGACGTATACGGTGTGACGCCTGCCCGGTGCTGGAAGGTTAATTGATGGGGTTAGCGTAAGCGAAGCTCCTGATCGAAGCCCCAGTAAACGGCGGCCGTAACTATAACGGTCCTAAGGTAGCGAAATTCCTTGTCGGGTAAGTTCCGACCTGCACGAATGGCGTAATGATGGCCAGGCTGTCTCCACCCGAGACTCAGTGAAATTGAACTCGCTGTGAAGATGCAGTGTACCCGCGGCAAGACGGAAAGACCCCGTGAACCTTTACTATAGCTTGACACTGAACATTGAGCCTTGATGTGTAGGATAGGTGGGAGGCTTTGAAGTGTGGACGCCAGTCTGCATGGAGCCAACCTTGAAATACCACCCTTTAACGTTTGATGTTCTAACCTAGGCCCATAAACTGGGTCGGGGACCGTGTCTGGTGGGTAGTTTGACTGGGGCGGTCTCCTCCTAAAGAGTAACGGAGGAGCACGAAGGTTGGCTAAGCATGGTCGGACATCATGCGGTTAGTGCAAAGGCATAAGCCAGCTTGACTGCGAGAGTGACGGCTCGAGCAGGTACGAAAGTAGGTCTTAGTGATCCGGTGGTTCTGAATGGAAGGGCCATCGCTCAACGGATAAAAGGTACTCCGGGGATAACAGGCTGATACCGCCCAAGAGTTCATATCGACGGCGGTGTTTGGCACCTCGATGTCGGCTCATCACATCCTGGGGCTGAAGTAGGTCCCAAGGGTATGGCTGTTCGCCATTTAAAGTGGTACGCGAGCTGGGTTTAGAACGTCGTGAGACAGTTCGGTCCCTATCTGCCGTGGGCGTTGGAAGATTGAGAGGGGTTGCTCCTAGTACGAGAGGACCGGAGTGAACGCACCACTGGTGTTCGGGTTGTCATGCCAATGGCATTGCCCGGTAGCTAAGTGCGGAAGAGATAACCGCTGAAAGCATCTAAGCGGGAAACTTGCCTCGAGATGAGTCTTCCCTGTCGCTTTAAGTGACCTAAAGGAACGTTTAAGACTAAGACGTTGATAGGCTGGGTGTGTAAGCGTAGCGATACGTTGAGCTAACCAGTACTAATGAACCGTGAGGCTTAACCTGACAACACCGAAAGTGTTTTGTCAGAGAGACGAAACGATGAAGTCAGCTTGTTCAAGATTAAATTACTGGCGACTCACCGAAAGGAAGGAAGCGAGTAATAGACAGACCAGTTTGTCTGGAACAAACTGGAACAGTGCGGAGCACTGGCCCCGAAGGGGTGAGTCTCAGGATGAGACGAATAATTACAGAATTTGAAGAATTCTGCTTGGCGGCCATAGCGCGGTGGTCCCACCTGATCCCATGCCGAACTCAGAAGTGAAACGCCGTAGCGCCGATGGTAGTGTGGGGTCTCCCCATGTGAGAGTAGGGAACTGCCAAGCATTAAATAAGACGAGAAAGCCAACCCAATGGGTTGGCTTTTTTGCGTTTGATATTTTTTATTCTCAATTTTATCCTTTAACTAAGGAAAAGAGTTATTTCAATTGCTGATAGAGTAAACTGCCAGCCGCGGCTCCTGCCACATCATAAGCAAAATCATGCCAGCTCCATCCTGTACCTTGTGGTCGACTATCATAAAGCTCTTTAGCGACGCCTAAACTTATTGAAAAAGATAAGCCAATAACTAATCCTTCTCGATAAGAATAGTTCTGATGATCTGCGTAAGCATTAGCTCCTGCGGAGGCTACCATAGAAAATAAAAAATGCTGTGCTTTATCTTTTCCTTGCCAATTATCATTGGCAACATGAAAGGATTGACAACCATTTAACGTGACGAGTGAAAGTAAAACTATCAGATAGAAGCTATTACGCTTTAGTTTCATATAATATCCACGCCTTATTACTATATCTTGATCGTTAGATAGTTGAGCTTAAATCTTAATAAGTTGAAGTATAGTGGATTATAGCGACAAAAAAGCCTTACTTATTTTAAGTAAGGCTTATAAATAGTGCTTAGCAGTATAGTTAAATTAGAGTATACGACTAATTAGTCTATCAACACGGATACGCCGTAAACGTTTAATTAATTTTTTCACTTTTAGAGGGTAAAATTTAATACTCTCTAATTGTTGATAGCTTTTAACAATTAGTGTTTTTTCTCTGATACAAGCTAACTCTTTATGGCGTTGTTCATGTAATTCATGATGTGGATCGTGAATTAAGATGGCATTTTCAAGATCTAATCCCCAAGCTCGAGGGTTTAGATTATTACCTGTAATTAATTGCCACTCATCATCAACCCACATGCCTTTTAAATGGTAGGTATTATCACCGTCTTTCCAAAGCCTTACTGTTAATTGGTCATTATCAATAAAACGTTGAAAACGTTGGGTGAATTTACGAAGATTAATCTCATATAAATAAGGTAAAGCACCGATTATTTTAAAGGGCTCTTCTGGCGGAATATAAAAGTCATTTGCCGTTTTATCACCAATAATAATCTCAACCTGTTTACCATTTCTCAGTAAATGACTAATTTGACGCACCAAAATAGCAGGTAAATTAAAATAAGGTGTACAAATAACCAACTTTTCTTCAGTCACGGCCATGAGGTGGGAGATAGTCTTATTCAAGATATTTTTCTTGCCTAAGCCGACCAATGGAGTCACTGTTAACTGATTATTTGAGGCATTTCCTTTAATATCGTAACCATCATGTGTGCGTAAATTAAAGCGGAATTGACGGATACAATTTTTAATTTCTGCACAACGCACTCTCTCTTCTGAATCAAGACGTTGAATAGCATCTGATTGCAAAAGGCTATCGACAATGAATTGCTTCATTGTGTTTGCGAGTTCAGCATTATGAATGATGTGATATCTGTCATAACGGTATTTATCAAGTTTATGCAAATAGACGTTATTAATACTTGCACCACTGTAAATAACCGTATCATCAAAGATAAACCCTTTTAGATGTAATACGCCTAATGCTTCACGTGTATTAACAGGAATACCATAAATAGGGACGTCAACATCAGGATGCTGTTGTGCAACTTTATGATACCAATCTGCATTTGTTGCATCAGCAGAGACACCTATACGACCGCGTTGAGCACGATGCCAATCAACAATAACGGTGATGGAAAGTTCAGGACGTTGTTGTTTTGCGGTATAAAGTGCTTCAAGGATCTCCTCGCCCGCTTCATCATGTTCTAGATAGAGTGCGGTAATAAAAATCTCTTTTTGAGCTTGCGCGATATATTTCAATAAGGTGCTGCGAAACGCGGATGTCTGATAAAGCGTTTCAACATCAGCAACTGACTGAGCTAATTTAGGCAGTTGTGCAAGGTGTTGTTGATGCTTAGCAAGTTTTAGTTTAGACAACATCACAGTGCTTATTTCTCTTGTTTATGATGACTAAAAGAGTCATCTTCTATGTAAAAAATTCTGTAACCGATCTTCTGATCATAACATTAGTTATATAGGATGTACGCATAAAATCATCTTATAGAGTGAATTTCTCTTAGGATGTGTGAATAATCACATTCAGAAATTTTCTATTCGCGATTTTATCACTATACATCACTGAGAGGATCAAGAAGCAAGTTGAGATTGACTATTCCTTCATCAAACTGTACTTCCACAGAAAACCCTAATTTTTTAGCTAGACTTATCATATTACGATTTTCAGGCATGGTAATGGCAGTTAACCGTTTGATGCCATGCGCCTTAGTATAGTTGATTAATTTCATCATTAATTGGTGACCCAGTGTATTACCTTTTAAATCAGAGCGTACCAAGATAGCAAATTCAGCCTGTTGATTATCAGGATCTGCCATAGCTCGAGCAACACCAATAATTTCTGGATCATCGTGAGGGTGGCGAATGGCGACAAAAGCCATCTCACGATCGTAATCAATTTGTGTCATATTAGCGAGATCGTCATGGGTAAATTCGCTGATCTCACTAAAATAGCGATAATAGAGATCTTCTTTGGTCACTTGATTAATAAAGGTTTTTAGTAGAGGTTCATCTTCAGGCAAAATAGGTCGAATAAAACAAGGTTTGCTATCTCTTAAAAAGAAAGTTTCTTCTAATTCATTGGGATACGGGCGAATAGAAAGTTTTTGATGAGGATCGCCTTCGATAGGTGACAGCTCCATAGCCACGTCTAACAAAGTGAAATCATTACCCGATACTAACAACGGATGTATGTCGAGCCTGACAATTTGTGGACAATCTAATAGTAAGTGTGAAACTTGCACCAAAAAATGGCTTAAGCTTAGGATATTCAGTGGTTGTAATGCACTTCTAGGTTGGAGCTTGCCACTTTTTATTGCATTAATGACCAGATAACGAGCTAGCGCCATATTAAGTGGTGGCAAAGCAACGGCAGCTTTTGTTTCGATTTGCCACTCAACGCCTCCTTCTCCTAATAGAATTAGTGGGCCAAAGATGGGGTCTTGTTCAATCGCAACACGTAGCTCTTGGGAGCCTGCACGGTTTGCCATACTTTGTACTAATAGTCCTTGAATTTTCGCTTGAGGGTAAAGCTCGCTTACCCGCTCGATAATGGCATGTGCAGCCGATTCAACTTCATTGCTGTCTCTTAAATATAACATAACCCCCTGAACTTCCGATTTATGAGGTATATCAGGAGAGCGTAATTTCAGCGCGACCGGATAACCTATTTTTTCTGCAATACTGACCGCTTCTTGTGCATTATGAGCAATCCAAGTAGGTAAAGTATTAAAGCCATAGGCTTCCATAATGGGCTGGACTTGGTGTGTATCAAGGCGATACTGTTTTTTGTCGAGAGCGTCTTCAATACAGCGATGGGCTTGCTGGGTGTTCATTTTTATTTCTAAAGGTAATGCCGGCGTTTCCTTTAGTTGTTTTTGGTTTCGGCGGTACTCCACCATATGCATAAAAGCGGTAATTGCGCCTTCAGGAGTGCGATAAGTGGGAATCCCCGCTTCACTAAATAATTTACGTGATTGTTGAGATGAATATTCGCCTCCCCAATTAGTAAATAGAGTGAGCCATTTTCTTCTGGGGTGCTTATTAATTGCTTCAATAACTTTTTGTGCTGTTTCAATACTTGGTGCAATAGCACTTGGTGTATGAATTAAGAGTAATGCATCATGATCATGGCTATCTAATAGACAATTCACTGCCCTAATATAGCGCTCTACCGTGGTATCATCACCTAAATTAAGCGGATTACGAATAGCAGATGTGTCTTGCACAATGGCTTGCAATTGTTGCTGAGTATCAGCAGATAATTGTGCTAATTTGCCTGACTGTAAAAATAATTCATCTACGGCCATTGCCGCAGGAGCGGAACCATTGCTGATGATCATCAGTTTCTCGCCTTTTAATGGCGTCATATAACTGAGGGTTTCAACCGCTGAAAACATCTCATGAGTATCTTGTACGCGTAACAGTCCTGCGCGTTGGAAGGCTGCATCATAAGCTACATCATAACTTGGCGTATCGCCTAAGAGTAATTGGGCTTTTTGTGTTCGACCACTTTTTATAACTAGTATTGGCTTATTACGTGATGCACTACGTGAGGCAGACATAAAGCGCCTTGCATCATGAATATGCTCTAAATGCAGTAATATTGCACTGGTTTTACTATCTCTTGCTAGAAAATCCAGTAAATCATCAACTTGGATATCTTGGTTATCACCTAATGCAATAAAATAGGAAAAGCCAATATTGCGGTAATACGCCCAATCTAGGATGGTGTTAGCTACTGCTGCTGATTGTGAGATAAATGCCAATTTGCCTTTTTTTACAGGAAGGGGTGAAAAGCTGGCATTTAAGCCTTGCCAAGGGGCTAATAAACCTAAACTATTTGGACCTAACAAGCGAATATGGTATTGCTGGCAGAGTGTCTTAATAGCTTGAAATTGTTCTGATTGTGCTGAAAGAACAATCACGGCTTTACAGCCTGATTGACCTAATTGCTCAAGAAGTTCAAGATTGCGGCGATGATGAGTACAGATAATTGCCAAGTCTGGTACTTGGGGGAGTTTATCAATAGAAGGATAAGTAAAAACACCAGAAACAGAATTGCGAGTCGGATTGACTGGAAAGACTGGCCCATTAAACCCACCACTGAGTAAGTTTTTCATCATTGTGGTTCCTGCTCTGCCTACTTTGTCAGAGGCACCAATCACCGCAATTGATTTAGGACGTAATAGTGCTTCAAGGCCTCGCTGGCTCATATCAACTCCTAAGTTTATGATAAACTGTATTCAATGTAGCTGATTTACTCTTCTTTTGCCTGACGTCTGTCTGGTTTTCCAAT
Source organism: Proteus mirabilis HI4320 (assembly GCF_000069965.1). Taxonomy (NCBI): domain Bacteria; kingdom Pseudomonadati; phylum Pseudomonadota; class Gammaproteobacteria; order Enterobacterales; family Morganellaceae; genus Proteus; species Proteus mirabilis. Next base: position 463,475 of record NC_010554.1, read on the forward strand.
TAAATATTGTTGACGAAAGTAACTAAAATGAGAAAAAAGCTGTTGTGACGCTAAATCATCGCCGACATTGGCTAAAATAGAAGCGGCAACTTCAGCGGTACAATGTTGCTCTTCTCTTGCTGCTTGACGGAGCATGTAGTCACATTTACTGGCTTCATTAATTGAAAACAGTGGTAATGCATCAAGGTAGGGGCTTTTACGAAACATTTTTCTCGCCTCTGTCCAAGTGCCGTCTAGTAAGATAAATAGCGGTGGCTTACTGTTTGCAGGTAACTGGTGATAAACTTTTCGCGAAGGAGAAGCATAGCTGTCTGGGAAGACGACATAAGCTTGTCGATGCGGATCATTAATTGCATCAAGTAAGGCTTTTTCAGGCTCGGTACGTGACCATAAAAAGGCAAGTGTATCGGGTAAAACATCGGCAATTAATTTTCCTGTATTACTTGGTTTCATCACTTCTGTATCGTACATCATTAAACAAAAACGGCTTTTCGCGGTTTGATGAATGATGGTGTCACACAGACACTGTTTTTCAGGTAATAAACAAAAAGTGCATCGTTTAACACGAAAGCCTCTGGCTTTATATGGGCGTGTAGAGATAGAAACTCGATATTGACGAAGTCGAGAAACCGCATTGTCATGCATAACAGAAAGACCACAATCATAAATAAAGGAATGAATATTACCATGATCCCCAAAGGTCTACTATCAGTTGTTTTTTATGAAAGTTTATTTACCGTATAGTGGTAGGATTATTATTATTTAATAAATTTTGGTGACTTATGAAGGTAACACAAATCCTTTTTTGTAATAATGAAAATAGTATTACAGATAATGAAATAAAAAACCTATTTAATATCTTTGATACTCAGGTCATTAATAATAGTAGAGTGGATGTTAATCTTGAGACTGCCAAAAATCAAATAAATAAACTCGCTAATGCAGTTAGGAATGGAAGCTCAAAAGATTTGGATTATTTAGTAAATATCATGTTTCATGATGATATAAAAATAAGCTTATATGCAACTAATCAGCTCTACTTGATTTATCCAAAATTAAATAACTCGATAAGAGAAGATATTAAAGAATTAGTCAAATTACTCTATGAAATAAAAATAAAAGAGGATCAAGAGTATTTTAAAGAACGACCTTTATTAAGTGCAATGGCTTGTGAGGAAGCGATTGCTAGACAAAAGGGAAAAGGGGAGAATGTTTTTATCTCAGCGGTTGATAATTATTTAAATATAAAATGTAATGATAGCGTATTGGCCAATAGTAATGAAAGCGTAAGTAATAATAATCGATATATATCTTCATCTGAATTAGAGTCTTGGGCGTCATTTCAACCCTATCAGTGTGATATTGGTTCCTATGAATCAATACTTAAAAAAATAGAAAATAGCAAAGGATCCGCGGAGTTAAAAAATTATGTGGTTTTAGTCAATAATAACCATTGGGTTGCGTTATTGACTTATAAAGATAGCTGTTTTTTATGTGATTCATTGCCCTCAAGCAAAAAAGATGAACGTCATAACTTATTAATTGAACTAGAAAAAAAAGGATTTAATACTATCAATATAGAATATAATCTACAAGAAAATGTACCTAATGGATGTGGTCTTTTGGCGCTTAATTATATTGATAGTTTACATAATGAATGGAATAAATTTAATCATGAAAAAGAAGATGATTTAATATCCACAATAGAAACAGTATTACAAAAAACAGGAAAAGACTTTCTAAACCTAAGTTGTGGTGAGCAAACCACATTTAATCATGATGTTAGGAAAAAATTGATTATGGATACACTTTTTTGTATTGTTAAATCTAATGATGAATAGCTCCATTAGTTATTGATATAAAAGCTATTTTTTATTAATAAAAAGCTAAATCTAATTTTATTTTTAAAGAGAGTGTTTTTTGATATAGGTTTATCTCTTACTCTGCGTGATTCTCTCGGTGACAGTTGCTAAACTATCATGTAATCTGCGCCCCTATTGCAGTTGGAGAGACTAATGAACGATTCTTATGAAGGTAAAAACGGCAAAGTAAAAGTGATGTATGTCCGCAGTGAGGACAGTGCCGATAATAAACCTAAAAAACCATCCCGCCGCCCTAATAATGCTCGTGGTGATACTGACCGTAGTCATCGTCGTGATGATAAACGCGGTGATAACAAATTTTCTCGTCGTGATGAACGTGGTGCAGGTAAGTCTTCAGGACGTAATCCATCACGCAGTGGATCAAGCTCCTTACGTGATAACGATAGTGAAGGTGGTAATTATTCTCCATGGAAAACGATTTCTCGTCCGGGAGATGAGCCATTAAAAGAGCATGATGGAATTACTGGTAAAAGCCAAATAGATCCCGAACAGCTTCGCCGTCAGCGTTTAGAAGAGACGCGTATCTATGGTGAAAATGCTTGTCAGGCTATGTTTAAAAACCGTCCAGAAGCCATTGTTCGAGCTTGGTTCTTACAAGAAGTAACACCTCGTTTTCGTGAAGCGTTAAAATGGATGGCGGCAAATCGTAAAGCTTACCATGTTGTTGAAGAAGAAGAGATGGTTAAAGCGGCGCGTACGGATCATCATGGTGGCGTTTGTTTCTTAATCAAAAAACGTGTTGGCCATGATGCACAAACCTATTTAAAAGATGCACCAACAAAAGATTGTGTCTTAGCGCTTGAAGATGTGGGTAATCCACATAATGTCGGTGCTATTATGCGTAGCTGTGCTCATTTTGGTGTGAAAGGCGTCATTTCTCCCGACTCATCAGTGCTAGAATCTGGTGCAGCAGTACGTACCGCAGAAGGTGGTGCCGAGTATATTCAAGGAATTGATGCTGATAATTTTGCTCAGACATTAGAGCAGTTTAAACAGGCTGGCTATACCTTAGTGACAACCTCAAGTCACAAAGGAAGTGTGCCACTAGCAAAAGCTCAATTACCTGAAAAAATGGTATTAATCTTAGGTCAAGAGAAGGATGGCTTAAGTGATAGCACGTTAAAACAAGGGGATATGAGCATTTATATTGGTGGTACAGGCCATATTGAAAGCTTAAATGTCTCTGTGGCTTCTGGCGTGTTATTGGCTGAATGGTGGCGTCAACATCACGGCTAATTATTTAATTGTTAGATGATTTAAAAATCCCGCTGAATAATGAACTGCAGTCAGTTCACCATGTTCAGCGGGATTTTTCTTTAATTAACTAATCAATTCATTAATGGTTATTTACCCGGTGAGAATGGCGGTTTAGCAAACCAAACAACCACCAGCATTAAAATGAATATTCCTGCCGCTAGCCAGAAAATTTCATTCGCTGAAATAATCAGACCTTGTTCAGTGATTGTTTTAGCTAAATAAGCCGAGGTTTGTTCATCAGAAAGCCCCAATTCTCTCATCTGTTGAAAAGCCAATTGTGCATCGGGATCGAGTGGATTAATTTTTTCAACAAAGGTTTCATGATGTAATGACTCCCTTTGTGTCCAAATTGTTGTCGTTAATGACGCGCCAATTGCACCCGCTAAGGTTCTTAAAAAATTAGATAAACTGGATGCCGAGGCCATTTTCTCCGGAGGTAATCCCGATAAAGTCATCGTGGTTAATGGCATAAAGAAACATGCTACACCTAAACCTTGCCAGAATTGTGGCCAAGCAACTGTGGCAAAATCCATTCCGGGTTCAAAAGTATAAGCTCGCCAATAAAAACATACCGCAAACATAATAAAGCTAAAGCTAATGATATAGCGTAAGTCGACTTTTCCACCAAATTTTCCGATGATTGGTGTAATGATCAGCGGTAATAAACCAACAGAGGCTGCAGCTAAACCCGCCCATGTTGCGGTATAACCAAAGACTTCTTGCAACAGGAGAGGGAGCAACACAATAGTACCGAAATAGATCATATAAGCGAGACTAAGGGTTAAACAGCCAATAGTGAAATTGCGACTTTTAAACAGAGAAAGATCAATAACAGGGTGTTCGTCAGTTAACTCCCACACAATTAAGAAACTTAACGCCACTACAGCAATAATAGTAAGTACAATAATTTCAGTTGAATTAAACCAATCCAGCTCTTTACCTTGATCAAGCATGATCTGTAGTGCACCAACACCAACCACCAATAGTACGAGACCAATGGTATCTATTGGTTTAATTTCCGTTTTGGTTTCGCGACCCGCTAATGTATTTGAGATGCACATAATAATTAACACACCAAAAGGTACGTTAATAAAGAAGATCCATCCCCAATGGTAATTATCACTGATATAGCCACCTAAAATAGGGCCTAAAATAGGTGCAACGACAATGGTAACCGACCATAACGCTAATGCCATATTGCGTTTTGCTGGTGGATAGTTATTCAATAGCAAACTTTGTGATAACGGAATTAAGGGGCCTGCGACTAAACCTTGAAGTACACGGAAAAAGATCAGCATTTCTAAACTTTGAGAAATACCACACAGCCATGATGTTAAGGCAAATAGTGCTGTTGACCACATAAAGAGGCGTACTTCACCAATACGTTTTGCCAGCCAGCCAGTAATAGGAATTGAGATAGCATTTGCAACACCAAATGAGGTAATAACCCAAGTGCCTTGAGAATTTGATGCACCTAAGTTACCCGCTATTGTCGGGATGGCTACGTTAGCGATTGTTGAATCGAGAACTTGCATAAAAGTGGCCAGCGCAAGTGCGATGGTCATTATAGCAAGTTTTCCTCCTTGTAAGGGTTCTTTAATCACCTTTACACCTCGCTTTATCATCCTGCATTTTGTTCAATGATTTCATTAATCAATGAATTGATTTCTGACATATCAATAGTGAGTGCATCAGTATGATAAGCCGGTGCTTGACGTTCGCTCTGTGATAATACTTTTCCATCAAGATTAACGGTATCCACAGTCACTTCAGTGGATAAACCGATACGTAGCGGTTTTTCTGCAACTTCTTTTTCATCAAGGGAAATACGTACCGGCAAGCGCTGAACTACTTTTATCCAGTTACCACTGGCATTTTGTGCCGGTAATAGTGAGAATGCACTGCCTGTTCCCATATCTAATCCCTGTACACGACCATGGTAAATAACTTTTTTACCATAAAAATCAGTGGTTATTTTCGCGGGCTGTCCGATACGCATATTGGCCAGTTGCGTCTCTTTAAAGTTAGCGTCTATCCACATACCTGTGACAGGTACGACGGCCATTAACGGTTTACCCGGTGCAACTTGTGCACCAACTTGAACGCTACGACGTGAGACATAACCTTCAGCAGGACTTAGTATTTTTGTTCGTTGTAAAGCTAGCCATGCATTACGCACTTCTGTTGCAGCTTGTAATACAGAAGGTTGTTGTGCAATAGGCGTGGTTAAGATAATGGCTTGATTAGCATTATATTGCTCTTTTGCTACATCTAATGCCGCTTTTGCCGTGGCAACAGCTTCTCTTGCATGTTGGAGTTCTTCTTTTCCAATGACATTTCGCTCGCCTAATACTTCTCTACGACGCAGATCATTTTGCAATTTTGCCAATTCAGTTTCACGTAAAACAATATTCGCTTTTAATTGACGACCATTGATGATTTGCTGATGCATTTGACGGACACTATTTGCTAAAGCGGTTTTTGCTTTATCTAATGCAAGTATTTCATCACTATCATCTAATTGGACTAGCGGTTCACCTGCTTTTACGTAGTCTGTATTGTCCACATAGACAGTCGTTACCGAGCCTGAAATTTGTGGCATAACCATAATTTGATTGCCTGTTACGTAGGCATTATCTGTGGTTTCATGATGTCTAAGAACCATAAACCAGTAAGCGGTATAAGCGAGCCCCGCGAGAATAAAGATAAAAGTCAGTAGCAATAAAACATTTCGGCGAGTTCGTTTTTTATTGCGAATGGGAGCCTGAGGTGGATTTTTTTCCTCATTTACACTCATTTAGAAGATCTCCATAAACCAGAAAAAAGCATTATATATGTTTCCAGAATAAAATCCGGAAACATATATATTGGGCTTATATTAGAATAATAATTAGCACGAAAGGCCAATTATAAATGTGAATGAATATATTTGTTTATCAATTCATGTTGTAAATGAGGTTGGCGGTATTTGGTCAGGATATCGCAATGCCTCTTGCTCTTAGGCTACGTTTACTAGATGTAATGGTATCTAGTAAACGGAGTCTACTTTCGCACAAATGAGTGGCGAGTAGTTCTACGGCTTTGTCCGTATCTCTCGAACGAAGTGCGACAAATATTTCACGATGCTCATCCCACGCTGGATTAGACGGCGCTCTATCAAGCCATCGTGCTCGCGAAAGCCTACGTAGGGCATCATTTATCCCTTCAATAATAAATGCGTTATTACAAAGGCGTGCCAACTCTCTATGGAATCGTGTTCCAGCATTTTCCATGCTCTCTTCTGGTGAATCTACCGTGGTTTCTTTAAGCAGGCGTTCCAAATTGTTCAACTGTTCTTCGGTGATCTGGCTGACTGAAAGTTTTAATGCTGCTACCTCCAGTATTTCTCGGTAAATACATAATTGTTCGATTTCATCGGCATCGATTGGTGCCACTAACCAACGTATACCATCACGACATATAAGTCCCTCTGATTCCAACTTTTGTAATGCGGCTCGAACGGGAGTTCTCGATGCGTTAAATTTCGCTTCAGCCCAGCGTTCAGTTAACCGTTCTCCTGGGCCTAGTTCCATGTTGAGTATCAGTTTTCTTAATTGTTTTTCAACCTCTAACACTTGGCTCATAACGGCAATACTCTCCTAAAAATTGACAGTAAAATAAATTATCTATATGGTATACCAAATTGGTATACCAGAAAAGAATGTTTCTATGACTCAATTATATAACAGCTTTTGGCGTCGAAATCTGCTCGTTTGCTTTATTGGTTCTTTTTCAACTGTTTTTGCAATGACCTTGATGTTACCGTTCCTCCCCCTATATGTTGAAGAGCTTGGTGTTCAAGGTCACGCCGCCATTGTCCAATGGTCTGGCGTGGCATTCAGTGCAACGTTTATCACTGCTGGCTTAATTGCTCCAGTATGGGGAAAGCTCGGTGACAAATATGGACGTAAATCGATGCTCGTAAGAGCCAGTCTTGGTATGGCGGTGACCGTCTCACTTATGGGAATGGTAACAAATATTTGGCAACTTGTCGGTCTAAGGCTATTAGTTGGTTTGGCGGGGGGATACTCATCTGGAGCAACTATTCTTATTGCAGTACAAGCTCCAAGAGAGCGTGTTGCTTGGGCGTTGGGCATTGTTTCATGTGGTGTAATGGCGGGTAATCTTATTGGCCCTCTAGCTGGAGGTTGGTTACCTGACTTGTTCGGTATTCGAAACACGTTTTTCTGTGCCGGTGCACTGATCTTTTTGTCCTTTATCATGACCCTTACGCTTATCCGTGAAGATACGCCGAAATACATAAATACTACGACAAAAATGCAAGTGAGTTGGTCGCAGTTACCAGCACGATTTGTGATAGTTAGCATGCTTTGTACGGGGTTGTTGCTGATGCTGGCCAATATGTCGATAGAACCTATTATTACAGTTTATGTGCGTACACTCGTTAATGATCCTGCTCAGATAACTAGGGTTGCAGGTTATGTCATGGCCGCTGCTGCCTTAGGTAGTATTATTTCAGCCTCTTGGCTTGGGAAATTAGCAGATAGGATAGGGCATTTGCGTATTATCACGCTGGCACTAGCTATAGCCGGTTTATTGCTGATCCCTCAGGCCTTTGTTACCTCTGGTTGGCAACTTATTATTTTACGTTTTCTTATGGGATTAGCATTGGGGGGATTGTTGCCTTGTATTGCGGCAGTAATACGTCATCACGTTCCAGAAGGAATGATAGGCAGTATCCTTGGCTATTCGGTCGCAGCCCAGTTTGCAGGTCAGTTCATCGGCCCGTTAATAGGTGGCGTTATTGGTGGTCATATAGGTATGCGCGCAGTTTTTCTGGCAACTAGTGTTGTCTTATTGTTGGGAGCCGCTTGGAATTTTAAATTACATCGTAATTCAGTTATACGCTGATGAACTTCGTTCTTCTTCACCTGTATATTTCGGAGATTTTATGACAACACAATTCAACAATAACAATAATAATATCGATAAAAATAGTGCTCTGCTGGTAATGGATTTTCAGACGACCATTCTTAATAATTTTCTTCCACAAGATCGTGCTGAAGATGTTATTCGTAATACATCATCATTAATTTCCGCTACGCGTGCAGCAGGCATACCGATTATCTATGTTAGTGTTGAGTTTCGTGAGGGGTATCCTGAGGTTAGTCAAAACAATATAATTTTCTCATCGATTAAAGACAATGGAATATTAATCACCAATAGTGAAAGTTCCGCTATTCATGATGATATTTTTCCGCAGGAAAATGAAATCGTTATTATTAAACGTAGAGTGGGGGCTTTTTCATTTACTGAGCTTGAGATGGTTCTTCGTACACAAGGTATTGAAACCTTGATCCTTGCAGGAGTCACGACCAGTGGCGTGATTTTATCTACAGTTAGTCAGGCATTTGACCTAGATTATCGTCTAGTGATTGTAAGTGATTGTTGTGCCGATCCTGATCATGACACACATGTTTTTTTACTCGAGAAAATCTTGTCTCAACATGCTGTTGTAACCAGTTCATCTGAAATATCAAAATATTGGGTATAAATAGACTAAGTAGCCAATGTTACATAGATCTTGTCGGTAGTATGATAGATTAAATATCAGACATGATTGAGTGCAAGGGCTGGGGAATATTGGCTTTTGGCACAGAGCGACCTGTCAGATTTATGTTAGCTCTGTGCCATAGCTAGTCAGGTCAAATCTGAGCTAATACAGATTAGATCAATAAGTTTATTGATAGTGATGGTTATTCCTGCTGATTATCCGCTAATGTATCAAGTTGTAATAATAATTTACGCATTAGGGTTTCTAGCTGTTTTTGTTCACCTTCATCTAATACTGACCAAATTTTCTTTAAACATTCGTGCTGTGGTGGTAATAAGCTATTTAAAAACTCTTCTCCAGCATCAGTTAAATGAAGATGTAGACAGCGACGGTCATTATGACTTTCACGACGCTCAATCCATCCTTGTTTTTCTAATTCATCTGCAATACGAGTGGCATTTGTTCTTGATGAGCCTAACGCCGCACTCAATTCTGATGGTTGAATACTACGATTTTCCGTTGTATCTAAAATCATAAGTGCCATAAATAATGTCTCGTTAATGCCCTGAGACTTTAACATATTATTACGACTTTCAAGAAGTTTGCTCTGGACGTGCATAGACAGGCGAGTTAACAAAATTTCTTGGTAAGGAATATCTTTGTTAAGCGATTTCTGTTGTGTAGCGCGAGTGTTTAGTAGTTCTTCTGTTGGCGTAAATGAGCTTTCCATTTTTAGACACCTTGTTAGTTTCGATAATTAGGATAACGTTGTTATCAACATGTTAAATGGTATATTAAACACACAATTTAGCAATTTTTATTATTTATAGTCACTATGTTTTTTTGATTATGCTACCTGATTCATAAATTTTTTGAATGATAACATAAAAAAATCACTAGGTGCTTATCTATTTACAATAAGTTATAAAAATCAATTTATCCCTTATTTACTTATGAATAATAGTCTATTTAGGAAAAAATGGATCGATTTCTACGATAAAACACGTAATAAATTTATTTTACACTATAATGATTCTATTGTTAATAATACCACTTAGAAACTATGCCGTTTATGCTATATTGATATAATTGATATGTATTTCTTAATAAAGAATGAGATGATGATATACATAAATAGTAATCACGCTGTTAAAACATTTACGTTTTGTTCTGTTTAGAGGGGTATTGCTGACATAAAATACCCCTTTTGAGATAAGTTTTATTATTCAGATTGGATCACTGGATCATTTTTATAACCAAATAACCAAACCAGTAAACCTAATAAGCCAATGATTGCACCGGCGCTGGAAACACCAATCCAGCCATATTGGTGATAAGCGTAACCCGATAATAAAGAGCCTAGGGCGCCCCCGATAAAATAGCTAGTCATATAAGCGGCAGTAAGCCGATTTCGGGCATCAGGTAAAATACGGTAGATAGTGCTTTGGTTAGTGACATGAACACCTTGAACGGCTAAATCTAATAAAACCACACCAATAATAAAACTAATCAGTCCAATCCATTGATAATAAGGGGCGATAACAATAAGTCCCCAACAAATGAAGAGAAGAATTAAACCTGAAGTAGTCGTTTTTTTACCTTTGCCTTTATCAACCCATACACCCGCTTTACCTGCCATTAGTGCTCCCGCAGCACCGACAAGTCCAAACAAGCCAATAACTGCATCGGAATAATTAAAGGGATCAGAAGCGAGTAAAAAAGCCATTGATGTCCACAGTAAACCAAAGTGGGCAAAGATAAGTGCACCAATCAGTGAGCGGGTACGTAATACTGGGGTCGTGGCAAACAATTTAAAAATAGAACCGAGCAGTTGAAAATAATTTAAATTTGTTTGACTTTTATAGGTAGGTAAACAGCGCCATAGTGTAATAGCTAAAATAGCTAGAAAAACACTTGCTAGCCAGAAAATGCCCTGCCAATTAGTAAAGGAAGCCATCAGCCCTGACGCTGTTCTTGCCAGTAAAATACCAAGTAAAAGCCCACTCATAATAGTACCTACCGCTTTTCCTCGTTGATGAGGTGCAGCAAGTGTAGCGGCAAAAGGAACCAGAATTTGGGCGACGACCGAGAACATACCTGATAGGGCAGTACCAATTAACATAAGCCAAATATTAGGTGCCATTGCCGTAATTAATAAGCCGCTCGCTGAAATCAGCGTCATGATAACAATCAGTGAACGACGTTCAAAAATATCGCCAAGGGGAACCAATAGCATTAAACCTAAGGCATAACTTAATTGTGCTGTAGTGACAATAAAGCCAGCTAAAGTGGCAGAGATATGAAAATAATTTGCAATTGAATCAAGTAGCGGTTGTGCATAATAGTTACTTGCGACAACCATGCCAGTGGCAACGGCCATAAGTAAAATAAGGCCTTTACTAAGAGAGGTTTGTGGTGCTGTGTTTTCCATAATACTGATCACAAATTATTTGTAAGGTAAATGATAGTAACATGAGTCATTTTTTTGCGGAAAGAATTACTGTGATAGCAATGTTCAATCAATCGGGCATGAAAGTTTTTAATCTATTTTTATAATAGATTAATATTAAAAGTAAAATGTGATTTATTCTCGGCAGATAACCGAATATTTGCATTATTTATTATGCTAAATAGATGAATAGCCCCATTCCCTCACTGTCCTGATTAGACAAGTACTAATCCATATAGTAACCAATGTTATTAGTTAATTATATCATTAATATTAAATTATTTAGTTATTCTGTTTTAAATATAGCTCATTTTTAGTTTAGTTAACTTTTTTATGGTTTAGATCAAAAAAAGCTATGTAATGATAATAATTATCATTAACATGATTGTGTTGTTAAATGTATTTTTAGCTATTTATTTGCGTATTAATAACCATATAAAAGATACTATTATGAACTTTTTGTTAATTAAGCATGAGCCTCATTTTCAGGGAATGGGGGCCGTTTCATTTTCATCTCATGCGATTTTTTTATTACTCACTACACTTGCTTCGTTTAATAGCGTTGCTTCACAAAGCACAGAAAAAGCATCACAGACTCAACAATCTGAAACTGTGGTGCTTGATCCTATTTATGTTTCCGGAAAATTAAATTCGAGTGTTGAAGCAGGAAGCACGGCTTTGACATTAAAAGATATCAATAGAATTCAGCCAAATAATATCGCTGAATTGGTAGATAAATTACCAGGGATTTCTTCATCTGGCTCGCCAAGACCTGGTGGGCAAACTTTAAATATTTGGGGAATGGGCAATCCGGAAGATGTGAAAATCACTCTTGATGGTACACCGAAGACGTTTGAAAAATATCGTCAAGGTTCCATATTTATCGATCCTGAATTAATTAAACGCCTTGATGTCGATAAAGGACCACATAATATCACCCAAGGAAATGGAGGATTTGGTGGCTCCGTACGGATTGAAACGAAAGATCCGGATGACTTACTGTTACCTGATCAGCATATTGGTATGTTTTTAAAATATGGACATCATACCAATGATAGGCAAAATCGTTATAGTGGTGCGATATATGGCAAGCTAATGGATGGAACGGCTGACGGTCTATTTTATTTTAATCGTCGTAAAAGCGATGATTTACGTCGTCCTGATGGCACTAAATTTGGTTATTCACAATCAGATCAAGATTCGTTTTTAATTAAAACCAATGTCTATTTAACAGACGCACAAACATTAACTTTATCAGCATCAAGATCTGTCAGTGATGGCTGGACGCCTTGGGCTGCCAAGCGAGATGAACTGGCAAAACCGAGTCAATATGATGTTGATAAATATGGTTTTGATGGAGCGATGAAACGTAAGTTAGTTTATCGTGACCAAAAAGATGACACTGTGAGTGTGAAATGGAATATTCAGCCAATTGATTCTGACCTGATTAATTTCACATTGACTTATGGTTATTCAAATACCAAACAGAATGATAAACGCCCTGATAATGCGAGTTCTTATCTAAGTAGTAGTATGGGTAACCAAAGTTGGGTTAACTATAAAAATCATCAAATTGAAGTGAAAAATGAAAGTACCGTGATGCAAGGAGCTACCGAACATGTGATTTTAGTAGGAGCGCGTTGGCACCGTAATGATCGTAATGTGTTAATGTTTACGCGGGATAAAGCGAAAAATCCAAATTATAATTATGGCTATTATGCACCACCTTATATGCCAGAAGGGACGCAAACAACCACGAGTTTTTATCTTCAAGATTCAATTAGTTATCGAACACTAACCCTCACGCCTGGTGTGCGTTATGATATAGTGAAAAATCAAGGAGCAGGGAGTCGAGCGAAGGTTTATCAAGATCCTAATCCCTATTACGGTCATGATTATAGTGATGTAACTTATCGTGGCATTACACCTCATTTGGGTATTTTATGGAAAGCGACCCCCAATATTAGATTTTTTGGTGATATAACTCATACATGGCGTGCGCCGTTAATTGATGAACAATATGAAGTGCAAGCCAGTATCTCTAGTTTGACAGGCACGAGTCGCCATTTAGATAAAGAGACCGTTACCGCAACACGGATTGGCGCCATTGTTGATTTTGAAAATGTTTTCCAACAAGAAGATCAGCTGCAACTTCGAAGCACATTTTTTGATACTCGTGGGAAAGATGAGATATTCCGTCGTCGCGGTGTCTATTGTGAAAGCGGAAAAGTAACCGGAAACAATGGAAGTTGTCCTCCTTCCCTTGGAAATTATCGCAATTTACCTGGCTACCATATTCAAGGTATGGAAATAGAGGCATTTTATGACAGTACTAATCTCTTTGGTCGCTTAGCGTATTCGACAATGAAAGGTAAACGCGATCAATCTCCTCGTGATCCGTGGTTTGGACAAAAAACATGGATTGCAGAAATTCAACCGGATGCATTACATGCCACCCTTGGAATGAAAATCCCACAAATAAATATGGTTGCAGGGTGGACAGGGGACTTTATTGGCGCTCAACGTCGTTCACCGATGGATGCTGATCCGGCTGCTACTTATTGGTCATTACCAAAAAGTAAAGGCTATGCCATTCATGGACTATTCGCTAATTGGAAACCTGCTTTTATCGATAATACCGAGATACGTTTTACTGTCGCCAATTTATTTAACCGTGATTATTACCCTTATTTAGGTGAGTCGGTATCTGGTACTGGGCGAGATTATCGCTTTACTGTGGTTAAAAGTTTTTAGTTAGACAACAGGACAACAGCCATAAGATAAAAAAAAGCAGAGCATATTAATAATGCTCTGCTTTGACGTTATTTAAGGATTATCACTATTAATTAGCCGCTTTACGCGCTTCTTCTACCCAGCCATCAAAGGTTTTTTGATGTGCTTTGATCCACGCGTTAGCATGACGTTCAATATCTGCTTGTGATTTTTGACCATTATGCATACGTAAGTTTTGGGCGTTGATATCAGCCACTGAAACTTTCATTATTTCAAATAATTTAGCAGCAGCAGGGTTGGCTTCGGCCCATTTTTTATTTGCCGCGATATGCATTGTACTCGGTGGGAAACCGTAGTTTTTACCGTTTGGTAAGGTTGTATCGGTTTTGTCATCTCCCGGTAATGAAGAGAAGGGAACTTGTAGCCAAACGACATCTTTACCCGGCTTTAATACATCACTTATCCAGTATGGTGTCCAAGTATAATAGAAGATAGGTTTACCTTCTTTATAACGAGTAATGGTATCTGCCATCATTGCCGCATAGTTACCCTGATTATGGGTGACTGATTTCTCTAAATCATAGGCTTTTAAGTGATTATTAATGGCTTCTTCACAACCCCAGCCAGGGTTACAACCGGTTAAATCTGCTTTTCCATCACCATTGGCATCAAATAATTTGGCAATTTTCGGATCTTTAAATTGCTCTATATTAGTGATGTTATATTTTTCAGCCGTTTTTTTATCGATTAAGTAACCTTGGGCTGCATTAACCACATAATCACCTTTACGATAAAATGTGTTATCGCCACCTGCGGCTTCATATTGTGAGTTATGCAAAGGTACCCAACTAACCGCCATAAAAGTGGCATCACCATTAGCAATAGAAGAATAAGCTACGTTGTAGTCAACTTCTTTAATGGGTTGCACTGTGTAGCCGAGTTTTTCGAGTGCTTTATTGACAATGAGTGTCTGAAAAGTTTCTTCAGAAATAGTACTTTGTACCGGTTGAACCGAAACCCCTTTACCGGGTAAATCAGCAGCGGATAACTGAGTGCTTATCAGTGTGGCGGACAATACTGTTGCCCAGAGAACTGGATTACGCATAGTTTTTCCTTCTGTTGTGATGGGTAAGAGATAATAGTCGCTGTGTCGTGCTACTGTTATCTCTTATATTAATTGAATAAATATGTTTGATTGTTAGTTAATCTTATTGCCAGTATGAGTTATGCGGCTTTTTTACCAAACAGGCGGCAGATCAAACCAATCGGGCCTGTCATATACCAGCGTCTATTACCTTTCAGGCGACTATTTTGGCCTAAAGATTGAGTTAAGCGGTCAAGAATAATCGCGAGGATCACAATACCGGCACCACCTACAGCCGCTAATCCCATATCTAGGCGACCAATACCACGTAATACCATTTGACCTAAACCACCAACGGCTATCATTGATGCGATAACAACCATTGACAGTGCTAACATTAAGGTTTGGTTGACCCCAGCCATAATCGTTGGCATTGCCAGCGGTAATTGTACTTTAAACAACATTTGTCGAGGATTTGCCCCAAATGATTGAGCCGCTTCAATGAGATCTTCCGGTACTTGTTTGATACCTAAAATAGTTAATCGCACTATCGGTGGTAAGGCGAAAATAATCGTGACAACTACACCGGGTACGTTACCAATCCCGAATAACATCACGATAGGTACTAAGTAAACGAAAGCGGGGGTTGTTTGCATGGCATCTAAAAGTGGTCTGACAATTTTTGATGCTCTGTCACTATGTGCAAGCCATATCCCTAAGGGGAGACCAATAATCAGGCAGAATAGTAATGAGGTCAGCACTAATGCAAGGGTTATCATCGCTTCAGACCATGCACCAATAGCACCGATTAAGATCAGTGAAATAAAAGCGCTTATTCCCATCACCTTACCTGAAAGTTGCCATGCAATCAGTGAAAATAAAATAATCGCAACAGGTGCAGGCATTGAGGTAAGAAAGTTTTCAAAGCCACCTAATACTAAATCGACTGGAACGCGTATCCCTTGGAAAATAGGACGAAAATGCAGCACAATCCAGTCAATACCATCCGTTACCCAAGAATCTAGTGGGATCAGCGTATGATTAAATGGATCCATAATATTAAAGTGATCAGGTGTACTTTCTGTTGGCATGGCATCTAGCCAATCAGTACCAGAAGAGAGATCACTGCCGTCAGTGCCACTCCCTGTACCCCAAGGATCAGCATCAGCTCCACCGGTATCACCGCCAGCGCTACTACTCCAAGGGTCGGTATCAGTAGTGTTGCTATCCGTGGTTGCCCAAGGATCATTGTCTGTATCTGTGTTGTTATGCGTTTCTTGCGCTGAATTTTGTGTTGTATTGGCGTTTTCTGTTGCCGCTTCTTGAGTGTCCGTTTCCCAAGGATTGGCTTGGTTATTTGTCTTACTCATTTGGTGTCTCCTTATCCAGTGCTTGTAACAACATTCCTTTCGAAATTAAACCGATATAACGGTTTTTTTCATCAATAACAGGGATCGCACAGGGAGATTGCGCAACAGTAGAAATCAGTTCATTTAATGGTGTATCACCATTAATCGCACAAGGTTCAGTTAAAATAGCGGATCCAATAGGTTGCTTCGCTTTTAATGCTTCTTCAAGAGAAGTGACAGAAACAATACCTGCAAATTTCCGTCCTCGCTCAATTAAATAACCAAAGTTTCTATCTTCATCTTCCAGTACTTTTAATGCTGAACGGGGACCAAAACCTGGCGCAATATGCAGTAGTGTTTCTGGGCGACGTTTAGCAATATCTTTAGCGCTAAATACATGACTGATATCAACGCCACGGAAGAAGGTACGTACATAATCATTGGCTGGGTTATTAAGAATTTCATCAGGGGTACCGATTTGTACCACCACACCGCCTTGCATAATCGCGATACGATCACCAATACGCATGGCTTCATCCAGATCATGAGAAATAAACACAATGGTGCGTTGTTTATCACCTTGTAAGCTCAATAACTCATCTTGCATTTCTGTTCGGATTAATGGGTCAAGTGCGGAGAATGCCTCATCCATTAATAAGATATCAGGATCATTGGCCAGTGCACGAGCAAGCCCAATACGTTGTCGCATCCCACCGGATAACTCATCCGGCCAAGATTGAGCATGAGAGCTTAAGTTAACTTGCTCTAATGCTGCCATGGCTTTTTCATAGCGCTCTTCTTTGCTAATGCCTGCAAGCTCCATACCAAATGCTGTATTATCGAGTACATTCATATGAGGCATTAAAGCGAATGATTGAAACACCATACTGATTTTTTTACGTCGAACTTGTCGTAAATCTTTATCAGACATGGTGGTGATGTTTTCACCATCAATAAGGACTTCGCCTTTAGTGGGATCTATCAGACGATTGAGAAGGCGCACTAATGTAGATTTACCAGAGCCTGATAATCCCATGATGACAAATATTTCGCCTTCTTCAATGGCCAGATTGGCATTTTGCACACCAACGGTTAACCCTGTTTTATCAAAGATTTGGTCTTTGTTCATACCAGATCCTAATAATTCAAAGGCCCGTTTAGGGTGCTCACCAAATATTTTATATAGGTTTTTTACTTCGAGTTTAATTGCCATGCAATATCTATTTTCCTATTTAAATATGAAAGGAATAAATTAAATGTTAATAAATTAGTTTGTTGTTTTTCCTAAATTGAGATTTTTAGTAGGGGAATTACCCTATCATAATGAACAAGCCTGACAACCCTATGTTAATTATAATTAAACAAATAATTTTGTGATTTTTTTAGGTTTTTTTTGATAATTAATATTTAAATAAAGTAAAATTATAGAAAAGAAAGAAGTCAAAAAAACCATACTAACTGTATGAAATAACATTATTTTTATTCAGATGTTAATTTTAATTATCATCACAATAGAAATAACAACAAAATAAAAAAATGTAAAAAGATACTGATAAAATAAAAATAGAAAAAAATGCATTAACATTAAAAAATCTTATGTTTTTTGAGGGGTGATCTTAAGTTATCGATAACTAGTCATAAAAATCATTCGTAAAAAATTGATAATTCTGGTTAATGGAACGGTAAAAATTACACAATCAGGTTGTTTTTCAAGCAAATAAAAAGGCACTAAAAAATAAGTTTTATTTTTCAGTGCATTATATTAATTGATTAATTCATAATTAATATGAATGTATTCTGTTTTTTGCTGTAGAGGGTTAGCTAGAAATCCCAGTCATCATCTTCGGTATTGATCGTTTTACCAATAACATAAGAAGAGCCTGAGCCAGAAAAGAAATCATGATTTTCATTTGCATCTGGCGATAGTGATGAAAGTATTGCTGGACTAACATTAGTTATTTCATCTGGAAATAGTGCTTCATAACCTAAATTCATCAGCGCTTTATTCGCATTATAATGAAGGAATTTTTTTACATCTTCTGTCCAACCGACAGAGTCGTAGAGATCTTCTGTATATTTAACTTCATTATCATATAAATCTAATAATAATGAGAAAGCAAAGTCTTTAATATTTTGTTTCTCTAATGATGATTTATTTAATAACTGATTTTGGAATTTATAGCCAATATAATAACCATGCACAGCTTCGTCACGAATAATTAAACGAATTAAGTCGGCTGTATTGGTTAATTTCCCTCGACTTGACCAATACATTGGTAAATAAAATCCAGAATAGAATAAAAAAGACTCTAAAAATACACTGGCAATTTTTTTCTTTAATGGATCACTATCTTGATAATAACGCAGAATAATATCTGATTTCTTTTGCAAATAGGTATTTTCTTCACTCCAACGATAAGCATCATCAACATCTGTTGTTAAGCAGAGTGTCGAAAATATCGAGCTATAAGAGCGAGCATGTACCGCTTCCATAAAACAGATATTCGATAATACCGCCTCTTCATGAGGAGTCTGAGCATCAGGCATTAAGGTTGGTGCCCCGACCGTATTTTGTATCGTATCGAGCAGTGTAAGCCCTGTAAATACACGGATAGTCAACTGTTTTTCAGCTTGGGTTAAGGTATTCCATGAAGGTATATCATTAGAAAGTGGAATTTTTTCGGGTAACCAAAAATTCATGGTTAAACGGTTCCAAACTTCTAAATCTTTTTCGTCTTCAATACGATTCCAATTTATCGCATTAACACGACTTAAATAAGATGCAGACATAGTAACACTTTCCTTATCATTATTATTAAAGGGCGCATGAAACACAGCCTTTTATTTCTGTGCCGGCTAATGCTGTTTGTCTAATACGAATGTAATACAAGGTCTTTATACCTTTACGCCATGCATAAATTTGTGCTTTATTAACATCCCTTGTGGTTGCTTCATCAGAAAAGAATAATGTTAGCGACAATCCTTGGTCGATATGTT
The DNA here is from genome assembly GCF_000069965.1 of Proteus mirabilis HI4320. Taxonomy (NCBI): domain Bacteria; kingdom Pseudomonadati; phylum Pseudomonadota; class Gammaproteobacteria; order Enterobacterales; family Morganellaceae; genus Proteus; species Proteus mirabilis. The sequence continues at coordinate 482,781 of NC_010554.1, forward strand.
GTGATGCTTGGGCATAGGTATCGATAATTTTTTCTGCGCCAATTTCATAAGCATCTTGATAAAAATGACGGTTTTCATTGGTCATAAAAGGGGCGGGGTAATAAACCCGACCGATTTTACCTTCTTTTCTTATTTCAATCGGTGCCACAATGGGGTGAATACTCGATGTAGAGTGATTGATATAAGAGATTGATCCTGTTGGTGGTATTGCTTGTAAGTTTTGATTATAAATACCGTGAGTCATAATCGAGAGCTTAAGTTTTTGCCAATCTTCTTGGGTTGGAATATGAATATTGGATTGGCTAAATAGCTGGTGGACTTTTTGGGTTTTAGGTAACCACTGTTTTGATAAATATTTATCAAAATACTCCCCAGTGGCATATTTTGACTGTTCAAACCCTTTAAAGCGCTGTTTAGTCTCTATCGCTAATTGGTTAGAGGCTAAAAGGGCATAGTATGTTACGGTATAGAAATAGATATTGGTAAAATCAAGTCCTTCTTCTGAACCATAATAAATCCCTTCACGGGCTAAATAACCATGTAAGTTCATTTGCCCTAAGCCAATGGCATGAGATGCTTGGTTGCCTTTTTCAATAGAAGGTACTGATTCTATTTTAGTCATTTGTGCCACACTCGTCAGTGCTCTGATGGCAACATTTACGGTATGCGCAAAATCTGGTGAGTCCATCGCCATGGCGATATTCATTGATCCGAGATTACAGCTAATATCATGACCAATTTGTCGATAACTTAAATCAGGATTGTATTCACTGGCACTATTTACTTGTAAGATTTCTGAGCATAAATTGCTCATATTAATTCGGCCCGCAATCGGATTTGCGCGATTGACGGTATCTTCAAACATAATATAGGGATAACCTGATTCAAATTGAATTTCAGCTAAAGTTTGAAAAAATGCCCGTGCTTTAATTTTTTTCTTACGTATCTCTGCATTGTTGACCATTTCAGTATATTTTTCGCTAATACTGATTTCTGACATAGGAACGCCATATACTCGTTCTACATCATAAGGTGAAAATAGATACATATCTTCGTTGCGTTTAGCTAATTCAAAGGTAATGTCGGGAATAACGACACCTAATGAAAGCGTCTTAATACGTATTTTTTCATCAGCATTTTCTCGTTTTGTATCTAGAAAATGATAGATATCAGGATGATGAGCATGGAGATAAACCGCTCCAGCACCTTGTCTTGCGCCTAATTGATTGGCATATGAGAAGGCATCTTCAAGCATTTTCATCACCGGTACTACGCCAGACGATTGGTTTTCAATGCGTTTTATGGGGGCTCCTGCTTCTCGTAAATTAGTCAGTAAGAAAGCAACACCTCCGCCACGTTTCGACAATTGCAACGCAGAATTGACTGCTCGGCCAATGGACTCCATGTTGTCTTCGATACGTAATAAAAAACAAGAGACCAATTCGCCACGCTGTTTTTTTCCACAATTTAAGAAAGTAGGGGTTGCAGGCTGGAAACGGCCACTAATTATCTCATCGACAAGGTGAGTGGCGAGTTTGGTATTCCCCTGTGCTAGGGTTAAGGCAACCATACAAACACGATCTTCATAGCGTTCGAGATAACGCTCACCATCAAAGGTTTTTAAGGTGTAACTGGTGTAGTATTTAAATGCACCTAGGAACGATTGAAAGCGAAATTTTTTGCTATAGGCATGCTTAAAAAGCTGTTTGATAAACGGGAAATCGTACTGCTCTAATACTTGTGCTTCGTAGTAGTGTTGTTGCACCAGAAAATCGAGCTTTTCTTTTAGATCATGAAAAAACACCGTATTTTGATTAACGTGTTGACGAAAAAAATGGTGGGTGGCTAATTTGTCTTTATCAAACTGGATATTGCCTTGCTCATCATAGAGATTGAGCATGGCATTTAAGGCGTGATAATCGAGTTGTTCTATAGAGTGGGTCATATTTTTTATCTCATTCACTTTTTAGTCATTATTTGCTAGCTGACCAAAATGTGCTTAATCCGGTTTTTACACGTTTAACATCTTCAGGCGTACCAAGTAACTCAAAACGATAGAGAAAAGGGACTTGGCATTTTTGTGCAATAATGTCACCTGCTAAGCCGTAAGCAGAGCCAAAATTGGTATTTCCTGAAGCAATAACACCGCGTATTAATTGGCGATTTTCAGGAATATTTAAAAACTGGATCACCGCTTTAGGCACTGCGCCTTTAACGCCACCGCCACCATAAGTTGGGCAGAGCAACACAAAAGGTTGTGTGGCTTGTAGTGGTTCATCCTCTTTTATCCTTGTCGCTTGTAGATTAAGTTTTTGTACGAAGCGGTGACAATTTTCTGAGCGACTAGAGAAATAAATTAAAGGGGCAGTCGATTGCATAAGTTGCTCCTTTAGCGCGCTATTTGACGAATTTTATCTGGGCAGAAGCCAGACCAATGTTCGTCACCATTAACGACAACTGGTACTTGGCGATATCCCATAGAAACTATTTTTGCTAATGCTTGAGTGTCTTGGGTGAGATCAACCGCAGTGAAAGGAATTTTTTGTTGTTGTAATGCGCGCTCGGTTGCACTGCATTGAACACAATTTGGTTTGGTATAGAGGATCACAGACATAGAATAACCCTTATAAAAATGTGAATGTGTCTGCTCACAGTCACAATGAAAAGTACTTAAATACTATATATAGGTTTATTCTTTTTCAACCACACTAGATATGGTGTTTTTTATTTTTGATAATGATTATTATTAAAATTAAGCAGTTAGCAGATTTATTTTATTTTCTTATCGCTCATTTGAGCAATTTTTATTAGGTATAGTAGAAAATTAGATGATTGATTTACTTACAAAGCATGTTTTAATCTTGATGATACAGACAAATCAATAGAGAACACATTATGTACCAAGATTATCTCAATACGCCGAAAGGTTTTCCAAAGCCTTATATATCCATTACTGCAGATGATGATGGCATCACCAGCCTTAACTTTGTTAGTGAAAAAGAGGCGTTAGTTAATTCAAATGCCATAATTGACCTGTGTATAAAACAGTTAAAAGAGTATTTTTCGGGTAAACGCACCCTATTTTCAGTGCCACTAGCGCCTAAAGGAACCGAATTTCAAATACGCGTTTGGCAGACTTTACAGTCTATTCCTTATGGTGAAATTTGGAGTTATAAAAAGTTGGCACTTACATTAGGTTCCGTCAACTATTGCAGAGCGGTAGGAATGGCAAATTCACGTAACCCAATCTCGTTAATTATTCCTTGCCATCGCGTCATTGGTCATAATGGTAAGTTAGTAGGCTATACTGGGGGACTTGATATCAAACGTTGGCTATTACACTATGAAAAAGTGGATATTGACGAATAGTTCATATTGTAAGTATTAAGCACTATTTCTTAAGTGATTAATGGCTTAAGTTATGGGATTTGTCTGAATAATAATCGTTTAACAGAAAAAAAATACGCGTTTCGTGATCTAGACTGTGGACAGCGAATCATCATTTTTGTTTTACTATAGCCAACGCAAAACGCTTGCGTTTATTTTCTATTTTAAAGGTAAACTTGATGTCTAAATTAAAAGGTAACGTTAAGTGGTTTAACGAAACTAAAGGTTTTGGTTTTATCACTCCAGAAGATGGCAGTAAAGATGTGTTCGTCCACTTTTCCGCTATTGTTTCAGAAGGTTTTAAAACACTTGCTGAAGGTCAAAAGGTAGAGTTTGAAGTTACTGACGGCGCGAAAGGGCCATCTGCTGCAAACGTTGTCGCTATCTAATTAACGACTTCTCCAAAAGTAAAAAACGTTTTTGAAATGACCCCCAATAGTTGGACAACCAATTATTGGGGGTCTTTTTATGTCAAATACAGGGGGGATTTAAACATCATCATTGCTACTTAGGGTGACTATGCTTGCCACACTGCATAACTCTCGCTCGTTTTGATGATGAAAAAAGACTTGAGAAATTTAAAGAGGAGCTTGCGTATCTAGCTGCGGGATAAATACCGTGGTTGAAAGTTTTTTAAATTATTAAAATCAAGAATACATCATAGCTATCATTTTAAAATATCAATGAATGTATTGATAAAATTGGCTAATTTATTGAGTAATACCACCGGGAACAAAATCAAATTAAAAGGCCTGACATTGGTTGAATATTAAGTTCAGGCCTTATAAATCGCTTAACTAAAAGAGTACAACTTTATGATTAACGGTTTTTATCTTGTTAAAGAGACTACATTTCACGGAGTAGCCAGAATGCGAATGCCGTCATCAGAAACGAGCCCGCTAAGTTTGCCCCCATGGTGCCTAATGCCCAGCCTATTCGTCCTTCATTAAATAAGGCGACCACCTCAACGGAAAAAGTAGAAAAGGTGGTTAAGCCACCACAAAAACCTGTGGTAAGCATGATTTTCCAAATAGGATCAATATTGGGAGCCTTACTAAACCAAGCAATGCCAAAGGCGATAATAAAGGCACCAATACAGTTAGCGACCAAGGTCCCCGTTGCAAAATGGGGAAAAAGAGAATTGAGGCGGTAGCTAATTAGCCAGCGTAGTACGCTACCTAAACCACCGCCGATAAATACAGCTATTGCAATGTTAAGCATAAGAGAGATTAATCGTTATTTAACCTCAATCCCTTGAGCTTGAAGATCAGCATGATAAGACGAACGAACAAATGGTCCACAAGCGGCGTGGGTAAAGCCCATTGCTAATGCTTGCTCTTTCATATATTCAAACTCGTCAGGACTGACGTAGCGTTGAACAGGAAGATGGTGACGACTGGGTTGTAAATATTGCCCTAATGTCAGCATCGTTACACCATGTTTACGCAGATCGCGCATCACGTCAATAATTTCTTCATTTGTTTCACCTAAACCGACCATTAACCCCGATTTAGTTGGAATATTTGGGTGGGCTTGTTTAAAGCGTTCTAGTAACGTTAGAGACCATTGATAGTTCGCACCAGGACGCACTTGACGATAAACACGAGGTACGTTTTCTAAATTGTGGTTAAAGACGTCTGGTGGTGTGTCAGTGAGGATCTCTAATGCTTTATCCATACGACCACGGAAATCAGGGACTAAAGTTTCGATGCGAATATTAGGATTTTTTTCACGGATAGCGGTAATACAATCGGCAAAATGTTGTGCACCACCATCGCGTAGGTCATCGCGATCTACTGAGGTGATAACAACATAACGTAATCCCATATCTTTTATCGTTTGGGCTAATTTAATTGGCTCTTGGGGATCGGGTGCGTTAGGACGACCATGAGCAACGTCGCAAAATGGGCAACGACGCGTACAGATTGCCCCTAAGATCATAAAGGTTGCGGTACCGTGGTTAAAACATTCTGCAAGATTAGGGCATGAAGCCTCTTCACAAACAGAATGCAGGCCATTTTTACGCATGGCCGCTTTAATACCTTGAATTTTACTTGAATCTGCGGGCAACTTTATTTTCATCCACTCAGGTTTGCGTAGCAGTTCTTCACGTTCTGTAACGATTGTTTTAACAGGAATAAGTGCCATTTTATCGGCGTCACGATATTTTACGCCGCGTTCCATCTGAATAGGTTTACTCATAATTGTGCCAGTTCCAGTTATCTAGGGTGATTAACACGATGTGACTGAGGTAATCAGGGTTTTAAAAAAAAATGATAAATGTTAAAAAAATTATAGCATTTTTATTGCTGTGGTTGGAATCCCAGTTGTGTACAAAAATGGTTGATTAATAATGATGCCACTTGTTCCGATGTTGCATTAGGCGCCAAATCAACCAGTTGTGTCATTTTTAGATCAGGATAACCACAAGGATTTATTCGCGTAAAAGGAGATAAGTCCATATCAACATTAAGTGCTAGACCGTGAAAAGAGCAACCTTTGCGTATACGTAATCCCAAAGAGCAAATTTTATCACCATTAACATACACGCCCGGTGCATCTGCACGAGCATATGCGTCTACATTAAATTCTGCGAGTGTGTTGATCACAGTATTCTCTAAAACAGTGACTAATTGGCGAACGCCAATATGGTTACGTTTTAGATCAAGCAAAACATACATCACTTGTTGGCCAGGGCCGTGGTAGGTCACTTGTCCACCGCGGTCAGATTGGATCACCGGTATAGAGCCTGTGTTTAAAAGGTGTTCTGCTTTACCCGCTTGACCTTGGGTAAAAACCTGTTCATGTTGAACCAGCCAAATTTCATCAGGTGTATGACTTTCCCGTTTTTCCGTAAACTGATGCATAGAATCAGAAACCGGTAAATAGGGTTTCATACCCAATTGGCGAATAATGATTGTTTTATCTTGCACCGTGAAAATCTTCATTTGTAGCGTAATTGTGAAAGGCAGTATAACGCTCCAACAAATGAACTACCAGAATGAGATGAGATTATTGCTTCAGTTTGTGTTTGATAAAGGAATATTGATAAAAAAACGACGTAGTGAGAAGGGGGATAGATGTGATTAACCAAGCAGTGCTTAATTGGCGATTAACCCCAATTAGGCTTTTATTTAAGTGAGACTTACTAAATCTAGGTGACAAATCAATAACGAAATAATAAGAATTAATATAAGAAGTAAGGTGAAAGAGAAAGATAAAGAGAAGATACTGCGTAATATTGCTTCTTAAGTACGTCTAATGCCCCCTAATAGGGTAAGGGGGCAAATAGAAAAAAATTATAACACCATGCGAACAAGCTCTAATTCACCTAACTCTTTATAGAGGGTTTCTACTTGTTCAATATGCGTTGCGTTGATAGTCACCGAGACTGAGTGATAGTTACCTTTGCTACTTGGTTTTACTGAAGGTGTATAATCACCGGGTGCATGACGCTGGATCACTTCAACGACTTGGTCAACTAATTCGGGTTTAGCATGACCCATGACTTTGTAAGTAAATGAGCAAGGGAACTCTAATAGTTCGTTTAATTTTGTTTTCATCATAATGTAATCCTTAAGACAACAGGCGATGTTGTTTTAATAATCTCTTTTACACCTCATCAGCACAAATAAAAAGCGCATTCCTCCTATAATGAGGAATGCGATACTGATAGTTAGGGTAAATATAGAATGGGTAAATGTGTTTATTCCAATATCGATATAATCTTTATATATGGACACATTTATCCTTTTCAAGCCTTAACCAAACCAACGTGAAAATAATAATTTGATGTAATCAATCAAGCGGCTGAAAATGCCACCTTCTTTCACTTCATTCATAACAACAAGTGGACGTTGTTCAATGACTTGCCCATCAAGTTGGAAATTAATGGTGCCAACCACTTGGTTTTTACTGACTGGCGCATGTAATTCAACATTATCTAATACATAACTGGCCTTTAGATCTTTGAGTCGGCCACGGGGGATCGTGAGATAAACATCTTTATCAACCCCTAATTGCACTTTATCAGTATCACCATACCAGATAGGTTCAGCGGCAAATTCTTTACCCACTTGCAGCGGTTTTACCGTTTCAAAGAAGCGAAAACCCCAAGTAAGTAGTTTTTTACTTTCAGCATCACGGCCTTTAGATGAGTGTCCCCCCATCACAGCAGAAATCAAGCGCATATTTCCTTCTGTTGCAGAGGCAACAAGATTATAACCCGCAGCTTCAGTATGACCTGTTTTAATACCATCAACATTGAGGCTAGTATCCCAAAGTAAACCATTACGGTTAGTTTGACGGATATTATTGTAGGTAAACTCTTTTTCTTTATAAATGGCATATTCTTCTGGAACATCACGAATTAATGCGGCGCCAATCAATGCCATATCTCGTGCACTACTGTATTGCCCAGGTGCATCTAAACCATGTACAGTTTGAAATTGTGTGTTTTGTAAACCTAGACGCTTAACATAGTCATTCATCATAGTGACAAAGGTATCTTGGCTTCCCGCAACATAAGAGGCCATTGCTACACAGGCATCATTACCTGATTGTAGATTGATACCGCGTGTTAATTGTGAAACGGTGACTTTATCACCGGGTTTTAAAAACATTAATGATGAGCCGCGAAATACAGGGTTGCCCGTTGCCCATGCTTCTTCACCAATAGGAACAATATCGTTGTTCGATATTTTTCCTGCACGAATGGCTTGACCTATAACATAACTGGTCATCATTTTGGTTAAACTGGCTGGATCACGACGGACATCTGCGTTTTTTTCCGCGAGGACTTTCCCAGAATTATAGTCGATAAGAATATAGGATTCGGCTTCGATATTAGGAACAGCGGGTATCATTGTTTTTAATGTGTCATCAGCAATAGCATGATGGCTAATAGCTAATAATATAAAGGTTGCACTAAATAGACGTGTTCTTAGTAATTTCACTGGGCGTGTCTGTTTCATTCTGTTTGTCTGTTCCGGAAATTCAGGGAAAATAAATAAAAGTTGATAAGAAAAATATCAGCAAACTCAGGTGATTCTATGCCTGAATTTGCTTTTAGAAAAAGAGTTTTTACGAATTATTACCCTTTATTGGCTAACAATAAACCCATCGATATTTTTACTTTGTTTCAAAGCACTTTTTATTGTTTCGGCTTGCGTTTTTGATGAGTAGGGGCCTAATTGCACTTTATGTAGTCCATCAGTTGTATTAATGACACCTTGGGTATTTAAAGCATTGGTTAATTCAGTTAACCATGTTTGTGCATTAGTTTGATTACTTAAAGCACCTACTTGTACATAGTAGCCTTGCGCTATTGCGCTAGATGAAGATACTGGCTGTGGAGCTGGAGCTGGAGCTGGAGCTGGAGCTGGAGCTGGAGCTGGAGCTGGAGCTGGAGCTGGAGCTGGAGCTGGAGCTGGAGCTGGAGCTGGAGCTGGTTGAGTCACAGTTATGGGAGACGGTGCTGTTACAGAGGGTTGGGGAGCCATTGTCGATGGCTGAGTATTAAAGTTAGGACGCTCAGGTAATGTAGTGGCTCTTTTCTCTATTTGTGCACCTTGGGTACCAATACCACTTATTTGGCCATTTTGATCAACGACAATACCTTCAATTTGAATAGGGGTTGTTGGCATTAACTGCAAACTGTTATAAACAGCAGGTGTAACCTGTATTTGTTTGCCTTCAACGTAAGGGCCACGATCGTTAATTCGCACAATCATTGTGCGTCCATTGATTAAGTTTGTTATTTTCGCATAACTTGGAATAGGCAATGTTGGGTGTGCCGCAGCAAACTCATAAGGGTTGACTCGTTCACCTATGGTTGTTAAGCGACTCATTGCTAAGCTGTCGTAAACAATCGCTTGTCCTCGTTCACTAAAGTTCGCCGGATCTTTGACTATGCGATAAATTACCCCATTTTTACGATAATCTTGATTCGCAGTCGGGTGATAAGGCTCATAACGAGGCTCTATACCTAATACGGGTTGTGTAGGTACATTTGGCAACCTTGTGGTTGGCTGATTATTATTCACAGGTTTATCAGCAACACATCCTGCAAGTAGCAATGCACTGACACCCATCAAAACCCATTGCAAACGCATAGAAACCTCATTATAAACTTTTTGATAATAGTTTTCGGTGTGTATGAATTGACATAACAATGCCAAATCCTGCCATTAGTACAATTAATGCCGATCCCCCATAGCTTACCAGTGGTAATGGCACGCCGACTACTGGGAGGATCCCACTCACCATACCAATATTGACGAAAACATAAACAAAGAAGATCAGCATTAATCCACCAATCATGACTCTGCCAAATGTATTTTGTGCTTTTGTCGCGAGATAAAGACCTCGAGCAATTAAGAGTATATAGAGCGTTAGTAGGATTAAAACACCAATCAGTCCTAATTCTTCTGCGAGTACGGCAAAAATAAAGTCGGTATGGCGCTCTGGTAAAAACTCAAGTTGAGACTGAGTCCCTTGTAACCAACCTTTGCCATGTAATCCACCAGAACCGATAGCAATTTTAGATTGGATAATATGATATCCGGCTCCTAAGGGGTCAATTTCAGGATCAAGTAACATCATGACCCGTGTTCGTTGGTAATCATGCATCAAGAAAAACCAGAGTATCGGAATAAATCCAGCAATTAATAGTGTTGCGACAGTAATTAAACGCCAACTCATACCGGCAAGGAAGATAACAAAAATTCCTGAAGCAGCAATTAAAATAGAGGTACCCAAATCAGGTTGTGCAGCCACTAAAAGGGTGGGGACGAAGATCAACACTAAGGCTATTGCTGTGTTACGTAATGTTGGCGGACAAACATCACGGTTCATAAAGCGAGCGACCATTAGAGGAACGGCAATTTTGGCAATTTCAGAAGGCTGAAAACGTATGATACCTAAATCAAGCCAGCGTTGTGCACCTTTACTAATTTGCCCAAAGACATCAACAAAAATAAGTAATACAACACAAAATACGTAAAGGTGAGGAGCCCAGTTTTCATACACCCGTGGAGGGATCTGCGCCATGATAATCATAACGATAAAACCCGTAGCAATTTGTCCCAGCTTGCGTTCCATCATATCGGGATCTTGCCCACTTGCTGTCCACATAATAAATGCGCTATAGCATAATAAGGCAATAATGCAGAGCATAAAGAATGGATCGATATGTAAACGCGTCCAGAGTGATTTTTTCTTGTTATTTTCTGTCATTGGGTTATTCCTCTGAGCCACGCGGTGAAGGCGGGGAAATAGGCAACTCGGTGTTGTTGTCTCCAAGTATAATGTGATCAAGTATTTGGCGAGTAATATCCCCAACAGATGGGCCAGCACCACCATTTTCTAAAATTATAGAGACGGCAACGGTAGGGTTTTCATAAGGCGCAAAAGCAATCATTAATTTATGATCACGAAGATGTTCTGCTAATTGGCTAGCATTATAGGTTTCATAACTAAATACCTGTGCTGTACCTGATTTTGCAGCAATCTTATAAGGAGCATCAGCAAAGCTACGTCGCCCTGTACCATTGGGTAGATTGGCAACACCATACATACCGTACTTCGCTAACTCCCAATAACCGGAGTTGATATCGCCAATTTGGCGTGTCTCTTTATCCACGTAAGGTAGCATTTCATTACCTAACTTGGTGCCATAAAGTAAGTGAGGGGTTTTAACCTGACCATCGTTAATTAAGGTCATTAACGCTTTTGACATTTGGATTGGGGTCGCCGTCCAGTAACCTTGACCTATACCAACAGGGATGGTATCCCCTTGATACCAAGGTTTTTTATATCGTTGTTGTTTCCATTCTCGGGTTGGCATAATGCCATTACGCTCTTCAGAAAGGTCAATCCCCGTGTATTCACCATAGCCAAAGCGGGACATCCATGTGGAAATACGATCAATACCCATATCATAGGCAACTTGATAGAAGAAGGTATCTGCTGACTCAATAATGGATTTAGTAACATTGAGTTTTCCATGACCCCAACGTTTCCAGTCACGATAGCGTTTTTCAGAGCCGGGCAGTTGCCACCAGCCCGGATCATGGATAGTTGTGTTAGGAGTAATAACCCCTTCACTTAGGGCTGCAACAGACATAAAGGGTTTAACCGTTGATGCAGGAGGATAGAGCCCTTGGGTTGCCCGGTTTATTAATGGTCTATCAGGATTATTAAGTAGGCCTTGATAGTCTGTATTAGATATTCCCCCAACAAATAGGTTAGGGTCATAACTTGGATTAGAAACCAGTGCTAATATCTCGCCGTTACGAGGATCTGTGACGACCACAGCCGCTCGGCTAGTGGTTAATAGCGTTTCAATATAGGTTTGTAATTCAAGATCGATAGTTAGGTAGATATCTTTACCGGCTTGTGGTGGTTGCTCATGCAATTGGCGGATCACACGGCCACGGCTATTAACTTCGACCTCTTCATAACCGGTTTTACCATGCAAAACAGATTCATAATAGCGTTCAATACCTAATTTACCGATATCTCGGGTTGCTGCGTAATTAGGATAGAGCCCTTCTTTTTCAAGACGTTCTACATCTTTATCGTTAATTTTTGCAACATAACCAATAACATGAGTAAGGGCTGAACCATAAGGGTAATAGCGACGTTGATAGCCTTTGATTTCTAATCCGGGATAGCGATATTGATTAATGGCAAAACGTGCCACTTGCACTTGGTCAAGTGACGTTTTAAGCGGAATAGAACTAAAACGACGAGAGCGTTTTCGCTCTTTTTCAAATGCAGCAATATCGTCGTCAGTTAAATCAACGACCTCTCGTAAACTCTCCAATGTTTCTTGGATATTAGCCACTTTCTCCGGTACGATTTCTAATTGATAGATAGTACGATTTAGGGCAAGTGGAACCCCATTACGATCGTAAATAATGCCTCGGCTCGGTGGGATGGGAACTAATTTGATCCGGTTATCATTCGAGCGAGTTTGATAATCATCGTGGCGAGCGACTTGTAAGTGATACAAGTTAAAAACTAAGATGCCCGTTAAAACTAAGATCCCTGAAAATGCGACAATAACACGGCGGATAAAGAGTTTTGACTCCGCTGTATAATCTCGAAACGGGGTGCGTTTTCTTTTCTTCATCCCATTAGTTGATTTCACTTACTTACCCGCCAATTTATTATTCCCGATGATAAGGATGGTTTGTGGTAATACTCCATGCACGGTAAAGGCTTTCTGCTACCACTACACGTACTAGCGGATGTGGCATAGTTAATGGAGATAAAGACCAACTTTGTTCTGCAGCTGCTTTACAAGCGGGGGCTAAACCTTCAGGGCCACCAATTAATAAGCTGACATTTCTTCCATCTAACTTCCAGCGATCGAGTTGCTCGGCAAGTTTTGGGGTATCCCAACGGGCGCCAGGAATATCAAGGGTGACGATACGATTTCCTTTACCTACCGCTGCTAACATCTGTTCGCCTTCTTTTTCGAGAATACGCTTAATATCAGCATTTTTCCCTCGTTTACCCGCGGGGATCTCGATGAGTTCTAAGGGCATATCTTTGGGAAAGCGGTTAAGATAATCCATAAAGCCGGTCTGGATCCAGTCCGGCATTTTTGTACCAACGGCGATGAGCTGTAATTTCAAACTCAGCTCCAGAGTTTTTCGAGTTCGTACATACGGCGACTGTCTTCTTGCATTACGTGTACCATGGCTTCACCAAGGTCAACAACAATCCAATCAGAAACGCCTTGTCCTTCGATGCCTAAAGGTTGTAATCCTGCTTCACGACAGTCATCAACCAGATTATCGGCGACAGACATTAAGTGTCTGTTTGAAGTTCCCGTACAGATGATCATGTAATCAGTGACACTTGATTTTCCACGAACATCTAATGCGATAATGTCTTGAGCTTTAGAATCCTCAAGTTTATCAATAATAAATTGCTGTAATTCTGAGCCTTGCAAAAGGGTCACCTTTTTCTATTTAGTTAACTCAATCGAGAAAATAACAAAGCGCTATTTTAAAGGAATTTATACCAATAAATCTATTTTACTCGATGATTTATTCCAGTTGTCGATAGCAAAAACATCTATCAAGTATGGTTGCTATTCGACGCTTGATTTAGAAAAATTCATATATGCCTATTTATTGCGCCATAATAAATAATAAAAGCCGGCAGATAAGAACTTTCCAATTAGACGACAGTTTTACTCCACAGTTCCCTTAATGGGAGCCGAGGGTGAGAATAACAGTAAAACAATGTCTGTCAATGCTCGTGAAATACCTGATAACGGTATCATCACGTCAATGATTGTATCATTATACGGTGTAATGTTGAGATAGTGACTAAGAGAAACAGACGAATGAAAGAAAATTATTATTATTTGGAGCAAACTTCAGAAATAGCGAGTAACAAAAACGCATTGTTACAGGCAGATTGGCAACGATTTTGTCAATTGTTATGCTATGAAGGCATTGAAATTAAACAAAATAATGATGAAAAACGACAAAATAAGGCAGTGATTTGTCGAGTTAAAATGAAAGGGGAATATTCATCAACCTTATTCACACAGATTTTAGGGGGAGGAGAGTTACAATTAACCCTTGAACAATTTTCTCAACCTAGTGGATTGGAACATTTTCTGACACAGTTTTTTGCCTTAATTGATTATCAACAGCAGGTAAATGCTAAGTTGAGCAAAAAAGCACTGATCCAATTTCATAGTCGATATAAATATTTGTTAATGGCTTATTCTCAAGTCGCTTATCGAGAATTGGGGCGTTATATGGCCAATATCCCTAATTCGCTACCGCTGTTACAATTTGCCGAGCAGTATCAAAAGGCCTTAATGAAAGCACTATCAATACCAGCAACTCGAGAAGGGCATACCAATGCATTAATGCATATGGCGGGATATTTTAAGCGAGCACTTAGCGCAGAGCAAAAACAGTTGTTAACACAAGAGATTTTATCTTATCGGCAAGGAAAAACGAGTCTTTCGGCTCCTTTGTCACGGTTGAAAAACTACTTGGCGTTTTATCCTGATAATTATCTACTTTCTCAACGCTATTTTTCACCTTATCCAGCTGTATTTGATGACTTAAGAGCGCAATTTTAATCTCTAAGATCTGTTATCGATACAACTGATGCTGTTTGATATAGTTTTCAACAGACTCAGGCAGAAGATCATGACAATCTAATCCTGCTTTATGTCTAGCCCTAATATCGGTAGCTGAAATATTGTATAAAGGAGTATCAGCAAGAAAAATTTTCCCGGCGGGTAAACAGTGAATATCTGCTTGCTGTTTGGTTTGATGTTGTTCAAGCCAGGTTTGCATTTGTGGTGATGTAAATGTGGTTTGGTAACCCGGGCGAGCGCAAACCAATAAGTGACACACATCTAACAACTCTTCCCATTTATGCCAAGTATCAATTGAAAGTAATGAATCTTGTCCAATAATAAAGGCTAATGGCTGTTTCTCACCAATTTCTTGTCTAAACGCTTTTAATGTCTCAATGGTATAAGAGGGAGTCGGTTTCTCTAACTCTCGAGTGTCGACTTTGAAAGCACTAAAAGGTTGTAATGCGAGCCGCACCATGGCTAATCGCTGTTGTGAAGAGGCTTCTGGTTGGGGGCGATGAGGGGGAATATTATTAGGCAACCAAATCACTTCTTTTAGCCCTATCAAGCCAGAAAGGGCTTCTACAGGACGTAAATGCCCATAATGGATCGGATCAAAAGTACCACCATATAGAGCAATGGCTTGATGAATTAAAGGGGGGTTATTATTGGTGCTAGCCATGGCGAATAAATCCTTCCGGTAATGCTTTTCCACATAATAATAAGCCAAGGGCATGAAGTTCAGGCCAAACGTTTTGTCCGTGATCCTGTTTAAGGGTTATTTCAATCTGGGTAAGTAATCGCATGGCAGTGAGTAATTGATGCTCTGACAAACGTTGTAACGCGGCGGTAAATATCGGACGTCGGTTTTGCCATATCCGATGTTGATCGAAAACGGATTTTAAGGAGGCCGTTTTAGCGCTACGATGTAAGGTAATTAATTGCATTAATTCGCGTTGCAATGTTCTAAGCAGAATAACGGGTTCAGTATCCTCTCTTTTTAGTTGCTGCAAGATATGCCATGCCCGTTGGGTTTTGCCTGCTAATAATGCATCAATCCAATGATAAGCAGTAAAATGAGAGGCATCATTGACAGCCGCTTCAACTCTTGGCAGGGTTAATTTACCATCAGGATAGAGCAAACAGAGGCGTTCAATTGCTTGAGCTAAAGCGAGTAAATTTCCTTCATAGCAGTAACACAGTAATTGATTACCTTGTTCATCAAGCTCAAGGCCTTTTTGCTTGGCGCGTCTCGCTACCCAATTTGGTAATTTATCTAACTCAGGGGTTAAGCAAGTCACATAAATACCTTGCTGGCTGAGTGTTTTAAACCATTCGCTATTTTCCTGTGCCTTGGTTAATTTATGTCCACGTAAAATTAACAAGAGATCTTCATGCAATTCGTGAGATAAGCGTAAAAGCTTTTCTGACATTGCCGCATTAGGACCATTTTCAGGAAGATGGAGTAAGATAGATTGCTTTTGTGAAAAAAGACTCAGTGACTGACAGAGTGAATATATTTCATTCCAATCAGTGCTGTTATCAAGGGTAAATTGATAATGTTCCGTAAAGCCTTGTGATTTTGCCACCGTTTGAATGGCATCTTGAGATTCTTGGAGTAATAGCGGTTCATTACCCCAAAGTAGGTAACTTTGGCGCAACCCCTCTTGGAGTTGCGCATTAAGTTGTTCTGGATAAAGGCGGATCATTTGGCTGGTGAGATTATCTGTTTCGCTTTAGCTGCCTCTGACGCTTTTTGGCGTTCAGCATTGTGAACCACCAATAATTTACGTACTAAGATAGCGGTAGCCTGTTCACGCATTTCCTGTTTGATAATATCATTTTCGGCATCTTTAGCTAATGCTTCTAATGGGTTATCAAAGAATGGACGTGAAACCTGTGATGAAATAGGGTAGATGGTTCCATCAGGCATAATCACTTGTGCATCTAGGACAAAAGTGAGCTGACGTTCAGCCGATTTACCGTCTTGATACACAGAGACAGTCTCTTTATTTTCTGAAGATCCAACAATTTTGAGAACAGGAATATCTGCTTTTGGCGTTTCAACCAGTTGAACTCCACTTAATCTCAATTGTTGACGCATTACACGAGACAGTGGCCCGTATGGGTCACCAGAGCTTAGGTAAAGCGTTTTTAATTCAGCTGGAACTTGGGTTTTACCTTGTAGGTGAAAACCGCAGCCAGCGGTGACCAACACCGCTAACGCAAAAAACAGCGAAAATAGATATCGCACTAAGCCTCCTTATCAGCCAACAACGATGTTCAGTAATTTGCCCGGTACATAAATCACTTTACGTACGGTGACATTTTCTAAATATTTAGCAACACTGTACTCTTTTGTTGCCATTTCCTGAACATAATCTTTTTCTGAATTAGCAGGAACAGTGATACGACCACGTACTTTACCATTAACTTGAACAATAATAAGTTTCGTGTCATCGACCATCGCTTCTTCATCAGCAACAGGCCATGGTGCAACATCAATATCCTCTTTACCTCCTAACGCTTGCCACATGACAAAACAAGCATGTGGAATGATAGGAGAAAGCATACGTACCACCGCTTCTAATGCTTCTTGCATTAAAGCACGATCTTGCTCAGTCTCTTGTGGTGCACGTGTTAATTTATTCATTAACTCCATAATCGCAGCAATAGCCGTATTGAATGCTAAGCGGCGACCTACATCATCAGAAACTTTGGCGATAGTTTTGTGTAAATCGCGACGTAAGTCTTTCTGCTCTGTGGTTAATGTTGCCAAATCAAGTGATTGAGTCGTTCCTTTTTCGGTATGCTCATGAACTAAACGCCATAAACGACGTAAGAAACGGTTCGCACCTTCAACACTTGATTCTTGCCACTCAAGTGTTAATTCTGGTGGTGCAGCAAACATCATAAATAGACGTACGGTATCAGCACCATAACGCTCAACCATGGTTTGTGGGTCGATGCCGTTATTTTTTGATTTAGACATTTTGCTCATACCAGCGTAAGTCAGTTCATGGCCTGCACTGTCAGTTGCTTTGATGATGCGATTTTTTTCATCGCGTTCAACAATCGCTTCTGCAGGAGAGACCCAATGGCGAGCGCCATCTTCACCGGTATAATAAAATGCATCTGCTAATACCATGCCTTGGCACAGTAAGCGTTTAGCAGGTTCATCAGAATTAACTAAACCAGCATCACGCATCAATTTATGGAAGAAACGGAAATACATCAGGTGCATGATAGCGTGTTCAATACCACCAATGTACCAGTCAACCGGTAACCAATAGTTAGCAGCTTTTGGATCTAACATTCCCTTGTCGTAATCAGGGCAGGTATAACGTGCGTAATACCAAGAAGATTCCATAAAGGTATCAAAAGTATCTGTTTCACGTAGCGCAGGTTGACCATTAATCGTTGTTTTAGCCCACTCAGGATCCGCTTTAATTGGACTGGTAATGCCGTCCATTTTCACATCTTCTGGTAAAATAACCGGTAATTGGTCATCAGGAACTGGAACAACGCTACCATCTTCTAAGGTTGCCATTGGAATTGGCGCACCCCAATAACGTTGACGAGAAACACCCCAGTCACGTAAACGGTAATTCACTTTACGTTCACCCACACCCATTGCAGTAAGTTTATCTGCAATAGCATTAAAACCAGCTTGGTTATCAAGTCCTGAGAATTCACCAGAGTTAATCAGGCTATTTTTCTCAGTCAGAGCGCCTGTTGATAAGTCAGGTTGGTTACCTTCTGCATCAGCAATAACCGCTTTAATCGGCAAACCATATTTAGTGGCAAATTCCCAGTCGCGTTCATCGTGACCTGGAACGGCCATAACCGCACCTGTACCGTATTCCATTAAGACAAAGTTAGCTACCCAAATAGCGACTTTCTCTTGGGTTAATGGATGAATAGCATACAGACCTGTAGCAATACCTTTTTTCTCCATGGTTGCCATTTCAGCTTCTGCCATCTTCATGTTACGGCATTCATCAATGAAGTGCTGAATTTCAGGATTATTTTGAGCGGCTTTTTGAGCTAATGGATGACCGGCGGCCACAGCAACATAAGTGACCCCCATAAAGGTATCTGGACGTGTGGTATATACGGTCATGGTATCGTCGCTATCTGCGACATCAAAGGTAATTTCTACACCTTCAGACCGGCCAATCCAGTTACGTTGCATGGTTTTAACTTGTTCTGGCCATTCATCTAACGTATCTAAGTCGTTTAACAGCTCTTCAGCATAATCGGTGATTTTAATAAACCACTGTGGAATTTCTTTGCGCTCGACAGGGGTGTCGCAACGCCAGCAACAACCATCGATGACTTGTTCGTTAGCCAGTACGGTTAAGTCGTGTGGGCACCAGTTTACAGCAGAGGTTTTTTTATACACTAAACCTTTTTCATACAGCTTAGTGAAAAACCACTGTTCCCAACGATAATATTCTGGTGTACAGGTGGTGACTTCACGATCCCAATCATAACCAAAGCCCAGTTTTTTTAACTGGCCTTTCATATAATTGATATTTTCATAAGTCCACGGTGCAGGTGCGGTGTTATTTTTTACGGCAGCACCTTCTGCGGGTAAACCAAACGCATCCCAACCAATAGGTTGTAAGACGTTTTTACCCAACATACGTTGATAACGGGAAATCACGTCACCAATGGTGTAGTTACGGACGTGTCCCATGTGTAGTCGACCAGAAGGATAAGGTAGCATTGACAGGCAGTAATATTTTTCTTTGTTATTATCTTCTGTCACTTTAAATGTATTGTTCTTTTCCCAGTGTTCCTGGATAGTTTGCTCTATATCTTCGGGACGATATTGTTCTTGCATGGCACCGATAATCCTATGGTGAATTAATGGCTACCGAAGGGTAACCGCTATGATGAATTAAGACTTGCATAGCATAGCTGATTTTGTCTAATAGCCACAACTATTGATCTCAAGGAAAGCCATTGTTTGCATAACTTTTTTGCCACAATGGCGAGATAGCGCGAAAACAGCATTTTTTTGTTAATGATAAATGCGAGATTTTCAAGCGGTTAGCCTAATTATTGCAATAAAAATGAATTAATTGCTACTGTGTTGCGTCATCAAAGGTTGATGATTATTTTTAGCGATATTTTGCTGGCATGTAATAATTCATGCCAGCAAAGGGGAAAAGTGAGTGGGATGAAAAAGAAAATTGAAGATTAATGTAAGATTTTAGCTAGGAAATCTTTAGCCCTTTCTGATTTAGGATTATCAAAGAAGTCATTTTTCGGGCTATCTTCGACAATACGACCTTCATCCATAAAAATAATACGGTCAGCAACTTTTTTAGCAAAGCCCATTTCGTGTGTAACCACCATCATGGTCATGCCTTCATTAGCCAGCTCAACCATAACATCAAGAACTTCATTAATCATTTCAGGATCAAGTGCGGATGTGGGTTCATCAAATAGCATCGCAATAGGATCCATACATAAAGCACGAGCAATAGCAACGCGTTGTTGTTGACCACCAGAAAGTTGAGCAGGGTATTTATTAGCGTGGTTGGCTAAGCCTACGCGCTCTAATAATTTTAGCCCTTTCTCTTTTGCTGCACCTTTCTCTCTATTAAGGACTTTCACTTGCGCTAGTGTAAGATTTTCAATAATGGAAAGGTGAGGAAATAATTCAAAGTGTTGAAACACCATACCAACTTTGGCTCGTAACTTAGCTAAATCAGTTCGTTTATCATTGACTTTTATATCATTTACTAGGATTTCACCTTGTTGTATAGGCTCTAAACCATTAACGGTTTTGATAAGCGTCGATTTACCTGAGCCTGAAGGTCCACAGACAACAACAACTTCCCCCTTTTTCACTTCAGTGGAACAATCTGTCAGCACTTGAAACTGACCATACCATTTGGATACATCTTTTAGGGAAATCATCTAAGTAGTCCTTTTTTTAAGAAAGTTCACTAACATTGAAGCGGAGAAACTAATTATAAAGTAGACAAAACCAGCAAAAAGGATCATTTCAACCTGTGTGCCATCACGCTCACCAATATTTGCCGCTGTTCGGAAAAAGTCGGTCAGACTTAATACATACACGAGTGAGGTATCTTGAAATAAAACGATACCTTGTGTGAGCAATAA
This sequence comes from Proteus mirabilis HI4320, assembly GCF_000069965.1. NCBI lineage: Bacteria > Pseudomonadati > Pseudomonadota > Gammaproteobacteria > Enterobacterales > Morganellaceae > Proteus > Proteus mirabilis. The sequence goes on from NC_010554.1 coordinate 503,431, forward strand.
AGGGATCATGGCACGAAATGCTTGAGGTAAAATCACTAAACGCATCGTTTGTGATTTTGTCATTCCTAAAGCTAAGGATGCTGAAAACTGGCCTTTACTGATGCTTTGTATACCTGCTCTGATGATTTCAGAGTAATAAGCAGCTTCAAATAGAGAGAACGCTACCATTGCTGAAATTAAACGGATATCACTTTTTGGTGAAAGGCCTAGAACATTTTGTAATATGTTAGGCACAATTAAATAGAACCACAGTAATACCATCACTAAAGGAATAGAACGAAAGGTATTAACGTAAGCGGCCGCAAACCAACTGATGGGCTTAAAAGTAGATAAGCGCATCACTGCAAGTATTGTTCCCCATAAAATACCGATAACAATTGCTGTTATGGTGATTTTTAAAGTAATGACCATGCCATCCATTAAAAAAGGTAGGCTAGGAACAACAGAACTCCAGTCAAACTCGTACATTATTGACCTCCTGCTGTGCCAGGTAAACGCACCCGTTTTTCTAACCAGTGCATAATCAACATAATAATGACGTTAATAAAGACATAGGCTAGTGTGATAGCGGTAAAGGATTCATAAGCTTTAGCTGAATAATCTAATAATTTATTCGCTTGCGCAGCCATATCAATCAGGCCAATCGTTGAGGCGATTGCAGAGTTTTTGACTAAGTTCAGCATTTCAGAGGTCATTGGCGGAATAATGACGCGATAAGCATTAGGTAATAAAACATAGCGGTAGGTTTGTGGCAGTGTTAAGCCTAGTGCTAAGCCTGCTGCTTTTTGTCCTCTTGGTAATGAATTGATTGCCGCCCGCACCTGTTCACACATGCGCGCTGCGGTAAACAAACCTAAACAGAGTGCTGAAGAGACAAAGAATTGGATATTCGGCGTTAAGTCCATTTTGAACCAATCACCAATAGCTTGTGGTAAGAGTTCAGGGATCACTAAATACCATGTGAAGAATTGTACAATCAGGGGGACGTTACGAAATAGTTCAACATAGATAGCCCCTAAACTAGAGAGCAAGCGATTAGGTACGGTTCGTAAAATACCAAAAAAAGAGCCGACAATAAAAGCGATGATCCAAGCACAAAGAGATAAAGCGACAGTAACTTGAAAGCCTGAAATAAGCCAACCTAAGTAAGTGGTATTTCCAAAAGGGGCTTCTTGGAAGAATATCCCCCAATCCCAATCAATCGACATGATTTCACCTCCGGTGAAAAAAATGGGGCAGGGAACGGCTGCCCCAAACTTCACTGATCTGTCTGTCCAACAGATACTTTATAATTATTAATTTTGCATCAATTACTTATATGCATTGTTAGTTCAATGCTTTATCATTTGGTGATGCAAAGAGTGCTTTCATTTCATCCGAGATAGTGAATTCTAAATTGAGGTTTTTCGGTGGAATTGGGGCATTAAACCAACGATTGAACGATTTTTCTGCTGCGCCAGATTTTTGCGCATTAGCAATGGTTTCATCAATTAACGACTTAAATTGTGTATCACCTTTGCGTAACATACAGCCATAAGCTTCTTCCGATTGAGGTGTTCCCACAATCTCCCATAACGCAGGTTTTTTCGCTTTAGCACGTTCACCCGCTAATAAGGCGTCATCCATCATAAAAGCAACGGCACGCCCTGATTCAAGTGTACGGAATGAGTCGCCATGATCTTTTGCGCTAATAATGCGCATATTCATTTTTTTCTCATCATTGAGCTTGTTGAGTAACATTTCAGATGTGGTGCCTGACGTAACAACCACATTTTTGCCCGCAAGATCAGCAAAATCTTTAATTCCACTGTCTTTTTTCGCAAGTAAACGTGTACCAACAATAAAAATAGTATTCGAGAAATCAGCTTGTTGTTGGCGAGCGAGATTATTGGTCGTTGAGCCACACTCAAAGTCAAATGTACCATTTTGTAATAGTGGAATTCGATTCTGAGAAGTGATAGGGATAAGACGAACTTGTAGGTTAGGTTTGCCTAATTTTTCTTTTACTGCCTCAACAATCAGGTTGGAATAGTCTTGAGAGTATCCGACCACTTTTTGTTGATTATCGTAGTATGAAAAAGGGACAGAGGATTCACGATGACCAACAATAATAATATCGTTATCGTTGATTTTTTTTAAGGTACCAGTGAGTTCTTCTGCTTGCACAGCTCCTGCAGCCCCTAAAATCATTAATGATAATGCTAGTTTACGCATGCGCATAATAACTCCTGTCGTGGTGATATTGATGTGTTGCTTTGTGTTACTTTTTTGTTTTAATTTGTTTTGATAATGTTAATAAATAGAACAAATAACATACGGTTGGGAAGTGCAATATTCCAAATACGAGAGCTATCTCTCAATAAAAGGATGAAATAAAAAATTGTTCAATGTTTTTTGGAAGTGATTTTCAATATTTAAAATTATTATAGTAATAACCATGAGAAGTTAAAGGTTAAAAAGAACAAAGAAGAAAAAGGCGTTAATCTAAAAAAGAAAAGAATTTGTAAAGTTTATCTTAAGGAGTTGTTTGTCTGTAGATTACCGTTAAGATAGCAGGTCAACAAATGAGGAAATCTATGCATAATTGGCGGTCAGGTCGCTGGCTAGTGTTGATAACAGTATTGCTGATCTTGTGTTGTATTGTTCAGCGCTCTATGGGGGCTCATGTGATTAGTGAGCGCTTAGCATCTGCTGTTTCGCAAACACAGTCCTCATTCTCGACGCCAATTGCAGAGCAACAAAATGCAAGTGAAGGGAAATATTCACTTTCAACCTGCGAATTAAGTGCTAAATCACTCTTATCGATTCCTCCTTTAGCGATTGAACCGCTTTTTTATACTTGGGCGGTATTACTTTTATTTGGTATGGCTGCCATTTATGTTTCTCGTCAACGTAGCCAGAAAAAACAACATCACCCACCTCCACGAATAAGGCTTCACCTTCATTACTGTATTCTAAGGGATTAGTAGCGCTTTAACTCAATAATACGTCTTATATTGAGGCGTTGTTTTATGTGTAGCGTTAGAGGATTTTTTAGGGAGTTGCTATGGTTCGTTCTTTTTTAATAGCATTGATGTTGATGCTATTTTCATTATCTTCATTAGCCGCCGATACAGGTTGGCTAACTATGCCAGACAATGATCATGCTCAGGTTAGGGCTACGGCTGACAAGTCATCGACAGGCGATGTTAAAATATTGCTTGAGGTGCAATTAGCGCCGGGCTGGAAAACATATTGGCGCTCTCCCGGAGAAGGTGGCGTAGCACCTGAAATTAATTGGACGCAATCTGTGTCTGATATGATATGGCATTGGCCATCACCTTCCGCTTTTGATGTCGCAGGTATTCATACCCAAGGTTACGATAAAGAAGTCGTCTTCCCCATTGAACTAAAATCTGTCGATAGCGATAACTTAAATGGGGTATTAACACTTTCAACCTGTAGTAATGTCTGTATTTTAACTGATTACTCATTAAATCTGGATTTAAACGAGCCTGCTCCCGCTGACTTTGAATGGCAATATAATCAAGCCATGGCCAAAGTACCTGTGACAAGTGGATTAATTTCTGCTGTTTCATCTGATTATCGAAATAGTCAATTAACCCTCTCATTACAACGAGAACAAGGTGACTGGCATCAACCTAATATTTATCTCGATCCACCACAAGGAATGCTATATGGCATTCCACAGTTAACAGCAAAAGGTGATCATTTATCTGTTACTGTCGATGTAACCGATGATTGGGGAGACGCTGCGGGTGACATTACAGGAAAAGCACTCTCCTTTGTTGTGACTGACGATGGCTATTCACGTCAAGTCAATGACACTATAGGCCAAGGCGATAGCGCATCTCTGCCTACTGCTGACTCGGGGGTAGGATTATGGAGTATTTTAGCCTTTGCGCTGTTAGGGGGCTTAATTCTTAATTTAATGCCTTGTGTGTTGCCTGTTTTGGCAATGAAATTGGGCTCAATTCTTCATATCGAAAAACGTGATACAGGGGCTATTCGTAAACAGTTTTCTGTTTCTGTTGTGGGAATTTTAGTGTCATTTTGGGCCTTAGCGCTGTTTATGACCGTATTACGCTACAGTCAAGAAGCAATAGGTTGGGGCATACAGTTTCAAAGCCCTTGGTTTATCGGCTTTATGGTGCTGATCACGGCTATTTTTACCGCTAATTTATTTGGCCTATTTGAATTACGTTTATCAAGTAATATGAATACCAAAATAGCGACAGCAGGAGGCCAAGGTTATAGTCGACATTTCTGGGAAGGGGCTTTTGCTACATTGCTTGCTACACCGTGTTCAGCCCCTTTCTTGGGGACTGCGGTTGCTTATGCATTGATAGCACCATTAAGTGAGTTATGGTTAATTTTCACCGCATTAGGTCTTGGAATGAGTTTACCATGGATCATGGTTGCTATGTTTCCATCAATTGCCAAAGTGTTGCCAAAACCCGGTAAATGGATGAATCGCCTAAGAGTTGTTTTAGGCTTTATGATGTTGCTATCTTGTATTTGGCTGATCACTTTATTGATCCCCCATTTTGGTATTGGCATTGTTGCGGCTATTTTTGTGGCTATCGCCCTGATCTTGCTTTTTGCTATTGCTAAACATTACGGCAAAAAAACGCTATTTGCTTCAATGGTGATCACCCTTATTTTGGGTGGTACAAGCTATCTATTTATTGCTCAGCCTGATACTCAGACCTTGGCGGGGCAAGATCATGTAAATTGGCAACCACTCTCAGAAGAGGCTATTCATCAAGCGTTAGCTGAAAATAAACGGGTGTTTATTGATGTTACCGCAGATTGGTGTGTTACCTGCAAAGCAAATAAATACAATGTATTATTACGCGATGATGTGCAAAAGGCACTTTCAGAGCCTGATGTTGTCGCATTAAGAGGGGATTGGACGAAACCGTCAGAACAGATCACCCAATTTTTAAAACAGCGCGGTCAAGTCGCCGTGCCGTTTAACCAGATTTATGGACCATGTAACAAGGAGGGGGAGATCCTACCGCCTCTTTTAAATAAAGATCTAATGTTAACTATTCTTTCAGAGGCTAAAGGAGCCCAATAATGAAAAAAACACTTTCTGTACTGGTTATCTCTTCGTTACTTTTTGGTGCAAATGTTCAAGCCGCTGCCTTGAATGCAGCTCAAGAAAAAGAAGTACGTGCATTAGTTCGTGATACTTTAGTGAGTAATCCTGAGATTTTGGAAGAAGCTATCATGGCATTGCAAACTAAGAAGGCAGATGAGCAACAAGCACAGTTCCGTCAAGCATTGGCCTCTGAACATGATGCATTATACAACGATGCGGCAAGTCCACGTATTGGCGCTAAAGATGCTAAGTTAGTGTTAGTGTCGTTCACTGATTATAACTGCCCGTATTGCAAACGCTTTGACCCATTATTAGAAAAGATCACCGAACAATACCCTGATGTGGCGGTTATCATTAAACCATTACCATTTAAAGGTGAAAGCTCTGCTAAAGCCTCTCAGGCGGTGCTTTCTGTCTGGAAAGAAGATCCAAAAGCATTCTTAGCACTTCATCAACGTTTGATGCAGAAGAAAACGATGCTAGATAATGCAAGTATTGAAGATGCAATGAAGAGCACTAATACTAGCAAAATTAAGTTAACTGATGACAGCTTAAAAACGTTGCAAAATAACTTAGAGCTTTCTCGTAAACTGGGTATTCAAGGTACGCCAGCGACGGTAATTGGTGATACTATTTTACCGGGTGCTGTTGATTATGATCAGTTAGAAATTATTGTGAAAGAACAACTGGCGAAAGTGAAAAAATAATGGCAAATCGTTTACGAAAATGGGGTAAAGAATTAATTATTCTCGCCCTTATTTTTGTGGCTATTTCATTTGCTATGGACTGGTGGCGTCAACCAACGCCACCAGAACTTACTGATTTATCTACGCTTTATACAGTTGATGATAAACCAGTCTCATTGATTGCCCTTAGCCAAGAGAAACCATTACTGATCTATTTTTGGGCGAGTTGGTGTGGCATTTGTAAGTTAACTACACCGACGGTAAATGATTTAGCACAACAGGGTTATAATGTTACGTCTGTAGTTATCCGCTCTGGTGATGATGCCAAAATAATACGTGGCATTAACTCCAAGCAACTAGTTTTTCCGGTTATTAATGATGATAGAGGGGCTATTTCTCAACGTTGGGGGATAAGTGCTACACCTTCTTTTGTTATTCTCTATAAAGGTGAAATGGTGCACTTTACAAGTGGCTGGACATCCTCTTGGGGATTAAAACTTAGGTTATGGTGGGCTTCAATTTAACTTGTTTATCAGAGTTTAAATGAAGAAAAAATAATGCCAGGTAGGCTGATAATAAAATCTATTATCTCATAGACAAGTTTTTTACGTCTGCGTTTTATTTTTGCTTCTTGGCTACCTTGAACAATTAATTCCTTTTCATTGTAAGTGCGTTTTGAGGTATTAATATGTATTGGTACAATATTAATAGGAATAACGATTTGATTATTCTTATTGGCCGGTGTTAATTGAGCTAATGTCCAACCATATTGATGTTGTTTATCTCCAAACGCATTTTTCTGGATAATACGACCGTAATAATCTTTACGAAAACCTTTTTCTTCATTATCGCTGGAAATCTGATGGGCATGTTGCCAATAAGGTAAAACATCTGTTGGTGATTGAATGAGTCGCGATAGTGCTGGTGGGTCAAGTGGGATCATATTGAGACGTTTAGAGCTTGCTTCTTGTTTTTGCTCATAGGCTCTCGCTGTTTGCCAATGTAAAGGCACAATTGTTTCATCTTCAATAAGTTGATGAATCGAACTAGGTTGTTTTGATAATACCCAGCCAAATTCATTTTGTTGATTAAACAGTTGGCGCTTGATCCATTTAGTTTCTTTATCTTTACGAAATCCTTTTGTTTCATTATCGGCAGATATTTTTTTCGCTCTTTGCCAAATAATATCAAGAATATATTCAGGGTAATGGATCATTGAAAAGTCCTTTTATTAGAAAAGCCCTTACTTAATTAATTGTTTTAAGATTAATTGAGCAGGGCTTTATTTAACATTAAGAACGACGCTTAATAAAAGCAAGAATTAAAAATACCCCTGCTAAAATCCACACTGGATAACTCCCCATTTTATAATAAGGTGTTGATCCTGTCGTGGGTGTCATTTTTTCAGCTAATGCACCGGCTTCAAATTGTGGAAGCTGGGCAATAACATCACCATTAGCAGCAATAAAGGCGGTAATGCCGTTATTAGTTGAACGTAATAATGGGCGTCCTAACTCTAATGAACGCATTCTAGCCATTTGAAAATGTTGCCATGGACCAATTGAATTACCAAACCAAGCATCATTTGAAATAGTTAATAAGAAACGTGTATCCGGCTTAAAGTTAGCGCGAACTTGTTCTCCAAGAATAATTTCATAACAGATGGCGGCGGTTATTTTAGCATCATTTACCGTCAGTTGAGGTTGTATGTATTCACCTTGGCTTAATGATGACATAGGTAAATTAAAAAATGGCGCTAATGGGCGCAATAAGGACTCTAAAGGGACATACTCACCAAAAGGCACAAGATGATGTTTGTTATAGCGATCTGTTGCCGGATATTGGTAAGCATAGTGTTCACCTAATGTAATAACACTATTATAAAAACGATAGCCTTCTAAGGTGGGACGCGCATCAATAATTCCTGTCATTAGATGCGTGTCTTGTGCTCTTAATTGTTTATCCAATTGCGCTAAAAAGCCTTGTTGCTGAATTTCAACATCAGGGATAGCTGACTCAGGCCAAATAATTAAGTTTGCTTTACCGATAAAAGGGCGACTTAAGGTGAGATAGGTGTTTAACGTACTTTCTAAAGTACCGGGTTGCCATTTTAATGATTGCGCGATATTGCCTTGAACTAAGGCAATTTCTTGTGTTTCATCAGTTAAAGGTTGATACCATTGATAAGATTTAAAGCTGATAGGTAAGAGTAATAATATTGCTCCGATCACCGCACTATATAGTGATTTACGATAGATAGCGACAGCAATAAGTCCACTAATTATGGTCAGCAAAAAGGTTATCATGGTGACACCAAAAATAGGTGCAATACCTTTTAATGGGCCATCAATTTGGCTATAACCAAATTGTAACCACGGAAACCCTGATAACACCCAACCTCTTAAAAATTCAGTGAGTTGCCATACAGCGGGAGCCGCAAAGACAAAACGCCAAACGGTAGGTTTAGGGAAGAACTTGTTTAATAATCCGGCAAATAGGGCGGTATAAAGCGATAAGTAAAGGGCTAACAATATGACTAAGAAAATATTGATAGCAAATGGCATTCCCCCAAAATCAGCAATGCTGACATATACCCAGTTTACACCACTACCAAATAATCCAAATCCCCAGGCAAAACCAAGCCATGCCCCTTGTCGTGTGGTTCGTTGCGTTATTATCAGTAGCAAACCTGATAAAGAAATTAACGCTGCAGGCCAGAAATCAAAGGGAGAAAATGCGAGTGTGCCACTGGCACCGAAAAAAACCGCCAGTAGGGTGCGAACCCACTGGCGGTTTAATAAAGAGAAATTATTCATTAATATCCTACACATCATTACCTAGTTCAGGTACAGGCGCATCGTCAGGAATGTGCACATAAACCTGAATAATTTTACGGCTATCTGCCATAACAACTTTAAATTGGTAATTATCAATGGTAATAGTTTCACCTCTAGCAGGAAGATGACCGAAGGCTTGCATAACTAAACCACCAATCGTATCGACTTCTTCATCACTAAAGTGAGTACCAAATGCCTCATTAAAATCTTCTATTTGGGTTAATGCTCTCACTGAGTAGGTATGGCGACTTAATGGACGAATATCAATATCATCCTCATCATCATACTCATCTTCAATTTCGCCGACGATAAGTTCAAGAATATCTTCAATCGTGACCAAACCAGAAACACCACCAAATTCATCAATGACAATAGCCATATGATAGCGTTGCGAACGGAACTCTTTTAGTAAGCGGTCAACGCGTTTACTTTCTGGTACAACGACAGCAGAACGTAAAACTTTGTCTATACTAAATGGCTCAGCACCAGTACGCATAAATGGCAATAAATCTTTTGCCATTAATAAGCCTTCAATATGATCTTTGTCTTCACTGATGACAGGAAAGCGAGAGTGCGCTGAATCAATAATCACATCAAGGCACTCATCAAGGGTTTGATTGCGTTTTAATGTGACGATTTGCGAGCGGGGGATCATAATATCCCGTACACGCTGTTCAGCGATATCCATTACCCCCTCTAACATATCACGGGTATCAGGATCGATTAATTCTTTCTGTTCAGAATCGCGGATAAGCTCCATCAGATCATCACGATTTTTAGGTTCACCGTGGAATAACTGATTAAGCAATGTGAGAAACCCCTTTTTAGGACCAGGGTTATCGTTACTCGAAGATTGGTCGTCGCTCATGGCGTTTTAACTATTTTTCCTCATTGAATGGTTATTAGATATAGTATTTATCATAAAATAAAGAGAACTGTTACTCTTTTTCAATCAAATAGGGATCTTCATAACCTAATTTTTGTAAGATTTCTGTCTCTAAACCTTCCATTTCTTCAGCTTCATCATCTTCAATATGATCATAGCCTAAAAGGTGCAGACAACCATGGATAACCATGTGTGCCCAGTGCTCTTCAACAGTTTTATTTTGCTCATCGGCTTCTTTTTCAACGACCTGACGACAGATAATTAAATCACCCAGTAAAGGTAATTCCACTTCAGGCGGTGCTTCAAAAGGAAAAGAAAGTACATTAGTTGGCCTATCTTTTCCACGATAAGTTAGGTTTAACTCATGGCTTTCCGCTTCATCAACGATACGGATAGTCACTTCACTAATAGGCTGAAATTGCGGTAGTACGGCTTCCAGCCAAGTGATAAATTGGGCTTCACTCGGAAGCCCTTGTGTATTTTCAGTGGCAACTTGTAAATCAAGAATCACTTCACTCATGATTTTCTCTCTGCAGTCTCTCTTTTTCTGCTTTAATTGCTTGGCGGCGTTTTTGATCTTCAACTTCCCAAGCTTCATATGCGACAACAATCTTAGCAACCACAGGATGGCGAACCACGTCTTCACTATGGAAGAAGTTAAAGCTTAAATCATCGACATTAGATAGCACTTCTATGGCATGACGCAATCCGGATTTATGGCCTCGAGGAAGGTCGATTTGCGTGATATCACCTGTGATGACCGCTTTAGAGTTAAAACCGATACGCGTTAAAAACATCTTCATCTGTTCGATTGTGGTGTTTTGACTTTCATCGAGAATAATAAATGCGTCATTGAGTGTACGACCTCGCATATAAGCTAAAGGGGCCACTTCAATCACATTACGCTCTATCAGTTTCTCAACTTTTTCAAAACCTAACATCTCGAATAACGCATCATAAAGTGGTCGTAAATACGGATCGACTTTTTGGCTTAAATCGCCGGGTAAAAAACCGAGCTTTTCACCCGCCTCTACCGCAGGGCGAGTCAGTAAAATACGGCGTACTTCTTGACGCTCAAGGGCATCGACAGCGGCAGCAACAGCCAGATAGGTTTTCCCTGTACCTGCAGGCCCGATACCAAAAGTAATATCGTGAGTTTGGATATTGGCAATATATTGCGCTTGGTTAGGCGTACGTGGTTTTATCACGCCGCGTTTAGTGCGAATATTGGTCGATTTCCCAAATTCAGGCACATGCTCATCACTTTGCTCAAGCACTCGGCTCTCTTTGATGGCAAGGTGAATTTGCTCAGGGTCGATGTCGGGTATCACACCTTTAATGGGTGAGGTTTCCACATACAGATGTCGCAAAATTCCTGCAGCTGCATTCACATTCAGTGATTTACCCGTTAGTTTAAAACGGTTATCACGGTGATTGATCTCGATACCTAAACGGCGTTCAAGTTGCTTAATATTGTCGTCAAATGGGCCACATAAACTCATTAAACGGTCATTATCTGCGGGCTCTAAGAAAATCTCTTGGGTCGCTACCTGTGTATGGGCTATTACTGTCACTGAGTATCCTTTTGTTAAGTCTGATCAATTAAGGTTGGTAAACACCTACACCTAATTCATCTTCTTTACGAGTACGGGCAATAACGGATTCTGGTGATTCATGGATACGTAAATCCATTTGATCTTCCGTTCTGACCACTTTACCACGCAATGAGTTAGCGTAAACGTCAACAATTTCGACATCAACGAATTTACCAATCATATCCGGTGTACCTTCGAAGTTAACCACGCGGTTATTTTCGGTACGACCTGAAAGTTCCATCACATTTTTACGTGAAGGGCCTTCTACAAGAATACGTTGTACGCTGTTAAGCATGGCACGGCTGTAGTTCATTGCTTGCTGATTAATGCGCTGTTGTAACAGATATAAACGCTGTTTCTTCTCTTCTTCACTCACATCATCAGGTAAATCAGCCGCAGGGGTTCCTGGACGGGCTGAATAGATAAAGCTAAAGCTCATATCAAAGTTTACATCCGCAATTAATTTCATGGTTTTTTCGAAATCATCTTGCGTTTCACCTGGGAAACCAATGATAAAGTCTGAGCTTATCAGAATATCAGGGCGTGCTTTGCGTAATTTACGAATAATGCTCTTATATTCAAGAGCTGTATGATTACGCTTCATTAAGGTTAAAATACGATCTGATCCGCTTTGTACTGGTAAGTGTAAGAAGCTAACCAATTCAGGGGTATCTTCATAAACCGCAATAATATCGTCAGTAAACTCAATAGGGTGGCTGGTAGTAAAACGAATACGATCAATACCATCAATCGCTGCCACTAGGCGCAGTAATTCTGCAAAGCTACAGATTTGCCCGTCAAAGGTTTCACCACGATAAGCATTGACGTTTTGACCTAATAGATTAACTTCGCGTACCCCTTGAGCGGCCAGTTGTGCGATTTCAAATAGAATATCATCACAAGGGCGGCTGACTTCTTCACCACGCGTATAAGGCACTACACAAAATGAGCAGTATTTATTACAGCCTTCCATGATAGAAACAAATGCAGAAGGGCCTTCAGCACGAGGTTCAGGTAGACGGTCAAATTTTTCAATTTCAGGGAAACTGATATCGACCACTGGGCTTTTGGTGCCTTTTACCTGATTAATCATTTCTGGTAAGCGGTGTAAGGTTTGTGGTCCGAAGATAATATCGACACACTGCGCACGTTGACGAATGTATTCACCTTCTTGAGAGGCAACACAACCACCAACGCCGATGATAATATCAGGTTTATTATCTTTAAAATTTTTCCAACGTCCTAACTGATGAAAGACTTTTTCTTGTGCTTTCTCACGGATAGAACAGGTATTTAGCAGTAGAATGTCCGCATCTTCGGCGACATCGGTTAACTGATAACCGTGGGTGCTTTCGAGTAGGTCTGCCATTTTAGATGAATCGTACTCATTCATCTGGCAGCCCCAAGTTTTAATGTACAGTTTTTTTATCGTCGACATTGTATAAATCCGGTATTTACAGTGAGATAATAGCTAATCACTGAAAAACGTTGCGTGTAATAAGCCAATAAGGCGGTTATTGTAGTCATTTGTGTGGTCAGTGACTAGAGTCAGTCGGCGCTAATTCTTTCTGGCGTTCAGTTTTGCTTATTTCTAATAAACTGATATAGCGCTTACCTATTATTTTTAAAGCAATGAGTTATGGCATAACAATGATGAGAAATGTAAAAAACGATTTTGATGCAGTCATTGCCGGTGGTGGCATGATTGGCGCAGCCGTTGCCATTGGGCTGGCGCAAGAAGGGTTGCGTGTTGCAATGGTAGAACGGCAATCTCCAGCACCTTTTGATGCCTCATCTCATCCTGATATTCGTATTTCTGCGATCAGCTGCGCGTCCGTTAGTTTATTAAAACAGCTAGGTGCATGGCAACATGTTTTAGCGATGCGCAGTGCGCCATACCTAACCCTCGAAACATGGGAAGAAGATAATGCCCATGTTATTTTTGATGCCAAAAGTCTTGGTTTACCTGAATTAGGTTATATGGTTGAAAATCGCATTTTGCAATTGGCATTGTGGCAAGAAGCAGAACGTTATAGCAATATCACTTTATTATGCCCAAATAGTCTAAGTAACATGAAATACTTAGATAATAAATGGCAAGTCACGCTTGCTGATGGTCAGAAAATCACCACTCAGTTAGTTGTAGGGGCCGATGGGGCTAATTCGCAAGTGCGTCAAATGGCGGGGATTGGCAGTAATGGTTGGCAGTATCGTCAATCCTGTATGTTAATCACCGTGAAAACGCAATTACCACCAGAAAAGGGTACATGGCAACGCTTTTACCCTTCAGGGCCACGGGCTTATTTGCCTCTGTTTGATAATTGGGCTTGCTTAGTTTGGTATGATTCTCCGCAGAGAATTAGAAAGCTACAAACGATGTCAATGGCACAGTTAGAAAAAGAAATCGAACATGCTTTCCCTGAACGCTTAGGCAAAGTGACACCTATTGCAGCAGGCTCTTTCCTATTAACTCGTCAGCATGCTAGTCGTTATGTTGATAATGGTGTGATTTTAGTGGGGGATGCGGCACATACTATTAATCCATTAGCAGGACAGGGGGTTAACCTCGGTTATCGTGATGTGGATTGCTTGCTTAATTTAGTGGCGCAAGCGAAACAGCATTTTGAACCTTGGCATTCAATGGCATTGTTAAAAAAATATCAGCGCCGTCGTATGCCTGATAATATGCTGATGCAGGCAGGAATGGATCTCTTTTACCACGCTTTTAGCCATCAATTACCAGGCTTAAAATTAGCCAGAAATATCGGATTATTAGCTGCGCAGCATGCAGGAAAAGCGAAAGAAGCCGCGCTACGTTATGCTTTAGGGATTAAATGATGAGCAATGCGATGATCTGAATTGTCTTCATCGATCATCGCATTAGGTTTAAGCCTTTAAGTGCTTAGCATGAAAGGCTATATGTTCACCGATAAAACTCGCGACAAAATAGTAACTGTGGTCGTAGCCTTGATGTAAATTTAAACAGCACGCAAACTGTTTTTTATCACACACTTGTGCTAAACGTTCTGGCTGTAGTTGCTGTTGGTAAAAAGGATCATCAAGACCGACATCCACTCGTATGGGCACTGTCTGTTGTGTTTTATTCAGTAATTCAATCGTGTCATATTGTTGCCATTGTGCCATATCGTCGCCTAAATAAGCGCTAAAGGCTTTTTGTCCCCAAGGGACTTGGGTTGGTGCAACAATGGGTGAAAACGCTGAAATACTGCAATAGCGAGACAAATTACGCAAACCAATCATCAATGCGCCATGTCCCCCCATTGAATGTCCACTAATAGCACGTTGCTCATTGGCAGGAAAATGTGTCTCAATCAATTTAGGGAGTTCATTAACAATGTAGTCATACATTTTATAATGACTATTCCAAGGTGCTTGTGTGGCATTCAGATAAAAACTAGCACCTTGTCCTAAATCATAAGCACTATCATCAGCCACATTTTCACCACGAGGGCTAGTATCAGGTACCACTAAAATAACACCGTGTTGCGCAGCATATTGCTGTGCTCCAGCTTTAGTAATGAAGTTTTGTTCATTACAGGTTAATCCTGATAACCAATATAAAACCGGATATTTTTGCCCATCTTCCATAGGCGGGAGATAGATAGCAAATTTCATCTCACAATTGAGGGTGGTAGAGGTGTGTTGATAAACCTCTTGCCAACCGCCAAAACAGGCATGGCGTTCAATGTTGTTCATTTTGACTCCTTAACAACAAAGTCAGACCTATTTGATAATAGGCCTGAGAGTGATTAATCGAAATGAATAACAGTTCTAATTGATTTACCTTCATGCATTAAATCAAAGGCTTCATTTATTTTTTCAAGAGGTAAAGTGTGGGTCACAAAAGGTTTGAGTTCGATTTTCCCATTCATTGCATCTTCAACCATATTGGGTAGTTGGCTACGACCTTTTACTCCGCCAAATGCAGTCCCTTTCCATGAACGACCTGTGACGAGTTGGAAAGGGCGTGTTGAGATCTCTTGTCCTGCCCCCGCAACACCAATAATGATAGATTGCCCCCAACCACGGTGAGCACTCTCTAGAGCGGCTCTCATCACATTGACGTTACCAATACACTCAAAAGTATGATCAACGCCCCACTGAGTCATTTCAACCAGTACTTCTTGAATAGGTTTGTCATAATCATTGGGATTTAAACAGTCTGTGGCACCAAATTGGCGTGCTAATGCAAATTTTTCAGGATTAGTATCAATCGCAAAAATACGGCCTGCTTTGGCTTGTCTAGCGCCTTGCAGTACAGCAAGACCAATGCCACCTAAACCAAATACAGCCACCGAGTCACCTTGTTGTACTTTTGCCGTATTATGTACAGCACCAATACCTGTTGTCACGCCACAACCAAGTAAGCAGACTTCTTCATGGTTGGCTTGTGGATTGATTTTAGCGAGTGATACTTCAGCTACTACCGTATACTCACTAAAGGTAGAGCAACCCATATAGTGATAAATAGGTTGTCCATTATAGGAAAAGCGCGTTGTGCCATCAGGCATTAAGCCTTTACCTTGGGTTGCTCTTACTGCTACACAGAGATTCGTTTTGCCTGATTTACAAAATAGGCATTCGCCACATTCTGCTGTATAGAGAGGGATCACGTGATCACCCGGTTTGACACTGGTGACGCCTTCACCTACTTCAACCACCACCCCCGCGCCTTCATGACCTAAAATGGCTGGGAAAACACCCTCAGGATCATCACCTGAAAGGGTAAAGGCATCAGTATGGCATACGCCAGTGTGACTAATTTTAATCAATACCTCACCTGCTTGAGGTGGCATCACATCAACTTCAACAATTTTTAAAGGCTCTCCTGGTCCAAAGGCGACCGCAGCACGAGATTTCATAATGATATCCTTGTTGTTATTAGCGCAGGTAAGTGCGTATTAGTGAGATTGCATCATCAACGGAGTTTTTTTGATCTTCAGGAGAAGCGACGGCATCCATTAGACCTTCACGTAAATGACTTTCGAGTACGCCCGCCATCAGGCCATTGATAGCACCCCGAATGGCAGCAATTTGCTGTAAAACTTGGCCGCATTCATTTTCGTTTTCAAGGGCGGTTTCTAATGCCAAAATTTGCCCTTTGATTTTTCTTACACGGGTTAACGCGGCTTTTTTTTCTGCTGGTGAGTGTGGCATACATAATCCTTAATTATACTATGGGGGAGTATAGTATTAGCGTGAATGTATGTACAGCTTGATCAAAAAATAGCGTTACGATGAGTCTATGTAGATTATCGAGCAAACAATGATAACTATGAGAGTAATTAATGAGAAAATAGACAAGGCGTCAGCGTGTTGATAAAGGGTGAGAGAGAGGGGATATTTAAGGCTAAAAACAAAAAAGACCCGCCATAGCGAGTCTTGTTTGTTGATTTTAATTAGTGTTTGACACTATCAATCAATGGTGCGGGAGGCGAGACTTGAACTCGCACACCTTGCGGCGCCAGAACCTAAATCTGGTGCGTCTACCAATTTCGCCACTCCCGCAACAACCTTTGAGAAAAAAAGACTCGTTTAACGAGTCTCTCTTTCAGAATATGGCTGGGGTACCTGGATTCGAACCAGGGCATGCCAGGATCAAAACCTGGTGCCTTACCGCTTGGCGATACCCCAAAATGGTGGCTATGACGGGATTCGAACCTGTGACCCCAACATTATGAGTGTTGTGCTCTAACCAGCTGAGCTACATAGCCAATAGGAGATAATTTCTCACTATTTATTGAATTTAGCAGAAATATGGCTGGGGTACCAGGATTCGAACCTGGGAATGCCAGGATCAAAACCTGGTGCCTTACCGCTTGGCGATACCCCATCCGCTAATTCAATTGTCAACACGCATATTATCTATCAGGAAAATGGCTGGGGTACCTGGATTCGAACCAGGGTATGCCAGGATCAAAACCTGGTGCCTTACCGCTTGGCGATACCCCACCTGATAAATTGACGACGGTTAAAATGGTGCGGGAGGCGAGACTTGAACTCGCACACCTTGCGGCGCCAGAACCTAAATCTGGTGCGTCTACCAATTTCGCCACTCCCGCAAAAAAGATGGTGGCTATGACGGGATTCGAACCTGTGACCCCAACATTATGAGTGTTGTGCTCTAACCAGCTGAGCTACATAGCCATCTTTTTTTTGCATAACCTTCGTCGGCGTTGCGGGGCGCATTATGCGTATTACAGACAAATCCGTCAACTGCTTTTTGCATTAATTTTCGAGAAAAGTGTTCGTTTGCTCGCTGGTTAATCATTTTGTCGAAAAAAGATCCAAAAAACAACCTTATTGATGAAAAATCTTACTAAGTAAATAACAACAGATTGTCTGAATAAAAAGAAAAAACAGCCTAATAGGTGATAATTTGATAGCACAGGGAAGGGGATATTGCGGTGTGGTGGTGACATAATAAAACAACGCACAGTTATTTTAGCTGCACGTTGTTTTTTAAACAAAGATGACTGGTTGAAATTTATCCTAAAATTAATCTTAATTGAGATAAATAACAGCCTTCATTTAAAAATCCGTTTTATTGTAACAAAAAGATTATTTGTCGAATAAATATTGTAGTAACTCTCCATTAAGCATTGCTCGCTTGGTAAGTGCAAATGCCCCAATGGCTGAGCGATGATCAAGTTCGGAGATAACAACAGGAAGCGCTTCTCTAAACTCTTTTAATACTTGGGTATTAATGCAACTTTGGATCGACGGTAGTAATATTTCAGCCGCTTCGGTCACTTCTCCTGCCAGAACCACTTTTTGTGGGTTAAATAGGTTAATTGCAATGGCGATGGCTTTACCTAGATGAAGACCCACTTGTTTAATGGTTTCAACAGCGAGGGGATCGTTTTTTACCGCGGCATCGCATATATCTTGAATTTGGCATTGTGTTGCAGATAAATGCTGGCTGGGATAGCCTTGTTCAAGTTGGTAGCGGACTTTAGCTTCTATTGCGCTATTGGACGCAATAGTCTCTAAACAACCAAAGTTACCACAGTGGCAACGCTCTCCTAATGGATCTATTTGGATATGACCAATTTCACCAAGATTACCACGCTGGTTGAGCAAAATTTTGTTGTTGATAATAACACCAGCCCCTGCGCCACGATGAATACGAACCAAGATAGAATCTTCACAATCTCTGGTGGCACCAAAATAGTTTTCTGCTAAGGCGAGACTCCGAATATCATGGCCCGCATAGCAAGGCAGGTCAAAGTGTTTTTCTAAGCTATCAACGAGTGCCCAGTTATTTACCTTCATATGAGGCATATAGTGGACAATGCCTTTATTAGGATCAACTAACCCGGGCAAGATAATTGAAATTGAAATAAGCTCATTAATACGACGTTGATTTTGTTTAATAAAATCATCAATAGCATTAATAAGCAAGGTTTCAACTTCTTGTTGGGTGCTTTGTTCTAAAGGGTAGTGTTGCTCTACTAAGGCTTTACCACTGAGATCATAAAGAGCAACAGTGGCATCATTGCGTCCTAATCGGACGCTGACGGTATTAAAACGGCGATGTTCCACAACAATGGATATTGCGCGACGACCTCCGGTTGAAGCCTGTTGATCAACTTCTTTAATCAAGCCACGTTCAAGAAGCTGACGAGTAATTTTAGTGACACTGGCAGGGGCGAGTTGGCTCTGCTCGGCGATTTGAATACGAGAAATCGGCCCGTGTTGATCAATGAGCCGATATACAATCGCACTGTTAAGTTGCTTAACAAGATCGATATTGCCAATTTGCGTTTCAGTGTTGTTGTGACTCATCAGCATTTACATCCATTAGTTATCTGTTATTTCAATACCATTGACAAATGTTGTGCAAAGGTTGAAGTCCTTATCAAAAGAAGCAATATTTGCTATTTTACCTGCTTCAATTGTACCGAGTTCGTTATCTGCACCAATCGCACGGGCAGGGTAAAGTGTTGCCATACGCAACGTTTCATCTAATGGAATACCAACATGAAGTACACTATTTTTAATAGCGTCAATCATCGTGAGTGATGAACCACTTAATGTACCGTCCGCATCCACACACAGCCCATTGCGATAATATATCGTTTTTCCAGCAAAAACGAAGCTATCCATCTCATTTTTATTTGGATCAAGCCCCGCAGGAGCTGTCGCATCTGTCACTAATAACAGTTTTTCACCTTTTAAGCGCTTACTGTTACGGATATTTGCCCATGAAACATGTAAACCATCGGCAATGATCCCTGCGTAAACCTCAGGGGTATCATAAATTGCCCCTACAAGACCCGGGCCACGACCTGAAATATAAGGCATTGCATTATAAAGGTGAGTCGACAATGAAATACCGTTACGAAAGCCTTTACGCGCTTCTTCATAGGTGGCATTTGAGTGGCCTGCAGAAACAACAATACCTGCTGTGATTAATTGACGAACATATTTTTCATCGACCATTTCTGGTGCGAGTGTAATTTTAGCGATGACATCAGCGTTATCACACAAATAGTCAATCATCTGTGCACTTGGTTGACGAATAAATTGAGGATCATGTGTCCCTTTTTTAATGATATTGATATAAGGGCCTTCTAAATGTAATCCCAACACTTTATTTTGGTGTTTTTGCATATAAGCGCGAGTTGCTTCAATGCCTATTTTCATCAATTCATCAGAACAGGTAATTAATGTTGGTAAATAGCTAGTACAGCCTAAGCGTTCATTGGCTTTTTGCATAATCTCTAGCGTTTTTACTGTGACATTTTCCGCGGTGTCATTAAATTGTACACCGCCACAGCCATTGACTTGTAAATCAATAAAACCGGGGGAGACAATCGCACCTTGCATATCACGAGTGGCTATATCTTTTGGTAGTTGATCCTGTGGGCAAACCTGCTCAATACGTGACCCGTTAATAATAATGGCGTGATCTTCTAAACGGTCATAACCTGTATAAATAACAGCATTTGTTAAGGCAAACATACCTTTGTCTCCTAATATAAGGGAAGTCAATCTAAAAAACCGATATCAGCCAGCAAATTCTGGCTGATAAGTAAGAGAGCTTAGTTTTCCACTACTTATCGTAGGTACTTAATTTACTAAACTTAATCTTGGTATTGCTGGCGCTCTTGCGCTTCAATTTGTTGAAAATAACGCAGTGTTTTCACACGCAGTTCCATTGTCGCCGGATCATCACAGACTAAAATTGCTTTAGGGTGTAATTGTACGCAAGAGATAGTCCATAGATGGTTAACAGCACCTTCTGTTGCCACCTGTACTGCTTGAGCCTTATTGATGCCAGTCGCTAAAATCATTAACTCTTCTGCATCTAATAATGTCCCTACACCGACAGTTAGCGCATATTTAGGCACTTTATTGATATCGTTGTCGAAGAATCGTGAATTAGCGAGACGAGTATCTTCAGTCAGTGTTTTCATCCGTGTACGAGAAGCGAGTGATGAGGCGGGTTCATTAAAAGCGATATGACCATCATTACCAACACCTCCCATAAACAGATTGATTTTGCCATAAGACTTTATTTTCGCCTCATAACGTGCACATTCTGCTTGTGGATCTGTTGCATTACCGTTTAATAAATTGATATTTTCATCTTTAATATCAATATGATTAAAAAAGTTCTCATACATAAAAGTACGATAACTTTGTGGGTGATCTGCTGGAATGCCAACATATTCGTCCATATTGAAGGTGACAACATGCTGGAAACTTACTTTACCTGCACGATGTAGTTCAATTAGCGCTTTGTACGTTGCTAATGGCGTACCACCAGTAGGTAAACCAAGAACAAAAGGACGATCGGCGCTTGGCGCAAATGCGTTGATTTTCTCAACGATATAATTAGCCGACCATTTTCCCACTTGCTGTGCCGTGGATAGGGGGATTAACCTCATAATAACCTCATAGAAAAAAGACAAATCTGACAATCAAGTTACATACTATTTCAATGCGTGATTATCAGTGACTCATCTATAACACGAATTGCTTTTCATTTTTAGTCAATGAAGACATCAATCCTTCAAAAGATATTTTTAATCATAAAATAAGCTTTCTGACTTAGCCAGCATTTAAGCTAAAAAATATCCTATATAGGTGACTTTAATCACAAATTAGCACTAATTAATTTGCGATACAAAATAATTTTTTTAGACTAAAAATGGAATTAAATAATTAACTCATCAATAAATATAAATGAGTATAAATAAGATCCCAAATAGGGGTTATCCAAGGGGGAGTGTGTGAATATTTTAAGTTATCTGCAAAAGATAGGACGGGCATTGATGGTGCCCGTTGCGACATTGCCTGCTGCTGCAATTCTGATGGGAATAGGCTACTGGATTGATCCGGTAGGCTGGGGAAACGATAATGCGCTAGCTGCTTTACTGATCAAATCAGGTGCTGCCATTATCGATAATATGTCAGTATTGTTTGCGATAGGTGTTGCTTATGGTATGTCAAAAGACAAAGACGGGGCGGCGGCCTTAACTGGCTTTGTCGGCTTTTTAGTGGTGACTACACTTTGTTCACCTGCTGCGGTATCGATGATCAAAGGTCTACCACTTGCAGAAGTGCCTGTGGCTTTTGGTAAAATAAACAACCAGTTTGTCGGTATTCTGGTTGGGGTACTTTCAGCTGAGCTGTATAACCGCTTTAGCAGTGTCGAATTACCTCGTGCATTATCATTTTTTAGTGGTCGTCGCTTAGTGCCGATCCTCACGTCATTCTTGATGATTATCGTCGCCTTTATTCTAATGTATATCTGGCCGGTAATTTACGGCGGCTTAGTGAGCTTTGGTGAAAGCATTAAAGATATGGGGGCTTTGGGCGCCGGTATTTATGCTTTCTTTAACCGCCTATTAATTCCTGTTGGTTTACACCATGCGCTGAACTCTGTGTTCTGGTTTGATGTGGCGGGTATTAATGATATTCCTAACTTCCTTGCTGGTCAGCAAGCGATTGATGCGGGCTTGGCAACGGTCGGTGTGACAGGACGTTATCAAGCAGGTTTCTTCCCAGTTATGATGTTTGGTTTACCAGGGGCAGCACTGGCTATTTATCATTGTGCGCGCAAAGAGCATAAAGCAAAAGTTGCCGGTATCATGATGGCTGGGGCATTTGCGGCATTCTTTACGGGGATCACTGAACCGCTTGAATTCTCCTTTATGTTTGTTGCTCCAGTGCTTTATGTTATTCACGCATTCTTAATGGCGATTTCTGTTTATATTGCCGCAAGTATGGAGTGGATTTCAGGCTTTGGCTTTAGTGCGGGCCTTGTGGATATGTTCTTATCTTCACGCAACCCTCTGGCGGTTAAATGGTATATGTTGATTGTGCAAGGTATCGCATTCTTCTTCATTTACTATGGTATTTTCCGTTTCACTATTACTAAATTTAACCTGAAAACACCGGGTCGTGAAGATGAAGTGGCGGGGGATGAAACCGCAGACGGCTATGATGAAGATATCAAAGCCGTCCCCACTAATAGCAAAGAAGCAGTGCAACAAGAAGCACGTCAATATATCGCTGCAGTTGGTGGCTCAGATAACTTAACTGGTATTGATGCTTGTATTACTCGTTTACGTTTAAATGTAAAAGATGCCAGTGTAGTCAACGATGCTTACGCAAAACACCTAGGTGCTTCAGGGGTTATTCGCTTAAATAAACAGAGTGTTCAAGTGATTGTGGGCACACGGGCTGAAATTGTTGCAAGTGCCATGCGTGATGTATTAGCACAAGGCCCAGTTGCCGCTTATGCTGGTAGACATACAGATAACGCGGTATCGACAGAAAAAACATCAGAAAAACAGACTAATAATGATGCCAAAGTCATTCTTGAAATGGTCGCGCCATTTGATGGTGAAGTGGTTGCATTAAAAGATGTGCCTGATGAAGCTTTCTCAAGCGGTGTCGTGGGAGATGGTCTTGCTATTAAACCCACATCAAATATTGTGATGGCACCTGCTGCCGGTACGGTAGTAAAAATCTTTGATACTAACCACGCATTTTGCATTGAAACGGATAACGGTGTTGAGATTATCGTCCATATGGGGATTGATACGGTCGCATTAGGAGGAAAAGGCTTTAAACGTCTGGTTGAAGAAGGTACAGAGGTTAAACTCGGCCAGCCTATCTTAGAGCTAGATCTTGAGTATTTAAACACTAATGCTAAATCAATGATAAGTCCGGTTATCATCAGTAATATCGATGACTTTGATAAAGTGAGTGATATTGCATCCGGCCAAGTGACGGCAAATAACACCATAATCTATAAAGTATTAAAATAAATATCATATAGATATTTAATCCTCTATAAAGAGATGGTTAAATAAGACGATAAAACGGGGAGTGTTGTCTACTTCCCGTTTTTTTATCCCTATCTTGATAAATATCTCTGCGCTCTCTTTCGCTAGGGTATTTATGAAACCTGCTTATTGGATTATAGTGGTGTTCGTTTTTTTGTATTATAAATCAATGTCATACATATCGATACTCACAATCACTCACTATTAACTCACAATTCAACGTAGCCATTACCTCTATCATCAAGGTATTTATCTGTCATTCTCATAGATTTGTGGCCAAGTATTTTCTTTGCAAACTCAGCACTTTTTTCTTCTTCATATAATCTTGCAGATAAACTTCTAATTTCATGAAATGTTGGTTTATTCTCTAAATACTCAGGTAGGGCTTCGATAAACTTACCTCTTAATGTTTTTGCTGTGGTATTGCCACAGATTTTATCTGAGCTCCTATTCATGAGATTTAAAACATCTTTAATAGAATAACCAATAGACTCAAGTCTTAATGAGAGTGGTATTGCTACTTTAGAACCTGTTTTTATTTGGGTGACATACAGCCTATCATTTTTTATATCATCCCACTTCATATTGATAATATCGCTAATGCGCTGAGCTGTAAGGACCGCTAGTAGAAACATATGCCTATATTTGTCATTTGTGTGCTCCAAGGCGTATTTAAACTCTTCTAGCGATAACCTTGAGCGCTGAACGCTTGTTTTTGGCGGCTTTGTCACGGAAACGGGATTTTCCTTTATCACACCATCCGCAATGGCTTCATTAAAAGCATCTAGCATAGTGGACCTTAGTAATTTTGCCATTGCCTTTTTAGGGTACTCTGAAATAAATGTGGCTACATCTCTTGGTGTTACATTCTCAATTGGACAGTCATTAAAGTGTAATTTGATTAACTTTATTCTTGATTCGTAATCGTAGAGCGTCTTCTCTTTTAACCCCCGGCTGTTTACCTTCCCCCTATAAGTATCAAGCCACTCATGCAATGTTACACAGTGAACATTATTAATTCTGTCAACTAATGACTCTTTAGGTTTATAAATAGCCAAATTGGCTTGTATGGCTTCGGTTATTGCTAATGATTTGTTTGAGCCAACAGAAAATTCCTTTTTAGTTCTTACATCCCTGTAATAGTAAATCCCTTTACGCAAATACAAGTTAGGCGGTAAACCCTTGTTCTTTGCACTTCTGCTTCTGCCCATTAATTTTCTCCATTAAATATTGCGGTTCCCTTACCATTTTGTCATTTGTTAGAATTGTCCACGGCTCTAACTCATATTCTCTACCAACCTTTTCTGGAGCAGGGTATAACCTACCTTCCTTTATATAGCGAGATAATTGCCGTTGACTTCTAGGGTTAGCGAAATATTTATTATTCCATTCTGATAATGTAATTCGTTTCATTGATTATTCTCCGTATCCTTCATCATTAAAAAAACTTCCATAGCGCCACGGTATGGGTTTTTATTTACTGACATGAAGTCATAATCAAGGCAGTCAGCTGTCCATTTATTAGAATGGTACATTGGTGATAACCCTATTTTATTTTCAATAATAATCGGCATTGCGTCTGATGGGTTATTGCATGGGTCGAAAAAGCGATAACCAAACGAGCCATCAACAAGGAATTGGATAATATCCATTGTTTGTTTAATTACATCGTATTGCGTTTCAGGTAAAACAGATTGAGCTACTAATAAATTAATCTCGAAATCAGATAGTTCGGTGTATTTATTCATTATCATCTCCTAGTATTTCATTAATAGTATTTCTGATGTCAATTAAGTCTTGTTTTGTCACATCCATATTCCAAGATGGAGTATTTAAAATAAAACAATCTTTTGTTGTAGGTTCAATCTCAATACAATCTTTGTAATTTTCCAAGCCAGCATAATATTTATCTTTCATTCCATACCTCTCCACAAACAACTTTAACATTCCTCACTGACATTAAATATTCAGCACGTTTATTGCATTCCGATTGCGTATAAATATCTTCCGTAACAGGCACAGCAGAACCCTGTATTAACATGTGTAATACATATCCGATTATTTGCATGAATTGTTACTCTGAATTTTAGGTATAAAAAACCCTGCACTAGCAGGGTGGGTAATTAATAATAAAGTTCATTTAGTCTAGATGTTATTTCCCTTTCTGTTTCTTTTAGGAAATCTATCAATTCATTTTTATCTTTACAGCTAAAATGTTCATCAGGGATGTCTAGTGAATGCGCATGTGAATACATAACATAGCTATATGTTTTATTAATGAAATTCTCACTTAATGAGTCAATGTCTAAGATAAATATAAATAAATATAAACTCGCATGTATATTATTTCTATCCAAAAAATCATTATTTTTAAGCTTAAGGTTTATGGTGTTAGTAATATTGTACTCATCCTCTAATGGGTCTTTGTATATAATTTTATTTCCACTAACTCCTATTCCATAATATTTATCATCATTCTCAAGAAATGTTAAGACTCTTTTTATTTTAAAATTAAAATCACTAACCTTTTCCCTAATAAAATAAATTAATTTTTCATCTATCTCTTTTTGTTTTCTTTTATCATCATTTTTTTGAGAAAAATAAACCCCGATTGTTATGAGTATACCCAGTGAAGATAGAAGAGCGAAAAAAGCAGATAGAAAAGAAAAAATTATGCTCAACTTATCTTTACCTTGCGCGTCATTGGCAAATATATCAATAACAAAAATACCAAAAACAATTAAAGCTATTGAAGCTGTTAATGCCCAAAAAATAATATTTTTAAACTTTGAAGATAGTTCAATCATTGTGGATACCATTATAAATATAGGAATCATACTCACATCCATGTGACTAATCCACTGTCAAAATGCCTCCTTAACTCACATTCATTTGTTTTAATGCTTCACTAACGGCATTTAATCGTGATTCCATTCTTAGATATTGAGGGTTGGGAATAGAAGGCCAGTCGTTATACCAAGCATTATCACCAAACAAGCTAAGCAACTTACCGCCTAAAAAACTATTGCAACAATCATCTTTAACATCATCTGATAATTCGATTAAATCCCAATATTCCCTTGCTTCGTATTTATCTATTTCATCATCTTTGCGTAGTTTGATAACTTGCTTTTTAGCGTATTTAGCATTTGCATCGTTATCATCATCTATCTCAGAGATTAAATTAGAATCTAATTTGCCTATCCAGTAGTGATTGTTAATCCTATGAATAAACTCAATTAGTGAGCTACCCATCGAGCCCCAAAAGCAAGACCATGAATCACCCCATTCGCTAATTGTGACACGGCCGTTTTTATTATCGCCGTAGTCCTCAAGGTAAACATGAATAGGGTCGTGACGTTCTACACCCGTTATCACTAATTTAGTCACTTGAGATTGTTCAACTTTCATCACTCCACCTTAATCTTCTGTCTTCACATACCAATCAACAAGATTATCAATTGCAGTATTGATATATCCTGATTGCTCTTCTTCGGTTAATTTATCCCATTCGTCCTCAGTAATGCCCAGCCTACATTCAGAGTCAGAGCCAACCTTGTTTGTCCTTGCAACTAAAACCATCTGCTTACTCATGTTCATTCCTCTTATTGCATCCCTGCGAGTTAATTAGTCCAGCTGAATGGCGCCTTCTTCTGGATATTCAGTACAGTAAAATACATGCACACGACCGGTTTCTTTATCTTTACGTGGCTCGATGGTGTATTCAGTCTCATCATTAATATCTAATCCGTGAGGTTCTACTTTTAAGCCGACAAAATCAGCCATAGCCATTATTTGCTTCGTTGTTAATGTAATAGTCATATCTATCTCCTGTTTGCATCCTTGCAAATATTCCCTGAGCTATTTAAATTTACGCTCTATTTCTTCCGCTGCTTTATTTTCGTAATAATCAGCCGTTACGTTTTCTATTAAATCGTCCTGTTCTCTCTCGGATAATTTATTAAAATCTTCTTCTGAAATAGCTATAGTTAGTGTCACCTTTTCATTTGTGCTTAAATTGCGTATTACTAAGTTCATGGCTATATCCTTTGGTTAAACGGGTAGGGATTAGAAGGGTATTTGATCATCCCAATCTTGAGGAGGTTCACTTTGTGGTGTTTGATTACTCGATGCTTGTTTTTGTGCTTGCGGTTGCTGTGGTTGACCCCATCCTTGATTCTGCTGTGTCTTCTGGCTTCCTGCCTGATTACCACCGTTACCGCCTAGCATCTGCATTGTTCCACCGACATTAACTACCACTTCCGTTGTGTATCGGTCTTGTCCGCTTTGGTCTGTCCATTTACGCGTTTGTAATTGACCCTCTATAAAAACCTGACTTCCTTTTCTCAGATATTCACCTGCAATTTCCGCTAATTTTCCGAAGATGCATACTCGATGTCACTCGGTTTTCTCCTTCATCTCACCAGTCTGCTTATCACGCCACGATTCCGATGTAGCTAGTGTGAGGTTTGCTACTGCGCCACCTGATGGCATATAGCGGATTTCAGGGTCTTGCCCCAAGTGACCGATGAGAATACATTTATTCACGCCTTTACTTGCCATCAGTACCTACCTCCTCATATTCTCCTTCAAAAATAGTTGCATTCTCTTGGTCTACATTAGCCTCTGCTTTTTCGTCTAAAATGACCGCTTTCTGCATTTCGATAGAGACTGGCAGATATTTAAATAAGCGACGGATAACGGTTTTCTTCGCCATTTCTTCCCAGTGAGAGACCCAAGGCCCATTTTGACCAGCCTTACTTGATGCTCTGACTTTCTCAATTTGGTTATGCGTCATAACTTCAAACTGGACACCGCCATCTTTCAGCCTTGCGACAGCGTAAACGTGTGTAATTGGTGAGTCCTCATTTTCACCCGGCACGTGCGTTAAGTTTTCATTCAGTCCATACTCAAAGTGGAAACTATCGCCTTGCCTTACCGTTCTGGCTGAAATGCTGATTATTTGATTTGAGCGACGGGCTAGATCAATCATTCCTCGATAACCAATAATTAACTGCACATTTGATTGTCCTGACTTGGATTTTCCATTTCCAAACGGGAGCAGGTATGCATGACCAAGTGCGTTACCCGGCTCCAATCCCAATTGTGAACACTGCACAACAGCTCCGATAAAACTTTGCATATCACAGTTGGCTAATTCTGGTGTTTTTCTGATTTCCGTTGACACTATTCGGATCATTCTATCCGGCGTCATATGACGAGGAAGGGCGGCTGCTAGCTGAGCTTTCATACTTGGTTTATTGATACACTCAACCAACAACTGATCTTTGGTTTTTTCTTTTACCTTTGTACCTTGTGTTTTTTGCAAGTCAGCTTGAGCTAATGGTGGGTTACTCATCCCTTAATTCCTTAGCCCAGTAGGGCAGTGATAATGTGCGTATGCCTGCCCATTCGTCCGTTTTTAGGCATTCTGCATACGTTCTTAAATTTTGTTTGTAGGTTGTCCGACCAATATCTTTTGCTTGTTGGTCTAAATTGAAAACTCTAACGGGGTATCTACCGCAGTCGATAGTCGTGCTTACAACAAGAAAGACAAAGACAGGAGCTTCGCCTGTTAATGATTTATATCCATCTGAATAAAAAGAGTCCTGTACGTGGTAACGATATTCGTACATGGAGCGATCGAATCGCTGAATATCGGCAGAGCTTTTTACATCAATAATCCAGTGGTGCTCTTGAATGAGTTTATCTGGCCTGCAACGACAAAGAATATCCGTATCTTCATCATTCCAATAAATGCTACTTTCAGCTACTCCGTTAGCTTCTAAGCACCATCTTGCGATAGGGTGCGCCATTGCACTATTTCTCATGAGCATTAACTTCCTGTTATCGTCATGAGTAATAGGTGTGATACCTTCCTTTTCACACATTTCGAGAAATTCCTTTTCCTCTTGCTTCCCTGCGTTTGTTCTACGATTTACATCAGGGCCTATCTTGTATCGCTTACTGTATTCATCGGGTTCTAACAAAAGACAATGGATAGCAGTCCCGAAATCCAATGCCTTTATTTTTTCTTCATCAACAGGAGCTTCCTTGCTCCAAATATATTCGGCTGGCATTTCGCTTATTAAATCCAACTGAGATTTACTGATCCCTAATCCATGGTGATAGTCCTCATTTGAAATGTCGTAATAGATACCGGGCTTCATCCTAAAACCTCTTTATCTATCCCGATCTGAATAGCTGTTCTAATTCCGGCTAAAACCGCATCCAGTGCTTGGGGACTAATTTCAAATACAGGATTTAACTTCCTTGCTAAATCCATGCACAGTAGTTCTTCTGGTAGGCTATCCATAACCTCATCAACTGATATTTTCTCTTCCTGAGAATTAACAAACGCTTCTCGTTCCATTTGGCGTTCGCACCAGTCGTTTCTGAGTCCGTAGGTGTTGGTAATCACGCAACCCTCCTTAGCTTAGAAACTCGCAATATCCTGTTAATAAAGACTTCCTTGCCTATCGCATTGATAATCCTTTCAAGCGATTCATCGTCACAATCGAGTACATATTCCATTGCCTCAGCTGAGTCTATTTCCGTCAATTTAGCCAACTCAGTGAAACTTCCTGTCTCAATACTGAGTTTGCTACTTTCGTCAAATTCCATGACTGTTTTGCCGTCTACTACCCGAGTTCCGTTCGAGTAGCTGTATGAAATTTGCATAATCACCTCAACTTACAAATGTCGGTATTACGCCAACGGTTGTTACAATGACCACAGCTAAACTGAATAACCATGGGCTTGTACGTTTATTTTTACGTGCTTGAGGCGTAGTGATACGCACCACCATGCCGTCACGCATAGCGCTGTAATAGTTAGTTTTCATGGTGACCCCGTTAGATGAGAGATAAGGCGGTTATCTGGTGTTGGCGAAGTGAAGGTGTATTAATTTATTTTTAATGATTTGAATTTTATTAGTGTGTTTTTTTATTGAGTAATGTATTTATAATCGCTTTTTCAAATGATGATTTAATTGAATTTTCTCCAACTAAATTATCTGAGAAGTTATTTAGTAATAATTCTAATTCTGGAGTTTCTTCATGAACGTATATTTTTGTTTTTACTTCAACATGTGGTGATTTAATTCCATGTTCTAAAGTTAATTTTACGTTAATAACGACACTGGTTTTTTGTTTCATCATTTTTATTTCCTTTTAATGAATATAATTAATTACGAAATGTCTTGTTTATATATCTAAATATAGGGTGGGTTACTGCTGAACGAGGGATGTCATACTCCCTCCGTTATTAACTAAACACGATGCTAATTATCAAGCTTGAGTTTTTGAATTAAGTTACTCACTGTGGTATCTACTGCTTCCTGATCGATGGTGTCGAATAGCTTGTTGCGTGCTTCTTCCGCTTTATTACAGCCTTCCTCATCATCGTCGTCGTAATCTATCCATAATCCAAAATCGACCTCGAAAAGTTTCTCTGGCCAGCAATATTGCATCCCGATTTTTGACTCATCGGCGTTATGAGCTTTCTTGATTAGAATCTGACGCCCGTGTGACTCAAACTCCTTAAACCATATTTCCATCTCTATCTCCTATCTATTAATCAACTCACCACAGCCCGCAGAATGGACTGTAATTAGTTAACTGTGCCTGCTTTTAACCACATCAGGCGAGGTGGTTCTTACATTCCCCAACATAAGAAATCTGTGTATAATTCAATCACCCCAACATAATTAAAAGGATTGAATTAATGAGTAATAGAGTTATCTCTGATGACAACCCTGTTAAACGAGTTGCTTTTGATATGGCGCTAGCTTTAGCTGCTAAACAGGATTCTATTAAAACCCCTGAGCAACTTATGGCTGAAATTGAATCGCTTTACCCTGAGTGTTTAGAGGTTGCTGAGAAGCAATACAAAAAAGAGACTCCACCTCCGATGGGGGTTTTGCTAAAAAGTACAATCTAAGACTTTAATTTCTCTATCTTTATGTGATGCATTTTTAAAAACTCTTCTAGCGGAACTAATTCCATAATGGTTGTTCCGCAATTTAGAGTTAATTTAGTGATTGGTTTCCCATCTGACCAGGTATCTTCCTTTATTGAAGAAATACTTTCTGTCTTAAAGAAAATTCTTGTTCCATCGTTTCTTAGATATTCATACATTTTTAAGTTAATCATGTTTAATCCTATCTCGCCGTAACCCCGAACTTACTGCTCGGCTGTTTTGTTTTAACTCCTGAATATACTGCTACATTAGGTAAGCAGCAGTTATCAGGTGTGTTTATTTAGGTAATAAAAAACCCCGCGGCTGCGAGGCTTTAGATTGATTGGCGTAAATCACCATTTTTTATTTGGGTTTCTTTGATGAGCATGATTTACAACTCTATTCATAATGTCGTCTTTAGGTGGATTGTATATTTTCTCTTCCCTTTCTTGTTTTGGTAGGGATAGCTTTTTATGTAACTTCAATTCAGAAGTTGTTCTGTAAGCTACCGGACCAACAAGCGGAGGAGGTGGACCGCACAACCCCTTGCGTTCACATTCATTTATATACTCTAGCGCTTTCCTTGCCAGATACTCACCTCTTCTAATATATCGCCTTGCTTTTGAGTTTCTTCCTTTCTCAAGATAGATAATTTTAGTCATATCAAGCCCTCGCCGTCACTTCCCCGCTTGGCATAATAGGCTTGCGTAGACGTAATTTCTTACGATGTTCACTAGGTGTATCCTTTAAACAAATAATTAACTCTGACAATACATCCGTTTCATCGACTGGCTTAATGATTGAATCCCATATTTCCTCAGTAGTGCGACCACGATTCGCTTCTTCTAAAGCTTTGCGAGCCATTAATTCACCTCTAGCGATATAACGACGCATCTTTGAATTTGTCTTACCAGTGCGCGGTAAGTAAGTAATTTGAGCCATAATTTACCCTCGGTTAGTAAGTATTGGTGATGCGGTCATTGGCTATCAGTCTCGAACTGTCTTGTCAGCCTTGCTTGCATCCTCTGCAATAACACTACTTTATTTGCTGGTCACCTTCCTAAGTTAATGATCAACAGCGTTGTTATTACTCGACGGACTCACACCGTCTGACATTGGCTTTGCTTGCATCTGGTTCAGCGTAACCGCATCCCAATACTCACTTGGAGTTTTGAAACTTTCCCACAATGGCGGGAGTTAATTTGTAAAAGAGCGAACATCCTGTTTATCTATGGCTCCTTGCCTTCGATGTGATTAACTATACAAGCATTACTTTATTAAGACAAGTAAAACTTGTGTAAAAACTTGGGTTAATCTTTATTTAAACAATAAATGCTTGTTTTTGTTTGTGTTATTTTTTGTAAAAAATTTAAATTTTTTATTCTGTTGGCAGTTTTTGTGATTTGTGGGCATAAAAAAATCCCTCATTAAAGAGGGAACTGTGATGTGGTAGGTGAGAGGTAGCTAGTTTTTACTTGATGTTATTTCTGCGAAATCCAGTAGTGCTTTCTGGCAATCGTTGGTCATATCAATTAAGGTGCTGTTTTTCTTTTTTGCCTCATTGCTCATGAACTTATCTATAAACTCATCCCCATTTGGCACATTATTTTCTTGCTGAAATTTATATAAAGAAGAGTAAGCGTTGCACTCAGATGCTTTCATGATTGTAGTTATCAATTTGAAGTCATCTTCATTAGTGATATCAATCTTATTAGTAGCATGGGCAGATATTGAAGAAACAGTAATTAGTAATAAAATTATATTTTTCATTTAGTTACTACCTGATAATTAAATAAATTTCTATCCATGAAATTTGTATTTTATAGATTGGCTAACTAAAACTTTGGCATGAATGTAGAGGCTATTGATACTATCTTCTTCTAAATACCAAGTTTCATATCTTGCGTTATCCGATATGACAGCCAGTCTCTTATATTGCTTTTGAAGCCTTTTTATATATAGCTGATTATCTAATACAAAGACATAAATTCCATCACCATCAAAAAAGTTAGTGGTGATATCTACGAATATTTGATCTCTGGGCTCAAATGTTCCAGCCATAGAGTCACCTTTAACAGTGATCATCTTGATTGTGGATGCAGATCTCCCACCAAACAGTCTTTTTGCTTCATCTGCTGAATACTCAATAGCCGTTATTGTCTCAATAAAATCATCAAGAACCATCACACCTGGCCCTGCACTAGCTTGGATATCCAGCATCTCCACCTTGTAGGTATTTTTATCTGAAACTTCAATATCTTGATTTATTTGAATACTACTGACTTTGTTTCTTTCATCAATATCAGTTATTCCGAATAACAACCAATTGGTATCAACTTCAAGTATTTCAGCAATTTTAATAACTCTGTTTTTTCTTGGCTCAGTACTGGTCTCCCACTGCTGTACTGATTGTGGTGACACTCCTACCAACTCAGCTAACTCAGCTTGGGTCATGTTTTTTGCAAGTCTAGCTTGCTTGATTCTTTCGCGCATAGTTTTCATTCGCTCAATATACAAGTTGTGCTTTTATTTTTCCAACAAGTAATACTTGCTTAAATAAAGCGTTTCTTGTATTCTTCTTGTTGTTAATCAGTTAAAG
Organism: Proteus mirabilis HI4320; assembly: GCF_000069965.1. NCBI lineage: Bacteria > Pseudomonadati > Pseudomonadota > Gammaproteobacteria > Enterobacterales > Morganellaceae > Proteus > Proteus mirabilis. The sequence goes on from NC_010554.1 coordinate 537,426, forward strand.
GAATATCTTTATGAATGCATTGGAAACAACAATTAAAAAAGCAGGTGGAATTCCAGCTTTAGCTAAGAAGCTAAAGATTAGCGATCAGGCCATTAGACAATGGGAGCAAAAAGGTCGCATTCCTCCTGCAAGATACGCTCAAATCAACGAACTATTCGGAATACCATTTGAGCATTTAGTAAAAGATAAAAATTAGTTTCACCCGCTCTTTTCACAATTTAGGTTCCGCCATTGTGGAACATATCAACAATCCGCTCATATGGAATGAGCCACGGATCATTATTGTCCCTTAGTTAACTCATAAGGACTTTAAACAATGGAATGCGCAAATACACGCAAACAATTCAATCAATTTATCTCTAACCACCTAATAGCTTCAGCATTACAAGCATTGAGAAATAAAACTCAGTCTGCCGTGGCTAGAACGTTAGGTGTTCATGATTCAACTATCCTACGTCGAACTGAAAAATATCCTGAAATATGCGAAACGCTTGTCGCATCGGGAATTATTGATTTTGTGATGGAAGGAGAACGAAAAATCTCAGAAGAAGAGTACCGATTTTTGTGGAAACAAATGGGTGAACTTTCTCAAATGAAAATAAAAGAAAACGCCTCGATTGCGGCAACAAACGAGGCGTGTTGTTCAATGGAATTCACCATTTAACGTACAAATATACTGTATCAATATCCAGTTTTTATCACAAGGGGAAACTTCAGTTTCCTTTTTTTGATACAGCTTTGGAATGGAGAAATTATACCATGAGACAAAGAATAAATCATGAATTTAATGGCTGTGATGAGCATAAAAACATCATGAGAAATAGGCTATTACAAGAAATAACCCCACTGGGTTGTCAGCGTTTAAAGGAAGCATTGAAAGACGCAAAATTAAGGAAAGCACATCGGGATAAGTTATTAGGAGAGCGAAAATGAGTATGCTTCTAATGGCAAAAGCCATGCAATTACAGGTGGGGAGTACAGCACAAAAAATGGTGCTACTGAAACTTGCTGATAATGCCAATGATAAAGGTGAGTGCTTTCCTTCTTATGAGACTATTGCACGTCATTGCGAAATTAGCCGTCAAAGTGCGATAAACCACATTAAAAGTTTATGTAAAAAAGGGTTTGTTCGTAAAGTTACGCGAAAAACTGATAAGGTGCATACTTCCAATTTATATATTCTGGATTTGGAGGCTAAATCTCTTGATGACGGTAGTCAAAATACAGTACCACCTAGTCAAAATTCTGTACCAGAGGTAGTCAAAGAATTTGACCACGGTAGTCAAACGGTTGGACTAGGGGGTAGTCAAAAATTTTTACCCAGAACCAGTCAGTCTTTTAACCAGTCAATTAACCTTAAAAAACTATCGTCTGACGACTCGAAACCTGCAAAGCAGATTTCAATTAATCGACAAGCTAAAATTCCTTATCAGGAAATCATGCAAGCCTTCAACGAATCGGTAGGGGATAGATTACCCAATGCCGAATCACTGAATGACAAACGCAAACGAGCAATATCCAAATTCCTGAAAGAGCTCAAAGAACCCACAGTTGAATCAGCTAAAAATTATTTTGATTATTTTATGGAAACGGCGAGTGCTTGGTATTTTGGCGAAAATAATCGGGGTTGGCGAGCGAATTTTGATTATTTACTCAGACCTGAAACGGTACTCAAAACAAGGGAAGGAGCACTGTGATGAACCAAGTTCCGAATAATTTAATGGCGGAACAAAATGTTATTGGAGGACTACTGCTTGACCCGCAAAGTGATAATGCGCAATCAATTTTTTCACTGCTAAAACCTGAAGATTTTTATGCCCGACACCATCAAATTATTTATCTCACCCTGCGAGAAATGTATACCCAACGTATGCCAATAGACATCATGACGGTGACGGATTGTCTGGAGTCAAAAGGCCGAATTAATCAATCAGGTGGTTTTGCCTATCTTGCTGAGATGGCAAGAGAAACACCGAGTATTGCTAACATTATGGCTTATGCGAAAAAAATCCGAGAGTGTTCCGCACAGCGTTTTGTTATCGAAAAGACGGTTGAAATTCAAAAGCTCATGATGGCGCCAAGTGAGTTAGGTTTTACAGATAAAATTGAACAAGCACAACGCTTGCTTGATGAAGCTACTTCGTTTGGAAAAATGGGGAGAAAAACAGGGTTACGCCGAATTGATGATGTGCTGGATGATGTTTTTACCGACATTTGTGATCGACAAGATAACCCAGAGAAACATCGAGGATTAAAAACGGGATTTAAAGATTTTGACCGTCTATTAAGCCCGAAACAGATTGTCATAGGCTCACTGTTCGTGATTGGTGCTCGTCCAAAGATGGGAAAAACAACCGTTCTCACTGAAATGGCAAAAAATGTCTCACAACAAGGTAAGCCTGTATTACTGTTCAGCATGGAAATGACGGATAAACAGCTTGTTGAACGGACACTAGCCCAACAAACCCAGATTAATTCAGATAAATTTTACCAAAAGTTAGAAGAGCATGAATGGGATAGGCTTTGCAATGCCATCGGTCGCCTTAAAGATGAGCCCAATATTTGGGTGGATGATACACCAGGTATGTCCTTACAGCATATTCGCTCTGAAAGTCGGAAAATTAAACGCAAAGTCGGTGATATTGGGTTCATTGGTGTCGATTACCTCACGCTGATGCAAGCGGGAAAAGCTGACCGTAATGACATTGCCTATGGTGAAATCACTAAGGGGCTAAAAATATTAGCAAAAGAGCTCAATACGGTGGTTGTGTTGCTTGTACAACTGAATCGAGGATTGGAAAACAGAGCTGATAAACGCCCCGTACCAAGTGATTCAAGAGACACAGGACAAATCGAGCAAGATTGTGATTATTGGTTAGGCATTTATCGTGATGCGGTGTACCACGATAATGCAGATGAAACGCTGACCGAGATGATTTTAAGGCTCAATCGGCACGGTAAAACAGGCACGGTGTATGTTGACCAACAAGGATTGAGTATTACACCAGTTGATCAATATATGGCTGCTTATCGCGCTCAACCGAAACGAGAGCCTAAAAGGTATTGTGAAAAATCGTTTTAACTCATGAAAGTAAAAAGGAGACCTCGTGACAGATGATATCTGTCTCCATAAATCCAATCTCAACAGTATTTTCAAAGTGCTCTCCGAAATCGTGACAACAGGTAAACGCTATCGCATCAAAATCACCGAGTGGCGTGATTTAAGAACCATACCCATGAATAAAACATGGCGTATGTGGATGGAAACCACAGGCGAGTGGTTACGTGCACGTGGCGTTGTTATCGATATTAAAAATGGTGTCGGTGAAATCGTTTTATCAAAGCCCATTACTAATGAGGAAACGCATGAATATTTCGTTGGACACTGGTTAGGGCGCAATGAAAACGGTGAGCGTGAAGAAACCAGCAAGATGGATAAAGCAAGGATGCTTTACATGATGGAGAAACATGAACAATGGTGCATTGAGAAGGGAATTCCGATCATCATTCCTCGTAACTCTGAATATATGAGTTTGAAAAGAAAGCAAGAAGAATAGGAAATAGTGATGATTATTTCAGTTAATAACATGATCGTTTTTATTTTAAAGTGATAAAAAATAGTAATCAGGAGGCTCATGATGAATTTACGCAATGAGGCAAAAGGGCGTGAATGTCAGATTAGAATACCTTCAGTTTGTAATGGTAACTCTGAAACGGTTGTTTTAGCCCATTACAGAATGTCAGGTCTTTGTGGCGCCGGAATAAAATCGCATGACTTATTTGGCGCTTGGGCTTGTAGTGCATGTCACGATGAAGTTGATAGACGAACACGATTTACGGATATGGAGTATGCAAAACAATGTCATCTAGAAGGTGTTTTGAGAACGCAAGCCATATTGATCCAAGAAGGGAAGTTGAACGTGTGAAGGTCTTTAATATCGAACCAGTACCTAAACCAAGGATGACTCAGGCTGATAAATGGAAAAAACGTCCCCCAGTTTTAAAGTATTTTGCGTTTAAGGACGAAGTAAAGTTAAACAAAATCACCCTACCTGAATCACATTACCACATTACATTCATTCTACCCATGCCGAAGAGTTGGAGTAAAACTAAACGCTCCGAAATGAACGGTAAACCCCATCAACAAAAACCGGATAAAGATAATCTCGAAAAAGCATTACTTGATGCTATTTTTGACGATGATTCACGTGTATGGGATGGGCGGGTAACAAAAGTGTGGGGAAAAAGGGGGCAGATAATTATCCAAGAGGTGCGATAGTGAATATTGAGTGGATACGCGAGCGAGTAAGTACAGCGTTGATGAATGTTTGTATTATAGAAAATGGGCCGTTAAGTGCCATGGAGGAACAAGCAATACTTGTAACCGATAGGTTTAAAAGAAACCCAATACGCTATGCGGGTGAAAGAAAGTCTCGATACAGACTCCCCTCACATCCACTCAAAATTAAGCAAAAACATGCCAAAGGAAAATCAAAACCATTAATTAATGAAGTTACTTATCGCACTTCATCATGGCGCAGAGGTATTCATCAATTGCCTAACGAAATGCGCTTATGGTTACTCTATTGCTATGGTGATTATCAATATTATCGTGAGCAAATACTCATTGTTCCCTATATTTGGCATGAGTTTCAGCGATTAAATAGTAAAAAAAGGATAACGAAAAAAGTTAAGCAACGACTTCAATCTCTTACCTTACTAGCCATTCAGGCGGTAAAAGCAGAAATTAATCAAACAGCAAAAAAATATACGGATGTTAAGCTTGCTGAATTGTTGGGCGTCAGTGCTGATGCTTGGCGAAAGAGCTATAAACTGTATTGGATTTGTTTATTAGATTGTTGCTATCAATTAGATAGAGATTCGCTATTCAAAATTAGCGCTTTAAGCTGATTAAAAAAGTTGCAAAACTCCGTTTTTTTCTATAAATTAAATGCAATATTTATATAATATTATAAATGTAAGTATTTCAAACCTCGCTTCGGCGGGGTTTTGTTTTTTTTAAAATATATTTATAATTATTAATTAAAAAATTTGTTGGAAGTTTTTTGTTTTCATTGATTGTTTGTTTATATTTAAGATGAAATTTATTGTTATCCTATAAGAATAAACCTGCAGTGTTTAACTAATAATTAAAATAATAAACAGGTATTCTTATCTCTACTATACTCATAATATTCAATTTATAGAGCGAGTATATATAATGATTGATTTGTTTAAGTTAACGAAAAAAAGTTCTAGGCATATTGGTATAGCAATATATGTTGGTATTATAGCGGGTATCTTTTCAGCTTTAGTTAAATCTGGTTTTGAAGACCTAATTCCCCCGAGAACACTTGAAACGACACCCCCGCCAGTCGTCTTACTCGAAAAGCTTGGATTAAATATAGATACTATGACTTATCATTGGATGGGATATAGTATTAATTGGGGCGGTAATGGTGTTCATATATTATTCTCAATAGTTATCGCTGTGACATATTGTGTTATTGCTGAATTCTTGCCAAAGGTTAAATTATTACACGGTATTTGTTTTGGTATTGGCGTTTCTGTTTTTGCTCATGGTTTAGTCGTACCTCTACTAGGATTGTCTGGCTGGCTTTGGACAGCAGGTTATCAAGCATTAATTTCTGAGTTTGTTGGAACCGCTTTTTGGATCTGGTCAATTGAAGCGATTAGACAAAATTTGCGTTATTGTTTAACTAAAGAAAATGATGCTGAGTAGATAAGGAAGTTCAACCTTAATCTGTTATAAATTTCTTAAAGATCGCTTAGGCGGTCTTTTTTCGTATATGCCGACCACAGAATCAATCACCCTCGTTATCACGTTCACACAAGAGCTGTGAGTCGGCACCTTATTAACTAAATAAATTGGTAAATGTTATGTCAAAAGAGATAAGCGAATTACAGTTTAGTCTTCACTATGCCTCAGAAACAGACAGTGAAAAGAATACCTCCATCATTTTAACGGCGAATATCCATACGGCTGATGGTGAAACTCAACAACTGACACAATTAATTTGCACGACATCTTCCGCAGGTAAAAAGCAATATCGAATCGGCTTGCAAAAAATTAGTGATGCTGGTGCTCCATTGCTGGTGGCGATTGAATCCTATTGGCGCAAAAACACACAAGAGAGTTGTGTTTATTTGTTAGAGAAAGCGAAGCAATTTATTCAAGGACACTTACAACAAACGAATACATGGATATCTATGTATGGTCTTGTGATTGTTTCTAATGCGTCACTGGAAGAACAGTTGCCTGAAGGTTTATTAAAGGCACTTAAAGTATCAATCCCCGCCTAATTTTTTTAACACTTTCACACTAATCATCAACGGACACTCCTCTGGGGGTGACTATGCGTATGGAAAAATTAACCAATGTAACTTATGGAACAGCAGGCCTAACGGCCTTTTTTGCCAGTCTCTCTTTATATGAATGGGTATTTGTTATCGGGATGGCGTTCAGCATGCTTCTGGGTTTAGCCACTTATTTTATGACTCGTCGAGAACAACGAAAACGCACTCAATTATTTGAAGAGCTTGTTCGTCATGTTGACCCACAAAACCCGACCGAAACCTTAAAAAAGCTTGCTGAATTAATGGTGAAAGCGCCAAAGGATATTTAATGTCTCTCAAACAGAAAATAGCGGCGCTAACAACAGCAGGAGCAACAGCCATCGCGTTAGTAGTAATAGCCCATTTTGAAGGTGTACGTTATGAACCTTATCGTGATGTGGCAGGTGTTCTAACTGTTTGTTATGGACATACAGGCAAAGACATTATTCAAGGCAAGAGATACACACAACAAGAATGTGATGCGTTATTACAAATCGATTTTATTAAGACACAACAGCAAGTCGATGCATTAATCAAAGTATCACTCGATGACTACACCAAAGCTGCTTTATATTCCTTTGCTTTTAATGTGGGTACAACCGCATTTGCTCGCTCAACATTACTCAAGAAGCTAAACGCTGGTGATAGAGCGGGTGCCTGTGAAGAAATGAAACGTTGGATATATGCAGGCGGAAAGGTCTGGCGAGGGCTTGTCAGTCGTCGAGAGGCGGAGTCAGCACTATGTCATGGAAAACTTTAATCATCATTATCGGCTTTATTCTTGCATTACTCATTACAGTCGCTGGTGGCATTTATCTCTTGATTGATAACTCATGTACTAAAGACCAAGTGAGTTTAGAAAAGCGCTGTCAGATTGCACTCTCATATCATCGGTACTAATCATGAAATACGGAAAACTCTATGCCGTCATTGCGATGGTAGGCATTATCGTGGGTAGTTATTGGGTGATTAACTGGCAAGCTAATAGGATTAATTCACTGACAGATATCAACAAAAAACTGGCCGTGGCTCTCGAAGAACAGAAGTCTATTAATACTGACTATCAAGCACGCATAATGCGATTAAATCAGTTGGATATTCAATATACGCAGGAGCTAGCGAATGCTAAGAATGAAATTAGTCACTTGCGTGATATTAGTGAGCGTCATCCAGAGCGGGTGTACATCAAAGCCGAGTGCCCCAAAGTCAAAACCACTCCCTCCACCAGCTTGGCTTATGCAACCACCGCCCGACCTACTGACACCGCTATCCGAAATTATTGGTTACTCAGAGAGCGAATTGCAGAGTCAGAACAGATGATTAAAGGGTTGCAGGATTATATCAAACAAGAATGCATGGAATAAAAAAAAGCCCAGCATGGGTGCATGGGCAAACTAACAGGATATTAATCAAAGTATAGTGATAATTACTTAGTATAGCTTAAGTAAATATATATATCAGCAATTAGATAAGTCGTTTATCCATTAAGGAGAGTGATCATATCTTGACTGCTAGGAACAGACTAGAAGTGGCTTGGCAGTGTATCGCTAAGCTGCGAACTCTACGCATTTCATTCTGTGCATTCACCGCGCAATTAAAAACACTCACAGAACCTTACAGAAAGTCGAACCTGAGAAAAACCGTTAATGGTGTTTTCTGTGGGGCGGTTATTTCTGGTGAACAGGTTCGCTTTTCTATAAGGATTTACACCATGAGCAAATCATTAGTTTTCAAAGGTAATGAAATTACTCCATTTGATAATGGTGATAATAAGATTTGGTTTACCAGCTCTCAGATGGCTAAGCTACTCGAATACAAAAATGAGAAGTCAGTAACCAATCTATATAACGCCAACAAAGACGAGTTTTCTGATGATATGACAATGGTCACTGAAACAATGACCAATGGAATAAACAACAACTTACGTAAGAAAAAGGTCAGGATCTTCTCTGTTAGAGGTGCACATCTAATCGGAATGTTAGCTAATACAGATGTAGCGAAATCCTTGCGTCGATGGTTACTTGATCTAGCTGAAAAAGAGTCAAAACCACAAACAGGGTTAGCAAACCTTGACATGAATGAGCTTAAAACCCTGACTATCAATGAGATGCAAAATAGATTAGTAGCAGCCGATAACTGGTCGTTCGAGAACTTTGGCAGGAAAGGTAGTGACTTAATGAATTTACGCAAGCGTCACCTAAAGAAAATACGCAAAGCGAAGAAGGCAATTAAAGAACTATCACAATTAACCTTGCCTGATATGGGCGAATTTCCAGATGGAGAAGAGCCAGCATGAACCACGAACAATTCATAGAGCAGAACGTACTAGCCGAGTTAAAAAAGCTCGGCTTTTCTTTACCTGTTTGTCGTAGAGCAAGTTACATGGCGGTAGATCATTATCGCCGAAGCTCTCAAGCAAGTAGAAAAGGGCGAATGTTTGACGACTGCTTACATATTGCCAAAGTGTGGGCGAGTAAGTTCGCTAAGGAGAAAGTATGACCAAACAAGAAAAAGCAAACTTATCCATTCTCTATCGTCAATTACAGCAATCACTTGAATACTTACACTGTGGAAGAGTTGATGATGGGAGAATAGTTGCTGAAATCGTCGAGCGCGAGTTAGGCAAGTTAGTCAACAAACAGAAAACCAAATAGGCCCTAGCGGCCTTTTTTATTTAAGGAATGGATATGGCTAAAAGACCAGATTGGGAGGCCATCGAGTCGGCTTACCGAGCTGGCGTGATGTCCATAAGGGAAATAGCCTCTCAATACGAGATAACCCATCAGGCGATAAGTAAGCGTGCCAAGAAAGAAGGATGGGAGCGAGATTTAAAGGCAAAGGTTAAGGCTAGGGCTGAAAACTTGGTTGCCAAAAGGGAGGTTGCCAGTCTGGTTGCCACCGAAAAGGCTATTTCAGAACGGCAACTTATTGAGGCTAATGCCGAGGTTATCGCTAATGTCCGCATGGAGCATAGAGGCGATATTCGAAGGGCTAGAGAGTTAACTAATAACTTATTTGATGAACTATCTGCTGAATGTGCTGATGTGCCAGCCTTAAGAAAACTTGGCGAGTTAATGTTTAGTCCTGATGATAACGGACGCGACAAACTCAATGAAATTTATCACTCAATCATCTCCCTGCCTGAGCGCGTTAAGTCAGCCAAATCATTAAGCGAAACATTTAAAAATTTAGTTGGCCTTGAGCGTCAAGCATACGGCCTTGATGATGTTCAGCCGAATAAGACAGCTAGTCAGCTATCAGAACTAATGGACGACTTATCTAAGGAATAATCATGAAGCCAGAACATCTTGCATTATTGAGAGATAAGCTCTGGCGATTAAATCACCTCTACTGGATAACCAATAAAGAAGGCAAGCCAGTTCGATTTAAAATGACGCCTGAGCAACTCGAATATTTTGAAGGGATGCACACGCGAAACATTATCCTTAAAGCCCGTCAGCTTGGCTTCACTACTGAGGTCTGCATTATCCAGCTAGACGCAGCGTTATTTGAGGCGGCTAAATGTGCATTGATAGCCCACACACTTAACGATGCTAAGCGGCTATTTAGGGAAAAGATAAAGTATGCCTATGACAAGCTACCCGATGAAATCAAAGCGGCTAACCCAGCGAGTAATGATGCGGTTGGTGAGTTGGTGTTTAGCAAAGGCGGCTCGCTTTATATCAGCACGTCATTTCGTGGCGGTACACTCCGTTATTTGCACGTTTCTGAGTTCGGTAAGATATGTGCTAAGTATCCAGAGAAAGCCCGTGAGATTGTCACTGGCGCATTTGAGGCGGTATCAAGCGATTGTTTTACGACGATTGAAAGCACAGCGGAGGGTCGAGCAGGTTATTTCTTCGATTATTGCCAGTCTGCTGAGAAAGCGCAAATTCAGAATAAGACTCTCTCTAACCTAGACTGGAAGTTCTTTTTCTTCTCATGGTGGAAGAATCCAGAGTATGCCATTAACCCTGTTGAGCCATTACCCCAGCGGTTAGTTGATTACTTTGATGAGATAGCCAGCAAACATGGTGTTCAATTAAACGAGCGCCAGAAAGCATGGTATTACGCCAAAGAGAAAACGCTTGGCGACGATATGAAACGGGAATACCCGTCAATACCGTCTGAGGCATTCCAACAATCGGTTGAAGGCGCTTACTACGCCAAGCAGTTCCGCTTCCTGTACGAAAATAAACGCATTGGCACACTTCCTGATAACTCGCACTTACCGGTTCACACGTACTGGGATATTGGTGTGGGTGACTCAACGTCAATTTGGTTTATTCGTGAAGTGGGCGAGGAGTTCCACATTATAGACCACTACTCAAACAGTGGTGAAGGTCTACGGCACTACATGAAAGTACTGAAAGACAAAGGCTACACATATGCAAGTCACAATGGCCCTCATGATATCGATAACCGTGAGTTTGGCTCGGATGCGAAATCTCGGCGTGAATTAGCGCGTGAGGGGTACGAAATCGACGGACAAATTTACTCAATCCGATTTGAAGTAGTGCCGAAGCTTTCAGTTGATGAAGGTATCGAGGCAGTACGTGAAATTCTGCCACTTTGCGTGTTTGATGAGCATAAATGTAGTGAAGGCATTGCTCATCTAGAAGCTTATCGTAAAGAGTGGGATGACAAGCGAGGCTGTTGGAAAGATAAACCGCTTCACGATTACACGTCACATGATGCTGATGGATTTAGGTATTTTGCGGTGAGCAGAAGAAACACTAAGCGCCCAGCATTCGAAATTAACCTAGGAACAACCTTCTGATGAGTACAACAAATGTAGATTTCACTCGACCGGAGTATAAAACGGCTGCTCCTCAGTGGGAGTTAGTGCGCTCTGTTTGTCGAGGTGGTGAAGATATAAAAAGCTATCTTCCTGAGCTTGAAGAGCAAGATAGTGAGCGTAAAAAGAAGCGCAATAAAGATTATCAAGACCGTGCGGTGTTCTATCCAATAACGGGCAATACTCGCAACGGCATGATAGGGATGGCATTTAAAAAAGATCCCTTAGTTGCTGTCGTCGAAAAGCTGTCGTGTTTAAAAGACGATGCTGACGGGGCGGGTTCAAGTATCTATCAATTGGCTCAGTCTTCACTTGAGTCAGTATTGGAAGTCGGTCGGCATGGTCTGTATGTTGATTACAACAGTGATTCGAAACTCCCGTACATATTCCAATATCGTGCTGAAGACATCATTAACTGGCGTACAGCTCGTATTAATGGGCGCACGATGTTAACGCTGGTGGTATTGCGTGAAACGGTGGAAGAAGAGGACGGGTTTGGTTTTAAGGATGAGGTTCAATACCGTGTATTGTCGATAGAAGAAGGTAAGTTTGTCTGTCGTGTCTATCGCAAGCCCAGTGGAAGTAGCGTTTTTGAAATTTCTTCTGAGTATATACCTGCGCGTGCTGGTAACGGTGTGTGGAATGAAATTCCATTTACATTTATTGGTGCACAGAATAATGATCACACTATTGATGAAGCCCCACTTCTAGGATTGGCAAAAATCAACCTAGGGCATTATCGAAACTCTGCTGATTATGAAGATTCTGTTTTCTTCTGTGGGCAAATACAACCTTATCTAGGTGGGCTAGGAACAGAATGGCGTGACTATCTAGAAAAGAAAGGCGTTATGGTTGGTTCTCGCTCACCAATTATGTTGCCAGAAAAAGGTTTCTTTGGTTACGCTCAGGCTCAACCTAACATGCTGGCAAAAGAAGCAATGGACAGTAAACGCGATTATATGGTTGCGCTCGGTGCTCAATTGGTTTCTGCTGATAGCAAAGTTAAAACGGTTATTCAGTCTGTCGGTGAACAGAACGCACAAACCTCTATCCTGAGCATCTGTTGCTCTAATGTTTCCGATGCATGCAGTAAATCGCTAATATGGTGTGCTGAATACTTAGGTTTAGATACTGCAGGCATTTCGTTTGAGATTAACAAAGACCTCGTTAATCACATTGCCGATAGTTCGATGATCCGTGAAATCGTCGCAGCATGGCAATCTGGCGCAACGCGTAAATCTGACTTAGTGAGAAGTTTGCAGAAATATGATGTTATCGACCCCGCTGATGATGTTGATGTGGTGGTGGATGAGCTTAATAATCAAGAGCCGACAATGGTAGGTGAGACATGAGATCAGTGAATGAGCGGTTAATGGATGAATTGATTGCTCACTCCCTGTTTTCTGGTCGCTATTCTACAGGGGTGGCTAGACGCATGATAAAGGCACTTAATGAGTTTGATGCTGAATTAACTGCTTCACTTATAGTGTCTTTAGATGATACCTCCATCGATGTTAATAGTTTCACTGCAAGGCGATTGGAGTCGTTGCTGTCCAGCGTTAGAAGTATTAATAAGCGTGCAGTTGATAGTGCTTTTTCATTGTTAACAGAAGAAATGAGAGCGCATGCATTATATGAGGCTGGCTACTACCCATCACTGTTTGATGCTCTACTACCTGATGTTGTTCTACGCAAATATCCACTAATGAGCATTACAGAGGAAATGCTATTTTCCTCAGTCATGTCTCGCCCATTTCAAGGGAAATTACTTTCTGAATGGGCTGATGGATTAGAATCAGATCGCATGACACGCATAAATAACGCTGTTCGGAATGGTTATTTAAATGGTGATAGTGCGGTAGAAATCGGACGTAAAATCAGAGGACATGCAAACCAAGGTTATAAGGATGGCGTATTGCAACTAAGCCGAGCTAATGCGACGACAATAGCTAAAACGGCCATTAGCCATTTACAAGCAACAGCGCGAGATCAGTTTGCTGATGCCAATAAAGACATTCTTGATTGTAAACAATGGTTATCTACCCTCGATAATAAAACATCTCACGATTGCATTATTCGGGATAGGTTGAGATACACGCTGGAAGGTAAGCCTATTGGTCATAAAGTTCCTTATCTACAAGGCCCCGGAAAAATCCACTTCAATTGCCGCTCAACAGAAACGCTGGTTACCAAATCGTGGCGTGAATTAGGTATCGATTTAGATGAGATGGACGCAGGAACTCGTGCCTCAATGGACGGGCAGGTGCCAGCAGATACCAATTTTCTTGATTGGATACAACGGCAACCTGAATGGCGACAGCGTCAAGTTTTCGGAGAAACGCGATTCAGACTAATGAAAGAGGGCGGTATGCATCCTTCTGAGTTTTATACCGATAAGGGAGAGTTTATTTCACTAGAGCGACTTAGAGAGATAGATGGGCATGCATTTAGAGAGGCTGGATATAGCTAATCAATAAACCATTTAACAAGGTCACCTCGGTGGCCTTTTTTATTACCTAAACTCAGCTCAGGGCTGAGTTATTACAACGCGCTAGGCGCATCTAATCCCAAGGGGAATCACATGTTATTTATGAATATCGAACGCAAATATTATTCACAGGCTGATGATGGTTCGCAAGGTGGAGGTGGTGGAACACCGGAAATCACTCCAGAAATTCAAGCTATTATCGACCAGCAGGTTTCAGGGCTAAAGGCTAAAAACAGTGAGTTGCTAGGCAAGCTCAAAGAGCAAGGCGATAACCTGAAACGTTTTGAAGGCATTGACCCAGACACTGTGAAGGGCATGCTTAAACGCTTTGAGAATGACGAAGAAGCCAAGCTCATTGCTGATGGCAAGATTGACGAGGTTCTCAATAAGCGCACTGAGCGTTTGCGTGGTGATTTCGACAAGAAGTTAAAAGAAGCAAGCTCTAAAGCTGAAAAGGCAGAGGCGTTTGCAAATAAATTCCGTGCTCGTGTGTTAGGCGATGAAATTCGTTTTGCAGCAGGGAAAGCGGGTGCATTAACCAGCGCTCAAGAAGATTTAATTTTACGTGCCAAAGGCATTTTTCAGATCAACGATGAAGGTCAGGCCGTAGCCGTTGATGAAGATGGCAATCCAATCATGGGCAAAGATGGTCGCACGCCATTATCACCTATTGAATGGATTGAATCCCTAAAAGAAAGTGCTCCTCACTTATTCCCCGCAGCCTCTGGTACAGATGCAGGGAAACATAAACAAGGTGGTGCACATTTTAAACGTTCTCAAATGTCCGCCAGTGACAAGGCTGATTATATTCGCCGATACGGGCGTGACGCATATTTAAAACTTCCAAAAGAGTAAGGAAATATAAGTAATGGCTACGATGACTAATAATGATTTAGTAATTTATAACGATTTAGCACAAACTGCGTTTTTAGAACGCCGTCAAGATAATTTAGCAGTATTTAATCAGGCATCAAACGGCGCAATTGTGCTGGATAACCTTTTTATTGAGGGGGACTTCCGTAAGCGTGCATTTTATCAGATCGGCGGTTCGATTGAGCATCGTGATGTAAACTCCACAGCATCTGTAGAGAACAAAAAAATCGGCGCGGGCGAATCTGTTGATGTAAAAGCACCTTGGAAATATGGTCCTTATGCAACGACAGAAGAAGCATTTAAACGCCGTGGCCGTGATGTATCGGAGTTCTCTGAGTTAGTGGGTACCGATGCGGCAGATGCTTCACTAGAGGGTTATATCAAATACTCTTTAGCTGCTTTAGGTGCCGCTATTGGCAATAACAAAGAAATGGTGGTGACTGCGGATATTGCGACAGATGGCAAGAAAACACTGACCAAAGGTTTACGCAGATATGGTGATAAGTTCAACCGCGTAAATCTGTTTGTTATGCACTCAACCACCTACTTCGATATTGTTGATCAGGCCATTGACAACAAAGTGTATGAAGAAGCGGGTGTGGTTATCTACGGTGGACAGCCAGGCACATTAGGTAAGCCTGTGCTGGTAACGGATACAGCGCCAGTAGATGCCATCTTTGGTTTAGTGCCGGGTGCTGTGACTATCACTGAATCCCAAGAGCCGACTTTCCGATCTTATGAAATCAATGACAAGGAGAACTTGGAAGTTGGTTATCGTGGTGAAGGCGTGGTTAACGTTGGCGTTCTGGGCTATAGCTGGGATGAATCAAAAGGAAAAAACCCTGATTTAACACAGTTAGGCACCGCAGGTAACTGGAAGAAGCATTTCACTAGCAACAAATTAACCGCTGGCGTCATGATTAAACTGACTGCCGAAGAGGGAAAGTAACCCTGTCAGCGGATAAAACGTCCGCTATCGCTGACAGTACAGATACAGTAACGATCACTCTTAATTACACCAAGGGCAGCTCTCCAGTCGAAGGAGCTACCGTTAATTGGTCTACAACAGGTGGCAAATTAAGCGTTACTTCATCTAAGACGGGCAAAGCTGGTGGTGCGACAGTGAAATTAACTTCTGATTCACAGGGTGAATTTATTGTCACAGCCACTGTTGATGGTGTTGCACAAAATACTGATGCAATTACATTCACAGAAAAAACTTCTCCAGACGAGTAATTTAAGGGGCTTTGTGCCCCTCTTTTTTTTGAGGTGAGCATGATTGATCCTGATAAGAACTCTCCAATATTTAATAGCTACGCAAGTGTGGATGATTTGAAGAAATACGCTGAGGATAGAAATATCACTTTGGCAGATAGTGGACTAGAGGCATTACTAATTACGGCGATGGATTATCTTGAATCGCAAAAATGGTTAGGTAAACGAACTAACCTAAATCAACCTTTATCTTTCCCTCGCTCAGGGCTATCTCGCGACGGTGTTGCCATCCCAAGCGATCAGATACCAAAGCAATTAATCCAAGCTCAATGCCGTTTAGCGATTGAATCAGTAGAAAATGACCTACAGCCCACGTTAGGCGCTGAAATCACCTCAGAGCGAATTGAGGGCGCTATTACTGTGCAATATGCCGAAGGCACTAATACTGGCGCACCAAACTTTCCTTGGTTAAAAGGTTTATTGTCTGGCTTGATTGATGTCTCGGATGGATTTGCCATTAATACATTTGCAATGAGGTAGCCATGAACATTTATCAACGTGGGCAGAGTACAGCATTAAGGATGTTGAAAAAATATGGCGTTTCCTATCAGGCTAAGCGTGATGGTAAGCATTGGGTTGATGATGAGGGGCAGGAACACTTTGAGCCAGAAACGTTATTTTCTGTTGTCGGGGTAAAAACGCAATATAAACCTTACGAAATCGATGGCACGCTTATTCTCTCTACGGATATTAAAATGATACTTCCTCCAGATATTGATATTCAGAAAGGGGATAAGGTGCTTGTCGATGGCGTTTGGTTGCGCGTTCATGAACCGAACCCTGTTAAACCCGCTGATATTATTATCTGCTATCAGTCTCAACTGAGGGCGTGACATGTCAGATCAGTTCATGAAGTCGATTAATATCTTTATCGACAAATCTAACGCAAATATTGAAACGGTTGTCAAAAATACAGGGTTTAAAATATTAGCGAAGCTTGTTGATATGTCACCTGTTGGAAATCCTGAATTATGGGAAGTTAATAGGGTTGCCTCAAACTACAATAAAGCAGTTTTTGAACATAATGAATATCTAAAACAAGATCCTAATAATTTAACACCAAAGCGACGTCAATTAAAAAAGCGTGTTCGTGTTAATGACTCTATGGATATTTATGTTCCTCCTGGTTATACAGGGGGGCGGTTTAGAGGTAATTGGCAGGTGTCATTTGATGCCCCAGCGGAAGGCGAGACGGGGCGCATAGATAAGTCAGGCAATATGACAAAGGCGTTAGGCAACGTTGTTATTGAACAATTTAAGGTAGGAATGAAAGCTATCTATTTCACAAACAATGTGCCTTATGCTTACCGCCTTGAAATGGGGCATTCGAAACAAGCACCTAACGGTATGGTTGCTGTGACTGCTGAGGAATTTAGTCAGTTTTTCAACTCTGCCGTATCGGAAACTAAATCATGAATCAGTCGACAATTAATACTGAAATACGAAAGCTGGTGGCGAGCATTGGCAAGGATTTAAATCTTAAAATCGCATGGCCCAATCTTCCTTTTAATGATATTAACGATCCCTATCTTCAACTCCATGTCATGCCAGCAGAAACGGATAACATCGGGTTATCTCTGGATATGCCTGTTTATCGTGGTGTTATCCAAATTAACGTAGTTGGGAAAGTAGGGGGTGGGGACGCTAAGATATCAACTATTGCTGATGACGTTAAAAACAGATTAGAAAATGGATTAACATTAGGGGAGGGTATCTACATTAACGGAGAGCCTAGCCAGTTCCCTCCAATTTCAGATGAAACAAATTATACCATTCCTATTCGTGCATCCTATCGATGTAATGCAATCCGATAACACCGCTTAATTGCGGTTTTTTTATACCTAAAATAGAGGTTAACAATGGCCTATAACATTCCTAATGGGTCGCGTGTTTACGTCGCAAGTAAATACGATGACGAAATTAAAATTACCGAGGCAACTAATGCCGAAGAAGCCGTACTAACAGTTGATGATGTGGGTGACATTGCTAAAGGCGATATTGTTCATGTTACATCTGGCTGGAAAAAAGCTTCGGGTGCTTTCCGTGTTGCAAGTGTCGCTGAATCTAAAATCACCTTAGAAGGTGTCGATACAAGTGATAAAAATGTGTTTCCTGCTGGTGGCGGTACAGGAACATTAAAGAAAGTATTGTCATGGGAAGTCATGCCACAGGTAATGACACTTTCTACAGAAGGTGGGGAACAGCAAACTCAAGAGGTTCAATTTCTTGAAGATGAGCAGGCAGAAACTATCGATACCTATAAAAATGGTGTTGTACAGGTTTATACCTTTGCTCACGATGCTAAGCTGCCTATCCGTAAATTGCTAACAAAATTGGACGACAGTAAGCAAGTTACTGCAATCCGATTCTTCAATAAACGCGCAGAAGAAGATCGCTATTACACAGCTTCAATTTCATTCCAGCGTGTGCCAAACACTGCTATCAACGAAGTTGAAAACGTAACAGCGCGATTCTCACTTAAATCTGAAATGCAGATTTATACCAACGCATCTTAATCAATAAATACTCACAACAGCCCCGAGTCAGGGGCTTTTTAAGGACTAATAATGCCTAAATTTACACTCGTCCCAAATCCAACCTTCAAAGCTAACGTTAAAATTCCTGTTGCCGGCAAAGAAAAGCCAGAAGTAGTTACATTCACATTTAAACATCACTCAGTAAGTGAGCTTGATGGAATGCGAGAAAAACCGATTTCTGAGTTCTTTGAGCAGATTATTGCTGACTGGGCGATCGAAGAGCCATATAACAAAGAAAATTTAAACATATTGTTAGATAACTACCCTTCAGCCTCTCGTGCTATTTCATCAACATATTACAACGAGCTGCTAGGTAACCGCGAAAAAAACTCCTAACGGTCGCCGAGGCGATGTATGGCGGAATGAGTTCAAAAGAATCGGCTGAGTTCGAGCGAGCTTTTGGCTTTCCGCCTGACATTGATGATGTTGAGGTGTGGCCTGATGTTTGGGATTCGTATCAAGTATTTTCAGCCATGAATACACAGTGGCGCGTAGGTATGAATGGTATTACTGGCTTGGATTACAACCCATTAAACCAAATAATGGACTTACTCAACATCAAAGATAGAGCGACCGTTTTTAGCGATATCCGCATTATGGAAGCTAAGGCGTTAGAGGTAATGCATAAAAGGTCATAATAATGAGCTGATCAGTGGTAAACGCCGGTTGGTGAGTAGGAAGAGAGGATAAAGGGAGGCTGCGAGCAAGAATGCAGCACATAGTAATTAGTTTGGCTTAAAGCTTGACCTAGTAAATAAAATGTGGATCAAGTTATGGACAAGTGATACCTTTCTGATATCATAAAAATATAGCTATACACATTGTATAGTCATTTCACTTACAAAATAATAACGGAGGGGATTATGAAAAAGTTAATTCGAGAATTTCTTCGTGTAATTCTCTCAGTTGAAAAAATAACCAATCCAATTATTGGTGGTAACGATCAGAAATCTAAAGACGAAAAAGAGGCTTTAGACAATAAAGATAATTTCTTTGTTGGTCGTGATGGTTCGATATCACTAAATCCTAACAGTATAGTTGTCCAGAAGGCTTTTAAAGACAACATAGAAAAATTACAGTCAACAAAAGGGCGGTAATTCTTAGTGTGGGCTGCTGTAATTGTTCTCGTCTTGGTTTGTGGCTATAACTATGTAGATAATCATTTGCCGTCAAGATATAAACTGAATAATTCTGTTGGTTGGAACGCGTACTTTTTTGTAGCGCTCAAAGGCGGTGAGTTTTTAATACAAGGGCTGATGGCATCTGTTGTGGTTGCCATTGGCCTTTATATTATTATGTATATATTGAATGCGCCATCTTATCTTTTTGGTTGGTATGAGCCTTTCACATTTGTAGACTCTATTTTCAATATCAGAGTTTCTGGTATGAGTTTTTGGACTATCTTGTGGTTATCTTTTACTGTTTTGATATCTATCGGAAAGACTGCTGATGTTAAAAAAAGAAATCAATCCCTACAAAAGAGAATGGAAGACTTTAGGGAAGTAGCAAAAGTTTACGCCATTGAAAGTTTGCTACTGGAGTCATTTGAAAGAATGGATGATGGCTTACTGGTTTTTGTGACTCTCAAGTCTAGAAAGGTTTATGTTGGAATGGTTGATGGCATCAGGTTTGAAGGAATGGATATCAATACGCTAGTGTTAATACCGTTCATGTCAGGATATAGAGAGAAAGATACATTAACATTCCATGTTGAGCACAACTACACAGATCACTACGCGCAACAAGGAATAAACTTCAGCTCAGAGCCGTTATCAGTATTCCAGTTTAGACATGTCTTACCTTATGAGCAAATAGAGTCATTTTCGTTATTTAACGTCAACACATACAATGTATTTCAAGAAGTAGCAAAAGAAAAAGAGATAAAAAAGAAATCAGAAACAGATTCAAACTAACCCACTCCGGTGGGTTTTTTGTTGCCTGAATATCTCAAATTATTGATATTGTTTGATTGTTCTAAATTGAAATGACCGACCTACAAAATAATTGTAGGTAACTACAAAAGTTTTGTAGTTCAAATATTGAGCGACTCCTAAAGGGTTTTACAAAAAAGTTGTAAAACTTATCTTGTGTAATTTATTGATATAGTTTGATTATAACGAATCGTTAGAATTGATAGCCCGTCCTTGGGCGTTACTACTATTGTTATGCAATTAACGGAGTGTTTAAAATATCTCCGCTTTTCTCACCTTGCATAACTTGGGTGCGTAGACGGAAGTTTTGCAGTAACTCAATAAGCGCATTAGAGTCACGTTGTAATTTTTGAATGTATTCAACACTGACAACGTTATGACCATCAACGCTAACTACTTGTTGCTTTTCATTTTTATAAGAAAACAACCATCTTCCCTCTTTGGGTATGGTTACAGTGATTGAGTTTTGATTTGGCTCAAAAAGTATATTTTCTTCCTGTTTAGGAATGTATTCACCCTCAAGAACGAACTTGTGAATATACTCAACCGCATCGGGTATCTGATCTGCTGTTAGCTCTTCAATGCTACTAACATTAAATTTCTGGTGAACAAGAGAATAGGCTTCTGGGTACATAATGCCTTTCTTACTAACCAGTAGATTAACAGCATTCTTTAATGGGTTGCGTTCTTGAACAGTTGATTTGTGTTTTTTCTTAACTTCACCAGTAGTCCAATATTCATAAAGTACGTCGTCACACTCTTCTTGATACTTGATTACTTTATCGCGGATCTCTGGTTTGACTTTGTTAGGGCTGATAGTGTGAAGCCAGCCTGCAAGTTTACGGAGAGCTAGGCAAAGCATTGATTGCTCACCGCCTTTTGAAGGTATCACGATTTCCGTGATCCCTTTACTAAACCTTTGTTTTAGCTTTTCAAATTGAGATTGCCAAGTTAACCCCATGCCTTCAACTATTGGCTTCATTGGTACATATGGTTCGCCGTTGAAATTTACTACATACAGGTTGTTACCGTGGAAAGGTACGTTAATTGTTGATACACTAGTCATGTCGGTTACTCCGTAGTTTCTGACAAATTAGAAGCCCTAGCTACCGCAAATAGTTGGGGCTTCGCTGTTTTAGTTGACACGTTTTTCTCTTTCTTTCACATACCAAGCTATCGCTTGATTAACTATTGAGTTTTGCGAAATACCATCTTTCGCTGAGAGTTCTACCACTTTACTTTTTAACACCTCTGTTAATCTGAGTTGAAATTTTCCTGTTTTTTTATTGGTATTCATATCTTCATCCTTTTATGTGTCTATGTGACATCACAAAGATATCAATGTGAATCTATATAGTCAACGAATAATTGACTATATTGTGATATCACAATGACTTTACTGGTGGTTGTATGTCACAAAAAAATACGAGAATAAGAGATATAACGCCTTATAGCCTTAGAATGCCTGATACTCTGAAGGAAAAGTTAATGCAAAGGGCAAGTAAGAATGGGCGATCTCTTAATGCTGAAATGGTTATGATTCTTCAGTCTGCCGTGGATGAGGATAACACCCCTAAAAACTTAAACGAGTTGTCACAGCTTGATCCTGAAAAGTTCAAAGAACTGTTCATGGAAACTATCAAGAAGATGAATGAGGGTAAAAAGTGACTAATATCACATTTTATTTTGTTGTTACTGTATAAAAAACAGGAATGTAAAATTTTTTAGTGCCTGTAATATATTTTGATATTTTCTTTGGAGCTTGCACATGAATGCGCCTGTAATTAGCTTTATTAATATGAAGGGTGGGGTGGGAAAGACCACTCTATGTATTAGTATTGGTGAGTATTTAGCAAACTATAAGGATAAAAAAGTATTAATAATAGATATTGATCCTCAGTTTAATGCAACACAATCTTTTATGGGTAAGCATGATAAAATAAGTGAGTACTTATCTTTAGTAAAACAAAGAAAGACAATCAAGAGAATATTTGAAGTAAATGCTTCTATATATGATGAAGATGCAGTATTAAAAAAAGAAGATGTTATTTACAGTGTATATCCAAATCTAGATATAATCCCTGGTGATATAAACATAATGTTTGAGCATAACACGGTAGATACAATTAGATTGATTAGGATAAGAAATTTCATTGAAGACAATAAGTTAAGAGAAATCTACGACTATATTTTTATTGATTGTCCGCCTACCATTTCGATGTATACCGAAGCGTCCATAATGGCATCTACACATTATATAATGCCAATGAGAATAGATCAGTATTCAGTATTAGGGAGTAACAATTTGCTATCAATTGTTTCTAAGCTGGCTAGAGATCAAAGACTTACAATAAAGCCGTTGGGTGTTATTTATACCGATACTGCACCAAAAAGATTGACCAAGAAGACCAGAGCAATTAAGACGGCTATAGAAACCGAAAAAGGAATCAGGGATCTATATTTCTTCAAGAATCATTTTTCAAAGGTTAGGGATTTACAGGTTGGTCAGCAATTAAATTTTGCGTCAGCGTATTCTCAGTCTAAAGAAATCATTGATAGAATATGTACGGAACTCGAGGCTAAGCTTAAAGAGGTTGATGATGAATCAGAATAAATTAATAACTAAAAAGAAATTAATGGAACTAAAAGATTCTGAATCGCTTGAGTTTATGATCGGGTTTCTATCTTTAGTAATATTTTCCAAAGAAATTTTTAAGTCGAATTTTGAATTGAGTGAATTTATTAAAGATGCATTTAAGATAGAATATAAAAGATACGTTGTATCCTCAAGAACCCTTATGTTCTCTAGGCTTGCGAAAGATATAGTTAGAAAATATTCTGATGGAAATCATTTCACAGCTAAAAATACTGTTGTCAATATCATTTATGAAAAGCTAGATCAGCTGCCAATCAACGATATCGCTTTAGAAGCGAAAAAGAAAGAAAATAAAAAGAGAAAAGGTAAAAATACTACAACAGAAAGTATCTCAAAGTGGATAAAGGGGTTTAGGGGTGAGTAACTTCCTTACTATTGACCCTTACAACGTGTTGGGAACAGTGTCCAAGTTCAAAGAAGACCTAAAAGTAATTCCTGACCAATATGTTGTTGACTCGTTAATATCAGCGGTAAAAAAGTCTATTTTTTTGAAGATAATTCACGAAAAATCTTTGAGAGGTAATAGACACTTATTAAGCGTCATCTATGATTTTTTAGGTTGTATTTCAGCAATAAAAAAAAATGAAGATAGATACTTTTATTTTAATATAAGGTCATGCATTGAAAATTCAATTAGATTCTTGTTGAACAAAGATAATGATGATGAGATCGGTGTTACAAGGATGTTCAGTGAGTTTAAAGAAAGATATAAAGGTGTAGACGGTGTTAGCGCACTTACTAGGGTATATTCTGATGCATGTAATTACGTTCATAACAATGTCAAGGCTGATATTGATGTATCAAAAAGCTATAAATACATTGATTCATCCAAGATTTTTGAAAAGAAAAAAAGCAGAAATCTATGTAATGACCTCGTTTCAGTGCAGTCGTCACTAGATAATTTTTTGCTAATTAATAATAAAGAAGACATAAAGTATTCATTTTTATATCTAAATGAAAATATAGAATATTTAATAAATAAAAAGTTTTTAGAAAGATTGTTCTCATCAGAATTGGTATCATAATTCTATAAACATGCTTCGGCAGGTTTTTTGTTTGCTTCAATTTGCGACTACACTCAGCTAACATTAAGAAAACTAAATAAAGAACTGAGAGGACGGGATGAAGAAGTTATTGAATATTAGTGGGGTGATTGCTTTGCTGGTTAGCTGCTTGTTTTTTAGCACAACAACGTTAGCAGTAGAGAAAAAAATATCAGCCCCATTTGGATTAAAATGGGGGATGACATACAGTGATGTGCTCAGCAAAACTGGAAATATAAAGTTAATTGGTAATGAAAAAAATAGAGTGAAAGAGTATCTCATCAAAAATGATTCCTCATTAATTGATGGTCTGGATATGTACAGTGTAAGTATTGACGATAAGTATGGATTAATTAATGTAGATGCATTGATTTATGTGTATGACGATGATGATAGTAAAGTTATTGAGAAATATAACATATTAAAACAAGCATTATCTTCAAAGTACAGTGAACAATATTCTGAAGAATACTTATGGAAGAATAGAACAAGAGGAATGCTTACTCTACCAGAATGCCTAAATAATGAGGGTTGTGGTAAATATGTATCTTTGTTTCAAGGTAATGACTCCAGTAGTGTTATGATTATGTTGAATGCCACTGGCGATAATAGGTCAGTTATTATATCTTTGTTTTACAAATCTGAATTTATTGAAAAAATAAAACAAGAAGAAAAAAAACAGAATGAAATAATTATTAAGGAAAAATCAGACGCTTTGGCAAACTCTCTATAATACCATATTCTAAAATACAACCACCTTCGGGTGGTTTTTTTATATCTGGAGGAAATTAAATGGCAGATATAGCAACAATATCATTAAAGGCTGATACGTCAGATCTGGAGCGTGGCACACAAAAGTTAAAGGAGTTCGGCGATACAGCAGAGAAGGTAAGCGGTTCTTCGCGAAATTTAAATGACCAGTTTAATAGAGGGGTTGATCATCAAAAGAGAGCAGCCGACGCGATAAAGAGGCAAAAGAAAGAACTTGATGATTTATTAAATTCAATAAATCCAACCAATAAAGCATTTGATGCGCTTGATAAAGCCACTCAAAAATTAATAGAGGCAAATAAAAAAGGGATATTACCAAAGGATCAGTTTGCAGACTATAACGCCATACTTGAGCAGACTAGAGATAAATTAACACGAGTTAATATGTCTCTTACGGCTGAAGGGCGGGCGCTATTAGCTCAAGAGGCGGCAACAAATAGAGCCAAGCAAGCTGCTGATGATTTTTTAAATTCACTGAAAAATCAAACTGAAATTATAGGCAAAACGAGGACAGAGATTTTAGAGCTAAAAGCTGCTCAACTTGGTGTGTCGCAACAAGCTGCGCCGATGATCAATAAGCTAAAAGAGCAAGAAAAAGCCTTTATGAATGGCTCAATTACCATTGGTCAATATAAACAAGCAATGCGTCAACTTCCCATGCAAATGTCAGATATTGTTACGTCATTAGCATCAGGAATGCCAGTCTGGATGGTGATGATACAACAAGGGGGGCAAATAAAGGACTCATTTGGTGGTGTCGGTAACTCACTAAAAGCGTTAGCATCACTTATTACCCCTGCAAGAGTTGCTATGTTTGGTTTTGCTGGTGCTGCGGCAGCTGTGGCGTTAGCCGCGTATAAAGGGTCGCAAGAATTTGGCGAGTATAATAAGCAGCTAATTCTTACTGGTGGTTATGCGGGAAGAACAGCGGCACAGCTAGATGCTTTGGCTAGAAGCTTGTCGGGGAATGGGATCGCTCAGTATGGAATGGCTGATACTATCTCAAAAGTAGTTGGATCTGGTTCTTTCTCGGGTCGAGATGTTGATATGGTATCTAAAACTGCTGCTGCTATGGAAAAGACCGTTGGTCAATCGGTTGATGAGACAATAAAGCAATTTCAGAGATTGCAAGAAGATCCAGTTAAAGCGGTCACTGAATTAGATAAGTCATTACATTTTTTAACTGCTACCCAATTAGAACAAATAACCACACTTCAGACGCAAGGAAAAGAGCAAGAAGCGGCTAAAATGGCTATGGAATCATATGCCAATGCTATGGATGAGCGAACCAAACAGATAAAGGAAAATCTAGGCCACCTTGAGAGAGCGTGGGAAGGGGTTAAAAACATGGCTAGTAGCGCATGGGATGCAATGCTAGACATCGGCAGAGAGAATACTCTAGAGCAGCAAATCAAAGAGTATGAAGAAGCTCTGATTGAGTTTCAAATAAACCCTGCCTCCAAGGGGCTGTATTATAACAAGACTGGATTAATGCCAGATGAAGTTAAAAGTAAACTCGCTCTACTAAAAGAAGAAAAATTTCAACGTGACATTAAAAACGCAAGAGAAAAAGCCGCAAGAGATGAGGAAGAGCGTAAAAAAGCGCAGTTTAGAGCCGATCAAGAATTAAAGCGACAATACGAAACCGCAGAGGAAAAGCACCAAAGACTACTCAAGGAGATAATAAATAATGCGGATGCATCTCAAGCTGCAAAAGATGAAGCCATCCGCCGAGAGAAAGAGCGTTACGAGAAAGAAAAAGCCAAAGGTAAAGGTAAAACCCCAACCTACCGACCAGATTATGGTACTAGAGTAGATGAATCAGCAAATCAAGCCCTATTATCCCTACAAGCACAATTAAAGGTGCTAAAAGAGCATAAAACAGTCAGTGATGTGATTAGCTCTGAGCGTAAAAAACTTTGGGATATGGAAGCGAAAATATCAATCCTTGAGGAGGCTCAGAAAACAAGACAGTTAACCAAGGACGAAAAGGCGTTGCTTGCTAAAAAGGACTACATTCTTGCTTCTCAAGAAGCATTGGCCATAGCTGGTGATGAGGTTAAGCTTCAGGAGTTACATAATCGTGAGTTAGATAAGCAACTTAAACGCGTTGAAGAAATTAATGCCAGAAGTCGCGCCTTAGAGTTGGGAGCTGGTAAGTCTGGCCGCATGTATCAACGAGACATCGCACTAGAGAAAGCTAAATCACCAGACGAGAGAAAAGCCTTAGAGGAGTATTATGCTAAGGAAGACTCTATTCGTGCTAACTGGGAGTTAGGCGTCAAGAAAGGCTTTGCTGAATTCCAAGATCAGGCAACAAACGTTTACGGTAACGTAGCTCAAATTAGTCAATCAGCATTCCAAGGCATGAGTAACAGTCTCTCTGATTTTGTATTGACGGGCAAAGCTAATTTTGCTGACTTCACTCGCTCATTCTTAGAAATGACCACCAAGATGTTAATGCAGATGGCTATGCTAAATGCTATGAAAGCGGCATTTGGTGGTAATGCGGTAGGTAATTTCTTTGGGTTTGCAAGTGGTGGTTATACAGGCGGTGGTGGTAAATATGACCCCGCTGGCGTAGTGCATAAAGGCGAGTTCGTCTTTACCAAGGAAGCAACGCAACGATTAGGTGTAGATAATCTCTATCGACTAATGGATGCAGGAAAGAGAGGTTATGCTTCAGGTGGTCATGTCGGTGGTTCTGCGCCAATGTCGGTTACACAGCCAACAGCATTTATCGCTCGCAATCCTCAAATTGCTGGTGGTGGGGTGAATGTGACAATTGATATGAGCGGCGTCAAGATTGAAACCGAACAGCAACAAAGTGCAATGCCAAATATAGATGTGAGAGCTGCTGAGCAATCGTTAAAGAATAAAGTTAAAAGCCTTTTTATTAGTGAAGGGCGAGAAGGTGGTGATTTGTACAAGATCATTAAAGCAGTATCAGGAAATAGATAATCATTTAATAAGAGAGGTATTTATGAAATTAAAATTAGGAAATATTTGTATTCGTCCAGAAGATAAAGAAATTAGCATTCCAGTAGATGTATACATGGGAAATGAAGCTGATTTTGAACCACCAAAAGCATATCTGGTTTATCAAACTAGCTTTGATGCTAATAAGCCTCTTTCGGAATATTTTAAAGAATCCGAAGAATATGCAAGAAAAACAATTAAAGAATTAAACCAATAACAGCCACCAAATTCTGTGGCTTTTTAATGAGAGGTAGTTATGAAAATCAAAGTAGAGTTCCCATTGTTATCAAACAAATTTTCAGGAGTGGAAATTACAGGGGATGTGAAAAGATATGGCATTGGGGCTATAAAAATAAGTGAAAAACCTATATTAACGTCAGAAATTACAGTAACGGAGATAGTGGGAAATAATACCCCAGATGAAGAACCAAAGTTACAATTTAAGTACACAGAGGATTATAACCCAAATGAAACATTTGCTTCATTTATGGGGAGAGCGGAAAAATATGCAAGAACCATGATAGATCGCATAAAGGCGGCACAGTAACCGCCTTTATAATATGGTACTAATTATGTAAATGTGACTGAATGATACCAAACGCCTCGATAGTTACAGGACTATCATGCGATACTTTATTTAATTCACTAATAAGTTTTTCTTTTTCAATATCAGACATATTCCTAATCATTACTTGAATTATATACTCTAAAGCAAGAGTACGTGTTTGAAGGGTCTCTATGTCTTTAGCCATTTCACTAACTAACATATTCAATTCTCCATCGAAGTAAGTCAGCCATTCCTTCGGTAAGTTTCTCTGGGCTGAATATATAAAATAACCTAATGGATATTTATTAATATCCTGATATTTGATCAGGCGGCTTTGTGTCGCCTTTTTTATTGGAGTAACCAATGGAAGAGTTTAAATGGCGAACACAAATACAAGATTCGCCAAGCGGTGAGTTCAAGCATCGTATTAAAGAAGTTGAATTTGGAGATGGTTACAAACAAGTTGCTGGTGATGGTATTAATCCAGAATCTCAAACGTGGCCATTCTCTTATATGGGATTGAAAGATGAGGTGATGCCTATTTTTAAATTCATTCGGCAACACACAGTAAAATCATTTATTTGGACACCTCCATTTGGTGAAAAAGGTCTTTATCGAGTTAAAGCTGATTCAATATCGATGATCCCCATATCTGGCGGAGTAATGAAATTGTCAGCTACGTTTGAACAGGCATTTAGCGCATGAATATCACAGCAGATGTACAAAAATTAGAGCCGGGTAATAAGGTTCAATTAATTGAGGTGGATGGCAGTGGTTTTGATGGGCCAATTCTTCGCTTCCATGCTTACAATCTTCCTCACACACCAGAAGAGATAGAGAAATCTAATGGTGATATCAAGCCAAAACCAATTTGGTGGCAAGAAAATGAATATGGGGCATGGCCCTATGAAGTTGAAGGAATGGCAAAGAATAGCGACGGAAGCCCAGCGAGACCATCTCTAAAGGTTGCCAATATAGATGGCTTAATCTCATCTTTGTGTCTCCAGCTTGACGATATGGTGCAAGCAAAGGTTACTATTTATGAGACATTCTCTCATTATCTTGATGCCAAAAATTTTCCTGATGGTAATCCAACCGCTAACCCTGATGAGTGTTTTAAACAGGTTTATTACATCGATCGTAAAACTAATGAGGTGGCTGGCGAATCCGTAGAGTTCGAGCTGTCTAGCCCGTTTGATTTGCAGGGAGTAATGATACCCGTTCGACAAATTCATAACCTTTGTTATTGGTGCATGAAAGGCGATTATCGCAGTGGTAATGGGTGCTCATATTCAGGGAATAAATATTTTGATGAGAGAGGAAACCCTGTTGATGATCCAGCGCTAGATAGTTGTGGTGGGCTTATTAGTGATTGCAAAAAACGCTTTGGTGAGAATGAGCCATTAGATTTTGGAGGGTTTCCCGCTGCGGGGTTAACGAGATGATCACAAAAAAATTAAGAGAATCGATATTTGAACATGTAAAAGCCGAATATCCCAAAGAAGCTTGCGGAATTATCTGTCAGAAAAGTCGAGTTAAAAAATACTTTCCTTGTAGCAATCTTTCAGATAACCCAACAGAGCATTTTGAGCTTTCTCCAGAAGATTACGCTCTTGCTGAGGACTGGGGTGAGCCAATAGCAATTGTGCACAGCCATTGTGGTGATGGTGTAACGACTCAACCTAGCGAAATAGATAAATTACAGTGTGATGCAACTGGATTGCCTTGGGTGATCGCATCATGTCCAGAGGGTGATATTCGAATTATTTACCCTCGAGGTGAGCGTGAATTAGAAGGACGTCCTTTTGTGCTGGGTTATGCTGATTGCTGGTCGTTAATTATGGACTATTATCACCAAAAACACGGTATTGAGTTACATAACTACAGCGTTGATCGGCATTGGTGGGAAGAAGGCGAAAACCTGTATACGGATAACTACGAGAAAGCGGGTTTTGTTGATATCGCTGGTGAACCAAAAGAAGGTGACATGATTATCATGCAAGTGCAAGCCGATGTACCTAATCACGCTGGTGTGATTATGAATGGCATGTTACTTCATCATCTTTATGGTCAACTCAGCAGGTTGGTCCCCTACAGCGATTATTGGCGAGATAGGACTGTAAAAATTGTTCGGAGGAAAGAGTTTGTATGAGCCTAAAAACAATACGTCTATATGGTGTTCTTGGCGCAAAATTTGGGCGTGAACACAAATTAGATATAGATTCACCTCGCGAAGCAATTAAGGCACTCTCTGTGCTTTATGATGGGTTTGAGCTGTTTCTTGCTAATGCACATCTGAAAGGGCTGGAGTTTGCTGTATTTAAAGGTAAGCGCAACATTGCTGAAGATGAATTACATCTTGATACCAAAGAAGAGATCCGCATAGCACCAATCATTAAAGGAAGTAAACGAGGAGGATTCTTTCAAACTATGTTGGGCATTGCCATGATCGGTGTCGCGACATTTGCTCCTTGGGGTACTGCCTTATTTGCAAGTGACTTGATTGGGGCCATAGGTCTTGGTGTGGCGCTTGGTGGTGTTTACCAGATGCTTTCACCCCAACCGCGAGGTCTATCAATGAGGCAAGATTCAGATAACAAACCATCTTATGCCTTTGGCGGAGCTGTAAACTCTACTGCGCAAGGAAATCCAGTTCCTTTACTTTATGGACTGGACAGGCGAGAGGTAGGTGGGGCAATCATTTCCGCAGGTATTTATACAGAAGATCAGCAATAACATAAACGAATTTCAGAATAGCCACTATGTGGCTTTTTTTATGGGTGAAATATGGAATTAATTCATGGTGCAAAAGGTGGTGGCGGTGGCGGACATACGCCCACGGAATCACCAGATAGCTTACTTTCTGAATCAACAGCTAAGATTTTATTGGCTATCTCAGAAGGTGAAATTGCTGGTGGCTTAGACGATACTCGTATTTTTCTTGATGATACACCGATTGGCAATGCGGACGGTACTAAGAATTTTGAGGGTGTCACTTGGGAATTTAGACCGGGTAGTGAACACCAAGAATACATTCAGGGTATCCCATCAGTAGATAGCGAAACATCGGTAGGGTTGGAATTAAAAGACGATCAGCCCTATGTGCGGAGCATTAATAACACTCAGCTATCTGCTGTGCGCATTAGACTATCTGTTCCTCAATTGTTTCAACAACACGATAACGGGGATACTACAGGCTATAGAATTGAATATGCTATTGACTTATCTACAGATGGTGCTGGATATAATGAAGTATTAAAGTCTGCTTTTGATGGTAAAACGACCAGCGAATACCAGCGAACACACCGCATTGACTTACCCAAGGCAAATACAGGTTGGCAGATCCGTGTCCGACGATTAACTAAGAATCAGAATACAGCCAGAATTGTTGATAAGGTTACTATCTCTGCTGTTACTGATGTTATCGATGCTAAATTGCGTTATCCAAATACGGCCCTATTGTTTATTACTTTCAATGCGCGTCAATTTAATAATCGCATCCCTAAAATTAGCGTTCGCCCAAAAGGTGGCTTGCTTATCAAAGTGCCCACGAATTATGACCCGATTAATCGGGCCTATTCAGGCGTATGGGATGGCACCTTTAAACTTGCAGCAACCAATAACCCGGCATGGGTATTTTATGATTTAGTACTCAATAATCGCTACGGCTGTGGTGACCGGATCCAGTCTTCTCAGGTTGAAAAGTGGGACCTGTATAAGATTGCGCAATATTGTGATGAATTGGTACCCGATGGGCATGGTGGTGATGGTAAGGAGCCTCGATTCCTGTGTGATGTTTATATTCAATCGCAAGAATCGGCATACCAAGTACTGAGAGATATAGCGGCTATTTTTCGTGGTATGACATTTTGGGCTGATAACAAGGTTAATGTTGTCGCTGATATGCCAGATAGTATTTTTAGAACGTTTACTAATGCCAATATTGTTGGAGGTAAGCCTACCTATTCAGGAGGTAGTCAGCAAAATCGATATACACAAGCATTAGTTTCCTACACAGACACCAATAACCACAGTAATGATGCGATTGAGGCTGTGGCCGATATTAAACTACAGCGTCGTTACGGAGTACGCAAAACTGAAATATCAGCGATAGGTTGCACTCGACAGACGGAGGCTAACCGTAGAGGTCGCTGGGCGTTACTCACCAATGCTAACGACAGAGTTATTAGTTTTGCGACAGGATTAGAGGGGGCAATACCTTCTCCTGGTCATATCATTGCTGTTGCCGATTCTACATTGGCTGGAAGAGATAATGGTGGACGTATATCGCGTGTAGAAGGCAGAAAAATAACACTTGATCGCAGAGCCAATATTAAAGCAGGTGATAGGTTGATTGTTAATCTGCCAAACGGGCGCTCAGAGGGAAGAACCGTATCACTGGTTGCTGATAATATCATTACAATTTCAACGGAGTACTCACAGGAACCAGAGAAAAACGCAGTTTGGACAGTTGATGCTGATGATTTAACATTACAACTTTATCGGGTCGTTAATATTACTGATAATGGCGATAATACATACACTATTACTGGCGCAATCCATAACCCAAGCAATTACGATCACATTGACTCTGGCGCAAGAATAGGTGAGCGTCCAATCACCATTGTTCCACCGAGTGTGCAAGCACCACCTAAAAACATTCGTATATCATCCTATTCTCAGGTTAATCAAGGTATTTCATTTATTACTCTGCGTGTTGATTGGGATGCAGTTGATAATGCCATTACCTATGAGGCTCAATGGCGGAGAGATAATAATAACTGGGTATCAATGCCAAGAACATCAACATGTGGGTTTGAAGTTGATGGCATTTATGCTGGTCGTTATCAGGTGAGAGTTCGTGCGATAAATGCGTCTGAAATATCCAGTGTATGGACTAATGCGCCAGAAACAACACTGACAGGAAAAGTAGGGAGCCCGCCTAAACCTGTAAACTTTAGAGCTTCACCGCTCGTATTTGGCATTAAGTTAGGCTGGGAATTTGGTGAAAACACCAGTGATACGTTAAAAACGGAAATTCAGTACAGCAAAACCAATAATGGTGAAGGTCTGATGCTGTTATCTGATGTTCCTTATCCCTCAAAAACCTATGAAATGGCAGGGTTATCAGCAGGTTTAACGTTTTATTTTAGAGCAAGACTGGTAGATAAAATAGGTAATCATTCCGAATGGACTGAGTTTATTCTGGGAGAATCTGAGTTTGATGCTAGTATTATTCTTGATGAATTAGCGGGGCAAATCAGCCGAGACCAACTCGCACAAGACTTATTGGGTGAAATTAACAGTAAAGCTAACCAAATCGATATTACTGAATTACATGAGTTGATGAGGATAAATCATGACAAGATTTTATCTGAGTTGATGAGGCATGGAGCAACGATTGAAGAAAGTGAAAAAAAATGGGAGGAGGCAGGAAAATTACTGGCTGAGCGGATGAACCAAGTTTCAACGGCAACAGAAGCACAGGCTGCCGCAATTAAACAAGAGCAACAAGCACGTATTGAGGGTGATAAAACCGAAGCGCAACAACGGCAATCCTTAGCTACTCAACTTCGTGGTGATTATACTGGCAATGATTTATCGAAAGTGACCGCAGGACTCATTTCCGCCGAGAAACAAGCGCGGGTCTCGGGTGACCAAGCAGAAGCGAAAGCCCGACAATCACTGGAAACACGGATGAATGGGAATGTTTCAGCGATTAATAAATCATTAGAAACCCTCACCTCGAAACAGCAAGCACAAACGCAAGAGATTTCAACGCTCAATTCAAATCTTAAGGGGAAAGCTGATAGCAGTGTGGTGAATGCGTTAAATACGCGAGTAACTAATCTCGATGGCAAAGTGATGTCCGCAACCTCTCAGGTACAAACGTTATCCAGCAAATTAGATACAGTGAAAGCCGATTTAACGGAGTCTGTGGTGGTGGATTTAGATTTATCTAAACTCAATGAAAACACCTATTATCCGATTATTTTGCCATTAGTAACTTCTCGACGTTATGCCTTTAAGGTTTTTAGAACATTAGGGCAATATAGAGACAATAAACCGAGCTATGCGACTCACAGCACCAAAGGCTTTGCCATGATTGTGGAATGGCAAGTGAGTGGTTCCGGATGGGGAACCCAGTCTGAAAACCGCATCATTGATAATTTTGATTGGCGATGGACAAATCAATCCCCTGTGATGGGGCCAGCTCAATTAACGAATGGTTCTGTGGAATATATCTATTTGCGAGGAGGTGCTAAATATCAGCTCACTAAGCATAAAAGTGTTAACCATCAAATTATCACCCGCACTTATACCAATAACAAACAATCGGTGGCACCAAAAGGATTTGTGGCGAATGAAGTACCTAAGTCCAGCGAACAGAAAGCCAATGCAACGGCGAATGCGGTAAACCAACTTGAAACTAAGGTGACTGAGGTCTCAGGTAAAGTGACCTCTACCGCCCAGCAAGTCACTCGCCTTGAAAGCCAAGTGGGTACAAGTTCAGCCAAAATTGAACAAACGTCGAAAGTGGTCACCGACATAAATGGCAAAATTTCCGCATCATGGACAATGAAAGTTCAGCAAGATAGCAAAGGGAATAAAGTCATTACGGGCATTGGCTTAGGGTTTAATGCACAAGGAAATAGCCAATTTCTGGTCAATGCCCAAAACTTTGCGGTGATATCGTCATTAAACGGCAAAGTGGTGACACCGTTTATCGTGAAGAATGGACAGGTAGTTGTTAATGAAGCTTTTATTGGTGATGCAACTATTACCAGTGCAAAAATAGCTAATGTATTGCAATCAACCAATTTCAGCCATGCAAACAAGGTGGGCTATCAACTTAATATGCGCACTGGTGAAGAAATTAAATATGGGAATAACGCTCAGGGGTACTGGATTGAAACAAACATATTAAAACGTTTGTTTGATAAAAAAGGCACAATGCGTATCAGAATGGGGATATGGTAATGGGCATGGGTTTAGAAATATATGATGAGAAAGGGCGACTCATTATTGGAGAAGACACTATTATACCGCGCCACTTGGGGCAATTTGACCTTCCTTTGTCCCAATATGGATCTCTTACTATTCCTGAGATTTCCTTAGGAGGTGAGGTTGTTTGCCATTTCTGGCTACGGTATCGCTCTCGATGGAGTGGTGAGTTTCATGTAGATAAGCCTAATGAGAGAACAGAATACTCCATATCTGGAAATACGTTAAACTACCGCGTTGATTACAATATCTATCGCTGGGAGAACAATGGCTCTGGTGGCGGGCAGACACAAGCGAATGACTCATTCTCAAGTCATGTTGTCGTATGGGTGGTGTGAAATGGTTGGTGTAGAAATTTACACAAATAATAGGCTGATACAATTAACCGATAAACTCGAAACAATATGTGTTTTGAGAAAAGCAACTCCTGATGAACTAACGTCATCATCAGGCCCTCATGATAGCTATCCGAGAATCTATGCGTTAAATAGCCAATGGATGGTTGCTCCGATTTCCAAGGTAAGCATACCTCAACACGGAGTTGGTCTTGAAGTTTATGATGAGCAAGGGAAAATGAAATTTTCATCTCTTGCTAAGTTGGTCTGCTTTGAGAAATATTATGATGTCAATACGGGGAGCGCTGGCAAAGGCTCATTAAGAATCGCAGGCAAAAGTGGTCATCGGTATGGCATGATTAAGACTCGCTCTATGGGGTATTTTCATAATACAAACATACGAAGCTACATAGACCCTGACACGTGGGATGAAGTTTGGACATTCAAAAGATATAGCGAGCGTTATGTCTTGATTGATGATGTGGGAGGGTTAACATTTGAGTATCGATACGAGTTCTTAGGAGAAGAGGATGGCTGGATAAGTATGCCTCCGAGTCGAGAAGGTTCTGGATTAATGGAACAAGGGCTTATGATAGACGTTTCAATGTTAGAAGATTAAATACCGCACTAATGTGGTTTTTTTGTATCTAAATTTTAGGAAATAAATCATGATATACACAACAGGCACTGTTAGCACAGTGTCAGGGTCTGCTATTGTCTCTGGCACAGGTACCATTATTTTAATTAAAAATGGTAATGCTAATTTTATTTATATGGTGGACAGGGTTAATAGCGATACAGAATTAGTCATTTCACAACCGGCTACATTTACCGTAAAAAACACTAGTTACAGCATTAATCTCACTGAGCCGAACTCATACAGCGACGCTAATAATCGTATGACCGCTATTGCATCAGATATTACGTAGTTCTTAAACGAGCAACGAGTTACGCTCGATGGTGTTAAAAAAGTGCTGGGGGATATTAGTAAAAAGTTAGATAAAAGTGGTGTGGACCTTTCAGGGATTTCGAAGTGCGATTACACGTAATACACAAATGGCTTATTGTGTGTTTCGACAAAAATCCACCTTAAAGGCGGGCGCTATTGGTCTTTGCCGACAATATTATCGCATTTAGATAAGTGTGTTGTGTTTTATCATACCACCAACCCTCAAGCGGAAGTGAGCTATTTAGCGCATAAAAAGCAATTATACAGTTCAGCCCAAACAGACATTTATGTGTGTGTATTCGTTTCAGGAATGGTTTTGACCCCGAAGAAACGTTGGGGGTTATCACTGTACAGTGAAGATGGAGCACGGGTCTTTAATACGGACTATCTGCCTTTTACCCGAGGACAATCAATGGCATTGTTATTACGGAAGGGGAGTGTAGAGACTCCATATAGCTTGCCTTTAGTCTGTGCAACCAGTCAGTTTGTGAATGCATCTTATCAGGATGACCACATTGATTGGGCCAAGCGCAATACGGGGATACGGGGATTCGTTTTCGGGGAAAACAGATTTTTGTGAGCGAACGAATACGTGATGCTCATCGGCAACATCATGTAGAGCAACGTATTCCCTTTTATGTCCTTAATGGTTCACATTATTTTTAATAAAATGAATACCTGTCTATATTTATGTGGGATACATGTCGCTTTTCTTTATTGGCATAATGCTTTCTGCTGATAATGATTGTTTTGCTTTAATCATTTCTTTTTCATTTGAAAATTTATAATTAGGCAATAGTTCTTTAGGTTTGACACCTAAAATAAACGCGATAGAGAATAAATGTTCTACTGTTATTTTGGTATGTCCATTCTCTATACGTGAATAGTGCTGTTGACTTATTTCCAATGAATGGGCTATTTCCCTCCCTGTCATCCCTAATTCTTTTCTTTTTTGCATTATTCTATAAGCAATAATGGAATTAATTGTACTCATGAACTTCATTCTCCAACAATAAACAGATTTTTAAGTTTAACAGAGTAAAAAGCATTTGTTATAAAAGCATTTTACTCTACTTATAAAACTCAATTAATTTTTATTGATATGAAAAAGTAATCGTTGCTACTGCTTTTACACTTCCTGGCGTAATAGTATTTTCTGTTTTTATATAATTAGCTTTTAATTTTATACGTGGATTTATCTCTCCTCTATAATTTGAAAAATGCCATTGATTTTGATTTCCTTTGTTAGGAGTGTCTGAACCATAACTAATCGCAGTTACTTCATTATTTTTATATAATCTTAGCCCAACGCCTTTTGCCGTAGAATCCGTTGCTAATGTTAATATATCAGAACGATTCCCATGTTGGGTCGCATCATTTAATGTAGCATAAACATCAATACCGTCTTGGCATTGAAGTTGTATATTAACTTCCCCTCCTTGCACTTCTTTATACAAAGACGTGAACTGGGATTGATAGACAGTATTTAATGGAACAACATAATTCTTTTGATTCATCGAGCATGTTTGGCTTTGCACTTGGATGCGCCCTCCATTTAACATAACAGGAGCTGTTAATCTTTTATTATTCAAACTTGCCCGATTAGATTCCAATAAAATATGGCCCAGTTGTTTGGTTGGTATCGTTACATACCCATTAGGTAATCGTCCTGTTGCGACAAAAGCAACATATAAACGAGCACCAAAACTTCCAGTTGCACCATTATAAGCATTTGGATTTGTATTGGCGGCAACAGGATCAATATATATACTTGAGCTGTTTATGGGAACCAATGGCGTTGCAGGCCAATAGCCCGCCATACCAATAATAATACCTAGCCCTGGAACTCCAGTATCAAATATATCGAAATCGGAAGATTGAGTGTTATTTCCTTGGCGAAAGTTATATGTGATTTTGCCTATTTTAGGTAATGTAGGAGTAAATTTTCCACGCATTAATGCTATTAAACTACCGCCGTTAAATATATATTGATTACTTGTTCCGGTGAGTTCCCCTATCACTCGTGGGTAAGTATGGGCATCAGCAGGACCAATAACAACAACAGGGAGGGTAGATGTGTTGATTGTTATTGGAGACGGTACGTAGTCATTTGCACCAGCAACAGCTAGACTAGGGAATAGAGTTAAAAGAAATAATATGACAAAGATTCTTTTCATGGTTTGTTCCTAATTAGAGTGCGGTATACACTGAACAGGAATGGTTTGAGGTCGCATGTCAGTTTCATTGCGTGTCGC
Organism: Proteus mirabilis HI4320; assembly: GCF_000069965.1. Taxonomy (NCBI): domain Bacteria; kingdom Pseudomonadati; phylum Pseudomonadota; class Gammaproteobacteria; order Enterobacterales; family Morganellaceae; genus Proteus; species Proteus mirabilis. The sequence continues at coordinate 576,225 of NC_010554.1, forward strand.
ATGATATGTAAATGAGCATTTATCGTCATGATTTGGTCCCCATATCACATCAAGTTGACCTTGTTTAGGAAGACCGCGGGTAAATAAGCGTCCAGCTTGAGCCACATATCCGACTAACTGCTTATGCTCATCCAAAACCTCGGAAGCCATTGGAGGAGTACTACCATCTGGCATTCGAATATCAAATAGTAGGCTTCTCCCTGTTTGAGTATTAAATGTCACTAACGTGGCACTATTAGCGCGAGGAATGATTTCTTGTTCTGTTGCTGATAACTCAACATTCAAATCCAAATTAGTGGGGTCGATGCTAATTTGATTTTTTTCATAAGGCGTGACATAAGGCACAATACCATTTCCCCAAAAATCTAATCGGCTACCTGGTGCATTATTAATGACCGCACCTTGTGCTCCTTTTGCATGGATAATGGTAAAAGTATCACTTAAATCATTACTTAACGTCACTCCATAAGGATGTACGACAACGGCCCCCGACGCACCCAATGACATTTGACGATTATGTTGAGTATCTTGCCCGACGGTTGCGGTTACATTTACATAAGGTGAACGATAGCCTCCATTCATCGCATAGCCGGAAGGTCCACTTTCCTGACTATTACCTGAAATACCATAAGAGAATTGATTATCTTCCCCAGCGATACCGCTGATGGATGTTTGAATGCTGTTTTTCTCGCCTTTATTATAATTTAAGACAGTAGAAAAAATGGGGCTTTGAACACGCTCTCCCAAAGGAAGCGTAAAGTTCACATAAAATCTGTCATCTCGGTGTTGTTGCTCATTATCTCGTGATTGAGAAAAGCCAATCTGATAACCAAGTTTTTTCCAAAAATGGCTATATCCCATCTGATACTCATTACGACTTCCTTTATGCTCCCAGTAATTATAAGTGGTACCAGTTAAAAATATATTTCCCCATTTTTCACCTAATTCTTGATTAATTGAAACTTGGAATTGATTTTTAGGGCGATAAAATGCGGCACTTTTTATGGAAACATCATCAATAAATTCACTGTGATTAGCCAATAGCGCATCTTTCAAATGGTAAAAATCTTTAGATGAATAACGATAGGCTGCTAACGTGATATTTGTACTCGTGGTCGGAATATTGACGCTATAGCTAGTATGTAAACTGTAGCCTTTACGCGTTACGTTAGAGTGATTAAATGTTGTTCTGGACAATGTAATGTCAGATGCAATTGCCCCAATCGGCGTGTTAAAAGCAACACCAGCCAATCCTGCGGTATATTTTGAGCTTGTGGTCAGTCCACTATTTAAAGTGATATCATTTGTCAAACCATATTGATATGTGCCTTGTGCAATTAAATCATGATATGTCTCATTTGCATAACGATAGCGTCCCACTGACATTTGCCAACGGCTAAATCCGGGACGAATAAGTTGGGCAACAGAAGCAAAAGGAACCGTAAATGTTCTTGTTTGTCCATTAGATTCGGTTATTTGCACAAGAAGGTCGCCAGCATATCCACTGGGATACAAATCATTAATGACAAAGGGGCCAGCAGGCACAGTTGTTTCATAAAGGATGTGAGCATTTTGATAAATCGTAACTTTAGCATTACTATTAGCAATGCCTCGCACGATCGGAGCGTAGCCACGTAAAGAGTTGGGTAACATTCGTTCATCCGATGCTAATCGAATTCCCCGTAAGCTAAGGCTATCCATTAACTCGCCATTCGTATAAAAATCACCTAATGTGAATTGTGCCCGTAACCGAGCAATATCATGCGTCACATTTGTTTCGATATTCTGATATCCGGTAGAATGACCATTATTCCAGCTTTCACCACCACGGTGACGAAAAGCCCATCCCCATAAATTGAGTCCCGCTTTTAACCCAAGGTAAGTCTGCTCATTATTTATATCCGGAGTATTGTATTGATAATAGTTAACATCATAGTTGACAAATGCGGCAGGGACTCCACTTTGCCACTGTGCAGGGGCAATATATCCTCGAGGTCGAGTATTCACTTGTGCCTGAGGAATTTCTATATTCAGCTTTAAAGTGGATAAATCAAAATGAAATTTTGCTGAGGGGAGTCCTTCTGAGGCGGGATAACAAGTGGCTTTATAACTGTTTTCAGGAACAGTGCCTTTGACGACATCAATTAATGAAAGTAATTCCGGCGTTAGACATAACGTCGACGTATTCGCATTGTCAGTATATAAATACTGTACATTAGCTTTTCCTTTCCATTCATTATTGAGATAGATATCAGCGTAATACTTGCCCTCAGGAATAGGGTTGCCATAATTAAAGCGACGTATATCAATCGCATTCTTTCCTTGCACTGAATGCAAAAAGCTAGGATCAAATTCAGCTTCTTCAGCAGCGAATGAAGAAATTGTTATCACCCCAATCCCCAAAGCAACACAAAACGGAAGAGAATAACGATAAGAAATGAGGTGTAACCGATTATTAAAATTCATTATATTACCTTATTCCAAAGTAGATTCACCTTGTTGGTATCCACCATAATCATTAACAACAACCCAAGTGACTTTATTTGTTAATGTTGGCTTCTCTTTAAGTGAAAATATTTTTGAAGAAAAAGGAGCTATCATCCCACTTTGTTCAACAGGCGTTAGCTGTTTATCCTGACCCACTGAGATTTTGTTGTAAGTGATGTAATAAGGTGTTGGGTTAATCGCTTTAATGCGTAGTGCTCCTTCCTGATGCCAAGTCACTTTTTGGTAAGCATCATCAGGCGTTACGTTGAGATTATCAGGGCGAAAGAAAAACTTAATGCGACTACGAACGGCTAATTGTAAGTAATTGTTATTTCCCTCTGAGTTTTCTGAATTTTCTTCCACTTTAGGTTTTGCTGGAATGTCTAAGACATTTAGATAGAAAAGAGACTCTCTATCTTGTGGTAATGATTCACCGGTATAGACAATCCGGATGGTTTGCCCTGATTTCGGCTCCATACGAAATATGGGAGGAGTAATGATAAAAGGAACGTGAATTGAATCTGGTGCTGCAGCTGCGTTTCCGGTATCTAACCAAGACTGAATTAATGCGGGGGATTCATCGTTATTATTTAATTGAACATTAATGCTTTTTTGCGTTGCGGGATAAACAACGCGGGTCCCCATAATAACCACACTGGCTTGAGCCACTGTGGATACAAACAGAGTCAAGAAAATAAGAATGAACTTTAACATAATACCTCTAGAAGGAAATGGGGCAGTTTTTTCTGCCCCGTAAAATAAAAGCAATCCAATAAACCTTACTCATAGGCAATGGTGTAATGAACGGTTGCTTTTACATCCCCAGCGGTAGATGATCCGGTTGCATAATATTGAGCAAAATATGGAAGGTTTACATCAGCATTGTCGATTTGTACTTCCTGAACATTTTGTGAGTTAACATCAGTACCTAACTGAATTGTTGTTGCTGCATCTGAGTTAAGTAATTGAACTTGAACATTATTCGCTTTAGTTCCTGTTGCTGTATTTTTTAAATTATGTGTAGTTAAATCAGTATCAGCGGATGGTTCAAAATATACTTTAACGTTTTTAGCACCATCTTTATCTGTGGAACAACCAGTTAACTTAATTGTAAATGGAGTTAAGCCTGCTGTTGTTGCTACATTATTTAATGTTGCGACTGAAACAGTCGGCAAAATAACAGCTAAATTTTTTGATTGGGTATCAACAGAACATGTTTGATCAACAACTTTACCTGTAAATGTAATTGTTCCGTCATACGCCATAGATGAGCCAGCAAATGCAGCAGAAAGAATAGTAGCTAGTGCTATAACTTTTCTTTTCATATATTTATGATTCCTATTTTAAATTAAAGTTAAGTTATTTTTTGTTTTTCAAAAAAATGAAAAGTATTATTGAATAATAAAATATATATAATCCTATTAAATAGAGTTTATAGTGAGGTTTATATTTGTAGATTATATAAATAATAAAGATATTAAGTTTTTTAATGGTGATGTAGCAAATATAAAAATAAATAATTGAAATTATTATTTCAAATATCACTTAAGTAAAGATGGTTTTTTCGATCGATGGCGTTGATTTTGATAGTTACGACCTATTAATGGTTGGTGAAATGATCGTTAAAATCGATCTTGTTATTGTTGTTCAATGTGTTATATCAATGATTGATGATATATATATGAGAAGGTTATTAGTCAAAACTTGAGTTTTAATATAAATCAAATTGCTTAGCTCTTTCAGATATGGTGCAGAATTCCCATGTAGCAACTTCTTATTTTTTTCACTATAAAACACTAACCCTTTATTAAAATACATTCATAAATGTGCTGGTTGTTGTCGTTCAACTTCGGACGCAACAATTGGCATGTTGAGCCGTTCTTTATATGCGACACCTGAAGCAGCCAAATCGACATTGATTTTGTCTTTTTCTTCTTGAGATAAGTTTGCGAGGTTCATAACGGATCCGGTTAGTTTTTGGAGAGTATAGCAGGGTGGGAGAATTTAACAGAAAACACACTCACTAAAACTTGTAATATATTGATTTATTTGTCTGGTATTGTCATGTTTTGTCGTGTTTTTTCTTATTAATTATATCATGGTTAAATTGTAAATAATTGATTTTAAAACAATAGCTTGATTTAAGTCTGCTTATTGGATTATAGTAGGTCAATATGCGTTTTGCTTTGAGGAAAAAATGACCATGAATGAGGCAGATGCCCGCCCAACGAACTTTATTCGTCAAATTATTGACGAAGATCTGGCTACCGGGAAACATAATAGTGTCCATACCCGTTTCCCTCCTGAACCTAATGGCTATCTTCATATTGGCCATGCAAAATCAATTTGCTTAAATTTTGGTATTGCACAAGATTATCAAGGTAAATGTAATTTACGTTTTGATGATACGAATCCAGTAAAAGAAGATGTTGAATATATCAACTCGATTCAAAAAGACGTTCAGTGGTTAGGTTTCCAATGGGATGGTAACGTTCATTACTCCTCTGACTATTTTGATCAACTGTATCAATATGCGATTGAGCTGATTAACAAAGGCTTGGCTTATGTTGATGAGTTGAGTGCTGAAGAAATTCGTGAATATCGTGGCACACTCAAAGAGCCAGGAAAAAATAGCCCTTATCGCTCTCGTAGTGTAGAAGAAAACTTAGCGCTATTTGAAAAAATGCGTGCGGGTGGCTTTGAAGAGGGGAAAGCGTGCCTACGTGCGAAAATTGACATGGCATCACCATTTATTGTCATGCGTGATCCTGTTCTTTACCGGATCAAATTCGCTGAACACCATCAAACAGGTAACAAATGGTGCATTTATCCAATGTATGATTTTACCCATTGTATTTCTGATGCATTGGAAAATATCACACATTCTTTATGTACTTTGGAATTCCAAGATAACCGTCGTTTATATGATTGGGTGTTGGATAATATCACTATTCCTTGCCACCCTCGTCAATATGAGTTCTCACGTCTTAATCTTGAATATACCGTCATGTCTAAGCGCAAGCTAAATCAGCTTGTGACAGAAAATATTGTTGATGGTTGGGATGATCCGCGTATGCCGACAATTTCTGGCTTACGTCGTCGTGGTTATACGGCTGAGTCAATCCGCGAATTCTGTCAACGTATTGGTGTGACCAAACAAGATAACAACGTGGAAATGGCATCATTAGAAGCTTGTATTCGTGATGATTTAAACGAAAACGCACCTCGTGCAATGGCTGTTATCGATCCGGTACGTTTAGTGATTGAAAATATGCCAGAAGGTGAAGAGATTTTAACTGCGCCAAATCACCCAAATAAACCAGAAATGGGAACTCGTGAAGTACCATTTAGCCGTGAAATTTATATTGATCGTGCAGACTTTAAAGAAGAAGCCAATCGTCAATATAAACGTCTGGTATTAGGTAAAGAAGTCCGTCTGCGTAATGCTTATGTCATTAAAGCAGAACGAGTTGAAAAAGATGAACAAGGTGAAATAACCACCATTTATTGTACTTACGATCCACAGACGTTAAATAAAGATCCGGCTGATGGTCGTAAAGTAAAAGGGGTGATCCACTGGGTCAGCATTCCACATGCTATTCCAGCAGAAATTCGTCTTTATGATCGTTTATTTAGCGTACCTAATCCTGGTGCTGAAGAGGATTTCTTATCAACCATTAACCCTGAATCATTAGTGATCCGTCAAGGTTTTGTGGAAGCAAGCTTAAAAGATGCGGCTATTGAAAAAGCGTATCAATTTGAGCGTGAAGGTTACTTCTGTGCTGATAAGCTTTCGACAGCGGATAAACTGGTCTTTAACCGTACTGTTGGTTTACGTGATACTTGGGCGAAGATTTCGAAACAAGGTTAATACGCTCTGTTTTAGTGGCGTGTAATATCACTAAACTCACATCTTAATAAAATGCTCGATAATAATTTATCGAGCATTTTTTATTTATCAAATAAGTTTGTTTTTATTGACCAATAATTATTATTTTTTATTTTTTTAATGTGAGTTTCTATAGCTATTATTTGTATCAATTCTTATTTACGTTGTGTTAAATTATTAACTTTTGTCATCATCTTCTTCTTTTATTTCATATGATTATATTGAATTTGTCTATAATAATAAAAATGTGAACCATGACACATATTTTTCTTTTCTAAAAAAGTTTATTAATTAATGCGACTAATAATTCTTTTCTATAAAAACGAAACATTATCATATTAGGTGTGATAATTTTCTTTTTTAATATCAATATATTAAAAAATATTTACGTTCTACTTGTCCCTCATTGACTAAAGAAAAAATATGAAACTGTAATTAAGTAATGTGCCCTTGGTCATATTTTGATAAAAATTCTTTTTTTTAGGTTGATAATTCGCGTCGCGAAAAATAAGCTGTTGTTAACCTAATTTTAGGTTTTTTCCCCATTTGGGGTTTTATATTTGGAAATAGGCGTTGGTGCTTATTTCTTTTTTAGTCAAAGTCAAAGAGGAAACAATGCTATGGTTATGCAACATGCTAAACCAGGCAGGGTGGCACTTGCCGTTATGGGCGCATTGCTTGTAACTGCACTACCTGCGAAAATGTCTTATGCTGAAGGATTTATTGATGACTCAACCCTGACAGGGGGGATCTATTACTGGCAACGTGACCGTGATAGAAAAGAGTTAACACCAAACAGTCCTGATTACGGCAAATATAAAGCAAATTTACACCACTCTACCTTTAACGCTAATCTTGATTTTTCTTCTGGTTATCTGGGTGATTTTTTTGGTATTGATTTAGCTGCTTTTGGTGCTGTTGAACTTAACAACAGTGGGCCAGCTGCACCTAATGAAATAGGATTTAGTGATGCAAAAAGTCGCTGGGATGAAAAATGGACAGGTGATCGCAGTGGCGTGAGTATTTATAAAGCTGCTGCTAAATTTAAATTAGGCCATTTCTGGGCTCAAGGTGGATATATTCAACCTAAAGGGCAAACATTATTACGTCCTCATTGGAGTTTCTTACCTGGTACTTATCGCGGTGCAGAAGCGGGCGCTGTATTTGATTTCGATAAAAATGGTGAACTCTCTTTCTCATATATGTGGACTGATGAATATAAAGCGCCGTGGTATCGGAATATGTACAATTTCCGTAAGGCAGACTTAGAGACAAATATCAGTTATTTACACTCTTTTGGTGCCAAATATGATTTTAAAAATAGCTTAGTATTAGAAGCCGCATTTGGCCAAGCTGATGGTTATATTGATCAATATTTTGGCAAAGTTTCTTACGATTTCCCTATCGCAAATAATACATTAAAAACCTCTTATCAATTCTACGGTGCAAAAGATAAAGTCACCGGAGGGGGAATTAACGATGTTTATGATGGTTTGGCATGGTTACAAGCATTCACTTTAGGCTATACCTACAATGTATTTGATTTTAAAGTTGAAGGTACTTGGGTTAAAGCAGAAGGTAACCAAGGTTACTTTTTACAACGTATGACGCCGGGATGGGCAACCTCGAATGGTCGTTTAGATATCTGGTGGGATGGTCGTTCTGATTTTAACGCCAATGGTGAAAAAGCATTATACGCGGGAGTGATGTATGATCTAAAAAATTGGGATCTACCGGGCTGGGCGATTGGTACTTCCTATGTGTATGCTTGGGATGCAAAACCGAGTAGTAACCCTATTTATGACCAAAGTAAACGTATTAGAGAAAGCGCATGGAATGCCGACATCATGTATACCGTTCAAGAGGGGAGAGCGAAAGGTACGTTATTTAAACTCCACTACACTCGTTATGATAACCATTCCGATATACCAAGCTATGAAGGTGGTTTTGGTAATATCTTCCAAGATGAAAAAGACGTTAAATTCAATGTGATCATGCCATTTACGATTTTCTAAATAACAATAAGGATAAAGTGTATTTATTACGCTTTATCCTTAATAAAAAATCTAATTAACATTATGATAAAAAAGAAAAAACAATAAAAAATATGATAAATAAAAAAGAGTAATGTATTCATGTTTTTTAATATCCTTTTTTTTAGTCTTTTTCATTCTTGTGCATTTTTTCATTTTATGGCAGATTTCTTGCAACTTATTTTACCTTTCTTTATTTATATTTATTAATCTGCATTTAATACAATTGAATAATACAGGTTTTCAGGAAGAAGCATGTTAAAACGATTGGATGATTTCTTATTAGAGCCACCATTAAAGCCTTTCAGAGGTATAAATCGATTTATTGTTGAGTTTCTTTTTTTCGGTGTAAAAGAGGCACGTTCTTGCTTATTCGCTGGTTTTTTCTTCTTTATTTTATTTGCGACGCCTAGTAAAGGAGTGCTAGGTATACCGCGTTATGATGTTTTGCTTATTCTCGCTATTGTTTTCCAATTATGGATGGTATGGGGAAAACTTGAAACATGGGATGAATTAAAAGCAATTTGTTTTTTTCATGTTGTAGGTTTTGTCATGGAGCTATTTAAAACATCAGCAGCGATTGGCTCATGGAAATATCCTGATTTTGCTTACACAAAATTGTGGGAAGTGCCTTTATTTACAGGGTTTATGTATTCTGCTGTCGGGAGTTATTTAATTCAAGCATGGCGTTTTTTAAAAGTTCGAATAGAACATTATCCTCCTTATTGGATGGCAACTTTGGTTGCTCTCGCTATTTATATTAATTTCTTTTCTCATCATTTTATTGGTGATTATCGTTGGTATTTAACGGCATTTATTTTAGGTCTTTATGCCCGTAGTGTGGTCTATTTTACGCCTTATGATACAGAGAGACGGATGCCTCTGTTACTGGCTTTTGTTCTGATAGGTTTTTTTATTTGGCTTGCTGAGAATTTCGGTACGTTCTTTGGTGTATGGCAATATCCAAATCAAATTGGTGCGTGGTCTGTTGTGCATGCTGGGAAGTGGGGATCTTGGTCACTATTGGTCATTGTTACATTTACTATCGTAGTACACCTAAAACATATTAAGCATAGTATTAGTGTGGTTAAGTAGCGTTACCAATAAAAAAGGAACTGCGGGCAGTTCCTTTTTTTACTGAGATATTATCCAGAATGATTACTTCTCATCATGTGCGTGGCTATCTTCTTTACAATTACCTGCGGCGCAGTGACCATATAAATACAGGCTATGATTGGAAAGTTTGATGCCATGGCGTTCAGCGATATTTCTTTGACGAACTTCGATAGCATCGTCAGTAAACTCGATAACTTTACCACAATCAAGGCAAATTAAGTGATCATGGTGATGTTGTTGAGTTAATTCAAATACTGATTTACCACCTTCAAAATTATGTCGGGTAACAATACCAGCATCATCAAATTGGTTTAAGACGCGATAGACTGTTGCCAGACCAATCTCTTCGCCGATATCGATCAGTTTTTTATAGAGATCTTCAGCACTGACATGATGGCACTCAGGATCCTGGAGCACTTCCAAGATCTTTAAGCGAGGAAGTGTAACTTTTAACCCAGCATTTTTTAACGCTTTATTATTGTCGGTCATGCGGATTTAATCCTGTTGCTAATGGTGAATTTAATATGTGCTCACAAAATACTGTATATATTCATTAATACATAGGGTATTTAATAACCTTAATGATTATAGGCATGATATTAAAAAATAAACACCCCACCTATCACACTATCTTAGCACACCATTGAATAATTATCATTCTCAATATTAAGAATTTATATTATCCCAGAATTTCGTCAAGGCTCATCTCTTCTTTGATCTGAGCAACCCAAGCGTCAACACGCTCTTCAGTTAATTCTGGTTGGCGATCTTCATCAATCGCAAGGCCGATAAAGTGATTATCATCAGCAAGACCTTTAGATGCTTCAAAATGATAACCTTCAGTAGGCCAATGACCCACAATGACTGCGCCACGAGGTTCAATGATATCACGAATAGTTCCCATTGCGTCACAGAAGTATTCTGCATAGTCTTCTTGGTCACCACAACCAAATAGAGCAACAAGTTTACCGTTGAAATCAATATCTTCTAATGTTGGGAAAAAGTCATCCCAATCGCATTGTGCTTCACCATAATACCAGGTAGGAATACCTAGTAATAGAATATCAAATGCTTCGATGTCTTCTTGACTGGATTTTGCGATATCATGAACTTCGGCATTATCCGCGCCTAATCTTTCTTGAAGCATTTTGGCAATATTTTCAGTGTTGCCGGTATCACTGCCGAAGAATATTCCTATGATTGCCATAAAGTGAGATAACCTCTTTTATTCTCTTTGTCTGTATTTTTGAACAATTACCAGTAAAAGATAAACATCATGTTTTCATCATTGAAAACTAAAGCACTATTTTGACGAAAAGAGCAGGGTAATTCTGTCGAATTTGTGTGATTTTCCTGCTGATTTTTTTAGCTTTGATGTTTTTTTAACGCATAAGTTTGTGCGAGTTGTTCTAGTAATATTTCTTCAATAAGCTCACTACGACTGACATTTTTTGCGCTCGCAAGCTCATTAAGCGCATTGACAGCATCCTCATTTAATTTCAACTCAACCCGACGTAATCCATTGACGCGATCGCGTCGTAATTGGTTTCGTTTATTAATTCTAAGCTGTTCATCCCGAGAAAGCGGGTTTGTTTTAGGTCGCCCAGGTCTGCGTTCATTTGCGAACAAATCCAGTGTGGTGCGATCAGTTTGTTCTTTTGCCATAAATTTTGCTGTGAAAGGGCGTATACCAATGACTCAATATGAAGCGCCCAATAATACCCCACATATCGGCGTATCGCTACTGCTTCCTGTGTTTAACCTATTGTCATTTGGTCTTTTTATCAACAATGACAGATTTAAGAGCAATAATTGTACGCTATAAAATAGTATTGCTGGTGATTTATAACCAACAAAGGAACATTATACTGTTTTGGCTAAGAAGCGACGAATGGCCTTAATTACTGTTTCTGGTTTTTCAGAATGCACCCAATGTCCTGTATTGGCGACAACAAAGGCGGTTGCTTGTGGAAATTGGCGAGCAATATTATTGCGATATTCATCTAAAATATATGGGGATAGTCCACCACGTATAAACAAAACAGGATGATGCCAAGCAGGCACTTCTTGCCAACCAATAATATCGGGGTAAGCCTGTTTGATTGCGGGTAAATTAAATAACCATTCACCTTTTTTAAATGATTTAAGCAGAAATTGGATAACGCCGTCTTCTTCAATAAAAGGGCGCATAATAGCAATAGCTTCTGTACGTTGTGTGACGTGAGCTTTAGTGACAGCTTCAAGGGCTGCAAAAATTTTATCATGACGACGAACATTATAAGCAACAGGAGACATATCAATAACCACGATACGTTCAAGGCGAAGAGGTGCGAGAGCGGTCATTGCCATTGCAATTTTCCCTCCCATTGAGTGACCTATAACGATTGCTTTTGCGATATTTAAGCTATCAAGCAGGGTTAATACATCTTGTGCCATATCGTGATAGTGCATACTTTCACTATGAGGAGAATGCCCATGGTTGCGCACATCAATTTGTATCACGGTGTGGTCTTGACGTAGATCGCGACCTAGTACGCCTAGATTATTGAGATCACCAAAAAGCCCATGGATCAACACAATAGGTAAATTGTTTATCGTTGCTGTTTCTGGTTGATGTATTTGATAGTTTAATAATGCATTGAGTTTCATATTGATGACCAAAATTAAGTCTATTTTTTCCTTATGATGACATGTGCAATCATATTAGCCAACTTGTTGTCTTTTTCGGAATATGAAATAAAGTTAAGCTAACAAGAGATAGTTTAATTTATTATGTTCTGAGAAAATAGAATAATATAGATTATTATTCCAAACTTAACGGGAAAGATAAAATTTTGATATAGCTCAATAAGGATAAGTCAGAGTTTTATATTATTTTAATTGCTGATGTGAAAGGGCATTGAAGAAGATGTCAACTCTATTCTATGGCAATAAATTCAAAGAATAGAAGATGATACAGATAGAAACAATAGGATAAATACCCAGCTTAAAGTTTAAAAAGATTAATTCTTTAATGAATACGCTTTAAGTTATTGAAATTTTACCTATTTTGTTTTTAAAGATTATATCTTATAATCCTAGTCACTTTTTTTTGAAAATAGTACTGGGTAGCAATGAAAAAGATAGAAATTGATGACGAACTTTACCGCTATATCGCTAGCGAAACTAGACATATCGGTGAAAGCGCTTCAGATATTTTAAGGCGTCTATTGAAGCTTGATGCCAAACAGCCCGTACAGCCAGTCGTTGTCACTGAGTCAGTACAAGCGCCTGTCGTTAAACAGGATGCTGATCTTAAGCCTGTCGCACCAGCAAAAAATCCGGTCCGTGAAATGCGTGAACTGCTGTTATCTGATAGTTATGCAGAGAAAACAAAATCAGTTGATCGTTTTTTACAGATCCTGTCTACATTATATAGCTTAGATAGTGCTACTTTTACTCAATCTGCTGAAACAGTACATGGACGCACGCGAATTTATTTTGCCGGTGATGAAAAAACATTGCTCGACAGTGGACGTCATACAAAACCTCGCCATATTCCCGGTACGCCATTTTGGGTTATTACCAACTCAAATACTGAGCGTAAAAGAACTATGGTACAAAGCATCATGCAGGATATGCAATTCCCTGCCAATGAGATTGATAAAGTGTGTGGAACTATCTAAACACTATTGTTAATTGATGCATTGCAAAGGCTTTCGTTTAAAGCATGATTGTGATGTAAAATAGGAGAAGATTTGTGGCAATCCATTCAAGAGCTGGGCAACATACTCGTCAAAGCGATCTGATTAATGTAGCGCAATTAACCGCACAATATTATTCACTAAAACCGCAAGCAAATCAGAATGCTCATCGTGTGAAATTTGGTACATCGGGTCACCGAGGCAGTGCCAAACGTCATAGCTTTAATGAAGCACATATTCTAGCAATTGCTCAAGCTATTGCTGAAGTCCGAGCTAATAATGGTGTAACGGGGCCTTGCTATGTAGGTAAAGATACCCATGCATTATCTGAGCCTGCTTTTATTTCGGTTTTAGAAGTGCTTGCTGCAAATAAAGTTAACGTGATTATTCAAGAGAATAATGGTTATACCCCAACGCCTAGCGTTTCCTTCTCTATTTTAACTTACAATCAAGGGCACCAAGACATTGCTGATGGTATCGTCATTACACCATCACATAATCCTCCTGAAGATGGGGGGATAAAATACAATCCATCAAATGGTGGGCCTGCTGATACTGATTTAACCTCTGTGATTGAAAAACGCGCCAATGAATTATTGAAAAATAATTTATCGGGGGTTAAACGTCTTTCTTATGATGATGCATTAGCGAGTGGTTATATTCACGAGCAAGATTTAATTATGCCTTATGTTAAAGCGTTAGGTGACGTTGTTGATATGAAGGCAATTAAAAAAGCGGGTTTGAAATTAGGTGTCGATCCACTGGGTGGTTCAGGAATTGAATACTGGAAACGCATAGGTGAATATTACGAACTTGATCTTGAGTTGGTAAACGATCAGGTGGATCAAACTTTCCGCTTTATGACATTAGATCATGATGGTGTGATCCGTATGGATTGCTCATCACCTTGGGCAATGGAAGGTTTATTGCAACTGCGTGATAAATTTGACTTAGCTTTCGCCAATGACCCTGATTACGATCGCCATGGTATTGTCACACCTTCGGGCTTGATGAATCCTAACCACTATTTAGCGGCAGCGATTAATTATCTTTTTCGCCATCGTCCTCAGTGGTCAAATGAGGTAAAAGTGGGTAAAACACTCGTCTCTAGCGCGATGATTGACCGAGTCGTGGCTGATTTAGGTCGTGAACTTGTTGAAGTACCTGTCGGCTTTAAATGGTTTGTGCAAGGTCTATTCAGTGGCGAGTTTGGGTTTGGTGGTGAAGAGAGTGCGGGGGCATCATTCTTACGTTTTAATGGTAAACCGTGGTCAACAGATAAAGATGGTATTATCTTATGTTTACTGGCTGCTGAAATAAAAGCAGTAACAGGTAAAGATCCACAACAACATTATAACGAGTTAGCGCAACGTTTTGGCTCTCCAAGCTATAATCGTATACAAGCATCTGCAACTCATGAGCAAAAAGCGTTATTGTCACGATTATCACCAGAAATGGTCACCGCAAATACCTTAGCAGGTGATCCTATTACTGCGCGTTTAACTCACGCATCTGGAAATGGTGCTGCTATTGGTGGTTTAAAAGTGATGACCGATTATGGTTGGTTTGCTGCTCGTCCTTCTGGGACAGAAGAAGCGTACAAAATTTATTGTGAAAGCTTCCGTGGCTCTGAGCATCGCGAATTAATTGAAAAAGAAGCCATTGAAATTGTTAATAATGTTTTTGCCAGTAAACAATAAACTAAATAACTTAGTCGTATAATTTATTTATTACCAAATAGAATACACTCTACCTATAGGTGGAGTGTATTTTTTTAATCATAATAACTTTTAGATCACAACATTGATATCCATCATTGATGATTGATTTAGAATTGAATAAAGAGCGGATAATCAATGCAAAATAATTATGTGTTACGCAGTGTGCGTTATATGTTAGATCTTAGCGATGGTCATATTGTTGATATAATGAAACTGGCGGATTTCACAGCGACTAAAGAGCAAGTCAATCAGTGGTTAAAAAAAGACGATGATCCTGCCTTTGTTGAGTGTGATGATATGGCCTTGGGACATTTTTTAAATGGGCTTATCTTTTATCGTCGTGGTAAAGATGAAAAATATCCTACTCCAGAAGTCGAAAAACGGATAACCAACAATATTATTTTAAAGAAATTACGTGTTGCCTTTGAATTAAAAGACATGGATATGATTAACATTTATGAACTAGCGGATTTTCGCGTTTCTAAGCCTGAACTTAGCGCGATATTTCGTAAGCCAGGACATAAAAACTACCGTAACTGTGGCGATCAACTGGTGAGATACTTTCTGAAAGGGTTAACTGAAACCTTACGTGGCAAAGGCAAAGCGGTGAAGAAATAAAATTAGAGTATTTTATGCTATAAAATTATCTAGTTACTGAATGATACCCCAAAATTGATTTTCTGATTTGGGGTATTTTTTTATGGTATTAACTGGCAAATGAATAAATTTATTGCTAATGTAGTATTACTAAGTAATACAATGTAGGAAGGGGTTATGGCACGAGTAACGAGTGTAACTTTAGGTGAACACTTCAATGATTTTGTGGGCTCAATGATTAATTCAGGGCGTTATGGAAATACCTCTGAGGTTATTAGAGATGCTTTGCGTATGATGGAAATCAGAGAAGAACGACTCCAATTGGTTCGTAAAATGGTACTAGATGGTGTGAATTCACTAGAAAGTAAAAATGACATGGATGATATTTTTGCAAGAGCTGAAAAGGACTTAAATGTATAAACTTTCTAAATTAGCAGAAGAAGATATTTACCAAATTGCTCGTTATACTATTCAACAATTTGGAGTAACTCAGGCAAAAAAATATCATAATGATTTAAAACAGACATTTGAGCTACTAGCTAAAGCACCTTGGATTGGACGAGAATGTAATTGGGTGTGTAATGGTATGAGACGATTTGAGTTTAAAAAACATTCAATTTATTATCTACCAAAAAATGATACCTTATTTATTACTCGTCTTATTCATCATTCAATAGATGTTGATTTTGTTGATTTTCCTAAATAAATATTTCATTACTTATTACCAAATATATTGTCCAGTCATATATCCTTTAGTGCTGATATAGCATTATTGGATACCTTATCTCCCTTTTCTTGTTTTGATTTTCTCTTTTTTATCATTCACTCGCGAAATTATTTACTATAACCGTAATTCAATAAAGTATTAGTTTGCTTTGTTAACGGATTTTCGCGTTTCTAAGCCTGAGCTTAGCGCGATATTTCGTAAGCTAGGACATAAAAACTACCGTAACTGTGGCGATCAACTGGTGAGATACTTTTTGAAAGGGTTAACTGAAACCTTACGTGGCAAAGGCGAAGTGGTGAAGAAATAAATATGTCTTAATTCAAATTATTCCCTCTTAATATAAATAGAAGAATTTTTTCAAGAAAATTCTTTATAGTATGCGAACTCGTATTTAATCTTGAATTTAGGTGGTGTACATTGTACACTTTTAAATGATGGATTAGAAAGGGAACTTAATGAGTCATGCTATAGAATTTATTGAAACCTCAATATTTACTCAGCAAATCAAACTATTGGCTACAGATAAAGAAATAAGAATACTTCAAAATGAACTTATCAGTAAACCTGATAAAGGCGACTTAATTAAAGGAACAGGTGGATTACGCAAAATAAGAATGGCTGTAGGTAACAAAGGTAAAAGTGGGGGGACTAGAGTTATTTATTTTTTAGCGACTAAGGAAGTTATCTATTTAGTTATGGCGTATCCAAAAGCAATAAAAATTAGTTTAACTGATTCAGAAAAGATTGAGTTAAAAAAACTAACAAAAAAACTTAAAGGTGAACGGTGATATGAGTTTCTTCAATGATCTAAAAGCCTCTTTAGAAGAAGCCGTAGAAATTAAAAATGGCGATAAAAAAGCATCGAAAGTGACTCGGTTTGAAGTTGCTGATGTAAAAGCGATTAGGGAGCAACTTAACGTTTCACAAAGTGAATTTGCACATGCATTAGGGACAAGTATCGATACTGTAAAAAGTTGGGAATTAAAAAGACGTAATCCGACAGGGCTTACAGCGAAAGTACTTATTGCTATTCATAAAAACCCTAATTTATTTAAAGAGTTAGCCAATATCTAATTTCTTGTTTACTGCTAAACTTATTTTGTTTAGCAGTAAATCTCACTCTCTGATTTTCTCTTTTTTATCATTCACTCGCACTCGCGAAATTATTTACTATAACCGTAATTCAATAAAGTATTAGTTTGCTTTGTTAATGTTTTTTTGTTTTTGTTTTTGTTTTTGTTTTTGTTTTTGTTTCAATTTTGTTTCATTTTTATTTCTATTGTGAAATTTAATTACACTACAAGCAAAATAAAGGTGATTTTTCGCACAAAATAAGTGGTCTGATCAGTAGTAAAATTTCATCAAATGAGGTAAAATTTCAGCATCAATTCATTTTATGCAGGAGAACACTATGCCAGCTTATAACGAATACACTAAAAAACATGTTTTAGCCCGTCGTACTGGTGCGGTAGCGCTAGGTATTGTGGCATTTCCTGTTATGGTTTTTCATCCTAAACGCGCTCAGTTTTATAGCTATTTACATCGTGTATGGTCTAAAACAAGCAATAAGCCAGTTTGGTTGGCTAAATCAGAAATGGCATTAACTAGCCATAAATAACAGAAAATTCCATTTAACGCCTGTTGAAACAGGCGTTATTTTTTCCCCTTCTTCAAACCCTTTTTAACGTGTTATCACGTGTATTTTTCACTGTTCTATTTATTCTCTTATTTTAAGTTACAATAAAGGTTATTCACTTTGAGAAGTGCTAATTAATCTATTGTTATTTATTACATATGTACACTACGCACTGTGGCGCCGTGATAACAAGGAGAAACAGGATATGAAAAATACTGATCTAGAATTAATTATTAATGAAAAGCTAAGTATTGAGAATTTTCACGACTACGCACCTAATGGTCTTCAAGTAGAAGGGCGCCCTCATATTCAAAAAATAGTGACAGGAGTAACGGCTTGCCAAGCTTTACTTGATGAAGCGGTACGTTTAAATGCAGATGCTGTATTAGTTCACCATGGTTATTTTTGGAAGAATGAGCCAGTTGTTATCCGTTCAATGAAACGCAATCGCTTAAAAACCCTACTATGTAATGATCTCAATCTATATGGTTATCACTTACCTTTAGATGCCCATCCTATTTTAGGTAACAACGCTCAATTAGCGTTAAAAATGGGCGTAAAAGTTGAGGGTGAGATCGAGCCTTTAGTGCCGAAAGGGATTTTTGATCTACCTGTCACAGCCAATGAATTAAAAACACGACTCGAAAAAGCCTTACAGCGTAATGTGCTTCACTGTGGTGACAATGCACCAGATGTTATTCGCCATATTGCTTGGTGTACTGGTGGAGGACAAGGATTTATTCAACAGGCGGCAGAGCAAGGTGTTGATGCATTTGTAACAGGAGAAGTCTCAGAGCAGACGATTCATATAGCAAGAGAAATGGGCGTGCATTTTTTCGCTGCTGGGCATCATGCTACCGAGCGTTATGGTATTAAAGCATTAGGTGAATGGTTAGCACAAACTCACCATTTAGATGTTACTTTTGTCGATATCGATAATCCTGCCTAAACCCAGTTATTGCTATTCTATAAGCTATCTCTCTTATTAACTAAGTGAGATAGCTTTTTATTTAACAACAACCTTGAAATTTATTCATTAAGTTGAATGGGTAACGGGCTTTGTAATTGTTGCAGATTATCACATAGCCAAATTAACTGTAATAAAGCTTGAGAGTCACGAGCAGTTAAAGCGAGATAACGAGTTAATTGGTTAGCTATTAATGTCATACCTAAATCGTCAGCAATTTGTTTGCTTCTCTCTAATTGCTCTTTTTGCATTGCAGAAAGTTGTTCTCGCCCTGTACATGCTTGGGCTTCCAATACGGATAAAATGGGGCGACAAAATTTTTGTGCAAGGGTAGGTTCGCTGTGATGCATTGCCGTTTGTCGCTTACGTTTAGCCATATATTCTTGAATATGACTAATAAAACCAGACTGTTTTTTCTTACGTGGAAATTGGTCAAAATCGAGATAAAACATTTCAATGCCTTGCTCTGTTTTGATCCAAATGGTGGTGGGTAATAAATCGATATTGAAATCACGTCGAACAGGTTGCACGGTGATCGCAACGATTTCTAATTCTCGTTTAGTGAGAAAACGTAATTCTTCTAAATTATTTTGCGTTTCGCCTTCCCAATAAAGGCGCAAAAAGGCCGAATTTCCATTATTATCTACCACTTCCCAAATAACACACTGCTCTACTTCATGCCAAATTAAGGGATTATAGCTTTTGATATGTAAAACCAGAGGGGAAAGAAATCCTTCTGGTTGATCCGTAAAATAATTGGGTAAATCTTGCCAGTTATGAATACCTAATTCTGTTTGTAGTTGATGATAATCTGTGACATCAAGAAAATCGGTTTGATTTTGCGCAAAGCTATCGCCAATAGTAGCTAGTTTCCCTTCATCAGAAATACGAGGCGCTTGTAATAAGAAAGGTCGGCGCATGAGCTTATCTGCAGTTTGTTTCCATAACGATAAACTATGCCAAACACTATAGCGATTAAATAGGGTATCAAGTTGATTAGGGCGAGCTTGTGTCGCTTGTAAAAATTGTTTTGTTTCTTTATCCCAGAAAGTAAAAGTTGTGCCTAATGCGCCACTTTGTGCTGTCCACCAATGTGCATCAATAGGAATAAGCGCGAGACTGGTTTTTTTATCATCATATTGACGGCGAAGTTGCCCTCGTAATGTTTTTAATTGTTCAGGTGTCGCATAAGATAGCTGGAAAAGATAGGCTGAGATATGAGCTAATAGACGTAAGACATTGCTTTCATCCATAGTGAAATGTCTTTCAGCTAACCGCTTGACTTGAGTACTTAATGTTCGTAAATAAGAGGCTAAACGAGGTAAACCCTCGGCACGAGCAGACATATTAAGTAAATGTAATTGCGTTGCGCTACTTAAACTAATGTGTGATAGCCCTTGACGTAATAGATCATCAATAAATTGTTCAATAGTATTAATAAGGGCAATTTCTTCATCATTCAGTGGGCGTTGTGAAGATTTTAAGGGAATTAAATCTTCAGGCCACGTCCAAGGCTGTGTATTTTGCTTAAATATTTTCGCGACAATCGCAAGATGAAAAGCTTTTTTCTGAGAGCTAGAAAAAGGGGATAACATGCCATCGTAACCACTTGCTTGTAAGAAAATGACCGGTTCATCAACATCAGGGAGTTGGATTTTTAGCTGGGTTCCTGTGTCTTCTAGAACTAAAGTTTTATCTTCCCATTGTTCAATTAAGTTAATCGCAGTCCGACAGGCGGGTTTACCTGCTTTTTTGATGAGTAACTCGGGATCAAGCGTAAATAAAGAGGGTAATAAAGGCGGTGTTTCAACAGGCGCTATAATTTTTTCTGCTGATGTTTCAATGGGATTATCAGTATTAATATCATCAGTCGAATTGTTGTTGGCTTGTAACCATAAAATAGCGGCTAAAATATGTTTGCAACAACCTGCTGCGGAACAATCACAACTGGCTTGCTGAATGCCTGCTTCATGTAAAACGACTTTTTGCCCATCACTGCTAAATTGCCCTGTATTTGCATCAGTAACAGAGACTTTTTCGTTATCAACATCTTTTCTTGCGCGTCTTAATAATCCGGCATTAGCAAAGACGGTAAGCGCATCTTCATCATAATGAAAATAAACGGTCTGCCAACTCATTGCATTACCTCTGCTAGCCACTGTGCGAAATGTTCTGGGGTTAAAGCTGCAACTTGCATACCTCTATCGGCGAGTTTTTGTGCGATAGTTGAGTCATAAACCGGTTGAGCCTCATCATCTAGTGCTGCCAGTCCTAATAATTTAACTTGTTGGCTATTGAGACGTTGTGTGCAATCTAATAATCGGGTTAATGATCCCCCTTCTTCAAAGTCACTGATAAGCGAAATAACAGTACGCTTAGGGTTGTTAACTAAGCTTTCGCAATATTGCATGGCACTAGCAATATCCGTACCTCCTCCCAATTGGACTGTCATTAACACTTCAACGGGATCGTCGGCTAAGTGTGATAAATCGACAACTTGAGTATCAAACACGATTAAGGAGACATTAACAGCAGGTAATGAAGCTAAAATACTCGCACACACAGCTGCATACATAATGGAACTAGACATTGATGCACTTTGGTCAACACAGAGAATGACATCCCATGGAAAATGCTGTTGCATTCGTGAATTAAAGTAAGGAGTTTCAATCAATAAACGACGATTTTGGGTATCGTAATGTTTTAAATTGGCGGCAATAGTGGCACGCCAATCAAAGTTACGACTATTTGGTACTAACGAGCGTCTAAAGCGATTACGACGACCGGTTAATGATTGGCGAAAGTTATTACGAATTTGACGCAAAATATCTTCAACCACTTTACGAATAATGGTTTTTACTGCATCTCGCGTTTCTTCGCTCATTCGTCCGCGTAAGCTTAATAGTGTTTTAGCTAACGCTTTAGTCGGCTCCATGGCTTTTAGCGTATTGGGATCTTTAAGAAAGCTACTGATTTGATAACGTTCAATCGCTTGTGATTGCATACGTTCAAATGTGCTATTGGGAAAAAGTTTGCGAGCTTGATTTAGCCAGTTTACGGCAGTAAGTTGCGATGCATCGAGAGAGCCATGGCGACCGCGCTCTTGACGTAATCCTCGGCGCTGATATTCACGGCGATAAAGAAAATCGAGTGTACGTTCAATTTTAAGATCATCAGCATTAAACGTGGCTTGCCCTAAAGCATCATCAGCGTATTGGCCTAAAATCAAGCGCCAGCGTTTGGCTTGTTGTATTTTATCTTTAGGCATATCATCATCATGCTTCTCCATGAGTATGGTCTCCTTTCTCTGTTTTCTTCGCCTCAAACCAAGAAATCATGCCTTGTGTCTTAATGCGCTGTTGCAATTTTTGATTGAGTTTAGTGGCTTCAAGCATTTGCTTGGCACTAAATTCTGATTGCCATAGTGATAAGGCTTGCGTATCTAAACCAATATCATTAGCAATATATTGTGCAAGCTCTGCATTTTGTTTGGGATTAAGTTGGCTAAAGGCAAAACGCAGATCAGGTAAAATCTGAATAAAGCGTTCTTCATCCCATTGCTGTAATAAGCTATTTAAGTGATTGACTAACAACGGCAGGCGAATGACTAGCTCTGGTGCAGTGCGCATTATACCGACAAAATAACCAATGGCATGTTCGGGAGCGCTGCCTGTACTAAAGGTCGCATTTAGCACGGCCGCTAAGGTCTTTTCGTCAATATACGAACCTAGATAACGTAATGCATCTACCGCACCTTTTAATAAAGGAACGGTATCTAATTGTCCATCAAGGCGATTAAGTTGCTGATAAAAATCACTTTTATAATCATATTGATGATCCAGTGATGGCATAAACTCAATGAGTTCACGTAAAGAGAGTAGGGCTTGCAGATTGCTTTCTTGTTGTTGCTCATCACCTTGAGCCAATTGCTCTAAGCAAAAGAAGGCTTGAGGGATCACTTGATGTAGCCTATTTTCCAATGTCAGCTCATCGGTAATATCAAGATATTGACGACCTCGCCATAAATGGATCAATTTATGTCCACATTGTGTTAATGACTCAAGGCGAAAATCTTGCTGAATATAGCTATCTAGCAGTTTAAATAGCGTAGGGATACGCTGGTGGAGCCCAATTAATGCCGCTTGAATTAACAAAGTGACCGCACTTTGGCTTGAACGGCTTTGTCCTTGTTCTGCAAGCTGTTTTTCCATTGCTAACAGTTTATTTAAGGCGATAGTTTCAAGTTGAGAGCCTTTTTCTGATAATGAGATCAGTTCACCTTCAACATTGGGGGTCCATGCATATTGCCATTCTTCAAATAATAGATCTAACTGGTGACCAGAAAGAAAATCAGGTCCATTGACACGGTGGGCAAAATGGATTTCTAAAAATGCCAATAAATGTAAAAAACGACTTCTTAAGCGATGTTGGGGGTTGCGATAAACATCACATTTTGTAGTTTTTGCTAATGTATCATCAAGTTTAAAGCGAAATGCTTTGGCGCGTTCATAGGTTTCATTGACTAAAGGGGGCGTTGCTGTACCTAATGGAATTTGTCCTAATAGATAACCTGAAAAACAGGTTTTGATTTCGTCCCATAATTCGTTTTGACTGTCATCTAAACTGCCTTTAATAAAGGCGCTTTGTAACCCATCAAGCAAATCATAACGCCCCATACCAGTGTGCTCTCTTAGTAAAGCGAGGCGTAAACTCTGCTCGGCTGCTAGTTTTACGGTTAAATAACTGGGTGGATTATCAAATTGTTGTTCTCTGATAGTCTGAGCCACTGAGCTTAAAAAGGCGATGCCCATTTTATTGCGATAAACTTGCGTTGGCTGTTTTGCCGCCTCATTGTTTTCTAATTTATCATGATGTTGTTGCATTAAGCTTTGCCAAGCTTGTTGGTAAAAAGCCGGAGATGGCATACCAGATGCATAGCCATTAAGTGCATCTAATCTGTCAAAGCTATAGCGAATAAGCCAAGCTTGCTCTTTTTCGCCCATTTTTTGCATTTTAGTAAAGTGCTTTTGTTCTGAGCTAGAAATAGCGAAAGAGTTGGGTTGTGAAGAAGCTAAGCCTTCGATTAGCGCAAGGGTGTGGGCTCCCCCTGTGACGATTAATATTTTGGCATTAGGCTCGTACTGTTTGATGGTTTTTATATGAGTGAGCATATGTGCTTCACGTTGTGAAGAGCCTTCAGATGCAAGTACTTCAGGTTCATAGTCAAGGCGTGCAAGTGCACACCAAATAAAAATGTCATTAAACAGAGTTTGCCAATCTGCTAATGCCTCAATACTGCGTAACTCAAAAAGATGCTCCCAAACATCATCATGATCACGGCAATGACATTGTTTAGCTAATTGTGCAATAAATTGGCTATGGGCTAAATAACGTTCTTTTTGTAAGCTACGGCTTTGTAGATCGCTGTACTCTTCGTTATTGACTTGAGCAGCCCAAGGTAAATCGATAAAACGTGTTGTTGCATTGATGCGTAAACCACCTCGCAAAGCTTGCCACTCAGGGGAATATTCACAAAATGGGAAATAGGCAGAGTGTAGCGATTTTTCACGCTCTTCTAGGCCACTATCATGATGACAATATTCGGCTTGCCCCATAATAGCAATAGGAGGGAGAGTATCTTTATCCGTTAGGCTAGGAATAAGCGAATTAAAGGTATCCGGACCTTCAATTAAGATATAATCAGGTTTTACAGAATCAATTAATGATAAAACTGCATAAGCACAAGCTGGGCTATGGTGGCGTACAGGGGCAAAATAGAGATGTTGTTGCTGTAACGACGTCCATTTCAGTCGGGCTTGGTCAATTCTTGTTGGTAAAGATATTGAAGGTAGCGTCACCGTGTTGATCCCTTTTTTGGGTGAAAAAGCAGAGTAAGTTAACTCTGCCTTTAATAGATAAATAAATAGACTTTAATGCCTCGCTGTGGCTCTTTACGTTTTATTGCCAAAAGTCTTTTGATGCATCAAAGAACGCTTTCCACTCTTTACTATTTCTGGCCCTTTCTCTGGCGACGTTGTCCATGTAATAACGAATACGCTTAATATCATCAGGATTATCTTTTAATACAACGCCGATTAATTGACGTGCAATCGCACCGGCATTCATCACGCCATCACCTAAATAATGCGCTTCTAACGCACAAGCATAAGCGATATTTACGGCTTCTGCTGTTGACATAACCGCATCAGGTGTTTTGATATTGCCACCATCTTGGGTATTACCTGAACGTAATTCTTGGAATGTGGTAACCAGTAATTCCACCACATCCATAGGGATGGTGATTTCTGTCGCTAAAGCACCTAACTCATTTTCAAGCTGTGATTGGATCAAACTGATTTCAAAAGCTGGATCACGAATAGGTTTTACTGTTTCAAAATTAAAACGTCGCTTTAATGCGGCAGACATCTCATGTACACCTCGGTCACGCAAGTTTGCGGTACCAATCAAGTTAAATCCGGGTTTTGCACTAATACGCGCACCGTCGCCCATTTCAGGGATCATTAACTGTTTTTCGGACATTAAAGAAACCAGCACATCTTGAATTTCAGGAGGACAGCGAGTTATCTCTTCAAAACGAACAATTTTACCTTGTAA
Organism: Proteus mirabilis HI4320; assembly: GCF_000069965.1. Classification (NCBI taxonomy): domain Bacteria; kingdom Pseudomonadati; phylum Pseudomonadota; class Gammaproteobacteria; order Enterobacterales; family Morganellaceae; genus Proteus; species Proteus mirabilis. The sequence goes on from NC_010554.1 coordinate 601,696, forward strand.
CATGCCTTGATAAATCGGTGAGCCGACTAATGCTCGTTCTGTTGGGCCTTCTGCTAATAGTAACGCATAGTTCCATGAGTATTTGATATGATCTTCTGTCGTCCCTGCAGTACCTTGGATGGTTAATCCTGAATCACCACTGATAGCAGCCGCAAAAAGTTCTGAGAGCATTGATTTTGCTGTACCTGGCTCACCAACCAGCATTAAGCCCTGTTTGCCTAATAATGTAACAATTGCACGATCAACTAAGGCATCATCACCGAAAAACTTAGGTGTGATACCTAAAGTATCATCACCTAAAATAAATTGGCGCACAGCCCGAGGAGAGCGAAGCCATCCTTGGGGCTTCGGATTATTAGCATCCGCTTTTGTTAAGCGTTCTAATTCTTCAGCAAATCGAACCTCGGCACTTTCCCTAATTGCTTGTTGTTCTTTGGGTGTTTTTTTAGCCATATTCTTTCCTAATTATCCCTAAATTTTACCAAGGTGTTTTCTTTTCCCATTCAGGATCAAATCCTGCACAAGCTTCAGCGACTTTTAGATAATCCGCGTAGCTTTCTGCTAATAAAATCGGTGGTACTTGCTTTAACTCAATATTATTGCGATCCCAGTAATTTTGCTGATCCTTCTCAAAACTTAAATCGAATAAAACCGCTGGAATATTTTCTTCTGGTACATAGCTACCACTAAAACCGATATTGACGTAGTAGTTTAAGCTAGAGAAGAATTTGTAATAGTGAGAGAACGAGCCTCCATCTTCAGCAGGGCCTCGCTGATAGCCCATTTTGGTTAAAATACCCCGTAAGGTGAACGTGTCTGTGATCCAACCTTTTCGGTCTTCAACTTCTGTTTGTGTCAGATCTAAATCAGGGATCTTATGTTCCATTTGTGAAAATAAGAATTTCACTTTGTAATCTTTGAAGTGTGCAATCCATGCTTTACGCTCATCTTCATTAACTAGGGCGGCGTGAGCTAATTGAATCAAAGAATCATTTTGTAAGGTGACTTCGTCATCTTCAAGGTTAAGTAAAGCACCATCATCAGAAGGGCGGAAGGTATTGATAACTTCACCTTCTTTTACTTCTTGCCAAACTAATTGTTCAATCAATTTATGCATAATAGGGTGAGCTAAAATATACTCTTGCCAATCAGCGCTTAGCCATTGGCGTTGCGCGCACATCGCTTCATATAAACGCACACTTTGTAATTCAATAACTTGTTTAAGTTCTTTTTTACTTGAAGTGAAAAGTTTTTTCGCTTCTTTAATCAGCTCTGGATCGTCATTTTTGCGTGCTGCAGGTAATGACTTAACTTCCTTACCTTCAGGATTAAACAGAACAATTTTTTGTTTTGCATCCATTTTGGCGGTGAAAGTACGCTCACCATATTCCAGTACTAATGTTCCTGAATCATCAAAGCCGGCGGTTGGAATGGTTCTATCGGCTAATTCATCAGCACTCCAACCATTGCGTTCAGCTATTTGCGTAACTAAATTACGCGCTTTTTCCTGCACAGATGCTGTGCGATAACGACGTGATAATGAAAGCAGAAGTTGAATGATAATAGGATCATTACTTGAAGCTACCGCATCAATCATCGCTTCGATTTGCGCACGACGCTGATAGTGATCACGCATATAGTTACGTAATACTGATACTGCAATATGCCCCTCAATTCCACAAATAAGCGCGAGCATTCCTTTATCGCTGATTGCCGAACCTAAATAACGACGTAGTACCTCGTTTTTAATTTCTTCGACGACTTGCTCTAAAGTATAGGTTTCATATTTAGCATAATATTCAGGATAACGTTTGGCCCAATCTTTGTATTGTGTTAATCGAGAAGGGGCATTTTGTTGCGCTTCAGCCATCGCTTCTTCAAGTGTTGGTCCTTTAATATCTTGAGCGACAAAAGTGTGCAGGATAAAGCTTGAAAGTTTATGTTGGCTATCAACGCAAAGTAGGCTGATATAACGTTGTAATAACGCATTACCCCCTGGCATTTTTAATTTGACGGCGAGAATAATCCACCAACGAATAATCGCGGGATCAACCGCTTTTTTGTTTTCCCATGTTAATGCAGGGATCGCCTCGAAGTTAAACCAAGCAAGGCTTGCGGGTGGTTTGGCTTTGAGACCTTTTTCAGCTTCTGCTAATAATGTCTTTGGCGATAAATAGCTTGAAATATCCTCACCTAATTGTTCTAACGCAGTGAGCAGAGCGGCTCGTACTACTTCGCGTTTCTCTTTTTTCAGTAAGGCATTAAGGGCAGGTAATGAGTCAGGGTTATTTAAACGTGCTAACCATTCAATCGCGGTGACTCGAATTTCTTGTTTACTTGAAGTTAAGCCTTCTTGTGCACTTAAGTGAATATTCGGTAAGGTTTCTAATAATTTCTGAGCTGAAACTCGGTGTGTTTTATTTTCACCTAGAGCCAATTCCATGATACGCGGAACGAATTGTGCAGGAATGGTTGGAAAACGGCTTAATACTTCAATACCTTGTGAAGTTTCAAATTGGCGATAGCGGTGTTCACTTTGATTTGGCATTAAGTTTAGCGCTTCTGCAATATAATCAGTATGTTGAGAGAAGAAAGGCCAAACTTGTTCTGGTTTACGGAAACGACGTAAGCCATCTTGATAAGATTCTAAGCACAGCGCCGCTGTGATACGCGTTGCACGTTTGAAATGACATCGTTCTAATACATTTTCAACGTGTCGTAATTCAATATCACTCAATAAACGTTCAGGAATATCACTATTAAAATAGTGAGAGGAAAAGTGATCCGCATGTTGGCGGTTATTGGTGATCACGCGCACGGCATGGAAAAAGGTGTATTCAGGTAAATTAGGAATACGGTTTTTGTGTTTAATTATTTGGATCTCATTGACTTGAATAGTGCCTTGTCCGCTATTGAGTTTATCCACTAATGCTCGACACTGTTTTTCATCAATTTTAGAGAGATCTTTATAATGGCGTTGTGCCCAATTATAAGAGTGTTTAGACGTTTTATTTTCTTCAATTTCACGTTCAGCATTTTCTTTTGCTTTTACTAACATTTCATTGAAGTTATTCACCAGAATATCGCGGGCACTATCGGGTAATGGTGTGTCTTCTAAGGGAGTAAAATCAGGCGCTTTAATGGCTTCAACGGTATTTGCATTATCAGCAACACAAAAACGTTGTAGCGCACTTTCAATGCTCTTGATAACTGCTTTTGAGGTTTCATGTTTTAATGCTTCTGCCAGCACATCACGGTTTTCACCTTGGCGCGCGAATAAATCAGCGGCTTGTGTACGTTGTTTGGGAGTACCATTCATTAAAACATGGGTTAAATTTTCTTTTACGATTTCAGCAGGTAAGGTATTTAAAATAGGTTCAGCCGTTTTTTTGACGGTTCTTAAACTGCTAGTGGCAAGTAAAACAATAATATCTGCAAAAGTATCGCGTAATATCGTATTTTTATTTAGATAATTTATTAGCTCGACTAAGCCATTCGCTGAAAGTTTTTCAACTAATTCTTTTCTAACAAATTCTTGATGTGAAAGTAGATAGTCTTTTAAATCACACAGTTCATAAATACGCTTAAGATTAGCGGCATAATATTCAGAGACATCTTTTCTATCAAAAATTGCAAATAACGCGTTTTCACCGCCAATATTGGCCTCTGCTTCGACCATATTGGCGATAAACTCCATACTCCAATGTTTACGATGTTCTAAATTAAGGTTACGTGCATTATCGTAAGTGGTATAAAACGCATCAACTAACAGGTAGATAACCCAAGTGGGGACTTGCGTTGTTGTTACTTTAATATTGATATCTTGACATGCGGCAGCGATGACTTTGGCAAAACGGGCCACTTGCTCTAAGGAAAAACTTTCACCAACCTTTGAGTAGAGTTTATGGCGGGCATTAAGGCCTTGGGTGATAACCTTACCGTACTTTCCTGTATCAACATTACTGGCATACCACCACTCTAATGTTCCCGCACGATGAAAATAAACGGCGGCTTTCGCTGCATCTAGTTTATTTAATTCAAATAGAATTTCAGGGTTTGTACCTGTAAGTACATAATCTAATGCACGCTTAGGTAAACTTTTATCAAATATAGCCAGTAGGACAAGAGAGCCTTGAAGATATTGTTCAGTAATATCGACGTCTTTTTTCCCAAAAATAGGGAGAATATCTAATATTTTTTTTATCACGCCAGTTCCTTAAGCCATGTATGGATAAACAGTTTTTTTTACCATGAAACAGTAAAACGAACAATTTTATTATTACTGGCGAAAATAAAGTCAAGGCATAACATTTGTTAAATATATGGATATAAACACTGAAAAAGCCAATCTAACTTTATTAATATTCAATTCATCATTATATAAAATGCAATCTCAGGAAAAAGTACTAAAAGTTAAGAAGTGATAATAAAGGCGTTTTTTGTGGATTTTAAAAAGATTAAGAATTGTCTGTTTAATTTGCTAAGTATTAACACTTAGTCCTGTAGATAAGTTAATCTTTCTATTCTTGATTTTTTCGAAATGTTACAAAATAAAAAGAGCTTCTTATAAATATAACAAGCTCTTTTAAATATATTATTTTGCTGTTTGGCGAGAGAAAGAGAGTAACAAAGCACCTATACTACAAATCAGCAAGGTAATCGCTAAACTTTGTCCCCATCCAGCCAGTGCTAAACCACCACCAATAAGTAAATAGTAGAATAAACCTAATAGTGCACCCGCTGTGCCTAAGCGATCTTTATATTGCGCTAAAGCCGTCGCTAAGATATTTGGAATAGCAATGCCATAGGCAACGACACTTGTCATCATTGGAATAATAAAACTAATGTGATTGCGTAATAAATAAACACCTACAGCACTAATTACTGCAATAATACTTGCAAGTAATACTAATTTCTCACATTGCCAATGATGGCTTAATAATGCTTTATTAATGTAAGAACCAATACCGACACCTATTGCTAATACAATACCACTATAGCCAAAAGTACTTGCACTATAACCTTGATTATCAAACATAAAAGGTGCTAGTTGGTAATAAGCAAATAGACTGATATTAAAAAAAGCAATTAAAAGTATAGTCTTGGCAATTTGCTTATCTTTCAGCATTTTTATCGCTGTTTCCGCTAGTGGTGCGGTTTTTATTGTTGCAGGGCGACTTTCTGGTAATGCAATAGTACTCCACAGCAATAAAACGACGGCGAGAAGAGCAAGACCACTAAATACCCCTTGATAACCTGCATAGCTCACCAGTAAAGAACCACTTAACATACCAATAGCCGGACTTAATGCGATTGCCGCTCCCATAACGGAAAATACTTTGGCTAATTCTTCACCACTATAAACATCACGCATAATAGTTTGTGTTCCTACAGAGCCAACTGCGGCACCAAAAGCAGAAAGCATACGTAATATCAGTAATACAGAAAAATTATCGGTCATAAAGACACCAATACAAGCAATGGCATAAATAAATAACCCTGCTAACATTGTTGGGCGCCGGCCAATGACATCACATAAACGACCCCATATAATGACACCGAGTGCAAAAGCAAAAAAGTAGAGCGAAAGTGTTTGCCCTGCTTCATTGGCACTGACTCTAAAACCATTTGAAATATCAGTAAGTGCTGGGCTATAAATGGTTTCTGCAATTTGTGGAAACATCATTAACGCAATTGCTAACCATAGAGAGAGTTTTCTGTTCATTCTTTGTTTTCCTAAAGCTTGATACTTTGATGACAGAATACAGTGATAATAATTGTCTTGTTATATATATAAAGACATAATATTTACCAAATAGGACAAGTGATGGCTTGGCTTAATCAATACGACCACTTTGTGCCAGAAGAACACCTTGCATCAGTTGTGGGTATTGCTGCAGAGATGGGAAAACATGATTCAGGTTTTCACTCACATGATAGGGGGCAGTTACTGTTTACTCAATCGGGTTGTATGAGAATTACTTTAGCCTCTCGTGTATCTGTTTTGCCACCCATGAGAATTGCCTGGATCCCGCCAAAACTGGAACATCGAGTCGAGATGTATGCGGCTGTAGGTTATCGTTCAGTTTATATTGCCGATAAATTTCATCATCGTTTCCCAACTGAAAGCGAAATACTGACTATTTCACCTTTACTTAGAGAGATATTAGAGCGTATTGCCATTGCTGATTTTGACACCCAGTGGGAAGTAGGGCGGTATGCAAATTTATTAGCTGTTTTTTTAGATGAAATTCAGCAAGCTAAACGTCAACCTAATCATTTATCAATGCCCAGTGATAGACGGTTAAGAAAATTATCTTTCGATGAATTACCTCCGCCACTACAAGAATTAGCGCAATATATTGGCGCTAGTGAAAAAACCATTACTCGATTATTTTATAAAGAAACAGGATTAAGCTATCAACAATGGCGTCAGCAATGGCGATTAATGAAAGCGATAGAGTTATTAGCCACACATCATCGTTATTTAGAAATTAGTCAATTATTAGGGTTTGCCAGCGATAGTGCCTTTATCACTTTTTTTAAAAAAATGACCGGGCAAACACCACAAGAGTATTTAAGAAATTGATCCATGCTAATAGCATAAAGCCCCGCAAAAACGGGGCTTAGCCAGTCAATAAATCGTGTTTAAATCGATTTATTTATTTTTAAGTTCACTATGGAATTTACGCTCGTTATAGCCAGTATATAACTGACGAGGACGTGCAATTTTCAGTCCATCTTCATGCATTTCATTCCAGTGAGCAATCCAACCGATAGTACGTGCAATAGCGAAAATGACCGTAAACATATTTGATGGAATACCTAGCGCTTTTAGAATAATACCTGAATAGAAATCGACGTTAGGATAGAGTTTTTTCTCAATAAAATACGGGTCATTTAAGGCGATGCGTTCTAATTCCATTGCCACTTCAAGTAAACTGTCATTGAGATTCAGTTCTTTTAACACTTCGTGACAAGTTTCGCGCATGACTGTTGCACGCGGATCGTAGTTTTTATATACACGGTGACCAAAGCCCATTAAACGGAAAGAGTCATTCTTGTCTTTTGCGCGTTTAATAAATTCAGGAATATGTTCAACGGTTTTGATCTCTTCCAACATACGTAAACAAGCTTCGTTAGCACCACCATGAGCAGGTCCCCATAGTGAAGCAATACCCGCAGCAATACAGGCAAATGGATTTGCACCTGAAGAGCCTGCAGTACGTACAGTAGATGTTGAAGCATTTTGTTCATGGTCGGCATGAAGAATAAAGATCCTATCCATCGCACGTTCAAGAACTGGGTTAACCACATACTCTTCACAAGGTGTGGCAAACATCATATGTAGGAAGTTACCTGCATAAGACAGATCGTTTCTTGGATAAACAAAAGGTTGTCCTATGGAGTACTTGTAACACATTGCGGCTACAGTAGGCATCTTAGACAGTAAACGATATGCTGTGATATCACGGTGAACTGGATTAGAGACATCAAGCGCATCATGGTAAAAGGCAGCTAAAGCTCCTGTCACACCACAAAGTACAGCCATCGGGTGTGAGTCACGACGGAAACCATGGAACAGTCGGGTGATTTGCTCATGGATCATGGTATGGCGAGTGACGGTTGTTTTAAATTTATCGTATTGCTCTTGGGTCGGTGCTTCGCCATAAAGCAGGATATAACATACTTCTAAGTAGGTTGACTCAGTAGCCAATTGCCCAATTGGGAAACCGCGGTGCAGTAAAATACCGTTATTACCGTCGATATAGGTAATTTTCGATTCACAAGATGCCGTTGAGGTAAAGCCTGGATCATAGGTGTAATAACCTTTGGAGCCGAGAGTACGAATATCAATGACTTTGGAACCGAGTGTAGGGGAGAGAACGTCCAAGTCCACAGAAGTTTCACCAATCGTTAACTTAGCTTTGTTATCAGCCATTTATAATCTCCTTAGCGCTTATTATGTCTCCTAACAAAGTCGAGGGTATCTTCATAAAGATGCACTTCGATAGTGAAACTATAGTTGATAAAAAGTACCTAGCGAGTTTTATTTTATGGCTTAACACGAGTAAAACCGTAGGTCTATAGTGTGTCACTTTTGTTAAGGAGCTTTTGATGTTATGTTTTTTAGGTGCTTTTTTATGCAAGGCACTTAGAATGTGTTCTGCTTACACTTTTACATAAGTTTTCGATTTCTGGAAGCGTGTTTGCGCACAAAAAAAACATAAACATTAAAAATATGCACTAAATGTAAGAGAAATGTTGTACATGTGTCAAAAATGATAACGATTATTACATTGGATGTTTGAAAAAGTGATCCCTCTCACTGTTCGAACCAAATGTCTAGCACACAAGTTGTGTGGTAATTGTAATAAGTTTGTGAAGCACTTATACTGCGCCCAGGTCTCCGGAACCTTTGTTGTATGGAGAACCAGCGTAACGAATCCACAATTTTTGTAAAATAGACGGATTTAACATTTTACTTAAAGTGTGCCTTTGTACCCCATTCGCTGCTTAATTTCCATCCAGGTCCGGAGGAAGGAAAAATTATAAAAGCTGTGTGGGCATAAATTGTGAAAAAACAAAGACCTGTCAATCTGGATTTACAGACGATACAGTTTCCACTCCCTGCTATCGCATCGATCTTGCATCGTGTCTCAGGGGTTATCATGTTAGTCGCAGTTGGTATTTTACTGTGGTTACTTGGCACCTCTCTCTCATCTCCCGAAGGTTTTCAGCAAGCCGCTGATATCATGACTGGCTTCTTCGCGAAGTTTATTTTATGGGGCATCCTAACAGCATTGGCATACCACATTTGTGGTGGTATTCGTCATATGTTAATGGACTTCGGCTTTATTGATGAAACATTGGTTGTTGGTCGTCGTTCTGCGGCAATTTCAATGATTATTACCGTTATTTTATCAATATTGGCGGGGGTATTAGTATGGTAAGTAATTCTTCTACTTTAGGCCGTACAGGCATACAGGATTGGTTATTCCTACGTGCAACTGCCATCATTATTTTCTTATATGTTTTATATTTTGTCGGTTTTGTTGCAACAACTGATATTACCTATGAAGTTTGGCGTGGATTCTTTAGCTCCTCTCTAACCAAAGTTTTTACCCTATTAACGCTACTTTCTATTCTAATTCATGCATGGATTGGAATGTGGCAAGTGTTAACGGACTATATTAAGCCAATAGCATTACGCTTGACGTTACAACTTATTATTGTCATTGCGCTGTTGGTTTATCTTATTTATGGAACAATTGTGGTGTGGGGTGTGTAATGAATCTGCCAGTTAGAGAATTTGACGCAGTTGTAATTGGTGCTGGTGGTGCAGGTATGCGCGCCGCTTTACAGATTTCTCAAATGGGTCTGTCATGTGCACTAATCTCAAAAGTTTTTCCTACTCGTTCTCATACTGTTTCCGCTCAAGGTGGTATTACAGTTGCTTTAGGCAATACCCATGAGGATAACTGGGAATGGCATATGTACGATACTGTTAAAGGTTCCGACTATATCGGTGACCAAGATGCTATCGAATATATGTGTAAAACCGGTCCAGAAGCTATTTTAGAGCTGGAACATATGGGACTTCCTTTCTCTCGTCTTGATGATGGACGGATATACCAACGCCCATTTGGTGGTCAGTCGAAAAATTTTGGTGGTGAACAAGCTGCCCGTACTGCTGCCGCTGCTGACCGTACTGGCCATGCACTATTACATACTTTGTATCAACAAAATTTAAAAAATCATACCACTATCTTTTCTGAATGGTATTCGCTGGATTTAGTTAAAAACCAAGACGGTGATGTTGTTGGTTGTACCGCTATTTGCATTGAAACAGGTGAAGTTGTTTATTTTAAAGCCAATGCCACCATTTTAGCGACAGGTGGTGCGGGGCGTATTTACCAATCAACAACTAATGCGCATATCAATACGGGTGATGGTGTTGGTATGGCAGTTCGTGCGGGTGTGCCTTTACAAGATATGGAAATGTGGCAATTCCACCCAACAGGTATCGCAGGGGCTGGGGTGTTAGTGACGGAAGGTTGCCGTGGTGAAGGTGGCTATCTACTGAATAAAGACGGCGAACGCTTTATGGAACGTTATGCACCAAATGCTAAAGATTTAGCAGGTCGTGACGTGGTTGCACGTTCTATTATGATTGAAATCCGTGAAGGCCGTGGTTGCGATGGACCATGGGGACCTCATGCCAAACTGAAACTCGACCACTTAGGTAAAGAAGTTCTGGAATCTCGTCTGCCGGGTATCCTTGATCTCTCTCGTACCTTTGCTCATGTTGACCCAGTTAAGGAACCTATTCCGGTTATTCCTACTTGTCACTATATGATGGGGGGGATCCCAACTAAAGTTACCGGACAAGCTATTCGCATGAATGAAAAAGGCGAAGATGAAGTGATCCCAGGATTATTTGCTGTGGGTGAAATTGCTTGTGTATCTGTCCATGGTGCTAACCGATTAGGTGGTAACTCACTGCTTGACCTTGTGGTATTTGGTCGTTCTGCGGGTGTTCACTTAAAAGAGTCTTTGATGGAGCAGGGCACGATGCGTGATGCCAGCGATTCTGATGTTGAAGCTGCATTAACACGCTTACATCGTTGGGAAAATAATCGTTCAGGCGAAGATCCGGTTGAGATCCGTAAAGCATTACAATCTTGTATGCAACATAACTTCTCGGTCTTCCGTGAAGGGGATGCAATGGCGAAGGGCTTAGAAGAGCTGAAAGTGATCCGTGAACGCCTGCAAAATGCCCGACTCGATGATAATTCAAGTGAATTTAATACACAGCGTATTGAGTGCTTAGAGTTAGATAACTTGATGGAAACAGCTTATGCCACAGCGGTATCTGCTAATTTCCGTACGGAAAGTCGTGGTGCACATAGCCGTTTCGATTTCCCTGATCGTGATGATGAAAACTGGTTATGCCATACATTATATCAACCGCAAACCGAAACAATGACACGACGTAAAGTCAATATGCAGCCGAAACTGCGTGAGGCTTTCCCTCCAAAAGTGCGTACATATTAATTAGCGGTGTTATTGAAGTTGCGGAGACTGAATTATGAAACTTGAATTTTCAATTTATCGTTATAATCCCGACGTTGATAATGCGCCGCGTATGCAAGATTACACGCTTGAAGTACCCGAAGGGCGTGACATGATGTTGCTAGATGCATTAATTCAATTAAAGGAAAAAGATCCTACATTATCATTCCGTCGTTCTTGCCGTGAAGGTGTATGTGGCTCCGATGGAGTGAACATGAATGGTAAAAATGGTTTGGCATGTATCACACCTATTTCATCTTTACAGAAAGGAAGTAAGAAAATTGTGATCAGACCGTTACCAGGTCTACCGGTTATTCGTGATTTAATAGTGGATATGACTCAATTCTATACGCAGTACGAGAAGATCCGTCCATATGTGATTAACGACGACAAAAATCCTCCGGCTCGTGAGAATCTACAGTCACCAGAACAACGTGAAAAACTTGACGGACTTTATGAGTGTATTCTTTGTGCTTGTTGTTCAACATCTTGCCCGTCATTCTGGTGGAATCCAGATAAGTTTATTGGACCTGCTGGACTGTTAGCAGCGTATCGTTTCTTGATTGATAGTCGTGATACTGAAACAGAATCTCGTCTTGATGATTTAAGTGATGCGTTTAGTGTATTCCGTTGTCACGGTATTATGAACTGTGTCAGCGTATGTCCAAAAGGGTTAAATCCGACTAAAGCAATTGGTCATATTAAATCAATGTTGCTAAAACATAGTGCATAAATTAATAACCGCCCTAAAATAGTTAGGGCGGTTAATGAAAAAATTAAGTTAGACGTTTGCAATAAGTAGTCTGTGTATTTGTATAAGTTTGTCTTGATAGCGGTTTTTGGAGGCACCTTTAAACACTGTTAGACAGTTTTTAAAGGTTCCTTGAGAGTGAAAAACTCCAATATTTTAAGAACCTGCGAGATAGCGGGTCATAAGAGAACCTTGCAATCGACACCGTTTAATAACGGTACTAGTTATCCACGGCGAACTAAAGCTGTATAGCTTAAGGGATCATAATGCAGAACGGCGCAATGAAGGACTGGCTAGATTCCACATTTCTAGCAGGAGAGAATCAGTCTTACATAGAAGAAATCTATGAAGATTACCTAACTGACCCAAACTCTGTTGACGAAAGTTGGAGAGAAATCTTTCAACAACTACCCGTAAGTCAAGGCGCAGAACAGTCGCATTCTCAAACCCGCGACTACTTCAGACGCCTCGCAAAAGAATCCACTCGATATCATACCTCGGTAAGCGATCCTGCAATGGACTCAAAACAAGTTAAAGTTTTGCAGCTCATTAATGCGTTTCGTTTTCGTGGTCACCAAAATGCTAATCTCGATCCGCTTGGTTTATGGAAAAGAGAATCTGTTCCAGATTTAGATCCTGCTTTCCATAATCTCACCAAAGAAGATTTTGAAGAAACCTTTAATGTTGGTTCTTTTGCTATCGGCAAAGAAACCATGAAACTCGGTGATATCTATGAAGCACTGAAACGTATTTACTGCGGTTCTATCGGTGCTGAATATATGCATATTACCAATACAGAAGAAAAACGTTGGATCCAACAACGTTTAGAATCTGTCAATGTTGCAGACCAATTTACTAAAGAAGAAAAAATTCGCTTTTTAGCAGAACTGACTGCAGCTGAAGGGTTAGAACGTTACTTAGGGGCTAAATTCCCAGGAGCAAAACGTTTCTCTTTAGAAGGTGGGGATGCTCTGATCCCAATGTTAAAAGACTTAATTCGTCATGCAGGGAAACAAGATACCCGTGAAGTGGTACTTGGCATGGCTCACCGCGGACGTTTAAACGTTCTGGTTAATATTTTAGGGAAAAAACCGGCAGATTTATTTGATGAATTTGCGGGTATACACAAAGAGCATTTGGGAACTGGTGACGTTAAATATCACCAAGGCTTTTCATCTGATTTTGCAACAGAAGGTGCTCAAGTTCACCTTGCTTTAGCCTTTAACCCATCTCACTTAGAAATTGTGAGTCCGGTTGTTATCGGTTCTGTCCGTGCTCGTCGTGACCGCTTAGATGAAGCGCGCAGTAATATGGTTCTTCCGATCACCATTCATGGTGACGCAGCAGTGACAGGGCAAGGTGTTGTTCAAGAAACACTGAACATGTCACAAGCTCGCGGTTATGAAGTTGGTGGTACGGTTCGTATTGTTATTAATAACCAAGTTGGTTTTACCACATCAAATCCTAAAGATGCCCGTTCAACAGAATACTGCACTGATATTGTGAAAATGGTTCAAGCACCTATTTTCCATGTAAATGCAGATGATCCTGAAGCGGTAGCTTTCGTCACCCGTTTAGCGTTGGATTTCCGTAATACCTTTAAGCGTGATGTGATGATTGACCTTGTTTGTTATCGTCGTCATGGACATAACGAGGCGGATGAGCCAAATGCAACTCAGCCATTGATGTATCAAAAAATCAAAAAACATCCAACACCTCGTAAGATCTATGCTGATAAGTTAGTAGAGCAAGGTTTAATCGAAGCTAATGATGTTACTGAGTTAGTTAATCTCTATCGTGATGCTCTCGATCGTGGTGATTGTGTCGTTGAAGAGTATCGTCCTATGGGGCTACATTCTTATACATGGGAACCTTACTTAAACCATGAATGGAATGAAGAGTATCCGCATAAAGTCGAAAAATCACGCTTACAAGATTTAGCGCGTCGTGTCAGCACAGTACCTTCTGAAATCGCAATGCAATCTCGCGTCGAGAAAATTTATGCCGATCGTGCTGTTATGGCTGAAGGCGAAAAATTACTCGATTGGGGGGCGGCTGAAACCTTAGCGTATGCCACTTTAGTGGATCAAGGTATTACTATTCGCCTCTCTGGTGAAGATGCAGGCCGTGGCACATTCTTCCATCGTCACGCGGTTATTCACAATCAAACCAATGGTTCAGTTTATGTACCATTAGCCAATATTCATAACGCCCAAGGTCAATTTAATGTTTGGGATTCTGTCTTAACAGAAGAAGCGGTATTAGCATTTGAATATGGTTATGCTACTACTGAGCCTCGCGGGCTGACTATTTGGGAAGCGCAATTTGGTGACTTTGCTAACGTAGCACAAGTGGTTATCGACCAATTTATTAGCTCTGGTGAGCAAAAATGGGGTCGTATGTGTGGCTTAGTCATGCTGTTACCTCATGGTTATGAAGGCCAAGGTCCAGAGCACTCATCTGCACGTTTGGAACGCTATCTGCAATTATGTGCAGAGCAAAACATGCAAGTTTGTGTGCCTTCCACACCGGCGCAGGTTTACCATATGTTACGTCGCCAAGCGTTACGTGGTATGCGTCGCCCATTAATCGTTATGTCACCTAAATCACTGTTACGTCATCCATTAGCGGTATCGAGCTTAGATGAATTAGCGGATGGTAAATTCTTACCTGTAATTGGTGAGTTAGATGAATTAAATCCAGCGGATGTGAAACGTGTCGTGATGTGTTCAGGGAAAGTTTACTACGATTTATTAGAACAACGTCGTGCTAATGGGCAAACAGATGTTGCGATTATTCGTATTGAACAGCTATATCCATTCCCTCATGATGATATGGCACAGATTTTGGCACCTTATGCTCATGTGAAAGATTTTATTTGGTGTCAAGAAGAACCGCTAAATCAGGGCGCTTGGTATTGTAGTCAGCATAACTTCCGTGATGCTATTCCTACTGGCGCAACATTACGTTATGCAGGTCGTCCTGCATCAGCTTCTCCAGCTGTTGGTTATACCTCTGTTCATCAGGAGCAACAAAAAGCTCTGGTTGAAGATGCACTGAAAGTTGAATAAATAAGGATAGAAAATGAGTAGTGTAGATATTCTAGTACCGGATCTCCCTGAATCAGTTGCTGACGCGACAGTCGCAACTTGGCATAAAAAACCTGGTGATAGCATTCAACGCGATGAAGTGCTGGTTGAAATTGAAACAGATAAAGTTGTGTTAGAAGTACCGGCGAGTGAAGCTGGGGTGCTGGATAGCATTCTTGAAGAAGAAGGCGCTACGGTAGGTTCACGTCAATTATTAGGACGTATTCGTCTTGGTGATAGCACTGGTATTCCTGCGGATGTGAAACCTGCACAAGATACGACGCCTGCGCAACGTCAAAGTGCAGATATTGTTGCGAAAGAAAGCAATGATGCTCTTAGCCCGACAGCACGTCGTTTAGTCGCTGAACACGATATTAATCCAGCAGATGTAAAAGGCAGTGGTGTTGGTGGACGCTTAACTCGTCAAGATATTGAAAGCCATGTTGCTAATAATAAATCAGCAGCAGCGGCCACCGCTGAAGTTTCTCAAGCTCCATTATCGCATCGTAGTGAGAAACGTGTACCAATGACACGTTTACGCAAACGTGTTGCAGAGCGTTTATTAGAAGCGAAAAATACTACCGCCATGTTGACAACGTTTAACGAAATCAACATGCAGCCTATTAAAAATTTACGTGCGCAATATGGTGAAGCATTCGAAAAACGCCACGGTGTACGTTTAGGCTTTATGTCTTTCTACATTAAAGCGGTAGTGGAAGCGTTAAAACGTTATCCAGAAGTCAATGCGTCTATTGATGGTACTGATGTGGTTTACCACAACTATTTTGATATCAGTATTGCCGTATCAACACCTCGTGGTCTGGTAACACCGGTATTACGTGATGCAGATGCGATGAGCATGGCGGATATTGAGAAAAATATCAAAGCATTAGCAGTGAAAGGTCGTGATGGTAAATTAACCGTTGAAGATTTAACAGGCGGTAATTTTACTATTACTAACGGTGGTGTTTTTGGCTCATTAATGTCAACACCGATTATCAACCCACCACAAAGTGCTATTTTGGGTATGCATGCGATTAAAGATCGCCCAATGGCAGTTGATGGTCAGGTTGTTATTCTACCTATGATGTATCTAGCACTTTCTTATGACCATCGTTTAATTGATGGCCGTGAGTCTGTCGGTTTCTTAGTGACCGTTAAAGAAATGCTAGAAGATCCTGCCCGTTTATTACTGGATGTGTAGGTAATAAATATCGCTTTTAGGCAGGAGATGCTCCTCCTGCCTCTACAGCAACATACACAAGCATCAAAGAAGTACAGTGTGTTCGTGAAGCCAGATTTTTCTGGCTTATAGTCAAAAAAATAAGAAAGTCCGACTTTCAACAAGATTATGGATAGAACATCATGAATTTACACGAGTATCAGGCAAAACAGCTTTTCTCACGGTATGGATTACCAGCACCTGCTGGTTTCGCCTGCTCCACGCCGCGCGAGGCAGAAGAAGCTGCATCAAAAATTGGCCAAGGCCCTTGGGTTGTTAAATGTCAAGTTCACGCGGGTGGACGTGGTAAAGCGGGTGGCGTAAAAGTCGTCAACTCAAAAGAAGAGATCCGCGCATTTGCTGAACAATGGTTAGGCAAACGTTTAGTAACTTATCAAACAGATGCTAATGGCCAACCAGTAACACAAATCTTGGTTGAAGCTGCAACAGATATTGCTAAAGAACTTTATCTTGGTGCTGTTGTTGACCGTGGTACCCGTCGTGTTGTCTTTATGGCTTCCACTGAAGGTGGCGTTGAAATTGAAAAAGTGGCGGAAGAGACGCCAGAGCTTATTCATCGTGCCATTATTGATCCGCTGACAGGACCTATGCCTTATCAGGGACGAGAATTAGCCTTCAAACTCGGTTTAAAAGGCAAACAAGTTAGTCAATTTGCTAAAATATTTATGGGATTAGCGACGATTTTCTTAGAGCGTGATTTAGCGCTTATTGAGATCAACCCATTAGTGATCACCAAAGATGATGATTTGATTTGTCTTGATGGTAAATTAGGTGTGGACAGTAATGCGTTATTCCGTCAACCGGAAATGCGTGAAATGCATGATCCATCACAAGAAGATCCACGTGAAGCGCAAGCGGCACAATGGGAATTAAATTATGTAGCACTCGATGGCAATATCGGTTGTATGGTTAATGGCGCTGGTTTAGCTATGGGAACCATGGATATCGTTAAACTGCATGGCGGTGAACCTGCTAACTTCCTTGATGTTGGGGGAGGGGCAACCAAAGAGCGTGTTACAGAAGCATTTAAGATTATTTTGTCAGATGAAAATGTCAGTGCTGTATTAGTCAACATTTTCGGTGGCATTGTACGTTGTGACCTTATTGCAGACGGTATTATTGGTGCAGTTGAAGAAGTCGGTGTTAACGTACCAGTTGTTGTTCGTCTTGAAGGAAACAATGCAGAGTTAGGCACTAAAAAATTAGCAGATAGCGGTTTAAATATTATTGCTGCTAAGAGCTTAACGGATGCCGCTAAACAAGTTGTTGCAGCAGCGGAGGCAAAATAATGTCTATTTTAATCGATAAAAACACTAAAGTTATTTGCCAAGGTTTCACTGGAAGCCAAGGAACTTTCCACTCCGAACAAGCTATTGCTTACGGTACTCAAATGGTGGGTGGTGTTACACCGGGTAAAGGTGGTACAACACATTTAGGCTTACCTGTATTTAATACTGTACGTGAAGCAGTGGAAGCAACGGGGGCGACGGCGACGGTTATTTATGTACCAGCACCATTTTGCAAAGACTCTATTTTAGAAGCTATTGATGCAGGTATTAAACTAATTATTACAATTACAGAAGGTATTCCTACGCTGGATATGCTGACTGTAAAAGTAAAATTAGATGAAGCTGGTGTTCGCATGATTGGCCCTAACTGTCCGGGTGTTATTACTCCAGGTGAGTGCAAAATTGGTATTATGCCTGGTCACATTCACTTACCTGGCAAAGTAGGTATTGTCTCTCGTTCAGGTACTTTAACTTATGAAGCAGTAAAACAAACTACTGACGTTGGTTTAGGTCAATCAACCTG
The DNA here is from genome assembly GCF_000069965.1 of Proteus mirabilis HI4320. Lineage (NCBI taxonomy): Bacteria > Pseudomonadati > Pseudomonadota > Gammaproteobacteria > Enterobacterales > Morganellaceae > Proteus > Proteus mirabilis. The sequence continues at coordinate 619,667 of NC_010554.1, forward strand.
TGTTGGTATCGGTGGTGACCCAATTCCGGGATCGAACTTTATTGATATTCTGAAGCTATTCCAAGAAGATCCGCAAACAGAAGCAATTGTTATGATTGGTGAAATTGGTGGTACAGCAGAAGAAGAAGCAGCTGCTTATATCAAAGATCACGTTACCAAACCTGTTGTAGGCTATATTGCTGGTGTTACAGCACCTAAAGGTAAGCGTATGGGGCATGCTGGCGCCATTATTGCGGGTGGTAAAGGAACTGCTGACGAGAAATTTGCCGCATTAGAAGCCGCTGGCGTTAAAACAGTACGTAGTTTAGCTGATATCGGTGATGCTGTTAAATCGCTATTAAATAAGTAACATTTTTGTTAATTGCTTCTAGTTAAAACTACATATCATGCCAATCTCTGATCAAACTGGAGATTGGCATTTTTTATTGTTCTATTTTATGGCGCCTTTAGGTGCTGTCAGCAAGTAGTCACGTGTATTTTTGTTCGATTTTATCTCATCTTATTGTTTTTAAATATATTTTTATTTCATTTTTTGTGTGTTAAATAGTGATTTAAACACAGCAATAACGAAAATATGGCGCTAAACAAGAATACCTGAGCCCTGGTTTGCTAAAAAATGCGGAATTTGTTTTACTCAGCCTAACTGATATGAAGAGTAGGGGAAGGCAAAAAAAGGGATACTTTTAGTATAATTTTTATTCATTAATACTATGTGTATAAGATTTACTATAGTTAATTTATATTGTTTAACGATACCTTATTAGCAGATACCCCCCCTCAATTATTATCATTTGTTAGTATTATTGGAAGGGCACAATCTTGCCCTATTGCAGTATGGTGAAGGTTTCATAGTGAAAAATGTATTATAGATACAATAATGCTCGAAAGAGAAGTTTAATGAGTAGCAGAGTAACCATGCTAAAAAACCGACCTTCTAAAATAACATTAAACTATCAACTATCAGCTAAACTTTATAGATAAAGCTTAAAAATAATCATTCTTCAATACAGTTATGCCATTTTGCTACCCATATTTAAAAATAAAATGATTGTATATTGTTGTTTTACAAAGGAATATTATTTATTTTTATGGCTTAAGGTATGATTGCTATAGAGTGTATGAGTTATTTTTATTCAATGGATAGATACATTATTTATCCTAAATTAAACTTTGTATTAAAAAAAGATTATCATTATAAGAGTTTATTTATGTTTTAGGTTCGCTCGATAAAACTAAATTAAAAAAGATAAAAAATTAAAAATTTATTTTCAACTTATTAATTAATAGATTATTTTTTTTAAATATCCCTTTTTTACCTGAAAAAAAATGTTTTTAATATTAGAATTAATGAAATACAGCTAAATATGACTATTTAAATGTATTTATGAAAATAAAAAGTTAATTTTATTATGGAAATTAATGGGAGGTAAATTATACTTAAAAATAAAACCAACAGTAAATTAACATTACGGTAACTATTGGGTAATTTATTCGCAACTAGTTAACATTAAAGTGTTTTTTTGATGTGGGTCAAGTTATTAATTGTGGAAAAATTTTCTAAATATGCTTAAATTGGCACACGATCAAATATGCTGTTACTAACCTAAAAGTCGTATTGTTGACCTAAGCTCAGAATTCAAATCTGGGTCACGCAAAATATATTTATTATATGTAAATATAGGCGTACTATTTGTAAGGTATTGTGTTTTTGGTCTTTAATATTCGTTGTTGTTTTTAGAGGCATTTATTGCTGGTAGTTATGAGGCTTTATTTATTAATTAAAGTCGGGTTGCCGCAAGTCGGTGTCTTCCTGCTAGGAGCAAGGAGTCAAGATGTTTGATATTGTCGAACTGTCACGGTTACAGTTTGCCTTAACAGCGATGTATCACTTCCTGTTTGTCCCATTAACGCTCGGTATGGCGTTTATGTTGGCAATCATGGAAACGATATATGTCCTGTCAGGTAAACAAGTTTACAAAGATATGACAAAGTTCTGGGGTAAGTTATTCGGTATTAACTTTGCTCTGGGTGTCGCAACTGGTTTGACCATGGAGTTCCAATTTGGTACTAACTGGTCATATTTCTCTCATTACGTTGGTGATATCTTCGGTGCGCCTTTAGCAATCGAAGGTCTGATGGCATTCTTCTTAGAATCAACTTTCGTCGGATTATTCTTCTTCGGTTGGGATCGTTTAGGCAAGAAGCAACACTTAATGGTAACTTGGTTAGTTGCCTTTGGTTCTAACTTCTCTGCGCTGTGGATCTTAGTCGCAAATGGTTGGATGCAAAACCCTGTTGCTGCAGACTTCAACTTTGAAACCATGCGAATGGAAATGTTGAGTTTTGCTGATCTGGTCTTAAACCCAGTTGCTCAGGTGAAATTTGTTCACACCGTTGCTGCAGGTTACTGTACTGGTGCATTCTTTGTTTTAGGTATCAGCTCTTACTACCTACTCAAAGGTCGTGACATCGGTTTTGCAAAACGTTCTTTCGCTGTTGCGGCAACCTTTGGTATCGCTGCGGTATTATCTGTTATCGTACTGGGTGATGAATCTGGTTATGAAATGGGTGACGTACAAAAAACCAAATTGGCTGCTATTGAAGGTGAGTGGCATACAGAGCCAGCACCAGCTTCCTTTAACTTGATTGCATTCCCTAATCAAGAAAAAATGGAAAACACGTTTGCTCTACAAATTCCATATGTCATGGGTATTATAGCAACACGTTCTTTTGATACGCCGGTATTAGGTCTGCATGATCTGATGAGCCAGCATGAAGTGCGTATTCGTAATGGTATGAAAGCGTATGACCTGTTAACTGAACTACGTTCAGGTAACACTGATCCTGCCGTACGAGCTGCATTTAATGAGTCTAAAAAAGACTTAGGCTACGGTCTATTATTGAAGCGTTATACTGAAAATGTTTCTGATGCAACTGAAGAGCAAATTAAGTCAGCTGTAAAAGATTCTATTCCTAACGTCGCACCACTTTTCTGGTCATTCCGTATCATGGTCGCGGCCGGCTTCTTGATGTTACTGGTTGTTGCGATCTCCTTCTGGACTGTTCTGTCTAACCGTATCGGTAACTACAAATGGTTACTGCGTGCTGCGCTATTTAGTATTCCATTACCATGGATTGCTGTTGAAGCGGGCTGGTTTGTTGCAGAATATGGACGTCAACCATGGGCGATTGGTGAAATCTTGCCTACGGCTGTAGCAACTTCTTCACTGACACAGGCTGATATTCTCGTTTCTATGGGACTTATCTGCGGTCTGTATACTCTGTTCCTCGTTGCCGAAATGTTCCTGATGTTCAAATTTGGTCGCCTTGGCCCAAGTAGTCTGAAAACGGGTCGCTATCACTTTGAACAGAAGACAGCTTCTTCTGCACAAAGTAAGTAACACAGGAGTCCACTATGTTTGATTATGAAGTATTGCGGTTTGTTTGGTGGCTACTGATTGGTATCTTACTGATCGGCTTTGCGGTCACCGATGGTTTTGATATGGGTGTCGGTGTGTTATTGCGCGTCATTGCAAAAGATGACACAGAACGCCGTATTTTAATTAACTCTGTTGCACCTCACTGGGATGGTAACCAAGTTTGGTTAATCACTGCCGGTGGTGCATTATTCGCTGCATGGCCAATGGTATATGCTGCGGCATTCTCTGGTTTCTATTTTGGTATGATCTTCGTACTGGCGGCATTATTCTTCCGTCCAGTAGGTTTTGACTACCGTTCTAAATTAGAATCACCAAAATGGCGTGGTATGTGGGATTGGGGTATCTTTATTGGTAGCTTTGTTCCACCATTAGTTATCGGTGTTGCTTTTGGTAACCTGTTACAAGGTGTTCCATTAGAAGTCGATAGCATGCAACGTGTATCTTATAATGGTACAACTAACGCACTAATTAACCTGTTAAGCCTATTAAACCCATATGGTTTATTAGCTGGTGTTATTAGCTTAATGATGATTGTGGCACAGGGTGCTAGCTATCTTCAAATGCGTACTACCGGTGAGCTGCATGAGCGTACTCGTAAAGCAACTTACATTACCTCTTTAATCACTTTTATTGCTTTTGCATTAGCAGGCGTGTGGTTAATCTACGGTATTGATGGCTTTATTATCACTAGTGCGGTTGATACTGCGGGTCCTTCTTCTCCGTTGTTGAAAACAGTTTCTCACGAAGCTGGCGCTTGGATGACGAACTACAACAACTATCCTATTTTATGGATCTTACCGGCATTAGGTCTGTTAAGTCCTTTATTAGCGGTTGTTGCAACTAAAGCAAACAAAGGAGCTTGGGCATTCCTGTTCACTTCACTGACTATTGCTTGTGTTATCCTAACGTTTGGTGTAACCCTGTTCCCATTCATTATGCCATCAAGCACATTCCCTGATGTAAGCTTGACAATTTGGGATGCAACTTCAAGCCTGTTCACTTTACAAGTGATGACAGTAGTCGCGATTATCTTTGTACCTATCGTTCTCCTCTACACTATCTGGTGTTACTGGAAAATGCATGGTCGCCTCGATAAGAAATTTATCGAAGGCAATAATCATACTCTTTACTAAGGAGCATAGAGAATGTGGTATTTTGCATGGCTTCTCGGCACACTCTTCGCTTGTAGTATTGCGGTGATCGCAGGACTGGCTTATGAGCACGCTGAAGCGAAAAAAACTTCAGAAAGTGAAGAATAATGTTGGATAAAAGTTACCAACTACTTAACAAGGGCCCAATTAGGGCTCTTGTTTTAATCATGGCTCTAGCAATGGCATTTTGTGTTATGTGGGATCCGAGTCGATTCGCGGCTAATACAAGCTCATTAGCGATTTGGCAAGGAATATTACTGATTTGGGCTGTATGTGCAGGGGCAGTTTTTGGCTTAGCCTATCGTCCTAAACATGTTGTAGCGCAATATCTATTACATCCCATTCCCGCCATTATTATTTTAGTTGTAGGGCTATATTATTTCTTCTTCTAATCAAAATGCCTTATTTTAACCTCTAGTAAGTGGCGTAAAATAAGGCATTCACTTCTTGTATATGGGTTATGCAATATTCCCCCTCACCTTTTAGGGCATAGAATTAATTCTCTCTTTTAAAAAATCAATAAATAGACGGGTTTTTCTTGGCATATGTTCACCATGTGGAAAAATGACATTAATAGATTGATTTAATAAGGTAAGTTCAGGAATAGGGCTAACAAGTTCACCCTGTGTTATTTCTTGTTGAATGTACCACTCTGGTAATATAGTCATTCCCATTTGTTTGAGTGCCATCTGTTTTAATGCACTAATAGTATTCGTTTCGAAAAGTGCCATTGAGTGCAATTGTGAAAATAGTTGATTGATTTTATCTTGTTGGCTGAGTTTGCTATGGCGTAAATTGCTGTTTGCAAGATAGGGAACTGCCGCTAAATCTGCAATTTCTTGGATAGGATATTTTTTCAATAAATGTGGTGATACCACTAATTTGATTGTGTAATCTGCTAATTTGCGATAGCGATAATTACTGTCTTTTAATGCGCCAAGGCGTATCGCCAAATCTAACTTATGATTGATAAGATCATCAATAGAAGAATTGAATATATATTGCACTTTTAGTTGAGGGTGTAAACACATAAATTGATGTAAAAGTGGCAATATATAATGTTCACCAAATTCAGCCGTTGAAGTTAATCGTAAAGTTCCCTGTAAGTTTTGTTGTCCTAACCGTGCCTTATCTAATGTTTGTTCGAGTTGAACTAAAACTTGACGAAAATCTTGATAAAGGATTTCTCCCGTTTCAGTTAATGTGAAGCGCCGAGTATTCCGATTAAGAAGAGATACATTTAATTCCGTTTCTAATGCTTTAATATGAATACTCACCATTGATTTACTTAAGCGTAAATACTTTGCTGCTTGTGTAAAAGAGCCTGTATCTACTACGGCGATAAAAGAACGAATTCGGTCTATTTGATTTTGCATGATTGTTTACTCTGATTAAACAATAAGTTCTATTTTGTCAGATAGACGATATTCGTCAATCTTTCGTACCCTATAGGGCGGAGGATTGCTATGTCTTATCGTTATCAAATAGCCATTATTTTTTTACTGGGTTTTTTTATTGATTGTATAAATATTTTTATGTCGGCAATTGCATTACCAGCAATTGCAGCGGATATGAAGGTATCTATCGTCTCCATTACATGGGTATCAAATAGTTATATTTTAGGTTTAACACTGATTATTCCATTGAGTCACTGGTTATCTCAACGTTTTGGCGTGAGAGTATTAATAGTCAGCTCGATGTTGATATTTAGTGCTTCTGTGGCGTTAGTAGGCTATTCACACTCATTTTTTGAGCTGATTTTATGGCGTTTTATTCAAGGTCTTAGTGGTGGATTATTAATTCCCATCGGCCAAGCTTTAACATTTCAGTATTTTCAAGGGCATGAAAGAAGCAAAGTCTCAACTTTAATTATGGCTGTTGCTCTTATTGCACCTGCAATTTCTCCCACAATAGGTGGGTTTATCGTTGATGCTGTATCTTGGCGTTGGGTTTTTTATAGTAATGTGCCTTTTTCATTACTTACTGCGTTTTTGGCTTTTATTTGGGTAAAAGAGTCTAAATCACAAGAAAATATAATACCAGATCTTAAAGGGATCTTATTAATCAGTATTATTATCGTATCAGGGTTATGTGCATTATCTGCTTACGGTGAGTATCACTCTACACAATTAGCATTAGTCATCAGTTTTTTTGCTGCATTATTTTCTCTTCTTTATTATCGTCATTATAAACAGAGTTTATCACCGGTAATTAATCTAAATTTATTAAAAAATAGAAACTTATCACTTTCCATTTTTCTCTATTACTGTATTCCAGGTGTTTTTACTGGTGTAAATATTCTGGCGATTTTTTATTTACAACAATATCTCCATTTTTCGGGGCAGGGTACAGGCAGTTTTATGCTGCTATATGCTATAGGTGCATTTATTTCCATTATTGTTGGTGGTGCACTTTATAATAAATTGGGTATGAAGCGCTTAGCTATATTCGCTTTAATTCTGCACAGTATTGGTATTGTATTATTAGCATTAGTAAATAAAGAGAGCGATCTGCCTTTATTAATACTGGCTTATTTAATGATGGGAATTGGTGGAGGGATCGGTGCAAATACAGCACAAACAACGGCCCTTTATGACTTTGATAAACAAAGGCTTATTCAAGCTAGTGTTATTTGGAATATAAATCGTCAAGTTGTATTTAGTGTTGGCGCGACACTTGTTGCAATGATCTTCAACACATTATCTCTTTTTGTATCGTCACAAATGGCTTATAGCACGACATTTTTTATCTGTGCAACCATAGGATTATTTCCGCTATTTCTTTTCATATTGTTAAAGCAAAAAACAAACTTACAGGAAACAAATCATGAGCATTAAAATAGACCCATTAATAGAAAGTGTGCAAGTGTTGCATAATGAGATTGAAACTGTTTTTACTCAAACCCCTATTGCTACACAGGCATTAAAAAATATAGAAATGTTACTTGCCAACACGTTTTCTATGATTGGTATAACAGGAAAGAAAATAAATTATGATGATGTAATGGCAATGTTTTCTCGTAATGCAGGGAAAAGGCCAGAATTGAGGATTGAAACAGATAGTTATAACATTATTTACCAATCTGAACATTGGGCAACGGTGAGCTATCGTGAAACGCATTATGAAAATAAGAAGATTCTCACCCGTCAATCTGTGGTGGTTTTGAGACGCACGTCTCTAGATTGTCAATGGCAGTGGTATTACTTGCATGAAACACCTGTATTAGATAATTAATTGATTTTAATAAAAAACCAGTAATAAGACTGGTTTTTTTATTGGTTGGGAAAAAGTTTGAATCAGAGTGCTAAACTATTAATTGTTAATTAGCAAGCATTTTAATGCTGAACTAATAAAAATATTTTTTCTATTCAGGCGCTAAAGCATATTGCGTGTTGCAAAGAAGAGTTTATGATTGGCGTCTGAAAACGGTGTTTTCTATTCTTTACGTTACTATGATTCCCTTAGAGGCACCTCTTAAGTATAGTTAACAAATCTATAGCTTAATTATTTATGGGATTACTCAAGGAGTGTAAGGACGGAATTATGCGGTTTCTTTGGCCAGTTCGTGTCTATTACGAAGATACTGATGCCGGTGGTGTGGTCTATCATGCCAGTTATTTAAAATATTTTGAACGTGCAAGAACAGAATTACTCAGAGAAAAAGGTTTTTATCAGCATGATTTACGGGAGTATGATCATGTTGCGTTTGTTGTGCGTAAATTAACCATTGACTATATTGCGCCAGCACGGCTCGATGAGCTTCTGAAAGTAGAAAGTGAAATTACTACATTACGTGGTGCATCAATGACATTTTCTCAAAAGCTTATCAATCAAGATGGTGTGGTACTGTGTAGGGCAGATGTATTAGTTGTCTGCGTTGATTCATTAAAAATGAAGCCTGTAGGGCTTCCTAAGTCCATTATCGCGGAGTTTAAGTAGTGGCTGACATGAATGTTATCGATCTCTTTCTAAAAGCGGGGCTTTTAGTTAAGTTGATCATGTTGTTATTAATCGGATTTTCTATTGCCTCATGGGCGATCATTATTCAACGTACGAAAGTATTGAATGCAGCAGATCGTGAAGCGGCAGATTTTGAAGATAAATTCTGGTCAGGCACTGATTTGGCTCGTCTATATAAAGAAAGCCAAGCTCGTCGTGACGAGTTATCAGGGGCAGAACAAATTTTTCATTCTGGTTTTAAAGAGTTTGCACGACTACATCAAGCGAATGTTCATGCACCCGATGCCGTTGTTAATGGGGCTTCCCGTGCAATGCGTGTTTCATTTAATCGTGAATTAGAGTCCTTAGAAACGCATATTCCTTTTTTAGGTACGGTGGGGTCAATTAGTCCTTATATTGGCTTATTCGGTACGGTATGGGGGATTATGCATGCATTTATCGCTTTAGGTAGCGTTAAACAGGCAACTTTACAGATGGTGGCACCCGGTATTGCTGAAGCGTTGATTGCAACAGCCATTGGTTTATTTGCGGCCATCCCCGCAGTTATGGCTTATAACCGCTTTACGCAACGTGTAAATAAGTTGGAACAAAGTTACGATAACTTTATGGAAGAGTTCCTGACGATTTTACATCGCCAAGCTTTTGTCTCCGCAGAAAAGAAATAGTTAACGCAAAAGGAGAGAGCTGATGGCACGAGGTCGCAGTAGCCGCCGAGGCGTAAAATCAGAGATTAATATAGTACCTTTGCTTGATGTGTTATTGGTGCTTTTGCTGATTTTTATGGCAACAGCGCCAATTATTTCACAAAGTGTTGAGGTTGATCTTCCACAAGCAACAGAAACACAGACTGTTTCAACCAGTGATAACCCGCCTGTAATTGTCGAAGTTGCAGGAGTGGGGCAATATAATATCCGTGTTGAACAAGAGGTTTTAGAGCTTTTACCTCAAGAACAGATTATGGCTGAAGCAAAACGACAATTAGAAAAAAACCCGAAAGCGGTCTTTCTTATTGGTGGCGCTAAAGATGTTCCTTATGATGAGATAATTAAAGCACTCAACATGTTACGTCAAGCGGGTGTTAAGTCTGTCGGTTTAATGACTCAGCCTCTTTAGTAGGCTGAAATAAGTTTGGATAATAGCGTGGGAAAGAAGACGAAACCAATCCGAAGTAAATTGAGCGGTTCAGTTATCTTGTCTACTGTCTTGCATTTACTGATCATCGCTTTGCTTATCTGGGGATCGTTAACTCAGAAATGGAATTTAGGCGGTGGCGGTGGATCTGATGGGCAAGTTATTGATGCTATTATGGTTGACCCTAATGCGGTAGTACAAGAGTATAATCAGCAAAAGGCGCAACAAGCTAATGTCCAAAAAGCAGAACAAGAACGTAAAGCGCGGGCGCAGCAACAAGAAGAAGAGCTACGCCAACAACAAATTAAAGAACAAGAACGTTTAAAAGCGTTAGAAGTGGAACGTTTGCAAGCAAAAGAGGCTGCAGAAGCTCAACGTCGTGAAGCAGCCACCGCCGCTGCTAAAGCGAAAGAAGAGCAAAAGCAGGCTGAAGAAGCTGCCGCACAAGCTAAAGCTGAACGCGATCGTATTTTAAAAGAGCAAGCTGATGCGAAAGCCAAAGCAGAGGCAGAAGCGAAGAAACAAGCAGAATTAGCAGCAAAACAGAAAGCAGAAGAAGCGAAGGCAAAAGCAGAAGCTGAGGCAAAAGCGAAGGCTGAAGCCGATGCTAAAGCGAAAGCAGAGGCTGATGCAAAAGCGAAGGCAGCCGCAGAAGCTAAAGCCAAAGCAGCAGCGGAAGCTAAAGCGAAAGCCGCTGCACAGCAACAAAGTAAAGCGGTTGATAGTCTACTCGATGGATTAGTTGCTCAAGGCGATAAACAATCGGGGGCTTCTGCAGCAGGTCAAGGTGGTGGTAATCGCTCTGGGGCAAATGCTGCGGGCATTGATCGCTATACTGGGCAAGTAAAAGTTGCCATCGAACAGAAGTTTTTTGATTCTGATTTATATAAAGGTCGTAAATGTGACCTTAAAATAAGTATTGCACCAGACGGTATGTTAGTAAGTGCAAAAGCGGTAGGTGGTGATCCGGCTTTATGCCAAGTTGCATTACAAGCGGCTAAAATGGCAACATTGCCTAAGCCACCGAAAGATATTTACGAACAAGTAAAATCACCAACAATTGAGTTTAAGCCATAAAACTGTCTGATAGTAGGAAAACATACATTAATTTATCTCTATTTTAGAATGTTATTGATGTGTTGTATGGTGTTGTTTAAAAGCGTTTGTTACTATTCTGTGCGTTATTGCGCAATAACCGCAATAATAAAAGGGAGACATGATGAAGCAGGCATTAAATGTTATTTTCGGACTTTTGATATTATGCGTTACAACGCTCGCTAATGCAGAAGTTCGCATTGAAATTACACAAGGGGTGAATACTGCACGCCCTATTGGTGTTGTTCCTTTTAAATGGGAAGGCACAGGTCAAATGCCAGAAGATATTGCTGGAGTGATTGCGGCTGATTTACGAAATAGTGGTAAATTTAACCCTATTGATATGAATCGTTTGCCTCAACAACCCGTTACCGCTTCTGAGGTTCAACCTGCACTCTGGACAGCATTAGGTATTGATTCAGTGGTTGTAGGGCGTGTTCAGCCCTCGGCAGATGGTCAATATGTTGTTAGCTATCAATTAGTTGATGTTGCTGGCTCTCCGGGAGCGGTTTTAGCGCAAAGTGAGTATAAAATCAGCAATAAATGGTTACGATATGCTGCTCATACCGCCAGTGATGAAATCTTTGAAAAATTAACTGGCATTCGTGGTGCGTTCCGTACCCGTATTGCTTATGTCGTTGTGACTAATGGTGGCGCTTATCCATATGAATTACGTGTATCTGACTATGATGGATTTAATCAAGATCGCGTTTATCGTTCATCACAGCCATTAATGTCACCCGCTTGGTCTCCTGATGGTGCTAAACTAGCATATGTCACATTTGAAAGTGGTCAATCTGCTTTAGTTGTACAGACATTAGCAACGGGGGAAGTGCGTCAAATCGCTTCTTTCCCTCGACATAATGGTGCACCTGCTTTTTCTCCAGATGGCTCTAAATTAGCCTTTGCACTGTCAAAAAGCGGTAGTCTAAATCTTTATGTAATGGATTTAGCCAGTGGCAATATGACACAGGTAACCAACGGTAGAAGTAATAATACAGAGCCGACTTGGATGCCTGATGGACAGACTTTGGTCTATACTTCGGATCAAGGCGGACGTCCTCAAATTTATAAAATTAATATTAACGGAGGAACGCCAGAACGTATTACTTGGGAAGGAAAACAAAACCAAAATCCTGCAGTAAGTCCTGATGGTAGTTTCTTAGTTATGGTGAGTTCTGAAAGCGGTAGGCAACATATCGCTAAGCAGGATCTAGAAACGAATGCTGTTCAATATTTAACAGATACGTTTCTGGATGAAACGCCAAGCATCGCGCCTAACGGCACTATGGTTATTTATAGCTCCACTCAAGGCTTAGGAACCATTTTGCGACTAGTATCGACTGATGGACGTTTCAAAGCGCGTCTTCCGGCGACTGATGGTCAGGTTAAATCACCTGCCTGGTCTCCGTTTATGTGATGCATAAGAATTATGTATGGCAAACAAATAAAGGAACAATTAGAGATGCAATTAAACAAAGTGTTTAAAGGGTTGATGTTAGCATTACCACTCGTTGCTGTTGCAGCATGTAGCTCAAACAAAAACGACGATCAAACAGATACAAGCAACAATGTACCTGTTACTGAGCAAGGCCCTACTGCTGAAGAATTAGCACGTCAGCAATTAGAACAACTGAAACAAACTAACATTGTTTACTTCGGTTTTGATAAATATGACGTTACTTCAGAATATGCTCAACTGTTAGATGCTCACGCTGCATTCCTGCGTGCTAACCCTTCAGTACGCATTACTATCGAAGGTCATGCTGACGAACGTGGTACTCCAGAATACAACATCGCGTTAGGCGAACGTCGTGCAAACGCAGTTAAAATGTATCTGCAAGGTAAAGGCGTATCAGCTGATCAATTAGCAATCGTATCTTACGGTAAAGAAAAACCTGCTGTACTGGGTCATGACGAAGCCGCTTATGCGAAAAACCGTCGTGCAGTACTGGTTTACTAAGAGAACGGCATGAACAACAGTAACTTCAGACCTTTATTGATGAGTCTGTTGTTACTGGTTGGCGTAGCGGCTCCTGTAGCCGCTATTGCCCAAGCGCCAATCAGTAATATCGGTTCAGGCTCTACTGATGAACGACTCGCCCAACTTGAGCGTATCTCTAATGCTCATAGTCAGCTTTTGACCCAATTACAGCAACAACTCGCAGATTCTCAACGCGATATTGATATGTTGCGTGGTCAAATTCAGGAAAATCAATACCAGTTAAACCAAGTTGTAGAGCGTCAACGTAATATCTATCAACAATTAGATAGCCTAAATGGTGGCAACTCAGCACCAACAACGGATGAGGCTTCAACGGGTGGCAATGTACCTTCAACATCTGATACAAGTACGAGTTCGTCGTCAACAGGTGATGAAAAAGCCGATTATAACGCGGCAATTGATATTGTATTGAATTCAAAAGATTACGATAAGGCAATTGTTGCATTAAACAACTTTATTAAAAGTTATCCGAAGTCTAGCTATCAATCAAATGCTCAATTTTGGTTGGGGCAAATGTATTATCTAAAAGGTAATAAAGATCAGGCTGCGAGTACTTTTGCTATTGTTGTGAAAAATTATCCAAAATCTCAAAAAGCAAGTGAGGCCTTTTATAAGATAGGGCTTATTATGCAAGAGAAAGGGCAAAAGGATAATGCGAAAGCTATTTATCAACAAGTGGTTAAGCAATATCCAAACAGTGCTGGTGCAAAATTAGCACAAAAGCAGTTAGCAGCACTATAATTATTGGCCCCGTAATGTGAATGTTACATTTTCGGGGTTAACTGATTGTTTTTTCAGCGTTTGAATGTTTTTTTGAAAAAAAACGTTGCACAATAACATTAAATCAGTATTATTACCCGCCGTTGCCACAGAGAATGTGGCGAGTTCGAAAAGGGTCGTTAGCTCAGTCGGTAGAGCAGTTGACTTTTAATCAATTGGTCGGGCGTTCGAGTCGCCCACGACCCACCATTTTCGAATTTACATACCATTTTATGAAATGGGTCGTTAGCTCAGTCGGTAGAGCAGTTGACTTTTAATCAATTGGTCGGGCGTTCGAGTCGCCCACGACCCACCATTTCAATATGCTTTTCTAGTCTTTTATCACACGCCATTCTCATTCTATCTAAAAATGCTCTCTATAACTCGTTTTTGTATTTATTACTCGAGTTACTCAAATAGAGGATGTAAATAGATAGCTTCTCCATTGCTGAAAAAACTATCTGATCTCACTTAAGTTGGATAATGACAAATAATGGAAGTGGTTATTTGGTAATATTCATTTTCAGTTAATAGTTCATTATCAATAAACCAATCGCTAATAAGTGTTTGAGCTTGTGTTGCCTTTTCTATCGACAAACCAAAACGCTTTGATGCATCAATAAAAAAAGCCATGATAATACTTAATGCAGCCGCTGCTTCATAAGGGGTACTCATAGCCAGTGTGCTTTCTAATGAACGTAATGAGTAAAACTTAGGTAACCACTCCCGTAAGTTTTTGCCTTGATACCAGACATCTTGTGTTGATGTTTGCAGAGCAACTTGCTCTAGTAAACGGATCAACCATTCCCTTATATCACTCATACGATATTCAGCGAACCAAAATTCATTACGTAAGATAGCTATAGCGATTTGTGTGGCTTCAAACCAAAACTCTTGAGCCAAGGCATCAGCTTGCTCTATGGAAAGGGCTGGGGGAGTCACAGTGCTAATTTCTGGAAGTTGGTCACATAAACCTGTTTTATCAAGTAAAACACGATAGCCTCGTTGATAAACTGGACTTAGACCATTTTGTTTCATATTGATAATTCTTTCAGGCTCTGCCATCAAAATATCCATTTTTCGGCCTTGAGCTAATACGTGCAAATAGATTGGCCAGCGAATGCCGTTCGGATCTTCACATTCTGTTGCTAAAGAGACGAGGTGTTTACCAAATTGTGATAGCCAATGTTGGTTTTTTGCTAGCTCAGTCGCACCGTGACCAATAAGCTCTATATCAATATCAGAATAGCTGTCTATCTTCTTATTACGACCCACTGAGCCTGTTAATACCACAGCCTCAATTCGAGGATCAAGTAATGTAAAAGATAACATGCGATCGATTAAGCGGGTGATTGGCTCCATATTTCTCTCTAGTTGTTATAGTAGATAAAGTTATTTGTTGTAAGTATGAATAAAAAAATAGCATATTTATTATATAAAACACTTTTTGTTTTTTATGGTAAATAAATGGCATTTTGTTTAATATTTTAAACTAAGTGCTATCATTGATAGGAATGTATATATATCTTTATCACTTTGCAACAATGTCGCAATAACCCATATTTTATTTGTTTTTTCTATGATTAAGTCGGGGTTGTCAAATGGATGTCATTAGTTGGTTTAGTATCAATAATATTTTAGTCAATATTCCATTAGGAAAAGAAGGCTATCCACTCTCATGGATTGAAGCTATAGGGACTATTGCTGGATTATTATGTATATGGCTTGCGAGCCAGGAAAAGATCATTAACTATTTATTTGGGTTAATTAATGTCACTTTATTCGCCATTATTTTTTTCCAGATCCAGTTATATGCCAGTCTACTGCTACAAATTTTCTTCTTTGCTGCCAATATTTATGGTTGGTATGCATGGAGTAGAGTGAATGATTTTGAACAAGCAGAATTGAAAATACGTTGGTTAAAGCCGGGCCAACAAATCGTATTAATCATTGTCTCCATTGCTGCCATTATTGCGCTAACGTTTAATATTGATACCGTTTTTGGCTATTTAGCAGTTATTGCTGTTGATATCTTAAATGTCTTCGGGGCAAATTTAGCCACACCTGCTATCGAGCCAGATGCTTACCCATTCTGGGATTCAACAATGACGGTACTCTCCATTGTGGCTATGATCTTAATGACACGCAAATTGGTAGAAAACTGGTTAATTTGGTCTGTTATTAATGTCATTAGTATTGTTATATTTTATAAACAGGGTGTTTATGCCATGTCTATTGAATATATCATCTTATTGGCTATCGCTATTAATGGCTCTCGTTTGTGGATCAAATCAGCAAAGCATTCAAACAAAAATAATTATCTCTCATAATAAAAAAGGCTGGTAGAGTTATATTTCTCTCCAGCCTTGCTATTCGTTGTGTTTATTCTTCTATTCTAGGCAATTTCAAATCATTATTTTACTTAATGGTGCTATTACTTGTTTTCGATGTTTTTGTTATCTATCGTCATGGGCTGTTTAGGCTCTTAAGGGTGTTTACAGAGAGAAAACGAATGGTTAGATTGAAGAAACAGAAATCATATTGACTAGATAATAATAGAGTGGAACACGGGAATGAATTACCAGAATGATGATCTTAAAATAACACAAATCAATGAACTTTTACCGCCAGTGGCATTATTGGAAAAGTTTCCAGCCACTGACAATGCGGCGTTTACAGTTCGTCATGCCCGTGAAGCTATTCATCAAATCCTTGCTGGAAAAGATGATCGCCTATTAGTGGTGATTGGGCCTTGCTCTATTCATGATCCTAACGCGGCACTGGAATATGCTCAGCGTTTAAATTTATTAAGAGAAGAGCTGAAAGATAAACTTGAAATTGTGATGCGAGTTTATTTTGAAAAACCACGTACCACAGTCGGTTGGAAAGGGCTGATAAATGATCCACATATGGACTGTACCTTTGATATTAATGAAGGATTACGCATTGCTCGTCGTTTGCTATTAACCATCAATGATAGTGGATTACCAACGGCTGGCGAGTTTTTAGATATGATAACCCCACAATATGTCGCTGATTTGATGAGTTGGGGAGCTATTGGTGCTCGAACAACAGAATCTCAAGTGCATAGAGAATTATCCTCCGGACTATCTTGTCCTGTTGGTTTTAAAAATGGCACAGATGGCACAATTAAAGTGGCGATTGATGCCATCAATGCTGCAGGCTCTCCACACTGTTTCTTATCAGTAACTAAATGGGGTCACTCAGCGATAGTTCGTACTGCAGGGAATAAAGATTGCCATATTATTTTACGGGGCGGTAAAGAGCCTAATTACAGTGCAGAACATGTTGCTGCCGTAAAAGAAGGTCTGAAAAAAGCAGGATTACCCCAAAATGTTATGGTTGATTTTAGCCACGCCAATAGCTGTAAACAATTTAAGAAGCAAATGGAGGTTGGTGCCGATATTTGCCAACAAATTAGCGCAGGAGAAAAAGCTTTAATTGGTGTAATGGTTGAAAGTCATTTAGAAGAGGGCAATCAATCATTAGAAAGTGGTGAACCTTTGGTATACGGTAAAAGTGTCACAGATGCTTGTATTGGGTGGGATGATACAGAAACGTTATTACGCCAATTAGCCGATGCAGTCGCTACTCGTCGTAATAAATCATAATAGTCTGTTTTTATTAATAAAAATGCCACTCAAAAGTGGCATTTTTTTTATCTAATTCAAAGTAAAAGTAAAATTATTTTGCTTTACCTTGGTTAGCAACAGCCGCGGCTTTTGCTGCGATTTCTTCTGCATTACCTAAGTAGTAACGTTTGATTGGTTTCATATTTTCATCAAATTCGTAAACTAAAGGTACTGCTGTTGGGATATTCAGTTCAAGAATTTCTTCTTCACTCATATTGTCTAGGTATTTAACCAGAGCGCGCAGTGAGTTACCGTGAGCGGCAATAATCACTTTATCACCTGAAGCAACGCGAGGTTTAATGACTTCTTCCCAATATGGTGTTACACGGTCGATAGTTAACGCTAAGCTTTCTGTTAATGGCAGTTCAGCTTCAGTTAAAGATGCATAACGTGGATCTTTACCTGGGAAGCGATCATCATCTTTAGTTAACTCTGGTGGGGTAACCGCAAAACCACGACGCCATTGTTTAACTTGCTCGTCACCGTATTTTTCAGCTGTTTCAGCTTTGTTTAAGCCTTGTAATGCACCGTAGTGACGTTCGTTTAGTTTCCAGCTTTTCTCTACTGGCAGCCATTGTTGATCAACTTCATCAAGAATGTTCCACAGAGTGTGGATTGCACGTTTTAGTACAGAAGTATATGCGTAGTCAAAAGTAAAACCTTCAGCCTTCAGCAGTTTACCTGCTTCTTGCGCTTCATTACGGCCTTTATCTGACAATTCAACGTCAGTCCAGCCTGTAAAACGGTTTTCTTTGTTCCATACACTTTCACCGTGTCGAACTAGCACAAGCTTAGTTACTGCCATAGTTTAGACTCCTATAATTACTTTCTTAATATAAGTTTAAAATCAGGACTGCAATCATTATATGGATCATCAACAAGAACGCCAAACATAACTAACAAAACTAGGGGGATTATGTCAAAAATGACGATTGTTTGATGAAATATTACACAGTTATTACACCTTTTGCTTAATCGATAAAGCTATTAATTTAACGGGATCGGTGAAAAGAAACGAAAAGCCGATTCTGGATAATTATCAGTAAAAAATATGCTCTCTAAATCTATCGTTAAAATCATCGCCATCTATCGATAACAAATACCCTTTTCTTCAGTGTGATGATGTATCTTACCTTAAAAATAGCCTATATCTAGTTAACAGGGTTGTTGTTGGTAACGATAGATATCTCCTTCTTTAATAAAAATCAGTCGATGGGTAATACAGTGAGGTGCATCTTCTTGATGATGACTGACAAACAGTAGTTGAGTATTGCTATGGCTTATCATGATATCAATAAAGCGCTGTACTAATAGTCTATTGGTTGTATCTAATCCTTGTAGTGGTTCATCGAGGATCAATAATGTCGGGTGTTTAACCAATGCTCTTACAATTAATACTAGACGCTGTTGTCCCCATGAAAGTGAGTGAAAAGGATGGTTAGCGAGTGCAGTTAAACCAATTAGTGTTAGCCATTCATCCGCTAATTTTTGCTGTTTATCGGTAACGGCTTGATAAATACCAATAGAGTCATGAAAACCAGAAATAATCACATTTTTCACACTTGAAGAGACGCGATAGCTTTGATGTAAGGCATTACTAACATAACCAATATGGCGTTTGATCTCCCAAATGGTTTCACCACTGCCTCTTTTACGACCAAATAGTGTTAAATCATTGCTATAGCCTTGAGGATGATCTCCTGTGATTAAGCTTAATAAGGTCGATTTTCCTGCGCCATTAGGACCTAATATTTGCCAATGTTGTTGTGGTTTAACTTCCCAGGTTAAGTGATGGAGCACAGGTTTATCATTATAACTGACCACGCCATCCTTAAGTATAATAGGGGAAAGCGTTGGTGGTAAGGTAGGAACTGCATCAACGGAGTCTGAGGCGGGTAAGATCAGATTTTCAAGTGTTTCACTGTGAGATAATTGCGCAATTACTGAGTCTGATAAAATATCACTTTTTTTACCTTGTGCCACGAGTTTACAGTCAATCAATAAGCCAGCATTTTGCACAAAATCAGGAATATCATTAAAGCGATTTAAAATAAGAACAATCGTTAGCTTTTGTTGATGTAGTGATGAAAGTAACTCACTTAATGTACGACGAGAGTCAATATCTAAACCATCAAAAGGCTCATCTAAAATTAATAGATCAGGTTTATTCATCAATAACTGAATAAGCAGTACCTTACGAGACTCTCCCGTTGAAAGATATTTAAAACGCCTTGATAAAAGTGCATCAATACCAAATTGTTTTGCTAATAACAGGCAGCGATCATTATCTTTTACCTGCATTTGGATCACCTGAGCCACGGTTAATCCCGTATCATCCTCATCTTCACTTAATAAGTCTGTATTGTTACGCAGCCACTCTTCCTCTATCATTTTTTGTAATTTTTCAAAAGAGAGATTAATCGGACGAGTAAACCTATTAATAAGCTCACCCGATAATAAAATCCCCTCTTGGCATAATGTATTAGCGAGCGCCGTTTTACCACTACCATTGCTACCAACGAATGCCCAACTTTCTCCTTCATTGATAGTTAAATCATCGATATGCAAGCAGAGTGTATCACTTAAGCGAAACAGTGTTTTTGTGAGTTGCAAGTACTTCATTATTATTATCCTTGTTTTTATTACAAGTAGAATACTTACCAATATCGGTTTAATTAAAACTTGTCAATATTTGTTGCTGATCGCTTAAGTAAAAATAGTGCAGAGAGAATAAAAAAGATAAAAGATGGGCAAGATTATTTATGTTATTTTAATAAAAACATAAGGACTCGTTTATATGAATAACATTAAAAGGGAATGTGTTAACTATTTATTAGGATTAATGGCGCTATTTTTATTAACGATAAGTAAGATAACTTTTGCAGAAATAAATAATAATGTAAATAATTGCTTCTTAATTAATGAAATAAAAATAGAAAGGAATGGTTTATTAACTAATAAGGCACAAAAAGAATTAATATCTAAATATATAAATAAATGTTTAACATTAAGTGATATGCAACATATCATTAAATCAATGACTAATGCGTATATTGAAAAAGGCTATATTACTTCACAAGCTTTTATTGCCGATCAAGATCTCTCAAATCATCAGTTAACCATTAACGTAATTGAAGGAAAGATAAAATCAATCTTTATTGATAATATGACTTCCCCCATGGTTGATATTCTATTTCCTTCATATCAAGATAAACGACTTAATTTACGTGAGTTAGAGCATGGGCTTGAACAACTAAATCGATTAACAACATCACAATATAGATTAGATATTCAACCTAGTGACAGGATAGGATACTCGACTATTTTTATTTATAAGAAAAACAAAACGCATCCTTTCAGAAATCAACTTACTATTGATAATTCAGGTTCAAAAGCAACAGGTGAAATGTTACTGACGAATACCACAACAATAGATTCGTTATTTGGATTTGGAGAGCAGTGGGATCTCTCCTTAAACAGTAATACAGATTTATTACATTCACATTATTATAGAGGCTATACAGCGAGTATAAATATTCCCTATGGCTATTGGTTTTATCAATATCAGTTATCTTATAACCGTTCTTCTCATTTTATTAAAAGTTATAGTAATAAATATATCTATAAAAGTATAAATACTAATCAGCAAGTTGATATTAGTCGTTTACTTTATCGGGATAGTAAGAAGAAGATAATATTAAAAGGCATATTAAAGCATAAAAAAGTAAAAACGGAATTAGCCAAACAGCCGATATTAATCAATAGCCCAACATTAACATCACTATCATTAGCCCCCCAATATCATTTTAATCTGACATCAGGTTATTTATCTATTAATCCATCAGCAGAAATTGGGTTGTCTTTTTTTGGGGCATCACCTGATTATATTGCTGAAAACTCACCCCGAAGCCACTATAGAAAATTGAGTCTAAATATACATTATCAATATTTATTTCCTTACTCTGTCTCCTATATTACGTCTTTTTATGGTCAATATACATCTGATAATCTTTATAGTGTGGAAAAAATATCCATAGATGGATTAAATGCAGTTCGTGGTGCTAAACAAAATAAGCTTAGTGCCAATAGAGGACTTTATTGGCGTAATGAAATTAATACACCATGGATAAATTCATTTTTAGGTCAATGGCGTTTTATTACAGCTGTTGATTATGGCGTTATCTATTCTGATCAATATGAAACAAAGCAGCAGTCTTTATTAGCTGGCGCTATGGGGCTTTCATTTTATCGTTCCCCTTTTTCTTCACAACTATTGATAAACAAACCATTCATTTATCCAAAGTGGTTAAATGCTAACCAATGGTCTTTATCTTGGTCAATTTCTTTCGCTCTTTAGATAAGGAAGTTTTTTATGCATAAAAAGGATATTTCGCGAAAACAGCGTTTAATAAGCTATTGTGTTATTTATTTAACCGCTATTTACCCATTGCATCCTGCTTGGGGCTCTGTCATTACTTCATCTGATAAAACGATAACAATAAACCAGCAAAATAATATTCCTATTATTAATATTGCAACACCTAATGACAGTGGTGTTTCTCATAATAGATTTAATGTCTTTAATGTTAATAAACAGGGGGCAGTACTTAATAATTCGCAAGTTGATGCCAATAGTCAATTAGCAAAAAAAATATCTGCTAATAAAAATTTAAAAGGTAATACGGCTAATTTAATTATTAATGAAGTTGTCGGTAATAGTCGTTCACAGTTATTAGGTAAATTAGAAGTTGCAGGACAACAAGCGGATGTTTTAATTGCTATTCCTAATGGAATTAGTTGTGATGGTTGCTCATTTATTAATACTCCATCAATTACTCTCACGACGGGAAAGCCTCAATTTAGCCCTCAAGGTACCTATTCGGCACTAGAAGTAAAAAAAGGCAGTATTGTTATTGGTAAGCAAGGTATGAATGCCGATTTGCAAAATTATGCCGATATTATTAGTCGTAGTATTGAAATAAATGGAAAGATAAATGCTAAAAATCTCTCTTTAATGCAAGGGAATAACCATATTGATTTCGGCAAAGGGACAGTAAATAGCATTAATGGAGAAGGTGTAAAACCGACCGTCGCTATTGATACAAAAGCATTGGGTGGAATGTATGCCAATCAAATACGCTTAGTTAGCACAGAAAAAGGGGTCGGTGTTAATTTAACTGATATTCAAACAAAACAAAATAGTATCAATTTAACAGTTGATGGCAAAATTACCTTTAATGGCAATATTCAATCTGAGCAAGATATTAATGTTAGTAGCAAAGCGCTACAAATGAATAGTAATGCCAGCTTAAAAGCGCAAAGAGATATTACATTAGCAACTAATACGCTAACGAATCATAGTGATATTATCGCAGAAAAGGATATGCGTTTATTCGTAGATAAATTCACTAATAAAGGTGAAAAAGCGCTTATTCAAGCAAAAGATAATTTATGGATACAAAAAAATGCACAGGGTGAACCAAGTAGTTTAATTGAAAATCAATCAGCCACCATAAAAACAGAAAAGGGTGATTTGATTATTAGAACCAAGAAATTGGTTAATGAATCTATTACTCCTTTATTTAAAGAAATAAAGCAAGAGCCTGATTCTACATCGTCTATAAATATAGGTACTCATTTTCTTCATCCTTACAATAGTCCTACGAATAATTTCCTTATAATTATTTTACTTGCTGAATTAAAAGAACTCTCTGATAAAAAGTGGTTTGATATATTAGATTTAAAAAATAATGGAGGTGTTAATGTAGAACGCTCATTATTTGAAAAGAATAAAAAGTATGTTCCTAGTGTTATTTATTCTGGTAAAAATTTATATATACAATCTAACGAGTTTTTTAATACCCAATCTGATATTTTTGCAACTAATGATCTTATCGCAACAGGAAACAATGCAAAAGTATACTATTATCGGTTTGGACACCTTAATAAATGGGATCTTTATTCTCATGATAATGCTCATATTTTTTATCGAGATGATGTAAATAAATATAATATTGATGAAACTAAATTTCAAAAAATAGTTCATTTTATTCCCTTTACTAAAACTGGAAGTCATTATGAATTTATTGTAGATAGTGCTTCTGAATATATGATAAAAGCAGGTAATAATTTAGTTTTAGATTTTAAAGATAGTATAGCGTTAGAACGTAAATTTCCATTTTTAGAAAAAGAAATTAAAAAGTATAGAAGAATATCTGATTTTGAAAGTACTATATTAGCTAAAAATATACTATTAAATGCTAATAATTTAAATATCTCATTAAATTTAAAATCAAGTAACTCTTTATCTGTTATTGCTAATAAAAATATAAATATAAGTAATTCAAATTTATTATCTGGTGATATTATAAATTTAACAGCAATTGATAATGTTAATTCTGAAAATATAGATGTAACGGCAAAGCATTTTTCCATCATAACTAAGAATGGAGATATTAATTATTCATTTAGCCCTATAGCCTCTTATACTCTGAATAGCATTAAGGCACCATTTATTGATGTGTCTGAAAAAATAGACTTTTATTCAGGTAAAAACATTTACATTTCAAATGTAATAATTAATGAATCAAATGAAAAAAGTTTATCAGCATTAGAGAATATTAAAATAAAACGCGATGAGTCTTTATTTTTCAACCTAATGCCAAATTTTAGAGATGAACAATATATTTCAGCGTTTTTATTTAATATGGGGTTTTGGAAAAGTAAGAATAATATAAGCTTGATGGCTGGTAAAGATATTGTTAGTCAGGGAATAAAATATTATAGTAACAAAGAAATAACTTTTAATGCAGGACAAGATATTTTTCTTGCCTCCAAATTAATAAAAGAAGCCGCTCCTTTTTTCAGTGATATTTATTACCCCCAACTACAATCTAAATTATTTTCAGATAATAACCTTATTTTAAATGCCGCGCGTGATATTGATTTAAGTTCAACAGTATTAAATTCAAAAGATAAAGTTATTGTATTAGCGGGTAGAAATATAAAACTGGGTGCAAATGCTTATTCCGCCATCGAAGATCCCCACGAAGATGCGCAAGACATTCAATATGCCACCACATCCATTATGGGAAATAAAGGTATTTCTATTGCATCATCAGGCTCACTCACAACAGAAGGAAGTTCACTTAAATCAGAGGGGGATATTGCTATTTCCAGTGGTGGCAATATCCAATTGGGATCAGTAAGAACACATTTTCGTAAAGAGTCGGACTCAGAGTTAGAAGAACTTCGTAAACAAGTCAGTACTGAAATTAATAGCGGTAATCATCTAACACTATTATCTGAGGGCAGTATTTTATTTCAGGCCTCTCAATTGGCTGCTAATAAAAAGATGGATATTGCTGCTAAAGGTGGATTTCTTTATGCACAGGCAATGGAAGAATCCAGTTACTATGAAGAAGAAAAGAAAAAATGTAATTGGTGGACACTGTGTGCGACTAAAAAGAAATATACCAAAACATTTAATAACACAACGAATAAAGTTACCGAGTTTATTGCTAATGACGATATTAATTTAATTGCTAAAGATGATATCACTTTAGAAGCAAGCAAATTAGAGACAGCAAAGAATGCCAAATTAACCAGTAAAACAGGAGGCATTAATTTTAAAGCGGTGAAAGATACTGCTTTTAAACAAGTTATTACTCGTTCAAAAGATATATATATCACTCAACGTAATCAGGGATACACCAAGGGAACATGGCTATTACCTGAACTCTATATTGGCGGAAAGCTGACTATCGATGCGCCAAAAGGCATATCTGCAGATATTAAAGCCAAAAAAGAGCAATCTTTAGAGCAGGCATTAACTGCCTTAAGTAACACACCAGAATATGCTTGGCTTAATGCGCTCCAAGGTCAAGAAAATATTAATTGGAATTTAGTGAAAGACACTTATTCCAGTTGGGATGATAAAACCCAGCAGTTAAATCCAGTTGTTGGTGCGGTTATTGCCATCGCGGTAGGGGTTGCAACTTATGGTACGGCAACAGCTGCCTCAATAGGAGGAATGGCAAGTAATGCCACTATTGCTGCAGGAGCCTCTGCGGGGGTTGCGTCAACGGCATCAGTTGCGGCACAAGCCGGTTTTGCTTCTTTAGTTTCGCAAGCTGCGGTCTCTTTAGCCGAAAATCAAGGCAATATTTCTAAAACATTTGGCGCCTTAAGTCGCAGTGATACGGTGAAATCCATTGTCACCAGTATGACCGTTGCAGGCGCCTTGCAAGGTCTTGACCAATTTATGGGTTGGGATCAAGCAATACAGGGGGGAACATTACCGACAACAGGCAAGTTGCTTGCGACGGATAATGCCACATGGACTCAAGTTGCTCAACGCGTTGCCTCACAGTCAGTAGTGAGTTCTACACTGGGCACAGCCATTCAAGGTGGCAGTTTTATTGATAATTTTAAAACTGCGCTATTAAGCCATATCGGCAGTCAATTTCACGCTGAAGGTGCCAATCTCATTGGTGATAACGGTGCGATATTAGGGCATGCAGGAAAGGTTTTAAGCCATTCTGTTGTTGCAGGAGTGAGTGCTGAAATTGCAGGAGGCAGTGTAACAGGTGCAGTAGCCGGCGCCTTGGCAGCAGAAATAGCGGCAATATCGCTACAAAGTAAATTATTTGAGCCTAGTTATTTAAATGAAACTGACAGACAAGTTGCATTAATTCAAGAGGCACTACATGGCAATGAAGGAAAAACACAGCTCACTAAATTAATTGGTGCACTGACAGGCGCTATTGTGACTCGTAAGCCTGAGGGCGTATTTTCTGCGGCTAATTCTGCGGAGTTAGTTTATCGACATAATTACAGCGAACATATGCTTTCAAAGCTAGCACTAGAAAATAATAAGGACATAATTGCAGCGTCAAAAGGTGATGTTGCAGCAGCAGAAAGAGTTGTAAATCGACAAAATGCAGGGATGATTGCGATTGCTCTTGGTTTAGGAGGAAGTGCGAGCATTATTGGTGGTCACACTGTTATTGCAGCAACACCAGAACTTATTGCTATTACGCAAGCTGCATTTAGTACATGTAAAGCTAATTGGGTTTATTGTGCTAATCAGCTAGGTATTAATATCGCTGGGATATCAGCTCCAGAAGCTGCAATCGCTGGTGTCACCGTTGGTACTGGTTATAAAGTATTAGCTAGTTCAGAAGAAAGTGCTAAAGCTTTCTCTAGCATGTTAGCTAATAGTTCAAAGTCTTTAATGACTTCAGGAAAATTAAATATAACTGCTATAAAACCGATAGTAGAACAAGAAAAATTATTAATAACTACCAACAAAAAAGCTATTGAAATAATCAATAACGGGGAGTTTATAATATATTCAGGAGTAACTACGAATGGATATAAAGTATCTAATGGAGCCAAAACCGTAGTTTTTAAAAATGAATTAGAACATCCTATTGTTCAATCTAGGATTAATATTAAAGTGGGAGATGTTGAATCAGGTTGGTTGCATGTACAAAAACGTCATTTTTCAGGAGCGCAAAATGCTAGCCAATTTACGCTTAGTGAACAGGAAATTAAAGATATATTATTAAGTCCTGCTGTCATTAAGATTCCTATTAATAAAACGAGAGAATCATATAATAAAAACACCAATAGTATTGATATTTTGTATGAAAGAGTGATTCAGCTTGATAAAAATATAGGAATTGATAAATTTAGTAAACAGCCAACTAACATAATTACTATGCTCACAGATAAAAATGGAAATTTAATAACTACTACCCCTGGGGAAATAAAGTGATGACAAATGAAGCTTTTTTAAAATTTAAGGATTCAGAAAATAAAATTATCATTCCGTACCTCAAAAAAGTATTTCCATCATTGAAATCAGCATGTTGTTTATATCATATGATAGAACAATTAGAGGATGTTTATACTTACTTAATTAATAGCAAGGATGTTATTTTTATTGAAGTGTCGAGGTTAAATAATTCTATTAACCATACGGATATTTTATCAATTAAAGATTATGCTATTATGAAAAAGGGGAAACAATATCATCGTTATATGAAAGAGATTATTGCTTTATCAAATAGTGAGATAATTAAATGATAGTTTATGGATGGAATATTAGATTAATAAATTATATATAACAATACAATTATAACGTTAAAAATCCATTGTATTGGCAAAGTATTAATTGCATCAATAAAAAAAGCTTTTACACGTTGTATTAGTCGAAAAACCATCACTTAATATAATTTTTAAAATATCAATTAAGTGATGGTGTTATTTTTACTGAAAATCCATCATGCTAATAATTAACATAATGTGGCGATAATCACCTGATCGGCATTAAATAACGCTGTTACGGTATCATTAATATGTAGCTTTTGTTGTGTAACATGCTGGTTAGAACAAGTCGCACACACTTCTAGTCCACCTTCTAACGTTACCACTAATTCACTATTTTCATTGCCCGTTTCAATTTGGGTTAGGGTGCCTGATAGCGCATTGTCATATTGTTGTGCTACAGAGGCGCCTTTTTCTATATTGACCCATGGCGCTTTAATTAAAACGAGTACTTCTTTGCCTTCTTTAAGATTTAGACGATCGGCGCTTTTTTCAGTTAACGCCGCGCGAATAACCGTTTTTTGATCAGCAAGCTGAACATTAACATGTTGTTGTACTTGTAAGTGATCGCGTTCAATAATGGTGCCAAAAAATTGGTTTCTGGCACTGGTCTGTAACGAAAAACGTGAAATAGCCGCTAAAAGGCTGTCTAAAGGTAATGAATCGTCTTTTAATACATCAAAGGCTTTTTGTTGAATTTGTCCTAGTAGATCATAAAGTTGTAGTAAGCGTTCACAATAATGAGTCAGTGTAGCGCCTCCACCCCCTTTACCGCCAGTTGCTCTATCAACCAGGAGTTCGTCAGCCAGTTGATTCATTTCATTGATGGCGTCCCAAGCACTTTTATAACTAATGCCCGCCATTTTCGCCCCTTGGCTAATTGAGCCTGTTGCTTTAATTTGTTTTAACAGCGCAACACGGCGTGGATCAGCAAAGAGCTTATCTTGAAGTTTCAGTGTCAGTAATATTTCTGCTTGCATAATGATAGGCTTCTTCTGGTTTGTCTGTTTATCGCATTTTTTGTGCCGACACAAAACGATAATTCTCTAGAATAGATACAACTATAGCGTTATTATTCGTTATTCGTGAAGAAATGCCAACTCTGGCTTTCCGAATATACCATGATAAAGAGGTTATCATGTTTGAATTATTGAAAAGTTTAGGGTTCGCTCTCTTGATGGTACCTGTTGTGATGGTACTTATCATGGGCATTATTTATGGTTTAGGCGAGATTTTTAACTTAATTTCACCTAGTCAGTCAAAGGCTGATAAAAAAGCATAATTACCCCTCTATTTAGAACAGCCCTTTATTGTGAAGGGCTGTTTTTTAATACTCCTCAAATACTCCTCAAATACTCGTCATACTTCAAGTTGTAGCGTTGTTGACTGCGTTTATTCGCACTAGTCACATACTTATGTATGCTCCTAGCGACTCATTCACTTGTCGCCTAGCTACACCTTGAATTATTTAGAGTATTTAGTATTTAGCTATTTAACTTCAAGTTGTCGCGTTGTTGACTGCGTTTATTCGCACTAGTCATATACTGATATATGCTCCTAGCGACTCATTCACTTGTCGCCTAGCTACACCTTGAATTATTTAGAGTATTTATCTTTTAGCTATTTATCTTTTAGCTATTTAACTTCAAGTTGTCGCGTTGTTGACTGCGTTCATTCGCACTAGTCACATACTGATGTATGCTCCTAGCGACTCATTCACTTGTCGCCTAGCTACACCTTGAATTATTTAGAGTATTTAGCTGTTAGCTATTTAACTTCAAGTTGTAGCGTTGTTGACTGCGTTTATTCGCACTAGTCACATACTTATGTATGCTCCTAGCGACTCATTCACTTGTCGCCTAGCTACACCTTGAATTATTTAGAGTATTTATCTTTTAGCTATTTATCTTTTAGCTATTTAACTTCAAGTTGTCGCGTTGTTGACTGCGTTTCTATCTCCATTGCTATCGCCATTTTTGTCTCCCTATTTATCGCTATATTTATTGATATATAACCAATTTTAATCAACTTATCCTTTCATTTTACGTTATATCTTGATATATACAGCGTGGTTATTGTCCTATTTAAGTGGAACTCAACATGAAAAAATTATCAGGTAAGTTACTGGCTGGTGCGATTATCTCTTTTGCTTTAGTGAGCCAAAGCATGGCATCGGAAAAAATAACGGTATTTGCGGCGGCTTCTCTCACTAATGCGCTTAATGAAATTTCGGCACAATATAAACAGGAAAAACAAGCGGATGTCGTTGCTTCTTATGCATCCTCTTCAACACTTGCTCGCCAAATTGAGCAAGGAGCACCTGCAAATCTATTTATTTCTGCCGATCAGCAGTGGATGGATTATGTTATTAATAAGAATTTAATGGTGACTGATTCACGACATACATTATTAGGTAACGACTTAGTGTTAATTGCTCCTAAAGATAGCAAATTAAACAATGTTGTTATTAATAAGGATACTAAATGGAAATCCTTACTTAATGGTGGAAAATTAGCTGTGGGTGATCCAGATCATGTACCTGTTGGTATCTATGCTAAAGAGTCATTAGAATATTTAGGTGCATGGGATGTGGTGAGTCCGGAAATGGCACGCACTAATAATGTTCGCAGCGGCATGGCATTAGTTGAACGAGATGAAGCACCATTAGGTATTGTCTATGGCTCTGATGCTGTTGCCAGTGACAAAGTGAAAGTGGTTGGGGTATTCCCAACTGATAGTCACAAACCTGTTGAGTATCCAATGGCAGTTGTAAAAGGACAGGATAATAAAGCTGTTCGTGATTTTTATGACTATCTAAAAACACCTCAAGCCGCAGAAATATTTAAGAAATACGGCTTTAGCCCACTTTAGGAATTATACTTTTGGAGATGTTAAGTGAATACGAATGGCAAGCGATTCTTTTAAGCCTTAAGGTATCGACAATTGCAGTAATAATTAGTCTTCCTTTTGGTATATTGATGGCTTGGCTATTAGTTAGGGTTCGTTTTCCCGGTAAATCATTGCTTGATAGCATTATTCATTTACCTTTAGTTTTACCTCCCGTTGTTGTTGGTTATCTATTATTAATTAGCATGGGGAGACGCGGATTTATTGGTGAATGGCTATATAATTGGTTTGGATTTAGTTTTACCTTCAGTTGGCGAGGGGCGGCACTTGCCTCAGCTGTTGTGGCATTTCCACTGATGGTAAGAGCAATTAGACTAGCACTAGAAGCTGTCGACCAACGTATGGAACAAGCGGCAAGAACATTAGGCGCATCACCATTACGTGTCTTTTTTACTATAACGTTACCATTATCTATGCCCGGCATTATTGCGGGGATCGTATTGGCCTTTGCTCGCTCATTAGGTGAATTTGGCGCCACAATCACTTTCGTCTCCAATATTCCAGGGGAAACCAGAACGATCCCTTTGGCTATGTATACGTTAATTGAAACACCGGGGGCAGAAATGGATGCCGCCCGTTTATGTGTCATTGCAATTATTTTGGCGCTCGTCTCTTTAATGGCTTCAGAGTGGCTAACTCGTTGGGGGCGTAAAAGATTGGGGGGCGTATGCTAGAGATGAATTTTAAACAGACACTGGGCTCTTTGTGTCTGGAAGTGAATACTCAATTACCAACAGAAAGTATCACGGCGGTATTTGGCTTATCTGGCGCAGGTAAAACGTCGCTCATTAATGTGATTGGTGGTTTAACCAAACCTGATTCAGGACATATTGTGTTAAATAATCACACATTGGTGGATATTGAGAAGAAAATTTATCTGCCACCCGAAAAGCGCAAAGTAGGCTATGTATTTCAAGATGCACGACTATTTCCTCATTATACCGTAAAAGGAAATTTACTTTACGGTATGTCACCAACAATGAAAGTACAGTTTGATAGAATTATTTATCTATTAGGTATCGAACATCTACTTTCGCGTTTTCCTATTACGCTATCTGGTGGTGAAAAACAACGTGTGGCTATTGGACGTGCATTATTAACTGCACCCGATATTATGCTAATGGATGAACCATTGGCCTCTCTTGATTTACCCCGCAAGCGTGAATTATTACCCTATTTAGAAAAACTTTCACAAGATGTACAAATACCTATTTTGTATGTGAGCCATAGTCTAGATGAGATTATTCGACTTGCTGATAATGTGATTGTTATGGATGCCGGAAAAATTAAGGCAATGGGTAAGTTAGAAGATGTTTGGGCCAGTAGCGCATTACGCCCTTGGTTACAAAAAGAGACGTTAAGCAGTGTTGCAAATGTTATGGTCGTTGAACATCATAGCCATTATGCGATGACGGCGACCGCCTTTGGTAATCAAGTACTGTGGTTGCCACAAATAGAGGCAAAAATAGGTCGCGATGTGCGCGTTCGTATTGATGCTTCAGATGTATCGTTAACTACCACTCGCCCATCAAATAGTAGTATCCGTAATATATTACATATGAAAGTGGTCGAAATGATCAAACATGATGATCAGGTAGATGTGAAACTGGTTAATGATGGCAATTATTTATGGGCGCGGATCACCCCTTGGGCGAGAGATGAACTCAATATTCAAGAAGGGCAGTGGCTTTATGCGCAAATAAAAAGTATTTCACTAAGTCGCCATCTTTAATTTATTGATTTATAAAAATAAAGCCTCGTCATAGATGAGGCTTTGTTGTTTGAATAGCAAGTATTTAAGACAAAATATATTTATGAATAGTCTCTGCAATACCGGGCTGATTATTATTTTTAGTCACCAGTTTAGCGCGTGCTTTGACCTCATCTGATGCGTTGCCCATAGCAACACCTAAACCAACATGCTCTAACATACTTAAGTCATTGAAGTTATCACCAAACGCCATAACATCACTCATCTTCATGCCATTAGCTTCAACCCAACGCTGTAAACGGCGACCTTTGCTATTACCTTTCTTGGCGATATCAACTTGATCGACCCAAGACCATTCACACTCTAAGCCGACTTGTTGTTCTACTTGTTCGATTAAAGCACGTAACTCATCGTGATTGGGGGTTGTGGTCGCTATTTTCCAGATAGAATCAACATGATGCATTGCTTGGTAAAAATCATCTACTTTGACTAAATTAGGGCGTTGTGCCAGAGGAAGAGTATCAGCCCAATTAAGTGTACGTTGTACGGCAGCGGTAAGTTGATCATACATCATTGCATCATCTGCATAGACTAAATGATGCACATCGGTTTGTTTAACCAAGTCGAGTACCGCGCGTGTTTCTTCGGGGGTTAAAGGATCAGATTCAAGCACTTTTTTACCGAGGTAGTCGTAAAGATAAGTACCATTACAACAGATAGCGGGTGTATCAAGATCTAGCGCTTGATAGAATGGATGAATAGCAACATGGTGACGACCTGTTACAATGAGTACTTTAACGCCCGCTTTTCTGGCAAGATTAAGAGCAGTTAAAGATCCCGGTAGGATACGTTTTTGGTCATCAAGCAATGTGCCATCAAGATCCAGTGCAATAACGCGGTACGACATAATAAGCCCCTTGATAGTATAAAGATGCAATGATGCTGATGTTACACGTTAACCTAGCAAAGATAAACTAGCTTAATCGTGACAGGTATCAGTTGGTTAAGTTATTATTCTTTATAAATCAATAGGTAATCGATTTTAAGGAGAAAGGATGAAACAGGTAGTCTACGTAGCAAGTCCAGAGAGTCATCAAATCCATGCGTATACATTAAATAGCGCGGGAGAGATGCATCTACTGCAGGTTGTTGAGGTTGCAGGACAAGTTCAACCTATGGTGGCTAGTGCAGATGGAAAACATCTTTATGTTGGCATTCGTCCTCATTTTAGTGTGGTGACCTTTGAAATCGCACCTGATGGCCAGTTAGAACAAAAAGCAATAACGGCAATTCCAAGTGCGCCGGTTCATTTGTGCTTGGATAAAACCGAACGCTTTTTGTTTGTTCCTTCTTATCACCAAGGTAACTTAGCGGTATTGCCGATTAATCAACAAGGTATTGCTCAAGCACCAATACAACTTATTGAAGGATTAAATAAACCACACTCTTCTAATATTGATTGGCATAACAAGCAGCTTATTGTTCCCTGTTTAGGTGAAGATCATATTCGTCTATTTAATCTTTCAGAAGAGGGACATTTAAGTGAAGCGCGTAGCGAAGAGTTAACCACAGCAATAAATGCAGGGCCGCGTCATTTAGCGTTCAATCCTAATGGCGAAGTGTTTTATTGCCTTAATGAATTAGATGCAACAATCAATGTTTATCGTCGTATGGGTGATCTTTATCGTTTAATGCAAACCATCGATATTGTGCCAGAAACTTTCAATAGCACACGTTGGGCCGCTGATATCCATATTACCCCAGACGGTCGTTTCCTCTATGCCAGTGAACGTTCGGAAAGCTTGATTAGTGTAATGGCAGTTTCAGAAGCAGGGGATCATCTACAACCTGTAGGTCATTATACAACACAGACACAACCACGCGGTTTTAATCTTGATAATACAGGAAATTATCTCATTTCTTGCGGTCAGAAATCTGATTTTGTCTCTGTTTCTCGTATTGATAGGCAAACCGGCGCATTAACGGAATTAGCTTGTTATCCAGTCGGAAAAGGGGCGATGTGGGTCACTGTAGTCACCAAATAAGTATTGCTTGCTCTCTAGCGGTAGATGATGCCGCTAGAGATATTAAAACAAAATAATTAATTGGTAAGATTAACTGCTTTCTCAATTGCTTGAGTGAGTTTAGTGAGCTTTTCAGGTGATATAATATAAGGAGGCATAATATAAATCAGTTGACCAAAAGGTCGTATCCAAACCCCTTCATCGACAAAGTATTTCTGTAGTTTAGCCATATTGACTGGCTCAACCATTTCTACGACACCAATAGCACCAAGTACCCGCACATCTTTAACGCTTTTTGCTTGCTTTAAGGGTAACAATTCGGTTTTAAGTTGATCTTCAATTTGAGCGACTTGATTAACCCAGTGACCTTGCTCTAATAGTGATAAACTAGCATTCGCCACCGCACAGGCAAGAGGATTCCCCATATAGGTAGGGCCATGCATAAAGCAACCTGCATCACCTTGGCTGATAGTATCGGCAATATGGCGTGTAGTTAACGTGGCGGATAGCGTCATATAACCACCTGTTAATGCTTTACCTACACACATAATATCGGGGGAGATCCCCGCGTGTTCACAAGCAAATAATTTACCGGTTCTGCCAAATCCAGTGGCGATTTCATCGGCAATTAATAACACATTAAATTCATCACATAACGCTCGAGCTTGTGTTAAATACTCTGGGTGGTATATGCGCATACCACCAGCCCCTTGGACGATTGGCTCTAGCATCACAGCGGCAATATGTTGATGATGTTGCGCTAATGTGGTGCGTAAATCGTCTATATCAGTAGCGTCCCACGGTTGATAAAATCCGGTTTTTGGCGCTTCGACAAACAGATGATTCGGCAGGTAGCCTTTGTAGAGACTATGCATCGAATTGTCAGGATCACACACCGACATCGCACCAAAAGTATCACCATGATAACCGCGTTTTAATGCCACAATGCGCTGGCGTTTTTCACCTTTTGCCTGCCAATATTGCAATGCCATTTTTATCGCCACTTCAACCGCTACAGAGCCTGAATCAGCGAGGAAAATACACTCTAGTGGGGCGGGAGTGATAGCCAATAGTTTTCGACATAGAGCAACCGCTGAGGGATGGGTGATACCACCAAACATCACATGGGACATTGCTGCTAGTTGTTCTGTTACCGCCGTATTGAGTTCAGGGTGGTTATAGCCGTGGATCGCAGCCCACCATGAAGACATACCATCAATTAATTGTTTGCCATTCGCTAAAGTGAGTTCAACCCCTTTTGCACTTACGATTGGATAAGCCGGTAATGGGTTACTCATCGAGGTATAAGGGTGCCAAATATGGCGTAAATCAAAAGCAATATCATCGGGTGTCATTTTACTTTCCAGTTAATAATGTAAACCTAGTGTGATCAATTTTAGTTGACATGATAACCCTATTATTTAAACTGGCAATCACTTTTGAACAGGAGAATGTATTGTGAGTACGTTAAAACGTTGGACATTAAAAGAAGCTAGGGCACTGTTTGATATGCCATTTTTAGATTTGGTTTTTCAAGCGCAACAAGTGCATCGTCAACATTTTGATCCTTCACAAATTCAAGTCAGCACCTTACTGTCGATAAAAACAGGCGCTTGTCCTGAAGATTGTAAATATTGTGCCCAAAGTGCGCGCTATAAAACAGGGTTAGAAAAAGAGCGCTTAATGGAAGTACAACAAGTGATTGAATCAGCCAAAAAAGCAAAAGCAGCTGGTTCAACCCGTTTTTGTATGGGCGCGGCTTGGCGTAATCCACATGAGCGTGATATGCCTTATCTTGAGCAGATGGTCAAAGAAGTGAAAGCGCTAGGTATGGAAACCTGTATGACATTGGGTAAGCTTGATGATTCACAAGCCTCACGCTTAGCACAAGCCGGACTGGATTTTTATAACCATAATCTTGATACATCACCTGAGTTTTACGGCAGCATTATTACCACCCGGACATATCAAGACCGTTTAGATACCTTAGATAAAGTACGTAATGCTGGCATTAAAGTGTGCTCTGGAGGCATTTTAGGTTTAGGGGAAGAGGTCAAAGATAGAGCCGCTATGTTAGTGCAATTAGCTAACTTACCGCAACCGCCGGAAAGTGTACCTATCAATATGTTAGCCAAAATTAAAGGTACGCCACTGGCTGATAATGAAGATGTCGATCCCTTTGATTTTATTCGGACTATTGCTGTTGCTCGTATTATGATGCCTCGCTCTTATGTGCGACTTTCAGCAGGGCGTGAACAAATGAGTGAACAAACGCAAGCATTCTGTTTTATGGCTGGCGCAAACTCCATTTTTTATGGTTGCAAATTATTAACGACCACGAATCCCACTGAAGATAAAGATCACCAATTATTCCGTAAGCTTGGTTTAAATCCTGAAAGATTATCTGTCTCAATGGGCGATCAGCAACAAGAAGACGTGTTGCTACAAGCTGTTGCTGAAAAAGACACCGAACAATTTTATAACGCGGCACTGTAATGAGTTGGCAAAACTATCTAGATAAGCGACTTAATGAGCGTAGAAATACGCCATTATGGCGAAAAAGACAGGTGATCCAGCATAGCAATGGACGCTATTTAACCACACTGTCTGGTGATAAATATGTTAATTTTTCTGGTAACGATTATTTAGGGATAAGCCAACATCCTGATGTTATTCAAGCATGGCAACGTGGTGCGAATGAATATGGTGTAGGGAGTGGGGGATCGGGTCATATTACCGGTTTTACACAGGCCCATCAGCAGTTAGAGCAACAACTCGCTGACTGGTTAGGGTACGATCATGCGCTATTATTTTCTTCAGGTTATAGTGCTAATCAAGGTGTTATTGCGACATTACTTGAAAAAGAAGATGCCATCATTGCCGATAAACTTTGTCATGCTTCATTAATGGAAGCGGCTATCTTATCACCGGCGAGTTTATGGCGCTTTTTGCATAATTCTGCGCCATCTCTATCTCAGCGGCTTCATAAAACCTCTGCGAATAAAAGCTTAGTCGTGACAGAAGGGGTTTTTAGCATGGATGGTGATAAAGCGCCATTAGCGGCTATGGCAGAAATAAGTCAACAGCATCAGGCGTGGTTAATGGTTGATGATGCGCATGGTATTGGCGTGTTAGGTAAAGAAGGTAAAGGGAGTTGCCATGAAGCAGGGATTAAACCTGAGTTATTAATAGCGACTTTTGGTAAAGCCTTTGGCATTAGTGGTGCGGCTGTACTGTGTAATAAGGCGACTGCTGAGTTTTTCGAACAATATTCACGTCACTTAATTTATAGTACCTCAATGCCCCCCGCACAAGCCGTTGCTTTACATGCAGCGTTAAAAGTTATTAAACAAGATGATGAAGGACGAGAATATCTTCAACAACTTATTAGCTTTTTCCGTCAAGGTGTCTCATCACTTCCAGTCACATTATTACCTTCACAAACAGCCATTCAACCGTTAATTATTGGTGATGAACTACGCTGTCAACAACTTTCAGACTATTTACAACGTGAAGGTTTCTGGGTAAAAGCGATCTTTCCACCGACTGTACCCCCTCACAGCGCACGTTTACGCATTACTTTAACGACTCGTCACCAAATTTCCGACATTGCGATGTTAATCGAGCTTCTTCATGGTTTCTTCAATCAAAACAGATAAACAGCAGATAGCCCAGTGTTTTAGTAAAGCGGCTAGCCATTATGATCATCATGCCTCTATTCAACGTTATAGTGGTGATAAATTGATGTATTTAGCTCGCCACCAAGCTGGGGATAGGGTGCTAGATGCGGGGTGTGGCACTGGGTATTTCAGTCAAAAATGGCGACAACAAGGACGATTTGTTATCGCACTTGATTTATCTCATGCCATGTTACAAGTGGCGAGACAACAACAACGGGCTAATTGTTATTTACAAAGTGATATTGAGCACTGTGCGATCACCCCCCACAGCATAGATATCGTTTTTAGCAATTTAGCTATGCAGTGGTGTGATGATCTTGCCATTGCGGTAAATAGCTTAATGAGTGTCGTCAATCCACAAGGGGCGCTCTATTTTTCTACGTTAGCAACATCAACGTTACAAGAGGTACGAGATGCTTGGCAGTTTCTTGATAACCACCAACATGTTAACCCGTTCCTCTCTTACCAACAGATTGAACAAGCCTGTAGTGGTTTTCAATATCAATTTGTGACTGAAAAGGTGACAGAACAATATGCATCATTGCCTGAGCTTTTTACCTCATTAAAAGGGGTAGGCGCGAATTTTGTGCAAGGAGAACGGCCAAAAGGATTAATGACACGCCAAAAACTGCGTCAATTAGAGCAAGTTTGGCGCAAAACAGACTCTGGTAAATATTTACTTACTTATGAACTCGTTATAGGAAAGATTTCTCATGGCTAAAACATGGTTTTTAACAGGAACAGATACCGAAGTCGGTAAAACCGTCGTAAGTAGTGCATTATTACAATGCGCTACACAACAAGGATATCAAACGGCGGGTTATAAACCTGTTGCATCTGGCAGCGAATGGTTACCTGAAGGTTTACGTAATAGTGATGCATTAACGTTACAACAGTTTAGTAGCGTCCCTTTGGCTTATCAGCAAGTGAATCCCTATTGCTTTGAAACCCCCACATCACCTCATATTGTGAGCGAAGAAACAAAACAACCTATTGATTTTCAGGTTATGTCCAAGGGGTTATCTTATCTGCAACAACGCGCAGATTGGGTATTAGTTGAAGGTGCTGGGGGATGGTTTACGCCACTATCAGCAAACCAATTCTTTGCAGATTGGGTGATTGAAGAAAAATTACCGGTTATTTTAACGGTGGGTATTAAATTAGGTTGTATTAATCATGCATTATTAACGCAACAAGCTATTTGGCAATCAGGGTTGACTTTAGCGGGTTGGGTAGCAAATGAAGTAGAGCCTGCCGGGCGGTATCAACAGCAGTATTTAGCTACTTTAATGGCGCATATTAAAGCACCACTTTTAGGTAAAATTCCTTATTTAACACAAGACGTTAAACAACATAATTTTACCTCTTATCTTGATCTCTCTTATCTCAAATCACATTGATACATCATCATTGAGTCAATTTTAACAGCTTATTTTCATGTATAAAAAAATAAAAAAATTATTTTTTTTGCTAAATATTAGGGTTATTTTTAATAAGAAAAAAAGCTGTAACCTACCGTGGTATAAGCACTTTGTTCAGTTATCCACTATTCCTGTGGATAACCTTGTGTATTACCATAATAAAAATACGCCAAATATAGAGAATACAAGGCATTGCTAAAGATTGGTGTTATTCTCAACTTTTATTTTTTATTGTTTATTATTAATAAGTTAAATAAAATCAATAGTGCGAAAGCGTCAACTCACTCTCAGTGATTTATCCCTAAAATAAGGGGTTGATTTTTTAAAAAACTTTTTGATTAAAATCTGGGGATAACTTAAATCCGTTATTCAGATTATTTTTTGTAAGATAGAGATTGAAGCTGGATTTTTATCCAGTATCATAAGGAGTGTCTGCGAGGAGATAAGAATATGAGCAAAGTTTTTAAACTGCATTCAGAATTTAAACCCGGTGGTGATCAACCTACTGCTATCGCTTCATTATGTGAAGGGTTAGAAGATGGACTTGCTCACCAAACCTTATTAGGGGTAACCGGATCAGGTAAAACCTTCACTATTGCCAATGTGATAGCTAACCTAAATCGTCCTACTATGGTATTAGCGCCAAACAAAACGCTAGCTGCACAGCTTTATAGTGAAATGAAAGAGTTTTTCCCTGAAAATGCGGTGGAATACTTTGTCTCTTATTATGACTACTATCAACCTGAAGCCTATGTGCCAAGCTCCGATACCTTTATTGAAAAAGACGCCTCTGTTAACGAACATATTGAACAAATGCGTCTATCGGCTACAAAGGCTCTCTTAGAGCGTAAAGACGTTATTGTGGTCTCTTCAGTTTCAGCTATTTATGGTTTGGGTGATCCTGATAGCTATTTAAAAATGATGCTACATTTAAGCAATGGCATGATTATTGACCAACGTGCGATTTTACGCCGACTTGCTGATTTGCAATATACCCGCAATGATCAGGCTTTTCAGCGCGGTACTTTCCGAGTCCGTGGTGAAGTGATCGATATCTTTCCTGCTGAATCTGATGACTACGCTTTACGTGTTGAATTATTTGATGAAGAGGTTGAGCGTTTATCGCTATTTGATCCTCTCACAGGGCAAATTCATTACAATGTGCCACGTTTCACCGTCTATCCTAAAACCCACTATGTTACGCCGCGCGAGCGTATTCTGGATGCGATGGAAAAAATCAAACAGGAGCTAGCTGAAAGACGTAAGGTGCTATTAGCCAATGACAAATTGGTTGAAGAGCAGCGAGTTACCCAGCGTACTCAATTTGATTTAGAAATGATGAATGAATTGGGGTATTGCTCAGGTATTGAAAACTACTCCCGCTATCTTTCTGGCCGTGGGCCTGGTGAGCCACCACCAACGCTATTTGATTATTTGCCTGCTGATGGGTTATTAGTGATTGACGAATCACACGTCACTATTCCGCAAATTGGCGGCATGTATAAAGGCGACCGCTCACGTAAAGAGACGTTAGTGGAATATGGCTT
Source organism: Proteus mirabilis HI4320 (assembly GCF_000069965.1). Classification (NCBI taxonomy): domain Bacteria; kingdom Pseudomonadati; phylum Pseudomonadota; class Gammaproteobacteria; order Enterobacterales; family Morganellaceae; genus Proteus; species Proteus mirabilis. The sequence goes on from NC_010554.1 coordinate 660,264, forward strand.
CCGGTTGCCTTCTGCGTTGGATAACCGACCATTGCGTTTTGAAGAGTTTGAAGCATTAGCACCACAAACCATTTATGTCTCAGCAACACCGGGCAAATATGAGCTAGAAAAATCAGGTAATGACATTGTAGAACAGGTGGTTAGACCTACAGGCTTACTTGATCCGGTGGTTGAAGTTCGCCCTGTTGCCACACAGGTTGATGATTTATTATCAGAAATACGTATACGAGCAGCTAAAAATGAACGTGTATTAGTGACAACATTAACAAAACGTATGGCGGAAGATCTGACCGAATATCTTGAAGAGCATGGTGAACGGGTACGTTATTTGCACTCAGATATTGATACCGTCGAGCGGGTTGAAATTATCCGAGATTTACGTCTAGGTGAATTTGATGTGCTGGTGGGGATAAACTTACTTCGTGAAGGGTTAGATATGCCCGAAGTCTCTCTTGTGGCGATTTTAGATGCAGATAAAGAGGGATTCTTACGTTCAGAACGTTCGCTTATTCAGACGATTGGTCGTGCTGCTCGTAACCTTGAAGGTAAAGCTATTTTATATGGCGATAAAATAACAGATTCTATGGCGAAAGCCATTGGTGAGACAGAACGTCGTCGGGAAAAACAGCAACAATTTAACCTTGAACATGGCATTGTGCCAAAAGGCTTGAATAAGAAAATTGGTGATATTCTTAAGATTGGTCAACCGACTCAAGGCCGTAATAAGAAAGGACATAAAGCGGTTGATACTCATGAAGATTATCCATTACTTTCTACGGCTGAATTAGAAAAAGAAATTCAGCGCTTAGAAACGGAAATGTATCAACATGCTAAAGATCTTGAATTTGAAAAAGCGGCTCAAACACGGGATAAATTACAAACTTTGCGTGCGCAATTTATTGCTAATTCTTAATAAGAACATTTAAGTAGATTAGCTTACAGGGGGCGTTATAACGTTTATAACGCTCTTTTTTGTTATTTCTTTATCACTTTTTATTTATTTTGTTATTCCCTTCCTGGCAATCAACTGTTTAAATATTACAACTAACAAACAGTCAATGATTTACAAAGATAAAAAAGACATTAAGGATAGTGAATGAGTGGTTATGTGTATGCAGGGTTTCCAAGCTCTGTAGGAGTCATTATTGGTGTTTTTTTCCTCGTGGTACTTTTTAAGTGGTTACGCAACTTTGCCGTGCAAGACAATAAATTATCAACCTCTGCAATGCCAGCAACAACTGATCCAGAGTCTGCGTTATCTACTCCAACAACGGAAGGTTCAGTAAATCAGCTATTACCTAATGAATGGGGATTATATGTTGCAGCCCCTTATGCTGTCATGAATGAATGGGCATATAACGAATATAATCAAGGTAAAGATGATGGTGGGCTATCAGCGGCTTGGGGAGTTAATGATCGGTGGGATTTAATCTACCAATTATTTTGGTTGCTGACTCAAGGTCATACCAATGACTTTTACCAGTTACGTGACCAGATTTTGAATGGCAAAGAAGAAGATATTCAATCATTAAAAAACGATATTTTATTATCTGATTTAACTGAAAATGATAAAAATGAACGTTTATGGCAAATCGATATGATGAACACCAATCGAATGAATATCCAAAATGTAAAATATCTTATTTGGGATCTTTGTCGTTTTAACAAGCTTTGCTTAGAAGGCTGCCAACAAGGTTATATTACCCAGCAAGAAGCACAAACATGGTCATTAATGAGTGCATCAATGCTACGTCGTATTTATGATGGTTGGGAAGATATGTGGCAAAACTTTATTGCTACTCGTTGGTTATGGGCAAGTGGTGATCAAAATTGGGCATCATCACATCAAACATTTTCCGATGTCGTACAAAATATACTCAAAGCAGAAAATACCTTAGCGACAGAAGAAAACTGGGTAATGGAGCTACCCCCATTAGATTTAATGTCTTTTACACGAGCCGTAGCTGGATTAGGTTTTATGAAAAATGATGTGCCTATGACACTGGCTGAAATAGAAGAAATGATCAGCGAACGCATTACTTTAAAAACACTTAATAGCTAATTGTCTATTTGTAAAACAAAATTACACAGTTAAAGTAAGAAAATAATCTAATAAAGACTAATTAACCGCACTGAGATAGATAATGATTTTAGTGCGGTTTTTTGATTGGTATAACGATTAACTCGCTGTACAAGCGGTATTACGTTGACCTAATTGCTGAAGTGTTAATTCAATAGCTTTACTTAATAGGTGCCTATCATGACGGTAAGGAATATCTTTCGCCTCTAATTGCGCTTGAACAATTAATCGTCCTTTCATTGATTCATATTGTGTTTCTGGACTAATAATCACAGCATCAATAGTTTGTAAGCCAATATAGGTTTCCATCATGGCGATTTTATCTGACATCGTCATACTTGCAGCCGCAGGGCTAAGCTCTTTACCTAAATTACCAATATAAATAGTAGTGGCACTGCTACGACGTAATGCTTTAGCTAAATCAGGTAGCAACAATAAAGGCATCAAACTGGTAAAAAAACTGCCCGGGCCAATTAAAATTAAATCAGCTTGCTCAATGGCTTCAATGGCTTCTCGTGTGGTGGTGACGTCTGGATAGAGTTTTAATTGACGAGGCATCCTCGGTAAATTATCTACATTGACCTCGCCATAGATTTCATTTCCTTCATCATCAATGGCCATTAAATCAACCGCTTGTTCTGACATAGGAATAAGATGAGCATTGACTCTAAGTAGACCGCGGATAAGATTAATTGCTTCTAATGGGCGAACGCTTAAGTTATCTAAGGCCTTTAGCATAAGATTACCTAAGTTGTGTCCAGCAAGCTCTCCCGTGCCTGAGAAACGGTATTCAAACATCGCAGAAGCAACGGAAGGCTCTGTGATTAATTGATTAATACAATTGCGCATATCTCCCCACGCGATACCGCCTTCGTCTTTACGAATACGTCCCGTGGAGCCACCATTATCTGTTGTCGTGACAATCCCCGTAAGGCGAGTTCCTAAATAGGAGAGTGCTGAAAGCACACGTCCAAGGCCATGACCTCCACCAAGGGCTACAACACGATCTAAATCACTTAGCGTGCGATTTCGCATAATTGTCTTACTCACTTTTAAAAATTTGCCGCTAATTTATCACAATTATAATTTAAGCCTATGATCACGGCGTGATTTCATCACATTCTTAATCTTGAATGAGTATCGATTGCTGGTTATTTAGACAAATAAAAGGGAAGAGTAAGGGGGAGTGTAAATAGAATAAAAATAAAAAAAGTGTTGTAAGTCGTTGTATTATAAATTATATAACGAAAACAATATTCGCTTTTTATTAAATAAACAGGTAAAATCCACACATAAAATATTGGTATAAGAACCTGTTAAAAACAGGTAAAGATTAACTCCTAGCCTTAACATCTAAGTCAACAAGCTTTATCCAAAGGATATGATGTTCTGGCCGTGACTAACTAAGTCACCAGGGTGCACGGTAGAAATGCCCGCATCTCCCGAATTTGGAAAGGTGTTATTATGCAACAACTTGTTGATGCGTTTTCCCGCAAATTTTTCTATTTACGTCTATCAATCACAGACGTGTGTAATTTCCGTTGCACTTACTGCTTACCTAATGGCTACAAGCCAAATGGTCATAAGTCCTTTCTATCACTGGATGAAATCCGCCGACTGACTCACTCTTTTGCTGAATTAGGCACAGAAAAAATCCGTTTAACGGGTGGTGAGCCTACGATGCGTCGAGATTTTACCGATATTATCGCGACTATTAATGAAAACCCTGCCATTAAAAAGATTGCTGTGACAACGAACGGCTATCGTTTAGCCCGTGATGTTGCACAATGGCGTGATGCGGGGCTAAGTGCGATAAATGTCAGTGTTGATAGCTTAGATCCCCGCCAATTTCATGCCATTACCGGGCAAGATAAATTCCATCAAGTGATGGAAGGAATAGACGCTGCTTTTACGGCAGGTTATGACAAAGTGAAAGTCAATGTTGTGCTAATGCGCAACGTAAATGATAAAAACTTGCCTGATTTTCTCCATTGGATCAAAGACAGACCGATACAACTACGCTTTATTGAACTAATGGAAACTGGTGATGGTAGTGATGTTTTTAATCGCTTTCATTTATCTGGTGAAGTGATCCGCCAACGTTTACTTAACGAAGGTTGGCTACAAATTCCTCGCGCCCGTAGTGATGGGCCAGCTCAAGTCTTTACTCATCCTGATTATCAAGGTGAAATTGGTCTTATCATGCCTTATGAAAAAGACTTTTGTGTCACCTGTAACCGTTTACGTGTTTCTGCGATTGGTAATCTTCATCTTTGCTTATTTGGCGAAAATGGTATTCCTTTACGCGATTTATTGGCTGATGATGCACAACAACAAGCCCTACAACAGCGTATTCAGGGTGGACTTCTTCATAAAAGAGAAACACATTTTCTTCATCAGGGCGATAGTGGTATTACCCCTAATCTTTCTGTGATTGGTGGATAAGTTTTTTCGCTCTGTTATTTAGTTAATTTCAGGAGTTGTGCATGTCTCAACTAACTCATATTAATGCTGCCGGTGAAGCGCATATGGTGGATGTTAGCGCCAAAGCTGAAACCGTACGTGAAGCGCGAGCAGAAGCCTTTGTTGAAATGTCAGCAGAAACCTTAGCAATGATAACCGAAGGTCGACACCATAAGGGAGATGTCTTTGCTACCGCACGTATTGCGGGTATTCAAGCAGCCAAAAGAACATGGGAATTAATTCCTTTATGTCACCCATTGCTGTTAACCAAAGTTGAAGTCCATTTAGAAGCCCTTACAGACTCAAATCGTGTGCGTATTGAATCAGTGTGTCGCTTAACGGGTAAAACGGGTGTTGAAATGGAAGCACTCACTGCCGCATCAGTAGCCGCATTGACTATCTATGATATGTGCAAAGCAGTACAAAAAGATATGGTCATAGGATCTGTGCGTTTATTAGAAAAAACCGGTGGTAAATCGGGACACTTTAAGGTGGATGCATGATTAAGGTTCTTTTTTTCGCCCAAGTGCGTGAATTAGTGGGTGTTGATTCACTGGAATTACAAAATGATTATCCAACAGTGGATGATTTACGCCGTGCTTTAATTAACAAAGGCGATCGTTGGGCATTAGCGCTTGAAGATGGCAAATTGTTATCCGCAGTAAATCAATCCTTTGTTCAAGGCACTTATGCCATTAAAGACGGTGATGAAGTGGCTTTTTTCCCACCTGTAACAGGGGGCTAAGATGAGTACATTGACCCGTATATCAGTCCAAAACGAACATTTTAATGTTGGTGATGAATATCAATGGTTGTCAGAGTGTGAAAGTGATGGTGCGGTCGTCACTTTTACAGGAAAAGTGCGTAATCATAATTTAGGTGATGAAGTTAATACGCTAACTCTAGAGCATTATCCTGGTATGACAGAAAAGGCGTTAAATGACATTGTTGAGCAAGCACGCGCGCGTTGGCCTTTACAAAGAGTCAGCGTCATCCACCGTGTTGGCCAATTAAATATTGGTGAAGAGATCGTGTTTGTTGGTGTGACCAGCGCACATCGCCATAGTGCTTTTGAATCCGCAGAATTTATTATGGATTTTTTAAAAACGCGCGCGCCTTTTTGGAAAAAAGAGGGGCTATCAGCTAACCAAGATAGATGGGTTGATGCTCGCCAAAGTGACTATGATTCAGCTAAGCGTTGGGAATAATTCATCAAGTGAAATCAAAGACAACATCACTTTACTTAAATTTATTTTACGGTGACATTCTATACAGTTTATTTCGTGGAAATGTAACATTAGTGTGATAAAATTAATCACTAATGAGTCCATAATGGGCTCTTTACTGAAATAAACGTTATCGTTAAATTCAACGTTATCACTATGATTAAAGGGTAATCATCATGGATCGATTTTCACGTTCAAATGATTCAATCGTACAGCGCACTGGTACAGGTCTACAAACCTTTATGGCGCAAGTGTATGGCTGGATGACTGTAGGTCTGTTACTTACTGCATTTGTTGCTCTGTATGTTGCATCCAGCGCGACTTTAATTGAGATGATCTTCACTAATAAGATCTTTTTCTTTGGTTTGATTATCGCTCAATTAGCATTAGTTTTTATATTATCCGGTATGGTACATAAAATGAGTGGTGCGCTTGCCACAACCCTCTTTATGCTCTATTCCGCATTAACAGGTGTCACTATTTCGAGTGTGTTAATTGTTTATACTTACTCCTCTGTTGCTAGCACTTTCTTTATCTGTGCGGCAATGTTTGGTGCATTAAGTGTTTATGGTTACACCACTAAACGTAGTTTAACTGGGATGGGTAGCTTCCTGTTTATGGGGCTTATCGGTATTATCATTGCTTCTATTGTTAATATCTTTATGCAAAGCAGCATGATGAGCATGGTTATCTCTTACGCAGGTGTACTGATTTTCGCTGGTTTAACCGCATATGACACACAAAAATTAAAGGATATGGGTAGCGAAATTAATCAAGAAGATAAAGAAAATATGCGCCGTTACTCAATTATGGGTGCATTAACGCTTTATTTAGATTTTATCAACCTGTTCTTAATGTTACTGCGTATTTTAGGCGATCGTCGTTAATCATAAACTGCGTCGTTTAATAACCGCATAGTTAAATCCCATAACCTCTTCAGTTATGGGATTTTTTGTATTTATAAAATACGGGCAGCAAGTCGTTATTTATAGCGTGAGATGTTTATTCTTATCTATCAAGGTACAGATTTTATACTATCTTCCTGCAGAAAAGATAATAGGCAATAGAGCCTGTCCCAATAGCAATAACAATCAGTGCCCATAAACTATGCCATATTACGGTAATATCGGCATTTTTGAGGTAGATTTGTTTGGTAATATCAGTGAAATGACGGATTGGGTTTATCCATGTGGCTTGCTGTAACCAAACTGGCATATTTTCCACTGGAGAAATATAGCCTGATAATAATACTGCGGGCATCATAAATACGAACACACCAATAAATGCTTGTTGTTGTGTTGAACTTAACGCGGAAATCAAAAGCCCAAAACCTACCAGCGATAAACCGTAAATAAGCATGGTAAAGTAAAATAATAGCAGTGAGCCTGAAAAAGGTATTTGATAGCCGAAAATACCGATAATTAATACAATGGTTCCCTGTACTGCCGCAACAACCATGGCAGGAACCGCTTTTCCTACAAAGATTTGCCAAGTTGATAACGGTGAAACTAATAGCTGATCTAATGTCCCTTGCTCTCGCTCTCTAGCAACAGACAGTGATGTTACTATCATTACTCCGATGGTGATAATTAAGGCCACTAAAGAAGGCACAATAAACCATTTATAGTTTAAATTGGGGTTATACCAATTACGTACTACTAATTCGCTTTTATTCAGTAAAGATGGGGTATCGCCGGCTAATTCTGTTTGATAATTTTGCACAATTTGTTGTACATAATTTGCCGCAATTTGTGCACTATTAGAATTACGTCCATCAAGAATTAATTGTAATTTTACCGGAGTATGACTGGCTAAATTAGCACTAAAATTTTGTGGAAAACGCACCAATAGCAAGGCTTTACGATTATTAATCGTCTCTTTAATTTCATGTTCACTTTTTAATAATAGGGTTTCAGAAAAAGCACTGGCTTTGGCTATGCGTTGGGTTAATTCAATAGATTGTTTACCATTGTCTTCATCAAAAATAGCAACAGAGGCATTGGTAACATCAAGGGTGGCAGCAAAAGGGAATAAGATCATCTGAAAGATAACCGGTAATATTAAGATAATCCGTGTTTGCGGCTCTTGTAATAATGACTGTAGCTCTTTCATTATCAGGGTGAGAAGACGATGAAACATAAAAACTCTCCCTTATTAATCTAAGCGACGACGTGTTGCTAACGCCGTTAAGCCAATAAAAAAGATGGCTGAAACAATTAATAGCCACATATCTAGCATTAAGATCATCGGAATATCTCCCGCTAAGAAGAGTGTCTGTAAGCTACTAACAAAATAACGTGCGGGAATAAAATAGGTCACTACTTGAATAAAAAATGGCATGCTATCAATTTCAAACACAAAGCCTGATAACATCACCGCAGGTAAAAAAGCCGCATTAAGTGAGATCATTGCCGCGTTAAATTGATTGCGAGTTAGGGTGGAGATCAATAGCCCCATACCTAGTGCAGTGGCTAAAAATAGTGAAGTAATACCCGCTAAAATCCATAATGAGCCACGGTAAGGCACGCCTAATATATAGACAGTGACCAACATACATAGCACCATAACAAAACTGCCTAATACTTGATAAGGAATAAGCTTGGAAAGCAGTAATTCTGTGCGTGTAATTTGGGTTGAGAGTAAGGCTTCCATGGTGCCACGCTCCCATTCTCGAGCGATAACCAAAGAGGTTAGAATAGCCCCAACCACGGTGATGATAATAGTGACGGCACCGGGAATAATATAGTGTTGGCTGATGGCGGCAGGGTTAAACCAATACCTTGGCTCAATTTCAATTAATGGTTGCTGCTGAATGCCTTGACTTAAAGCTTGTTGCTGTAACCAGATTTGCCAAACCCCTTTGGTATAGGCTTGTACAAAGTTTGCGGTATTTGGCTCACTACCATCGGTGATCACTTGAATGGGAGCTTTGCTATCTTGTCGGGCTAATAATTGCGCAAAGTCGACAGGAATAACCACAATGCCACGAATTTCTCCGGCTTGCATTTTATCGATAAGCAATTGGCGATTATCGCTGATGGTGGCGTTAATATAGGGAGAGTTGGTAAAAGTATACACTAACTCTTGTGCCGGTTGGCTTTGTTGGTTAGTTAATATACCAATATTTAATTTGCTTGAATCTAAGTTGATACCGTAACCGAAAATAAACAGTAAGGTGAGGGGGATAACAATAGCAATAAGCGCGCTACTGGGATCACGGGTGATTTGTTTAGTCTCTTTTAAACAAAGAGCATATAAACGTCGCCAAGAAAAATGTGCAGGTGATGATTGAGACGAATTACTCATGTTTTTCGCTCCCTTGGTGATTTTCTTGTTCAAGTTTTTTATCGTAATCCAGTACTAAGCCAATAAAAGCATCTTCCATAGAGGGGGTCGGATTTTCTTCTGTTGCTACCATCTGTTTTAATGAATCCGGCTCGCCTGCTGCAATAATTTTTCCGCGATAAACCAAACCGATACGATCACAATATTCAGCTTCATCCATAAAGTGAGTCGTTACCATCACTGTTACACCTTTATCCACCATTCCATTGATATGAAGCCAGAATTCACGGCGTGTTAAAGGATCAACCCCTGAGGTAGGTTCATCAAGAAAAAGAATATCTGGCTCATGCATCAAGGAGCATGCAAGGGCAAGACGCTGTTTATAGCCAAGAGGTAAGGTATCGGTGATTTGGTTAATCATTGGCTGTAAGCCAAATGCGGTTATCATATCATTGATTTTATTGCGCTGTTGCTTACCATATAATCCATAAACCCCAGAAAAAAATTTCAGGTTTTGCCCCACTTTTAAGTTGCTATATAGCGAGAATTTTTGTGCCATATAACCTAAATGTTGGCGAGCTTTACCTGAGCTGACTTTCAGATCCATACCTAACACTAATGCTTTACCACTCGTTGGTACTAATAGCCCGCACATCATCTTAAAGGTTGTCGATTTTCCCGCACCGTTAGGGCCTAATAACCCGAAAATCTCCCCACGTTTAACTTGGAAATCAACATGATCAGTGGCGGCAAATTGACCGAACATTTTCGTTAATTGTTGAGCTTCAATAACGGTTTCATCGGGTGCTGGGGGGATTTGTGGCATGATCTCCGCCAGTTCAGATTTATGAGAAGGGCCACCACCTAATAAATCAATAAAGGCATCTTCAAAGCGCGGTGTCGCCGGGATAAGTTTTGCATCTGGTTTTCCTAAGGCGTTTAACAATGCTGTTTGGTCACTGTGTTTTTTTAAGATCAATCGTACAGATTGCCCTTGGATCACGCCATCGGTCACTTGAGGTTGTATAATGGCTTGTTGCAATACTTTTCGACGCTGATGACCTTCAACATTGAGTAAAAAAGAGCGTCCCGCCATTTTAGCCGTTAAGGTCTGAGGTACACCGCTATAAAGTAATTCACCTTTATTCAGTAGCAGAATATTTTTACATTGTTCTGCTTCATCAAGATAAGAGGTACTCCATAAGATAAGCATGCCATCACCGGCTAAGGTATGAACCATTTGCCAAAGCTCTCGACGGGCAATGGGATCAACACCAACCCCCGGCTCATCTAATAACAGGACTTTGGGACTACCTAATAGAGTACAAGCTAACCCTAATTTTTGTTTCATCCCACCAGAAAGATTACCCGCTAGACGAGAGGTAAAACGTGTTAAGTCAGTAAAAGAGAGTAGCTGTTGATAAACTCTTTTTCTCTCTTCACCGATAACATTTTTTAAATCTGCATAAAGGTTGAGATTCTCTAGCACAGTGAGATCTTCATATAAGCCAAATTTTTGTGGCATATAACCGAGGATAGCCCTAACATCAACACTCTGTTTTTGCGGATCCATTCCTAAAATTTTGATCTCACCAGCATCAGGTTTTAGTAATCCTGCTAGCATGCGGATTAGGGTTGTTTTTCCCGCACCATCAGGGCCGACAAGACCTGTGACTGAACCACCGGTAATGGTGGCGGTGAGTGAAGCAACCGCCGGTTTTTCAAGCCCAACAAAGCGTTTTTCAACACCGCTTAAATTGATGGTGTAATTTGTGTTATCCATATTGATTGCCTCTCCTCAACTTAATGAGTCGGTGCAAATTTCAAGGTCACTGGCATTCCTTGGCGTAATGAATCATCAGCATCGGTGACAACCACTCTTATACGATAAACTAGATCAGTGCGTAGTTCCGGTGTTTCAACGCTTTTAGGGGTAAATTCAGCGGTTGGCGAAACAAAACCTATAGTGCCATGATAAGGCTTATCTTTGCGACTATCGGTATAAAGATACACCTCGCGATTAGGTATCGCTTCACCTAAATGATTTTCACTAATATAAGCTCTAACCCACACAGGGTTAGTTAAAGAAACAGTAAAAACAGGGCTTCCTGCTGATAAAATAGTGCCAGGCTCCACAGCACGAGTCAGTATAGTTCCTTCTGCAGGTGAGGTTAATTGGGTGTCTTGAAGATTAAGCTCTGCTTGGGCAACTGCCGCTTTGGCTTGAAGTACTTGACCTCTTGCCATATCAATATCTTCTTGGCGATAACCATTTTGATATTGATTGAGTTTGTCTTGTGCTGCTTTTAATGCCGCAGCCGCTTGGTTACGATTATTGCGGGCACTGTCTAAGTCATTAGCTGAAATAACTTTGCGATTAGCAAGATCTTGTTGTCGCTTATAAAAGTTTTCAGCATATTGCCATGCGGCACGTTTTAATGACACATCTGACTGGGCTTGTGCAATTTCTTCACTGCGGTAACCAGCCTCCATTAAGGCTAATGAAGCGATGGCACTATCACGTTCACCATAAGCTTTATTTAATGCATTAATGTAAGGTGCATCATCGAGTTGGCCTAATAATTGACCCTTGGTGACCGGCGCACCTTCATCAACTTGTAGTTCCGCTAACTTGCCTGCAACACGAAAACTTAAGTTAACCGTCCGAATATCAACATTTCCATAGAGTACTAACTCAGGATCTTTGTTCTCTTCATAATAATAGATACCTGCGATAATACCGATAATAATCATTAAGATAATAAAGACACTGATTTTTTTCGTTTTCATAATAACTCTATTTATATTTATGCATGGTTGTTATGAGTATAGATCTCTCTTAGTCCATCAAGTAGTAAAGTAATATGTACTTTTAAGGTATTAGAAATAATTTCATATTCCTGTTTACCAATTCTATCCCATCCAGTTTGGCGTAAAATGGTTTCTCGTACTAATCGAAATGATAGCACCTCTCCCAAAATAGCGTGAGTATGTAGCATGGTTTTTGGTAAAGTTGGATCTAAGCCAATATAAAGTGCTAATAAACGATTTACACGAGTTAATAGCGGAGATAACGCTTGCTGGTGGATAAGGGAATAGGCTTCTGTGGGAACAAGTTGTTCTCTTGCCATAATGCGACTGATATGTACATTGCTTTTATCAAGTACGAGTCGGGCATATTGCAAAAAACTGTCAATGATCAGTTTTTGTAATAGGGGTAAGTGCTCTGTTGGATTAGGTTTTTCAAGAAAATCATCAAGTTGTGCAACGGTGGGTTCAAAATCAATTCGAATTAAATCGGCAATATACTGTGCAACAGCGAGATATAACCCTTCTTTAGAGCCAAAATAGTAAGCAATAGCCGCGATATTTTGCTTCGCAGCTTGCGCAATCTGGCGAGTTGTGGCGCTATCAGGCCCATTTTTACCAAAGATTTCACAGGCAGCTTCTAATAACTGTCGTTTTGCAAGTTCCCCTCGAGTTTTCTTTTGGTGTGTGTCTGGCATAAGGATACCTTACTTAAGTAAAATGTAACAAAGAAATAACATTAAAATAGTCGTTATTGAAAGTAGTATATTCGATGATATTGAGTAACAGGATAAATTTGTAGTAAATAATGAAATAAAGATGACATGTAATAAAAAAAACATGATTTATTTAAAAATTATTTTTATATTCGCAAGATAGCAAAACTGTTAAAATGACCGCTATTAGGTTAACCTGATAAGGTTCATTCTCTTTCACCTTGCGGTGAAAGCCCGTCATTTTTAATTTCAATCACCGTGTTATGCGTTCTGGTTGTAGGAGATTTCTGTTTTGACCGATTTTACATCGCTTGGTTTAAGTGAGGCGCTTCTCCGCGCTATTGATGAACAAGGGTATAAAACCCCAACCCCTATTCAACAACAGGCGATTGAGCCGATTTTGGCGGGTAAGGACGTATTAGCAAGTGCACAAACGGGTACGGGAAAAACGGCCGCATTTACATTACCGATACTGGAAAAACTCGCTACATCAGCAGAGAAAACGAAAGGGCGTAAGCCAGTTAAAGCGCTTATTTTAACCCCTACACGTGAATTAGCTGCACAAATTGCCGATAACGTAAAAGCTTATAGTCGTTATTTACCTATTCGTTCATTGGTGGTTTTTGGTGGCGTCAGTATCAATCCTCAAATGATGAAACTACGAGGTGGCGTCGATGTTTTGATTGCAACACCAGGCCGCTTACTTGATCTTGAACATCAAAATGCTGTCGACTTATCTCGCGTTGAAGTATTGGTGTTAGATGAAGCTGATCGTATGTTAGATATGGGATTTATTCATGATATTCGTCGAGTCATCAATAAGTTACCGAAAAAACGACAAAATTTACTCTTTTCAGCGACTTTTTCAAAAGAGATAACAGGGCTTGCTAACTCACTACTCAACAATCCTATAAGTATTGCTGTTGCCCCCAAAAACTCAGCGGCTGAATCTGTTGATCAATATGTCCATTTAGTGGATAAAAAGCGTAAGACAGAGCTGTTATCACACTTAATTGGCCTAGAAAATTGGCCTCAAGTTCTTATTTTTACTCGAACTAAACATGGTGCGAATAAATTAGCTGAACATCTTAATTTAGATGGCATCAAATCAGCGGCGATCCACGGTAATAAAAGCCAAGGAGCTAGAACACGTGCTCTAGCTGATTTTAAAGACGGTAAATTAAAAGCGTTAGTTGCCACTGATATTGCAGCGCGGGGACTTGATATTGACCAACTTCCTTATGTGGTCAACTTTGAATTACCGCAGGTAGCAGAAGATTATGTTCATCGTATTGGTCGAACAGGGCGTGCGGCGGCAACAGGTAAAGCGATATCTTTAGTTTGTGTTGATGAACATGGCTTATTAGCCGATATTGAACGCTTATTAAAACGTGAAATCCCTCGTTTAGCATTAGAAGGTTACGATCCTGATCCCTCAATAAAAGCGGCGCCTTTGCATAAAAAGCCAAAGAATAAAGCACGTAATAATAAAGAAGGCGGACATGGTCGTGCTGATATTCGTGGCAAAGATAATCGCCATACACCACGTAATAAAAATAGTCGTAATCAAAAAGAGAGTGAAACGGGTGAGATAAAACAGAATAAATCTAAACCAGCTAGACGTTCACGCAAACACGATGATGATCGTGATAATCAAAATCCTTGGTCAAAAGCTAGAAAAGAATTTTGAGGCTAAACTGTGCGAGTCCTATTAGCGCCAATGGAGGGGGTGTTAGACCCCCTTGTGAGAGATCTACTGACGGCGATTAATCATTACGATCTCTGTATCACGGAATTTATTCGCGTTGTTGATTCATTATTACCGCCAAAAGCATTTTATCGTTTATGCCCTGAATTACACACCCAAAGCCGCACGCAAAGTGGCACTTTGGTGCGGGTACAATTATTAGGGCAAAATCCACAATGGTTGGCAGAAAACGCTTTTCGAGCCGTCTCTTTAGGTTCATGGGGGGTTGATCTTAATTGTGGTTGTCCTTCTAAAACCGTCAATGGTAATGGTGGTGGTGCCTCGTTATTAAAACAACCAGAAACGATTTATCAAGCAACTAAAGCGATGCGTGGTGCTGTACCTGCGGATTTACCTGTTTCTGTAAAGGTACGATTAGGGTGGGATTGTTCATCTTATTGCCATGAAATTGCCGATGCTGTAGAACAAGGTGGCGCGACAGAAATTACTATCCACGGTAGAACAAAAGAAGATGGTTATCGTGCTGATAAGATAAACTGGCAAGCGATTGGTGAAATTCGCCAAAAATTGACTATTCCCGTTATCGCTAACGGTGAGATTTGGTGTCGAGAAGATGCTATCTCTTGTTTAAAGATAACCGGCTGTGATGCGATTATGATAGGTCGCGGGGCGATGCATACGCCCAATTTAAGTAATGTGATAAAAGGTATTGAAGAAAAAATGCCTTGGTCACAAGTGATCCAATTACTTAAACGCTATATTCGTCTAGAAAAGCAAGGGGATACCACTTATTACCATGCTTCCCGTATAAAACAGTGGTTGGGATATTTAAGAAAAGAGTATCAAGATGCTGATGCACTTTTTAGTCAAATTAGAACGCTAAAAACCTCACCTGAAATAGCCAAAATAATAGAAGCGTTATAATAACCACAATAGGTTATTAATAGCCAAAACCAGCATTAATAATAAGGTGCTGGTTTTTTCTATAAAAAGGTAAAAATATCTGAATATGAAAAAAATAATTGCTGTTTAAGTACAATTATTGGAAAAAATCACTATTTCGTCTTACACTCTTAAAGTGACCATTTTTAATATACTATCTATATTATCACTACATTTAGGGGGAACTATGGGATTTCTTTCTTGGATTGTGTTCGGTCTTATTGCGGGTATCTTAGCCAAATTCTTAATGCCTGGCTCGTATGATATCGGCCTTATCTGGACCTGTATTCTAGGTATTGTGGGTGCTGTAGTTGGTGGTGTAATTAGTAATTTCTTTGGTAAAGGCAAAGTAGATGGTTTCAATTTTGGTAGTTTTGTCGTTGCCGTAATAGGGGCAATCGTTGTGCTTTATTTAGCAAAAATATTTGCCAGTTAATTGGAAATAAAGAGTCTATTAATACTATTAAACCCGCATCTGCGGGTTTACTTTTTTGTGCTAACTTCACTATCGCTTTTATTTTATTCGCATTCACAAGGTAATGCGTTTTCTGCTCCCCACTGCGCCCAAGAGCCATCATACAGTGCGATATTCTGGCAGCCCAATAGAGTTAAAGCTAAAAATAGAATAGCCGCAGTCATACCTGAGCCACAACTGACAATAATTGGCTGAGATAAATCGACTCCCGCTTGTTCAAATATGTGCTGTAATTGCGCTTTATCTTTTAATTGTCCATTAATGACTAAGCTATCCCAAGGAACATTTTTACTATTGGGAATATGGCCCCTACGTAAACCGGGACGAGGCTCTGGTGCTCTACCATAAAATCTATCCGCCGAACGAGCATCAATGATTTGATTTTGTTGCGTAGTCAGATTATCCAGTATTTGTTGTTTATCGACACGGCGTTGAGTGTTGCGTGTGACGATAAAAGGGTGAGTGGTTGGGACGTTGGGCGTTTTTCCTTGCTCAAGGGGGAACCCCGCTTCCTGCCAAGCTTGTAAACCACCGGCCAGAATACGCACCTTGTGACAACCTAAGGTAGTAAAAGTCCACCAGCCACGAGGTGCTGAAAAGAGATTACCGATATCATAGAGGATCACTGTTGTATTATTTGAAATACCTAACTGAGTTAAGGTTTCAGAAAACAGTGTGTCAGATGGCAACATATGTGGTAATGATGTTGTTTTATCGGCGATTTCATCCAGATCAAAAAAATGGGCACCAGGGATATGACGTTCAAGATAGCGCTGATGATAGTCAATATCTTGCGTAGGCATAGGCGCGCTAACATCAACTATCACCAGATCTTGATCGTCGTGATGTTCAAAAAGCCATTGTGGGGTAACAAAATAATCAAATTCCATGGTGCAACCTCTTTATTTCGTCGATGGTGAGCTATCTGGTAGAGCTGGAAATTGCTGTGCTGGTGAGCGATTAGGTTGAGTCTGCTCTGTGTCTACCGGTGTGGTTGAGCGCGTATAAATATTTAGTCCGGCAAGAAAAACGCCTCCAAGGGAGCCAAAAGCCAGTAGTGCGATAACAACAAGAAGTAATTTTTTCATAAGATTTATGTGCAGATGAATGTTACTAAAAAGTATATCTAGATATGCCATTGAAACAAGTGCTGTACCACATAAAGCAGTAAATTGGTTAGTATTAAAATAGGATATCGCTGTTCAAAAAACAAACAAATTTGGAATATAATAATACCTAGTTTTAATTATGGTGATAGTTATTGTTTAGGGTGATGGATAATAACAAAAAGCCCTTAAACTCAGGAGTCACCGAGTTTAAGGGGAAGGGAATACAACTTATTATTTTATTTGATACACAATCGGTGCTGTAAATTATGTGTATAAAAACCAGAATGTCATCGCTAAGTTAACGGTAGCGGCGATAGCCATTGGAATTGCGGTTCTTTTCACTATTTGGAAAGGTGAGACATTGGCAATTCCTGCAATAGCAACAATAGCTGCCGTAATAGGTGAAACTGTGCGACCAAAGCTGGTCATAATTTGCATAGGTAAAATTAAAGTGATGACATCGACTTTTAAGAACGCAGCAATTTTGGGTGTTAATGCGGCAAATGAAAAGAATGCAGCATTACCCGATCCCATTAAAAAGGCTGCTAATGCTAAGATGGCACTCATCACAATAATCATCGCAGCAATACCAAAGCCAGCATCTTGAGCAGAACTAATTAAGGTATCTACCGCGCCACTTTTTAGTAATCCATTAGCAAAAAATTCCCCAGATACAATCAACGATACAACTAAAACAAACTGTTTTCCCATGCCTTCAAAGAATAACATAAAACTGTTCATTACCGCTTTAGCATCGCGCAATCGCACATATTCAAAGACTAGTGCAATAACCGTACTAATAATCATTGCGGTAGTCACTTCTAATTTAATGTAATTATGAAATAACGGACTAAAACCAATAATGAGAATTAAAGGGATCACGGGTAATAAGGCATATGATAATGGCACCTGACTTCCTTCTTCTTTTACATTATCAATAGCTGTTGGGTCGAAAACAAAACCCTCACGTTTATCCCACCAACGTTGAATAAAGAAATGGGTAATAGCAACCGCAATGATAATAGGAATAGTGATAGGGAGTTGGTGTTGAACAAAATAGACTGCAGGTTCAATATCCGCTGTTTTAGCCGCCATAATAACATTTCCAGAGCCGGGTCCATGATCAATAAATTGACAACAACCGATAACAGCTAAAGCAGATAGAGGACTAATACCTGAGCGAATTAAAATAGGGTACATCGTTACCATGAGTAACATTCCTAAACCTGCATGGCTAGGAATAAAAATAACTAAAATTTGTGTGACTAAAAATGAAATAACCAGTAATAAGTAGGGGGATTTAATCGTTTTTAATGGTTTTTCAAAAATAGCAAATAAAGCTCGGCTGGCGCCCACGTGTTCCATATAACGTGAGAAACCAGCAATTGCCATTAAGGTTAAACCTAAACCCGCTAAACGCGAGCTCATAATATCGGTAAAAATTTGGAAAATATCAAAATACTTAAATTGTGTAGATTTATTTTCCGGTAATAAAGGGTTGAGATCGAGAGAAGCTGTAAGGAGCAATAACAGCATGCCTCCGAGTAATAACACAGGTTGAGGTTTATAACCTCGAGCCAGCAAATAAACTACCAACGCAGTAACTAGCGCGGCAATAATTAAACCAGTCATAATTAATTCCCCAGTGTCGTGATGCAGTATTGTTGTTATTGATTTAATGCACTAAATGCTTGGGTGAGATCTGCAATTAAGTCATCAGTAGACTCAAGACCAATATGTAAACGTACAAAAGGACCGTGGCCTTCACGCCAATCTGTTGCTGTTCTGGCACCCATAACATTGGCGGGTAATGCAAGACTTTCAAATCCTCCCCAAGATGCACCAATACCAAATAAGGTTAATGCATCAATAAATTGTTCAGATTGTTTAATGGTATATTTTTGTTTAAATTCAATGGTTAATAATCCATTACTACCTTTACAATCACGTTTCCATAAGTCATGGCGAGGATGTGTGGGTAACTCTGGAAACCAAACTTTGGCCACTTCAGGGCGTGTTTCTAACCACTGAGCGATAGCCAGTGCTGATTTACCATGATTTGTAAGACGTTGAGCAAGAGTCCTCATTCCTCTCAGGACTAAGGCGGCATCATCAGGGCTACTTGCTTGACCAAGAGCTTCTGGTAATGCCCCAATTTGTTTCCATGCGGTTTCATTTGCGATCATAATGCCCATCATGACATCTGAGTGACCGCATAAATATTTAGTTGCAGCAATTACAGAAACATCAGCACCTAATTCCAAAGGGTTATAAAGCCATGCCGAGCCCCAAGTATTATCCACCCCAACAGGAATATTTTTTTCATGAGCGATATGGCAAATTTCTGGTAGATCCAGCATTTCATAAAGTAATGAACCCGGTGATTCAACGAAAATAAGTTGAGTGTTTTCTTGAATTTTTTGCTCGAAATCTGAACCGTCAGTTTTAAAAAAGCTATAAGTGATATTATTAGGCTCTAAAAAAGCAGAGGCTATTTTACGTACGGGTTCATAGACAGAATCAGCAAATAAAACATGCCCACCACTTCGGGCGTAGCCCATAATAGTAAATGCAATTGCGGCTAGCCCTGTAGGAAAGAGCTGTGCTCGATAACCACCTTCTAATTCAGTTACTAATGCTTCAAGTGCAAACGCTGTTTCTGTACCACGAGCACCATAGCTTAATACTCGTTCAGTAATACGACGATCGCGTATTTCACGCCAGCTTTTTATTGAATCAAAAACAATAGTACTGGCTCTCATAACAGGAGGGTTAATTGGGCCAGATGTTTTAATTGCTTGACGCCCACTATGTATCAATGTTGTTTGTTTATTCTGTTTCACTATTTATATCTCCGAATATAGAAAATAAGATCTCCCAGTAATTAATTTAGAATTTAATTACTATTTTGAGCTGGAAATTTGTAGTTGCTATTATTTATAACAAAGATATTTATTTTTAAAATATCTATTTTTAAAAAATGATGATCTTGCTCTAATTTTTTATCATTAATTATTCTAATTAAATCTTAAAGATTGTTTAAGATTTAAAAGGTATAAATAATAAATTAATTTTATTTTGCAACTTATTGAATTTTAATTAATTTTCAATTGATTAGAAATTCTTTAAATTAGATTAAAATTATCAAAGTGTTTTTATTAAAATTCTATTGCATAAATAAAGTAACAAGCTAACAACTCGTTTTATTTTAAAAACGATTTTTTATTATTCTTTTAACAGGGGAAATAATTATGGGAACTAGTGTGTTTGATTCTGTTTTATTAAAAAACTTATGGTCAACAGAAGAAATGAGAACTATTTTTTCTGACAAAACTAGAATGCAAAATTGGCTTGATTATGAAGCAGCATTAGCAATAGAACAAGCTGAGCTTGGTTTAATTCCTCAAAAGGCGGCGGAGGTTATTGTACAGAGTGCAAAACTTGAAAAATTAGATATGGATTATGTATTAGAACAAGTTCGTCTTACTCGACATCCATTAGTACCTACTATTCGAGGCTTAGAACATGCTTGTTCTGAACATTATGGAGAATATGTTCATTTTGGGCCGACAACACAAGATGTTATTGATACAGGCTTAGTGCTACAACTTAAAGCTGCTCATCAAACTTTTTTACGTGATATTAAAATATTAGGTCGTTCATTACTTTCTTTAAGTGAAAAACACCGCAATACACCTATGGTTGGACGCACTTTAGCGTTACAAGCGTTACCAATCACATTTGGGCATAAAACAGCAATTTGGTTGACAGAGTTAGCGCGTCATTATCAACGACTTAAAGAGGTGGAACCTCGTCTATTTGTTGGCAGTGTAGTCGGTGCTGTCGGGACTAAAGCTTCTTTAAGCGATAAAGCTGATGAATTAGAAAAACGCGTATTAAAACGCTTAGGATTAGATATACCGGAAATCTCATGGCAACCAGCACGTGATAGATTTAGTGAATATGGTATGTTAATTGGATTAATTAGTGGAACGTTAGGGAAAATAGCTAACGAGATCTTAATATTAGCACACAATGAAATTGATGAGCTTTCAGAGCCTTTTGGTAAAGGGCAAGTTGGCTCTTCAACTATGCCACATAAACGCAATCCAGCTATTGTTGAAAATGCCGCCTGTGTAAGTAATACCTTAAAAGCTAATCTTTCTGTATTAACGGATATGATGAAACATCAACATGAACGTGATGGTGCTATCTGGAAGATGGAGTGGAAGATTATGCCAGAAATGTGTCTGATGTTATCTGTTATCTTGGATAATATGAAAACAGTACTAGGTGGGCTAAATGTTCATGTTGAAAAAATGCGTCACAACATGGATATCTTAGGTGGGTTTATGTTAGCAGAACGTGTGATGTTTGCTCTGTCCGATAAAGCAGGCAAACAAACTGCTCACGAAATTGTGTATGAAGCGTCAATGTCTGGACAAGAAGAGGGGATTACTTTCGTAGAAGCTATTAATCGTGATACTCGTATTCGTGACCATATTTCACAAGAAGAGTTAAATGCTTTGCTAGATCCAACTACCTATGTTGGTAATGCTCCTGAGCAAGTTGATCGTGTAGTCGCTCAAACAAAAGCTTCCGGCTGGTTAAATGATTAATTGATGGAATGAAATCTCATAAAAAGCCAGTGATAACTGGCTTTGTTATTATCAGCATTGAGGTATTTATATGACATTGAGTCAGCATGTAGCTAATTTTATTACTACAACGACATTTTCACAGCTTCCAACGCAACTGATAGCTCGAGCCAAATTACATTTATTAGATACATTAGGTGTAGCACTTGCAGGGAGTACACAATCTAGCTCGAAACAAGGACGTCATGGGATTACTCTTTTACCCGATAGCCAAGGTAAGATCCCCATTTGGGGAAGTATGCAGACAGCTAATACCACTGCAGCAGCCTTAGCCAATGGTATTGCTGCACATGCATTAGATTTCGATGATACACATACTGATTCTATTACTCACGGTAGTGCTGTATTAACACCGATAGCTTTTGCGTTAGGGGAAACATTAAACGCCTCAAATGAAGAAATATTAACGGCTTGGGTTATTGGTTGGGAAGTTGCTGCACGGGTTGGTTTAGCGAGTCACAGTGGTTTCCATCAACGTGGATTTCATGCAACGGCGATTGCTGGGATCTTCGGTGCAACAGCATGTGCGGCTTCATTATTAAAACTTACGTCACAGCAGGCGGTAAATGCGTTAGGACTAACGGCAAGTCAAGCAGCGGGTATCGCTGAATATCTGACTAATAGCTCATCGGCAAAATGTTTTCATGCCGGATGGGCCGCTCAATCCGGTATTATTGCAGCCTCGTTAGCTAAAGGGGGAATGACTGGGCCTGAGACAATATTTGAAGGGCGATACAGTATTTATCATACTCATGGGATCAGTGAGCAAGCGATCCCTGAACAAGTTGCACAAGGATTAGGTGAACAATGGGAGTTTTTAAATGTTTCAATAAAACCTTATCCGGTTTGCCATTTTGCTCATGCTACTGTTGATTGTGGACGTCGTTTACTTAAAAGAGGGATCAGTGCGGAAGAAATTGAACAAGTAGAATGTGTGATTGATCCAGTTGCTGCTGCATTAATTTGTGAGCCACTCGAAACAAAATGGGCGCCAAAAACAGCTTATGGGGCAAAATTTAGCTTACCTTGGTTATTTGCTATTGGTTTTTTAGATAATGCGTTAACTTTATCATCGCTTTCAGCGGAAAACTTACAGCGTAACGATATCCAACTATTGGCGAAAAAAGTGAGCTATCGTTATCCATCAGAAAATGAAATTCCCTTTCCGAGCTATTTTCCTGGATTAATCTTTGTTAGATTGAAAAATGGGCAACAATTAACTGAAAGGATCGATATTCAGTATGGTAACCCTGAAAATCCGATGGTTGATACGGATGTAATAGCGAAGTTTTATGATAATGCCAAGTGTGTAATGAAAAAGACACAAGCTGATCAACTGATTGAAAATATAATGAATTTTGAAAATATACCTATTTCATTACTTACACAATTATTACGGGTAGAGGCATAACTCTTTTATCTGCATCCACAGGGACAAGATAATGAATCTGATACCTTTTGTTTAAATGAGTTGCACCTGATAAATGGCACTGACAATTTATTGTAGTGCCATTTTTGTTTCCTTAATGAGTTAGTGGTTTTGAAGGGTAATATCTGCGTGATTAATGACTTCATTCTGCTCATTTTTTAATGAATCAAATAGTATCTGAGCTGCTTTACTCGGGCTATTGGCATTAAGATAAAGGTTATAACGAATAGCAGGTAATGGCGGTAATCCCTCTTTTTCACCCAAAATACGTAAATCATCATCAGAAAGCTCGATAGAGCGTGCCATTATACCTAAACCAGCACGAACGGCCGCTCTGGCACCAGATAAGGTGGTGGCAATATAGGCAATGCGCCAGCGAATATTTTGTTGATCAAGGTGATTTATCATCATATCACGGTAAGTACTTGGTTCATCAAGAACCACTAAAGGTAACGGTTCGTCAAGATCAAATCTAAAATGTTTACCGCAATACCATAACGAAGGCGATACGCGTAAGACAATTTTAGGGTAACCGACATGCTCTTCTGTAGAAATGGCTAAATCGACCTCATTATTTTCCAACATTGACATTAAAAAAGGGCTACGTTTAACAATAATCTCCATAATTAAACGAGGATAAGCACCTGAAAAACGAGCAAGTAGATCGGGTAAGATTGTGTTTGCTGTATCATCGGGAGAGCCAATCTTTAATATTCCATCAATTTCTTCATGCAATAAAGATAAACATGCTTCATCATTAATGCGCAAAATCCGCCGAGCATAATTAAGCAGTTGAGTGCCTGCTTCGGTTAATGTTTTATTTCTCCCTTGTCGAGCAAAAAGCTCTTTACCTATTAATGACTCAAGGCGTTGCATTTGTTGGCTGACTGCAGATTGTGTTCGGCAAACTGATTCAGCGGCTGCGGCAAAGGTGGAACCATCGGCAACAGCAACAAAAGTTCTGAGTAGGTCTAACTCTAAATTAAAAATAGGGCGCTTTGCAGAAGTCATTTTATTATCTCTTAATTGGTGTTGTGGTGCGAAATAAAACGCAAGAGGTATTATTTTTATAAAGGTTAATAAAGTTCTTTTTAATTGGCATACCGCTCTCTTTCATACTATGAAGAGTTGGATCAATAATCTATAACACCGCTCAATAAATTCGTAGGGTTACGCAGTATTTGATGAAAAAGGCGAGTAAGTGCAGCTGACTACTGATTTTTATACAGTATTATGCGACAATAACGCTTATTTTAATGACAAATAGAGTAGTTATGTCCCTTTCTCAATCTGTAAAAATGCAAATCAGCCAATGGTATAAAGCATTACCTGAGCATATTGAAGGCTTTATTCCACGAGCGCCTCAGCGCGAAATGATTGCTGAAGTTGCGAAGACATTTTCTGATGAAACGGGGCGACATCTAATTATTGAAGCGCCTACCGGAGTAGGTAAAACACTCTCTTATCTTATTCCTGGTATTGCTATCAGTCGGGAAGAGAAAAAACCACTGATTATCAGTACGGCGAATGTGGCGCTACAAGATCAAATTTACAGCAAAGATCTGCCTTTACTAAAAAAAATTATTCCAGACCTGACTTTTACTGGGGCTTTTGGGCGAGGTCGTTATTTATGTCCCCGTAATTTAGAGGCAATTTGTGCAACAGAAGGTGAGCAAATTGATTTAATGTTCTTGCTGGAAGATAAAGTTGATGTCGCAACCAGTGCGGAAAGGGAGATTTGCCAAGAGTTAAAGCACGATTTTACCAGCTTTGGTTGGGATGGTTTGCGTGATCACCATAAACGAGCATTAACGGATAGTTTATGGCGCAAGATTAGCACAGATAAAATGAATTGCTTAGGTCGTAATTGCCAATACTATCATCGCTGTCCTTTTTTTCTGGCCCGTCGAGAAATAGACGAAGTTGATGTGGTTATCACCAATCATGCTCTTGTGATGGCTGCGATGGAAAGTGAATCGGTGTTACCTGATGCAAAAAATATTTTATTAGTATTGGATGAAGGGCATCATATTCCTGATGTTGCTAGAGATGCGCTTGAAGTTGAAGGGGAAATAACCTTATCGGCATTAAATATGCAACTTGATAATATGACTCGTCATGTCAGCCAATATTTAGCACAATTTATCCCAGTCAAACCACCCAAATTAGCCGATCCCATTCGTTTTGATGCTCATATTGCAAAAATGCGCGAAGCCTATCAAGACGTTGAACATTTTACCCGCGCGTTATTGCCTGAGCGCAGTGAAAATGATGAATATTTATTTCCATTAGGTCAATTACCTGAACAATTACTGTTATGTTGCCAAGACTTATTTAAGCTAACCGATGGTTTAAAAATGTTAGGTGAGTCGATTCTTAACGACTTAACTGAGCGAACAGCAAAAGAAGATGTTGTACGTTTACATCGCGCGATTTTAACCACTAGCCGAATGGTTGGTTATCTGGAAAATATGGCAAAACTATGGCGACTTGCGACATTAGAGCAGACATCAAAAGCACCCGTTTCGAAATGGCTTACTCGTCGTTATGATAAAAAGCAGTCACATCTCTATTTACATTGTGCTGGTATTCGCGTTAGTGAACAGTTAACACAATTATTATGGAAAAATATTCCTCATGTGGTGATCACTTCTGCCACACTACGTTCATTAAACAGTTTTTCGCGTATTCAAGAGCTTACAGGACTAAGCGAACACTTTGATGATCGTTTTATTACCTTGTCATCGCCTTTTACACATGAAAGGCAAGGGAAACTCGTTATCCCTAAAATGCGTTATGAACCGACAATGGCGAATGAAAAAGCGCATTTAAAAGAGATGGCACGCTATTTTCGTCAAGGAATGGTAGAAAACCACCATCGAGGGCAATTAGTATTATTTAGTAGTCAACGGGCGATGGAAGGTTTTTTAGAGGAAGTTAAAGATCTACGTTTGAGTCTCTTAGTCCAAGGAGATCAACCGCGCTATCGTTTAGTGGAGACACATTGTAAGCGTATTGATGCGGGCGATAATAGTGTGTTAATTGGGCTACAATCTTTTGCTGAAGGGTTAGATTTAAAAGGTGACTATTTAACGCAAGTACATATTCATAAAATTGCTTTTCCACCTGTTACTGATCCGGTCATTGTGACGGAAGGGGAATGGCTAAAATCACTGAAACGTTATCCTTTTGAAGTGCAAAGTTTACCAAGTGCATCATTTAATTTGATCCAGCAAGTTGGGCGTCTTATTCGTAGTCATCATTGTCATGGTGAAGTTGTTATTTATGATAGACGTTTATTAACGAAAAACTACGGCTCACGGCTATTAACCGCGCTACCTGTCTTTCCTATTTATCAGCCAGATATACCTAAAACAGAATAATAAAAAGGCTACCTATATTGGTAGCCCTTTTCAGTAAGAAGCATGTGATTAAGTAAGCAATTAGTTTTCAATATTTGCTTCAATAAACCATAAGAATTTATCTAGATCACGGGATGCTGCGGTAAACATATCAGCAGTATCTTCATCTTCAACTTCATCAATCGCTTTACGAATATCATTAGCGACTACCGCATAGCGATCAGCCAATGCTTTAAGGTGATCTTGCACATCATGAATATCGAGTGGATAGGCTTTTAAAGGTGTTTTTTTACTGACAGTTTGTGGTGTACCAAGGACTGTGCCACCTAATTGTACTAAACGCTCAGCAAACTCATCAGTATGTTCATTGATGGTATCACGGAAACCATCTACCATTTCGTGTACGGCAATAAAGTTTCTACCGCGCATATTCCAGTGTGCTTGTTTGGTAATGAGAGACAAATCGATAAACTGAGTCACCATTTGCTGCAGTAGTTCGATAGTATGCAGTTTAACACTGTCATCAACATTATTACGGGTATAAAGCAGGGCTGAAGGTGTGGATTTGACTAATTTAGCAGTACTCATAATCGTTCTCCCTAAATAATTAATAACTCAATATCTTAATTTCTGTTAATTATGATAGTGGATTATTAATGGTTAGTCTTATCGCTTGCTACTATTAAATTGATAGGGCATTACTAATAAAAATGTCATCTATCGAAATAGCCTATTTAGAATAAGACAATATGCTTAAAATAGCAATGTTAGGGAAGTAAAGTTATTATTTAATAAGTAAAAAGAGATCAACTGATCTCTTTTCATTTAATATTTTATTTATTAATAAGTTAAACTGTATAAATATTTATTCTACTTTTTCAATTTTGGTTTTTCTTTTCATGGTTGCAGTGGAACCAATCGACGCTAACACAATAAATGCCAACGCAACCCATTGTATTAACGTTAAATGTTCATGTAAGAAAATAATACCAATAAAAGCCCCCATACAAGGCTCTAAACTCATCAATGTCCCAAAGGTTTTTGCCGGTAAACGGGTAAGTGCAATCATTTCCAAAGTATAAGGAAAAGCGGTAGATAAAATCGCAATAGCTAATCCAATAGGTAATATAGACCAACTAAAAACTAGCTCAGGGCTACTTTGTAGCATACCAATAGGGAAAAAGATAAAGGCGGCAATAAGTGAGCCAATAGAAACTGTCGCTGCGCCATAGCCTTTTCCTGCACGTTGTCCGAAAACAATATACAGTGCCCAACCGACACCCGCACCTAATGCATATAAAATGCCTAGGGGATCGAGTCCGTGAATATTATCCCCAATCGGCAGTAATAACCCTAATCCAGCAATCACTAAGATTATCCATAAAAAATCGATTGCTCTGCGTGAAGAAAACATCGCTACCGCAAGCGGTCCCGTAAACTCAAGTGCTACTGCAATACCTAATGGAATAGTTTCAAGAGCCAAGTAGAATAAGTAGTTCATTGCCCCTAATGATAAACCATATAAAAATAGTGGCATTATGGCACTACGAGAAAAGCTTAGACGCCATGGTTTAAAAATAAAAAACAGGATCAGAGTACCTAGAAAAAGGCGTAATGCTGTGACTGCGGGGGCGCCAATAACAGGAAACAGGCTTTTTGCCAATGATGCGCCACTTTGTATTGATAGCATAGAAAGAAGCAAAAGAAGCACAGGGTAGAACACCTGTAATTTAGCTGAGTGTCTGGCTGACAACATCCTGAAAAACCTCGTCAAAAGTAAAGCGTTGAGTACTCTGTTATCCTATATAACAAAGGATCACATAATATAAAGTAAATTTGTGATTTTTAATATAGTTATTTATTAATTATTTATTAATAACACAACTTAAATTATTTTAGTTTAGGGATAGTTTAATAATATTAAAATATATTTGGAAAATACAGTAAGGATGAATAAAAACAATCAAATTAAATGTGTATTATTAATAAAACAAACAGAGAGATATATTATAAAAGCGATAAAATAATTTTTTTTGACCTTTTTTATAACTGAGGGGTTCAGTATAATTTTTCACTCGTTTTAACTAGCTAAAGAGAATTAAAAATGAATAAAATAAAGTCTATTGCCGTGTATTGTGGTTCAAGTTTAGGCGCTTCACCAATTTATAAACAACAAGCGATTCTTTTTGCTAAAGAGCTGGTTAAACGTAATATCACTTTAGTTTATGGTGGTGCCAGTGTAGGAATTATGGGCACGCTCGCGGATACCGTTTTACAGGAAGGGGGTAAAGTTATTGGTGTGATCCCAACGCTATTAGAAGGGCGTGAAATCTCACATAAAAATCTGACAGAACTCCATGTCGTTGAAACTATGCACCAACGTAAAAGTAAAATGATTGAACTCGCGGACGGCTTTGTGGCACTGCCGGGGGGTTTTGGCACATTAGAAGAGTTCAGTGAAGTGTTTACTTGGAGCCAAATAGGCCTTCATCAAAAGCCATTAGGTATATTTAATATTAATGATTTTTATCAGCCATTACTGGCTATGATAGATAAAATGGTAGATGAAAAATTCTTACATGAAAAATATCGTCATATGGCGATTGTTGAGCAATCACCTATCCAGTTATTAGATAAATTTGAAAGTTATATTGCCCCTTCGATTAAAACCTACGATAAATAAAGGTAGAGCATGATAACCATAAGAAAAGCTGTACTTTCTGATGTTGAGCAGATTAATACCCTGTATGGCTATTTATTTGCTGAGATGGCGAAATTACAGCCAGAAAGATTAAAACCGGGTAAACAAGATGAAGCATTTATTATTAATGGCATTAAAAATGATAAATTTCATCTGTTAGTGGCTGAGTTAGAACAGAAAATTGTCGGTTTTACTATTGCCCAAATACAAGAGACACCGCTATTTAACTGTTTAGTACAGCGTAAATATGCCTATATTTTTGATATTGTTGTTGACCCTTCTGTTCGTGGACAAGGGGCAGGGGCATTGTTGCTAAATGCCATGAAGGCGTGGGCTAAACAACAAAAAATGACCCACCTAGAGCTTTCAGTATTGGCTGAAAATGCCGATGCTAAACGTTTTTATCAGCGAGAAGGGTTAAAAGAAGTCAGTACCGTGATGGGTATTGCTTTGTAATTTTCGCTTAATCATGGCAAAAATAAACCCGCTGAGTGCGGGTTTATTAATTATGTTATTCAGCTAAATTGTGGGTTTCCCCGCAATTATCGTACACAATACCCTGACATTTTCAATATCTTCTGCCGATATTTCAAACAAGTTTCTATCTAAGACAATAAAATCGGCGAATTTCCCTACTTCTAATGAACCAATCTGTTTATCCATATCTAGTGCATAAGCGGCATTAATGGTGGCGGCTCGTAATACTTCGATTAAGGTGAGATTGCGATCATTATCTAAACGTGGCTGAGAGGGATCTTTTTGTCGAGTCATGGCAACTTTAAAGTCATACCACTCATTTAATGGATCAATCGGCCAATCACTGCCAAATGCGACAGTCACTCCCGCATCAATAAATTTACCGGCGGTTTCTAGATATTGGCAACGTGCTTTGCCTAACATTTCAAGATCTTTATCAATATTATGTTGCTCTACGCCAGCCCATTGAAAGGAGAGAAAAGGGTAGGTATTTAATTGGGCAAAGCGCGCATAATCTTTTTCACACATTAATTCGTTATGCGCAAGGCCGGGGCGAATATCTTTTTCTGGCAAGGCTTTGCGCATTTCACTAATGGCGTCAAGTGCGACACTAATAGCCCCTTCAGCGACGGTATGAATATGAGGATGATAACCTGCACGGCTAATCTCAGTGACTAATGGCGTCAAGATTTCAGGTGAAAAATAGAGATCGCCAACATGCTCTGAATCTTGCCAATGAGGCGTTTCATCCGTACCGACATTAATACGATAAGGAGCGTGTAAACGTGCTGTCATAATCGGCGCTTGTAATACACCATCAAGAAAAAGCTTAATATGGCGAATAGCGACACTGGGTTGCGCGCCTTGACTGATTTGATGCCAGTGAGAGAATCGTGTTATTGCTTGTTGTACAGCATGAGGAATAGCTGCAATATCAGCCACATCATCAGGGGTAATTTCAACCGCATTCTCAACACGAACCGTTAATTCACCCGCTTCTCGCAAGGTATTAAAGGCACGTAATTGTGGCTCACCAACACGTGCATCCATGATAGTCGTTACCCCTTGTTGATTGAGCAACTTTTGTACATGGCGTGCGATTTGTAGATTTTGCTCTGCCGTTAAAGGCGGTAGGCTATCAATAGCCTGCATAGCTGGCGCATCTTCAAGAATACCAATAGGTGTTCTATCACCATCACGTTCAATATTGCCATCAGGTGGATCGGGGGTTTCAGCCGTAATATTTAATAATTCTAGTGCGCGGGAATTTGCTAATACGCTATGACAATCACTAGAAAAAAGTAAGATAGGGCGAGACGTATTTAAGCTATCAAGGTGATAACGCGTCATTTGTATCCCTTCCGGTTGCATCCCTTCACGATACCATGCTGACACTTTCAACCAAGCTGTATCACTATCGATGGGATCAGCATCAAGATAGCGTTGGATACGCGATAGAATTTCATCGATTGTTAAGGAGAGGTAATCAAGGTGACAACCTGCTAATGTGGCTCCCCCCCAAAATGGATGCATATGAGCATCAATAATGCCGGGCATCACCATTTTCTTCTGTAAATCGATATGCTGTGTTTTTTCATTACAGTAAGCAAGTAAATTCGATTTTGTGCCTGTTGCAATAATAATGCCTTGGGAAACAGCGATAGCTTCGACGAAATTGTTACTATTATCAGCGGTATAGATTAGGCCGTTATAATAGAGTGTGTCTGCAATTTGAAATGTCATTCTTCTACCTTGTATAGCTTTTTTGGCGATGATGGCTAATTTTCGGTACTGATTGGGCATCCTATGAAGTTTTGATGCGGGCGGTCATATTAGAATTAAATGACGCTCAATACTACCTGCGTGTTACATTGATTTAACTAACTGTTTTATCAACGGGCGAAAATAATAGGATAAACCGTATAGAATACCACTATATGGAAGAGAATAAGGTAAGCAGAACCGATAGCTACTTACCCTATTAAAATATTAGAAGGGGTCAATTATCGGGCAAATTAGCCGCACATACATCACAGTGTGGATTTTTAGGTAGCTTAAATTCACGAAATTGCATCCGCATAGCGTCAAAAATTAATACTTTGCCATGTAAAGTTTCGCCATAACCAGTGAGTAATTTGATGGCTTCAATGGCCTGTAAAGTGCCAATAGTACCCACAACAGGGGCCATAATACCCGCTTCAACACAAGTGAGTGCATTATCACCAAAAAGATGACTTAAACAGCGATAGCAAGGTTCATCATCTTGATAGGTAAAGACGCTAATTTGGCCTTCCATACGAATTGCTGCACCAGATACTAAGGGTTTTTTCTGCACAAAACACAGTCGATTTAGTTGTTCGCGGATAGTGACATTATCTGTGCAATCCATTACCAGATGATGTTGGCTGATTAATTCAGCCAGTGCTTTATCTTCAAGTAGTGCATCAACCGTATCTATCTGTACATGGGGATTAATCGCGTTTAATGTTGTTTTAGCTGATAAAACTTTCGGCTGACCAATGGTGCTATCGCGATGCAGGATCTGGCGTTGAAGATTGGACAGTGAAACGGTATCAAAATCTAATAGTGTCAGTTTGCCAACACCTGCGGCAGTGAGATATTGCGATACACTACAGCCTAATCCCCCAACACCGACAATCAATACAGAAGCACTTTTCAGTGCTTCTTGACCGTCAAAATCAAAGCCTCTTAACACAATTTGGCGATTATAACGCAGCGTTTCTTCATCGGTTAATTCTATACTCATAAACACTATTCGCTTTTTAGCAGAGGATTAAATAGCTCAATAGTGACGGTTTCACCCGCTACAACTTTACCACGCTCTCGCTCTAAGACGATAAAACAGTTTGCAACACTAAAGGAGCTATATACGTGAGAGCCTTGATGTCCCGACGTTGTTACTTGCCATTCACCATTTTCATTAATACTGGCGATACCGCGTTGGAAATCCAGACGACCGGCAGATTTTTTTAATGGTGAACAGGTTTTAGCATGGAAACGCTGTGGTGCTCGCCACTGACTAAAACCAGATAAACGGGCAATTAAAGGCTGTACTAATTGGTAGAATGTCACTGTTGCTGAGACAGGATTACCCGGTAATCCGCAGAACCAAGCATTATGTAAGCGACCAAAAGCAAAAGGTTTACCTGGCTTAATGGCTAATTTCCAAAAACCAATTTCGCCTATTTCATCTAAAATTTGTTTAGTATAGTCCGCTTCACCCACAGAAACTCCGCCACTGCTAATCACTAAATCCGCTTGTGCATCAGCGGTTTTAAAAGTTTCTCGCAGTTTTTCTGGCGAATCTGGAATAACGCCTAAATCAAGCACATCACAATCTAATTTTTCCAACATTAAGCGTACGGCAAAGCGGTTAGTATCATAGATTTGCCCCGCTTTTAATGGTTGGCCAATAGTTTGCAACTCATCACCCGTTGAAAATACGGCCACTTTTAATTTGCGGTAAACATTAATATTGGCAATACCGAGTGAAGCAATAAGAGGTAACTGTGCTGTAGAAAGTTTTGTTCCTGCGGCTAAGACGATATCGTTTTGTTTTATATCCTCACCAATACGACGAATATTTTGTCCAAGCTTGGCCGGATGTGGAAAAAGAATACCGTTGTCAGTCACTTGTGTTTCTTCTTGCATAATAACGGTATCGACACCTGCGGGTATCATGGCTCCGGTCATGATACGAACACATTGTCCTTGTGGTAATTCACCTTCAAAAGGGACTCCAGCAAACGCTTTGCCTGCAATAGGTAAAGGAGATTGAGTGTTTAGATCCGTATAACGTACACCGTAACCATCCATGGCAGAATTATCGAAAGGAGGTACATTGAGTGGTGAAGTGATGTGCTCACTTAAGATATAACCTGCTGCCTTATGCAAAGGGATACTAAGGGTATCTGTGATTGCCACCGGTTTTTCAAGTAATTTTTCTAGCGCCTCATCAAGGGATAACAAACCGCTAACCTGACATTGACTCATTGTATACTCCAAAATCTATCGAAATGTGCTGTTTTATTTCATGATACTAATCTATCACGATGAAGCACATCATGTTAGCGATCATCTCATCAGCAAAAAAAGAAAATATTACTCAACACAAAATGTTAACTATTTAAAACAAAACTGTTAGTTAATGTGTTAATAATATTGTTGTATTTTAAATGTAATAAATAACATCAATACAATGGAGCCTTATGAATACCTCAACCCACCCAAGCCATTCAGCACAAGCCTTTCATATCGCTTTTAGTGGTTTCCTTGCTTTAGTTGTTGCTATGGGGATAGGGCGTTTTACTTTTACGCCTCAAGTACCGCTAATGATTGCGGACACACAACTGACATTAACCAGTGCCAGTATTGTTGCTGCATTTAATTATCTAGGATATTTAGCTGGTTCATATGATGCGATGAAAGCAACTAAAGGTGTGGGCTATCGGCTTTGGGGGGGATTATGGGGAGCGGTGATCATTACACTGCTTAGTGCGGTACTTAATGATGCTTTAACTCATAGTATTGCCCGTTTTTTTATTGGTTGGGCAAGCGGTTGGACATTAGTGCTTGTTGCTTCGTGGGCAAATGAAGTATTAGCCCGTTTAAATCGCCCGGCATTAAGTGTGGCAGTCTATGCAGGAACAGGGGCGGGGATCTTTATTAGTGGCCTTCTTGCGGTATTCATTCTCAAGTGGCAGATGAGTGCGACAACAGGTTGGTTGATTTACGGTGTGTTGGCATTTATTTGTGCAATTTATGTGAGCTATCATTTACCCAAGCCTTGGTCAATTAATCGTGAGCAAGTCAAAGTAGAGCCACTTATCTTAACGCCGGCGATGAAAAAATTGATTTGGGGTTATACCTTTGCGGGCTTTGGTTATATTTTACCTGCGACCTTTTTATCTCAAATGGCGACAGAACGTTTTCCCGGTAGCTTAGTAGCTCAATTTGTCTGGCCTATTTTTGGTGCTTCCGCAGCTTTATGTATTGGGATCGCGATACTGACACGTAATGTCCTTAATACACAATTACGATTGGCGATAACACTATGGTTGCAAGCACTGGGGATCATCATTGCCGAATGGCTACCCACAATTACAGGTCTTGCTATTGGCGCATTTTTAGTGGGGGGAGGGTTAATGTGTGCGGTGCAATTGGCATTTTTACGTGGTAAAGAGTTGGCACCTGATCATGCTCGTTATATGGCAGGATTATTAACAACATTTTATGCTATTGGACAGCTAGTTGGGCCTCTGGTTTCCTTCCTTTCAACGGCGTTAACGGGAAGACTAGAGCCGGCATTATATGTCGCCTTTGTGATATTGATCATCGGCGGTATTTTGGTTTGTATGAAAGAAAACAATAAAGGGTAAAACAATAAAAAATGACAAAAAAGCAATAATTTCATAACCAAAAATGCAGTATTGCTGGATAATGTGATTCAGCTCATCTAAAGTGTAACGGTTATCGTTGAATTAGGTAACAGAGACTTAATTAATGTGTTTATCGGAGAGTCCAATGTCATCAACATTAAGTAAAGAGGCGCAATGGGTACATGCCGCGTTAGTGGAGCGTGGTTTGGAAACGCCTCTTCGTGAGCCAAAACTTTCACCCAGTGAGAGTAAACAACAAATTAAACATCACATGACGGAAGTGATGAAATTGTTAAACCTAGATTTGAGTGATGACAGTTTAGCGGAAACGCCACATCGCATTGCGAAAATGTATGTTGATGAAATTTTTTCAGGCTTGGATTATCACAACTTTCCTAAAATCACCCTGATTGAAAATAAAATGCAGGTTGATGAAATGGTCACTGTTCGTGACATCACATTAACCAGTACTTGTGAGCACCATTTTGTCACTATTGATGGTAAAGCAACGGTTGCTTATATTCCTAAAGATAAAGTGATTGGTTTATCAAAAATTAACCGTATTGTGCAGTTCTTCGCACAACGCCCTCAAGTGCAAGAGCGTTTAACGCAACAAATATTGATTGCCTTACAAACGCTATTGGGGACGAAAAACGTTGCTGTCTCTATTGATGCCGTTCACTATTGTGTAAAAGCAAGAGGCATTCGTGATGCAACCAGTGCAACCACCACAACTTCATTAGGTGGACTATTTAAATCTAGCCAAAATACTCGCCAAGAGTTTTTGCGTGCTGTACGCCATCTTTGAGATGAATAAATGGAACAAAGTTCACGTCAACGCATCGACGCTTTAGATGCGTTGAGAGGAATAGCGATCCTTGGCATCTTATTACTCAATATCTCAGGTTTTGCCTTATTAAGAGTTGCCTCATTTAATCCTATGCATTCAGGAGAGGCGACTTTTGTGGACAAACTTACTTGGATGGGGCTAAATTTATTTACCCAAGGAAAGTTTCTGTTTATTTTTGCGCTGTTATTTGGCGGAACACTTTATTTATTATCACAGCGCTCTGTTGCTTGGAACGTCTCTCGCCTAATTATTCTGGCATTAATCGGTATTATTCATACCCTATTACTATGGGAAGGGGATATCTTATTTCCTTATAGTATTTGCGGATTATTTGTTCTCTTTTTTATTAAAGCATTACCTATTAAGCGGCAATTTATCCTTGGGCTGCTGCTCTATTTATTTGGCGCGATTATTTTAGCTTTTTTATTTTATTACTATCGTGATTTTGTTGAAATAGTTTGGTATAGCTCTGACTATTCCGCCATGATAGAGACTAATTGGAAAACCGGAAACTATATAAATAGTATCTACTGGCGATTAGATGAACTGAGTGATTTTATTTTTAATTTAGTTCGTCAATATAGTTGGTTTTTAATTGGCGCCATGTTAATGGGGGCGGCGTTAATGGCATCCGGTTGGTTACAACGACGCTATTCACAGTCTCATTATGGTTTGATAGCGGTTTGTTTTTTAGTCATAAGTTTACTTTTCCAAGGGACGCTTGTAATTACCGATTATTATTTAGATTGGCATTATATGTGGTCTGCGGTAGTGGCTCAGCCTATCACCATGGTGATCCAAATTATTCAAAGCTTAGGTTATATTGCTTTACTCTATTGGGCATGGCCTTATATTCAACACAGTTTTATCGCCTATGCTTTACGTTGTGTGGGAAAAATGGCGCTTACCACCTATTTACTACAGAGTATTATTGGCACGACGCTTTTCCAGCGGATGGGGTTATTTAACCAATTTACCTTATTGCAGCTTATGCTATTTGTGATGGCTATTTGGGTGATAAATATTATCTTTGCCGTAACGTGGTTACGCTATTTTTCTCAAGGGCCAATCGAGTGGCTGTGGCGCCACTCGTCAACAGGGTTATCAAAACGCTTTTAACTGTTTTTGCCATTGTTTAATGGCAAAGCTTCTACCTCTTGTGGTGAAACCGCCGGATAGCCCTTAATATCATCAGGAATATTTTGTACAGCAGGTATGGCTTCTGGTGGACCTAGAAAACGCGGTTCACGTTTTAATATATAGAGATCGACAACCGCACCTGCTCTGGCTAAAACTTCACGTACACGCACCTTAAACATACTCTTCGGCGAAGCAACAGCAAAACACTGAGCATCAATGCCTTTTTCAAGGGCAATAAATACGGCTCGTTCGCAATGGAAACGCTGAGTGATAATAGTAAAGCCATCTGTCCCAAACACTTCTTTTGTGCGTACTACCGAATCTAAAGTTCTAAATCCAGCAAAATCCATAACGATACGCGATGCCGGTATGCCTGCTTTAATTAAATCTTTACGCATCGTATTGGGTTCATTATAGCTATGCTGTGCATTATCTCCACTGAGTAACAGATATTGCACTTTGCCGCTGTTATAGGCGTTAACAGCACCTTGAATACGATATTGATAAAATTGGTTAAGATAGCCTGTGGTGTAATATTTAGCAGTACCTAATACCATGCCTACTTTTTTGGCGGGTAGTTTATCTATATCTTCAAATATATAGGGGCTAGTTTTTACACCTATCCAGCGATCACAAGCAATTAATGCCACCGCAACTAAGATAAAAAGGGTCAAAAAGAGATAAATGAGGCGCTTTAGCATATCCTTGCCTTAATGACTCAGGGTTTTCTAATAGGTTAAAGGCTACTTGAGCACTAATTGGGAAGCAAGAAAAAAGCGCGCTATTAGTGATAATAGTGCGCTTTTCAGAATGAAACCTAATGATTTTAACTCAATTAGAATGACGTTCTCTTGTAAATACGGTATTCAGGCTCCCAATAGTTACGTTCAATCGCTTCTTCTAAAGCAGAATCAGACGTGACCGTTGCAACACCTTGCACCTGTGCTTCTTTGGCAACTTGTTTAGCAATATAACGTGAAACTTGTTGAATATCGGCTAATAAAGGTAATAGTGGGCCATCGCCTTCTTTTGCCATAGGCGAGCAATCGGCTAACGCACGGCTTGCAACCATTAACATGGCATCAGTAACACGCTTTGCACCACTTGCAATAACGCCAAGGCCAATACCTGGGAAGATGTATGAGTTATTGCATTGTGCAATAGGATACACTTTTTCTTTATAGGTGACTGGGGCAAATGGACTTCCTGTAGCAACAAGAGCTTGTCCATCAGTCCAATTAATAATATCTTCAGGACGCGCTTCAACACGAGACGTTGGGTTCGAAAGAGGCATCACGGTAGGACGTTCACAATGCTTATGCATTTCACGAATAATCTCTTCAGTGAAAAGTCCTGCTTGACCAGAAACGCCAATCAGAATGGTTGGCTTAGCATTTTTAACCACTTCTAACAGTGAAATTGCATCCGTTTCTGTTTGCCAATCGGCCAGCGTTTCGCTTTTTTGAATAAGCTTGCTTTGGAAATCGAGTAAGTTTGGCAGTTTATCCGTTAACAAACCAAAACGGTCAACCATAAAGATACGTGCACGAGCTTGTTCGTCGCTTAGTCCTTCAGACTTCATTTGTGCAATAATTTGCTCTGCAATACCACAACCGGCTGAGCCTGCACCTAAGAAAGCGACAGTTTGATCTTTTAATTGACGCCCCGCAGCACGACTTGCCGCAATTAGACTACCTAATGTCACAGCGGCAGTACCTTGAATATCATCATTAAAGCAACATAATTCATCACGATAACGATTTAATAACGGCATGGCATTTTTTTGTGCAAAATCTTCAAATTGCAGCAGTACATTTGGCCAACGACGTTTAACGGCTTGAATAAATTCATCGACAAATTCGTTATATTCATCTCCGGTAATACGTGGGTGGCGCCAGCCCATATAAAGTGGGTCATTTAAACGTTGTGGATTATTGGTGCCAACATCCAGTACAACGGGTAAGGTATAAGCGGGGCTTATTCCACCACAAGCGGTATATAAAGAGAGTTTACCAATAGGAATACCCATACCACCGATACCTTGGTCACCTAAACCAAGGATACGCTCACCATCTGTGACCACAATCACTTTTACGTTTTGTTTGGTGGCGTTTTGTAGCATATCATCAATATTGGCGCGGTTAGGGTAAGAGATAAAAAGTCCACGCGCACGGCGGTAAATATCAGAGAAGTGCTCACAAGCTTCACCTACTGTGGGGGTATAAATGATGGGCATCATTTCAGTAAGGTGAGATTCCAACAGACGATAAAATAGCGTTTCATTGGTATCTTGGATATTTCTTAAATAGATGTGTTTATCGTTATCATTTTTAAAATCAAGATATTGACGGTAAGCGCGTTCCACCTGCTCTTCAATGGTTTCTACTGCCTCAGGCAGTAAACCATGAAGGTTAAAGGTGCTGCGCTCTTCTTCGCTAAAAGCACTACCTTTATTTAACAGGGGAAATTCAAGCAGGATTGGGCCTGCATACGGGATATAGAGAGGACGTTTACTTTCGTGTTCCAGTTCCATGAAAAATACTCTTGTAAGGCAGTTAGTCACATGACAAGTGTAGATCCTACAAAATAATAAAAATATGTACAGCTTATGTTATTTTTTTATGATTTTTCTGCTTAGAAATGAGAGATAGATACAATTGTTATGACTTTTTCTGATAAGCATCAGCAAAAATTTACATGCTGATGCTTTTTTATGAGGACAATTTAACGGTATAAGTTAAAAAATGTTACAAAGTGACACGCTGTATTTGGCGGCAACCTAAAGCTGTTAATGTTGCTTGTGTGGCATCCCACTGAGTTAATAGGCTGTCTGCTTTTTCAATTAATATTGCAGACTCAATATCCATAACATTTTCACCCGCCATATTTAATGCAATAAGTGCCGCTTGTAATGGTGGCATACTAGGATTGAATGCGGCATTTTCAGCATAACTGCCTTGAAAGATCTTACCGCTTTTCATCTGTACAGCAATACCACTGTGAGAATGGCTGTAAGGGGCATGACTACGATTTATTGCTTGTAGTGCCTGTTGTGCCAGTTGGCTAGTGTTATCTATTTGATAACCGTGATTAACTTTATCCATCAGTAGGGTAGTGATATTGAGATCTTTAGGGCCAAAGCTATCAGGTAAGTAGTCACCTAAGGTTGCCACTTTTCGGCCTGGGAGATGGATTGCAATATGAGTGCCGCTATTTAGTTCGTTCATAAACTGACGACAATGACCACAAGGGGTATAGTTAACTGTGATGGCAACTAAACGAGACTCACCGCGTAACCAAGCATGTGTAACCGCACTTTGCTCTGCGTGTACCGTTTGTTGTAATGGGGCGCCAGCAAACTCCATATTTGCCCCAAAATAGAAGTGACCGCTTTCACCACGAGCAATGGCACCCACATTAAAATGAGAGATAGGTGTCACAGCACAAGCGGCTGCAACAGGCAGTAATGCGAGGGCTAACTCATCATCATTACATTGTAACTGTGTTTTTAACGCATTAACTTGTTCTGCAGTGAACATTGCCGGAAATTCATCCTGCTCAAGATAAGGCGTAAGTGCTTGTTGTAATTGAGGGGATAAATCTGACCAAATTGCCTGAAAACGAGTATGCATATAGGTGTCTCCCATTAATCTTCTGCTATTGTAAGATTTTAGGCATCTTTACCTATTCTTATATGTGATTAAAATCATATTTTCAATGAAACTATTGCAACTGAATGATTAATTGGGAGATACATCTCAAATTTATAGTAAATTGATTTTAGCATTAGCATAAAAAACCTTCGCTCTGAACGAAGGTTTTTTATGTGTTCTATTGATTTAGCTAATTAGCTAATTAGCTAAAAAGGTGCAAAATAAAAGGAAAAATAAAAGGTGCGGTAAGTGAAGTAATAATACCGCAAGTCATTAATGCTAATGAACTATATGCCCCTTCAATATAATCGATTTCAGCCGCTCTTGCGGTACCCACTGCGTGAGAGACGGTTCCCATCGCTAAACCACGAGAAGCGTGAGTTGGAATACGTAATATTTTAAATAGCGTATGACCAAAAATGGCACCTAAAATACCTACTGCAATAACACATGCAGCACTGATTGCAGGAATACCACCTATGGAATCCGCAACAGCCATTGCGATAGGGGTTGTTACCGATTTAGGCAAAATGGAGGCGGCAATTTCAGGAGTAGCGCCAGCCCATAATGCAATCGCTGTACCACTAGCCATGGCGGCGATACTACCAATAAAGCAGATACTAATTAACGATTTCCATTGTGCGCGTATTTGGTGTAATTGTTGATATAAAGGAATAGCTAAAGCAACAACAGCTGGTTGCAACAAGTCGTTAAGGATACGACTTCCGGCAAAATAATCCTCATAAGCGGTGTGTGTCACTAATAAAATAGGAATAATAACAACAATAGCAATCAATAACGGATTTAAAATAGGCCATTTAAATCGAGCCGCCAGTTTACGTGCTAAGTAGAAAATAATAAGTGTTAGCGGTAATGACCACCAAATATTCATTAATATTAACATTTTTTCTTCTCACTTAACGCTCTGTCGTCGTCTTGTTGTTCTGCTAATTCTACATCCTCTACTTTATCGGGTTTAGCACCGATAATAGGACGTTCACGATGCACGTAATGTGAGCAGTAAGCAACTAGCGCCATCACCGCAAAGGTACTGACAACACAGGCCAGAACAATAGGAAAGAGTTGTTGGCTTAATAAATTATAATAGTTCATTACACCCACCCCGATAGGAATAAAGAGCAATGACATATTTTTCAGTAAAATATTACCACCGGGTTTTACCCAACGTAATGGAATAAGCTGGAAGGCAAGTAAACCAAATAGAATAAGTAGTCCAACAATACTGCCTGGCACCGCGAAAGGTAATAAGGCTGAAATAAGATTACCGGCAAAAAGACAAAGATAAAGTATAAAAAATGATCGTATATAGTGCCAGATTGTGATCTGCACCCGCTTAGATTTCATAGATATGTGTCCTAAATCAACTGACGTATTTATCATACACCAATTTTCAAAGTGTGCTATGGATCACAATAAAAAAAGAGCGGGGCTCTTTATAGAACCCCGCTTTGTATTTGCATTTTGAATAAAGGTCAGTTTTTATTTCACTTGGTGACCCGGTTTAGCCCCACTATCTGGGCTAAGTAAGAAAATATCTTCACCACCAGGGCCTGCGGCCATCACCATACCTTCTGAAATTCCAAAACGCATTTTGCGAGGTGCTAGGTTTGCAACCATAACAGTTAAGCGACCTTCTAATACTTTCGGATCAGGGTATGCAGAACGAATGCCGGAGAATACTTGGCGTGTTTCTCCCCCTAAGTCCAGTATTAATTTTAGCAACTTATCTGAGCCGTCAACGAAATCAGCCTGT
Source organism: Proteus mirabilis HI4320 (assembly GCF_000069965.1). NCBI lineage: Bacteria > Pseudomonadati > Pseudomonadota > Gammaproteobacteria > Enterobacterales > Morganellaceae > Proteus > Proteus mirabilis. The sequence goes on from NC_010554.1 coordinate 702,519, forward strand.
TTAATTTCAGCAATGCGCATATCAATTTTGGCAAAATCATCAAATTTAATAGTTTCTTGAATAGGCGCGTCTGCTAATGGACCCGTGATTTCTTTGACTGGCGCAATGGTACTTTTTGAAGCTTCTACCATTGCATTGGCTTTATCCATTTCAATACGATTAAACAATGCTTTAAATTTAGTAATTTCATGGTTTAACAGCGGTTGCGACAGAGCATTCCAAGTTAATTCAGTTTGTAAGAAGGCTTCTGAACGTTCTGTTAAAGAAGGTAGAATTGGTTTTAAATAAGTCATCAGTACACGGAATAAGTTAATTCCCATAGTACAAATAGCTTGCAACTCAGCCTCTTTACCTTCTTGTTTAGCAACCACCCAAGGCGCTTTTTCATCAATATAGCGGTTAGCTTCGTCTGCTAATGCCATAATTTCACGAATGGCTTTACCAAATTCACGGTTTTCAAAACATTGTGCGATGCTTTCTTGCATATCGACGAAATGTTGATATAACTTCGCATCATCAAGGTTTGCCGCTAATTTGCCATCAAAGCGTTTACTGATAAAACCCGCAGTACGGGACGCGAGGTTAACCACCTTGTTGACGATATCGCTGTTTACACGCTGTACAAAGTCTTCTAAGTTTAGGTCAATATCATCAATACGTGATGAAAGTTTTGCTGCATAGTAATAGCGTAGGCAATCAGCATCAAAGTGATCAAGATAGGCTCGTGCCGTAATAAAGGTGCCGCGAGATTTTGACATCTTCGCACCATTGACGGTGACATAGCCATGCACAAATAGGTTGGTTGGTTTACGGTATTCACTACCTTCTAACACTGCCGGCCAGAATAAGCTGTGGAAATAAACGATATCTTTACCGATAAAATGGTATAAGTCAGTTTTGCTCTCTTTGTTCCAGAACTCATCAAAGCTTAAATCACCACGCTTTTCACATAGGTTTAAGAATGAGCCCATATAACCAATAGGGGCGTCTAACCAAACATAGAAATATTTACCCGGCGCATCAGGGATTTCAAAACCGAAATAAGGGGCGTCACGGGTGATATCCCACTGTTGCAGACCGCTGTCAAACCACTCTTGCATCTTATTGGCTACTTGCTCTTGCAATGCACCGGAGCGGATCCACTCTTGCAACATATTGCTAAAGGCTGGGAGATCAAAGAAATAGTGTTCGGTTTCACGCATTACCGGCGTTGAACCCGATACCACAGAGCGAGGATTAATTAATTCTGTCGGGCTATAAGTTGACCCACATACTTCACAGTTATCACCATATTGATCGGGCGCTTTACACTTAGGGCAAGTCCCTTTAACAAAACGATCAGGCAAGAACATGCCTTTTTCTTCATCATAAAGTTGAGAAATCGTTTTACTTTTAATATGACCATTTTTTTTCAGGGCTAGATAAATTTTCGTCGATAATTGACGATTTTCTTCACTGTGTGTGGAGTGATAATTATCGTAGCTGATATTAAAACCGGCAAAATCCTGTTGATGCTCTTTGCTCATCTCTTCAATCATGGCTTCTGGGGTAATACCCAATTGTTGAGCTTTCAGCATAATAGGCGTGCCGTGAGCATCATCAGCGCAGATGAAATGAACTTCTTTGCCGCGCATTCGTTGGTAACGGACCCAGATATCAGCCTGAATGTGTTCAAGGATATGACCGAGATGAATTGAACCGTTAGCATAAGGTAACGCGCAGGTTACCAATAATTTATTCGCGACGTGAGACATAGTAAGGATCTTACTTCCATTAAATTAAAAAAAGGGTCTTTGATGTTAACCTATCCGTCATGATGTCGCTAGGGCAATCATAGAGTTTTTGCAAGAGAAATTTCGCTTGGCAAATTGAGGTAAGGCATTATCGTAGTCATTGACTATCTGATATGATAGGTGCACTCAGATATTTAATGAATAACGAAAATGAGAGGAGCCGGGATGAGTGATAAATCCCCCGAGCAGACTACCCCTGAGATTCTGAAAGAAAAAGTTTCAGGTGTCTTGTCTACTTTTGAACACCCGACATTGAAACGTAATCTGCTTTCCCTAAAAGCATTACATCAGTGTGCGATGATTGATGATGTCCTTCATATCGAATTAGTGATGCCGTTTGTGTGGAAAAAACCTTTCCAACAACTGATTGAAGAAAAAACGGCAGAGCTGCGTAATATGACGGGAGCCAAAGCTGTTGAGTGGAAGCTAAAACACAATATTGCCACACTACGTCGTGCAAACGATCTACCAGGTATTAATGGCGTACGTAATATTCTGGCGGTGAGTTCAGGTAAAGGCGGGGTGGGTAAATCCAGTACCGCGGTAAACCTTGCTTTAGCGCTAGCACAAGAAGGGGCTAAAGTTGGTATTCTGGATGCGGATATTTATGGTCCATCCATTCCTAATATGTTAGGTACAACCATGGAACGCCCAACTTCACCAGATGGGCAACATATGGCACCTATTATGGCGTATGGTCTAGCATCTAACTCTATCGGTTATTTAGTCACAGACGATAATGCCATGGTATGGCGTGGTCCAATGGCAAGCAAAGCGTTGATGCAAATGCTGCAAGATACGTTATGGCCTGATTTAGACTACCTTGTGATCGATATGCCACCAGGAACGGGTGATATTCAATTGACCTTATCACAAAATATTCCGGTGACTGGCGCCGTTGTTGTTACAACACCACAAGATATTGCGCTGGTGGATGCGATGAAAGGCATTGTCATGTTCAAAAAAGTCAATGTACCCGTATTAGGTATTATTGAGAATATGAGTGCGCATATTTGTAGCAATTGTGGTCATCTTGAGCCTATTTTTGGTACTGGTGGTGCTGAGAAATTAGCCGAAAAATATCATTGCCAATTATTGGGTCAAATTCCACTGCATATCTCTTTACGTGAAGATTTAGATCGCGGACAACCGACGGTGATGCGTGATCCTGAAGGTGAATTCGCTGATATCTATCGTGAAATTGCTTCAACAGTTTCTGCGCAAATGTATTGGGATGGGGATGCTATTCCAACGGAAATTTCTTTCCGCGCGGTATAAGCGGTGAAACAATAATCTATTGATTATTATGGGAAGTCTTTTAGGCTTCCTTTTTTTTATCCGCTGAAATCTGACTATTTTTGATAAAAAACAAAGAGATTTTTGGTTTTACGCTGGAACCAGAAGGATTTCAAAACTATAATCTGCGCGAGCGTAATATTTACATATTATTACGTTATTCCTCTTTTTTATTTCAAACCAGGTTTTTTATTATGGCTGACACAGCACATCAGTGCACAATTGTAGGTATCGCTGGAGCCTCTGCTTCAGGTAAAAGTCTTATTGCCAGTACACTTTACCGTGAATTAAGAGCGCAAGTAGGTGATCATAATATCGGTGTGATACCAGAAGATTGCTATTATCGTGACCAAAGTGATTTAACAATGGAAGAGCGATATAAAGTTAACTACGACCACCCCAATTCGATGGATCACGCACTTTTATACCAACACTTGTGTGAACTAAAAGCCGGAAACGCCATCGAACTCCCTCAATATGATTATGTCGCTCACACCCGTAAATCAGAAACCATTCATTTTAAACCAAAAAAAGTTATTATTATTGAAGGTATTCTGTTATTAACAGATAAACGCTTACGTGAAGAGATGGATTTTTCTATCTTTGTCGATACGCCATTAGATATCTGTCTAATGCGTAGAATTAAACGTGATGTGAATGAACGTGGGCGTAGTCTAGATTCTGTTATTGAACAATATAATAAAACTGTTCGTCCGATGTTCTTCCAGTTTATTGAGCCTTCTAAACAATATGCCGATATTATTGTGCCTAGAGGGGGAAAAAACCGTGTTGCGATCGATATTTTGAAAGCAAAAATCGGACAGTTTTGTGAATAATTGAGTTCATTTGTAGGCAGCTTTCATGCATGATTAACCATGAAACTGCCTGTTTAACTTGAAGAAGGGAAATAAAATGCGATTATGCGACCGTGATATTATTCAGTGGCTTGATGAAGGTAAATTAGTCATTGAACCCCGCCCGCCTGTCGAGCGAATTAACGGCGCAACAGCGGATGTTCGCTTGGGTAACCAGTTTCGTGTTTTCCAAGGACATACTGCGGCTTACATTGACCTCAGTGGCCCCAAAAATGAAGTTAATGAGGCCCTTGAGCGGGTGATGAGTGATGAAATTGTATTACCAGAAGGCGAAGCGTTTTATCTTCATCCCGGAGAGCTTGCCTTGGCGGTTACATTAGAGTCTGTCACATTACCGGATAATGTAGTAGGGTGGTTAGATGGACGCTCATCTTTAGCGCGATTAGGATTAATGGTACACGTCACGGCTCACCGAATTGATCCGGGTTGGCATGGACACATCGTATTAGAATTTTTTAATTCAGGTAAACTGCCATTAGCATTAAGACCGGGTATGGTGATTGGCGCATTAAGTTTTGAACCTATGTCAGGCTCTGCGGATAGGCCTTACAATCGTCGCCAAGATGCGAAATATAAAAATCAACAAGGTGCGGTAGGAAGTCGGATTAGCGAAGATTAATTTTCATTAACGACTATTATCAACTTTATTAAGCGGGTAACAATATGAAAAGGTTTTTGACAACACTCGCCATTTTGCTTGTAGTGATTTTGGCAGGCTTAACGACATTAGTTTTGCTCATTAACCCTAATGATTTTCGTGGTTATCTTGTTGAACGCGTTGAAAAACAAAGTGGCTATAAATTAACCTTACAAGATGATATGCGTTGGCATGTCTGGCCAAAACTCAGCATTATTAGTGGTAAAATGTCATTAACAGCCCCCGGTGCTGAGCAACCATTGATCACTGCTGATAATATGCGTCTTGATGTGGAATTATGGCCATTACTTTCCCACCAGTTGGAAGTAAAAGAAGTGATGCTAAAAGGCGCAGTGGTTAGACAAACGCCTGAGAGTAAAGCAATACCTAAAATAACCCCGCCTTCTGTTGCCAATGAAGACAGTACTCGTCCGATCATTGAGCCAAAAACAAATCGTTGGCAATTAAATATTGCTAAGGTGAGGATCTCCGATAGTTTGATTATTTGGCAAACCAAAGGGGGAGAGCAACTTAATTTACGCGATATCAATTTATTATTAAAAACGGACGACAAAAAACAAATTAACCTTGAGATGAGCACCAAAATTAATCGTGATCGTCGCGAGTTAATGTTAAATGTTGTTGCTAATGCTGATATGAGTGGCTACCCATATCAAATCAGTGGCAATATCGCTCAATTAGATTATGCATTATCGGGAATAGGGCTTCCGGCTCAAGGGATCTCCGGAAATTTAACCTCAGATTTCAATATTAAAAATGATAGTGTAAATGTTATTGCCTTAAATAATTTAAATATGACGGCAAATGAGAGTCAGTTACAAGGTAGCATCACGGCTGAATTGGCTAAAAAGAACCGCTATCAAGTGGAATTAACTGGGGACACTTTAAATTTAAATACCCTATTACCTGAGTTAGCACAGCCTAATTCATCTGAAACGGCATCGTTAACCTTGGCAAATACCCCGTCGAGATCATTCTCATTCTTTAGCCATGCTCAGGCTGCACCATCACCCAATGCAACTATTATGGCTCGTCCGGTTATTACCTCCGCGACAATTGAAAACAAAGCGTATGATTTAACCCACTGGGGTGATATTGAATTTAGCTTAAACTTAGCGCTCAATAAGTTATTGTATAAAGAATTAGAAATAAACAATGTTAAATTAACCGCATTAAATAACCCCAAATCATTAAATATTGATAGGTTAGAAGGGCAGATCCTAAACGGAAATTTCTCACTGCCTACGGTGATTTCTACTAGCATTGTGCCAGCGCATATTAGTATGAATGTCACAATGAATAATATCCCTTTGCAACCTTTATTACGCGTCTTTGATCAGCCAGAAAATTTCAGCGGTTTAATTTCTGCTAAAGGGCATCTAGAAGGTGCCGGATATAATCGCAACGCGTTTCTTAATAGTTGGCAGGGTACACTGGATACGTCATTAAGCGAATTTAAAATGCTAGGATTAAATATTCCACAAGTGATCCAGCAATCTATTGCACAAACAACCGATCAAGTGGTTTATCCTGAAGATATTGAGAACTATACCAAAGCCGATAGTGTGATTGCCCAGTTTAAACTAGCGCCTAAAGGCCGAGTGACGTTAAATCAGTTAGATGCTCAAGCAAGTGCTTATCAGATCAGCGGGCAAGGTCAATTAGATCTACAACGTCATAATCTAGATGTGATGCTGATGGTTAATATCAAAAAAGGTTGGGGTAAAGAGAATGAATTTATTCGCCAACTAGCCAAAATAGATATTCCATTAAGATTGTATGGTAATTGGAATGCTATCCAATATGAGTTTAACGTTGAAAAATTACTACGTGATCAATTACAGCAAAAAGCAAAACAGGCCATAGATAATTGGTTAAATAAGCAAGATGATAGCCCCGAAGTTAAAGCGCTTAATCAATTATTGAAAAAAATATAATTTTTAAAGTTGTTAACAAGGTGGAATAACTTTTTATTCCACCTTGTTTTGTTTTTGGCTAATAAATTGATTTTATTAATTTATGATTAATAATCTCTTCTCTTATATTAAACAATATCTGTGGAACACAGATGCTGCATTACGTTTCTTATCCCCGTTCCCGGTTCCCTACCACCGTTAACAGAAAATGGATAAAATGATTAAATTATGCTCATAGTGCATTATGTTTATCATTTAATTCAGTTTTTGCCTAAAAAATACTCATTCGTACTGTTTACATGTAAAAAAATAGTCGTTTTTTTTGATATATGTCATACACTGCAACGTTGCCTTTGGGCAGAGTGTGTCCATTGCACTAAATGCAAAAAAATGATGATAAAAACAAAAAGCTTCATTTTATAAATAACTATCGTAGACAGGAACTATACATGATTGAAATTCTTATCGGCGCCCTCGTCGCTGTGGGTGTTGGGCGTTACATTGTTAAGGGATATTCGCCAACAGGTGTGCTACTTACTGGTGGGCTATTATTGCTTATCATCAGTGTGATTATGGGCAAATCAGTATTACCAGCCAGTGTCACAAGTACCGGTTATCGCTTAATCGATATTGTTGAGTATGTAAAAAATCTACTTATGAGCCGTGGTGGTGATCTGGGGATGATGATCATGGTGCTATGTGGGTTTGCTTCTTATATGACTCATATTGGTGCCAATGACGTGGTCGTGAAACTTGCCTCACGCCCATTAAAAATGATCAACTCACCTTATCTTTTAATGGTAGCGGCTTATATTGTTGCATGTTTAATGTCATTAGCTGTTTCATCCGCAACAGGTCTTGGTGTGTTATTGATGGCGACCTTATTCCCAGTGATGGTCAATATGGGAATTAGTCGTGGTGCGGCGGCAGCTATCTGTGCTTCACCTGCATCAATTATTTTAGCGCCAACCTCTGGTGACGTGATTTTAGCGGCACAAGCTTCTGAAATGCCACTTATTGATTTTGCGTTTAAAACAACACTGCCTATCTCTATTGCCGCAATTCTTGGGATGTGTATTGCTCACTTTTTCTGGCAACGTTATCTTGATCGTAAAGAGCATATCGAAACAGAGATGTTAGATGTGAACGAAATCAAAACTCACGCCCCTAATTTCTATGCGATTTTACCTTTCACACCTATTATTGGTGTATTAGTTTTTGATGGTAAATGGTTACCAGAGCTTCATATTGTTGCCATTATTATTCTTTGCATGATGTTATCTGCGGTTATTGAATTTATCCGTAGCTTTAGTGCTAAAGAGGTTTTTGCCGGTTTAGAAGTTGCTTACCGTGGTATGGCTGATGCATTTGCCCAAGTGGTAATGTTATTAGTTGCCGCAGGGGTTTTTGCGCAAGGTTTAACAACGGTTGGCTTTATTCACGCGTTAATTGATGGTGCACAATCATTAGGCTCAGGGGCGATTGTTATGATGATTGCATTAGTCTTAATTACCATGCTCGCGGCAATGACAACAGGCTCAGGGAATGCGCCTTTCTATGCTTTCGTTGAATTAATTCCGCGCTTAGCAAGTAATATGGGTGTGAATCCTGCTTACTTAACTATTCCGATGTTACAAGCATCAAACTTAGGACGGACTTTATCACCTGTATCGGGTGTGGTAGTTGCTGTATCAGGAATGGCAAAAATTTCACCTTTTGAAGTGATGAAACGCGTTTCTGTACCAGTATTGGTCGGGCTTGTGATTGTGATTGTTGCAACGGAAATACTGGTACCCAGCACATTAGGTTGATCATCAATAAATTATTGAAATAAAGTTAGCTTTATCTACTTTATTTTTCATTCTATTGACGGGCTTTGTTATGTATAGACAAAGCCCGTTTTTTATTAAGCACCATTTTCAGATAAAAAATATCCGCCTTAGAGACGGATATTTGGTTATTTAATAGAAATTAAGCTTCGTCGACGTTTTCTTCGTCTTCAGGTGTTGGTTCAACAATACGTACTTTATTAATACGGTGATTGTGTACATCTAATGGTTCAAATTCAATACCATCAATAACCACTTTTTCACCGACGGCAGGAACGCGTTGTAAGTGTTCCATCAATAAGCCAGCCAAGGTTTCATACTCACGTTTTTCATCCAACTTAATAGGAATATAAAGCACTAAGTCTTCCAGCGGTGTAAAACCATTGACAGTCCATGAGCCATCTTCATTCTGTACTAAGTCGTGACGAGAGTCATTTTCCTCTGTACTTACTGGTAAATTACCGGCGATGGTTTCCATTACATCGGTTAAGGTAACAATGCCTTCGACAGAGCCAAACTCATCAACCACAAAGGCAAAGTGAGTATGAGCATTACGGAATTGTTCTAATGCCTGTAATAGTGATAACCCCTCAGGGAAGATTAAGGGTTGTGTAATTAATAAACGCAAATCTAATGGTTCATTACGTAACTGTTGATTTAATAATTGAATAACATTTACCACGCCGATAGGTTCGTCGCTATTTTCTTCGTCGGTAATAACGAGACGAGAATGGGGATCTTCTTCTAGTAATTGGCGAATATCATCTTGGGTGGCTTTTAGATCAACATATTCAACATCATGGCGTGAAGTCATAATACTATTGACGTTTCGCTGGCTTAAACCCAGAACGCGCACAATCATTTGGCGCTCTTGAGGATCAAACACCTCTTCTGTATTAGCAACTAAATCAGAAGTGTGAGGGTCAAGTTCAGAGGCTTCTGGTTTACCATTAATAATGCGCAATACCGCTTCCGCTGTACGTTCACGCAAAGAGCGAGAAGCTGATAAGAAGCGTCGACGGTTAAACTGTGCGAGTTGGTTAAATATCTCTATCATAATAGAGAAACCAATGGCAGCGTATAAATAGCCTTTAGGTATTGGATAGCCAAACCCTTCTGCAACTAAGGCAAAACCAATCATCAATAAGAAGCTTAAACATAAAATAACAATAGTTGGGTGATTATTGACAAATGTGGTTAATGGCTTACTTGCGAGGATCATCAAGAACATCGCAATAGTTACAGCAGCAATCATAACGCCGAGATGGTCAACCATCCCTACCGCAGTGATAACAGAGTCTAGAGAGAATACAGCATCTAGTACAATAATTTGCGCAACAACAGACCAAAAACTCGTGGTTTTACGTTGTTTTCCCTCGTTATGATCTTTACCTTCTAGCCGTTCATTAAGCTCCATTGTGGCTTTGAAAAGTAAGAATATCCCTCCGAGGAGCATGATTAAGTCTCTGGCACTGAAAGGATGATCAAACAGTGTGATAAGAGGTTTGGTTAGGGTGATAAGCCAAGAGAGACTAAATAGCAGTACAATCCGCATAATAAGAGCACACAATAATCCTGTGATACGTGCTTTATCTCTTAATTTTGCTGGGAGTTTATCTGCTAGAATAGCAATAAAAACAAGGTTATCAATACCAAGTACGATTTCGAGAACAATAAGGGTGGAAAGACCTACCCATATCGTCGGATCTACGATCCATTCCATACAGTTTGTTTTACCTTCTATAAAGACGGCATATGCCGACTTGGGAATAATGAGCAATTTAGCGGAATTTTTCAATAAATTATTATTGATAGTGGCAGAATAATTTCATTTTATCCAAAGCACCGTAAAACCCCGTCCTTCAGGTCGAGGATATAAGGCGCGGTTTTTTAACTAACTAGGTGTTTCCTGTTGCTCAATGCAATGATTGTCATTGAGGACTTAAAGGTCAGTAACATGTCTAAATCGGCAAAAGGTACGACAGAACGGCATGGACGGAACGTAAAAGCTAAATCTGGTTTAAACCGCTCAATACTGGAGCAGGGCTGGTATGATATGCGCCGTCAGCTTGAGTACAAGCAGCTCTGGCGAGGTGGTCAGGTAGTGGCAATACCACCAGCCTACACCAGTCAGAAGTGCGCTTGCTGTGGTCATACAGCAAAGGAAAACCGCCAGTCACAAAGTCAATTCGAGTGCCTTGAATGTGGATATACAGCGAATGCTGATATCAACGGGGCACGTAACATTTTAGCGGCAGGACATGCCGTGCTTGCCTGTGGAGGGAGGGGGCAGTCAGACCGCCCGTCGAAGCAGGAACCCGCCGAGGTGATTCAGACATCAGTCTGAACGCAGTAGGGATCCACGTCCTTTAGGGCGTGGAGGATGTCAACCATAAGGAATGCGATATCGATTGCATCAATAACTACCACCAAATGAGAGAGTGAGTTACTATGTGATCAGGTTAACAAATTGTCAGTACATTGAGACTGGCAGGTTTATATTCAGACGGGAGTTATTTCATGTCAAAACAGCAAATCGGCGTGGTTGGTATGGCAGTGATGGGACGTAACCTTGCGCTAAACATTGAAAGCCGTGGTTACACTGTATCTATCTACAACCGCTCGAGCGATAAAACCAATGAAGTGATCGCTGAAAATCCAGGTAAAAAACTGGTTCCGAATTACTCTATTGAGGAATTTGTTGATTCATTAGAAAAACCGCGTCGTATTTTGTTAATGGTTAAAGCGGGTGAAGCAACAGATAAAACCATCGCAGCCCTGACACCACATTTAGATAAGGGCGATATCCTTATTGATGGCGGAAATACTTTCTTTAAAGATACTATTCGTCGTAATCGTGAGCTATCGGCTCAAGGTTTTAACTTTATTGGTACGGGTGTTTCTGGTGGTGAAGAAGGGGCATTAAAAGGACCTTCTATTATGCCTGGTGGTCAAAAAGAAGCCTATGAGTTAGTTGCTCCTATTCTTGAGAAAATTGCCGCGGTGGCAGATGGCGAGCCTTGTGTCACTTATATTGGTGCAGATGGTGCAGGTCACTATGTGAAAATGGTACACAATGGTATTGAATATGGTGATATGCAACTGATAGCAGAAGCTTATTCAGTATTAAAACACTCACTAGGTTTAACTAACGAAGAGTTAGCTGACACTTTTACCGAGTGGAATAAAGGCGAATTAAGTAGCTACCTTATTGAAATTACTGCTGATATTTTCCGTAAGAAAGATGAAGAAGGTAACTACCTTGTTGATGTTATTCTTGATGAAGCGGCAAATAAAGGCACCGGTAAATGGACTAGCCAAAGCTCTTTAGACTTAGGTGTTCCTGTTACGTTGATTACAGAATCTGTTTTTGCACGTTATATTTCTTCACTGAAAGATCAACGTGTGGCGGCATCTAAAGTATTATCAGGCCCAGCACCAAAAGCATTTACTGGTGATAAAAAAGCCTTTATCGAGAATGTTCGTCGTGCACTATATTTAGGTAAAATTGTCTCTTATGCGCAAGGCTTCCAACAATTGAAAGCTGCATCAGATGAATATAACTGGGATCTAAATTACGGTGAAATTGCGAAAATTTTCCGTGCAGGTTGTATCATTCGTGCTCAATTCTTACAAAAAATCACTGATGCCTATAATGACGATGCGAATATCGCTAATTTATTATTAGCACCTTACTTTAAAAATATCGCTGATGAGTATCAACAAGCATTGCGTGATGTTGTTTGTTATGGTGTTCAAGCAGGTATTCCTACGCCAACATTCTCCGCGGCTATCTCTTATTATGATAGCTACCGTGCGCAAGTGTTACCAGCAAACTTAATTCAAGCACAACGTGACTATTTTGGTGCGCATACTTATAAACGTACTGATAAAGAAGGCGTATTCCATACTGAGTGGATGGAGTAAGTTTTAAAAACAGTGAGTTATAAGTGTTAGGGGTGCTGAATTTCAGCACCTTTTTACTATTTGTAATTAAAAAGTTATAGTTAAAAAATACTTTTTAACTGCATTTTATAGTACTTTTATTAATCATTATCATCTTGGCGAATAAAATGAATTAACTCGGGCTGAGCAATCCGCTGATAATCTTGTGTATTTAAAATAATCGAGCGTTCTAATGTTCCAGCATTAAAGGCTAATTCATCAAAACGTTCAAATAATAGCGGATCAGCAACCAGTTTTAGTGCTGGATGAAAACTAAAAGGTGGGATCGCGCCAAATACACATTGCGTTAGTTCATCAACTTCTTTCGGGCTTGCAAGAGAGGCTCTTGTCCCACCAATAGCGATAGCGAGTTTTGATAGATCAGCTTGTTTATCAGCAGGTAAAATGGCCAGTACGTGTTGTTTAATACCATTACCTTTTACATGACAAACTAGACCTTTTGCCCCTTGCCCTAATTGTGTACCTCTTATTTTAGCAACTTCCTCAGAACGACCCGCGGTCGGGTGTTCCATGACGCGATAACGGGCGTGGTGGTTATTGAGTAATGTGGTTAATTGCTCGAAAATAGTCAAAGACATCAATGACTCCTAAGATTAAGCATGTATTCTTATTCGGTCATTATACGACTTTAAAAAAATTTTTCTGCGGTGATATGTTTCTTTGGTATTTATTATTTTGATAAGCCTATCAAATTATTTTGTTACAAATGATAATATGTTAATAGTATTATCCTATTGAATTAATAGGATAATTAGATTATCTATATTATTTTAGAGCTCTAATATTATAAAAAAATTAATATTTATTCATTATATTGATAATGATCAATTTAAGAATAAAAAGAATAGAACATATTAAAACGTAGATTAAATTACTAAAAGGAAGTCAATAATGGCCAGTTCAACATTTTATATCCCTTCAGTAAACAAATTAGGCGCAGGTTGTCTTGCAGACGCGATAAACTCAATGAAAGACTTTGGCTTTCATAAAGCACTGATTGTTACTGATAGTGTTTTAAATCAATTAGGTGTTGTAAATAAAGTGAGTGAATTACTGGCGAAATCAGGTATTGCTAGCGTTACTTATGATGGTACAGCGCCAAACCCTACCGTTGAAAATGTTGAAGCGGGGTTAGCCTTATTAAAAGAGCATCAATGTGACTGTGTTATCTCTTTAGGTGGTGGCTCTCCTCATGACTGTGCTAAAGGTATCGCACTAGTCGCTGCCAATGGTGGTAAGATTGCCGATTATGAAGGGGTTGATCGCTCTGAGCATCCGCAATTACCACTGATTGCAATTAATACAACCGCTGGTACTGCTTCTGAAATGACACGTTTTTGTATCATCACGGATACTGCGCGTCATATTAAAATGGCTATTGTTGATAAAAATGTAACACCAATCTTATCTGTAAATGATTCAGAGTTAATGATTGGTATGCCAAAAGGTTTAACCGCAGCTACGGGTATGGATGCGTTAACCCATGCTGTTGAAGCTTATGTCTCTACTGCCGCTAATCCTATTACTGATGCATGTGCGTTAAAAGCAGTGACGATGATCAGTGAGTCTTTACGTAAAGTCGTTGAAAACGGTGGTGATACAGCAGCACGTGAAAATATGGCTTATGCACAATTTTTAGCGGGTATGGCATTTAATAATGCTTCTTTAGGTTATGTGCATGCTATGGCTCACCAATTAGGTGGTTTTTATAACTTACCTCATGGTGTATGTAATGCAGTATTACTGCCTCATGTTCAAGCTTATAACATCCAAGCAGCAGCAGGTCGTTTAAAAGATATAGCGCAAGCTATGGGTGTTGATGTTTCGGCAATGAATGATGAGCAGGGTGCGCAAGCTTGTATTGAAGAGATCCGCAAAATCGCCAAAGATGTCGGTATTCCAGCAGGCCTGAAAGAATTAGGCGTGAAAGAAGAAGATTTCAAAACATTAGCTGAAAATGCATTAAAAGATGCATGTGCCATCACTAACCCTGTTCAAGGTAGTGAAAGTGATGTTATCGAGATATTCCGCCAAGCAATGTAATCGCTAAAAATAAGAGGGTTAATATAAATTAACATCTTGTTTAAGCAAAGAATTAACACCTCAAATATCAATGTCGTATTTGAGGTGTTTTTTATATTATCAAGTATAAAGTGGTCATGTAGTTTAATGACTGATACTTATTTTATTGCGCTTTTTTATGACGCTTTTGTAAGCAATCAATCACATCAGATAGAGATAGCGATTGGTCTTGTAATAGCACCATTAAATGATAGAGCAAATCAGAAGCTTCATTTTTTAACTCTTCACGATCATTAACAGTTGCAGCTAAAGCAGTCTCAACACCTTCCTCTCCGACTTTTTGTGCGATACGTTTGGTTCCGCTGGCATAAAGTTGTGCCGTATAAGAGCTATCTGGCGAGGCGCTTTTACGCTCGCGCAGTAAGTTCTCAAGCTCATAAAGAAATCCCCATTGGCTTTGAGCCGGAGCAAAACAACTTTCAGTCCCATTATGACAAGTAGGCCCGATTGGGTGAGCTAAAATAAGTAAAGTATCGTTATCACAATCAGGATAAATATCCACTAATTTAAGGAAATTGCCTGATGTTTCACCTTTTGTCCATAAACGTTGTTTAGTTCGTGAATAGAAAGTGACCTTGCCACTGTTTAGCGTCATTTCTAATGCGGCTTTATCCATATAACCAAGCATTAAGACATCACCAGAAATAGCATTTTGGATAATGACAGGCATTAGGTTATCGACTTTTTGCCAATCTAATTGGGCGAGTTTTGTATTATTCATTATATTCTTACCTTAACGCCATTTTCTGCGAGATACTGTTTCAATTCGTTGATATTAATGATCTGCTTATGGAATACGGAAGCGGCAAGGGCACCGTCAACATTGGCTAATTTAAATGCATCCAGAAAGTGTGACATTTCACCTGCACCGCCAGAAGCTATCATGGGAACCTGAGTGACTTGGCGTACCAGTGCGAGTTGTTTTAAATCATAACCTTGTCTTACACCATCTTGGTTCATCATGTTTAACACTATTTCCCCCGCACCTCGTTGCTGTACTTCTTGTACCCAATCGAGCGTTTTCCATGGCGTTTGTTGTGTGCGTTTTTCATCACCCGTAAATTGATAAACGAGATATTCCCCAGTTTTTTCATCAAACCATGTATCAATTCCCACAACTACACACTGCACACCGTAGCGATCGGCAAGGCGAGAAATCAGTGTTGGATCAGAAAGTGCAGGGGAATTAATTGAGATTTTATCTGCCCCAAAAGAGAGAATTTTCCCGGCATCTTCTACTGAGCGAATGCCACCCGCAACACAAAATGGAATATCAATCACTTCGGCTACCCGCGATACCCAACTTTTATCGACTACTCGGCCATCAGAAGAGGCGGTTATATCATAAAAGACCAGCTCGTCGGCACCTTCTTTCGCGTAGCGTTCTGCTAAGGGAACAATATCACCAATAATTTCATGGTTACGAAATTGCACACCTTTAACAACCTGTCCATCACGAACATCAAGACAAGGAATTATGCGTTTTGCCAACATGATATCGCCTCTTGTAATGTGAATTTACCTTCTAATAGTGCTCTGCCAACAATAATGCCCGCAACACCCGATCCAGGAAGTGCTGCAATATCCTGTAAATCACCAATACCGCCTGAAGCTTGGAATAAAATATCAGGGAAACGCTGGCTAATTTCTTTATACAGTTCGACGTTAGAACCGGCTAAGGTGCCATCACGAGAAATATCGGTGCACAATACATGCTTTAATCCTACAGGTTGATAAAGTGCGATGATCTCTTCTAGTGTATAGGGGGAGTTTTCTTGCCAGCCACTTACCGCCACCCATTTTTTACCTTGTTCGTCGATACGAACATCAAGGGCGAGTACAATCGCATCAGCACCATAACGCTCAAACCATGTTTTGACTAATTCGGGCTGGCTCACCGCTGTAGAGCCAATCACAACCCGACTTGCTCCTGCGGCTAATAGTGACTTCACATCTTCTTCGCTACGAATACCACCACCAACTTGCACAGGAACGTTAACACAGGCAACTAGCTGTTTTAATAGTGGGATCTGCCGTGCAAGTGGATCTTTCGCGCCAGTTAAGTCGACGAGATGCAATAATTTTGCTCCGTCTTGTTGATATTGTTGGTAGCGGCGGATCGGATCATCATCATAATCACGTTGTTTATTATAATCACCTTGATGAAGACGAACGACTTTGCCATCAATTAAATCTAATGCCGGAATAATCATAACGCGTTACATCTCCAAAAAATTCTTAATCAGTTGAGCACCCGCTTTTCCTGAGCGTTCAGGGTGAAATTGCACCCCATAGAAATTATCTTTCTGAATGGCACTGCTAAAGCGTGAACCATATTCTGTTTCGGCTATGGTTGAGTCATTGAGCCCTAAACCATAGCTGTGAACAAAATAGAACCAAGCGTCGCTGTCAATATTGCGAAATAGAGGGTGAGCGGGTTTTGCTAATACCTGATCCCAACCCATATGCGGTAAGGGTAATCCTTTGGTATCAAGTTTATTGATATTACCGTCAACTAATCCTAATAGAGGGATATTGTGACCTTCTTCACTCAGAGAGGCCAAAATTTGCATCCCTAAGCAAATGCCTAATACGGGCTGGGTTAACGCTTTAATTAAAGGGATAAGTTCACGGGCTTTTAGTTGTTCCATAGCGGCACTGGCTGTTCCCACCCCGGGGAGAAACAGTTTATCAGCAGATAACACGATATTTTTTTCATAAGAAATAATTGGATCGTAACCTAGCCTTTGTACGGCGTACGCAACCGAGGCTAAATTAGCACAACCTGTATCAAGAATGACGACTTTCATCACAGCACACCTTTTGAACTGGGTAAGGTATTTCCTTCAACACGAATAGCTTGGCGTAAGGTACGACCAAATACTTTAAACAGACTTTCTGCTTTGTGGTGATCGTTTTTGCCTTTTGATTTTAAGTGTAGAGTGCAGCCCATAGTGTAAGAGAGAGAGCGGAAAAAGTGCTCAATCATCTCTGTGCTTAAATCACCAACGCGCTGATATTTAAATTCTGCTTTATATTCAAGGTGAGGGCGTCCAGAAATATCTAGCGCACAACTTGCTAGGCACTCATCCATAGGCAAAGTAAAACCAAAACGTGCAATGCCGCGTTTATTACCTAATGCTTCTCGCAGTGCTTCGCCGAGTGCAAGGCCTGTATCTTCAACGGTGTGGTGATCGTCAATGACTAAATCCCCTTGTACATTGATATTCATACGAAAGCCACCGTGGGTGGCAATTTGATCTAGCATATGATCAAAAAAACCAACTCCAGTGCTAATTTGGCTCTCGCCTTCACGATCAAGCCAGATATCAATGGCAATTTGTGTCTCTTTGGTTTTACGTTCAACGTGGGAGTAGCGATCTTTTTTCGTCAGCAATTCACTGATAGCTGACCAGCTTAATTCATTGGCGTTATAACGTAATCCGTTGATCCCCATATTTTCAGCTAATTGTAGATCGGTTTGTCTATCACCAATCACATAGCTATTGGTTTTATCAAGAGCACTTTCAACCAGATATTGGGTGACTAACCCTGTTTCAGGTTTACGACAAGGACAGTTGTCTTCAGGTTTATGAGGGCAGATTAATACTTCATTAAAAACAATACCTTGTGAAGAAAAAACCTGCATCATGAGATTATGAGGGGGTTCAAAGTCCGCTTGTGGAAAACTGTCTGTACCAAGCCCATCTTGATTGGTGATCATAATAAGCTTATAGCCCGCCTGTTGTAAGTTGAGTAATGCGGGAATAACGCCATTTTCAAAGGCAAGCTTATTGAGACTATCAACTTGGTGATCGGTTGGTGGCTCTGTGATCAAAGTACCATCACGATCGATAAAAAGAATTTTCTGGCTCATGGTTGAGATCCCTCAGTGGTGATTTTTATTGTTATCATTGGTGATGTTTATACGTTTGCCGTTTGCCTATTTTTTATAGCGGTTATCACGCTATCACACTCTTGACGCGTACCGATAGAGATGCGTAAACAACCTGCCAGCCCATATTGACGCTGTTGATCGCGTAAAATAATCCCTTGCTCCCATAAACTGCGGAAAACACAATCAGCATCAGTGAATTTCACTAAAATATAGTTGGTTTCACTACAATAAACCTGTTCAACATTGGGTAAATTTTTTAGTGCATCCGCTAAATATGTTCTATTGCGTACAATTTCCGTTACCCGTTGTTTCATCGCTTCTATACCTTGGTCAGTTAATGCTTGTGCCGCAATATCAGCAACCGGGGTAGAAAGTGGGTAAGGGGCGATCACCTTAAGTAATAATTCAATAACAGGTGAATTGGCAAGTGCAAAGCCACAACGCAGTCCCGCTAATGCAAAAGCTTTAGAGAGAGTTCGCAAAATGACTAAATTCGGATACTCTTTTAACCAAGTGACTAGTGATGCTTGAGGACAAAACTCAATATAAGCTTCGTCAATAGCCACAATGGCTTTATCTTTTGCTAATGCTAATACTTCGCGGATCAGTGAAGGATCAACGATATTGCCTGTTGGGTTATTGGGACTACATAGGTAGATAAGTTTTACATTATCAAGTTGTGATGCAATGGCTTTGACATCAGGCTCCCAATCAGCAAGAGCAGGGACAACACGCTGTTCTACACCAAAGGTTTCCGCACTGACGCTGTACATACCATAAGTGGGTGGACAATAGAGAACAGCATCTTTACCAGGCTCACAAAAAGCACGGATCAGTAGTTCTATCGCTTCATCGGCACCTCGGCTAACTAACACTTGCTCAGGTTGGACGCCTGCATATGCTGCATAGCGATTAATTACGTTAACCGGCTGACACTCAGGGTAGCGGTTTAAATTTTTTTCATTAAACGTAAAGTCAGGAGCGGTAGGGTATTCATTGGCATTTAACCAAACCGAGCCATTTCCACCTAAACGTCTCGCTGATTGATAAGGGGTTAACTGGCGAACATTTTTTCTGGCTAATAGGGTAATATCAAAGGGCGTGTTCATAGCTAGTTATCTCCTTGAGCCAAGGCGTTAACGCGAAGTGTGACGGCATTTTTATGTGCAGTTAATTGCTCTGCTTGCGCTAATATTTCAATGGTATTGGCTAAATCAGCCAAACCTTGAGCAGTCAGTTTTTGTATGGTCATACGCTTCATAAAATCGGCTAAGCCTAAACTCGAATAGGTGGCGGTATAACCGTATGTAGGTAGTACGTGATTGGTGCCAGAAGCGTAATCTCCCGCCGATTCAGGAGACCAAGCCCCTAAGAACACTGAGCCGGCGCTAGTAATGCTATCAACAAGTGAGTCTGCATCATTAGTCTGAATAATTAAGTGTTCAGGCCCATAGCGATTACTGATTTCAATACATTGGTTGAGATCACGGGTGATAATGACACGACTTTCGGCTAAGGCTTGTTGTGCTATTTCTGCGCGAGTTAATTGTGTTAATTGGGCTTGCGTCTCGCTAATGACCGCTTTGGCAAGGGCTTCATCTGGGGTTAATAGCACCACTTGTGAGTCAGGACCGTGCTCTGCTTGTGATAGTAAATCAGCGGCAATAAAGGCAGGATGAGCATCGGCATCAGCAATCACTAATACTTCCGAAGGGCCGGCTGGCATATCAATAGCCGCACCTTGTAGCGATTGGCTGACTTGGCGTTTTGCTTCTGTCACATAGGCATTTCCCGGGCCGAAAATTTTATCTACCTTTGGGATAGACTCTGTACCAAAAGCCATCGCAGCAATGGCTTGAGCACCACCGACTTGGAATATTTCATCAATACCAATTTGTTGCGCAATATACAAAATTTCATCAGCAATCGGTGGCGGAGAGCATAAAATTATTTTGCGACAACCGGCAATACGGGCCGGTAGCCCCAACATCATCACAGTTGAGAGTAAAGGCGCTGATCCTCCGGGAATATAAAGTCCTACTGCATCAATAGGGCGACTGACTTGTTGGCAAAATACACCAGGTTGCGTTTCTACCTCAATGGTTTTAGGAATTTGCGCTTCATGAAAACGGCGTATATTGCTCATGGCTTGCGCTATTGCTTGTTTGATTTCGTTATTGAGCCTTGCACAAGCCACGTCAATCTGTGTTTTTGTCACCAATACGCTATCGGGAGCCGCTTTATCATATTTTTGACTCAGTGCCTTAAGGGCTTTATCCCCATCGTTGCGTACCTGAGAAATAATCGTAGCAACTTGCTCTGTAATAGACGCTGATGCGGATATCGCTGGGCGAGTGAGTAGCTGTTGTTGTTGCTGTTGGGTGCATTTATCCCAGAAGTTTAATGTATTAAACGCCGTTTTCATCATCTCACCTTATTCCATCATTTTTTCAATTGGTAAAACAAGAATTGAACTTGCCCCTAATGCTTTTAGTTTTTCCATCGTTTCCCAAAAGAGGGTTTCACTGCTGACCATGTGCATTGCTACTCGATTTTGATCACCCGCTAAAGGAAGGATGGTCGGGCGCTCAGCACCCGGTAATAGGGCGATAACATCTTCAAGGCAATCACTTGGCGCGTGTAACATAATGTATTTTGATTCGCGCGCTTGAATAACTCCTTGAATACGCGTCATTAAGCGATCGATAAGGGCTTGTTTTGTTGCGTCCATTTCACCGTCACGTTGAATTAAACAAGCTTTAGAACGATAAATAACTTCTACTTCTTTTAATCCATTGGCTTCTAATGTGGCGCCAGTAGAAACTAAATCACAAATAGAATCAGCCAGACCGGCTCGAGGTGCGACTTCAACGGAGCCATTTAATAAGCAAGATTTAAAGGTGATCCCTTTTTGGTCTAAATAACGTTTTAATAGATTAGGGTAAGAGGTGGCAATACGGGTATTATTGAGGCATTCAACCCCTTGATAATCAAAATCAACCGGTGCAGCAAGAGATAAACGGCAAGCACCAAAGTCAAGACGACGCAGTGTGATATAACTTGGATTTTCTCCTTGTGCTCGGCGTTTTAGTAATTCTTCTTCTAATACGTTTTCACCAATAATGCCTAAATCAACCACTCCGTCCATCACTAAACCGGGGATATCATCATCTCTGACACGTAAAATATCGATAGGCATATTTTCCGCATAAGCGATAAGGCGTTGTTGGTTTAAGTTTATTTTAATGCCACAACGCGCTAAAAGTGCTCGTGAATCATCACTTAAACGACCTGATTTTTGCATGGCAATTCGTAATCTTGCTTTATCTAACATAATGTTACCCTATCTTTGTCCGTATTCTTGTTATGAAATTTAGCTATAAAAAAACCCCGGAAGTTGCCTTCCGGGGTTTTTATTTTATTGTCTGCACTCAGACCACCGGAAGCGTTACCTAAACGTCTTCCAGCACTCATCGCCTGAAAGACTAGTCAGGATGATGGTGATGATGGTGGTTTAATTGAATGCTATACATAATGTTTTCCTAGCGAATAAAAATACCCGTTATAAATAATTAACCAGTATTTAGAATTTGTCTGCCTTTCAACCTACCTGATTTATAAAGTAAAAAGCAACCTATTTTTTAATAATAATTTAAATAAATTGTAACCTTATGTTTTTTAGAGAATTTTAATATTTCTTTTCTTTACTTAACCGAGTAAGTGCGCCAGTATATTAAAGCAGGCTAAATATATATAACGCTTAAGCAGTTTTTATCAGTAATGGATAAAATTAAGTTTTGTTACATAATTTAAATAAGCCATGAAAGTAGGGGTAGAAAATGAAACGGATCACGATAGTCGGATTAGGTTGGTTAGGATTACCACTTGCCAATGCCTTGCGTGAAGCGGGGTATCAAGTAAAAGGAACAAAAACCACAGAAGATGGTGTAGAAGCAGCACGAATGAGTGGTGTTGA
This sequence comes from Proteus mirabilis HI4320, assembly GCF_000069965.1. Classification (NCBI taxonomy): domain Bacteria; kingdom Pseudomonadati; phylum Pseudomonadota; class Gammaproteobacteria; order Enterobacterales; family Morganellaceae; genus Proteus; species Proteus mirabilis. Next base: position 724,808 of record NC_010554.1, read on the forward strand.
TTGTTGTCTAATGAATTTAACACCGGCTATTGAGTGTGATAGAGATGATTTTGATTACTTAATGGAAACTGACGTACTGATTATTACATTACCTCCCAGTGCGGCGGGGGGAGGATATGATTATGTTGAAGGGATACAAACATTAGTGGATAGCGCCATGTCTCGGCATGTGACAAGAGTGATTTATATTAGCTCTACTTCAGTATATGGCAATCAAAGTGGTGTTATTACAGAAGAAGTTGATATTAGGCCGGAAACGCAATCCGCTAAGATGATAGCGGAAGTTGAAAATTGGTTACATCGCTTACCACTTACGACCGTCGATATTTTACGTTTGGCGGGGTTAGTTGGGCCTGGTCGTCATGCAGGACGCTTTTTATCCGGTAAAAAACAGGTCAAAGGTGCACATCAGAGTGTCAATTTAGTGCATTTAGACGATGTTATTTTTGCGATAGAGCAACTGCTTGCTCAAAATGAAGGAGGCCGTTTATATAATTTATGTGCCCCTATTCATCCTAAAAAGAAAGATTTTTACAGCCGTGTTGCTGCACAGTTAGATCTTACTCCCCCTGAATTTGCTCTAGAAGATAAACCGCCAGCACGAGAGATCGACGGTCAGGAGATTTGCCGAGATCTCGGATTCCATTATCACTATCCTGATCCCGACAAAATGCCAATGAGTTAATTTACCGGCAGTAAAACGACATCACGGAAGATCTGATTTTCACTTAATTGTGCAAACCAGCGTTGTAGATGTGGATAATTTGCACCTTCTTGGCAAACCTCTAGCCATGGGTATACCAAAGGAGCAATAGCGATATCAGCTAATGAAAAATAGTCACCGGCAAAATAAGCTGTTTTAGCCAGTTGATCATCGGCAATTTTGATCAGTTGGTTTAATTTCGCTTTTAGGCTCTGTACAAGCTGTGGATCTTGCTGCTCTTTTGGTGTGCGAACAAGATTTATCATCATTTGTTGGATTGGAGAAAAAAGGCTACCATTCGACCAATCCATCCATTTTTCAACGTTTGCGCGTTGCTTTACATCGGTTGGGTAGAGATGATAATTTTCATATTTGGTACATAAATAACGAATTATGGTATTTGACTCCCATAAGGCAAAATCATCATCTTGTAAGGTAGGAATAGATGCATTGGGATTGAGTGCTAAATAGTTGGCCTCATGAAGTCCACCAAAAGGGCCTCCGACATCAATTTGTTCGTAAGGAGCTTGAAGCTCTTTTAAACACCACAGGACTTTTTTAACGTTCGATGAGTTTTTTCTACCCCAGACTTTTAACATAAAGGTCTCCTAAACCACGATAAGTAACAAAAATTCCCTCTGTAGGGCGTTAAATATGAATATAAGATAAATCTTTATCTATCAATGTTGGCGTCTTATTCCATAAAGCCCTATAGTAGGAAAGCTTTAACAAATTGATATAAAAGGGTGATCGGTAATGAAAACAAATCTTCCATCCGTATTGGCTAAGGTTACCGCGGGAATGGGTTTACTGCTAATTATTTCTAGTCCTACTTTTGCGGTGAATAATCCTGTGCCGCCTCAAATTGAGGCTAAATCTTACGTATTAATGGATTATAACAGTGGAAAAATACTTGCTTCAGAGAAGCCTGAAGAGCGCCTAGATCCTGCCAGTCTAACCAAAATAATGAGTAGTTATGTGGTAGGACAAGCGATAAAAGAGGGACGTATGTCGCCCGATGATATTGTTATTGTTGGGCGCAATGCTTGGGCGACGGGTAATCCTGTTTTAAAGGGCTCATCCTTGATGTTTTTAAAACCAGGCGATCGAGTTAAAGTGATCGACTTAAATCGAGGTATGGTGATCCAATCTGGTAATGATGCCAGTATTGCGTTGGCAGAACATGTTGCCGGTAGCCAAGAAACCTTTGTTGATCTTATGAATACCTATGCCGCGAATTTAGGTTTAAAAAACACTCACTTTAAAACAGTACACGGTCTAGATTCTGAAGGGCAGTACACCACAGCACAAGATATGGCGTTATTAACAGCTGCCATGATCCGCGATGTACCTTCAGAATATGATATTCATAAAGAAAAAGAATTTACCTTCAACAATATTCGCCAGCCAAATCGTAACCGTCTATTGTGGAATAAAAATATGAATGTCGACGGTGTAAAAACCGGGCATACCAATGGGGCTGGCTATAACCTTGTCTCTTCGGCAACCGAAGGAAATATGCGTCTGATTGCAGTGGTTTTAGGGGCGCCATCAGATAAAGTGCGTTTTGCTGAAAGTGAAAGATTACTCGGCTGGGGTTTCCGCTTTTTTGAAACCGTGACACCTGTAAAAGAGAACGTGCCCCTGACTACGCAAAAAGTATGGTATGGCGATAAAGGTGAAGTGGCTTTAGGTGTTGCTAAAGATGCATCAATCACCATTCCTAAAGGAGAGCTAAAGAACTTAAAAGCCTCTTTTACATTGACTAACCCCGAATTAGAAGCACCATTAACACAAAATCAAGTAGTAGGAACAGTGAATTTCTTACTAAACGATGAAGTGATTGAGCAGCGCCCATTAGTGGTAAAAGAAGCGGTTGAAGAAGGTGGTTTCTTTAGTCGTATCTGGGACTTTGTGGTTAAAACAGTCTCTGGTTGGTTTAATGCGCTTTTTGGTTAATTAAGTTCATAATTACTGAAAAACTCACCCATTTAAAATAAGAATGCCAGTATTAACTGGCATTCTTTATTGAGTAGGTTTTAAGTGCCTTAGAACAGTCCTTTTATTGCCCCATGATCATCAACGTCCATCGCCATTGCTGCCGGTTTTTTAGGTAATCCTGGCATCGTATTTATTGTGCCCGTTAATGAAACAACAAAGCCTGCACCAGCACTGACATACACTTCCCGGATATTAATGGTAAAATCAGTCGGGCGACCAAGTAATGCGGGATCATCTGATAGAGAATATTGCGTTTTTGCCATACAAATAGGGAAATGGCCAAAGCCCATATCCTCGATTTTTGTTAGCATCTCTTGGGCGTTAGCATTGTAAGTCACCCCTTTTGCACCATAAATTTCTTGAGCAATGGTCTCTATCTTTTGCTTTAAAGGCATATTATCAGGGTAGAGTAATTGAAACTGTGGTGCATCATTTTCTAGTGTATCAATAACCTGATTGGCTAATTCAATACCACCCGCGCCACCTTTTTCCCATACTTGACTAATGGCAAAACGACATCCTCTTTGCTGGCAATATTGGGCGATAAATTCATGCTCTTTAGCAGAGTCTGTCACATAAGCATTTACTGTAACAATAACCGGAACACCATATTTTTTCAGATTTTCAATATGCTTACCTAGATTTTCGATCCCCGTTGCTAAAGCGGTGAGATTTTCGTGATCCCACTGTGTTTTGCCTAAGCCACCATTATATTTTAATGCCTTAGTGGTAACGACTAAAACTGCACAGTCTGGTTGTAAGTCGCCTATGCGACATTTGATATCAAAGAATTTTTCCGCACCTAGATCAGCACCAAATCCCGCTTCTGTTACAGTGATATCAGCCAGTTGAAGAGCAAGTTTAGTCGCTCTTAGGCTATTACAGCCATGGGCAATGTTGGCAAAAGGGCCACCATGAATAATCGCGGGGGTATTTTCTAACGTTTGTACTAAATTAGGATTAAGGGCATCTTTAAGTAAAGTTGCCATAGCGCCGACAGCGTTGAGATCTTCAGCACTAACAGGCTCGCCTTCATAGTTATATGCAACGATGATACGTGCTAAGCGCTGTTTTAAATCATTAATATCTTTTGCTAAACAAAGGATAGACATAATTTCGCTAGCAACGGTGATAACAAAGCTATCTTCTCTAACCACCCCATCTTTGTCGCCACCTAATCCAATCACTAAATGACGTAGTGCGCGATCATTCATATCCATACAGCGCTTAAAAATAATCTTTTTAGGATTAATGTTAAGGGGATTACCTTGATAAAGCGAGTTATCTAACATCGCTGCTAATAAATTATTTGCAGAGGTGATAGCATGAAAATCACCGGTAAAATGAAGATTGAGATCTTCCATCGGTACAACTTGTGAATATCCACCGCCAGCCGCTCCTCCTTTTAGACCAAAACAAGGGCCTAAGGAGGGTTCGCGTAATGCAATAATGGCACTTTTGCCTAATTGATTAAGGGCTTGTCCTAATCCTACCGTAACGGTGGTTTTACCTTCACCTGCTGGTGTGGGATTAATGGAAGTGACAAGCACCAATTTACCCTGTTTTTTTGAGGTGATTTTTGACCAAATACTCTGGCTAAACTTGGCTTTGTATTTGCCATAAAATTCAATATCGTCTTGGTCTACATTTATTTTTTTAGCAATATCTTGGATGGGTAAAAGCGGTGCTTGATGGGAAATTTCAATATCTGATTTCATTTTGGTTCTCTTTTTATCCCGTGTAGAGCTACATGAGTGATAATGCATCAATGCTATCGATTCAACAGATCAAGAAAAAATGTGTCGCTCTGTTGCTACTTATTGAGCGAATAACCCTCTAATTAATCAACTTTAGCTAATAATATAAATATGACCAATAGATTTATAGGTTTATAGATATTGGACTTTAGAAGATATGCTCGGTGTCACATGATACTGCCATTGTGATAAAAAATATAAAATTATTATGATGTGATTGAAGAGATATAGGACGGGGGAGCAAAAATAAATAATGCCAGCAAAAGCTGGCATTGGTTTATGGGTAACAATCATGTCAAAGTGTTAAATTAATCGCAAGAGACTTTAATGGCTAAGCCACCTTGTGATGTTTCACGATATTTAGAATTAATATCTTTACCTGTTTCATACATAGTCTCGATGACTTTATCTAAACAGATACGTGGATCACTGACACGACGAAGCGCCATCCGTGCTGAGTTTACCGCTTGTACGGCGGCAATAGCATTACGCTCGATACAAGGCACCTGTACTTGTCCTGCAACCGGATCACAAGTAAGACCTAAGTTATGCTCCATTGCGATTTCAGCCGCAATACAGACTTGCTCAGGACTACCCCCTAGCAGTTCAGTTAAAGCCCCTGCAGCCATTGAGCAGGCTACACCGACTTCACCTTGACAACCCACTTCAGCACCGGAAATAGAGGCATTCATTTTGTACAGCGACCCAATAACACCGGCTACTAAGAAAAAGCGTGTATAAGAGTTTTCGTTGACTGGGCGAATAAATTTATCGTAATAGGAGAGTACGGCAGGAATAATACCGCATGCGCCATTAGTGGGTGCTGTTACAACACGTCCACCGGCGGCATTTTCTTCGTTTACGGCTAATGCAAACATATTGATCCAATCAACCACTGTCATAGGATCGGTGGTGGTTTTATCTTCAGTCACTAACATACGACGTAATGCAGACGCGCGACGAGGAACACGTAATGGTCCCGGTAATAAGCCTTCGGTATTAACACCGCGCTCGATACCTGATTTCATTACCTCCCAAACGGCAGCAAAATGGGCTGAGATCTCTTCTTTACTGCGTAATGCAAGCTCATTTTGCATCACCAGTGCAGAAAGAGAGAGACCGGTTTCCTTACAGTGACGTCGTAAATCAGCAGCATATTGATAAGGATAAGGTACTTCAACTTTATTCTCTTCGGGCTGACCAAAATGCTCTTCATCAACAATAAAGCCGCCACCAATGGAGTAATAGGTTTTTTTCAACAGAAGTTGTTCGCCATTATAGGCGCTGATAGTCATACCATTTTCATGAAGAGGTAAATTACTTTTATGAAAATTCATGCCTCCAACCGCGGGGAAATCAACCTCTTGAGCACCATTAGCTAACATCAAACGTCCGGTATTTTCGACTTGTTTAATAAAAGGTGCGATAGCGTCAATATCAACCGTATCAGGTAAATTACCGGCTAATCCCATAATAATCGCGATGTCTGTTGCGTGACCTTTACCTGTTAGAGATAAAGAGCCATACACATCAACGACTACGCGGGAAACAGAGGAGAGAAGGTTTTTCTCAGCAAGTAAATCGACAAATTCTTTACCTGCTTTCATTGGGCCTACCGTGTGTGAGCTTGAAGGTCCAATACCGATTTTAAAAATATCAAAAACGCTAACCATAATATTCGCCTCCCTAATTTAAAGGCGCACTGTGTGTTATTAGAATGAAAACTGTTTTGTAGACTGTAGCGATATGGCTACTTTCATTTTAGAAAGTAGCCATCGATAAACTTATTAGTTAAAGAAATAATTAATGAAAGTGTTACCTAAGGTGTAGAAAACCGCTGAGATTGCAATCAGACCCATGATAACAACAAATACGTTGCTAATATGGCCTTGATATTTTTTCATCGCTGGTACTTTACGGATAGCATACATAGGCATTAAGAACAGTAACATTGCGATGATTGGGCCACCCAGTGTTTCAATCATACCAAGGATACTTGGGTTTAATGTTGCAACGATCCACGTTGTAACCAACATAAACAGAGCTGTGATTTTGTTTAAACGATCTTTTTCGACATTCTTACCAATTCCGCGCATCCCTTTGATAATTAAGCCATTGAAACCTTCACGAGCCCCTAAATAGTGACCTAAGAAAGATTTAGTAATCGCAACAAAGGCAATGAAAGGTGCAATGTAAGCGATAACGGGTGCTTCAAAGTGGTTAGCAAGATAAGACAGAATACTGATGTTTTGCTCTTTTGCTTCTGCTAAATTTTCTGGTGTTAAGCTAAATACGCAGCTAAACACGAAGAACATAACAGTGATCACCATCATGATATGAGCATAAGCTAAGATGCGTGAACATTTTTTCTCTGCATTGTCACCGTACTCTTCGCGTTTTGCCACAGCAAAAGCAGAGATGATTGGTGAGTGGTTAAAAGAGAACACCATCACAGGGATAGCTAACCATAAGGTTACTAACAAGCCTTGGCTCATACCAGAAGTTGAGGCGTGATCAAAAGAGAGCGTATCAAGAATGGCACCATTCCATTCAGGAATGAGGTATAAAGCAAGTACCATCAAGATGGCAACGAATGGGAATACTAAGACACTCATTGCTTTAACAATAGCTTGTTCACCAAAGCGAATGATACACATAATACCGACAATCAGTACCAGTGATAAAATCGCACGAGGTGGTGCTGTCATATGCATTTGGTGAACAATAAAGCTTTCTACCGTATTAGTGATAGCGACACTGTAAACCAACAAGATAGGATAAATAGCAAAGAAATAGAGCAGAGTGATTAATACACCTGCTGTTTTACCAAAGTGTTCTTCAACCACTTCAGTAATATCTTCACCTGGATTTTTACCTGATAGCACAAAGCGACACATACCACGGTGTGCAAAAAAGGTCATAGGAAAAGCAAGTACTAACATAATCAACAGAGGAATTAAGCCACCAATCCCGGCATTGATAGGTAAAAACAGAACGCCAGCACCGATAGCTGTACCATACAAACCGAGCATCCATACTGTGTCTGACTTACGCCATGTTTTGTAATCACTTTGGGTATTACCCTGTGCGATAGAACCAGCTTTGGTTGTATCCATAATACTCTCCGAAATAACGCGGTAAAAAAATAATGAAAAATAAAGTGAGTCATTGCCTTTTTACAAAGCAATCACTGCATAAATTTTATTATGAATAAATGAGCGCATTGAGTGCCTGGTGTTATCTCAATATCTTCAATTACCACATACTAAAAAAGCTAGATTTTAAAAGAATAAAAATCTTCTAAAATTTGAAAAAATATTCAATAAGTTTATATCTAGACTTTAGATGGGCAGAATATAGTGTTTTTCAGGATAAACTACCGTGATCACCATCTCAAATGCTAAATATAACTAAAAAATCGCTAAATGTAACATTTTTTATACTTTGTGCTTTTTATAAACATTTTGAAATGGTTTTCCAAAATTGTTTATTTTTTAGAATAAAATTAAATATAGAAATATTCATATGTTAATGATTATTTTTCCTGCTTTCTATTTTTTATAAAATAGATGATTTAAATCAATGAGGTTATTTTTATTTACATTTAAAACATTATTTTAACTTTATAATATGTTGATTTATATATAAAAAATAAATTTTGTGACTTGGCTAAAAAATCACTTAAAAGCCTATAGAAATAAAAAAATATGATTATTTATTAATGGTCTTCTACTGTTTGATAAAATAGTTATCTCATTATTTTATCAATAACAGAAATATTGTTTATATTTGGTACAATATTCCTGTTAATAAAATCATAAAATATTTTATTTCTAGTGAATATAAAAACTTCATTTTGATTAAAATAACAACGAAATTATTTTTTGGACAAAAAATATAATAATAGAGAATATTTTTATTCATATATTAATATATAAAATCTTTATTTATTTATATTAAATAGCAGAAAAAGACAATAAAAAAGACCACATTAATACTGTGGCCTTTTGCGGTTGTTTCTTATCCTAATAGGATTAAGCTTTTGTCCAACCTTTGCGAATAGGATATGCAAAGCAGAGTTGATAAAGCTGGTGGATCGCTTTTTGTAACTTTTTCCCGCCTTGTGACCAAAGTATTTGGCTTAATGCACAAGAGAGGAGAGCAACAATAAATGCACCAACCATATCTATTGGCCAATGGACGCCAAGATAGATACGAGCCCAAGCAATCGCAAGACCTAAAATAAGCATCAGCATGCCAATGCGTTTACTGTTATGCCAAAAAAGATAAGCCAGTGCGATAGTAAACACGAAAGTACCATGATTACTAGGGAAGGAAGGCGTTGCCTCATGATCAAGGAAGTTATAACCGATATTGGCTGCAAAAGGGCGATCATGGGGAGCTATCATACCGATAAACCAAGAGATAGAGAGGGCAATAATCAGAGCGACCCCAGCCTTACAAGCTAAAGTCCTTTGCTGATCAATATGCTTTTCATTTCCCCATAGCCAATAGAAAGCTAAAGACAGAGGGAACAAGTAAACCAAGTATTTAGCAATAAAGATCGCGACATTAATCTCTAAAGGGGAGGCCGAAGGGGTTGCATTCATCAATGAAAATACGGCTAAATTGAGTTGTTCCAGCAAAGTAAGCTCCATATATATCGTGCTGATAGGCAATGTTTATGGTACATAATCAGTCAATCCCACAAGGTTAAATGAGGCTGTGCGCAGGGTAAAGAGTAATTTTCTTATTTAATTGTGCTTTTTTTCAAGAATTGTCAGTTTTTTTTCGCTGACTGACTGAATTGACTAAAAAAACACTTTACCCTTGAGTAATTGCACTTTTTTATCTATCACCCATATGTTTAAAGGTATTAATCAATGTGGTTTCAAAAAGAGATTTTACTTCAAGCAAAACCGAGAGGATTTCATTTAATCACACAGGCACTGTTGCAAGAATTACCCGAACTCAGACAATACAAAATAGGTATTGCTCATTTTTTTATTCAACATACTTCTGCGTCATTAACCATTAATGAAAACGCCGATCCGACTGTACGTAGTGATTTTGAAAGTTTCTTTAATCGCTGTGTGAAAGAGCATGAAGCTTATTACCTTCACACTTATGAAGGCAGTGATGATATGCCTGCCCATCTTAAAAGTAGTTTACTTGGTCAGAGTGTGTCGGTGCCTATTTGCCAAGGGGAATTAAATTTAGGTACATGGCAGGGGATTTATTTAGGTGAACATAGAAATCACGGTGGGCGTCGACGTATTGTGGTGACATTACAAGGAGAGTGTTACTGAATTTTAGGCAATAAAAAACCCGACAGTTATTTCACCAAAAGGGGTTGAAACTATCGGGCTCCTCAATATTTGGGGACATCAAAGAAAAGCAGTGGCACTAATTCAGACTACGAGTTAAAAAGAAAGTTCGCCAATTAATGAAAAAAATTAGAAATATTTTTAGTAAGTGGTCTGAAAAGGGAAAAAACAACGGAGAAAGTAGTAGGTAAAAAAGAATGAAAACGCTAAAACACATTGATAAATAAAGTATTTTAGCGTTTTAAAAATTAGTTATAGATGCCTAAATGCTCTTTCGCATAAGCTTCAAAATCTGTGCAGCCACCAATGTGTTTTTCATCAATAAAAATTTGTGGCACAGTTTCAACTGGTTTACCGACAGTTTTTGATAAGTCTGCTTTGGTAATACCTTCAGCTTGAATATCCACATAGCGGAAATCAAAGTCATCACGTTTTTCAGACAAGGTTTCAGCAAGTTGTTTAGCTCGGACACAATATGGGCAACCAGGACGACCAAAAATTACAACAAACATACGACACTCCTTATTGAGGAAATAAATTCAGGCATAATAGTCTTTATTTGTGAATACTATGCCTTTTTATTCGAATAAACAAAAACAGTTATTGCCTTTTAGTGTAATAAATTATATCAATTTGCTGAATGATGATATAGGACTAGTGCAAGGTGATGAACGGAGACAACATGGAAAAGCCCTCTAAACGGGATATGAAAACACTATCAGATATGCCAAAGCCAATTATTATTATTGAACTAATTGGTATTGTGCTATTGGTTATCGCTTACTTATATATTAATCAATATATGACTTCACCGGAATGGTTAACAACCTATACAGGGCAATTGACCTTGGTTGTTTTAGGGGTGCTTTGTATGATCCCACCTGCAATACATATCGTTTGGCGAGCGATCTATCGTTTAACCTTCTTAGGTATTGATACTAAGGCAACTGAAAATAAAAAGAAAAAGCCACATAACGAAAAATAAATACAGTTTTATATCATGATGAGTGAAAGAGGCTAGGTGACTTAGCCTCTTTGTCACTTGACTTTATTTGTGGCGTTTTTCTATTTATTACTGCCTTCTGGTGAAAAAAAGTGGCAAAATAACGTCAATGCAGAAAAGCACTCTTATTTTTAGCGCGTAAAGGTTATTTAATGGACGCTGTTGTTACTATCGATCTGGATCAGCTGAAATCTTGGCTGGATGAATTACAGATTGCTTTCTATGAATGTGACTCTTGTCAGGCGTTACATTTACCTCATCTTCAATATATCAATGGTATTTTTGATGCTAAAATTGATGTGCTTGATGATGTGCTTGTTTTTACCGCTATTGCTGAATTAAAACCATCAGCGATAGTGCCTGTTATGGCAAATCTTAGTCAAATTAATGCAAGTTCCCTATTTATTAAGACGTTCCTAGAAATTAGCGATGAAAACTTACCGAAATTAGTTTTGAGCCAATCTTTACCTATTGCTGTGGGACTATCATTTAATCAGTTCGAGCTGTTTTTACATAAGGCTGAAGAGCAGTCAGCAGAAGTGATCAGTGAGATCTTTAATAATGATTTTCTGTATGGCGAAAGACAAGAAAATGAAGAAGATGAAGATCTAGACATAACATCATCATCAACAGACTCTTCATATACTGTACATTAATTACTATCTATAACGGTCACAAAATCTTATGCAATGCGCACGCTCCAGTGCGGGTGATTGCCACTCTTGTGGGTGGCTTTCTCTTGCTTATTCCGAACAAATTAATCAAAAACAACATAATCTATTAGACTTATTGCCCAAAAACTACGCGTTTACTCAATTAGCGCCGGTAGAAAGCCAACAAGTTAAATTTCGTAATAAAGCGAAAATGGTAGTAAGTGGTAGTGTCGAAAAACCGATTTTAGGGTTACGTAAACCAGAGGGGGAAGGTGTTGATTTATGCCAATGCCCACTCTATCCCGCTTCTTTTGAACCGGTTTTTCCAATATTAAAAACCTTTATTGCCAAAGCAGGATTAGTGCCTTATAACGTGGAACGTCGTCGAGGCGAGCTAAAGTTTATTTTATTAACAGAAAGTCGCCACAATCACAGCATGATGCTACGTTTTGTGCTGCGCTCAGAAAAAAAACTGGCGCAACTTCGCCAAGCATTACCATGGTTACAGGCTCAATTACCCCAATTAGCCGTTATTTCGGTGAATATCCAACCTGTCCATATGGCGATATTGGAAGGTGAGCAAGAAATTGTATTAACAGAGAAAACCTTTTTAGATGAATATTTTAATGAGATTCCGTTACATATTCGCCCGAAAGGTTTTTTTCAAACCAATCCCGATGTTGCCGCGTCACTGTATGCAACGGCAGGGCATTGGGTCAAAGAGTTGCAGATAAACCGGTTATGGGATCTCTTTTGTGGCTCAGGGGGGTTTGGCTTACATTGCGCACAAAAAAACACGGAATTAACAGGCATTGAGATTAGTCCAGAAGCGATTGAATGTGCACGTTTATCCGCCAATGAATTAGGGTTAGAGCATGTAGAATTTCAAGCGCTGGACTCTACTGGTTTTGCTTTAGCAAAAGAGTCTGTTCCTGAATTAGTACTGGTTAATCCGCCACGACGAGGTATTGGCGAAACGTTATGCGACTATTTAAATAGTATGAAGCCTCGTTTTATCCTCTATTCCAGTTGTAATGCTCAAACGATGGCAAAAGATATACAACAACTTTCTCATTATCGTATCGATAGAGTGCAACTGTTTGATATGTTCCCTCATACTGCTCATTATGAAGTGTTGACGCTCTTGGTTTTACAACAAAGTTAAACGCTAATTTAATCGCAATAACATGTTATTGTCGTTAACGCTTGATAATTTTAACTGCACAACTTAATAACCCCCAAAGCGGTTGTTCAACTTTGGGGGTTAATTTTAAAGCAAAAAACGTGGTGTAATGATTAAAGTTGCACTAATCACGATGTTCAAAAGCTAAGGCTTTCTTCTCAATTAATCTCATTAACAGTGTCAGTATTCCATTGATAGCTAAATAAATAATGCCTGCAGCAACAAATACCATCACATCATAATTTTGCCCAAAGACTTGTCGGCTATAGCCGGTTAGCTCAAGTAAAGTGATAGTGCTAGCAAGAGAAGTACTCTTGAAAATCAGCACCACTTCATTGGAATAAGAAGAAAGGGCGCGTTTGAAAGCATAAGGTAAGATGACATTCGCTGTTTGTAGCGGTGACATACCTAAAGCTTGGCAGGATTGCCATTGTCCAGCAGGTATCGCCCTGACTGCACCGTGGAAAAGGAGTGTTGAATAAGCCGCACTATTTAATGCTAATGTCACCATGGCGCAAAACCAAGGTGTGGATAATAATTCCCACAACAGAGGAAATTCTTTTAATGAGGGGAATTGTCCGGGTCCATAATAGATTAAGAAAAATTGTACTAACAAAGGTGTGCCAGTAAACAATGTAATATAGACTTTTACGATAGGTGAAATAACAGGGACTTTTAATGCCAAAATAAAAGTCATTAATACCGATAACGTAAAGGCGACTAAGAGCGCAACAAAAGTCAGTGATAAACTGGTCGGTAAGCCTGGTAAAATATCAACAATATAATCCCACATTATGAGGCACTCCGTTCAAATCGGGTCGTTCTCATCTCTAACCATTTCAGAATATATTGGCTGACTAATGTAATGGCTAAATAGATAAGTGCCACAATGCTATACCAAGTAAAAGGCTCTTGAGTACGATTGGCAATACTCTGGGTTTGTAGCATTAAATCATTAACGCTAATTAATGAGACTAAAGCGGTATCTTTTAAGAGCACTAACCACTGATTACCGAGTCCGGGTAACGCGTGACGCCACATTTGGGGCATGATAAAGCGGAAAAAAATGGTGATTTTTCCCATACCCAATGCCTGTCCTGCTTCCCACTGTCCGGTTGGCACGGCTTTTAATGCACCACGTAAAGTTTGTGAAGCGTAAGACGCATACAGAAGTGAAAGGGCGATAACACCACAATAGAAAGGTAAAGATTCAGTATCACCAAAGTCAAATTGTAAGGTGAAAGGGCCTAATTCAATACCATCCATGAGCATCATGACACCTTGTAAGGTGCCATAATAGACAAAAAGAACCACCAGCATTTCTGGCAGTCCTCTAATTAGTGTTACCCAGCAAGTTCCTAGAAAAGCAAAGGCTTTCCACTTTGCGGATTCCCACGCAGTAAACAGCATGGCTAGAACTAATCCGATAATAAGAGCAGAAATAGCAAGTGTGACCGTAGTCACGGTCGCACCTGCTAGCGTTGTTATTTCATTCATTTATTAAGCTATTGTTGTTATTAACTATAATTATTCAAACCATTTTTTATAAATGACATCATAGGTGCCATCGGCTTTTACTTCAGATAATGCTTTGTTTAATTTATCTTGTAAATCAGCATTACCTTTTCTTACTGCAATAGCAAGGCCTGTACCAAAATAGTTAGGATCAGTGACCTTATCACCGACAATGCCTAATTCAGGATTCTTTTTCAGCCATTCATTAACCACAGCGGTATCACCAAAGATAGCCTCGATACGACCATTTTTTAGGTCTAACACGGCATTTTGGTAACTGTCATAAGGCACCGTTTTCATCTCTTTATGTTGTTCATTGATGAATTTCTGATGGGTTGTCCCATTTTGGACACCAATTTGCTTGCCTTTTAAGCTTGCAACATCGGAAATTTTACCTGTAACGGTGATAAAGACCGCTGAGTTGTCATAGTAAGAATCAGTAAAATCTACCTGTTTTTGACGCTCAGGCGTAATATCAATCCCCGCCATTAATGCGTCAAAACGACGGAATTTTAAGCTAGGAATTAAGCTATCAAATGATTGATTGGTAAAAGTACATTCAGCATTAATTTTTTCACACATGGCATTTGCTAAATCTACATCAAAACCAACGATTTGATTGTTTGCATCAATCATTTCAAATGGAGGATAAGTTGCCTCAGTAGCAAAACGAATAGTCTCTTTATCAGCCGCTGTTGCAGAAAGTGTAATACTGGTCAGAAGTGCTGCAAATAATATTTTTTTCATTGTCAGATCCCGATTTAGTGTGACAAGTAATTAGCAAAAGCTTCCGTTTGAGGGGCAGTGAAATGATGATTATCACCTTGCTCTATAATACGGCCGTTTTCCATATATACAACTTTGCTTGCGGCTTTGCGCGCAATTTCAACTTCATGGGTCACAATAACTTGTGTGATCCCTGTTTCAGAAAGCTCTTTTATGATATCAACAACTTGAGCCGTAATTTCTGGATCAAGTGCTGCCGTTGGTTCATCAAATAACAGTACCTGAGGCTCCATCATTAATGCTCTTGCAATGGCAACACGTTGCTGTTGTCCACCGGATAAATGCAGTGGAAAACGTTGTGCATAATCACTTAAACGTAAACGCTCAAGTAATTTCATCGCTTTTTCTTTAGCTTGCGGTTTTGCCAAACCTAATACACGACAAGGTGCTTCAATTAAATTATCAAGAACCGTTAAGTGTGGCCATAAATTATATTGCTGAAAAACCATGCCAACATTTTGGCGTAATGTACGAATCGCTTTCGCATTCGGTTGCTGGCCAAAATCAAAATGTAGACCAGCAATGTCTAATTCACCAGAACGAGGCATTTCTAATAAGTTTAGAACCCGCATTAGAGAGCTCTTACCCGCACCACTTGGTCCTAACAGAACCATTGTTTCACCAGCAGAACATTCTAGATTAATATCATAGAGTGCTTGGTGCGAACCGTAGAAACAATTTATATTTTTTAATTGAATACTCATGCGTTTTTTTTGAATAGTCATTAACTGTTTCAAATGATAAAACGATGAGAATAATTATGCAACTAATAGTGCATAAAAAATTGCTTTTTTTACTTAAAAATGGATATTAGGACGATTGCTCGGGCTTTTTAGGTGAATTTTTATCCAATCTATAGGCGCAAGTTGAGACGGTTTGAGCCATACCTTTAAAAATAAATAAATGGGCTGGCATCATGGCAAACCAATAGAGTAAACCACTAAAACCAGCAGGATGCCACCAAGCACGGACATCTAATGAGCGTAGGTTACCACTATCGTGAATAGTAAAAGAGAGGCGCCCTAAACCGGGGGCTTTCATACCGAAGAGTAAAGTCAGTTGTTTTTCAGGCTCTAACTTTATTACCCGCCAACCATCAATCATATCACCTAGCGCTAGCGTTTCACGCTGAGGGCGCCCATAAGTGACTTTGTTGCCAACAAGATCATCTAATAAAGCACGTGTTTTCCATAATGCATTACCATAAAAATAACCTTGTTCACCACCAATTTGCTGAACGACATGCCAAAGTGCCGCCGCACTCGCTGGTGTTGACACTGTACATCCGGCATTTTTGGGATAATAGCCATAGCCGGGTTTCCAACGGTTACGTACTTCAGGAGAGTAACCCCAATCTTGATCATCTAAAGCCGCTTCTTCATCTGCGAGTGTTTCTCTGACTGCGTCATCAAAAGAAATTAACTTTTGTGGGATCAGCTTGCGTAAAGAGGCATCTTTAGCGGGAAGATCGTATTTAAGCCCTTGGATAAGCTCCTTGGCGATTGAAGTGGGAACTGAAGTTATTAGACTAATAAACCCAGCAGAAATAATACTGGCGGGGATAGGTAAAGGGATCAGTAATCGTTTTTTGCCGGAGATGTTAATAAAGCGCTCAAAAAGTGTTTGATAGCTAATATATTCAGGGCCACCGGCATCAAAAATGCGGTGTTGATGGGTTGGGTGATGAATAATTTCTGTTAAATAGTAAATTAAATTTTTTAACGCAATAGGGGATGATTTTGAACGCACCCAACGTGGCGGGGTTAATATCGGTAAGTTATATACCATATCTCGCATGATCTCAAAAGCGGCCGAGCCGGGGCCGACAATCATAGAGGTGCGGATTTCCGTCACAGGAATAGAGCTGGTTCTAAGCACTTCTCCCGTGAGCTTGCGGGCAACAAGATGGGGAGAGTAGGGTTGATCTTTATGTTGGAGCGCACTTAAAAAAATAATTTGTTTAACGTCACTCTCTTCTAAAGCATCGACGACGTTCAATGCCGCTTGGCGCTCTTGTTCGATAAGGTTATGGGCATCTCCCATACTGTGCACAAGGTAATACACAATATCCGTATTACGGATGACATCTCGTAATGTTTTGGGATCGTGTAAATCAACAAATACACAGCGTGTATTTTGCCACCCTTGCGACATCATCCAATCGACTCTACGAGCACCGGCGGTGACTTGATGGCCTTGTGCTATTAAGGCAGGAATAAGATTTTGTCCAATATGTCCACTGGCACCTAATACCAATACACGCTGTTGATTCATCGTTAACCCACTGTAAGAAAAGACGTAATAATACTATTGTTACAAAATTTTCTATGAAGTAAAGAACGCCATTAAGATTGGTGTGACCAAACTTAATACGAAACCATGCACAATTGCAGCAGGAACTATGGCAACCCCTCCACTGCGTTGTAATACAGGTAGCGTAAAGTCCATAGAAGTTGAACCACAAATACCTAATGCCGTATTTCTATAACGATTAACAATAATGGGGATTAGCATGATGGCGGCTAATTCACGCATTAAGTCATTAAAGAAAGCGGTACTACCAATTACCGGGCCAAACGCATCGGTTAATACGATCCCCGATAAAGAATACCAACCATAACCAGAGGCTATCGCTAATCCCATTTTTGTGGGTAATCCGAGTAAATAAGCCGCTAATGCACCACCTGCAAGGGCACTTATTGCCATCACTATTGCAATGGTAGTACCGCGACGATTAATTAAGATCTGCTTTGGACTCATGCCACTATTACGTAATTGTAGACCAACAAGCCATAATAAAAAGATAAGTGCGCCTTGGCTGGCTTGAGATGCATAACCAAAAATTGACCATCCGGTTAAACCGACAAAAAAACCTACTACCACTACACCACAAAGTTGTAGTGATTCGAGTACCATTTTGATACGTGAAGGGGGCTTAGCTTGTTTATGTGCAGGGACATGCCAGGGATCTTTTTTATCCAGCAACCATAAAAACAGCAGATTGGCACCAAAAGTACAGATAAAGAAGACACTGGCATAGGCAAGGATAGAAAATAAATTTTCACCAATATTATCTAACATGGCTAAGCTAACCCCCATTAAAAAGAGGATCACATAGACCATTGCACTAAGTAAACGGTTAGCCAATTGAAGCAAAGGGCGATTGTTTAACTTAATCAAATACCCTATAAACAGGGGCAATAGGATAATCAATAACCCTGATAGCATTTCTATTCCTTACTGAGTGTTGTCAAAATTATAAAATAAACTAATAACGCGAATTGCATTATAACATTTGCTAATAGTTATGTGGATATAGAAACCGCGATAAGTTGAAAATTTTTATTACAGAAGAAGAGCCTAGCACGATCTGATTAATATAGCCTTAATTGTTTGAAAAATGAGCTAATTAGTTATGTGTCGAATAGTTGAGTAAATTTTATTACGCTCATGAGGAACTGTGTTTTAATAAAAATAAGTCATTAAGTAAAATTATTATCAGAAAGCGTATAAAGTTGATAGAGATGCAATAGATGAACCATAACAACTGAGTTGCGACCTGAGAGGGAATTTATGTATTTAGAAAGAGTGGAAATAGCAGGATTTCGGGGGCTTAATCGCCTTTCTCTCCCCCTTGATATGAATACGGTTTTGGTTGGCGAAAATGCATGGGGTAAAACTTCATTACTTGATGCGTTAACCTTGAGTTTGGGGATCGAAACTTATCAATATGCTTTTACAGCAGAAGATTTTCATCGTTTACCTAATGAGCCAGAAAACAGTAAAAAAAACCTACAAATTATTCTGACTTTTACCGAATCACGTCCTGGTCGTCATCGCTCGTATCGTTTTCGTAAATTAGCACCCGTATGGATAGCTAATGGGGACGCTCGTAAGCATATTTATTACCGTATTAGTGCAGAATTAGATGAGCAGCAAAATGTCAAAACCTTTCGTTATTTTCTGGATAAAGAAGGTAAACAGATCCGTTTAGCGAATGGACAGACCAAAGCGATTATTGCTGAAATTGTGCGCCTTTATCCAGTATTGCGCTTACAGGATGCGCGTTTTATACCTAATTTAACAACAGAAGTTATTGACTCTCATAATGAGCCTCATCGTGAAGCATTTAATAATAAGATGAGTGAATTAACGAAAGCATTAATTAATAACCCAGACAATTTATCAGATGAAGATTTACGTGAAGGGTTAGATGCAATGCAACAGTTATTAGGACACTATTTTGCTGATCACGGTGCGCTACTGTTTAAATCTCATTTGAAACATCGCAAAGTCAGTGAGCCACATATTCGAGGATGGCATGCACTAGAAAATATTAATAAGATTTTAGCGAAACCTAATCAGCGCAATATTCGTTTAATTATTTTAGGTATGTTCTCTTCTATTTTACAGTCACGAGGCAGTGTCGAACTTGATCCTTACGCAAGACCGATAGTGATTGTAGAAAACCCTGAAACTCGCTTACACCCTATTATGCTTTCTGTGGCATGGGGATTATTAAATCTCTTTTCTTTGCAACGCATTACGACAACCAATTCAGGGGAGTTACTCTCCTTAGCACCACTACAAAGTGTTTGTCGATTAGTACGTGATACAGATAAAGTTGCCGCTTATCGACTTGGCGACAAACAACTTCATGCAGAAGAAGAGCGTCGTATCTCTTTTCATATTCGTTATAACCGACCTTCTGCACTCTTTGCTCGTTGTTGGTTATTGGTCGAAGGGGAAACGGAAATCTGGCTAATGAACGAATTAGCCAGACAATGTAACTACTTCTTTGAATCTGAAGGGATCAAAGTCATTGAGTTTGCGCAGTGCGGACTTAAGCCACTGTTAAAGTATGCTACCTATATGGGTATAGAATGGCATACGTTGGTTGATGGCGATGAGGCGGGTAAAAAATACGCCGCCACCGTTAAAGAATTTGCCGCAAAAAGAAATGATGCGGAGCGTGACCGATTAACACGGTTGCCAGCATTAGATATGGAACACTATTTATATAAAGAAGGTTTTCGCAATGTCTATCATGAGGTTGCTGGTGTTCCTGATAATGAAAAATGGCCAGTAAGACGTGTGATCATAAAAGCGATACAACGTTCATCAAAGCCTGATCTTGCCTTAACGGTTGCTAATAATGCTGCACAACGAGGTATTGATGCTATTCCTACTTTATTAAAGGTGATGTTTTCTCGGGTAGCATGGCTTGCGAGAGGAAAAGCCAATTAAGTCATTTTTCTATGCTTCTATTTATAGGGGCATAGATATCTCATTGTGTTTTTATTATCGAAAAAGTTAAGGGTGATTTTAGGTTATTACCAACAGGACTTTATTTTTTATTTCACTCTTATTGTATAAGAAGGATATTTCATGGCTTTTTTCCTAACTAAAAAGCAAGGGAAGATTATAGCTGCTATTTTGATTTTTATTGCCATAGGCTTATTTTTTTTCTGGCCGAAAGAGCATTTACCTAGTTATCAAACACAAAAAATTACTCGTGGGGAGCTTTCCAAAGAAGTCACAGCAACGGGCAAATTAGATGCGGTACGTAAAGTCGATGTTGGTGCGCAGGTGAGTGGTCAGCTACAAACTTTATATGTAAAAGAAGGGGATGTAGTAAAAAAAGGCGATCTGCTGGCGATTATTGATCCGAAAAAAGCACAAAATGAGGTCGCGGAATCTCAAGAAACTAATAATGAACTGATGGCTAATTTACAGCAAGCTAAAGCCGAATTACGTTTGGCGCAATTGACTTATCAACGTCAATTAAAGCTGATTGGCACACATGTTATAGCCCAAGAAGAGCTTGATCGCACTAAAACAGACGTTGAAGTCAAAAAAGCCCGAGTGGCGACTTATGAAGCACAAATTAGAAAAAATCAGGCAACACTGGATACCGCAAGAACTAATTTGCAATATACCCGTATTACTGCGCCGATGGATGGTGTGGTCACTTTTATCAAAACCCTTGAAGGGCAGACAGTCATTGCAGCTCAAGAAGCACCAACCATATTAACATTAGCTGATTTAGATACCATGTTAGTAAAAGCCGAAGTTTCTGAGGCAGATGTTATCTATTTAAAACCTGATCTCAAAGCCTCTTTTACTGTATTAGGAGCACCAGATAAAGCCTTCAATGGTAAGTTAAAAGATATTTTACCCACACCTGAAAAAATCAATGATGCGATTTTTTACTATGCACGTTTTGAAGTCCCCAATGAACAACATTTGTTGCGTTTACAAATGACAGCACAAGTTAAAATTCTCCTTGAGCATAAAAAAGATATTCTCTTAGTGCCATTGTCAGCATTAGGGGAAAATGTAGGCATAAATGAATATCAAGTAGAGGTTCTCGTCAATGGGCAGCCTGAAAAACGCGTAGTTAAAATCGGTATTCGTACAGATGTTTATGCAGAAGTCATTAGTGGATTAAATGAAAATGATGACGTGATCCTCGGTGAGATTGCAGGAGAGTCATAATGTCTGCATTACTAGAGCTCAACAACGTAAGCCGTTTATATACCAATGGTGAAGAAGACACGGTGGTACTAGATCAGATTTCACTGACGATTAATGCTGGTGAAATGGTCGCGATTATTGGTGCATCAGGCTCTGGGAAATCAACGCTAATGAACATATTAGGTTGCCTAGATAAGCCAAGCAGCGGTGAATATAAAGTGGCTGGGCAATGTGTGGCAGATATGGAAAGTGACCAACTGGCTGCGCTACGTCGTGAACATTTTGGCTTTATTTTTCAACGCTACCATTTGATGGCGCATTTAACTGCTGAGCAAAATGTGGAGATCCCCGCCATATATGCAGGTAAAAGTACAGAGCAAAGAAAAGAGCGCGCCCGTGCGCTATTAACTCGCCTTGGTTTAGCAGAGCGTATTCACTATCGGCCAAGTCAGCTTTCCGGAGGTCAACAGCAAAGAGTCAGTATTGCCCGCGCATTAATGAATGGCGGAGAAGTGATCCTCGCCGATGAGCCAACGGGGGCATTAGATAGCCAATCGGGTAAAGAGGTAATGGCTATCTTAAAGCAATTAAATCAACAAGGGCATACGGTGATTATTGTCACTCACGATCCATTAATTGCCCAACAAGCCGATCGTATTATTGAAATTAAAGATGGTCAAATTATTAGCGATAATAATAATCACCATTCTGCACCAGTGAAAAAGGCACCACCTGCGATCCAAACCGCCTCTTATTTTCATCAAGTCATTGGACGTTTTACGCAGGCATTAAACATGGCTTGGCGAGCAATGGTGGTGAATAAAATTCGTACCTTGCTGACAATGTTGGGGATCATTATTGGCATTGCCTCTGTTGTCACCATTATTGTTATTGGTGATGCTGCCAAAGATAGGGTCTTAGCAGATATAAAAGCGATTGGCGCCAATACCATTGATATCTATCCGGGTAAGGAGCTTGGTAGTGATTCACCAGAAGATAAACAATCCTTAACCATTCAAGATGTTGATGCGTTAAAACAGCAATCTTATATACAATCAGTGACACCACAGATTTACTTTAGCTCTCGATTACGTCGTGGTAATCAAGATGCGCCGGCAACAGTTTCTGGTGTTAACGAGGATTATTTTTCAGTGTATGCGTTGAAATTTGCACAGGGGAGCACTTTTACGCCTGATATGATCCATCGCCAAGCGCAAGTAGTCGTTATTGATGAAAATACTCGTCATCGTTTTTTCCCGAATAAACAAGCGGTGATTGGCGAGCAAATTATTATTCGTAATATTCCTTCTACTATCATAGGTGTGGTTGCAGAGCAAAAATCCACTTTTGGTGATAATAAGTCATTACGTGTCTGGGTGCCTTACAGTACGCTAAGTAGTCGAATTTATAACCGTAGTTATTTAGATAACATCACGGTAAAAGTAAAAGAGGGCTATGATGCGAGTGTTGCTGAGCAACAAATTCTCCGCTTATTAACGATCCGGCATGGTAAAAAAGATATTTTTACTTATAACATTGATAGCTTTATTAAAGCGGCTGAAAAAACCACGCAAACTATGCAACTGTTTTTAACCTTGGTAGCGGTTATTTCGCTGGTGGTAGGGGGGATTGGCGTGATGAATATCATGTTGGTTTCTGTTACGGAAAGGACTCGGGAAATTGGTATTCGTATGGCGGTAGGCGCACGAGCCAGTGATGTTATGCAACAATTTTTAATTGAGTCAGTACTGGTGTGTTTGGTGGGAGGATTATTAGGTATTAGCCTTTCATTTGCGATTGCTATGTTTGCCAGCATGATGCTACCCAATTGGCATTTTGTGTTCCAGCCCACGGCACTGATAAGTGCTTTTGCTTGCTCTACAGCAATTGGGGTTATTTTTGGTTTTTTACCGGCGAGAAATGCGGCCAAAATGAACCCTATTGATGCCTTAGCGAGAGAGTAAAATAGCGGTAGTCTATAAAAGATCAAAAGCCCTATCTTTCAAAAGATAAGGGCTTTTATTGGTATGATAATGTGAGCGTCATTTTCTGTTTAAAGTGTGAAAATGGACGAAATAAGGGGCGAGAGCGGATAAAATATTATCCACATCATACTTACTTAACCATTATTCGATAATAGGAATGATAAGATCAGCATGATCCCCTTTAGGTCCTTTTATTGTGCTATAATTAACTTTCTGACCCGCTTTCAGTGTGCGGTAGCCTTCCATTCTTATTGATGAATAATGGGCAAAAATATCTTCGCCACCTGCGGCAGGGGTAATGAAACCAAAACCCTTAGCGTTGTTAAACCACTTAACTGTACCTGTCTCCATACTTAGCTTCTCTCATATACTTGTCTTTATTTACTTAACATTACTTTCAGTATATTTACTGAGCTGTTCATAAAACATACTCTAATTAATTGTTTCAATCGTCAAGGGGGAGATGAGCAAGAAAATGTTCCGAGTAGGTGAAACTTTGATGTAGCTAACGCTTTGTTATTTATTTTGGTAGAAAAAGAGTTAATAAAAAACCGTTGATAGGCAGACTTTCCTATGAGATGGTAAACTGAATGTCATAGTGAGTCGTGACGTTTAACAAACCAATGAGTAACACATAACAATGGGTCAGTTTGATTTTTTAACAGAAACCACACTAGGGGAGAAGGTCTCTCAGTTAAATGAGCCACCTGCGATGTATAAGGTGATCTTGAATAATGATGATTACACCCCCATGGATTTTGTTGTAGAAGTATTAACAATGTATTTTTTTCTTAACGAAGAAAAAGCCACACAAATTATGTTGGACGTTCATCATAAAGGGAAGGGAGTGTGTGGTGTCTATAGTGCGGATATCGCTGAAACTAAAGTTGCACAAGTGAATCAATACGCCAGAGAAAATGGCCATCCACTTTTGTGTACACTGGAAAAAGCGTAGTCCGGTGAGTCTTTTAAGGAGGAGGTGCTTATGCTTAATCACGAATTAGAGCTTAGTCTTAACATTGCATTCGCGAAAGCCCGTGATAACAGACACGAATTTATGACTGTAGAGCACCTGTTGCTGGCGCTATTAAGTAACAAATCGGCGCGTGAAGCATTGGAAGCTTGTAAAGTCGATTTAGCAGTCTTACGCGAAGAGCTTGAAATCTTTATTCGTAAAACGACACCTATTTTACCCGAGCATGTCGATAGAGAAACACAGCCAACCTTGAGTTTCCAACGTGTATTACAACGTGCTGTGTTCCATGTGCAATCTTCAGGTAAAAATGAAGTTTCCGGTGCCAATGTGCTAGTGGCGATTTTTAGTGAGCAAGAGTCTCACGCCGCTTATCTACTACGTAAACATGATGTTAGCCGTCTTGATGTGGTTAATTTTATCTCTCATGGCATTTTAAAAGATGATCAACAAAACAGTGATGATCAGTCTGATATGGGCGATATAAATGCACAATCTCAACAAGAGATGCCACAAGGCGATGATCGCATGGATAATTTTACCACTAACTTAAACCAGTTGGCGCGTCAGGGTAAAATTGATCCACTTATCGGCCGTCAAGCGGAATTAGAAAGAACGATACAAGTCTTATGTCGTCGACGTAAAAATAATCCATTACTGGTCGGTGAATCGGGTGTCGGTAAAACGGCAATTGCAGAAGGGCTCGCATGGCGTATTGAACAAAATGATGTGCCTGATGTGATGAAAGGCTGCACGCTCTATTCTCTTGATATTGGATCTTTATTAGCAGGAACCAAATATCGTGGTGATTTCGAAAAACGCTTTAAAGCGTTATTGAAAACACTTGAAAAAGATGAAAAAAGTATCTTATTTATCGATGAAATTCATACCATCATTGGTGCTGGCGCCGCCTCTGGTGGGCAAGTTGATGCCGCTAACTTAATTAAACCACTATTATCAAGTGGTCGTATTCGTGTGATTGGTTCAACCACTTATCAAGAATTTAGTCAGATCTTTGAAAAAGATCGCGCCTTGGCTCGTCGTTTCCAAAAAATTGATGTAATTGAGCCTTCGGCAGATGAAACCGTATTAATTATTAAGGGATTGCGTCAGAAGTATGAAGCACATCACGATGTGCGTTATACCAATAAGGCAATTCAGGCAGCTGTTGATTTATCGGTTAAATACATTACTGATAGACACCTTCCTGATAAAGCCATTGATGTTATTGATGAAGCCGGTGCGAAAACCCGTTTAATTGCACCAAGTAAACGTAAAAAGACGATTAATGTCTCTGATATTGAATCGGTAGTAGCAAAAATTGCCCGTATTCCAGAAAAAACGGTTTCTAGCAGTGATAAGTCAATGCTAAAAAATCTGGATAACCAATTAAAAATGTTGGTGTTCGGTCAAGATCAAGCTATTCATGCCTTGGCTGAATCTATCAAAATGAGCCGAGCAGGTTTAGGGCAAGAGAATAAGCCGGTTGGCTCTTTCTTATTCGCCGGACCTACTGGGGTGGGTAAAACAGAAGTAACGGTCCAGTTGGCGAAAGCGCTTAATATTAAGCTACTGCGCTTTGATATGTCTGAATATATGGAACGACATACGGTAAGTCGTTTAATTGGGGCACCTCCTGGTTATGTTGGTTTTGATCAAGGTGGATTACTCACAGATGCGGTGATTAAAAACCCTTATTCTGTAGTGTTACTTGATGAGATTGAAAAAGCACATCCCGATGTGTTTAACATTCTGCTACAAGTGATGGATAACGGAACACTTACTGATAATAATGGCCGTAAAGCTGATTTTCGTAATGTGATTTTGGTGATGACAACCAATGCGGGTGTTCATGAAACGCAACGTAAATCGATAGGGTTTACTGAACAAGATCATAGCACTGATGCCATGGTTGAAATCAAAAAAGCGTTTTCCCCAGAGTTTCGTAACCGTTTAGATGGCATTATTTGGTTTAATGCGCTATCAGCCGATATTATTGCTATGGTGGTTGATAAATTTATTGTCGAGTTACAAGCTCAATTGGATGATAAAGGGGTATCGCTAGAGGTAAGTCAAGAAGCTCGCCAATGGTTAAGTGATAAAGGTTACGATAAAGCAATGGGAGCAAGACCTATGGCTCGCGTAATTCAAGAAAATCTGAAAAAACCATTAGCCAATGAAATTCTGTTTGGCTCGTTAGTTAATGGCGGCTCGGTTTCTGTGACCTTAAATGACCAAGAAAATAAATTACAGTACCAATTTACTAGCCAAGAAAAATTGGCTAAAAAAGAAGATACCGTTATTTAATAATAGCGGTTTATCTTAGGCTAAAAAGCAGACACCACAGGTCAGCATCAATTCATGCTTTGCCTGTGGTGTTTTTTTTCACCCGAAATGATGATATTGCGGGAGAGAATGGATTGGGATCAACGGCTACGGAAGATGATACGGCCTTTGCTCAGGTCATATGGGGTCAGCTCAACGGTAACCTTGTCGCCTGTCAGGATACGAATATAGTTTTTACGCATTTTTCCTGAAATATGAGCGGTAACGACGTGTCCGTTTTCTAATTCTACACGGAACATCGTGTTTGGCAGAGTATCCAGTACAGTGCCTTGCATTTCAATGTTGTCTTCTTTGGCCATCTAATCCTCTAAGTTTTAATAACCATATTTTTTAAACGGCAAGATAATGCCGAAAATATTGTCCTATGTAAAGGAATGTTATTGGTTAACAAAGATGTTTGCTTTGCTAACAAGTTAATATTCCTTACCGTTACTTGTGTTTTAGTTGCTGAAAAACAAGGTTAATAACACAAGTCATAATTCTTTATTGTGCGGTATTTATTGCAATAAAATAACAACATCCAAACCACACTTTGGATGTGCAAGATGAATTTTTGTATAGACCACAGCAGTGAAATTCTATTTAAAATCTGATGGGCTTTACAAAAACGAGTGGTGATTATAATTCCAACGATTGCTGATACCAACACTTTTTATCAATAATCACCTTTTTCCAACGAGATAGCGCCTCTAAATAGCGATCTCTGGCAATTTCTATCGCACCTAATGCTGCCGTATGAGAGTTTAACACTTGGCAATCAAATAGTTGACCCCCATAACGCAGAAAATGGTTATAAAAAGCAACAAAGGCACATTTAGAAGCATTATTTCGACGACTAAACATTGATTCACCGCAGAAAACGGCACCAACGTTAACTCCATATAAACCACCGATCAATTCGTCGCCCTCCCAAACTTCTACAGAATGGGCTTCTCCTTGTTGGTGCAATGCCCGATAGCCGGTTTTTATATCAGGGCCTATCCAAGTTCCCTCATCACGTACACTACAGGCCTCAATGACATCAGAGAATGCCTGATTTAAGGTGATGGTATAAGGCGCTTGGCGTAAAAACTTACGTAACGTACGACCAATATGCAATGTTCCTGCGGGTAAGACGGCTCGGGGATCGGGTGACCACCATAACGGCGTTTCATGGGGTGTATACCAAGGGAAAATCCCCGTTTGATAAGCCTCTTTCAAACGAGCAGGGGAAATATCGCCGCCAATTGCCAATAACCCACTTGGCTCTTTTAAAGCCAAATGGGGGGCAGGAAAAGTCACATCGTGTTCATCTAATTGAAACAACGGCATATTACGCCTCATCATGTGGCATTAACAATGCTTGTCTTTGATGAAATTTAGCATACTGACCTTGCTGTTGTAATAACTGACGATGCGTGCCGGTTTCGACAATGTGACCGCCATCCATCACACAAATTTTATCCATTTTATCTAACCCAGAAAGCCGGTGGGTGATCATTAATACCGCTTTGCCTTGGCAATGTTGCTGTAATAGTGCGAGGATCTGTTGCTCTGTATCTGCATCAAGACCTTCTGTTGGCTCATCAAGTAAGATAAGTGGTGCATTATGGAGTATGGCTCTTGCCAGCCCTAAACGTCGTTGTTCGCCTCCAGAAAGCTGTCTTCCACCATCACCCATCCATGCATTTAAACCTTCATCATTTTCGACCAGTTGTTCAAGACCAACTTGGCGTAGAACATGAGTAAGCTCTTCATCTGTCGCATCTTCTTTTGCCATAATTAAGTTCTCTCTTAAAGTATGGCTAAAAACATGCACACGTTGAGGTACAACAGACATCATTGAACGTAATGTCGCTTCATCATAATCAGCAAGAGATAAATGATTTAATGTGATCACGCCCTGAGAGGGATCGAATGCGCGATTGACTAATTGTAAGAGTGTTGATTTACCACAACCCGTTTTACCCAGTAATGCCACATGTTGTCCTGCTTCAATGGTGAGATCAACATGATTGATCACAGGCATGGGTTGATTAGGATAGGTAAAGCAGACATCCCGTAGTGTTAATGAGGCGCTCGGTTTTATCTCTCCCCCTTGGGCTGGGAAGGTGACATCGGGTTGTTGCTCAATTAAATGCGTAATACGCGTAGCCGATGTCATGACTTGCCCTAAATGTTGAAATGCGACAGTCACCGGGCCGAGCGATTCAAATGCCGCTAATGCACAGAAAGTAAAGAGAGCGATGAGTGCTTCTGGCATAAAGTGGGCATCAATACCATCGGCAGCTAACCATAAAATCAGTGTGGCGGTTAATCCCGAGGCCAAAATCATTAGCGATTGAGATAAACCAGTTAAGTTAGCTTGTTGTGCTTGACGGCGCAGCCAGCGTGCTTCAAGTTGTGCTAAATTTTGTCTAAAGCGGGGAAGGGCGCCAAAAATTGTTAATTCAGCTTGCCCTTGTAACATACTGGTGAGTACGGTGCGATATTGCCCTCTTAGGTCTGTGAGATCACGACCAATGGGCTTTCCGGCATAATAAAATACAAAAGGTAATACCACCAGCAGGGTGAGCATAATACCACCTAGCGTATTTGCTAAGTGAGCATCAATAAGCCCAAGCCCAAACATAATGGTCATGATAACCACAAAGGCGGCAATTATCGGTGAGATCACCCGGATATAAAGGTGATCTAAGGTTTCAACATCAGCTACTAAACGGTTAAGTAATTCACCTTGACGAAAACGGGCGATCCCCCCAGGAGAGAGCGGTAAAATTTTCTTAAAAGTGAAAACACGCAAGTGTGAGAGTACACGAAAGGTGGCATCATGACTGACAAGACGCTCAAAATAACGCCCCGCAGTACGAAATATTGCCGCACCTCGTACCCCAGCGGCGGGTAACATATAGTTAAAACTATAAATGCCCGCAAAACCCGCTAATGACGTGCCCGCTAAGAACCAGCCAGAAAGTGTTAAAAGGCCGATACTGGCTAATAATGTTAAAATTGCCAACAAAATACCCAGTAACAGCATAAACCAGTGACGACGGTATAACGCGAGAAAAGGAAGCAGTACTCTCATGATCAAAGTTCCTCTTTACGATGAGCAAGAAGACGAGCAAAGGCACCATGTTGTTGACTGAGTGACTGATAAGTCCCAGTTTCAATGATTTGCCCTTTTTCCATTACCCAAATCTGATCATATTCCATCGTTTCTTCTAATAAGTGGGTAATCAACAGCGTCGTTTGATGTAATGAAGCTTCATTAAGCGCTTGCATAACGCGCTGTTCACTGTGAGAGTCTAAACTTGCTGCAGGCTCATCTAATAATAAAAAGTGACAAGGTGATAAAAGGGCGCGAGCTACCGCAATACGTTGGGCTTGACCAACGGAAAGACGGGCAGCATTATCACCAATAATGGTGTTTAAACCATCCGGTAATTCGTTAATAAAATCACTTACATAAGCTTTTTCAATAGCTTGATTTATCTTCGCTTCACTGGCGTTCGGATCACTTAAACGAATATTATCCAGCAGGGTTTGCTCTGGTAAGTTAGGGTTTTGTCCCACCCAGCTGATACATTGGCGCCATGCCTGTGGAGAGAGTTGAGTTAACTCAACACCATTGACGGTTAATGAGCCACGATAAGGTAAAAAACCTAACAATACATTAAGTAATGAACTCTTACCTGCGCCACTTTGCCCGACCAGTGCAATACGCTGTATGGGATGAATGGTAAAGTTAAGAGGGCCTGCCAGTTTGGCTCCTTGATGTGACAAGATTTCTAATTGTTGGGCAACTATTTCAATACCTTGGTCGGTATTAATAGTTTGATTACCCGTAGGTTGGGGCTGTTCACCTTCGGCTTCTAAAAACTCAACCAAAGAGCCAGCTGCACCTACCGCCTGTGCTTTAGCATGATAATAGGTGCCTAAGTCGCGTAATGGTTGGAAAAACTCAGGGGCAAGGATCAGGGCTAAAAAACCAGAAAATAACGTCACGCCTAACCCATAATCACCAAAGCTCAATTCTCCAAGATAGGAAAAACCAAAATAGACCGCGACGACCGCAATGGATACGGCGGTAAAGAATTCTAATACGCCAGAAGAGAGAAATGCCATACGTAGCACTTCCATGGTTCGCTTACGAAAGTCTTCCGTTGCATCCGTTATCTGTTTTACTTCTGCATCACCACGGTTGAATAGGCGCAATGTATCCAAACCACGTAATCTATCAAGGAAGTTGCCACTTAAGCGACCTAAGGCAAGAAAATTACGCCGGTTAGCATCTGCTGCGCCTAAGCCAACTAACGCCATAAATAAAGGAATAAGAGGGGCTGTGACAAAAAGAATTAATCCTGCGGCCCAATTAATAGGAAAAATGGTAATAAGAATCAGCAAAGGTACAATAGAGGCGAGATACATTTGCGGCAGATAACGCGCATAGTAATCTTGCATATCTTCTATTTGTTCTAGAATAATCGTTGCCCAACTTCCTGCGGGCTTGCCTTTGACCCATACAGGGCCTAGCGCTTCAAGTCTATCAAGTACTATTTTGCGAATTTGCTGTCTGACCGCCATACCACAGCGATAGCCTACACGTTCGCGTATCGCCATCACGACAGCGCGTAAAATAAAGATGCTGATAAGGATAAGGAAAGTAGTCGTATGTGTATCACGACTTAGCCCATCCATAATGAACGCTTGTAGTAGAATGGCTAATAACCATGCTTGCGCAATAATTAATAAACCACTGACTACCCCTAAAATCATTGATAGCCGTAACCAACGGCGGGCTGGAGCACTTTGCTGTTTCAGCCATCGAACCAATTCATTTTGTTTAGTTTTATCCATGAGAAAAGATTCAAATCTGCAGGTGAGATACAAAGTATCAAAAACGCCAAGAATAATAATGATTACTCTTTAACGACCAAGCTAGTATGTTACATGGTAAAAGGCGCTACTGAAATAGCGCCTTGAAAGGAAGTGAGGATTTTAGTTAGATTTTAGTGCGTCTAAGTAACGTTCTGCATCTAAAGCAGCCATACAACCTGTACCAGCTGAGGTAATGGCTTGACGATAAATATGATCCATTACATCACCTGCGGCAAAAACACCTTCAATAGATGTTTGGGTAGCATTGCCTTGCGTACCGGATTGAACTTTAATGTAACCGTTATCTAAGGCTAATTGATCTTCAAAAATTGCCGTGTTAGGGCTATGACCAATAGCAATAAAGACGCCCATGACCTCTAGCTCTTCGGTTTTATCACTTTTCGTATCTTTTAAGCGCACTTTAGTGACACCCATATCATCACCTAACACTTCATCTAAGGTACGATCGGTATGCAAAATGATATTGCCATTCTTAACTTTGTCCATTAAACGGTCAATTAAGATTTTTTCAGAGCGGAATGAATCGCGGCGGTGGATTAGGTGCACTTCTGAGGCGATATTTGCTAAATACAGTGCTTCTTCTACGGCAGTATTACCACCACCGACAACAGCAACTTTCTGGTTACGATAGAAAAAGCCATCACAGGTTGCACAGGCAGAAACACCACGGCCTTTAAATGCTTCTTCAGAAGGTAAACCGATATAACGTGCTGATGCCCCTGTTGCAATGATCAAGGCATCACAAGTATATTCTTGTTCATCACCAAATAGGCGGAAAGGTCGGTTTTTCAGATCGACTTTGTTGATATGGTCAGAGATAATCTCGGTATTAAATTTTTCAGCGTGCTGAAACATGCGATCCATTAAACCAGGACCAGTTAATCCTTCAGGGTCGCCAGGCCAGTTTTCAACTTCAGTTGTGGTAGTGAGCTGTCCTCCTTTTTCAACACCCGTAATCAGCACGGGTTCTAGGTTAGCTCGTGCTGCATAAACTGCTGCAGTATAGCCGGCAGGACCTGAACCTAAAATAATAAGTTTGCTATGTTTGATGGTGCTCATGGATACCTCATCTTTGATTAGGCTTGATGCGAATTGAGCGATTGTAGGAGAAATAAGACGTTAAAAAAAGCCAAGAAAGGGAAATAGCGATAATATTTTAACTATTTTAGCAATAGTTAATAGTAATATAGTTTAATAATTATAGAGTTATATTGCGTTAACATCATCGAATTAACCTGAAACATTTTGCTTTACAATTGCTGTTTATCTTGCATATATAGACAATAACATAGCGCCTTGTTCTGATTTTTGCTCATTTGCTTTGACAATCCGCTGTACATTTGCGAAAACATGACTGTAAAAGATAATTATCCTCAGACGTAATAGGTATTATTTTTAGACAGACAGGGCATAGGATAGTGCTTTTGCAAGATGAATAGATAAGAATTTGGATAAAATGATTGTTTTATCTGGCATTAAATAAAAATAGATTGGTAGTTTGCTCTGACCGTTTGATACCGAGGTCTCAATATGATGCTGAAGGTGTACAGGTATGGGTATAGGAAAATAAAGTAAGAGAAAAAGAGAAAGAGAGTATAGAGATGATTGATAATAAAAAACGTCCGGGTAAAGATCTTGATAGAATAGACCGGAATATTCTAAATGAGCTTCAGAAAGATGGTCGTATCTCAAACGTTGAGCTGTCTAAACGCGTTGGTTTATCACCAACCCCATGTTTAGAGCGTGTACGCCGATTAGAACGCCAAGGATTTATTTCTGGTTATACTGCGCTATTAAACCCCCATTACCTAGATGCATCTCTGTTGGTATTTGTGGAAATCACATTAAACCGTGGTGCACCAGATGTCTTTGAACAATTTAATATGGCTGTTCAAAAACTTGAAGAGATCCAAGAATGTCATTTAGTTTCTGGTGACTTTGACTATCTGTTGAAAACTCGTGTACCTGATATGTCTGCTTATCGTAAATTATTAGGCGAAACGCTATTACGTCTTCCTGGTGTAAACGACACCCGCACTTATGTGGTGATGGAAGAAGTAAAACAAAGCAATCGCCTAGTGATTAAAACACGCTAAGCCTGCTAATAGGTTAGTGCAAAACAGGATAAAGTTAGGTACACTCCTGTTTATGTATACAGTTTCAACGCTGGGTTATCTCAGCGTTGTTCCGTTTAAACCTTAAGTGAAACCTGGAGAGCCCTCTTTGAGCCAGGAATATACAGAAGATAAAAATATTCGTTTTACTAAGATAAGTAACCGCCGTCGTATTTGGGAAGCCCTTCTTATTTTGATAGGCATTGGTGCTATCTTTTTAATGATTTCTTTACTGAGCTTCCATCCAGCCGATCCGAGTTGGTCACAAACCACGTGGAATGAACCTATTCAAAACTTAGGTGGCAATATTGGTGCATGGCTTGCTGATATCCTTTTTTCAGCATTTGGCTTGCTCGCTTATGCAATCCCTATTGTGGTGGTATTTGGTTGCTGGAATGCATTACGTCATCAAAAAAATCGTGAATACACAGATTTTTTCTCCCTTGCATTACGTACAATTGGTGCCTTGGCTCTGGTTCTTACATCTTGTGCGTTAGCTGATCTTAATTTTGATGATATCTACAATTTTAGCTCTGGTGGGGTGATTGGTAGCTTATTTAGCAAGGCATTGCTACCTTGGTTTAATATGCTAGGTGCAACACTGGCGCTACTATCAGTATGGGCGATAGGCTTTACGCTATTTACTGGCTGGTCATGGCTGACGATTACCGAAAAGATTGGTGCGGTTATCTTAGGTGCGGTTGCTTTTATTACTAATCGTGGTCAAAAAGATATTGACTATGATGATTATGAAGAACCCGCCGATCCTATTCAGGCAGATCCCGAGGTGCTGGTGGATAACAACACCCAGCCAGAACATCAACTTTCTGCGCAAATAGAACCAGATAGTGATGATATTCTCTTTTCTGCACCTTCCGCCCTTGAGTTAGCGCGTCAGCAAGAAATGGCGATCACGCCACAACATGATGATATAACTGAAACTTCAGAAGTTGCTAGCGGATCTGCAACCCCAACGATTTCAGCCACAGAGACAGTTATCGCTGAGGCGCACGAGAGCAAAGAGCGGGCAGAGCATATTGTTGATAATCAACAACCGACGCATGCCACAACCCATGATGCAGAAGTAACACCGCCATCCATTATGGCTACTCATGACGCTAGCCCAGTCACTGAGCCTGAACCTGAACACTATCGCTTTGAAATACCATCGGCATTTCTTAAGCAACAAGCGCATTCCTCTGATTCTATGGCAGACAATAGTGTCGTGACAGAAGAAGTACCGACAACCATGCCACTGACGGAAAACAAACCTATTGAGACAAACGAAGCGCCAATTGTCTCGCAAAAAACAGCGGCGGATAATAGCGACCATAGTGCATCATTATTTACGCCATCATTTACGCCATCTGCTACATCAACAGATAGCAATTCAGCTTCATTAACTCAAACAGCCGCCGGTGTTGCCAGTGTGGCAACAGCAGCAATAGTCAGTCACGGTGCACAAGTTAAACAAGGATTAGGGCCTGAATTACCTCGACCAAATCCTGTACGATTACCAACGCGTCGAGAGCTTTATGGTATTCGTATCCCATCACAACGTGAGGCGGAATTACGCCGCCGTGAAGAAGCGCTTCAACAAGATCATGAAGACGATTTAGCGGATATACAAGAGCAGGCTAATTTCGAACAATCGTTACGTCAGCAATTTCTTGAGCAACAACGTGAGCGCTATGGTGAGGATACATCAGCAACACAAAATGTTGAGCCAACCATCACGATGTCATCAGCGACATCTAGCTCGCAGTCAACCTATGACGAGTATGACGAGTCTGATAATCAACCTTTCATTGATACCCATACCTTTTCTGCGCAAGAAACAGAAGAGGAGAGTGATGAGTATGAACAACACCTCGCTGAGCAGTTTAAGCAACAACTGCAAGAACGTTACGGTGAGGATGTTTTACAGGATGAAGATGACGAGGTATTGCCATCAGTCACGACTGGAGCATCCGAGACGTCAGCCTCGGCACAAGGGTATCATCCCCATATTCAGCACTCTTTTGCGTCTCAATCTACCCCTGTTACTCAACAGACTGATAACAGCACTCTTTATCCTAACAGTGATGCATTCTTACAAGTATCACCTCGTGATGATGAAGAAGAGGAATACACACCGACTATCGAGTTACAAGAAAATCTTGATGCATTAGGCTCGTTATCACCGGTGGATGATTTGTTAGATGAAGAGCCTGCAGAGCCTGTTTTTACGCCGATGGTAACCCCTGCAGAGCCAGTATCTTCTGTATCTTCTGTAGGGCAAACACCTATTGAGCCTCAAGCACAGATGGCTCAACATTTTGCACAGCAACAGCAACAGCAACAGCAACAGCAACAGCAACAGCAACAGCAACAGTCATTAATTCATCCGTTATTAATGCGCAATGATAGGCCGTTACAAAAACCGACAACACCAATGCCATCACTTGACTTATTAACCTCTCCTCCTATGGATGATGAACCTGTTGATATGTTTGAGCTTGAGCGTATTGGTAAGTTAATTGAAGCGCGTTTAAATGACTACCGTGTTAAAGCAAAAGTGGTTGGTATTTCACCGGGCCCGGTGATCACCCGTTTTGAGCTAGAGCTAGCGCCTGGTGTAAAAGCTGCACGTATTTCAAATCTATCCCGCGACTTAGCACGTTCACTTTCCACGACGGCAGTGCGTATTGTTGAAGTTATACCGGGCAAACCTTATGTTGGGCTTGAGTTACCAAACAAAAAACGCCAAACCGTCTATATGCGTGAACTATTAGATAGTGATGCATTCCGTGACAGTCGTTCACCATTAACTGTGGTATTAGGGAAAGATATCGGTGGGCAACCTGTGGTTGCTAACTTGGCTAAAATGCCTCACTTACTGGTTGCTGGTACTACAGGTTCGGGTAAATCTGTTGGGGTGAATGCGATGATCATCAGCATTCTCTATAAAGCGAAGCCAGAAGATGTACGCTTTATTATGATTGACCCGAAAATGTTGGAATTATCGGTTTATGAAGGTATTCCGCATCTGTTAACCGAAGTGGTCACAGATATGAAAGATGCTGCGAGTGCTTTGCGCTGGAGTGTCGCAGAAATGGAACGCCGTTATAAATTAATGTCCGCATTAGGGGTACGTAACCTTGCGGGCTATAACGAAAAAATTAAAGAAGCGGAAGCCATGGGGCGTCCAATTCCAGATCCACTATGGAAACCTTCTGACAGCATGGCACCTGAGTTGCCTATGTTAGAAAAAGAGCCTTATATTGTGGTCATCGTCGATGAGTTTGCTGATCTAATGATGACCGCGGGTAAAAAAGTGGAAGAATTAATTGCTCGCTTAGCACAGAAAGCACGTGCGGCGGGAATTCACTTAGTATTAGCCACTCAGCGCCCTTCAGTGGATATTATTACTGGTTTAATTAAAGCGAATATTCCAAGTCGCATCGCATTTACCGTATCGAGTAAAATCGACTCGCGCACTATTTTAGACCAAGGTGGTGCCGAATCCTTGTTAGGTATGGGTGATATGCTTTATGCCCCTAATGGCTATATGCCAGAGCGTGTACATGGTGCATTTGTCAGCGATGATGAAGTACATGCGGTTGCAACAGACTGGAAAGCACGTGGCCGACCTCAATATATTGAAGCCATTACCAAATGTGGTGAAGAAGGCGAAGGTGGCAATGGTGGTGGTTATGATGATGGTGAAGAGCTTGATCCGCTATTTGATCAGGCCGTAGAATTTGTGGTTGAAAAACAGCGAGTCTCCATTTCCGGTGTACAGCGTCAATTTAGAATAGGCTATAACCGTGCAGCTAGAATTGTTGAGCAGATGGAGATGCAGGGTATTGTCAGTGCACCTAATCACAATAATACGCGTGATGTATTATCACCACCGCCAGCAGAAATGTAATATCTTGAAAACAGAGTTATCAGCGCTTAAATCAGCATGATAATCTAATAAATATCACTATAACTTATACGCCGACATGATGTCGGCGTAATCTCAGTCAGAGGCGTGTTGAATGAAAAAAGTATTACTCACAGTCTGTGCTATCGCGTTGTTTGGTAGCCAAGCCGCTTGGGCGGATGCTCGTCAAGACTTACAACAACGTCTTAATAAAGTGAATAGCTTTCAGGCTAACTTTAGTCAAACGGTGACCAGTAACGAAGGTGCGTTAATTCAAAAAGGGGAAGGACATTTAAAAGTACAGCGTCCTGATCTGTTTAATTGGCAAATGACGGCACCGGATGAGAGCACACTAATTTCTGATGGTAAAACATTGTGGTTTTATAACCCATTTGTCGAACAAGTGACGGCAACTTGGTTAGAGAGTGCCACAACGAATACCCCTTTTATGTTGATTGCGCGTAATGATAGTAAAGAATGGCAAAATTACGATGTTAAGCAAAATGGTGATCGCTTTGAATTAACCCCTAAAACAGAGAACAATTTAAAGCACTTTTCTATTACCGTTTCACCTAATGGTCAAATCCAACAATTTGCGGCTACAGAGCAAGATGGGCAAGTCAGCCAATACCAATTAACGGCACAAAAGGTCGCCCCCATTGATGCATCAGCGTTCCGCTTTACACCACCCGCGGGTGTGACGGTGGATGACCAACGCTAGTGAGGCTATTTTGAGTAATTTATCACTCGACTTTTCACAAAATGAATTTCAACCTCTGGCCGCGAGAATGCGGCCTGAAACATTAGAACAGTATATTGGGCAGAAGCATCTACTCGCTGAAGGTAAACCGCTACCACGGGCGATAAAAGCAGGCCAATTGCATTCAATGATCTTATGGGGACCTCCGGGTACAGGAAAAACCACATTAGCTGAAATTATCGGGCGCTATGCCCAAGCGGATATAGAAAGACTTTCTGCGGTGACGTCAGGGATCAAAGAGATCAGGGCCGCCATTGACATAGCGCACCAAAATAGAAATGCGGGGCGTAGAACCATCCTATTTGTTGATGAAGTTCA
The DNA here is from genome assembly GCF_000069965.1 of Proteus mirabilis HI4320. NCBI lineage: Bacteria > Pseudomonadati > Pseudomonadota > Gammaproteobacteria > Enterobacterales > Morganellaceae > Proteus > Proteus mirabilis. The sequence continues at coordinate 763,497 of NC_010554.1, forward strand.
TCGTTTTAATAAAAGCCAACAAGACGCTTTTTTGCCACATATTGAAGATGGCACTATCACCTTTATTGGTGCAACAACGGAAAACCCTTCTTTTGAATTAAATTCGGCACTGCTATCACGTGCACGAGTTTACCTGCTACGCTCATTGACAGAAACAGACATTGAACAGGTATTACAGCAAGCATTAGATGATACTGAACGTGGATTAGGTGGGCGTAATATTATTTTACCTGATAATACACGCAAAATGATTGCTGAATTAGTCAATGGCGATGCGCGCCGTTCACTCAACCTGCTTGAAATGATGGCTGATATGGCAGAAGTCGATAGCCAAGGCAAACGAACACTAACAGCGGAATTATTAAAAGAAATTAGTGGTGAACGTAGCGCCCGTTTTGATAATAAAGGTGATCGATTTTACGATCTTATCTCTGCTTTGCATAAATCAGTACGTGGCTCGGCACCTGATGCAGCACTTTATTGGTATGCTCGTATCATCACTGCGGGGGGAGATCCACTGTATGTTGCTCGTCGCTTACTGGCTATTGCTTCAGAAGATGTCGGTAATGCAGATCCTCGTGCTATGCAAGTTGCCATCGCTGCATGGGATTGCTTTACGCGGGTAGGCCCTGCAGAAGGTGAACGTGCGATAGCACAAGCGATTGTTTATCTTGCTTGTGCGCCGAAAAGTAATGCTGTGTATACCGCTTATAAAGCCGCACTGGCAGATGCGAAAAGTAAACCTGATTATGATGTACCTGCACATTTACGTAACGCGCCAACGCAATTAATGAAAGAGATGGGCTTAGGTGCAGAGTATCGCTATGCTCATGATGAACCTAATGCTTATGCGGCAGGAGAGGTCTATTTTCCTGCTGAAATGGCACAAACGCGTTATTATCACCCTGTTAATCGAGGGTTAGAGATCAAGCTTGCTGAGAAATTAGACTGGCTTTCTCAGCAAGATCAAAATAGTGTGACAAAACGCTATCGCAAATTGTAAAGATGCGGTAAGGTTATTCAATCATTAGTAATTTTTTTAACTACCCCTTATCTCAGGTATCTTCGCGATAGGTAAACAAGAGAATGATAGGAGATAAGGTTTTTATTAATCTATCAATAAGCACAGGATAAGCATGCTCGATCCAAATCTACTGCGTAATGAGCTAGACGCGGTCGCCGAAAAACTGGCTCGCAGGGGGTTTACCCTCGATGTGGAAAAAATTCGTCAACAAGAAGAACGCCGTAAGGTGTTACAGGTTGAAACAGAATCCCTGCAAGCAGAACGTAATTCCCGATCGAAGTCTATTGGTGCTGCTAAAGCGCGTGGTGAAGATATTGAGCCACTTCGTCAGGAAGTTAACCAATTAGGTGAAAAACTTGAAGCGGCAAAAGCGGAATTAGATAAACTGCAAGCCGACATTCGTGACTATGCGTTAACTTTACCGAATCTGCCTCATGACTCTGTGCCTAATGGTAAAGATGACAGCGAGAACGTTGAAGTATTTCGTTGGGGTGAACCAAAGACTTATGACTTTGAATTAAAAGATCACGTTACTCTAGGTGAACTTACAGATGGTTTAGATTTCCCATCTGCCGTGAAAATCACCGGTTCACGTTTTGTTGTGATGAAAGGTCAAATTGCACGTTTACATCGCGCGATCGCCCAGTTCATGCTGAACTTGCATACAGAACAACATGGCTATCAAGAAATGTATGTGCCTTATTTAGTTAACCATGCCACTTTATATGGCACAGGACAGTTACCTAAATTCAGTGGTGATTTATTCCATACCAAACCACTTGAAGAAGAGTCTGAAAGCCAATATGCGCTGATCCCAACAGCAGAAGTACCTGTTACCAATATGGTTAGAGACGTTATTCTCGAAGAAGACGAACTACCATTGCGAATGACTGCACATACGCCATGTTTCCGCTCAGAAGCGGGCTCTTATGGCCGTGATACACGTGGTCTGATCCGTATGCACCAATTTGATAAAGTAGAGTTAGTACAAATTGTACATCCTGAAAAATCAATGGATGCATTAGAAGAGCTAACTGGCCATGCAGAGAAAGTGTTGCAATTGCTCAATCTGCCTTACCGTAAAGTGGTACTTTGTACAGGTGATATGGGCTTTGGTGCACGTAAAACCTATGACTTAGAAGTGTGGGTACCGGCACAAAATACCTACCGTGAAATTTCTTCATGCTCTAACTGCTGGGATTTCCAAGCACGCCGTATGCAAGCACGTTTCCGTGCTAAAGGTGACAAGAAAACTCAACTTGTGCACACTTTAAATGGTTCAGGTTTAGCTGTAGGGCGTACTTTAGTCGCCATTATGGAAAACTATCAAACCGCTGATGGTCGTATTGAAATTCCAGAAGTTTTACGTCCTTATATGAATGGCCTTGAGTATATTGGTTAATAAAAACCTAATTACTCAGTGGTTATAATATTAAAACCCCCTATTAAACAGGGGGTTTTTTAATGGTATAAAGAGCATCAAAAGACTAGTGGTGGTAATTTCTATTAACCTTTTAACCTGAGTATAATTTTATTAATGTTTTATATTCTGGCTATATACTAGCTTCAGTATCTAATACTTCAATGAGGTTGAGATAAGTAAGGCAACAAAGAGAAGAATACTTCTATTTTTCTTTCATTTGTCATATCAACAAAATCGTCCATTGCAATTTCTATAAAATCAATGGTGTTATTATCAATAGTGAATTTATACATTAAATGGCCACTCCAACTGCGATGAACATAGACACAGTTTTCTATACTATATGAAAGCCATTTATCTTCCATACATGCAGGTAACCAGCCGTTTAGTATATTTTTTTTAGCATCTTCAGTTAGGGAATAATTAATATGATGAATCAATGGTGTTTTTTCAAAATACTTTAGGTTCTTTAACATTTCTTTATTTATCATTCTTTATTCCACAAATAATAATTGTTATTACAGACTACCTAAATGGACTTAAATGATCAAAAGAAACATATCATTTTTTCTCTTTAATACAGATGAAGGGTGACATTATTAATAAATAATAGCAGGTAGTTTTTTACTGATGATTTTTTTAATAAAAGAGCGTTTTATTGCTCTTAATATTATTTAATAACAGTTATCAGGTGCAGAAAAAACAGATGATTATTAAAAAATTCTTACTAAAATAAGTGAGATTAAATAAAAATATAATGCAATTCGCTATTGGTTAAACTGATCACAGCAGATCATCTCTATACTGCTACATTAAAATTATCGCTCAAGTTAATTTCAATTATCTTATGACGTTTCTATTTATTTAGAACCCTACTAAAGAGCCTATTGTATGATAATTTCTAAACAGCAGTTACACCAATTAATCAAAAATAAGTTACATAATGCAGGACTGAATGAAAACCATGCAGACATTGTTGCCGATGTATTAGTTCATGCTGATGTGAAAGGAATTCATTCCCATGGTGCTGTACGTGTGGAATATTATGCTGAGCGCATTAGTAAGGGAGGAACAAATACGCATCCTAAGTTTACTTATCAAGAGACAGGACCTTGTAGTGCGATTTTTGATGGTGATAATGGTGCTGGACATGTTGCTGCTAAGCAGGCCATGGAGCACGCGATTAATATGGCACAAGAGAAAGGCATTGCTGTTGTTGGGGTTAGACGTATTGGTCATAGTGGGGCGTTATCCTACTTTGTAGAACAAGCCTCTGCATCTGGAATGATTGGTATTTCACTTTGCCAATCGGATCCTATGGTAGTGCCATTTGGTGGATCTGAAGTTTATTATGGCACTAATCCTATCGCTTTTTCAGCCCCGAGTGCAGATGATAAACCTATTACCTTTGATATGGCGACGACGGTGCAGGCATGGGGTAAAATTCTCGATGCGCGGGCTAAACATAGTGACATTCCTGACACATGGGCGGTAGATGAAGCGGGCAAACCAACCTGTGATCCCTTTGCAGTAAAAGGTTTATTACCTATTGCGGGGCCAAAAGGCTATGGCTTGATGATGATGGTCGATGTATTGTCCGGTATTTTATTAGGATTACCCTTTGGTAAACATGTTAGCTCTATGTATCATGATTTGACACAAGGTCGTGAATTAGGTCAGCTCCACATTGTGATTAATCCAGCCTTTTTCACTGATGCTGATTTATTTAAAAAACACATTTCTCAAGTAATGGCTGAGTTAAAGAGTATTAAGCCTGCAGTCGGTTTTGAACAGGTATTATATCCTGGGGAAAATAGTCAGCTTGCAGCGCAGCGAAGCGAAAAAGAGGGGATAGAAATAGTTGACGAAATTTATCATTACTTAAATTCTGATGTATTATTTAATCAATCTTATGATAATAAAAATCCATTTGCCAGCTAAGTTATATTAATAAAAAAACAGCCATCCATTAATTAGGTGGCTGTTTTTGGGTTATCCAAAATTATAAAATATTTAACTGACTAATTTACCGATATTCGATTCTGCGGTTTTATTTAAAGAAACTTTATTCCCACCATCACCATTATTGTCATTGTTATCAGTATGGTTATTAGTCATATTACCCATATTTTTCTGATAGAAAATATGGCGATATGATCCATACATTGCAGTAAAAGAGAGTGGAATAGTGATAAATAAGCCTAATCCAAATGGGATAATACTCAAGCCAATAATGATGCTTAACAGCACAAAGAATAGAAAGCCACCAAATAAGTTGTTTTTAACCGCCATAAAACTGGCTTTAACGGCAGGGATAGCTTTATAGTCATTTACTAAAATTAAGGCAGGGGCAAACCAATAAGAGGCAGTACTGATTAAGCTAAAAATGATAATAATGATAGAAGAAAACGTAATTGGTGTCAGGTTATCAGCCAATAAGCCTTGAATATAGTAGGTTGGTGCATCATTAAGAGCGGCTTGAGCAACTTCCATCAATAATGAACCACTGATTAATAGTGCTAAAATAAAGCCTGCTAAGATAATAAGCACACTAATACCATAAGCACCCATGATGCTAAGGTAGCGTTTGTTCTGGAAACCAGAAAATAAATTATCCAGATTTAGCTGACCAGTCTCATATTGCTGATGGGCTATCATCATAAGCCCGGCAACTAATACAGCTGAAATAAACGGGGAGATAATCGGCCCAATAAGTGGGATAAATCCAAGGATAGATGAGATAATTAAGTTAACAAGAAAGTAAATAATTACAGCGCCTACCCACATAAAAAAGCGCTCTTTAACTAAATCCCAGCCAATACCTAACCACTCGGTTGCCCCTGAAGCACCTCTTTGTAGAGGAACTGGCGTAAACACCTCTTCTGGCTCCGTAAGCGATGAACTATTATCTTGTTCCATTTTTTTCTCTGCCTTAAAAATAATTAATTGTTTATAAATATAACTTTTTATAATTCATATCATATCTTTTTATTTTGTAATTAATCAATACTATTAAACTAAAGAATGCTTAAGGATAATCTTAGAAACTTCTAAATGACCATTAGAATGAGTAACAATTTTATATTGTCATAATTAACTGCAATAGTCGTTATTAAAAATATCTTTATTTGAGGTATGGAAAACAATATTTTTTAATTTAGTGGCTGGCGCTTTCTCAAAAGAACATGCCGCAGGGAGGGGAAAACTTGATGGCAGTTTTACATAAAAAAAGCAGTACATTGTGCACTGCTTTTTAAAATGGGGGTGTATAAAAGCTTAATACATCACTTTATGACCATAAGATGCAATAATTGCTTTAACATTTTCCATCGTCTCTTTTGACGGTGGATGAATACCATCGAGTTTATACTCTTCTCCTAAAGCAACCCATTTATGTTTACCTAATTCGTGGTAAGGGAGAAGCTCGACTTTTTCGATATTTTTCATATCTTTTATAAATTCGCCTAAACGATGAGCAGAATCATCATCATCAGACCAACCGGGCACAACTACGTAACGTATCCAGGTTTTTTGGCCTCGTTTAGCTAAATAGCGGGCGAATTCCAGTGTACGTTGGTTAGAAACACCAACCAGTTTTTGGTGAATGTCATCATTCACTTGTTTTAAATCCAGCATGACTAAATCAGTCACGTCCATTAATTCATCGATGACAGGATCATAACGGCGTACAAAACCGTTAGTATCTAAGCAGGTATGGATATTTTCTTTTTTACAAGCACGGAACCAATCACGTACAAATTCTGCTTGTAAGATAGCTTCACCACCAGAAGCTGTAACGCCACCACCAGAGGCATTCATAAAGTGACGATAAGTCACTGCCTCTTTCATTAATTCATCAACTGTGACGATTTGCCCACCATGAGTATCCCATGTGTCACGGTTGTGACAATAGAGGCATCTCATTAGGCATCCTTGGAAGAAAACAATAAAGCGTATTCCGGGACCGTCAACAGTACCGCAGGATTCAAATGAGTGGATACGACCAAGTACGGACATAACAGGGTTACTCCAAAACTGTCTAGATAAAAAGGCCCCAAAGTAGGGGCCTTTATTCTAAGCGATTTTATCTACTTTCTCAGTAAATAAATGCATGAGTTATCAAATTACATTGTTTGAGTGAATGTACGAGTGATAACGTCTTGTTGCTGCTCTTTAGTTAATGAGTTGAAACGGACTGCATAACCAGAAACACGGATAGTTAATTGAGGATATTTCTCAGGATCTTCCATTGCTTCTAACAGCATTTCACGATTCATTACGTTAACATTCAGATGTTGGCCACCTTCGATATCCGCTTCATGATGGAAGTAACCATCCATCAGACCTGCAAGGTTTGCTTTACGAACATCATCATCTTTACCTAACGCGTTAGGTACGATAGAGAAGGTATAAGAAATACCATCTTTCGCGTAAGCAAATGGCAGTTTAGCAACTGAAGTTAATGAAGCAACTGCACCTTTTTGGTCACGGCCATGCATTGGGTTAGCACCTGGTCCGAATGGTGCGCCAGCACGACGACCGTCTGGAGTGTTACCTGTTTTCTTACCATACACAACGTTTGAAGTGATGGTCAGAATTGACTGAGTTGGCACTGCGTTACGGTAAGTGTGCAGTTTCTGAATTTTCTTCATGAAACGTTCAACTAAGTCACAAGCGATATCATCAACACGAGAATCGTTGTTACCAAATTGTGGGTATTCACCTTCAATGTTGAAGTCTACGGCTAAACCGTTTTCATCACGGATTGGTGATACTTTTGCATATTTGATAGCAGACAGTGAGTCAGCCGCAACAGATAGACCTGCGATACCACAAGCCATAGTACGGTATACATCACGGTCATGAAGTGCCATCAGTGCTGCTTCATAGCTGTATTTATCGTGCATGTAGTGGATAACATTCAGTGCAGTAACATACTGAGTTGCTAACCAATCCATAAATTGATCCATACGGTTCATCACAGTATCAAAGTCTAATACTTCGTCCATGATAGGTGCGTGTTTTGGACCTACTTGGATTTTCAGTTTCTCATCCACACCACCATTGATGGTATACAGTAAGGTTTTAGCTAAGTTTGCACGAGCACCGAAGAACTGCATTTGTTTACCCACAACCATTGGGCTAACACAACATGCAATTGCATAGTCATCACTGTTGAAGTCAGGACGCATTAAGTCATCATTTTCGTACTGGATTGAAGAAGTATCGATTGAGACTTTAGCTGCATATTTTTTGAAATTAATAGGCAGTTGTTCTGACCATAGGATAGTCATGTTTGGTTCTGGTGAAGGACCCATGGTGTACAGGGTATTTAAGAAACGGAAAGTATTCTTAGTTACCAAAGTACGACCATCTAAACCCATACCACCTAATGATTCTGTTGCCCAGATTGGGTCACCAGAGAATAATTCATCATACTCAGGAGTACGTAAGAAACGAACCATACGTAATTTCATGACTAAGTGGTCAATTAATTCCTGAGCTTGTTCTTCAGTCAACAGACCTGCATCGAGATCACGTTGGATATAGATATCTAAGAAAGTAGATACACGACCGAAGGACATTGCTGCGCCGTTTTGAGATTTAACGGCGGCTAAGTAACCGAAGTAAGTCCATTGTACTGCTTCTTTCGCATTTTGAGCTGGGCGAGAAATATCACAACCATATTTCGCAGCCATTTCTTGGATTTGACCTAATGCAGCGTGCTGCTCTGCGATTTCTTCACGCAGTTGGATAGTCATTTCCAGATCTTCACCTTTTTCCAGTTTTTCTTGTAAAGAGGTGAATTGAGCGAATTTGTCTTTACGTAGGAACTCGATACCGTACAGTGCAACACGACGGTAGTCACCGATGATACGGCCACGACCATAAGCATCTGGCAGACCAGTTAAGATACCTGATTTACGGCATTTTAAGATGTCTGGAGTATAAACATCGAATACACCTTGGTTGTGTGTTTTACGATATTCAGTAAAGATTTTTTTCAGCTCTGGATCTAGCTCACGGTTATAAGCGTGGCAAGAACTTTCAACCATACGGATCCCACCGAATGGGATGATTGCACGTTTTAGAGGTGCATCAGTCTGTAAACCGACGATTTGTTCTAAATCTTTTTCGATATAACCCGCATCGTGTGAAGTGATAGTTGAAGCAACAGAAGTATCAAAATCAACCGGCGCATGAGTGCGGTTTTCAATTTTGATGCCTTCCATAACTTGTTCCCAAAGTGTATCAGTTGCTTTAGTGGAACCTGCTAGGAAAGATTCGTCGCCTTCATATGGAGTATAGTTTTTTTGAATAAAGTCACGAACATTAACATTGTTCTGCCATTCACCTTCAGAAAAACCTTTCCATGCTTCAGCAAATTTTTCATTTAAATCAGACATGATACTTCTACCTTTTTACAATGGAACTTAAGAAATCAGTCATAACTGCACGGATTAATGTTTATCGCCGCGCAGATGCATTAACCAGTATACCAGACCGACTAGGACTGCTCCGCCGATAATATTACCGATAGTGACTGGCAATAAATTATCAACGAGGAAATTTGATACTGTTAGATTTGAAAATTGTTCTGGTGATGCACCTACTGTAGTCCAGAATTCTGCCGGTGCAAAATTCTTAATTACAATACCTAAAGGAATAAGAAACATGTTAGCGATACTGTGCTCAAAGCCACTCGCCACAAACATACCGATAGGTAAAATAAGTGCAAAGAGTTTATCAATTAAAGTTCGACCTGCATAACTCATCCAAACTGCAAGACAAACCATTAAATTAGCTAAAATACCTAAACAAACTGCTTCAATAAAGGTGTGCTCAACTTTATGCTGTGCAGTTTGTAATACATTCAGACCCCATAACCCATTAGCTGCTGCATATTGACCTGCAAACCACATTAAGGCAACAAAGAATAGGGCGCCAATAAAGTTACCAATATAGACATTTATCCAATTAGCGAACATCTTAGCCCAAGAAATACGTCCTGTCGCTTTAGGAATAATGGTGAGTACAGTTGAAGTGAATAAGTCTGCACCACAAACAACCACGAGCATTAAGCCTAAAGAGAAACAAATTCCTCCAACGAGTTTAGCGAGACCAAATGGAACAGATGCGGTGCCTGTAGTCGCTGTAATATAAAAAACAAACGCAATTGAAATAAACATTCCCGCAGTAAAAGCAGATAAGTAAGTTGTTGGGATATGTTTGTTTGCTTTATAACAACATGCATCATCGGCAACTTTTGCCATATCAGCAGGTGATAATAAATTAAAAGGGCTGTCAGCTTTCATACTAACACTCTCTTATATGTTGGAATAATTATAGCACGCAATAATAGTAGCAAAGGGTCTTACTCCTAAAGTTGATATGGATCATAGTCGCTTATGAGAGACGCAATTTTAGTACGTAAAAACCGGCTAAATTAGCTATAATTATTTGATTAATAATAAGAAAAAATTTTTTAAATTTTATCAAAAAATTTTAGCCTGGCTGGATAAACAAAGTAAAAAGTAAATATAACGTATTATTTATTTCTATTGACGTTAACAGTTAAAAATAAAATTTAACGCTCCATTTACTTTTGTGCTAAATATAAACATTACTTTATTTGTGGATAATCTAATTGATTACGCCAGCCTTAAAACCATTATAAAAATACGGTTTTTAAATTTTTGAGATCTAGGTAAATAATTAGCAATTTAAACTATATTTTTGTGTTTTTTTTAGATTAAAAAGTTAATCTTATCTTTTTACGTCATATTTAAAACTTAAAATCGTCACTTTTGACATATTTGACACTTTTGTCATTTGACATAATTGTCATGGTGGCAAAATTGTCGTTATATTTTTTTATATATAATAAAACACTCTACTTGTTAGTAGAGTGTTTTGATTTTAAACAAAGCGATTATTATTCAGTTAAAAATAATTATTTAATAAATAACCTTAAATAAAATAGTGTTATTTATTCGATTGACGTTTTGCTTGTTGTAATTTTTCATACGCGGCTAATAAAGATTGATGAACTGGCAAATTCGCTAATGATGGATCAATGGGTTGCAAGCCATAAAAAGGTTGTTTACCTTCAATTGCATTTAATGCAGCTTGCAGTGTTTCCTCGCCATACATACGAGAAAATGCCTCCATATATTGTGCAGGCCCACGCTCATGCTCTTCACGTAATAGTAAAAGATTATGCAGGCAACGATAATAATTTTGACGCGCTGGTGTAAATAATGATGCGTTGAAATCTTGTGTCCACTCAACCCAAACTAATGCTTGTTCTAAATCGCCGCCAGCGAGTGCTAACATTGATTTTAATTCACCTACACGTAAATGACTCCAGCCATTATCTTTACCCGGTGCAATACCAATCATTTCTCTGATACGAGTAAAGTCATCTAAGCCATCTTCATCAAATTGGCCAATAAGTGAGAGGTACTCTTCCTTTGTGCCATGACTTGTTGGTAAAGAAAGAATGGTATCACGCCAATGGACACCCATAATATTATTGGCTAGTTGCAGATCTTCAGCAGGATAAATATCGGATAAGCCAGGGACTAAAATACGGCAAGCATAAACCCCTAAATGGTCATAATCCATAATATACACTTCCGCACCACATTGCTGGCACAGTGACATTAATGTGTGAAATTCTTCTTCGGTTGAACCACTGAAATCCCAATCAACAAATGGATAGTCTGCATCTTTTTTAAACAGATCCCAACTAATTAAACCACTAGAGTCGATAAAGTGGGTTTCAAGATTAGTGTGGTCACCGACTTCTTCATCATCAAAACTCGGTGGATTGAAAACATCGAGATCTTTAAGGCTACGGCCTTGCAATAACTCAGTAACAGTACGCTCTAATGCCACACCAAAATCGGGATGAGCACCAAAAGAAGCGAAACAAGTCCCATTTTGTGGGTTAAACAGCACGACGCAAATAACGGGGAATTGTCCCCCTAAAGATGCATCAAAACTAAAAATAGGGAAGCCTTCTTTTTCTAATGTCGTAATAGCTTCAATAACAGCAGGATAACGAGCTAAAACTTCATGGGGGATTTTAGGCAAGCTAATTCTTTCGCTGATAATTCTATTTTTGACATAGCGTTCAAACACTTCAGAAAGCCCTTGCACTCGAGCTTCATTTTGCGTATTTCCTGCTGACATACCATTAGATGCATAAAGATTTGCAATGATATTAACAGGTATATATACAGGTGTTTTATCTGATTGGCGAATAAACGGTAAGGCACAAATACCACGTTCTGAATTACTTGATTGTAAATCAACCAGTTCACTGCCACATAGCTCACCTTCAGGATCGTAAAATTGACGTAAACGTGCATCTAATAAGCCTTCAGGTACAGCATCATCATCTGTCAGTGGAAACCATTTTTCATTTGGGTAATGAACAAACTCACCTTCTGCAATATCAGCACCTAACCAGAAATCAGAAAAGAAATAATTGGTTGAGAGACGTTCAAAATATTCGCCTAATGCTGAAGCCAATGCTGCTTTTTTAGTAGCACCTTTGCCGTTAGTAAAACATAACGGACAATCTTTATCACGAATATGAACAGACCAAACGTTAGGAACAGGATTTAACCATGAAGCTTCTTCAATGTTAAAACCTAACTGAGTTAATTTTTGCTGAAAGCTAGCGATAGAGTCTTCCAGTGCGGCATCTTTGCCGGGAATAAATGTTTGTGACATGGCAGGTTTCATCAATATTTTACGAGTGATAGTTAGGGGCACATGATACTGAAATCGTCGCTAATGCACTAATTATTTCTCGTGTCGGTTGATTTTAAATAACATTCCTTATCATTAATGCACTAATATATTAGTTCTTTTGATAAATTCGTTCTATTTATCACGGAATTACTGATAATAAATCATCATAATTGGACGCGATTTTATAGACTCATAAGGATTAAAAAATGATAAGAAAAACATTGCTAGCCAGCTTATTAACCGTAATTAGTGGTACCGTTTTTGCTTTACCTAATGTGACAATCCTCGCAACTGGGGGAACCATCGCAGGGGGTGGAGACTCTGCCACTTCTTCAAGCTACACAGCAGGAAAATTAGGCATTGATACATTGATTAATGCCGTACCTGAGGCAAAAAAAGTGGCTAACTTAACAGGCGAGCAAGTGGTTAATATTGGTTCGCAAGATATGAACGACCAAGTGTGGTTAAAACTGGCGAATAAAATTAATACGGATTGTGATAAAACAGACGGCTTTGTGATAACCCATGGTACAGATACGATGGAAGAGACCGCCTATTTTCTTGACTTAACCACAGCATGTAAAAAACCGGTGGTGATGGTAGGGGCAATGCGCCCAGCAACAGCATTAGGTGCTGATGGTCCATTAAACCTCTATAATGCCGTGGTGGTGGCAAGTGATAAAGCATCTGAAAATCGTGGTGTATTAGTTACCATGAATAATTCGGTGATTAGTGGTAAAGATGTTGTCAAAATGAATACGACAGAAGTGCAAGCATTCCAGCCGATTAATGCAGGTGCTCAAGGTTATGTTCATGATGGTAAAGTACACTATTATACTGCTGCAACACCACGCGCTGAGAAAGTTGCCTTTGATGTCAGCAAATTAACCGAATTACCAAAAGTAGGTATTGTTTATAACTATGCTAATGCATCTGATTTACCGGCTAAAGCGTTTATAGATAACCACTTTAAAGGTATTGTTAGTGCAGGTGTCGGCAATGGTAACTTATATTCTGACATCTTAAATACTTTAGCAGATGGTGTAAAAAAAGGTGTTGTTGTGGTTCGTTCAAGTCGTGTTCCGGTTGGATTTACCACACAAAATGGTGAAGTAGATGATGCAAAATATGGCTTTATTGCTTCAGAACGTTTAAATCCACAGAAAGCAAGAGTGTTATTACAGTTATCTTTGACAGAAACACAAGATCCCGCCACGATCCAAGAAAACTTTGAAAAATATTAATTAGATTTTTTGTTTTTTAGTTAAATCAGAAAACCATCTGCTGATAAATAGCAGATGGTTTTCTTTGTTAAATATTATTTTATTTTGCGTAACTTAGTATAAATTTTGATATCTTCTCTATTATTTTGAATATTATTCATATTTTTATCGCGTGTGTGTAAACGTTCTGTCTTGATAATACCATCATTTATCAGCTTGCTATCCTCACTAATATTTAAAGTTAAGTTTTTCATTTGGCTAATAGTATTTTTGGGTATTAACCCTATGTATGTCTCGCTATAGCTATTGTTATTTTTACCAGTATTAAGCCAATATTGCATGCCAATAGTTCCATTTTCCATATTGTATATGAAAGACTTATTTTGCAGATCTAAATATCCGTTTCTAGCGAGAATATATCCATGGTTATTAAATATTGTTTTATTTAGATTAAGTTGTATGGCATTTTTACTACGGTTACTACTTTCTAAACTACCATAATTATAAATAGTAGTATCAGAAGCATTGATAATGATATTTTTAGAAGAAATTATACCTTGTTCTTTAGAATTACTATTTTTATCACCTAATATTATCTGATTGGGGAGATTATTTCTTTTTATATTTGAGCGCATGGCGTATTCTTGTTTTAAGATACTTTCGCCTTCTTTAATTATTACTTCTTCTTTACCTGAATGAATATTTATCTCTCCTTTAGAAGATATAAATCCTTTTTCTAACTTAATGTTATTAGATATGATAATCAGGTTATTAAAAGAAGGATTAGAACTGCGGTCATTTTGATTACTGAATACAATTTTGCCAATATGATCAATTGGCTTACCACCAAAAGCTCTTTCATCTAAGGAAGAGATTGATGTTTCTAATCGGTAACCGATTAATTCTCTATTATCGATAATAGGTTTTCCGGTTGATAACGTTTCAGATAAGGTATTCGAAAAGCGACACCCCTGACATTCAATACCATTTGGGTTGGCTATAACAACATGAGCTGCATTGCCAGCTACCGCAATATTCCCTGATAAGAGTGACGTTGCTCCATTAACCACTTCATTAATAATAGTCTCAGCGGCAACCTCTTTATTATTTAAAATAATGCCAGCATCAGTTACATGAAATCTATCATATTTATTATAAGAAATGCCTTTGGCATTTTTTGGTGCTATTAATATTTCTGCTTGATTAGGATTAGCTTCATTGGGTTTAATTGTGGTTGAAGAATCTTGATTAATAAAAACAAGATTAGAATAATGTTTATCATGTTCATAGCTAGGCTGTACTACGGCTTGGCATATTGATGGTGTGTATATTACACCAATTATTATTGCATTTATTAATTTCATATGTTTACCCTTGTATATTATTTAGGGCTAATTTAGCGATATTAAAAACATAAATAAAGATAGTCAGGTTTAAAAGGCGTTTATTTATAAAAAATAAAAAGGCTATTTTTTTAATAGCCTTTTGGGTTATATGTTATTAATGTTTTCTTATATTGGAAACAACGATTTTTGCAGTAATAAATGCAATCAGTGGGGTAATAGAAAATACAATAAATAACCAATGGGCTGCATTTTGTGCGCCAGCAATACCTCCGGGGTTGGTTAATCCTGCCATATTTACAACAGTACCTGAAATGGCAGCACCTACAGCGGTTGAAAATAGCTGAATAGTGGTGATTGACGTCGCCGCTTTTTGCGCTTCTTCCCCTTGAGAAACCTGTAATACACGAGTGAGATAATGAGGCCAAGCCATGCCAATTCCTGCACCTGTAAAAAAGAGGGCTAGACAAATAATAATCACTTGGCCATAAGGTAAAAGAAGATAATTTGAAATTAATAAGCCAAGAACAATTATGGCAGTAAAGTTAATGGCAGGGCCGATACGCATAATACGCTGAGCAATACTGCTTGGTTGAGATGAAGAGATAATAGCCGAAAAAGACCAACCAGCACCGACTAAAGCAGCTAAATAACCGGAAAGTAACGGAGTAATGCCATGGATCATTTGTAAAAAATAGGGCACAAACACTTCTGTCTGAACACTTATTCCTAGCAATGCCATAGTCAGATAAATAGGGGATAGTGGGGCTGAGAAAGAGAATGTTCCTTTAGGAAAAAGCCCATCATGAGATCTCTTATCGATATAAATTAATAATAAGATAAAAATAATTGCTAATAGAAAAGATAAAATATGATATAGCGTAACGTGATACAAGCTACCGATTGAGATAGATAACACTGCTAATATTAATAAGGTAAGTTGTAGGTAGGGAAGTGATGTTTTTTTGTTAGCAATATCAGCACTGTTTTCCTTAGGAAGGATAGTAAACAGTAGAATAGCATAAGGAATGCCTACACAAAGAATAGACCAAAAAGCACCCCGCCAAATATTATATTCTGCAAATATTCCTCCTAATGCGGGACCCAGCAACGTTGATATTCCCCACATACTGGACATTAACGCCATAGCTCGAGACCATAATGGTTGCGGAAACATCACCCTGACCAATGAATAAGCTAAAGCCAGTAACATTCCGCCCCCCGCACCTTGAATAAATCGGCCAACCAACAAGATTGGCATTGAAGGGGCGGTAGCACAGATAATAGAGCCGACTAAAAAGCAGAGTGTGGCAAATAAGTAGCTATTACGTGGCGCGAGCAAAATTAATAAACGAGAAGTTAGCGCCGAAGAGAGAATGGATGCCAAAATAAAAACGGTGGTATTCCATGCATATAAATTAAGCCCCCCGATATCACGAACAATAGAAGGTAGGGTGGTAATGGTGATATAGACATTAATAGCATGTAATGCCACTCCCCCTGCTAAAGCGAGTGATTTTAGACTATTTCGTCCTTTAAGTAGCATTCCCCAGCTCGCATCTTCCTTTTTATACTGACTCCCCGACATAAAATACTCCTAACGATTATTTTTGTGTGCTACACATAATACGTAAGTTTACAAAAGTCATTGCGCCAATTAGAGGAGAATGATACAACCGATAGAGGTCGTTTTGTCAAAACATATTCAGATAGGGTGAATTTGAATGAGTCAGGTATATAACTTTAGTGCAGGTCCGGCCATGTTACCGGCAGAAGTTCTTCGTCGTGCAGAATTAGAATTATGCAACTGGCACGGATTAGGGCGTTCTGTTATGGAGATCAGCCACCGCAGTAAAGAATTTTTGGAGGTTGCCCATCAGGCAGAGCAAGATCTACGGGATCTACTCAATGTACCAGAAAATTATAAAATTCTGTTCTGTCATGGTGGCGCTCGTGGTCATTTTGCGGCATTACCGCTTAATTTATTAGGTGAGAAAACCACCGCTGATTATATCGATGGAGGATATTGGGCTAAAAGTGCTGCCGATGAAGCGGAAAAATATTGTTCACCTAATATCATTAAAATAAAGACAGAAATTGACGGTAAAATCGCGGTTAAACCAATGAAAGAGTGGCAATTAAGTGATAATGCAGCCTATGTGCATTATTGCCCAAATGAGACTATCGATGGGATTGCTATCCACGAAGAGCCGGATTTTGATGATAAAAAAATTGTTATTGCCGACTACTCTTCCGCTATTTTATCTCAGCCACTTGATGTTAGCCGTTTTGGCATGATTTACGCTGGAGCACAAAAAAATATTGGTCCTGCGGGGTTAACATTGGTAATTATTCGCGAAGATTTACTGGGTAAAGCACGTAAAGAAACCCCTTCAGTATTTGATTACACAGTACTGGCTGAAAATGACTCCATGTTTAATACACCGCCGACTTTTGCTTGGTACTTATCAGGCATGGTGTTTAAATGGTTAAAAGAGCAAGGTGGCTTGCAAGAGATAGCAAAACGCAATTATGAGAAAGCGACACTGCTTTATAGTGCGATTGATAACAGTGATTTCTATATTAACCGTATTGCCACAGAAAACCGCTCTTTGATGAACGTACCTTTCCAAATGTCTTCTCCTGCTTTAGATGCGGTTTTCTTAAAAGAAGCTGAAGAGCAAGGATTAGTTGCGCTGAAAGGGCACCGTGTTTCAGGCGGTATGCGTGCATCTATTTATAACGCAATGCCTTTTGCTGGTGTACAAGCATTAGTTGATTTTATGGCTGATTTTGAGCGTCGCCACGCTTAATGGTTACCTTTTCACTGCTGCAAAACCTGCCTTATTGGCAGGTTTTCTGATAATTAAAGCACAGAGAGCCAATAACTGTTATCTCTGTGCCAATATGGCAAATAGATAAATATTAATTACGATAATCATACTATTTGACATTATTACACAGCGTCTCTACCTATTTTGACTTATCTAGCGGAGCTTTTACCTGTTTATGGAATCGTTGACATTACAACCCATCGTACATATTGAAGGCACTATCAATTTACCCGGATCAAAAAGTGTCTCTAACCGTGCACTTTTATTGGCAGCTTTAGCCAAGGGAAAAACGCGTTTAACTAATTTATTAGATAGTGATGATATTCGTCATATGCTCAATGCGCTAACCGCCTTAGGGGTACAATATCAATTATCAAATAATAATACGGTATGTGATATTGAAGGGTTAGCAGGTTCTTTTCATCCCCAGCAGCCACTTGAGCTTTTTTTAGGCAATGCAGGAACAGCGATGCGCCCATTGGCGGCAGCTTTAAGCCTCGGAGAGCACGATATTGTTCTTACGGGTGAGCCTCGTATGAAAGAGCGTCCTATTGGTCATTTAGTGGATGCGTTACGTCAAGGGGGGGCAAAAATTGATTATCTTGAACAAACGGACTATCCGCCACTACGTGTTTGTGGGGGATTTTCGGGCGGGAGTGTTGATGTTGATGGCACCGTTTCCAGCCAATTTCTGACCGCATTACTAATGATGGCGCCTTTAGCTCAGCAAGACACCACTATTACCATTAAAGGTGAATTAGTCTCTAAACCTTATATTGATATCACGTTAGCCTTGATTAACACTTTTGGTGGAGAAATTGAAAATCAAAACTATCAGCGTTTTATGATTAAAGGTGGTCAACAATATCAATCTCCGGGTAAATATTTGGTTGAAGGCGATGCATCTTCTGCCTCTTATTTTTTGGCGGCAGCCGCCATTAAAGGAGGGATCGTGCGAGTAACCGGCATTGGTAAAAATAGCTTGCAAGGTGATATCCATTTTGCGTCTGTGCTTGAAAAAATGGGGGCTACAATACGTTGGGGTGACGATTATATAGAGTGTGAACGTGGCAAGTTAAAAGGGATAGATATGGATATGAATACTATTCCTGATGCGGCAATGACGATTGCTACGACAGCGCTTTTTGCTGAGGGTGAAACGACTATCCGTAATATCTATAACTGGCGGGTAAAAGAGACTGACCGTCTATCTGCCATGGCGACAGAATTACGTAAAGTTGGTGCGATGGTTGATGAAGGTCGCGACTACTTAACTGTGATACCGCCTAAACAGTTAACGACGGCTGAAATAAAAACCTATAATGATCACCGGATAGCTATGTGTTTTTCACTTGTGGCATTGTCTAACACGCCGATTACTATTCTTGATCCTGGCTGTACGGCAAAAACATTCCCTGACTATTTTGAAAAACTAGCAAGTATTTCTCATGCAAAAGTTTAATTAAAATAGCATCAATTAAATCGATAGTATTGGCTTTTCTCTAGTACGATACTATCGATTTTCTTAATTTAAGCGTGTTTTTATTCTATAAATAAGTAGATTAATAAAAAATTATCTTTAAAAAGCACAGCTTGTTTTTAACTGCTTGTTTCCTCCTCTAGAGAGTATGCGTATAATGACGCGCAATATATTAATACTGTTTTTCTCTGTTTAGAGCTTATGTTGTAGAACGCCATAGGTTCACGGCAGTAAATATAGAAAAACAGTGCCCATGAAAAGGAGAAACTCATGGCGGTTATCGTCCCTGTAATTACTGTTGATGGGCCTAGCGGAGCAGGTAAAGGAACATTGTGTCAAGCATTAGCAAAAGCCTTTGGTTGGCATTTACTTGATTCCGGTGCTATTTACCGTGTATTAGCATTAGCAGCATTACATCATCATGTGGACATTACATCAGAAGATGCATTAGTGCCTTTAGCGGCGAATTTGGATGTGCGCTTTATTCCTAATGAAAATGGATTAAGTGTTATTCTGGAAGGTGAAGATGTTTCAACCGAAATTCGTACTGAAACCGTTGGCAACACAGCGTCACAAGCAGCAACGTTTCCTCGCGTAAGAGAAGCATTATTACGCCGTCAGCGTGCATTTCGTACTGCACCGGGATTAATTGCTGATGGCCGAGATATGGGCACAATCGTTTTTCCTGATGCGCAAGTAAAAATATTTCTTGATGCCAGTGCGCAAGAGCGTGCACGTCGTCGCATGTTACAGTTGCAGGAGAAAGGCTTTAATGTTAACTTTGAACGCCTTTTATCCGAGATAAAAGAGCGTGATTATCGTGATAGAAATCGCGCAGTAGCGCCTTTGGTTGCGGCAAAAGATGCATTAATTCTCGATTCAACAAGCTTATCTATTGATGAAGTTATTGAAAAATCGTTAGCTTATGCGAAAAAAATCTGCAATTAACAGCGTAATTCGTTTTTATTTCGTTTATACTAGGTAATTATTAAAATCGGGTTGACGTGTTAATGAATACACAATAATGCCCGATGACCTTGTCACAAAGGATGTAACGAGGTATGTGAAACAACCCCATTCGGCCGGATGCTAAATGGACGTTAATTAAATTTACTTGAAGATCATTAACATGACAGAATCTTTTGCTCAACTCTTTGAAGAATCCCTAAAAACAATCGAAACTCGTCCAGGTGCAATCGTTCGTGGCGTTGTTGTTGCTATCGATAAAGACGTTGTTCTGGTTGATGCAGGTCTGAAATCAGAATCTGCGATTCCTGTAGAACAATTCAAAAACGCGCAAGGCGAATTAGAAATCCAAGTGGGTGACGAAATTGACGTTGCTCTGGACGCGGTTGAAGATGGCTTCGGTGAAACCGTTCTGTCTCGTGAGAAAGCTAAACGTCACGAAGCGTGGCTGATGCTGGAAAAAGCTTACGAAGAAAACGAAACTGTTGTTGGTATCATCAACGGTAAAGTTAAAGGTGGTTTCACTGTTGAACTGAACGGCATTCGTGCGTTCTTACCGGGTTCACTGGTAGACGTTCGCCCAGTTCGCGATACAACTCATCTGGAAAACAAAGAGCTTGAGTTCAAAGTCATCAAATTAGACCAAAAACGTAACAACGTTGTTGTGTCTCGTCGTGCGGTTATCGAATCTGAGAACAGCGCAGAACGTGATCAACTGTTAGAAAACCTGCAAGAAGGCATGGAAGTTAAAGGTATCGTTAAGAACCTTACTGACTACGGTGCATTCGTTGATCTGGGCGGTGTTGACGGCTTACTGCACATCACTGATATGGCTTGGAAACGTGTTAAACACCCAAGCGAAATTGTCAATGTTGGCGACGAAATCACTGTTAAAGTCCTGAAATTCGACCGTGAGCGTACTCGCGTATCATTAGGTCTGAAACAACTGGGCGAAGATCCATGGGTAGCTATCGCTAAACGTTATCCAGAAGGTACTAAACTGACTGGTCGTGTAACTAACCTGACTGACTATGGTTGCTTCGTAGAAATCGAAGAAGGCGTTGAAGGTCTGGTACACGTTTCTGAAATGGATTGGACTAACAAAAACATTCACCCATCTAAAGTTGTTAACGTTGGTGATGTTGTTGAAGTTATGGTTCTTGACATCGATGAAGAACGTCGTCGTATTTCACTGGGTCTGAAACAGTGTAAAGCAAATCCATGGCAGCAATTCGCAGAAACTCACAACAAAAACGACCGTGTTGAAGGTAAAATCAAGTCTATCACTGACTTCGGTATCTTCATCGGCTTAGACGGTGGTATTGACGGTCTGGTTCACTTATCTGACATTTCTTGGAATGTTGCAGGTGAAGAAGCTGTTCGTGAGTACAAAAAAGGCGACGAAATCGCTGCAGTAGTACTGCAAGTTGACGCTGAGCGTGAGCGTATCTCTCTGGGCGTTAAACAATTATCAGAAGATCCATTCAATAATTACCTGTCTGCTCACAAAAAAGGTGCTATTGTTTCTGGTAAAGTAACTGCTGTTGATGCTAAAGGCGCAACTGTAGAATTAGCTGACGGCGTTGAAGGTTACCTACGTGCTTCAGAAGCTTCACGTGACCGCGTTGAAGATGCAACTCTGGTTCTGAATGTTGGCGATGCTGTAGAAGCTAAATACACTGGTGTTGACCGTAAAAACCGCGTTATCAACCTGTCTGTTCGTGCTAAAGACGAAGCAGATGAGAAAGACGCTATCGCTTCTGTAAACAACAAAGAAGAAGCTGGTTTTTCAAACAACGCTATGGCTGAAGCTTTCAAAGCAGCTAAAGGCGAATAATTTAAGTTATTAACGGAAGGCAACGAGAGTCGTTGCCTGTTTATCGGTAGTCTAGGGAGGTAATATGACCAAGTCTGAGTTAATCGAGAGACTTGCAGGCCTACAATCTCATCTTTCGGCTAAGACGGTTGAAGAAGCTGTAAAAGAAATGCTTGATCATATGGCTGATACTTTGGCTGATGGTGAGCGTATCGAAGTCCGCGGATTCGGCAGTTTTTCTCTACACTACCGTGCGCCGCGTACGGGTCGTAACCCGAAAACTGGTGATAAGGTAGAGCTGGAAGGTAAATACGTTCCACACTTTAAGCCAGGTAAAGAGTTACGTGACCGTGTAAATATTTATACGGAATAATAGTTTCCTATCAAATAGGCATAAAGTTAGTAAACTTTTTCAAAAACGGTGCTTCGGTGCCGTTTTTTATTGGGTTATCGGTTGGTATTAAGTTACGTTCTACTATTCTCTATTCTCTATTCTCTATTCTCTATTCTCTATTCTCTATATTCTTTATCACTTCTCTATATTCTCTTTATTAGCGATTGTTGTAAGACATTGGGCTTACCTTACGTGATCTTTCTCTATTTGGCTTGAGTTAATTTTGATATTTGCCGTTATTCCATCACTTTTTAGAACAACTTCGCAAAAAATAGTGTATGCGCTTAAAACGAAAGTTTTTATTAAAAGAGAGTTCGAAAAAAATACGATTTTAACTATCTTAGGTAACAATTTAACAGCATGATATTACAAGGAAAAATTAATTATATGGATGTAAAATATGATTTTATTAGCCAAGATAAAATATATTTATAGAAATAAAATAGCGTTAATAAAATGGCATTATCTATATGCTAAATATATTGCAATGCTAGGGCTAAAACCTCTTAATATAGATTATCTTGCCGTTATCATTATATTAAGTTGCTTACCTTTACTTATTCAACGTGAAACACTGAGTTTATCTCTGAGCTATACACTGATTATCGTAGGGGTATTATTATATTTAATTCCTTTTTCATACTTACGTTTTTTGTTGCTATTACTCTGTTTTTGGTGCTATGCAAACAGTACTGCCTCCTCTTTAATGGCCAAAACCTCTCAACTTGCTGACACCATTGCCACAATAGAAAGCGCAATTCTAGAATATCGTCGCTTGCCGGATAGCAATATAATGATTAAAGTTGCTATTCCTAAACAGCATCTCTTTTCTGCTAAGCTCTATGCCAATATATATTGGCGTCATCCGCCTAAAAATGTCGTAGTCGGGCAAACATGGCTGTTTAAAATTCACTTTCGTGCAGTACATGGTTATTTAAATGAGGGAGGATTTGACAGCCAAAAATATGCCGTTTCAGTAAGAGAAACATTGTCAGGAAAAATATTATCAGCCACATTAACGAATTCTCACCTTCCTATTTATACTCAATTTATTCACTATCTTTCATCTTATTGGCAAGCCACAAAAAATAGTGGTGAAATCACAGCATTAGTGTTAGGTGATAAACGAGGTATTTCTGCCGAAAATAAAATACTTTATATGAAAACAGGTATTTCGCACCTTATTGTGATTTCAGGGCTGCATATTGGCCTTGCTGCTCTGTTTGGTTGGCTGATGGCGAGAGGAGTACAATATCTTTTCCCAACGCAATGGATTAACCCACAATTTCCTTTGGTTATTAGTTTAGGTTGTGGTGTTTTTTATGCGGCTTTATCAGGATGGGGGATCCCCGCAACCAGAGCGATAATAGGCCTAACTATTTGGGTTTTACTCCATTGGCGTAGTGGACTTTTTTTACCTTGGCAGTGGGCGATTTGGAGTGCGGCAGTGATTTTATTGCTTGATCCGCTTGCCATATTATCCGCTAGTTTTTGGTTATCCTTTTCTGCGGTATTTGCCATCATTGTTTGGTATTGGCTCTATCCATTAAATAAAAGATTTAGCCAGCAAAAACGTTGGTTTGTTATTAGACTCATTCATTTGCAACTAGGGCTATTGATCATCTTATTACCTTTTCAATACTACTTATTTGGTGGTGGTAATCTTTTTAGCTTGCTTGTTAATTTATGGGCTGTGCCTATTATTTCGTTTATTACCGTACCACTTATTATGTGTGGGCTATTTACTGCCTTTTTACCTGTTCTACAACCTATTATTTGGTCATGGGTTGATCAGTCTATCAATTGGGCATTTTTCTGTGCGCCTTATTTTCTTACGTATTGGCAACCCTGTGGCGCTGTCCCCTGGTTATTTGCATTAAGCGGTATTATGACTCTTTTAGTTATCAAAATGAGCTGGTGGCGTCATCATGTGATTATTTTGATCACTATTGCTACTTTTTTATATTGTGAACTGTCTTTCTCTAAACGTTATGATTGGCGAATAACCATGTTAGATATTGGACATGGTTTAGCTATTATTATTGAAAAAGAGGGAGAAGCGGTTATCTATGACACAGGGATACGCTGGAAAAGTGGTGGCACTATTGCTAAAAATGTCATTATTCCCTATCTAACGCATCATCGATTACAGCCTGTTGCCATGATAATTAGCCATGATCACCTTGATCATACTGGTGGTATTGACGACTTATTACGTGCTTATCCCAAGTTAACTATCCGTAGTAGCTTTGACAATCCCCAACATTTACCGTGCTTACAAGGGGGAGTATGGCAATGGAAAGACCTTACTTTCAACGCGCTCTGGCCGCTGACATTATCTCGTTCACCTAAAAATAATGATTCTTGTGTGATTTCATTAACGGATGGTAACAGTGTTATTTTATTAACAGGCGATCTGGAAAAAGAGGGGGAAGCACAATTACTGAGAAGGAAAAAAGCCTATTTAAAAGCGGATATTTTGCAAGTTCCTCATCATGGTAGCCAAACATCATCCACATTGGCGTTTATTCAAGCAATATCACCAAAATATGCACTAGTTTCTGCTGCACGTTATAGCCCTTGGCGTTTACCTTCTGATAAAGTACATAACCGTTATAAAAAAGAGGCCATTGATTGGCTAACAACATCGATAAATGGGCAAATTTCTATCGAGTTTAAACACGGAAAGATTGATGTAGTCACCTATAGACGAGATATTTTACCTCGTTGGTATCATCAGTGGTTTGGTGTTTTGACGTTTCCCGAGTAGAATAGCCCGCTATTTATTAAAAGTTTGGTAATATATATGAATGATATAGACCTATCAACGTGGCAAACATTCCGACGCTTATGGCCGATGATTCGGATCTTTAAAGCGGGGTTGTTTGCTGCAGCAGGCGCATTAATCATAAATGCGGGTGTTGACGCATTTATGATCTCTTTATTGAAACCTCTGCTTGATGAAGGCTTCGGTAAAGCAAGTAATGATGTATTAAAATGGATGCCTTTAGCCGTTATTGGCCTGATAGTTCTGCGTGGTATATCTAACTTTATTTCTAGTTACTGCCTTTCTTGGGTATCAGGAAAAGTCGTGATGAATATGCGCCGTCGGCTGTTTTCTCATATTATGGGAATGCCGGTGAGCTTTTTTGATCAGCAATCTACAGGTACGTTATTATCACGTATTACCTATGATTCAGAACAGGTCGCTTCATCTTCATCAGGGGCTTTGATCACTGTTGTCCGTGAAGGGGCTTATATCATCGGCTTATTTGGCTTGATGTTCTACTATAGCTGGCAGTTATCACTTATCTTGATTGTGATCGCACCTATTGTGGCGGTGGTGATCAGAATGGTATCAACACGCTTTAGAACCATCAGTAAGCGTATCCAAAATAGTATGGGGCAGGTGACAACAAGTGCTGAACAAATGCTTAAAGGCCATAAAGAAGTCTTAATTTTTAATGGTCAAGAAGTTGAGAATAAGCGCTTTAATCATGTTAGTAACCATATTCGCCGCCAAGGTATGCGTATGGTGGTGGCATCTTCTATATCAGATCCCATTATCCAGCTTATTGCTTCTTTTGCTTTAGCCTTTGTTTTATATGCAGCCAGTTTTCCTGAGATTATGGATACCCTGACAGCAGGGACAATTACGGTGGTCTTCTCTTCAATGGTTGCTTTAATGCGCCCATTAAAATCATTAACTAACGTTAATGCTCAATTCCAACGAGGCATGGCTGCTTGCCAAACATTATTTGCTATCCTTGATATGGAACAAGAGAAAGATACTGGCACCCTTGAGCTGAAAAAACCAACAGGTGATATTGAGTTCCGTAATGTCACTTTCCAATATATCACCAAAGATACACCTGCTTTGAAAAATCTGTCCTTCACTATTCCTGAAGGGAAAACAGTGGCACTAGTAGGGCGTTCAGGCTCAGGTAAATCTACTATTGCAAACCTCCTCACTCGTTTTTATGACGTTAACGAAGGGGAGATTTTGATCAATGGTCACGATATTCGTGATTACACATTAAGATCACTACGTAATCAGGTTGCGTTAGTTTCACAAAATGTACATCTGTTTAATGAAACGGTAGCAAACAATATTGTGTATGCTTGTGAAGACCAATATACCCGTGAGGATATCGAGAAAGCGGCTAAAATGGCCCATGCTATGGACTTTATCCAAAAATTAGATAATGGTCTCGATACTGAAATTGGTGAAAATGGCGTGTTGTTATCAGGTGGTCAGCGTCAACGTATTGCCATTGCAAGGGCACTATTGCGTGATGCGCCTATTCTTATCTTAGATGAGGCAACTTCAGCATTAGATACTGAGTCAGAGCGGGCAATTCAAGCCGCACTTGATGAACTGCAAAAAAATAGAACATCATTAGTGATTGCTCACCGTCTATCAACCATTGAAAAAGCAGATGAAATTTTAGTGATTGAAGATGGGGAAATTGTTGAACGTGGTGCTCATCTTGATTTAATTGAGCGAAAAGGCGTTTATGCTCAGCTACACAGGATGCAATTTGGCAAATGATTGAGCGGATTTGGTCTGGTAAATCGTGGTGTTACCTTCTTTTATTGCCTTTTTCATGGCTCTATGGGGCGATCAGCCTTTTTAGGCGTTTTGCCTATAAACAAGGCTGGTTATCCTCATGGAAATCCCCCGTACCTGTTGTTGTGGTAGGTAACTTAACGGCGGGAGGTAATGGTAAAACACCAGTGGTGATTTGGCTTGTTGAGCAATTAAAAGCACAAGGCTTTAAACCTGCGGTTGTTTCTCGTGGTTATGGCGGGAAATCAGACCAATATCCTTTATTATTGTCGCCAGAAACACAGCCGGCCGTCGCAGGAGATGAACCGGTTTTAATTTATCATCGCACTGGCGTACCTGTTGCCGTTGCACCTTCTCGCAGTGATGCAGTCAAAGCGCTATTAGCGCAATATGATCTTGATATTATTATTACTGATGATGGATTACAGCATTATGCCCTACAGCGAGATTATGAAATCGTCGTTATTGATGGACAACGGCGTTTTGGTAATGGCTGGTGGTTGCCCGCAGGGCCGATGAGAGAGCGCGCTCATCGTCTTGATTCTGTTAATGCGGTTATTGTCAATGGTGGTGATTGTCAAGCGAATGAAATAGCGATGAGTTTAGAGGGAGAAATCGCGGTAAATCTAAAGACAGGTGAGAAAAAAGCCATTACTGAGTTGGGTAATGCAGTTGCTATGGCAGGGATTGGTCATCCTCCTCGTTTCTTTAATTCCTTGCAAGATAAAGGGGTTAAGTTAATTGCGACTAAAGCCTTTAATGATCATAGTGAATATACCCTACAAGAGTTACAAATACTGACGCCTCACCAAGAGCCGCTGATTATGACAGAAAAAGACGCAGTTAAATGCCAGCATTTTGCGCAAAACAACTGGTGGTATTTGCCTGTCAGTGCGGTATTGGAAGATCTATCTGTGCTAAATCAAGTCAGCCAATTAGTGACAACGCGAAAAAAACTTGTATATGATCTGAAACAATGATATTTATAATGGAAATCAGGATAGCGTTACATAAAGATTACCTACCCACTAATCGCATACCGCTTTTGTCGTAGTTCAATTTAACTCGCTAATACCCTATCTACTCAAAAGCCTTGTGTGGAGAGTTTTTAGATCTTTATTGTAGAGTTAATATTGTTATGCTGTGGATATTATTCATGCTTGATAGTTAAAATGCTTTCGAATAGAAATTACTTTAACATTTATATCAAGCAAGTTTATTGATAGGTACAGGCTACAATATAGAATATGTCATATATTTGTCATGAATATTTTGTAGTTTAGTGTCTGTTCAATAAATAGTTATCTAATTTAGCTATCACGATTTTGAACATTTATATTGAATAATAAAATGCACTACTTAAATTAATGTGTTCAGAATTTAATGGGGTTTTATATAAGAAGACTTAATAAAAAGTAGAATGCATGTGTATAGAAGATAAAAACTATACAAAGAACAAAAGGAGTTTATCTATCATGACATTACAATTAAGAATGGGTCGCGTAAAATGGTTTGACAATAATAAAGGATATGGTCTTATTGTTGCAAAAGATCTTGAACAAGATATTTACGTCAATAAAAAAGCGATTGCCAATACAAAAAATAAAGCACTAACCGAAGGCCAAGACGTTGAGTTTTCTGTTATCAAAACAGCAGCAGGTCTAGAAGCCGCTGATGTTATCGGGTTCTAAATAGTCGACACCTATAATAAATGGGTAAGACCATGTTTTAACCTATTGATTTAATTAAAATCTATCATTACGTTGATGCAAAAAGGATAAAATAAGACGTTATCACTGATTGCTCAAGGTAATATAAAATGGTTGCCACGTTAATTAGAATGCAATAAAGATAATAAAAAGGTTAAATTATTATCAATAAAAGCGGAATGTAATTCTTTATTAATGATGTTGCAGACAAAACGATAAAAGGCCACATTATTGTGGCTTTTTTGTTGCTTATAGTGAAAAAGAAAATAGTAAATTTATTAATAGAGAAAATATTTAGCGAATAATTACCAAACCCGCGGTGTAGAGTATTAACGCTGATCCTTCCTTATGATATCCTTTTATCCTATAACATGATTAACCCTTGTGAGGGACAAAATGGATCACCGCTTACTCGAAATTATTGCTTGCCCAGTTTGCCATGGCAAACTTATCTTTGATAAAGAAAATTCAGAGCTTATCTGCAAAATTGATCATCTCGCTTATCCTGTTCGTGACAATATTCCGGTTCTACTAGAGAATGAAGCCAGAGAGTTGTCATTAGAAGAGGAAAAATAACCTAATGTTTACGGTCATTATCCCAGGTCGATATGCGTCGACTCGGTTACCCGGTAAGCCACTTGCTGATATTCATGGCAAACCGATGATTGTTCGTGTTATGGAACAAGCAAAGCGTTCAGGTGCTAAACGTGTCATTGTTGCAACTGATAACTTAGATGTGGTTCGCGCTGTTGAACAAGCGGGTGGAGAAGCGTGTATGACCCGTGAAGACCACCACTCAGGTACAGAGCGTTTAGCTGAGGTTATCGAAAAATATCAATTCGCAGATGATGAGATAATCGTTAATGTACAAGGCGATGAACCACTCATTCCACCCGCAATTATTACGCAAGTGGCAGAAAATTTAGCTAATTGTGGTGCAGGTATGGCAACTCTTGCTGTGCCTATCGTCGACTCAAAAGAAGCCTTTAATCCTAACGCTGTAAAAGTGGTTATGGATGCGAAAGGTTTTGCACTTTACTTTTCTCGAGCCACTATTCCTTGGGAAAGAGATCGTTTTAATCTCTCTCATGATGAAATAGGCGAGCATTACTTACGTCATATCGGTATTTACGCTTATCGTGCAGGCTTTATTCGTCGTTATATTACTTGGGAGCCAAGCCCATTGGAGTCTATCGAAATGTTAGAGCAGCTGCGTGTATTGTGGTATGGCGAGAAAATCCATGTAGCAAAAGCGCTTGAAGTACCGGGTGTCGGGGTTGATACTCAAGATGACTTAATTGCCGCGAGAGCCGCTTTTCGGGCACTAAACCAAGAGTTCTAATATTTGCAGTATATTGCAAATTAATGTTTAACGGCACTGGTATTCAGTGCCGTTGTTGTTTTCTACCATCGATAAAAAAGAGGATTGATTATTTTTTTACCTAATGATCTCATTCTTCATACGCTATTTTATGCCATTGTCAGCTTCATTTTTATTCTCAACAACCGCCTCTATATTAGATGATTCGCTAGGCTTTATGGTTTGCCAAATCGAGCCGATAAATTCATACCATGCTCGCTCACTATGCTGAAAATAATACGCGGAAGGGGTATATTTTTCCCAAGGATGCAGAGGGGTAGTAATGGCTAGCTGATTAGCAGGTGCAACAATAGGGTGCATACCTCTAGCTAAAAAGAAACGTTCTGCCCGCGCTAAATGGTTTGCTGAGGTCACCAATAAAAAAGGTTGTTTACCGATAAGTTTATCCACTTCATACGCTTCTTCTTCGGTATCTTTAGGTTGAGAAAGGGCGATCGTTTTTTCTGCTGGAACACCTAATGATTGTGCAACTTGTGCAGCCACTTCGGCGCTACTTATTTTATTGACGCCGGCACCACCGGTAAAAATTAAGCTGGCATTAGGATAACGATAATAAAGCCTTACGCCTTCAGCAACACGAAATAAGCTATTATTTAGCAGGTTAGCACTAGGTGCCCATTCAGGGTTATAAGTAAAACCGCCCCCTAAAACGACAATGTAGTTAACATCTTGTGGTGAGTTTTCGCGTAATTCATAACGTGCTTGATACGCTTTTTCACTCGGCATCAATAGAGTATCTGCGACAGGTTGCATGCCTAACAGCGTAAGTAACACAATCACGATAGTGAGTACGCTTTTTCCTGTTTTTTGCCAACGAGTAAACCACAGTAAAATAAGCGCAAAAAAAGCAATTATTAATAACAGCGGTAGTGGCATGATTAGGCTACCAAGATATTTTTTGAGCAAAAACAGCATAAATCTTCCTAAGTTGAGTGAAATGTCAGCAACTGAGAGTAAAAATCTAGTGAGAACTAGGGGATTGATAAAGCATTGTGTCAAAATAGCGTATAAGTATAGTTTTTACTAAATGCTAACGAATAGAAATACTCACTAATTTAGAAATTGTAAAACGATAAACGTTTGAGCGTTAATTTTTTCATTAATAAGCGTTATATTTATACTGCGCTTTGCGAATAATCTGATTCATGGCTTATTTTGTGATTGAAAACAGCCAGTATCATCGAACACTGGTAAAATTGTTGTCTTTGTTTACCTTCAGTACAGTGTCTCATATTTTTGAATTTATCAGAATGCAAAGAGCGCAAGTAACAAGTTGTTATCATGAGGCGTTTTAATGTCAGACCGTAATTTTGACGATATTGCTGATAAATTCTCTCGCAATATCTATGGCACAACAAAAGGAAAAATCCGCCAAGCGGTGATTTGGGATGATTTACAACAATTATTAACTCAACTCCCTGATCGTCCGTTGCGTATTTTAGATGCGGGGGGTGGTGAAGGTTATTTTTCCAGACAACTGGCAAAATTAGGGCACCAGATAATTTTATGTGATCTATCACAAGAGATGCTTAACCGCGCACAAGAAGCGGCTATTGATGAAGGTGTTGTCAATCAAATGACGTTTATTTGTTGTGCAGCACAAGAGATAAACCAGCATCTAGATGATGGTGTTGACTTAATTCTATTCCATGCCGTATTAGAGTGGATCACAGATCAGAAAAACGCCATAAATGTACTTACCGATATGCTACTTCCTAATGGTATCCTATCGTTAATGTTTTACAATGCGAATGGCATTGTCATGAGAAATGCTATTTTGGGAAATTTCCATTTGGCAAATCCGGAAATACCACGCAGAAGAAAACGCTCATTATCCCCACAAAATCCGCTACAACCTGAGGATGTTTATCAATGGTTAGCGTCATTTTCAATGACGATTTTAGGAAAAACGGGAGTGCGTGTTTTTCATGACTATTTGCAAAGTCGTCAGTTGCAAAATAAAGATTTTCCAGCGTTGCTTGCCTTAGAGCAACGCTATTGTCGGCAAGAGCCCTATATCAGTCTGGGGCGTTACATTCATGTCATGGCACAAAAGTGTGTAAATTAAGGATGTACTATGAGTGATTTTACCCAGACCGTTCCTGAGTTAGTGTCTTGGGCGAGAAAAAATGATTTCTCTATTTCACTGCCACCGGAAAGGTTAGCTTTTTTGATGGCAGTTGCTGTATTAAACAGCGAACGCCTTGATGGCGAGATGAGTGAAGGGGAGTTGATTGATGCCTTTCGAGAGGTGTGTAAAGGCTTTGATCAACCCGCAGAATCAATACAAGTTCGTGCTAATAATGCCATTAATGATATGGTCAAGCAGCGGCTTTTTAACCGTTTTACCAGTGAACTGGTAGAAGGTAATGCGATATATCGTTTAACGCCATTAGGTATTGGCATCAGTGATTACTACATTCGTCAACGTGAGTTTTCATCACTACGCTTGTCGATGCAGCTGTCAATTGTGGCAAGTGAGTTAGATTCAGCGGCAAGTGCCGCAGAAGAAGGTGGTGATGCATACCATTGGCATCGTAATGTTTTTGCACCGTTAAAATATTCGGTGGCTGAGATATTCGATAGCATCGATTTATCTCAACGCATTATGGATGAACAGCAAAATATCGTTAAAGAAGATATTGCTGCACTATTAAACCAAGATTGGCAAGCTGCCATTTCAAACTGTGAACAATTACTATCTGAAACCTCTGGGACATTAAGAGAGTTACAAGACACACTGGAAGCGGCAGGGGACAAATTACAAGCAAATCTATTACGTATTCAAGAAGCGAATATGAGTTCAGGCCATGTCGACCAAATAGATACTTTAGTCTTTGAGTTACAAAGTAAACTTGACCGTATTATTAGTTGGGGACAGCAATCTATCGATTTATGGATAGGTTACGATAGGCATGTGCATAAATTTATTCGCACGGCGATAGATATGGATAAAAACCGTATTTTTTCACGTCGCCTACGCCAATCCGTACAAAACTATTTCGACAGCCCATGGGCATTAACTTATGCTAATGCGGATAGGCTATTTGATATGCGTGATGAGGAGCTTGTGTTGCGAGATGAAGAAGTGACCGGGGAATTGCCTGAAGAGCTGGAATATCAAATGTTCAGTGAAGTAAATGAACAAATTGCTCAATGGGTTGAACAAGAGCTGGCTGCTTATAAATTAGAACAACGAGCGTTAGATCTCAGTTCAGTATTAGTTGAGTATCTTAATCGTTATCCACAACAGAAGCATTTTGATGTGGCACGGATTGTCATTGATCAAGCGGTACGATTAGGTGTCGCGCAAGCTGAACTTGCAGGATTGCCAGCAAAATGGGCAGAAATTAACGAATATGGAGCTAAGGTACAAGCGCATGTCATCGATACATACTGAACAATTTATACCAGCTAAATTAGCACAGGCATTAGCGAATTCACTTTTTCCTGAACTGGATAGTCAGCTACGTGCAGGTCGACATATTGGTATAGACTCACTAGATAACCATGCTTTTTTGATGGACTTTCAAGATGAGTTAACAGATTTTTATGCGCGTTATAATGTCGAATTAATTCGAGCACCTGAAGGCTTTTTTTACTTACGCCCCCGTTCAACGACGCTTATTCCTCGTTCAGTGCTTTCTGAAATGGATATGTTGGTCGGCAAAATTCTTTGTTATCTCTACCTTAGCCCTGAGCGATTAGCTAATCAGGGGATCTTCACTGTGCAAGAATTATTTGATGAATTACGCACACTGGCCGATGAAAGCAAATTGTTACGCTTAGTTAATCAACGCTCGACAGGATCGGATTTAGACCTACAAAAACTGCAAGAGAAAATGAGAACGTCACTTAACCGACTACGTCGTTTAGGGATGATTTCGTTTTTACCCAATGATACGCAACGTTTTTCAATTACTGAATCGGTGTTTCGCTTTGGTGCTGATGTGCGTAGTGGTGACTCTCCTCTTGAAGCGCAAATGCGTATGATCCGCGATGGTGAAGCTATGCCACTAGAGCAAGATAGCGAGCCAAGTGATGACGATGAACAGGAAGATGAGCAATTAGAGTCCAGTGAAGATGATGATGCAGAGGAAGAAAATAAATGATTGAACGAGGAAAATTTCGCTCATTAACATTGATCAACTGGAATGGGTTTTTTGCTCGTACTTTTGATTTAGATGAATTAGTCACGACTTTATCCGGTGGTAACGGAGCGGGTAAATCCACCACCATGGCGGCTTTTATTACCGCGATGATCCCCGATCTGACTTTACTTCATTTTAGAAATACCACTGAAGCCGGTTCAACCAGTGGCTCTCGTGATAAAGGATTATATGGGAAATTACGCCCGGGAGTTTGTTACGCTGTTTTAGATGTGATTAATTCCCGCCATTTACGAGCTGTCGTTGGCGTACGCTTACAACAAGTTGCCGGACGAGATAAAAAGGTTGATATCAAACCTTTTATGATCCAAGGGCTACCTATTGCTGAAAATCCAACAGAAATTTTGACGCAAGCTGTCGATGGACGCCAAGCACGTGTTCTACCACTTAATGAATTAAAAGAAAAAGTAGAAGCGATAGAAGGCGTTGTTTTTAGACAATTTAACTCGATTACTGATTTCCACTCTGTACTCTTTGATTTAGGGGTTATTCCGAAACGTTTACGCTCAGCAAGCGATCGGGCAAAATTCTATCGTCTTATTGAAGCTTCATTATATGGCGGTATTTCAAGTGCCATCACTCGTTCTTTACGCGACTATTTATTACCTGAAAATAGCGGAGTAAGAAAAGCCTTCCAAGATATGGAAGGGGCATTACGTGAAAACCGCATGACCTTAGAAGCTATTCGGGTCACTCAATCCGATCGTGATCTGTTTAAACATTTAGTTACCGAAGCGACCTCGTATGTTGCAGCGGACTATATGCGTCATGCTAATGAAAGACGAGTACACCTTGATCAGGCTCTATCTTTACGTAAAGAGTTGTGGGATCAGCGTAAAGCGATTAACAATGAAGCTTATCGCTTTATTGAAATGGGCAAAGAGTTAGAAGAGCAACAAGCGTTATCGGCTGATTTGGAAACGGATTATCAAGCCGCCAGTGATAGACTTAATCTTGTACAAAATGCGGTACGCCAACAAGAAAAAATCGATCGCTATGTTGCGGATGTCGAAGAAATCACATTCCGTTTAGAAGAGCAAAGTGAAGTTGTTGAAGAAGCAACATCAAAAAAAGAAGAGTTGGAAGCGCGAGTTGGATCTGCGGAAGAAGAAGTTGATGAACTGAAAAGTCAATTGGCAGATTATCAACAAGCGTTAGATGTTCAACAAACCCGAGCTATTCAATATCGTCAGGCGGTACAAGCATTAGAGCGTGCGAAAGCACAATGTGGCATTGATGATTTAGATGAAACCAATGCCGAGCTATGGGCTGAACGTATTCAAGCAAAAATTCAATCCATCACGCATTCATTACTTTCTATGGAGCAGAAACTCGGTGTTTCTGATGCGGCCAAAACGCAATTTGATCAAGCCTATAAATTGATCACCTCGATTGTTGGGGAAGTTGAGCGTCAAAATGCGTGGAGTGCGGCTAAAAGCGCATTACGTGAATGGTCATCACATCGTCATCAAGCCGATCGTGTTCACCCTATTCGGATGCAATTAGCTGAATTAGAGCAACGTTTACAGCAAAGAAATAATGCTGAACGTCAACTTGCAGAGTTTAATAAACAGTATGGCAAAAATGTTGAGCCTGATGATCTATTTACTCTACAAGAAGAGCTAGAAGCAAAGATTGAAGAGCTGAGCGATTATGTTAGTGATTCTGGCGAACAGCGTATGCAAATGCGCCAAGAGCTTGATCAACTAAAACAACAAATTGAAAAATTAAGAAAACAAGCGCCAGTTTGGTTTGCTGCACAAGATGCTTTAACGCAACTGTGTGAACAAACGCATCAATCTTTTGAAACAAGCAATCAAGTTACTGAATATATGCAACAGTTACTTGAGAAAGAGCGTGAAGCCACGGTTTTGCGTGATGAAACCGCTGCTCGCAAACAGCAAATTGAAGCTCAAATTGAACGATTAAGTCAGCCTAGTGGGGCTGAAGATAGTCGATTAATTACTTTAGCAGAACGCTTTAACGGGGTTTTATTATCAGAGATTTACGATGATATCACCTTAGATGATGCACCTTATTTCTCAGCATTATATGGACCTGCGCGCCATGCGATTGTGGTACAAGATCTCAGTGCGATCGAAGAGCAGTTAGCTTCTTTAGAAGATTGCCCGGAAGATCTCTATTTTATTGAAGGTGATCCACAATCCTTTGATGATAGCGTGTTTAATGCCCAAGAGATGGAAAAAGCGGTACTTATTAAAAGTTCAGATAGGCAGTGGCGCTATTCACGTTATCCCGAAATTCCATTATTTGGCCGTGCAGCACGAGAAAACCAGCTAGAAATATTATCCCGTCAACGAGATGAGCTGTCAGAGCTGTATGCCACACAGGCCTTTGATGTGCAGAAAATTCAACGTGCACACCATGCATTTAGCCAATTTGTTGGGCAACATATTTCAGTGGCATTTGATGCCGATCCTGAAGAAGATATTCGCCAATTAAATCAACGTCGTAATGAATTAGAGCGCGAGTTATCACAATATGAAGAGGGCACTCAGCAACAACGTCAGCATTATGCGCAAGCTAAAGAGTCGCTCAATTTATTAAATAAACTCATTCCTCAAGTCAATTTATTATTGGACGAAACATTAATTGATCGTGTTGAGGAGCTACGTGAAGAGCTTTATAACGCAGAAGAGTCGATGCGTTATTTACAGCGTCATGAGAAAGCATTAACTGCGTTAGAGCCTATAGCCTCGATTTTACAAAGCGATCCACAAGAGCATGATCAATTAACACAAGATTATCAATACGCAAAAGAAGAGCAGCAACGTTATCAACAACAAGCATTTTTGCTGGTGGAAGTGGTTCAGCGTCGTCCACATTTTAGTTATAGCGATGCGGTTGAAATTGTCAGTGAAAATAACGATCTCAATGAAAAATTGCGTCGTCGTTTAGAAATGGCTGAAACAGAGCGAGCGACAGCGAGAGAGTTATATCGTCAACAGCAGGCACAATGTGATCAGTTTAATCAAGTACTAGCCTCACTAAAAAGTTCTTTTGATACTAAATCAGAACTATTAAGAGAGCTTGAGCAAGAGATGAAAGAGACTGGCTTGCAAATTGATGCGGGTGCAGAAGCGCGAGCCAAAGAGTTACGTGATCAACGTTATGCTGCGGTGAGTGCTAACCGTACGCGTATTAGCCAACTTGAGCGTGATATTGCGCTTAGTGAAGCTGAACGTGAAAATATGGCGAAGAAAATTCGCAAATTAGAACGTGATTATGGCCAAATGCGTGAACACGTCGTCAGCGCTAAAGCCAGTTGGTGTGCTGTTATGCG
Source organism: Proteus mirabilis HI4320 (assembly GCF_000069965.1). Taxonomy (NCBI): domain Bacteria; kingdom Pseudomonadati; phylum Pseudomonadota; class Gammaproteobacteria; order Enterobacterales; family Morganellaceae; genus Proteus; species Proteus mirabilis. The sequence continues at coordinate 800,898 of NC_010554.1, forward strand.
CTTAGTGAAAGAAAATGGTATGGAGCGCCGTTTACATCGTCGTGATTTTGCCTATCTTTCAGCGGATGAGTTACGTTCAATGTCGGATAAGGCGCTAGGTGCGTTACGTCAGGCTGTGGCGGATAATGAATATTTACGGGATGCATTACGTCGCTCTGAAGACGCAAAATACCCTGATCGTAAAGTCCAATTCTTTATTGCGGTTTACCAACATTTAAGAGAACGCATTCGACAAGATATTATCAAAACCGATGATCCGGTTGATGCTATCGAACAGATGGAAATTGAATTAGCTCGCTTAACCGAAGAGCTAACCAGTCGTGAACAAAAACTGGCGATCAGCTCTCGCAGTGTGGCAAATATTATTCGTAAAACTATCCAACGTGAACAAAATCGCATTCGCATGCTAAATCAGGGCTTACAAGCGGTTTCCTTTGGTCAGGTTCGTGGTGTACGGTTAAACGTTAATATTCGTGAAAGCCATCAAATCTTACTGGATGTATTATCGGAAGAAGAAGATAGCCAATATCAAGATCTATTTAAAAACCAAAACCTAACCTTCTCTGAAGCGATGGCAAAACTGTATCAACGCTTAAATCCACAGGCTGATTTTGGTCAGCGTATGCCACAAACGGTGGGTGAAGAGCTACTTGATTACCGTAACTATCTTGAGATGGAAGTTGAAGTTAATCGTGGGCCAGAAGGTTGGTTAAAAGCAGAAAGTGGTGCGCTATCAACAGGTGAAGCCATTGGTACAGGTATGTCTATCTTAGTGATGGTGGTTCAAAGTTGGGAAGAAGAATCACGACGCTTAAGAGGGAAAGATATTTCGCCTTGTCGTTTGCTCTTCCTTGATGAAGCGGCACGTTTAGATGCGAAATCTATCGCGACCCTGTTTGAACTGTGTGAACGACTTGATATGCAACTTATCATTGCCGCACCAGAAAATATTAGTCCAGAAAAAGGCACAACTTATAAATTAGTGCGTAAAGTCTTTAATGGAAGCGAGCATGTTCATGTGGTCGGATTAAAAGGCTTTGGGCAACAAAGTGAAAAAGATAAACATTTATCCGAAAATATTGCAGATAGTTGATGAAGGATCATGATGAGTAAGTGAATAACCTTATAATATAACTTATTGTTTTCATTATTTTATATTTTGGTTATTCATGAGTGTTAATGGCATTTAGTATTTTTATCACCGTTATTAGTACAAATCAGTGTACAAATTTTATAGCGTGACCCCTCAATAAAAAGGGAAATACTAAATGCCTCTCATCAATTTATATCGATGTTAAAATAATCAATAAAAGTGGAAACAGAGGATAGCGACAGGTTTGAGTGGAACAAAAACATGTGCTTTAAGTCCCATTGATTATTTACATCCCTCATCGCAGTATTGCTGTATTTCATTGAGTAATCTGCCTACATGGAAGCCATCACATACGGCATGATGCACTTGAATTGCTAGTGGCATCAGAACTTTATCTCCTTGCGTATAATATTTACCTATTGTAAATACAGGGGCAAAGAAATTGTTTATATTCGCCACATTCAAGTTAAAACTGGTGAAACTTACCCAAGGATTTGCTGACACAAAAAACATATTTTCGATAAATTCTTTTGGAAAATAGGCTAGATCGTCACCGTATTGTGCTATATCTTCTGAATAAGTTTTCAAAAAATGATTGATATCTTTGTGGTAGTAACTCCATAAAGATGAAAATGTTTCGGTCTGTTCATGAAAGATAGTATACCCAGGGTTAACACTATCCCATATCACCAATTCCCCGTCTTTCATTGCCATGCGGAATTCTGCATGTTTATTTACCAATAGGCTAATGATGTATATAAATGTCGGATAGAATTTGTACCCATTTTGCTTTACGGTTTTTAATAATGAAGTAATATCCAGTTGAACGGTCTGGCTAAAGGTGCATTGAGCAAAAGACTGAAATGCTTCAAAGTGTTCTTTTCGTCCCCATTGGGATAGATCAACAACAGTATATCCCACGCGCTTTGTGTCCATATTAGCTTTCCTATTTTCTAATCCAAATTTAAATTAATTGTATATTACTTATAAATTATTAAAACAATTTCGAACCTCTATCTGTAGATAAACCCATAACCTATGATAGGTAATAGGTTTTTCTTGGCTAATTTTAAAATGTTTATTTTTTACCAAAAAATGTTTCAAAAATAACAGAGTCATTGATGTGTTCATTTGGGAACGACTTAGATAATAACGGCGCTATCTGCTTTCGTAGATAGTGCTTTCTTTTTTCAAAGTGTTAGATAGATCAAAAAATGAAAGTAAACTAACAAAAGAGTACCAGCCTAAATAAAATAACGTGCGCTATATCTCATTTAAATGTAATTATGATGTTTATTATTATCACCTTCTGTGATTAATATAAAAATTAAAGGAAAGAGAATGCGTAAAGTTACACTTACTCTTAGTGCAATTGCGTTGGCGTTAAGTTTAAATGGCGCAGCAATGGCAAAAGTTCATATGCCAGAAGTTGTTAGCCCAGGGGTTACTGTTACTGAACTTGCACATCAGCAACCAATTAAATGGGTTTCTGTTGCAGAAATTGAAAAAAGCTTAGAAGGCCAAGCACCAATGGCGGTAGGTTTTGATATTGATGACACTGTTCTGTTCTCAAGCCCAGGCTTTTATCGTGGTAAACTGGAATATTCTCCAAACGATTTCAGTTATCTGAAAAACCCAGAATTCTGGGAAAAAATGAACAACGAATGGGATAAATTCAGTATGCCTAAACAAGTCGGTATCGATCTTGTTCAGATGCACTTAAAACGTGGTGATACTGTTTATTTCATTACCGGTCGTACACAGACTAAAACAGAGACTGTGACTAAATATGTTCAAGAAGGTTTAAATATTCCTGCAGACAAAATGCAACCTGTTATTTTTGCCGGTGACCAACCTGGCGCAAATAACAAAGTAAGCTGGATGCGCGATCACAAACTGAAAATTTACTACGGTGATGCAGATGCTGATATCGCAGCAGCTGATGAGCTAAATATCCGTGGGATCCGTATCTTACGTGCTGCTAACTCTTCTTACCAGCCGTTACCTAAAGCGGGACAATTTGGTGAAGAAGTGGTTATCAATTCAGAGTACTAATCTGTCTCTGTGCTGTTGACCTTTATTTGTTAGGCGTAGGAAACTACGCCTTTTTTATTTTGGGTTTCTTTATAAAACAAAATAGAACCATATGATAGATTAAATCTATATACTTTATACTTTCTATTTGAATATTTATTGTGCACGGCATTGTGAGTATTTAGTATTTATACTCTTATTTAATATAAAAAGTGTATTAAACATCTTTTTATGATGATTTAAGTGCCTATTGTTGAAAAGATTTTATAAAACTTTACAAATATTAGTTTATTCCTATAAAACTCTTTGTCTAACTCATCTAATATTTTACGATAGCAAAATAATAACAAGGGATGAGGCACTGAGGACTATGGCGCAACAAGCAATTAAAAGAGCAATAACGTATTCGGTCGTAATAGGTACACTTCTCTCAGGGCATAATGTTATTGCCTCAGAAAGTGAAACACCACCGCTATTCACATCAGAAACACCTGCATTAGTACCCGCATTCACAGAAGATGTGGCAACACAAGATACATTAAATTCACCATCAGTGAGTAAGCAGGAAGTTAGTACTAAACTACAATCTTGGTTACCAAGCGAATATAAACCACTTTACTTTAAGCAACTCGTGGATGTTTATCAAAGCAATGATTTAGCACTGATTTGGCAAGATGAACAAATTACACAACAACTAGAGCAGCAATTGGCAGAGGTTGCCTTAACTGGAATTCAACCACAATTTGGACGTTGGTTAACGCTATTAGAAACAGCACAATTAACGCCAGAAGCACGAGATATTATTTTATCTGACGCTTTTTTAGGTTATATCAGCTTTGTTGAACAGATTAATCAATCAGGAACAACACTGTTATATCGCGCTGCGATACAAGCATTACCGGCACCAACTGTGCAAGCTGTCGAGCATTTCCAACTCAATCTACAACAAAATACCTTAGGGCGCTTTGTCGTCTCCTTTGCACCCTCACACCCTTACTATCCATTAATGAAAGAGGAAGTGCGCAAACAGCTTCATCAAGAGGTTATTTGGCCCGTCATGGAAGGGAAAAATTCATTAAAGCCAAACCAATCGGCAGAAGAAGTTATTGCATTAAGACAAATATTGCGTAACTTAAATTTACTGCCTCAATTGGCTGAAAGTGAGCAAGAAGTAGCAACAACGATTTATGATGCGCCTTTAATTGCTGCTGTAAAATCGTTTCAAGCGGCCCATGGATTAGAAACTGACGGTATTATTGGTAGACAGACGCGTAATTGGTTAAATATGACACCAATACAGCGTGCTGGAATTATGGCATTAAATATACAGCGGTTACGTTTAACCCCACCTATTGGTGACACTGGAATTTGGGTTAATATTCCTGATTACTCCCTCTATTTTTATGCTAATAATCAACTGATTTTAGATTCAAAAGTGATTGTTGGTCGACCAGATAGAAAAACCCCCATTATGAGTAGTGCGCTTAATAATGTTGTGGTTAATCCGCCTTGGAATGTACCTACGAGTATGACGCGTAAAGATATAGTTCCAAAAGGAAAGGCTGATCCTAGTTATTTTAGCCGTAAAGGTTATACGATTTATTCAGGGTGGGGGAATGACGCCTATCCAATTAATCCTTACGATATAGATTGGGAAAACATCTCTGCGGCTAATTTTCCATATCGCATTTGGCAAGCCCCTGGGCCAACTAACTCCCTAGGTCGATATAAATTTAATATGCCAAACTCTGAAGCAATTTATCTGCATGACACACCAAACCACAATTTATTTACTAAAAATATGCGAGCAATTAGTTCAGGTTGTATTCGTGTGAATAAAGCGGCGCAATTAGCGACGATATTATTAGGTGATGCAGGATGGAAACAAGATAGAATTGATGCAGCCTTAAAACGAGGTTCAACACAATATGCACCAATTCCAGAACGTATCCCTGTCTATTTATATTATCAAACAGCTTGGGTAGCAGAAGAAAATGCCCCTCAATATCGAGCAGATATTTATAATTATGACCAAAGCATTAATAATGCAACCTCTTTTTTAGAGAATATTAAGAAATATTTGTAATAGAACAGATGGCTAACAACAATAAAGAGTAAGTATTATGCTTGCTCTTTATTTTTTATAAAAATCAGTAAGATAAAATAATTTTATTCAGTTTTATTAATAAATTTTAAAAAATAGCTATTATTTTTAATCTATTTTTAGAAATAACATTAATATTAATATTAATAAAATGTTAATTGCTAACACGGCTATTATTAATAATAAAACATAAACTTTTATAAAATAATATCAATGATATGTTTACAAATCTATACAAACAATAAGCAACAATTCAAGAAAAATATTGTCATAATAAAGGTCTGTTCTTCCTTCTATCATTATTTTGAGTGTAGCTATCATGGATATTGTTGATTCACATCGTCGTAAGTGGTTAGGCCTTGGTATGGCTGCTGTTGGTTTAGGTTTACTTCCCTCACATGCATTTGCATCATTAGCAACTCCCCGACCGAAAATTCTTCGCTTTAATAATTTAAATACTGGTGAAACTATTAAAGCCGAGTTTTTTGATGGTAAACGTTATAATAAACAAGAGCTTGCTAGACTAAATCATCTTTTTAGAGATCACCGTCAAAATAAAGTTAAAACTATCGATCCAGCCTTATTTGATCAAATCTATCTGTTACAGGTGATGTTAAACAACAATAAAGCCGTTGAACTTATTTCGGGTTATCGTTCACTCGCGACTAATAATCATCTACGTCAACACACCAGCGGTGTTGCGAAAAAAAGCTATCATACCCGTGGTCAAGCAATGGATTTCCGTTTAGTAGGTACTGATTTATCTAAAGTACGCCAAGTAGCACTAAGAATGAAAGCGGGAGGAGTGGGTTATTATCCACGAAGTAATTTTGTTCATATCGATACAGGACCCGTGCGCTCATGGTAATCTATGTAATAAATAAATAGATATAGATTAAGAAAGCGCGGAGTAAGCTATGATGTATCACATTATACCTGTGACAAATTATATGCAAAATTGCACCGTTATCTGGTGTGATGATACCAAAGAAGCGGCCATTGTTGATCCCGGTGGTGATGTCGAAACATTAATTGCAGAAATTGAACAACGTCAATTAAAGTTGACTAAAGTGCTATTAACTCATGGTCACTTTGATCACGTAGCAGGAACGGCTCAAATTGTTGAGCATTTTCATGTGCCTGTTTATGGGCCACATAAAGATGATAACTTCCTTATTGAAGATTTAGAACAACAGTGTCGTATGTTTAACTTCCCCAGTGGAAAATCTTTTACGCCTGATCAATGGTTAAATGAAGGGGATACTGTCACTATTGGTAAAACCATTACTTTGTCGGTTTTACATTGTCCGGGCCATACACCTGGCCATATTATTTTTGTTAATCACCAAAATAAACTTATCTCGATGGGAGATGTATTATTTCGTGAAAGTATTGGTCGTACTGATTTCCCTCGTGGTAATCATGCCGATCTGATTGCCTCTATCAAAAATAAAGTATTACCACTAGGTGATGATTATCTATTTATCCCCGGCCATGGCCCTATGTCTAATTTAGGTCATGAGCGTCAATATAATCCTTTCTTACAAGATGAAATGCCCATTTGGTAATTTAAAATAAAGCAAACTCTTTAAGCCCTTTATATTAAAGGGCTTTTTTATAGATAAAAAATTAAAAATGATATCGCTCATCGTCGGTAAAATTAAATATTTTTGCTGATACTATAACCTGATGTTCCTGCACAAATATGGTTCCAAGAGATACTTTCATATCGAATAGTAATATCTTCATAAGGCTGGGCATCTGCATGCGTCAGTGAATTAGGGTAATGTGCTGATATATTGGTAATGCTGGCTTTTGTTAGCTTAATGGTATAAAACTTTTCTTGATTGCCGTTTGAACTTGTTCTATAGAATTCTAGCTCGCACTCTAATAATTCATTATTTGTTATTGCAACCCCAAGTAAGGGTGAAGATTTATCTATAGGTTTTGAAATTACCACAGGAGAATGATTTAAATTTTGTGCTCGAGTTAAATCATAATCAAATGAATACACAAATATCTGATCTTCATGTCCGTGCTGATATTTATTGCCTATAGATCCTAAAGTAGAGCACCCTTTGGATATATCACCTTGAGATTTCCCTATTATCTTTAAATATATTGAATTAGCCATTATTTATAACTCCTTTTTGATATTTCTTCATATGATATTATCAACTTTATAAACACTTTTATTATGTGCCATAGTTAATACTACTAATTATTAAATCATTGATTTATAGCCCCTTAGTGGTGAGGGAGATAAATACCAAGTGGTGTTTTTCTGATCGTTGAGTGTAACTGACATTTCCAATAACATATTTTCAGATAAACAGAACGGGAAAAAATGGTAAAGATGTGTAGTAAAGACAAAAGCTTCACCTCTATTTTCATATTGTGTTTCGTCAATGAATAGCGATAAAGATAAACAACGATAGGGTTTACCTTTTAAAATATAGTCATATAAATGTGTTTTTAGTTCAACGAGTCCATTTAATAATCGCTCACATTTTCGAGTGATCTGCCTATCAGTATCTCGGTAAAGAATATAATCAGAAATCATATGTTTAATAGTATCTAATGACATTAACATTGAACCATTAGCACTGTAATGAGATAACAATTTCCAAAAATGGTGATTATTTACAATAGGTGGATAACAAGATGATAATAATGTGATATTTCCTGTTTTTACTGCATCAGGCATTTTTTCGCTGTGTTTATTTAATAGACCTAACTCATTTCTTTTATATTGTTCAAAGCCAATATAAACACATGCAAAATGTAAACTAGGCGGTGTGACCATAGGATCACCTTTATTATCAAAGAAATTCAAATAATAAAGTGTATGCCCAGTAATATTTTTCTCCATTGTTAATGAATAGAAAATGGCTTTATGAAATTGGGGCATTAAACGAGAGGCGGCGGTTAATTCTGTCGTAGGATAAAAATGACAGTATATGCCACGCGCTAGCTCATGAGGCTCTAGTGATAACTCAATTTTATCAAGATCGGCCAAATAGTGATGGGTTGGAATAGGGAGTAAATAACTTGATTTATTCTTTTTAAAATCAATTAAAAGTGTATGTTTTGCTTCACTATCAATCGCTGGAGCACAGTTTAAAAAAAAGCTCTGATTACACTCTTCTTGAGTTAAAGGAAGTTGCTGACTGAAATAGATATTCACAACAAACCGCTGCTGTTGTTTCCAATCTAATTGAGTCACTATTTGTGGTATATCTAACTCAATAAAATGGTGAACATGGGGTAAATAAAGACCTTCTAATAAACGTTGTGGTGCAGAAAATGAGTTATTTTTCTGTGGGAAGATTTTATAGTCATTGCCAATTTTGGGTTCAAAAGCATAATTAAGAGGATCGCCTTCATAACGTTCACCGTTATGTACCACCTCAATTTTTTCAAAATATTGACTAAATGCGAGTAATAAAATGTCTGAGGTGGTTTTATTTTCCCCTAAAAAAACATTAAGTGCATTTGTTTGAGTTAATTCCACATCACCACGATATAATATTTCAAGAGAGATACAAGAGCGGTTTGGATGCTGAGTAATTTTTCTATCCAAAATGCTATAAGGCATGATGGTGAAATTATGGCAGAAACTAAATTGTGCCCCGTTGTCGCCAATCACCAAATGTTTTTCATTAATCTCCATGGGATAGGGGAGAATTTCACTTTGGTCAATTTGGATAATTGTTGTTGATGGTAGGCCTTTAATGGCTTGGGAATTTAGTCGTTGCAGTAGGGGTAATGTGATCTCAGGAAAAGCATCATCAATTTTATCTTGTAAACGAGCAGATAAAAAAGCAAAGCCTTCTAAGAGATAACTTGTTTGTGGATCTTGAGGATCAAGTACGCTCGCTAAATGTGGCGCTTTATCTGCATACTCACTGAACAGTTTTTGTAAGTACTGCTTTTCTTTAATATATTTAATTTCACTCATGATCTAATCCAAAAGATGAATATGAGCCGGGTTTTAAACCTTGTTGTTCAGCTTGTTTTTGTAAATCATAATAACGAGCTAATAACCCATTAATTTTATTATCAATATTATTAAGAGTTGCAGGAGAAATAGGTTGCCCTGTTTCAATTTGTACAGCGAGTTGTCGCAGTTTTTCTTCGATTGGCTCAACTTTATTGTGCTGTTTTTGAATATCATAAATTGCCGTTTTTAGATAAGAGAGTGTAAAACTGCCTCTATTTCGTTCTTGCTGAACTATTTTATTAGAAAGTTGTTGTAATAATGTCGCGGTTTCAGACCAGCTATCATTAATTGGCATATTCTCTAAGCGCGTTTGATAAAGATTTTGCCAATTACGTGTAAAATAAATTTGCTCTGCATCTGTAGGCCAAGCGTTTTTGGCTTTTTCTTGCATCGTATCAATTAGCCGTAAATTAGAAAGAGGAGAACGTTTTTCTAATAATGCTAAATGATACTCGTAGCTATTTAACTGTGGTTTAAACAACCATTTGGCAGCCGCACCTTCAGGTATTGAAGTAATCGCATTCATCTCTTGTTTTAAATAGAGATGTACACCAAATCCGATAGCTAAAAACAGTATGCAACTGAGCACACAGCCCCATATAAAACCTCGGGTCGCACTCATTTTTTTTGCTACTACAGTGAAAGAAGAGGCGGGTTGAGGTGTTTCAATCACAAAAGTGGGGGCTGCTTTGTCCGTTGTTTTCGACGGTTGTTGAATACAGACTAATGGCGGTACGCTAACGGGTTCGGCACTATCTTGTTGCGTCTGTTTTTCTTGCTTTTCAATTTGTTTGGCTAAGTTTTGGAAAAACCACAGTAAGTTTTCAATTTTAGGCAGTTTTTCCCAAGTTGTTTTAGCCAGTTTATCGATTATTAACTGTAACGCGCGCTCTGAACGATAGATTAATCGTAGATCTTTTGCTTGATAGGATTGTTGTCTTAATAAAGCGCTGGCTTTGGTATTAAACCAGTTTAATACCTCTGTACGTTGATTTGGCTTTTCCGGCCACAGGCTATCCCAATAAGTCACAATAACATTTGCTAATAACTCACATCCTTCAGTAAAACCGCTTAAACCATGCTGTTGTAATCTTGCAATGGTATAGTAAGCACCGCTTTGTAGGTCGATACCATGATTTTTAAATAGGGATAAGCAAAGTGACTCAATAAGTGTCCAACTTATTTCTGGTCGAGCAGGGTGGCTCAATTTATTAAATTCGGTTTTCAGGGCAATAAATTCAGGGGTATCAAGTGGAGATCCCCCAATTTTAATCACTAAACTTTCTGATTTCATCGCACTCAACATCCTTTTATTCCCCCACTATAAAGTGGGGGAAATCACATTAATAAAGCGTTTCAGGTAAACGGAATTTTGTGAATAATCCACCGAAGAAAGGATTATTAGATTCATCAACTATAACTCGATAAGTCATATCACCACCGTCGATTGTGAAGCGAATATCGAATGAGTTAGATTTGATATTGATGAGTTTTGCATTATCAACTAATCGCATTTGTGCCCATGGCCCAGAGAAACTGATTGAACGTGGCGATTTATCACCGGAAAGAGGCACTAAAGTCAGTTTACTTTCAATATTGGAACGCATTGAGTTTGGCCATACCAAGTGTGTCACATGGCTGCGACTATGAGCGTAATCAATCAATTGTCCATCAAGATTTAAGATGCTACGACGCTTATTACCACTTAATGACAGTGGCTCAATAGCATATTGTGCTTCTAAATTACCTTGGGCATTAAAGAAGGTTTCTCTAATACGATTGGCTATTTCAATTTGTGCTAATACATCAGCGCGGATCAATGATTGGCTATCACTATCGTTAACTAAGTTATTCTCAACGAATAAACGCAGATTTTGTTGATAGAAGCTATCTAATGTTCCATTTGGTTTGAAGAAACGTTCAAATTCACTTAAAGGAACATCTTGTTTAGCTGCTGGGTTAAATGGATAGCGACCGGCAATATAAGTATTGTATTGTTTGACAACATTTTCATTCCATTCTACTTCCATATAACGAATAGCTTCTTTTTGGACCACATTCCATGCTTGCACTGATAACTCATCGACCCAGCGGTTAAGCGGCTCTGGTAATGTTTTCGCCATTTGTGATAGCTCAAAAATAGCGTCGCGATTATTATCGTTTAAGCGCATCGAAACTGCTTTAAGCGCCGCTTTCCCCGGCACTGGAGAGTTTTGGATCCCCAATAGGTAACGATGTAAGTCATTTAGTTTTTGATTCAGATTCTGTAAATTTTCCCCTTGGTTACTGACTAATATCTCAGTTTGAGGAGTAAATTCGCGATCTAAGCGGGTTAATAAACGGTAAGATGGCTCAGCCATCAGTGTTTTTTGTTCATCAAGTGGTAAATTTTCATCAATAGTTGGAATAACCGTGTTATCACGTAGAACTTGTAATGCTCGGCGTAATGGTTGTTCACCACTAATAATTTGCTCAAGAGCGGTAATTTCATCTTGTATTGAATCAAATTGACGAATTTCTAAATTGCTCATGGCATTACGCCATTGAGCCGTATAGTCACTAAGATATTGTTCACTGATTTGACGCTGAATTTCTTTACGATCACTTTCACTATATTGTGTGTTGGTGGTTAGATTAAGAACCCAAGCATCAAGTAATGTTAGCTCGACCAATTTATCATTTTGGCGGATAAAATAGTTTAATAACCCTGAGCGCGTTAAGAATTGTGGAATTTCTAATTTATCATCATCAATAGCCGTAAAGACCGTATTAAAACTTGGGCCAATTTGATGTTGTAAATTTAAAGGCGCTGAAAGCTCTTGATTAGCCTTTAAGCGTAAGGCTTGATATACACGCTGATAAAGTGACAATACACTTAACTCTGCTTGTGCATTTTTTATAGGTCCAGCAAAAGGCATAAAGGCTTTAGTGGCTGAAACAAATCCTTTTTCACGCTCTTGTTTCCAATCTGTGTGCTCAAGGGCATAGCGCAAATGGGCTTTTAGTTGCAGTTGTTTTTCACGTTGACCAGTGAACAGTTGGCTCCAATAATCGGCCATAAAATCTTCTACCATGCCATTATTACGGCCACTTTTATCTTCTAACATGCGCATAATACGCAATATCTCTAACTTATCTTCACTTCCTTTGTCGGCACTGTTAAGTTCATTTAACAACCCAGACATAACCGCAGGTAAAAAACGATCGGTGAGTAGTTGTAAATAGACTTGTTCAACTTGTGGGCCAACTTTTTGACCTTGGTAAAGACCCATATCAGAAAAGAGCACATTTTTATCACGATGATTACCATAAGCTAAGGTTGCTTCACGTAATGGATTGAGCACCGGTAATTGTAGGCTACCATCAGTATCTTTCTGAGCATTGTTCTCAATAGCACGGAATGCTTTTACCTCATTAAGAACGTTTTCTCCAGCACGATAGTTTTTGTCGTAATAGTGGCTCCAACCATTCCAAATTGCGATTAAGCCGACAAAGCTAACAGCAGTGGTGACTAATAGGCGAGTCCGATGTTTTTTAACCCAATAATGGTTTTCTGCTGCAATATTAGGCTCACTAAATAGCACTTGACTAAATAATTGGGTAGTAAAATAAGGGTGGCTATCATTAATTGGCCATGTAGTAAGAGGTGCTGTCGGTAAATGATATTGTTCGGACGCTGTTTGGCTAAACACATCATCGATTTGACCGATTTGCAATGCAGAAGTTAAATAAACCCCTCTTAAACAGATATTATGTTGCTCATTATTGATGAGCAATGCATCAATTAATGTGCATACAGAATGTTGTAACCCTTCAATTTGGCGCACGAAACTAAATAGATCACTACGCTGGTTACCTTCTGCTCTTTGTAGCATCATTTCTGGTAATGCGCTGTTCATTTGGCCTACCCATTGTGACCAAAAATGATTTAATTCCTTTTTCCAATTACTTTTTGCTTTCTGGTTGAAAGAAACACCTAGTACTTCATTACGTTGTTGAACATCTAATGATTGATACATTGAGTCAAAACCACGTAATAGATCTAGCTTGGTTAAGACGATATATAAAGGCAAGCGACTATTAAATGTCATGCGTATTTCTTCAATACGCATTTGTAAATCAGCAAGTAGCTGACTATTTTGCTCCTTACTATTGGTTAATAACGATAGGGTATCGACAGTTAAGACGATGCCATTCATTGGTTGTCTTGGGCGATTAGTTTTGATCCAATTGAGTAAATCGCCCCACAAACGGTGATAAAGTTGAGGTTTATCAGCCTGATTTGCCGGCTGGGTTAATAGATCACCATTAGGGACAAAAAGTACAGCATTGTCGGTTAATAGACATTGAATATTTAATGCAATATTTTGTTCGTTAACAATATTGTCGCTAGGCGCAATATCTAATGGGTTTACCGTATTTTTTAATAAGCTATGCTTTCCACTTTGGTTAGCACCTAAAACAAAATACCAAGGGCGTAAATAAACCGCTTTAGTATGACCATTTAAGTGGCGAATAAATTGTGATTTCCAATAGTTTAAATAACGTTTTTGAAAATCAAGATCTTGTCTTACCGGATCAACTACAGCCAATTCGACATCAAGTTTTAATGCTTCCAATTTTTTAACTCGACGCCATGTTGCTAGACCAATCCAACTCACAACAAGCAATACAATAACGACGGTTGCTAACCAACGTGTGGTGACCTCGCTAAACGGTATGGAATCTTGATAACGAAATGTTGGCCCCCACCACCAGATCCAAATAATGAGCAAAGCGGGAAGTAATGCCAATAAAAATAGCAAAAAGGAGGCAATTTTAGATTTATCAGCAAAAAAGAGTTTTTTTACCGAACTCGTAATGTTTGAAATGGAGAAAACCGGTAATTTCATTATTATTGATCCCTATCCATAGTCATTGTTATTTCTGTCTTTTTGTCTATTTTTTGCATGAGTTGTCGTATTAAGTTGGGTTCCCAATCTGCAAGTGAATAATGTGAGGCAGAGGTATTAAGTTGTTGGTATAACTGTGTAGCCATATAATCCATACCTGACAATTCAAATAGTTGTGCAGACAATAATTGTCCATAAAATCTATCTCTAGGCTCTGATCTGCTAGCAAGGTTTAATTCAATAAGCTTCAGGGCTGCTTCAAGACCTTGTTGCTCATAACATTGCAAGACCTCTTGCTCTAGGATTGCAGTATTCGTATTCGATGGTGGCAATTGACCGTTTTCAGTTTGGTTATATTGCTCTAACCACTGTTGTACACTTTCAGGAAAGAAGGGTGTCATATCCGAAAAGTGCAAGTTAACAAGTTCAGGAAGACGCGCTAAAAAAATACGTAACTCTTCAATAATGCCACTTTCTACTTCCCCATAACCTAATTTAGCTGCTACTTGTGCAGCTAACATATGGCCTTCTAACCAGTAAGGAGAGAGTGAGAGACTCTGTTCAATATTGTTTAATAGCGTAATGGACGCTTGAGTCAGTTGAGCTTTGTAATCCATTACACGGTCAATTGATACGGGGGCTAAAGGCGTTTTACCTTGAGCATTAGCTTGAGGTAAGACCGTAATAGCGTGCCAAATTGCATAACGCCGTATACGATATCCTACTGAACTTTCAGGGGCTTGTTGGCAGATAACATCAGCTACTTGAAGTAATGTTTGTTTCCATTGTCTTTCATCTTGATGGTTAACGTTAATAGTTGGTGTTAAGCTATTTTTTGTCGGTGTTTCTATAGACTCGCTAACCGGCGGAGTCTGTACTTTTTCTTCTTTCTCGACAGGTGAAGCAACAATAATCGGCGCATCGTTATTTTCAATACGATTATAATCTCTGCTTAAATCATCAATTTGTTCTGCAAGTGCCGGGCTTTGTTCATGCCAAAATTGCGCTAGAAAGGCGAACGAGCCTAGAATATCATCACGCATCGCGCTGTTGGCTGCATGACAAAAACTCTCACTCGCTGTTTCAAAACGTTTCAAAACTTGATTGGCTAAACGTGATTTCAATTTCATATTGGTTGGGTAGCAACTTTGCCAATATTGACGATTAAAATCAGTTAGGATCTGTGCTGCCAATACTAATTCTTTTGGCTCTCCAGCATGCTGTAAAGTACGTAATAAATGGACTAAGATCCGAAAATCTTTAGTCTGCGTTTCAAATAGGTGTAAACAGCGACGCTGGATCTCTTTAATATCTAATTGACCATGACTAAGTGAGCCGAACTTTATCATTTCACTGTCAATATATTCCCAGTCGGCATCATTATCATTGACAGCACTACTGACTTGCTGTTCATCAAGTGCTGTCAGTAGCTGTTGTTTCCATGCATAAGAAGTATTGTTCATCATGATTTCTACCAGTGGCAAGCCGCTCTTAAAGGGATTATTTGTTGTGAAATACCTGAAATATTGAAGGTGAGTTTTTCGTTATTAGATAATTTCAATGTCAATCTTTCAGCATTTAACAAGCGTTTAATTTCATCTATGCCCGGTATACCGCGGCTTGATTCCAATACATAACCGTTTTCACGTAAAAACCATTCTGCAGTAAATTGTGTTTTATCCGTTGAAACCATCACACTGCCAGCATCTTGTTTTGTTGGCAGGATAATTTGCATCCGAGTAATGTTATCAATACAGCTCAGCATTAAGATGGGGCGAGGCGGTTGAAAGCCAATCGCTGGAATGGTCATTAATACGGGATAATCACCGGTTTCTGGTACTGAGACGAGAAAACCTGCACTGTTTCCCGTCCGTTTCATTTCATGCTCTGTTGCTTGGCGCCATGTTTTACCCATTTGAGTAACATCAGGCAGTGCATTGGAGGAAGATGTTGAAGAAAGCGCAATTTTGTCATAACAATCTAAACGAATTAGCTGAGATGATTCCAAACGGCATTGAGTTAATTCCTCAATCATTTTCTGATTAAGATTATTTTCGGCCTTTCCCGGTGAAGTGAAGAGTAAAGGGAGTAATGTGCAGAAAAAGATTTTCAATACGTTCATTTTATACTCCGTATTTCTTCAATTTATATATTAACGCTCGTTTAGAAATACTAAGCTGTTCTGCCATGGCGTTAATATCTCCTTTCAATTCTTGCTGTTTATCTAATAAAATTTCTTTTTCATAATTTTCTATAGCAACTTCTAAATCATTAACTCCTTTGATTTGTATGGTAGGAAGTGCAATAGTCGCTACAGATGCGGTTAATTTATCTAACGTTTCATTAAGCGTGGTTTCTTTTTCCCTTTGTAATTGATTGATATATTGCAAGTAAGAGATTTTTTGTTGCATATTTGATAATTCAAAAAGATGCTTTAATTGATGATTAAATAGTTCACAATAAATAGGGAAAATACCTTGCTCGATATTTTCTAGCTCTTCAGCTTGCCCTAAAAGAATAATCGTGCCACATGCTTTATGGTTAACATCATAGATAGGCAAACTATACAATCCGGTGTTCACCGGAAGCTGTGAAATAAAACCGCGCATAGCAGCATTATTAATATAACTACCTTGTTGTAAGTTTTGCCAAAATACAGGTTCACCCTTAAATAGCAGTTGAATTAAAGGGTGATCTGCATCGGTAATATCGGTATCTAAAAAATGGCTTTGCACTTGAAGCGTTAAGTCGATATTCCAACTTTCCAATTTATTTTCAGCTTTATTCATTAACGAAATAATTAACCCACTCAGTGAGCTACGAAAAAAGCTATATTTTAGAAATTGAACAGCTAGCGTCTCTACATCATGACATTCTAGTAGTGCAAGCGCATTTTTTAGTCTCGCTTTCATTGCTTAATTAACCTCCGCAATAAACTCATCATTTTCAGTCGCTAAGCGGATATGAGAGATAGCTTCATTACGTGCACTATATTGTAGAAGTAATAAAGAAAGAGGCGGCAATAACGCACCATCAATAATAGATTCCAAAATACGCGCACCATTTTCAGCACGAGAAGCTCTGCGTAAAATTTCCGTAGCAACACTCTCTTCTACATTGATTTCTGCGTTGAAACGCTGTTTTAACAGGTTAATAAGACGAGCTAATTTGCCATCAACAATTTGTCGTAAAACCTCTGCAGGCAACGGTAAATAAGGGATCACTTCCATTCGAGCAAGTAATGCTGGTTTAAAGAAAGTTGTTAATTCAGGGTAGAGTGCATCTTCTAGTTCGTCCGGTTTATCCGCGTAAGCAGTAATGACATGGTCACCTAAATTAGAGGTGAGGAAAAATGCGATATTTTTACAATCAATGACTCGTCCTTCTCCATCGGCTATCTCTCCTTTATCAAAAGCTTGATAAAATAGATTTAGCACATCAGGATGCGCTTTCTCTACTTCGTCGAGTAAAACAACTGAGTAAGGTCTTTTACGAATAGCTTCTGTTAAGATCCCTCCTTCACCATATCCCACATAACCGGGAGGTGAACCAATAAGGCGAGAAACAGTATGTTTTTCTTGAAACTCAGACATATTAATAGTCGTGAGATATTGTGTGCCACCGAACATTAATTGGGCAATTTGGATAACCGTTTCTGTTTTACCCACGCCACTAGGACCTGCTAATAAGAACGCCCCCAGCGGTCGACCCGGTCGACGTAAATCAGCCCGCGCTGTGAGTAAATGTTTGTGTAAACATTGAATGGCTAATGATTGGCCTTTGATACTCTCTTCCAAGTAGGTAGGCAACTCAGTGACAATTGATAATGCATCTTGTGATAATCGATTTAATGGTACTCCGGTCCATTCAGCAATTACCGCCGCAATTTGTTTTTTATCGACGTGAGGCGAAACCAGTAAATGCGTGTCGTGTAACTGAGCAAGTTGTTTATCTAATTGTTGTAACTGTTGCTTTAATTCTTCAGATGAGCAGGGGGGCTGTGCTGCTATTTTTTCATCATTATCTTCAGCATCTTCTGCTTCACTATAAGTTCTTATATCACTTACCACTTCATTATTTGCAACATCATTTGCGACATCGTCATTAGTCGCTTCGGTAGCATTATTAAGTAATGTTGCTCGTAAGGTAATAATTTGAGATACAAGCTCTTTTTGTTGCTCCCATGCTTGCTGTAAATCAGTTGCTTGTTGCTCAATAGCACTTGCTTGTGAGGCTAACGTTTCAAGACGCTCAGAATGATCATCTAAACCTAAATAGTGTTCTCTTTGTAATACATCCATTTCCATATTGATTTGGTGGAGTTCTGTTTTCAAAGAGGATAATGCCTTTGGTGGCGAAGATAGATTAATCGCGGCTCTTGCACAGGCTGTATCTAATACATCAATGGCTTTGTCTGGTAATTGACGTCCAGAGATATAACGTTCACTTAATTCAGCACTGGCTCGTAGTGCTTCATCATCAATAAAGACATGGTGGGATTTTTCATAGATACTACGTAAGCCACGCATAATGATAATGGCTTCTGCAGATGATGGCTCTTTGACTTGCACTAATTGGAAACGGCGCGCTAACGCGGCATCTTTTTCAAAATATTTTTTGTATTCGCTCCAAGTCGTTGCTGCGATAGTTCGTAGTTCTCCACGCGCCAAAGCCGGTTTTAATAAATTAGAAACATCTAAGCCACCTTGCTGGTTACCTGCACCAATGAGGGTGTGTGCTTCATCAATAAATAGAATGATAGGGTGAGGAGATTGAGTGACTTCTTGCATAATGCCTTTAAAGCGTTTTTCAAATTCGCCTTTGACTGCAGCACCTGCTTGTAATGCGCCTAAATCAAGAGTAAGAAGTTCACAACCTCTTAATTTATCAGGAATATCTCCGGCAATAATACGTAGTGCTAGTCCTTCAATTAACGCACTTTTACCCACACCGGGCTCTCCGACTACTACAGGATTGTTTTTACGGCGACGGCACAGAATATCAATCATTAAGTCGATTTCATTATCGCGACATAAGACCGGATCTAACTCACCATTTCGCGCTTGTTCAGTCATGTTATGAGTAAATTTCGCTAACAATGAATCAGCGGCAAGGTTACCTTTTTCTGATACTGTTTTTTCGTTAAAAGGCGATTCAGCAGAGCCTTCAGTCCATTGATCAAAATTGAGTTTTAATTGGTCGCGGTTAATCTGCGCAAGCATATCGGCAACAGGTTTCGCAAGATAACGCAAAGGCATTTGTAGTAAAGTTAAAAACAATGCACCAGAGCGAAGTTCACTGTGATTTAGCTCAGTTGACGCTAATAGCCAGCTATCTTTCATCCATTCGACTAATAAGGGTGAAAAACTAGGATAACTTTGTGTAATAACTTGATGTGGCGGAATGTCGATATCTAATAACTCTGATAACGCATTAATATCTAATGCGCTTTTTTGACTGATCATACGAATGTCAGTTAATGGCGTTTCTATCAGTTTTTGTAGAAACTGAGCAATCGTAATTTCAGGTTGCTGGTGGCTTACACAGTAAGCGGCTGCACTTTCTAAGGCATGCTTAGCTATTGGGTGTAATCGATTAACGAGAGTAGAGAGATCAATTTGGATCATAATGCGTCCTAGCCAAGTAAAGTATTAAGTTGTTCCACAATACTGAGTGTTTGATAATTCAGTCTGGATGAATAAATGCTATAAATAATCAACGCGAATACCGCTGTACCTATGAGAATATAGCGAGCCCCTAAACGCTTACCTAAACGATAACGGCTTTGTTGGTTATCACCTTTTTCAAATAGAACTATTGGCTTAGCGTTACCTCTTAGCTGTTGGATCTGTTTTTGTAAGCGTCTTAATAAATGATTAAATTCATCATTTTGTCCCGCAGAGACTTTGTAGCGCCCGCGGTATCCTAGGCATAAACAAAGGTAGATAAATTCAATCAGATCGAGGTAACGCTTAGGTTCACCTAATAATCTTTCAATTAAGACAAAGACTTTTTCACCACCCCATGATTCATTATGAAAATGAACCAGTAATGATTGTTTTACCCAACCATTATCTTGATCCCAGCCTAATCCAAGGGCGGTTTCATCAATAAAAGTACATAGCACATAACGAAATGAAACAATGGCACCTGGCTCGTAACCTTGGATCTGTAATTGTTGCTCAATAGAGGTAATATCCATGACAACTTGTTGGTACAGCTTTTCTGAAAGTGGGGTTTCAGACATCGCTTTCATGCGCAATACCATGCCTAATAAAGGTGTAGCAGCATCTATCATTGGATTGATGTTGTTTCCTCTTAGCGGCAGTTGGTAATTTTTCTTTGTAATGCGCTCTTCATCATCATGATTCAGTAAAATATCATCAGTCATAGAGTGCTCCATCTCTTATTGCCCATAACTGAATATCGAGATCGGGGAAGTTTCCTGAAACGTGGAATGCGATGTTGCCATCCTGCTGGATCCCTTTCCATTCATTGCCTTGTTGATCAAAATGGAAATAGTTATATCCCGAGTGATAAGGTAATTGTCTTGGTGCAGCCGAAAGTGGTGATAAAGGAACACCCGGTATTTGCACACTAACCAAGCTGCGAATGTTATTGATTGTTGTCACCTTAGTTTGTTGTGGGAATTGGCGACGTAGTTGCTCTTGCGGCATTTGTGATTTCACCGCAATAATAAATTCAGCTCGTTGTAGCAGTTGTTTGTCATGAATGGTTGCTACACGAATACCATGCTCTTGAACTTGTAGCGGGATTGGGATCGCTCTTGGTGTTAAGACAACACTGAGTGCTTCGCGGATACTGGCTATTAATGGAATATAACTTTCTGTTAATTTAGCATGTTGATATTTGGCAATATTTTCAGGTAAACGTGAAGTATTCGTGAATGTTTGTAGTTCACCACAAAGCTCTAATAAATCTCGAAATAGTTTTTCAGGATGGATCACCGGCTCTTGAGCATAATGCGAATAGAGTGGATAAGTGCGATTAAGCACTTGTAACATCATAAATTCTGCCACATCCGCAACACCTTGCTGACCTGGGGCACCAATGCGAGAGGCAATTTGTTTTCCTCTTTCATATAGCGTTCCTTCAAGCTCGGTGAGAAATTGGCTCAATAATGTTGAGGCACGGATATTTAATAGGCTGGGAATATAATCATTATCTAGCGTTAAATTACCATTAGCATTACGCTCTCTAATACGACAGATAGGTAAAGCAACATAGGCATCTAAACCATGTTTACCTTGTTTGAGTATTGGTGTGAGCTGTGCAACATGAATAGCACTGATATCACCATTTTCAGTATGTAAATCACGAATATTTTCGGTGCTTTCGCTGTAGCGAGAAAGTAAACGACTACCGTTATGTTCAGTGGAAATTTCACTGACATTCTCGTTCATTAAAGGAAAAGCTAGATAAATAATACTGCTGTCACTATCAGTAATATTCGTTATATCAATAGGCTGTGGTAGTAAATCTTGGTTTGGTATAGAGAAAATGGTGCCGTCTGGCATAACACCAGAAGCTTCTTTAATACCAATACGACCTAAAGCATATAAATCGTCACTCAATTTTAAGGTACTAAATCCCCAAAAGTGTGAAAAAAAGTTATTTAAAATACTCACCGTCATATAATCTTGATGACGTTGTTGTTGTTGAAAATGTTGAGGTTTGATAAATAGCCCTTCACGCCAGATCACTCTATTTTTAGTTGACATATTAATCATCCTCTTCTTGTCTAAATTCGATTTCATTTTCCCTAATGTGCACTAATAGGAAGTAGTGGCGTCCTTTACCACGCGCTTTGACTATTTTCTTCCATTCTGCTTTATCAGGATCTGAGTAATAGGCAATAATGCCAATGTAACGGTTAGATGGGTCTAACGTCATAGTAGGGAAGGGTTTATATTGGCCAGGTAAAATGGTGTAGTCTTGATGGTCAATATAATTTTTCTTTAGAACTTTCTCTAAGTCACCCTCTTTTGCATCTATCTGATCATGATCAACAGAGCCAAATACTGAATCTTCGTTAAGATAAACAACTTGGATATTTATCGGCGCAGCTTCACCTTCCTGATTAGGATTAATATAGGGCTCCGCAAGGATGGTTAATGCAACGGTAGAGGGCTGATCTTTCGGTTGCCCAACAGGAGTTGAGGGATCTAATAAGATTTTCCCCATTTTACCCGCGGCTTCAAAAGGTTTACTACATCCACTCAATATTAAAAAAGAGCTAAATAACAGTAATATTGAGAAAGTTCTAAGCTGCATATTAAGCTTCCTCTATTCCTTTTCTCAGCGCTCTGTCATAAGCATGGCTGTATACTTCATAGAATAATTTTTCAAAACCCTGTTGCCGAGATGAAGAGAGTTCTTTGTAATAGTTGTTGTACATTTCCCAAGCCCAGCCATCATTCATTGGTGTGTTATCTGAAGCTCGTCGATACTGAGAAAAGCGGTTTAATAAATGTTCAGGAGAGAATGCTGCCAACATGGTTGATAGTGCGGTTGAAATAGCTTCTTGATTCGCTTGATAATGCAATTGGATGTTGTGCAAGCTTTCTGTTACTGCCGCAGGTGCTGAAAGATGTACAGGGCTACGTTCATCGGTAAACATCAACTTCATTGTCTCTTCATAGCCACTATTAAGACGTAGAGGATTATCTTCAATTGGGCGTAATTGCTTATCTTGTAAGCTTTCTTGTTGTTGTTGCAAAATCAGTAAACCTTCAATAGCCGCTTTGACGGTTTTACCCAGTTCAACAAGAAAATCATTAGCATGCTGTGTATTTGTTAAATTAAGGTGGATACCTAATCCCTTCATCAGAGGGTTAACCGCCACATGATCGACATCGGTCATATGTTCGTTTTCATTAGGTGTGATTTTAGGTAAATCAATAAATTCTTGGACCATAGTATTCTCTTGATTATCTGATGTCGGAAAGGCAGATGAATACGAGTGGGGGTCACTCAATAAAGGATCGTCTGAAGTAGCTTGTGTGTTTTTAGAAATTAAGCTTAGATTTTCGTTTTCTAAAGCCTGTAGTGGATCTGTTGTTAATGCACCCTGAACGGTTGGTACAAACGGAGGCTCTTTCCGCTCATTTTTGACTGTTGTATCAACATCAAATAATGAATCTAGCGGATTATGATCTTTTGCGATAATAGACTGAGGCGTCATCGCCATCATATTTTGTACCGGCTCTCCGGTAAGACTAATATTGGTGGCAATAACTAATTTACCCACTTTTATCTGATCACCTTGGGTCAGTCTAACGGCATCAAGATGCAATGGAATAATCGCATTATTAATGTAAACAGGACCTGAATTTACTTTTAAGCAAAAGTGTTGATCTTTCCAAAACACCGTACATTGCCGATCGGCAATAGCACCTTCATTATCTTGGATTTTCCAGTCACATTGATTGCCACTACCAATCTGTCCGCTACTTTGAGTTAAAGTCGCATTTGGCAGATAACCACTTTCTAGCTGTTCACTATTTTTGATGCTAAAAGAAATTGTTGGCTGATATTTATCCATCTCTTTATTCCAATACCGTAATGGTGACATCCGGTTTCTTTGCGGGTTGACCTAAAAAGCTTTGCCAGCCTAATTGGTTGTGTTGTTGGTGACCCAAACGGAACCCTTCGGCTTGCTTTTCAGCAATGCTAAGACGTAAATCCCAAGCTAATTGCTCATGAAAAATGTAAGAAACAAAGGCAACTAATGGTGCGAAATCACTGCCGTTAGGTAAAAAACGCATATAGCGTTCTAAACTTAATTCACTGATTTCGATGGTGCATTTTCCATTGCAGTCATATATGTGTGAGCCCAGACTAAAATTTTCCCCTAATAACATTCGTGGGCGAGATTTTTGTCCGGATTGATGAGAAATCGTACCTAACTTGTTTTGTTGTGATTCAGGAATAGGAACACGGCGTGTCTCCCAACCAATTACTTTTACATTTTCTAAGTCGAAACAGTGAGATATAAGACTACTAATCACATCAGAAGAGCGACTTGGACTCGCCAAAAGACCAGCATAAGCGAGCATTTTGCTATGGTTGATTTTGATCCGACCGCGATTAGCTCCATTACCTAATCCAACGAGAGAAAACATATATTGTGAAAATGAATCCTGACCTTCATTTTCAAAGCAAATGTAGTAACGATATTTGCGCCAGATCCGATAAAGTAACGCTATCAGACGATGATTGAAGATATCGAGAAAAGCGGAGATACCTTCTATCTGTTGTGCATCTTCCCAAGCAAACTCATCCAGATAATAGCCTGGTAGGGGGGACTGACTTCCTTGTAAGCCTAAAAAAGCGACTTCTAATTCATATTGTTCGACATTATTTTTTTCAATGGAAATGACATCTCGCGTCGGAAATGCAATATTTGAATAAGATTTAAAGCGAAGAATACCGCTGTCATCCTCCATCGAGTTGACATCTTGATGAATTATTTTATTTAACAATTCAACGAGTTGATAAAAATTATACTCTGTTACCGATGAGCCAGCTTGTTCCAGCCAACGATCGATTACTTCAGTATGTGCTGGTTGATTTGTGCTGGCCATCGATAAACTTCCTTATTATCAAGGTTAATAACTTCCAACTCATGAAACATATTAATGCTGGTATATAAGGTGAAAAATTGAGCGATAACGGTACAAAATAGGAATAAACTTCCTTCTGAAAGAAACGCATTTTGATGAACAACTAACGTTGTCTTCAGACCGCGAACAGGAAGGCCTTTGTAGATATGCTCAATATGCTCTGAATGTAAATCAACTAATGCATCTAGGCGTTTTTGTGATTGCCTTGCAACCTGTGTGTTATAAACAGACGGTAAATCATAGAGTTGTAATATTTTTTTTAATGAATCAAGATTGAGCAAAGACTGATAATTTAAAGATAAATTAGTTAATTCAGACCAATATAATGTTTTATCTAATAATGGATATAAAGGCAGTGTTGGTGCGAATAAATTCTTAGCAGATAAAGCCCCATAAGGCATTGATGCACTATCTAAATCGATAGAACGCGTCGATAACTGGGAAGCGATATAGCGGTTAGTACAGTTGAGTGCAACAGAAACGGTTTCTTCACACTGTTGTAACTGAGGCTCTTGCTGACGAACAAAAGAAAGTCGATGGGAATAGCCGTATAACTGTTCATTTTGACTTATCTTTAAACGGTAATAGCCATGATTTTGAGTCTGATGGTTTTGATGATAAAAACTTTCAAATGCTGTATAGGTGATCGGATAAGGTTTAGCATCATTAGGATAACGTAACCCTCTAACCTCATTAATCGAAAAAATATCAAAACATTCAGTAAGTTGGTAATTAGGACTTAAAACATACTCCTCACTTTTCCCCGTCAAATTTATTGCTTCACTATCAATAGGAAATAAATTCACAATAGGGGTGCAATTAAGTTTAATACTGTCGTCGTAAAGAATAACGCCATCAGGAATTTCTAGATCAAAATTGATCACCAGTTTGAATTGCTCTGCTTCGATAGCCAAAGGAATGTCATCCAAACCATGAATATCTAGAAAGAGAAAGGCTTCAGGAAAACAGAAAAACTCTTGCAGTATACGATAGCCATCATAGCTATTTTTCGGGTATGGAAGTAAGGCATCCTGCTTTTGAAAACCAACAGGCGTAACTGAAAAGTGAGTAAGAGGTAGCGTATGTACATCTGTGACTAAAGAGGCACTCTGCACATGCTGGCTTAATAAAAAATAGAGCTGATTTGTAGTAAATGGCGCACCATTTAAGTAAAAACACAATTTATCTAAGCCAATATTGGCAAGTGGCTGTTTTGTTGCTAACTCAAATGTTATTTCAATGGCGGTTGTTTGCTGCAAAATGTTACTGATTTTTGTCGGCATTAACCAGAGGTCGCGACTTTGACTAAATCGACATTGAAATAACGTCTCGTGGTTTGTTTCCTCACTTTGCACATAAAGTGGAGCGGCACTAAAGGGTTGTCCTGCTGAAATTTTTGTTGCGTGTTGGCACTGAGCATAATTAGGATGATATTCAACAATCGTCATGCTTGGCACAGGGCGTGCGTAGTTTGGCCAAAGCATATTGGCTAAACTATTAGTTAATTCAGGAAATTGTCTATCTATTTGCTGGCGTAAATTACCCGATAAATAAGATAGCCCATCCATAATCCGCGAAGTATCAGGATCTTTAACATTGTGCGAAAGCAAATTAACAAGTTGCGGTTTTTCTTTGGCAACTTGTTCAGTCAGCTCATTTAAGTATTCTGATTCATTGGTAAAGTAGGATTTTGATGACATATTAATGCTATTTAAGCTGATATCTACGGTTATTATCTAAATACACATTAAATTCAATAAGTTGCTGCTTATTTTCTAAATCAATAAAAGCATTAATATTAAATTGTAAAGATAAACTATCTGCATCTTCTTCAAGAAATTTCACTACAACTTTGCTGATCCGTGGTTCATACGCAATAATGCAACTACTAATGCTATCTTCTAGGTGAGATTTAAAATCAACCGTAGATTGAGTCGCATCATTTAAATCAGGGATCCCTAAGGGTGGCGTTCCTTGGCAACCATCAGGTCTAGCATTTAAGATGTAATTTAAATTCTGTTTTATTGATTCAATGAGTGTATTTGTTCGCGAACGATGGGAAAAACCTAAGTTTTTCCCTCGGATCCGTTCAAATAAGCTGGCGCCAGCATTAGCCTGCCAGCCATAATTGGATGCCATCACCGTTACTCTTTATCAAGACGACCAACAAGTGATAATTCAAAGTTTGCACCCATATATTTAAAATGTGGGCGAACTTGAATAGCGACTTGGTACCAACCTGGATCGCCATCAACATCAAGTACTTTGATTTCAGCTGAACGCAATGGACGTTTACTACGAACATCTGCTGGTGGGTTTTCTTGATCTGCGACATATTGCTTAAGCCAAATATTGAGTTCACGCTCCAGATCTTGACGCTCTTTCCATGAGCCAATCTGTTCACGTTGCAATACTTTTATATAATGAGCTAAGCGATTGATAATAAACATGTATGGCAATTGAGTTCCTAACTTATAGTTAGTCTCTGCCAATTTGCCTTCAGGAGTATTTGGGAAGACTTTTGGTTTTTGAACCGAGTTTGCGGAGAAGAATGCAGCATTATCACTGCCTTTACGCATGGTCAGCGTGATAAAGCCTTCTTCTGCTAGTTCAAATTCTCTACGATCGGTAACTAAAACTTCAGTTGGGATCTTAGTTTGTAATTCACCCATCGCTTCAAAAATATGCACAGGAAGATCATTAACTGTACCGCCGCTTTGTGGGCCAATAATGTTTGGACACCAACGATATTTTGCAAAACTATCATTAATACAGCTTGCTAATAAGAATGCGGTATTACCCCATAAATAGTGCTCATGGTCTTGTTTAACATTTTCTGAATAGTTAAACATTTTTACAGGGTTTTCTGTTGGAGAGTATGGCAAACGTAATAAGAAACGCGGTGCTGTTAACCCTAAATAACGGGAATCTTCTGCTTCACGCAGTGAGCGCCATTTAGTATGTGCAGGGCCTTCAAAAACAGATTTTAGATCTTTAATTGCCGGCAGTTCAGCGTAGCTATTAATACCAAAGAAATTAGGTGAAACAGATGATAGGAATGGCGCGTGAGCCATTGCACCAACAGTACTAACATACTGCATTAACTTCATATCTGGCGCAGTATTGTTAAAGGCGTAGTTACCAATAACTGTTGCAACAGGTTCACCACCAAATTGGCCGTATCCTGAAGAGTAGACGTGTTGATAGAAGCCTGATTGAACAATTTCTGGAGAAAATTCAAAATCTTCTAATAACTCTTCTTTAGTTGCATGAAGAATATTGATCTTAATATTTTCTCTAAAATCAGTGCGATCAACGAGTAATTTTAAAGAACGCCATGAAGCTTCAATTTCTTGAAATTTAGGCGCGTGAAGAATTTCGTCAACTTGAGTACTTAGTTTATTATCAAGTTCAACAAGCATTTTATCGATTAATAATCGATTGATCTGTTGGTCTTCAGATTCACTGGCGAAAATATTACTAATAAAAGCAGCAACACCTTGTTTGGCAATATCGTATGCTTCTGTTTCTGGAGACATACGTGATTGAGCCATAATTTCATCAAGTAAAGAGCCTGTAGATGCGGGGGCTTGTTGCTCTTGAGCTTCTGCATTTAGTGACATGAAATAATCCTCTATAAACATTATTTTTGATTAGCAGCAATATCGAGCTCTTTTAGAAGCTGTTCGCGAGTTTCTTGATTTTCAAGTAGTTCTTGAAGACGCTTTCTAAAAGCTGGGACATTGCCTAGAGGACCTTTTAATGCAACTAAAGCTTCACGCAATTCGAGAAGTTTATTTAATTCGGGCACTTGGCGAGCGATACTATCAGGAGAGAAATCCTGTAAAGATTTCACATCAAGATTAACATTAAGCTCTGAATCACTGCTTTCTTCTAAGGTATTGCGAACATTAATATTTAAATTAATGCCAGCACTTTCCATAACAGAATTGAAGTTGTTTTGATTGACTGAAATCGCTTTGCGATCTTCAATGGGGGTCTCTTCCGTTTTACCTTTCATATCCCCAACAATCAACATATTCAATGGAAGTTCGACTTCAGCCTGAGCTCCGCCAGTATTTGGCGTATATTTAATATTAATCCTTTCTTTAGGGGCAACACTACCGAGATTTTTCTTACTCATTTAAGTTAAGCTCCTTGTATGAGTATGCAATAACTTCTTAATTCCATAAATAAAATGCCTAAATTAAAAATTAATAATAAATTTAGAGCATGCACTTCCCTACACAGAACAAAACAGGCTCTGCGTTAAGAATTCTTTTCCCAGTAAGGTGTTTAAATATGTTTAATATTGTACAAAATTTATTTTTTAGTTTTGGTCATAATATACAAAATTAACTTAGGGTCAATAGGTAATTTATTATATGAGTTCTTATTTTTATATTAAATAAGCTGAGAGCAGTATCAATAGGGCATCTTATCGGGATAAGAAATAAGTTTGACTATAATTATGAAAGCTAACTTATTCGGTGGTTACTCTAATAATGAGTATCTAAATGATATAGCTAATTGCAATATAAATTAAACTCAATTTAATAAATATAGAATATATTAATTTATAAAATTCTGTGAGCTAAGTTCATATTTTACAATTAGTAATATAATTTCATCTTTTTCTAGCATAATTACTTATTTTATCTATTTTGCTTGAAAGGTTATTTCAATTTTAGGATAAGTTAGCTTTTACTCATTATATTTGTATCACGATGATGGATACATATTAAACAAGCCTTTTTGGATATTGGTGATGTTTTTATATTTTGCTTTATTTTCAATATCTTATGGTTTTTTAAGTTAAGGCGTTAATCTTGATTTAAGAGCAATAAAGAGGTTTTTTTGAGATATCAATTTATTCATAGGAATATAACGTGTTAGAAAATAAGAGGGAATAATAGGTTTTCAAGCCCTTTGTGACGCTACATATTGATATATTAAAAATAACATATATATAACGAGTATATGATAAAAAATAAAAACGCAATGAAACTATTTAGGTGTGAATTAGTTTTTTATGGCAACAGAATTGCAAACATAATACAGCTATATTTGGTTTAACTTAAGGGTATGGTCTGAAAAATATTCTGCTTTAATAAATGGATTTTTAATTTTTTAGTACGATGTATCTCTTATAGTGAGTAAGAAGATGGTGCTATAAGCCAAAAAAGACTAACCATAAATAGCTAAATAACTATAGAGATATCTTTATTGTTATCAAATAAGAGGATTACCTATTTCAATCAAGGATAAATACTAATATGGCTCAAATAGATCTTTACCCTAATATGATATGAAAAATCTTCTCTCAATATTGCTACTGTAATGAGTATCGCTTCTTAATTTATACTGGAATAACAGCATATCTTTATCATCAATAAGCAAAGACCAAGATAGTTAAACTAAAACTTTTGTGTCTCCCTATCCTTATTTTCTACTTGTTCATTGTATAGTTTTATAATTAGCCTCCATAAAATGAGTATTGGTACGTAAAAATAAGACTGAAATATACGCATATTGAGTGTGTTAAATAAAAATAGTGGCTTAATTAGCATGATATTTTAATTAAATTGAGCTTAACAGCTAAATATATTGACCAATTTGGACTGCTCATGGAGAAAGGACAGTATAATTCAATGTAATTGATTTTTAATACTTTAAAATCAATGGATTATATGCGCTATTTTTGATTTAACATTTCCGTTACAAAATATATTTTTATGTACATAGTGTTTCTTGGGTTGCGAGCAATTTGTCTATTTATTCATCATATTTTATGCTGATAAACACTTTTTATGACTGTTTTTACAGCATGATATAGCGATATTTCAACCAGTTTACGCTAAGTGACTTATCCTAGAGAGATACAAAAAAAACGGGCTGTTTACAGCATATTGATAAGATTTTATTATCCTTTACCGAAGTCTTACCGTGCGCACTGGCTAAGATGACAGACATGACTAACGGATTGTTTTTAAGACAATCATTTAATTTAATTTGTCGTTTTTGATAAAAGGATATTGTTATGCCAACTCCTTGCTATATTTCCATTGAAGGAAAAAATCAGGGCAACATCACTGCAGGCGCGTTTACTGCAGATTCTGTCGGCAACATTTATGTACAAGGTCATGAAGACCAAATGTTGGTACAAGAATTTTCTCACGTAGTGACGGTTCCGACTGATCCGCAATCAGGCCAACCTTCTGGCCAACGTGCGCATAAACCGTTTCGTTTTACCGTGGCATTAAACAAAGCCGTTCCTCTGCTGTATAACGCATTGGCTTCCGGCGAAATGCTGCCAAAAGTTGAGTTAAAATGGTATCGCACGTCTGTTGAAGGTAAACAAGAGCACTTCTTTACCACCACACTGACTGACGCGACGATCGTGAACATCGATTGCCAAATGCCTCATTGCCAAGATCCGGCTAAAGCCGACTTCACGCAACTTATCGAAGTCTCCCTCTCTTACCGCAAAATTGACTGGGAGCACACTGTTGCTGGAACGTCTGGTGCGGATGACTGGCGTGCGCCTCTCGAAGCGTAATACCGTTATGACGAGTCCTTGGGGGCTCGTCCTTATTTTGTATTGTTCCCTTTTCTTTATCCATTTTTGCATGGAGGCAGATTATGCTTAGCAAAGATCCGAAATCAACGCCCATTGACCCGGCATCCGTTTTAAAAGATGAAGCCATCAATCAAGTAAAAAATAGGGTGCAATCCAAAGTGAACGAAACGCTATCGACACCCACGCAAAAGGTGGCCGGGATGGCCTCAGCAGCGGCCTCGCTCACGCAATCAGCCAGCGCATCGGCCAATAGGGTGACGGCTCATCCCCTGATCCACGGTGGCGGTTTTACCGGTGGACAAACATTCGCTGAAAACCAAGCACTCCAAGCGGCCCATGGGGCGTTACTTGATGCATTAGGCATGGACAGCCTCGAAAGTGGTTTGGTGTTCACTTGCACCATTGGTGGATTGCCTGACGACACCTTTCAAGTCACCGAATTTAATCTTACCGAAGGATTATCCTCGCTATTTTCACTGTCCATCAGTGCGGTCAGTGCCTTACCCTTTATCGATTTTCAGCGCCATCTTGGCTTAGCCTCATCATTAACGGTCAAACGTGATGGGGTGTTGATCCGCAAAGTCAACGGTATCTTAGCCGGGGCAGTACAAGGCAATACCGACGGAGTGAAAACGTGGTATCACTTCGATATTCGCCCTGAAATGTGGGTGATGACCCTCAATCAAGACAGCCGTATTTTTCAACATCAATCGGTGCCGACCATCTTAAAAACCTTATTGGATGAGGCCCATGTTAAAGCGGATTGCCAATTCTACCGTGAAGATCTACACCCTGAACGTCTCTACACCACCCAAAAACGCGAATCGGCATTTGATTTTTGGTGTCGACTGGCGTTTGAAGAGGGCATTAACTTCTGGTTTGAAGAAGAACAACTGTTTTACAGCGATGAACATATGGGGATGACGGCGGGTATTCACCTCACCTATAACCCGCAGGCCGACACCGATATCAGCGATAGCACTGCCATGACTTGGCAATATGGCGAATATTTGTGTGTGGATGAAACTATCCATAAAGACAACAACTTTGTGCGTCCTTCTTATCCGTTGTCTCATGAAAACAAAATTGAGCAGGGGGGACAGCACAGTGTGTTTGAAAGTTATGGTCGTTTTCAATTAGACGATGAAGGTCGACCTCTGACACAGGTGCGCTTTGAGCAATTACGTAACGGCAGCAAAGTGGGGCAAGCGACAACAAACTGTTTTGCGCTGATGCCCGGCAAAATCTTCACCTTATCTCAGCATCCCCATCAGCCGATGAATGATCGCTGGCAAGTGATCAGCGTCAGCCATCATGGTGTACAGCCACTGGCGGACAATAGCGGGGGCGAAGGCACACAACTGTCGAATAGCGTCTCCTTTATTCCGGGCACGCAAGAGTGGCGTCCCCCTTATCGTTATAAACCGACGGCGGACGGCGATGAAATGGCGACGGTGGTAGGACCACCGGGGGAAGAAATCTACGTCAATGAATATGGCGCCGTGAAAGTGCATTTTCATTGGGATCGTCGGGGAAGTGCCGATCACAGTGCTTCATGCTGGGTGCGGGTTGCCATGGGTTGGAGTGGAAATGGTTATGGTTTTTCTGCGGTACCGCGCATCGGCACACAAGTGCTGGTCAGTTACCTGAATGGGGATATCGACAGACCGATAATTACCGGTTGTACCTATGATGGTCGTAACGCACCACCGATTAAGTTCCCAGAGAATAAGACACAAACCACTTTCCGTAGCCAAACCCACAAAGGGGAAGGTTTTAATGAACTGCGTTTTGAAGATGCGGGCGGTAAGCAAGAGGTGTTTCTTCATGCGCAGAAGGATATGAATACTAAAGTATTAAACAATAGAACAACGCATGTACTTGCAGATCATTTTGAAGTAGTCGAAAAAAATCAAATGATCAAAATTACACAAAATCAAGATGAAGAAGTGGGTGAAAATAAGAAGTTATTTGTTAATAAGGATTATCAGCAAAGAGTTGGCGCTAATAAAACATCTATAGTTAAACAAAACATTAAATATGTTGCTGGGGATTCATTTGAAATTGTATGTGGTAAATCAACATTACAAATGGATAAAGAGGGTTATATTCGGATCCGAGGACATGAAATCATAATTGAAACATCTGGAGATCAATATATTAAAGCCGATGGAGATATCACCCTTAAAGCCAAAACAATTTTAGGTAATTAATCATGACAAAATTATTAACTGATAATAAAATACCATCACAAAAATCATCCTTACTAGATGAGATAATCGAAAGGACAGAACCTCAACCTTTATCGGGTGAGCCTTCAATGCTTCCCTCTATCCAATTAGCAAAAATTGTTAGTAACAGTAACGAAGGTATTTCTATTACATTTAATGACAATGAACAACCTATTTTAGCATTGAGTTTAGCGCCAATCACTGAATCTGATGTAGGCAAAATATGTGCGATCCAGTTTATTAATGGAAATCAGAATAACCCATTGATCGTAGGGATGATTTATTCAAATAACTATTTAGATAAATTATCAAAACAAATAATAAATAATGCGACATTATCATGTGTTGAACAAGACCAATTACATATCCAAGCGAGTGAGTCTATTACGTTACAGTGTGGAGAATCTAGCTTAACAATGACTGCTGATGGGTTTGTTCAAATTAGGGCTCTTTATATTGATAACTATGCATTAGCCACAAATCGTATTAAAGGTGCATCAGTACAAGTGAACTGAAGGAAGATAAACACATGGAGTTGATAAATAATGCTAAACATACAGTTGCTAAAGCGACAGTAATGATTGATAAAGCTGGGTTCGAGTATCTGGTTGTTGTAATAAAAGCAACTTATCATATTCCAGAAAATAATCAGCTTCCACGTCCTATTATTCCATCTCAACCCCTAGTCTATTCAGATATATATTATGGAGAGGTGGGGAAATCTGCGCCAATTTATGATGCTGACTTTGTTTTAAAGAAACAAAAATGTGATGTAATTTTTAATGCTAAGGCATTTGCACCGCATAAAAAACCTATTAGCCAACTGATTATATCTGTTCAAGTTGGAGATATGATAAAAAAGATCGCAGTTTTTGGTCAACGTAATTGGTGTAAAGAAGGTGGCCTTTATAAACCTGGAGTCGCAGAGCCTTTTACTGAGGTTCCCTTACACTATGGGGTTGCATTTGGAGGAAAATATTATTACAAAGATGAGCAGATATCTCACTCTATAAATCCACTGGGAATAGGGTATTTTTTATCTCGAAAACCGAATAATAAAGAAATAAAAATGCCTCAACTAGAGTGCATTGATGAACAAATAAATACACCTGAAAGTCAAATTAATCCCATTGCATTATCCGTATTACCTCGCCATTATGGTGAACGGGTAAAATATGCAGGTACTTTTGATGAAAAATGGCGTAACGAAACAGCCCCCTTTTTACCAAGAGACTTTGATGAACGTTATTTTCAATCTGCACCAGCTGATCAACAAATTGATTTTCCTATTGGCAATGAAGTGATTGTTTTAAACAATATACACCCTTTGCGTTCGAAAATTAATTTTAAACTACCAAGATTAAATAATATCCCAGTAAGATTTTATCAGCGTCAAGGGGAAGTCGTGTTATTCACCCCAAGCGTTGATACACTTTATTTTGAACCAGAAAAGGATTTTTTTTCTGTAACTTGGCGGTGCCAATTACCTATTCAAAATATACTCGATATAGAGCAAATTCTTATAGGACCAAGACTAGATAGTTATGTTTCTCGTCAAACGT
The DNA here is from genome assembly GCF_000069965.1 of Proteus mirabilis HI4320. Lineage (NCBI taxonomy): Bacteria > Pseudomonadati > Pseudomonadota > Gammaproteobacteria > Enterobacterales > Morganellaceae > Proteus > Proteus mirabilis. The sequence continues at coordinate 836,043 of NC_010554.1, forward strand.
ATCAATCTATTTGTAAGGGATAAAGATGAAAAATAAAAATTATTTATCCATTGTTGCTGCTGGGTTATGTACTCCCGTTGGTACAGATATTTATTCAGCAACAGCAGCCATTCGTTCAGGATTAGATCATTTCCGTGAAACTCATTTTCGAGATACGCTAAATCAGCCTATTGTTGGCTCTTTGTTATATGATTATCAGGTATGGGGACCTGCTCGATTAATTGCGTTATTAAATAAAGTCATTGATGATTCATTGGCGAATATTGCTATCAATAAAGAAAATATTGTTATCTGTTTACTTTTACCAGAAGAAGAACGTCTAGGTATTTTCCCACAATGGTTAAGTATAGTTACTGACGCTATATTGCCTCGCTTTCATAAAAGCTCTATCGCGTTATGTCGTGGAAAAGCAGGTATTGGGGAAGCGTTGCCTTTTTTACAGCGAATATTATCAGAAAAAACCACTCATATTGCATTATTAGTTGGTTGTGATAGTTATTTTAATGCAGAAACGATTCGATATTATACGAATACAAATAGATTATTGCATTCGGAAAATAGTGACGGTTTTATTCCAGGCGAGGGAGCGGCTTCTGTTGCATTTACATTAACAAGCAATAATAATAGTAAAGAATACGTTACTATTCTTGGTTTTGATACTCAATTAGAAGTAGCTCATATTTTGCAAACTAAATTGCCTTTAAGAGTGAAAAGTTTATCAAATGCTATTGAACAAGCTTGCCAACGGTCAAATCTTCTTTTACATGACACTCAATTTTGTATGAGCAATGCAAATGGTGAAGCTTTTTACTTTAAAGAAGTTGCGTTAGCTATTACGCGGACATTAAAAGAAAAAGTAGAACATTACCCCCATTATTTAATTGCTAAAAGTGTCGGTGAAACAGGTGCTGCGAGTAGTGTGATTATGTTAGCGATATTATCGGAGTGGATGAAGCACCCTGAAGGACCCGGGAATACTGGATTGATAATATCAAGCGCGGATAGCGGAGAACGAACAGCGATCATTTTACAATATCAAGAGGTAAAGTAGATGGATACGCGAGTTTATGTTAACGGACGAGAAATTTGCTCTAAAGCATCCGATGGTGTATCAACGGCCGCGTTTCCAGATCCTTGCTGGTCTCCTGGCCCCTCAGTGGTTCCTTATCCTAACACCTCTAGCGCAGATGCTTTATCAAATGGTACAGCGACTGTTTTTATCCGAAATAGTATGGTTGCACAAGAAGATCGTTCATTCTTTTCTATTAGTACAGGAGATGAGCCAGCAACTAATGGGTTAGCCAAAGGCGTGATAACAGGCGTTATTAAAGGTAAAGCCTATTTTCGGTCATGGTCACTTAATGTGAAGTTTGAAGGATATGGTGTTGCACGTCATCAAGATCTTATGTCACATAATCATGGCTCTTTTCCATCTAACACACCGACATTTCCGTATATTTCTCGAGGGGTTTTGGGCGGTATTAAAGATTGTAGCAAAGAAAATACACAGATTGAAAAGCGCTGTAAACCCGATAAGGATAACTCGGATGTCCAACAAGAGTTAAAAAAAGAAAGTGCGCTTAGAAAAGCATTAGCAAGAAGAAAAAAAATACAAAATAAAAAAAATAGCAATAAATGGCACTGGACGGAGGATCATTGTGCTGGGTTAGAAATAAAAATGTCAGGGAAAGATCCTAAAAAAGTTGCTAAAGAGTTTATGGATGATATTTCTGATTCGATAGACGCATTAAAAAGCGAATTAGATTATGTTAGTGCATTAAAAAGTAAACTTACTGATATGGCAAAGGATGCCGCATCAAAAGCATTCGGTAAGGTAATCACAAAGGCTGGAATAAAACAAGTAGCAGGTAGCTCAGTTCCAGGTTGGGGAAATGCGGCAATGGCCGCATGGACACTTGGTGATGCAGTCTATGCAGGTTTTGAGGTTAGCACTATTAAATCAGCTGCTGAAGAGGGACTAGAACAAGTTAAAGTCTTATCTGAAAAAGCGGATGATATAAAAAAATTGATCGAACAAACTGAAAATTATAAAAACTTATCACCTGAAGAGCAGCTAGAAAAAGCACAAAAATTGGCTGAAGATGCACAAGATATTCTTGCTAGCTTAAATGCTTGTGTTCGAGCAAGAAAATGCAATTTAGTCCCTTATTCTGTAAAAAATGCGATAAAAAAAGGTGCCAGAGGAAGTAAAGTAGAGACCGCGAAAAAAGGAGGATGTTGCCAAGGACAAACGGGGCATCATTTAATTTACTCTCATTTGTTAAGAGAGACATGTAAGAATTATGAGGAGTCCATAGCCCCTACTGTTTGTGTGGAAGGTACGTCTTGGCATAGTGGTAGTCATGGGCGTATTCATATGGCGATGGATGATGAAATTACTTATTTAGTTGAAAATAATCGATTAAATAATAACACTATGAGTATGCAACAAGCTATTGATGCTGCCGTTAATGCCCATAAAAAAACGTTTCCATATGCTGATTGTTCCAATAGATGTATTAGAGCTCAATTAGAAAGTTATTATTTATCAATATGCAAAGATGCAAGATTACCCGCGAAAGACTCGAGGGGTAATAACATAAAATATAACGAACTAGATAGGTGATTTATGACATATATAAAAGAAAAAACTTGGAAAGAGGTTCTGAAAGGTTGGATAATTACTGGTTGTGCAATCCGAAATAAAAATATTGTGTACTTTTGTTTGCGCAAAGATATTCCATACGAAAAGGCTCGAAACTTATGGAACAGTGAAATACCTAGTATGTTATTAGCTATCTATTTAGATACACCAGTCACACCTACAGGGTATGCGAGTATTACTGGATTTGATAATCCTAAAGTAGGTGTTTGCTTAAAACCGAAAGAACAAGGGATGCTTGCATCTAGAGGTGATGATGGTGTTGTGGTGTGTGTAGGCAGTGGTGCTAATTTGCCACCAGAAAAAGTTATGGATGGTGACTATGCAAACCCTAAAAATATTAAATGTGTTGGTGGATATGCTTATTATGTTGGCTCTGCACGCAAAATTTATAAACGTGTGGATATTGGGAAATGGCAGAGAATTCAACATGGGATACCAGGAGGAGAAACCAATACAGATATGGGGTTCACTGATCTCGATGGTTTTTCTGAGCAGGATATGTATGCCGTTGGCGGTGAAGGCGATGTTTGGCATTATAATGGCGAAATCTGGATCCCCTGTGGTTTTCCCTCTAATGAGCAATTAAGTGCAGTTTTATGTGCCCCTGATGGTTATGTGTATATTGGCGGTGAAGGGGGCAGTTTATGGTGTGGGCGTGAATATCAATGGGAAAAACTTTATCACGGCAGTTCGACTATTTTACTGAATCAGTTACGCTGGTTTGAAGATAAAGTGTGGGCATGTGATGACTACCGTTTACAGTGTTGGAATGGTAAAGAAATGGTCCGTCCCAAGGATGGTGATAAAAATGTTATCGCCTCAGGTCATATGGATGTCCGCGATGGGATTTTAGTTGTAGCTGATGATTATAATGTTGATCTGTATGATGGAACCGCTTGGCATAAGATAGTGAGACCTTATAAATAATAGGATTATTGAGTGGATAAATTATGTCAACAATTATGTTTCCAACCCCACCCCCGATAATTAGACAGCATCTGAACAATGCAATCTTTTATTATAAGACTTTGTATGAAAGTCGTTATTCGTCATTAATTAATGTGGATAAATTTAATTATTTTAATGCATTATTAAATGCTAATGTTGATGGCTTATGTTGTGCAAAAGAAAAAGGTTTAGATGAAGCTCGAATCGCACTATTACGTTGGAAAGGACATGAGGAAGCTTTTATCTATACTTTACTTTTTAATGAGTTAGATAGTGAAAAAGAGTTTGATCGTTTTTGGTTGATGATAAAAGAACTAGGATTTAATGCTGTTATTGGTTCGTTGGAGGCACTGCTCCGTGTTGAGATAAACGCTAGAACTGCACAATTAGCACTACTGAAAGAACGAGAGCCTGACATATTCATTGTCGCTTTATTAAAAATAAAAGCACATCATCAGGAGCTAATCCATCATGATAAATTATTATATTATTTAAATCTTCCCTCAAAAGAAATTAAAATCGCATTATGTTATTATGTAAAAAAAATGAAGCTAATAAGCTTTTCCGAAAATATTAGAATGTTAGTAAATAGCTCGACAGATATTGCTGTAAAATATGCTGCCATAGATGCGATGTGTTGGCTTTCAAATGATAATGAATATAATTATATAGCGTTATCTCAACTTTTACCATTATATTTGGAAGAGAATACACCTAAAGGAAATCAAAGCTTAATTCATTCTCAAAAAATAGAAAACTTAGTCCGTTTAATGGGATGTATATCGTCCACTAATAATAAATTAATAGCACCTCCGAGTTTGTATCCTGAATATTTGAATATTATTTATTATACTCATTCATGTCATGCAGAATATCTTCCTGATCTTATCAATTATTTAGATAACCCCGAATTATCGAGGCTGGCTTATAAGGGAATTTGTATTCTTACAGGTATTGATGTCAATTCGCCTGAATTAACATACTCTTCTCCTGAAAAAGTTGAATTAGCTGTGGATAGTCGAGTTCGTTTCCTTTCTTCAGGTGTTAATAATATTAATATTAAAAAGGTTAAAGAAACCATAAAGTTATTGAACTTAAAAGGAAAAATTATTCTTGGTAAACCAGTATCTATTCAACATTGTGAAAAGATTATTAAAAAGGGTTATCAGCTTGAAAGGCATATAGCAAATTGGCATTTATGTCATATGAATAAAGAAAATAAATATAATGATTTTTGTTTTTTTAATCGAATTAAAAATAAGGAGTTGATATGATTAATTATCCAGATTTAAATAAAGATAATATTCGCTATCAATCAGCTTTTGGAAAAAAATTAGTAATAAGCTTTTGTGCATCTTGGTGTAATAATTGTGAATCATGGAAAGATACTTTTACGCTACTCTCTGAAAAGTTTATTGATGACTGTTTTATTTGGATTGATATTGATGAATATCCAGAGTTAGTCAGTGAGATTGACCTTGATATAATCCCTGTTCTTCTTATACAAAAAAAAGAGGATATCCATTTTTTGGGCCCCATTAGGCCAGGATTGGAAACAATTGTGAGTATTCTAAATTCAGATAAAGTAATGAAAGTTGAATTTGATCCCGGAATTAGAGATTATTTAATTGCCCCCGACCTCCCTAAAAGGACGATATATTAATTTACTAAAATGAATAATAGGGGAAAGTAACCAAGTGATTGACAATTGACGACACGGGTAAAGGGCTTGAGAATGAAAATATTTATCCAAAGCACCGTAAAACCCCGTCCTTCAGGTCGGGGATAGGGGATATAAGGCGCGGTTTTTTAACTAACGAGGTGTTTCCTGTTGCTCAATGTACTGGCGGATAATGGATATTGCTGCGCCACCACAACTCCCCGCGAAATAACTTGGCGACCAAAGAACCCCCTTGTAGTAATCACGTTGGGCAATATCAGGACGATCACGTCGAAGTAATCGACTCGATACCCCTTTAAGGCTGTTAACCAGATTAGATATCGCCAGTTTTGGCGGGTAATTAATCAGTAAATGAACGTGATCCCGTTCCCCATCCATTTCAACCAGTTCAACATCAAAATCAGCACAAACACTGGCAAAGTAGCCTCGCAATTTTTCAATGGCATCCTGATCAAATATTTTTCGCCTGTATTTTGTGACAAAGACCAAATGGACGTGCATCAGGAATACACAATGTCTGACACGGCGAATATTAGTTTCATTTTTCATAGACCAAAGTATAATAGATAATATGAAACGTCTACAAGCCTTTAAATTCCAGTTAAGACCCAATGGTCAGCAAGAGCGTGAGATGAGACGCTTTGCAGGGGCTTGTCGTTTTGTTTTCAATCGGGCATTAGCACGTCAGAATGAGAATTACGAAGCAGGGAATAAATACATTCCCTATACAAAAATGGCTTCATGGCTCATTGAGTGGAAATCTGACACAGAGACACAATGGTTGAAGGAAGCCCCATCACAACCGTTACAACAGTCACTTAAAGATTTGGAACGGGCTTACAAGAATTTTTTCCAGAAGCGTACCGCGTTTCCTCGATTCAAGAAACGCGGTAAAAATGAGGCTTTTCGCTACCCGCAGGGCGTGAAGCTCGATCAATCCAATAGTCGTATATCATTGCCAAAGTTGGGATGGATGCGCTACCGCAACAGTCGTGAAGTCGTCGGAGAAGTAAGAAACGTCACGGTCAGTCAGTCATGCGGTAAATGGTACGTCAGCATTCAGACTGAGTATGAAGCGACAGAACCACAACATGAATCAACCTCAATAGTCGGGCTTGATGCAGGCGTTACAAAACTGGCCACGCTTTCAGACGGTACGGTATACCCGCCCGTCAGCAGTTTTAAAGTAAACCAGCGAAAGCTGGCAAGGCTTCAACGGAAATTAAGCCGTAAAATCCAATTCAGTGCCAACTGGCAAAAACAAAAGCGCAAAATTCAACGTCTGCATTCTCATATTGCCAATATCAGGAAAGACTACCTTCACAAAGTCACCAACGAAATCAGCAAAAACCACGCAATGATTGTCATTGAGGACTTAAAGGTCAGTAACATGTCTAAATCGGCAAAAGGTACGACAGAACGGCATGGACGGAACGTAAAAGCTAAATCTGGTTTAAACCGCTCAATACTGGAGCAGGGCTGGTATGAAATGCGCCGTCAGCTTGAGTACAAGCAGCTCTGGCGAGGTGGTCAGGTACTGGCAATACCTACACCAGTCAGAAGTGCGCTTGCTGTGGTCATACAGCAAAGGAAAACCGGCAGTCACAAAGTCAATTCGAGTGCCTTGAATGTGGATATACAGCGAATGCTGATATCAACGGGGCACGTAACATTTTAGCGGCAGGACATGCCGTGATTGCCTGTGGAGGGAGGGTGCAGTCAGACCGCCCGTCGAAGCAGGAACCCGCCGAGGTGATTCAGACATCAGTCTGAACGCAGTAGGGATCCACGTCCTTTAGGGCGTGGAGGATGTCAATATCATGACATGTCAGGGAGGCGTTTAGCGTTAGGAAAAATCGCCCTTGGACAGAAAGTGTTCTATCAAGATGAAGGCTTTACCGTCTATCGCACGACAAACAATCTTTTCCTTGTTGAATCGGCGGAAGGTGATTATCAACTTTTCGAAGCCAATCCACATAAAATCAATACACTGCGCTTAATGAAAAGTGCTGATCGTCATAATAACGCTTTACACTACCGCTATGCTAATGACGGTGAATTGGTACAAATTCATGATGATGCGTATCTGACCGATATCCGGTTACATTATGATGAAATCACCCAACGCTTACAGTCGGTGACCCGCCACCAAGGACAAGAAGAAAAAACGCTGGTCACTTATACTTATGATGCACAACAGCGTTTAGTGCAAGTCACTAATGCGGATAAGCGAGTGACTCGTCGTTTTGGCTGGGATGATGAATCGGGTTTAATGGCCATGCACCAATATGCCGCAGGGGTCAGTAGTCATTATCGGTGGCAACGTTTTGATGCCTTTACCATTGAAGACAATGAACCTGAGTGGCGAGTGGTTGAGCACTGGCTTAAAGACGGTAAACGCTGTTTAGAGCATACCGAACTGACGTATGATTTAGCTCAACGAACCCTCACCACCGTGGAAACGGGGGGCGAAACCACCTTCCGTCGCTGGAATGAACAACAGCAAATTATCGAATACACCAATGCATTGAATGAAACGTGGTGGTTTGAATGGGATACCAGCCGCTTATTAACGAAAGCAATAGCCCCAGATGGCAGTGAATGGGGGTATACCTATGATGAGCGCGGTAATTTAACCCAATCGACCGATCCCGAACAACAATCGACTTGCTATGATTGGGACAAAGATTTTGCGTTTCCCACGGCACAAACTTTGCCAAATGGGGCGGCTTGGCATTGGGAGTACAATGAGCACGGCGATATTCGTCGTGTGATTGACCCGCTTGGCCATATCACGCGCTTGGCGTGGGATGACCAAGGCCTGTGTCTGGGGCAAGTGGATGCTAAGGGTAATGAAACCCACTATCGCTATAATGCCCGCGGTCAGTTAATCGAGCAACGGGACTGTTCGGGTTACCCCACCACCTTGACCTACGATGATTGGGGACAACTGCGCTCGTTGACCAATGCACAGAATGAAACCACGACTTACACCTTTAGTGAAGCGGGGTTGTTGTTAACAGAGCGCTTACCGGATGGGACAGAAAACCGTTATGACTATGATGCCACCGGGCAATTAGTGGGAATAACGGATGCCGGAGAGCGCCATATTCTGTTGCGCCGTAACCGTCGTGGGCAAGTGATAGCCCGACGCGATCCGGCAGGGCATTGGTTGCATTTTCACTATGATACTTTCGGGCGTATGCAGGCGCTGGAGAATGAACAGGGCGAGCAGTACCGCTTTGAGTATGATGCCTTGCATCGTTTAACTGATGAACATGATCTTATCGGACAACAAAAGCACTATCAGTACGATGTGATGGGGAATGTCACCCAGATAAAAACCACCCCGGGGCCTTGCGTTGATACGCCGATACCCTTATCCCCGCAGGTGACCACTTTCGGTTACGATAAAGTGGGACGGTTGCTGTTTCGAGAAAACGCCGATTATCGCACGGAATACCTTTATCAACCTTTGAGTGTGACGTTACGCCGAGTCCCCATGGCGGTATGGCATGAAGCCGAACGCACCGGCACCACTGCCCGCGTAGAGTATCAAGACGCCCTGACCTTTACCTACGATAAAGTGGGGCAGTTGGTTCGAGAAGCCAGCGCCCGCGGTGATTATCAGCATCACTATGATGTGCTGGGTAATATCACTCGCACCGAGTTGCCCCATCAACGGGCATTTGAATACCTGTATTACGGCTCTGGGCATTTACAACAAACGCAATGGCGAGATAATGAGCAACTGACGGTATTGGCGGAATACCAACGAGACCGTTTACACCGAGAAACGTTGCGCACCAGTGGCGCCTTAGACAATGAAACGGGCTATGACTGTCGGGGACGTATTACGCACCAAGTGGCGCGCCAAATGAATACCTCACAGTTTGTGACCCCGGTGATAGACCGTCGTTACCGTTGGGATAAACGCAACCAACTTATCGAGCGCAGTGTCAGTTATGGTCAAACGGGCGAGGTTTTTACCGCCGGACATTGGTACTACCACAGTTATCAGTACGACCCACTGGGGCAGTTGACGGCGCATTTAGGGTCGGTGCAAACCGAACACTTTCTGTATGATGCGGCGGCCAATTTACTGACCCGTCCGCACACCGAAGCACCGCATAACCAAGTACAAGGTAGTGATAAATTTGATTATCGCTACGACGGTTTTGGTCGCATGGTCTCCCGCTATGAAAAAGGCAGTAGCTCGGGGCAACGCTATCACTATGACAGTGACCACCGTATTATCGCAGTGGATATCGACCAAAGGCTCTTAGGGTATCAGCGAGGGGAATACCGCTACGATATCTTAGGGCGCCGGATTGAAAACGGTTATGGAAAGCCAGTGCGATTGCCAATACAATGACCTATCACCAACATGAGCCGGATAAAGTGTACAAAAGGCTCTAGATGAGATCCTATAACAACTGAAAAAGGGAAAGAAAGATAATGGAGTATATAACTAATAAACATTGGGCCAAATATATCAAGGGATATATTTTTACTGGTTGTGCAATCCGAGATAAAAATATTGTGTACTTTTGTTTGCGCAAAGATATTCCATACGAAAAGGCTCGAAATTTATGGAACAGCGAAATCCCCTCACAGTTATTATGTATTTATTTAGACACACCAGATGACCCGATTGATTATATTAGAATTGAAGGGTTCGATAATCCTAAAGTAGGTATTTGTTTAAAACCGAAAGAACAAGGGATGCTTGCATCTAGAGGCGATGGTGGGTTTGTCAAGTGTATGGGCAGTGGATCTAAATTTCCGCTAGAAAAAGTTATGGATGGTGACTATGCAAATCCTAAAAATATTAAATGTGTTGGTGGATATGCTTATTATGTTGGTACTTCGCGCGAAATTTATAAACGAGTGGATATTGGAAAATGGCAGAGAATTCAACATGGGATACCAGGAGGAGAAACCAATACAGATATGGGATTCACTGATCTCGATGGTTTCTCTGAGCAGGATATGTATGCCGTTGGCGGTGCAGGTGATGTTTGGCATTATAATGGCGAAATCTGGATCCCTTGTGGTTTTCCCTCTAATGAGCAATTAAGTGCAGTATTGTGTGCCCCTGATGGTTATGTGTATATCGGCGGTGAAGGGGGCAGTTTATGGCGAGGGCGTGAATACCAATGGGAAAAACTTTATCACGGCAGTTCGGCTATTTTACTGAATCAGTTACGCTGGTTTGAAGATAAAGTGTGGGCATGTGATGACTATCGCTTACAGTGTTGGAATGGTAAAGAAATGGTCCGTCCCAAGGATGGTGATAGAAATGTTATCGCCTCAGGTCATATGGATGTCCGCGATGGGATTTTAGTTGTAGCTGATGATTATAATGTTGATCTGTATGATGGAACCGCTTGGCATAAGATAGTGAGACCTTATAAATAATAGGATTATTGTGAACATCAAGGCCTTATTGGAACTTACCCCTCCAGAGTTCTAAAGCCTTTTCACCGGAGGAAAAACCTCCAGCATATGGCCTATTTTGAGTGGTTCAGGTGCTGTCAGTTTCAATGTCATTCCTCTTAAGGGGATTTAGACATCACTGTTTTTCGTAATGTCTCGTTGCTTACAAGTGTTGCATCAAGCGGGTTGATAAATTCCTGATAAACTTCGGGATTAACATTTATGACTCGCAGATCTTTCAGTGTTTCTTCAGCTGAACGTCGAACGGCTTTCAAAACAAATTCAGTATGGTTTTTTCCCACAGCACGAATAAAACAATAAAAAACCCAACAACGTATCTAATTAAACGCTGTTGGGTTATAAAACGTGTTATTTAACTGTATGCTTTAAAACGATGAAAAAGCCATTAAAGTACAGCGACAATGGCTTCACACAATGGAACCATATTTTCCAGTGTTAAGCCTGCGACATTAATACGACCAGAGCCGACAATATAAATACCATATTCAGCACGTAGACGTTCAACTTGCTCTTTATTAAGGCCACTAAATGAGAACATACCATTTTGGTCAATAATAAAGCTGAAATCTTGTTTTGCGCCTTTTTCTTGTAAGGTTGTCACCAGCAATTGACGCATACGCTGAATGCGCTCACGCATTGTGGTGAGCTCTTCAATCCACTCTTCTTTTAACTCTGGGTTAGATAAAATAGTGGTCACCACAGATGCACCATGTGCCGGTGGATTAGAGTAGTTTGCGCGAATAATCGCTTTGGCTTGGCTAAATGCTTTCTCAGCAGTATCGCTCTCTTTTGCGACAATAGTGCAAGCACCTACACGCTCATTATAAAGGCCAAAGTTTTTTGAATATGAGCTTGCAACAATCAGCTCAGGATTGCTTTCAGCAAATAGGCGTAAGCCTTGCGCGTCTTCTTCAAGGCCATTAGCAAAACCTTGGTAAGCAAAGTCAAATACTGGTAACCAACCTTTCTCTGCGGATAAGGCAGCCAATTGACGCCATTGCTCTAACGTTGGGTCAATACCACTTGGGTTATGGCAACATCCGTGGAACAGCACAACATCACCTGCTTGTGCATTTTGTAGGCTAGCTAGCATACCTTCAAAATCTAAACCGTGGCTTTCGGCATCATAATAATCATATTGGCAAATCTCTAAGCCTGCAGTCTGAAAAATATTATTATGGTTTGGCCAAGTCGGGTTACTTATCCATACACGTTTAGCATTAGTTTGCTGAGCAATAAAGTCCGCAGCAATACGTAATGCCCCAGTACCACCCGGAGCTTGTGCTGTACGTGCACGTTTTTCTGTGATGATAGGGTGTTGTTCACCAAACAACAGTGCTTGAGTGACCGCACCAAACTCAGGAATACCGCTAATAGGAAGATAATTTTTAGTGGATTCGTTTTCTAATAAATATTTTTCTGCTTTTTTAACGGTGGTGAGTACAGGTGTTTTACCTGTTTCATCCTTATAAACACCAATCCCTAAGTTAATTTTGTTTTCACGAGTATCAGAACGGAAACTATCAGCTAAACCCAGAATAGGATCGGCTGGTGCAGCAATGATTTTCTCAAACATAGTGTAATTATTCCCTAAGCTCAAAACGAAGCCGAATTATGAGTAACAAGAGTAACGCTATAGAATCGGTTTGCCAACAGTTTGTAGAGAAATTAGCAAGAAGTTGTGAACTAAGTGAGAATAAATAGCAAAACAAGATGTAAATAAGTAAATCTTTCGTGATTACATTAACATGTAAATATAACCACTAAAAATAACCAATAGTTTAGTATAATAAACTGTTTATCTTGGTATTAGAAAAGGAGGAACAGAAAAGCGAGCAATATAAATAGGATAGGCAAATAAAAAAGCAACACCGAAGTGTTGCTTTTCAAATCAATTAACTTGACTGTTTAATTACCTTAAAGGGTAATTAGAACTGATAAGTCAGACCTAAACCAACTACGTTGTCAGTTGCAACGCCGTTAGCTTTAGTGAAGTCATCTTCATCTAACAGGTTGATTTTGTAATCAACAACTGCAGTCATGTTTTTGTTAAATTTGTAGAAAGAACCTACAGAGATATATTTAACTAAATCATGGTTGTTGTCTTTCAGACCGCCAACACCATTATTCAGATCTTTACCTTTAGATTGAACATAACCTAAAGATGGTTTGATACCTAAATCAGCAAAGTCATACTGTGCAGTTAACTCGATATTTTGAGTTTTGTTTGCAATTGCACCGTCACCATAGTAGTTCATGTTACGGGTTTCACCGTACATTGCTGCTAAGTAAACATTGTTAGCTTCGAATTTACCACCAACGTTCCATGCTTCAGCACGTTTACCAGTAGCATCACTCTTATGTTCTTGCCAGTTAGTACGAGCAGAACTTGAGTAACCACCACCCAGTGTTACGCCCCAGCCTAAGTTATAAGCTGTAGAGAAACCAAAACCGTCGCCATTTGCTTCAGCGTTGTCTTTACGTTTATTGTTGGTGTTTTCGTTATTTTTGCCTTGATATTGCAGAGCAAAGCTTAAACCATCAACATAACCGAACATATCGGTGTTACGGTAAGTTAATACGCCAGTAGTACGGCTAGTCATATAAACGTCAGTTTGCGCCATGGAGTCACCACCCCATAAAGGCAGAACGTCAGTCCATGCGTTGGTGTCATAAATTACACCGTAGTTACGACCGTAATCTAAAGAACCGAAGTCAGCAAATTTCAGACCAGCATATGCTAGACGAGTTTTAGCTTTGTTCTCGCCTTCAGTAGTGTTTGTTTTAACTTCGTATTCAAAACGACCGAAACCAGTTAAATCTTTATTGATTTGAGTTTCGCCTTTGAAACCGATACGTGCACGAGAAGCGTCACCGCTTTCATGATCGCCTTTAGTATCAGCATCAGCGAAGTAATGACGAACGTCAACTTTACCGTAGATATCTACTTTGTTGCCGTCTTTGTTGTACATTTCAGCTGCGTTTGCTGCACCAGCAAACATTAAAGCTGGGATTACCACTGCAAGAATATTGCGCTTCATCATTATTATTACCCTCATTGGTGTTATTCAGACACCTTTGCCACTGCCAGAAATAGTTTCTTAATTTTTATGGAACTATTTATGAGAGTTAAGTGTCGTCTGTGTCGGGTGACAGTGTTCCATTGGTAAAAAATTTTATCTACCCCGAATTTGCTACAAAATCGAAAAAAGTGTAACAAATTGTAACAATGTATTTCAAAGTGTGTATTTGGGGGAACTTTTCCATCAAATTGTAGCCATGCATAAAAAAAGCCAACCCTGAGGTTGGCTTCTGGTATAACTAAAGTTAGTACAATTAATCAGCAACACAAATGTTTTTTGTTGGCTACTAATTAATCAAACTATTAGAAATCGACATTTCTTGGTGTACGTGGGAATGGGATCACTTCACGAATATTTGTGACACCAGTCACATAAGCAACTAAGCGTTCAAAGCCGAGACCAAAACCAGAGTGTGGTACTGTGCCATAACGGCGTAAATCACGATACCACCAGTAGTCTTCTTTATTCATACCCATCTCAGCTAAACGTTTATCAAACATCTCTAAACGTTCTTCACGTTGAGAACCACCAATGATTTCACCGATACCTGGTGCTAACACATCCATTGCCGCAACTGTTTTACCGTCTTCATTCATACGCATATAGAATGCTTTGATATCTTTCGGGTAGTTCTTCACAACCACAGGGGCTTTAAAGTGTTTCTCAGCAAGATAGCGCTCATGCTCGGAGGAGAGGTCAACACCCCAATAAACTGGGTTTTCAAATTTCTGGCCGCAATTTTCTAACACAGTAATCGCATCTGTGTAGTCAATTTGTGCGAAATCAGAAGCGATAAAGTGCTCTAAACGTGTAATGGCTTCTTTATCAACGCGTTGAGCAAAAAACTCCATATCATCTCTGCGCTCAGCTAACACGGCAGAAAAGGCATATTTCAGCATTTTTTCTGCTAATCCGGCGATATCATTCAGATCAGCAAAAGCCACTTCAGGTTCAACCATCCAGAATTCAGCCAAGTGACGACTAGTATTTGAATTCTCAGCGCGGAAAGTTGGGCCGAAAGTATAGACTTTACTTAATGCAGAGGCATAAGTTTCGCCGTTTAATTGTCCTGATACGGTTAAGAAAGCTTCGCGACCAAAAAAGTCTTCGCTAAAATCAACTTCACCTTTATCAGTACGTGGCAGGTTGTTCATATCTAAGGTAGAGACACGGAACATTTCACCCGCACCTTCGGTATCCGCCGCCGTAATTAATGGCGTAGAAACCCAGAAAAAGCCTTGCTCATCGAAGAAACGATGTAGTGCTTGTGCCAAGGTATGGCGAACACGTGCAACAGCACCAATTAAGTTTGTGCGTGGACGAAGATGAGCAACTTCACGCAGATACTCAACGCTGTGACGTTTAGCGGCCATCGGATAAGTTTCCGGATCATCAACCATTCCTACTACCACAACTTTGGTCGCATGAATTTCAAAGTTCTGACCTTGACCCGGAGATTCAACAATTTTACCGGTGACTTCCACAGAGCAACCTGTGGTTAAGTGCAGCACTTCATCTTGATAATTCGGTAAATTATTATTAATGATGGCCTGTACTGGATTAAAGCAGGAACCGTCATAGACGGTAAGGAATGAGATACCAGCTTTTGAATCTCTTCTTGTACGTACCCAACCGCGAACGGTGACGTCTTCGCCAACCGCGATACGGCCTTGCAGTACGTCGACTACAGGCGCAACGATCATAAATAAATCTCTCTTCGTTTAATTAAAATAATTGTTTAGTAAATTCATTCTGCCCCTGTCGGACAGTTTTTCTATGTTACTTGCAATAGCGCAGGAAACAAGTAGGAAATTTCAGTTTAAAGAGGGAATCAGCAAGAGAAAAGCCTTTATAGAAAATATTTTGCTAAAAATAGGTAAAATCAGTCGAATAGTGGGGGTGATAGCAAAAAGAAAGGGCAATATTGGCCCTTTCTTTATAGATAGAATAGATAGAGTGAATAAATAGCGATTTAATCTTTATTAACAAGCTTGCCTAACAAGAGGAACATCAAAGGCTTTACGTAGCTTGTCGACAAACTCATCATCTTCACAAATGGTTTTACCTGGACTATCTGATAATTTAGCAACAGGTTTACCATTACACTCCACCAGCTTAATCACAATATTAAGAGGTGTAATATTCGGGATATTACAAGTCAATCTGGTGCCGATACCAAAAATTAAGCGGATACGCTTATGGAAATGCTTATAAAGTACTAAGGCTTTCTGAAAGTCGAGGCTATCAGAGAATACCAATACTTTACTCATCGGATCGATACCGAGCTTTTCATAATGAGCAATGGCTTTTTCACCCCATTCAATCGGATCACCTGAGTCATGACGTAACCCTTGATAACGGCTGGCGAATGGCATATCAAAGTCACGCAGGAATGCATCCATAGTGATACAATCAGTGAGTGCAATACCGAGTTGATCTGGGTATTCATCTAGCCATGATTGCAATGCAGCCCGTTGACTATTGGCAAGCTCAGGACTAATTTGCTGATGTGCTTGGAACCATTCATGGGCTTGTGTGCCTACGGGGGCCAGTTGCATACGTTCAGCAAAATGATAGTTACTAGTGCCGATAAGATAAGGGAAATGATTTTTTAATTCATCGACAATGGCACGTTGCACATCATAAGAAAAGCGACGACGAGTACCAAAATCCATCAATTTGAAATCCGCTAAATCAATCTGTTGTTCAGCCGCATCACGATAGAAAATATCGATAAGTTTGCGTAATTGAATAACGGCGTCATCAGCGGTGATTTGTGGCGAACGAGCACGGTGGACAATTTCACTCACCAATGCTAACAAAGGAACTTCCCATAAAATAACTTCACGCCAAGGGCCAGTTATCTTAATCGTCAATTGATTGTCAGCAGTGGTCGCGATATGCACTTGCTCGGGTTTAAAGCGAAAATGTTTAAACCATTGCAGATAGTCATTTTTAAAGAAAGGCAGGCTTTGAAGATAGCCAAACTCTTCATTAGTTAATGACAAGTCTGCCATCATATCCACTTGATGGCGTAAGGTTGTTGCATATTCACCTAGACGTTCATCACTCCGGCAGCGGAATTCAGCAACGACAGGAATATCACTATAATGATGGTAAACCGCCTGTTGCATGTGGAGCTTGTATGCATCGGTATCCAACAGTGATGTAATAATCGGTGTAGCGTCTAAAATCATAGCGCGTCAAGCATCCTCACGGAGCGTTTTTATGTCAGCTAAATCGTTAAGGTTGGAGAGTATACCCGAATATGATGATAATGCGTCACTATTCGTTAATATTTCTCTGCGACATAAAAACAAGCTGTAAATCTCTATTGAGTTTACCACGTTAAACATAATTTGGGAGTATGTTAGCATCAATTAGCAAATAAATTAGTTACACATATTAATACCCCATTAACATTCTATTGACTTTTAATGTGCTCAATTGAATATTCGACTAGCTAAACCGTTTTTTGACGAGTAAGCTTTGGTTATATAACCGTAAAATAGTCGTGTTAACTAAAAGGCTTTTTTCTATGACACAACAAAGAATTGCTAAATATCGTAAAGATTACCGCGCCCCAGATTACACCATCACTGATTTGCATCTTGATTTTATCTTAGATAAAGAAAAAACACAGGTTACTGCTATTAGCCAATGCAAGCGCTTAGCGACAACGGTAACGCCGTTGGTGTTAGATGGGGAAGATTTAACATTAAAATCTATTTTTGTTAATGATGTTGCTTGGACACACTATAAAGAAGAAAACGGCAAACTCATCATTGACCAATTGCCTGAACAGTTTACGTTAAAAATTATTAATGAGATTAACCCATCAGCTAATACCGCGTTAGAAGGGTTATATGTTTCTGGCGATGCGCTATGTACACAGTGTGAAGCGGAAGGTTTCCGTCATATTACTTATTATTTAGATAGACCGGATGTTTTAGCGCGCTATACCACCACGATCACTGCAGATAAAAAACAGTATCCTTATCTATTATCTAATGGTAACCGTGTTGCACAAGGTGATCTTGAAGATGGTTGTCATTGGGTGACTTGGGAAGATCCGCATCCTAAACCAAGTTATCTCTTTGCATTAGTGGCGGGAGACTTTGATGTATTACGCGATACATTTAACACTAAAAGTGGTCGTGAAGTTGCTTTAGAGTTATTTGTCGATAAAGGTAATCTTGATCGTGCTGATTGGGCGATGACATCACTAAAAAATGCCATGAAATGGGATGAGTCACGCTTTAATTTAGAATACGATCTCGATATCTATATGATAGTCGCCGTTGATTTCTTTAATATGGGAGCAATGGAGAATAAAGGGCTTAATGTCTTTAACTCTAAATATGTTCTTGCTAAAAGCGAAACAGCAACAGACAAAGATTATTTAGGGATTGAATCTGTTATTGGCCATGAATATTTCCATAACTGGACAGGTAACCGTATTACTTGCCGTGACTGGTTCCAATTAAGCTTAAAAGAGGGACTAACGGTTTTCCGTGATCAAGAATTTAGCTCTGATTTAGGCTCTCGCTCAGTTAATCGTATCAATAACGTGCGTGTTATGCGTACAGCACAGTTTGCCGAAGATGCAAGCCCAATGGCTCATCCAATTCGTCCAGATAGTGTGATTGAAATGAATAACTTCTATACCTTAACGGTATATGAAAAAGGGGCGGAAGTGATCCGTATGATCCACACGCTACTCGGTGAAGAGAAATTCCAAGCGGGTATGCAGATGTATATTCATCGTCACGATGGTAGTGCTGCGACCTGTGATGATTTTGTACAAGCGATGGAAGATGCCTCTAATGTTGACCTGACTTTATTCCGTCGTTGGTATAGCCAATCAGGTACACCGGTATTGACTGTACGTGATAGCTATGACGCACAAAAACAGCAATATACATTAACCGTCAGTCAAATGACGCCACCAACGGCAGATCAGGCGGAAAAACAAGTTCTACATATTCCGTTAGATATTGAATTATATAATCAACAAGGGGAGGTTATCCCTTTACGTTCACAAGGTCAGCCGGTTTCTAATGTATTAAATGTGGTGAGAGAAGAGCAGCAGTTTATTTTTGATGATGTTGCTCAACAGCCAATTCCTTCATTATTGCGAGAATTCTCTGCGCCAGTAAAACTTGATTATCCTTTTACGGATGAGCAACTCTCATTCTTAATGAAACATGCACGTAATGCTTTTTCTCGTTGGGATGCGGCGCAATCTTTATTAGGTCGTTATATTAAAGAAAACGTTTCGCGTGTTCAAAAAGGGCAACCATTAATTTTACCTGAAATGGTAATTGATGCTTTCCGTGCTGTATTGCTTGATAAAGATATCGATCCTGCCTTGGCGGCACTTATTCTGACATTACCTACCGATGTTGAAGCGGGCGAAGCTTTTGCTATTATCGATCCTATTGCTATTCATCAGGCCTTAGGTTTTATTCGTAAAACTTTAGCCACTGAAATGGCTGATGAGTTCTCTGCGGTTTATCACTCAATGCATATCGGTGCTTACCGTGTCGATCATGGTGATATTGCTAAACGTGATTTACGCAATGTCTGCTTGGGTTATTTAGCCGTTGAAAACCAGCAAACGGGTAATCAATTGGTTGAAGCGCAATATCACAATAGCGACAACATGACCGATGCACTCGCGGCCTTAAATGCCGCAGTAATGGCACAATTACCTTGTAAAGAGGCACTATTACAAGAGTTTGATGATAAATGGCATCAAGATGGCTTGGTAATGGATAAGTGGTTTAGCTTACAAGCAATGAGTCCGGCAACTGATGTATTACAAACAGTACGCAGTTTGCTATCACATCGCTCTTTTACTTTAGCTAACCCAAATCGTACTCGTGCTTTAATCGGTGCGTTTGTGAATAATAACCCTGTGGCTTTCCATGCAGAAGATGGCTCAGGTTATTTATTATTGACAGAAATTCTGACTGACTTAAATAGCCGAAATCCACAGGTTGCATCTCGTCTTATTGAGCCGTTTATTCGTTTGAAACGCTATGATGCTAATCGCCAAGAGAAAATGCGTGCCGAGTTATTAAAGCTAAAAGCCCTTGATAACTTATCAGGTGATTTATATGAGAAAATCACTAAAGCATTAGCGGATTAACACTATATCGCTATCACTAAGTAAGTGATAAGAAGGTATTAAGTTAGCATGATAATTAGATCCCCAGCATATTCTGGGGATTTTTTATGGTAAGTATTTCATACAAAAAATTATAATGGTTTAATAATATGTATTGAATAAAAGCTAAGGGGTTATGACTATTATTCAAATAATTTTTGGCGTTCTTTTTCTAATTGTAAAATTAATTCTTTTTCGCTTGGTAATTCAAGCATATATTTTGAAGCGAATAGCTGTTTACTTTCATTTAGAATGGAGTATTTGGCTACTGTGTGATTTTTTTCAGTGCAAAGAATTAGCCCTATGGTTGGATTATCATCATGACGGCGTTTTTTCTCTTCATACATGCGGACATACATATCCATTTGCCCAACATCTTGATGGGTGAGTTTATGCATTTTTAAGTCTATTAACAAAAAGCATTTTAAGTGAAAGTTATAAAAAACTAAATCAATATAGAAATCACCATCATTAGTACTAATACGTTGTTGTCGTTCGACAAAAGCGAACCCTTTTCCTAATTCGAGTAAGAATTCTTTTAGGTTTTCTATTAAAGTTTGTTCTAGTTTATTTTCTTGCAGGATACTACTAGGTAGTCCTAGAAAATCAAAAATATAGGGATCACGTAAATAATCTTTGACTGAAGTTGCGAGTTCAGTAGTTTTTTGTTTTCCTTCAGCTAATACAGGATAAATACTTTGCTGTTTCCCCTGTGTTGAAAGTAATCGTTCATAATATAATGTGCTAATTTGTCTTTCTAATGCACGGGCGGACCAAGATTGTGTAATTGCTTCATCTATATACCATTGACGGGCGAGTTCATTCTTTAGTTTTAGTAGCGTTCTATAATGAGTCCAACTTAATTCGTGACGCACTGCGTCACGAATTGGAAATGTGAGATAAAATTTCCTCATATATCGAAGATTTGAGGTATCAAATCCTTTACCAAATTCTTTTGTTAATTCAGCTGATAAAGTTTGTAAAACTCTTTTTCCAAATTTTGCTCGATTATCTCCATGTTGTTCATCTTCAACAATTAAACGACCGATTTCCCAATATGTTTGTACCATTATGCTGTTTACTGCTTGTACTGTGTTTTTTCTACCTTGTATCAAGAGGTTTCGAATATTCGTAAGTAAAGGGGTGTGCGTGTTAATGGTTTTTTTATCGTTCATAAAGTAGTTTCCATTTTTGAGTATAAAAGACTCTTTTACTCAATTTACTATCCAAGTTTAGCGCTACTGAATTGCTAGGATTTAACTAGTGTTATATTGCTCAATAATTGTAGAAAACTTTATTTATTGATAAATATGAAAAAAATCTTAAATATTGATTTTTTTAAGTTTTTTGAGATGTTACATCATCTTAATGAAAGGAGAATTGTGCGAGGGACATCATAAACTGGGGATTTTTTATGGTGAATTGTGCAATTGAAACGTTTACTTTTCGTGCTTTTATCTATATGATGCTCGACGCTTAAATCGTCGTAGACATATCATTCCTAATACCCGATATTCTCAATGGAGATCGTATGTATTATTCCTTAGTAAGGAAGGCATTGTTTCGGCTAGATCCTGAACGTGCCCATGATTTTACCTTTCGTCAGTTAAAACGCTTATCTCATTCCCCATTTCAATTTCTTATTCAACAATCACTTCCTGCCAAACCCGTTTCTTGTATGGGACTTTCATTTAAAAATCCTCTCGGTCTTGCCGCCGGCCTTGATAAAAATGGTGATTGCATTGATGCATTAGGGGCAATGGGGTTTGGCTTTATTGAAGTGGGTACTGTTACACCACGAGCACAAGTAGGTAATGACAAACCGCGTCTCTTTCGCTTAGTAGAAGCTGAAGGCTTAATTAATCGAATGGGGTTTAATAATTTAGGGGTTGATAACCTAATAGAGAATGTAAAACAATCTCAATATGGTGGTGTGCTGGGTATTAATATCGGTAAAAATAAAGATACCCCCGTAGAGCAAGGAAAAGATGATTACTTAATCTGTATGGAAAAAGTTTACCCTTATGCAGGTTATATTGCGATTAACATCTCTTCACCTAATACCCCCGGCTTACGGACACTCCAATATGGTGAAGCATTAGACGATTTATTATCTGCGATTAAAAATAAACAACTTGAGTTACAAGGGAAATATCAAAAATATGTGCCTGTGGCCGTTAAAATTGCCCCTGATCTTACTCATGAAGAATTAATCCAAGTTGCAGATAGCTTAGTGCGTCACCATATTGATGGCGTAATTGCGACCAATACAACATTAGACAAATCATTAGTGAGTGGATTAGATCACTGCAATGAAGCCGGTGGATTAAGCGGTCGTCCGGTTCAATCAAAAAGTACACAAATCATTCGACAACTAAATGAAGAGTTAAAAGGCGCTTTACCTATTATTGGGGTAGGGGGGATTGATTCATTGACTGCCGCACGCGAAAAAATGGATGCAGGTGCTTCTTTAATACAAGTCTATTCAGGATTCATTTATCATGGTCCTGCACTTATAAAATCTATAATTAATCATATTTAATTACATTCAATAATCAGTTAAGGGCTTTTCTTCTGCCCTTAACTCGTTTATATTGCCTCTAGTTGATTATTTTTTATTAAATGGCAGTGATTGTGCTTAATTAATAAAAAAATGAACCCTGTTTTTGTTAGGTGGTATTAAATATTTTATTTAGGTTATTTAATATTGAGTATCAGAGAAAAAAGCAGGTAATAAATCGAAGGGGGAATAATTAGTGATAATAAAACCCGATGATCGCTGGCGTTGGTATTTTGATGACGAGCAACAAAAGTTGATGCTCGATTTAGCTAATGGAATGATTTTTCGTAGTCGTTTTCCAAGTAAAATGCTAAGTGCAACTGCTCATCAATCATCACCTTTTACTGTTGATGATGCTGCTCTTTATTATGGATATGATGAGCAAATCCGCCAGATTGATATGCCTTCTGAGTCGCGAGCAGAATTAGCGTTAAACGCATTAATAGCCCATCGTTTTTTAAAGCCATTAATGCCTAAGAGCTGGTATTTTGAAGTGAGTCATTCATCAACCCGCCCTTATTTAGCTCAAGTGGTGGAAACCGCATTGAAAGATAGCAATGAAAAAGTGCTTTTTTTAGTGGCGGAAGTGGGAGAGCAAGCCTGTTTATGCTTATTAGCCCAGCCTCAGTTAGCATTATTTGATAGAACACTAACGTTTTGTGATCCACTAAAAATCATGAATGATCGGTTAAGTGAATATCATAAACAGTCTGAGCCAAGATCGTTTTTGTACGAAAAAGTCATCTAATAAAAGAGTAAAAAGGACTTACTCTTTTATTTTCACTTATTGTTTATAATATGCTAAAAACAATTGGCCTTAAACAACACTTCCTAAAATCAAATCTGCATTATTCTCTTTTTGCAACAAATTTATAAAAGTAAATAAAGTGAGTTTATAGTTAATTTAAAATTGGGTTATTGATGAGATAATTCTTAATCAGCAGAGCAGATCATGCAAAATAAAAAGAAGATAAGGACAGTTTACCTTCTTTTTATTTGTGATAAAGATAAGCGTTATTTTTTATTAAGTGAAAGTTTTACATTGCCTTTAGGAACACAACTACATGCGAGTATTCTGCCAGAACGTTTTATGGCACCTGCTTTTAATGCATTGACATCACCTTCATCTAATTGAATAACACAAGAGCCACAAATCCCCGCACGACAACTATAGGGAATAGCATAACCGTGATTTTCCAGTTGCTCTAACAACACCTCTTGATTATTCCCATCAAAGCTGATGCCATTAAATTCAATAGTGACAGCTTGTTTTGGCTCTTGAGCGGAGGCTGCTGTAACCGCATTGTCAGTTGCTGGTTCGGTTGTTTGCTCTGTTGTTTGTAAATAAGATTTCGCTTCTTTATAAGCTAATATTTCAACTTTATCCCCAACACGAATAATACCTGATTGGCGAATGATAATATTTTGACCAAAATCCACATCGCCTTTTTCATCTGTACGGAATGTTTGCAGTGTTGCTAACGGTTCTGTGGTAGGATGTTTAATGCCTTTATCGATACTGATAGTGGTCATAATGCAGCGACTGCAAGGCTTGACTAAGTCCATGACGACAGAGCCAATACGGATTGTTTGCCAGCTATCTTCTGCAAAAGGTTTTGCACCTGTGATGATGATATTACCGCGAAATTGCTCAATATTGATTGAAGCTGGGCAACGCTGTTGCAGAGACTGAAATGAGGCTTCATTAATCAATAGATAAGGGTAACCGTCAGCGAACGAAACCGCGGTTTCAGGAGATTTTTTTACTCGACGTGTTGATTTTTCACCCGTCCAGCGAAGTTGTACATCCATGCCTAAATAGCGGCTGAACCATTGATTTATTTCATCTGGGGCAACATAAGCGGTAAAATGATTTCCCCACACTTCAGTTGGTTGTAATGAAGATTGAAAATCCTGATAAGTAATGGCAATTCCTTCACCATCGGGTGCTTGAATATAAATACCATTTGTCATTACAGTGGGAATAAAACACAGCAACAAAGGGTATTTACGTGCGGTGATAAATGTCCCCTCAGGGGTCGTTATCATAAAATCACGATCAAACGTGAAGCCGCTTTCACGGGCAAAGGCTTGAGAAAGACGAGTCCCTTTCATTGATTTTACAGGGTGTATATAAAGGCGTGATACGTTGATCATCAGTGCTCCCAAAAAGGTTTTATTATTTTTTTATCGTCAGTAACTTTATGACAACGTAATACAATTAGCTATAATGCCCAACAATTTTATTTTAGGTGGTAACAATATTATGCGCTCTCTGTTTGCCAGCACAGGCCGAGGTCTGGAAGAATTATTAAAAACTGAACTTGAACACCTTGGTGCCCAGTCTTGCCAGATTACGCAAGGTGGTGTCTATTTCCGTGCTGATGATAAAACCATGTATCAGTCTTTGCTCTGGAGCCGTTTAGCTTCTCGCATCATGCTTCCGCTAAATGAATTTAATGTCTACAGTGATCTAGATTTATACCTTGGTGTGCAAGCAATTGATTGGAGCGAAGTATTTACAGTTAATCATACTTTTGCTATTCACTTTAATGGCACTAATGATGTGATCCGTAATAGCCAATATGGTGCATTAAAAGCGAAAGATGCTATCGTCGATTCATTCCAACGTAAAATAGGGCAACGACCGGATGTTGCTAAGCAATCACCGGATATTCGTTTAACTATACATCTACATAAAGAAAAAGCGTCATTATCTTTAGATCTCAGTGGCGATGGATTACATCAACGTGGTTATCGTGACTTAACAGGGCAAGCACCGCTAAAAGAGAATCTAGCAGCAGCGATTATTATGCGTTCAGGTTGGAAAACCGATACACCATTAATTGATCCTATGTGTGGCTCAGGTACTTTACTTATTGAAGCAGCAATGATGGCGACGGATTGTGCTCCCGCTTTAAATCGAGTCCATTGGGGTTTCCGTCATTGGTTAGGACATAATGAAGCGCTATGGAAAGAAGTCACTCATGAAGCATTTGCCCGCTTCCGTGAAGGTAAAAAGAATACTCAAGCGCGTTTTTATGGTTTCGATGTGGATAAACGTGTATTAGATATGGCAAGAGCCAACGCACGTCGTGCGGATGTGGCCGATTTAATTACTTTTACCCAAGGTGATGCAGCAAAACTGACTAACCCAGTATCCACGGGTGTTAAAGGGACGATTATTAGTAACCCGCCTTATGGTGAACGTTTAGAAAGTGAACCCGCACTCATTGCTTTGCATAGCCAGTTAGGACGTGCGGTAAAAGCCCATTTCCCAGGATGGCGATTATCACTTTTTAGTGCTTCTCCTGAATTGTTAAGCTGTATTCAGTTACGTGCTGAGCGTGAATTTAAAGCTAAAAATGGCCCGTTAGATTGTGTACAAAAAAACTATTTATTATCAGAAACACCTTCGACGATTAATACACGACTGGCGGAAGATTTTGCTAACCGTTTACGTAAAAATGAGAAAAAACTCGCAAAATGGGCAAAACAACAGCAAATTGAGTGTTATCGCTTATATGATGCTGATTTACCAGAATATAATGTTGCGGTAGATCGCTATGGCGAAAAAGTGGTGATCCAAGAGTATGCACCTCCAAAAACCATTAATGAACATAAAGCACGCCAGCGTTTATTTGATGTGATTAGTGCCACCATGGAGGTTTTGGCATTACGCTCTGATCAACTAATTTTAAAAACTCGTCAACGCCAAAAAGGTAAACAACAATATGAAAAAATGGCAGAGAAAGGGGATTTCTTTTTAGTTGATGAGTTTGGTGCCAAATTCTGGGTGAATTTAACCGACTATCTCGATACTGGACTGTTTTTAGATCACCGCATTGCACGCAAAATGTTAGGTGAAATGAGCAAAGGAAAAGACTTTTTAAATCTCTTTGCTTATACCGGTAGCGCGTCAGTCCATGCTGGGTTGGGGGGAGCTAAAAGTACCACAACAGTAGATATGTCACGAACTTATCTTGAATGGGCTGAGAAAAACTTTCAAGCAAATGGATTATCAGGTAGACAACATCGTTTAATGCAGGCGGATTGCTTACAGTGGCTAAGCCAAAGTAATGAACAGTTTGATGTGATTTTTATCGATCCTCCGACGTTCTCTAATTCAAAACGCATGGAAAATACCTTTGATGTACAACGTGATCATATTGAATTAATGAAACATCTAAAGCGTTTGTTAAGAAAAGGCGGAACAATTATGTTCTCAAATAATAAACGTGGTTTCAAAATGGATCATGAAGCATTAGCGAATATTGGGTTAACAGCAAAAGAGATAACACAAAAAACGTTATCGCAAGATTTTGCACGTAACCGCCAAATCCACAATTGCTGGCTATTAAATCATGCTGGTGAGGAATAATTTACAATGCCGTTAATTAGTTTGACTGGGGCTTATTTAGCGTTTAGTGATGCCCCTTTATTAGATAATACAGACTTGTTTATTGATGAAAATGAACGCGTTTGTTTAGTCGGTCGCAATGGTGCCGGAAAATCGACCCTATTAAGAGTGTTAGCCAAAGAGCAGCCCTTAGATGATGGGCAAGTGGTGTATGAACAAGATCTGGTGACTGCACGTTTACAACAAGATCCCCCCAGAGATATCGAAGGCACTATTTTTGATTTTGTCGCGCAAGGCGTTGCAGAAGATGCGCAATATATTACCGAATATCATCGTGTTTCAAAGGTAATAGAAACGGACCCTTCTGAAAAAAATCTTAATCGATTAGCTCAGTTACAAGAAGTGCTCGATAACCGTAATCTCTGGTTATTAGATAGCCGTATTGCTGAAGTACTGGAAAAATTAGGGTTAAATGGCGAAGCTGAGCTTTCCTCACTTTCTGGAGGATGGTTAAGAAAAGCCGCATTAGGGCGCGCATTAGTGAGCGCACCGAAAGTGCTCTTTTTGGATGAGCCCACCAACCATCTAGATATAGAAACTATCTTATGGTTAGAGAAATTCTTAAAGGATTTCCAAGGTAGCATTGTCTTTATTTCCCATGACCGATCATTTATTCGTAATATGGCAACCCGCATTATTGATTTAGATCGCGGAAAACTATCCTCATGGCCGGGAAATTACGATAAATATCTGGAAAGTAAAGAAGAGGCATTGCGTGTTGAAGAGCAACAAAATGCTGAGTTTGACCGGAAATTAGCGCAAGAAGAAGCATGGATACGTCAAGGGATCAAAGCTCGCCGGACTCGTAATGAAGGTCGTGTACGGGCATTAAAAGCATTGCGAGTTGAACGAAGTGAACGTCGTGAAGTATTAGGCAGTGCTCGTATGCAGGTCGAAGAAGCAACGCGCTCAGGTAAAATTGTGTTTGAATTAGAAGATGTTAATTATAGCATCGGTACGCGTAGGCTCGTTCGTGACTTCTCTGCAAAAGTGCAACGAGGAGATAAAATTGCCTTAGTTGGCCCTAATGGTTGTGGTAAAACCACACTACTCAAATTGATGTTAGGGGATTTAAAAGCAGATAGTGGTCGTATTCATTGCGGCACTAAATTAGAAGTTGCTTATTTTGATCAACACCGTGCCACACTTGATCCTGATAAAACAGTGATGGATAACCTTGCAGAAGGTAAGCAAGAGGTGATGGTAAATGGTCGTCCTCGTCATGTTTTAGGTTATTTGCAAGATTTCTTATTTCCACCAAAACGTGCCATGACACCTGTTAGAGCACTTTCGGGGGGCGAAAGAAATCGTCTATTGCTTGCTCGTTTGTTCTTAAAACCAAGCAATTTACTTATTCTTGATGAACCAACTAATGATCTTGATGTTGAAACATTAGAACTATTAGAAGAGCTGGTGGATGCTTATCAAGGCACTGTGTTGTTGGTTAGCCATGATCGTGAATTTGTTGATAATAGTGTTACGGAGTGTTGGATCTTTGAAGGTGATGGCGTAATCAATAGCTATGTTGGTGGCTATTATGATGCGCAGCAGCAGCGGGCACAGTCTGTTTCTCTTAAAAATGAAGCGAATAAGTCACGTAATGCACCAGAAAAAACTGAAAAAGAGACTAAACCAAAACAGAACGCCAAAAAGGCTACACGAAGTAACAATAAGTTAAGCTATCATTTGATCCGCGAGCTTGAACAACTGCCCGCTAAACTGGAACGTTTAGAAGAGGAATTAGGTTGTTTACAAGAAGAAGTGGCTGCAGCTGATTTCTTTACACGTCCTCATGAAGAGACAGAAAAAGTGCTAAAAGCATTAGCTGATAAGGAAAATGAACTTGAAACAGCTTTTGATAGATGGCAAGAGTTGGAGATGATGCAAAACGGTGAATAACGTATGCCAACTCATAACGGGGCATAATGCCCCGTTTTAGTCTCTATACTTATTGTTGTTTATTGATTATCAAATAAATGAGAGGTGCCGTTGTGTGTTCGGGTCAACATTCTTGTCATGAAGAACAACATGAGCAAATATTGTGCCCTCAGTGCGATCTGGTAGTGAGTGTTCCTGAATTAGCCCAAGGAACCAAGGCGACCTGTCCACGTTGTCACACTTTGCTAACAGCACGTTGGCGACAACCTTTTTATCAGCCTGTAGCCTTGGCGATTAGTGCATTATTTATGTTGTTAATGGCTTGCCAATTTACTTTTGTCAGTATGGAAGTGGCAGGAATTACCAATAACATTACTTTAATGCAGATCCCAACTGTGATGTTTAGCGAAAATTATGTTGAGCTAGGCGCTTTCTTTTTACTCTTTGTACAAGTGGTTCCTGCTTTCTGCATGATAGCGATTTTACTGCTTTGTACACCCATTAAGCTGCCAAGAAAATTACAAATTTGGCTATCACGAATTCTTTTCCAATTAAAATCGTGGTGTATGGCAGAGATTTTTTTAGCCGGTATTTTAGTCAGTTTTGTCAAGCTAATGGCGTATGGTGATATCGGCTTAGGGTTAAGCTTTCTACCTTATGTACTTTACTGCTTATTACAAATTCGTGCATTTCAATGTTTAGATCGTCATACATTATGGGAAAAACTAGAATCGCGACCCGCTTATCCTAAAATTGAATCAGGTAAAACAGGTTTAAAGCAAGGGGTAAGATTATGTCGTTCTTGCACTGCTATTTTACCGGCTGATCAATATGAATGTAGTCGTTGTGAAGTAAAAGGGTATGCGAGAAAACCTCATAGTTTGCAATGGACGCTCTCTTTCTTAATTACTTCTTTAATTCTTTATATTCCGGCTAACCTATTGCCGATTATGGTGACGGAATCGCTGGGTAATAATCTTTACTCAACCATAATGGCTGGGGTTATCTTACTTTGGGAAGATGGTTCATATCCTGTGGCAATGGTTATTTTTATTGCCAGTATTATGGTACCCAGTTTAAAAATGGTAGCTATCGGTTGGCTATGTTGGGATGCACATAAAGCCAAAGGAAAACGTGATCCGGCGAGAATGCACTTTCTCTATGAAGTGGTTGAATATGTAGGGCGTTGGTCAATGATTGACGTTTTTGTTATCGCTGTTTTAGCTTCATTAGTCAGAATGGGACGTCTGATGAGTATCTATCCCGATTTTGGTGTAGTGCTATTTGCATTGGTTGTCGTATTAACGATGTTCTCTGCAATGATGTTTGATCCTCGGTTAACATGGGATAAATGTACTGCCGATGATGATAAACCCATGATTAAGGAGCCTAAGGGTGACTGAAAAGAACGATACTGCTTTAACACAAGCAAAAATTAATAAACTGAAAAGCTGGTCTCCAGTTTGGATAATACCTCTTGTTACGTTATTGATAGGAGCTTGGATACTTTATTATCATTTCAGTCATCAAGGTCCTGAAGTCACATTAATAACCTATAATGCTGATGGTATTGAAGCAGGTAAAACTAAAATAAAGAGCCGCAGTGTTGATATTGGCTTAGTCGAAAGTGTGACATTAGATAGTAATTTTAGTCGAGTGATCATCAAAGCACGTCTCGATAATGAAATGAAAGAGCTACTGCGTGCTGATACCGCTTTTTGGGTGGTTAAACCACAAGTGGGAAAAGAAGGTGTCACTGGTTTAGGTACTCTACTCTCAGGTGCTTATATTGAGCTACAACCCGGTTTAACAGGTAAAGAGCAGGATGAATTTAATTTATTGGACTCTCCGCCACTGGCCTCTCCGGATGCAAAGGGGATACGCATTAATTTAGTCAGTGAAAGAGCAGGCCAGCTTAATGCAGGTGATCCGGTATTATTTAGGGGTTATCAAGTCGGCTCGGTTGAGACGAGTGAATTTAATATTGAAAGCCGAGATATGCACTACCAGCTTTTTATCAAAGCACCTTATGACAAAATGGTCACGTCGAATGTTCGTTTCTGGAAAGATTCAGGCATTGCATTTGATATGTCATCATCAGGGGTTCGTGTTGAAATGGCTTCGCTTTCCACACTGTTTAGCGGTGGGGTGAGTTTCGATGTGCCTACGGGGTGGTTACCTGGTGAAGCTATTGCCCCTAAAACAGAATTTAAACTTTATGATAACGAAAAGAGTATTCAAAATTCGTTATATACCGATTACCGTAGCTATATTATGTTTTTCTCTGATTCTATAAGAGGATTACAAGCCGGAGCGCCAGTTGAGTTCCGTGGTATTAGAATGGGTACGGTTGTTCAAGTACCCTATTACACCCAAGAAATGCAACAATCGTTAGATAAAGATTTCCGTATTCCTGTGCTTATCCATGTTGAGCCGGAACGTTTTGCGAATGATGTCGGTGAAAGTTTTGATTTCGTAAAAGAGCTTTCTTCTGCTGCTAAAAATGGATTAAGAGCATCGTTAAAATCAGGCAATCTATTAACAGGTGCGCTGTATATTGATCTGGACTTTTATCAAGATGTTGAACCTTGGAAAGGGCCACAAACTGTTGCAGGATTACCACAAATACCCACAGTCAGTTCTGGTTTAACGCAAATTCAGCAAAAAGTGATGACTTCATTGGATAAGATCAACAATCTTCCTGTTGAGCCAATGTTGAAAGAGATGACTGCGACATTAACCGAAAGTCAAAAAGCGGTTGCTGAAGCGAAGGAAACTCTGAAATCATTAAATGCTATGATTGGTAGTGATGACTTCCAAAAACTGCCTAATGATATTCAACAGTCATTAAAAGAGATCAATCGCAGTATGCAAGGTTTCCAACCTGGCTCACCGGCATACAGTAAAATGGTTGATAATATGCAACGCTTAGATCAAGTGCTCAGAGAGATGCAACCGCTATTGAAGACCTTAAACAATAAGAGCAACGCATTAATTTTTGAAGCACAACAAGGTAAAGATCCTGAACCAAAGAGGGCTGAAAAATAATGAAATATATTATTGGGATCGCGGTATTGATGCTGACGGCTTGTTCAAGTGTGCCTGATAAAGCTTATTATCAATTACCTGATGTTTATCAAGGTGCAAATAATAAGGTTGTTACAACTACTGAGAGCGCAAAGCAAGATCAGATTTGGGTTCAGCCTATCCGTTTATCTGATATGTTAGTTAACACGGGCATTGTCTATCAAACCAGTGATATCAATTATACCGTTGCTAACCAACATTTGTGGATAAACCCGCTTGATCAACAGCTACAGCAAAATCTGGTTGTGGGATTAGCAAAAGAATTCCCTAATCGAGTGGTTTCGACACAACCTATTGAAGATAAACTTGCTAAATTGACTGTCAATGTTAATTATTTTCAAGGTCGATATGACGGCAAAGTGATTATTGCTGGTGATTGGATCTACACTCAAGGCAATAAAGTGATTAGTCAGCCTTTTTCTGTCGCGTTAACACAAACGGAAGATGGCTATCCGGCTCTGGTACGTACGCTAGGGGAAGGATGGCAGAATGTCGTCGCTGAGATCGCAAAAACAATTAAATCACAATATTAATTGTTTTATACAGTAATATAAGAATAACCAATGCCTGACTAAAATCAGGTGTTGGTTTTTTATTCGAGATAACGAGAGAAAAATCTCATGCTGGAATTGATAAAAAAGAAATACCCTACAGCGATTTGTTGGTCTTTCGGGGATAATCCGCAGCTTGCTGATGAACTTGCACAACTTGTCGTTGAAAGAAAAAAACAGCAACATGTAGCTCATTAAGTGGTTTTTTTAGTGATCCAGTCACGCCAACAATTGGTGGTTACAATATTATTTTAAATAGCCATGGGGTTCCTATTTGTGTTATCAGAACACGCTCTTTAACATTGGTACGTTTTTCTGAGGTCACAGAACAGTTAGCGCGTAAAGAAGGTGAGGGTGATCTAAGCTTGTCATATTGGCAACAAGGACATAAAGAATTCTTTATGCGAGAAGGTACCTACTCTCCAGATATGGAATTAATATTTGAAGAATTTGAGTTAATAGAGGTTTTTTAGTTAACAGGCTTCATATTTGTCGATAACTTAAGTTATATCATTAATGTTGCTATGGTTATTTGGCATAAATTTTATTTTTACTACTGTGAATAGTAGAAAATAGGCAATTCTAATAGGATTGTTATATTGACATAAATTGAAAAAAATCGATTATTTATTTACAAGCTATTGTTTTTATTATTTAGGTCAGAAATCGGATCTTTAATATTATTTTTTTATAAAAATAAATAAAAATCAGCTTGTTATGATTTGCTTTATGTCTTTTATTAATAAATACAAATAGATATAAATTATTTAATTATATTAAATATAATTAATTGTAATCTAAGGTGATTTAAATAGGATCCAGCTTAGTATCACAAATATGACAATTATATTAATTTCTTTACTTGCTTAAATCCTCAATAAAGCGTATCAATTTATAGTGGTTGTATGAAAAACAATCATTATCTTTCCGCTTAAACTTAGAACGTGAGGGTTGTCTAAATATGAAAAGACAGAAACGAGATCGTTTAGCTAGAGCATTATCGAAAGGTTACCAAGCCGGTATGCAAGGTCGTTCAAAAGAGCAGTGTCCCTATTTTGCCATTGATGCACGTTCACATTGGCTAGGAGGTTGGCGACAGGCCATGGAAGATCGTCCTGGGCTTGCAAAATAAATAACCCGTCGAGGTGATACTGCGGACACCTGTGTTATCGCAAATATTATCACCAAGATTTAATTGATAATCAAAAGAGGGTTATTTATGCATATTCCTATGAATAACTTGAACATAGGACAATTTGAATATAAATAACAACTGTGAATTGGAAATAAAAAGGTCTACCGCGGTAGGCCTTTTTATGTTGTAAAGTACGGTAGGGCGAAAACTTGCCAAGTACTCTTATCTGAGATACCACCATACCACCATAAAAGAAAAAGCCTAATCTCATCGAAGAGAATAGGCTCTTATCTATCTATGTGTAATATTGACTTAAAATGCTGAGGTATCTTTAAATAAGCCGACTTTTAAATCTTTGGCTTCATAAATCAGTTTACCATCAACATAAACTTCACCGTCAGCGATACCCATAATAAGCTTGCGATTGATAACACGTTTGAAATCAATTTTATAGGTGACTTTTTTGGCTGTTGGTAGAATTTGCCCAGTGAATTTCACTTCACCCACACCCAAAGCTCGGCCTTTACCTTCACCGCCTAACCAACCTAGGTAGAAACCTACCAGTTGCCACATTGCATCAAGCCCTAAACAACCCGGCATAACAGGATCATTGACAAAGTGGCAATCAAAAAACCATAAGTCTGGCTTGATATCGAATTCTGCTTCGATAAAGCCTTTATTATGGGAGCCGCCATCTTCAGTCATTTTAATGATGCGATCCATCATTAGCATATTACCTGAAGGCAGTGGTGGGCCATCTTGGCCAAATAATTCACCACGGCCTGAAGCAATGAGGTCTTCTTTAGAATAAGATTCGCGTTTATCAACCATTGTTTATATAGCCTTTATCAAGTGTAAGGTAACAGAATAGCTTACACTTGTACGCTGAACAACTCCGATCACTTGAAACAGAATTATCTGAATAAGCGCAGGAACCAAGGTAATTTAGGCCTATCCTGATTATTCGCTTGTGTTATTCGATCATGAATAATAGCTAACAAGTGTTCATTTGATTGTGGATTTTCACATTGTTCTTCGTAATAAGGCTGATGTGTTAGCAAAGTAATTGCTTCTGCAACATGGACAACCGGCCAAATATGGAACTTATTTTCTTTGACAGCTTGTATCACGCTATCGTTTAAAACAAGATGTCGCACGTTCGCCAGCGGTATAATAACCCCTTGTGATCCTGTTAATCCTCTTTGCTGACAGATATCAAAAAAGCCTTCAATTTTTTGATTAACACCACCAATAGGTTGTACCTGACCAAATTGATCTACGGCACCGGTTACGGCGATTTGTTGATCAATAGGGTGTTGTGACAATGTACTGATTAGCGCACATAATTCTGCTAGTGAGGCACTATCACCATCTACTTCACCGTAAGATTGTTCAAAAACGACGGAAGCACTAAAAGGTTGTGGCTGATCTAATCGTAATTCAGAATTTAAGTAGGCTTGCATAATCATCATGCCTTTTGCATGGATATTGCCACCTAATTCTGCTTTTCGTTCAATATCGACCAGTTCGCCATCACCAATATGAGCCACACAGGTAATACGAGTTGGCTCGCCAATTAGATCGGGATAACCGGGATAATCTAAGACAGAAAGACCGTTTATTTGGCCTACCATTTCACCTTCAGTGTGAATAGTGACTTGGCCTTGTAATATTTCATCACGGCTTCGTTCTAATAAGTAGCTATGTCGCCATAAACGATTTTCTTGCGCTTTTTTAAGCGCCTCAGCACCAAGATAAGCGTCATGATTAAAACGCATGGCATAACGCAATTGGCGTAATATGAATTCAAGATCGAGAGATAAGATAAGCTGATCTTCATGCTCTCTTGCGCCCTGAGTCAGTAATACTTGCCAAGCATCAGCAGATAATGAAGGAAGACGATATTTTTGGCAAAGTCCATTAACAAAACCACACCATTGGCTCAGGGCGGTTTCATCTTCTAAATACATATCGTATTCATATTCGCCATATAGCGCCGTACTGCTGATATTAGGCTCCATAAACTCAAGCTCTTCTAAGCTTAGGCGATCGCCCACTAAAATAACACGCAAGTGAAGGGGCATGGCTTCAATAGGCAAAGGAAGTGCTTGATGGTCATTCCACACTAACCATTCAAAGCGTTGCTCTTCAACCATCTTTTTCAGTCGGAACCACATTAAAGGTTGTGCTAAGAGCGTTTTAATGGATAAGACTAAAATACCACCATTGACTTTATGCAGCAGTCCTGGGTTAACGAGGAGCTTATCTTTATGATAATAAAATGAACCAAAAAGTTGTTCAGGCTCTATCCATTGGCAACAAGCAATAGATTCTGATGATGAAAATGAACCTTCTACATTATCTTGCCAATAAATTTGATTAGACTCAGCTTGATAGGCACCTACAACAGGATAAGTTTTTATCTCTGCTTGTTGTAATGTATCAGCGAGTGTTTCGAAATAAGCAGTAGAATCTTCTGCTTTTAGCAGCATAAATTGGCCTGCTTCTGCATTATTTAGCCACTGTAAGCTTTCATATAAGCGAGGTTGAACCTCACGAAGTGAAGATGCAGGCAATTGCGATGCTGTTTGAAAGAAAGTTTGGTAGGAGGCGTAATCTGGGCGTAACGCCTGCCATTCTAATTCGTTGTTTTTCAAGGTTACCGTTTTTATTATTGAGTAGTGAACATGGAAGTTAACATAAAGCGTTAATAGCTGGTATCTATCCTGCAATAAGACAGCTATTGACAGTTATATTATGTCTATACTTTTGGCCGGGAATATACGTTGCCATTACTTTTGCTATAACCTATTAAATTGAATGTATTGTTTTATTATAGCGACGCACGATTCTATCACAACGTGGTTAGAAAACTATCCCTTCTGACATTTGTCGGTGGTAGGTAACAAAAACTACTTATCTTTTTTGGTGATAATTTAAGCAAAAATATTCGGTTTAAGGCAGTTTTTTGGCAAAATTGTTGATATGCTAGTATGTAGTTACGTTGTCACGGTGATTTGTATGAAATATCAACAGTTAGAAAATCTAGAATGTGGCTGGAAGTGGGCTTATTTGGTAAAAAAACATCGCGAAGGTGAATTAATCACCCGTTATGTTGAAAAGAGCGCTGCCGATGAAGTGGTTGAGCAACTATTACGCCTTGAATCTCAACCATTAAAAGTCCTTGAATGGATCAACTTACATATGAACCCTGAGTTATCGAATAGAATGAAGCAAACTATTCGTGCTCGAAGAAAGCGTTATTTTAATGCTGAACATCAGCATACGCGTAAAAAATCTATCGATTTAACTTTTAAGGTTTGGCAACGCCTATCAGCACTATCTCAGCGCCGAGGTTTGACATTATCAGAAACGATTGTCCAGCTTATCGAAGATGCGGAGCGAAAAGAGCAGTATGCACTAAAAGTACATAACCTAAAAGATGGCCTAATTGAGTTACTAGAACGAGACAAACAGAAAAAAGAGTAGATGACAATAGCGTTGTTTATTATCGAGAGATCATCAGTATAGCGTTAACTTAAGAGGTATAGAGAATATCTCTGCTAATCATTTAAAGTCATCATCAAAAGAAAAACCCTGCCGAAGCAGGGTTTTTTTAGAATTCATTACAGTAGATTTCTCTACTATTTGAATTATTGACCAGGTTGAACAACAACTTCAGTTGTACCTTGGATTTCGATTTCTACACGACGGTCTGGCGCTAAGCAATCGATCAGAGCTGCACGAGCTTTGATGTTGTCACAAGTGTTGCCAGTTACTGGGTTTTCTTTACCACGACCTTCTGCAGAGATGCTGTTTGCAGGAATACCTTTAGATACTAGGTAATCAACTACAGATTGAGCACGTTTTTCTGACAGAGGCAGGTTGTAGTTTTGAGAACCGATACGGTCAGTGTAACCGATAACTACGACACGACCTTGAGTTGGGTCGATGTTAGCTAATTCGTTGTACAGACCATTCAGTGCTTCTTGACCTTCAGCTTTCAGAGAAGATTTGTTGTAGTTGAACAGAACGTCTGAACGCAGAGTAAAGGTTTTGTTCTCAACAACTGGAGCTGGAGCAACTACTGGAGCTGGCTCAACAACTGGAGCTGGAGTTTCTTGGTTGAAACGGTAAGCAACACCAACACTCAGCATACCATTGTCTGGACGAGCGTTCAGAGTACCTTTATCACCGATGTTGTTGATCCACTGATACTCAAGACGAGTAGCAATGTTAGGAGTGATCGCGTATTCAGTACCTAATGCGAATACTGGAGAAACGCCAGTATCATTTTCAGAGAAACGTTTTTGAGTTCCTGCTGAAGTTGCATTAATAGTTGCAGTTGAATCTGCACGCCATACCATACCACCTAAACGTGTATAAACGTCTAAGTCATCCATTACTGGATAGCTTAATTTAGTGGTTAATTGGATACCTTGAGCTTTGAATGCACCGTTGTTGTATGAACCTTTATAAGCCATACGACCTAACCAGTCATAACCCAGTTCAAAACCTAAGTATTGGTTGTACTGATAACCAGCAAATGCACCAGCACCAATTTGGTCTTTGTGTGTGCTACCGTTACCGATATTCACGCCGTCCCAATTGTTACCAGTACTTTGATACTGAGACCAACCTAATTTACCACCGGTATACCAAGTATTGTCTTTTGGAGCTGCTTGCGCTGCAGTTGCGAAAGCTGCCACTGCCACTGCTAATGCGATAGCTGTCTTTTTCATTTTACGCCTCGTTATCATCCAAGTTAGGCATTTGGCTTTAAGCCTTATTATTTGCCCTTGGTTAAATTATTGTTAGGAATTCGATGCTTTCATCAAATGATGATCCCCAAAAACGGGATTTAAAGCATAACCTTAACGATATAAAGTCTACAATGAACTTAAAAAGTTACAAGTATCCCTTTAAAATTCGACTTAAAATTTTAAAAAGATCGGCCGTTATTCACAATAAGAATTATTCTATATTTTTGTTAAATTTCTTGTAACCATATGATTTAAGTTACAATTGATTATGACTTATCTTAAATGATAATGTTGCGTTATGAGTATTAGGAAAACTCTTAAATTTCACTAATGGTAGTGATTTGAATGAATTTTTATCGAGTTTAAATGTCGTTTAGAGGAATTATTGTTTTCTATTTGGATATGATTACTGTTTTGTTGTCGCATGATAAAACCTAACGCTTTACCGATGCTGGCAGCATATTCTAATCTTTTCATCTCTTCTGACGATATTTCTGGTAACCAACCTAATACTACACTGTAGTTTCCACTTAGTAGCGCTTTCTCCATTAATTCCACAGTATTAATTGAATCAACATGATTGAGTTGAATGATTTTATTCAGGGGTAAGCCGGTTTCTTTTAACCAACTACGATTTAATTTTTGTTGTGGACTTAACCACAGTAACCAACGTGATTCATGGCTATACTGTTTTAACAGAGGTAGTAAGATGTGGTTAATCATCAAGGGATTTTGGTAAAGCAGTTCACTTACCATGCCTTGTCTATTATCGGGCATTGTTGTTGTAATTGCATCGGAGGCCATAGAGAGAGGTAATACCTCAGTAGAGATCTCTTGGAAAAGGCCATTTTGTCTTGCCAAAGATGATGTTGAGAGTTTCATATTTACCTCGTTCAATATGTACTGTATGTATATACAGTATACCTGAGTTTCACTTAAATCAAGATCAATTTTTTGAAAGTTGCTCTCAAAATTTATGTAAATTCATATTTTTGAGCGGGTAACTATTGGCAAAAAAAGGACATTTATTTATTGTCTTAACCATCAAGAATACAGTCATATATTTGAATTTTAAGATAAAAAATATTTTTTGTGGTTTGGAGATCTGATGTCAATTTTACCTGAGCAAAGGAAGGCTCATTTATTATCGCGCGTAGCGGAATATGGAAAGTTAAGTAAGAAGTCTCAATTCGGCGGTTATAGCTTAATGGTTGATGAGGTTATCTTTGCGATTACTGCTGATAATGAATTTTATTTAAAAGGGAGTGGTTTTGTTGAAACACTCTATAAAGCAAACAACATGGATGCATACGTCTATCTAAAAAAAGGTATCCCCATTACATTGCGCTATTATCGTATTACGCAAGCAATATGGCATAATAGCGCTAAGCTCAATCAATATATCGATTTTGCATATCACTATAGTACTCAGGAGTTTTTAGGGCAGCAAAAGCAGCCTCGTCGTATCAAAGATTTACCCAATTTGGGCATAGCATTAGAGAAAAAGCTGAATCAAGTTGGGATTAACCGTATCGAGGAATTACGTACGATCGGTGCGAAGGCATGTTATTTAAAACTGATTGCGCAACCTAAGCAAGGAAATAGCGACTTATTGCTTGCGTTAGCAGGTGCTATTGTTGGCTGTCATCGGTCTGTGTTACCTAATCAATTAAAAATGGAATTGTTAAATTGGTATAAAGAGTTATCCGTTAAATCCTATTAAACTACAGTACTCGGACTTGAGTACATTAGAATGAACAGGAATAACGGAATAAGAGCAAACTTAAGCCAATAGAGTCTGTTATTTTCTCTAAGGTTCTAATAGAAATTAGAGAAAATAACTTTTTATCCATCAAGCTGTAGCTAATTTATCTTTATCGTTTTGCCATTCTGTTTGCTCAATTAGCTCAATGCAATTGACAATTTGTGGCAATAAATCCAGTAACAAGCGTATTTGCGTTAACACTAATTGAATACGGGCGTTATCTGAACTTGGTTGTGCATTAACACGTGCGATAAGTTGATCGTGAGATTGTATAAAATCATTATCTTGTGGTTTTTTACGTCTCAACGCTGAATCAATATAACAGACAGTATCATTAAGCAGGGTGAGTACCGCTTCATCTTCAATTTTGCAACGATGAACACCTAACGCTGAAATATAGCTCAGTAAAGTATGATTTAAACACAGTAATTTAAATGCTTCTTCTTGAGAGGTTTGAAAGCTTTTAGGCTCTGATGACATATTAGAAATTAAAGATGCTAACTCACCATCACTGCTATGTGCATTACGGCGTGCAATACGATAATTAACGCTATTATCTCTTCCTTGATAATACTGAATGAGGATCGCATCAAGATAGTAGCAGTTATTGGTCATGGTT
The DNA here is from genome assembly GCF_000069965.1 of Proteus mirabilis HI4320. Lineage (NCBI taxonomy): Bacteria > Pseudomonadati > Pseudomonadota > Gammaproteobacteria > Enterobacterales > Morganellaceae > Proteus > Proteus mirabilis. Next base: position 876,830 of record NC_010554.1, read on the forward strand.
TTTTGGATGAGCAATGGCAACTGACGGAACTTCCAATCCGGCCAAATAAAACTGACTGCGAACCAGGCAATGGCACATCCAATTAACGTATCAATGATCCGCGGTAGTGCGACATCATAGCCTTCACCTAATAAATTAAAACTCAATAAAACGAGTAGGGTAATAAACAAAGTGGCATGAGCGTATTGTACGGTTCGGAAAGCAAAAAAGAGCGTACCTGTCACAACAATAAGCACTAATTGACCTTCGATGGAAGGCACAAAATAGAGAATAGGGAAACCAATTAAAATACCAATAATAGTGCCACTGACCCGTAATGTTAATCGTCTACGTGTCGCATTATAGTTAGGCTGACAGACAAACAAACTGGTTAATAAAATCCAGTATCCTCGATGCAAATCAAAAAACTGGATGATCACATAACCTATACATAAGACAAGTGACATTCGTACCGCATGTCTAAATAGGGCTGATTTTGGTGTTAAGTGACCCTTTATTCTTAGCACGATATCTCGCCACCCAGTAAGCCCTTCATCAGATAACTGAGTTTCTTCTTTTTGGTCATGAGAGATTTGATATTGCTCTGTACTAATACTTTTTAATAAAGCATCGATGCCCTGTAAGTTTTGTAATAAATTATAGAGTGGCGCAATAATTTGTGGATCAGAAGTACTGTTTTTTACATTATTAAGTGCATTTTCTAAATGAGTGATTGCACGTTCAAAATGAGGATTATGTTGGTACTTTTTATGCCAAAGAATAGATTGAGCGACTTGTTCGCAGGCTCTTGCTTGCATTGACAGTAAGCGCTGAAAGCGGAAAAGGACATCACTGTGGCGTAATCTATCACTCAGTAATTGATATTGAATATGAGAAGAGCTGGCCCGTTCATGAATATCTTGAGCCACAAAGTAATAATGCAATGTGAAACGACTGCTACGCTGGCCCCTATCACCTTTTAAACGGCTTAGTAATGTTAGTTTAGTTTGGCTCATTGCCTCAATTAACTGATTATTAGCCAATGCCAAGTTATACAGTAATTGCTGTTGATCACCTTCAATATCGGGATCAAATAATGCGGCCTTGGCTTCTAGATAAGCGGAAAGCTGCTGATAATAACGCGTAAGGCTATCTTGAACGGGACGAATAGGGAAAAGTAGGTGACCAATTAAGGTAAGCAAATTATACCAAATTGCGCCTAAAAGGAGCCAAATAGGTTGTTCATGCCATTCTGGGAAAATCGGCATACCTAACATGGTATAAATAGCGATTAATAGCGCACCAAAGGCGATGGTAGCATAACGCTGACCCAAGGCGCCTAATAAAATAAACCCCCAAGTGGAGATAGCAAGACCACAAAAGAATAAAATAGGGTAAGGGTAGAGTAATCCGATAGATGTTGATGCTAATAAGAAACAACATAAGGTGATCACAAGGTTTCTTAAGCGGCCCACAAGCCTATCATCTAAGTCAGTTAATGCGGCTGCGACAACACCTAATGTAAGAGGTATAGTATATTTTGGTTCTTGTCCTAAAGCCCATGGAAATAAAGTCGTTCCCGTAAGTGCGATTATTATGCGAATATAATATAAAAAGTGGCTATTATAGATAAATCGGCGGGCGCCATTAAACAAATTGAACACAAAAAGCCCTTAAATAAACAAGATGGAGATAATTACCTCTTAGAATATAGGGTTTATTACAGATAAAAAAGAGTTTAACGACAGACTATTTGTTATTTATTGTAGGAATTACAGAATGGAACTGAAATCAACCCCAATGGGACAACGTTTAGCTCAGCATCCTTATAACAGGGTAAAATTGTTAAATGCGGGTATTGAGGTCAGTGGTGAAAAGCATCAATATTTAATTCCTTTTAATGAATTGATCGACATTTTTTGTAAAAAAGGCATTGTGTGGGGAGAGTTAGAGTTTTTACTGCCCGACAATAAAGTGGTTCGTTTGCATGGAACGGACTGGGAAGAAACGCAACAATTTTACCGCTATCTTTATCAAACTTGGCAAATATGGAGCCAAGAGATGAGTGAGATAACGGCGCAAGTACTTGAAAAGCAACTCTCTTCTATCCAAGATATAATTCAAAGCGATAAATGGATAAAGCAAAACCAGTTAGCCGCTATTCAACAGGCAATCCAAGAAAGTTTTTCTGCTCTTCCTCTTCCTCTGGAACGACTTGCTCAATTTGATAACTGTAAGGTGCATTATCAACGCTGTTTACAGTGGTTACAGCAAGGTAAGGCATTAATTGCGCAAGAAAATGAGCAATGGATCACCCGTATATTGACAGAGCATGCGGAGTTTTTTACTACCATTGAAACATCGCCTTTAAATGAATCGCAATGTAAAGCCGTTATCAACGGTGAAGATAATATATTGGTATTAGCGGGTGCTGGTAGTGGTAAAACGTCGGTACTAGTGGCAAGAGCAGGGTGGTTGTTACGTCGTAAACTAGCAACCTCTGAACAAATTCTACTATTGGCTTTTGGACGTAAAGCCGCTGAAGAGATGAACCAACGTTTATCTGAGCGCTTAAACGCTGATATTACGGCGAAAACCTTTCATGCATTGGCATTATTTATTATCCAACAGTCAACTAAAAAACAACCCAAGATCAGCGAATTAGAAATCAATAGTGAAAAGAGAAGAACACTATTGTTAACGCAGTGGCGTGAGCAGTGTCAGCAGAAAAAAGCACAAGCGAAAGGCTGGCGTGAGTGGTTATCTGAAGAGCTAGCATGGGAAATCCCTGATGGGGAGTTTTGGCATGATAAAAAATTAGAAAATCAAGTTGCCGTAAGATTAGAGCGGTGGATCAGTTTATTAAGAATGCAAGGTGGTAGCCAAAAAACAATGATTGATTCTGTGCCTGCAGAATATACGGATGCATTTAAAAAGTATTTAAAACTATTAGCACCACTGTTAAAGGCATGGAAAACCGCATTAAAAGAAGAGAATGCCATTGATTTTTCAGGGCTATTACATCAAGCCATTAATCTGATAGAAAAAGGGCGTTTCGTCAGTCCTTGGAAACATATTCTGGTGGATGAATTCCAAGATATTTCACCACTAAGAGCAGCACTATTAAATGCGTTAAAACAACAAAATACACAAACTTCATTATTTGCAGTTGGTGATGACTGGCAAGCTATTTATCGCTTTAGTGGGGCTGAATTATTACTAACAACAGCGTTTCATCAATCTTTTGGTGATGGTGCTGAGTGTGCATTAGATACCACTTATCGTTTTAATTCGACTATAGGTGACGTTGCCAATACATTTATTCAACAAAATCCTAATCAATTAGCTAAGCCTTTAAATAGCTTAACAAAAGGTAATAAAAAAGCCGTTGTATTATTGCCGGATGATCAATTAGAAAGTTTATTAAATAAAATGAGTGGTTATGTCAGTGACGATGAAACGATCCTTTTATTAGCGCGTTATCATTACTTACAACCTGATTTATTGAAAAAGGCGAAAACGCGCTGGCCCAAATTAAAATTACAGTTTATGACTTTTCATGCTTCAAAAGGTCAACAAGCTGATTATGTGATTATATTAGGTTTACAATCGGGTAAAGACGGATTTCCAGCTCCGGCAAGAGAGTCGATTATAGAAACCGCTTTATTACCCCCTGTTGAAGACTATCCTGATGCTGAAGAGCGCCGATTAATGTATGTGGCATTAACAAGAGCAAAAAAACAAGTATGGTTATTATTTAATAAACAACAACCATCTTGTTTTGTGTCAGAGTTAAAATCTCAAGGTGTCCCTACGCAAAAAAAACCATAAGGCATTATTTTAAACGTTCTTTTAAATAACCTTCATAGTCGGGAATTTTAATTTTTGACTCTTGTGAAAAAAGAGGGGACGAAATAAGAAAATTAGCCGTCGCACGATTGGTTGCTACGGGAATATTCCAAACTGTTGCTAGGCGTAACAGCGCTTTCACATCTGGATCATGAGGAACGGCATTGAGTGGATCCCAAAAGAAAATAAGAATATCAATTTTCTTTTCTGCAATCATTGCACCAATTTGTTGATCACCGCCCATGGGGCCACTTAACATCTGAGTGACCTCTAATCCTGTATGGTGATTAACCAGATTTCCTGTTGTTCCTGTGGCAAATAACTTATGGTGAGAAAGCTGTTCACTGTTGTTTTTAACCCATTCAAGCAATGAGCTTTTACAGTGATCATGTGCAACTAACGCAATATTTTTTTCTGTGGCGAGTGTGCGGTCAATTTGTTCCATTTGCTACCTTTAAAAATAAATACAGTTATTATTCCAGTTGTCAACATACCTTTTTTTTATCTTACAAGCTATGAGCGGAACAAGATACTATGATGTATCATAAGATTTTCAATCTTCCTGCTGATAACGGAGCATATAAATGGTTGATTCAGAGATTTATGACATTCTAAGAAGTGTCAAAACAATTGCACTGGTTGGTGCAAGTCATAAAGAAGATCGCCCTAGTTATAAAGTCATGAAATTCTTATTAGAGCAAGGCTATGAGGTGATCCCCGTTAATCCGGGTATGGCAGGGGAAACAATATTAGGCCAGCAATGTTATGGTCATTTGCAAGATATTCCTGTGGCGATTGATATGGTAGATGTATTTCGTCAATCATCAGTAGCGCTCGAGATTGCCAAAGAAGCGATTAAAATTAATGCTAAAGTTTTATGGTTACAGATAGGTGTGATCAATGAAGAAGCAAAAGCATTAGCTGAACAATCGGGGTTGCGGGTGGTTATGGATCGCTGTCCTAAAAAAGAGATAGAAGCCCACGGATTGCCTTGGTAATAGGCAGAGTAAAATCGCCGAAATGTATTCGGCGATTATCATTAAGGTTAAGAATGGAAGAAAATTAGTTTCTTAATCGCGGGGCCTGTAATTGGTTGCGGATTGATTGTGACAACTCATCCATTGAGTCATTATCTAAATGCTCATCTGAGAGTTCATAAGTTATTTGAGCTTCAGCTAAATAGGTATGAACCGGTTGTCCTTCATCATCTTCCATGACAACATGATACCAAGGCGCTGATCGCAAGGTCATATTAGATGCAATATCATCCTCGTTAGGTTGATCAAGGGAATATTCAGCATCCACATCAACAACTACACCTAAATAACCGAGTAGTTTATGTCTAACCTGCTGGCCTATTCCAAATTTGCTGGCGATCATCATTTATCACCTCCGTAAAACCTTGCTTTATTAATTTCTGTATATGAGGGCATAAAGTGAAATTTCAAGGTGTAACAAAATTAAACACGTCGTTATCCAGTGTAAATGCAAACCTCACAAAATCAGATTATCTATTGTATAAAGAAAAGACAACAATCTTATCGGAATTTTTGCGTCACATGTAAGTTTGGAGGGTAGGTAAATGAAGGTTGGTAGAGAATATATTATTCAAGGTCGTGTACAAGGTGTCGGTTTCCGCTTTCATACTTATCAATGGATGAAAAAGCAGCCTATTACGGGTTATGTGTGGAATCGTGATGATGGCAGTGTGGGGATCAAAGCTTTTGCTGAAGAGCAGGTACTGAGAAAAATAGAAGATTGGTTGGCTGCTGGAGGACCAATAGGGAGTAAGATTGTATTTTGGTCGGCAACACCATGCCAATATGAAGAAATGGCAGACTTTTCAATCCGCCATTATGCATCTTAGTATTAAATACATTTGACAGGTTTAGGTAAGCCCGCGAGCTTCGTTGCCTGTTTAGCAGGACCTTTAGGGAATAAGCGATATAGATAACGGCTATTGCCTTTTTCATCGCCATATTTTTGTGCTAATGCTTTCACTAACATTCGGATCGCCGGTGAGGTATTAAATTCTAAATAAAACTGGCGCACAAAACGGATAATTTCCCAATGTTGCTCTGTGAGTTCAATTTCTTCAAGTTCAGCTAATATTGGCACCATCTCTTCGGTCCATTCATTGCTGTTTTTTAAATAACCGTGACTATCTGTCTCGATTTGTTGTCCGTTAAATACAAACATGTGTTTCTAACCAATCAAAAATAATCATTTAATTTAGCAAAAATAACCGCAATACCCAAGTCTAATGCGTAAATCGTTGATAAATTAAGCTGTTAAATCAAAGGGCGTTTAAAATTACGCCAAACAAGACAATAAGGGCTTTACAATATAAGCGTGGATGTTTATATTGCTCCCCATTGCGGAGGGGTGGCCGAGTGGCTGAAGGCAGCGGTCTTGAAAACCGCCGATGGGAAACCATCCGAGAGTTCGAATCTCTCCTCCTCCGCCATCTCAATGTCTCCTAACATCTCCTAGCGTATCCTTAACTTCCTTTGATCCACTAAAAAATTTCCTAGTTAATAGTTTTATTCATAATTATTCAAATTTCTGTTTGTATAAAGAGTATTGAGCATTATTGTAACCTCTAAATATTTCGAATAGATTATGGTTGAATATATTTACGACTGGGGACAATCAATATGATGATTTATTGTTATGATGACAAAATAAGTGAAATTAAAATAGAACAACTCACCAAATTGTTATATAGATGTGTCCTTGGTGGGGCAAGTGTTGGGTATACTGACGCAGAAACTCAAGTAGATGATATGAGAAATTATTGGCTTAGTGTTAATCACTCATTATCAACAAATACGTTTAAATTAATTACTGCAGTGATTGACGGACAAATAGTCGGTGTTGTTGGTCTTGAATTATGCACTAAACCAAACGGCACACATCGTGGGGAGATTTGCAAACTATTAGTATCCCCTGATCATAGGCATAAAGGAATAGCACAGCAATTGATGCAAAAGGCTGAACAAATAGCATGGGAGAGAGGGATAACACTTTTAACTTTAGATACCATTACAAAAGGTATGACGGTGAGTCTATATCGCTTTCTTGGTTGGCAAGTTAGTGGTGAAATTCCTGAGTTTGCTCAAGCAGTTGATGGTAAGTTTGAGGCTACAACCATTATGTTTAAACTTAAGCCTGAGAGTAATAGTTAAATAAAAATAAGTTAATATCATTTTGCTATATATGATATTTTTCTAAATACACCAAAATAAGCCCCAGTCCTAGAGCTTATTTTTAAATTAACGATTAAAAAATTTAATTATTAACAATCGTTAATGTACTAAATGATGAATAAGATATTGTATTCATCATTTAGTAGCTTATTAACTCTATTTCCATTATAGAGTGTGATAGTGACTGCTTTAATTTGTTGATTAATTTTTAATTTACCAACCACAAACATTGGCTTCTTCATCCATATCATAACCACGGACGATATTGATTAAATCTTTAACCATTAGACTCGCCATATCAGGATCAAGTAAATCTTTTATCTCGCATTCTTTATCCACTGAAACACCATTATTTTTATTGGTGAGCGTTAAAGTCAGCGCTTGGGCTGAGAGATCTATTTTGCCCTTTAATTCGTTAGTTAATAACAAAATTTCTTTAGCGGCAACATCAGGAATATAAAGTATCTTAGGATTAAGGAAGATTTTCTCTACTTTATCATTACTGTTATCACAAATAAGTGTCAATAAATAACCTTTATTATCATTTTTCATAGTCATTTTTAACCTTCAGCAAGTATTTTGGGGTCAACATAAAAGTCGATATTAAACACGGTGTCTTCAGTTTGTGCTTCAATTCTGTGCCAAGTTTCTGGTGGAAATACACCAAACTCACCCTCCTTAATCACTAAGGTTTCGGTAGGTTTTGGGCTATATTGATCGGCATAGGCATAATAAATAATAGTGCCTTGCATCACGGATAATCTAGGGTATACCCCTTGCTGAGTGCCTTTGTCTAAATGTCTCTCCCAGATTGATTTAGGGGCTGTCTCCCTTGTCCAAAAAGGCGTTGTTCGTATATGAATATAGTTTGTGGGAATAATGATACGTTTCATTGCTTCTCCCTTATTATTGCCAGTTATTTTGTTGCTTTTTATCTTAGTGAAAATAAAAAACAGAGATAAATCACCTGATAAATTATTTCTTCTTTGACCAAAATTTACCGCCAATAAAGAAGTATTTCAAATGCAATTTAATGATACTTAGATGATAGTTATTCGATTTAGCTCTAACTATTTGTTTTTATTTACTTAAAAATATTTTAATAAATAAAAATTTTTTTAAGTTTAGCTTTCTAATAAGCTTAAATAGGGATTTATGAAACTTATTTGGGTTAACAAAAAAGCGTTCTCTGTCCTATAATCTATAGATGTAGGGTATTTAATGTTTAACATAATCGAGATATCACTATGGAATTAAAGGATTATTACGCCATTATGGGGGTAAAACCCACTGATGACATGAAAACAATTAAAACTGCTTATCGCCGTTTAGCGAAAAAATATCACCCAGATGTAAGTAAAGAGCCAGATGCTGAGGAGCGTTTTAAAGAAATAGCGCAAGCTTGGGAAATTCTTGGTGATGAACAGCGTAGAGCTGAATATGACGAACTTTGGGCTCACCGCAATGATCCGAAATTTAAACAATTTACACAGCACAACAATTCACATTCAAACCAACAAAGTTTTAGTCAGGAAGATTTTGACGATCTTTATGCTTCTTTCTTTGGTCAAGGTTCACCTTTTGAAGGGCGCCATTCACGTCAAGCACCTAGACAACGTGGACAAGATCTAGAAATTGAATTACCGGTTTTTCTTGAAGAAGCACAAGAAGAGCATAAGCGTACCATTAGCTATCATTTACCGGTTTATAATGTCTTTGGCATGATAGAGAAAGAAATTCCTAAGACCTTGAATGTCAAAATTCCTGCCGGTGTTGTTGATGGACAACGTATTCGTTTAAAAGGCCAAGGTACTGCTGGGGAGAATGGCGGAGAAAATGGTGATTTATGGCTAACTATCCGTATTGCACCTCATCCATTATTTGATGTAAAAGGGCATGATCTTGAAATTGTGGTTCCTATTGCACCTTGGGAAGCCGCATTAGGTACTAAAATTGCTATTCCTACACTTAAAGATAAAATTTTACTTACTATTCCTCCCGCTAGTCAGGCAGGTCAACGCCTGAGAATTAAAGGAAAAGGCTTAGTAAGCAAGCAAAAAAGTGGTGATCTCTATGCCATTTTGAAAGTCGTCATGCCACCTAAAGTGGATGAAAAAACACATTCATTATGGCAACAACTCGCCGAAGCCCAAGCCGATTATAATCCACGTAAAAACTGGGAGAATAAATAATGGCACAATTAACAACAATATTTACTATGACTGAGCTTTGTCATCATACTGGTGTTTCCAAAGAGGAACTTCAAGAAATTGTTGAATTAGGGGTTATTGAGCCTGTAGAAATCACCACCCAGGAGTGGTTTTTCAATGATGATGCAGTTGTTGTTGTACATCGGGCGTTAAAACTTCATCGAGAGTTAGCATTGGATTGGCATGGTATTGCAATCGCCTTGACATTGTTGGATGAAAATGAACGATTAAAGCAAGATAATAAACAACTTCGACAACAGCTTATGCGCTTTATTAATAATGAATAAAGTGTCAGATAATATATCGCTAATTGCTTGAGAAAAACTAACTATAAAAATATAGAAATAATTTTTTAAAGCAATTAGCGTATATATTATATAATAAGAGTGATTCGTTATTAGGTTATTATTCACTCGTTTCTAAGGTCAATAATGAAAGCCACCTCAGAAGAAGTCCAAGTTTTTATTGCAGTGGTTGAAAGTGGTAGTTTTACACGTGCTGCAGAAAAATTAGCATTAGCCAATTCTGCTGTTAGTCGTACAGTAAAAAAACTTGAGTCAAAGCTAGGCGTTAATTTATTAAATCGGACTACGCGACAATTGAGTTTAACGGAAGAGGGGGAGCATTACTTTCATCGTATGCAAGTTATCTTGCAAGATATGAAATTAGCTGAAGATGAATTAATTAATACACAAAAAACACCACAGGGTCTATTACGTATTGATGCCGCAACGCCGGTTGTTTTGCATCTACTGGTGCCTTTTATTAAACAATTTCAGCAAAAATATCCTCAAATCACCCTCTCTTTAGTTTCATCTGAAACATTTATCAATCTTATTGAACGTAAAGTAGATATCGCGATTAGAGTCGGTAATTTAACGGATTCCAGTTTACGGGCAAAACCACTATTGAATAGTTATCGGAAAATCGTTGCGACCCCGGACTATCTCGCCCGTTATGGACAGCCTAAAATCGCAGAAGATCTGCTTGACCATACTTGTCTAACTTTTACTGAACCAGTATCACTAAACACATGGCCTATTGAGCGAGAGAATGGACAATTATTAGAAGCTCCTATGGGAATATCGTCGAATAGTGGAGAAACGATAAGACAATTGTGTCTCGAAGGTAATGGTATTGCTTGCCTTTCCGATTTTATGGTGGTTAATGATATCGAAAATGGTCGATTTATCGAATTATTCCCCGATAAGCTGCGACCTATAGCTATGCCTTTTAATGCCGTTTATTATAGTGAAAAAGTGGTTAGCCAACGCATCCGTGTATTTATTGATTCTCTGAGTGAGTATATTGCTAAAAAAGTAGGTTAAAACATATAGGTGATAAAAATAATATCACCTATATTACGATTTAAATTGGTTAATCTTAATCCCAATGAGGCGCTAAACCTTCTGGGCTAACTAAACGATCATGACAATCTAACTTTGCAATCGCTTGTTTATCTTCACTATCCAATTTGATATTTACGCTGAGTAAATTACTGGCTAAATTTTCACGTTTTGTTGAAGATGGAATAACAGAATAACCTTCATTCATAGCCCAAGCTAAAATGATTTGTGCTGGTGTTGCATTGTGTTTTTTAGCAATGGTTTGTATTGTTTCATCTTTTAATGCTTTGCCGTAAGCTAGAGTCATATAAGATGTAATATGAATGCCATGCTGTTTAGCCCAATTTACCACTTTATGATTTTGTAAATAAGGTGATAATTCGATTTGGTTTGTTGCGATATTTTCAACACCAACGGCAGCAATAGCTTGTTCCATTAATGGAATGGTAAAATTTGAAATACCAATTTCTCGCGTTAATCCCATCTGTTTCGCAGCTAATAACTCTTGCATAAATTCTTTAACAGAAACTGCATCATTTGGTGATGGCCAGTGTACTAGAGTTAAGTCAACATAATCTGTTTGTAAATCACTTAAGCTTTGTTTCAAACTAGGAATTAATTTATCTTTACTTAAATTTTCTACCCAGATTTTTGTTGTGATGTAAAGCGCGTCGCGAGATATACCACTTTCTGCAATAGCTTGTCCTATAGCAGATTCATTTTCATAAATTTGTGCTGTATCAATAGCACGATAACCTAGTTCTAGTGCAGTTTTTACAGAATTTATAACCGCATCGTCTTTTAAACGAAAAGTACCAAGACCTAAAACGGGAACACTCATACATCTCTCCTGAAAGGTAATAACAGTAGGGGAATTAAGTTGATATTTGTGACACCTTATTGGGTGCCTCATCGTCATGGTGGACAGTATAGTCTTTTTTATTGTTCTAAAAACAAGCTATAAAGCAAAAGACTTTTGTGATAAAAGCAATAATCAAATATATCAGTTTATAGGGAATAAAAAGTTCTTGGTATAAACATAATTAAAAATAAAATAATAAATTTATAATTATATTTTAGGTAAATAAATACGTTTTTTTATTAACGATATATCATATGATTATATTTTAATACACAATTCAACCAACATAGTTTGCGATATTTTTTAATATTTGACTACATCATATAATATTATTTGATTTTATATGCACTATAAAAAATGGTTGTTAGGCTGATGCGATTTTTATTTTTTAAATAGTTAATCATTGAGATGTTAATCACGGTAATTGATTGTTTCTCATTGCTAATATTCTGCAGACCAAAAAATATCAAGTTTTTTACTCTAAAATAGAGATAATTAATTGAGATATAAATTATAAATAACAAGCAAATGAGGCATTATATGTTTTTATTTAAAAAAGCTGTTATCGCTTTGTCAATTAATATCGCATTAGTTTCTTCGGCTCTGGCCTGCACAACGTTATTAGCAGGGAGTGAAGCAACTAATGATGGCTCTTTGATTGTAGCTCGTAGCGCAGATAGTGATGCTTTAAAAGCACAACATTTTGTTATTCATCCAGCCAAAAATAATCAGACTGGTATTTATAGCACTCAAGCCCATCATGGCGCTAATAGCTTTACTTATCCACTACCTAAACACTCATTACGTTATACCACTGTACCTAATTGGAAAACTCAATTGCATGGTGCAACGGGTTTTAATGAGCTAGGCGTTGGGGTGAGTGGTACAGAATCCATTTTTGCCTCACCTAAAGCATTGGCGTTCGATCCTTATGTTGAAGATACGGGGATCACTGAAGATGATATTCCAGATATTTTACTCTCAAGGGCAAAAACTGCCCGTGAAGCAATTGAATTACTGGGAAACATCATCGAAACACAAGGTGCGGGAGAAGGATTTGGGGTTGCCGTCGTTGATAAAAATGAGGTGTGGTACCTAGAAACAGGTACAGGTCATCAATGGATGGCGCAAAAACTACCAAAAGATAAATATTTTGCAACGGGTAATCAAGGGCGTTTACAGGCTTACCATACAGATAGTAATGATAATTTAGGTTCTAAAAACTTAGTTGAGTTTGCAATAGAAAAAGGACTTTATGATCCTGCCACTGATGGCGAATTTAATTTTTCTAAAGCCTATACGCGTGATGATGAACGTGATCTCACTTATAATTACCCGAGGGTTTGGGTTATCCAGCAACAATTTAACCCTTCTCTGAAACAGAATGTGGCAGATGGTCGTCAATTTGCGCCTATGCTGACACCGGAGAAAAAAGTATCAGTAGAAGACGCCAAAGCGATGTTACGCAACCATTTTGACGGTACAGAACATGATCCTTATACCAATGGATTGAATGGCAATGAACCATGGCGACCAATAAGTGTGTTTCGTACTTATGAATCTCATGTGATGCAAGTAAGACCTGAATTACCGCAAGAGATTGGTGAAGTGACTTATGTTGGTTTGGGAATGGCTGATCTAACCGCTTTTGTTCCTTATTACAGTGGATTAAAAGCATATCCGCAACACTATGCTATTGGAACAGATAAAGCAGATAATGACTCTATCTATTGGAAATATCGTAAGTTACAAACATTAGTAATGACAGATTATCCTCAATTTGCTCCTATTGTTAAAAAAGCATACCAAGAATGGGAAGCTAAAACAGCATTAGAACAAAAAGAAATGGAGGCTAACTATTTGTCAATGAGTAAAAAGAATAAAGCAGCAGCGGATAACATGCTGAATGAATTTAACTTACGTGTAATGGCTGATGCAGAGCAATTAACTGAAAACTTAACTAATCAACTCTTTACTCTTAAAACTAAAAATATACAAGATGAGATCTTTTTTGCTAATCAATCTAAAAAAGATTAATTACTTTAACATATTATAAATATTAAAAAGATCTCAAGATGCGTAATCAGATTGAGATCTTTTTATTTCTATTAGCGACTAAAGAACAGGAATATAGTAACTAATTTCTTGTAGATGCTGCTCACTATGGCCGATTAACTTATCATAGCTAACCGATTGTTTTAAGGTATAACGCTCAATATCAGGACCAGCTCGACGTAGCAAATTCATCTTTGGCAATACTTTGGTATATACAGTATAAATAATATCATCATACCCGGTGAGGGAATCTAAAATATTATCCATCTCGAAAGTAATAACTAAATATTTCCCATTGGGTAATTCTACGTTAGACATAGTGGAAATATTAGCAGAGCTTGTTAATTGTTCTTTACTTACTGCTGTTGTATAAATATAAGTCGTATCATCTAGCGAGCCTGCAGAAGCACGATGTGTGGCATACATTTCTGTAGGGATGGTATGTATTTCTTTTAAAAACTTCTTCCAAAATTCTTTTCTAAATTTTTTCTTATCATAATTCCATGCTGAAATATTTTTATTGTATTGATGAGCCATACCTATCAACTCTTTAGAAGGTAAGGTCATTACTTCATATTTTGCTTTAAGTTCAACCGTTTCTAATGCTGGAAAGATAAGCTCACTAATATCCCAACCTTGCTTTTTCCTGTATTCAGAAGGGGTGATATTAAATTGTTTTTTAAACGCACGACAAAACGTTTGTTGCGAATCAAAATGGTATTTTAAAGAAATATCTAAAAGGCTACTACGAGTGATCCTCAACGCATAAGCGCCACAAGATAAACGGCGTGCTAGGACATATTTGCCTAAAGATATTCCTGTATATGCTTTAAATAAGCGCTGGAAGTGCCACTTGGTATAGCCTGATTTTTCAGCAATAATATCTAATGATAAACGTGAATCTAAGTTTTGCTCGATCCAAACAATGATATCTTTAACTACATTTTCTTGAAGCATTGATCTTCCCACTATTTCACTTTATCGATATTATTAGATTAATCTATTGAAAATTAATCAAATTATTATTTTACAATAATATCATATTAGGCAGATTCTGTTACTCTAATTATGGTAAAAGTTAATAACAATAATGTAAAGTTATGTATTTGAGTTGGTTTATTCTTAAAAATTAAGCTAGTAAAACTAATCTAGACTATTATACAGTGGGAAATAATTGCTTAGAAAATCGCTTATTTCTTTATATTCCCCCTATAATTAAATACGGAGATATCTTATTTTTTATTTTAAAAAAGCTATCTAACCTAATTGGACTAACCATAGTTACTTTAATTATTTTAGGAGATGTAAATGCGTAAATTACTTTCTATCTCTGCAATTGCTTTATTAACTTCAATTATTGCAACACCTGCATTAGCTGCTAAAACAGAAACTTACGACTGTGAAGGGCAAAAAATCAGAGTTTCTTTCCCTAATGATGATTTGGCCGTAATGGATTATAATGATGAATTAATCGTGTTAAAATCTGCCGTCGCTGCAAGTGGTGCGCGTTATGTTGGAGAAAGTTTCCAACTGTGGGGTAAAGGTAGTGAAGAGTTCAATTTAGCGACGATGTCAGAAGATGAAATAGTTAATGATCTTATTGCTGAAGATACAGGGCGTACTTGTAAAATAGTAAAATAATTTAATGATTATTTATTGAGATAAAGGCGAGCTAGACTCGCCTTTATTTTTAAGTCATTATATATTTTTTATCGGCAGTTTGTTAGGATATCTAAATATCGATTATTTTATCTCAGATAAAATATAACTGTATAAATCAATGCATACTGAGAGTTAAAATGAAATCTTATCCTTAGCTAGTTTCAATATTAATTTTAATATCAGTTTTAATAAGAAACTGAAAAATAATTATTATATCTATCATTTTTTAATGACGGGTATTCTATCTATAAATTAATTTTGGATACAGTCTAATGAAAGTTACAAGTGCCGAAAAACATGCATTGTTATTACCAGATAATCGAACGTTAACTTGGTATGAATCTGGCCCATCAGATGGTCAACCGGTATTATTCTGCACAGGTGCAGGGATGAGTGGGCTATTAAGTATGGATGCTGATCTGTTAACTAAGTTAAATATTCGACTTATTACACCGACTCGTCCTGGTTTAGGTGAATCAACTTTTGATCCTAAAAAGACATTAAAATCGTTTTCTAGCGATGTATTATTCTTATTAGCATATCTTAATATTAAGAATATCAGTGTGATAGGATCCTCTCAAGGTGCTGTTTTTGCAATGGCCATTTGTTACTATGGTAAAGTGGATAAGCTGGCAATTGTTGCTGGTCAAGATCAACTAGATTATCCTGAAATAAAAAAACTGTTGTCCAGTGATGTGGTTAATATGCAACAACAGGCATTATTCGATCCTGATGGATTAAAGACCTGGATCATTGAAAATATCACCGCTGACTGGTTAATGGATTTTATTTTGAATTATAGTGCTGATGTTGATTTGGCTCTTTATCAAGAAAATAAATTTTTTCCTGTTTATCAAGCTTGTATGAAAGAAGCATTTAAATATGGAAATAAGGGCTATGCTCAAGATTTATTAATCACGATGCAACCTTGGGGATTTACTCCAGAAATGATTAGCACACCTACAACATTATGGTATGGACTAAAGGATACGAGTACTGTTCACTCGCCTGATTTTGGCAAGTTATTGTCTCAACGTTTTCCCCATGCACAACGTTATGTCTATGATAATGAAGGTGGCTCTTTGTTGTGGACTAAAACATCACAGATTTTAACTAATCTTATTAGTTAATCTGAGCAAATAAGCAATAAAAACAGTAGATGGTATAAATATATCAGTAGATATTGATTGTTTTGTAAAATTATCAGTATCTACTTTGAGTAGGCTTATTCCCAATAAATAGCTATCTATTTGTAAAGGTTAACAATTTCATGGTAAATAAATCAAATAAAAAATAAATTTACACTTCTATAAAAAATAAAAGTGAAAATAGTTTGCTATAAAATAAATTCTATGACTTAATAGCGTCATTGGTTTGGAAGTACAGACCTATTTATGTTAGTCCAGTTTTTAGTAGTTCACCGTTTAGCGCTATCCTTGATACCTCTTCGTTGCGAATTCCTTCAAATAGTACCCATAAGTAAAAATCCGAAATCAAACCGCAATTAGCCTTATGGCATAACTAAATTTATTAAAGGAAATTCTATGTCTAATACAATGACTGGTACAGTTAAATGGTTTAACGACGATAAAGGCTTTGGCTTTATCACACCTAAAGATGGTAGCAAAGATGTATTTGTTCACTTTTCAGCAATTCAAAGCGATAGCTTTAAATCACTGAAAGAAGGCCAAGAAGTATCATTCTCTATTGAAAATGGTGCAAAAGGTCCAGCAGCTGCTAATGTTATCGGTCTGTAATAATTATGGATTATTGCGTCTAAGACTTAAAGACACTTATATAAGTGTATCTTACTAGACGAAATAACTTAAAAACCTCACTGATGTGAGGTTTTTTTATATCTATTATTTGCTAATAAAAATAAATTTTATTCTAACTGATATTATTAAAGTTTGGTAAATATTCACCATACATAAAAAAAGAAAATAAAAATAATTTTACTTACTTTGCTATTACATATTTTTCCAAAAAGATTAGAATAAAAGCAATCAGAAAATAAAGCTATGACTGGTAGTTTTTTTTTAAGAAAAGAATAGGAAAAAGCCGTTTAAAATAAACTTATATAAGATAAATGGTAAATTTTATTAAGTGGTATTCACTAAGTAACTTATCTTAAATAACTGTTGTCTAAATTAACTTAAGCTTAAAAGAAGTCTTTTAAGTGACGAAAGGACAAATCTTGTGTACGCTAAAAATTCTTTTTCACTACATCTGTTACACCCTAAATATTTTCTTACTTGGCTAGGCGTATTTATTCTTTTTTTATTAGTACAATTACCTTACACGTGGCTTTTATTCTTAGGAAAACATTTAGGATTACTATCGCGTTTTTTTATCAAAAGAAGAGTTTCGATAATAAAGAAAAATTTAGAGTTATGTTTTCCGAATAAGAGTAAAAAAGATATCGATAAGCTAGTTATGGAAAATTTATCAGCATTAGGTATCGCTTTATTCGAAACTGGCATGGCATGGTTTTGGAGCGATAACAGACTGAAAAATATCTATCAAGTCGATGGAATAACAAATTTTACTGAGGCTAATCGAAAGCATACCGGTATTTTGTTGATTGGTATTCACTCCATGTCGTTGGAGCTAGGAGGGCGTATTATGGGGTTGTGCTTCCCTGTAAACGCAATGTATCGGCCTCATAATAATAAAGCGATGGAGTTTATTCAAACTAGGGCAAGATGCCGTTCTAATAAAGGTATGATTGATAGACGTAATTTAAAGTTTATGGTCACTGAATTAAAAAAAGGGAAAGCCATTTGGTTTGCACCAGATCAAGATTTTGGCTTAAAAGGAACCACCTTTTCACCATTTTTTTCGGTGAAGGAAACGTCTACTTCAAAAGGCGCTGTTATATTAGCAAAGTTATCAGGAGCTCCTTCTTTAACGGTAACATTGGTACGTAATCATGGTCATGATAATAAAAAATATAGCTTAATTATAGGTAAAGAGCTTCATAATTATCCAACAGAAAATATTCAAAATGATACAGATAGAATGAATCATCTGATTGAAATTGAGATTATGCGAGCGCCAGAGCAATACTTATGGGCTCATAGACGCTTTAAGACCAGACCCAAAGGTGAAGCCAGTTTTTATTAATAAAAAAAGACCAACACATTAAGTGTTGGTCACAGTAAATACTGGAAGCAATGTGAGCAATGTCGTTGCAAATAGTTTAGTAAAACACTCAACTATTCACGAGTTAAAAGATAATCATTCTCAACTAGATTGTCAACCTTAAATTTTATAAGGGGATAAGTAGTGTGAGGGTAATGTAAAGGCCTACTCTAGATGCCTTGGTGCCTTGTATAATTTTTTCTTTTTAATAAGATACATAAAAATTGGTACAGACTAAGGGATATTATGCAGAGTTATCACTCTCTATCGGCTCAAGTTTATCAATTGGATAAACCGATAGGATGCAGTTTCGGCGATGTTGAATACTATCAACAGCGATTAAAAGATGTTAAAGGTAAAATTTTAGAGCCGGCAGTAGGAACAGGACGTATCCTTATTCCTTTATTGCAATCAGGTTTTAATATTGAGGGATTTGATCTTTCCGAAGAGATGCTTGAATTTTGTAAGAAAAATCTAATCGAGCATGGATTTACAACCAACTACGTAACTCAAAATAATTTAGTCACTTTTGAAGTTAATACCCCTGTCGAGGCTATTATTATTCCTACAGGGACATTCCTCTTATTAAATACGCAACAGCAGGCGATCCAAGCCTTAAAACAGTGTTATCAAGCGCTTGAGTTTGGTGGGCGCTTATTGGTTGATATTAGTCTTGCCCATCATTTTGTTAAAGGTGAATGTACTAGTCGCCAATTTAATACACCAGAAGGCGATCTAATTACCTTACAGATAATTAATGCTGAAATTGATTATATAAATCAGTTAACTACTTCACACCATCGTTATGATAAATGGCGAGATGGCAAGATCATTGAAAGTGAATGGGAAGTTTTCAGCTTAAAATGGTTTGGTGTGTCTGAATTTGAACAAATACTACGCTTGATTGGTTTTAAACAGATCACAATATCAGCCGATTACCAGTATCTGCAAACCCCCAGTAATACGACAGAAATTATGACTTTTGAAGCGTATAAAAAATAGCATTAAATAATAAGAGGCTGTATTTAAAGCTAATTTTTTATAGCCTCATTTATTTCGCCTTTCTAAAGTTAATCAGAATATTGGCAGTTGTATTTTTATGTGTGGAATTATAACGTTGTAAGGCGTCCTTTTAAGGAATAACTCACATGAAAACACCCACTTTATTAAAGCATGGCTTAATAGCTACTTTGACCTTTATGGTTTCTTTGAATTCCTTCGCCGATCCCGGAAAGGGTAAAGGTAATGGAAACGGTAACGGTAATCCTCATAGTCATCAAAATCAAAGAGGTAACAACGGTTTTAATAAAGGACATCAGAACGTAAACCAACAAGATGGATTTTCTTCACAACTGCGTATTGATAGTCGAGGAGGGCTCTCTGTCTCAATCACTTATGATGATGCAAGAGCATTAGCAATAAAGAACAATCTAACTGGATATAAAGGCCTTCCTCCGGGAATAGCAAAGAATTTAACAAGAGGTAAGCCATTACCTCCAGGTATTGCGAAAAAAGCCGTACCCAGCATTATGCTAAGTCAGTTACCGCATTACGATGGATATGAATGGCAGATAGTGGGTAATGATTTGGTGTTAATCGCAATAACCACATCAATTATTGCCTCTGTTATTAATAATGTTTTTGATTAAGGTAAAACATAGCCTCATTTTAATGTCATGTTATATCTGCTTCAAAACTATAAAACCTTCCTACTAACAGGGAAGGTTTTGTGTTTATTGAAAGGCAAAAATAAAAAAAAGACCAACGCTAGGAGAGTTGGTCAATAAATACTAGAAGCAATGTGAGCAATGTCGTTGTGAAAGACCGAGTAACGCACTCAACTATTCACGAGTTAAAAGATAATCATTATCATTTGGGTTGTCAACCCCACTGAAATTGTGACTACTATTTTTTGATATAAAAAACCAAGTGCTTAGCTATTTTATAAAAACAAGTGTTGGGTTTTTATTAATAATAACAAGTAGATCTGCTTCTTTATTACAATTAATCGCCTTTTCTATGGCACGCATTTTTTTTATCTTTTTTGCTAAATTCTTAACATGTTGAGAGCGTAATGACATTGTTGGTTTAACCATGATATTTCTCCTTAGTAGTAGAAGAGATAACAATAGTAGGGATATTGACTAAATGCAAATGATAATTAATATCATTTGATAGCTATTAATACCCTCACTTATTAAATGTGATCTGTATGGAGCGTTTTTATTGCAATTTTTCTTGTTTTTTCCCGTCAATAGACTAAAAAATAAGGATAAAGTACTTGAGATAAATTTTTTATCAGAACTACCTTCTGCAAATATTCTATTTAGTGCTATAAATCTCAATAATTAATATTAAAAATTACTCCGTAAATATAGAAGTATTATATTTTGTATAATTTATATTTTAACCATACTTCATTTGAAATTTTTTATATAAGTAGTATGGTAGTTAGCAGCTATTAAAAAATAGCAAAGAAATAAAAAATTTATTTTTAATAAATCTAAGAGGAACCCATTTACTCTAAAATAATTGAGGAAAATAATAATGGATAATAGTGATAAGTTTTTTTCTAACGATATATGTCCTAAAACTGCTTTATATGGACAATTTTATGGGAATGATCAATACGCAGGCCGTGAACACGAAAGAAAAATATACTACGGCAGAAAATTTCCTAAAACTAAAAAAGGTTATTATTTTAAAAAGCTAATGAATTTTTAATAATAAAAATCATTATATTAAATAATATATTTTCGAAGTATTTATAAGATGGGTAGTCTTATATAAGGTTATCCATCTTGGATGAATTTATATATTTATCTGTGGATATTATATAAATATAATAATTTAAAAGGTATAGTCCGTTTAGACTATACCTTTAGTGTTATTTTATCGAGCAATTAATGCAAATACCCCCCAGCCTAAGTATTCTCGTGTAAAACTAACATGACGTTTAGGGGCTATGGTCAATTCCGTTCGAATTTCTTGAGCAAAATCATCGGCACTATTTTTGTCAAGCCAACGGCGCATAGTCATCCATTTAGCAGCTTCATATCTATCCCAACCCTCTTGATCTGCCAGTACCATTTCGACTAGATCGTATCCTTGATTGTCGAAAGAAATAACAAGCTCAGATAAAGTTAAAAAATCTGATATGGATGAAGCACCACAAGCTTGTGCTATCTCTTGTGTTGTTGGAATTTGTCGCCAATATGGTTCTCCGATAAGAATAAGCCCACCTGTTTTAATACTTTTTGCTAGTAGCTCGATAGTTTCAATTACACCACCAGCAATCCAAGTTGCTCCTATGCATGCTGCTATATCACATTTTTTATCACTAATATAATCTGAGGCATCATGATGGATAAAATGTACTCGATGGCTGACGCCTAACTCTTCTGCTCTAGATTTTGCTTGTAGAGTAAACAACGGGCTTATATCGATGCCAATACCTGTAATATTGTAATCGTGAGCCCAAGTACATAGCATTTCACCAGAGCCACTTCCGAGATCAAGAATTTGCCAGTTTTCTTTCATTCGTAATACTCGACCTAAGGTGGCATATTTCTCTGGTGTGAAAGGGTTATGAATACGATGCTCACTTTCGCTAATAGTGAAAATACGAGGAATATCCATTTTAATTTCCTTTAATTGTTATAAAAGAGAGTGTGGACATTATTAAACCTAGTAATATTATTGATATAATATTACTATCTAACTGATTTAATTTGCTTTTTAATTTTTTTAGAAAGGTAAGCTTATACGTTAGGACATCTAGATTTTGGCAATAATCTTTAATAAGAGTGATACAACTAGCTATAGCACCAATAAACGTAAATTGGGTAGAAATAAGTAAAGAATAGTATTTTTGATGTGATGGATCCATACTAGAAAACCTGTTTAATCATCATATGCAATATAAGCAAACATATTGTGGTGCTTGCATGAGAATACAGCGCATTGAAACCAGCTATTCGCCCTAAAAGGTCGAAATAGTGGTTATTAGATGATTACATTTTCCAGCATCAAAGCCTCAGATAGGAATTAAAAGTTGTTTACACTAGGACATTTTCATCGATTTTTTAGATTTGTAAATGCGTAAGTCTGTAAAGTGTGAGCCAGATGATAGTTTTATTTTGGTTGAGCCATCTATTTACAATATATCAAAGTAAAAGATAGTGAACAGGGGGAACCCCGAACCTTGGCCGACGCTTATCTTGCAGACCAAACTATTTCATGCGGTGTTTTATCAGGTGTATCGTAAAACCTTGTCCTCAGTGAAGAGAGTAGTGCAGAAGCTATGTTTAATAAGAATACAAAATAACTGGTTATAAAAACAGTACTTGCTTGTGTTGTGTCCGTGATTATCTTATTATTTTTAAATCGTGGGTGACTTATTACTTACCATACTAAATTTTATCAATACCTAGGGTATACAGGTATTAAACTTATTATTTTGATAATGTGTATCTATATAGGAGGATGAGTGAAAGGCAAAAGAGTTGTTATTGTTCATGGCTATACTGCATCTCCCAAGGATAATTGGTTTCCATGGTTGAAAGAAGAGCTTGGATCATTAGGATATGATGTCAGTATACCTATGATGCCTGAGCCTAATCATCCTAACCCTAATGAGTGGCAACAAAAACTTGCCGATGAAAACATAATACTTGATAAAGATACTATTCTTGTTGGGCATAGTCTGGGATGTATAACTTTATTACGTTTTCTTTCTGAACAGGCTTGTGAAGATATAACAATAGGCGGGTATATTTTAGTCGCTGGTTTTAATAGTGAACAAAAAACTTTACCTGAGTTGAACTCTCATATTTATAATAACCTGAATTATAGTAAGTTAATTAAAATATCGGATAAAAGGGTATCATTAATATCATCCAATGATTGGATTGTGAGTCCTGATTCATCCAAAAAATTAGCTAGTCAATTACAAACTCAAATTGTTATTGAAGAAGATGCGGGACATTTTCTTGATAAAGAAGGCTATATTAAATTGCCAGTCATGCTTGATATTTTTAAATATATGCTGAATCAATATAAGCTATAAATACAATATCAGAATATTCGTCAATTGGTTTTTATCAGTCATTTAAATAAAAGAAAGAAAAGTCGCCTTTACCTTTATAAAAGGCGACTGTTTACTCAGCGTGTGGTGTTATTTAATGGCTTTTCTGTGAAACTAAAAGCCCAATCCCTGCACTAGCTAATAAACTTGAGCACATACGATTGAACACTTTTTTAGCATGTGGTTTTTTTTGCAACTTTTTCATGTGTAAGCCTAACCAAGCGTAGAGCATTATTGCAATAAACTCGAGTAACAAGAATAAAGAACCAAGTATTAGAAACTGGGAACTAGCCGGTAATTGTGGGCTAACGAATTGCGGAAGAAAGGCCGTAAAGATAAGTATTGCCTTTGGATTTCCTGCTGCAATAAAAAACTCTTGCCTTGCTAATAAGGTTATTACTCGTAATTAAGATGAAGCACTTGGAATGGTTGCACAGCATTTAGGTATGTTGAAAAAATAGAATTAACTGGTGCCGATGGTGAACCAATTCAAGCAACTGGGATTGGCCTAGGGCACCTAAGTTTTGAATAACTAATGAAGTTGAGGAGTAAAGATAGAAATTAAATGGGCAGCATTATTAAAAGCTCCGTTCCTGATGAAGTTATATCAGTAACACCTGCTTTTTTAGCTTCTTCACGTAAATTTGTAGAGGCCCAATTACCGCAGAAAATGAAAATTGGAGTTTGAATTTTAAGATCTCTTATTTTTTTGTAAGAGTTATGCTAGCTCGATCGTCTTCGGGTCTCCCCATATCTGATATTATAACATCAAAGTTATTGCTTTTTATTTTTTCAATGGCATCACTTGTTGAAAGTGAAGTATCTACATCTATATGATTTATTTTTAGTGTTTCAATCAAATAGCTATTATTTGAAGGGTTATCATCAACCCATAAGACCTTTTTTTTCATTGGAATATTAGGCAGTGAAATTTTTTCTGAATTAGGATGTAATGTGTGTATTTTCTTTCCCATTTCAACAAGTTTAGATTGTAGATCTAGAATAATGTGACCTTGTTGTATTGAATTTTCTTTCAAATTTAGTTCAAATCCTGAAATTTTTATATTTAACTTGCCATCAAAGAAAGTATCTATTAGCTTTAATAGATGCTTTCTAAAATAAAAAATTAAAAAACATACAATCAATGGCCATAATAAAGAAGATATTACCACATTCCCGTTTTCTGGCCATGACGCAAGCATTACGCGATTTATATCAGAAGAAAAAAGGTAGTTTCTTTACAACTAAAAGATGATAGAGATTACCTCGCCTATACAGGCGAGGCTTATAACTATTATTAAATATTCTTTTGGAGTTCTTTACGGGTTGCTGTGGCAATAAATCCGCTACGACTCCCATATTCAGGATTTGTTTTTACGATAGTATCGATGCGACTCAATAATCGATGTGGCAATGTGATATTAATACGCTCTGCTCGTCCGTCGTATTTATCCATATCAACATCAACTAAAAGCCATATTCCATTATTGTAATCACCACTAGAATTAATTAAATGCTCTTGTTGAGATTTTGGAGAGGGGATATCTAAACCCTTCTCGCTTAACAATTCAAAATGGGCATCAATAGCGCTCCTCGCATCTGCGTGAGCTTCTTCAATACTGTCCCCCGCAAAGATGCAACCATCAATATCAGGGAACCAGCCACTTGCGCTACCATCTTCATCAATTTCAATAAAGGCTGGATATAACATAATTTCATCTCCATAAAGAGCGCGCCCTATATGAGCGCATTCTTAATTAATTTTTCAGTTTGGCACTTTTAATAATTTGATTTAATGTTCCTTTTTTTAAATCTTTTCTTGGATGCGGTACTGTTACAACAAAAGAAAAATCAGGGTGAGTAAATTGATGATGACTTCCTTTTATTCTATCAAGTATCCATCCGTTTTTTTCTAACAACTTAATCAGTTCCGAACTTTTCAAACTCCCTCCATTCCGTCAACTGATATACACACTATACACACTAAGACGTAGGCAATCAAATATTTTGTGTGTATGGTGTGTATTTTATTATCTATAATAAAAGATTTGCCATGTAGCCGTTTAAAAGAAAAAATTGCAGAGCAGATTTCACCGCCACAGAGGTCAGCATTCACAACTGACTTATATCCTGCGCTGGCGCGAGAACAAGGCTTTGATGGGATTGATTTACCCCAGCCCACAATTGCAGGTGTTGCGATGGATAGCATTGATAGCTATGTGCCCTCATTTAAAGGGGAACAAGTTTACGGTGTGCCAGAGTCACAGGCCTCATGGTATGCCTCACAAATGTTTATCGGCAACAATATGTGTGCGGTTATCGCTAAACACTGGCTGGTGGATAAAGCCTGTAATATGCCCGCGCGTGATGCGATACGTCAGGGTTACGATATTGATTGTGATAACGACGATGATCGTGCTATCAGTAAAAAGCATCGCAAACGAGATAAAAATACCGCATTACACATCAGCTTAAAGAGCAGGTTCACTTTGGGCATGTATACGGTGATCGTTTAGCATTATTCGTTGTGGAGACATCAAATCCGAAAGAGTGGTATGAAAACCCGTTTAATATCGATGGTGTGACCAAAGGCATGTACAAGGGGATTAAACAGATTGATCCACAATGGGTAACACCTGATTTAACGGACGCCAATGTTCAAGATCCTGCCAGCATGGATTTCTACGAACCAACCTATTATGTGATTGGTGGGCGCAAGTATCACAAATCTCACTTTATTAAGTTTGTACCGTTTCCTGTGCCGAATGTCTTGAAACCAATGTACAACTACTTTGGTGTTTCTGTTCCTGAGCGCATTTATGAGTGACACACTATGCAACGGCTGGAAGTAGCTACACAAAAGAGGAAAGTGACGGGCGTTATCAAGGTTAGGGAAATTATCAACTAGCGGGCAATTATGCGCTAGTAGGTGCTTCGTATACTAAGGCTGAGTCTGACGGTAAATATCAGCCTAAAGGGAATTATGTCCCAGTAGGCAGTAGTTATACTAAAAATGAATCTGATAATCGATATGAAAAACTAGGTAATTTAAAACAGTTTAAAAAGCCTACCTCAACAGTTAATGCAGATAAAACAATAGTTAAATTCGAATCAAATGTGATTGGTAAACAGCTTTTTGCTATTGCTAGCGATAATAGGGCATATCCTTTTACTGTGTTACCACCTCCTTATAAATCTCTCATTTTGTGGTATGGTGGTAATCAGTTCTGGGGATCAACCGTTACTGCATCTAGTGATGGAAAAACACTAACGATACATCATCCAGGCTATACAGGGCCTACAGATATGTATGTCTTGGAGTAAGACAGAATTACTTAAAATTTTTATCATACGGACACCGATAGAGTGTCCGTTATTGAGAATTATAAATTAAGTAATTTACTTTTTTGTTCTTGGAACTCTTCTTCTGTCAGTACGCCACTTTCTTTTAGTTTTCCTAATTTTTCTAATTTTGATAGCAAGTCATCACCACTGTTATTTGAAGATTGCGATGAAGAGTTATTTTTTTTAGATAGGATAATATCAACTAGTGGTTGTACTGAGTTTTTTTGTAGTGTACCAATTTCATAAATAGTACCAGGAGTATTTATTTTTATTTTACTCCTGTCAATCCGGAAGATGAGTCAATAGAAGTAATTGCATCATAGTTTACTGAAGATAAATCAACTTTTTTATGGAAAATCCCACTTTTTTTATGCAGAAAAATAATTCGTTTATTTGTAGGTATGATCAACCAAATATTAGATTTTACGATTCCGCTATTAACACATAAAACTGTTTCATCATTATTTAATAATTCAGGTAATCTAGTAAATATATCAAAAACACCCATTGTTGATTTATAACTTGTTAATGCTGTAAGTCGATTAAACTCTTCTTTTAATTGTTTTTTATCGCATTGTTTTAAGTCCATTATAATCTCTCTTTTTATCTAAACACTAAAGAAAATTTAATAGAAATAGATACTAACAAACTCCTAAGTAACAAGCGAGAAAGATGGTTTTAAATTACTCAAACTACATAAGTTTTTTATGTTTTTTGATGTTAGTACCATATTTTTATGATTGAAATACCTCCCCAACTTCTCAAACAAATCCCTCGCCACAGCCTCCGTCATATACGTCCTCATCGGTTCCCTACGAACATTCTTCATTTCAAACGTATTCTTATCAAACCTTGGATCAGAAAAGACAATATCCATAAACAGATAGCCACGAGGGTTATCTACAGATAAACGAGCTTCTTCTAACTGAGCAATATATTCCGTATTATTGATTTCAAGCTTAATCATAGTATCACCTATTTAACTGTGTTTTTATACAGTAATTTATATAAGCAATGAATAGAATAGCAAGGAGAAAAGGGCAATTTTATGAGCTAAAGAAAGGGGGATTTTGAGAGATGATCTGTCGTCGTTTTACCAGAGTTTTACCAGAGTTTTACCAGTGGCAAATTCCAGACATAAAAAAACCAACCGTAAGTGGTTGGTTTTCTTAAATAAAAATGGTCGGCATGATAGGATTTGAACCTACGACCCCTGACACCCCATGACAGTGCGCTACCAGGCTGCGCTACATGCCGATTGTGCTTAGTATATTACTGTTTTTTACTGCTAAAGCAACCCCTTAGATACTTAACTGCTGTATTTTTATTCATTATAGTGACGTCAGTTGTTATTAACTTTTTACTTATAGTCTTTTTTTAATACTAACGCTCAATAAATCGTTTTTGCTCAGCAAGTACTTGCAATAATAGGCGTAAATCAGGTTTGGCGGATTGGATCTCTTTGCCTGATTTATCAAACAAAGCATATCTGCCATGTTTATCTATCATTAACGTATTATCTTGTAAAAAGACCACTAGAGTTTCATTATCACCAGTAAAAATCCAAGGGTGATTACGCGTATTAGCAAATAGATCTTCGCCTTGAGAATAGTTATCTGCAGGGCTAATAACACCTAATACATGTTGCATTAGCGTTGTCATTATATCTTGGTGGCTGGTTAGTTTATCTAGTTTTTGTGGTGTAACATTAGGCCAATGTATTACCAGTGGAACCTGCGATTGGCTTAAGTTAAAAGTGTCTTTGTTAACAAGCCATTGGCTATCTTGTTTATCATTGTTCTGATGATAATTTGACGTTACGACCACAACGGTATTATCAAGTATGTTGCTTTCTTTTAAAGTAGTAAAAATGGTCTCTAATTGACTATTTAACTGTGCTTGAGAAGCTGATGTATGCTTATCACCGTTGATTTGTAAGAAAGAGAACCAAGGTGTGCTTTGTTTATTTTTTAACAACCATGAACGCCAACTATTAATCGTTGTGTCGTTATCCTCACTACGTGAAGTAGGTAGTGAGTAATCAGCCAGCACCGCTTGTGTAAATAATGGCGATTTAAATCCGTTAGTTGAAAATAGTGCTAATTGATAGTGACGATAATTTAAAGCGTCAAAGAGCGCTGAGTTTTTGCGGCTACTTAACACACTATCTAAGTAAGACGGTGAAATGCCATAAAATAATCCAAACAGCGCCGTTTCGTTATTTATGCCTGCTGAATAGTGCTGAGAGAAAGAGAGGTTATTATCAGCAAATTGTTGCAAGCTCGGTAGTTTGGCAACGTCTTCATTACCTAATCCATCAACCACAATCATAAGTAAGTTATATGAGCTTTCATCTTTAGAATAATCAAGAGGTGTAAGCGGGTAGGTGATACTCTGTGCCGCAGGATTACCCTCGCTCATTAAGCGCTGCTCATACTCAGATTGATTAATAAAACCATGCCGTTCAAGGAATTTACGTGCAGTCATTGGGTAAGACAGTGGTAAGTTTGCACGTTGCATAGTAATAGGGCGATAAAAATTAGCATCTGCCCAAATAGACATAGAGTGGGATAAAATAAAGCAACTAATAAATACACAGGCTAATGGTTTTCCCCATCGCTGGCGGTTTAAGCTGCGCAGCTTTTGCCAACTCCATGTAGCAAATAGCATTTCGATAAGAAAGATAATGGGGATGCCAATAAAGATAAGTTGCCATTCTCGCGCCATTTCACCTTCATCTGGATTGATAACCAAATCCCAAACCAACTGGGTCAAATGAAGTTGAAATTGCTGGTAAACAGCTATATCAAAAATAAGTAATGTCAATCCTGCGCTAGCTAAGGCGCAGGATATCACCCTAAGTAATCGTTGCGAAACTACCACAAAGGTCAACGGAAAAAGAATAAGGATATAAATAGCAAACACGATAAAACTAAAATGGCCCATCCAACTGACAATAGCGTAAAGACGACCTGCAAAGGTACTTGGCCAATCAGCAATAAACAGGTAACGGCTCCCAAGCAAAAGGCTTAGAATAATATTAAACAGCGCAAACCAGTGACCCCAACTGATCATTTGGGATACTTTTTCACGATAGGACTGATTTCTCGTTACCATGTCTATAAATATTTCTGTGTTTATTAGTGAATATTGCCTTCATCAATTGAAGCACGTAAAGCGTGAACAAAAGAGTCTGCAATCAGCATTCGTTGAGCAGGGGCAATACTTGTATTGATTAAGTTTGTCACCATGTTCCCCAACACCATCAAAGAAAGATCTGTAGGAGTATGATGTTTTTCAAGAACGCTGACAAGTTCTGCAAGTAATTGCTCAACTTGTTCATCACTATAACGGGATTTTTGTGGCATAAAATCTGAATTCCTACTAAATGGATAAAACGCTATATGTTACCGCAAGGCGTGTTATTTTTCTGCTATTAAATTAATTATTTTGCGGTTATACCCCTTGATAGTAAAAGTAGGGGATGTTTGAATACGCGCACAAAAAGAATCGGGATAAAGGAGGGCGCCCATGAGTCTAGATATTAACCAGTTAGTCTTGCACCAACTTATTAAGCGTGATGAGCAGACATTAGAAGTGGTACTTCGTGATTCACTCTTAGACATTGAGCCGGTTGTTCAAGAGATGGTCGAAGAGTTACATCGTGTTTATAGTGCAAAAAGTAAAGCCTATGGTTTATTTAATGAAGAGAGCGAATTAGCTCAAGCATTACGTTTACAACGTCAAGGTGAAGAAGAATTTTTAGGTTTTTCTCGTGCAGCGACGGTTAGACTTAAAGATGAGTTAGCGAAATACCCTTTTGCTGAAGGGGGAACGGTTCTTTTTTGTCATTATCGTTATCTCGCGGTGGAATATTTATTAATCGCTGTATTGAATAGCTGTAATAGCATGTGGGTCAATGACAGTCTTGATGTATCTTCAACACGCTATTTAGATATTCCTCATGCAGATATTATCGCTCGTATTGATTTAACTGAATGGGAGACTTCACCCGATTCTTTACGTTATTTAACCTTCTTAAAAGGGCGTGTAGGACGCAAAGTTTCAGATTTCTTTATGGACTTTTTAGGGGCGCAAGAAGGTTTAAATACTAAAGTACAAAATAAAGGCTTATTACAAGCGGTTGATGACTTTTGTGAAGCATCAGACATGAATAAACAAGAGCGCCAAACTTGTCGTGAACAAGTCTACAGCTATTGTAATGAGCAATTGCAATCGGGTGAAGAGATTGCATTAACTGAACTTGCACAAGAGTTACCGCCATTAGGTGATCAAAACTTTGCACAGTTTACAGAAGAAAAAGGGTATGAATTAGCGGAAACTTTTCCCGCAGATCGCAGTACATTACGCCAATTAATGAAGTATTCAGGAAGTGGTGGGGGGTTAACGGTTAATTTTGATGCGAAACTGTTGGGGGAAAGAATTTTTTGGGATCCCGCTACCGATACACTGACGATAAAAGGAACTCCACCTAATTTACGCGACCAGTTACAGCGTAGAGTCTCAGAAAAATAGGCAATAGATAGAAACAAATAACGCCACATTAAGTGGCGTTACATGCTCGGCGTCCCGAAAAATAAAGCTCGAAGGTTGGCTTATTAAGCGCGCAGGAAGTCAATATGAGTAATTTTTGGCTTATACTCGTGACGTTGCACTGCTTTAACTTTAACTTTAGTTGCTTTACCATCGATAACGAGGTTAACGAAATCAGCGTAGAACTCAGATTTGTGTTCTTGGTTGATAACTTCGTTGTGATCTAAATCGATAGCGATTGGCTCTTCATTTCCGCCATAAACGATAGCTGGAAAACGGTTAGCCACACGCAGGCGGCGGCTCGCACCCTTACCCTGCTCTTTACGTACTGTTGCATTAATAGTTAACATCTTTTTTCTCTTATGAAAAAGAAAATACATACTTGTTACAGGCGACCCAGCAACAAGCTCGAGATTTGGTTTATCTAAAAACAGATAAAGCGGGGCGCATTTTAACGAAAAAGCACTCTAACAGCAAATATAAATCGACTTTAATATAAGGTATCTGCTTTACGAAAGCGTCCATGATAGTCAAATAACTTATTACGAATTTGCCAAAAGCCGTCTTTTTTATTTTTTTGTGCCACAATAAAATCAGGATAACGTAATAAATCAAACTGATTAATAATATCTTGAGCGTTATGCCATACCAAAGGAACGCCAGGGGCGCGCTGGTGTTCGTGTAAAAACTTGAGTTCAAATACTTTACGTTGGGCAGGCGTTTTTAAACGAAATCGTTCTGAAACAGAAGTACCTTCTTCATCATAATAGTTGATTTTAAGCCACTCACCTTTTTCATCTTGACCACTGAGTAATTGCATTCCTCCACAGCGAAGGATAAGGGCGCCTTTTAGCTTTAAAGCGGCTTTGAGCATATCATCAGGATCAACTAGGATTTCATTACAGTGCACACAACGCCGTGCGGCGATATCATTTTCTTCATTACAGTGTGGGCATAATTTAAAACGAAAGCGATAATCACACTGTTTTTTTTGTCCTTGCTCATCAAGCTCCCAACCTTGGCAACGTCGCCCATAGTGCTCAATAATATCGCCATCTGCATCAACTATGCCCCAGAAAGTGTTAGCGAATTGACAGAGAGGACAAAACACTTGTACCGGTTTGCTATTTGGATTGGGCTTTTTACTACCCACTTCAGGAAGATAAAGGTCGTGAGGGTTACCTGCATAATCTAAGATTAAACATTCTGTTTTTCCTGCAAATAACCTTAATCCTCGTCCTACTATTTGTTGATATAAACTGACGGACTCCGTTGGACGTAAAATAGCAATTAAATCAACATGGGGCGCATCAAAGCCTGTGGTTAATACAGCAACATTAACCATATAACGTAGCTGTTGCTGTTTAAACTGTGAAATTAATGCGTCACGCTCAGAAGAGGGGGTCTCAGCACTGACTAACGCGGCTTGTCCTTGGGGTAATAATGTGAAGATTTCTGTCGCATGTTCGACTGTTGCCGCAAATATCATCACACCACGGCGTTGTTCACCGTATTCAATTATCTGTGACACAATATGGGGTGTAATACGCTGTTGTTTTTTTACTTCGCGATTGAGATCTTCTTGATTAAAAATACCATTTTGGCTAGTTCTAACTTGGCTAAAGTCATATTGCAAAATAGGCATATCTAAACGTGTTGGTGGGACTAAGAAATGGTGACTTATCATGTAGCGTAAAGGTAATTCATAAATACAGTCACGAAAAAAGCAATTGTCATCTCCTTTTACCATACCGTGATAGTGATATTGGTAAATCCAACCAGTCGGTAAACGATAAGGAGTAGCCGTTAATCCTAAGATGCGTAGTTGGGGGTTAATGGTTTGAAGTTGTTTGATCACTTGTTGGTATTGGCTATCTTCAGACAGACTAATACGGTGACATTCATCAATAATTAATAGAGAAAAAGCATGCTCAAACTGCGATAAGTTACGTGCTACCGATTGTACACTGCCGAAAACAACCTTGCCTCGACTCTCTTTTTGCTGTAATCCGGCGGCATAAATATCCGCAGATAGACCATAGGCTTCATATTTGCTATGGTTCTGCTCTACTAATTCCTTTACATGTGCTAGAACCAATACCCGCCCACGTGCTCTTTTAGCAAGTTCGGCAATGACTAAGCTTTTTCCAGCACCGGTAGGTAATACAATAAGTGCTGGTGTTTTATGTTGGCGAAAATAAGTGATTGTCGCGTTAACCGCGTCAAGCTGATAAGGTCTAAGTGTAAAAGCCATAACCATACATCAAAAGCAAAACAGAGCACCAGCGTAGCACTTTTTAGCGATGAGTGCGAACAGAAAGACTGTAATTAAATACAGTGAAAGGCTAAATGATTTAAGGGTAAATTAATTAGTTGTTTTATTGTTAATATTCATTTTTAATAGATGCCTCATATCAGATGGTACTCTTCCATTTTTCAGAGAAATTCATGCGATTAGATAAATTTTTATCCCAGCAATTGGGGATTAGCCGTAATTTAGTAGCTCGTGAACTTAGAGCGGGGCTCGTGACTATAGATGGTGAAATGGTAAAAACAGGTGCGACTAAAATCACACCTGAACAAGAAGTTGCTTATGATGGCAATGTGTTGACACAAATTTTAGGCCCGCGTTATTTTATGTTGAACAAACCTATTGGTTATGTGTGTTCAACGGATGATCCTGTTAACCCCACCATTCTTTATTTTATTGATGAGCCACTAGCACATAAATTACATGCTGCGGGGCGTTTAGATATAGATACTACAGGGTTAGTGTTATTAACCGATAATGGTCAATGGTCTCATCGTATAACGGCACCTAAACATCACTGTGAAAAAACGTATGTCGTAACGCTGGAACAGCCTATTGCTACGGATGTCGCTGAGAAATTTAAAACAGGTGTCCAGTTAAATGGCGAAAAAGAATTGACTAAGCCTGCTACATTGGAAGTAATAACACCGACTGAGGTAAAACTGACCATCAGTGAAGGGAAGTACCATCAAGTTAAACGTATGTTTGCTGCGGTGGGTAATCATGTTGTCGCGTTACATCGAGAGCGTATCGGTGATATCACATTAGATGATGCTTTAGCGCCAGGAGAATACCGACCGCTAACAGAAGAAGAAATCAATAGCATTCATCTACCTAAATAATAATTATATTTTGTCGTTTTTTGGAGTTTAACTGCGTGCAAGAGCAACGTCCGTCGTACTTTAGCCTCATTTTAATATTGGGGCTTATTTCCATGCTTATGCCACTGGCTATCGATATGTATCTGCCAAGTTTACCTACTATAGCACGGGATTTTGGCGTGCCTGGTGGCCAAGTTCAGATGACATTAAGTAGCTATATCTTTGGTTTTGCTATTGGACAAATGGTCTATGGGCCGATGGCAGATAGTCTAGGGCGTAAACCGGTTATTCTAGGTGGTGTGATTGTTTTTGCATTAGCATCGAGCGCTTGTGCATTATCTGACTCGATCGATATGCTAATTGGTATGCGTTTTCTACATGGATTTGCTGCCGCCGCTGCAAGTGTTGTCATTAATGCTTTAATGCGGGATATGTTTTCAAGAGATGAGTTCTCAAGAAGTATGTCATTTGTTGCATTAGTCATGACGATTGCCCCATTATTAGCGCCATTACTTGGTGCTTGGGTGATGAACTGGTTCTCATGGCATGCTATTTTTTGGAGTATCGCTATTGCGGCGATCATTGCTGCTGCATTAATTGCGCTCTATATACCGGAAACTTTGCCCAAACAGCACCGCCAACGCTTTAGTCTACGAGTGACATTTAGTCAATTTATTAGCTTATTTAGAGCACGTCGAGTACTTTGCTATATTCTGGCATCGGGATTTTCTTTTGCAGGGATGTTTTCATTTTTAAGTGCAGGGCCTTTTGTTTATATCGAACTACATGGTATTCCATTCGACCAATTTGGCTTGTACTTTGGTTTTAATATTATTTTCTTGATTGTCATGACCAGTATCAATGGGCGCTATGTGCGCCGATTTGGTGCACTGAATATGTTACGTTTTGGGTTAACTGTGCAGTTTTTAATGGGCATATTCTTAATATTGGTGGTTGCCCTTAATTTACATTTTTACTTCCTTGTTGTGGGAGTGGCTATGTATGTTGGTGGGATAGCCATGATAACCTCAAATGCGATGGCCGTTATTCTTGAAGATTATCCACATATGGCGGGTACGGTATCTTCTTTAGCCGGTACTATCCGTTTTGGTGTGGGGGCTTTAGTTGGAACCGCTATTGCAATGTTACCCGCTAAAACTGAGTGGCCGATGGTGAGTTCGATGGCATTTTGTGTTATTTGTGCCATGAGTTTCTTGTTACTTGCTCGTCGTTATAAATAAGAATATCACGCTATAAATACACTATATTTATAGCGTTTTCCTTTCTATTTATCTTTAAAATGTCATTATCACCATGTTTTTCACTAAATATTTCTCTAAATTCTCTCCCTTCAATGTAACTTATTTGATTTGCATCAACACTTAATGTTGTGTTTTTGTTAAATTAACTAGGGTTTATTTTAATAATCATCTATTATTGTTTTAGTAATATGAAATATCATGATAAAAATTGATAGATTGTTTTACTTAAATGCGTAAAATTTTATGCAATTATTTTATATAGTTGATAAAATGTTAAATAAATGAAAGAATAATTGAAAAGGGTAATCAGGGCTGATATGAAGGTTGATAAAGGTTAAGCGAAATAAACAGCTTAAAATACCTCTCTTTTTGTAAGATTATTGTAACGTTCATGCTTTATTTTTAACAATATTTTAATATGTGTGTGAGCAAGTCAGTTCAAACTCGTATTGATGATGTATTAAATTAACGTGTTGATGAAACAGGATTGATTTGTGGAAAATGTACAACTTTCGGTGGTTCATAAGCTGCCGCTGAGTTATCGGTGGCTAGCAGGCTTTACAGGAACAAGGGTAGAAATTCTACCTGAGAATGATGCTAGTAGACAAAATACCTTGATTGGCTTAAAACTGTTAAGTCATGATGGTATGACTTTAGATGAGGCAATACAGAACTTACAAAAGTATCTGAATAATCTCAATATTGAAAATGTGATTATTGAGTGGGATGGCGTACCTTGTTTATTTTTACATAGTGATGATGAGTGCGCAGCACTTTGTTGCTTAAAAAATGCTGGGGTTGCAATTGCTGAGCCATTTCCAACAGACTACTCTTATCTGTAGTTCTTTTTTGTTCTTAATGGGTATTTCTCTACGACATATGCACAATCTATAGCTATGTACTTAGATAAAAATACTCACTAACGATGGCTATATGGCTCTGTTATGCAAGAAAAAACAACATAAAAAAGCCCCATACTCAATAAGTATTGGGGCTTTTTTATTGCGATAAGATATAAGGGAAAATTTTATCTTAATGACGCTTGAGAATAGTTATCAGCAAGACTTGTTGTTGTATTATTATCAATGATCCGACGTGCTGTATAGAAACGGTTTTTCCAATAGACATTGGACATTTCAGAAACGATAACACCACTACTGGTTGACGCGTGAACAAACTTATCATTACCGATATAAATACCAATATGACGCATAGTGCGACCAGTCTTAAACAGTACTAAGTCACCCGCTTTTAAGGTTGAACGATTAACTTTGGTACCGGCAAATTGCTGATCGGAGGTTGAACGAGGTAATTCGACACCAAATTGATCACGAAAAGTTCTTTGGACAAAAGCGGAACAATCAATACCACTTTTTGTATTGCCACCTAAGCGGTATGCAACACCTTTCCAGTCTGCATATTGGTCAAGTATCTTAGATTTTATATCGAGATTCTTCACCAATGATTCAAATTCATCTTGAGATGCTTGGGAAATAGATGTGCTTGAAGATTTATTAAGTGGGGCAGTTGTTGAATTAGCTAAGCGTGAAGACGCGTTTTGTGAACTACAGGCTGATAACGTAGCTACGACAATAAACGCCGGTATGAGCTTAAGCATTCT
Organism: Proteus mirabilis HI4320; assembly: GCF_000069965.1. NCBI lineage: Bacteria > Pseudomonadati > Pseudomonadota > Gammaproteobacteria > Enterobacterales > Morganellaceae > Proteus > Proteus mirabilis. The sequence continues at coordinate 914,146 of NC_010554.1, forward strand.
CATAAACGGTTTATTTCTCATTGTGACAGATTTCCCTTACATCCTTATGTGCCAGATGAGCACATGAATATTCACCAAATAACCAGAGAATATAGTGTAATTTAACTCTGGCAACCCTATTTCGCGAAAAACGTGCTCTAAAGCACGTAAATATCCACATTAAACAATAAATAATGTGGAAACGTAAAAAGTTTACATAAAGAAAAGTCAAATGGCGAGAGGAAAGAGGCTTAATTTACAAAACATTAGATAATAAAGAACACATACTAAAAATGATTATCTTTTTGTTATAAAACTATCCTTTACAGATAAAAAAATAAGCGCTCAGTAGGGCGCTTATTTTTACTTTTACTTATTTTTTATACTTAATTAGCTAAATGCTTTTTTGCCTTTAAAAGGGAGATGTTCATCTAGCCAATGAATGATGATATCGGATGCAGGGGTTATTAATAACCAGCTTGTTGTGACTAAAGTGAGCGAGATAGAGCCAACTAAGATATCAGAAGCCCAATGTGCGCCAGCCATAACACGAGGTAATGAAAAAATTACCGTAATTAAAAGAGCGCATAAAAAAGAGCGAAATGAAAGATAACGTAATATAAAGCTACAAAAGATCAGTAGCATCAAACCATGATCGCCAGGAAAGCTATCACCTGATGCATCTTTAGTCGGTATTCCTGTCACTACACCTACGCGGTGTACATCGTGAAAATGAAGTGTTGGGCTAGGTCTTTCGATAGGAATATTTTGTCCAATCTGATTAATTACGATTGCACTTAGCACCATAACTATACCCACAATAATGAGATGGCGTTTGCCCTGATAATCTTTCTGACGAAAAGTATGGTAATACAACCCTCCCATCGCCAGCAGAATAATCACATCGAATGCTCGATTATTGACATAAGCCACAAACATAGCAAAAGAAGAGTCTGGCAATAGTTGCCGATTAAAAAAATAAAAGATATGTGTATCTATTGAAAGCCAAAAGCCATGTTGTGCGGGAAGATACCAAGATAAAAAAAGAGTCAATCCAACCAAATTTAACAGCAAGATAAGAGACAATTTTTGTTTAGCAGTAGAAAGTTTCATAAGGATAATTAAAAAATTCGTTGATTAATTGTGATCTAAATCACAAATATTCCAAGTTTATGGCAGGGACTATAGCCAAAATAAAAAAAAATATCTTTGCAATTAATTGCTAAGGCAAATGTTATCTTTTTGTTTCAGGCTTGTTAGCTTCTCTTATCTTGATATAAGTCAAATATAGAATATTTTTTATTGATAGTCTTAATTTGAGTATTTTATAATTTCTTTCTAAACTTTAATCAAAGATAAAAGTTAAATAAATAAAGTTACTAGCCGATATTAGTTATTAGTTTAATAGCATATTGGCTCGTGGACATTCTGTACTTAAATAAATGAGAGGAGGTTTATTTTGAAAAAGATACCGATAGTTTTAGCATGTCTAGGTCTATTATTAACGGCACCTAGTTTAGCACGTGAAAGTAAAGTGTTAGGTTCAACAACAATTACTTTTGTTGGTGCTATTGTCGAAGGCGGATGTTATGCATCATCAGAAGAAAATACTGTTAAAACAAGTTGTTGGAATGGTAAGGAGATGAAAGACTTCCAATATAAACTAGATGCTAATCAGCAATTTAACTCGCAATTAATTAATAATAAAGGTTTTATGGATATCGAATGGATTAACGATCATTTAGCAGTAATGAATATTGTTTATAATTAGTTAATTAATACTAATAATAAAATAAAGTGTGTTAATTAAATAGAAAGTTGATGTTTAAATAATTAGGTTATTAAAGTTATGAATATTTGACTTAAGCTTAAATCAACGTTGATTTTTTATTTATAAATAAAAACCACTCATATTTGATAGACATCAAACATTCTTATTGTGTCTATATGAATGTCATATTTTATTGCTATGATAAAAGTATGTCGAGTAGGCGTGATCCTCATACCTACTGCGCAAACAAGAAGTGAGGTCGTTATGAAAAAATATCTGACCATTTTATGCAGTCTTCTCGTTTCCAGTTCGATATCATTTGCTTGGGCGTCAACAGCACAGCAAACCACAGGACAGATTTATGTACGAGGAGCGATTGTTGATCCAGCTTGTGAAATTAATTTCACACTCGATCAAGCTGAGTACCAATGTTACAAAAATAACAAAGTCTTTACATCAACCCAGTCTATTTTCCCTACCTCTTTTGAACAATCATCATCAATTATACTGCCTCAAAATATGGGGAAAGCTGAAATCCGTTGGATGGATGGCGCTGAAAAAAATGGATTGATTAATGTGCAATATTTTTAATTGTGTATTGACAGGGAATGATTAGGTAAACAAGTCAAATAATCGTTGTCACAGTGGGTTTCTTACGATTATCTGACCTATTTAGCATCACATCAGTAAAATATTACTTTGTGAGGGAGGTTTTTGGCGGTTAATTAATCAGCACGCCCCATATAGCGACGTTCAGCAATATGAATACGGATTTTATCCCCTGTAGAAAGATATTCAGGGACTTGAATGACTAATCCAGTAGGTAAAGTCGCAGGCTTAGTACGAGCGCTCGCTGACGCGCCTTTAATGCCCGGTACTGTTTCGATAATTTCCATATCAACAGTTTGCGGTAACTCTAAAGCTAAAACTTGTCCATCCATAGTTAAAACCTGCATCCCAGCTAAGCCTTCTTCTGGAATAAACAGCAGCTCTTCTTCAATCTGATCTTTTTTGAAGGTGTAAGGTGTATAATCTTCATTGTCCATAAAGACATATTCATCACCATCGATATACGAGAAACTGACTGCACGGCGTGTTAAGTTGATAGTATCGAGGATATCATCCCCTTTAAAACGTTCTTCTACTTTTTGGCCTGTACGAATATCAGTAAAGCGCATTTTATACAAAGTACTTGCACCGCGAGCACTTGGCGCTTGGATGTCGATATCTTTTACCAATAATAATTTATTGTTATAACTGATAGCCATACCGCGCTTAATTTCATTAGCTTTTGCCATAGGTAACCTTCTATAAATAGCATTGACGATAATGGCGACAAAATTACTCGTAGTACTGAAACTTGGCAAGTATTTCGCAATATTTTTTTGGCAGAAGAAGGTTCAAGCCAGCATATTGCTGGCTTGACGGAAGATCAGCGGTAAATAGGTAGGAGATTAAAGTTTGCTAATATGTGTGCAATCGCATTAATTGCACCAAATAAGATCACAAAGATAATCATAAAGGTGCCACCAGGTGCTTTAAAGCTTTGTTGCTGATGACGTTGGCGACTGGCTTTTGCCATTAATGCTGGAATAATCGCCGCCCAAATAGTGGCTGCAAGTCCTGCAAAGCCAATAGCATACAAGAAGCCATCAGGAAAAATAATCGCTAGAATGGTAGGTGGTACAAAAGTTACGATGGCTGATTTTAAACGTCCTGTCCCAGTATTTGAGAATTTAAAGAAATCAGCTAAATAATCAAATAACCCTAAAGACACGCCTAAAAATGAACTCGCTAATGCCATATATGAGAACAAGTCTAATAAGAATGAAACGGAAGTATTTGCTGTATTGATACGCATTTGTGCCAGTAAGTTACCAATATTTCCGCCTTCAGCAATGACTTGTTTAAAGCCTTCACGAGGAATATTACCTTGTACAACAAACTGCCATAAAATGTAGATAGCCAGCGAAATCAAGGTACCAATTAATAGACTTTTCATCACGGCTTTACCGTCTTTACGGTAGTAGGTGACTAATCCAGGAATATTGCCGTGATAACCAAAGGAGGTTAATAAATAAGGTAATGCGGCTAGTGCATAAGGTAAATAACTGGCATGGCTTTCTGTTGTATTAAATAATACTGGCATTTTCACTTCGGTAAATAATCCACCGATAGCAAATACAAAAGCCACAATCATACCGCCAATTAATATGGTACTTAAGCGATCAACGGCTCGGGTTGATAACCAAACGAAGAAAGCAACAACAAGGGCAAATACTAAGCCTGCAACGGCTTGTGGCAAGCTAACCACATTAGCAAAATTTTGCACAATGATGGAGCTACCTGCAGAAATATAGGCATAAGTTAAAATATAGAGAACAAAAGCAATAGAAAGACCATTAATGGTACTCCATCCCTTACCTAATAAATCTTTGGTAATAGTATGAAAGCTTGATCCTAGGGGGTAGTGAAGATTAACTTCTAAGATCATTAAGCCAGACATAAATAGGCAAAACCAAGTATAAATGAGTAAAAAGATAGAGCCGGTAAACCACACACCGGAAGTCACAATAGGGATGGAGAACATACCGGCGCCTACCGCCGTACCGGCAATAATCATCGCACCACCGAGTATAGATGGGCGTTTAGCAATGGATGTGACTTCTGACATAACATGTCCTTATAAAAAATGACTCAATGTACTAGCTTGATAGTGTAGAGAATACACGCTTGATCTGAGGGTGTAAATAGAGCACTTCCTTGTTTATTAAATAAAAAATGAATAAAAATAGTACAATAAGTTTTTATCTTTATATAAATCAATGGGTTAAATCATTTGCACTCAAAAATAAGCCAAATATAATAAAGGACATTAAACAGAAAAAAGATCACGTTGAATAATAACTAAGTAGGGGAAAAACATTATTCTGAATAAAGAATATTCAGAATAATGATGAAGAGTGTTAATTAAGGTTGATAGAAACGTTTACTTTTCCATAAAGCAATAGAATTACGGCTCGCTTCAAAATGGGGTTCAGGTAAATCATCAGGTGAGCACCAGCGTAGTTCAGAACATTTATCTGGCTCCATTAACTTAGGCTCGCCACCTTGATATTGCGCTAGCATACAGATAGATACGGTATGTTTACCTTCTAATTGATAAGTTTGTAGATTGTTGCTGATCCCAATCACTTCAGGAGTAGGGATGGTAATGCCAATCTCTTCTTCAATTTCACGAATAGCACATTGCTCAAAGGTTTCCCCCGGATCAACATGGCCACCAAAAATTGACCAATAAGGAGCGTGTTTACCACAGCGTTTACCTAATAATACTTCACCTTTTTCATTGACGATGATCACTCCAACACCAACGACTACAGACATGAGAGACTCCAAAATAGCATACGGATAAAAAAATAGAGGCTTGCGATTTTAGTACATCAAATCGCAAGTAAAAAAGAAATAAGGTTATTGAGTTTGTTGTGATTTTAACCAAGCTATTTCTTCTGGCCAAATATCAGGATTAATTGTTTCTAAGATAAGTGGGATCCCATCAAAACGGATATCTTGCATAATATAAGTAAAGGGTACTTTGCCAATATTGCCTTGGCCTAAACTATGATGGCGATCGACACGACTAGCCAATTCGCTTTTAGCATCATTTAAGTGCATGGCTTTTAAATATTGAAAGCCGACAATATTATCAAATTCAGCAAAGGTCTTTTCACAGTCTTCAACGGTACGTAGATCATAACCTGCAGCAAAAGTGTGACAAGTATCAATACAAACGCCCACTCGAGATTTATCTTCTACACCATCGATAATAGCGGCGAGATGTTCAAAACGATAGCCTAAGTTAGTGCCTTGTCCAGCGGTATTTTCAATCACTGCGGTCACATTTTGGGTTTTATCTAAGGTGATATTAATTGATTCAGCGATGCGTTGCAGACATTTATCAACATCGATTTTTTTTAAATGGCTACCTGGGTGAAAATTAAGTAATTCAATGCCTAATTGCTCACAGCGTTGCATCTCATCGAGAAAAGCGGCTCTTGATTTTTCAAGGGCTTCTTCTTCTGGATGCCCTAAATTAATCAGATAGCTGTCGTGTGGTAAAATTTGTGCTGGACCATAGCCATAGATTTCACAATTTTTTTTAAATTTATCAATCGATTCAGTTGATAACGGGGCTGCTTTCCATTGGCGCTGATTTTTAGTAAAAAGAGCAAATGCCGTTGCTTTGATCTCATGAGCTCGTAATACAGCCTGATCAACACCACCTGCAGCACTGACATGTGCGCCAACAAATTTCATCATAGTTCTCCTCTAATCTCATTTCACACTACGATAACAAATCGTGGGCTTATTGACATCTGAATATGAGGAAATATAAAAAAGCGCAACTTAAACTAGAATAAGTTGCGCAATACGGAGGTACATACTCAAGGATAGATTAAACAATCAAATCAACACAGATTGGATAAAGATATTAATAGCAGCACCACCTAACGTTAGCCAGAAAAAGAGAAATAAAGCTAGCAGTAGTGGTTTTACACCCGCTTGACGTATCGCACTAATATGCGTTGTTAAACCTAATGCCACCATCGCCATTGCCAATAAAATAGTATCAATAGTGACGATATGGTTCACAATAGCGGCAGGAATTAAATTAAATGAATTAAAACCAGCCATTAAGATAAAGAACACAGCAAACCAAGGAATAGTTATCGGACTTTTTTCTGTTGTCGCACCTACTGTTTTACGGCCCTTTTTACTAATATAAGTAGAAAGGATAATTAAGAAAGGTGCCAGCATCATCACGCGGATCATTTTACTAATTACGGCCGCATTTTCTGCATCTGGACTAATTGAATGACCCACCGCAACAACTTGAGCGACTTCATGTATGGTTGAACCAGCGAAGATACCAAAAGTTTCTTCACTAAAAGGTAACCAACCCGCAAAAGCGTTAAGATGGAAAAACCATGGGTAGAGGAAAATACCGATAGTTCCAAAAATTACGACAGTGGATACAGCCACCGCAACTTGGCTCGCCTGAGCTTTGACAACAGGCTCTGTTGCCATGACCGCAGCCGCACCACAAATACTACTACCCGCACCAATTAACATGACGGTTTGATCATCAAGACCAAAATATTTTTTCCCCACCCACATTGCAATGAGAAAAGTTGAGGTCAACATAATAGCGTCAATAATTAATCCTGTTGCGCCTACATCTGCAATTTGCTGAAAAGTGAGTCTAAATCCGTATAGGATGATCCCCGCACGTAGTAAATAGTGTTTAGCAAACTTAACGCCTTCATCACTATAAGGTTTAGCGATGGGATAAACCGTATTACCCGCAATAATGCCAAATAAGATAGCCAGTGTAAGAGCACCTAACCCCATACTGGAAAACCATGGAATATCACCTACGTAAATAGCGAGGGCGGTTAATATACCTGTTAGCAGCAAGCCGGGGAGCCAGCGATAAACAGGAATAAAACATTTTTTAGCCAATGTGGTTGTTTGACTTTGCTCTGACATAGAAAAACCTTGCTCATGTAAATTTTGCATAAGCATATAACAGATACTATTATTTATTAAATTCATTATTTTTATAATAATAACCACTAAAACTAATATAGGTATATTTTCACAATTGTTCTTGGTATGTTATTGGTTTGTGGATAGTATGTTATTACTATGACAGCTAAAAGGTGGGATGGACATGCGTATTACATTGCGACAACTGGAAGTATTTACTGAAGTACTTAAAAGTGGTTCTACAACACAGGCTTCACAACAGTTGGCATTATCTCAATCCGCTGTGAGTGCTTCTTTAACTGATCTAGAAAATCAGTTAGGAGTACAACTTTTCGATAGAGTGGGGAAGCGCTTAGTGACTAATGAACACGGGCGATTATTATATCCAAGGGCACTCTCTTTACTTGAGCGTGCTACTGAAGTAGAGCAGTTATTTCAAGCCGGAAATGGTGCTTTACGTATTGCTGCAAGCACCACTATTGGTAATTATATTTTGCCACAAATGTTGGGTAATTTTCATCGTAACTACCCCGATATTCCACTTGAAATGAGTATTGGCAATACGGAAGAAGTCGTCAAATCAGTCAGTGAGTTCCGTGTTGATTTAGGCCTTATTGAAGGGGCTTGCCAAAGCTCTGAATTGATCAGCCAAAAATGGCTACTGGATGAAATGGTCATATTTTGTTCCCCTGAACATCCTTTAGCTAAGGCGAAAACAGTGACATTAGCCGATCTTCAATCCGCGCCGTGGATCCTACGTGAAAACGGTTCTGGGACGCGAGATGTACTCAATCATCTGCTGTTTGCTTCATTACCCGGATATCGAATCGAAATGGAATTAGGTAATTCAGAAGCGATAAAACATGCTGTAATGTATGAAATGGGGATTAGTTGTTTATCTCGCCGAGTGATCCAAGATCAAATAGAGAGTGGCTCTTTAAAAGAGATAAAGGTCGAAGGTCTAAAATTACAACGTACTTTATATTTGGTCTATCATCGCCAAAAACATGTCTCTGATGCCCTCAAAAAATTACTTTCATATTGTAATGCTGAACATTTAATCGACAACGCTTGATAAGTTACTAATAATTGAAGCCCGATTATGAAGGTATCTTATAATCCTAGATCCTTGCTATTCACCACAGCCAGATTTGTTACAATTGATGCTAGGAATATGAATATAACCGTGGAATGATAATGTCAGAACAACAAACAGATACCGCAAAATCGGGTGCGGTACGCACTTTGCGTCGAGAATTAAAGGCGCGACATTTAGCGATGATCGCTATTGGTGGTTCAATTGGTACAGGGCTTTTTGTCGCATCAGGTGCAACTGTTGCTCAAGCAGGGCCAGGGGGCGCATTGCTCTCTTACGCATTAATAGGACTTATGGTCTATTTCCTTATGACCAGCCTTGGAGAGTTAGCGGCATTTATGCCTGTTTCCGGATCTTTTTCAACCTATGGCTCTAAATATGTTGATGAAGGATTTGGTTTCGCACTAGGCTGGAACTACTGGTACAACTGGGCTGTGACGATTGCAGTTGACTTAGTCGCCGCGCAGCTCGTGATGCTGTATTGGTTCCCTGATGTGGATGGTTGGATTTGGAGTGCGTTATTTTTAGCCGTTATTTTCTTGCTTAACTATATTTCTGTAAAGGGATTTGGTGAAGCTGAATATTGGTTTTCATTAATTAAAGTATCGACCGTGATTATTTTTATTGCGGTGGGTATTGCGATGATCACCGGTATTATGAAAGGTGCTGAAAATGCAGGTTGGCACAACTGGGAAATCGGCGATGCGCCTTTTGCTGGTGGTTTTGCCGCTATGATAGGGGTAGCGATGATTGTTGGGTTCTCTTTCCAAGGAACTGAACTTATCGGTATCGCAGCGGGGGAGTCGAAAGATCCTGCGAAAAATATTCCTAAAGCAGTACGTAAAGTTTTTTGGCGTATTTTACTGTTTTATATCCTAGCTATCTTAATTATCAGTTTAATCATTCCTTATACCGATCCTAACTTGCTACGTAATGATGTGGGTGACATCAGTGTGAGTCCGTTTACACTGGTATTTAAAAATGCAGGGTTACTTTCAGCTGCCGCTATCATGAACGCAGTTATTTTAACGGCGGTGCTTTCGGCAGGGAACTCCGGTATGTATGCATCTACGCGTATGTTATTTACCTTAGCAAGAGAAGGTAAAGCGCCGAAATTTTTTGGTAAATTATCCAAAAACGGTGTTCCACGTAATGCACTTTATGCAACAACAGTGGTTGCGGGTTTATGCTTTTTAAGCTCAATGTATGGTAACCAAACGGTTTATTTATGGTTATTAAATACATCAGGTATGACAGGATTTATTGCTTGGTTAGGTATTGCAATCAGTCATTACCGTTTTCGTCGGGGTTATGTAGCACAAGGTCGTGATCTGAATGAATTGCCATATCGTTCAGGCTTCTTCCCTGTAGGACCTATTTTTGCCTTTATTCTCTGTTTAATTATTACATTAGGTCAAAACTATCAGGCATTTTTAGAAGATACTATTGACTGGTATGGTGTTGTGGCAACCTATATTGGGATCCCATTATTCCTGCTGATTTGGTTTACCTATAAAATAGTGAAGAAAACACGTTTTATTCGCTACAGTGAAATGCAGTTTCCTGAGCATATTGAAAACAAAAAATAGTTAGTTTTATCACTAAATAGAGAGCCGGCTAATTTGTGAACTTTATCACAATTTAGCCGGCTCTTTTTCTATTCTATGACTAATAATTACACAAATAAGAGAAAATTCTAATTTATATTCGCAATCGCATTGATAAGTATTCTTATTTGCTTTATTGTTAGCAAACAATTTATTGCATAATAATGTGACGACAGTGTTATTGGTTATAGAAAATAGATCTGATGTATGTAAAGCGTCATCATCCACTCTCTAGAGCGATTTTTAGCTCATCTAATAACGCATCGTTGTATAAGAAGTCATATATTGAATATCGCGTATTATATCAATTAAGCGAATTTTCCTCTTATTTGTCACATTATTCTCAATTAATCAATTTTAATGCAAAAAAGTGATGAATAAATTATCAGGTTAAACTTTGGCATATTTATCTGTTAATGAAACAGCTGGATAGAAAATCAATAGCAATATGCAAATAGATGTAGGTATATATTTGTTTGATTAATCTACAGACAAGCCTGATAAATATATTGTCACTATTAATAGGATTTTATTAACACATTGTTTTAAAAGAAAATTTATATGTCAAATTACTTGAATGATAAAAATATTATAGAAGCATAAAACAATAACAGCAGAAGTATAGGAATTTAGTCAATAGGGATATAAAAATAATATCAAAATAACTAAGGGTAATTAAATTAATTACCTTCATTGTTGAGCAACTGTCGATCTGTCCATCTATATAAAACTTAAAGAATATATATTCTTGGAGAATCGGGAATGGTAGTGTTAAAGAAAAATAAAATTGCGCTTGGCGTTGTTGCTGCTCTTGCATCAAGTTTTGTGATGACAGCTTCCGCAGAAGATCCTGAAAGGTTACTGGTGACAACCGCTTCGGGATTTAAACAGACTGTTGAAGATGCTCCAGCTTCTGTTTCAGTTGTAACTCGTGAACAATTAGAAACAAAATCATATCGTGATGTGACTGATGCGCTAAAAGATGTTCCGGGGGTGCTAGTGACGGGGGGCGGTAGCAGCTCTGATATTAGTATTCGTGGTATGGATCCTAAGTATACCATGATCTTAGTCGATGGTAAGCGTGTTGCATCTCGTGAAACGCGTCCTAATAGTGATAACTCAGGTATTGAACAAGGTTGGTTACCTCCTTTACCCGCGATTGAGCGTATTGAGGTAGTAAGAGGCCCAATGTCTTCTTTATATGGCTCTGATGCCATGGGAGGCGTTATCAATATTATTACGCGTAAAGCGCAAAAAGAATGGAACTTTAGTTTACGTGGTGACACAACGTTGACTGAGCGTAAAAATGAAGGAAATACAGGACAAGGTAGTTTCTATGCTGCAGGTCCATTGATTGATAATGTGTTAGGTCTAAAGCTGCAAGGGCAATATTCTCACCGTGGTGAAGATAGACGTGTTGATGGCTATAACCGTCAGATCACGGCAAGTGGTGGCGGTACATTAAGCTGGACACCAGATGAGAAAAATACCGTTGAATTTGAATTTAAAAAAGATAATCAACATCGTGATTCACGTGTTGGCTATTCAAAATCAGCTGAACTTGTTAAAGGAAAGGCACCACAAAGTAGCTTTACTGATTATGAGCTAACGCATTATGCTTTAACCCATGATGGTATTTATGATTTTGGTACTATGAATACCTATGTTCAGCGCGATGAAAGCCGCAATCCATCACGTAAAATGGATTATGATGATACAACTGTTCGTAACCAAACCGTCTTTATGTTTGGTGATCATATGTTAAGTGTCGGCGGTCAATATCGCTATGAAGAGCTGAAAGATGAAGGCAATAAGCTTAAAGGTAATAATAAGCTAGATCGCTATAGTTGGGCGCTGTTTGCTGAAGATGAGTGGACATTGACAAACGACTTCGCTTTAACCGCCGGTTTACGGATGGATAAAGATGAAAACTTTGGTACTCACTGGACACCGCGAGTTTATGGTGTTTGGCATTTAGCTGATGAATGGACATTAAAAGGTGGGGTATCTACTGGATATCGTTCACCGGATTTACGTCAAGCGACAGCCACTTGGGGACAAGCTACAGGCGGTGGTCGTTATGATGCGGTTATTTACGGTAATCCTGATTTAAAACCAGAAAAATCGGTGACAGAAGAAATTGGTATTATTTGGGATAATCGAGATAATTTAAATGCAAGTATTACGATTTATAATACTGATTTTAAAGATAAAATAATGGAAAGGCGCGTTTGTGACAAAGACTCATCTAAACCATGTAAAGCGAGTGATGGATTTGGACATGTTTATGATTTTGTGAGTACTCGTGAAAATGTTGATAAAGCCAATATGCGCGGTGTTGAAGTTACTGCTAACTGGATTATTTCCCCAGAATGGAATTTAGCAGCAAACTACACGTTCACAGATACGGAACAAAAGAGTGGCGATTTCAAAGGTAAGCCTCTGAATAAGCAACCGCGCCATATGGCAAACGCGACCTTAAATTGGGAAACCACACCTGAAATGGAAACTTGGGCACGCATTAATTTCCGTGGTAAGACATCAGACTATTTATCACGTACTTCAATGGCTAAGAGCACACCTTCATACGCCTTTGTTGATGTAGGTACTAGCTATAGTCTAACGAAGCAACTAAATCTGATCGGTGGCGTCTATAATGTTTTTGATCGTCGCATCGAAAGAGATAATTACGGTTCAACCTTAGAAGGCCGTCGTTATAACATCGGATTAAACTACAACTTCTAGTTTTATCCCTCAGTGTGTGTCAATCAAGCTCCACATTATGTGGAGCTTTTTTTGTTATTTAATTAAAGCCAATACTGGCAAAATGCATAATAGGCATTTATATTTAGTTTAATGAATCACCTAAAAATAAGGTTCATTTGTTTTAACCACTGACTATCTTTACTGAATACTTAATCTTTTTTTCTTATTACTGAAAATCATTTTTGATTACTCTATATGGCTTGTTGAAAAATAATGGTATTTCAGTTGGCTGTATCTTTTTTAGTCTTTATAGCGTGAAATAAGCAATTAATTTACATTAGATTTATTTATGCATTATTAATACTTTATTTTGGTTGGTATTGTTGTATATAACATGCAGAATTAATTAACTTTTTGATTGTTAATGTGTTAATGATTTTTGTTGTTTAATACCAAACGACAATAGGCTATATCTCAAAGTTAGGCTTTGTGATAAAAACGCAAATATTGTCAATGAAATGTGACAGTAAAGGCTAACTTAGTTTGCTATTTAAAAAGATCGTAAAAAAAGGTGGTTTTTTGATGAAAATCTATTGCTATTTAAGTCTGAGACGTGCAAAATGCGCCCACTAAAAATATGACTGATGCGTTTTAACTGCATCGGTTTTTTTTTGCTTTTTACTTATTACTACACCAAGAGGTCAGACTTATTTTAGTCTGAATAGATAACATAATTTGATTAGCAGCCAGCCCCTTAGAGAAAGGGTTGTCGTGATAGAGGAATGCTAATATGGTACAATTATTCCCTTTCGCAGTCGGGCCTAACGGCACCTGCGGTAATGATGACTACGGAGCACGGCGTCTCCTAAACTCACTCCTGTCCTCAAAAACTTCTTTCTATTCTGTTTATAGACAGATGCGAAGTCTTCCCAGTAACTGTCGGTTGAGTTTATCAAGTACTCAGTTCGAAGTTATGGGAGGGTTCGCTCATGTCAGATAATGTCATCTCCTCTATCGGCACCAATCAAACTGGTGTTAATAACCGTGTTCAATTACGCAAAACATTGACGCTAATGCAAGTCGTCATGATGGGGTTGGCATTTTTACAACCTATGACGATTTTTGATACTTTCGGTATTGTATCAGGTATAACCAATGGTCATGTGGCAACATCATATGCTATTGCGTTAACCGCTATTTTATTTACCGCAGTGAGCTACGGGAAATTAGTCAAGCGTTTCCCTTCAGCAGGCTCTGCTTATACTTATGCACAAAAATCCATGAGTCCACATGTTGGTTTTATGGTTGGGTGGTCTTCATTATTAGACTACTTATTTATGCCAATGATAAATATCTTATTGGCTAAAATTTATTTACAAGCCATATTCCCAGGCGTTGATCCGTGGATCTTTGTTGTTGCGTTAGTCGCGTTAATGACATTTTTTAATCTACGCGGAATTAACGTTGTGGCTAACTTAAATACCGTTATTGTTGTTATTCAAGTAGCTGTAATGGTGGTATTTGTTGGTTTATTAATTCATGGCGTATATAACGGCGAAGGTACAGGGGAGTTATGGACTTTCCGCCCATTTGCGTCAGTAGATGCTGAATTAATCCCAATGATAACCGGCGCGACAATTTTGTGCTTCTCGTTCTTAGGGTTTGATGGCATTAGTACCTTATCTGAAGAAACACCCAATGCCGGTAATGTGATACCAAAAGCGATTTTCTTAACTGCGTTAATCGGTGGTTTAATTTTTATCGCTGTTTCTTATTTTTTACAATTATATTTCCCAGATATTTCACGTTTTAAAAATCCAGAAGAGTCACAACCTGAGATTATGCTGTATGTAGCAGGAGCCTTGTTCCAGTCTATTATCTTAGTGTTTTCTTGTGTGACGGTATTAGCATCGGGTATGGCGGCTCACGCAGGTGTTGCGCGTCTGCTGTATGTGATGGGACGTGATGGTGTATTCCCTGAAAAAGCGTTTGGTTATGTTCATCCCAAATGGCGTACACCGGCATTTAACGTACTGTTAGTTGGCTTTTTAGCGCTAGGGGCGATCTTTTTTGATTTAGTCACTGCTACAGCGTTAATTAACTTTGGTGCGTTAGTGGCATTTACCTTTGTCAATTTATCTGTTATTTCGCAGTTCTACATTCGTGAGCGTCGTAATAAAGGGTTAATGGATCATATTAACTATCTTATATTACCGATTATTGGTGCCGCGACAATGGGGGTACTGTGGGTAAACCTTGAACCAGGCTCTATGGAATTAGGACTGATTTGGGGGGCAATTGGTATACTTTATATGGTGTGGATCACTCGTCGATTCCGTCGACCTATGCCTCAAATGCCAGAGAAATAACATTGTATTTAGTATGTTGATTATTTAAAAATGGCCTCATTAGTGAGGCCATTTTTTGTTTATAGTTAGAACGCGATAGAGAGTTTCATATCAATACCATTATCGTGCTGATTTCTTGCCGTTAGTCCGCTGTATCCAATTGAGACTTTTGATGTCTCATTAATTTGGATAGTCGTTCCAGCTTTTACCACCAGTGCATCTCGAGCAGCATCAACACTATTTGCTATAAATGTAGGCTGGGTTTGTGTGAAACGTAAATGGATCCCTCGTTCTACATCGTTATATTGGTGTCTCCAGCCTAGCTCACCATAGAGAGAACCCCTTGATTTACTGTTAAATTTCCATTGGTTATTTAAACGTAGCCCTGTAGTGGAGGTGGTTGACTCTAGAGTTTGCGAATGGGCTTGTAAGGCTGCTCGTCCACCTTGCTCGTTAATGGTGGCGTTTTTTGTTTTGGCATATTCAAAATTAACAAAAGGCTCTAATTGTGTATCAGAGAGGGTGATGGGATAAGCTGCTTCAATAAAAATTTGGCTAGTGTTCCCATTGTAATTCGCCTTATTTTTATCTGACTGTACACCATAGTTGACCGATTTTGTTGTATGGATACGATGAAAGGTATTAGATGCACCAGCACGTAACACGATTGTGTCAAAATCATAGCCACCATAGAGTGATAAGTGGTAATTTTCGCTATTTGCGTGACTGTTATCACCAGATAGTGAGGTTTTGGTGACCCCTGTTGCAATACCAAGCAGCATTTTATCGTGACTAACCCGCTGATCTGCACCTAATAGTACGCCATAGGTGGAAGCATCATAGCTATTTGCATTGCCATCATTGGAAGTCTTTTCCCAATTAGAGAGAATTTTAGCCCAAACATGACCTTTGTTACCTGCACTTTCTTTCTCTCTATTAATTATTTCTGCATTTTTAATCTGAGAGAGGAGTGTTTCTTTTATTTGCCGGCTATTGTTGAGTTGGTTAGATAAGATATCCGCATGAATTTGACCTGTTAATTGATTATAGGCAGAGCGGGCATCATTCCCTGTATCCATTCTTATAATGCTTTCATAAATAGGATGTCCCAAGGGTAATGCGTCTATCGCATTGGCGATTGATAGTTGGTTTTTTGTTTTAGCCACACTTGAAAAGGCGGTGTTATTTCTTCCGACATTTAGTATTACTGAATTTTTATCGTAGGACAGTGTGGTACCTAAAAAAAGATAGTTTGGATTTACATCAGTAAATTGACCATTAACACCGTGATCTGCCGTTAAAATGGTATATTTTGTGTTATATAAACTTTGAACATCATCTTTTGTTAGCAGATTTTGGCTATTTTCAAGCGATACATTAACCATTCCACCATTCAGTGTCGCGGTACCCAAACTGATTATTTTATCGCTATCACCTTGTGAATTTATTTCAACATGGTAGTTGCTACCAGAATTAAAAATAACAGTATCATCTATATTAATTGTACCTATTGAATGACCCGGTGATACGATGCCTCCTGAATAAACGGCCAGCTTATTAATTTTTCCTTTACCAGAAAGTATCCCTTTGTTATTGATATTGACTTGAGAATCAACGCTCCCACCATTTAATAGCAATGCTCCTTTGTTGACATCTAGTAAAGTGTTTAGTGTTCCTTCAAGAAGCAATGTACCACCATTAATGGAAGAATTTTTTGCATAGTGGTTTTCACCAGTGAGCAGTAAATGACCCTGATTAACTTCAATGCCAGCAAAATGGTTATTGCCTGATAAGATCAAGGTGCCATTACCTTGTTTGATTAATTTGCCAGGCCCACTAATATCATTTTTCCATTCATCAAGTTGACCAAATTCAGCAAAGTCAAATTCATTAGTTATTTGATTAACAATAAAATGATTGTAGAAATAACTAGGGCCATTATAGGCTTTCGGGAGATTAATTAATCCCCAATTGGCGTTTGGATCATCTTTGTTTGCAGCCCAGCCAGCCAATGAATTACTCGGGTAGGTGGTACTCGCTAAGATAGATTGTCGTTGCTCTCTGGTTAAATAGGCAAAGCGTAAACGCAGTAAAGCGTTGGCAGATGTTGGTATTTCATTAGGGGTAATGCGTGGTGCAGGTTCTGGATCTTTGGTTGCGTAATAACCTGTTTCATCGTTAGTGATTGTTGTCGAGGTCGTTAAGCAATGTGGATTTTTGCATTGGCTAGCAACATTTTGGCGGACTTCTTTGGCAAGCTCTACAAAAGTGCGGGTGGTGTCATCATCTGCAAGCATTTGTGACAGCAGGTAATAATTGCCTATTCTGGATGCAATGGTATCTGTTGCGAAGTGTGCCCCGACAATAACTCGACTTTCACCATATTCTATTGCTCTGGCAAACATTTCACTGCCCTTTTCAGGGAATAAGATGGATAACACTGCAGCTTGTTTGTATCCGTTCCACGTATGACCACTGGGATAAGATGAGCCTGTTATAGTGGTGTAGTTATCAAGATAATGACCTTCTTTATCAAGTACTTGATAAGGTCGGCCACGTAAAAAAAGTTCTTTTAAGATAAAATCTATCGAGCGTACTCTTTTTTTGTTTGTATCATAAGCATAGGTGCCTGTGCTATGTAATTTATTGAGATCTTGATAAGCTTGAATATCGCTAAAGTTGATCGATCTAGCCTTATCACCAAATAAAATATTAGCATAGGTATTAAACACATAAGTATGAGACTGTGACTTATCTGCTTCGGCAAGTTCTCTACGTTCGCCGGTAATGGCTTGATAATTATTGCTGATTATTCTATCTAATTCGGCGGTTCTCGATCCTTTTTGAGGGCTAGTTGTGATAACACCATTTTTGATCTCATCTAACCAATAATTACGTTGGTCGATAATTCGTTGTTTGGTTTGTGAAATATTGGTTTCAGACCATGTTGAATGGGAAAAAAGTAAAAAAAAGCAGCTTAACGAGGTAGGTATTACGATATTTTTCATAAAATAAGCCATAATCTCTAAAAAATTGAGAGCTAATTTATATTAGCAATGTTTAATTTTTATGACAGGCATTATTATATTAGAGATATTTTCTAAATTGTTTTGCAGTAATTTATTCAGCGTTTTTTTTATTATTTTTACTAACATTATATGATAGTTTGAATATAGTGTGATCAATGTAGTAAAAAATATCGGTATATTCTCTATATTAAAAATAAAAATTAGAGTATGCCGATGATTTAAATTATACCTTATTTATTAAGCAAATTAGCTAAGCTTTATCTATTTTGTACTGTTAAATGCTTAATTAGTTATTCTACTTATTCATTTTAGAATGAATATAATGAACTTTTTGATTCTTTTAATTTTTGCGCTAATTCAGAGGCCTCATATCGCTCTGTGACTATCTCAATATAAGATGCGCTATTTGTTAGTGCGGCTTTATTTAACGCATTATCTAGTCCACTTGCTGTAGTTACTTTTTCACTATACCAATCTGTTGCACCAAAGGCTTGCGGTAACTGATGATAGTTCCACTGAGCTAAATCATTATAATAAGCTTCGGGGTAATCACATAATAATCTCTCTATTAAATAACCATCGTTATTTAATACTAGAATAATAGGTTTTAAACCGAAACGAACAAATTGACTAATTTCTTGTACTGTTAATTGATGAGAGCCTTCACCGGTAATTAAAATAATGCGTTTTTCTGGTGCCGCTAATGCAGCGCCTAATGCAGCCGGTGTTGCCCAACCAATAGAGCCCCATAGTGTTTGGTTATGAAATTGTGCACCTTCAGGTAATAAAGCGAAGCCTAATCCCATGGATGAGGTTCCTGTTTCTGCAATAATAATATCATTAGGCTTAAAGAATTTTTCTAAACGAGGATAGAGATATTGTGCTGTAATTTTATCATTATCAGATGCAACCGCTTCACCTAATCCTTTCGCTGTTATTTTATGATAAGTTTTATTTGGTAGTCGTTGGGTTAATTCAGAAAGAATATCTGTCATATAAACGCAGGAGTAGATCACAGAATCAATTTCAACATAGTCTGGCATGATACTGATAAATTGTTCTGATTTCATATTAGCAGTGAAACTGCCTGTATTAAAGTCAGTCAGTAATGTACCGATCCCTAATATATATTCACTACTTTCAACAAATTCTCTGACCTCTGGTGTCATTAATTGTCCGTCATACATACCAACATATTGCGCGTTAGATTCACTTAATATGCTTTTATCCATAAACATAGTGGCATAAGGTAAACCTGTTTTATCAATAAAATGCTGGATTTTATCTGTTAACCCTAAACGTGCAGATAAAAAGCCTGGTAATACACAGACATTATTGCTGTGGGTGAGTTTCTCAATGATTGCTGATACTGCTTTTTCTAATGTTGCTTTATCACTTGTTGGCTTTTGTGGTGCGGTAACAGATAACGGCGCTACTACTTGGCTATTAGCATAATCTGAAGGTATACCAATATAAACAGGACGACGCTCTTTTAATGCCACATCTATTACGCGCTCCATTTCTTCCACACAATTTTCGGGTGTTAAAATAGTATGAGCGCAAGCAAGGCGCTGAGCAATCTGATAAAAAACATCAAAATCACCATTACCTAAAGTATGATGCACAAGGCGTTTACTTTTTTGTACGCCACTTGCTGGCATGCCAACTAAATGGAAAATCGGTAAATTTTCAGCATAGGCACCGGCAATAGCGTTAATCGCACTTAATTCACCTACGCCAAAGGTAGTGGATAATGCTGCCATACCTTTAATTCGGGCATAGCCATCTGCAGCATATGCCGCATTTAATTCATTACAGTTACCAATCCAACGTTGTTGTTGGTTGTTGCAAACAGTGTCTTCAATAGGGAAGGCGTAATCACCAGCAACACCAAAAATATCTTTGATACCTAAATCATATAATCGGTCTAAAACGTACTTAATAACTGTGTTTGTCATATAATCTCCAGAAAATCTGAAATAATAATCTACTAAATGATAGTAAAGTTCTTACATTATGCTTAATGTTCTATCGCTAATTTTGTTTTTAAGGAAATGGTTTATTATTATTGGGGGTATAACCAAAAGTAATAAGGTAAAAATTATTTATGGATATTCGTGTTTTACGCTATTTTATTGAAGTTGTTCAATTAAATGGATTTAGCCGAGCCGCTGATGCTTTATTTATTACACAACCAGCCATTAGTCGTAGCATTAAAAAATTAGAGGATGAATTAGGCACTGTTTTATTAATAAGAGAAGTGGATGGGGTAAAATTAACTGATGACGGTGCTATTTTATATGAGCATGCAAAGCAGATCCTCGCTCAATTTAATAGTATGAATAAAGCATTAAATGATAAAGATGAACCTTTAACAGGCGCCTTAAATGTCGGATTACCTCCTGTTATAGCCTCAACCTATTTTGCTGATATTATCATGGCGTTTAGCTCTCGCCATCCCAATGTTGAACTTAAAATTTTTGAGCTGGGCACCAAACAGATGGAAGATGCGATGTTAGAAGGCACGGTAGAAACTGCGGCAGTGATGTTACCTTTTAATGATAAAGATTTTGAATTAACCATTTTTTCAGAAGATCACTTGATGTTATTAGTAGCACAATCCCATCCTTTGGCTAAAGATAAGAAGGTTAATTTTAAACAGCTTATTACAGAGCGGTTTATCTTTTTTTCAGAAGATTTTCGTATTAATGATTTGGTACGTAGTGCTTGTGGGATTTATAACACTGAACCACAAATTGTGGGGAGAAGTAATCATTTAGATTTAATTATTGCAATGGTTAAAGCCGGTGTCGGGATCACACTGTTGCCTAATAGCATGTGTAATAAATATCCTATCGATGATTTAGTGGTTATTCCCATTACTTCCCCTAGGTTATCTTATCAATTAGCTTTAGCCACCAATCAAAATAGTTACCAAAGCCGTAGTTGCCAAGCATGGAATAAATTAGCAATAGAGAAATTAATGAAAGAGAATATTTAATCATGGAATGATAAATACGCTTTGTAAAAAGCGTTTTATTAATGGTAGCTATAATTATTTTATCAAACTAGTGGCTAATTTATTGTGATTAACTTGCTCACAATGGTATAAAAGTGGTTATATTGATAATACATTTCTTTTTATCTCATTATTTTTAAATAAAAATTAAACTGTGATAAATAGAAAAATCAGACAAGACAGGAATAGGATAGGGACAATGAATGAGAGTAGCAGCTCCACAAACCAGCATTTTATTCGTAAGTTAGAAGGTATTGTCGGTAAAAAACATGTATTAACCCAAGAGCATAAAACAGAGCGATATCGTAAAGGGTTTCGTTCCGGACAGGGAAAAGCGCTGGCAGTGGTATTCCCCGGCTCTTTATTAGAACAGTGGCGTATTTTTAAAACCTGTGTTGAAGCCGATAAAATTATTATTATGCAAGCGGCAAATACTGGGTTAACAGAAGGTTCAACCCCCAGTGGTGATGACTATGATCGTGATATTGTTATCATCAGTACCTTGCGCCAAGATAAAATACAAGTTCTTTCTGAATATAACCAAGTTATTGCCTTTCCTGGCAGTACATTATGGCACTTAGAAAAAGTATTAAAGCCATTAGGAAGAGAGCCACATTCAGTGATAGGGTCTTCTTGTATTGGTGCTTCGGTGATTGGAGGCATTTGTAATAACTCAGGGGGGGCATTAGTGCGCCGCGGTCCTGCTTATACTGAGTTATCTCTTTATGCCCGTGTTAATGAACAAGGTGAAGCAGAGCTTATCAACCATTTGGGAATTGATTTAGGTGACACTCCGGAAGAGATATTAACCAATCTGGATAATCGACATTATCATGCGAAACAAATTCATGCGACGGATAAACTGGCATCTGATCATGAATATAGTGAGCGAGTACGTGATATTGATGCAGATACACCATCTCGATTTAATAATGACGAAAGACGTCTCTTTGAAGCGGCGGGAAGCGCCGGTAAGCTCTCTGTTTTTGCCGTGAGATTAGATACTTTCCCTGCTGATCATCGCACACAAGTTTTCTATATTGGGACCAATGATCCTGATGAGTTAGAAGATATCCGTCGCCATATTCTCAGTCAATTTAAGGTATTACCCGTTGCGGGTGAGTATATGCATCGAAGTTACTACAAGATGGCAGAAGTTTATGGCAAAGATACTTTTTTAATTATTGATAAGTTAGGTACAGATAAGATGCCAGCATTATTTGCTATTAAAGGGCGTGTTGATGCTGTTCTTAATAAAGTGCCATTTTTACCTAAGAATCTAACTGATAGAACAATGCAATTGATGAGTAAGTTATGGCCTGCTCATTTACCTGCTCGTATGACAGAATATCGCGATAAATATGAGCATCATTTAATGCTAAGAATGGCGGATAGTGGTATAGAAGAAGCCTCAACTTATTTAAAAGAATATTTTAAACATGCCACGGGGGATTATTTCGAATGTACAGAAGAAGAAGGTAATAAAGCCTTTTTACATCGTTTTGCCGCCGCGGGTGCTGCGGTGCGTTATCATGCCGTTCATATTAACGATGTGGAAGATGTGCTACCTTTGGATATTGCATTGCGTCGTAATGATCGAGATTGGTTTGAAAAACTGCCTCCTGAAATAGAAAACCAATTGCTCTATAAATTGTACTGTGGTCACTTTATGTGTCACGTTATGCATCAAGATTATATTATTAAAAAAGGTGTTGACGCTAAGGCGCTTAAAGCACAGATGTTAGCCTTACTAGACAAACGTGGTGCGGAATATCCAGCAGAGCATAATGTAGGGCATCTCTATTATGCAAAACCGCAATTAAAAGCGTTTTATAAACATAACGATCCGACAAATAGCATGAACCCAGGCATTGGTAAAACCTCAAAATTAAAATATTGGGGAGAAGAGTGTGGTTGCGGGCATAATCATAATCAAGCTGAAGTTAATCATATAGAAAACAAAGAATAAGTTTTTTATTCTCTGACAGCTAAATATAATAAAGGCAGGGAAACCTGCCTTTTGCGTAATTTAATTGCTTATCTGATGTTATTAACTCGCAATTTCTTGAGCATATAAATATAGCTCTTGCAGTTGTTTTAGCTTTTCTTCGTTATCGCTATGTTCTTCTGCTAACAGCTGAATGGTATTGATATATTCAGTCAGCTTTTCTGGCGTTAATTGCTCTTTTCTATGCGCTAACCAACGTTGTTGTTCATCATAAGTTAATGTGGCTGGGAAGTTTCTCGCACGGTAACGGAAAAACAGCGGCTCCATACGTGGATCTTCAAAAGTTAAATTAAGTGCTGGTAAGTTTTGTGGCTGTGTTGAGCGAATAATTTCCATCGCGCTACGATCATTATCGCTAAAAAAGCCATTGTATAATTGAGCATCAACATCATCTGCAGGGGTAAATGGTGTTTGCTGAGCAAAAATCTCGACGACTTTATTGCGGATCTCAGGATTAGACAGCAATATTGCTTGGTTATTTAAACAATTATCAATATCTAATCCAATTCTATCGGCATCTTGAGATCTGAGGGTATTTTTAGGTGCAACGATAGGGCATTTATTAATATGCAGTAATTTTATCGGAACTGGTGGCTCATCGGCAGATAACTCACTGCGAGGAGTATATAAGCGCTCACGCAATTGCTCTGAAGTGAGGGTTAATAAAGGGGAAATATCCGCAGCTAAATCACAAACAATCACCGCATTACGATTATCTGGATGCCAAGCTAAAGGAGCTACAAGGCTTAAATTAGAACGCGCTGCACCAAACATACCAGAAACATGCACAAGCGGCGTCATGGTTGGGATATCTATCAGTGCTTGTACTTTACGTTTATCACGTAAATTAAAGAAATAATCAAACATACGAGGTTGCGCTTGTTTGAGTTTTTTTGCCATCGCAATAGTTGCATAAACGTCTGACATGGCATCATGCGCATTTTCGTGGGAGATCCCATTTGCTTTAGTTAATAGCTCAAGGCGAAAACTCGGAAAGCCATCATCATTCTCAGGCCAATTAATTCCCTCAGGACGCAATGCATAACATGCACGTAAAACATCAAGTAAATCCCAACGTGAATTTCCTTTTTGCCAACTATAGGCATAGGGATCATAAAAATTACGGTATAAGATATTTCTGGTGACTTCATCATCAAAGCGTAAATTGTTATAACCCATAATACAACTGTTAGGCTGGCTAAAGGCTTGATGAATTTGGCGAGTAAATTCAGCTTCTGATACACCATGCTTTAGTGCTATTTGTGGTGTGATCCCCGTTATCATGACGGCTTCTGGCTGAGGTAAGTAATCATCATTCGGTTTGCAATAAATGACCAGAGGATCTTCAATGATATTAAAATCCATATCTGTTCTGACACCGGCAAATTGCGCAGGGCGATCCATCGCAGGATGCGTACCAAAGGTCTCGTAGTCATGGATATAGAAAGTGGGGGTATTAGCTGAATTTGACAAGGTTTCCTACCGTAATTTATCTGCTTAATTAATTGATTTTTAAATGAGTTTTAAAGCATTAAACCTTGCACTATTGAGTTGCATCGGGTTTAAACAATGGATATAACGACAAAGTTTGATTGATGATAGTGTCACAAATATCAAATTGTTAACAATGCTTAACTGCGATAAAAGGTATGGTAAACCATATTGACTAAAACGTGAAATATCTAATGAATAAGAAATAAAAGGAGCATAGCGTTGAGTATAGGGAGAACCTCGTTTAATGGGGATATACAAATAGCGATCTATCGCACATAACTTATATGTTAACGTTAACTTTAGTGCGTTAAATCACATAATGGTAAATATTTTCTACGTTATAAATAGAGTTAACGTTAACATTCTGGTCGCAAAATGACTTTATAAGGCGCTTAACAATGAATAAAGATGCTAAAAAATACTATGTGATCTTAAGTGCGTTGCTATTTTTCTTCTTTTTTACATGGTCTTCATCGTTTTCATTAATCTCTATTTGGTTACATCAATATGTTGGACTTAAAGCAACAGATACTGGTTTGATATTCTCGGCTATATCATTGATTGCTTTATGTGCCCAGCCACTCTATGGCTTTATTCAAGATAAACTGGGTTTACGCAAAAATTTACTGCTGGTTATCGCGGTATTGCTTATTTTATCGGGGCCTTTTTTTCTTAGCTTTGCGGCAATATTGCGCTGGAATATTTTTATTGGCTCTATTCTCGGAGGGCTCTATGTAGGAATGACTTTTAATGCCGGGATCGGCGTTTTAGAATCTTATACTGAGCGTGTTAGCCGTATTCGTGGTTTTGAGTATGGCAGGGCGAGGATGTGGGGCTCTTTGGGATGGGCATCGGCAACTTTTATTGCTGGGCATAATATCAATATCGATCCTAACTATAACTTTTTTATGGCATCGATAGCGGGGGTGATCTTCTTAATTCTGTTGGCGTTACTAAAAACAGATAAACCAGATGCTTTTAATCAATTAGAGCATGGTAAACCTTCTGCACTCACCATCAATGATGCATTAAACTTACTGTCATTACCGCGCTTTTGGGCATTAATATTATTTGTGGTCGGAACCTGTATTTATAGCGTCTACGATCAACAGTTCCCGGTTTTCTTCTCTTCACAATTTGCATCATTACAGCAAGGTAATGAGATGTACGGGTATCTTAATTCCTTACAGGTTTTCTTAGAAGCGGGAGGAATGTTTGTTGCGCCTTTCTTAGTGAACAAAATAGGGGCGAAAAACGGTTTATTATTGGCGAGTAGTGTGATGGCTGCGCGTATTATTGGTTCTGGATTAGTTGAAGGGCCGATAATGATCTCTTGTATGAAGTTATTACATGCCGTTGAGCTTCCTATCCTGTTAATTTCTATTTTTAAATATAACAGCCAACATTTTGATAAGCGTTTATCTTCTACATTGTATTTAGTCGGTTTCCAATGTGTCAGTTCCATTGTGGCAACATTGTTATCCCCATTAGCGGGTTATGGCTATGATCATTACGGTTTTGCCCCTACGTATATGGTGATGGGATGTATGGTAGTCGGTACTACGTTACTTTCTGCTGTGTTGTTACGTGCTGACTCGAAAGCATTACCACAACATGATATGACTGATCTCGATAGTAACAATAAAGCTCAACCGATTTAAGCGGGTAGGCATTAGCTATTACAGCGCTGCTAGATAATTTTTATGGCTACCATTCGTGAGTGGTAGCTTTTTTTATCGATTTTATTTAGGTTTACGAATATCGGCTGATTGACTATATTGAATAGAGCGTATCATTCTAATCTACTGTTTATTAAGCCAAATCAATTAAATTTATAAACTTTACTTGTTTATTGACACGATTAAGCGATAATCTTAAACAGTACTATTTTTCTTAAATATCAATTGTAAAGGTGTAGGAAATGGATAACGCAAGCAAGCCGTCTTTCCAAAACGTACTGGAGTTTGTGCGTATGTATCGTCGTAAAAACAAAATCCGTCGTGAGATCACTGACAATGAGAAAAAGATCCGTGATAACCAAAAACGTGTTCTTTTATTAGACAACTTAAGTGAATACATTAAGCCTGGTATGTCAATTGAAGATGTACTCGGTATTATCGCTAATATGCGTAGTGACTATGAAGATCGTGTAGATGATTACATCATAAAAAATGCAGATCTCTCTAAAGAGCGTCGTGAATTGTCAAAACAATTAAAAGCGATGGGTGAAATTAAAAATATTCCTAATATTAAAAATTAATTATATTAGCTGGCAAATCCAAAGGCCTCTGAATGGTTGTTCAGAGGCCTTTTTTTTCGTTTTTTCATCATAGTTATGGTCACACAAGCCATAAAACAAAAGAGCCTGCTAATTAACAGGCTCTTGGATTAACAACGGATATTTTATCGCGTTATATTATTGCTTCTTTTCTCTTATGACTCACTATGCGTTGACGCTTTAGTCATTTCAGATGAAGCATGATTAGTTGAACAATGACCACCCGCACCGCTACGGCCTTGCTTATCAAAGGCTGGACGTGCATCCCATGCTTTGATTTCAATTGCTACAGGCGCATCTGTAGATGCCGGAGCTTTCGTCATTGGCGAGCTGGCATGTAACTGGCGTACTGTTGGCTCTTGACGAATAACGGTCACTTTAGCTGGCTGCTTAACTTCAACCGATACGACTTCGGTTTCCGTTTTAGTTTCAGCAACAGGCTCGGTCACTTCAGGCTGTGTTTCTACAGGCGTAGATTGAGAAGCAGTTTGCTCTACATGCTGCTCAGCCGCACATTCAGTTGATGCTTGGGTTGTTGCTGGCATCTCAGGTACAGGCGCTTGCGTTGTCATGTCACTATGGGTGTCTTCACTAGCGGTTTCATGATCAGCATTAGCTATGACTTTATTATGAGTGGTTTCTGTTTTCTCTTCGGCAACATCTGCTTGCTCAGTCACTTCATGTAGATAAGCTTCCGTTGTATTTAATACCGCAGAGATATTCTCTTTACGAGTAACATGCTCTTGGGTATTAACGTCAGCAATAACGTTGTTAACAGCGTTTTCTTCTACATGATCGGCAGTTGACTCATTAACATCAGCAGTCGTTTCTTGCGGTGCAATCGCGACAATTTCAGCTACAGCTTCAGTGGTTGATTCAGTACTAACTGTGACCGAATAAGTCGCTTCAGTTGCTTCAGTATTTGCTGTTTGAGCCTGAGCAACATCTGCAGCAATGGTTTCTGATACTTCTGGTGCAATAGCAACCATTTGTGGATCTTTATGAGTAATGAAGTTTTTAGCAACTGTATTGTCAGTGCTATTTTCAACATTATTGTCAACAAATGGTGCATCACTAATTGGTGTGACAGGGTAATGAATACATACTTTACCTGACGCAAGCTCTGGAGAAGCTACGGCCATCGTTAGCGGCATAGGGGAGACTAATGTACGTTCATCACGATAACGGCGACGACGTTGCCCACTAACACGTAAATGACGAGGTGAACGGCGAGAGCGACGTGGCATCACATTTTCTTGTTGGCCCGCATTCTCTTCTTTTTTCACTTCTTCTTGTGCTTTTACAGTATCAGTTAACGCATTAGCAGAAACTTGTTCTTGCTCATCTTTAACCGTCGCTACTGGTTTCGCAACTTGCTGTTTTTCTGATGATGGTAATTGACTAACCACTGTCGCTGGTGGCTCAGAAACCGGTGAGTCGCTCACAGCAACATCAATAGCGGGTGTTGCGACAGCATCAGTAACACGAACAGATTGCGTTAATTGACGGCGAGCACGACGAGGCATAACAGGGCGACGAGGTTCTTCTTTCTTCTCAGCCTGTTTTGCTGCATTGTCATTTTCCGCTGTATTTTGTGCGGCTTTCGCAGCTTCTTGTTGTTGCTGACGTTTTTCTTCCTGACGACGACGTTGTTCTGCACGTTGTTCACGGCGTTGTTGACGACGGGCTTCACGTTCAGCGATTTCTTGCTCATTACTGACTTCAGTATTGGCATTTTGCGCTTTCTGATTACGGTTCTTACGATTTTCTTCGCTCGTTACGTTATCGCGATTGCGCTCGTGGTCACGATTGCGATCATTATCGCGTTCACGGCGGTTATTATTGCGACGATTGTTATTATTTCGGCGCTCACGACGGTTTTCATTATTCTCTTTTTTGCTTTCTTGCGGTTTTTCTTCAACGACAGGCTCTGGCTGACTCGCAAATAAGTTAGAGAAGAATTTTGCAATAGCACTAAAGAATCCACCACTCTCTGTTGTTTCGCTTTTCTTCACCTGTTTAGCTGGAGTTGGTGCAGATTTTTTCTTATTGGTGGTGTCAGCGCTATTATCTTGTAATGCAAAAGCGGATATCGCCGGTTGCTCTGGCGCTTTACGCTCAGGTACGGCTTCATCTTCTGCTTCATTTAACTGAGTTTCGTGATATTGCGCTAAATTGTAGCTTAATGAAGAGATCTCTTCGCCCTTGCGCACACGAATAACTGAGAAATGCGGTGTTTGCATTTGATCATTAGGAACAATCACTACTTTGACATTGGCTTGGCGCAACTCAATATCGGTGACGGCCTTACGTTTTTCATTGAGCAAGTAAGAGGCAATTTGTACGGGCACAATAGCGTGTACTTCATGAGTATTTTCTTTTAATGCTTCTTCTTCGATAAGACGCAATACAGAAAGAGAAAGTGACTCATTATCACGGATAGTCCCGGTGCCTAAACAACGCGGACAAACATGATGGCTTGATTCACCTAATGAAGGACTTAAACGCTGACGTGACATCTCTAATAAGCCGAAACGCGAAATGCGACCTATTTGAATACGTGCGCGATCTTGGCGCACAGCCTCACGCATTCTATTTTCCACTTCACGCTGATGACGAACAGGGGTCATATCGATAAAGTCGATAACAATCAAACCACCAAGGTCACGTAGACGGAGTTGGCGCGCAATTTCATCAGCAGCTTCTAAGTTAGTGTTAAAGGCTGTCTCTTCAATATCGCCACCTCGTGTTGAACGAGATGAGTTAATATCGATAGCGGTTAATGCTTCTGTTGTATCAATAACCAGAGCGCCACCCGAAGGTAAACGGACTTCACGTTGGAAGGCTGATTCAATTTGAGATTCAATTTGGTAGTGACTAAATAGTGGTACAGCCCCTGTGTAGTGGCGAATTTTGCTAGCAAAGTCACCACGACCAATGGCTTCAATATGGCTACGAGCCATTTCAACTACTTTAGCGTTATCAATTAAGATCTCACCAATATCTGGTCGTAAATAATCACGGAAAGCACGTACAATCACGTTACTTTCTTGGTGGATCAGAAAAGGAGCAGGGCGGCTTTCCGCTGCTTTTTTGATAGCATCCCAATGTCTTAAACGGTAGCTTAAATCTTGTTGTAATGCTTCTGCGGATTTACCCACACCTGCAGTACGAACAATTAATCCCATTCCATCAGGAATATCAAGGCTAGATAATGCTTCCTTTAATTCAGTGCGATCTTCCCCTTCAATACGACGAGAAATACCGCCAGCACGAGGGTTATTTGGCATTAATACCAAATAGCTACCTGCAAGGCTAATAAAGGTGGTTAAAGCTGCACCTTTATTTCCGCGCTCTTCTTTATCTACCTGTACGATTACCTCTTGACCTTCTTTTAAAACATCTTTGATGTTAGGACGACCATGTGAGTGATAATTACTAGGGAAATATTCGCGGGCAATTTCTTTGATAGGAAGGAAACCGTGGCGTTCCGCACCATAATCAACAAAAGCGGCTTCTAGACTGGGTTCAATTCGGGTGATTTTACCTTTATAGATATTGGCTTTTTTTTGCTCATGTCCGGGGCTTTCGATATCCAGATCATACAAACGTTGCCCATCAACAAGGGCAACACGCAACTCTTCCTGTTGAGTCGCGTTAATTAACATTCTTTTCATATTGTGACTTACTCGTTATTTTCACGTTTTATAATGTGCCACTGACATACGTAATTACACTATTGATAACCGATGACCTCGTGTCTTTTACAAAGGCGTCAACCTCACGGTTGTCGATTGTATAGAGGTGCAATTTGTCGGTGAGTCTGATTTTCAGTTCTAAAATTCAGCACTCTTTAATTGAGACGTAATGTGCCAACTCAATAAGTGATGTATTTATGGCATACTAAATTGTTTGATATTCGACTATGTCTTACGCCATTGCTGCATTTGAATATCAAACAAACAAAATTTCATAAATATACCTGATAAACTTAATCAGGAGAGTCTGCATTATTCCATTGGTGTTGGGGTTATAGCAAGATGACTTTTCCGCTTTGGTGACTTTTTCTGTATAAATATGAGAGATTAGTTAATGTTTCGTCTTTTTCCCATTAATCAGGTTAAAATAGGCACCCAATTTGATGTTATTTTGTGCACCAATAATTTGTTTGTCATTTTTTATTTTAAGAGAGCTAAAAAATCGCCACTATGAAATCATTTAATCAAGTTCAGTTCGTCACCATTGATGGCGATGAAGCAGGCCAGCGTATTGATAATTTTTTACTGGCACGCTTAAAAGGTGTACCGAAAAGTATGATTTACCGAATTATCCGCAAAGGTGAAGTTCGGGTTAATAAAGGGCGCATTAAGCCTGAATATAAATTAGCTGCAGGGGATAGCATTCGTATTCCTCCTGTCCGGGTAGCAGAAAAAGAAGAACATGCGGTATCGCCTAAGTTAGAAAAAGTATCAGCACTTGCTGAGTGTATTTTATATGAAGATGAACATGTGATGCTGATTAATAAGCCATCAGGGACGGCAGTACATGGTGGTAGCGGACTCAGTTTTGGTGTGATTGAAGGTTTAAGGGCATTGCGCCCAGAAGCGAGATTTCTAGAATTAGTGCATCGCCTTGATAGAGATACCTCAGGGGTATTGTTGATTGCTAAAAAGCGCTCAGCCCTGCGTTCACTACACGAACAGCTAAGATTAAAACAGATGCAAAAAGATTATTTAGCCTTAGTACGTGGTCAATGGCAATCTCATACAAAAGTAGTACAAGCCCCTTTATTGAAAAATATCCTACAAAGTGGTGAGCGGGTGGTTAAAGTAAGTAGTGAAGGTAAACCATCAGAAACACGCTTTAAGGTAGAAGAGCGCTTTGAATTTGCGACCTTAGTTAAAGCAAGTCCTGTCACGGGACGAACTCATCAAATTCGTGTCCATACATTACATGCCGGCCATCCTATTGCTTTTGATGATCGCTATGGTGATCGTGATTTTGATACACAATTAGCTTCAACCAAGCTTAATCGTCTCTTTTTACATGCGAGTTCATTAACCTTTATTCATCCCTCAACAGGGGAAAAAATGCGTATTGAAGCGCCGATGGATAAAACGTTACGTTACTGTTTACAAGTATTACGCAATCAAAAATCTTAATACTACTGTTTTCAAACTAGCAAAGTGGGAGAAAATTTTTTCCCACTTTGTTTGCAAATGATTTACCGTTGTCGTCCTAGAAAATAGGATCAGTATCCAGCCAAGGTTATTTGGTGATGGTTGATATACATTGCTCAACAATTTTATCGATATTCCACTCTTTCGGTAGCGATTTAGAGCCGTCTTTTCTCATTTCCATATCAACACGAATAAATTCGGTCATACCATAATCTTTGATGATGTTGTCGTAAGTACAGCTACAAACTTCGGTAATTTGTGGTATTAGTGCATCATCAGTCACACCAGAACCGAGTATGCAACTACTAATAAAGTTCTTTTTAAATGAAGATGCACTTTCATCTTCTTTTTTGGGATCAGTATTTTGGGCAACATTACTACTGTTGTCTGCTTTTACGGCTGAATTGTCAGGTGCTTTCTCATCAGAGCAACCTACTACCGATGCCGTAAGGATTAAAGCTGCCAAAATTGATGCTAATTTATTCATAATACGCTTTATCGCTAAATAAGATTAAAATAAGACAATCACGACTATTCCTGATTATCTGTGGAAAGTAATGGGTTAATTCTTTGTGAGAGTAACATTTTATTCAATCGGATAAGTGGTAATCCGATTAAAGAATTTGGGTCATCACCGCTTAATTTATCGAACAGAGTAATTCCTAACCCCTCAGATTTGAAACTTCCTGCGCAATAAAACGGCGTTTCTTTATTTAAATAGCCGATAATTTCATCATCGGTTAAATGCCGAAAGTGAACTTGAAATAATTCACAATGACTTTCATAGGCTAATGTTGAGCTATTATATAAAGTTAATCCAGTATAAAATGATACACATTGACCGGATGCTTGTTTTAATTGTGCAAAAGCGTTTTCAAAGTTAAGGGGCTTACCCGTAATTTTTTTATTGAGTACACAAACCTGATCTGAACCAATAATTAAGTGATTTGGGTATTGTACCTCTAAAGCACGCGCTTTTTCATAGGATAAACGAGTGACTAACGCTTGTGCACACTCTGTGGGCAAAGGGGTTTCGTCAATGTTTGGGGAGGCCTGTATAAAGGGCATTCCAAGCTTTTTCAGAAGCTGAGCTCGGAAGGGCGAAGTCGACGCAAGAACCAGTGGCAACATATTTTTTATAAAATCCGTAGCAAAATGATGCCCGACATTCTAAACTATGCGCCGCTGATAAAGCGAATTTTGGTGGAAAGGTGTAGATAACCCGCCTTTTTCTTTGACTATATTCCATTACAAAGATAATATGCGCGCCTTATGCAAAAGGTAAAATTACCCCTGACCATTGATGCGCTGCGAGCAGCACAGAAGAATTTAGACTATGACGGTCAATATTCCTCTGAGCAAGTTAGCCGCTTAGCTGAATCGGTGGTCAGTGTGGACAGTAATATTGATGTGGCTTTATCATTTGATATTGACCATCAACGTTTGGCAGTCATCAAGGGGCATTCCGATGTGGATGTCACTTTAGAGTGTCAACGTTGCGGGGGCCATTTTCCCTATCATGTTCACACAACATATTGTTTTAGCCCTGTTGTTAGTGATGAACGGGCTGAAGCATTACCGGAAGAATATGAGCCAATCGACGTAGACGATTTTGGTGAAATAGATTTGCTGGCGATGATTGAAGATGAAATAATCCTCAACTTGCCGGTGGTTCCGGTACATGATTTTGAACACTGTGAAGTGTCCGACGCGGAACAAGTGTTCGGTGAACTCCCTGAA
This sequence comes from Proteus mirabilis HI4320, assembly GCF_000069965.1. Lineage (NCBI taxonomy): Bacteria > Pseudomonadati > Pseudomonadota > Gammaproteobacteria > Enterobacterales > Morganellaceae > Proteus > Proteus mirabilis. Next base: position 947,951 of record NC_010554.1, read on the forward strand.
GAATTATCAGAGAAGCCGAATCCATTTGCCGTATTAGCCAGTTTAAAGAAAAGTACTAAGGAGTAAGGTCAATGGCCGTACAACAAAACAAACCAACTCGTTCTAAACGTGGTATGCGTCGTTCTCATGACGCACTGACAGCAACTCATGTTTCTGTTGACAAAACTTCTGGTGAAACTCACCTGCGTCACCATGTAACTGCTGACGGTTACTACCGTGGCCGCAAGGTTATCAACAAGTAATTAGCTTTATAGCTCGTTGATACTTTGACAAATCTAACCATAGCGTTAGATGCGATGGGCGGGGACTTCGGTCCTCGTATCACAGTGCCTGCATGTTTGCGGGCGCTGGCATCTAATCCTCATTTAAAAATATTGCTGGTGGGTCAACCAGACTCTATCTCTCCTCTGCTTGCAAATCAAAATGCTGAGCTAATCTCCCGTTTACATGTTATACCGGCTGAACATATTGTCGCCAATGATGCCAAACCTTCACATGCTATTAGAGCAAGTAAAGGCACATCAATGCGCGTGGCACTCGATCTGGTGAAAACAGGGGAAGCACAGGCATGTGTAAGTGCAGGTAACACCGGTGTGTTGATGGGGTTAGCAAAACTTCGGCTAAAAGCGATTGATGGAATAGAACGTCCTGCATTGGTTTCTGTGTTACCTAATCAGAAAAAAAGCAAGACCGTCGTTCTTGATTTAGGCGCGAACGTTAACTGTGATAGCCAAATGTTAGTTCAATTTGCTGTTATGGGTGCCGTGATGGCAGAAGAAATTGCAGGTATACATTCACCTAAAGTGGCACTTTTAAATATTGGTGAAGAAGAGAGTAAGGGATTAGATAATATCCGCGAAGCCGCCACCGTTCTTAAGGCGACACCAAATATAAACTATATTGGTTATGTGGAAGGTAACGAGTTACTGACCGGCAAAACAGATGTGTTGGTGTGTGACGGCTTCGCAGGTAATGTTTCCCTTAAAACAATGGAAGGGGTGATTAGAGTCTTCCTTTCATTGATTAAATCTTCTACTGGTGACAATAAAAAAACGTCGTGGTGGATGAAATTATTGAAGAAATGGTTACAAAAACGCCTAAATAAGCGTTTTGGCCATATGAACCCCGACCAGTATAACGGTGCTTCTCTGTTAGGATTACGCGGTATCGTCATTAAAAGCCATGGTGGCGCAAATGAAAACGCGTTTACAGCAGCAATAGAACAGGCTGTTCAGGCCATTGAGCGACAAATTCCAGAACGAATTGCCTCACGTCTGAATACAGTATTACCCAAGAGTGATTGATAGTATGTATACAAAAATCTTAGGTACTGGTAGTTACTTGCCTGTACAAGTGCGAACTAATGCCGATTTAGAAAAAATGGTTGATACATCAGACGAGTGGATTGTCACCAGAACAGGTATTCATGAACGTCGTATCGCAACAGAAGAAGAAACTGTTGCCAAAATGGGTGCGAGTGCCGCTGAGAATGCATTAGAAATGGCTGATATTGATAGACAAGAAATTGGCTTAATTATCGTTGCCACAACATCAGGCTCTCATGCGTTTCCGAGTGCGGCATGTCAAATTCAACACGCCCTCGGTATTGCTGATTGTATCGCGTTTGATGTTGCAGCCGCGTGCTCAGGATTCGTTTACGCGTTAAGTATCGCTGATCAATTTATTAAGGCTGGCACGGTGAAACAAGCTTTAGTGATTGGTGCTGATCGCTTATCACATGCGTTAGATCCTAACGATCGCGGTACAATTATTCTTTTCGGTGATGCTGCTGGTGCCGTCGTTGTCGGTGCTTCTGAAGAGTCAGGTATTATTTCTACACATTTACATTCTGATGGGCGTTTTGGTGAGCTGTTAGCTCTGCCTTATCAGGATAGAGAAAATCAAGACTTACCTGCTTATGTCACCATGGCAGGGAATGAAGTCTTTAAAGTCGCAGTTCGTGAACTTGCCCACATTGTGGATGAAACATTAGAAGCGAATCATATTGATAAATCGGAACTCGACTGGCTTGTGCCTCATCAAGCAAATTTAAGAATTATTTCAGCAACAGCCAAAAAGCTGGATATGACAATGGATAAAGTCGTGGTGACATTAGATCGCCACGGTAATACGTCAGCAGCATCCGTTCCTACAGCATTAGATGAAGCTGTAAGAGACAATCGCATTCAACGTGGGCAGTTAATTCTGTTAGAAGCGTTTGGTGGCGGCTTTACTTGGGGCTCTGCACTTATCCGTTTTTAATATTATCAGGAAAATAAACATGACTGATTTTGCAATGGTTTTCCCTGGACAGGGATCACAAGCGATTGGAATGCTTGCAGAACTTGCCGAGCATTATCCAATAGTGACAGAAACATTTGCTCAAGCATCTGATGTATTGGGTTATTCTCTTTGGGATTTAGTGCAAAATGGTCCTGAAGAAGAGTTAAACAAAACATGGAAAACACAGCCGGCATTATTAGCAGCATCCGTTGCTATTTGGCGAGTATGGCAAGAAAAACAAGGCAAAATGCCACAAATGATGGCAGGTCACAGTCTTGGTGAGTATTCTGCTTTAGTCTGTGCTGGCGTAATTGATTTTGCTGCGGCGATTAAACTAGTAGAATTGCGCGGTCAATTAATGCAAGAGGCTGTACCTGCAGGTACTGGCGCCATGTATGCAATTATCGGATTAGATAATGATGCTATTGCAAAAGCTTGTGAAGATGCGGCTCAAGGACAAGTTGTCTCACCTGTGAACTTTAACTCACCCGGTCAAGTGGTGATTGCGGGTAATAAAGAAGCCGTAGAGCGTGCAGGGGCATTATGTAAAGAAGCTGGAGCGAAACGTGCGTTACCTTTAGCGGTAAGTGTGCCTTCTCACTGTGCTTTAATGAAGCCTGCTGCAGATAAGTTAGCTGTTGCATTGCAAGAAATTGAATTTAAACAACCTGAAATTCAAGTTGTTAATAATGTTGATGTGAAAGCACAAACCGATGCTAATGCTATTCGAGATGCATTAGTTCGTCAGCTTTATAACCCAGTCCGCTGGACTGAAACGGTTGAATTTATTGCTGGTAAGGGCATCACACAATTATTAGAAATAGGACCCGGTAAAGTATTAACTGGTTTAACGAAACGTATTTCTAAAGAGATGAACGCTGCAGCAGTTAATGATATTGCATCATTAGACGCTGCATTAGGAAATGACTGAGGGATCTCATGGGATTTGACGGAAAAATAGCGCTAGTTACTGGTGCAAGCCGTGGTATTGGCCGTGCGATTGCAGAAAAGCTAATAGCATGTGGTGCTACCGTAATTGGTACAGCAACGAGTGAAAACGGTGCTAAAGCGATCAGCGAATATTTAGGCAATAAAGGTAAAGGTTTTGTGTTAAACGTCACAGAAACTGACTCTATTGAAAAATTTTTAGCTGATGTGCGCGCGGAATTTGGCGAAATTGATATTTTGGTCAATAATGCAGGTATTACTCGTGATAACCTGTTGATGCGCATGAAAGATGATGAGTGGCAAGATATCATTGACACTAATCTTTCATCAGTCTTCCGTCTGTCTAAAGCAGTTATGCGTGCTATGATGAAAAAACGTTATGGTCGCATAATTACTATTGGTTCAGTAGTTGGAACCATGGGTAATGCTGGACAGGCAAACTATGCGGCAGCAAAAGCGGGTGTGATTGGTTTTAGTAAATCATTAGCACGCGAAGTTGCTTCCCGTGGCATTACGGTAAATGTTGTTGCTCCTGGCTTTATCGAAACTGATATGACCAGAGCGTTAACAGAAGACCAAAGAGCCGGTATTTTATCTCAAGTGCCAGCTAACCGTTTAGGTGATGCCAAAGAGATTGCCAGTGCTGTAGCTTTCTTAGCTTCTGATGAAGCAGGCTATATCACGGGTGAAACATTGCATGTCAATGGCGGCATGTACATGGTCTAATTACGGGGACGTCTTTATATTTGCTTTTTGCGTACAATATAATGCAAAATATAGCGAATAAAGTAGTCCACACAGTCGGGATTGGTTAGATCTTTTCCTGTATTTATAAACTAAGAAAATCATCGCGCAAGCGAGTTTTGATAGGAAATTTAATAGTATGAGCACTATCGACGAACGCGTTAAGAAAATCATTGTTGAACAACTGGGTGTTAAAGAGGAAGAAGTTGTGAATTCAGCTTCATTTGTTGATGACTTAGGCGCTGATTCTCTTGACACAGTTGAGCTGGTAATGGCTCTGGAAGAAGAATTCGATATCGAAATCCCAGACGAAGAAGCAGAAAAAATTACTACAGTTCAAGCTGCTATTGATTACGTTGAAAACGCAGGTAAATAAGCTTGCTAATCTAGGCGGTCACTCGACCGCCTATATTCTTAATCCTAAACTTTTTCCCTCCTTGGAGGATAAGCGTGTCTAAGCGTCGTGTAGTTGTGACCGGACTAGGCATGTTATCTCCTGTCGGTAATAACGCAGAAGCTTCTTGGAAAGCTGTGTGTGCCGGACAGAGTGGTATCGGCCTTATCGAAGAATTTGACACCAGTCATCATGCGACTAAATTCGCAGGATTGGTAAAAGATTTCAATCATGAAGATTACAATCTTTCGCGTAAAGATGCGCGCAAGATGGATCTCTTTATTCAATATGGTATTGCAGCAGGTGTTCAAGCCATTGCGGATTCAGGTCTTGAAGTAACAGAAGCCAATGCAAGTCGTATCGGAGCTGCTATTGGTTCTGGTATTGGTGGCTTAGGCCTTATCGAGGAAAATCATTCATCATTAATCAATGGTGGCCCTCGTAAAATTAGCCCATTCTTTGTTCCTTCAACCATCATTAATATGGTTGCTGGCCATTTAAGCATTATTTATGGCTTACGTGGACCGACCATTTCTATCGCAACTGCATGTACATCAGGTGTGCATAATATCGGGCATGCCGCTCGTATTATCGCTTATGGTGATGCTGATGTGATGTTAGCGGGCGGTGCTGAAAAAGCAACAACACCATTAGGTGTTGGTGGTTTTGGTGCAGTACGTGCATTATCAACACGTAATGATGATCCTCAAGCGGCAAGTCGCCCATGGGATAAAGATCGTGATGGTTTCGTGTTAGGTGATGGTGCAGGTGTGTTAGTCCTCGAAGAGTATGAACACGCTAAAGCACGTGGCGCTAAAATTTATGCAGAAGTTGTTGGCTTTGGTATGAGTAGTGATGCTTACCATATGACCTCTCCTGCAGAAAATGGTGCGGGTGGTGCACTTGCAATGGAAAACGCATTGAAAGATGCGGGTATTACCGCTGCTGATGTCGGTTATATCAACGCGCATGGTACTTCTACTAATGCGGGTGATATTGCAGAAGCGCAAGCTGTTGAAACGGTATTTGGCAAAGGGACTGATGTATTAGTTAGCTCAACAAAATCGATGACGGGTCACTTATTAGGTGCTGCCGGGGCGATTGAGTCTATCTTTACTATTTTGTCTTTACGTGACCAAATTGTACCGCCAACAATCAATCTTGATAATCAAGATGAACATTGTCACCTTGATTTCGTACCACATAAAGCGCGTAAAGTTGAGAACATGGATTATGCACTATGTAACTCATTTGGCTTTGGCGGTACCAACGGTTCGATTCTCTTTAAGCGTGTGTAAACCGCTTATTCGCGTATTGAATTAGTCTAAAGACCCAGACGTCATGCTGGGTCTTTTATTTTATCTATAGCTTTGTCCTTTTACATTAACTTGTTTATCATGTACAAAAAATATCAATAACATAGATTATAAATAAGGTGTTTGATGTATTGGGTAAATGGACAACAGCAACAAAGCATCAATGTGAGTGATCGCGCGGTACAATTTGGTGATGGCTGTTTTACAACACTTGCCGTTGAACAAGGTAAACCTATTCTATTATCTGCTCACCTTAAGCGTTTACAACGCGGTTGTGATGCACTGTTTTTACCCTCACCAGACTGGCAATGGTTAGCCAGCCATCTTCTACAAATAGCGTCCACAATCACTGAAAAAAGTGTTATTAAGGTGATTATTAGCCGCGGAAGCGGTGGGCGAGGCTATTCATCGAAAGGCTTTGACACACCCACAGTGATCACATCCTGCTCAACTTACCCGTTTTATTATCATAACTTACAAAAGCAAGGGGTTTCTTTAGCCATTAGCCCAGTGAGATTGGGACAAAATAGTTTATTAGCCGGTATCAAGCATCTTAATCGCTTAGAGCAAGTGCTGATTAAACACCATTTAGAAACAACCCCATTTGATGACATGTTAGTGTGTGACAATGAAGGATATTTAGTTGAAGCGAATGCCGCAAACCTTTTCTGGCGTAAAGGAAATCAATTAGTTACCCCGGATATTAGTCTTTCGGGTGTGAATGGGATCATGCGCCAGCAGGTATTAGATTTTGCGCAACAATTGGACTGGGATATTCACATTGTGCGAGAAAAACCGCAAACGCTCTATCAAGCAGATGAAATTTGGTTAACCAATGCACTGATGCCCATTATTCCCGTAAAACAGATCTATTTTTCAGATGATAAGCACTATCAATATCGCGATAGAGACGCTTACCATGTTGTTTTACAACACTGTTTGTCACTGACTTAACGTTTGATGAGTTATAAATGAAGATAAAAAAATTAGTTTGGATAGCCTTTTTTGCATTATTGATTAGCGCTGGCGCAGCCACATTATATATTATGCAAAGCCTTCGTGGGTTAGAGAACAATGTTGTGGTAAAGCAAGATGAAATGCTGCTTACTGTTCCGGCAGGAACAGGGCGTATTGCGATGGAACAATTGCTTATTAAGAATAATCTTCTTAAACAAGGAGATTATTTTCAAATTTTATTAAAAGTAAAACCAGAACTCAGTCAATTTAAAGCAGGGACTTATCGTTTAACAAAAGGTATGACACTGCGAGATGTTTTGCTGTTAATAAAAAGTGGCAAAGAGGCGCAGTTTACGATTCGATTTATCGAGGGTAGCCGTTTAAGTGATTGGCAAGCTATTTTTGATAAAGCTCCTGAGTTAAAGATTGTCGCAAATGGTATGGAAAGCGATAAGTTACGCCAAGAAATAGGAATGAAGCCTGAAATTACCCATCTTGAGGGTTGGTTTGCTCCTGATACTTACCATTACACCGCAGGCACGACGGATATCGCCATTTTAAAACGTGCTTATCAGCAAATGGAAAAAACATTAGAAGAAGAGTGGCTAAAACGCGATAGTGATTTACCCTATAAATCTGCCTATGAAATGTTGATTATGGCATCGATTATTGAAAAAGAGACAGGCATTGATGCAGAAAGAACCAAAGTGGCCTCGGTGTTTGTTAATCGTTTAAAACGTAATATGCGCTTACAAACTGATCCCACTGTGATTTATGGGTTAGGTGATAAATATCGCGGTACAATTTATCGCAGTGATCTTAATGGCTATACGCCTTACAATACCTACCAAATTGATGGGCTACCGCCAACACCGATTGCTATGCCAAGTGTTGCTTCCATTAAAGCCGCAGCACATCCTGCGGATACACGTTATCTCTATTTTGTCGCAGATGGCACTGGGGGGCATAAATTTTCTACAACGTTGGCGGAGCATAATAAAGCCGTCGCACAATACCGACGCTTACAACAAAGATAATTATGAAAAACAGCAAATTTATTGTTATTGAAGGATTAGAAGGGGCTGGCAAAACCAGTGCTATTCAAACGGTTGTTGATACATTAAAACAACAAGGGATCACCGATTTGGCCTTTACGCGCGAGCCGGGGGGAACTCCGCTTGCAGAAAAATTACGGGAATTGATTAAACAAGGTATTGAAGGCGAAAAAGTTACCGATAAAGCTGAATTGCTAATGTTATATGCTGCACGAGTGCAACTGGTTGAAAATGTGATAAAACCAGCTTTAGCCCAAGGTAAGTGGGTGATAGGGGATAGACACGATCTCTCTTCACAAGCATATCAAGGTGGTGGTAGAGGAATAGACAAAGCCCTGATGAAGTCACTACGTGATACGGTATTAGCAGATTTTAAACCTGATCTTACCCTTTATCTTGATTTAGATCCGGCAGTTGGTCTAGCCAGAGCACGAGCAAGAGGTGAATTGGACAGAATAGAAAAAGAGTCTATGGACTTTTTTTACCGCACTCGTGAACGTTATCAAGCATTAGCAAAAGAAGACGCCTCGATTATTACCATTGATGCATCACAAGATATTGATAAAGTACAAGCGGATATTCGCGATGTACTCAATCAGTGGCTGACTCAGGAAAATAGCGCATTATGAATTGGTATCCTTGGTTAAATCAGGCATATCGACAACTGGTAAGTATGTACCAAGAAGGGCGTGGTCATCATGCGATTTTGTTGCATGCATCTCAAGGAATGGGGGCTGATGCACTTTCTTATGGATTAAGTCGTTGGTTAATGTGTCAGAATAAGCAGGGTTCAAAAAGCTGTAATGAGTGTCATAGTTGCCGTTTGATGTTGGCAGAAACACATCCAGATTGGCATATCTTGCAAAATGAAAAGGGAAAGTCATCAATAGGGATCGAAGCGGTTAGAAAAGTCACCGAAAAGCTTGAGCACCATGCACAACAAGGTGGCTCACGAGTGGTATGGATAAAAGAGGTTGAGGCATTAACAGAAGCGGCAGCCAATGCGTTATTAAAGACCTTAGAAGAGCCACCAGTTAATTGCTATTTTTTATTGAATTGTCAACAACCTGAAATATTGCTAGCAACACTACGTAGTCGCTGTTTCTATTACCATTTAGCACCGCCTGAGATGAATTATGCGATACATTGGCTACAACAACAGCTACCTAATATGGCTTATGCCGATGGTGTCACAGCATTAAACCTATCTCAAGGTGCGCCCGTTTTAGCGTTATCATTACTAAAACAAGAATGGCAAGAAAGAGAAGCCTTCTGCCAAGCGTTATATGTTAGCTTACAACAACGAAATTTATATGGGTTGTTAGCTCAGTTCAATCAAGATAATGCTGAACGTAAGATCTATTGGTTATTATCATTACTGTTGGATGCTTTAAAACGACAAACTCATGCTGAAGTGTATTGTGTCAACCAAGATAAGCAGCCATTAATTATGGCGTTATCACAGTTGCCTTCTGCAATGTTGTTAGCGGTGAGCGAAAGTTGGAAACAGTGTCGCCATCAATTAGTTACCATTCCAGCAATCAATAAAGAGCTATTGTTGGCAGAACAGTTACTTGATTGGGAAGCCCAGCTAGTTGCTCTAGGGAAATAATTTCCCTTTCTATTTAGCAGACAAGTAAAAGAAATAATATAAAGTTATATAACGATGAGAGTACATTATGTTTTTAGTTGATTCACACTGCCATCTTGACAGCTTAGATTATGAAAAACTGCACAAAAATATTGATGATGTTGTAGAAAAAGCACAACAACGTGATGTCAAATATATGTTAGCTGTCGCAACAACATTACCCGGCTTTAAAAATATGCGCGAACTGATCGGCAAGCGTGATAATGTGGCTTTTTCTTGTGGTATTCACCCATTAAACCTTGATGAGGGACACGATGTCGCTGAGCTTGCGCGCCTTGCAGCTGAGGCCGATGTTGTTGCATTAGGCGAAACAGGTTTAGACTACTATTATCAACAAGAAAATGCGTCACTTCAGCGTGAAATTTTCCGTGAACATATTCGCATTGGGCGCCAAGTTAATAAACCTGTTATTGTACATACGCGTAGCGCTCGTGAAGATACGCTAACTATTTTAAAAGAAGAAAAGGTTCAAGACTGTGGCGGTGTATTGCACTGTTTTACGGAAGATAAAGAAACAGCAATGGCGCTACTTGATCTTGGTATGTACATCTCTTTTTCAGGCATTGTGACATTTAGAAATGCCGAGCAAATTAGAGAAGCTGCACGTATCGTACCACTTGATCGTATTCTGGTTGAAACGGACTCACCATATTTAGCGCCAGTGCCTCATCGTGGTAAAGAGAATCAACCCGCTTATGTACGTGATGTTGCTGAGTATATGGCCGTATTAAAAGGGGTGAGCATAGAAGAGCTTGCTCAGCAAACCACCCGTAATTTTGCAACACTTTTTCAAATACCAAACCTCGCAGACTAAGTTGTTCAATAGAAATATTGGCGAGTGATGGCTAGGAATTAAAATAAATAATAAGGTGATAAAAATGGCAGAAGAGACAATTTTTAGTAAAATTATTCGTGGTGAAATTCCTGCAGATATCGTTTTTCAAGATGATACTGTCACTGCATTTCGTGATATTTCACCCCAAGCGCCTACTCATATTTTAATTATCCCCAATAAACTTATTCCAACGGTAAACGATGTTACTGCACAAGATGAACAAGTTTTAGGTCATCTATTTGTTGTGGCAGCTAAAATTGCTCAGCAAGAAGGTATTGCAGAAGAGGGATATCGTTTAGTAATGAATTGTAATAAACATGGTGGGCAAGAAGTTTTCCATATTCATATGCATCTTTTAGGTGGAAAACCATTAGGGCCATTATTAAGCAAATAATCTAATGTGATAATAGATCATCATGGCAACAAGGTAGCAGCATGATAAAACAAGCTAAAAGGGTTTATTCATTACTTATAGTATTGTTGATGACAACGTTATTGGCTGGATGTTTTGCGTCTCATTCAGACAATAAACTCTATTTTAATCGTCAACAATCTATTGTGATGGAGCCGTCGGTTTTAGCTGTAGGTATTGTGGCAGGCAAACCATTATTGACGCGTTATGAACAGGGGAGTCGCGCCACGGTGACGTTATCGAATACGCGATCTTATCCTGTCTCTATTCGTTATCGTTTTTATTGGTATAACGAGCAAGGACTGGAAATTTCTCCGGCAGGCCGCGTAAATGATGTGATGATTTTGGGCGATGGTGATACTGAGATCAGTGCTGATATACCCAATAAAACAGTGAGTTATGTCAGAGTCTATCTCTTTACTTAGGATAAGGTAGTCATATGAAAAAAATGCTATTTGTGGTGGCAGCGGTATTTTTACTGGCAGGTTGTCCATCGATGTTACCACAACAACCCCCAGCACCTGTAGAGCCTGTTACTCCCACAGAGCCAACAGAGCCACCTAAACCTATCGAGCCACCCATAGAGGTTGTACCAACACCGCCAAAAATAACCAGTATTAATTGGAACGCGGCCATTCAGCCATTAATTAGAGAGATGTCTGTCACGGATGATTTAGCAACTGGCAAATTATTAGTGGTTGATAATGTAAAAAATAATTCGGGCGGAAACATCCAAGCAGTTAATGCTACTAACACAATTATCGACTCAGTAAATAGTATTAGTGCATTACAAACAGTTCCTTATGCACAAATGATGTCAGCAAGAAAAGCATTAGGACTATCCGGTGAAGATAGCTTAGGATTGCGCAGTGCGGCAATTGGTTTAGCGCGTTATTTGCAAGCAGACTATATTTTGTTTTCTACTGTCGATGGTAAGAAAGATAATCGTGTGATCAGCATGCAATTAATGTCGGTTGCGAGCGGAGAAATACTCTGGAGCGGGCGCCATAAGGTTGAGTAAGTCTTATCAACAACAGTTATTGAGCCTATTGCGGGAATGGTTTCCCGCAATACCCTTATCACAGTGGCAAATAACCGCCTTAGCGGGATTAGGGGGCGGCACTTTTCGTTTGCAAAGTAATGGGATAGATTGGGTTGCTCGTTATTATGGCACTGAAAAAACGGCACTTTTTGTCAGGGCTAAAAAAGAGTCTTCGATTTTAAAACAGTTATTAAATACTCAGCTTGCACCAAATATTATTAAACGCCATGGTGCATGGTTTTTTTTCCAGTGGCTAGAGGGTGAGCATCTTACTCATCAGCAGTTATTTGACCCCCATCTCAAATCATTAGCTCATCAAATTGCTAAGTTACATCAGCAAAAACCTTTTGGGTTTCCTCTTGATTTGTGGCATGAACTTTCAGTCTATTGGTATCATATTGACAGAAAACGATTATCACCAAAGTGGTTACGTTTACATCACGATTTTTTACGTCAACCTCGACGTACACTCATAAAATACGCGCCAGCTCACATGGATCTTCATCCTGAGAATATTCTTCTGAGCGATTCAGGTATAAAATTTATTGATTGGGAATATGCCGCTGATATTGATACGGCAGATTCATTAATGACATTTTTTGCCGCAAATCAGTTAAACAGCGCACAACAAACAGCATTTTTACATGAGTATTGTGCATATCATCACTATACTGAATTAAATAATGATCAGCAAAATAGGCAACACCCACAACAGCAGCCGTTTTATTCGGTTAACGTATTAAAGCAGCGTATTTTATTAAGAGAACCCTTTATCTTGTATATGATGCTGATGTGGTATGAGGTTCGTTGGCAACAAACCAAAGATAACGCGTTTTTGGCTATGTCTGAACCTTTACGTCGCTATTTTAGTCTGATGAATTGAAAAGATTTTATTATTGCAATAACAAAGAGAGGAATGTTATGGGTCCTGTAATGCTTGATGTTGAAGGATATGAGCTCGATAACGAGGAGCGTGAAATTTTAAAGCATCCCCTTGTTGGTGGTTTGATCCTCTTTACCCGCAACTTCCACGACGCTGAGCAGTTAAATGAATTAGTGCGCCAAATCCGTGATGCTTCCCATGAGCGTTTAGTGATTGCCGTTGACCAAGAAGGAGGGCGAGTACAGCGCTTTCGTGATGGTTTTACTCGCTTACCTGCCGCGCAATCTTATGCTGCGCTTAATGAGCGCTATCAAGCTAGTCGCTTAGCACAAGAGGCCGGTTGGTTAATGGCATCAGAAATGATCGCAATGGATATTGATATTAGCTTTGCTCCTGTCCTAGATCTTGGTCATGACTGTATTGCTATCGGTGAGCGCTCTTTCCATGAGTGTCCAGAAATCGCTATGGATATGGCGGAAAGCTTTATTAAAGGAATGCGCTCTGCAGGTATGAAATCAACAGGTAAGCATTTTCCTGGTCATGGTGCAGTCAGAGCCGATTCCCATAAAGAAACGCCACGTGATGAGCGCTCTTTAAACGATATTCGTCAACGTGATATGGCTATCTTTAAAGATTTTATCCAACGTCAATTATTAGATGCCATTATGCCAGCTCATGTTATTTATTCTCAGATTGATGAGCGTCCAGCAAGTGGCTCTCCTTATTGGTTGAAATCAATTTTACGTGAACAACTCGGTTTCCAAGGCGTTATTTTCTCAGATGATTTATCTATGGAGGGTGCCGCTATTATGGGAAGTTATGCGCAGAGAGCACAACGTTCATTAGATGCGGGTTGTGATATGCTTTTAGTGTGTAATAACCGTAAAGGGGCGGTAAGTGTGTTAGATAACCTGTCCTTTGTCAAAGCAGAACGCATTTCGGCGTTGTACCATCACCGAGGTCGTTACACATTAAGTGAACTGCAAGCATCTGATCGTTGGAAAAAAGCGAATCAAATGCTGACCCAATTACAGGAGCAATGGCAGGAGCGCGCATGATTATATATTTACATGGCTTTGATTCCACTAGTCCGGGAAATCATGAGAAGGTATTACAGCTACAGTTTATTGATCCTGATGTCCGTTTTCTCAGTTACAGTACGTTGCATCCACGTCACGATATGCAACATCTACTCAAAGAGACGGATAAACTGATTAAATCGACAAAACAGCCGGTGCTGATTTGTGGTGTTGGATTAGGTGGCTACTGGGCAGAGCGTATCGGTTTTTTATCTAATATTCGCCAAGTAATGATTAACCCCAATCTTTTTCCATATGAAAATATGACTGATAAGATTGATAGACCTGAAGAGTATTTAGATATTGCCACTAAGTGTATTCAAGATTTTCGCTCTAAAAATAGAGACAATGCATTAGTGATTTTATCCCGTCATGATGAGATTTTAGATAACCAGCGTTCTGCTGATGAGTTATCACCTTATTATTCGATTATTTGGGATGAAACGCAGACACATAAGTTCAAAAGCTTGTCAGAACATCTTTTTAAAATTAAAGCATTTAATAGCAAAATCCCCGCTTAAAATTGGCTTATGTAAGATGGACAGAGTGCATTTTGTCCATCTTTTTTTGATTTATATTTTTTCTTTTTTTTATTATTTTTAGCCCCTCTCATATTCCGACTGAATTATTCACTTATATCCTCTATCTAATTGATAGTTATGGTAAAAAATAGCTATATGTCAATAAGATGTTCTATTGGCGAATGAAAAACAACCTAAATGACTCGATTCATCAAAAAACAGGTATGAAAATTCAAATTTTTTTGATATAAATCAACTTTGGTATGACCATATTGCCAATGAGCTTTGGCTATTATCAAAATCATTGACTGAAACGTTTTAACTGTCGTTATTTAAGTGGATTTAACCAAGATGACTTAAATAACAACAGTAAATATCTTTAGGAGTGACGTTATATGTCATTAACAAAAATTGTTATAGTCGGTGGTGGAGCTGGTGGATTAGAACTAGCGACTAAATTGGGTGATAAGTTAGGGCGCAAAAAAAAAGCAGAAATTACCCTTGTTGATAGAAATAATAGTCACTTATGGAAACCTCTGTTACATGAAGTTGCCACAGGCTCGTTAGATGATGGTGTTGATGCATTAAGTTATCTCGCTCATGGTTATAACCATCACTTTAATTTTCAATTAGGCACTTTAACAGGGCTTGATCGCCAACATAAAAATATCACTTTGGCTGCTATTTATGATGAAAATCAAGAGCTATTAGTTCCAGAGCGTCAACTCGATTATGATATTTTAGTCATGGCCTTAGGCAGTAAATCTAATGATTTTGGCACCCCAGGGATCAAAGAGCACTGCATCTTTTTAGATAGCCCACAGCAAGCACACCGTTTTCATAATGAAATGCTCAATTTATTTTTAAAATATTCAGCAGACTCCAACGCAGAAGCTGAAAATCGTAAAGTAAATATTGCGATTGTGGGTGGTGGTGCAACTGGAGTGGAATTATCTGCCGAATTACACAATGCTGTTCGCCAACTCAATAGTTATGGTTTAAAAAAATTAGCGCCATCAGCCCTTAATATCACGCTTGTTGAGGCGGGTGAGCGAATATTACCTGCATTACCCGTGCGTATTTCAAGTGCAGCACATCAAGAGCTGACTAAGTTGGGTGTGCGCGTGATGACGAAAACCATGGTAACAAGCGCCGATGAAAAAGGGTTAAATACCAAAGATGGCGAGCATATTGATGCTGATCTGATGGTTTGGGCTGCGGGGATCAAAGCCCCAGACTTTATGAAAGATATCGCTGGATTAGAAACCAATCGTATTAACCAATTAGTCGTTAAGCCGACATTACAAACAACATTAGATGATGCGATTTTTGCGATTGGTGATTGTGCATCCTGTCCGCGAAAAGAGGGAGGTTTTGTTCCGCCAAGGGCACAATCCGCTCATCAAATGGCAAGCCGTTGTTATAGCAATATTTTAGCCATGTTAAAGGGTAAAACGTTAAAAGAATATGTGTTTAAAGATCATGGCTCGTTAGTTTCGCTCTCTAAATTTAGTACGGTAGGGAGTTTGATGGGCAACTTAATGAAAGGCGATATGATGATAGAAGGGCGTATTGCACGTATCGTTTATATTTCTTTATACCGTATGCACCAAATCGCGTTACATGGTTATCTTAAAACGGGTTTGATGATGTTAGTTGGATCAATCAATCGTGTGATTAGACCAAAACTAAAACTTCATTAGTGAATAATGGTTTATTTTTCTAACTTTTGTTTCTTTTAGCAAACAAAAGTTTATTTTAACCCCCCGCAGTATTTATATTGTCGGGGGTTTTATCTATCTAAAGAGTAGTAATAATTGTGAACAGTCAAAATAAGAATCTCTGAATTAGATGATTAATTCAGTAGAAAATATTTATGTGGATATCGAATTAATTTTTTAATAATATTAAGCTTCAATTTCAAATAACTTTATGAAAAATATAGTGTTATTTCTATAAATTTAATTATTTATATATAAAAATAATCTTCAATAGAATAGGGGTTTTTCATAAATTAAGATTTTTCTTAAATAGAAATAGGCGCTTTTAAGAATTTATTTAGGTCATAAAATGTTATGGTATTTAAAGATACATATTAAAACTTATAAATAATATATGTGAATAAAAAACATGTATTTAATCTATTATTTTTATTATCTTTATGTACAAACCAATCTGTTACGCATAGTGAAAAGCAAATCGGCTATGTAAAGGTTAATGAAGAAGTTTCTTAAAAGAGATTACATTTGTTAACTTGATGTTATCATTACGCTATATTTATAAATATGTAAATGAAATTAGATTTCATTGATGAGATAAGAAATATTTAAGTTCATTCTTAATTTTTTTGAAAATAATTAGAAAATAGCGCGTATTTAATTAACTGATTAAAACAATAATTAGTGGTGTATTTACCATGTTATAAGTACATAGTTTACTTATGATGTTAATCAGCAAGGACGTAATAATATATTTTTTCATATAAGCTTATTCATTCAACATATTGAATTACAACGTGGTGATAAAAGAGTGAAATCCGCTTATAACAAAAAAATAGTAAAATAGGGATAAACGCATAAAAAGGGGAAAAAGTGAGTGTTGATAGCAAAAAGTTCACACTAATAGGACTAATCCTTGTATTAGCTATTCTTTTATTTGTCGCTTGGAAGTGGATATTTCCACGGCCACAATTTGCCCATGTGGTTTCAGCAACACCGATTAAATCAACCGTTTTTGTGACAGAAGAGTATTGCCATCGTATTGGACTGCCTACACAATTTACACCAGAAAAATTATCGCGTTTTCATCCCGCAGAGCAAGAGTGCCGTGTTTTCTATATGATAGAAGCGCTAAACAATAAAAGTATTGCTCACTTCCCTTATGCTCAATTTAGAGAATGTATTCCCATTTACCGCCAAGAAAGGCGAGTTATCGGTTATGATGTGCTTTACACAATTGATGGTACACCGGGTAAAGTGAGAACGACATTTAAACCGGGCGATATCATCGCGCTAGATAGCGATGGCCGACTTGTTTTGGAGCAAGAGCCATATTGTTCTATGAATGAAAATATTCCTTGCCGTAAAGAGTAACGGTTTTCTTTTTAGCATTAACGCTGATAACTGATAAGATAAAAAAGGCCTAATATTTATTATGTTAGGCCTTTTTGCATTTTATTATCTAAACAGACAATGCGTTTATTTTGTGTTCACTAAAAGCGGTGAGCATATCGTCGATAAAAGTGAGTCGTTTTTCTCGATCGGTTAGGCTTATCATAAATTTCAATTTGGTAGGGCCATCTAAACGGAAGACGCTCGGTTGCTCTTGCAATAAACCGATTAAATAAGTCGGGTCGACATTATTTTTTTCACCAAACTCAATAAAGCCACCTTTGTCATGGGCTTCAATGCGAGATATACCTAAACTCATGGCGCTTAATCGAATAGCCGCATTACGTAATAAGTTGCGTCCTGCATCAGGTAAGGTGCCGAATCTATCAATAAGCTCTGCCCTTAGATCATTAAGTTCATTTAAGTCTTTGGCACTGGCAATACGTTTATAGAAAGAGAGTCTTACATTGACATCAGGAATATAGTCATCGGGCAATAGCACCGGCATTCTTAATTCAATTTCGGTTTGCTGATTGGTCAGATCTTCTAATGATGGCTCTCGACCCTCTTTTAATGCTTCAACTGCACTTTCTAGTAACTCCATATATAAAGAGAAGCCAACGGTATTCATTTGACCGCTTTGCTCTTCACCTAATAACTCTCCCGCACCACGAATTTCTAGATCATGTGTGGCTAAAGCAAAACCTGCGCCGAGATCTTCTAGGGAGGCAATCGCTTCTAAGCGTTTATGGGCATCTTTAGTCATTGCTTTGGGATGAGGGGTTAATAGATAAGCATAGGCTTGATGGTGAGAGCGACCAACGCGTCCACGTAATTGGTGTAGCTGCGCTAAACCAAAGTGATCAGCACGTTCAATAATAATGGTATTGGCACTCGGAATATCAATACCCGTTTCTATAATGGTGGTGCAGAGCAATACATTAAATCGTTGATGGTGAAAATCGTTCATCACACGTTCAAGCTCACGTTCACGCATTTGCCCATGGCCAATACCAATACGAGCTTCAGGTACTAACTGTGCTAGCCTATCACGCGCTTTCTCTATATTTTCAACATCGTTATATAAATAGTACACTTGCCCGCCACGTAATGTTTCACGCAAGATAGCCTCTCTAACAACCAGATCATCATATTCGCGGACAAATGTTTTAACGGATAAACGGCGAGCGGGTGGGGTGGCAATAATTGACAGATCACGCATACCACTCATCGCCATATTTAGCGTACGAGGAATAGGGGTGGCCGTTAAGGTTAATATATCGACATTGGCACGCATTGCTTTAATACGCTCTTTATGACGTACACCGAAGCGATGCTCCTCATCAACAATTAATAACCCTAAGTCTTTCCATTGAATGCCCGGTTGTAATAATTTATGTGTACCAATAACGATATCAATGGTGCCTTCTGCTAATTTTTCGGTGATCTGCTGTTGCTCTTTGGCACTACGAAAACGTGAGATCATCTCAATATTGACCGGCCAATTAGCAAAGCGATCACGAAAGTTTTCAAAGTGTTGTTGAGCCAGTAGGGTAGTAGGCACCAAAATAGCCACTTGCTTATTGTTGCTTATTGCAAGAAATGCCGCACGCATAGCAACTTCTGTCTTACCAAAACCAACATCACCACATACTAGCCTATCCATGGCAATGGCTTGGCACATATCACTTAATACGGCATTAATTGCCATCTCTTGATCGGGTGTGGTTTCAAAAGGGAAGCTTTGGCGGAAAGTGTGATATTGTTCTTTATCTAATTTAAACGCAAAACCAGATTTTACGGCTCGTTGAGCGTAGACATCTAATAATTCCGCCGCCACATCCCGCACTTTTTCGGCTGCTTTTTGGCGTGCACGAGTCCAAGCATCACCCCCTAATTTATGAAGAGGCGCATTTTCATCCGCCCCACCAGAGTAGCGACTGATCAAATGCAGTGACGAAACAGGAACATAGAGTTTGTCATCTCCCGCATACGAGAGGATCAAGTACTCTGCTTTTACGCCACCCGCTTCTAAGGTGGTCATACCTTGATAACGACCCACCCCATGCTGAAGATGGACAACAGGTTGTCCGGGACTTAATTCTGCCAGATTGCGGATCAATGTATCGGTATTGATGGTGCGACGATTATCTTGACGGCGACGGTGGACTCGCTCACCTAACATATCACTTTCGCAGATCAGCGCTAACTGACGATAATTGTCAATAAAGCCATGCTCTGCAGAGCCAATAATAAAATAACACCCTTTCTCTTTAGCATCCGCTAATTCAATAATTTGTTTGGGGGCAATTTTAATTCTAGATAAGAGATCTTGAACGGTTTCCCGCCGGCCTTCACTTTCAACCGAAAAAACAATACTGCCAGAAAATTGCTCTTGGAAACGGCGTAGATTATCAAGCGGTGATTTACTTTGTGCATTGACTGATAAATCAGGCAGTGGTTGATAACCTAAATTGGTATAACCCGCTTTTTCCGGCAGTGCTTGCGTTTTAAGTTGAATACGTGGCCACTGTTTTAACTGTTGATTGAGCGTTTCGACATTAAGCCAAATATCATCTGGTGGCAGTAATGGCCGCATGGGATCAACACGACGGCTTTCATAACGTTGGTTGATATCTTGCCAAAATTTATCAGCGCAATCTTGCAGATCTTGCGTCACAATTAAGGTGTTTTGTGGGAAATAAGCAAATAAATTGGATAATGGCTGACTAAAAAAGAGCGGTTGCCAGTATTCAATCCCTGCGGGTAATACTTGCTTACTTACTTGTTGATAGATATGTTCAGGATCACGTCTTACTTCAAAACGTTCACGCCATTGGCTACGAAAGAGTTCAATCGCATTAGGATCAGTTGGAAACTCATGAGCCGGTAATAGTTTGATCTGCTCGACTTCTGTTAAGGTGCGTTGCGTATCAACATCAAAAGTTCTTAGGCTATCTATCTCATCATCAAAAAAGTCAATTCGATAAGGAAATTCACTGCCCATCGGGAATAGGTCAAGTAATGCGCCGCGTGTTGCATACTCGCCATGTTCTAACACTTGTTCTACATGACGATAACCCGCCTCATCAAATGTTTTGCGTAAATTGTCGCGAGAAAGTTGCTCTCCTTTACTCATTATTAATGCATGACTTGCGAGATAATCTGTTGGGCAGACTTTTTGCATTAACGTATTGACGGGTAAGATTAAAATTCCCTTGAGAAGTGATGGAATACGGTATAGCGTAGAAAGGCGGTTAGAGATTATTTCTTGATGGGGAGAAAAACTGTCGTAAGGCAATGTTTCCCAATCAGATAATGTCTCTACAGGATAATCACAAAACTGACGGATTTCATCTTGTAAACGCAGTGCATTTTGCATATCACGAGTGACAAGAACGACTAATCCAGCATGACGTTTGATGATTTCTGCACATTCTAGGGCGCAAGCGGCACCTGTCAGCTGACCCAGCTGGCGAGTATCCCCTTGTTTTACAGGAAGTTGATAACGATATTCTGAGGACATAAGCGTGTAATGTGAACTCTTGGTTGTAGTTAACTCCCAACACATCTTTAGCGACATCGCCAAAGCTTAAACTGGCGGGCAGGTTAAGATAAAAGAAAAAACCACAGTTTGGGAATAGAGTGGTTCCATTCAGTAAGACTACCCTTTATTATCCCTGAACACTTAGCATTAGCAACAGGAACAGCACAGTTTTCATGTACAATTCTGTCTCATTTTTTATAGGGCTCCGTTATATGCGGGGTCGCGCAGTCGACAAATTTGGTCGATTCGTCTCATGGCTATCCGCTTTAGGGATTATGCTGGGTGTTGCGGCATTGATCACAGTGACTTCTGTGATGAATGGCTTTGAACGCTCATTACAAAACAGCATTTTGGCCTATATTCCACAAGCTGTTATCACAACACCCAATGGGCAGCTACCCAAACAAGATAGTACTGCACAAATGTTATTAAAACGAGAAGATGTTATCAATGTCGTTCCTTTAGTTGAAGGGGATGTGGTATTACAAAGTAAAGATAATATCGGTGTTGGCGTGATGTTAGGGATTGATAAAGCACAAGATGAACCCCTAACACAGTTTATTCGCTATGGCGATTTCTCGTTATTAAAACCGGGAGAATATGGTGTGATCCTCGGTAGTGGTTTAGCTAAACAGCTAAAAACCAAAGAAGGGGATAGCATTCGCCTTATTGTTCCCGGCGTAAGCCAACTCACCCCAATGGGCCGAGTGCCTAGCCAACGACTGTTTACTGTCAAAGGTATTTTCCAAAGTGGTGGTGATGCTGATGCTTCTCAACTTCTGGTCAATCAACAAGATGCGGCGCGTTTGATGCGCTATCAACCCGGCAATATTACCGGATGGCGTCTATTCTTCTCAACCCCCCTTAATATTGAAAAATACAGTGCTGAACCTTTGCCAGCAGGTTTAAGTTGGAAAGATTGGCGTGAACGAAAGGGCGAATTTTTCCAAGCAGTGAAAATGGAAAAAAATATGATGGGCTTATTATTAAGCCTAATTATTGCGGTCGCCGCGTTTAATATTATTACTTCGCTTTCATTACTGGTGATGGAAAAACAAGGTGAAGTGGCAATATTACAAACCATGGGCTTAAAGCGTTCACAGATAATGTCTATTTTTATGCTACAAGGAGCAGGTGCCGGTATTTTAGGTGCTATTGCCGGAGGTTTGTTAGGGGCGTTACTATCAAGCCAACTAAATGTGATTATGCCTGCGGTAGGGCTTATTCCTCATGGGGTAGAATTACCCGCGACTTTAGAGTGGAGCCGAGTCTTTATGATTGGTTTTGCCGCTATTGTGATTTCACTATTATCGACTTTATACCCGTCTTGGCGGGCCGCAACTATTCAGCCAGCAGAGGCGCTACGTTATGAGTAATACCCCTTTATTACAATGTCATGCACTTTGTAAGCAGTATCAAGATGGTGCTATTTCAACACAAGTCTTAAAATCCGTCTCTTTCGCGATCAATCAAGGTGATTTTATGGCGATTGTCGGCAGCTCAGGTTCAGGTAAAAGTACCCTATTACATTTATTGGGTGGTTTAGATTCTCCAACCTCAGGTGAAGTGATATTTAAAGGGCAATCGCTCAATAAATTAACTTCAACGGCAAAAGCGGATTTACGTAATACTCAATTGGGTTTTATCTACCAATTCCACCATTTATTACCTGATTTTACTGCATTAGAAAATGTTGCAATGCCTCTAATGATTGGTGGAATGAGTGCAGTAAAGGCCAAACAGAAAGCGATGTCTTTACTTGATGCCGTAGGATTAACTGCTCGTGCACATCATCGTCCTTCTGAGTTATCTGGGGGAGAAAGACAACGTGTTGCTATTGCTAGAGCCTTAGTAAACGATCCGGCGTTAGTTTTAGCCGATGAGCCGACAGGTAATCTTGACCAAAAAAATGCGGAAGGTATTTTCGAATTACTCATGAAATTAAATAAAGAAAAGAAAACTGCCTTTTTGGTTGTTACTCATGATTTATCTCTCGCGGCACGCTTTCAACGTCAACTTGAAATGAAAGATGGTCAATTAGAGTCTCAAGAAGCGATTTCAGGAGTGGAATAATGGCGCAGTTGCCACTTGCTTTAGTTACCGCATTACGTTTTTCAAAAGGACGAAAACGTGCTGGTATGGTGTCATTAATTTCGATTATCTCAACGCTGGGCATTATGTTGGGTGTAGCGGTATTGATTATCGGATTAAGTGCCATGAACGGTTTTGAACGTGAATTAAAAAACCGCATTCTTTCTGTGGTTCCCCATGGACAAATTTATTCGGTAGAACAACCCTTTATATCTTGGCAACCGGCACTATCGCGGATTGAAAATACTGAGGGTGTTGTTGCTGCTGCCCCCTATATTTTATTAACCGGATTACTTGAAAAAGGAACCGAATTAAAAGCGGTACAAGTGATGGGGGTTGAACCGAATAAACAAAGTGATATCAGTTTATTACCGAGCTATGTGCAAAATAATGCATGGCAACATTTTCAAGCGGGTCAACAGCAAATCATTATTGGCCAAGGTGTTGCCGATGCCTTAAAAATCAAACAAGGTGATTGGTTAACTATTCTGATCCCTAACAATGATGATCCGAAAAAGCTATTACAACCTAAACGCATTCGTTTACAAGTCAGTGGTATATTTAAACTCAGTGGTATGCTCGATCACCAATTAGCGTTAATTCCATTGGCAGATGCGCAACAGTATCTTGATTACGGCAAAGGAATTACGGGTATTGAAGTGAAAACAAGCGATCCATTTCTAGCTAATGAAATTATTCATAATGCAGGCTTAAATAGCCAAGCCTATGTTTATGCTAAAAGCTGGATCAGCGATTATGGTTATATGTATAGCGATATTCAGATGATCCGCAGCATTATGTATCTCTCAATGATTTTAGTGATTGGGGTTGCTTGTTTTAATATTGTCTCGACGCTGATTATGGCGGTAAGAGATAAGAGCGGAGATATTGCTATTTTACGAACGTTAGGTGCAAGGGATAGCCATATTCGCAATATTTTCTTATGGTACGGACTGTTGTCAGGCATGATCGGATGCGTGGCCGGTGTTATTATGGGGGTAGTTGTCTCACTAAATTTAACCCCTATTGTCTCGGTAATTGAATCCATGACAGGGCATAGTGTGTTATCAGGAGATGTCTATTTTGTCGATTTCTTACCTTCAGAAATACATGCAATTGATGTTTTCTCCGTATTTTTGACGACGGTTATTTTGAGTTTGATTGCCAGTTGGTATCCTGCTCGTCGAGCAACTAAACTCGATCCTGCTAGAATTTTAAGTGGACAGTAAGTTTATTGACATAAAATGGATATAAACGGAAATAAGACAGTAAAGTTATCAATTTTTATTGATTGTTAAATATAAAAACCAAGGATTGCCATGATGAAACTTAAACTTCGTCATCGTCGGCTTAGGAAGTTTCGTAAGATAAAAAGTTTACGTAGACAACACTCACGTTGTCGTTATTTTCATTTAACCCATAAAACGGAACATGAAATGAATTTACCCAAAGTAGTGGTGCTAACCGGGGCGGGCATTTCGGCTGAATCAGGTATAAAAACCTTTCGATCAGAAGATGGATTGTGGGAAGAGCATCGCGTTGAAGATGTGGCAACGCCAGAGGGATATCACCGCAACCCTAAGCTGGTTCAGCAGTTTTACAATGAGCGCCGTCGTCAATTACAACAACCCTCAATTCAACCTAATGAAGCACATTATGCATTAGCAAAACTTGAGCAATATCTTGGAAAGGACAATTTCCTGCTGGTCACGCAGAATATTGATAACTTACATGAAAAAGCAGGGAGTAAACATATTCTCCATATGCATGGTGAGTTATTGAAAGTCCGCTGTCCGCAATCAGGTCAAGTTTTTGAATGGAAAGGGGATTTATCAACGACAGATTATTGCCATTGTTGCCAATTTCCCTCTCCTCTACGTCCACATATTGTTTGGTTTGGCGAAATGCCAATCGGCATGGATGAAATTTATCACGCTTTAGCACAGGCAGATCTCTTTATCGCTATTGGCACTTCGGGGAATGTCTATCCTGCTGCTGGGTTTGTCCATGAAGCACGGTTAACAGGGGCTCACACGGTTGAGCTTAACCTTGAACCTAGCTTAGTGGAGAGTGAGTTTGAAGAAAAACATTATGGCCCCGCAAGCCAAGTGGTTGATGCATATGTCCATAAATTGTTTGATTTAATTAATGATCCTAAAGCTGATTTGACGCAATAATTATTTTATAGAGTTCCCTATTATTGTTATTAGAGAGATTTAGGGGGCAAAATGGATAAATTATTAGAACGGTTTTTTGAATACATTAGTTTTGATACACAATCGAAACCATCATCGAAAATGTCACCAAGTAGCGATGGTCAGCTAAAATTAGCGAAGGCACTGGTACAAGAATTAAAAAAACTGGGTTTTTCTGATGTGACACTCAGTGATAAAGGATGCGTTATGGCGAGTTTGCCCTCTAACGTATCTTGGCCTGTACCTGTTATTGGCTTTATTTCCCATCTTGATACTTCACCTGATTTTTCAGGTAAACATGTAAAACCTCAAGTGCTTGAAGATTACCGTGGTGGTGATATCGCGCTAGGTATTGGTGATGAAGTATTATCACCGGTTATGTTTCCAATTTTACACTCAATGATTGGTAAAACATTAATTACAACGGATGGTAAAACTCTATTAGGTGCTGATGATAAAGCCGGTATCGCAGAGATAGTCACTGCGATGGTACGTTTAAAAGCACAAAATCGACCTCATGGTGATATCCGTATTGCATTTACGCCGGATGAAGAGATAGGGCGTGGTGCACATTATGTCGACCTAAAAGCATTTGGTGCTAACTGGGCATATACCGTTGATGGTGGTGGTGTGGGCGAATTGGAATATGAAAATTTCAATGCCGCTTCTGTGAGTATTAAAATCGTTGGTAATAATGTTCATCCCGGTAGTGCCAAAGGCGTGATGGTAAATGCGTTAGGACTCGCTTCGCGTATTCACCAAGAATTACCTGTTGAAGAGACCCCTGAAAACACAGAAGGCTATGAAGGTTTTTATCACCTACAAAGTATTAAAGGTACGGTGGAAAGAGCCGAAATGCACTATATTATTCGTGATTTTGATCGCAATCAGTTTGAAAAGCGTAAACAAAACATGATCACGATTGCTGAAAAAGTAGGTAAAGGTCTACATCCTGATTGCTATATTGAACTAACTATTGATGATAGCTACTACAATATGCATGATAAAGTGGTTCAGTATCCACATGTTATTGATATTGCAAAACAAGCAATGATTGATTGTGATATTGAACCTGATATTAAGCCTATTCGTGGTGGTACAGACGGTGCTCAACTCTCTTACCGCGGATTACCTTGCCCAAATATCTTCACGGGTGGGTATAATTTTCATGGCAAACATGAATTTATCTCTTTAGAAGGTATGGAAGCCGCAGTAAGTGTTATTATGCGAATTGCTGAAATTACTGCCGAAAGAGAAAAAGCAAAAGTTATTTGTTAATAGAGCAGTTATGTAAAATAATTGCCCCATAATAGCCGACAATCTCGGCTATTATTTTATCTTTGTCTTTTAAATATAGGTTTGTTTTCATATAATTTAAAATTAAACTTTAAAAATAAGTTTGTTTTTTATAAGTTATTGGCCGATTATTTCAAATAATATTCTTTATAATCTAAATAAAATGATATAAGGATATTTGCGTAATGGCTGTACTCTCCAAAATAATAATAAAACAAACAAGATCAGAATGTCTGTGTAAAAAAATACCGATAACCAGTGATAATACTTTTAGTAAACAAGAGTATAAAGCATCGTTTATTATCGTTTTCAGCTATTTTTTAATTACCCATCTTATTATATTTTCTTTATATTTATCAAATGATAAGCATACCTGGTTACTTTTAGGGCTACAGAGTGCGTTCTTTATCATTTTGCCATGGTTATTTTATGGCACAAGAACGTTACTAAAAGAGGCAATATATTATTTAATAAGATAACAGTTACTGTTTATTAACATAGTTAAAATAACACCCAGCTATAATTAGCTGGGTGTGTTTGTATAAAAATAGTTTATTTATACTTAATCTTCAAAATACCAATAGCCTTGGTTAACAAGATGCGTCAATAAGCGTATAAATTTTGGATCTGCTAAAGCATCACCTAAATGTTGTTTATCAATACAATCATATTGGCAAAGGGCATCTGCAGCTTCAATATGATGAGTATCCATTAATTCACCATTAACAAAGCAACTATCACCAACACGCAGTGCGCGAATACCGTTTAAACGATGAAGTTGTTCACCTTGTTGCAGTAAATCGTGGATCTCAGCATTTTCATATAAAGGTTCAGGAATGGCCAAGTCAAGTTCATGGCGAGATTGAGAAATAAACTCCCCAAACCAATGACGGAATACTTCGGGTTGGGCAAGTAAGTCTTCCATCATATCATGCAACTTATTTAATTCTTGATGCTGGACTAATGCCGGATTATCTCGAGGAGTAAGATCAGGATCACTGTAACGGTAGCTTCCTAAGTCATTTGCTAAAACATAGTCAGCAAAACCGCTAAATAGCTCTCGTGCATTAGGTGCTCTAAAGCCAACAGAATAGTTTAGTGATTCTTCAATGGCATAACCTTCATGAGGAAATCCAGGTGGAATATACAGAATATCACCCGGCTCTAATTCTTCATCGATAATGGCATCAAAAGGATCAACTTGAAGTAAATCCGGGTGAGGGCAGTGCTGTTTCATTGGGATTTTCTCACCCACACGCCAACGACGACGACCTTGCCCTTGAATAATAAATACGTCATATTGATCAAGATGAGGGCCCACACCGCCTCCGGGAACAGAGTAAGAGATCATCAAATCATCAATACGCCAATCGGGCAACACACGAAAAGGTTTCATCAATGCCGCACTTGGAAAATGCCAGTGATCGACCGCTTGAACTAATAACGACCAATCTTTATCGCCCAAACCTTCAAAGTGCTCAAAAGGCCCATGTTTAACTCCCCACTGCCCATCTTGACAACTCACAAGACGGCTATCCACTTCATCTTCCATTGCAAGACCCGCAAGTTCATCAGGAGATAAAGGATCAATAAAACCAGAGAAGCCGTTTTTGATTAATAAAGGACGTTTTTGCCAATGGCTTTCTAAAAATGATTGCCAATCTAAATTAAGTTTATAGTCCATTGTGTATTTCCTGAATTTGGGAAGCCTAAAAATATCATATAATGAATTACAACTTCCTGCTAAACATTCCTTGGTGCAATGTGAGTAATAACGAGTAATATACTGACAACTGCGTAGTTATCATACATCTCGCAATCTTATTGTGATAAGACCTAAATTGAATCAGCAATAATATAAGTTGATAGAGAAGAGCGTTACTCTATTTCAGTAGTGAGTTGTTGCTCAGCAAAGGTGACGATGAGTCTCGCCCCCCCTAATGGACTATCGGTAATGGTGATATCACCGTTATACTGCTCAATAATATCAACAGCAATTGATAATCCTAAGCCTTGTCCTGGGCGCAATGTATCTGCACGTGTACCACGCTGAAAAATAAGCTCCCTTTTTTCTGGGCTGACTCCTGGGCCATCATCATCTACGGTGATAATCACACAATTGTCATCATGACTTACATTGATCTCGACAAACTCTAAACAGTACTTACAAGCATTATCAAGTACATTTCCCATGACTTCCATAAAATCATTCTTTTCACCTAACCACATCATTTCAGGGGAAACATTTAATGTTATATCAACGCCTTTGGATTGATAGACCTTATTAAGTGCACTACAAAGATTGTCAAGTAAGCCTGATAAAGAGTGGAGCTTACGTGTTGTTATATCGTGATCGCCGTGAAGAGAAGCTCGATGTAAATAATAACCAACTTGCTGTGAAATTCGTTCAATTTGACTTTGCATAATTGGCTCAGCTTGTTCTATAGACATTTGTTTGCCAGCACGTAGAGCACGTAATGTTGATTGTAAAACAGCAAGGGGGGTTTTTAAGCTATGGGTCAGATCAGATAAACTGGTACGGTATTTACTATAACGGTTGCGTTCATTACGCAATAAAATGTTGAGATTATAAACTAATCCTTTGAGCTCTTTAGGAGGATTTTCATCTAAATTATCGCGAGTGCCTTTTTCCAACGCGCTGATCTGCTCAATAATGGATTTAATCGGCCTTAAACTCCAATGGGCTGCTAACCAAATTAATGGGATCACCAAAAGAAAATTAGCTAGTAATATATAGAGAAACCAATCCCAGACTCTACTTACATTTTGCAGACTTTGAGGAATAGGATCGATAACCGCAATGGATAGATAAGGCATATTATCCGCCGCAGGATAGTGATTAATAACCACGGAATGCGTTAAGGTATCATTACTTGAATATTCGTTGAGTTTTTTTAGATAGGCTCGATATTGAGGCAGTTGCTGTAACATAAAACGTGTCGTTTTAACATTCACACTAATTTCAAATAAGCCTTCTTTATTGCGCCATTTTGGCGCGATACTGTTTGGGATCACCTGAGGTAAATCCGTTGGCGTCCATAGCACATTGCCTTTCTCGTCGAAAATAACCACCAGCGATGTGTTGTTGTTATTGAGGTTAGTCGGAAATTCAATCTGCAATTGCCCATCTTTCCATTGCGCTAAGCTATAGTAGAGATTACTTTGGCTACGCATTAGCATAAAAGTCGTTTTATCAAAACTGACAATAGAACCGACTATGGCAACCAAACCATAAGAGAGTGTCAGTGCTAAAATAATGGCGCTGGTGGCAAGTAAAAATCTTGTTCGTAAAGAGAAGGGCGAACGTTGTTTTTTATGCATATTAAGCTTTCATATCAAAACGATAACCTTGTCCACGTACAGTTACAATGACATCATTATCATATTTTTGGAGAATTTTTTTGCGCAGACGCCCCATAAGAACATCAATGGTATGACTTTCTCGCTGCTCTGCATCAGGATAAAGTTGGCGCATTAGCACATCTTTGCTCACCACTTTGTTTTGATTACGCATTAATGTTTCTAAAATAGTATATTCGAATGCAGTGAGCTTGATTTGCTCACCTAAGATCATGAACTCTTTACGTGATAAATCCAACTCAAAAGGGGCAATAGTCAGTATTTGTGATGCAATGCCCATGTTTCTTCGCATTAATGCCTGAACGCGTGCCACGATCTCTTCAAAATGAAAAGGCTTTGTCACATAATCATCAGCACCGGCATTTAATGCGGTCACTTTTTCCTGCCAGCTTTCTCGAGCCGTTAATACCATAATGGGAATAGTAATATTATTTTCCCGCCATCGACGAATAAGGCTGATACCATCTTCATCAGGAAGACCTAAATCAACAATGGCGACATCAGGTGTACTTTCTGCGATAAAGTGATCGGCTTCTTTCGCATCCTGTGCTGCATCAACTTGATGTCCTGCATCGCGAAACTGCACAGATAAATGATGGCGAAGTAAGATATTATCTTCAATAATTAAGATCCGCATATTCCACCTTGTGTACATCAGTAAAAATCAGTTGCTATAAGAGAAATTAAGATAATGATAGTCAATCTAGCACTTAAAGAATACCGTAACGGACAATGTGTTTAAGTTATAGATAGTTTTTATCTTATTTAGGACGGGTTATCGATATAAAAAAAGGCAGAGATTATCTGCCTTTTAAGTATGGGATAAATTAATCTAATTTATCAACAAGTTGACTGGCAAAACCAATATAGCTTTCAGGTGTCATCGCTTTTAAGCGTGCTTTTTCTTGTTCTGGTAGCGCTAAACCGTCAATAAACACAACCATATCTTGTGCCGTGATCCGTTTACCACGAGTTAACTCTTTAAGTTTTTCATAAGGCTTTTCAATACCATAGCGACGCATAACCGTTTGGATTGGTTCAGCAAGAACTTCCCAGTTGCTATCTAACTCTTCACGAAGATGACTTTCATTAACTTCTAATTTATTTAAGCCTTTCATGGTTGATTGGTAAGCGATTAATGCATAACCGATACCGACACCTAGGTTACGTAGTACGGTTGAGTCAGTTAAATCACGTTGCCAACGCGAAACTGGTAATTTGCTGGAAAGATGCCCCATAACGGCATTAGCTAAACCTAAATTACCTTCAGAGTTTTCAAAATCGATAGGATTCACTTTATGAGGCATTGTTGATGAGCCAATCTCACCGGCAATGGTCTTCTGTTTGAAGTGATTAAGAGCGATATAACCCCAAATATCACGGTCAAAATCAATTAAAATTGTATTAAAGCGGCTGATGCAATCAAAAAGCTCGGCAATATAGTCGTGTGGCTCAATTTGAGTAGTATATGGGTTCCATGTGATCCCCAATGAAGTAACAAATTCTTCACTAAATTGGTGCCAATCAACTTCAGGATAGGCAGCTAGGTGAGCATTATAGTTACCTACTGCACCATTAATTTTACCTAAAATTTCTACTTGAGTAAGCTGGCGATATTGACGCTCCATACGGTATGCAACGTTTGCAAACTCTTTTCCTACCGTTGAAGGTGTTGCCGGTTGTCCGTGAGTACGAGAAAGCAGGGGTAAATCACGATATGCTTGCGCCATTTTACTGATAGTATCAATAAGCTCGCGCCATGCAGGTAGTAGCACTTCTTGGCGTGCTGTTTCTAACATGATGGCATGGGATAAATTATTAATATCTTCAGAAGTACAAGCGAAGTGAATAAACTCAGAAACTTGCTGTAGTGCAGGGATAGCTGCCACTTTTTCTTTTAAGAAATATTCAACCGCTTTCACATCATGATTGGTGGTGCGCTCGATAGTTTTGATACGGGCAGCATCATCTTCATTGAAGTTAGCAACAATTGCATCAAGGTAATCGATTGCGTTTTGTTCAAAGGCGGGAACTTCTTTAATGTCGGTGCAAGATGCTAGCTTTTGTAGCCAGCGAACTTCTACCTGTACACGGAATTTCAAAAGACCGAATTCACTAAAAATAGTCCGTAACGACGAGGTTTTACTACCGTAACGACCGTCAATCGGTGAAATCGCTGTCAGCGAAGATAATTCCATTGTTGGCAACTCCCAGGTTGAATTTTAAAGTATTAACATTGAGCGAGAAAATCATCAGTTTGTCGTAAGATGGTTTTTTGATGGAGTAAAAAATCAAAACGGCGACCACCTACTTGACGCCAAAGTACGGCACTACGAAGACCTGTCAGAAGTAATCCACGAACTTTGGCTTGAATAATAGGGTT
Organism: Proteus mirabilis HI4320; assembly: GCF_000069965.1. Lineage (NCBI taxonomy): Bacteria > Pseudomonadati > Pseudomonadota > Gammaproteobacteria > Enterobacterales > Morganellaceae > Proteus > Proteus mirabilis. Next base: position 980,074 of record NC_010554.1, read on the forward strand.
TTTAAGTAACTCAATCGAACCATTAACTTGAATTTTTGGCCCTACAGGGCTGACCGCATCACTATAAACGCCAGCGAGAGCATTAAATAATCCGTCAGAAAGCGGTTCAAAATAATTTTTTTGTCGTTCAAGTTGAGATATTTTTTGTGACAAATGCGAACTGTAATCGTTATTTTTGTTGATGATACGTTCAAGGTTAATCAGGCCTTGTTGATAAGTCATCAACTCAAACGTGAGTTTTTCTCTTCTTACCGCTTGATGGATAGCTTTTATGGTTTGAAAACCTAATTTCAAATGACTTATTTGATTACTATAAACATCCAAGGTTGAAGTTGGGTTGATATTAAAAATGCTGTTAACCATGACTTCAACATCTTTCTCGTCTGCATTCCCTTGATAAGCAATTTGCTGAACAAGACGACTTGCCTGGCAGATACCTGCCAGTGCAAGGGTAATATCACGAAAATCTTTAGCCACATCTACTCCTGAATACGTGTTTCAATAATACCGCCACCTAAACAGACTTCGTCTTGATAGAAAACGGCCGATTGCCCTGGTGTAACAGCAGCAACAGGATAGTCAAAACGGACTTCAATTTTATCTTCATCTAATGGTGTTACTGTACACGGAATATCAGCTTGGCGATATCGTGTTTTCACCGTGCAACGAAAAGCTTCGGTAATAGGCTCTCTTGCGACCCAATGAAGTTGTTGAGCAATTAAGCCTACGGACATTAATCGAGGGTGTTCATGACCTTGTGCGACAATTAATATGTTATTTGCAACATCTTTATCGACTACATACCAAGGATCTTCGCTACCTTCTTTTGTGCCACCGATACCCAGACCTTTACGTTGACCTAAGGTGTGATACATCAACCCTTGATGTTCACCAATGGTTTCGCCATCTACGGTGACGATAGGACCCGGTTTGGCAGGTAAATAGCGCGATAAGAAATCAGTAAACTTGCGTTCACCGATAAAACAGATCCCCGTAGAGTCTTTTTTCTTGGCGGTGGCTAAATCAAGCTTCTCTGCAATTTTTCTCACCTCAGGTTTTTCCATTTCACCGACAGGGAAAAGGCTTTGGGCGATTTGCTGATGACTTAATGTATATAAGAAGTAGCTTTGATCTTTGTTGTTATCAACACCGCGCAGTAATTGGCTTTTACCATCAATATCACGGCGACGAACATAGTGGCCCGTTGCAATATAGTCGGCCCCTAAATCTTCAGCTGCATATTCTAAAAATGCTTTAAATTTTATCTCTTTATTACATAGAATATCGGGATTAGGGGTGCGGCCAGCTTTATATTCAGATAAAAAGTGTTCAAATACATTATCCCAATATTCAGCGGCAAAATTGATAGTGTGAAGTTCTATGCCAAGCTTATCGCACACGGCTTGCGCGTCGGCAAGGTCGGCAGAAGCTGAGCAATATTCTGTATCGTCATCTTCTTCCCAGTTCTTCATAAACAGACCAACGACCTGATATCCCTGTTCCTTAAGAAGATAGGCTGAGACGGATGAATCTACGCCACCGGACATTCCAACGATGACTTTTTTTTGGCTGTTATCTGACATGAATGGATCTCACTGCGGAAAAATAAGCGCCATACTTTACCATATCACTATCAAGGGTGCATCAAACGAATACATTTTTTGCCTTCTTAACTATGAAAGTCATTGTTAAGAGGCAAATGTTGAACCAAAGCTATCCAGTAAAGAGAGTGGATAACGTTCATTTTGTTGATAACAAAGAATACTTTCTTTTACCAGCGGTGAACGTAATTGTTGGCTATTGATTATCTCTTGCGCGGTCACCCAGTAGCAGCCATTAATATCATCGTCATGTGGTTGTGTGGCTAATTGTTCTGGTGCTTCTATCAAAAATAAAAAACGCAAAAATGGCGTATTGTCCGGTGCCACCCACTGATGTAATTTCAAAAAATATTGTACCGGCAAGGTTAAACCGGTTTCTTCCCATAACTCTCGTTGTGCCGCTTGGATCAGGGTTTCATTTGCTTCTAAATGTCCTGCGGGTTGATTCCATGTGGCTTTGCCATTTACCGTTTCTTCAACAACTAAAAATTTATTGTTTGCATGAACAATACAAGCAACAGTGACATGTGGTTTAAACAAAATTAATCTCCTTCCATTGACCCGGTAATAGATTATCCAAGGTAATATTTCCCATGCTAAAACGAATTAAGCGTAATGTGGGATAACCAATATGGGCAGTCATACGTCTAACTTGGCGGTTTTTTCCTTCAAATAAAGTGATTTTTAACCAGCTAGTCGGAATAGATTGACGCTCTCTAATAGGTGGAAATCGCGTCCAAACCCACGTTGGCTGTTCTACCCTTTCAATTTTTGCAGGTAGTGTTTTCCCATCCTTTAGGTTAAGTCCTTCACGAAATTGTTGTAACGCTATCTCTGTGGGAATGCCTTCTACTTGAGCATAGTAGACTTTCCCTGTTTTTTTATTTGGTTGAGTTAATTTGGCCTGTAATTTGCCATCATTTGTTAATACTAACAGACCTTCACTATCTCTATCTAACCGTCCTGCCGCATAAATATCAGGAATGGGGATAAAATCTTTTAGCGTTTTTCTACCGCTGTCATCGGTAAATTGCACAAGGACATCGAAGGGTTTATTAAAGATAATCACTTTACGCTCACCTCTAGGGCGAGAAGGTTTTTTTTGTCCTGCTAGTGCGTGAGATTTGCGTAGTTTCGATCTATTGTTAAATTGATTTGCCATAGCTATTTTTTGTCAAAAATGGGAGATTGATTATACCTTAAAAGAGAAGCGATTGGCGTTAGCTGAATAATCAAGTAGTATTGACAGGTCTCTTACAAAAAATTAACAAAGCGTGCGCTTACATGAAAGGAGAGGTAAATGGAAAGCAAAGTAGTTGTTCCGGCTAATGGTGCTAAAATTACATTAGATGCTAAAGGTAAGCTTGTTGTTCCAAATAATCCGGTTATCCCTTATATCGAAGGGGATGGTATCGGTATCGATGTCACGCCAGCAATGTTAAAAGTTGTTGATGCAGCGGTTGAAAAAGCTTACGGCAATGAACGTAAGATTGAGTGGATGGAAGTCTACACCGGTGAAAAATCAACACAAATTTATGGTAAAGATGTTTGGCTGCCAGAAGAAACCTTAGATCTTATTCGTGAATATCGTGTTTCTATTAAAGGTCCTCTTACTACACCAGTAGGTGGTGGTATCCGTTCATTAAATGTGGCACTACGCCAACAACTCGACCTTTACGTTTGCCTGCGCCCAGTGCGTTATTACAAAGGCACTCCAAGCCCAGTAAAACACCCAGAACTGACGGATATGGTTATCTTCCGTGAAAACTCAGAAGATATCTATGCCGGTATTGAGTGGAAAGCCGGCTCAGCAGAAGCTGATAAAGTGATTAAGTTCCTGCAAGATGAAATGGGTGTAACCAAAATTCGCTTCCCACAAGATTGTGGTATCGGTATTAAGCCATGTTCAGAAGAGGGGACTAAACGTTTAGTTCGCGCAGCGATTGAATATGCAATTGATAACGATCGCGACTCCGTTACATTGGTGCATAAAGGTAATATTATGAAATTTACCGAAGGTGCCTTTAAAGATTGGGGTTACGAATTAGCCCGTGAAGAATTTGGTGGTGAGCTGTTAGATGGTGGCCCTTGGGTTAAAATTAAGAACCCTAAATCAGGTAAAGATATTATTGTTAAAGATGTTATCGCAGATGCATTCTTACAACAAATCCTGTTACGCCCAGCCGAGTATGATGTTATCGCTTGTATGAACCTAAACGGTGACTATATTTCTGATGCATTAGCAGCACAAGTTGGCGGTATTGGGATTGCTCCTGGCGCTAATATTGGTGATGAGTGTGCATTATTTGAAGCGACTCACGGAACAGCACCAAAATATGCCGGACAAGATAAAGTTAACCCAGGCTCTATTATTCTCTCCGCGGAGATGATGCTACGCCATATGGGTTGGACAGAAGCCGCTGACTTAATCATTAAAGGTATGGAAGGCGCAATCGAAGCGAAGACCGTTACTTATGATTTCGAACGTCTAATGGACGGCGCTAAACTGCTGAAATGTAGCGAGTTTGGTGACGCGATTATCAAACATATGTAATTATTGATTTGATAAATAGTTAACGGGAGCTTATTAGTTCCCGTTTATTTTTTGTACTATAAAATTATTCCCCAAAACCCCACCAAAACTATTCCCCAAAACTGTTTAATTAAACAGCAATAATTTGCCATTCTTTGCCTCTATCGTCGTGATATTTATCAGTCATTTTTTGGGTTTTATGGCCTAATAATTTTTGTGTATTTATTCCTTGTTCGCGATAAAGTCTCTCAGACAAAGAGCGTTGTTCGTGAAAGGTTGGTGCAGTACCTTTCTCCCAAGTTAACCCACACTTATCTCGCGCTTTTTTAAACGTTGTGGTTAATGTATTTGGCGTGGCTTGTTCGCCTCGTTTTGCTTGGGATGTTGTATGCCGATAATGTACAAGATATTTACTCACAACGGCATCACGACACCTTGCAATGACATCCCTTAAGGACATATTAAGGGCATCGCATTTTAATGATAATGGGATAGCTAATTTACTGCCTGTTTTTTCCTGCTGCACATGCAACATGTCATCCCAAATATCCGTAAATTTCATATTACAAATATCACCTATTCTTTGACCAGTAATTAACGCAAGCAACATTCCACATTGCAGGTAAGGGGGATGCTTTTCAGCTTGTAGATAAATAGTATTCCACTCATCAAGCGTCATACGCTCTCTTTTAACCCTATTTCTAGGCTGTTTTGTTGCTTTAGCTGGATTGTAACCAGGAGGAACGTAGCCAGCATGTTGAGCTTCTTTAAATACATCAATGAGCACCATGCGAACGACCTGAGCCATTCTTGAATGTCCTAATGCTTTGACTGAATCTATTATTTCGGCAATATCTAAAGCAGTTATCTCTTTCAATATTTTCGTACCACAATACTGACGAAATAAATTAATAGGTTTCATTTTCTGTCGATAAGAATTAATTTTTAATTCACCGATATCTAATCTTTCTTTTTGAATATCCAAATATTTATCCACCCATATATCAACAGATATTTCAGACTTGTTTGTCTTAATTTTTGATAACCGTTCATTAATACTTAATAACTGTCGAGTATGTTGTTCAGCAATAATTGTATTGGCTTGAATAGCCGTTTCTCTCGCTTCTTGCTCGTCGGTGCCTAAACTATGAAATTTTCCCGTTATAGGGTGTTTATATTGCCAATAAATTTTTCCATTACGCTTATCTAATTTACGGTATAAGTTAGGAATGGTTATTTTATGGGTTCGCGGTCTGGCAGCCATCTGAAATTATCCTCTGAAGTCGCTCCGTTGATTTAGTCGGAATTTTTGGTAAAGATAAATAACCCACATAACGAGCTTCTCTATCGACCATCCACTTTCTACCAACTTTCATTGCTGGAGGTGCGATAAGATTATTTCTTGCGTATTTTTGTAATACCGTTATGCTGGGGGATTCTTCACCAAATTCCAACATAGCCCACGCCTCAAGACTTACCATTCTTGACATATTTTCTCTCCACACTGTCCGTACACAGTTTAAATAGATATTCGTTAATGCTGGTGGTAATTATTTACTGATCTCCTTAAGAAAAGAGATCCAGTGCGTTTTATCGTTCTTACCTACACGCTGTACCGCTGTTGGTTTTTGGTCTGTTAGTGCTAAAATTTGTTTAACAGGTATTTGGGTTTCATTCCATTTGAACAGCAATGTTCCTCCAGGCCTAAGCACTCTAAATGCTTCACTAAACCTTTTTGATAAATCGTCTTTCCATGACTCTTTATTTAATCGCCCGTACTTTTTAAACATCCAACTATTTTTACCAACTCTAATTAAATGAGGTGGGTCAAATAGTACTTGATAAAAGGTATTATCTGGTAATGGCAGGTTTTTAAAATCAGAAATAATATCTGGTGTTATATTTAAAATTCTTCCATCACATAAAATATGTTCTTCAGCTCTAATATCATTAAATAAAACTCGGTCGTCTTGTTTATCAAAATAAAACATGCGAGAGCCACAACACATATCAAGTATTGGTTTCATTTTTATATACCAACTTTGATTTAATCCAATTTTCAGCTTCATCATTGCATAACAAAACACTATCCATCATTAATTCAATATCGATAGATTCCTTTGCAATGTGAGATAATGCATTCATAAACATTGCAAACGGTTTCTCATCACACTCTATAAAGTTAGCTCTGTATGCGCTAATTAAATGATTGCGAGCATATAGAACGCCTAATTTCATTTGTTCTCTATTGTATTTATCCATCATACCACCTTTATTTGCTTTAATGCCTCGCGAACAGCGTTTAATCGTGATTCCATTCTTAGATATTGAGGGTTAGGTATAGTGGGCCAATCGTTATACCAAGCATCATCACCAAACAAACTAAGCAACTTACCACCTAAAAAACTATTACAGCACTCATCTTTAACATTATCTGATGCTTCGATTAAATCCCAATATTCCCTTGCTTCATATTTATCTATTTCATTATCGTTGCGTAGTTTGATAACTTGTTTTTTAGCGTATTCAGCATTTGCATCGTCATCATCATCTATCTCATAGATTAAATTAGAATCTAACTTGCCTATCCAGTAGTGATTATTGATACGCTGAATAAACTCAATTAGTGGGCTACCCATCGAGCCCCAAAAGCAAGACCATGAATTTCCCCATTCGCTAATAGTGACACGACCGTTTTGATTATCTCCATAATCCTCAAGGTAAACATGAATAGGGTCGTGACGCTCGACATCAGTTATTACTAACTTAGTAACTTGAGATTGTTCAACTTTCATCGTTGCACCTTATCCCTCTGTCTTCACATACCAATCAACAAGATTATCAATTGCAGTATTGATATATCCTGATTGCTCTTCTTCGGTTAATTTATCCCATTCGTCCTCAGTAATACCCAGCCCACATTCAGAGTCAGAACCAACCTTATTTGTTCTTGCAACTAAAACCATCCGCTTACTCATATTCATTCCTCTTATTGCATCCCTGCGAGTTAATTAGTCCAGCTGAATGGCGCCTTCTTCTGGATATTCAGTACAGTAAAATACATGCACACGACCGGTTTCTTTGTCTCTACATGGCTCGATGGTGTATTCAGTCTCATCATTAATGTCTAATCCGTGTGTGTCTACCTTTAAGCCAGCAAAATCAGCCATAGCCATTATTTGCTTTGTTGTTAATGTAATAGCCATATCTATCTCCTGTTTGCATCCTTGCACTGAGTAAGTGGGTTAAACCACATTAATTAAATGGCGTGGATACATAAGCCCAATAGGTGCGAAGGGAATATCATCCTCAAAATCCATTGGTGGCTGACTACTCTGTGCTTGAGGTTGAGCCGGTGGCGGGTTTTGCTGTGCCGGTTGTGAACCTGCTGATTTACTAGCACCACCTAGCATTTGCATTGAACCGCCAATCTTTACAACAATTTCTGTTGTATAGCGTTTAACACCGTTATCATCCCATTCGCGCGTTTGTAGTTGGCCCTCGATATAAACTTGGGAGCCTTTACACAAATAGCCACTGGCGATATCTGCAAGCTTTCCAAACAAAACGACACGATGCCATTCTGTTTTTTCGCGATTTTCACCTGTTTGTTTGTCACGCCATTTCTCTGATGTGGCCACAGCTAAATTGGCAACAGCACCACCAGAAGGCAGGTAGCGAATTTCAGGATCACGCCCTAAATTGCCGATAAGAATTACTTTGTTTACTGATCCGTTAGCCATTTTCAGTTATTCCTATTTGAGTAATATCGCCACCAATAAGATGGCGATTAATTAATAATTAAGCTGAAAACTTGCCAATGAATGTTTCGATATCACTTTCATCAAATTCATCACAAAGTAGATTGCGAAACTCTTGAGCGATTTGTTCTTCAAGGTTTTCAAGTTGGACAATACGGAGCACTAAAACGGGAACATCACCGCCAGTAAGCACGCTATAACGCAATTTAATACTACGTTCTTTTAACTCGTCATATGGGGTGCAGGTAAACTGGAATGCAGTAGGCATAACATCTTTGCTTCTTGCTTCAACATTTTCTAATACTGAACGTTTGGCGCTAAAATCGTGATCTTCATGTTCAGCAGAGCGTGTTGATTCAATTGTAATACGGCGGACAGCAGAAATAGCTTGTTTGATATCTAAAACATTGCCGTCAGCATCAAACGCCATTAAATAATCACGCCAGTCTTCTAACCATTCCGCTAATTCTTTTTGACGATGTTTAACACCATCAATTTTTAATAGTGCTGCGAATGGGGCAGTTTGTTTTAATTTCACAAGAGCAGTATTATCAGCATGACCAGGCTCACCAATTGTGCCGATATTAAAAATAGTTTTGGCACTCATTTCATCGGCATCAATAAAGCAGCTAACACCTTCATCAATTGCATTTTTGATTGAGTATTTAACAAAGTCACTGATACTGGTTGTTTTCATTTCACCACGGAAACGGAAGCGACCTTCTTGTAAATTTTCCAAACTACTCACTTTAAATTCATTTGGAAGAACAATGGCGGGGCAAAGAGATTTCTCTATTGCTTCGAGACTTAATGAAGCCACTGCCATATTTTGAATTTGCGAAATAGCACTACCGTCTAATTGAGACATGAATAAACTCCTACTTATTTAAAAGCATTAAATTAAATGGATAGGTTTAATTAAAAATAAGGAAACTAATTAACGGATTTTAATTTCCCGTCGGGCTGACCTTGCAAAGAAAATAATTGACCTTGGTCTTCTTGCATAATGGTCAACTTACCACCTTTACCTACGTACATTGGTGTTTTAGTAGTATCTTCTTCAGCCCGTTTCCCGCGTGGTGTTGGTGCAGAGAACTTAAGTTTATGAGTTATTTCAACTCGTTTTTCTTCCATTGAATTACTAAGGCGAGCAAAATCTAATTCAATAGTGACTTTGCCTTTTCCACCATTATTTAAAACGCCTAAAGCCACATCATTTAAAACAGCAGAGACTTTATTTTCAAAAACGCCAGCGTCCAATTCGGAAAGAAAGTCAGGGACATTTGTCTTACGATCTTCTTGGCTCATTTCTATAACCTCACGTTATCACTTCACACAATAAGAAAGGGCACTAGCGAGTTGACATAATCCTGATAAGACATTTCACAAATAATGCCAGTACCCTTGCTTATTGTTAGACTCATAATCAAAAAGAGCGGACCACCTGTGGTTGCATCAGCCCGATTGGGATTCGGATTTCTAGCTGACTGCGGGTTACTTTTTTTCACGCCCACGCTCTTTGGTTATAAAACTAACTTTATAAAAATGGCTGACTGAGCAGAACATTATCACCACAACCCCTTTTAATGGTAAAAGACTCAGTCAGCCATTGTTTCTCTTCACACGTTCTCTTCACACATAAAAATCATTTATTTTGTGTTTGAATAGCACTTTTGATTCTGTACTCGTCTATTTCAGCATCTAGTTTGCAATATCTTCATCAGTGAAACTTACTGGAAGTATGATTACTGGTTCAGTTATCATTTACTTTTCCTTCACATATAAAAATTTAGCTTATTGTTATAAATGATATTAGGCTAAGCCTAATCTTTAGTCAATAGGCTATGCCTAATAAATTAAATGAAATTAGACGATGATTATTTTTTATATCAAAATCAATTGAGTAGATAATTAGGAAAGGCCTAGCTTAACAAGTTTCCATCAGACCAAATGAGTTTAAGCTGGACGCTTTGAGGATTTTTTATTGCTTTTATTGTTATTTAACCATTCAGAGGCTTGTCGTTCTAAAGTTATAATGTATGCCCTAGTATCACTATTAACCCAAGAAGGTTCTTTTGTATTATTTTGCAGCAAAAGATATTTTATTATTTCTTTTCTTTCTGCCGAAGCTGACATATAAGCATGAATAAGGCTATTAAGTTGATGTTCATCATGTGTACATCTTGATTCAGCTTTATTTACTGGGAGGTGAAACTCCTTTAAGCCCCAATGTTCAGGTCCAACAACATCAGAAAAATAACTCCATAATTCAGGTAGCTTATCTTTTGAAATGGAGCCTTTTTTTATCCAATCATAAATAGATGGTAGCTTTACATTGAAATGTCGAGCAATCTCAGTTTTTGATTTAACTGATCCTGATGATAGTTTTTTATTAATTGCCTGCTCTATCGCTCGGCCTAAATCTTTACCATTAAGCATAGCCTAATTATCTTATCTTTATATTGTGTAGGCAATTCCTATTGATTTAACATTAGGCTTAGCCTAACATTGTATTTCAATATAGGCCGGAGGTAATTGAATAATGGATCAAATAAGTGCCACAACCGCAATAAAAAAAGCATGTAATTATGTCGGTGGGCAGTCTGAAATGGCTAAACGCTTGGGTATTTCACCGCCTACAGTAAATCAATGGATCAATGGAACTCGAAAAATTCCAGCACGACGTTGCCCTGAAATAGAAAAAGTAACTTCAGGAGTGGTTCGATGTGAAGAACTAAGGCCTGATGTTGATTGGTCTTATTTACGGGGAACTCAACAATGATTTTTATACTTACTTTATTGAAATAAACAATAGCAAAACAGTTTAAAGCAGTTAACTACAAGAACTTATCAATGGTGGTAGGAAATGAATCACTCAATAAAATTAACGTCGTTTAATAAAAACCATAAGGTTATTGATATTGGGGATCATCTCTGCAGGGTTCCTAATAACAGGATAAATCCAATCGTTCTCATAAAGCTCATTGCTTTTAAGAGTATCAAAAAAGCTGTCTACGGCATGGTTATAGTTGTTGCATTGTCTTGTGGTCAAGTGAGGGCGCAAGGCTCTGAAGTCATCACGAGTGATGCGGGGCATGTCTCTTTTCCCGTCTTTACAATCGTCGAGGAATTTATCAAGAAGCAAGAACAACGGATCTGCAATGGCATTGAATTCCTTTCTTTTGTCTCTTCTGCGAGCGAGGGAATGACCAAGCCAAGTTCCCAAGAAAAAGGAAAAAATAGCCCAAAAGAAAGTAATAAGACTGAGGCTGGTTTTGAGAAACGAGACCAAGTGACCCAAGAAGATATCGAGCATGTTAAGTCATCCCTTATCGGTATGTTATTTGCGTCCTTAGTGATGATCCCACTAGGGATAATGTTTAGCGAGTGTATTAGCCCACGAATATTAGCAAAACGTAAGCGCTGGATGAAGCTTCATGAGCTAAAAGCCAAACGGTTTTACCGGAACAACCCAGGGAAGTATTACGTGATGCCACGCAAGACTTTTTGCCAATGGCTGTGGTTTTAATAAAGAGAGGTATTTATGAGTAACCAATCAATAAAACAAGTAGTGAAAGAAATGTGTGAGGCAACAGCTGGTGGGCGTGAAGCGATGGCTGGTGCGCTTGGCCTGTCTTTAACATCATTCAATAACAAGCTGTATGAAAAAAACGGCTGTCGTTCATTTGATTTAAACGAACTGTTAGCCATGCAAGATATTTCTAAAACTGTTCTGTTTGCTGAATTCATTGCTCGTGAGTCTGGAATGTTGCTGGTGGAACGTATTAAACCCGACGAGATAGATGAACCTGAGTTATTTCGTCTACACAACAAAGTTGGTTCAAAACAAGGCGAACTGGCAATTTTTTTAGAAAAAAGTTTAGAGGATGGCGTTGTTGATAGTGAAGAAGAGAAACAACTTAACGTAATGCTAGATCGCGTAATAGCAAGTGGTCGTGCATTTGTTAATGCATTTATCTCATTACATCGGAAGAAAAAATAATGATGGGCTTTAGAAAGGGTGAAGCCAACGATGTACGGTCGCTGGCTTCGGTTTGCAAATTTCAATTGTGTGAAGAGAAATTAGCATGAGTAGATTATCAAACTTAGCATGTCGCACGCAAGTGCGAGCTTCAATACGTGATGGCCGTTTTGTCTATGAAATTAAAGTACCAAATGGCTACCAAGAAACCAACTACCAATTTATGCGTTGGCTGGTAGATGATTTTAATTCAAAGAATGGGCTGAGGACGAGGCAATGAACAATGAGAACCCAAACCAACTTGATCGCTACTATAAAAATCACCGAGGTATCGTTGTTCATGTTGTTCGTTATGACAGAGAAAAACAGCGCGTTATTTTTATGCTTGATGGTTGTGACGACCCACAGTGTGAACCTGTACAGCGTTTTAAAGAGAAGTACACACGTATTAAGTAATGAGGTGGCAAGATGAGTTTATTATTACTAAAAAGTCGCCCTTTAGTCGTTATTCCTGAATTAGCGGTACGTCTTGGTTTAAATGAGGCGATGCTGTTACAGCAAATTCAATATTGGCTAACTGAAACTACTTCAGGTGTTGAATATGACGGCTCACGCTGGATTTATAACACAGTTGAAGAGTGGAAGAATCAATTTCCTTTTTTCTCTGAATCAACGATTAAACGTGCTTTTACTAATTTGAAAAAGCAGGGTGTTTTACGCATTGAGCAAATCAATAAATCGAACCATGACCGTACTAATTATTATGCGATTAACTACGATCACCATCTGCTAACTGATGGGGTCAATATGACCCAATCGAACAGTGATAATACATCTAATCGAGCAGTTCAAAATGACCTTATCGATAAGCGCAAATTGAAACCGTCAAACAGTTCAAAATGCACTGTTCTGAACGGGTCAAAATGGCCTGATCTTACAGAGAATACAACAGAGATTACTTCAGAGAGTACAACAGAAACAGATCATTCGTCGCAGAATTCTGACGAATCCAGCGACCAGCCGAAAAATGATTTTTTAACTCGTTATCCTGAAGCAGTGATTTACAGCGCTAACTTCCAAAAATGGGGCGATGAAGGTGATTTAAAAACGGCGAAATGGATGTTTGGTCGTGTTAAAAAACTAAATCCATCTGCGCTAGAGCCTACTTGGTATGACTGGGCGAACGATATTCGTTTGATGCGTCAAATCGATGGGCGTACCCATGAGCAAATTTGTGCCTTGTTCGATTGGGCCAACAAAGACTCATTCTGGTACCAAAACATTTTAAGTCCTCGTAAGTTACGTAAACACTTTGATGAACTATTCGTTCGTAGTCAAAAGCCAAAGGATGAGCTAAAGGTTCAAGTTGACACCGTTGAACGTGATAGTGCCTTTTCCCGCTTGATTGGCTCTCGGTCTAAACCTAAAAACCGCATTGAAGAAATTGCACTTGAGCTAGCAGGTAAAACAGGCATTCGTCGTATGAGTGAGTTTTCAGGTCGCCAAGCATGGAGCAGCATTTGGAAGCAAGCGATAGAAATGTTACAGGAGACTCAGTAATGCTAACTAAATACATTTTGTTCGTTGGTTTTTGGTTTGTAGTGACATTATTGGGGTTATGGGGTACTTATGCCTGAGTTGATGTTAATGGATATTGTGAAGGAGAGAATAATCTGCCCATTTAATCACGTGATGTACGGTCACGAGTAAAACGTGGAGAGAAATAGCATGATGCAAAAAATAATGGAAGTTTCAGTATTACCCATAATGAATCGTGAATTAACTATGTCGAGTCGAGAGATTGCCAGTTTAACGGGAAGTAATCATTCCGATGTTAAGCGTTCTGCCGATAGGCTTTTTGTTGCTCAAATTTTAACCCAGCCATTGGCTGAGTTCCCTTTTGAACATAACGGCAATCAATATACTGAATATCGTTTTAATAAAAGAGACTCTCTGGTGTTGGTAGCTCGATTGTCACCTCAGTTCACAGCAAAAATAGTTGATCGCTGGCAGGAATTAGAATCAAAAATGCAGCCAGTCATTCCTCAAACATTACCAGAAGCATTGCGATTAGCAGCAGACTTAGCAGAAGAAAAACAAAAATTGGAAAGTGAACTGGCGATTGCGACACCTAAGGCTCAGTTTGTTGATAATTATGTTTTATCCCATGGTTCTATGACATTTCGACAAGTGTGTAAATTACTGCAGGCGAAAGAAACCGATTTTCGTTGTTTTTTAATTGATAAGAAAATTATGTATCGCTTGAATAATACGTTTACGCCTTATCAAACTCATGTCGATCTTGGTCGCTTTGAGATAAAAACGGGAACGAACCAAAAAAATAACCACGCTTTTGCACAATCAAGGTTTACTACTAAAGGTGTGAAGTGGATTGCAGGGTTATGGGCTGAATATAAAGTTGAGGATGAGATTTAATGAAACTACTCTTAACGCCCTATATTCAGTCTGACCTTGGCGTTGTTTTATTGAAGCCTGGAGCGGAGTTGCTTAAGCAATTTAAACCACATTCGCGCGTGATTATTAGCGATGTACCAAAAAGTTTAGATAAATGGCCTTCTGGGGCATTAACAGGAAATGAACAGCCATTATTGGATAACAAGGGCATTGTTGATTTTTTGAATAATAAAAAAGTTCTCCAAGCTATGGGAGGATTGTCATCGATGAATATGTGGATAGGCAGAAATATCCATTGTTGTCAGATTAACGATAAGCATGACAGTTATCATCATCATGAATTAACAACCACATGGCATAAAGACGGTGTGATACGGACTTGTTGGTACCATGATAATCATATTCGCCATTCATCAGCTGAATGGGTTGCTGAATTGGCTCATAAAAATCGTATTGCTTGGATGGTAGATACTATTCGTAGTCGTTTGAGATTAGATGATAGCCATTCGCTGACGATACCTGATTTTTTTGCTTTTGCCGTGATGCATAAACTGGTTGATAAATTACCTGATGCTATATTGCGCCGTATCTTAAATTGGCCTGATAAAACTAAAGATCGTAGAGTGCATGGCGGTTTTCCTGAAGCTGATATTGTTCCAAATGAAGTGACAGCACTATCAGCAATGAATGCGCGTTTAGATGCTATAAAACCCGTTATTAATGTGACTGTCGATCCTGAACCTCCAGCCTCATTTCTTCTTAAACCTAAAATGTGCCGTTGGGAGAATACCCAATGGCTTCAATGGGTAAAAACACAGCCATGTTGTGTTTGCGGACAACAAGCTGATGATCCACATCATATCATCGGCCATGGTATGGGAGGCATGGGAACGAAAGCTCATGACTTATTCACTATTCCATTATGTCGTCAACATCATGATGAATTGCATCATGATCCGAAATTGTGGGAAGCCACTTATGGCAATCAAATCGAATTGTTATTTTCTTTTTTAAACCGTTCATTAGGAATGGGGGCATTGGTTTAACGTGTATACGGCACGGGGAGTATTAGTATGAGAGATATGCAGGAAGTTTTATCACGTTGGGGTGCGTGGTCAGCTAATGAGGGAAATAGTATCGATTACTCATCAATTGCCGCAGGTTTTAAAGGATTAATTCCAAGTTCAAGACGAAGCCGAGAGCAATGTTCTGATGATGATGGCTTAAAAATAAATAAAGCGGTATTACATTTAAAGGTAAATAATAGTTACTTGTTTCAGTTGGTTATTATGTACTATGTGAAGAATTATCCTTTACGCTCAATGGCTTCAAAACTTGGCATTTCTCATAATGAAGTGGCTAAGCGATTGCAGACAGCAGAAGGATTTATTGAGGGGTGTCTATCGGTTGATAACGTAAAATTAGATATGGATAAAATAATTAGAAAACACAGCATTTATAGTCTTGTGTAATTACAAAACACAATATATTGTGTTAATAATGATTTTGATGTTACATGACTTATCTATTAAAAACCTCGTGAGTATAGCGGGGTTGTGTTTTTTATAGGTCTACTTAAGCTGACTTACCGCTAAAAAATAAAGTTTGCTATCTGAATTTTTCTATGGCTTAATAGCGTCACTGGTTTGGAAGTACAGACCTATTTATGTTAGTCAGTTTAAAGTTGTTCCCGTTTAGCGTTATCCTCGATACCTCTTCATTGTGAATTCCTTCTAATTAATTCCCATAAGTAAAAATACAAAACAAACCGCCTATGCCTTATGGCAAATTAAATAAATTAAAGGAAATTCTATGTCTAATACAATGACTGGTACAGTAAAATGGTTTAACGATGATAAAGGTTTTGGTTTCATCACTCCTAAAGATGGAAGTAAAGATGTATTTGTACATTACTCTGCAATTCAGAGTGATGACTTCAAATCTCTGATGGAAGGCCAAGAAGTTTCATTTACCATGGAAAATGGTATGAAAGGCCCAGCAGCAGGCAACGTGGTGGCTCTCTAAAGGCGCTATTACTATTCGCCTCTATTTTAAATGCCCTTGTTGTAGCGGTTCACAATATAGAACATCACAATTTGATGTCACAGTGAACAATCCACACGGCGCAAAATGTATCTTTTGCAAAAGTGTGATGACAGCACAAATGAGTTAAGCATTAAATAGTTGAATATACAAAACCTCGCTTCGGCGGGGTTTTTTGCTATCTACGATCTCATATTGGTTAAAGATAAAAAATTTAGATTTTGGGGCTTTAAATTGTATAGGGAGGCATAGATAAAACATAACTAGACTTGCCTGCTTAGTTTGAACTCACAACGAAATGCATACTTTTTCCTCATAGGAAATACTGTAAGACCGAAAATAAAAGAGGTGTTTTGCTGATATTCTTACTATCAGTTATGCCCAAGATATAAAATCTCTCAGCTTATATTGCTATTAATAAATTTTTCAAGAAAATTATAAAGTTATATATTATGACAGAACCTTCATTAATCTCATATCCAATCGAGTACACTATATGTACATACAATTGAAAGGATAAGGATTTATGGCCATACTCACTCTCCGAAATGTTAAAAGCTATTCTGCTGATAAAGATGTAAATATAGATCTAAGTAAGCCTGTTACCCTTATTTATGGACAAAATGGTGCAGGAAAATCAACAATTTCAAGTTTTTTTTCAGGTTTTCAACAAGAAAAATACCAGCATTGTCATTTTGCAAGTCGTGAAAATTTTGCTTATTTTGTATTTAATCAGGAATATATAGAACAGAAGTTTCACCAAGAAATATATCAACCTGGTATTTTTACATTGAATGAGAAGAATGATGACGTTAACGGTAAAATTGAAAGTAATAAGAGAAGAATTACTGAAATAAACAACTTACTAAACACTTTGGATACAGAGATAAAAAATAAAAATGATGCAAAGTCTACTGTTATCGAAAAGTACTCTAAAGTTATTTTTAAAAAAACTATCAATGATCGGCAATCGTTAGATTATTTTCTAGATAGAGCTAAACGAGTAAATAATTTTTATCAAAAAATGAGGGAAACTTCATTAGGAATTCAAAAATATGAGCTGGTACAACTTACAGAGAGACTGGAGTTGTTACTTAATAGTGAAGGAACTCAATATACAGAGATTATTGAACCAGAGGTTTATGGCCTATCTGACGAAATGCTGACTCTACTTCAAAGTTCGTTGACAGCATCGTCCGATACACCATTTTCAGCCATTATTCAGCAGTTAGGTAACGCTGATTGGGTTCATAGTGGAACAGGTTATATTAAAGATAATATTTGTCCATTTTGTCAACAAAAATTTGATTCTCAGCATCTTCTTCATGAATTGACACTCATGTTTGATAAATCTTATGAAGATGCTCTGGCAACGCTTACCCACAGTCAGACAGTCATTTCCCATGAATTAGACTTATTGGAGTCATTCCATGAGCATTTACGACAACACCCTGTAGTTAGTGATGATCACCAAGTTTTTAGTATTATTAAATCTCTGCAACAAACTTTACGTAATAATCTACAATCACTCAGACAAAAGCTACTACAGCCTTCGCAATCCATACAACCTGACGTTATTACAGATATACGTCAGCATTTGAACCAGATACTGGTAACTTTAAATAGTAACATTAGAGACAATAATCAGCTGGCAGCCAATTTTAGTCAGGAGCGAGCTCGCTTGGCGGCAGATTCCTTTGCATATCTTAGAGAAGTGAGTGATCCTTATTTGCGTCAATGTGATCAGGAATTAGCAGAAATACAACAACAATTGCAAGCTGAGATAAATCAAGTTGATTTATTGAGAGATGAAGAGCGAGCACTTTCGGTCGAAACTACTCATCTTATAGGGCAATTATCAGTTATACAGCCTACAATTGATAACATTAATTATAATCTGACACAATTAGGGATCAATGATTTCAATATTATTTGTCATGATGAGAGCTTGAAACTATATCGCTTACATAGACAAAACCAGCCAGATGATTCTGAGGTCTTTAAATCTTTGAGTGAAGGCGAAAAAACAATCATATCTCTTCTCTATTTCCTAGAATCATGCATTGGTCACGTACCTGATAGCCAGACAATACAACCTAAACTGATTGTTATTGACGATCCTATTTCCAGCCTGTCACATAACTATATTTATGAAGTTGCTTCGATGATAAAACATAAATTAATTTTACCGAAGATTGCGCAACACATTGTTATATTGACGCATAATATATTTTTCTTTCAAGAGATTCTACTTTCAGTTTATAAACGACTGGCTCCCGAACGTACAACACCAAAGGGGTGTGCACTTTATCGCATCATTAAAGGAGAATATAGTGATTGTATCCCATTATCGATGCACGACATGCTGAATGAGTATCAGGCTTTATGGCAAACCATACGGGATGTCCGCGATGGAAGAAGTTTACCGGTAGTATTACCTAATACAATGCGAAATATTCTTGAGTACTATTTCAGTTTTTCTTGCAAACAGGAAAAACTGGATAAAGCGCTAAATAAGCTAGCAGTTGAATATTCAGCAGGGGAATATGACTCATTTTATCGAGCAATTAACCGTCATTCCCATTCTGATGGCAGAAATATCATGGCTACAGGAGTGATTAATGTAGAAATGTATTTCCGTTTATTTCAGAAAATTTTTGAAGAAACGAAGGATTCTGATCATTACAACACGATGATGGGGATTACTGTTGAGCAAACAGAAGGTTGATGAAATTATCACCTGCGGGCACCACACACTCAACGGATCGGGAGCGAGCGCATATGCTTACGCACATGTTCTACGCGCCCGAAACGAAAACGAGTGTACCAACGAACTGGTACGATTTTCGGTCTCATAGGGCTATCCTTTTACAAACCGACTACTGCCGGAAGTCCCTGTACCCATTACAGGCATGCAATGATATAGAGAGGATTACCCGAGGTGATAACCCCTTAATAATACACAGTTCCATAAAATAAACCACCTTTCTTTGAATAATGTAGTCATTCTATGTCTTCGTAGTGTTATACATAGTTGTAATTGTAGTTGTCCTCAGAATGAAGGGTTGAAGTCAGTAGAATGGCCTAAAGTTATTCATCAAAAGATAGTATGCTCAGGTTGTCCTTGTTGAACTAAATACAGTTTTAAATAGTTTTATCTTAATTCATTAATTTAATTGATATAAAAGATATATAATACAAACAATAAAAAAATGCCGATACGCTAGGAGTCATATCGGCATATAAAATAAACGCAAGAAGCAATGTAAGTCATGTCGTACTAATCCGTATCAAACCTGTCAATTTGATATACCTGTAATGATAATTATTATCATTAATATATTCAACCCTAAATTAAATAAGGTTACTTTGTAGCCTTTTCATTTACACCGACCACAGAATCAACATCCACTTATATCATTCACACAAGAGCTGTGAGTCGGCATCTTATTGATTAAATTTTTCGTTAATTTAGTTGAGTTTTACTTTAAGAGAGTTAGGTATGGAGTATTTACTTTGAAGAAGGAAATGAAAATCTCAATGTGTAATGATAAGTCTCTTAAATAATAGACCCCAATTATTTTTGGGGTCATATATTGAGATTATTGAATTAATATCCCTGATATTGATTTATTACGAATTAATTTTCAGGTGCAATAGCATCCAATACTCGAGCAGAATAAACCATCGCAGCACCAGTATTTAATGCAACAGCAACACCGAGTGCTTCTGCAATTTCTTCATGACTAGCACCCAACTTTAAAGCGGTGTCAGCATGTACGGCGATACAACCATCACAGCGTGTTGTGACTGCAACTGCTAATGCGATTAATTCTCTTGTTTTTGCATCTAAATGATTAGTTTTTTTACCTGCATTGGAAAGTGCTTGGTAGCCAGTAACCGTATCAGGTGTTAATTTTCCTAACTCACCAATACGTCCCATTAATTGTTTTCGATATTCATTCCAATTAAGCATGATATTAACCTTATTGAGTTAACTGAATTATTGGTTGACATTATGGGATGAAAAAAAAGATGATGACATCATCAAACGAATCAATTTTTAGTGAATTAGTCTCATGGATACGTTGAGCCAACTCTTATACCTTTCTCAAGGGCAATTGCAATTAGATGTGTTTTGTCAAATGAAAGGACATTTTTCCTTACCGCATGTTTCATCTGTTGAACATGAAACTATTTTTCACTTAGTTCTATCAGGGCAGTGTTATGTTCAGATTGAAAAATCAGCCCCTATAGTTTTATCCGAAGGCACTTTTTTAATGTTAAACAGAAGGCAATCACATACCCTTTGGAGTGGAGAACGAGATATAGAACCTCCCCCTTTTTTGCATAAAAATAATGGCTTCTTACCTGTTAAGTACACAAAATCTGAAGATCAGACTCAACATGTTGATTTGCTTTGCGGGCGAATGGCTTATGCTAAAGGAAGCGGGTTACTATTATTAAATGGGTTTCCTGATATGGTAGTGGCAAATTTGGTGGAAATGCCAGGGCTAACAGTATTGAATTTATTTAGCCAGTTGCTTCGAGAGGAAGCCATTAATGCAAATCAAGGGGCGGCTGCGATACTAAATGGGCTTGCTCAGACTTTATTCGCTTTTGCATTACGTGTTTATGGGCAAAAACCAGATATAAACTCAAGTTGGTTAGCATTATTAGCTGAACCTCGGTTAAGTCGTGTATTTAATTCTATGTTAAATGAACCACAAAAAGGGTGGACACTTGATTCTTTAGCTAATGTCGCTTCAATGTCACGAGCGACTTTTGTGCGTCAATTTAAAGCAACGGCGAATACGACACCTGGCGAAGTTCTACAATCCATTCGTATGCTAAAAGCACTTTCATTATTACAACAAAATAAATATACATTATCAGATATCGCAGAAAGAGTCGGATACCAATCTGAAGCTGCATTTAGTAAAGCATTTAAAAGTGTATTTAATTGCAGACCAGGGCAGTGGAAGAAGCAACAGAGTAAAGTGTAAAAATTTGCACAGAGTAAAGAAGAATTATTACTTTCTTTTGAAGTCACTTCGGTGACTTTTTTGTTATCTAAAGTAAAAACGAAATTATATTTGCGCTTAAATTAATCGCTGAGTAAGGGAATTGAGAAGCAGAAGAAGTTCACTATTACTTAAGTGACGGGAATGCTGTTCGAGTTATCATTCCCGATTTGAGTAAAAAAAAGCCGACGCGCTAGGAGTCATGTCGGCATAAATCTTCGGGAAAAGTGTTAATAACGAGAGCGATCATTAACTATAAAGCAATGTATCAATATCGGAGAAAAAAAAGGCACATTTACGAATAATAATCATTATCATTTAATTGTCAATTATATGAGGTCACTACAGTGACCTTTTTCTTGTCTAAATATGATATATATCAATAAAAGGTGTGTGTTATGTCAAAAGAGATAAGCGAATTACAGTTTAGTCTTCACTATGCCTCAGAAACAGACAGTGAAAAGAATACCTCCGCCATTTTAACGGCGAATATCCATACGACTGATGGTGAAACTCAACAACTGACACAATTAATTTGCACGACATCTTCCGCAGGTAAAAAGCAATATCGAATCGGCTTGCAAAAAATTAGTGATGCTGGTGCTCCATTGCTGGTGGCGATTGAATCTTATTGGCGTAAAAACACACAAGAGAGTTGTATTTATTTTTTAGAGAAAGCAAAACAGTTTATTCAAGGACACTTACAACAAACGAATACATGGATATCCATGTACGGCCTTGTGATTGTTTCTAATGCGTCACTGGAAGAACAGTTGCCTGAAGATTTATTAAAAGCACTTAAAGTATCAATACCCGCCTAATTTTTTAACTTTCTCACACTAATCATTAACGGACACTCCTCAGGGGGTGACTATGCGTATGGAAAAATTAACCAATGTAACTTATGGAACAGCAGGCCTAACGGCCTTTTTTGCCAGTCTCTCTTTATATGAATGGGTATTTGTTATCGGGATGGCGTTCAGCATGCTTCTGGGTTTAGCCACTTATTTTATGACTCGTCGAGAACAACGAAAACGCACTCAATTATTTGAAGAGCTTGTTCGTCATGTTGACCCACAAAACCCGACCGAAACCTTAAAAAAGCTTGCTGAATTAATGGTGAAAGCGCCAAAGGATATTTAATGTCTCTCAAACAGAAAATAGCGGCGCTAACAACAGCAGGAGCAACAGCCATCGCGTTAGTAGTAATAGCCCATTTTGAAGGTGTACGTTATGAACCTTATCGTGATGTGGCAGGTGTTCTAACTGTTTGTTATGGACATACAGGCAAAGACATTATTCAAGGCAAGAGATACACACAACAAGAATGTGATGCGTTATTACAAATCGATTTTATTAAGACACAACAGCAAGTCGATGCATTAATCAAAGTATCACTCGATGACTACACCAAAGCTGCTTTATATTCCTTTGCTTTTAATGTGGGTACAACCGCATTTGCTCGCTCAACATTACTCAAGAAGCTAAACGCTGGTGATAGAGCGGGTGCCTGTGAAGAAATGAAACGTTGGATATATGCAGGCGGAAAGGTCTGGCGAGGGCTTGTCAGTCGTCGAGAAGCGGAGTCAGCACTATGTCATGGAAACCTTTAATCATCATTATCAGCTTTATCCTTGCATTACTCATTACAGTCGCTGGTGGCATTTATCTCTTGATTGATAACTCATGTACTAAAGACCAAGTGAGTTTAGAAAAGCGCTGTCAGATAGCTCTCTCACATCATCGGTACTAATCATGAAATACGGGAAACTCTATGCCGTTATTACGATGGTAGGCATCATTGTGGGAGGCTATTGGGTGGTTAATTGGCAAGCTAATAGGATTAATTCATTGACAGATATCAACAAAAAACTGGCCGTAGCTCTTGAAGAACAGAAGTCTATTAATACTGATTATCAAGCACGCATAATGCGGTTAAACCAACTGGATATTCAATATACGCAGGAGTTAGCGAATGCCAAGAATGAAATTAGTCGCTTGCGTGATATTAGCGAGCGTCATCCTGAGCGGGTGTATATCAAAGCCGAGTGCCCAAAAAGCAAAACCACTTCCGCCACCAGCTTGGCTTATGCAACCACCGCCCGACCTACTGACACCGCTATCCGAAATTATTGGTTACTCAGAGAACGAATTGCAGAGTCAGAGCAAATGATTAAAGGGTTGCAGGATTATATCAAACAAGAATGCATGGAATAAAAAAGCCCAGCATGGGAGGCTGGACAATACTAACAATATATTGTTTCATATGGGTATAGTTAGACTTATTATTATAACTAAAGTAAATATATATGCTAGTTTATTGTGTTTAATTATTTATTTTTATTTGATTAATAGACGTAAGATAAAAAATAGCCCTATGATTTAATGTTCATAGGGCGGTTAAAATGAAGCAAAAAGTAAATATCAATCATTTCCAATTATATAATTATTATTTCTTTATGCAATAGAATATATTGTATTTCTGTTATATTAGTAGATTAAAAAATATATTTAATTGTAATATGTCATATAGTATCTATTTGATGTAAGTGTCTCTTTAGAGGTAGATAGTATTCCACTCTATCTGAACTCCCGATGGAATAAATAACGATGTGTAATCAAAAGTTAGTCGTACTTTTACTCGCTGATGGATCATGTAAACAAGTTGATATCACGGACATGTACTAATGACATGAGCATAAATACTCCAGATATCTATTTAGATAATAGTGACTGCTCGTCATTTGTACTGGGTTAGGGGGGCAGTAGATTTTGATGAAAAAAAACTGTAAGAGAGATTACAGGGCTGAAAAACATAAATATATTTATATATCTTTTTGAAACAGAAAGCGCCGCATTGTCGCTGTCTCCTATGTTAGCTATGACCTGTTTTATTCTCGACAGAGAGCACATAGTGAGAATCAAAAACAACGAATACCACCGTTTTGTTATTTTCGGTCATTATCAGCAACGTCAGCTGTAGGTAGAAGAAGGGGCGTGACGATGGAGAGACATCATCTACAAACGTCATTCATTGATTGGTGTATACAGATAGCCATCAGTTAACCACTGGTGGCTTTTTTATTGCGGAAAATTTGTAATGGAATAAAAAAAATGAAAAAACGCAATGTCTATGGTGGTCGCTGGGCAAAGGTGCGATTAGCATTTCTTAATGAACATCCACTTTGCGTCATGTGCCAAGAGCAAGGGCGCATTACTGCGGCCACAGTAGTTGACCACATTATTCCGCATCGTCTTAAAGAAGCGCTTGAATCAGGTGATAAAGAACGTATCGCAAAAGCCCAAGCCTTATTCTGGGACACAAAGAACTTCCAAAGCTTGTGCGAATTGCATCATAACTCCACCAAACAACGTATCGAAAAGAGTGGCAAAGTCATTGGCTGTAATGCGGATGGCATTCCACTTGATCCCAATTCTCATTGGCATCAATAACACCATGAAATACAGGGTGGGGGCGGGGTAAAAGTTCAAACACTTTCGCCCTGATTACCTAGCGCCCTCATTTGTGTGCACAATCGCGAAATGAAAAGTTTTTTTCTGGGAGGTTCCGATGGCAGGAAGACGCCCGAAACCGACCCACTTGAAGGTGGTCACCGGTAATCCGGGAAAACGAAAACTCAACGATAAAGAACCCCAACCCAAACGTGAAATTCCAAGCCCACCCGAACATTTAACGGATTGGGGGAAAATGGCGTGGGCAAAATTAACCTTATTACTCGATGGAATGGGCGTTTTAACCGTGGCTGACACGCTGGCATTAGAACGGCTGTGTGATATCTACGCCGATATTCTTCAATTGCGAGACACCATTGCGATTGAAGGTCGGACATACACCACAAAAACGCAATTAGGGGATTTTTTAATTAAAGCGAATCCTGCCGTTGCCATGTTGGCTGATGCAGATCGCCGTTTTAAAAGTTATTTAGTCGAGTTTGGTTTAACCCCCGCCGCTCGTTCGAAGGTGAAGATGGATGGTGGAGAAGAAGAGGAAGATCCGCTCAACCAATATTTCGGTTGATCCCGCAACACAATACGCGCAAGACGTGCATCAAGGCAAAATCTTAGCGGGGCCTGATATTCGTCATGCATGTGCACGTCATCTCAAAGATTTAAACGAAGCCGAGCAACGAGGATTAGTCTGGGATGTCGAGGCTGTCAAAAGGGTGATCGATTTTTTCGCGAAAGTCTTAAAGCTCAATGGCGGGGAACATGAAGGCAAACCGTTTATTTTATTGCCTTGGCAATGCTTTGTGATTGGCTCCATTTTTGGCTGGAAAATGACTGATGGTACACGGCGATTTCGCATTGTGTACGTTGAATCAGGTAAAGGTTCAGGAAAATCACCGATGGCGGGTGGCGTTGGGTTGTATTGTTTAGTCGCCGACAGTGAACCGCGTGCTGAAGTGTATGCGGCAGCCACGAAAAAAGACCAAGCCATGGTTTTGTTTCGTGATGCGGTGGCAATGGTTGATCAATCTCCCGCATTAAGTCAGCGGATCACCAAATCAGGCGGAACAGGCAAAGAGTGGAACTTGGCTTATTTGAAAACGAGTTCATTCTTTCGTCCGATTAGTTCGGATGATGGGCAATCAGGGCCTCGTCCCCATTGTGCGTTGATTGATGAAATTCATGAGCACAAAAATAATACCGCCGTCGAGATGATGCGAGCGGGTACAAAAGGTCGGCGGCAAGCCTTGATATTTATGATCACCAACAGTGGCCATGATAAAACCAGTGTGTGTTATGACTATCATGAATACGGACGAAAAGTCGCCGAAGGAACTATCGAAGACGACAGTTTCTTTTCCTATATTTGCTCACTGGATGAAGGCGATGATCCCTTTAAGGATGAGTCTTGCTGGGGGAAAGCCAATCCATCACTGGGCTACACCTTTTCTGATCGCTATTTGCGCGAGCAAGTGACACAAGCTCGAGGTATGCCCGCGAAAGAAAGCATTGTGCGTCGGCTTAATTTTTGTCAGTGGGTGGATGCCGATAATCCGTGGATTAACAGTGAAACATGGATGCAGTGTGAAAACACGTTCACATTCGATGACCTTCAAGGTGAAGAGTGTTATGGCGGACTGGACTTATCGGGAACCAAAGATTTAACCGCATTAGCCTTGTATTTTCCTAGTCTCAAACGTCTTTATGTCGAATTTTGGACACCCAAAGACACTTTATTGGATAGAGCGAAAACCGACCGAGTGCCTTACGACTTATGGGTAAGGCAAGGTTTTATGCATACCACGCCAGGGAATGCGGTGAGATATGAATTTGTGGCAGAACGCATTGCTGAAATGGCGATGCACGTCAGCATGAGAGCCATTGCCTTTGACCCTTATCGCATTAAATACCTTGAACCCAAACTCGATGACGCGGGTGTGACGGTTCCTTTAACTCCGCATGGACAAGGATATTACAAAGCCAAAGATTCAGGGCTGTGGATGCCACACTCTATCGAACTGTTTGAACAGCTCATTGATGACAAGAAGATTGAGATCCACACCAATCCTTGTTTGAGATGGAATGCTGCATCCGCTGTGCTTGAGGCTGACCAAAAAGATAACCGCGTCTTTGCCAAGAAAAAAAGCACCGGTCGAATCGATGGTGTGGTGGCCTCTGCAATGGCGATTGGTGCTGCGGAAGGTGAGGTTGATAATGGCAACCTTGATGATTTTTTCTCTAACCCATTGAGTATGTGATGACAGATAAACAATATTCAATCGATTTGCGCACTAATCATGGTTGGTTTGCGCGTCTGGCTTCCTTCTTCGTTGGGGGAAGACTCGTGACACCTGAACAAGGTTCACAATCAGGCGTTATCTCAGCGCAAGGCTCACTTGGTGATTCTTCTGTAAATGATGAGCGAATACTCCAAATATCAACGGTTTGGCGTTGTGTTAGCTTAATTTCGACGTTAACGGCTTGTTTGCCACTGGATGTGTTCGAAACGGATAAACAGGGAAATAGAACCAAAGTCGATTTAAGTCACCCATTGGCTCGATTACTGCGATATTCGCCCAATCAATATATGACCGCTCAAGAATTCCGAGAGGCAATGACTATGCAGCTTTGCTTTTATGGTAATGCTTTCGCGTTGATTGAGCGAAATAAAGTCGGTGATGTGATCAGCTTGCTCCCTCTGCTGTCTGCCAATATGGATGTACGCATGGAGGGGAAGAATATTATCTATAAATATCAGCGTGATCATGAATTTGCGAAATTTAAACAACACGAAATTTTTCATTTAAAAGGGTTTGGTTTTAATGGGTTAGTTGGATTGTCGCCTATTGCTTATGCGTGTAAGACAGCAAGCACGGCCGTTGCGATGGAAGATCAACAACGTGAGTTTTATGCCAATGGGGCTAAGTCACCTAAAATTCTAACAACAGGCGATAAGGTACTGAATAAAGAGCAACGTAGCCAACTTGAAGAGAATTTCAAAGAAATTGCGGGTGGCCCCGTTAAAAAACGATTGTGGATCTTAGAAGGGGGATTTCAAGCTCAAGATATTGGTGTTAGTCCTCAAGATGCAGAAACGATGTCTTCCCGCAAATTTCAAGTCAGTGAATTAGCCCGTTTCTTTGGTGTTCCACCGCACTTAGTCGGCGATGTTGAAAAATCAACAAGTTGGGGAACAGGTATTGAGCAACAAAACTTAGGTTTTCTTCAATATACCTTACAACCCTATATCTCCCGATGGGAAAATTGCATTGCGCGTTGGCTTCTAAAACCCCCCGAAGTGGGGAAATACCATGCTGAACATAACCTTGATGGATTATTGCGAGGCGATTCCACTTCACGCGCCGCGTTTATGAAAGCGATGGGAGAATCGGGGCTAAGAACTATTAATGAAATGCGACGGCTCGATAATTATCCTCCTCTTGAAGGTGGAGATGTCGCTTACCGGCAAGCACAATATTTACCGATTAACCAACTCAATAAAGAGCCTCACGAAAGTGGGGCTTAATTATTTATGGGGGTTCAATGCCTGATATCAGAAAAACACTGAATTTTGATGAAGCGGAAATCAAATTTACGGGTGATGGCACACAAGGCGTTTTCGAAGGTTATGCCTCTGTATTTAGTCATCAAGATTCCGATGGTGACATTATTTTACCCGGTGCGTTTAAGCATGTTTTAGATAAGCAAAAACAAAAAGTCGCTATGTTTTATAACCATCGAGTCTGGGAACTTCCTGTGGGGAAATGGGAGTACATGGAGGAAGATCAAAAAGGATTACGTGTAAGAGGACAACTAACACCCGGTCATAGTGCGGCTCAAGATCTAAAAGCGGCAATGAAGCATGGCACGGTTGACGGGCTTTCTATCGGATTCGGTTGTCTGCGTAATGATTTTGAGCGGACACCTTCAGGCCGTATTTTTAAAAATATCTCTCTGTTACGTGAAATCAGTATTTGTACATTTCCCGCTAATGACCAAGCACAGGTTTCATCACTCAAGAGCATCGATGGGTTATTAACGATCCGAGATATTGAGGATTGGCTGAGAGAGTCAGCCGGTTTATCAAAATCAGAAGCAGTCGGTTTTATTTCCCGCTTCAAATCCGCTATTCGGAGTGAGTCCGATGACACTCAACAATCCCTAGTCGCATCCATTGTTAACCAAATTAATGCATTTAATCTGAAAGGATAGAATATGTCTGACTTAGCTATTATCCAAGAAGCCATCGAAGGATCACAAAAAAAGGTGCAAGAGCTCTTCGATGCACAGAAGAAAGAAATTGAAGCTACTGGCGTAGTTTCAAAGCAATTACAAACAGATTTAGCCTTAGTCCAAGAGGAATTAAAAAAAGCCGGTGAACGTCTGTTTGATTTAGAGCAGAAAGGGGCAACGAGTGCTGATGATCCTAATGCGAAAAAAGATTTTTCTGAACGAGCAGCAGAAGCGCTGACAAAATCATGGAATGGGAGTCAGGCTTCTTATGAAGTGAAAACTTTTAATAAATCATTAGGCAGTGATGCGAGTTCAGCCGGTGTTCTCATTCAGCCGATGCAAGTACCGGGTATTATTATGCCGGGTATGCGTCGTTTAGTTATCCGCGATTTATTAGCACAAGGTCGTATTTCCAGTAACTCACTGGAATATGTACGCGAAAAATTGTTTACCAATAGCGCGGCACCCGTGAAAGAAAAGGCACAGAAACCAGAATCTAATCTGACTTTTGAAAAACAAACGGCAAATGTGATCACTATTGCTCATTGGATCCAAGCGTCTCGCCAAGTGATGGATGATGCAGTGCAGTTACAGTCTTACGTTAATAATCGCTTATTGTATGGCTTAGCATTAGTGGAAGAGGAGCAATTACTCAATGGTGATGGTACAGCGGATAATTTGACGGGGATTAATCATGTTGCCACTGCCTATGATACCACGTTGAGTGCTACTGGCGACACGCATGCTGACTTGATTGCTCATGCCATTTATCAGGTAACAGAATCTGAATTTAGTGCCTCTGGTATTATTTTAAATCCTCGTGATTGGCATGCCATTGCGTTAATGAAAGATAAAGAAGGGCGTTATATTTTCGGTGGCCCACAAGCGTTTACTTCAAATGTAATGTGGGGATTACCTGTTGTTCCCACAAAAGCACAAAAACAAGGTGAGTTTACTGTTGGTGCATTTGATTTGGCGTCTCAAGTATGGGATCGAATGAATGCGGTTATCGAAGTGAGTCGAGAAGATCGTGATAACTTTGTGAAGAATATGCTGACCATTTTGTGTGAAGAACGTTTAGCCTTAGCTCATTATCGCCCTCAAGCCTTAATTAAAGGGACTTTCCCAACGTCTGGAAGAAGTGCTTAAGTAATAGGTCGGGGTAGGTAACTATCCCGTATTACATCATGAATATCTTAGATGTCATTCCTCTTTCTTTATTAAAACAGCATCTCGAATACAGCGGTGATGATCGTGATGAGCAGATTATATTTTATGCACAAAGCGCATTAAATTATTGTTTGAGATGGTGTGATGAACCAGCATGGAAATCACCCGATGATATCCCTTATGAAGTGAAATCGGCAATGCTCTTAGTGCTGGGGGATATGTTTGAACATCGAACCAGCCAAAGTGAAATTCCGTTATATGAAAATAAAGCAGTAGAACGATTGTTACTGCTTTGTCGAAATTGGCGAGGTAGTTAATGGATCCGGGACGATTACGCCACACTATTCATATTCAAAAATCAGTATTAGCGCCCGATGCCATCAGTGGCAATGATGTGATTTGGACGGATCATGCGACAAAAGTACGTGCAGCGATCATGCCTTATCAAGGGCGGGAATATTTTCAAGCCCAGCAAGTACAAAGTGAGGCCACAACGCGAATTATTATTCGCTATATCGCTGACATTGATACTTCGATGCGTATTGTATGGGGTAAGCGAATATTTAATATTATTTCGATTATTGACCCTTATGAGCGTCATCGTGAGCTTCAATTGATGTGCAAAGAGGGCGTGAATGATGGGTGAGATTAAAATCAGTGGATTGTCTGAACTCGCTCAACGAATGCAAGACATTGCCCGTAAAACCAGAAATCAAAGTGCGCGTAAGGCGATGAATGCAGGCGCTTCGGCGTTAAAGCAGGAAATCAAACATCGAGTGCCTATTCTTAAGGAAACGGTGCCTCATCGACGCAAAGGCACTATCAAGCGCAATATTCGTTCTAAAACGAAAGTACAACGCAATGGGCAAGTCAAAACGCGCATTTGGGTGAAATCATTATCGGGTAAAAAGGTGTCTGCCTTTAAACAGGCAACGGGGAAAAGTGCAGCATTGAACCCGAATGATCCGTTTTATTGGTGGTTTGTTGAGTTTGGCACCGCCAAGATGCCCGCACAACCGTTTATGCGCCCCAGCTTTGAAGCGAAAAAGGAAGCGACGGCTAAAGTGATAGTTCAAACACTCAAAGAGGACATTGAAAAAGCAAGGTAGAGATCATGATACAGCAATTAAAAGAGACCCTTTCACCGCTGGTCGATGGAAGGGTTTTTTTTCAGGTATTACCCGAAGGCAAAGGGCATTATCCCGCCATTGTGATCCAGTTTGCCAGCATCACGCCTAACAGTGCGCTGGAGGATACGGATTTAGATAACTATCGCGTACAACTCGATGTGTATGCGCTCCAGCCACAACCCCTTATGGTCTTGCGTAAAAAAATCGAGGCTCAGATTGTTGCGGAAATTCCATTCGCACAACGGGTGAATGCGGTCTTTGGGTATGAAGCGGATGTCAAATTGCATCGGCTTGTTCTTGAATTAATGATTTCATCAGATAAATAAGGAATGGATATGACAAAGCCAAAGAATCATAAAGCGACGCCTTTCCTCGGCACGAAGATCTTTGTGCAAACAGGCTTAGGAGAGGCGATGACCGTGACGGAAGCGACGTTATCACCCGCAACCATTACCATCGCCAATAATAAACTGAAAGCGGATGACATGATTATGTTATCGGGTTTAGGGGAGTTAGATGGGCGTTTTCCTATTGCACAGGTTGATGGCAATAAAGTGACCTTGTGTGAGGAAGTGGATTGGGGTGATAAAACGTTACCCTCAGATTTTGCAAACGCCAAAGCACAACGCATTCAATGGTCTAATAATTTCTGTGCGGTAAAAAGTTTCAGCAAAGACGGTTCGACAACCGAACAAATTGATGTCACCACTATTTGCAGTGATGGCAAAGAATATGAATCCGGTGATACGGAATACGGCTCAATTAAATTGACCTTCTTCTTACGTTATAGCTCCAGTGATGTGCAGCGACTCTTGCGTAAATATGAAAACAGCAAAGAAAAATTCGCAGTGAAAATGGTCTTAACGCGAGATGAAGGCTCCATGTTTTATTACGGCTCCGTCGAAACAGGCATGAACATTGATGGCAGTGTGGGGCAAATGATGGATTCGGGGATCTCGATTAAATTGTCTGGCCGTGATTATTTGAATGCGAAGAAATAACACTTAACTCACCTCTCTTATTATTTCTCTTCTCCCTTCTCGATAAAAAATCTTAGGAGTGATTATGTCTAACGCGTTATTGCGTGAATTAGTGTTAAACCAAGCACTGAAAGTGACACCTTTTACTTATTTAGACAACACCTTTTACGTCAAAGAGCTGGATGTTGGCACCATGAATTACATTCAGCGCAAACTTCGCCAAATTAAAATCAAGCTTGCTGAGGCGCAGGACATTTATTTAGACGAAGACGATCCCGAACAATTTAATGAGGCGATAAATCGTGTCTACGATGAATACGATGTCGCCAGAATGTTGGCCTTTAAGTTGTGTGATGAAAAAGGAGAACTGCTTTTTGATGCTGAAAATGAAGCAGATTTAAAAGGTCTTAATCGTCTAGGGCAAGGGTTCTCTAATGCGGTGTTTACAGCCGAAGCGGGGAACAGCGAAAAAAACTCGGAGACCGACGGCAATTCCAACTGATATTGTCGTTGGCATTGGGAAAAACGCTCGCGGAAATCGAGCAAATGCCCGAAAGCCACTTGTGTGAATATGAAGCTTTTTATCGCAAACAACCCTTTGGTTTATGGCGAGAGGATTATCGGATGGCACAAGTGGCGCATCTTCTTGCGATGATAAATCGTGATCCGAAAACGTCTCCGCCGGAATTGATGGATTTTATGCCGATGTGGAAGAAGAAAATCACGGAAGAGGAGGTGTGGGATAATGTCACTGAGAGTGTATTAGCTAATCGATAGCCCCACATCTGTGGGGCTTAATCGTTAACCACCGCGAGACATTTTCTCAATTTTTTTATCCGTATTGTATTGAGAAAGGGCATAAACCGACCAGATAGCCGCAGGGATCCATCCAATTAAGGTGATTTGTAGGATAAGGCAGAAGATGCCAGCAAATGGGCGACCAATCGTGAAAAATTGTAACCAAGGTAGTAATAACGCCAGAATAAGTCTCATAAAACCCCCTCTATTATTCGAAATTTCAGTTTGTCAATAATTAAATCAATAGCAAATAACAAGGAATATTGCATTTATTCAGGGTGAAAGTTTGCTTTTGTAGTGTTCATACCAAGGATTGAATTTATGGCGGGAGCATTAGGTAGATTAAATATTGATTTGACGTTGAATACGGCAAATTTCACAAATGCGATCAACCGTAGCCAGCGCCAAACAGAACAATTTGGGCAAAGTATTCGCGTCAGCCTTCAAGCTATCACCGTGCAACAAGAGCGAATGGTATCGCAAACCGCAAAATCCTCGGCGCTTTTTGCCCGTTTTGCGAGTGTCACCGCAAGTGCATTATCCATTCATCAAGTCATTAATTATGCTGATAGTTGGACGGAATTACAGAACCGCTTAAAACTGGTGACAGAAAGTTCTGTCGAGTTAAATAAAGCCACACAAGCGGTCTATGATATTGCCCAAAAAACCTATCAATCATTGGATGCCACAGCACAGGTTTATCAACGTTTTGCAGATAATGCCGATCGCTTAGGCTTAAGTCAGCAAAAAGTGGCCGAACTCACGGAAACTGTCTCAAAAGCCGTGGCGATTTCAGGCGCGAGTGCAACCGCAGCCCAAGCGGCATTAACCCAATTTGGTCAAGCATTAGCCTCGGGGCAGTTACGTGGCGAAGAGCTAAATTCAGTGATGGAGCAAACCCCTGCGTTAGCGAAAGCCATCGCTGACGGAATGGGTGCCAGTGTGGGCGAATTAAGGAAGAAAGCCCAAGACGGTGAAATGACGATTGAGAAAGTCATTCAAGCCTTAGAACGTGCAGCTGACAGTGTGGATAAAAAATTTGCTACCAGCGTGACAACGGTTAGCCAAGGTTTCACCAATCTTCAATCGGCGATGACAAAATTTATTGGTGAAGCGAATCAAGGTACTGGTGCGACTCAGCTTTTAACCATAGGGATGGCTACTCTTGCCGATAATCTATCGTTAGTGGCTAAAGTGGTTGAAGGAATTGCTGTCACGGCATTGGTAGCAAAACTCTCTCAATGGACGAAAGCTACTTATCTGAAAAATCAGGCAACATTGAATGAGGCCAAAGCCACATTACAGAGTGCGGAGGCAAACAGTGTGGCAGCAACCAGTGCCGTGAGGAAGGCATGGGCGGATAAAGAAGCTGCTACATCGGCACTCAATAGAGCCAAAATGGAATATCAAGTTGCTAGAGGCACTAATGCTGAAAAAATCGCACTCGATAACCTTATCGCCACAAAATCACTCGCAAGAACAGCCTCTCTAAATTATACACAAGCATTAACCGCCGAAAACGTCGCTCAACGTGCATTAACGACCGCTCGGCGTCAATCAACAGTGGCAGGGCGAGCACTTAACAGTGTTATGGGATTCGCGGGTGGCCCTATTGGATTAGTGTTGACGGGTGTTGCGGCATTGGGCATGGGATTGTATGAGTACAGCGAAAATGTCAAACAAGCCAAGTTAGAATCGATTGAATTTGCTAATTCCCTTGATACATCAACAGAAGCGTTAAACAAAATGAGCAATGCCACGTTAGTGGCGAATTTAAGCAAAGTTTCATCGGGTATTAACGCGCAATTGGAGAAAGTCGAGGAGCTTAAACAACAGGTCATTTCCTTACAAGGTCTATCAAAATACAGCGTTGAGAGTGAAAAGGCGTTTGCTGAACAAGGTGTGGGGGATTTATACCTTAAACGAGTGGCTGAAAAGCAAAAAGAGCTTGATGCTGCGATGGGGATATATGCCGAGCAAGTTAATAACTTAGAGCGTCAGCGAGCCAATATGCAAAATATGTTGGCGACACTCAAAGAAAAAGTAGGTGATCAAGCCCCTGAATATAGACGTTATGCCACTGAGTTACAAAATGTTGATGCCGTTATCAATTCACTTAAGGCGAGCTTAAAGAGCTTAGGCATTGAATATGAATCACTCATTAATATCACGCTTCAGGCGACAAATAGCCAAGTGAATGCCGCCACGGCGATTGCTAAACAGATTGATGAATCGATTGAAAAATCGCAACGTTCAGTGGCAAAAGCACAAGCCACAGGGAAGGCATTAGCGAAATTAAATGCAGAAGATGTATTGGCCTCACGCAAAATTACACCAGATATGCAAGGCTACGATAAAGCCTTACAAGCGGAAATTGAGGCACAACTGGCATTGCAAGCCAAACGGACGTATAAGCCCAGCCACAAATCAACCATTGATTATGCCAAGCAATACACCAAAATCTTAACGGAATTAGAGGAAAAACAAGCCTCACTGATTGCAGATGGACAAAGTATTCAGCTGTATGGCACTACCTCTTCCTTTAATGAATACACATCCGCATTAGCCGATATCAAACAGAATAAAAACAAGTTTGATGCCATCTTAAAAATCGATCCCAAAGCGATTGAGACGATAAAAGAAAAAGCGAAAGCCATTGATGATCTAGCGCGTGCCAACTCGGTTGCGCAATTTGCTTATGATCGCGGTAAAGAAATTGAGCAGATGCAATTTGAAACCACCTTGATAGGAAAGTCACGCGCAGAGCAAGAAAGGCTTAATGCCCTTCGTCAGATTGATGTGCTGTATCAGCAAGCCAGTGTGGATTTAGGCGAAAAAGAGTTGGCGAACTTACAACGCAATGTCGAACTCACTAAACAGCAGATTGAGGAAGAACTGAGGAAGCGAGAGGCCATGAAAGGTGATCCGATGGCGGGATTAAAACAAGGCTTATCGGATTTCAGTGAGTCGGCCATGAATGTGATGGAGAACGTCAGAAACGTCACTACCAATGCCCTTAATAATATGTCTGATGCATTAGCCGATTTTGCTTTAACGGGTAAAGGAAGCTTTAAAGATTTTGCCAATGCGGTGATCTCCGATATCACTCGAATGGTGATGAAAATGTTGGTTTTCAAAGCCATTGAAGCAGGCGGGCAGGCAATGGGTTTTGATATGGGATGGATGAGCAAAGGGCATGCTTACGGTGGTTATACGGGGCATGGAGGAAAATTTGAGCCTAAAGGAATTGTGCACGGTGGTGAGTTTGTTTTTACCAAAGAAGCGACGGCTAAATTAGGTGTCGGTAATCTCTATCGCTTAATGCATGCTGCGCAAGGTTATGCTTCGGGGGGCTTTGTGGGGGCAGTCGCAGGACGAATACCCATTACACCCCAACCGACGTTAGCTCGTGCAGGCGGTGTGCAAATGACGGTCGTGAATCATATTACGGTGACGGGAAATGGTGACGCTGTACTTGCGCAGGCAATGAAGGAAGCCGCACAACAAGGGACAGAAGCAGGCGCACAGAAAGCTCACGCGATGATGTTACAAGACTTTCAAAGTAATGGCGCAGCACGCAGAACATTAGGAGTTTAAATGTCTATTCTTGAATGGCCAAAAGCGGTGATCCCCACACAGGAAAACTGGCAATTATTGAGTAACAGCAAAACCTTTACCTCGCCATTTAATGGAAGTAGCCAGACGGTGCGCTTTCCGGGAAGTCGTTGGCGTTGTGAGCTGACATTTAATAATTTAAATGAAGAGAAATCGCGCCAGTTAGAAGCGCTGGTGGCTTCATTGGATGGGATGTCGGGGCGAGTCAAAATAGCCAGTTGGATAAGAAAAGGGCGTTATGGGTATGGTTCGCCTCGTATTGCAATACCAAGCCAATTAGGTCATCGGCTAGAAACAAAGGACTGGAAGCGCAATATGCGCGTGTTACAGCAAGGGGATCGTTTAACTGTGGGCAATGAACTCAAAATGGTGGTGGCTGATGTGGTCAGTGATAATCAGGGGTATGCCAGTATCCCTATTTCACCGATGTTAAGAACGTCACCTACCGTCAATGAAATGCTCGAGGTTGAGCGTCCTTTTGGAGTTTTTCGGCTTGTTGATAATGAACAGGGTAAATTTCAGCATCGTCGCTTGGGGTATACCCATATCACGTTATTTTTTGAGGAGGTGTTGTACTAATGCAATATCATCCATTTTCTGACGCCATGGTCAATGCGATTAATGAGGGGGCTTATATCGTTTTAGCCGCCAGACTCGATTTGAAATCAGGCGTCACCTGTGCGCATACCGGTGTTGGGCAACTGATTATTGCAGGGGAAACTTATTTAGGCGTAGGAAGTTTAGGCGAAATCAGTCAGCTAAAAGAAAATAAGACAACCAGCCCTCCGCAATTACAGCTTAAATTAGCCGGTTTTGATAAATCGCTGGTGGGAATGGTGATGAATGAGCAAAGTCGAGGACGAGAAGTTCGATTGATGATGGTCGCCATCGGTGAAGAGGGAAAACCGCTTCTTGCTGAAGTCTTATTTGTCGGACAAATCACATCTATCAATGTGGTGTCTGGCGAAGAAAATGCCGTATGTGTTAATGTTTCTAATCGATTCGAGCGATGGTCAATCGGGTTACCCGATAGATTCACCGATGAGTCGTGGTCATCTCGAAGACAAGGTGATCGTATCTTTCGTTATGTTGCTCAAATGGCTGAACGGGCAATTTATTGGGGCAGCAAGAAAGATGCACCTGCATTTATTTATAAATAATCTTATTGTCTTGTTAAACCCACTTTTGTGGGTTTTTTGCTATTTAAGGTCAGTACATGAAACAACCCAACTGGACACTTAAATTACCTGAAACCATAAGGGCGGCGATGAGTCGCCCTTTTTCATGGGGTGAATTTGATTGTTGTATTTTTGCCTCGGAATGTATTTACGCACAATGCGGTTTCTCTCCAATAAGGCCTTATCTCAATCACTATAAAACCAAAGCCGAAGCCTTCAACCTGCTCAAATCCAAATTTGGCTCCTTAGAGAAAGCCGTATCACGCTATTTCAAGTCCATTGAGATTGAGCGGGTTCAGCGTGGTGACCTCGTACTGTTCAAAGGTGAGGACGGTGACAGTTTAGCCGTGGTCTGGGCGGGGCATTATTGGGGCGTAACCCTACAAGGTGTGAAGCCAGTGCAGATTAACCCAATCAAAGCGTGGAGAGTGGAATAATGGGGGGAAGTGGTGGATTAATTTCAAAAGTCGTGGGTGCAGGCTTAATGATTGCTGGGCTATTTACCGGAGGCGTCACCTCGGCGATGGGTATGGCACTGATGGCAGCAGGCGTTGCGGTTCAAGTCGCGGGTTCGCTTATCTTTAAGCCTAAACTGCCTTCCATGAATTATCGAGATACCAGTGAACGCAAACAGATGTTACGTTCATCGTCTGCGCCTGAAACCGTAATTGTCGGAAAAACAGTGATATCGGGTTTGCTTTTCTTTGCAGAGGAAGAAAATGGCGAACAAGATGAAAATGAAAAAATCACACTGGCATTGGCGCTTGCTGGACACCCCATAGAGAAAATCGGGAAGATTTGGTTAGGAGATGATCTCATTGAGACGTTTGGTGATAAAGCCTCATGGGAATTACATAACGATAGGGAAAATGCCGATCCCTTTATGCTTAAAAATTGCCCGTCATGGAAAGAGGATATGATTGGTCGAGGTCTAGCGTGGTTACGTGTGACACTCACGTTTGACCAAGAAAAATTCCCTTATGGATTACCCAATGTGAAATGTGAAGTCTGGGGAAAACATCTGTTTGATCCTCGCACTGGGCAAACTGTGTGGAGTAACAATGGTGCCTTAGTCATTTTGGATTATTACCGCCATTATTTAAAAGTACCTGATACGGATATTGATTTTGACAGCTTTAAACAGGCAGCCGATTTATGTGATGAAAAAGTGAGTCTACCAGAAGGCGGATTTGAGTCGCGATATACCCTTAATGGCGCCTATGACTTAAATGAGAGTCCATCCAGTGTTTTGGAGGCGATGCACAAATGCATCAACGCGGAACCGACATTCACCGCAGGAAAACACGGTATCCAAATCGGTGCTTATTATGGGCCTGCAATAAAAACCATCACTGAATCACAATTGATTGGCACTGTCACGTGTACCCCTGAAACAGGTTTAAAAGACGCGACCAATGCGGTGTATGGCACGTTTATTGATGCCGAACAGTTGTACACAAAAACCGACTTCACGCCTGTGATTGTGGACGAATGGGTGAAAGAGGATGGCTTAGAAATTCGAGAGAATATCGACTATCGTTTTGTCACCAGCCCTTATCAAGCCCAACGATTAGCTCGCCAATATCTCCGCAAAAAGAAAGCCGGAAGACGGGTTCAACTCACGATGAACTTAGACGGCTATGCTTATCGTCCGGGGGAAGTTGTGCTTTTAGAATTACCGGCTTTGGGGATTAGTGGGCTTGAATTTCGTATTGCTGAATGGTCTTTTCATACATTAGACGGTGTGGCTTTAACGTTGGAAGAGGATGGTGCCTATTTATATGAAGATGTGATTGGCAAACCGTTTGAGCGTCCGCCATTTGTGAGTTTATCCACTGGCGGTGTTGCTTCCCCTATTAATCTTACCTTTGTTCCACTTGCAGTCAGTGACATCGTACAAGGTACACTTTCTTGGCAGAATGTTGCTACTGATGTGCGCTATAACACCGTCACTATTCTTCAAGAAGGCAACGTTATTCAATCTATTCAGGTACCAGCTGAACGTGTTGATATTAACGGATTAGCGCGAGGGATTTATCGTGTTGAAGTTAGAGCGACAAATGTGGCCGGCGCAATGTCGGCACCCGCTATCAGTGACTTTGCCATTCAAGCACCACCACCTCCTGAGCATATTGATGTTACTTCTGGCTTATTTAATCTGACCATTGCACCGAAACAAGGCGATAGCGCTGTCTTTGGTTATACCTTTGAGTTTTGGTTTAGTGAGGAAAAACTCGCCAATCTCTCTGAAAATGAAGTGATCACTAAAACAAACAAAGTTGGCCAAGGGAATTTCTGGACGCAAGAGAATTTAAAAGCAGGGCATACGTATTATTTTTATGTTCGAACAATCAACAGCTATGGCAAATCACTTTTTGTGGAGGCTTCTGGTGTTTGCTCAGCTCAAACCGATTTAATTCTTGAAGAATTAGCGGGGCAAATCAGCCGAGACCAACTCGCACAAGACTTATTGGGTGAGATAAATAGCAAAGCTGACCAATCAGCCGTTGTTGAGTTAAATACGCAAGTGAAAGCGAACCATGATGCGATTTTAGCGGAGCAAGTTGCACGAGGAGCAGTAATTAACCAAGAGCAACAAGCTCGCGCTGAAGCTGATAAAGCGGAGGCTCAACAACGCCAATTCTTAGCTACACAACTTCGTGGTGATTATACAGGCAATGATTTATCGAAAGTCACCGCAGGACTTATCTCCGCTGAGAAGCAAGCGCGAGTTACAGGTGACCAAGCAGAAGCGAAAGCCCGACAATCATTGGAAACACGGATGAATGGGAATGTTTCCGTGATTAATAAATCATTAGGAACCCTCACCTCGAAACAGCAAGCACAAACACAAGAGATTTCAACGCTCAATTCAAATCTTAAGGGGAAAGCTGATAGTAGTGCGGTTAATGCGTTAAATACGCGGGTGTCGAATATCGATGGAAAAATGACGGCTACCGCTCAGCAAGTCACTCGCCTAGAAAGCCAAGTGGGTTCAAGTTCAGCCAAAATCGAGCAGACCTCAAAAGTGGTCACT
Organism: Proteus mirabilis HI4320; assembly: GCF_000069965.1. NCBI lineage: Bacteria > Pseudomonadati > Pseudomonadota > Gammaproteobacteria > Enterobacterales > Morganellaceae > Proteus > Proteus mirabilis. The sequence goes on from NC_010554.1 coordinate 1,021,042, forward strand.
GATTTAAATGGCAAAATCTCCGCATCATGGACAATGAAAGTCCAGCAGGATAGCAAAGGGAATAAAGTCATTACCGGCATTGGCTTAGGGTTTAATGCACAAGGAAATAGCCAATTTCTGGTCAATGCCCAAAACTTTGCGGTGATATCGTCATTAAACGGCAAAGTGGTGACACCGTTTGTCGTGAAGAATGGACAGGTGGTTATTCATGAAGCCTTAATGGATAAAGCGTGGATACAGAAACTAGTGGTACTCGATTATTTTAAATCATCGGGATTTGATAAAGGGAATGGCTTTTTATTGGATGCAAAAAACAATATTTTCCGCTTTACGGGTGGTAATGGGGCATTAAATATCACCAATAATCAATTGGTCGTCAAAGATGAGAAAAAACGCCTTGTGATGAAAATCGGTTACCTAGGGAATTGATTTATGTATGGTCTTGAAATTTTTCCTGTTGAAGGCGGTAAACCTTACCGTTTAACGCGTGATACGCAAATTCTCTGTTATTTAACCTCTTATCAGATAGGGCCAGAAGATTGGCCCCATTATCGACAACCGAAAAAAACACGGAGCAAAGTCATCCATGAAGCCATGGGGTATGAGGCGTTCGCCATCCCGAGAGTGGCTTCTGTGTATATGGCGGTGAATGATTATGCGTATTTTCAGGGAATAACGCATATCCGAATGGAAGGGCCTGTATTACGTTATGAGTATGTTTATGACAATGTTCAGGTTCAAGACCCACAGATGGCCAAAAGAGCCAATATGGTGGTCGATATTTATGGTATCCCGTTACCGGATAGTACAAAACCAACGTATGGTGTGGAGTGGTATGGGGCCTTTCAGGGATTTCGAAGTGCGATTACACGTAATACACAAATGACTTATTGTGTGTTTCGACAAAAAATCCACCTTGAAGGCGGGCGCTATTGGTCTTTGCCAACAACATTACCGCATTTAGATAAGTGTGTTATGTTTTATCATGCCACCAACCCTCAAGCGGAAGTGAGCTATTTAGCGCATAAAAAGCAATTATACAGTTCAGCCCAAACAGACATTTATGTGTGTGTTTTCGTTTCAGGAATGGTTTTGACCCCGAAGAGACGTTGGGGTTTATCACTGTACAGTGAAGATGGAACACTGGTCTTTAATACGGACTATTTGCCTTTTACCCGAGGAAAATCAATGGAATTGTTATTACGGGAGGGGAGTGTAGAGACTCCATATAGCTTGCCTTTAGTCTGTGCAACAAGTCAGTTTGTGAATGCGTCTTATCAGGATGACCCTATTGATTGGGCCAAGCGTAATACGGGGATACGTTTTCGGGGAAAACAGATTTTTGTGAGTGAACGGATACGTGATGCTCATCGGCAACATCATGTAGAGCAACGTATTCCCTTTTATGTCCTCAATGGCTCACTTTATTTTTAAATCTTTCTGCATTCACATTAATAATGTGATGAATTTCAAATATTATTACGAGTGGGACTCTCAGCACGGTGAACTGGAAGGGTATCGTGCCAGTGACGGCCAACATATCGAGGCTTTTGACCCGAAAACGGGTAAGCAATTGAAGCCTGCTGATCCTAAACGTAATATCAAAAAATGCCTGTAACTAGAGATAACATTATGGGATTGAAATTAAGAATTTATTGGTTCAATAAGAAAACAAAGGACTTTTCTGGTGAGGAATATTCTAAAGATCTCGGTGATGACGATTTCCTTATTGAGGAAACAATTAGCCCTAAAAATGAGAATATTATCAATAATGGTGAGTTTGAACTGAAAAAAGAATGGATTAATACTATTCAAAAACATGTAACTCACAAAATTGAACCGGATAAATATACTTATTTCATTGCATTTGATTACCAGTGATAACTGGTAATTAAAATTTTTCAAGAATGAAATAAAAACGAGTACCCGTTGCTTACGAATGAGTGGCGGGTATTTATTCACAACAGTATCGAGCATGAGATGGAAGAAGTGCTGAAAGTGGAAGAGGAACGCAGACAAAAAGAAGAGGAGATGAAGTCTCAATTTGGGCTGGGTGAGAATGGAAGGCTGTTATGTTAGATATATTATAATGAAATGAATTTTGGGTTTCATTATTGTTTATTTTATTTACACTTTTATAGTGAAAATATTCATATATTATATATAAATATCATTAATATATTACCTTCCCCATTCTTGAAATGGGGTTTCTTTATTATCAATAAATTCTATCAAAATCTTCATCATTACTATCGAAAAAACAATCGATACGTTCTGATTTATTTGAAATTCTATGACACTTTTTCAATGTGTTTGCATTTCTATTATGTATATTTTGGTACTGAATTTTTTCGCTCGGGGATAGTTCTGAATAAATAACCCGTTCTTGACATCCAATGGAGAATAGTGATGTTAGTAATAATAAAGAATATTTCATGTTTTTGCTTCTTTTAAATTTTAATAATAATTCAGTTAAAGATATTAATGATATATAGTAATTGTTAATATTGTGTTTTGCAAGTTTTTAAATTAAAAGTATAATTGATTTTATTTTTTACTTACCAGTACGTTGCTTACCTTTATCTTACATTCTTGAACAGCTTTAAATAAACTATTCATGTATTTATTAGCTTCATCCGATCCTCTTATGTATTCTTTTGTGTATAATAAATCTTCTTTTTTTATATCTTTTAATTGTTCTTCATATAAGCAATTACACATCTCATTCGTATAAATGGCATCACTTATGCACCTTTCGATATAGTTATTATTGGCATAACAATTACTAATTATCATATATGATAATATGATGTTAATGAAATATGTTTTCATAAATTACCTTTATTGTACTATGAGTTATAATTACTGTTATCGATTATATCATTTAAGAATGGTAACAATAAATAATATTTTTTTATAACGGAATAAGATGTTAATTCTTAACGAGGGATGTGAATATATAAAATATTAATGTTTTTTATTGTGAGTTTATTTTAATATTATGTTGTGCAAATGGGCTATAGATATAGGTGGGGTTTATTCCAATACTTTTAATTAATAAATTAATGGGGTGATTAATTCTAATTTATATATTTTAACTATATAATATATGCGAATACATCGTTATGATAAATATCTCAAAAATATAGATTATGATTTTCTAATAATTATTTAGAGTGAATAATTATTAGCTTCAATATAATGCTTTTTATTGCCTAGATTCTAATGAACAGTATAGAATACTACAGATCTTTAGGTGATGAAATTTTATCAAACCATGTATTAAGTATTTCTCGCTTTTCTCGTAAGTAATCATATCTATCATAATGCTTTTGGGAAACACCAGGTCTTTTGTGATTTTGTACCATATTCTTAATTCAGAACTTATTCCCATTTTCCTAGCTAATGTTTCGAATACTCACTAAGTCATGTTTACAGCCCTAATTAGTGGTTATCAAAACCAATAAAAGCATTATGGTAATCAACTAGTTATAAAAATGCATAATCACTGTCTTTTAAGTCTATTAAGAGTAAATATGCCTTAATAAACAAATAGTTAATAATGGCTGATTTATATAATGCTACGCCACATGGGTTGGACAGAAGCTGCTGACTTAATCATTAAAGGTATGGAAGGCGCGATCGAAGCTAAGACCGTTACTTATGATTTCGAACGTCTAATGGACGGCGCTAAATTGCTGAAATGTAGCGAGTTCGGTGACGCGATTATTAAACATATGTAATATAATTAGCGTTGCGAATTGATTACGGGAACTTAAGGGTTCCCGTTTTTTATTGTCAATTTTCTAACATTACTTTTTATTTTATGTCTATTATTTGCATATTTTGGAGATGAAAATAATAAGCTGGTTGTTAAATTGGGCTGCTTGGGGTAGTCGAATTCTTTTTCATGAAAAGGTCAATAAAATGCCATGGGGATTAACAATTTATAATGATAAAGAGGAGGGAACATAACCAGCTCATTATTTGTGCTCGATTTTATTAAAATTACAGGAGATGGAAGCAAATAATACACTGTTCCTAGTGGATTAACGTTGTATGCAACAGCAATAGGAAGGCATAGTATTCGCACTTCTGTTTCAGGCAAATACCGTATATTGGAAATCCAATATAACCTCGCCATCGATGGATGGCATTATTATTGTGGGGCTAAAATAAATCAGTAAATATGGTTTGAAAGTATTTAATGGAAAAATGCAGAGTATTTAAGCACATTAGGATCATTTGTTTTTTTAAATTCATTAATAATATTAAAAAAGGAAATTATAATACAGGAATAAAAGAAAGGGATGATCCTCCAATGGTTTTTTTCAAGATGTACATCAATACAATCTATTATCTCTGATTCAATTTGGTTATAAGAAAGGATGGATATTGGAACATTACATGTTAATAAAACGGTGATATGCTTTTTGAGTGTTACTTATTCGTCAGAGCCTCATATTATAATAAAGCTAAACATCAAAAATGGGATATTCAAATATTTAATAATAACCAGTTGCTTCAAGTCTCAGGAGCAAGACCATTGAGAATTCAGTCCATCACAGGGTTTTCTGATGGTAGACCTATTGGTAATGAGTTGTCGGTAGGTGTTCAATGCGCTTCACTGTGTCGAGTTGTCGGATATTACTCCACACCAACATCTCCTTATCAACATGCCGTTATTGAAGTGGGAAGTTGCGGTTCAGGCACTAAAATTGTACCAATGCGATGGCAATTAACGGTATTACCGGGGCCTAGTGCAAATTCAAGTACGGACGATGTGGTACAGTATATTGATATTAAGGATTATCAATAAGGAATCAGTTGATAAAATAATAGACTAATTTTCCATTTAATTATATATGAGCAATCAATTTTGACTTTAGTTATCTAAAAATGATAATTTTATCAGGTTATAATTTTGTTACTTATATGATTGTTTTGTTGTGTATTATTTTTATTTCTAAAAATTTTTATGGTTGATATAGTACTTAATATTTATATTAATTGTGTTAATATAAATATTAATTTTTTATATGGTTGATGAAAAAATGAATAAAGATAATGAGTATGGAGTAATATTTAATTCTTCTGATTCAATGGATGATTTTGATAGATTGGCTAAATACATTATTATTTATCCAGATAGGGATAATTTTAATGATTTCGGTTTGGATAGTAAGGTTTTTATAAGGATTGTAAATGAAGAAGAGAAACTTAATGTCAATCTTCCAGGGTTTATTGGGTTCATTAATAAAGAAAATGATTTAAATGGTAAATATTTTCTAAAAAATATAATTAAAGATGGGAAGGTTGATTTCATAAAAAATAATAAAAAAAATCCATATTATTTTTTTACCATGCTAAGAGAATTAAAATATTATAGAAGTTTAGTTGAAATTTTTGGTTCAAAAGAGGCAAATAAAATTTTGCTATCTATTAATGATATTTCATTGTCAGTTAGTGATATTGCAGCTAAAAAATATAGAAATATAGCTTTAGAAACAGAAATATTTAATAAATCATTTATTAGAAATTCAGAATCATATTTTACATTTAAAAATTCATCTTTTATTCTAAAGGGCTTAAGTTATGAGAAAGGAAATTTATTATCCACAAATATAACATTATCACCTAAAAATGAATCAGAACCAGTATTAAGTTTTGACTTTGATTATCATGATGAGTTACCTAAAAGAGTTTGTGTTTTGATTGGTGAGAATGGAGTTGGAAAGAGTCAAACATTGAGAAGAATTTGTATGGCTGCTATACGTGGAAATAAAGATATCTTTGAATATGTTGATAATTCCAATAGAAGGATATTGATTAATAGGCTTTTGGCGTTTTCTCCTACGAATGAAAGTAAATCTAATTTTCCTTCAGATAAAAATATTAAATCTAAAATATGGTATAGACGTTTTTCATTGAATCGGGTATCTAATAGAAAAAACATTGCTAATACTAATGATTTGATTATTCAGCTAGCTAGAAATGAAGAAAATATTAGAGAATTAAATCGGTTTGATATATTCAAAAATGCTATTTCTAATTTGAATGATTATAAGGAATTAGCGTTACCTTTAAAAGAAAACACAGAACAACCGATATATATTAAAGAACTAAATAATTATTATGGTGAGGAGCAAAAATTATTAAATTTTCGCTCCATTGATATATCTAAAGATCCAGTAAGATATATAGATGGTCAATCATATCCTTTAAGTAGTGGTGAAATATCATTTATAAGATTTTGTGCGCAAATATGCACAAATATTGAGAATGGAACATTGGTGCTCTTAGATGAACCTGAAACTCATTTACATCCAGCTTTTATAAATAAGTTCTTTGCTATATTAGATACTTTATTGACCTTAACAGGTTCTGCTGCAATTATTGCTACCCATTCCGTATATTTTGTGCGTGAAGTTTTTAAAGAACAAGTTATTGTTTTACGTAAAAATGAAAATGGTAACTTAGAGTTAGAAAAACCAAGGCTGAGTACATTTGGTGCAAATATAGGTAATATATCTTATTTTGTATTTGGTGAAAGTGAACCTACGGATGTTCTATTAAGAGTTAAAAATAAAATAATAGAGGACAAGATGACATGGCCTGAAGTATATAATAAATATAAAGATGATTTTTCTATAAGCGTTTTAATGCAATTGAGGAATGAAATAGAAGGATAATTGATATGAATAAAATTAATAGACCTAAATTTTGTGACTCAATAGCAATAACTAATCTGGTATCTAATACTTCACTAGGTCACCATGGTAGTATAATGAATTGTTTACCATTATTAAAATCGGCCTACAAAGAGTATATCCGTAAAGCAGGTATCCCGGATAAAAATAATTATACTGCATTAACAAAAGCGGCTGGAGATGCACTAATATATTATTATTCACATCCACCAAAGAGTCATAATGAAATAAATAATATTAGAAAAAAAGATAGTAATTCATTATGTCCGATGTGTGGTTCGATGCATCGAGGTACGTTAGATCATGTCTTACCTAAAAATAATTTTCCAGAGTTTGCTATTTTTTCTAGGAATTTAGTTCCTGCTTGTAAATGTAATTTTGTTAAAGGAAAAACATCCACAAATGGAGCTGGAGCAAGAATACTTCATCCTTATTATGATAAAATTTTGGGTAAAAGGCTTATTTCTGCAAAATTTGATTCATTAAGTCGTATTCCAACAATAGATATAAAAATACTTTTATCTAATAACCATCCTTTATATCAGTCAGTTGTATTTCATGTTGATGAAATAGTCAAAAAAAATGACATTTTGGGATATCTTTCTGAACAGTGGGAGATGTTTTATTTACATCCCGAATCTGTAATAAGGGGACTTACTCCAAGACTTACAGAGCCAGCTAATTATTTTAAATTACTTAAGAAAGAATTACTTCTTTTGGATAAAAAGCACAAAGGTAAAAATAATTGGAATTCTGTTTTTGTTTCGGGTCTATATAGTAGGACTATTTGTACTTGGGTTTTAACTGAACTTCAATCGTCTAATAGAGATACTGACGGTATTTTAATTTAAATCTATTCATATAGTTAGTAAATTAAGCTTTAAAAAATTATTTATAAGTGAAGTAAGAAGGTTTATTTTTAGTAAACCTTCTTTATTTGGAAGTTATAATGTGTATTATTGAGTAATTATCTTATTTTTTTAGATGACTCTATATCATTTTTTGGATTTTTGTATAGATTATTCTTATATGAATTTATTGAAAATACTCTCCAAAACCACCCTAACCCAAACTAAAAATCAACCAGTTACATACAAACCAAGATCACATAAAAAAAGATTGTCACCACCAATAATTATAATTTATTTAATAAGTTACGAAATTATTATGGGTATAATGTTACGCCATATGGGTTGGACAGAAGCCGCTGACTTTATCATTAAAGGTATGGACGGCGCTAAATTGCTGAAATGTAGCGAGTTTGGTGATGCAATTATCAAACATATGTAATTGTTGAATTGATAAATAGTTAGCGGTAGCTTATTAGTTCCCGTTTTTTATTAATGTTTTTTTACAATAATAAATAACATACTCATATAGAGAATTGTATTTAAATAGCCAAAGTTAGCAAAAGTGAATAAATCTCAACAGACATTAAGCTAAATATAAAATATGAGTGAATAAACAATAAGGTATTTATTTTGGTGAAAAATATAACAGAAAATAATCTGCAAATGGCATGATAAAGAAGCCGAAGTTTATCAATTGCAGATTATCTGATGCTTAAAAATATAACCAAATAAAAATTAACAGGTAATGGTTATCCACTCTTTTCCACGAGTATTATTATAACGATCGGTTTGTAAACGTGTGGTATGGCCTAATAAGGCTTGGGTATCAATACCTTGTTTTCGGTATAAACGTTCAGATAAAGAACGTTGCTCATGAAATGTTGCAGGTGTTCCTTCTCCCCAATCAATATCTGTTTTATTTCTCGCCTTTTTAAAATTAGTCGTTAACGTATTTGCAGTAACTTGTTCGCCACGTTTAGATTGTGAAGTAGTTCGATGATAATGAACTAAATAATGGCTTACAATACGATCACGACATCGTTCAATAACTTCTTTAAGAGATACATTAATAGCTTGATTACGTAAAGAAAGTGGTATTGCTACTTTTGATCCTGTTTTACTTTGTATGATGTGCAAATGATCATCCCAAATATCTTGAAAACGCATACGTGAGATATCACTAACTCGCTGACCCGTCACAATGGCAAGTAGCATTGCATTTCCCATATAACGATGTTGTTTATCGGCAATATCATAAATTTTATGCCATTCATCTAGAGTGAGTCTTTGTCGCCTGATCCGTGTTCTTGGCCTTTTCGTTGCTAGAGCAGGGTTATATCCGGGAGGAACTTCTCCAGCATGTTGCGCTTCTTTAAAAATATCACTAAAAACCGATCTTACAACTTGAGCCATGCGCATTTGGCCTATTGCTTTGTATTCATCAATAATACTGACTAGATCACGAGTACCTATATTTGCTAATGGATATAAAGCCAATTTTTGACGCATCAGATCTATAGGTTTTTTCTTTTGTTTATATGTAGCAAGTTTTATCTCACCTTGTGATAAACGTTCTTTTTGAATATTCCAATAGCGATCTAACCATGTAGAAACAGAGATAGATTGATCTTTCATAGTAGCAACTCTATCACCAATGATTAAAATTTGGCGTGTTCTTTGTTCTGCTATACGGTTATTGGCTTCAAGAGCTATCTGTTTAGCTTGTGCTTCATCATCTCCTAATGAATGAAATTTTCCTGAAATTGGGTGACGGTATCGCCAATATATCTTTTTCATCCTTGGATGATATATTGAATATAAATTGGGTATATCAATATTCTTTTTACGAGGTCGTCCGCTCATCTTTTAATATTTTCCTTAATATAGGGTCATCGAATGTTTTGATGGAAGGAGTGGCAACTATACCAACTAAATCAGCATCTTCTTTGACTCGCCATAATCGGCCCTCTTTCCTTGCAGGGGGACAAAAATAACCTAATCGTGCATATTTATTTAATGTTGTTAGAGAAGGTGGGTTACTTTTATATCGTTTATCCGACCATTCCTTTAATGTTAATACTTTCATAATACATCCTTGCATAATAAAAATTAGTTAATAAGTATTAATTTACATTTAAATAAAAAATAATGAAATTTATTTGATAACTAATAAATAGCATTATTTTCTATCGAATATATATTTCCTTTTGCATTATTAATAAGAGAGATGTTCGTTAATAGATAATTATTGTACCTGATGTTTATATTATTACAATAACCATGTAATGGGAAGTACATATTGAGCTGAAATGAGCCAGCTCAATAAACTAAAATAAAGAAGATTAGAGAGTCTGAATAATTTGTATTACATAACCAATAATTTGATAATCATTAGTAAATAATATTGGGGTAAAGGCTGTATTTAATGAGATTAAATAAAATTGTGGTGGTTCATGGATAAACTTTTTAATAACGATGTCATTAGTAATAATATTTTTAGCGATAATTATTTTTCCATATAACTCTATCTTATTCTTGAATGATGGTTCGATAATAACGGTTGAACCTTTAGGGATTGAAGGAAGTGAATAGGGGTTTGTCATAGATTCGCCTTGGTAAATTAACCCATATGCTTGTTCAGATACGGGTACTGTTGCACAGCACCAATGCTGAATATCGCTTAATCTTAATGTATCGTAACGTGCTTTCCAATCAGCTGCTTGTTCAAGCGTGATAATGGGTATTTTCTTAATATTCACTGTCTTGCGAGTTATAATTAATGCATCTGCTTCTGATGAGTTTCCCCCGTAAAGTAACCATTCAGGAGAGACTTCAAGGACTTTGGCTAATGCCTGTAAATTTTCTCCATCCGGCTCTGTAACTCGTGTTTCCCACTTTGTAATAGAAACTCGGCTTACACTTAACATCTTTGCTAGAGCTTCTTGTGTTAATGACAATTGTAAACGGCGTTCTTTAATTCTTATGTGCATTTTATTTCTCATGTAATTTATATTTCCTTTTTTTTAGGTAAAAAGTATTTGCGTACTCTTTGTCTATTTGTTAATTTTAATTACCCAAACGGATAACTTATTAATTTAAGTGATATGCATATAATATAAATTAATTATATTAATTCGAATGACGATAGTTTTAGCATTAATAAAATGCTTACTATTTTAGTCATGATTAAATTTAATAAAATAGAATATTTTACAAAACACTAACGGAATTACCATCTTTTGTTATTTTTTCAATTAAATTATTTTTAATTTAACGCTTTTTGGCATTTAGAAAGAATAAAGAGAAAAGGAGTTCAGCATATGAAATCATTAATTATAAAATCTCGACCTCAGATAGTGATACCAGAATTAGCTGTCAAAATTGGATTGCATGAAGCTTTAGTATTGCAACAATTGCACTATTGGATAACAGAAACTAAGTCTGGTATTGAACATGATGGGCGACGATGGATTTACAATACACTATCTAATTGGCAATTACAGTTTCCATACTTATCAGTATCAACGCTCAAACGGGCATTTGCTCAGTTACGTATTTCTGGGTTGATTGAGGTAAAACAACTCAATAAACATCTTCATGATCGTACAAATTTTTATAGTATCAATTATCAACATAAGATCTTGCAAATAGAAGAAGATGAAAAGAGAAGCTTGACTGAAGGTAATTATGCCAATAAAACAACAATAAAACCGTTCGATGAGCCCAAATCGAAACAATGGACAGGTGTAACAAATCTATCTCAGAGTAGTTCAAATAGAGCCCTTCTTACAGAGAGTACAACAAAGATAACTACAGAGAGTAACAATAAAAGATCTCGGTCAGTTTGCTCGTTTTCAAGTCCTGAACGTCCAGAAATAGAAATTATCCGTTATTTTAACAAAGTGACTCACTCCCATTACCGTGAGTGTCAGACGACGTTAGGATATATCCGTGCAAGATTAGCTGATGGTTTTCATTTCGAAGAATTGATATTAATAATCGATTATTTAACAGCTAAATGGCTCAATGATAATAAGATGCAGGACTATTTAAGGCCTAAAACATTATTTCATAAAAATAATTGTACTGAATATCTTGATAAAGCGAAGAAATGGCATTTAAAAGGGAGGCCAGCATATCGAAATGGGCAATGTTTAAAACCCGGGGAAATACCGATTGAAATTGATTATGCAGAAAGAGACAGTACGTTTAATTTACTATTTAGCTCAGCGTGGAAGCCCAAAACAGCACTTCAAATTCTAGCTAAAAAAATGGCTTTACAGCGTGGTTTAGGGCATATGCATATTCACAAGGCTAGGTCTGTTTGGAAAGAAATTTGGTATCAGTCGGCTCAATTAATTGCTCGTTCAACAATTACAGATAAGATCGCATAAGGTAGTGGTGATATGAGAGATATACAACAAGTATTAGAACGATGGGGAGCTTGGGCCTCGGATGTACAAAGTGGAGTAGATTATTCTCATATTGCAGCAGGTTTTAAGGGTGTTTTACCTTATCAATCATCTTCAAGGATAAGTTGTTGTGATGATGATGGTATGATTATTGACGCTACAATAGCGCGATTACAACAATTGAGAAGAGAAGAAGAATTGAATGCGCTTATTTTACATTATATATATCAGTGCTCTAAAAGAAGCATTGCAAGACGTTGGAAGGTGAGTGAAAGCCGTGTACGTCAGATTATACAGATTGCAGAAGGTTTTGTAGAAGGTGGTTTGGCGATGTTAGATTCAGGATTAGTCATGGATCATGAAGTTGCTTGTAATAAAAAACAGGTTAAATAAAAAAGTATTAACGCGCTACGCAAATTAACTGTTATTCTAATAAAAATAAAGATATTTTTCTGGGTTATATATATTGTAAAAATATAACCTTAAGTGATTAAATATAAAATTTTATATAAATTAATATTTTTATTGCTAACCTTGTTAAGTAATGCTTAATTTTAAATTTTCTAATTTTTATGATATAAACTTATGCAGTCATCTTAAATGTTAGAGTTATTATGGTACCTAAAAGATTAAAGGCTGCAAGGGCAAGAGTTGCATTAACTCAAGAAGAGTTAGGTATTTTAGCTGGGATTGATGAAGAATCAGCTAAAATTAGAGTGTGTCAATATGAGTCTGGTACACACCGCCCAAACTTTGAAACTATTTGCCGATTTTCCAAAATATTAAAAGTTCCAGAAAATTATTTTTATACTTTAAATGATGAATTCGCGGAAGAGTTAATAAATATTTATAATAATAAATATAATTGCTCTTAAATATTATTTAGAAAGATTATACATGTTTTGTTACTTTGTTATATAAAGTAAAGAGATTACATGAATAACTTAAACTTATTATGTGCTATTTAAAATAGGAGGTAAAATATTTTATAAATACACTATTGTTTTTAATATAATACTAAAGTCTAATTATGGTTCCTTTTAGGTTAAGATATGCCCGTAAAATGGCAAAATTAACTCAGACAAGATTAGGTACTCTGGCCGGAATGGATGTAGCTAGTGCTCGTTCAAGAATTTCGCAATACGAGTCTGGACTACATAAACCAAGTTTCGAAGTTGTGTGTAAACTAGCCAAAATACTTAACTTGCCTGAATGTTATTTTTATACCGTTAATGATTGTTTAGCGGAAGATATAATGAAATTATATCGTGAAAAATATAATAAGTAATAAGCTTATAATTCATCTTTATTATTTATATTTTTATGTCTTAATTTACGAATAATTTGATTTCCTTTTTCATCAAAGTACCGTTCAGGCCATATTGTTGATGGAGGTATATCAAGTTCTTTAGCAATAATTTGTTCTCCTTTTGGCCATGGACGGGACAACGCGTTAGATAGAGTCGATGAGCTTAAACCTGCAGCTCTGGAAACTTCTGCTAGTGTTGTCCCTTTTTTCTTTAAAGAAGCAATAATATCAGCCGGATGCCAGTTTTTATTAATCATAAGATATCCATATAGATTGGTTTAAAGTATATTGATGAAAGTAAAATGTTAATATATCGGTTAACATTTTTCATTTTAAATAATTGTTATATTTTTTTAAATGAAGTAATTCCTATTTTTAAATGTAACCGGTTAGTATTTCCATTTATAAAATATATTAAATATATAAATTAATATTTTTATTTTTACAATTATCAGCAGGGTTATTTATTTAAAAATAATCTGACAAAAAAGACTTGCTGTTTATATGATGACGAGTTACACCTTTATATATATTCATATTTCTACACTAAAGGGTAAAATGTCATGATAAAACAGAACGATATGACAATTCAGGCGTATAATATATTAGAAATGATATCCCAATATACGGGGAATAATATAATAGAAATCGTTACTAAAACACAACTAAGTTATGAAAGTTGTGAGTTTTTACTTACACAATTAGAAATGGCGGGTTTTATTTTAAAGCATGGCGAGTTTTATAAAAGAACAACTAAGAGGGTTAATTAATTATTGCATAACATCAAAAAAAGATTGATGGTAATTTTTCCGACATAAAAGATAAGGTATATGTGATGAGATAGTGAAGAGAATAGTTACATCTGCTAGATGAAATGGTAGTGGATTTTTTTATAGTGAAAATATTACTGTTGCTGAGGTTTACGAAGATAGGGTTAAGATTGAAAAAATGCCTAATAGATAGTTATATAAAATAAATAGGCCAATTTCCCCTCTACTTTTTATATTAATGAAAGTTAAAGGCTAGGGACTAATAGTTTCTGGCTTTTTTATTATTTAGATAAAGGATATTGATGCAATTATACAATAATGATGCATTAGCTATATTAAAAACATTACCTGACAATTATATTGATTTAATCGCCACGGATCCACCGTATTTCAGAGTGAAATCGTGTGCATGGGATAACCAGTGGGATAATGTTGAGGCATATCTGTCTTGGTTTGATGAGGTACTAGTTGAATTCTGGCGAGTATTAAAACCCAATGGTAGTTTATATTTATTCTGTGGTTCTAAATTGGCATCAGATACTGAACTGCTTGTTCGCGGGCGATTTAATGTATTAAGCCATATTATTTGGGCTAAACCATCTGGGCCATGGCGACGACAAAATAAAGAAAGCCTGCGCACCTTTTTCCCTTCAACAGAGCGGATACTCTTTGCTGAACATTATCAAAAGCCAATCACCGCTAAAGGTTCTGAATTTTCTTTAAAATGCCAGGAGTTAAAGCAAAACGTATTTAAGCCCCTGATTGATTATTTTAGAAATGCTCGTTTAGCACTACAGGTGAGTTCTAAGGAGATAAATCAAGCAACAGATAAGCAAATGTTCAGTCATTGGTTCAGCAATAGTCAGTGGCAATTACCTAGCGAGGAAGACTACAAAAAGTTACAAACACTGTTTACACACATTGCTGATAAACAAGAAAAGTTATCGTCGTTATCCCGCCAGTTTACCGAGTTAGAGCGAGAACAATTCACCTTACAAAAAGATTATCAAGAATTAATAAAAGAATATGGTTTATTAAGACGACCATTCTTTGTAACTGCAGATGTGCCTTACACTGATGTGTGGGCTTATCCACCTGTTCAGTATTATCCCGGTAAACACCTTTGTGAGAAACCATCGGCCATGATGGAACACATTATTCGCTCAAGTAGTCGCGAAGGGGATTTGGTTGCTGATTTCTTTATGGGATCAGGAGCAACACTGAAAGCAGCACTAAAACTTAATCGAAAGGTTTTAGGTGTGGAGCTTGAGAAAGAGCGTTTTGAACAAACAGAGCAAGAAATAAAAGCGCTAACTTGTAAGTAATTCTTACAGGTTCAGTTATCTGGAATCCTCGGGTGGTTTTGTTGTGAAATTATTTAATAATAAAATTATTTACTATGAGGTTTTGACAATAGAGATCATTTATTACTCTTTATTATTATAGTTTTTCTATATTTTTTTAATAATGAGGAAAAAAAGCACTGTATGTAAAAACAGTTGTTTAGATTGTGATATCATCTAGTTAATTTACTTAATTACATTGAATTATGTTTAATTATATATAAAATTTTCCTTATGTTTATATAAGGGAAAGCATATGGCCACTTTTAAATTTTATAATATTCAGCTTCTGCCTGTGGATAGAAAAAAAGACTCAGAAGTAGGCGTGTCTGGATATTGCAAACTTTTTGAATCTGTTGAGAAGCAACTTGAAACGTTAAGAGAGGAAAAGGAAAAATTAAGTTCCGTTTCTGCCAAGCTTATTGGTGATATGTATTTCTCAGCGTTTTCGTCATCAATATACTCTTATCCTTTGGAAAATGGTGAGCAATACTTAATCCATGGGTATTTTCTTAAATTCGATGATGTTAACACATTAGTTGATACAGAAAGTGGGAAGATTAGTTATACATCATCTGGAAATAATAGTAGTCGTAGGTTTCAGTTTGAGTTTGTTTTCGATCCTGCTTTACATATCCTTGCTATTCAGGATACCAAAGGATTACCAACTAGAAATGCTTTAATAAAAGCATTAAAGGAAGTATTAGGAGCCCATGCCAACAATCTTTTTCCATATCATAGTTTAGAAATCATAGAGTTAACCTCTGCAGAATCGATACAAGATTTTTTCTTAGCACCTAAAAAGGGATATAAGACTTATAAAGGGGAGGTAACGTTTTCTAATTCAGATGAGTTTGATTTTGATTCAGAAGATGAATTAAGAGAGTTAGCAGGAGAACTTGAATTAGAACTGAAAACTAACGAGGTACATAAATGGGAAACAAGTTACCGAAGCTTTAAAGATCATTTGATGAATGACTTACCAAAAAATGCAAAAGCTCAATTAATCTTAGCTGCAAAATTTGGTAATGCTGAAGTTAGCTATAAAGATGAAAATAATGAGTTACAAAGATATAAAATGGAAGATTATCCCGTTAAGGAGAAATACAATGAGACTAATAGAACGCAAGGAATAAAGAATAGAACCTTAGGTATAAAGAATTTGATTGTTTTAGCAAATAGAAGAGCTAAAAAAGCATTAAAAGCTATTAGCATTAATAGAAACCTTTTTAAAAAAGACAAATAAAATAGGAAGAAAACATGAATAGGCCTATGAAAAATATGATTTATCTAAGAGTTAGATCTATCCCAATCGTAGGTTCTATTTTTCGTATTGCAAATGCGTATGCTTTTAAGGGGGAGCCTCAATGCAATAAAATAATAGCTCCATGGAAATATTGGTGGGCTAGGATTTTTAAAAAATTTCTTATAGTTCTCATATTCACGACGATTATGTTTTTTCTTGAAAACTCTTTAGCAAGTGAATCCCCATGGAACCCTGCTGATACTGTATTAAGTATATTTCCGAGTATTTTAGGGTTTGGGATTGGAGTTTATGCGCTAATGTTTATTATGCCTAGTGACTTTATGCATTATCTTAAAAGGCGTTATGAGTCAGGTAAAAGCGAAATAAGCCATCGGATTATCCCAGTAGATATGGGATATCCTTTATCTATTTTTATAGTCGTTTTGTGTGTGGCTTCGATTTGTAAATTGTTTAATCAAAATGGGATTACCTACTTTGCCAGTTTGTTATCGCTGTTTTATGGGTTAAGTATGTCCATAGAATTAATGTCTTTTTTGTTTAACTCATCGGTTAGAATTCAAGCTATAAGAAGTATGGGGAAGAATGACAAACAATAACTGATATGGGGGTGGCTTAGTCCAGTCTATATAATAATTATTGCTGTAAATTAAAGACCACTTCGGTGGTTTTTATGTCAACTTATATCAGGACTAGTCACCAAATTGACTTAAAACTTAGTAATCAACCTAACGTATTATCTCCACATCTAATAAATAATACGCAAATAACATATCAATCACTCACTTATCCAACTGTGTGCCTGTATTCCTTTAACTAAACTCGGACACTCCGTAGGGGGGGTATATGCGCATGGACAAATTAACCAATGCTACCTACGGAACAGCTGGCTTAACTGCCTTTTTTGTTAGTTTAGAAAAACGTTGTCAGATTGCACTCTCACATCATCGGTACTAATCATGAAATATAGGAAACTCTATGCCGTCATTGTGATGGTAGGCATTATTGTGGGTGGCTATTGGGTGATTAACAGGCAAGCTAACAGGATTAATTCACTGATAGATACCAACAAAAAACTGATAGTGGCTCTTGAAGAACAGAAGTCTATTAATACTGATTATCAAGCACGCATAATGCGGTTAAACCAACTGGATATTCAATATACGCAGGAGCTAGCGAATGCTAAGAATGAAATTAGTCGCTTGCGTGATATTAGTGAGCGTAATCTTGAACGGGTGTATATCAAAGCCGAGTGCCCAAAAAGCAAAACCACTCCCTCCACCAGCTTGGCTTCTGCAACCACCGCCAGACCTACTGACACCGCTATCCGAAATTATTGGTTACTTAGAGAGCGAATTGCAGAGTCAGAGCAGATGATTAAAGGGTTACAAGATTACATCAGGCAGGAGTGTGTAGGTGATTAGCGTTTTTTATATCTATAACCCTTTAATATCTATATTAAATATATTACATAAGAGAGTAGATATCGAAAGTATAAGTGGACTCAACAAATTCTGATTTCACGGTTATTGAGAGGCTGTTTTTATTGTATTTTAACGGGAATTTATCTAAGCCCTCTAAAAGGCATGTATAATAAGCAATATCATCAGAATTTCTTTGCAAGAATTTCACGTTACTAACGGGCGGTTTTTTATGCATTTTCCTTTGTTGAATAATGTGAATAAAATGGCTTGTTTGACTGGATAAATTACGAGTTAAGTCAGAAATAATGTTATTTTGAACCGCCGGTATGGTTAGATCTTTCGGATAATGATGTTTAAATTCAATAGTAGCAATCAAACTAGATTCATCTTTATTCAACGAATAAAGAGATAAGTCCACTGCACCATTCCTACTTTTTGGATGTTCTGTCATTGCTAAGTAATCAGAGTTCTCATTGATAACAATGGTAATTTCATCCCTAATTTGATTCTCATGTTTTCGATTATAGAAATATAAATTAAGTTCGTGTAATTTTTGCTTAACTCGCGGGTCTTTTATTGCGTTAATTAAAGTTAAAGTCACAGGATCTATATGAAATGTTTTCATTAGTAAATGATATTTTTTTTGGATTGTATGTAAATCTTATCATGATAATTAATATATAGAGAAATCATGACTAAAAACTTAGTTTGGATAGCAATCAAGTGAGTTTATTATTTCTTATGAAAATAGTTACATGAAATATCATATCTGAAGGAGTTATGCGAAATAAAACTAAGAAAAATAATTGGTTACTTAGAGCTGAATCAAAGTAAATGATTAAAGGAAAAATAGTTTGTGAGTTTGAAAGGAAAACAATTTTTTTATGATTATATAAAATATTACATGAGTAAAATTTCATGATCTAGATCGATAATATATCCTAATATAGCTGTATTTCATATGCTAAGATACATGTAAATGAATAATTCATGTTTACTTGGTGTAGTGTATATGGCAAATAACCCACTTGCTGAAGTCCAGCGTGAATCAGCAGGAGCAAGTACTTTCGGAAAGTATAATTTTCAATTTCATTGGGCATTATGTGAGATTATTGAAAAGCACAAAAAAAATCAGGAATATGCTTTATTAATTGAATATCAGGAAGATGTTGTAATTGCTAATAGTTTAGATCCAAACAATGCACAGTTTGAATTTTATCAAGTAAAGAATCAGATAGCTAAGTATACATCAGCATCTCTTACAAAAAGGGATAAAGGTAAAAATAATAAGCTTAAAAACTCTGTGCTTGGAAAGCTACTTAGTTCTTGTGTTAATACTTCATATGAAAATAGGGTTGTTAAGATTGGGCTAGTTTCATCAAGTGGATTTAGCCTAAATATTGATAAAGATCTTAAACTAGATGTAATCAAGATAGGTGATTTAGCAAAAGATGATTTAGCTAGTTTTTTACTCCGTATTTAAGGTAGCAAATTTAAACTGATCTAATGATAGATAAGCATTGTTTAACAGCCTATACAATGCTAAAAGTCAGAACCTGACAATAAAATATATCTTATTAACTAATAAAATAAGTAGTATTTTAAATATTGATGCTACGCCACATGGGTTGGATAGAAGCCGCTGACTTAATCATTAAAGGTATGGAAGGCGCAATCGAAGCGAAGACCGTTACTTATGATTTCGAACGTCTAATGAAAGGCGCTAAACTGCTGAAATGTAGCGAGTTCGGTGACGCGATTATCAAACATATGTAATTGTTGATTTGATAAATAGTTAACGGGAGCTTATTAGTTCTCGTTTTTTATTATCAATATTGAAACGGTTATCAAAAAGTTATCAAAACGAGTTATCAAAACCACCTGAAATTTGAGCAATTAAATCACGATTTTTATCTAATTTTTGGCGTTCAAGTTGTTACCTGATTACTCAGCGTCTAATTTTGCTTTCCAGCTATAAAGTAATTTATCGGTGATCCCTAAAAAACCTGCCGCTTTTGGAGCGCTATAACCTTGTTCGCTGACTAATGCGACCGCTTCTTGCTTAAATCCAGTAGTATAAACACTGTTTGTTCGTTTTTTCATTTAACACTTCAATAGTTAGATTATATTCCATTATTAAAGAGCCCTGTTTGATTAAAGTAGATCAAATAACCCCTAAATTTAATTACTTATAATAAATAAATATTTTTTATTTCTTAATTAAAATTTTTGTTTTAAATAGGCTGCTTATTCTAATTTCAATAGTCTATTGATGAATGGTTTAATTTATTTTTCTATCTTTATTTTTAATTATCTTAAAATAATGAAATAGCTGATGTAATCATATTTAAAAGTGATATTATTATTTTATAATCATTTATATATGTTTACATTGTTTTTATTTTAATGCTGGAGATACACGTGAATAAAAGAGTGCTTTCGACAAAATATCGAAATTCGATGTGTCCATCAATGATAAAAAAAATAGGGGGATACGGTTTATCGTTATTCTTGATACCAATAATATTCTTTCATTCCGCTAATGCGTTAGAGTTATCCGTTCCTATTGGCTCAACAGGTTATTTAGGGGAGGTCACTCCGCCAGTTGGTTCAACAACGAAAAATTATGGGATGGTAAGTTCAGTGCTTCAGGCGAATAGATCTTATATAAGTTTTCGGTGGGAGCCTAGTCAATTTGTGATAAGTGACCTGCCTTTTTACCCCGAAATCGGTCGAGTGGGTGTGGCTATCTACAATAAAAGCAATCCTAAAGGGGCCTTTATTGTTTTAGCACCCAGTGGATATGGTTTGTTGCGTTATAAACGGGCTAACGATACATATGAGAATGCTTCATTTTCATTTAGTCGTTCCAAAACCACCGCTATGACAAATATGTATAATAATTTTCCCTCTAATTCTGATGAATTAAGTTGGGGTCTTTTGCCCAGACAAGGCAATAGTAATTTTTTCTCAGCACGATACGTAGATGGTAGTGATAAAGTTCATTCGTTAACATTAACAATATCCAGTTATTCCGCGTATGCCATCGGGCCATTAGAGGCCGGTGAATATGCCATGCGTGATGATTCAAAATTTTATGCCGTCATTCGCACTAGTTCAGGTTCTTTTGCAAGATCTAAAACATTATTAAGTTCAATGGATAATGTGAATATTAAAGCACTTAAAGCCTGTGACGTTATCCCCCAAACGTCTACCAATATTCAGTTTCCGACTCAAATCGCGAAAAATTATGCAACACCCACTAAATTAGCAGATAATTTAGCTAGTATCAGTGTCAATTGTCCTTATGCTAATAAAAATATCTATCTCACTCTGAGCCCTTTTAATAATTTAGTCTCAGGCAGTGAAACAGGGATGGAGCTATCCACCAGTAGCACTGAAAATATCACCACACTGCCTTATGTGGTGGCTTCTTTAAAATCTGCACAATCAAATATTTGTCAAGCCAATGCACAAGATGCCTTGCGACTCGTCGGTAGTAATAAACTAGCACAACAAAATATGAAGAGTTTTACGCAAAATATACTTTTTAACCTTTGTGCTAATGGCAATATCAAAGCCAATAAATATGCAGGGGCAATTAATGTAGCAATTTTAATTGAATAGCGGTATTCCGGTATTATTGATAACTGGCTTGCGCACTACATGCTATGTTAAAGAGGAGTTTTGATGATTTAGGTAACATAAAGAAATCATTTAAAAAATATTTAACATCCATTAGGTAGGGGAGTGCAAACTGTGCTTGATAGCCATCAGTTAATTGCTGGTGGTTTTTTATTGAAGAAGATTATGTCAGATAAACAAGAGATAGGTGAGTTTATCTACAAAGTCTTTTCAGAGCTATTTTAATATTAAATGTTTTTCTCCAACTGATGATATAGTTACTAGTTAATATACTAGGCTTAATAAGCTATTAAAAATAAAGTCCCTATATTTGTCAATATTGTTTTAATAAATTTAATTTAGGTTTTATTTTAACTTTTGGTGCTATTGTTTTGATTTATATGTAGGTCACACTCATTATCAACTATATTGCAGATATAAAGATAGCCATGTATATGGTGATATTCCAATATATACTTCAGGTGCGCTATTTGAGGGCGATGACTATCTTATCGATGTGAAAGGTAAATACATTAGTCTAAGATTACGGATTGATTAGATATGATGATCCGTAAGGCTGTTGCTAAAGAACCTCATAATTTTTAATTAATAAACTCACTTCTGTGAGCTTATTAATTGGCTTTTTACAATAATGAATAACATAGTTATATAGAGAATGGTATTTATAAACAAAAAATACCCTGTGATTTTTATACTCACAGGGTGTTTAAATGAAGCAAAAATAAAACTTAATTAGATATCAACACGGGGGTTGATAGAGATTTTAATATAACCAATTAGTTAGAAAGTCTCTAATAGTAACTACTAAGTATTGCAATAGATTAAACCAATTTGTCCATAGCATTATTAATGTGTATTAGTTGCAATAGATGCCAAAGGAGAAATTTAAAATAGCTTCGCCAACAAAATCTAACCTATTAGTAATATCGACACTATTTGCAGCAAGGCGATCACGTGATGATTTATCAACATTTTTTGTACTGATTAACTATACCTAGTTGGCGAAAAGATAAATAGTACACATTAATATACAAAATACTGTAATTATATACAGTAAAAGATTGCATTTCGAAAAAATTTGTCTTATCATCTCTAAATAGTGGGCAATTTGTTACTAAGCACACTAAACTTTGTTAAACCTCACTCATTTAGTGAGGTTTTTTGTTATCTGAAATTAGCGAATAACAGGCCTAAAAACATGCCCTAGTTATAAGACTAATTAAGTTAAATGGAAAAAAACTTATCAATAATATAAGGAAATATTTATGGAACACTTTACTAAAAAATCGTTATTTACCTGCGATAAAACTAATGAAAATCTCCCTAATAAACCGGGTGTAATAACACATTGCCAAGAGCTAGCGTCTGACTTAGGGTTAAGCGAAGCTTTTGCGCAATACACAATATCTTATACTTCTTGTGACAGTGTTCATGGAGAAATTATCCGTGAAGATACTGGTGCCGTTTTTATTCCGAAAAGTCAGGCGCCTAAAAATGGTTGGCCTGTCATTGTATGGAATCATGGTACGGTAGGGATAGCGCCAACTTGTGCTCCTTCATTAACACCTAAAAATAGTCGCGTATCGCAATATTTAAATACTTGGCTATCCCTTGGGTTTGCGATTGTTGCACCAGATTATCCAGGTTTAGGCTCATCAGGGTTGCATCATTATATGGATGAAAGAGCAACAGCATGGAGCGCTTTGGATAGTGCAAAAGCTGTCTTGAAAGGTGGGTTTTCGCTAAGTAATCGCTTTATCTTTATGGGGCAATCTCAAGGGGCTCATGCTGCATTTGCCTCTGTCGGCTATCAGCCTGAATATGCACCAGAATTAAATATCTTAGGTGCGATAGTGACAGGGACGCCTTATTTTAGTGATAATCTACTTGAAAACTTTATTAGTGATGGTGTTCAAGATGAAGGTGATAGAAAGCTACCTTACGCGATGTACTTATATCTTTCTGCTGCTGATAAAAATCCAAACTTAAAAGTGGAAGATTATTTCCAAGAATTAGCAATACCTTATGTTGAAAAAGCGAAAACGCTTTGTATCAGTCCATTAAGTCAATTAGTAATGGATAATAAATTAAACGCATCAAATAGCTTAAAACCTAAGTTTTACGAGCTATTAGAGCAAGAAGCGTCAAGTTTAAATTATAGAAAACTTCTTGTTGATAAGCCCGTATTTATAGGGATTGGTTTAGAAGATATTCATGTGTTAACTCGTTGGCAACAAGAGTTTGCAAGAGATGTATTGGAAGCAGGCACAAATGCATATGTATATGAATATCCGAATATTGGTCATTTAGATGTATACAATGTCTCTTTGCGAAATTCAGTGCCTTTTGTATTTGAACTGATGAAAAATGAGCATAGCAAAATAGACTAAAAACTATTTTATAACTGATTAATTTCTATCTTAATCTTATTCTTATCATTTGAATGTGGAAAGATGAGTGATGTGAGATGCCAGATCATGTTTTGGTTAAAGAACATCTGGTATCTCTTTTTATTTTAATTCTTTGATTTAAGGAAATAAAAACTTATTTTTATTGATAAGTTTTTATGATTTTGTCTATAATCAATCTTATTGATAGATTTTTTATTCACCAAAAATAAAGTTTGCTATCTGAGTTTTTCTATGGCTTAATGAAGTCACTGGTTTGGAAGTACAGACCTATTTATGTTAGTCAGTTTAAAGTTGTTCCCGTTTAGCGTTATCCTTGATACCACTTCATTGCGAATTCCTTCTAATTAATTCCCATAAGTAAAAATACCAAACAAACCATATATGCCTTATGGCAAATTAAATAAATTAAAGGAAATTCTATGTCTAATTCAATGACTGGTACAGTAAAATGGTTCGATGAAGGTAAAGGTTTTGGTTTTATTACTCCAGCAGATGGCAGCAAAGATGTATTCGTGCATTTCTCTGCAATCCAAAGTGATAACTTCAAAACATTAGCTGAAGGCCAACAAGTTTCATTTACCATGGAAAATGGTATGAAAGGCCCTGCAGCAGGCAACGTGGTGGCTCTCTAAAGGCGCTATTACAATTCGCCTCTATTTTAAATGCCCAAGTTGTCGCGGTTCACAATATAGAACATCACAATTTGATGTTACAGTGAACAATCCACACGGCGCAAAATGTATCTTTTGCAAAAGTGTGATGACAGCTCAAATAAGTTAAGCATTAAATAGTTGAATATACAAAACCTCGCTTCGGCGGGGTTTTTTTGCTATCTACAATCTTATATTGACTAAAGATAAAAAATTTATATTTTAGGGCTTGAAAAATGCTTGCTCGTTCATATTTATATATTGGGCCAATCAGATATCGCCCATAATTCAATAAATACTGAAGGAGGAATTATATGCCTAATATTAAACCTTTTTCATTATTCCCAACTTTATCTGACAATCTACTTTCAAACCGTTTTGATCAGATAGATCGCCTGTTTAGTCAGTTAACAGGCAGTAAACCAATTTCATCACCGACTCAGACTTATAATCTGAAACAGATTGATGATAACCATTATGAACTAACAGTGAGTGTGCCTGGATATCAAGAAGATGACTTATCGGTTTCATTGAAAGGAAGTCGCTTATTGATTGAAGGGAAAAAAGAAGAAAAATTAGAAGAAGACAATGATAAATGGATCCACCGAGGTATATCTCAAGGGCAGTTTACATTGCAGTTTGACCTCGGTAAAAATGTCAAAATAGAAAAAGCCGATTTATCAAGTGGACTTCTGACCATTGCTATTGAATATGAGTTACCTGAAGAAGAAAAACGGCAAACAATAGCGATAGAAAATAAAGATAAAAGCTAATTTAGTGAGATAGCTTAAATAAGATTAAGGCTGCACATAATGTGTAGCCTTAATTTTTTGTAATAGCCTATAAATTATAATATTTGAATAAAGAAGTGCAAAATAAACCGGATGCTTAAAGAAGTGCAAGCTTACACTAGAAAAATGGATTGGGTGTTTATGGCTCGCAATAGATACACTTAATCGTTGGAGTATATGTGTTCATAACAAACCTCTTTAAGAGGGAGCACTTTATGTGAACGCATAATGAGATTTAACCATGATAGTTTATACAGTAGTAAATGTTTAAAAGATTAAATACTGTTGATACAAGAAAGTGTGTCAAAAAATGATATAGATATTTATACTAAATATTTAAAAGATAAGTTATTAGTAAATAATATACCAGTTTTTATTTATTATCTAATATAGAAATGAGTTTTCTATTATTAAAATAATGACTTCAGAATAAAGAAACGATATGATTTATTTTATTTAAATAGGAACTGTTATGAAAAAGCCACTTTCTTTATGGATAACTCAATTTTTGATTGTCTGCTGTATTATACTGATATTATATTTTTTTATAACCAATGCATCACTGTTATTAAATTTGTATAGTTTTGATATGCCCGCTGAGATAAAAATAGAAATTTATTTATGGAGTTTTATTCGTTTGTTAGTTTTAATTATACAAATATCAGCGCTTTACTTTTCCTTCAGATGCGATAAAAGGGCGCGGGTATTGACTATCTTAGCTTGGCTACCAATCATTATCGTCATGTTATGGAGCAATTTCCATGAAGGGTTAACTTCTTTGAACGAAAGTGGTATAAGCTATGATAATGATGCTCAAAGATCTGGAGGGATTATAGGTAAACTTATTCTGGCTGGATTATCCCTTTGGTTGACATCTATTATATTATTTTCAAAAAAATTAAAGCGTTATTTTCTATTTGAGAAAAGTGAATGATTTTTTTGACTACAAAAATGGATGGCTTAATAACCATCCATTTTTATTGCATAAAATATCTTGGTATAAATAATTATTAACTAAAGTATAAATACATAATTATTAGAAATAATATCTGTATACTACTCCACTTCTTGTCGTGACAAGATATTAGGTAAATTTATTTCTATCCAATCCGCAAGAAGCGTGAGTTTCTCACTTATTTGCTCACCAAGATCTGTCAAAGAGTACTCTACATGGGGTGGAACAACAGGATATGACACTCGGTTAATAAAACCATCTTGCTCCAATACTTGTAACGATTGAGACAGCATTTTCTCACTTACTCCGCCAATTTTACGTCGTAAATCACTAAAACGATGTGTTCCATCTCGTAGGGCTATTAAAATGAGTATGCCCCAACGACTTGTAACATGTTTGAGGATCTCTCTGGATGGGCACTGTTTA
This sequence comes from Proteus mirabilis HI4320, assembly GCF_000069965.1. Classification (NCBI taxonomy): domain Bacteria; kingdom Pseudomonadati; phylum Pseudomonadota; class Gammaproteobacteria; order Enterobacterales; family Morganellaceae; genus Proteus; species Proteus mirabilis. The sequence continues at coordinate 1,048,003 of NC_010554.1, forward strand.
GAAAATAAATTTCCTTCACGTAATTGCTGCGAGAGTGTGGATATTGTCATTGTATACTTACCTTTTTGTATGTACTTACTTTTAGTAAGTTTAGGTGCTATGTTATCAAAACACAAGTGATACATTAAGGAGTTATCTTATGATTGCAATTACTGGTGCAACAGGCCTATTAGGTCAACATGTGATTGAAAACCTTCTTCAAACCGTTCCTGCTAATCAAATTGTGGCATTTGCTCGTGATGTAAAAAAAGGATCGTCTTTAAGTCAGAAAGGCGTTTTAGTACGTCAGGCGGATTACAATGATAAAGCTTCATTAATAACAGCTTTACAGGGTGTCGATAAATTACTTTTAATTTCCTCAAGTGAAGTTGGCAAACGTACCATTCAACATCGTAATGTCATTGAGGCAGCAAAATCAGCAGATGTACAATTTATTGCTTACACTAGCATATTACATGCTGATCGCTCTCCATTAAGCTTGCATGTGGAACATGTAGAAACAGAAAAAATGCTAGCTGATTCTGGGATATCTTACACTTTATTACGAAATGGCTGGTATACAGAAAATTATCTGGCAAGTGTCCCTGCAGCAATTGAGCATGGCGTTTTTCTGGGGGCGGCTGGTGATGGCAAAATAGCTTCAGCCACTCGGGCCGATTATGCATTGGCTGCTGCTCGGGTAATTAGTGAAGAAGGACATATAGGTAAAGTGTATGAGCTTGCGGGTGATGAAGCTTGGACATTAGAGCAATTGGCTAAGGAATTGACTAAACAAAGCGGGAAGCAAGTGATATATAACAATTTAAGTCAGGCCGATTTTGTCGCTGCGTTAAAAACGGCAGGCTTACCCGATAAATTATCAAATATGCTGGCTGATTCTGATATCGGCGCATCCAAAGGTGGATTATTTGATGATAGTCATACCCTAAGTAAATTAATTGGCCGACGTACAACAACACTTGCGGAGAGTATCAAAGCAATATTGTAAATCGATAGCTAATATCTATTCTATTTTCAGTTTAATTTTTTGGCACCCTAAGAGTTGAAATTTTGGGTTTCACATGCAGGGTGCCTTTCATAAGCATTATTATTTATGATAGGTGAGCATCAATTAATAAAAGATTAATTTTAGTCGTAAAATAGTAGGATAGACTGCTACACTAGGTAACAAAAATGAATATAACTAAATGATATTGAAAAATATTTATTCAGCTTAATAGGACTTTATATGAAGCTAGTTTCAGCGATATTATTAACTTTATTTTTTGTTTCAGGATGTTCGACATCACAGTCTGATATTGATAAATATGAGCAATCGAGTAAAGATGCGATGAAGCCAGATCCATATTCTGACAGCGTAATCAATACGATTAGACAGCACCAGAAGATCACCGTATGTAATAGTAAAATTGGTGGGTGCTATTGATTTAATACGGCACAGCGTTAAGGTTAAACAATATACTTTAGGATATTCTGTGCAATTAAAGACACAGATGCGTTACCATCAATAATAATGTCAGCACTCAGCTTTTCTCTTTCCGTCATTGCTGTATATGAGGGTCGTGAGTAGATTAAGTACTCTTCTAAATAATGAATAATATCATTTCCACTTTTCTCTTTATAATCACGCAATATTCTTCTTGCTAATGCGATATCTAGTGGTGTATCAATAAAAAAAGCATAGTCGATCATCTGTTGTAGCGCTGGGTGAGATCTGGCAAAAGGATAATCCAAAATGATATGAGTATATTGAGACTCTTCTATCGTCTGATTAACTTGTTCAACAAATGGCTTTATATCCCATTCGCTATAATTACCACCTTGTTCTATCCACTCATCGAGATCTTCAGGTGCTGTAGGGCAGTCGAAATCATCAAAATGAAGGCATTTGCTTGATGGAAGCTTTTCTCTTATATAATGAGAAAGTGCTGTTTTGCCGCCACCTGCAATTGAGGTGATAGAGATAATTATAGGTGATTTTATAGAACTCATTGTTAGCTCATAATCAAAATAAAATTGCATAGGATATTATATAGACTAATTTATATTAAGTATAATTTATTTATAGTATTCTGAATAAGTTCAGTTTTTAGAAAAACTTAATTAATTATAGTAAGAGGTAGGAATTAATAAACTATACTATATATTAATATAACTCAATAAGTAACATCGATTTTTTGATTATAAAATAAGCGGTATTGTTTGTAAAAATAGTTATAATAACCAGAGTGATCACTTATTCTCACTAAGAGCATGAACGTTTACGTGTTAACATTATCCAAGGCAAACGTTTAGTTTTTATTTTTGAGTGAAACATACATCTTTCGACTTTTTTATTTAATTTTCTTTCTATTTCTGTGGGTTGGTTAATAACATCGTTTTTGGTACTGCCCTGTGTTTTTAATAGAAAAATAACAATAAAAAACAAAGAGATAAAGAATAATAATATATATCGCACTTGATTTCTCCGGTTTATAAAAAGCATGGATTGTTGATAATTTTATATACAAAATTATCAACATGTATAGTAATAAATAAGAATAATTATATTTTTATAAATAATCTTAAAGTTATCTTAATAACTTTTTTTGTATCACAGTATAATATTAACAACGGTGTTATTTTAAGTGTCGATTAAGCATACCTTCGAAAAGGGAATTCCATCGATATTCTATAGTGTTGATTGGTCTAGTGTAATTTGCTTTTGGCGGGGATTTTACTAATATGAGGGCTTAATATGCTTTTGATTTTTTGTTTGCGAGTTTTTTTATATCTAATCAAGCAAAAAGAATAATTATTCTTGAATAAAGTTAAATAATATGTATAAGGCATTATTTTTCTTTTATTGGTATAATAAATTCTGCAGATAAAGCCTGTTTTGCTTTGATGATATTTTTCTCATCTGAAAGATTAATGATTTTTTTATCCAATAAATTATAATTAGGTAATAAACTTTGTGGCGTCATATTGAGAATAAATGCAATAGAAAACAAAAGTTCTACCGTGATTTTTATGTTACCATTTTCTATTCGAGAATAATGTTGCTGGCTTATCCCTAAGCGATTTCCCATTTCTATGCCTGTTAGTCTTAACTCTTTTCTTCTTTGTTTTATTTTGTGTGCAATAGTGGAGTTTATCATGATCATCTATTTTTATAAGGTTATAAAGCATTTTTTAAAAGCAATTAACTTTTAGTTAACTGCTATTAAATGTTATATATCTGTATTAATTTAGTACTGCTATTAATTCTACAGTCAGAAATACAATAACTATCACTTTTAGATCGATAGCGGTAAAATTTAACATAAATGCAAATTTTTAGTATTTATAACCAAAATTATCGATTATTCTTATATATTAATATCAATATAAAGTAATTATCAAAATGTTTTTATCGATCGATTTGTAATATAATGATAGCTTTTATCTATCAAATGAATGGTTACGATCGTCAATATCAATCATTTGATTGTTATTATCATAGCAACAATAAAGAAGAGAATATCTAAAATTATTATAATTATTTATTATTTTTTTGAATGATAAATAAATTTAGGTGTATGATTTTAGTAAGATAATATGGAGCTAAAAATAAGCTGTTTTTTAGTTTTTTTAAGATAAAACATAGGATGTCATCAATATGAATTTTTCTTACTGAAAAATAATAAATTAATACTAATTTAGTAAGAAACGGAAGTAAGCCATATAAATAAATTATTTCTATGGTCGTTGATATTACTAACAAAGCACCAATAAATATATTTATTGGTGCTTTATACAAAGTTATTTCTACTTAACCGTCCAAGCTTCTGAGAAGTCGTGCTCTGAAAATAATTCAGCTAAGCCACTAATCTGTTTTAAACGTAGTACTTCATCTTGTGACATACCTAATTCATCACCAATCTTTTGGTCATTCCAACCTAATCTTGATAAATCTCTAACTATATCCGACATTGCTGCCACTTGATGTTGCCCTCTAGCCCGATTATGGCGAATAGTCGCTGCCATTTGGTCAGCCATAGTATGACTTTCAACATCAAGTATAGTAATAGGTAAATAGCCGTTAATTCGCTTGTTTAAGCTATTTTTTTTACTCAATAAATAACGATGGTAACCATCAACGACTTGCCATTGTGATGGTTTATTTTTGGATTGTTGAATAGGTAAGACAACAACAGGCTGAGTATAACCGTCTTTTACCAGAGACGTTTCTAGTAATCTCTTTTCTGTCGGAGACATGACATTGGGATTATAGTCATTAGCGATAACTTGTTGTTGCTTTATCCAAAGAACACAGTCAGTAGGTTCATTTTTAAATGGGCTTATTTGATGAAGCGATATTTTTATTTTATTGAGAGCTTCAATTTTTTGTTCATCATTTAGTTTTGCTAGGTACTCTTTTAAAACAGAAATTATAGTTTCAATGGTCATATTCACACCTTGCTAAATAAGTTGCCAGTCTTTTCGTTTTCCTTGTATCCGTTTGAAATATCGATCATAACAGTGTGATTTAGTAGGACTAAATGCTAATGTTCTACACCAAAAATCGTTACGCAAGATGGTCTTACAAATTCGTCGCCAAGAAGGTATCTGTTTAGTGCTAGTATCACCTTCTTGTGCATCAGGTATGCCATTTGGGTAATCTCGTTCGGCATACCAGCGAAGATAGACCGCTATTTTATTACGATAATGTTCTGCTGTTTTCTCTGGTAAACTGGCTAATAAAAAGTGAGCATAAGATTTCCACGTATGATGGGAAGGTTTGCTAATTTGATGTCGCCCATAGAAACCTGATTTATTACGAGGATTCGTATATAACATTCCGGCATCAGCTCCACTCACTCGTTCACAAGCAAGACTCCATGTTTCAGGCTCTAGCACATGATATAACCATAGTCCCTTGCGTTGCTCTGGCCCAAAAGGTTCACAAATACGCATTTGACTTAAACTAACGCCCGCTTGGTGCATCAGATCATAAATAGGGTTATAGGGTAAATTGAAACGCGCTATATAAGTCCAGATATCTTTAACATGCCAATCATAAATAGGGTAGGCCATATAATAAAAGCCTTCTGCTGATGCCGTTGTCCAAGGAATATCATCGGCATAACGTAACTTTCGATTATTACTAATGGCAATAAATCGGTTTAAAGATTCATCCGCTCTTATGCCTAGCAGGATAATCGAACTGCGATGATTACCTGTGATCCACTGGTTAAATGCAGGGGTAAAATCTTCAAAAAGCATATTTGGGTGATAAAAAGGGAAAAAGTGAGGGTCAGTTATCGCATCTTCTGGCGGTTGTCTTACCCATTTTTTACCAGACTCCCATGCTGTCCATGTAGGTTCATATTGAGAAATGCCACTTTCAGTGGTGATAGGGAGTGCTATCCAGTAAAACCGTTCAATACAATCTTGGTAGATAGATTTCATTTTTATAATATGATCTATAGTCGCAGAATATTGAACTTCCCAATCAAGAAACATCACATTAAATTTTCTATGTTGTTTTCGCGCTTGTGCGGCAACAAGATGAAAAAGCGCAGTAGAATCTTTCCCTCCCGAAAAGGAGAGAGTGATTTGTTCAAAAGTATCAAATATCCACTGGACTCTCTCTTGAGCAGCTTCTAATACATTTTTCCCCAGCGCAATTTTACGTTTCAAAGACATAACTATCACCAAAATAGATTAGCTAATGTTAGTATTATCACTTAATCATATTTAGATGATAAAGGTAAGTATTAATTGTTAGTAATTATTAATTTTATTTTAATACAGTAGAGTAACTACTCTATTTAATTGTTTTTATTAAACTAACTGATTATGGAAAGATATTACTATATTATTTCAATATGGCGTTATGCTGTATAGATCTGTGATTATGCATTTTTGGTGGTTTTTTATACTAAATATCAATTGGTTATGCAGTAAAATGTATAAAATAATCCAGCGCAAGGGCGATTTAATATCTTTTATTTACTAAAAATAAAACAGATGAATAAGTTTGCTTATCATTAAGCTGAGAAAGAAGATTTCTTAACCGGTCAATCGGCGCTTTTAATGTCAATAACACCTTACTTAACCGTTAGAGTTTGATTTGTTTTTTATTTAATTTCAATATTTTATGTTGTCTTGTTTAGATGATTACCTGTTTAACTATTCGTTATTTCCAGTTATTCGTGGTTTGTATAAATCATAGAATAATCATTTTACGACTAGGATTTTGTATGACACTAGACACTCACAATGGAGTTAAAGTATATACCCCCACAGCATTAAAACTTTATGACTGGTGGGTATTAAATATTTCTAACCGTTATGCATGGCGTTGTGATACAGATAAATATTTGCTACCTCATTTTAAAAATAATCTTGGTGAGAACCATATGGATATTGGTGTAGGAACAGGATTTTACTTAAAAAGAGCTTTAGCTAATATAAATAAAATAGCATTAACAGATCTTAATATTAATAGCTTAGATTATGCTAAAAAAAATATTGTTGATGATAAATTAACTTATTGCTTACAGCATGATATCTATCATAAATTTCCTAATGAATTCAATTCATCGTTTGACTCTATTTCTTTATTTTATCTATTACACTGCTTACCTGGCACAATGGAAGGTAAAAAGAAAGTGATAGAAAATATAAGTAAAATATTAACGGAAAAGGGTGTTTTATATGGTGCTACTATCTTGGGGGCTGATGTTGAACACAATTTTTTTGGTAATAAATTGATGTCTGTTTATAACAAAAAAGGTATTTTTAGTAACTATTCTGACTCGGCAGATGCTTTAGAAAAAGTATTATCTTGTTTTTTTTACGATGTATCTATTCATATTCAAGGAGTTGTCGCGTTATTTACCGCGAGAAATAAAAAATTATAAAAAAAGTAGTATAGTTTGAATAAATTGAAAATGTATCAAGAAGGCGTTACACAGTTGGAGATAAAGTTAGCCTCAGAGAATTAATTTATTTGATAGAATGACAACTGTTTGATAAATAACAGTATTGCTTCTAGTGTGTATCGCTTAAAGTAACCGAAAAAAGCTTAGTTATAAAATATAACTAAGCAAAACGGGGATAATCAAATCAAAGTGTGTGTCCATTTAAGATGATCAAAAATGGATAAGCGTTAAATTATCTAACCATTGAGAATTAATCAACTAAAATTTACCAATTAATTGTAAATTAGATATTAATACTTAGTTATTTTTACTTATTTGGAGCGCTAAAAATATGTACAATACTAAAAATATTTATAAATAATTTATGTATTGATAATAAAAATAAGTAGCAATAATAATAACAATATAGTCGGGTTCTCTCTACATTTAGCATTGTTAAATAACAAATGTATAATAAATTATTTAACAGGCTGATGCCTTAATGTTAGAGATCATGCGTTTAGTGACCAAGTTATACATCATTTTATGAGATGACCGGACAATGAATAGAAAAGAGCTTATCGAGTATATACAGAAAACATATGCCGTAATCCCCGAATATTTATGGAGTAAGTACCCTAATTATGCGGTTTTCAGACATCATAATCATTCTAAATGGTTCGCCGTCATCATGGATGTCGCTGAAAACAAGCTATTTGATACGGGTAAAAATAATAAAGTCGATGTGATTAACTTAAAAGTACCGGTGCCTTTAGTGGGGGCTCTACGCTTAAAAAAAGCAGTTTATCCCGCTTATCATATGAACAAAGAGCATTGGATTTCTATTCGCTTAGACACAGATTTTGATGATGCTGAGCTAAAATCATTAATTTCTGAAAGTTACGAACTGACGCAGTGAAAGGCTTAATACTAATAATCAATAACAAGGTGAATATAATAAAAACTTATAGTTATAAATAGAATATGTTTAGAAAAAGCATCTATTTTTGATGATAATATGACTTGGAAAAAGCAAAAGTGCACCCATGTTAAAAATAACTTTATAACAGTTTTGAATCTGTGTTTCCTTAAAGTCATTGATAGCGTCAGGTGGAGTAAAGATGAACAAAGTGGTTTATAAAGTGAGTGGACTATGGAACGAAACGTCCTTTGTAAATCTATTTATTGCAACGAATGAAAAAGAAGTATTATCTGCAATTATACTATGGGCTCAGTTTAGTGGTGCAAAAGTGGATGATTTATCTATTGAGTATTATAGTTCCGTGCATTAACACAGTGTTAACTTATTGATTAATAACTTAATTATTACTAAATATCAATCAATTTAATCAGATAGCTAATATTTGCTGTAAGTATATTAGCTATTTGCTATTCATATCTATCAATATTGTGATATCAGTGGTTAACGGCTATCCTTTCCTTTAATAATATTTTACAAACTAATTAAATGATAAACATAGTAAAAGTAGCATTATGTTACTAAGATAAATTATGAGCATAGATTTATTAATCTGATTAGTCAGGTTAGGTGATTGTTTCATATGAGGTCATAGCCATGCCCAAAACTCTTATGAGTCTTAAACAAAATGATTTTACGCATAAAAAAATTATCGTAGGTATTAGTTCATGCTTATTAGGGGATAAAGTGAGGTTTGATGGTGGGCATAAATGTTGTCATCTTGCTGCTGATGAATTATCTGAGTTCTTTGAATATCAATCTACTTGCCCAGAAATGGCTATTGGTTTACCGACACCCAGACCAGCATTACGATTAGTTCAGTCTAAGACAGGTGAAGTCAGGTTAAAATTTAGTAATGGAAGTGAAGGTGACTTAACCCAATTGATGAATGATTACTCTATCGAATATTTGAGGAGGTTTAATCAATTTAGCGGTTATATCGTGTGTGCGAAATCACCCAGTTGTGGATTAGAACGTGTCCGGGTTTATGATCCAATAGGCAACGGCAATAAAAAATCGGGTACAGGCATTTTTACTGAAAATCTGAAGAGAATAATGCCGTGGTTACCTATAGAAGAAGATGGGCGGTTAAACGATCCCTATATTAGAGAAAATTTTATTACACGGGTGTTTGCGCTTAATGAGCTAAATCAATTGAAAATAAATAACTTTACTCGCCAGACATTAATTGATTTTCATACAAGATACAAACTATTGTTATTAGCTCATTCACAACCGCTTTATCGGCAACTAGGGCGCTTTGTTGCTAACAATAAAGATTGGGATTCATTAGAGACTTTCTTTGTTGAATACCGTAATCGATTTATGGCTCTATTACAACATCAAGCCACACGTCGTAATCACACTAATGTTCTTATGCATGTGCAAGGATATTTTAAGCAAGATTTAACTTCTAAGCAGCGACAAGCATTAAGCCAATTGATCTTAGAGTATCGTCAAGGAATACAACCTTTATTGGCACCATTAACATTAATTAATCATTACTTATCAGAATACCCAGATAATTATCTGAGTAAACAAAAATACTTTTATCCTTATCCTCAATCTTTAAGATTACGTTATGGTTTGTAATATATTAATTCCACTACTGTATCTATTTTTATAGAAAGAAAATAACTATTTTTAATAAGTGAATTTTATATTTAAAACAAGGGAAATAGGACTGCTTTTTGTATTTAATGCTTTGTTAATGTAAGTTAAATTATAATATTTTGTAAAAGGATGTAAGTCAGACCGTTCTGTTTATATTTTATGTCAGTATTCTTTTTTTTATAAAAAGAGGCTGATATGTCTACAATGAAAACTGAAGTCGTTGTTATTCGTTTAACCAAACAAGAGCGAGCTGCATTAGATTCAATAAAAACGATGCCATTACTTGCAGATTGGCTAAAGGAGCTAGCCCTTTCCAAATGGAAGGAGCAGGCATTACAATTAGAACAATCTAAAAATGGTCATAGTAATTAATGAAATACGAGGGTAACAATCAACAATCTTAACTAAAACCCTCGATAAAAAATTATTGAATAGATTGTTAGCTATTCTATTTCAATCAGTTAAGTTATTAGTGTTATCAAGTTACTGATTGCAAAAAGAAAAGCCCAATGTGGCGGCATTGGGCTTAGTGTCTCAAATAGATGGGTATATAAAAACTATTAGAGAACTCTTTTACTTTAATTCAAATTTATTTATAGAATTAACAATAAGTGCTTTTTGATAGAAGAATAGTGATGTTCGTATAAAATATGAGCATTTTTATCTTATCCTGTTTTATAGTCTTAAGTTAGACCAATTTCATGCAATAGTGTGTCGATATCCTACTTTGTTGTAGTTTTATGTTAATTTTTACTTGATATCGCTCTTGTTTTTCACATAAAGAGTATGACAGTGACAGCAATTTAAGGGAGACTTAAAAGTAGTATGACACTCATCACTCATTGATAATGGAAGGTAGGTAATATGTTTCCAGAATATCGTGATTTAATTGCTAAGCTTCGTCAAACTGATCCCCATTTCCGAGCCCTGTTTGAACAACATAATGAACTTGACCATAAAATTGTACGCTTAGAACACCGAGATAGGCGAGGATATGGAGAAGAAGTTGTTGAATTAAAAAAACAAAAATTACGTCTAAAAGAAGAAATACATCAGATCTTAAAAAATCCCCCAGAAGATGAGTAGCACAAATAAGTACTGTATGTAATTAATAAAATTAAATAGAAATAATAAAAGAAGGCCATATAGCTAATGGCCTTCTTTTATTATGGTTTAAAGATAATATTTCTCATGATATTTATATCTTTTGATTGTTTGTGAATAAGAACTAAAAGTTTTAATACTGTTTATATGTTTTTATTTTATACTGCATAAAAATATTTAATTTAGTTAAGTTGTATAGTTAAATTTTATTTAGGTTTTTATAAAGAGATGTTTTTTTATAAACATACCAGTTTTAGTTGTTAATTATTATTCTTTTATCTGATATTCATAGAGAAATATAATGGCAATTAAGATTATCCTTATCCTAATTTTAATTTTCTTTGCGATAATAAAAATTCAAGACGCAGGTATCATTTTTTTTATTAATTACAAAATATAGGATATTTATGAAAAATATTATTTTAGCACTAGGTTTATTATCATTATCTTCTGTTGCTGTTTCGGCTGAATTAACAAAATCTTGCGAAGATTATTTTAAAGAAACTGATGCCTATGTCGCATTAATGGAACAAAATGATGCAACTAAAGCACAAGCAGAAACAATGAAAGCACAATATGCTCAATCAAAAGAACAATTTGCTGCATTACCTAAAGATGTTCAAGAAAGCACCTGTAAACAAGCTTTAGATTCTTTAGAGCAAATGAAAAAAATGTCTGCTGGTCAATAAAAAATAGATTTAATTAAAGTCTTATGTTTAGAGAATAATAAGGCTTTATTTTTATTTCAAATTTAAAATTTTCCAATGTAACAATGACCATATAATAACCAGTGTTATTATATGGTCATCTTAATATTATTTTAATATAAACTATTTCTTTCTTGTTTTTTTGTGGAAATATTTCTTTTTTACTTAATATTACAATCTCTAATCAAGATAATTATCCCGCCATAACCCATCTATTTATATTATTATTTTATATATTCTTGTTACTTGAATAAAGAATGCTTTTTATATGAAATAATTGTAATTCATTTTGTCGTCTATAAATTTTATGGAATAATTATTTACATCTATTTATTGCTCCTATTTAAGATATGAATTGGTCTTTTATTCTAATTTTAGCTCTATTTGTAGTTGTTGGTTGTGTTGATAAAGAGAGGAATACATCTGGCTCTATAGAAAAGGTGGCAACAGAGATAGCGACTCCTACTGTTCAATATCACCACGATGAAAGTCGTTATCCCACATTTATGTTATCAAAACAATCTCGTTTTGAAATGCAAGCCAAGGAGGAAAAACAGAAATTCAATCAATTATTTAAATTTGGATTTGAAGAGCCAACCACATCTACTAATAGCGAATATTCCTATAAAAAGGAACAACGTATAAGAAAGAATGACCAGTCAATGATTATTCTGCCAGAAGCGATACCTGTATGGAATAAAGATAAACAAGAAGTTGAAGTTAAGTGGAGCTACAGACCAAAATATGTTTTTGATGCATATTAAATTTAACCTTTATGTTTTAGGAAGACTATGCGCCCAATTTTTTTGTTAATACCATTTATGTTTTTAATTGGCTGTACCGAGCAAATGAGTGTCGGAATTGGCACTTCTAGAACGCATAATATAGGATATCCGGTTTGTTCAACATTAGTTTGTGGAAAGAATACGCGAACAGTTGAAGAACAAAAGGCAATTAATGAAGCGGTGCATGAACAGCAAAGAGCTATTATGCGAGGAGAAAAACCAGATTTAAAAATTATTGCCTCATATTAAATAATACCATCAAGGAGAGTCTATTTTTTGTCCTTGATGGTATAGTCAATATAAGCGCTAAGCTAAGATAGCGATGTTATGTTGTTTATAATAAATTTTACTCTTTGGTTAACATCGGCTTTGGGTAATTCAATTAAGGTATAATTATACTGTCTATATATCGCCAGCATCGCTTGATAAGTTGCTACGGCTTCATCAAATGTCTGTTGACGCTCTTTATCTTGTAAGTAAATTTCTTTCCATGGTGGAGCAATAAACACGGTTGTAGAATATCTATATAGCCTTATTGCGTTTTCAAGATGTTGGGGAATAGGGCGCTCACAAAAGTGTAAATAACCTGCTATATCCGGTATGCCTCGGTCATAAAAATAAGGTTTGCTGTTATCATCTATATTGGATGCATCATGCCATGATCGTAGCTCCCAGCTTAACATTAACTCAGCAAAAGCGATCGGATCAATCCAAGGAAGGGCTGAACCACCAATATGACTTTGATCTTGAATAATGGCTCTACCTGCTTCTATTGAGCAAGAGTAGCCATTTCTTCTTAACTTATTGATAATAGTGCTTTTACCAGAGCCGGGACCTCCGGTTAAAATAATACGGCAAGGTTTTTGGGACATAGTAATTCCTTAAATAATATATTTTGACTTTAAATGATTGAGGGCTGAATGCAGAAATTTTTAGAGGGAGAAAGGCGAAAAATAAGCAGTGCTAGCAAAGAAAGAGAACAAGTAAAGGAGGACAAGATATTACAATTATAATCGAAAAGAGAAAATATCAAAATAAATCCGCATCAAAGATCAATCAATATCTATCGACCTCTTTTATAACTTATCAGGTTACTTTGTATTGCTATTTTAATAACTGATACGCATTTATGCAGATTTAAGCACATAAATCCAAATAGAAGCACTATCTGGTCATTGCAAGCTAAATAGATTACTTTTATTATATAATATATATGTTTTATTATAATTCGTATATAAGGGTTAAGTGTGGGTATTGTAAAAATTTCTGATGAGCTACATGAGTATCTTCGTAAAGCAAGTAATGTGATGTCTCGATCAGTTAATGCACAAGCAGAGTTTTGGATAAAAATTGGTATTCAAGCAGAATTAAATCCAGAAAAAACGTTTCCAATGATTATTAATGAAATGTTAGAAAAAGAAGCAATAAAACAAGAGCATAAGTAAATATAAAGGAGATTAATATGGATAAAATTACGATTAAAACCCCTGAGGAAATTGAATTAATGCGTGAATCAGGTCGTTTATTAGCCCAAGTTTTTACAATGCTTGATGATTTTATTGTGCCAGGTGTTTCTACATTAGAAATTAACGATAAAGTAGACGATTTTATTACTCATGATCTGCAATCGAGACCTGCAAGCAAAGGACAATATGGTTATGAGTATGTACTTAATACTTCAATTAATGAGGTAGTATGCCATGGTGTTCCTAAAGCAGATGAGCTATTAAAAAGTAAAGATATTATTAATGTCGATATTACACTAGAAAAAAATGGTTTTATTGCTGATTCTAGCAAGATGTATGTCATGCCAGATGCCTCACCTATAGCAAGAAGATTAGTCAAAACAACTTACCAAGCGATGTGGGAAGGTATCAAAGAAGTTAAACCAGGTGCAACACTCGGTGATATCGGTCATGCAATCCAAAGCTTTGCACAAAGTCATGGGTATAGTGTTGTAAGAGAGTATTGTGGACACGGGATTGGTCGAGAAATGCACGAAGCCCCTCAAGTATTACATTATGGCATTCGAGGACAAGGTGTTGTACTAAAAGAAGGGATGACCTTTACCATTGAGCCGATGATTAACCAAGGTGGACACAAAATAAAAACCAAAAAAGATGGTTGGACTGTAGTCACCCGTGATAAAAAATTATCGGCACAATCAGAACATACTATTTTAGTTACTGCTGATGGGTATGAAGTACTCACTTTGCGTCCAGAAGAAACACTTCCATAATAAATTAATTTATATCTATCTAATTTTTGATGCAAAAATTATGATATAAATTTATATTATTTTAATAGCTAGAAATATTATTTTTAGCTATTTTTCTATTTATATATTGATATTTAATTTTATTATTTCTATTGTATTTTTTAGATAAATAACTATATTTATATACTACAAGGACTGTATAAAAAAACAGTGTGATCATATAGTGTATTTTAGAAAGATAAACAGGATGTTTATATGCAAAAAATATCAAAACTGATGGAAGCCTGGGGCTCATGGGTTGTAAATAATAATTTATATATCAATACATTAACAATAAATAAACGTGAAAATGTGCCAATACGTGTTAAATTAAGAAAAGCCTGTACTGATCGCCAAGGCATCATAGTCTCGGTATGTATGAGTAAACTACTAAAAAATCATAAAAAAGATTATGAATTACTAGTCGATTACTATGTATTTGGACAAACATTTATTCAATTAGCACAAGCGCATCGATGCTCTGATACTTATATCGGAAAAAAACTCAAAAAAGCAGAAGGCATTGTGGAAGGGATGTTAATTATGGCCGAATTAATATTTATTATTGAGAAAAATGAAAATAGTACTTTACGATCGTAATTTAAGGCTTATTCTAAACAAACTGATAGCAAATAAAGAATTGCAATAATATTGTTTATTGCAATTTATCTAATGAGTTCAACATTTGCTAATAGGATGTTAGCAATTTAATTAAGTGTTTTTAACCCCAAGGAGTGGATGTATGTCAACGAAATATCCTATCGTTTTAGTTCATGGTTTAGCTGGTTTTAATGAAATTGTTGGTTTTCCCTACTTTTATGGTATTGCAGATGCCTTAAGGCAAGATGGGCATCAAGTTTTTACCGCTTCTCTTTCTGCCTTTAATTCAAATGAAGTGCGTGGCAAGCAGTTGTGGCAATTTGTCCAGACTCTCTTACAAGAGACACAAGCGAAAAAAGTGAATTTTATAGGTCATAGCCAAGGGCCATTAGCTTGTCGTTACGTTGCGGCTAATTATCCTGATAGTGTTGCTTCGGTAACTTCAATTAATGGTGTAAATCATGGTTCAGAAATAGCCGACTTATATCGACGCATTATGCGTAAAGACAGTATCCCAGAATATATTGTCGAAAAAGTATTAAATGCATTTGGTACTATTATCTCAACATTTTCTGGTCATAGAGGCGATCCTCAAGATGCTATTGCCGCATTAGAGTCTTTAACAACAGAGCAAGTCACAGAATTTAATAACAAATACCCACAGGCATTACCTAAAACCCCTGGTGGTGAAGGTGATGAAATCGTCAATGGGGTTCATTACTACTGTTTTGGTAGCTATATTCAGGGATTAATTGCTGGGGAAAAGGGGAATCTACTGGATCCTACTCATGCGGCAATGCGTGTGTTAAATACATTCTTTACTGAAAAACAAAATGACGGCTTAGTTGGTCGCTCGAGTATGCGATTAGGCAAATTGATAAAAGATGATTATGCGCAAGATCATATTGATATGGTTAACCAAGTTGCAGGGTTAGTGGGTTATAATGAAGATATCGTTGCTATTTATACTCAGCACGCTAAATACTTAGCGAGTAAGCAACTTTAATCATGATAAGTAGTCATACTTTGTATACTCTATAGTTATATGATAGATAGTTATATGATAGCAAGGTGGCGTAAATTATTATGGCCACCTTTTTTATTAGATGAAAATATCGAACTAGCGCTGTTTATGCACAGATATAGCAATGTGGTAACCCAATAGGTAAAGCGCTTGCTCTAGGCTATCGATTTTTGAAGTTTGATTGATATCGAGTAAACGCTCAATTTGGGCGCTATTTAGATTCATTTTTCTTGCCAGATCTGCCTTTTTAGTTTTTGTTGTTAACATGGCATTATGTAATGCGATTTTTAAGCAACTAATAGGGGGAAGATAAACAATAAAATCCCCTGATTGAGGCTCAGAAGGCATAGGGATCGGCATTTTACTCGAAATAAACTCTTCAAGTCCTACATGTAAAATATCTGAGGCTTCTAGTTCAATATCATCTTCTGTATATGCCACTGCATGTATATTGTCAAAATCACGATAAGTAATCTCGTAAGTTTCACTTTCTTCGTCAAAATGGGATGTTGCTGGATAATTGAACATAAATTGCCTAATTAATTTTAAGATTTATGCTCATGATTAAAGCATATTTAGCAGTTTTTATCCAAAGCACCGTAAAATCCCGTCCTTCAGGTCGAGGATATAAGGCGCGGTTTTTTAACTAACTAGGTGTTTCCTGTTGCTCAATGTACTGGCGGATAATGGATATTGGTGCGCCACCACAACTCCCCGCGAAATAACTCGGCGACCAAAGAACCCCCTTGTAGTAATAATGTTGGGCAATATCAGGACGATCACGTCGAAGTAATCGACTCGATACCCCTTTAAGGCTGTTAACCAGATTAGATATCGCCAGTTTTGGCGGGTAATTAATCAGTAAATGAACGTGATCCCGTTCCCCATCCATTTCAACCAGTTCAACATCAAAATCAGCACAAACACTGGCAAAGTAGCCTCGCAATTTTTCAATTGCATCCTGATCAAATATTTTTCGCCGATATTTTGTGACAAAGACCAAATGGACGTGCATCAGGAATACACAATGTCTGCCACGGCGAATATTAGTTTCATTTTTCATACACCAAAGTATAATAGGCAATATGAAACGTCTACAAGCCTTTAAATTCCAGTTAAGACCCAATGGTCAGCAAGAGCGTGAGATGAGACGCTTTGCAGGGGCTTGTCGTTTTGTTTTCAATCGGGCATTAGCACGTCAGAATGAGAATTACGAAGCAGGGAATAAATACATTCCCTATACAAAAATGGCTTCATGGCTCATTGAGTGGAAATCTGACACAGAGACACAATGGTTGAAGGAAGCCCCATCACAACCGTTACAACAGTCACTTAAAGATTTGGAACGGGCTTACAAGAATTTTTTCCAGAAGCGTACCGCGTTTCCTCGATTCAAGAAACGCGGTAAAAATGAGGCTTTTCGCTACCCGCAGGGCGTGAAGCTCGATCAATCCAATAGTCGTATATCATTGCCAAAGTTGGGATGGATGCGCTACCGCAACAGTCGTGAAGTCGTCGGAGAAGTAAGAAACGTCACGGTCAGTCAGTCATGCGGTAAATGGTACGTCAGCATTCAGACTGAGTATGAAGCGACAGAACCACAACATGAATCAACCTCAATAGTCGGGCTTGATGCAGGCGTTACAAAACTGGCCACGCTTTCAGACGGTACGGTATACCCGCCCGTCAGCAGTTTTAAAGTAAACCAGCGAAAGCTGGCAAGGCTTCAACGGAAATTAAGCCGTAAAATCCAATTCAGTGCCAACTGGCAAAAACAAAAGCGCAAAATTCAACGTCTGCATTCTCATATTGCCAATATCAGGAAAGACTACCTTCACAAAGTCACCAACGAAATCAGCAAAAACCACGCAATGATTGTCATTGAGGACTTAAAGGTCAGTAACATGTCTAAATCGGCAAAAGGTACGACAGAACGGCATGGACGGAACGTAAAAGCTAAATCTGGTTTAAACCGCTCAATACTGGAGCAGGGCTGGTATGAAATGCGCCGTCAGCTTGAGTACAAGCAGCTCTGGCGAGGAGGTCAGGTAGTGGCAATACCACCCGCCTACACCAGTCAGAAGTGCGCTTGCTGTGGTCATACAGCAAAGGAAAACCGGCAGTCACAAAGTCAATTCGAGTGCCTTGAATGTGGATATACAGCGAATGCTGATATCAACGGGGCACGTAACATTTTAGCGGCAGGACATGCCGTGCTTGCCTGTGGAGGGAGGGTGCAGTCAGACCGCCCGTCGAAGCAGGAACTCGCCGAGGTGATTCAGACATCAGTCTGAACGCAGTAGGGATCCACGTCCTTTAGGGCGTGGAGGATGTCAACTTTAGAAAAAAAAGGCTATTGTGTCAGTTGTTATAGTATGCCAGAAAAAGGGGAGCTTTATGTATCCAGTTGATTTACATGCACATACCATTGCGAGTACACATGCTTATAGTACGGTTAGCGAATATTTTCAACAAGCTAAAAAGAAAGGGATTAAGCTATTTGCGATTACAGATCATGGTCCCGATATGGATGACGCTCCTCATGAATGGCATTTTTCAAATTTGCCGGTGATCCCCAGAATGGTCGATGGTGTTGGTATTCTTTATGGCATCGAAGCAAATATCAAAAATATAAAAGGTGAAATCGACTGTACTGAGAAGATGAGTAAAAAATTAGATATTGTACTCGCTGGTTTTCATGATCCTGTTATGGGATCACTAGGTATGGTTGATAATACTAAAGCGCTTATTGCAACAATAAGTAGTGGTTTAGTACAGGTGATCACCCATCCGGGAAACCCTAAATATCCTATAGATATTAAGGAAGTCGCAAAGGTTGCTGCTGAGTTCAATGTTGCATTAGAAATGAATAATTCTTCTTTTATACATTCTCGAGTAGGAAGTGAGAAAAACTGCATTGAAATAGCGAAAGCGGTGCTTGATGCCGGAGGTTTAATTGCGCTAGGCTCCGATTCACATATTGCATCATCTTTGGGGAATTTTGAGCGAGTATTAGAAGTATTGGCGGAGATCCAATTTCCACAACAGAAGATATTGAATACATCACCAAGAAAGGTGCTTGATTTTTTACAAGCTCATGGCAAAAAAGAGATCACAGCGTTTCAACATCTTTGAGATAGTGAAAAAGCTTAAAAGCTAGCATTATTAAATGTTAGCTTTTTTCAAGTATCTTATTTGCTCGAGATTGTGCATCGTGTTAGTTAAGCTAACTTGCTTAAAAGCATTGTTTTATAGTTATGATGCTCTTGCTCACTATCATTAAAGCCAAATTGATATGCTAAGTTATGTAACTGTAATTTATAGTCAGCAAGTTTACTCTCATCATCAGTCATAATAGCAAATTCAGCAAAGTAACCAAGATTGTCTAATTTATCGATAGTGATATGAAATTGCTCTAGAAAGTAGATTTGACGGGATTTTGTATAGTTTAAAATACAGTGATAACCTAATGTTTTAAACATCGAAACCGTTTTTTCTGCATCTTCTATTTTTACTGCTTCACATTGGGCTTGTTCTGGGCCTTTTACAATTAATAAATTGATACCAGAGGGGATCATTTTTCTTACGCATAAACTTATAGAGGGAGCAGGGAAAGGCGTATTGGGATGTTCTAAATACCAATCTGTTTCATCATTTTTCGATATAAATAAAGTTGCTCCAGCGAGTTGTAATGCATCAATAAAATCTTGAGGTCGTTTTAAGTGGTATTTCAATTCTGCTTCAAATTTACCTTGAAAGTGTTCAGACATCTCTTTTCCTTATCAATTGATTATTCAATATAGCATTATTTATTGTTTGTTGTTCATATTAAAGAATAACCCTAAGATTTAACTGGGTTATAAATATTGTTATTAAATTTAAAATATAGCAAATGATAAATTGAATATTGTATAAATAGTGATAAGTGTTTTTTATGTGTTATTTTTTAGTGAAATTATTTATTTTATAAAAATAATTTATGTTTTTGATTTAGGGCCAAATCTTGTATTTTATTTAATATTAAAGTGAAATTCTTAACTAATTAAATGATCACAAATCGCTGGGTAAATTTTTCATATGTGAGAAGGGCGAGGGAAAAGGTGAAAAATGAGGATTAAGCCATAAAAAAAGGGCTACTGATGAGCCCTTTTAGGTAGCAAAAAACACTGATTTTCTGCTAATTTGATTAATGTTAATTTAACTTAACTTATTGATCTATTTTCAGAATACACCGGTGAACGGGTTCCAACCTTGATCATTTTTCTTTTCTTTTAAGTAGTAAGCATAATTAGCTGTCGCCGCCCATAAGAAGTTGAGCACAATACTGACTACATTGAGAATTGAAGGGCTTAGGGAAAGTCCTTCCACGATAAAACTTACCACAATGATAATAGCAACATTAATCCCGAATAAAGTTAATGCTTTACGCCATAAACCAAGGATAAGAAAATAAATAAAGCCAAAGAAGAAAGCCCAGATATTCATCCCAATTAGAATACGCTTACCGAAAGTCAGTGCTTTATATGCAGCCTTGTATTCTGGAGATTTAGGAGAACCATATTTTTCGAAGAAATCAAAACGCTCTTCCCATTTGGCAGAATATTCTTTATTCATCATAATTCCTGTTAGAGGGTCATTTAATTGTAGTCATAAAAAAACGCATTTTTACATAAAGTAACTTTGCAAACAATATAAATTTATTAACATTTTATTAATATATTGTTTTGTATAATAAATATTATCTTACACGCGATATTAGTTTATTTTCATAAAATTCTTATTGTTAAAATGTTTATTTCTTTTTTATAGGAAGAATAAGATTTTGAGACAATAAAATTTTATTCTAAAGCGATTATTTAGATAAAAAATAAGAAATCAGGTTATTGGCGTAACCTGACTTCTGATAGGAAAAATCTTGGCGTTGAGTTATCGAACAACTAAAACAGAAGATTCTGCATAGCTAACAACAGAAGAAGCTGTCGAGCCTAGTAAGTAGGTTTTCATTCCAGGGTTGCGTGAGCCTATCACAATCAGATCAGCTTGGATTTTTTTTGCGGTCTCTAAAATACGGTCGCGTGGGTTACCTACGGAAATATAAGATTGGGATGTGCTATTGGGAATTTCAATATGAGATAAACTATCATTTAACGTAGATAATGCAATTTCAATACGTTGCTTATCATTGGCAAGACGGTCTTGGCTGCCAAAAGCAAATCCGACAAAGGACTCATAGCTAGGAATAACAGATAAAAAGTGGATATTTAGTTTATCGGCCATCGCTAATGCTTTGAGATGAGTGACAACTTTATCCAATAAACCAAGCTCAGTAAAATCGATGGGAACTAATACAGTTTTTGTCATAGTGGCTCCTCATTAACCTTTTATATGTTGGGGGCTTTAGTGGGTTGTTATTATATACACCAAAAATCAGTCACCTCTTAATATTATCAGTGCAAATAAAAAACGGTATAAAAAAATAGAAATATTTTCATTTTTTGAGATATTCATATTTATTTTATGTAAAAAGGTTGATCTATCATAAGATTGCTATTGATAGTAGAAAACGTAATAAAAAAGATAATAAATAAAGGAAAATATCTTGATGTTTTTAGTAAATATCGATATTCCATATGATAAATTATATTTAATATGAATTAGAGTGTGCAGTTTTAGAGCGTTACTAAATTTAATAGAAGATTATAAAAAATGAATTTATTTAGTTTTAATAAAATTTATTTTTGAAGAAATGAGTATAACTGAAAATATCCTTTATATACAACATGTTGTGTGTAATTAATATTTATTTTGGCCATAATGGTTAATGATAATCAATTCCATTAATTATTATTTGTTTTTAAGTCACCATAAATGAGATTGGTTTTTATTTTTATTCTCTCTAAAAGTATAAAATATATAAAAAGTATATTTAAATTTACTATATTTTTATTTTTAGCTGTGCATAATATCCATAATGTTAATTTTCATGGTTAGGAAGTAAAATATGTTACATCAAGATATGATCAATAAACTCAATGAACAGCTGAATCTTGAGTTTTATTCAGCTAACCTTTACCTGCAGATGAGCGCTTGGTGCGATGATAAAGGATTTGATGGCGCTGCCAAATTTTTAAAAGCACATTCCCGTGAAGAAATGGAGCATATGCAACGCTTATTTGATTATTTAAGTGATACAGGTGCTATGCCTTTGTTAGGGACTATTGAAGCACCACCTGCTGAATTTTTATCTTTATCTGATTTATTTACTAAAACTTATGAGCACGAGAAGTTTATTACAGCTGAAATTAATAAACTAGCTCACTTAGCAATGACAACACAAGATTACTCAACATTTAACTTCTTACAATGGTATGTTGCTGAACAACATGAAGAAGAGAAGTTATTTAAATCTATTCTGGATAAACTTGCTATGGTCGGTGATGGTGGTAAGGCATTGTTCTTGTTAGATAAAGACTTAAGTGCTCTTTCTACATCCGCGCATATTTAAATAATAAGAATAACTATACTGCTGTTTTAACCTGGTTGGCTAAGTGCATATAAGCATTGCTCAGATTAACATAATAAGCTCTACTGTAATCGCACAGTAGAGCTTTTTTTATCGACCCAGTTAGTGCAATATTGCATATCCATATAACTATTTTATATAGACGTAATCGATTTTTTATTTTTCTACTCCTTTAATTTAATCATTTCTTAAGCTTTGCTGATTATTATTTTGTCTATTTTCTGTTCTTTCTATTCTCTAGTTTGAGTCGTCGATTTATAGCCTATTTTAGTTTGGCTTTTAGATTATTTGGTTATGTATTGAACTGTGTAGTGTGTCAATTAAAGTATTATATTTTTGTTAAGTGTAAAAAGGGTGATATTTGAAACAAAAATGGCGCTAAATAAGTTATATTTTGAGTGCTAGTTCACAACCTTTTATTTCAACGATAAAGAAGCGCAGATATTAAAGTCAATTTGCTATAAAATCTTCTTTATCATAAATAGAAAAATCACCTGTAATTTAAGAGGTTATTATGTCATTAAACACACTTAAGACATCATGGGGCAAATTATCCGCCATCGCTGTTTTATTTTTAGGCATGTCATGCCAACAAGCCTTAGCACACGCACATCTAAAATCACAATTACCTGCAGAGGGTGCGGCTATTGAACAAGCGCAAGCACCAAAAGTGATTACACTCGATTTCTCTGAAGGGATTGAGTTGGCCTTTAGTAAAGTAAAAGTCACTGATAAAGAGGGTAAAGAAATTACTGTCGGTAAATTAAGTCTTGATCCCGTTAACAATACAAAATTGTTATTGCCATTAGAAGGTGAATTAGCAGAAGGGAACTACTCTGTAGATTGGAGTGTTGTTTCTGTCGATGGGCACAAAACAAAAGGTTCTTATCAATTTAGTGTAAAATAATGACTCCTGAAGACGTTTATATTTTATGCCGAATTTTTCATTTTGTGGCAGTCATGTTCATGTTCGGACTGAGCTGTTCGGCTGCCATTCTCGCTAAAGAAAAGTTTGTTCCTCTTATTCAAGTACGCTTACGCCCAGCATTGGCGATTAGCACTATCACTGTATTTGTTTCCACTTATTTATGGATGATAGTGCAATCAGGCATTATGGGAGATGGCTGGCAAGATGCTTGGTCGCTAACGATATGGCAAGCTGTATTGGGAACCTCTTTTGGCCAAATTTGGCAATGGCAATTAGTTTTATCCTCTCTCGCATTAATCGCTCTCTTTATTCATCAACGTAGCATTAGAAATATTAGTCTGTTACTTATCTCAACATTGATGCTTGTGCTGCATGCTTTTATTGGCCATAGTGCCATGTTTACAGGTAGTGAAGCCGTAATTTATAAACTAAATCAGAGTATCCATCTTATTAGTGGAGCGTATTGGTTTGGTGGTTTATGGCCTTTTGTTGTGTGCTTACAGTTTTTGCGTAATAAAGATGAATTAGCTGATGGCATGATCAAGCCTATTATTGCCACCATGAAACGCTTTTCATTATTCGGTCACTTCGCTGTTTTATTGGTTATAGCTAGTGGGATTGTGAGTGCCATTATGTTACTCCCCGGTTGGCCTGCAACGACACAACTTTCCTCAGAGTACCAAAGTATGTTATGGCTAAAAATAGCCTTTGTTGCCTTGATGTTAGGATTGGCATTAGTGAATAGGTATGTATTAGTGCCTCATATCCGTAAGAAGAATAACTTTCAATGGTTGCTTATTAATAGTTGGTTTGAGTTATTACTTGGTACTATGGTTATTTTGACAGTGGCCATTTTTGCGATTAACTCACCTGTATAGATTGATATATACTTGTATTAATCTATTTTTTTAAGTGGAAGATAACCATGAAACGTTTTTTATTTGCGGGCATATTGATGCTTTTTTCTTTTCAAACTTTCAGTGCACCAATATCAACAGTCAGTAAGCTTCAGTTTGGTGATGCTTGGCCATTCACCCGTGAAGAAGTCATGCTAAATTGTCGTGCTGATGGTGCTTGGTTTGTGATTAATCCCGCAACTTTAGCTCAATATCCACTTAATAATATTGCCATGGAACAAATGAAAAGTGGCAAAGTTAATGCTCAACTGATTGATAGTATTCTACTTCCTGATCCCAATACACCTGATAAGAAAAAATCACTGGAAGCTATAGAAAGTGCATTTTTGTCTCTTTGTGAAAAAAACTAATCATTTGATTGAGTTGCAATAAAAAAAACACATTTGTTATTTGTTTGATTTAAAAGATAAAAAATGAGTTATTTGATTTTTTATAAAGAATATGAAGTGTGGTAGGGGTGTTTACTGGATCTTTACATATTGTTAGCTATTATTTAACAATAAGGTTGTGAAATAGATGTGGCATAAGCAGTTTTTTACACGCTATTTTCTCATTCAGTATCACTTTTTAGCGCACGGCTCGCAATGAGCCTTTTCCCTAAGCCAGGTAAATGATTTACCTGGCTTTTTTTATGATGCTTTAACATGCGATTAGGCTACTTTTAAAATCCAATGGTGGTTTTCTTTGTCATAGGCATGACGGTAAAGCAGAATATTTTTATCTTTCAGTTGCGCAGGAATGCTGGTGTTTTCATCCCATCCATCTAATTGCATACAAAACTCTTTATCATAATCACATGGAATATGAACATAAGTGAGTTGGTTATCGGAAGAGTGTTTCAAAGTAACATCTTCAATTTCATAACAAGCAATTTTTAAGGTTGTTTTATTCATGTTATAGCTCCAAGGTTATGCGATGTTGTGTTGTGCTTTCATAGTTTAAGCTTAAAAGTGAACAGCATGGTGAGCACTTTTTAATCGGATAGTTTTAAGCATAGTATAAATGGAAGTCATTTCCAAAGTATTTTTTAGCAATAAAAAAAACGGATCAAATTTTGTGATCCGTTTTAAATAAATGTGTTAAATAAAGTTGATGATATTACCGTTTATGGCTTAGGTATTGCAGTACCCCATTCATTCCACTCTTTTGGCTCTTTAGCATTGAGAATGAAATTCTGCTCTTGTTTTGCTTTAGCCTGGAGTGGGGTTGATGGCGGTGTAGCAAATGTAATGCCACCACGTATAAACTGCTTAAATGTACCGCTGCGGAATACTCCACCAGTTAAACCAAATGAGAAGTTATAACCTGATGAAAGCCAAAACTCTGTGTTATTACGTACCAGATATTGATATTTCTGACTAATTCTAATGTGGATCAATACTCTGTCAGACATATTACCTAATTCTAGTCCGGTTACCGCACCTACTTCTAAACCACGATAATAGATAGGTGTGCCAATTTGTACAGATCCTGCTTCAGTCGCATTTAATACAAGGTTAAGGCCGTCTAGATACCGAGAGTCGGTAATATTTGCCGTTTGTAATTCAAATATGCGGTATACGCCACCATTGCCTGGCTCTGCCTTGATATAAGGCTGAATAAGAGAATCTAAATTATCGAGGCCTGAAGCGGTTAACTCAGGGGTGACTACCGCAAATCGGCTTCCTGAACGTGCAAAAGTTTTCACATATTCAGGGTAGAGTACCGCTGATACACTCACCGCTTTTTTATCCGCAGAAAGGGTTAGCGTTTCCACCTGACCGATATCAATACCTAGATAACGAATAGGCATTCCTTCAGAAAGTTTACTGGCATCGTAGGTTTTTAAAGTAATTTGAGCACCAATGGCTCTAGCACTCGTTTCGCTAGGATAAAGTTTATATCTTGAAACATTGTTATTAATATTTTCAAAGTTATCAAAGCTTATCGCGCCTTTTAAGGCACGGTTTAGCGGCGTTGCTTCTACCGTTAATCCCGCACCATTTAATGAAACCTTCGCAGCACCTTCAGTCCAGAACACACTCTTTTCAGTAAGCAGGTGACGATATTGTTTAGAAATATGGACATCAATATCAAATTCATCCATTAAAGGCCGTACATCGACGATTTCTCCAACTTGGAATTGGTGGTAAAGTACCACGGAACCTTTTTGAATACCCGGTAGACTAGCTGCTTTAAGTGTCAAAGTGACAGGTAACTCATTGCCCTCAATACTTGCTTTAGCATAAAAATCATTGCGATAAAGGCGATATTGTTCTTTAGGGGCGCCTTGGCTACCCGGAATAAGGTGGATACCGCCTTCAAGCCACTCTTGAGGTGTGGCTCCTTGGATCTCAATACCATTTAAGCCCATATTGACGTTAATTCGGCTATTAGCGACAAATTTGCTGTTTTCGTAAATATAGTGTTTATATTCAGGTGCAATGATGGCATCGAAAATAACCCCATCATCACTGATGTTGCGCTGAATAATTTGTCCTATCGTAATGCCTCTAAATAGAATAGGTTGCCCGGCATCTACACCCCAGCTCTCTTCACTGGTTAATGAGATAATTAATCCATCTTCACCATATAAGGCTTTGCCTGCATCCACGGAAGTGGCAGACTGTAGCACAAATTGTTGATTTTCTTGGGCTGGGGGACTATTTTCCGGAGAATCAAAGGCAATAGCACCATTAATTAAAGCAGAAACACTTTCCATTTTAATAGAAGCACCACTCTTTAGATTAAAGTTGCCCTGAAAGCCGGATACATTCCAAAAATGACTATCTTGACGGATCAGATGAGCATATTGTTTATCAATACTCAGCTCGATAAAAATACCTTGATTATCTGGACGTATGGCATAGCTGTAAACTTTACCGACCGGAACTTTGCGATAATAAACTTGAGAGTCGACATTAAGAGAGCCTAAATTATCCGCCGTTAAGGTGATAATTTGTTGGTTTTTATCAATGTTGGCTTTAGGACGAACCTCTTGAGCAACAAATTGAAACTGCTTTTCCCCATCTCCAGGAAGCATACTGATATAGTTGCCTCCCACTAAGGCATCTAATCCCGAAACACCAGAAAGACTGGCTTTTGGGGTAACAAGCCAAAATTGCGTATTTTTACGTAATGCATTAGCAAGGTTTTTTCGAATATCAGCGGTAACAATGACTCGGCGTAAATCATTACTGAGCGTCACGTCCTGTACAATACCTACATCAACACCTTGGTAACGGATAGGTGTTCTCCCTGAAACAATACCAGAGGCTGATTGAAAATCGATGGTGATTTGTACGCCTTTTTCTTGCCAGTGTTGGAAAAGCAACCAACTCGCAATAAAAATAGCGATAACAGGGAGTAACCAAAAAGTCGAAATTTTACGTTTGCGACGTATTTCGGCTTGGGTTGCCTGTGTGTTGTTTTCTTCTTGTTGCATAAGTATCCCATAATAAACGACTATCAAACCATTCAACGGCAAGGATAGTGAGAATGACAGCTGTACCAAAATAAAAAGCTGCAGGTCCCATAGTGAATGTCATTAATTGATCTCGATTAATTAATGACATCATCAGCGCAATCACAAACAGGTCGAGCATTGACCATCGGCCGATCCAAGAGACAAATCGATAAAGTTTCATGCGCAATAGAGGGTGAATACGTGAGTTAAAATGAATGCTCAATAGTAACCCCAGCATAATGATTATCTTAAAGAAAGGCACAAAGATACTGGCAATAAACACAATAATT
Source organism: Proteus mirabilis HI4320 (assembly GCF_000069965.1). Lineage (NCBI taxonomy): Bacteria > Pseudomonadati > Pseudomonadota > Gammaproteobacteria > Enterobacterales > Morganellaceae > Proteus > Proteus mirabilis. Next base: position 1,076,066 of record NC_010554.1, read on the forward strand.
GCAATAGGTGTATTACCTGAATTAATTAAAGAGAGAACGCCAGAAAAAATAGTGTCTTCATTACGCTGGCCATTTAAATAAAAGATTGAGATAGGTAATAAATTTGCCGGTAATAGCAAGAGCATCGCTGTGATGAGTGCTGCCCAAGTTTTTTGCAAACTCATTGGTTGACGAGCACTATAGCAAGATTTACATCTTGGGCAATGGCTCGAAGGTGGCTTTTTAAAATGGTAATGACATGCATGACAGGTTGCTGGACTCGTTTTTATCTCTTTTTGTGGATAAAACTGTTGCCATAGTTGATCCATATTAATGTTAATAAGCATTAATAGACTTAAAACCATTAAAGCTGAAAAAGCAACTAAGCCATGACCAATATAGATTGTGGCATAATCGCCTAGTTTTATGGTGGCAACACCAAGGCCAATTAAATAAACATCCAGCATTACCCATTCTTTTAGCTTACCTAACATTAATAGCACGGGACGTAAATTTAGATGTAAACGAGCCCCTAAATGGAGATATAAAATGGCAATGGGTAGACTAAGAGGAGCGGCAACGGCACAAAAGGCAACCATTGTTGCCGTTAATGGAGAGCCTTGTTGTGACATTAAGCGAATACCGTCAAGAACATTGGCTGATATCATGGTCCCTAATAAATGGATCTTGATAAGAGGTTGAGTAAAAGCGATAGACGCGAATATCAGCATGGTGATAGAAAGAATTAATAGCCGAGTTAATGACCAATCACGATAGGTCGCTAACTTGGCTTGACATTGTGGGCAATAGGCGTCTTCGCCGCGCTTGAGGTCTATAGGAAGTGATACGAGGTGGTCACACTCCTGACAATGTATTGATTTGCTTTCTTTGGTGACTAAATCGCTCATTTATCCGCCTATTTGGTCTTTCTTCTCGCTTATCCTAGCTTAAGCCCAAAAAAAACCTCTATACTCAGTGGGTCACAAATTACCATTTTTATTATATTTACGCTTTTCATTTTACAATAATAAGTATCTGATTTTTTTTGTGCGCTTTTAGTGTGTATTATCGTTTTTTTGTAGACTTATTGAAAAGTCTGTATTCAACCTCAAGATAAAATAAGCTAAATTACAAGATATGTTATCTATTTTAGTTATGCTTTCGTTATGCAAATAGGATCTTCTGATGCCACAATTAAATTTTTATCAGGAACTCACTGATAATTTGTCAGCCTTGTTGTCTGGTGAAAATGACTTTATCGCATCACTTGCTAATACCAGTGCATTGATTTACGAGAAGTTAGACAAGATAAATTGGGTCGGGTTTTATCTTAATGATGGTAACTCATTAGTTCTTGGTCCTTTCCAAGGTAAAGTGGCTTGTGTCAGGATTGGTTTTGGAAAAGGAGTCTGCGGAACGGCATTCTCAGAAAACAAAATTCTAAGAGTTAATGATGTGCACCAATTTAGTGGACACATTGCATGTGATAGTGCAAGTCAGTCTGAAATTGTTCTACCTTTAGAGGTAAATGGACAAATTATCGGCGTTCTCGATATCGATAGCCCTATTTTTGGTCGTTTTGATAAAAAAGATGAAAATGGGCTTAAAGCGTTGTGTGACGTGCTCTGCGAGCATTTAAAAACGTGTCATACCGCAAAATATTGTGAATTTTGTGTAAGATAACAGGCGTTTGCCGTAGAAATTGTTGGCAACACTATTATAATGTCGCTTGTTCATGCCTGCGCTGGTTGGCAAAACCGTTGTAATCAGGAAATTTCATGGAAAATCAACCTAAGTTGAACAGTAGTAAAGAAATCATCGCTTTTTTAGCGGAACGTTTCCCTAAGTGTTTTATCGCTGAGGGTGAAGCACGCCCTTTGAAAGTCGGTATTTTTCAAGATCTCGTTGAGCATCTAAAAGATGAAACTCAGCTGAGTAAGACACAGTTACGTTCTGCCTTACGCTTGTATACCTCAAGTTGGCGCTACCTTTATGGTGTAAAAGAAGGGGCTAAACGTGTCGACTTGAATGGTAACGACTGCGGAGAGCTGGAAGCAGAGCATATTGCACATGCTCGTACACAATTAGCCGAAGCGAAAGCGCGCGTTCAAGCTCAACGAGCTGAGCAACGTGCTAAAAAGCGCGAAGCTGAAGGTGATAAGGAGACCAGTAAACGTCCGGCAGCGAAAAAGCCAAATCCTCGTCGTCAAGCACCTAAAGACGGTGAAAAACGACAGCCTCGCCCTCAAAAGCAAGCTAATCAAGCGCCTCGCAAAGCGCCACGCCAAAATACTGAAAAGTTAACCCCAGTCAAAGACATCTCAGTGCTTACTGTAGGTCAATCGCTGAAAGTTAACGTTGGAAGTAGCGTGATGGATGCGACAGTGCTAGAAATAGCGAAAGAGGGTGTACGTGTACAATTGCCTAACGGTTTGGCAATGAATGTACGCACGGAACATTTAAAGTTCTGATACGGAGGCCAACCAGAGCATGAACAAACTTTTAAATGTGGCTTTTGCTATCGGATTAGCGTTAACAGGCACTTCTGCTGTCATGGCTGATAAACCAGCCACGCCAGCCATGGTGACTATTAATCAATTACCGACATTAAAGCAAGAGCCACAACATTCCACAGTGAGTGAACGTGTCACCGCTCGTTTTGAACGTTCCCACTATCGTCAATTCTCGTTAGACGCGAGTTTTTCCGAAAAGATTTTTAATCGTTATCTTAATTTATTGGATTATAGCCATAACGTATTATTAGCGTCAGATATTGCCCAGTTTGATAAAGATAAAACTAAAGTGGGTGAATATTTAAAAACAGGTGAATTAGGTCCTTTATATGATCTGTTTAACCTTGCGCAAAAAAGACGTTTTGAGCGCTTTCAATATGCTTTAAATCGATTAAATCAACCTATCGATCTCACTGGACAAGATAAATTTCAGTTAGATAGAACCAAAGCGCCATGGCCGAAAACGCAAGCTGAATTAGATAAGCTTTGGGATGAAAAAGTAAAATACGACTGGCTAACACTTAAACTCTCTGACAAAACAGATAGTGAAATCAAAGAAACACTGACAAAACGTTATAAAGCTGCATTACGTCGCCAAACACAAAGCCAAAGTGAAGACGTATTCCAAATTATCATGACGGCTTTTGCGCGTGAAATTGATCCCCATACCAGTTATTTATCACCAAGAAATACGGAAGCCTTTGATTCAGAAATGAGCCTTTCATTAGAAGGGATTGGTGCCGTATTACAAATGGATGATGATTATCCAATGATTAATTCCATGGTAACGGGCGGACCGGCTGCTAAAAGTAAAGCGCTAAAAGTAGGTGATAAAATTATCGCTGTCGGTCAACATAATAAACCCATGGTTGATGTGGTTGGTTGGCGCTTAGATGACGTTGTCGCGCTAATCAAAGGCCCTAAAGGTAGCCAAGTTAAACTAGAAGTTATCTCTGATGAAAAAGGGGCGAAGCCAAGAACTATCACTTTAACAAGAGAACAGATCCGCCTAGAAGATAGAGCGGTCAAGTTAACCGAAAAAGTGATTAATGGTGATAAAATCGCTATTTTAGATATTCCTAGTTTCTATGTCGGTTTAACTAATGATGTGAAAACCCAACTACAAAAAGTGGCTAAAGACAATGTATCTGCTTTAGTTATTGATTTACGTGGTAATGGGGGCGGTGCGTTAACGGAAGCTATTGCATTATCAGGTTTATTTATTCCAAGTGGTCCCGTCGTTCAAGTCCGTGATAATAATGGTCGAGTACGCCAGGATTATGATCGTGATGATGTTGTCTATTATAAAGGGCCACTAGTGGTTATCGTTAACCGCTTTAGTGCTTCTGCTTCTGAAATTTTTGCTGCTGCAATGCAAGATTATGGGCGCGCATTAATTGTCGGTGAGCAAACCTTTGGTAAAGGAACGGTGCAACAATATCGTTCATTGACACGAGTTTATGATCAGATGTTAAGTCCTGATTGGCCTAGTTTAGGTTCAGTTCAGTACACTATCCAAAAATTCTATCGTATTAATGGTGGAAGTACCCAATTAAAAGGGGTGACACCAGACTTGTTATTACCAAGCTTTGATAATTCAGAAATGGGGGAAAGCAATGAAGATAATGCTTTACCTTGGGACAGTATTCCACCGGCTAATTATAAGCTGTCTGAGTATTCAGAGAAAATAAAACAAGCACTACCTACATTGACGGATCAACATGCTAAACGTATCGCGAATGATAGAGAGTTTTCATATATCTTTGACGACATCAAGCGCTACAATGAAGCTAAAGCCAAAGGTGAAGATAAGTTTATTATTCTTAATTTTGCAGAGCGCGAAAAAGAGAATAAAGAGCTAGAAGCCATAAAATTACAGCGTATTAACCAACGTCTTAAGTTAGAGGGTAAGCCACCACTAAAATCACTTGATGATTTGCCGAAGGATTATGAAGGCCCTGATCCTTACTTAGATGAAACGGCTAATATTGCGGATGATCTTGCAAAGGTATTAAAACCTAAGAAGTTATTAAATTAAGTTTTTCTACTTAAGAAAGTGATCCAAATTTACCCCCAATAGTTGATTAATCAATTATTGGGGGTTTTTATTTCCCTATATTTGTCTAAAAAAGTATCTGGTATCTAATGCTTTATAATAACCTTAGTTATATCTTTAGTGAGAAAATCGCCTCATACTATTATTTGGCTATTTTTCTCAGTAGTTATATTTGGTTACCAGTAACATAAGGATTCATTAAGATATTTAACTGCTTTTATATAAAAATATTCTTAATATCATGTAATCTAAGTTTTTATTTGAAATCTATTTGATACTAGCTTTGAAAAATATAAATAAATGGAATGCAAGGAGGTTTAGATAAAAAATCTTTTATAAGGTAAATAAAAACTAGATTTTTATCTATTAAATAAGATAAAAAAATAAATGCCTTATTAAATGTGATTAAATTCACATTTAATGGTTTACTTATTGCAATAAATGTAACATGTTGTGACAATGATCGCTCTAGTTGACATAAAATTACGATAGCATACAGATCATAAAATTTTGTATCATTCTGACATACTAAGGTAATAGTAACAGATTAAAAATCTCACCCAAATGCTAAGTGCAAAATCTCTTCTCATCGGCGCAGTTATATAAACGCTAGATGCGCTAATTTTAGAATAGATTTTCTCATTAAGGATTAATGACTAGAAGGTAAGTTATTTATAATTTGCTTAAGCATTTTATTGCTCAAAAAAGTAAATAACAATGTGGTGAGATGACTACCTAGCATTATTGATGCTAAAAAAATAGCGATTTGGCTTAAGTTTATACAATTTAAGCGAGCGTTACTTTTAGCTAAATATAAAAATAGTACTTTGTTTAACTTATTGAATATAAATAAATTTAAATAGTTATTAACCAGGTTGAATTTAAAATGAAACTAAAAAGAATGGTGTTGTTTATGTTTTCCCCTTGTTTTTTAGCTGTGAGCGCTGCTAATGCTGGGAATTGGGAAAATACAATTAAAGAAAGCTCATTTATTTCTGATTCTGAACTTGAGCTGACTACCATTAATATGTGGAAATACCTAAAAACAGAAAACCGTTTTGATAAACAAGAGCAACGTTATAGAAAACAAGTTGCTAATGCTTGGGGTCAAAACTTCCAAGCTGATTTCAGATCTGGCTATTTAGGTGGCATTCTAGGATTCGATGTTTCTTATTATGGTGGTATTAAATTAGGAGCAAGTAAAGACTTCGCTTCTCGTGCCATATTATATAATGATGATGGTGAAGCAAAAGGCTATAACAAAATTGGTCAACGTTTTGCAAAAGTGAGATTCGATTTAGATCCTGTTTTAATTAATGGTAAAGCGGGTTGGTTTACCTTGAAGAATACAGGTATTTTTACTAACTCACAGCGCTTATCATTAAACAGTTATAACGGTTATTACACTAATACGGCGATGGGTGATTGGAGTTTAGATTTGCTGTATCTCGACGGAAAAGTTATGCGTCGTGATAGCCCAAATATCGATAGAATGTATTTCAGTGATGGTAATGGTGTTAGACATAATATTGACCATGTTATTACTGGTGGAGTTAACTATAATTCCAAACCATTAAAAGTCTATTATTTCTATGGTCAGGCGGATGATGTATTCCGTCAACACGGTTTAGAAACAAAATATAAGTTAACATCAGACGTTACTCTAGGTGGTGTTGTTTATTACCACGATTATGGCAGTGAAGGAAAACGCACATTAACCAATGCTAATGCAGGTAAACGTAACTTTGATAAGGATGCATGGCACTTTGCTGGTACTATGGAATGGCGTATTCCTGAATCAGCGTGGACCATTCGTACGGGTGTGACTTATACCGATGCGAAAAAAGCCAATGGTGTTGGTCAATTTGCGCGTAACCCAATTGGGAATACTCGTGGACGCTTTAACTCACCGGCTTATGCAGATATTGACTATGTGCGTGATGGTGAAGTGATGGGGGCATTAGAAGCTGCATACAAAGTTAACAATGAGTTGTCTGTTGGTGCACGGACTAACTATAGTGAATTTAGTTACTCCGGCGAAAGATTAAAACAAGGGCAGTTTGGCTTATTTAGCTACTGGAAGCCAACGGCTAATCTTTCTATTTCTTTAAGTGGCGGTATTGGTTGGCACCATCAACAAGAAAATGATTACACCACACCAAAACTGTATGATGGTCACTCACGACGTGCTCACTCATTATCAGGCTCTATGACAACGACATATCGTTTTAAAATGTAATTGTTTATAGGGTAAGGGATAACAGAATTCATCCCTGTATAGGTGCATGGCTTGCCTGATGGTGAGCCATGTACAAAAATAGATAAAGCTGACATCCAAACCTTTAATCTAACAAAACGCCTTCAATTAATTTATTTTGTTAAAATTTCATCACTAGGCATTTATTTTTGGGCCTATCTTGCCTAGACTGTTATTCCTCCTCTATGTGAAAATAATCCTCCATAATTTAGCTATTAATTACATTTTCTTTTATTAAAATGTAAAGTTATATCGTTTTTAGTAGCAAACAAGTTAAAAGACTTGATAAAATAAAAAAAAGCCTTATTTATAAGATAGTTTTTGCAATGTGGTAATTAGATAAAATAGGAACAGTATCAATATGATGAGGATTGCCTTATTCCTGTTAACAAACTTAGCTGTCATGTTTGTGTTCGGGATCATCTTATCTTTAACAGGTATTCAAGGCCGCAGTGTTCAGGGTTTAATGATCATGGCTGGCCTATTTGGTTTTGGTGGTGCATTTGTTTCTTTACTTATGTCAAAATGGATGGCATTACGATCCGTTGGTGGTCAAGTGATTGAAAATCCAACCTCTGAAGTAGAACGTTGGTTACTTGATACTGTAAGACGTCAGTCTGAGCAAGTGGGGATTAAAATGCCTCAAGTTGCAATCTACGATGCACCAGATATTAATGCGTTTGCAACTGGAGCTCGTCGTGATGCTTCGCTGGTGGCGGTGAGTACCGGATTATTAGCCAGTATGAGCCGTGACGAAGCGGAAGCTGTTATTGCACACGAAATTAGCCATGTTGCCAACGGTGATATGGTAACGATGACCTTGTTACAAGGTGTTGTGAATACTTTCGTGATCTTTATCTCCCGTATCATTGCTCAATTTGTGGCGAATTTTATTTCGAGCGATGAAGAGAGTGAAAACAGTAACGGAAACCCATGGGTATACATGGGCGTTTCTATGGTGCTTGAAATTGTTTTTGGCATTTTGGCAAGTATCATTACGATGTGGTTCTCTCGCTACCGTGAATTCCATGCGGATGCAGGCTCTGCAAAACTGGTTGGCCGTGAGAAGATGATAGCGGCATTACAACGCTTAAAAACCAGCTATGAGCCACAAGAAGAGAGCAGTATGATGGCTTTCTGTATTAATGGCCGTAATAAGTCATTTAGTGAATTATTTTTATCACACCCGCCATTAGATAAGCGTATTGAAGCACTACGTAGTGGCGAATATCTCAAGTAAAAGAAACTATTAGCGATAAATAATTTTTAATTATCAGTTTACAAATGCCAGAGACAGAAATGTTTCTGGCATTTTTGTTGGTGATCCATTAGCTTTGATTAATTCCTACAATCGCTTTTCGTTTTATTTAACAGACCGTTCTGGTTCAGCCAAATATCCTCATCTCTTAATATTTTTATAGGTATTAAGTTAAGCCTCAGAGCTAGTGATGCATGATCATCATATCTATTGATAGATAAAAGGCAGTTAAATTAATATCAAAATAAAAAAGCCAGTTTAAAATTAAACTGGCTTTAAGAGATTTAACTTAATTGTTAATGTGGTTTACTTCACATTAAGTTCAGCTTCTTCTTCCTGATTAAAGATCTCTTTATCTGTTTGGCGCATCATTTGGCTAGTAATAGTACCTGCGGTCATAGAGCCACTAACATTTAATGCAGTACGACCCATATCGATAAGAGGCTCCACAGAAATCAGTAGGGCAACCAGTGTAACGGGTAATCCCATTGCTGGTAAAACGATCAGGGCTGCAAAGGTTGCACCACCACCGACACCCGCAACACCTGCTGAGCTAATGGTTACGATACCCACCAAAGTGGCAATCCAAAGAGGATCGAAAGGATTAATACCGACTGTTGGTGCCACCATAACGGCTAACATAGCAGGATAAATACCGGCACAACCATTCTGACCAATTGTCGCACCAAAAGACGATGAGAAACTGGCAATCGATTCAGGAACACCAATGCGACGAGTTTGTGTTTCGATATTTAATGGAATACTGGCTGCACTCGAACGACTTGTAAATGCAAATGCTAATAATGGTCCTGCTTTTTTGAAGAATTTAATTGGGTTTAAGCCAGTAAATCCAACTAATAAACCATGAACGACAAACATTAAGCCCAGCGCAACATAAGAGGCAACAACGAAGCTACCGAGTTGAATAATGTCATGCAGATTGGAGCTTGCCACAACTTTAGTCATCAGTGCCATTACACCGTAAGGTGTTAATGCCATAACGATACGGACTAACTTCATGATCCACGCTTGTAAGCTATCAATCGCTGCTAATACTTTTTCACCGCGAGGTTTATCTTCTTTAAGCAGTTTTATTGCAGCCATTCCTAGGAATACCGCAAAGATAACTACACTAATAATCGAGGTTGAGCTTGCACCAGTTAAATCGGCAAATGGATTTTTAGGAATAAAAGATAAAATTAATTGAGGTACAGTTAAGTCAGACACTTTACCTATATAATTATGTTGAATAGCGGCTAAACGCTGCGCTTCCTGTTCCCCTTGAACAAGACCTTCCGCTGTTAAACCAAAGATATTGGCTATAACAATACCAATAAGAGCAGCAATTGCCGTTGTAAATAGAAGTGTACCAATGGTTAGTGCACTAATTTTTCCCAATGATGATGCTTGGTGTAAACGTGATACTGCACTTAAAATAGAAGCAAATACCAATGGCATAATAATCATTTGTAACAGTTGCACGTAACCGTTACCAACGATGTTAAACCAAAGGATAGATTCTTTAATAATAGGATCGTGTGCGTCATAGAATGCATGTAACGCCAGCCCAAACACCACCCCAAAGACCAAACCGACAAGAACTTTCTTTGACAGGCTCCACTGACGTTGGCTTAATTTAGCCAAGATGAGTAATAGCACAACAAAGACGAGTACGTTAATAATTAACGGAAAATTCATCTTAACTCTCCAACGAGATTTTTATATATAAATTTGGCGATTGTATGCGATATGAGTTCTTAGGTAATAAGAAAGGATATAACAGCATCAACTCGCTATATGGTAACAGTATTGTTAATAACTTTTTATAATCAATTATTCTTTTATATAGTCGTTTAGTTATAAAAACAAGGAAGATTGGTATAAAAAAGACTAATTAACTATAAATAGATAGAGGAAAGTAGAGAACTGTCAAGGAGAGTTAAAAAGGTGTACGTTTATCGTGGTACATTTGTAACCAGTGATTTATTTGTGTGGGAAGAGAAAAAGTTAGGTGTGGGGGCAGAAATAGTGCACCAACTAAGATGATGACAGAAATAAATCGTTCTCCTTTTTTGCTATTTTTTTTCGCTAAAATCGGTAAGGCAAAACGCATTTTTAGTGGCCATAAAAAAGGTACACCTGATGGTGTTAGCATATCTGCCAGTAGGTGACTTAAGTAACCTAGCAAAAGGGCGTGAAAAAAATCAGCCGAAATCGTGATATAAGGCGCAACTTGTGTTTCCCATAAAATGGCTAAACCACAAAAGGCGAGTAGGCTATGTGTGAAGCCACGATGACCACAGAGTTTTGATAGCGGTAATGAGATTATCCGAAAGAGGCGTCCTAATATAGAGCCTGGATGATCTAAATCTGGTAGTAGTGAACCTAATAAGACAGCAGGGATCATGTGAAACCAATCACCTTGAGCAAGAACGGGGGTTATTTCTAATTTCTGTGCTAAGACGAGTGTTGCAACAGAAAAAAGTAAATGTCCTTCGGCTGTCATTCCTTATCTATGCCTATATGCGGTTTTTACCGCTTGCTGTTCATTTATACAGTGCTTAAGTATAAAAGGTTTTTACAGCAACTAACAGACATAAAAGATAAAAATTGCCTTAATTATTAAGCAATAACAGAAATATTTTATTCGGATGTGTTAAAAATAACCAAATTTTAGATAAGGGATGAGAATTAATATAGAAAAAGGATATCGACAACAAATGATATCCTTCTATAAATTTTTATAGGCTATAACCAAAGTCGTTAGCCTAATAATTGAGATTTGGTTAATTCGTTGAGAGAGGCAATTTTAACATCGGCTAATCCCCAACATTTGTCATTAAACTGCTCCGCTGCAGGCACAACAATTGAGCGCATTCTTGCAGCTTTGCAAGCAATCATACCATTGCGTGAGTCCTCTAAAGAGACACAATTAATGGGTGCGACATTAAGTGCCTTAGCAGCATTGAGATAGACTTCTGGGTGAGGTTTACTGTGCGCTAAATCAGCTGCAGAGACAACAGCAGAGAAGTAATGACGAATATTAAATAACTCAAGTACACGCTCTAGCATAAAATGCGGTGATGCTGAGGCTAAGGCTATCTTTAAACCTAATGATTGACATAAAGATAGGGCATGTTCAACACCAGGGAGCAGCGGTTTTTTATCTTCAATAAGTTGTACAACGCGAGCAATCATTCTTTCTTTAGCTTCTTGTTGTGTTACGCCTTGCCAAGGTGATACTTGATACCAAAGTTCGATAACTTGATCTATTCTTAAGCCGACGGTGTCGGGCATGCTGTCAGCAAGTGATAAATCGACACCTAATTGTGCAAAGACCTCATGTTCTGCTTGTGCCCAAAACGGCTCTGAGTCGATTAGCAAACCATCCATATCAAAAATAGCGGCTTCGATGGGCAATTTAAAAGACATGTTTACTCTCCATAATAAGGTCTATGTTGATGAAAAATGATTGTAGCAAGAGTTGATTGGAAAATCTTTTTTAATCAGTTTCTTATTTCTTTTAAAAAATAAATAGAGAAAATTATAGCTATTAAATTATTGACATATTAGCCGTTAATTAGATTAGGATATTTAGGTGCATATTGCCGAATTCTATGAGTGAGGACAAAATGAGTTATCAACATGCAGGAATATATGCCATTGTAAAACGTGTTATTGGTTGGCTTATTTTTATTCCTGCCTTTATTTCAACGACAGTTTCGTTGATTGAGTTAGCTGCGATGCCAAGAGCAAATGGCGAGGGTGTTAATGCTGTAATTAATGATTTTTTTCGAGTATTAGCAGAAATGGTACAATTTAACACCCCGTGGCTAGACTTTTTTTGGCGTCATTCTCCAGTACCTAACACTCAAATAGGTTTTAGCCAACAGAATATTATCTTCTTTGTGATCTTCTTTTTAATGTTTATTGGCTTAGCACTGAGTGCATCAGGGTTAAGAATGTATCGCCAAGTGAAATATTTAAAGGAAAATATTCAAGATCAACTAATTATTGAACGAGCACTAAAAAGTGGTATTACAGCGCAAGAGCTAGAGCAGAATATAAAATTGCCAAGACATACACTATTTACTCAAGTCATGGTGCTGTATATTTCACCTATTATTGTGATCGCAATTGGTTATTTTCTGCTGAAATTTTTAGGCTGGTAGTTATCTATCACATTGACTTAATTAAAATAAACCTCGCAGGATAACATTTGGCGAGGTTTATTTTTATCTATCGGTAAATAAAATCAGATTGTTTTAGTGTGTGCCGAGCAAATCATCAATGATTTTTCTGGCTGCTAGGTAATCTTTTTCTTCACCGAATAAATGACAGCGATTAAGGAAATAGTAGAGTTGGTAGATAGGCTGGCGTGATAGGAATTTTTCAGATAAAGGCCAGATGCTTTGGTAACCATCAAAAATATTGGCTGGCACAGAAGAGCATAGCGGTAACATGGCAATATCACATTCGCGATCACCCCAATAACAAGCAGGATCGAACATCGTTCCTTCAGATTGACCTATAGCAGCACAATTTTTAGGCCATAAGTTGCCATGTAATAGTGAGGGTTGTGGATGATGATCGGCTAAACGGTGATTAATGATTTGAATGATTTCTTCTATATCACCGAAAACCATCCCTTTCTCTGAAGCGAGTTGCAACTGGATACCGATACGCTTTTCCGAATAGAAGTAATTCCAGCGCTTCTCCCAACCATTTGCTTGAGGTGTGGTATCTATATGGGTATCGAAATCAAAACCATAACGGGGTTGTTCTTCCCATTGATGCAATTTAGCTAACTGTTGACCAAAACAATACGCGCTGTGAGGTGTAAAAGGTTGCACAGGCAGAAATTCTAACAGTAAGAAGCTAGTATCTTTACTATTGCCAATGCCTAATACGCGAGGAATACGGATCGTTTGGCTTTTTGCCAACATTTCAAGCTGTTCTGCTTCATTTTTAAAGGTGGGCAAAAATTCCCGTAGGTTAGATTTTACAAAGACAGGGATCTCACCATATTGAATTTTCCAAGTGTGGTGTATATCACCGCTTGAAAGGTGGTGTTTTTCGCTGATCTTTGCTGAAAATCCTAAATTTGATTCAAGCAAACGACCAATATTCTGCCACATAGATTACACCTCGCAAAGTTGTTTACTTAGTAGACCCAAATAGTAACGAGCGATGTTTATACTATGACAATAACACTTTAATTAAATCAATACAGTATAAAACTAAAAAACGGGATGATTATCCCGTTTTTATAGTAATAAAGATTTTCATTAGGCATTGGCGGGTTTAGTTTGCCGTTTTATTTTTGCCAATTTAATCTGATTACAGAGTAATGCAATAATAAAGAACACCGCTTGCGTGAGTACAATAGAAGGGCCTGTGGCACCGTCAATATGAAAACTGATAAATGTACCAATAACACTCGATATAACAGAAAAAAGGATAGCGAGAGTGATCATTCGAGAGAAGCTTCGCGTTAATAGATAAGCGGTGATCCCCGGAGAAATCAGCATGGCGACCACTAAAATAATCCCAACGGCTTGCATCGAGGCGACAATCGTTAACGCCAAAATAGAGAGTAAGCCATAATGTAATAAAGCGACCGGGAGACCGACAATTCTTGCTTGATTAGGGTCGAAACAATACAACATAAAGTCTTTTTGTTTAACCAGCATAATAGTAATAGTAATTAAACAAATAGCACTAATCTGTATAAGCACATCTGGGGTGATACCTAAGATATTACCAAATAATATATGCATTAAATGTTGGTCAGTATCTACACTAGCGAAGATCACCAAACCGACAGCAAACATACCAGAAAAGACAATTCCCATTACCGTATCTTCTTTTATTCGGCTATGCTCTTTTAAATAACCTGTTGCAAATGAGCAAAATAGGCCCGAAAGAAAAGCCCCTATCGTTAAAGGAATTGCAGTGACATAAGCTAATACCACGCCAGGTAAAACAGCGTGAGAAATAGCATCTCCCATTAGTGACCAACCTTTTAACACCATATAGCAAGATAAAATAGCGCAGGCGATACCAATGATAACCGCGGCAATAATTGCACGTTGCATAAAAGGATATTGAAAAGGTTCAATGAAAAATTCCATTAATTCATTCATAGTTGCACCTCTTCTTGTTGAGTAACGTCTTTTGGATGCTGGGATTGTGAAATAAGTGCTTGTGAACTTTGACGTGCGCGGCGACGGGCTGCCAACATGCCATGTTTAGGCGCAAATAAGAAGGCTAATAAGAAAAGGGCGGTTTGCATTGTGACGATAACGCCCCCCGTAGCACCATTAAAGAAATAACTTAGATAAGCACCAACAGCACTGGTTACTGTACCAATACAAATAGCGATAATAGCGAGTCGTTTAAATTGGTCAGTGAGTAAATAAGCGGTAGCACCGGGAGTAACCACCATAGCAATAACTAAAATAGCGCCGACCGTTTGTAGCGCAGCAACGGTACATGCACTGAGCAAGGTAAAGAAGATGATTTTTAGTTTTAAAGGGGATAAACCAATAGAGCGAGCATGTACTTCATCAAAAAATACAACTAATAAATCTTTCCACATACAAAATAGAATAAGAAAAGAGACACCAGTAATGATAACGACTTGCCAGACATCTTCATCAGCAATGCCGAGAATATTCCCTAAAATAATGGTCTGAACGTTGACGGCAGTAGGGTTTAATGAAACCAGCAACAGACCAAAAGCAAAAAAAGTAGAAAAAATAAAGCCAATCACCGCATCTTCACGTAATCGTGTGATGTGACGAATAAAAGTCATTGATAAAGCAGCAAGTAGACCCGTAAAAAAAGCACCCACTGCGTATGGCAACCCTAAAATATAAGCACCGGCAACGCCGGGAACGACGGAGTGGGAGAGGGCATCTCCCATTAATGACCAACCTTTAAGAATAAGGTAAGAAGATAAAAAGGCACAGACAGCACCAACTAAGGCACTTACCCAGATAGCCTTTACCATATAGTTATACTCAAAAGGTTGTAGGAGTAATTCTAGCATGGCTAATCTCCTTGTTTACGCTTACTTTGATGAGCGGGAGTATGTTGTTCATGGTGACCATAGAAAACGGCAGCGCGTTCATCATCAGTAATAACGGTAAGTGAACGTGGATCGTCGTCGTCGTGAAGATCAGGGCCTGATAAGCTGATATGACGCAATACGCCACCAAAAGCATGCTCTAAATTCTTTTGGGTAAAGGTGGTTTCTGTTGGCCCGCTATCAAGCACTGTTCTATTAATTAAAATAACGTGATCACAAAACTCGGGTACACTACCTAAGTTATGAGTTGATACTAATACTAGGTGACCTTCTTTACGCAAGTTACGTAATAATTCAATAATGGCATTTTCTGTTTTTACGTCCACGCCAGTAAAAGGTTCATCTAATAACAGTACGGTGCCTTCTTGTGCCATTGCTCGTGCTAAGAATACCCGTTTTTTCTGCCCACCAGATAGCTCACCAATTTGGCGATGTCCAAGGCCTGATAAACCGACACGCTCTAAACAAGCTTCAACCACTTCATGATCTTGTTTCGATGGAATACGAAAAAAACCCATTTTTCCATAACGTCCCATCATCACCACATCAGAAACCAGTACAGGAAAGTTCCAGTCAACTTCCTCTGTTTGTGGCACATAAGCAATCATATTTTGTTTAAGTGCTTGCTGAATAGGTTGATTATTTAATGTTACGGTACCTTTTGAAGGTTTGACTAATCCCATAATGGTTTTAAAAAGTGTGGATTTACCACTACCGTTGATGCCCACTAGGGCACAAATTGTGCCACCAGTGATAGAGAAACTTGCATCATAAATAGCAGTGTGACCGTTGTTATAGGTTACCGTTGCATTATCAACAGTAAGAGTAGGATTTATTTTTTTATCATTCATTGTCCAAATCCTTTCGCAATGGTATCGACAGTAATATTAAGTAGATCAATATAAGTAGGGACTTCTCCACCCGGGGCAGAAAGTGAGTCTACATAAAGAACGCCACCATATTTTGCACCAGTCTCTTTACTCACTTGTTTAGCAGGTTTATCGGAAATCGTACTTTCACTAAACACGACAGGAATATGGTGTTCTCTTACGGTATCAATCACGTATTTTACTTGTTGAGGGGTGCCTTGCTCTTCTGCATTAATTGGCCATAAATACACTTCTTTAAAACCATAATCATTGGTTAAATAGCTAAAGGCACCTTCACTCGTTACTAACCAGCGTTTTTCTTCAGGAATACGCGCTAATCTTGCTCTTAATGGTGCATCAAGTTGTTTAATTTGTTCAGCGTAACGCGCGGCATTTTGGTTATAAATTGCGGCATTATCTGGATCGTGTTCAACGAGCGCTTTACGAATATTTTCGATATAAATTAATGCATTGTTAGGCGACATCCATGCATGTGGGTTTGGGTTGTTTTTGTAAGCTCCTTCACGAATAGGCATAGGGGTAATACCTTCAGTGACAACGACCGCAGGCACATTACGTAATTCATTGAAAAAACGTTCGAACCAACGCTCAAGATTTAACCCATTCCATAAAATAAGATCAGCTTTTTGCGCTTTGACAATATCTTTTGGTGTTGGTTGATAATCATGAATTTCTGCACCGGGTTTGGTGATAGATTCAACAACGGCAGCATCGCCAGCAACATTTTGTGCGATATCTTGGATAATAGTAAAAGTCGTGACAACTTTTAGCTTATCTTTTGCCTGTGCAGGGGTTATAAAGAAGATTGAGGCAACTAAGCATAATGCCGTAAGCGAAATTTTATTTACAGAGCGGAACATATCCATATTATATAGCCTTATAATTTTCGTGGAATTCTCTAACTGATAATGATTATCAATATCATTTCAAAAAAGTCAAGTTATCTCTGTGTGAAAGTGAAAATAGCTATTTGATAACAGCTGATACTAAGATAACAGCATGTATTTCAATAAATGTTAAGTAAATTGTCGTCTTTCTTTATAAAAATTAACAATCGATGGTAACTATTGGTGTGAAAGGTTGTTTAATACTCACAATTGATGAAATTTACAGCCAAATCATGGCTTACTGCTGGTTAAGGTATCTGTTTTTATGAGAGAAGCTTATCCTTAGTCCATTTTTTTAATGGACAGCGTTAGGTTTGTGTTTTTTAATAATCTCCTATAAAGCATAGGGCGAAATGATGAGGATAACGTGTGAAGACCAACATAATATTTCCTTTGGCAATTTTACTGCTGGCAGGGTGTGCAGATCCCAATCACCAAACGGCGAAAAAAGAGACACCGCGATTTTTAAATAGCCAGCCTGTAGAGCACAGAGTTAATAATGCCTCAATTTCTACTGCTCAATGGAAAAACACCCCTTTTGATGAGCATATTAAACAAGCTTCAGCCCGTTATGGTGTTGATGAAACCTTAATTAAAGCCATTATTCAGGTAGAATCTAATTTTAGGCCAGAAGTGATAAGTAAATCGAATGCGGTTGGATTAATGCAAATAAAGGCATCCACAGCGGGGAGAGATATTTATCAAAATAGAGGAAAAGCAGGGCAACCAACCACCGCTCAGCTAAAAGATCCGGCTACTAATATTGATTTAGGAACTGCTTATATTCAATTATTAAGAGAGCGCCATTTATCTGGGATCTCCAATCCTGAAACACTCTATTACGCGACTATTTTGGCTTATGTGAATGGGGCGGGTGCATTACTCAGAACTTTTGATAAAAATAGAGATGCGGCGATTGCCAAAATTAATGCCATGAGCGCGGATGATTTTTATCGTTACGTTGAAAAAAATCATCCAGCATCTCAAGCACCACGCTATTTAGCGAAGGTCAAAGCAGCCTATCATTTAGCGGATAACTTTTCTGATAAGCTGGCAGCAGCCGCTGATTGAGCTTGTTGTAATAAAGCGGGGAGATCAGCAATGATTTCAAGTACACCATTAATCATAAACTGAACTCCCATGCAAATTAATAAAAATCCCATAACACGAGAAATAGCATCGATACCACTGTGGCCGAGATAGCGCATAATACCGGTTGAACCGCGCAGTGAAAGCCAAACAATCAGGCTAATTAAAAAGAAAGTGGTAATAGGTGCAACGTACAATACCCATTGCGCAATATCTGTACGTGAAGGAATTGATGCTGCTGTACTGATGATCATCGCAATTGTCCCCGGCCCTGCGGTACTTGGCATGGCTAAGGGCACAAAAGCAATATTGGGCGCCTGAGGATTTCGATGCGGATTTTTTTCTTCTGAAAGCGGATCGTCCACATTGGGAGTATGGGGAAATAACATACTAAAACCAATAAAAGCAACGATCATCCCCCCAGCAATACGAAGGCCTGGAATAGAGATACCAAAGGTCGTCATTATTACACGACCCGCATAAAAAGCGATGGTCATAATAATAAAAATATAGACACATGCCATAAAGGATTGTTGATTACGCTGTTCTTTGGTCATATTCCCCGACAGACCAAGCCAAAGTGCGACCGTGGTGAGTGGGTTAGTTAGCGGTAGAAGTAAAATAAGACCAAGACCGATAGCCTGAAAAAACTGGTAAACAGAGTACATAGAGTGTAAAGGCTCCTAACAACAGGTAATTAAGGCTACCGATCATAGCAAATAAATAGTAATAATAGTGTTGATATTAAGAAATATTTTTATATTTATAAGAAGGTTATGGGTATTTTTTCATTAACCACTCAAGATGTGTTTTCACCGCTTGCCAATCATAATCGGTAATACTATAGATACAGGTATCTCTGCGTTGACCGTTGGTGGTTAAACGATGATTACGTAATATGCCATCGAGTTTTGCACCTAAACGCTCAATCGCTCTACGACTGGTTTGATTTAAGATATGAGTGCGGAATTCAACAGCAATACATTGTAGATCTTCTAATGCATATTTAAGTAATAGATATTTCGCCTCGGTATTAATACCCGTTCTTTGTACCTCTTTTGCATACCATGTTGAACCAATCTCTACTCGAGGTGTATGGTTATCTACGTTCATATAGGTCGTCACTCCCACCACACGCTCACGGCGTTTATCAATAACGGCAAAAGGAAGCATTACTCCTTGTTTTTGTAATTGTCTTTTATGCTCAATATCTTGTTTTAATGTAGTGACAGAAGGAACTGTGGTAAACCAAAGTTCATCAGGCCTATCTTTAGCAATCAGTTCACGTAATGGTGATGCATGCTCCATGCTTAATGGTACTAAACGTACTAAATTACCTTCTAAGGTAGTCCAGTCTGTTATCTTTCTCATAGGCGATTCTCTAAGTCGGTGTATTAAATAGTTTCAAGGCAAGAATACTTTTTATACATAACAAATTTATTAATTGGTACGCTTATTTTAACGGTGATTAAAAATAGCTTAAGAATTTGTTTTTGTATAAAGAGAAAAGTAACGTCATGAGTGTTTAACAACAGAGAATGACAGCTTAGCAACAGGGCAGGATACCGATGTCATGTTAATCTATACTTATTCGATAATCTTAATGAAGACATAGCAATAAAATAATAGGTAGCAAGATGACAGACACCACCAACACCAACACCATCGAATGGGATGACTTTTTACGGGTAGAAATGCGGGTTGGCACAATTATAAGTGCTGAAATAAATAAAAAAGCGAAGAAACCCGCTTATGTAATGGAAGTCAGCTTGGGAGAGCTGGGGACTAAACGCTCTAGTGCGCAAATCACCGTGAATTATACTCCTGAAGAGCTAATTGGTCGCCGAGTTTTATGTGTTTGCAATTTTCCTATTAAGCGGATTGCAGGGATCAAGTCTGAGGTGTTGATTACCGGGGCTGCTGATGAAAACGGTGCTATCGTTCTCGCAGAATTTAATTTACCTGTGCCTGATGGGGCTCGTTTAGCATGATCTATAGCTAATTGTCCTTTTCTTTTAACGCTCACAGCGATTTTGTTGTAGTATTTATTTCACTGTGAGCGTTAATGTGTAAGGGGATGTTTTGTTATTACCTGAATTACATTTGCGATGTTATACACAAGATACGGTATCACATCAGCATGAGAATATCTGGCAGATCATCTTTGGCTTAACCGGAACGATGGAAGTTAATTTCAATCGGCAAGATTTTCTTATTTCTCAACAAAACTATTTAATTATCCCACCTACCATCGATCATGCTTTTGCTGGTCATCTCAATAATAAAAATCTTATTTTAGAACTTCCTGTCACATCACAGTGGCGACTGAATGAAAGAGGGGGAATGTTTGCCTTATCACCCGCAGCAATAGGATTATTAGCGTGGGTACATCAATACCCTCAAGCGCCAGAACATCATTCCACTCTCGCACGTCTGCTATTAGCCCAAATGAAAGTACAACCAAGCTGGGGGGATAAATTAGATCTCTGGCTAGAAGATAAACTGCATATGCCATTAACAGCTTCTGATATTGCTGGTGCATTAAACATATCAATCAGTACGCTACAGCGCAAAGTAAAAGCGGAATTAGGCATATCTATTATGCAGTATGTGATGCAAAAGCGACTCGCTAAATCCGCAGAGTTGCTCAAATACACATCATTAACGATTGAAAATATTGCTTTAGCGGTAGGGTATGATTCACATTCGGCTTTTAGCCAAGCTTTTCGTCAATACTTTCATAAAACCCCCAGTGAATATCGACAGTAAACGACTTACTGATAAAAATGCTGACTTTTGATATGTGATTTATTAATTAATTTTATTAATTTATTTTTTTATTCTCTATTTATTGTGGATAAATAGAGAACAACAAGGTTATATTATTTGTATAGTCTTTTTTTGAATGTATTTCATTGATTATTAATATTTTTTGTCAAAATCTATATGTATTGCTAAAATAATATTAACTAATATTTTTAAATTGGATATGTAAGTGAATTTAATAATAAAGGGGCTTCTTTATCCTTTTTTTGTTTTCTTTTCAGCATATGCATTATCTTTTGGGTGCAGTGTTGATAATGGATATGATATTGAGTCTGGTAATTATAATATTTATGTGCAATTAGAGGCTGAAGTGCAACCTTATCAGAATTTAATTGTTGATCTCTCTAGGCATTTAAAATGTTGGAATAGTTATGGTGGATGGCAAGATGTTGACCATATCAATTTAGAACCAGGGACGGGCTTATCTGGGCCACTATTTAATTTTAGTGGTTCAGTATATTGGTATGGAAATACATATTCATTACCTTTAAATAGTGCGACTAAAGTTTTACATATCGGTGATCTTACCCCTATGCCGATGCCAATGATGTTGTATTTAACGCCTATAAATAACTCACCTGCAGGAGGAGTACTCATTAGATCGGGTGAAACTATTGCAACTATTAATATGTATAAAATAGCGGATTGGGATGGTGGTAATCCTAAATATTTTACGTGGGAAATAGTGTCTAAATATGATGTTACAATGCCAATTAGTGGATGCGACGTTAGTAGCCGAAATGTCAATGTTAATTTACCTCCTTACCCAGGCGAAGCACCGGTCAATTTAAATATCCACTGCGCGCAACCACAAAATATATCATTTTATCTTTCCGGACAAACCACTAATGATGATACAACCTTTATTAATTTAGCAGGCTCTGCAGGGGAAGTCTCTAAAGGTATGGGAGTTCAATTAATGCGTAATGGATATGTAATCCCTGCTAATAAAGCAATATCTTTAGGTAGAGTTAATTCGTCGACTTCATTAGGCTTAAAGGCAAGGTATGGTATGACTGGCGAGCGTGTAACTGCTGGAAAAGTAAAATCAATTATAGATGTTAACTTTATATATGAGTGAATTATTTATTAATTTAATATCTATGATTTTAATTAGCGTAAATAGCAAATGGGGACAGATATACTCGCGCAATTAAAAGCATATATAATTTGTTGTTGCTATGATAATATCACGCTTGAGTTATAGCAGTATGCCAAAGCACTTTTATTATCCTAAACACTTTGGTGTACATAACTTGCAGAGTGAAGCAAGTAACTGCTAATAACGTATTAAATTTTAAAGTAAAATTAATAATGCATGTGATCTTGCGTATGGGTCACCACTGTAACTAAGGATTTTAAATGCCAATTATTACTCTTCCTGACGGGAGCCAACGTCAATTTGAAAATGCAGTCTCTGTCATGGATGTCGCTGCAGATATCGGTCCTGGACTTGCCAAAGCCTGCATTGCAGGGCGCGTTAATGGTGAGCTGGTGGACGCTTGCGAATTAATCGAGCAAGATTCACAACTGGCGATTATTACCGCAAAAGACGATGAAGGTCTTGAAATTATTCGTCACTCTTGTGCCCACTTATTAGGACACGCAATTAAACAGTTATGGCCACAAACCAAAATGGCGATTGGTCCTGTTATCGAAAATGGTTTCTACTATGATGTGGATTTAGATCATTCTCTGACGCAGGAAGATTTAGAAACGTTAGAAAAACGTATGCTAGAGTTGGCGAAAACAGATTACGATGTCATTAAAAAACGCGTAACTTGGGCACAAGCACGGGAAACTTTTGTTGCTCGTGGTGAAGATTATAAAGTCGCTATCCTTGATGAAAATATCAGTCAAGATGCACACCCAGCACTTTATCATCATCAAGAATATATTGATATGTGCCGTGGCCCCCATGTGCCAAACATGCGTTTCTGCCATCACTTTAAATTACAGAAAATCGCAGGTGCATACTGGCGCGGTAATAGCGATAACAAAATGCTACAACGCATTTACGGTACCGCTTGGGCTGATAAGAAACAGTTAAAAGCTTATTTAGAACGTTTAGAAGAAGCCGCTAAACGTGATCACCGTAAAATAGGTAAACAACTTGATTTATATCATATGCAGGAAGAAGCGCCGGGTATGGCTTTCTGGCATAATGATGGTTGGACTATTTTCCGTGAGTTAGAAACATTTGTACGTTGCAAATTAAAAGAATATGATTATCAGGAAGTAAAAGGTCCATTTATGATGGATCGTGTTCTTTGGGAAAAAACAGGTCACTGGGAAAACTACAAAGAGAATATGTTCACTACTTCTTCGGAAAACCGTGAATATTGTATCAAACCTATGAACTGCCCAGGCCACGTGCAGATTTTTAAACAAGGTCTACGTTCTTACCGTGATTTACCATTACGTATGGCTGAATTTGGTAGCTGTCATCGTAATGAACCCTCTGGTGCATTACACGGTTTAATGCGTGTTCGTGGCTTTACACAAGATGACGCACATATCTTCTGTACAGAAGAACAAATTTTAAGTGAAGTAAATAACTGCATCAAATTGATTTATGATGTATATTCTACTTTCGGATTTGAAAAAATCGTTGTTAAGCTGTCTACTCGTCCAGAAAAACGCATCGGTGAAGATGCTTTATGGGATATTGCAGAAACAGACTTAGCAAAAGCCTTGACTGATAACAATATTGAATTTGAATATCAGCCGGGTGAAGGGGCGTTTTATGGCCCTAAAATTGAATTTACACTTTACGACTGTTTAGATCGTGCATGGCAGTGTGGTACAGTACAGCTGGACTTCTCATTGCCAGGTCGATTAGGCGCTTCTTATGTTGCTGAAAATAATGAGCGTAAAGTACCTGTTATGCTTCACCGAGCGGTGTTAGGATCATTAGAACGTTTTATCGGTATTCTAACTGAAGAATACGCAGGATTCTTCCCGACTTGGTTAGCACCACAGCAGGTTGTCGTGATGAATATCACGGATGGACAGGCTGATTATGTACAAAAACTCGTCAAAGAATTGCAAGATGCCGGAATTCGTGCAAAAGCAGACTTGAGAAATGAGAAGATTGGCTTTAAAATTCGTGAACATACTTTACGTCGTGTTCCGTACATGCTTGTTTGCGGTGATAAAGAAGTCGAATCAGGCAAAGTAGCGGTTCGTACTCGTCGAGGTAAAGACCTTGGCAGTATCGACGTTAACGATTTTAAAGAAAAACTTCTGCAAGAAATCAGAAGCAGAAGTCTTCATCAGTTGGAGGAATAAGGTATTAAAGGCGGAAAAAGAATTCAATCAACGCGTCAGAATCGTATCAATGGTGAGATTCGCGCTCATGAAGTTCGTTTAACAGGTTTAGACGGCGAACAGATTGGAGTTGTTAGTCTGAAAGAGGCTCTTGAGAAAGCCGAGGAAGCAGGTGCTGATTTAGTTGAAATCAGTCCTAATGCCGAGCCGCCAGTTTGTCGTATTATGGACTACGGCAAATTCCTCTATGAGAAAAGTAAGACTCTCAAAGAACAGAAAAAGAAACAAAAGGTTATTCAGGTCAAGGAAGTTAAATTCCGTCCTGGTACAGATGAAGGCGACTATCAGGTCAAACTACGCAACCTGATTCGTTTTCTTGAAGATGGCGATAAAGCCAAAGTCACACTACGTTTTCGTGGTCGTGAAATGGCACACCAACAAATCGGTATGGAAATGCTTAATCGCATCCGTGAAGATTTGGATGAACTGGCTTCTGTTGAATCTTTCCCTAATAAGATTGAAGGTCGTCAGATGATCATGGTGCTAGCGCCGAAGAAGAAATAGTTAGGCAATTCAAGTAATAGCGTCAGTCTTTATTGACTGACTGCTATTCGCCTTATTATTTTATGTTATTAACAATGCGAAGTGGATTATAGAAATGCCAAAGATTAAAACAGTACGCGGTGCAGCTAAACGCTTTAAAAAGACTGCAGGTGGTGGTTTTAAGCGTAAGCACGCTAACCTCCGTCACATTCTGACTAAAAAATCAACTAAGCGTAAACGTCATTTACGTCCAAAAGGTATGATCTCTAAAGGAGATTTAGGCCTGGTCGTAGCTTGCCTACCATACGCATAAGTATCAGTTTTTTTAACAGAATTATAGACATTAGGAGTGTTATATGGCTCGCGCTAAACGTGGTGTTATCGCCCGTGCTCGTCACAAGAAAATTTTAAAGCAAGCTAAAGGTTATTACGGTGCACGTTCTCGTGTATATCGTGTAGCTTTCCAGGCTGTTATCAAAGCTGGTCAATATGCGTACCGTGACCGTCGTCAGAAAAAACGTCAGTTCCGTCAGCTGTGGATTGCGCGTATCAACGCAGCAGCTCGTCAGAACGGCATGTCTTACAGCCGTTTCATCAATGGATTAAGAAAAGCATCTATTGAAATCGACCGTAAGATCCTGGCGGATATCGCTGTATTCGACAAAGCTGCATTTGCTGCTTTAGTTGAAAAAGCGAAAGGTGCTCTGGCTTAATTAAGTCAATGGAAGAGGGAGTTAACTCCCTCTTTTATTTTGTCTAAATTTGTGGCTTAATGGTAAAATTCAATAAGTTACACATAATGAGAATGTCTCAATGTTAAATATCGCTTTTTTCCGCTTCTTTTTTTACTTTAGCGCCTAATTTTGGGGGCTTTTGCGCGTAAGAAAAGAAACGAAAAGTAGCGCCGGAGCCTCCATTTTGGAGGCTTTTTTGTTTTCAGTACTCAAACTTGAGTTCAGAAATCAAAAGGGCAATTTTTTAATCGTCATCATTGATAACAACTAATAGACCTCATCAGGTCAAAGGAAGAGGAAACGATGCCACATCTCGCTGAACTCGTTGCTCAAGCTAAAGCAGCTATCGAAGAGGCACAGGATGTTGCTGCGCTGGATTCGGTTCGTGTTGAATACTTGGGGAAAAAAGGTCATTTAACGCTCCAGATGTCCACGCTGCGCGACTTACCCGCTGAAGAGCGTCCAGCTGCTGGAGCGGTCATTAATCAGGCAAAACAAGAGGTTCAGCAAGCACTGAACGCTCGTAAAGAACAAATGGAATCAGCGCTATTAAACGAACGTTTAGCGGCTGAGAAAATTGATGTCTCTTTGCCTGGACGTCGTATTGAAAATGGTGGTCTGCACCCTGTTACTCGCACAATTGAACGTATTGAAACTTTCTTTGGCGAATTAGGGTTCTCTGTGGAATCAGGCCCTGAAATTGAAGATGACTATCATAACTTTGATGCGTTAAATATTCCTGCTCATCACCCTGCAAGAGCTGATCATGACACTTTCTGGTTTGATGCTAAACGTTTATTGCGTACTCAAACCTCTGGTGTACAAATTCGCACTATGCAAAATAAACAGCCACCGATCCGCATTATTGCACCTGGCCGTGTTTATCGTAATGACTATGACCAAACTCATACTCCAATGTTCCATCAAGTTGAAGGCTTAATTGTTGATAAAGACATTAGCTTCACTAATTTAAAAGGAACACTGCACGATTTTCTGAAAAACTTCTTTGAAGAAGATATGGAAATTCGCTTCCGCCCATCCTATTTTCCATTTACAGAGCCTTCAGCCGAAGTTGATGTAATGGGTAAAAATGGCAAATGGTTAGAAGTCTTGGGCTGCGGTATGGTGCATCCAAATGTGTTGCGTAATGTAGGTATCGATCCTGAAGTTTATTCTGGTTTTGCTTTCGGGATGGGTATGGAACGCTTAACTATGTTACGTTACGGTGTCACCGATTTACGTTCATTCTTCGAAAATGATCTTCGTTTCCTCAAACAGTTTAAATAAGGTGGGATTATCTCATGAAATTCAGTGAACTTTGGTTACGTGAGTGGGTAAACCCAGCAATTAGTAGCGAAGAGCTTTCTGAACAGCTAACCATGGCTGGCCTTGAAGTTGATGGTGTAGAGCCTGTTGCCGGTGATTTTCACGGTGTTGTTGTGGGTGAAGTGGTTGAATGTGGACAACACCCAAATGCAGATAAACTACGAGTGACAAAAGTCAATGTCGGTGGTGAGCGTTTATTGGACATCGTGTGTGGTGCGCCAAATTGTCGCCAAGGCTTAAAAGTCGCTGTAGCAACGGTTGGGGCGGTATTACCGGGTAACTTTAAAATTAAAGCAGCCAAACTACGTGGTGAGCCTTCAGAAGGTATGCTGTGCTCTTTTTCTGAATTAGCTATCTCAGAAAACCATGAAGGCATTATCGAATTACCTGCTGATGCACCTATCGGTACCGATATTCGCGAATACTTAAAATTAAATGATAATGCGATTGAAATCAGCATTACACCAAACCGAGCAGATTGCTTAGGTATTATGGGGGTTGCTCGCGATATCGCGGTCATTAATAAAATGACATGCCAACTCCCTGATATGTCACCAATTGCAGCCACTTCTTCAGCGACATTTCCTGTGCGAGTTGAAGCACCACAAGCTTGTCCTCGCTATTTAGGTCGTGTTTTCACTAATGTGAATGTGAAAGCGAACACACCATTATGGATGCAAGAAAAATTACGTCGTGGTGGTATTCGCTCTATCGATCCTATCGTTGATATCACTAACTTTGTCTTACTTGAAATGGGACAACCATTACATGCGTTTGATCTTGACCATGTCGATGGGGCTGTGGTTGTTCGTATGGGCAAAGAGGGTGAAAAACTAACTTTACTTGATGGTAATGAAATTACCTTAAAAGATGATGTACTGGTTATTGCTGATGAAAAACAAGCATTAGGAATGGCAGGTATTTTTGGTGGTGAATCTTCTGGTGTTAATGAAGAAACTAAAAACGTATTTTTAGAGTGCGCATTCTTCTCTCCATTAGCGATCACCGGCCGTGCACGTCGTTATGGTTTACATACCGATGCATCTCATCGTTTTGAGCGTGGTGTTGATTCAGAGCTACAATATCAGGCCATTGAACGAGCAACGAAATTATTACTCGAAATTTGTGGTGGTGAAGTGGGTGAAATTATTGATGTCACCAATGACAGCTATTTACCCCATGTTGCTCCTATCAAATTAACACGTGCAAAATTAGACCGTTTATTAGGTCATGTTATTGATGATGAACAAGTTGTTGATTCGTTAACACGTTTAGGTTTTGGCGTCACCGTTGAAAATGACGGGTGGTTAGCCACTGTGCCTTCATGGCGTTTTGATGTTGAAATTGAAGAAGACTTAATTGAAGAAGTTGCACGTATTTACGGGTATAACAATATTCCAGATGTACCTTTACGTGCCGATCTGATTATGACAGACCACCGTGAAGCGGATCTGCCATTAAAACGTGTAAAAACCATGCTGGTTGATAATGGATTCCAAGAAGCTATCACTTATAGCTTTGTTGATCCGAAGATCCAAAGCTTACTACATCCTAATGAAGAAGCGTTGATCTTACCTAACCCAATTTCTGCCGATATGTCAGCCATGCGTTTGTCATTGTTGACCGGATTATTAACCACAGTGGTTTACAATCAGAACCGTCAACAGGCTAGAGTTAGGTTATTTGAAGCAGGTCTGCGTTTTGTTCCTGATAATCAAGCAGAATATGGAATACGTCAGGAACTTATGCTAGCTGGTGTGATCGCGGGCAACCGTTATGAAGAACATTGGACTTTAGAGAAGCAAACTGTTGATTTCTTTGATTTGAAAGGTAATATTGAATCAATTCTGGAATTGACAGGCCAGTTAGATGAAATTACATTTAAACCAGCCAATCATTCAGCGCTCCATCCGGGACAAAGTGCTGAGATTTATCTGAGAAATGAATATATTGGCTGTATTGGTGTTGTTCACCCAGAGCTTGAACGTAAACTTGATTTAAACGGCCGTACGGTAGTATTCGAAATACGTTGGGACGCAATCGCAAACCGCAATTTACCGCAAGCGAAAGCTGTTTCACGTTTCCCTTCGAATCGTAGAGATATCGCTGTAGTTGTTCCAAATGATGTGGCTGCAGAAGATATTTTAGCTGAATGTAAGAAAGTTGGCGGAAATCAAATAGTTGGCATAAACTTATTTGACGTGTATTGTGGTAAGGGAGTAGCGGAGGGTTATAAGAGCCTCGCTATTAGCTTAATCTTGCAGGATATCGAGCATACTCTGGAAGAAGATGAGATTGCTGCCACAGTCAATACCTGTGTTGCAGCATTGAAACAGCGATTCCAAGCATCCTTGAGGGACTAGACCTATGGCGCTTACAAAAGCTGAAATGGCAGAAAATCTGTTTGAAAAACTTGGCGTTAGCAAACGCGATGCAAAAGACCTTGTAGAAGCCTTTTTTGAGGAAGTGCGTCGTTCTCTGGAAAATGGAGAACAGGTGAAGCTGTCTGGATTCGGAAACTTTGACCTACGTGATAAAAATCAGCGCCCAGGTCGTAACCCGAAAACAGGGGAAGATATTCCTATTACAGCCCGCCGTGTTGTAACTTTCCGCCCGGGACAAAAGTTAAAAAGCCGGGTTGAAAATGCGACACCAAAAGAGTAATACTTAAACACCAAAACGGCTTTCTATTGAAAGCCGTTTTTTTTTCGACTTACTTCTACGATTTACTCCTTCTATTTTTCTTTTGCTTATCTGTGATAAGCGCCTAATAGTCATTTTATTGTTTAAATAAGATGTGCTTGAGGGGAATAATCATTGGTTTAAAATTAATCATACTGGAAGGTTTATTTCCTTAGGATAGAAAATTATATTTTCTTCATTGAAAGGGACTGTGTTATGTTGCCCTACATTTATTAGCAATATATTTATAAAAATAGCGTAATTTATGGGCTATTTACTAAACAATATGAATAATCAATATGATGATCCGCTTAATCAATTACGACACAAACAGCAAATTAGTGATAAGCTAAAACTCACTTTGCTGGTGTTAGTTTTATTTGTTCTTATTGTTATCTCACTTTCAGCCGGTGAAATTTGGTTATTCCCCAATAAATGGCTCACTGAAGAAGCTAGTTTATTTATTTGGCAAATTAGGCTTCCAAGAATATTGGCTGTGATGATGGTTGGCGCAAGCTTAGCGATTGCTGGTGCCATTATGCAGGCAATCTTTGAAAATCCGTTAGCAGAGCCGGGACTTTTAGGTGTAAGCAGTGGTGCGGGTGTTTGTGTTGTGTTACTGATTGTTTTCCAATTAGGAACTGCATACTGGTTAATAAGCAGTGCCGCGATATTAGGGGCTTTGGGGATCACCTGCTTATTAATGTTTTTCTCACAAATAAAAAAACTATCTAATGCTCAATTATTATTAATAGGCGTAGCATTAGGGGTATTAGCAAGTGCTGTTATGACTTGGCTGGTCTATTTTAGCTCTGCGTTAGATTTAAGACAATTAATGTACTGGCTTATGGGGAGCTTTAGTGGCATTGACTGGCGTCACCAAATATTATTTTGGGCATTACTTCCAATCATCACACTTCTTATTTGGCAAGCCGATATTTTAAATTACCTTTCTCTGGGGAGTTTTGAAGCCAAAAAACTCGGCATTTCTGTGATTATATGGCGTAATTGGTTTATTTTAACCGTTGGTTTATTAATTGGTTTTAGCGTTGCTCTAGCCGGCGCAATTAGTTTTGTCGGGTTGATTGTACCGCATTTATTACGATTGTCTGGTATCACACATTATAAAACCTTGTTACCGGGCTGTGCTTTAACGGGAGCGAGTTTACTGATATTCGCTGATTTAATATCAAGGCTGATGTTAAATGGCGCAGAAGTCCCTATTGGCGTGATAACTGCCACCTTAGGCGCACCTCTTTTTATTTGGTTATTAGCCACTAAACAGATGGAGCGCTTATAATATGGCACAATTAAAACTATATAAATTAGCTGTCAATAAAAGACTATATGGTATTACTGAACAAGTTAATGATGGCGAACGCATTCATTTAATTGGCGCGAATGGGGCGGGTAAAAGTACGTTGTTAATGGCCATTGCTGGTGAAGTTTCATACGTTGGAAATATATTTTTAAACGAAACTTCAATGAGGGATTATAAAATTGCCGAACTTTCTAGAATACAAAGCGTTGTTAGACAACAATCGTTAGCTTTGCCATTTATGCCAGTGTTTCATTATCTTTCTTTATCCTATCAGTTATCAAAAATGGATATTCAAGAATTGAATGCACTATTAAGCGATTTTCAAATCAATAAATTATTGTCAAAAAATATTCATCATTTATCTGGTGGGGAATGGCAACGCGTTCGGATTGTTGCCACTTTTATACAATTATGGTCAAGCGATGATTTAACAGGAAAATTAATGATGCTTGATGAGCCGACAAATAATTTAGATATTGTACAACTTACTTTATTGGATAAATGGCTAGATAAATTTTGTCTACAAGGTGGCAGTATTATTATGAGTACTCATGATTTGAATCATTCTTATCTAAAAGCAGATAAGTTATGGTTTATGTTAGAGGGAAAAATAATCAACTCAGGTGACTCAGCACTTTTGTTGGATGAAAATTTATTATCTACTACATTTAATACTAAGATTAGATGTAATAGATCAGCAAATAGTGTAATTTGGCAAGTAATAGAGTGATGTTATTGAGTCAGAGTCTGCGCATCGGAAATTATTAAGCCTTCTTTAAGGCTTTCTTAATAACAACGGGTGCTGTGAAACAGCAAATTGTATATAATTAGTTTTTATTCATTCATTAATTAGGCTACATCTTTATGAGTCACTTTCTTCCATTCTCCCGTCCTGCTATCGGGGATGAAGAGATTAAAGCAGTTGAAAGCGTTTTACGCTCCGGCTGGATCACAACAGGTCCTCAAAATCATCAGCTAGAACAAGATTTTTGTGAAAAATTTGGTAGCAAACATGCTATTGCGGTTTGTTCTGCAACAGCGGGTATGCATGTTGTTTTGATGGCGATGGGAATAGGGCCTGGTGATGAAGTTATTACACCTTCCCAAACTTGGGTATCAACTATCAATATCATTACGTTATTAGGCGCAGAGCCAGTAATGGTCGATATTGATCGTGACACATTAATGGTCAGCGCTGAATCGGTAAAAAAAGCGATTACCCCAAGAACCAAAGCAATCATCCCTGTGCATTATGCCGGAGCGCCTTGTGATCTTGATGCACTCAGAGCGGTTGCTGATGAGGCGGGCATTCCTCTGATTGAAGATGCAGCACATGCGATAGGTACTCGATATAAAGATGAATGGATAGGTGAGAAGGGAACTTCTATTTTTTCTTTTCATGCCATTAAAAATGTCACTTGTGCCGAAGGTGGATTAGTTGTTACGGACGATGATGAATTAGCCAATCGAGTCCGTTGCTTAAAATTTCATGGTTTGGGTGTTGATGCTTTTGATCGTCAAGTCCAAGGACGTAAACCTCAAGCGGAAGTCGTTGAGCCTGGTTATAAATATAATCTCTCGGATATTCATGCTGCTATCGCGGTAGTGCAATTAAGTCGCTTAGAAGAAATGAATGCTAAACGTGCTGAGTTAGTTGCCCTTTATCGTGAAAAACTTCAAGATTCACCATTGGAAATGTTAAGTGTGCCGGAATATCCACACTTACATGCTAACCATCTCTTTATGGTCAGAGTTGATAAAAATGCCTGTGGTATCGATCGTGATACATTTATGGAAAAACTCAAACAAAAAGAGATTGGTACAGGGCTTCATTTCCGTGCTGCGCATACACAAAAATATTATCGTGAGCGCTACCCTTCGTTATCCCTTCCTCAATCAGAATGGAACTCTGCAACGTTATGCTCGCTGCCGCTGTTTCCTGATATGAGCAATAAAGATGTTATTCGCGTTGTCGATGCGATCAATGAAATTCTTTCGGAGCATATCTAGTGTCAACATTTGAAAAAATCAATAAAGTATCAGTCGTTATTCCCGTTTATAACGAGGAAGAGAGTCTCCCACAGCTTTTAGAGCGAACAATCAAAAGCTGTAAACAGTTAGAACAAGAGTATGAGCTGATCCTTGTTGATGACGGAAGTAGCGATAATTCAGCAAAAATGCTAGAAGAAGCTGCCAACATTGAAGATAACCATGTTATTGCGATTATTTTAAATCGCAACTATGGTCAACACTCCGCTATTATGGCGGGTTTTAACCAAGCTGATGGGGATTTAGTCATTACCTTAGATGCTGATTTACAAAACCCACCAGAGGAGATCCCCCGTTTAGTGGCAACCGCAGAAGAGGGGTATGATGTTGTCGGAACTCGACGCCGTAACCGTCAAGATTCGTGGTTTCGTAAAACGGCCTCTAAAATGATTAATGCCATGATAACCAAGGCAACAGGTCGTTCAATGGGGGATTATGGTTGTATGTTAAGAGCATATCGTCGTCATATTATTGATGCGATGTTGCAATGCCATGAGCGTAGTACTTTTATCCCAATTTTAGCGAATACCTTCGCTCGTCGTACGATTGAAATTGAAGTTGCTCACGCTGAGCGTGAATATGGTGATTCAAAATACAGTTTCTTAAAACTCATCAATTTGATGTACGACTTATTAACCTGTCTGACAACTGCACCATTACGTTTATTAAGTGTCGTAGGTAGTGTGATTGCTGTTGCCGGCTTTTTACTTGCCGTATTATTGATTGTACTACGACTTATTTTCGGTGCAATTTGGGCGGCAGACGGAGTGTTTACACTCTTTGCTATCTTATTCATGTTTATCGGTGCGCAGTTCGTTGCAATGGGTCTATTAGGTGAATATATAGGCCGAATTTATAATGATGTAAGAGCGCGTCCTCGGTATTTTATCCAAAAAGTGGTTGGCGTTAAAAAACCCAACAAAAATCAGGAAGAAGACTAATGAAAGCAATAGTATTTGCCTATCATGATATTGGCTGTGTTGGTTTAAAAGCACTTGAAAAAGCGGGTTTCGATATTCAAGCTGTATTTACCCATACTGACGATCCTAACGAAAATCATTTCTTCTCATCCGTAGCGCGTGTTAGCGCAGAAATGGGATTAACTGTGTTTGCTCCAGAAAACGTTAATCATCCATTATGGATTGAGCGTATTCGTGAGATGAAGCCAGATGTCATTTTCTCTTTCTATTATCGCCATATGCTAAGCGATGAGATCCTGAATTTAGCACCTAAAGGTGCATTTAATTTACATGGCTCTTTATTACCTAAATATCGCGGTCGTGCACCTATCAATTGGGCCATTGTCAATGGTGAAACTGAAACTGGTGTCACTTTACATAAAATGACGGCTAAAGCAGATGCTGGTGATATCGTTGCACAAGAAAAAGTAACGATTGAAGATACTGATACTTCATTAATTTTACATGAAAAAGTCAGAGAAGCTGCGGCGAAATTAATGGCTCATACGTTACCGCATATCGCCTCAGGTAACTATTCAACAACAGCGCAAGATGAAAGCCAAGCAACTTATTATGGCCGTCGTTGTGCTGATGACGGTTTAATTGACTGGAATGCAGATGCTAAAACGGTTCATAATTTAGTTCGCGCCGTTACTGAACCATACCCAGGTGCTTTCACTTTCTTAGGTGAGCGCAAAATGATTATCTGGCGTGCACGTCCAGTGGCAGATAACCAAGGTAAACGTCCGGGTACTGTTATTTCAACTGAGCCTTTAGTTATCGCATGTGCGAAAGGTGCAATTGAAGTTATCACAGGTCAAAGTGAAAATGGTCTTTATGTTCAAGGCAGCCGTTTAGCCACTGAAATGGGGATCGTGACAGATGTACGCGTTGGACCAAAAGCAACAGCACAAGTGAAACGTCGTCAACGTGTACTGATTTTAGGTGTCAATGGCTTTATTGGTAACCACCTAACCGAGCGTTTATTAAAAGATGGTAACTATGATATCTACGGTATGGATATCGGTTCATCAGCAATTGAACGCTTTATTGGTAACCCTCGTTTCCACTTTATTGAAGGTGATGTCAGCATTCATACAGAATGGATTGAATATCACATCAAGAAATGTGATGTGATCTTGCCATTAGTAGCGATTGCAACACCGATTGAATATACCCGTAATCCATTACGTGTATTTGAATTAGATTTTGAAGAGAACTTAAAAATTGTTCGTTATTGTGTTAAATACAATAAACGTATTATTTTCCCATCCACATCAGAAGTATACGGTATGTGTGATGATAAAGAGTTCGATGAAGATAATTCACGCTTAATCGTCGGTCCTATTAATAAACAACGTTGGATTTACTCTGTTTCTAAACAGTTATTAGACCGAGTTATTTGGGCTTATGGTGCTAAAGAAGGGCTGAAATTCACTTTATTCCGTCCATTTAACTGGATGGGGCCACGTCTTGATAACTTAAATTCAGCGCGTATTGGTAGCTCTCGTGCAATTACTCAGTTAATTTTGAACCTAGTGGAAGGTTCACCGATTAAACTGGTTGATGGTGGTGAGCAAAAACGTTGTTTCACTGATATTAATGATGGTATTGAAGCATTATTCCGCATTATTGAAAATCGTGATAACAAATGTGATGGTCAGATCATCAATATCGGTAACCCAACTAACGAAGCAAGTATTCGTGAGCTAGCAGAAATGCTGTTAGATTGCTTTGAAAAACATGAGTTACGCGGTCACTTCCCTCCATTTGCTGGCTTCAAGAAAATCGAAAGTAGCAGTTACTACGGTAAAGGCTATCAAGATGTTGAACACCGCAAACCAAGCATCAAAAATGCTGAGCGTCTATTAGATTGGAAACCAACTATCGAAACACGCCAAACGGTAGAAGAGACATTAGACTTCTTCTTACGTGGTGCAGTTGAAGAGTTAGGTAATAAGTAATGAAGAAAGTTGGCTTGAGAGTCGATGTGGATACTTATCGAGGTACAAAAGAAGGTATTCCACAATTGCTGGATGTCTTTAACAAGCATAACATTCAGGCCAGCTTTTTCTTCAGTGTCGGTCCAGATAATATGGGGCGCCATTTATGGCGCCTTTTAAAACCGAAATTTCTGTGGAAAATGCTAAGGTCGAATGCCGCTTCATTATATGGACTGGATATTCTATTAGCCGGTACGGCGTGGCCGGGTAAAAAAATTGCCAAAAATTTAGGCTATTTGATGAAACAAACCCAAGATGCGGGGCATGAAGTCGGATTACACTCATGGGATCATCAAGGTTGGCAAGCTAAAGTAGGCCGTTGGTCAACAGAAGAATTAATGCAACAGGTTCGTTTAGGTGTAGAAGCACTGGAAAAAGCACTTGAAAAACCTGTAAAATGTTCTGCGGTTGCTGGGTGGCGTGCTGATGAACGTGTTCTAATGGTTAAAGAAGCTTTCCAATTTGACTACAATAGTGATTGTCGGGGAACGCATCCATTTAGGCCAGTTCTAGAAAATGGTTCTATCGGTACAGTGCAAATTCCAGTAACATTACCAACTTATGATGAAGTGGTCGGTACTAAGGTAAAGGACGAAGATTTTAATCAATTTATTATTGATGAAATCAAAAAAGATCAGGGTATACCTGTTTATACTATTCATACCGAAGTTGAGGGAATGTCAAAAGCGGCTCAATTTGAGCAGTTATTGGCAATGATTGCAAACGAAGGCATCGAATTCTGTCCATTAAGCCATCTACTACCACAAGATATAGACATGCTTCCGATGGGTAAAGTTGTCCGATCTGACTTTCCAGGTCGAGAAGGCTGGTTAGGGTGCCAACAAGAGGTCTAACAAAACTATGTTGAATAACCGGGCGAGTAAAATCGGGGCCATCCTCTTGGCTCTTTTTTTTGTTCTTACCTACTTATTTCCATTGAACAGCCGGTTATTATGGCAACCTGATGAAACACGTTATGCGGAAATTAGCCGTGAAATGGTGGTGAGCGGGAACTGGATTGTTCCCCATATGCTTGATATCCGCTATTTTGAAAAACCAATAGCAGGTTACTGGATTAATAATATTAGCCAGTTAATATTTGGCCACACCAATTTTGCCGTACGCTTTGGTTCAGTTATTTCTATTCTATTAAGTGCGTTACTTATTTATTTATTAGCACGAATGATGTGGCGTAATCGCCAAGTCGCTTTTGTGGCTAGCTTAATTTATTTATCCATGTTTTTGGTGTTTAGCGTCGGAACTTATAGCGTACTTGATCCGATGTTAGCGCTTTGGGTTACTGCAAGTATGGTGTGTTGTTTTTGGGCGTTGAAAGCAACCACGGCAAAAACGCGTATACTGGCATGGATAACGCTAGGTTTAGCTTGTGGTATGGCCTTTATGACCAAAGGCTTTTTGGCATTAGCTATCCCTGTTATTGTGATGATCCCTGTAACCCTTTACCAAAAACAGTTCACTCGGATGTTACTCTATGGTGTGCTTGCTGTTTTAAGTGCGGCGTTAATTAGCTTGCCATGGGTTTTAGCGGTGGCGAAGGCTGAGCCTGATTATTGGCATTATTTCTTTTGGGTTGAGCATATCCAGCGTTTTTCTGGTGATGATGCTCAGCATAGTTCTCCTTTCTGGTATTACATCCCTATAATTTTACTGGGTGTTATTCCTTGGCTTGGATTATTACCAGGGGCACTAACTAGTGCATGGAAGAAGCGCCGTAAGCGTCCTGAACTCTTTTTCTTACTATGTTGGTTTGTAGTACCTTTCCTATTTTTTAGTATCGCGAAAGGTAAATTACCTACTTACATGTTGCCATTTATGGGACCATTGGCGATGTTAATGGCCAAATACGGTGTAGACTGTGCTAGAAAATTTAAAATGAAAGCACTGCGCATTAATGGCTATATTAATATTTTTATTGGTGTCGCTGCTGTTGTTGCAATATTAATTATTCAATTGGTTTCTTCTAAACCTATCTATATGCCTTATGAATGGTCAAAATGGGTATTAGCGATAGTCGCTTTCTCATTATGGGGCATCATTGGTTATCTCTGCTCTACATTAAATGGTAAACATTGGCTATGGGCAGCCTCTTGCTCTTTAGGGGTAAGCTTATGTATTGGGCAAGCCATTCCCAATAGCTCTATTGATGGCAAATTACCACAAGAGTTTATTCGCCAAAATATCGATACCCTCAATGCGAGCAAATATATAGTCAGTAACAGCGTTGGTGTGGGGGCTGGATTAGCTTGGGAAT
Organism: Proteus mirabilis HI4320; assembly: GCF_000069965.1. Lineage (NCBI taxonomy): Bacteria > Pseudomonadati > Pseudomonadota > Gammaproteobacteria > Enterobacterales > Morganellaceae > Proteus > Proteus mirabilis. The sequence goes on from NC_010554.1 coordinate 1,114,073, forward strand.
TGCAACGTAGCGATATCTACCTTTATGAGAGAACAGGGGAATTAACCTATGGAATTGAATATCCAGATTCTCAACATAGATTACTAAAACCTGAAAGTTTTGAGCAATGGTTAGAAAATGCCAGAAAAGAAGGTAATGTCTCTGTGGTGATCACTTATAAAGATCCGAAGAAACTGGCGCAGATGCCACGACCTGAAGAGTTAGTGACGAATCGTCGTATGGCTATTTTGACCTATGAGAAACGTAAGTAATGGCCTTTTTTTTGTTACTTATTGTTAGTTTGCTAACCTGTATTGGCCAAGTTTGTCAGAAACAAGCAGTGGTGAGTTGGCAAAATAATTCAACCACTAAAGCCAGAAAGACGATTTTCTGGCTTATTACTGCCATCGCTATGCTAGGCTTTGGCATGTTATTTTGGTTACGTTTACTGCAAATCCTCCCACTTAGTATTGCTTATCCGATGTTGAGTATTAACTTTATTGTCGTCACTTTGATAGGCCAATTTATCTATAAAGAGACGGTTAATGTGAAACATTGGGTTGGTATTGCCTCGATTATGTTAGGTATTGTGTTAATGAGTATGCAGTCATGAAAACCGGTTACTTATGGGCCATCGCCAGCGCATTATTAGTCACAGTTGCACAACTGCTGTTAAAAATAGGTATGTCAGAATTACCTGATCTGCAATTAGAAAAACAGTGGTTTGATCTTCATTGGTTATGGGCAAACATAATACCTATCAGCGTTGTTTTCGTGGGACTGATTGGCTACGTACTGTCAATGGTTTGTTGGTTATTGACTTTACGTACAATCCCCCTAAACAAAGCTTATCCACTCATCAGCCTTAGCTATGTCTTTGTTTATATTCTCGCGGTGGTTTTACCTTGGTTTCAAGAAACACTGTCGTGGTCTAAAACAATAGGTATCATTTTTATTATGCTAGGTGTTTGGTTAATAAGCCAAAAAACGGAGCAAACAACATCGCATTAGCTTAACTTAGAGAGTGTTATTTTCTCTTTAAAGTGAGCTATTGTGCGATTGACACTATCAATGCTTGTGTATTCACCTTCAATCACTTGTTTTTACGTAAAAAAGCAGATAGATTTTAAATCTATTGTCAATAATTGGGTGGATGCAATGAGAAAGCCTACTTTTTATTCTTTCTTACTCTGTATTATTCTGCTAGCTGGATGCTCATCGAGTCCCTCTAAGCGTCTCCCACCCGCGCCCCCGTTAAAAACGCAACTTTCTGATCCTATTATGGTCATTGTGCAATTAAAATCTCAGCTAGAGCAATGGTATGGTACGCCTTATCGCTATGGTGGCATGAGCCCATCAGGTATTGATTGCTCAGGGTTTGTGTATAGGACTTATAGTGATCGTTTTGATATACAACTACCAAGAATGACTATCGATCAAACTAAATATGGTACACAAATTAGTAAAAGTGATTTGATGCCTGGTGATTTAGTATTTTTCAAAACAGGAGGAGGGGATAACGGGCTTCATGTTGGTATTTATGATACTGACAATACCTTTATTCATGCTTCTACCAGTAAAGGCGTTATTCGTTCATCATTAGATAATGCCTATTGGAAAAAAACTTTCTGGCAGGCTCGTCGATTGTAATTTTGTGCCATTGAAGGCGCTAACCTACTGAGTGTTATGCTATCTTATAGCTAACTTTTTTCATATAGGGATATCTTATGTCAGGCAAATTGCGTCTACTTCTTTCTGAGTCTTATGATCCATGGTTTAACCTCGCGGTTGAAGAGTGCATTTTTAAACAGATGCCAGCTGATCAACGAGTCCTTTTTTTATGGCGTAATGATAATACTGTGGTGATTGGTCGAGCACAAAACCCATGGAAAGAGTGTAATACCCGAAAAATGGAAGAAGATGGTGTGAAATTGGCGCGTCGCTCAAGTGGTGGCGGTGCAGTATTTCATGATCTAGGTAATACCTGTTTTACTTTTATGGCAGGCAAACCCGAATATAATAAAACCATTTCGACGCAAATTATTTTAGATGGGTTATCGAAAGCCGGCATACAAGCAACGGCATCAGGACGAAATGATTTAGTCGTACCATTGGCTGATGGTGAAAGAAAAATTTCTGGCTCAGCCTATAAAGAGACAAAAGATCGTGGTTTTCATCATGGTACTTTATTAATTAATGCTGATTTATCTCGTTTAGCTAACTATTTAAATCCAGATCCGAAAAAACTACAGGCGAAAGGGATCACCTCGGTGCGCTCTCGTGTCACTAATTTAGTGGAATTAAAACCCGATATAACTCATGAAAAGTTATGCCACGCGATTACTGACAGTTTTTTTGACTATTATGGTGAGCGTGTTGAAGCTGAAATTATTTCACCACAAAAATTACCTGATTTACCGGGTTTTGCAGAAACATTTGCAAAACAAAGTAGTTGGGAGTGGAATTTTGGTCAAGCGCCTGCGTTTTCACATCTATTAGATAATCGCTTTAAATGGGGTGGTGTTGAGCTGCACTTTGATATTGAACGCGGTACGATTATTAGAAGCCAAATTTATACCGACAGTTTAGATCCCGCACCATTAGAAAAGCTATCGCAGATGTTAGTTGGACAGCGTTATGCTTCTGGATCGATGAAAAGACTATTAGCGCAATTAATAGAGCAGTACCCAAATAACCAATCAGAGCTTGAAGAGCTGCAACAGTGGCTTGTTCATGCGCTTTCTTAATTGATTATTATCTATTTAAGAAAACGACTGACAATAAAATGGTTTGATATAATAAACAAAGCGGGAAAACATGATGTTTTCCCGCTTTGTTTTGTCAGTCAATACTTCTGGCTATATTAGCTATTTTCACATGACATAAAACGACGTGTATCTGGTAACTCACCATGTTCTCTAAATTTAGCTGGTGTAGTGTTGAAGTGTTTTTTAAAGATACGAGTAAATGTTGCTTGGGAACTAAAGCCATACATCAAAGCAATATCTAAAATGGACATGTCTTTTTCTTGTAAAGACTTTGCTGCTTCCAATAAGCGACGTTTACGTACATATTCGCCTAATGTGCAACCTTTAAAATCTTTAAAAATACGTTGCAAATGCCACTTGGAGTAGCCACTTTTATTTGCAATCGTATCAATCTTTATACCCTCATTACGTTGTAACTGAGTTTCTAACCATTTCAGAATATCATTAACGACATTTTCAGCCATAAAAACCTCCCACAATAGGTGGGGACATAGTGCCCAATTAAATAGAATAGTAACGTATGTTATTTGTAATCTATTTTAAGCATAGAGGAAATAATAGGTAGGCAAAAAGTGCTTTTTATGATTGATAATCATTATCAAAGCAATAGGAGTAAGTAATAAACAATGATTGATAGATAGTCTATCAAAAAGAAAGTGATAAGTTTTATAAAATTGGCGCATTTTATTTTATTGAATTTACTCTATTATTTAACAATCGCTAAATTTTGTTATAGCTGTTGTTTTGCAGACTGTTATATTTTTTGATAAAAAATCAATTAAATCATTGATGAAGATGTATTTCAAATACAATTTTATTGGTTGAAATCGTTTTTTTAATGATTAATATTTCTAATTAAAATAAGTATTGATACTTGGTTGTTTAAAGTGCTTTTATCAATATATAAAGGCTAACATAAATCTGTCAAAAAACGGTTATTGCATAGGGGGAATTGTAGACTGGAGCAGAAGATAAAAGCAGATATGCTAAATAAGCTCACTCGCAGACAACGGGAGACACTCTGCGAGTGAGACGAAAGATTTTTTATAATAAAAAATGCTCTCTTACAATTTCACGACCAATTTCAATTGATGCTGTTGCGGCCGGAGAAGGGGCATTACATACATGTAATGAACGTTTGCCTTTAACAAAGTGAAAATCATCGACTAATTTTCCTTCGCGAGTTAAAGCTTGGGCGCGTACACCTGCCGGGCCTGGGTGAATATCTGCTTCACGTAGAGCAGGAATAAGCTTTTGTGCATTTTGGGCAAACAGCTTACGTGAATAGGAACGACGTAATTCGGCCATCCCTTCACCTAAATAATTTCCGGCTATTTTCCAAAATCCTTTATAGGTTAGTACTTCAGTGAGATCTTTTAAGTCAATATCACTTTTCTTGTAGCCTTCACGTTTAAAGGCTAATACGGCATTAGGGCCTACGTCACGATGCCCGTTATACATACGTGTAAAATGGACACCTAAAAATGGGAAATCAGGATTCGGCACAGGATAAATAAGATGATTAACTAAATAATTTTTATTTGAGTTGAGCATAAAATATTCACCACGAAAGGGAACTATCTTCATGCCGGTATCGTAGCCCGCCATTTTTGCTACCCGATCACTAAATAATCCAGCACAATTAATCAGCCACTTTGCGGTAAATTGTGTTGTAGATGTGGTGACTGTTACCGTTTCGTCCGTTTCATTAATCGCATTTACTGCTTGGTTAAAGGCAAATACTCCACCTCGAGCTTGAATGATTTCAACGTGTTTGGCGGCAATTTCCGGATAATTGACAATACCGGCATCAGGAACAAGCAAAGCAGCAATACCATTAACATAAGGCTCCCTGGCTTTTAGCTCGCTCTCGGTCATTTTAATTACTTCAAGGCCATTTTGTATTCCACGTTGATAGATATTTTCTAATGCTGGTAGCTCTTTTTCATCAGTTGCCACAATCACCTTGCCACAACGATCGTAATAGAGATGATGCTGTTTACAAAAATTGTAAGTCGTGATGTTACCTTGCTTAGCGAGTCTTGCCTTTAAGCTTCCTGGTGTATAGTAAATCCCCGAATGAACAACATTGCTGTTATGGCCACTTTGATGAACGGCGGGGCCAGATTCCTTATCAATCACCAGTACTTTAAGCTCAGGTTGGCTTTCTTGTAATGCACTGGCAACCCCTAATCCTACTAATCCTGCACCGATGATAATTACGTCATAAGTCATAATACTACCCATATAATCCAGTATAAGAGTTAATTTTTTTCTTGTTGTAAACGCTTTAACTTTCCACGTACATTGGCTAAATGAAGACGCATTTTGTGGCTAGTTTCATCACTATCTTGTTGTCTTATTGCTTCAACAATAGCTTCATGCTCTGCAATAACACGCTCAGTTTCGGCAATACGTCCTTTATTTTGGCTTAAGGAATACATCAATACGCCAAGATAAAGCTCATGTAAGTTATCGAGGATGCGCACGAAAAAAGGATTATGTGAAGCAACCATAATGGCACGATGAAATTGATAATCTTCTTGATGACCAATGTTGTTGTTTTTCTGCGTGGCTAAGATAAAGGCCTGATGTGCTTGCTCTATCGTCAGCAATTCTTCTGGTGTTCGACGTAAAGCGGCAATGGCTGCCGCTTCATGTTCAATGACCTCACGCATTTCAAGCAGTGATTCAATTTCTTGAGGACAAGCAATTTCCATCACAATAGGTTCGTATTTACTCAAGATAGAGTGGTCAATAACGCGTCTACCGCCTCCTTGGCGTGACGTAATAATGCCACTCGCTTCTAATACCCCTAATGCTTCTCTGATGGGAACTCTGCTAACGCCAAAGGCGTCAGCGAGTACATTTTCAGACGGTAGTTTTTCACCAATAGGATAGGTCCCGTCATAAATATTTTGCTTAATTTGATCAAGAATTTGTTGCGACGCTTTTTGGCGTGAGATCTTTTTTATCATCTAGTTTTCTCCAGATACTTGCCCTACATTGACCAGCTGTTTTTTAGAGCGCAACAGATGGAAAGCGCCAGTAAGTAAGATCAACGCCATACCTAATAAATCGGTATATAGTCCGGGCTTAATCATTAAAATAGCGGCCGCTGCAAAGGCGATACGTTCAAACCATGTTGTTTTGATTATCCAAAAATTCGCAGTGGCAATACTTAGTGCATAAATTCCCACTAATGCACTAATGACCATTAACCCGATAGAGATAACACTTAAATTATCACCTTGCATCAGTAATGCAGGGTTATAAACCAAAATAAAAGGAATAATAAAACCAGGGAGTGCTAAACGTACCGCATCCCATGAAGTTTGCATCGGATCGGCTCTCGCAATACTTGCTGCCGTATAGCTTGCTAGGGCGACCGGAGGAGTAATATTGGATAACGCGCCAAACCAGAAGACAAAGAAATGAGCCGCTAAAGGCATCACACCGGCTTTAATTAAAATAGGTGACACTGTAACGGCAACCACGATATATAGAGCAGTTGATGGTAAGCCCATACTTAATACAATACAGACTAACATCACAACCAGTAAGATCATCCATAATGTATTGTCAGTCATAGAGACAATATTAAATGCTAAGGTCGCACCGATACCGGTCATGGTAACAACACAAATAATCACACCAATGGCAGCACAAGCGATAGTCACTTGTACCGAGCCACGAGCCGCTTCTGCTAAAGCATCAGCCACTTTAGTTAATGTCATTCGTACCGTTTTATCAGGTGTTAGCCAGCTGGCAACAATAATGGTTAAGATACCAAGAAAACCCGCATAAATAGGGGTTTTACCCATTAATAGCGTGCCAATTACAATAATTAAAGGTAATAGTAATAAACCGCGTGCTTTTAATACCGCTTTAACTTGTGGAATATTCTCTTTGCTAAGTCCTTTTAAACCTTGTTTTTTCGCTTCAATATCAATTGCCATGATCAAGGCCGCGTAATAGAGCAATGCAGGAATAATCGCGGCAATAACAATCGTGGTATAAGAAATTCCCAAAAAGCCCGCCATAATAAAAGCAGCCGCACCCATAATCGGTGGCATGATCATTCCACCCGTAGATGCAGTAGCTTCAACGGCACCCGCAAAACGTGATGTTAAGCCAATATTTTTCATTAATGGAATGGTAAAGGTTCCCGTAGTGGCTACGTTGGCGACCGCGCTACCACTTAATGAACCTGTTAATGCTGATGAAATGACGGCAACTTGAGCAGGCCCCCCACGGCGACGGCCGGCCATAGCTAGCGCTAAATCATTAAATAGTGCTGTGGCACCACTAACACTTAAAAACGAACCGAATAAAATAAATACCACGATAGCGGTAGAGGCAGTAGAGAGTGTAATACCAAAAATACCTTCACTGGTCATAAATAAACGATATAACAGTCTCTCTACAGAAAATCCTGCATGACCAAAAATACCCATAAAATATTGGCCAAATAGGGCATAGATAATGGCGAATGTGGCTAGGCTAGGAATAAAATAGCCCGTTGTTCTTCTTGCTGCTTCAAAAAGAACAATAATGCCAAGAATTGCCATCGCATAATCCATTGTGTTGGGAATACTTTTTCTTACCACATGGAGATCAACATAGTTAAAGAAAAAATAGCCATAGCTGATTAATGTTAAAGCGATAAAAAGATAATCCCAGCCATTAAATTTCGCGGTAGAAAATCGTTTAGAGAATGGAAATAAAATAAAACCAAGGATCAAAATACCACTAAGAAAAATAGTATTACGATAAAACTCTTGGGTGTTGGATAAGGCATTAGAGTAAATAGCATACAACGAAATGAATATCGCCAGCGTGGTGGTGATTTTTAAATAGATACCGGTAAGGTGACGAGTGCCTGAGCTAGCTTCTTTATCTAATGCTGGTGGCTCTACCGGAGTTAGGTGGTCATTATTAGTCATAACTCACTCCTGTTATTTATTATTAGTTTGCGTTTGAGCTTCAGGTGGAATTAAATAGTCAGGGATATCTAATCCAATTTCTTTGTAATAACGATAAGCTCCAAGGTGTAATGGCACAGAAACACCTTTTAACGCATTTTCGGTGGTGATGTATTTTGCAGCACTATGTACTTGATGAACTTCTGGTAAGTTTTCAAACATGGTTTTAGTCAATTCATAAACTAACTGGTCATCAATACTTGTGGTTGTCATTAAGATATTAGGTTGTGCAATGGTGTTTACTTTTTCTGCTTGGCGAGGGTAGGTATTTGCTGGTATTTCAAAGCGAAACCAAGAGTTAGCAATATGATTAATATCATCAAGTTGCTTATCAGTCACTTCAAGTAATTTGGCATTAACACCACTGGCATACATATCGGTAACCGCAGAGGCGGGAACACCAGCAGGTAATGCTCCCCCATCAAGGCGTCCATCACGCATTGCTGAAACGGTATCTCCATAACCAAGATATTCAGGAGTGATCTCTTTTTTAGTTAAATTCACACCTTTAAGAATGATAATGGTCGATTGTTCAGTGCCACTGGCTTGTGGCCCGACAGAGAAGCTGGTGGCACGAATATCATCCAATGTTCCTGTTTTTACTTTGTCATTCATTAAGACAAAGTGCTCTACATTTGGCCAAAGCATTGATATAGAACGTAGATTTTTTTCTGGTTTGCCTTCAAAATTACGTACACCTTCGTAAGCTTCCACAGCTAATAGACTTTGTAGAATAGAAAGCTGAGCTTCGTTTTGTTGCATTAAATAGATATTTTCAATTGAGCCAGCAGAGGACTGCCCTGTGACTTGTATTCCTCTATCCTTGAGGTGGGTGCTCCAAACATTGGCTAAACCGACTCCCATCGGGTAATAAGTTCCTCCTGTTGAGGCCGTTGCTACAGAGAGAAATTGCTTATTGGCATTCTCTTTTTTGCCGATCATTGCTAGTGATACAACAGCAATAACAGCAACAATACCGATGGCAAGCTTTGTTTTTCTTATTCTCATGATGTTGTTCCTGTACATAAAAACGCAGGTGAATATTTCACATCAACTTGTATACAACATGACAACTTTTATAGGTAAAGGAAGGTTACGAAATTGTGAACTGTGTTGATTAATTTGATACGTGAATGTAACAAATTGTGATCATGATGGTAATTATGTAAATTATATCCATAATCAAGGGGTTTTTATCAAGAAGGCAGAGAAAATATCGATAACTTGGGGTATTTGAAAAATAATTCACTAAAAAATAAATTAATAATAGATTTTCTAAAATAAATAACTATTTACATTAAAGGAATAAATAAGAGCAGATAGGGGCGAGAAAACAATAATTAACGGGTATGGCTAACAAATAAATATCAAAATTAGTCAATTAAAGATAATAAATAATTAAAAATTATTATTTTATAATGAGATGGAGATTACGCCATTGGCTATTAAAATAAATACTCCTGACCACACTAAGGCTGAAACAGTACTTGTTAGATAAATACCATAAATGGGGAGTTTTAATAAACCTGCGCTAAAAGGCGTAAGGTAGCGAAACACAGCTAAAAAGCGTGAAATAAAAAGAATAAAGAATGCTTTATTTTTTAACAGTTGTTGTATACGTAAGATCTTTGTTTGATAGCGGGTAACCCATTTATTTAAGCGAGGGAAATAATAAATGGAACGCCCTAACTGATAACTCACTATAGATCCTAATAAGGCACCTAAACTAGTTGCTAACCAAAGTAAAATAGGCGAATGGAAGGGCAAGCAAACCCCAAATATTAAGATCAGCATTAACGATGCGGGAGGTAAAAAGGATGAAATACCAATAGTAGATTTTCCCGCAGTGAGCAGGGTAATAGTAAAAAATAAAGCGATAGGAGAAACATGACTTAATGTGTCAAGCATTGAATGGAGTATCTCCATTTTATTCTCCTTTGATAATATTTTGCCCCTTTAGTATAGAGTGCATCTTTATACCAGACTGTCCGTTAGCCTAGCAAAATTTAATGGTCAGAAAAAGTAAGTCAAGAGCTTGTAAATAAAATGCCCCTCCATTCTAATGACTAATCCGTTAACTGGAGGGGCTTATTACTAAATAATTAAATTATAATTAATGTGCTTCATTAATTTATCGTTATCACGATAATCAACAGGAATGGCTAACACAGCAGGACCATCAACAGCTATCGCTTTACGTAAGGTTTCACGAAGTTGAGATGCGCACTCAACAGAAAATCCTTTAGCACCAAAAGATTCTGCATAGCGTTTAAAATCAATAGGACCAAATTTTACGCCAGAAGGACGGCCATATTTTACCTCTTCTTGCATCTCCACCATATTATAAGCATTATCAACCCAGATAATATGCAATATATTGGTATTAAGACGAACTGCGGTTTCTAGCTCCATTGAAGATTGCATAAATCCCCCATCACCAGAAACAGAGATAATTTTATCGCAAGGACGTACAAAAGAAGCGCCTATTCCCCAAGGTAATGCAACTCCCATGGTTTGTTGGCCATTAGAAATTAGCATTTGTCTCGCTCTAAAACTATAAAGGTAACGTGCAAGCCAAATATGAAAACTCCCCATATCAATACAAAGAGTGACATCGTTATCAATGATATCTTGCATTTCATGTATGATAGTTAAAGGATGAATAGGTGTGCCTTGTCTAAAATAACTATTTTGTTGCAAAATTTCCCTTTGCTGACGTATTTTCTCTAGTATTCCTTGGCTCTGATTAGACAATTGTAATTTTGAATTAGGCTGGTGAGTTAATTGTTGCGTTAACTTATCCAGTGTTAATTTAATATTGCCTGTTAATTCTAAGGCAGGGCAGTAAGCTAAATCGATTTCAGCTTGGATCTCATCAATATGGATAATATTGGCATTATGACTGTTCCATAAGGAAGGCTCATACTCAATCGGGCTATAACCTAAAGTGATAACTAAATCAGCGTGTGCCAGTAATTCATCCCCTGGCTGATTATTAAATAAGCCAATTCGTCCGGCAAAGAGTGGAAAATGGCGATGAGCAATAGCCCCGGCAGATTGATAAGTACCTACAATAGGAACAGGAAAAATATCAAGGAAATTTTGTAAGGCAAGAGCATTTTCCGGATCGCTGGCTTGAAGCCCTATTAATATCACAGGGTTTTTCGCTTGTAATAATAAGCTGATCGCTTCTTGAATTGCACTATCACTCGCGGCACCTAAATTAGGTTTGGATTTAGGTGTTAATAACGGGCTATCTACCTCATTATTGAGTATATCCATTGGAAAGGTTAAAAAAGCCGAGCCGGGACGACCTGACTCCGCATGACGAAAAGCATTGGCTAACGTCTCTGAAATTGATTGTGAAGAATCAACTTCAGCACAAAACTTAGTGATTGGGTTAAACATTGTTACTGTGTCCATACTTTGATGAACCAGTTTAAGTCTATCCGTAGATTTAACTGAGCCTCCTAAGGCAACTAGAGGATCACCTTCTGATGTAGCTGTCGCAATGCCCGTTGCTAGATTAGAACAACCGGGACCAGAAGTGGCTATCGCCACACCCGCTTTACCGGTTAAACGTCCTACCGCACCCGCCATAAAAGCCGCATTGGCTTCGTGACGCACAACAATAGTTTTAATTGTTGAATCAACCAAAGAATCAAAAACACGGTCAATTTTGGCTCCGGGGATCCCAAAAACTTGTTTAACACCATGTTGTTCTAATTGCTTAACCACCAAGTCAGCACCGCAATTCCAATGATGAGAGTTCATAAAACCTTCTTTAAGTTTGCAAGTGAATGAATAAAAACAGAATGACCTTTAGGAATGATTACTTTCAGTTTTCGGCTTGTTCTATTGCCTGATGAAGGTCATCGGGCATTAAATTAGCTTCTAAGAATGTTGATTGATGAGGTAAGTCAATAGTAAAACGAGAGATAACACCGATTTGTAGGGTGCCTTTTTTTAATTGATAATCAAGTACATGGCCACCACCTTCACGTTGGTGATTAATATAATGCTCATGAAATCCAGCAACATTAAGGCCTTGAGTAAATTGTGGGGAACGAAAGCCGGCAATAATACCCATTTCATCGTGAAAGGTAAAAATAGGCTGATTTTCAATGGCTTCTAGCATGGGCACATAAGGAGGCTCTTGACGTGGCACTGTACGTGTTTTAACTAATTCAAATTCGCCTTCAATTTTGATGGCACAAAATAGATTATCGGAAGGGACATATTGGTTAATAATATTGTGAACCTGTTGTTGAGAGACAGGATCTGAAAACTGATGTGTAATATCAGGTTTAAAGAAAGTCATTACAGCAAAAGGCGAGCCTTGATCTGGACGGGCTTCTCGCGCACTGCCATCTGAACGTAATTGAAAAACGTTACTATCAAAGGCGACCAATTCGCCATCAAGATGATTAAAAGTACCTAAACCAAAATCACCATGCTTTAATAAATCAGCAATAGTAACATTACTATCATAAACACCAGCAATAAGACTACTCATTAAAGAATTTTGGTAGATAGTACATTCTGGATGTTTATTAATATAATGATTTAAAGAAGTTATTATTTCTTGGGTGCAGTTGCAGGAACTATGAGTATTTTTATGGTTATGGGTGATATCACTATTATCTCGCTCGATATGGTTAAAGCTAGTTTTCATAATGAAGCAGATCCTTATTTATTTAGATAGACATTCATCAACTATCAATTTCATTATTAGCCCTATAGGTAAGATTTTCAAATGTTTTAATTGATATCAAAAAAGATGTGATAATCATAGAGAGTGAGATTAAAGCTATTTTATTGTTTTTTATAAATTTAATTTTACGTGTAACTTTATTAAAAAAAAATTAAAAAAATATCAATGTTATTGATGAGGTTGCTTTGTTTGTTTCTATGGGAAACTATAAATTAATGTAATTATTTTGAGCGATTATGAGTAATCACAAGGAAATTAAAGAAGAATTTAAAGAAAATGGATATTAATAGTTTTTTATTTTCATTGTGATTTATTAGAAATATATTTTTAGTTATAAATAATAAAATTAATTTTCTTAAAATTTAAAAAAAGATTAATTTTAATAATTATTATTTAGGAGGAAGTTAGAGTTATCAAGAAGGATAAAAGTGTTACAAAATGTAACTTTTAATTCCAGGTAAACAGAAATGTATCTATATATGTAAGATTGCTGTTGTTATTATGTAAGTTGTTAATTTTCATTTGTCATTATATATCAACAGATTATGTTGATTTTTTTACATTTATGATCGGTATCTCCGATCGATGGTCTAATTATGATAGGTTTTATCTATCGCATTTCACTTAATTGATCGATTAAAACGTTTTTACTAAGTCTAATTATGACAATATAGTAATAAAAATTTTAGTTAAGTAGAGGGTAAAGTAAGAAAAAGGAATGCTTTCACAAATGAAAAAAGATGATAATAATAGCGTTAGTATGTCGGATTTTTTTAATAAAAAAACAGGGTTGTTTATAAAGTATAAAAGGAAAGAGTTAGGTTTAACAGGACAGGATTTAGCGATCATATTGAATGTTAGTCAGCAACAAATTTCTCGATATGAAAATGGAACTACAAATATTACTGTTACCTTACTTAATAAAATACTGATGATATTGGACTCATCATGGAGTGAGTTTTTAACATTTAATGAATTAACTGATAGGTATTAATTCTGATTTAATTGTTGTTAATTAATATTTAATATATGGGGAAGTTTAAATGAAAAAATTATTATTACCTTTAGTCATGAGCAGTGCATTATTTAGTGGATATACATTAGCTAATACCGGTGAAGTTCAATTTATTGGTGCGGTTACGTCGGAAACGTGTGATATTGATACAGAAATTGGTGGTTTAGTTAAATCAACAATCGATTTGGGTAAAATGACCACTGCAGATACCAATGGTAAATATGTTGAATTTGAATTAGTCCCTCGTACGGATGAATGCCTGAAAAAAACCAGTGGCCAAGTTGGTTGGCAAAGTGCAGGTTTTACTAATTCAGGTCTTGCTAATATGAAAGGTACTGCCGGTGGTGTATCTATTCAATTAACAGCGATTAATTCAACCACACCTAATCAGGATGTAACTTATAATAACCAAAGTGTTGATTTTGGTAATGGTAATGATCCAATTGGTAATATGAAATTTAAAGCAAGAATGACAGCAACGGCAGGTCAAACTGTTACAGAGGGTACTGTAATTTCAAGCGCAACTTATGCAGTAGCTTATAAATAATGTTTCATTATTTAATTTTATAATGTCTATTATCAATGTAGTTACTTTTATTTAATTATTCTAATAATAGTTATTATTATGCTCTATTTAGGGTGCTTTTAATCTATTCTATTTTTGTGAATATAAATAAAGTTTAATATAAGCATTATGACTGGAATAAAGGGTCATTGATCCTTTATTTCATTTGAAAATATTAATGGATAATATCAATGCGTTTAAAATCAATTAATGCTTTTGTGTTATCCTTGTTAGTAAGTCCATTTTATGTTTGCGCAGATTTAAATATGGACTTCTTACATGGAGGAGTTCAACTGCAAGCTGCTGGTGTATTTGATGAAAATACCAATTATCCTGCTGGGCATTATATTGTTGAGGTTATTTTTAATCGAAAATTAATTAGTAAAAAAGAATTAATTATCTCACCAGAAGATAATGAAAATTTATGTTTAAAAAAAGATTGGATTAATGAGTTATCGCTTCCAATAAAATTAAATTTATTTGAATTATATTATCATCCTGAGCGCGATTGTTATGATATTAGCCGTTATCCTGGGGCTCAGGTTATTTTTGATAATTCGAAGCAAACTTTAACATTTAGTATTCCTCAAATTGCATTAGATGAATCTCTGCGCCGGCAGGAATGGGATTATGGGATAACAGGTATTAAATTAAACTATTCGGGCTATATTTCTAAAACCAGTTCTTCACAAGCACAAATTTATGGTGATTTTGATTTATATGCTAATTTAGGTCGTTGGGTCGCTTATGTTCGTAGTAGTTACCAAAGGAACTCGGGTACAGAAACATCGGAGGCAACAGTTTCCACAGCAATTAAATCAATACAAGGAAGTTTTACCGTAGGTAAAACAATAACCTCTTTATCAATATTACCTAACTTTGCTTTTTATGGAATGTCACTGCGCTCGGAAAGGGATATGCGCCCATGGGAAAAACGAGGTTATGCACCGGTTATTTCTGGTGTTGCAAACTCTAATGCTAAAATTACTATATCTCAAAATGGATATGTATTAAGTTCACAAGTTGTTCCCGCAGGGGCTTATCAATTAAAAAATATAGCACCAGTAAGTAATGGAAATATAACAGTGACAGTAGAAGAAAGTGATGGGACAAAAACAGTTCGCTATTATCCTGTTGCCACACTTTCTTCCTTATTACGCACAGATGAAATAAATTACAACATTGCTATCGGAGAAAAAGAAACAGTAGGTAAAAGAGAAAATAGTTTATTTTTTCTAGGTGCATTTGACTACGGATTAACTAATGTTACGGTTCATGCTGCGGGAATTTTGCATAATAATTATAAAAGTGCAGCATTAGGAATGAGTAAAGATTTTGGACGATTTGGTGCAATGTCATTTACTGCTAATACTGCTGTAAGTGTATTTCAAAAACAGACACCAACAGCACCCGAAGTTAGGCAGTCTGGTATCAGCTATTCGTTACAATATGCAAATTCATTGACTGATAATACTAATTTACAGCTACTCGCATATCGCTATACTGGTAAAGATTATGTTGATTTTAATGAATTTAATTCAAATGCTTTATATCATCGCAGTAATCGTAAAGAGCGTTATGAAACGATATTGTCCCAAAGTTTTGATGGTAGCTTTGTTAGCTTATCTGCTTGGATGCAAACATATAGAAATAGTATTAGTAATGAAGTTGGCGCAAATATTACTTACAATACAACAATTAAATCTGTCGATTTCTCATTATCAGCGGATTATCAAAAATTAAACGATTATGAGCATGATAATTATATTATTTCTGTTGGAATAAATATTCCCTTTAGCTTATATGATAAAAATCATTTTTGGGCAAATTCTGTTAGCTACGATAGGAAAAATAAAGCTAGTTTTAATTCTGGTGTTTCTGGAAGTATTAATGAAAAAATAAACTATAGTATCAATACAAGTAAAGATCGTGATAACTGGTCTAATTCTGCTTATTTTGGTATTGATCATAGTATTATTAATACGGGATATGCGATTTCTCAAAATGGCCATCAAACTACCAGTTCTATTAATGCTTCAGGAAGTTTATTAGCCACCCCAGATACAGGATTATTATTCAGTAATGTCAGAAGAGATACTGTCGCAATTGCAAAAATTAAAAATATAGAGGGTATAACATTCAATGACTCACCGCCAACTGACAAAGAAGGAAACACTATTGTTGGGGTATCACCATACATTGAAAATAATTTAAAAATAAATACAGAAGAAATTCCGAATAATGTTGAATTACTTGATTCTGTTCAAAATTTTACTCCAGCAGATAAAGCTATTATTTATCGCGAGTTTAAATATTCAACAATTCAAAGGTATATATTAAGAATAAAAAATAAAAATGGTGATTTTATTTCTGCTGGAAGTGCTGTTAGAAATAAAAATGATGAATATATAGGGTTTGTTTCAAATTCTGGGGTTCTTTTATTAAATTTATTAGATAAGCCTAATAAGCTATTCGTTATATCACCTAATGGTGAAAAATGTACTTTAAATTTGGAGAAAGTAGAATCTAATGATCATAAAATTATGGAAATTGAATGTAATGAATAGAATAGTATTTGTTTTTGCTTTAATCATATCGTCATTAACCTGTTTTAAAGCATATTCAGCGTTTACGCTTAATGGTACTCGCTTTATTTATGATGAAGGTCGCAAGAATATCGCGATAGAAGTTAAGAATAATAGTGATAAAACCTATGGTGGCCAAGTTTGGATTGATAATCTTAATGGGAATGAAGTGTTCTTTATTCCTGCACCTAATTTATTCAAAATAACTGGAGGAGAAAAACAATTAATCCGCTTGCTATATGTAAATGATATTTTACCTAAAGATAGGGAATCATTGTTTTGGCTCAATATTCAGGAAATCCCGCCAATTTCTTCTGCCGATGA
Source organism: Proteus mirabilis HI4320 (assembly GCF_000069965.1). NCBI lineage: Bacteria > Pseudomonadati > Pseudomonadota > Gammaproteobacteria > Enterobacterales > Morganellaceae > Proteus > Proteus mirabilis. The sequence goes on from NC_010554.1 coordinate 1,131,008, forward strand.
CAGTAATGTGCTTGCTGTTGCATTAAACACACAAGTTAAACTGATTTATCGCCCTAAGATTTTAGCTGAAAAACGCGAGGATGCAGAAAAAAGTCTGACATATAGTGGTTCAGTTTTAAAGAATCCTACACCTTACTATTTTGCATTAACTCAAGTGTCAGTCAATAATAATCCTTTGGTCTTGTCAAAAGACATTGAGCAATCTATTAGTTTATTTCCACCTTTCAGTGAGGTAAATGTGCAGCGCCCATTGTTAGGTAAAGTAACCGTTGAAGCTATTGATGATTATGGTGCTAGACGTGTTATTGAGCTTAATTAAGGAAGTAAAAATGAAAAATAAATCATTTTATTTCACGCTATTATTATTTTTTATTGCTATGGATACTTCTGCTGCTCGATGTCGGAATGTGTCAATCAAATATAATTTTCCAGCCCAAATAGATATTACAAATAAAAAAGTGGGAGATAAGCTTTATTCTTTTGGTGCGCCAGACGCCCCTATAAACGTTGCTGGTCAATGTCTACGTGCTAATAGTGGGGCGGGAAATACAAATGGAAATTATATTTATATTGTTGATCAATATGGATCATCACCAACATTATGCCCGACTACTGGTACAGTTGATAAAAATTCACCAGATGGATACTTGCGTTTTCGTTCAACGGGAAGTTGTGCTAATTCTTCTTGGCTACTAGTTCTTGATTATAAAATATCTGGGGTTGGCTGGACCAATTTAACAGGTCCCGGTGGTGGTACTGATTCAGGCGTTGTTTATTTACAAAAAAAGCCACCTGTAGGAAAAACGGTTATTAATCCTGTCTATATGTTGAAACGTAATTATTATTCTCGAATTGGTCAAATGGGCAATACGTTACAAAAGGAAAGCGTTGCTCTTAGTGCACCAACATCGATGACGTTGATAAATAATGCTTCTTGTGCAGTGTCTGTTAATGACGTCGCATTTGGTGAACAAACCGCTAGTGACGTAAAAATGAATACTATTGCAGGAAAAAATATAAATATTTCTTTTACGTGTAATGCTGTATTACCTGCATACACACTCAGTTTTTCTGGTAAAGATGGTGTGAATAATGCCACAACAGGGATCATTAAGGTTAAAGATAATAGTTCTGTGGGGTATCAACTTTCTTGGGCAGATAGCACGGTTAAACCCATTAATAGTGCTGTAGTTATTAATAATGTGGCAATAGCTCCGAATACAAAGCCAAAAACCAATAATTTTACTATTCCGATAAGGGTAAAACCTGTTGCGTTATCCACTCAGCCAATCCCTGGGCCGGCTAATACTGCATTAACGATTAATATAAAGTTAAATTAAATGGAGTTAACGATGGTAAAAAAATCTTGTTTTATGTTTAGCGTTATTTTATTTCCTATTTATGTTGGAGCAACAAGTTTCACCTCTAATGTTACTGGTGGAACAGTCACTTCAAATTTAAGTATGACAGTGAAAGCCTCTTGCAGTACAACGGTTGGTGATGTGACATTTGGTGACCAAAGCGCGGGTGATATTAAAAAAGGAGCTGTCGCAGAGAAGGTAATATCATTGGCTATTGTATGCGATACAAAAATGACTAATTACACATTAGCATTTACGGCGGCTGATGGTGTTAAAGATGTAGCAAATGGCATTATTAATACTAAATTAAATTCAACGGTGGGTTATCAACTTAAGTGGGGAGATTCGACCGTTAAACCTGTGGATACAGCAATTACTATTAATGGCAGTACAATTACCCCAACAAACAAGCCAACGCAAGAAAGTTTTACTATTCCAATCAAAGTTAAACCTGTTGCTCTTGGGGAGACTGTTTCTCCTGGTGCAGCAAATACGGCGTTAAACATTAAACTAACTTTCAATTAGTTGAGGGACTATGTGCAAATCTATATTGCTTACCAGCCTGTTAATCTTTATCACAAGAAGTTGTTATGGCTCTGAGTTAAATGCAACCTCAATCATTGGCGGTGCTGTTCAATCGCAATTTAGTATGAATGTAAAAATAGCTACATGCTTACCCGCTACTGTTGACAATGTTACTTTTGGAGCAGTTGATACAGCGACTATTTTATCGGGTGAAGTTGAAGGGCACTCAACACTCTTTTTGGATTGTACGGGCACAATTAAGCCACAAAGAGTTACAATACTTTTTGAACCTGCTAATCCTCATTTAACCATGGGTAGTGTGGGTTATATTGGTTCAAAAAATACCACACTTGGCTATTTTGTGTCGTGGGAAGATGAACAAATAGGTGCTATTGGTGAAGGGGTACCAATGGGGAAGGAACTTTTTTTTAAAAAAACGGATGCTTCATTGATGAAAGTTAAACTTAAAATAAAACCAGTTGTACTTCCATTAGGAGGAAAGTCCGTTCATTTGGGTAATGGAAATACCCATATAACTATCAAAATAAAATATATCTGATATGAGTTTTTGTATGAATAAAAAAATATATATGTATTTTATTATTACTTGTTTAAGTAATTTTCCTCAACCAAGTTTATCAGATGAAATCTTACCTGATGCTCAATTAACAATTTCTTTGGATGTAGTTAGAATCACTTGTGATATTAATAATGGAAAAGGATTTAATAAAATAGTAGATTTTGATGTTATCAACGAAAGTAATTTATTAGCTGGTAATCAACCAGCCGTAAAAACACAGTTTATTGTTGATTGCCAAAAAAGTGGTTTTAAACCTGAGCATATTGATATCAAAGTTAAGCCTGGTAGCCAAGGTGCATTAAATAATGGTATTGGTGGTGAACTTAAAACCAATTTATCTGGTGTAGGAATTTATTTATCATGGGCAGACTCAAGCCCAATAAATCTATCTGGAGTGAATAAAAGTTTTAGTGCAGATCTTAATAATCAATTTGATATTAGTTTTTTTGCAAAACCATATGCTCAATCTCAAATTGTTGAAAAAGGTTCACTAAAAAGTAGCATAATTATTAATGCATTATATAAGTAATTTATTTTAATCTTATTCAAAAAGGGAACGCCATATTATGTTTCCTTTATATATTACAGAGCAATTGCTGTAATATTATCATTGGGGCTAAGATCTATAATTTTGTCCCCATGAATAGAAAACTGTCTTTAGTGCTAGGGGAGTGTTCACCATACATTGAGCTATAAGTGTGAATCCCTTATTCTTATAAGCGTATTCTTTCGTGATTATTTACAAAAAGACTATGTATATCCGAACAAAATTGAGAGTTTTCAATGAAGTCAGGTAAAACTAAAACATAATAGAAAATATCATCTAACTGTATATTTATATCATATGGTCCAAAATTTGATTCAGATTTAAATTCAAATAATTTAGCTATTCCATGTAAATTAACTATCTTAGCTTCTATGCAAAAATATCCTTTATTGTCAATATCGAGGTTATAGCAAATATCTTCATGATGAAGTAACATGTTTTTATCATTTATAAAAAATAAAGATTCTTCGTTGTTGTATGAATTATATTCGTATAGATAATTTATTTTAAGGATCTCATTTAAAAAAAGAAAAAATACTTTCCGTTGGTTTGTTCGTATAAAATCCATATAATTCGCCTGTCCATTCAGACATAAAATTCTCCTATATGTAAAGCCTGACCTCCGACTACAATTAGAAAAAACTAATTATCAACCGAAGTTCAGACGCTTACACTTAAAATTATTCACTATATGACGTAATTCATCATATCTAAACTCTTCATAGAAGATTTAGAGCTTTCAATTATTAGCCCACTATAAACTAGTTATTTCTTCTATAGAATAAAAAGTACCATGCAAATGCTGATTATAATGCTCTACTCTATCAGCTAATATTATTCGATTATTATTGGTAATCCTTTTTCTAACTAATTTTGCAGCATTATACAGTTCTATTCTTAGTTTAATTAAATTAGATCTATCAGGTGAATCTTCAGAAAGATAACTTCCAATAGTTCTTAATAAACAACATATTGTATCAGACTCTTGTCGTGTCAAATATTGTTTATGTCGTAACTTTAGGTATGCATAGCAATATACCTTACTAAAGGTGTTCTTCTGATGTAGTGTTTTATTTATAGCCAATGCCATGATTAGTTTATCAGCTAAATAGCGATGTTTTAAGTAAGATCTAGCATTCTTCCATTCATTTAACCCTCTATCTATGGATAACTCAGTTTGCCGTAAATATGAATACAAGGCTAATAAAAGTTTATTATCATAGTAAATATTCATTATCGACAACCTTTTTCTGTTAAACGAGACCACCAAGATTGTTTTTTTAAACACAGTATTCTTATTATGTAGAGATAATGGCTGTTCAGTTGGTATGACCCCTGTTTTTCTTGGCCCAACGTTAGTTTCAATTATCATTTCCTTCGGAACCTCAAACTCAACATATGAACCACTTTTCCAAGATCCTATGTCTGCACCTGCCGTTTTGGGATCTCCAAACGGAGCAATCTCGATATGCACTCCTATTGGTGTTCCTCTTGCAGGGTTGATTGACTGTGTGTTTTTTATCCCTTCTAGGCCTTCAACTGAGGTATGGTGCCTTACTCTAACCATTTCCTGAGATGACAACCCCCACGGATCAATCCATCCCAACGGATTCGGCGCATATTGATACAGATTAATCCCACCCAATAATCCAATTGGGTCAGGCATAATAAAACGGCCTATCTGTGGGTCGTAGAATCTAAAGGTATTAAAATGTAATCCTGAATACTCGTATCATCCTGATACTCGCCCTACGGGCCAGCGCAAGCGCTGTTCAAATTTGTTCCCGACAAATTTGTCATTGTCAAAATACTGTCCGGCATAGCATAAGTTTTGCTCAAAGGAGGCCATCACACGTTCAGGGTCAGAGTAGAAACTTAATGGGCTATTGCGAACAAAGCCAAAGCGTTTATATTTTCCTGACCATAGCGTATTGCCTTGTGCATTGGTGACTTCAAGTGGGGCGCTGTTAATATCGCAGTGGTGCCAGTAATAATGAAAACCACTGGATTGTTTCACGATAACGGCAAGAGGGGTATAACTGCCGTGCTCTTCATAGCAATAAGTTTGATATTTATCGGTGTTGATATCCTTCTCTTGCAGTAACCGTAGTCCTAGCTAGTTTCGGCATCAGGTGCACATTAATGTTGTTTTGCGGATTTATGCAGGATAGTTTATTCTTATTTTTAAAGAACGTGTCACGTAACCTAATTTTTTTTTACCTATTATTTTCTTAATAAAAATACTACTTTGAATTATAAAGCAGACTATTCATTAACATTGAAAAATTCAATATTCAATCCCTCATCATTACATAAATCGACAAATTGTTGAGAGAGAATCATTTGCTCACAAAAAACGCTATCTCTCGCTATAAAGAAATCTTTATCACATTTATAGGTGGGAATATCGATCAATTTAGTACCATCAATAAGTTCCCTGAATGTTGTTTTCTCCTCGTCAATAATCGGAAGGTAATTATTCACCTTACATAAAAACATCGTTTCATGCGTATTTTCCACAGTACACTTATAGAATGACATTTCAGATGCAATTCTAAGTTCAAATATAGATACCGCTTTTTGCGAAAAAACAGGAACTCCGATATTAGAAGGAAAATAATCTGGTGCTCTTAGTTTATCTCTTCGCATAGTACTTTGTATTTTACCTTTTGGTTGTGAATATAAGAGAAACTTACCATTCCCTTCATTCCAAATGAAAAAACTTGATAATCTTGACTTTGGATCTGAGAAGTCAATAACTCCATTGCCTAATGAGAAACTACTAATTGTATAGATGTTCATACCCTTATCCTCGTAATCAAGCACATGTAAGTTTTCCTGTTTTAAATCCTTTACGAGCCTCATGTTGTAGGTTCAATATTTCATTTTGTATTCGGCGATAATCCCATTTTTCTTTAATTGCAACTCTTTCTAAAGCATCTAGTTTTGATTTCATCATTTCATCATTTCATCATTTCATCATTTCATTATATATTGCATGCTCTTTTGTCCAACCACGATGAAGTCCCAAATCCTGATTAGGATCTATTCCTTTTGCTACAGGAAGTCGCATCATGTTTGTTGCACCATTAATATTCATTCCTGATTGCACAAAAATAGGATGATTTCTGAGTGAATAAGGAATTAAATGCTGACGTTGGTAACCTTGGGTTGTATCCATCCACGAAGGGAAGCGATCTAGACCTAGCGGATCCACCCATACCAACGGATTAGGCGCATATTGATACAGATTAATCCCACCCAATAATCCAATTGGGTCAGGCATAATAAAACGGCCTATCTGTGGGTCGTAGAATCTAAAGGTATTAAAATGTAATCCTGAATACTCGTATCATCCTGATACTCGCCCTACGGGCCAGCGCAAGCGCTGTTCAAATTTGTTCCCGACAAATTTGTCATTGTCAAAATATTGTCCGGCATAGCGTAAATTTTGCTCAAAGGAGGCCATCACACGTTCAGGGTCAGAGTAGAAACTTAATGGGCTATTGCGAACAAAACCAAAGCGTTCATATTTTCCTGACCATAGCGTATTGCCTTATGCATTGGTGACTTCAAGTGGGGCACTGTTAATATCGCAGTGATGCCAGTAATAATGAAAAACACTGGATTGCTTCACGATAACGGCGAGTGGGGTATAACTGCTGTGTTCTTCGTAGCAATAGGTCTGACATTTACCCGTATTGATATCCTGCTCTTGCAGCAACCGTAGTCCTTGCCACACAAAATGGGTTTCATGTCGTTTCAGTGTGCCGTGAGCCCGTGACTCAACCACTTTATGAATCCGGCGACCCAGTGCATTGTTATTTCAAAGTGCTGATATCTGTAAGGCAAATATTGAAAAGCAGGGTTGCCCCTGCTGGTAGTTATGAAAAATATGCAGGTAGAGCATCTGAGTTAAGTTTAGATAGCTCCTAATAATTCTTTAATATGATAATCAGAATAAGGGATTAATTCGGGGAGTTTTTTGGCTTCTTCTTCAGATATTGAATAAGTATTATCGAAAATGTCCTTTTTTTTGCATGAATTACCAATCCCGAAAGTAAAATATACCCCTTCTACATTAATAGGGGTGTAGTTATTCTGATGCCCAATGATCCTCCAGTCACTATTGGGATATCCTTTTCTATCAAATAACCCGTAAGTATCGATTACAACGGGTTCGATTTTTCTGTTAGATTTTTTTATGTCGTCTTCGGTTATGGATGGACTAGAAGAAACGAAATCGAAAATCTCTACTACATGGCCTGTCATGATTTTTGAAATGATGCGTCCAAACCCATATGTTTCATTATTTAATTGAAAACAAAAGATATCTCCGGGTTTTACATATCTCAGCATCGTTCGTGGTTTTTTATTCCATCCCCAAAATTTAAAATCACTCATTAGCATTTCCCTCCGACTTTTCCAGAACTTTTAGTCTTACTGTCATAAGCTTCTTTAAAAGCATCAGCACGTGTATCAGTCCGGTTATGGTCAAATGAATTGTATTTGTTACCTCGGTTAGTTGACGATATATCTTCTCCGATAGTTCCTGTTCTCGTACCATATTTTTCAATATAATACTGCTCATAGCCGCGAGCTTGACCATAGTTAATATTTTCATTAAGTACTTTCATTCCTGCTCCCGGCGTTAACCGACCTGTACCAACATGTTCGATCGTTCGTCTATTAATATCATTAGTAATACCAACATAATAAGGCTCTTTTGCGCCTGAATCGAACAAGCCATAAACATAATATCCGGGAGCATCAACAGCAGTTAACCCCCAAGGATCAATCCAGCCTAACGGATTTGGTGCATAAGCATACAAATTCAACCCACCCAATAACCCAATTGGGTCAGGCATGATAAAACGGCCTATCTGTGGGTCGTAGAATCGGAAGGTATTAAAATGTAATCCTGAATACTCGTATCATCCTGATACTCGCCCTACGGGCCAGCGCAAGCGCTGTTCAAATTTGTTCCCGACAAATTTGTCATTGTCAAAATATTGTCCGGCATAGCGTAAGTTTTGCTCAAAGGAGGCCATCACGCGTTCAGGGTCAGAGTAGAAACTTAATGGGCTATTGCGAACAAAACCAAAGCGTTCATATTTCCCTGACCATAGCGTATTGCCTTGTGCATTGGTGACTTCAAGTGGGGCGCTGTTAATATCGCAGTGGTGCCAGTAATAATGAAAACCACTGGATTGTTTCACGATAACGGCAAGAGGGGTATAACTGCCGTGCTCTTCGTAGCAATAAGTTTGGTGTTTACCGGTATTGAGATCCTGCTCTTGCAGTAACCGTAGCCCTTGCCAAATAAAATGCGTCTCTTGTCGTTTAACTTGGCCACTTTCTCGGTTTTCAACGGTTTTGTGAATACGACGGCCCAGAGCATCGTAGTGGTATTGGGCTTTTATGCCTTGATTATGAGCGATAACCAGACGATTATCACCATCATAAGCATAGGTTTGTGGTGATTGGTTACGGTAACGGCGAGCAATAACATTACCATAGGCATCATACTGATAGTGCCACCCTTGAAATTGACGTAGTTTATCTCCTTGAGGACTCAGCGCTAAAGTAGGGGAGTGTTCAGCATCCATTTCGGATTGTGGGCGTTCGAGTAGATTATCCGCGCGATCGTAAAACAGCATAGCATCAAGGTTTTCACTACTGGCGACTTTTTTTAAACGTTGCTCTGAGTCATACAGGTATTCTACCCAACCTCGATAGGTGTCTTCCATGGCACCAAGATTATCTTGGGGATCATAAAACCACTTACGCCATAAAGTAATACCATTTAATGGATGTTGCTTATCACGCGAGCTGAAAGTGCTAATGGTTCGCCCCAGTTTATCGTATTGCCGATATTGGGTGAGTTCTCCTTGAGTTCGACTGATTTCACGGTGTAGGTCGTCACGTTCAAATTCAGTAAGTAACTGAGAGCGACTATCAACAAGGTGGTTGATAGCCGTGGCATGCCCAGAGCCATAATAGAGCCAGTTGAGGCTGTCACCTTGAGGTAACGTCAGACGGCTTAGGTTATTGAGTTCATCATAATTAAATTCGACGATATCGTCGCCTGTTTGTTCACGAATAATGCGGCCAAGTGCATCGTAGGTAAAGTGGACTTGATTCGCTTGCAAACCCATTTCAAGACCACGTTGATTAGGTTGTTTGCTGGCGACCAATAGGCGGTTCATACTATCCCATTGATATTGATAGCGATCAGTTAAAGTCTCTCGTTTGGCAAGGTTCCCCGCCGCATCATAGTCGAGTAATATTGTGCGTGGTGCGGATGTGAAGACTCGGTCGCCTAAGTGAGCTTCTTCAACCAGTCGCCCAGCGACGTTATAGGTGTATTGGAGTAGCGTCTCATCAGGACGTATTTCTTCGACTAACCGACCTTCGGCATCACGGTTGAGGAGATAACGCCCGCCATTGGCATTTTCAATTGAAATTAATGCACCTTGTGCATTGTAATGGTAGTGGATATGCCGAGCGAGTTTATCAATTTCTGTGGTGACGCGACCGAAGGCGTTGTATTGCCATTGACATGGGGTATTGTCATTGCGTTGATGATGAGTAAGTAATCCTGCGGCATTCCATGCCAGTTGCACGGTAGAATTATCGGGCAATATGATGCGAGTGAGGTGTCCCACCTCATCGTACTGGTACTCGGTGGCTTCCTGCAAGGCGTTGGTTTGAGAAACAACACGGCCTTCGTCATCATAACACCAAATATGTTGTTTGCCTGAGCAATCAGTATGGCGCAGTAATTGCCCACGTTTGTTCCAGAGAAACTCACTGCGTCCTTGCTTGGCATCAATGCGTATAGTGGGGCGCAATGTGGTTTTAAAGTCATAGCGGTATTCGGTGATCTGATGAAGGGGAGAAATTTCCTTAATCAGTCGCCCCAAACTGTCATACGCTAAACGCGACTCTGTGTTATCCGGCCAAAATACAGTGATAAGGCGCTCGCGTTCATTCTGATATTGCCAACGCGTTTGGTTACCATTACCATCCGTTATGCTGAGTAGTCGGCCCAATGCGTCCCATTCACTAATATGTGTATGACCCAACGCATTGCGACAACCGCAAGGTAATCCAAACTCATCCCAAATTAGCGCCGTTTTAATGCCTGTACGGTCGGTATAATGAATAATTTGGTGATCATGATTAAGTTGCCAAAATGAGGTTGAACCATCGTGCCAATAAGCGGTTCGTGTGAGGTTGATATCATCATATTCAAGACGATAGCTTTCGCCTTCGCTGGTTTTGTTTTCAATCACTTGCCAAAGATTATCTTCTGAAAGTGCCCAGCGGTATTCACTGCGTAAGCCATATTTATCGCTATGCCACGCCATAACACCGGCATCAGTCCACCCAAATTGGCGATAAGGGTGATCTGTCTGTTGCTCAACACGTATTAATTGGGCACTTTCGTTGTAAAAATAAGCGCATAGACGACGGCGTATCTGATGGGGGTTTACTTGATAGACTGCAGTAAGACGCGATACGGTCTTTTCAGCAAGTTGAAAAGATTGATATTCACACTCGATATTGAGATCACCACATCCCGTAATATGGATCAGTTGGTGGTGCTCGTTGTAATGAAACCGCTGCTCGTTTCCCACATTATCAACGATATGACTTAAACGACTATAACCTTTGTCATCAAAAGGGGGATAATGATAGCGTAGCTCACCAGCATCTTGAAACGTCCAACTGTCATCCTCATGGTGGATGATCCAGCCTTGAGCAGCTTCGTTAAAGTTACGGTGTCCGAGTGGAATGTCAGGAAATGGAAGGATATCACCGGATAGATTTTGCCAAACAAAGCCATCTTCGCTTTTAATTAGCTGGCTTTCCCAAAAGAAACTCCAACCTCGACCGAGTGCACCCTCATAGCAATAGCTACTTAAGTAATTGCGTTGCCAATAAAGTGGTAATTCCGCCTCATAGCTAAAATCCAATTCATCCTCGTCATTGAGGATTTTTTGTCCGCCAATCACTTCAACAGGGCGGGTTAAGATGCCAATGGCCGGAATAGCGAGACTAAGCCCAGTAAAAATTTTTCCATAACGACAAGCAAAGCGACTTATTTTGGCACTACCCGGTAATTTGTTCCACAACTTCGCTACTGCCCCGGGGCCTTTGGCTGCCGCTGAACCAAAACTCAGGAAACCGGCAAATAACATCGTGAGATCGGATGCGGTGGTAACCCAAGAGGGAATTTCAGGTTCAATATCTTCGGTTGCTTGTGTTCCACCGCCAATCCGGACATTGGGGGAACCTTCCATGATAGTCGCATCACAGGTGGTTTTATCACCGACCCGAGAGGCTGGAAAACCGTTGATATAGACACTACCCGAGCCTTGAGCGATTTGGCGTTCACTGTTTTCTTTATCACATTTGACGTTGCTACGGGTAGACATTGCGGCAGGCTTGCCGTTAATACGAACATTTTTGGAGCCGTCAAGGATTTCCCCACAGGGGCTTAAGGATTTTGAACCTGTTTCAACACATTTATCCCGAACCCAGTCGGCTAATAGGGTAGTTCCGTAACCGACGGCAATGGAAGCACCAATGGCAAGCACGCCAATACCAATGCAGCTTGCAGCAATACCCGCACCCATTAATACACCAGAAATCATGGCGCCACCGATGGCGATAGCAGCTCCTAATAGGGTACCGACAAGCATCCCCCACATCGATTTTGAGTGACCGATAATATCTCCAACCCTTGCCGCCTCTAACATAGTGATTATCCCCTTGGTTGAAAACTCGATAGCAAGGTATTCATCCATGTCCATTGTGTATCATTAAAAGCGTGTGGCGAGGACATGGTAAATATAAGAACTTGAGTATTAGTAAGGGGATAAACGGCCTGTATTTGATAAACTTGTTGTTTTTTGTTGGGGCGATAGCGAGAGCTGATTAAATATCCTTGGATCAGATCTTGCCCCAGCATGGAGGGTTTTTCTTCTAAGAGTTGCCACTCTTTTAATGAACGTTGTAACAGTGCTTTTTGATTAAGAATATACTCTTCAAAGGATAGGTCTTTTGCTTTATCATCTCGTGAGATATTGACCGCATGACCAGTAGGTGAAATCAGAATATTGATAGTTTGTTCTTTGTAGCCATCAGGTAATAGCACACTGCCTTCAGAAAAAATACAACGCGATTCATTATTCATTTAAATTCCTTTTAATAACCTTCTCATTGTAAATAATGCCATTATTGAGAATAATACGAAGTAGTATGTAATAAGTTAAGATCTTAGTTAAATCAATATAACGTTAAATTAAAATAAGGAAAATTCATTTTTTCTTCTATCATAGAAAATAATTTAAAAAGAAGGGTTGTGTCACAAATGAGAAGATTAAAATTATATTAATTAAGGATTGCAATGAAACTATTTAATGGGAAATTATAATGATTAAAATGTAATAAATTGTTTTTATTGAAATATACGCATTTTATTATTTTTTGATTATCAATATATAATCTATTTTATTTTTAAGTAAAAACTCATTAAATGAGTGGGATGCAAATTTAATGCATAAATTAGATATTAAATTATATTAAAGTTATTTTTTATAAAATAAAACAGCATAAACTTTCGATAAGTCTCGTAGAGTTTATGCTGCTTTTGTTAGTATTTAAACGTGAAGAAAACCGAATAATACTAAATAATAATAAAGCTATTTATTACACATTAAACAAGAAGTTCATCACATCGCCATCTTGCACGATATAATCTTTACCTTCCGCACGCATTTTACCTGCTTCTTTCGCACCTTGTTCACCACCATAAGTGATAAAGTCATTATATGAGATGGTTTGGGCGCGGATAAAACCTTTTTCAAAGTCAGTATGGATCTTACCTGCAGCTTGTGGGGCAGTTGCACCTACAGGGATTGTCCAAGCACGGACTTCTTTTACACCAGCGGTAAAGTAAGTTTGTAAATCGAGTAACGCATAACCTGCACGGATAACACGGTTTAAGCCCGGCTCTTCGATGCCTAAATCTTGCATAAACTCTTCGCGCTCTTCATCGTCTAGCTCTGCAATATCTGCTTCGATAGCAGCACAAACAGGAACAACAACAGAGCCTTCGGCTTCAGCGATTTTACGTACCGTATCAAGATAAGGATTATTTTCGAAACCATCTTCATTGACGTTAGCAATATACATGGTTGGTTTCAGGGTTAAAAAGCTTAAATAACGGATAATCGCTTTTTCTTCATCACTTAAATCTAATGCACGCAACATACCGGCTTTTTCTAAGTGCGGTAAACATTTCTCTAAAACTTCCATCTCTGCTTTAGCAACTTTATCACCACCTTTGGCTTTTTTCTGATTACGATGCATTGCTCGTTCACAGGTATCTAAGTCAGAAAGCGCTAATTCGGTATTAATTGTTTCAATATCTTCAGCAGGATCGACTTTACCCGCCACATGCACAATATTGTCATTTTCAAAACAACGCACGACATGGCCGATAGCTTCAGTTTCGCGGATATTGGTAAGGAATTGGTTACCTAAGCCTTCACCTTTAGATGCACCTTTAACCAAACCTGCAATATCAACAAACTCCATTGTAGTGGGTAACACTCGTTGTGGTTTTACAATTTCTGCTAACTTATCTAAGCGAGGATCAGGCATGGGTACAACACCTGTATTTGGCTCAATAGTACAGAATGGGAAGTTGGCTGCCTCAATACCTGCCTTAGTTAAGGCATTAAACAGTGTAGATTTCCCTACGTTAGGCAGACCGACGATACCACATTTAAATCCCATAAACGTTCACCTTGTCACATAAAAAACAACAGGAAAGGGGGAGCTCCTGTTGTGTGCTGTTAAAAAAATTGGCGCTATTATAGAACAAATCCCTGTTTGATTAAATCATCAGGGATTAATTGCGCAAAAGAAAAGGGCATGGCATTGCCCAGTTAACTTATTTGATACACTAATAGCTTTATTGATAGGGGTTAAGCTTTAAAGCTATGTAAACGATTAATGGCTTTTTCGTAACCATCACGCATCAGAATATCTGTACAAGCAAGGGCTTCATCAATTGCATCATCAATAAGTTTTTGCTCACTTGTTGGTGGTTTACCTAACACAAAACCGACCACTTTGTTTTTATCACCGGGATGACCAATCCCAATACGTAATCGATAAAAATTGGGGTTATTGCTAAATTTACTCTGAATATCTTTTAGTCCGTTATGGCCACCATTACCGCCACCCAATTTCATTTTTACCACACCCGGTGGTAAATCCAGTTCATCATGTGCAACCAATATTTCATCGGGTTGAATACGATAAAAATTTGCCATCGCTAATACCGCTTTACCACTTAAATTCATAAAAGTGGTAGGGACTAATAAACGAACATCATTACCATTTAAATTAATACGAGCAGTATAGCCGAAGAATTTGCTCTCTTCTTTTAGAGATTGTTGATGACGTTGAGCCAATAAATCAACATACCAAGCACCCGCATTATGGCGAGTCTGGGCATAATCAGCACCGGGGTTGGCTAACCCGACGATAAGTTTAATTTTACTCACAATTGCCTTTCACTGTTATCGTCTTAAAAGAAAGCATCTAGTTTACCTTTCTCTGTCAAGAAGCACAAAATAGATTGTCATGATTATTTTGTTGAAATCTTTCTAGGAGAGAATACTTATTATTTATAGGGCAAAAAGAGCGAAACAGGCGTATTAGCACCGATAAATGATTTATAAAAGCAATAAAACACATTTTTTGCAAAGAATTGTCAATAATTTTCAGAGCATGTGATCACTGCGACAATACCTTTTTAGTCTTTATGGCTATAATAACTGCAATGAATAAAAGGTTATTTGATGTATTTTGGTGTTGAATCGTCTGACGACGCGCTTGGAGGTGCAACATGAAATATAAACATGCTTTTGCCGTTGGCAATTTATTGATGGCTATCGGTATGGTGCTTATGCTCGGTAGTCTTGGTTATAATCTTCTTAGCCATATTTTTCCATTAGGACTACCTGATATTTTATCTGATGCTTCGCTAATGGGGATCTTTATTGGTGCACTTGTTTGGTTAGCAGGGGCTCGTATTGGTGGTAGAGAAACCGTTGCAGAAAGATATTGGTGGTTGCGTAATCATGACGAACGTTATCGTCGCCATGATAATCATCGTTATCCATAACAGTGTGGGCATCAATAAAATATAGATAAAATCATAATTCATAATAGAGTAAGAATAGATAATAAGTAACTCATTGTCGTTAATATGCAGATAATACATATCTAAAGACCCGCTGATAAAGTGATAGCGGGTTTTTTATTGTTTAAATATTTTATCTTAAAAAGATAACAAAAAACCCGCTATAACATAGGCTATAGCGGGTTTAATTATCTCAAAGTACGATATTAAATCGACAAATTAATGTTCGAACATCGCAGAAATTGACTCTTCATTACTGATACGACGAATGGCTTCAGCCAACATACCAGACAAGGTCAATGAGCGGACTTTATTTAATGCTTTGATTTCTGCTGACAATGGAATTGTATCGCAGACAACCACTTCATCAATAACAGAGCTTCTGATGTTCTCAACAGCATTACCAGAGAAAATAGGGTGAGTCGCGTAAGCAAATACACGTTTAGCACCACGTTCTTTCAGCGCTTCTGCTGCTTTACATAATGTACCACCTGTATCGATCATATCGTCAACAAGGATACAGTCGCGATTAGCAACGTCACCGATAATATGCATAACTTGAGAAACGTTAGCACGAGGGCGACGTTTATCAATAATTGCCATATCAGTATCATTCAGAAGTTTAGCGATAGCACGAGCGCGAACAACACCGCCAATATCTGGAGAAACAACAATAGGGTTGTCCAATTCTTTTTGAAGCATATCTTCTAAAAGGATCGGGCTGCCGAAGACATTGTCAACCGGTACATCAAAGAACCCTTGGATTTGTTCTGCATGTAAGTCGCAGGTTAAAACACGGTCTACGCCTACACTAGATAAGAAATCCGCAACAACTTTAGCCGTGATAGGAACACGGGCTGAACGAACACGGCGATCCTGACGGGCATAGCCGAAGTAAGGAATAACAGCAGTGATACGACCAGCGGAAGCTCGACGTAATGCATCAACCATGACCACTAATTCCATTAAGTTATCATTAGTTGGTGCGCAGGTTGATTGAATGATAAAAACATCACCACCACGTACGTTTTCGTTGATTTGCACACTGACTTCACCGTCGCTAAAACGACCTACAGCAGCGTCTCCTAAGCTAGTATAGAGTCGATTGGCAACACGTTGAGCCAGTTCCGGGGTTGCGTTACCAGCAAAAAGCTTCATATCGGGCACGAGAAAAACCTCAGGCTTGCGTCCAGAGAGAGATATTGTTGACCTGTAAAGAACGTGTTTATCAACATAGGGTTTGTAAACATCATAGTTACGGGTGCAATAACACAGGTATCCTTGAGCGGAATAAATGCACAGGGGAAATGTTAACGCCTTGCGCCACAAATCCGTGCACCCACTCAGGGGCGTTAATTAACACTTCACTAGCGGCCTCTTGCGATTCAAACTCACCGAATACACAAGCACCTGTCCCAGTTAAGCGTGACGGTGCATATTCTAACAGCCACGAAAGCAGATATTCAACCTCACGAAAACGTTTTCTTGCGATCATTTCACAGTCATTTGCAAACGGAGCCTGTAATAATGCGCCCAGAGAGCGAATAGGCGAATTACGTTTTAATTCTGGATCTGTGAAGATTGTCGGGGTTGGGATAGAAATTCCGGGGTGAGCAACTAAATACCAACACTCTTTGGGTGATGCTGGGGTTAATATTTCACCAATACCTTCAGCAAAAGCGGCATGCCCTTTAACAAATACCGGCACATCTGCGCCTAACGTCACGCCGAGTGTGGCTAATGTTTCATCGCTTAGGCCTGCTTGCCAATGGTAATTAAGGGCTATCAGTGTTGTCGCAGCATTGGAAGAGCCTCCCCCTAAACCTCCTCCCATGGGCAGTTTTTTATCAATACTAATATCTGCCCCTTGATAGCGTAGGGGAATATGGTGCTGATAGCAGTATTGACGTAATAATTTGGCTGCTTTAATAATCAGATTATCTTCATCTGCAACCCCTTCAACGGGGGTTAAGATGGTTAACTGCGTATCATTACGGGGCGTAAAAGTTAGCGTATCGCCATAATCTAAAAATTGAAATAAGGTTTGTAGATTATGGTAACCATCGGGGCGTTTCCCGGTAATGTAGAGAAAAAGATTTAATTTGGCAGGAGAGGGCCAACTTAGTGTCATTGCTGTATATCCCAGTTATCCATTTTTAATTTTATCGTGCGTTCACCTTGTTTTAATTCAAGGCGCTGTGGCAAGTTCGGTGTTATTGCGGTGTCATAGGATTGGTAGGTTACCACCCAATCACCTTCTGGGGTTGGCCATGTAACCGATTTTAAAAGATGATTTGCATCGAGTTCAAAATCCGTGGCATCACCCGGTAAACCAATTAACCAAGCGCGTAAATTTTTTAAAGGGATCACCATACCGGTGAGCTGATAAATCATTTCAGTTGGATTGTCACTATAATACTTTTTACCACCATTATCAGTCACTTCAATCACACCAGGCATCACATTTAAGTCTAGCTCTGTCGTCCCCAATGGATTGGTTAAAAGTAAGCGATAGCGATCGGTATCTTTATCTTGCCAATAGAAACGTGCGTAAGTTTTATAGGTGCCTTCAATGTAAGCGAAGGCGCCACGTGTCTCATATTGTGAAATCTTATTTAATGCTTGTTGACGCGATTGCCATTGAACATCGTTATCTGACGCTGAACCTTGTGTTTGTATATTATTTAAATTACATGCACTTAGTAGCAGCGCAGCTAGCGGAAGGAGACGCAAAAGTGATTTGGTTGGAAAAATGCGTGAGCGCATAGCTGAGATATTCCTTACATTCGTTCTTTGTTGCAAAAAAGCGTATCATAAACGCGAAGATATAACGATATTTCGTTAAATAGTCGATTGAATTTGCCTATCATACAAGTAAGCACTTTTATTGAAAGAGTTCATCAAGTAGAATGGCGGCAATGAAGAGTCCATACTAAATGCGCTGTTTTAGGTTTATACTAAGTCAAGTCGCGAGTCGGTATTTATTCATAACTCAATTATAAGATATGACGTTATTAGCATTAGGTATTAATCACAAAACAGCCCCCGTAGCGTTACGTGAGAAAGTCTCTTTTTCTCCTGATACCATGGGTGACGCCTTAAATAACTTGTTACAGCAACCTGCTGTAAGAGGTGGTGTAGTGCTGTCTACTTGTAACCGTACTGAGCTTTATCTGAGTCTAGAAGATAAAGAAAATAGCCATGAACAACTGATCAGTTGGTTATGTCAGTATCACCAAATTGAGCCTCATGAGCTTAAAAATAGTGTTTATTGGCATCAAGATAATCAAGCAGTGAGCCACCTGATGCGCGTTGCTAGTGGTTTAGATTCCTTGGTATTAGGTGAACCGCAAATTTTAGGGCAAGTCAAAAAAGCGTTTGCCGATTCTCAAAACTATCACTCGCTCTCTTCAGAGCTGGAACGCCTGTTTCAGAAATCCTTTTCAGTTGCGAAAAGAGTGAGAACAGAGACCCAAATTGGTGCTAATGCTGTTTCTGTCGCTTTTGCTGCCTGTACTTTAGCGCGCCAAATCTTTGAGTCATTATCATCATTGACTATCTTATTGGTCGGTGCGGGTGAAACGATTGAATTAGTGGCGCGTCACTTACGTGAACATCAAGTCAAAAAAATCATTATTGCTAATCGCACCAAAGAGCGAGCGCAACGTTTAGCGAATGAAGTTGACGCTGAGGTTATCACTTTATCTGATATTGATGAGTCACTTTCTCAAGCGGATATTGTGATCAGTTCAACAGCAAGTCCGTTGCCTATTATTGGCAAAGGCATGGTAGAAAGGGCGTTAAAGAAACGTCGTAATCAACCAATGCTACTCGTTGATATTGCTGTGCCTCGTGATATTGAACAAGATATTGAAAAACTGAGTAACGTTTATCTTTATAGTGTTGATGATTTAGAAGCTATCATTCAGCAT
Source organism: Proteus mirabilis HI4320 (assembly GCF_000069965.1). Taxonomy (NCBI): domain Bacteria; kingdom Pseudomonadati; phylum Pseudomonadota; class Gammaproteobacteria; order Enterobacterales; family Morganellaceae; genus Proteus; species Proteus mirabilis. The sequence continues at coordinate 1,150,182 of NC_010554.1, forward strand.
AACCGTGAACAGCGCCAAGCCGCAGCCATTGAAGCTGAACATATCGTGCAACAAGAGAGTGGCCAATTTATGGATTGGTTACGTGCTCAAGGTGCTGTCGGGGCGATTAGAGAATATCGCGATAGTGCAGAAATGTTACGTGCAGAAATGGCAGAAAAAGCGATTGCATTGATACAAAATGGCGCTGATGCAGAAAAAGTGATCCAACAGCTTTCTCATCAGTTGATGAATCGCCTTATTCATACACCAACCAAATCTCTTCAACAGGCTGCCAGTGATGGTGATATTGAACGCCTGAATCTCTTACGTGAAAGTTTGGGTATTACCCATAATTAACTTTATCTAACAGGATCTTAATCTACGAATGAAGCCTTCTATTGTCGCTAAGTTGGAAGCTCTACAAGAGCGTTATGAAGAAATTCAAGCACTTCTAGCAGAAGCTGATGTTATTGCCTCTCAGGAGCGTTTTCGTGCGCTTTCAAAAGAGTATGCTCAATTAACGGATATCACATCTTGTTATCGTCAATGGCGAAAAGTGCAAGATGATATGGAAGCGGCAGAAATGATGCTTGATGATCCTGAAATGAAAGAGATGGCTCAAGAAGAGCTAAAAGAAGCACAAAGCGTCAATGAGGAGCTAGAACAGCAACTTCAAGTGCTGTTATTACCTAAAGATCCTGACGATGAGTTCAACTGTTTCCTTGAAATTCGTGCCGGAACGGGTGGTGATGAAGCCGCACTTTTCGCCGGTGACCTATTCCGTATGTATAGCCGTTATGCCGAAGCACGTCGTTGGCGTATTGAAGTGATGAATGCAAACGAAGGCGAACATGGCGGTTATAAAGAGATCATTGCCAAAGTGATTGGTGATGGTGCTTATGGGGTACTGAAATTTGAATCAGGCGGGCATCGTGTACAACGCGTGCCGGAAACAGAATCTCAAGGACGCATTCATACTTCTGCTTGTACAGTTGCGGTATTGCCTGAAGTGCCAGAAGCTGAATTACCTGAAATTAGCCCAAGTGATTTACGTATTGATACTTTTCGCTCATCAGGGGCGGGTGGTCAGCACGTAAATACCACGGATTCGGCCATCCGTATTACGCATATCCCGACGGGCATTGTGGTAGAGTGTCAGGATGAGCGTTCTCAACATAAAAACAAAGCGAAAGCGATGTCAGTATTAGGTGCGCGTATTCGTGCTGCCGAAGTACAAAAACGTCAAGAAGCCGAAGCATCTGAACGCCGTAACTTATTAGGTTCAGGTGATCGTTCTGATCGTATTAGAACTTATAATTTCCCACAAGGTCGCGTGACGGATCATCGCATCAACCTTACTCTTTACCGGTTAGATGAGGTGATGGAAGGTAAACTAGATGCACTTATTCAACCTATTGTCACTGAATATCAAGCCGATCAGCTATCCGCTTTATCTGAGCAAGATTAATGAATTATAAACAATGGCTGCATCAAGCAGCCTTGCAATTAATTGATAGTGACAGCCCAAAGCGGGACGCAGAAATTCTATTAGGGCACGTAACAAAGCGTGCTCGTACTTATTTGATTGCTTTTAGTGAAACTGTACTTTTAGAAGATGAACAAGTGCAATTGTCATCCCTCCTTGCTCGACGTATAAAGGGCGAGCCTATCGCTTATTTAGTAGGAGAGAGAGAATTTTGGTCACTACCTTTAAAAGTCTCTCCTGCAACACTTATCCCTCGGCCCGATACCGAATGTCTAGTTGAAAAAGCATTAGAGAAACTCTCTGCACAAGCAAGTCGAATTTTAGATTTAGGTACGGGGACAGGGGCTATTGCCTTAGCGATAGCTTCGGAACGTTCTGACTGCCGTGTCCTTGGTGTTGATTTTCAACCAGAAGCGGTAGCATTAGCGATAGAAAATGCACAACATTTGGCACTTAGCAACGTAGAATTTACGGAAAGTTGCTGGTTTAGTTCACTCTCTGGTTATCAATTTGATATGATAATCAGCAATCCTCCTTATATTGATGAAGAAGATGAGCATCTTTATCAAGGAGACGTTCGCTTTGAGCCATTAACCGCATTGGTCGCGGCAGATCATGGTTTTGCTGATATTGAGCTTATTATTACAAATGCCCGTCAGTTTTTAGCTAATAACGGTTGGGTATTAATAGAGCATGGTTGGCAACAAGGTGAAAGAGTACGTAATATTTTTATTGATAAGGGTTACTGCTGCGTGGAAACTTTCCGTGATTACGGCGGTAATGAGCGAGTGACAGTAGGTCGTTGGAATGATGATAGAAACCATAGCTGATTACGAATTTAACAAAGCCCCTTTGGTTAAGGGTATGATCCTTATCTCTCAGGCAATTCGCCCAGATTTTCCAGTCACTTCAGTTGGCTATCAATTGGCACAGCTGGTGGAGCAAGCAGAAGCGGAAATTCCCCACCAAGCCAGTATACAAGAGAGAATTGATGCACTGCTGAAGCTATTTTATAAACAATGGCATTTCAGTGGTGCAAGTGGCAAATATTGTCTTTCTGATACGTTATGGTTAGATAAAGTATTGGCCACTCATATTGGTTCACCTGTGTCATTAGGTTCCATTTTAATTTATATCGCACAGGCAATAAATTTACCGTTAGCGCCAGTTATTTTTCCTACACAGTTAATTATCAGAATAGATATTCCGAATGAAAAACCACTTTTCTTAAATCCCATTAATGGTGAATATCTTTCTCGCCATACTTTAGACGTTTGGCTAAAAGGTAATGTAGGCAGTACATCTGAGCTATCAGCATCCGATCTAGAAGAGTCAGAACACAGTTCTATTATTCGCAAGTTATTAGATACACTCAAAGTCTCTTTAATGGAAGAAAAGAAGATGGAGCAGGCACTTAAGACCAGTGAAACGGTATTATTGTTTGATCCAGAAGATCCCTATGAAATACGTGATCGTGGGCTGATTTATGCTCAATTAGAGTGTAATCATGTGGCATTGTCTGACCTTAACTACTTTGTTGAACAGTGTCCGGAAGATCCCATTTCAGAGATGATTAAAATTCAAATTCATTCAATAGAACAGCATCCTGTTGTTTTACATTAAAATTTAATCCCGTACTGGGTATATAACGGTACATGGCAAAATAAGATAGGAATAGATATGCAACATAAAGTGGTGAGTATTGGTGATATCAAGGTAGCAAATAATTTACCCTTTGTGCTCTTTGGTGGCATGAATGTATTGGAATCGCGCGATTTAGCCATGCGTATTTGTGAGCATTACGTCACGGTTACTCAAAAATTAGATATTCCTTATGTATTTAAGGCCTCTTTTGATAAAGCAAACCGCTCATCTATCCACTCTTATCGTGGACCGGGTCTTGATGAAGGAATGAAAATTTTCCAAGAGCTAAAAGAGACTTTTGGGGTAAAAATTATCACTGATGTTCATGAACCTTCACAAGCTCAGCCTGTATCTGAAGTCGTTGATGTTATTCAGCTACCGGCATTCTTAGCGCGTCAAACCGATTTGGTTGAGGCAATGGCTAAAACGGGTGCTGTAATTAACGTGAAAAAGCCACAGTTTGTTAGCCCTGGTCAAATGGGAAATATCGTCGAGAAATTTAAAGAAGGCGGTAACGACCAAGTGATTTTATGTGACCGTGGTAGTAATTTTGGTTACGATAATTTAGTGGTCGATATGCTAGGTTTTCATGTCATGATGCAAGCCTCAGAAGGGGCTCCAGTGATTTTTGATGTTACCCACTCACTACAATGCCGTGATCCATTCGGTGCGGCTTCTGGTGGTCGTCGTGGACAAGTCGCTGAGTTAGCTCGTGCAGGTATGGCAGTGGGTCTGGCAGGGTTATTTCTTGAAGCTCATCCCGATCCTGATCATGCCCGCTGTGATGGCCCATCAGCTTTACCATTAGCTAAATTAGAACCTTTCTTAGCTCAAATTAAAGCGATTGACTCTCTGGTAAAAAGCTTCCCTGAGTTAGATACCAGTAAATAAACTTGTTATGCAACTACACACTGTAGTGAATATGTTCGGCGCTGATCTCCAGCGCCGTTATCATGAAAAAATCCACAAAATAACCCTTCATGGTGGTTTTAGTTGTCCTAATCGAGATGGCACATTAGGACGAGGAGGGTGTACATTTTGCAATGTCTCTTCTTTTGCTGATGAGCAAACGCAATATCACTCTATTGAAGAGCAAATCGCCTACCAAGCTAAGCATATTACCCGTGCTCGCCGTTATTTAGCTTATTTTCAAGCCTATACTAGTACCTATGCAGAAGTAGAACATCTACGAAAAATGTATGAAAGTGCATTATTACAAGCCAATATGGTTGGATTATGTGTTGGGACACGCCCTGATTGTGTGCCCGTCAGTGTGTTAGATCTACTGCAAGGCTATTGCGAACAAGGTTATGAAGTATGGTTAGAGTTAGGATTACAAACTGCACATAATAAGACATTAAAGCATATTAATCGTGGTCATGATTTTCAATGTTATCAAGCAACCACAAAAGAAGCGCGTCGCCGAGGTTTAAAGGTGTGTACGCATCTTATTATCGGTTTACCTCGTGAAGATCATCAGTTAAATATGCAAACCTTAGAGCAGGTAGTAGAAACCGGTGTTGATGGACTAAAATTACACCCTTTACACATAGTTGAGGGGAGTACGATAGCCAAAGCATGGAAAGCAGGGCGTATTAGTGCATTAACACAACAACAATATGTTTATACTGCTGGTGAAATAATCCGTCATACTCCTGCAGAAGTTATTTATCATCGTGTTTGTGCCAGTGCCAGAAAACCTACTTTATTAGCCCCTGAATGGTGTGAAAATCACTGGTTGGGTATGAATGCACTCTATCAATACTTATTAGAAAAAGGCGTACAAGGTAGTGGGATAAATAAGCCTTTTGTGGCTAATTGTAAATAATTATCCACTCAACATAAAATCACTTGTCACTTTTTTAATCATACTGTACGCTTTGAATCTGTACAAAGGAGGTTGCTATGGCTCAAGCACTAGTAGAAAACAGTGAACGAGTGTCAATTCGTATCACTACAGAAGATAAATCACTGCTGGTTCGTGCTGCTAGTTTGGAAAATACAAACTTAACAGAGTTTGTACTTCGTAATATTGTACCTGTGGCTCGGCAAGTTATTGAAAATAATGAGCGTTTAAAATTATCAGAAAAAGACACATTACGTGTTATGGAACTTTTAGATAATCCACCAAAGCCTAATGCTAAACTACTTGCAGCGGCTTTTGCTCTACCGGACAATGCATGACAATACCAAATTGATTAAATCCCCCTTTTTCTTTATTAATTTCCTTTAAAACCATTTATACTGCACTTTCAATGGCAAATAAAATATAAATAATAACTTAATAATTAAGCCCTTAATTAAATAGTGTAAATTAAGGGCTTAAAGATTTTTATAATTAATAATTAAAAAACTACTGAATTAATTCCATATCATCCAGCGCTTTTTGTAGCGAAGGATAAAAATTAAGTGTGCCATCAATTGGCGTTACTCGTGCTCTTGCTAATGTCTTTAATGGCTGGAAGGGAATATCACAAACAATAATATGAGTATCATGTTGCACATCCGCCACAAAGTGTTGGAAAGCATGTAATCCCCCTGCATCTAATACAGGTACTGCATCCCACTGCATAATAAGAGTTTTATATCCTTTACTACGTTCACGTAATTCATTAAAAATACGCTCGGCGGCAGCAAAGAATAGCGGACCATTAACACGCACAACTAATAATTGTTTATCATCATCAGTATAAGTTGATTCTGTTATTTTCGTCATATTAGCAATACGACGCATAAATAATAAAGAGGCTAATACGATGCCGATAGTGATCGCAATAACCATATCAAACAGCACGGTAAGCGATAAACATAATACTAAAACGATAATATCGTCTTTTGGTGCATGACGAATAAGATCGATAACTTTACGAGCTTCACTCATATTCCATGCAACAATTAATAACAATGCAGACATTGCTGCTAATGGTAAATAAGAGAGAAAAGGCGCTAAAACCAGTAAAGTTACTAAAACTAATAAAGAGTGCACAATCGCAGATACAGGGGACGTTGCACCGGCACGTACGTTTGCCGCTGAGCGGGCAATAGCCGCAGTTGCGGTGATCCCACCAAAGAAAGGCGCTACAATATTACCAATACCTTGACCGACTAACTCACCATTAGAGTGATGTTTTTTCCCCGTCATACCATCAAGCACCACAGCACAGAGGAGTGATTCAATCGCACCTAACATTGCCATTGAAAAAGCGGCGGGTAATAACGCACTGACCGTGCTCCAATTTAATGCAATAGACTCACCACTACTGGGTAAATTCCACGGTAGCACAAATTGTGGCAGGATCGGCGGAATACCTTGTCCTGTTGAACCATCAGGCAATAGATAGCTAAATTGTGAACCAATGGTGGCAACATCATGGCCAAATAAATTAACTATCCCCATAACAGCCGTACCGGCAATTAATGCTGGTAAATGACCAGGGAGGCGTAAATTCAATTTAGGCCAATAAATTAATACTAAGAGGGTGGTTACGCCTATTAATGTATCTCCAAGATGGATTGTCGGTAGAGCGGCACCTAGAGCAATTACTTTATCAATATAGGTTTCTGGGACATGCGACATTTCTAAACCAAAGAAATCTTTGATCTGCATGGTGGCGATAGTGATGGCAATCCCCGAAGTAAATCCTAATGTGACAGAAACGGGAATATATTCAATGAGCTTACCAAAACGAGCTAACCCCATAACCACTAAAATAATCCCAGACATCAAAGTGGCAATTAATAGCCCACTTAAACCAAATTGCTGTGAAACAGGATAAAGTATCACCACAAAGGCGGCAGTAGGCCCTGAAACACTGTAGCGAGAGCCACCTGTTACAGCGATAATAATACCGGCAATAGCTGCGGTATAAAGACCGTATTGCGGGGGAACACCGCTACCAATAGCCAATGCCATTGCCAGTGGTATTGCGATAATGCCGACGGTGATCCCTGCAATAATATCTTTTAATAAACGGGCAAAAGAGTAAGGCTCTTTTACACATGCATCAATAAATGCACTAAAGGGGCGAACCCGGTTAACTTTATGCGTTTTCATTTAGGCTTAAACCAAAATAAGAAGTCAAATGCCGAATAAAGGCGATAAAAAAGAGCAGAAAGGATATCGCTTTTATTTGCTAATAATAATGTGATATATCAAATTATTAAACACTATCTTAATACTTAGCGAAAATTAAAGCAATTAATTGAAAAACTTAAGCAAAAGAGATAACGTTATGTAACGTATTGTATTTATTCTGTTACTTTCATGAAAAAGAAGTTTGACGTTATTCTATAAATTATATAAAGCGTTTTATTTTAGAATAATTGTCATTAAAAATAGTAGTGCATAAAAATAGCTAAAAAGTATTTTATAAAATAAAGGAAAAAACAATTCTATAAATAAAGCTAATTAGTGTATATAAAAAAGAGTTTTTTATTAAATAGACTAATTAAGTATCTAAAATAGATTAATAGCAACGTATATAAAAACAATCACAATAAATTTATTATTACAATTTTAGTACCGGTAGCAAGCAGAACGTTGTCGCTGTATAGATGCTGTATAGATTAAGGACAGCAAGACAAAAAAACGCCTAGTTTTTTAACTAGGCGCTTTCTTAGAAGATGGCGGTGAGAGAGGGATTCGAACCCTCGATACGTTGCCGTATACACACTTTCCAGGCGTGCTCCTTCAGCCTCTCGGACATCTCACCGTATTGTGGTTAAACATGGCATTCATGCTCAATGGGGCGCTACTATAGGGAAAAGAGTGATAAGCGTCAACAGCTAAATGCGTTTTTTCCTTAACTTTTGTGCCAACCAGTCAAATAAAAAACAATATGAACAAGGCTTAAGCAAATAATGTGATCTCTTTTGGGATGTAACATCCATTTTTTAGCTAAATTTCGTTAGCTGGTTAACATTATCAACATTTTTCTTAACAACTTTTTCAAACAGACTTGAAATAAAAGCATAACCCTCGCACCCTATGGTAAAAATGCTGGAGGAAGGCAAAAATGAATATTATTTTTTATCATCCTTTTTTTGATGCAAATACATGGATAAGTGGAATGAAAGCACGACTTCCTGACGCGCATATTCGTGTTTGGGAGCATGGTGATGATAAGCCTGCTGATTATGCAATGGTCTGGCTTCCTCCCTATGAAATGTTAGCAAGCCGTAACCAATTAAAAGGTATTTTTGCACTTGGTGCGGGTGTTGATGCCATTTTAAAGCAAGAGCAACAAAAACCAGGCACATTACCCGCTGGGGTTCCGGTAATGCGCTTAGAAGACACGGGTATGGGTTTGCAAATGCAAGAGTATGCCATTGCTAAAGTGATGTATTATTTTCGCCGTATGGATGATTATAAACGTCAACAATCACAACGCTTATGGAAACAACTCCCCGCACATACTTATGATAATTTTGTTATTGGTGTTTTGGGTGCAGGTGCATTAGGCGCAAGTGTAGCGACTAAGCTTGCTGAACTTGGTTTTAACGTGCGTTGCTGGAGTCGTAGTAAAAAGCAAATTAATCAGGTAGAGAGTTTTTATGGTAACGATCAACTGAGCGATTTTGTTAAAGAGTGTCAGTTGTTAATCAATCTATTACCTTATACACCACAAACTCATGGTATTTTAAATTTCTCGCTTTTTGAACAGCTTAAACCTTCTTCTTATTTAATTAATTTGGCAAGGGGAGCACATCTTGTTGATCAAGATCTGCTAGAAGCTATCGATCAAGGTTATATTGCTGATGCCTCTTTAGATGTATTTAGCCAAGAGCCATTACCGGGTATGCATCCGTTTTGGACTCATCCTCGTATCTCTATTACACCGCATATTGCTGCTTTTACTATTCCAGATATTGCAATGGATACAATTGTTGAAAATATTCAACGTATTGAAAAGGGCGAAACACCTTTTGGTGTTGTGGATATGAAAAGTGGCTATTAAATAATATAGATATAATATATATATAAATAGACAATAAATTTTATTTTATTGTCTATTTTTTTTGCCTAAACTTTCAAAAAAAGAACTTTTTCTAAATTTTAGATAATATAATAAAAAATAGGCTATAAAAGATATCTCTTATAATATGTCTTATCGATGATACCTCATCTGCTTGAAATGTTGAGGTGTTTATGATTGATAAAATAATGACATATGTTAATAAATTAACAGAGGTTGGTGTTTTTAATAATTATAAATCAACAAATTATATTTCCGATGTGTCTAATACCCCTGCTGTATATAATACAAATATTAAACAGTTTAGCTTAAATAATGTAAATAATTATGTTTATCTTGGATCAACAAATAGTCCACTACTTAATAATATGGGAATTACCCTTGATGATGATGGAACCTTAATGTTAATAAAAGGGAAAACATATGATTTATTTACCGGATTAATTCAAAAGTACTTTAATGGAGGTTTTAAATATAAAGTATTTCATATCAATTCTCAACATGGTGATGATATAAAATTTAAAGAACTATATGTCGATTATAATGGGTTTTTAATTGGGAGTAAGAGAGATACTTCAGGAAATAATAATGAACTTTATAAAATTAAATTTAAAAAGATTGAAGGTGAATATAATTTAATCGATGATGCCACCGATAATACTAATATTAATTTTATTATTGAATATGAAAAATATGAAATAGAAAATAGTTTAAAACATGATTTATCTAATATTAATAATATTATAGAAAAAGAAGAAGGAAATGTATTAAAAATAAATAGAGAAGGGATGCCTATTACTATAACTTTAAAAGATAATAAACTTTTTACATATGGCTTACCACCAAAGCTAATTGCTAAACGGGATGTCGTAGATGGTGAGAGTAAAAAAAATGAAATAAAATTGCCATTAAAATCAAAAGATAAAATATTAGCGATAAAACCGGTGTTAAATAAAATCCAACTTGTGGTTGATAAAGGTAATAAAATAAAAATATATTACTTTGATCCTCTGCATATTTTTGCATTAAAAGATTATCATTATGAAATCACTCGTTTAACTCAAGAGCCACCGTTATCTTTTTATTCAATGGTTGGAGAAAATAACTATAAAAACTATCACTCAGGACAGCCATTTTCTACTCAAAAAATAGGTAATTTTAGTGCTAAAAATATTCCCTTTTTTTCGTCGGCTATTGATAATGCAAGGGTTCACTTTGATAGAGCAAAACAACAATATGCATTAAAAAAATATGGTGCAATGGTAAAAGATATCGCGAAAAGTCTTGATCCTGGTTTTAGAGGGATGTTTTCTACTATAAAAGCTATAGTTAATTCTGCTACATTACCGAGAACAATTAAAACAGATGCTTTAAATGGTGTAAAAAAGGTGATTAAACATGATTATAATCTGCTTAATAAATATATTACCGGAATTAACAATGGTAAATCTCAAGGTGAGGTTGTTTATTCTTTAGTAGAACAATTAAATGATAAAGAGAGCATTACAATTAGCCAGTATAATGATATCCGTGCATTCTTTGGTATTAGTGCATTTCATTTATCTCAAAATATTGGTGTGAGTGCGTTTCTTTTAGCTAATTTTGCGAAAACACATGCCCTAACAATTTCAAAAAATAAGCAAGATGAAGTTGTATTCTCATTTGTAAATAAAATGGATGCAGGGATTGCTACGGGCTTATCTGCTGGGATTATGAACAATGAACAAAAATGGAGAGAAGGGGCGTTTAATTATGGTTTTGTAACACCGTTAATGGCCACTGTGATACTCGATTATCATTATGAAAAAAAATCTAATTTTTCATTTAAAATTCAACCAAAAGATTTAGTCGAATTTATTAATCAAGGGGTATCTCTTACAGAAAGTGAACTTAAGGATAATGCAACGCTGGAATTTAATAGAACACAAAACGCGTCATTAGGTGTTGAACTTAGAAGTGAAGTCAGTTTTGATGTGGGAGTTTCTGCTAATGAAAATATAGAATTAAATTTACCGAGAAATGCGGTTGGTGCTAATCTCTCTTTAAAAATAATAAATGTCATTCACAATATAAATAAATTTATTGGTCATGGAGAGACCAAAGCAAAACAGTTGGAAAAAAATGTTGATGTTGAGTATTTTAGCGGAAGTTTTGAATTATACCGAGATTTAAAATTTACACCTTCAGCGACAAAAGCATCGCATAATATTCACTGGTATCCATTGACATCATTGAAAAATTTTGAAGTCATGTTAGAAAAAAGAGTTAATTCACTATTTAAACATAGAATTTATGATGGCAAAATAAAACAAGACAAAAAAGAATTTGAAGCACATAAAAATAACTTAAAAGGACTTTATAAAAGAGTGCTTAAAATAAATAACCTATTTGATAAATACCCTGTTCAATACGATGTTAAAAGAAGTATAAATAAACTTGATCATGTTTATTTACAGTTGGATGCAAATAAGAAATTAAAAAACAAACTAAATCCACAATTGATGGAGAATGATCTTTCTCTCAAGAGTGATGTAATAGATAACTCAATAGATCTAGTACACAATAATAACAGAGTACAACAATTCTTAGCTGATTTAACAGAAAAGAAAAAAATACTTTCTTCACAGAAAAAAAATAATATGAATGAAAAATTTAAGCCATATTTTATTTCTAAATATCAGCTAAATAGTGAGGGGAGAGTGCGTTATTCAGTGCTTGAAACTCAACTGGAAGAGCTTATCAATGAAGTGAAAACAGATGAAAATCTAACAGTTAATGATATAAAAGATAAATTAGATAATTTCTATAATAATGCGAAACAAGAGTTAAATAATATTGAATACCAGCTTAATTCAATAGATGTGATGTCTATAAGTGAACTCGCCGATAAAGCAAAATCATTTCCTCTTGCTTTTTTACGATTAGAAAGCAAAAAGTCTATTATGCATCATCAAGTTAAAGGTGAAATTAATTTTTTATATGATAAATATGAAAAGCAATTGGAGAAAATAACCACTAATTATTATTTTCATTAAACCATTTGTTTTTCTTATCTTTATTTGGGGTGATGTGTAACGTATATATTATTATTCAATGTTTTTTTGGTTTTTTACAATAGATCTCTATGGAATAATATCTTATATTTCAATGTTATTTTCTTTTTTATAGAATTTAGTTCTAATAAATTCATGTAATCGAAAGGATAAGTTTATTAGATTGTCATTTGGCCTAATATGGTGCTATAAGATAGTTTCCCCTGTTAATCAGACAATATGACTAATGAATATAGCAAGTCTTCTTGAACAAATTGCAGATAAAGGTTGGTGTGTATGGGATGATTTCCTTACACCAGAGGCGGTTAAACAATTGCGTGCTTGTTTTGGTAATGATGCACAACAAGCACGTATAGGACGTCATGAAAACCTATTAGCAGAAACCACGATACGCAGTGATAAAATTCGTTGGCTAGAGCCGCAAATGGGAGAGCCAGTTCAACATTATCTTATGCAGATGGAAAGCATTCAACGAGCAGTTAATCGTGAGTTCTTTTTAGGGCTGTTTGAATATGAAGCTCATTTCGCTTGTTATGAAAAAGGTGCTTTCTATAAAAAACATCTTGATGCATTTAAAGAAAATGTCACAAGACGTTTAACGACAGTGTTATATCTTAATGATGAATGGACACCACAAGACGGTGGAGAGCTAGTTATCTATGATCTGGATGATAATCAATTAGCGACAGTCGCCCCTCAAGGTGGTCGTTTAGTGGTTTTTCTTTCAGAACAATTTCCACATGAAGTATTACCTACTCATAAAGAAAGGATCAGTATTGCAGGGTGGTTTCGAGTTAATGGTGTCAGAGATAATTTTCTCGATATCGCCAGCTAAATGATGCAATAAAGTGTTATTGTCGTAATAGAAATAGCATGGGATTAGGCGCGTTTCTTATATTAGGCTATATAGCTTAATGATAAGAGCGCGCTTTTTCTGTTATTAATGACTGAAAATAATGTGTAATTAATGGAATAGAGTGAAAAGAGAATAAAGAAAATTGTTGATTTTCTGGTGGTTAACAGGACAATAAAACCAAACTTTATGGGGTAAAAATAGAATGAATGAATTTTCGATTGTCTGCCGTTTATTAGGTACATTATTTCAACGAGCACCGAGTGATGCTATTTTAGCACCGATCATAACCATGATAGCGGAAGATAAACTAAGCCAATTATGGCCATTAGAGCAAGATGAGCTGTTCAAAACGTTAAAAAGTAGCGTAGCTGATTTAGCGGCAGTAGAAGCTGACTACCAATCGCTTTTTGCTGACCCAATACCCGCAGTATCTCTTTATGCACATGATTACGGTGATATAAAAGAGCAAGATATTCGTCAATTCTTAGTCACTCGAGGTATGCCTGTCACCGGATCAGCGACAGATAGCTTTGGTGCGCTGTTACTTGCGGCTTCTTGGCTTGAAGATAATGCCGCACAAGATGAAGTATTAGCACAAACACAGTTATTTGATAACTATCTATTACCTTGGGCGGGAACCTTTTTAGGTAAGGTTGAAGCGCATGCTAAAACAAATTTTTATCGTACTTTAGCAGCAATTACGCGTGGTGCACTTTCTGCATTACGGGAAGAATTATCAGATGAAGAAAACGAAAAATAAATAATTAAATCCTATAATAAAAACGTTGATGTTTTCAACGGCACCCTAGAATAGCTATCTTATTTGGGTGCCGTTCCGCTTATTGCGCATGTTATGGCTAGAAAATAATTAATTTATATCAGCATTAATCCTATGACTCATCATCATGATTAATATTCAATATATATTATAATTATTTATATTTATAAAAACCAATGCCCTTATTACGATAAAAATATTTAATTAACCATTTTGTGATTAAAGTTGGATCACAAACTTACCCGGTTTAACTTCAATCCCTTTTGCTAATTTAAAGGCAGCCGCTTCTGCACTATTTTTTTCAGGGTTGAGCACATAAACAGGCTGATTATCAAAATAAGTCGCAATAGTCGTATCTAAGTAAGGTTTTAATGCCATTACAACCGGCTCCATTTTTTCAGGAGACACTTTATAGCTATCAATTTTCATTGACTTGATATATATCGCCCCAAGCTCTGCTTGATAAAAGGGTTGGCCTGATAAAGTTAAATTCACATTCGCGCCAGTTTTGCCAAACAAAGAATCAATTTTAAGAGAAGCACTACCAGAAAAGCTCACTTTTCCAGGCTCAGTACGACCAATTTGGATCGCTAAATCACTTAATGTGATATCGGCAGAAACAACACCGTCTTCCCCAATGTGTTTTTGTAATCCCGATTTTTGACTCAGATAGTCATTAATTACTTTTTCACTGACATCAAATTGTCTGATTTGATCACAGCCAGTCACTAAACTAGTTAATACAAATAAAGCAGTCAAAAAAATAGCTTTCATACACACTCCTTGATGGTAAACACGCTAAGTGTACCTGATCTCTATGGGGTAAGCATGGCTGTTTCAATTTTTTTACGATTAAATTGTCGATGTAGTGCGTAAAGGGTGATAAATCCTATTGAGCCTAATAAAAACCAAGGTAGTTCAGGCAGTTCAAGTTGTTTGCCAATATCATACATCCATCCCCCTCCGGTATAGCCAATCGCGCCACCAAAAGCTAACCCTAATCGACTAAAACCCATATAACTGCCTCGAGCACGAGGATCTGCTAAAGAGGCACTTAATGTTTCTCGAGCAGGCTCTGCGGTAATAGTGCCTAGGTAAAATAGGGTGATAATAAGAAATATGGCATGTAATGAGTGGGTGATCCCCACAGGAAACATACTGATACTCATCAAAAATAATCCTGCCATTAAGCGTTGTTCTAGGCGAAAATGTTTTTCACTCCAACGGGCAATAGGATAAAGCAGTGTTAATGATAATAAAGCTTCAATTGCATACATCCATTTTACTGCGCTAGGGGTGCCGGCAATTTCATTAACAACGATCGGAAACATCAGCATAACTTGTACCGATAGTACAAAATATCCCGTAAGAGTAAGAACATACTGAACAAAACGTTTATCAAGAATAACGCGTTTTAGCCCTTCTTTTATCGGTGTTCTCGTGGTTGATATACGATAGGCAGGTAGTAACCAAGCATTAAAAATAGCCGCAAGAACGAATATGCCAGCGCCAACCCAACAAACTAAATGGAAATCATAAAGGAGTAACCAACTGCCAATTAAAGCCCCAATAACGGCACCCGCACTATCTTGCATTAATAATAAAGAATAAAACCGACCCCGTTCATAAGGGCGAGTTAATTTTATCACGAGGGCAGTTCTTGGCGGATCAAATAAAGTGCCACCGAGTGCAGATAAAATACAAGATAACCAAAGGATCCAAGGTTTATCCGCTAAAGCCATTAATGCAAAGCCAAGAGCACGTAATAGCATACCGGTAATAATCATCGGCTTAGCACCAAATCGGTCGGCGATGGCACCGCCAAAAATACCTAAGCCTTGCTGAACAAGTTGTCTTAACCCAAGGGCAAAGCCGACAATCACACCCGCCCAGCCTAATTGCTCAACAAACCGAATTGATATTAAAGGGAATACGACAAAAAATCCTAAAACAACCAGCATATTGTCAAGGAGGAGAAAGTATTTCCCCAAGGTGCGAGCTTGTGTTACCAGTGCCATTATTCACCATAAGTTAAACAAATGATTTAAAATAAATAAAAGGGAGGGCAAAGACAGAGCTTTGTTTATCTATTCTGTCTGTTAATTTTATTAATTGATAGCTTATTATAGATGATATTTTTTTATTGATGATAATGCTAGAAATAGTAGGATTACTTCAGAATAAGATTAATCAAAAATACAACAGGACTGATATGTTTGGTTATCGTAGTGGGATCCCTAAAGTTCGTTTTGAAACGAAAAGAATGATCGTTCGCTTAGCTTATGAAAGAGATGCAGAGAAGTTAGCTAATTACTATACACTAAACCGCCATTTCTTGATCCCTTGGGAGCCAGTAAGAGATAAATCGCACTATTTACCTTCAGGGTGGGAGCACCGCTTACTTTATATAAATGAATTGCATCGCCAAGAGAGTGCTTTTCATTTTCTATTATTGACGCCAAAAGAAGATGAAGTCATTGGGGTCGCTAATTACAGCAATGTCATGCGTGGTGCTTTTAATGCCTGCTTTTTAGGTTATTCAGTCGGTGAGAAGTGGCAAGGGCAAGGCTATATGTCAGAAGCATTGCATGAAACATTACGCTTTATGCAACGTCAACAAGGAATGCATCGTATTATGGCAAATTATATGCCTCATAATTTACGCAGTGGTAATTTATTGGCTAAACATGGCTTTGAACGAGAAGGTTACGCTAAAAATTATCTGCAGATAAATCAAGAATGGCGTGATCATGTACTTACCGCATTAACAACTCGTCCTTTTCCCAAAGGATAATGGCGAATATACATTAACATATTGAGTTTTTTGACTAAGGTGAACTATTTTTTGATCAAAAAAACAGTTAAGTGTATTCCTAGCAAGTTGATGATTGATTTTTCAGTGTGAGAGACGGAGTATAGTCTCTTTCTTTTTATTCCTTACCACAACAAACACTAGAATGAACTATGAATTTACTTAAATCACTGGCTGCAGTGAGTTCGATGACGATGTTTTCACGAGTACTGGGCTTTATTCGTGATGCGATTATTGCGCGTATTTTTGGCGCAGGTATGGCAACCGATGCTTTTTTTGTTGCTTTTAAACTACCTAATCTATTGCGACGCATTTTTGCCGAAGGCGCATTTTCACAGGCATTTGTTCCTATTTTAGCTGAGTATAAAAGTCAACAGGGAGAAGAGGCAACTCGTACCTTTATTGCTTATGTATCGGGAATGCTGACGTTGATCTTAGCGATTGTCACAGTAATAGGGATAGTTGCCGCACCGTGGGTTATTTATATTACGGCACCCGGTTTTGCTGATTCAGCGGATAAATTCCAACTCACAACGGATCTATTGAAAATCACCTTTCCCTATATTTTATTAATTTCATTAGCATCATTAACAGGGTCTATTTTAAATACTTGGAATCGCTTTTCTGTTCCAGCTTTTGCACCTACGTTGTTAAACGTGAGTATGATCTTTTTTGCTCTCGTTGTTGCTCCTTATTGTGATCCACCTATTATGGCGCTTGCTTGGGCTGTTTTAGCAGGAGGAATTTTACAGTTGGGGTATCAACTTCCGCATCTGAAAAAAATAGGGATGTTGGTATTACCGCGGATCTCGTTTAAAAATAGCGGAGTGTGGCGTGTTATTAAATTGATGGGACCCGCTATTTTAGGGGTTTCTGTCAGCCAAATTTCGCTGATCATCAATACTATTTTTGCCTCATTCTTGGTGTCTGGCTCAGTCTCTTGGATGTATTACGCCGATCGCCTAATGGAACTTCCTACTGGTGTGTTAGGGGTGGCATTAGGAACAATTCTATTACCTTCATTATCTAAAAGTTTTGCCAGCGGCAACACACAAGAATATCAGAAATTAATGGATTGGGGATTAAGGCTTTGTTTTTTATTGGCTTTACCTTGTACCTTGGGTTTGGCTTTATTATCAGGCCCTTTAACCATTTCGTTATTTCAATATGGTAATTTTAATGGGCATGATGCGCTAATGACTCAACAAGCATTAGTGGCGTATTGCATTGGGTTAATGGGGTTAATTATTATAAAAATATTAGCACCGGGCTTTTATTCTCGCCAAGATATTAAAACCCCGGTTAAAATTGCCATTGCAACGCTTATTTTGACTCAATTAATGAACCTTGCTTTTGTTGGGAGTTTAAAGCATGTGGGACTGGCTCTTTCGATTGGATTAGCCGCTTGTTTTAATGCAGGAATGCTATTTTGGCAAATCCGTAAACAAGATATTTATCAACCATTAGCGGGTTGGCCTATCTTTTTATTAAAACTTGCTATTGCGTTAGCTGTGATGAGTGCTGTATTAGTCGGCATGCTATGGGTGATGCCTGATTGGCAACAAGGGAATATGCTAATGCGTATTTTACGTTTATTACTTGTTGTTGTAGCTGGTGCCGCAAGTTATTTTGTCACTTTATATGCTGTTGGATTTAGACCGAAGCATTTTTCTCTACGCGCATTATAATTTTATTGTCAAACTGGCGCCTCACTGAGTGTAACAAAGTGGGGCGTTGTCTATTTATTACCACTATTTAACATCACCTATAGTTAGTGTTTTTCTCTTATTTTAGACAAAAAATATTGTTATCTAGATCACATTTATACCATGTAATTTACGCAATAAAATACATGATTAAATTTTCTAGCGAATAGTCGTGAAGGAAAACAAGAGATAAATATTTATTTTTTTATTAATTTTTTTTCTGTCAAATAAATAAATTCTCCATTTTTTGCCTATATTAGCCCATATTTAACCGTTAATTAATAAGAAAAACTTAACATATTTTAAAGGTGATGGGTTTAGACAAATTGTGTACTTTAAGTAATATTTTACATAAAGTAAAAAAATAGACGCTATTTTCTAGCAACTTACGCTTTGACAAATTATCTTTTTTTAGATAAACTCTCTTGTGTTGTTTAGGTTTAAAAATTGACACATCTGTTAAATATTTCTTACTAAATGATGAGATATTACGAATATTTCAAAATGTTGAGCTATATTTTAAAACATTTGAATTCTTTGATTTGAGACATATTATTATTTTTTCATTCAGGTAGATTAACAGTGACTGTAAAGTTATTTGCTTGTTATCGTTCAGTACTACTGAAAGCAATCATATCTATTTTGTCTGCGCTTCGGATAGATAATGCGATTGCTAGGGATAAGCAGTGAACAGTAGATTGTGTTAATAATGAAATTTATTTTGGATCTGTGATTGGTAAGTAGTTATAACTACTCATTTTAGGTCTAAAACCTGATAGTGGTTTTTTCATTTCTCCCGTCTTTGTTTTCTGTTTTTCCCTCTCTTTTCTTATTCTTGAATACCTTTCTTTATTTTTTCTATTAATAGCTCTATAACGCAAATTATTTTCTATCTAATTTATTATAATTAACTAAGTTATCAAGCGTTATAACCGTTGAATATGTAGAATAAAAACTACTAAATAATCATTTAACGAGTATTTTATCACACTAAAAAATAAAGTGTGTTTTAGGAGCGATTATGAAAAAGGCCATTATCCTTTCGGTATCATTAGCCACATTATTTCTTGCTGGTTGCACTGCAGATGGAAAAATCAAAACCTCTCAACTGACACCCGTTAACTGTGTCGGCGTATTTAATAAAACTAATGAACAAGTCAGCTTTACGGCAAAAGATGTTGATCAGCGCTTATACAGCCCAGATAAGCCAATAGACAGTGTTGATGGTTGGATTGATGTTAAAGATGTTTCTGGTCTTCTCTGTGAGGATGTGATCACGGCTAATGAAGACTAGTGATATTAGCATCAAGGCATGGTTTATTGTTAGTTAAGATTAACGGTTAATCAACTCGCTATTAAGTTTCTATCTATTAAGTTTCTATAATGAAAAACCGATGGTGATTTCACCATCGGTTTTTTTAGATAAATATAATGGCTTAATTACATTCTATCGACAGTTTCAATACCTAAAGTCTCTAAGCCTTGCTTTAAGGTTCTTGCTGTTAAACGTGCTAGCTTAAGACGGCTTTGGCGTACATTGTCATCTTCGGCCGATAGAATAGGGCAGTTCTCGTAAAAACCTGAGAAGGACTGCGCTAAATCATATAAGTATGCACACATCACATGAGGTGTACCTTCACGTGCAACCTGCGTGATAGTCTCGTCAAACTGTACTAAACGTAGTGCCAGTTGTTTTTCATGAGGCTGTGTTAATGAGATAGGCTGGGTTAATGCGCTTTCATCTATATCTGCACGTTTAAAGATAGAGGCAACACGAGTATAGGCATATTGCATATAAGGTGCAGTATTACCTTCAAAACTTAACATCAGATCCCAATCGAAAATATAATCGGTGGTTCTGTTCTTTGATAAATCTGCGTATTTAACAGCACCAATGCCCACTACACGAGCAATATTATTTAATTCCTCTTCATCCATATCAGGATTTTTTTCGCGAATTAATGTTAATGCTCTTTCATGAGCCTCATCGAGTAAGTCAGTTAAACGTACTGTGCCACCCGAGCGCGTTTTAAATGGACGCCCATCTTTACCTAACATCATGCCAAACATATGGTGTTCGAGTGACATACTATCAGGAATATAGCCTGCTTTACGGACAATAGTCCATGCCTGCATTAAATGCTGATGTTGACGTGAGTCGATGTAATATAATACGCGGTTTGCATGTAATTGTTCATGGCGATATTTAGCACAGGCAATATCCGTTGTTGTATAAAGGTAACCACCATCTTTTTTCTGGATAATGACTCCCATTGGTTCGCCTTCCTTGTTTTTATATTCATCAAGGAAAACAACAGTAGCGCCTTCACTTTCAACAGCAAGACCTTTTGCTTTAAGATCAGCAACAATACCCGGCAACATTGGGTTATAAAGACTTTCACCCATAATATCATCTTCGGTTAAAGTGACATTAAGGCGTTGATAAGTTAGCTGATTTTGTTGCATTGTGATATCGACAAGCTTGCGCCACATAGTACGGCAGTATTCATCACCACCTTGTAGTCTAACGACATAATTACGGGCACGTTCAGCGAATACTTCATCTTCGTCATAACATTTTTTAGCTTCACGATAGAACTCTTCGAGATCCGCTAATGCCATATCTGCGGCATTTTCATTTTGCTTTTTCTCTAAATAAGCAATCAGCATACCGAATTGCGTACCCCAATCACCAAGGTGATTAGCGCGAATAACATTATGACCTAAAAAAGAGAGAGTACGTGCGCTGGCATCACCAATAATGGTTGAACGCAAGTGACCCACATGCATTTGCTTTGCAACGTTA
The DNA here is from genome assembly GCF_000069965.1 of Proteus mirabilis HI4320. Classification (NCBI taxonomy): domain Bacteria; kingdom Pseudomonadati; phylum Pseudomonadota; class Gammaproteobacteria; order Enterobacterales; family Morganellaceae; genus Proteus; species Proteus mirabilis. Next base: position 1,171,277 of record NC_010554.1, read on the forward strand.
GGTGATGAGTAGTCAATCACAATCGTTTCAGGAGTTACCTTGGTAATATTAAGGTGCTCATCCGCTAATGCGAATTCGGCTTGTTGTGCAACCCAAACGGGTGATAAGAAGATATTGATAAAACCAGGGCCTGCTATTTCAACTTTATCTGCAATATCTGTGATATCAAGGTGTTCCAGAATTTTTTCTGCGAGTTGTCGGGGTGGGATACCCATTTTTTTTGCCGCTCCCATGACACCATTCGCCTGATAGTCACCAAATTGCACTTTAGCTGACTGACGGACAAGTGGTTCGCTATCAGCAGGGGCGCCAGCAGCGCTCATCGCCATACTGATTTTTTCTGAAAGAAAAGCCTGAATATTCACCGGGTTACCTTAAATTATTGAGAAAATAAAACCTGACGACATTAGCCAGACAGGTTTTTATAAAGAATATGAATTTAACCTTGAATTTATAACATATTCTAGCTAGAACATGCTACTATCTGCGCCTTATCTTTAAGGGTTTTTCTCTGTTTTTTCTCTTAGGTTACTTATCATGGTGCTTTTTTCCGCAATTCCTTTCTTAAATAACTTAACGCAAGAGCTTCCTCTATTTGCAAAAAATTTAACTCTACTGGCGAATAAACTATCCCTCGACCTTGATGCTTATCAAACCGATCATATATCGTTACGTTGTCACGATTTGGCGTTAGCAGAACAGTGGCGTAATGGCTTAAGTCAATGTGGCGAGTGTATTTCAGATAATATGATTAATGGGCGACCTATTTATCTCTTTAAGCTAGCCTCACCTTTAACACTGTTAGGCCAGCAAATATCTATTGTTGAGTTACCTTATCCAACAGATAAAAAATACCAATATCAAGGTTGGGAACATATTGAACAGGTAATAAATGTTGCTCCTGAAAAATTAGTTGAAAAGGTGATGACATTATTACCCCATCCTTTACCTGAAGGGATTAGAATTAAAATAAGTGAACCTAAAGCTGAAAAAGAACGTTTACCTAATCCAACCGTTGCCATAACCGATGGTATCGTTACCATAAAGTATCACCCATATTCCTTACTGAAAATTGTAGAAAGTGAGTGTTGAACAACATTTTTAGAAAATAAATTGCTTGTATCAGCACAAAATTCTGATATTGGAATTGAATGAGTAACGATATTCGACAACTATTATTAACAATTACTGATAGTAGTTGCTGAGAAATATCGTTATTTTCTAATTGCTTTCTGTATTAAGGATAGAGAGGGGTGGTATGGCAAAACTGGAGATTTGTTGCTTTGGTGCAGAATGCGCACTGATCGCAGAACGTTCGGGGGCTGATAGAATTGAGCTGTGTACAAGCCCGTCAGAAGGGGGTGTAACACCGAGTTATGGAATATTAAAACAAGTCATAGATCTCGTTCGTATCCCCGTTCATCCTATTATTCGTCCGCGTGGTGGTGATTTTTGTTATAGCCAAGCCGATTTTGCTGCGATGAAAAACGATATCAGTATGATCCGTGATATGGGTTTTTCCGGTGCTGTGGTTGGTATATTAAATGAAGAAGGTCACATTGATTTACCTAAAATGGCGATTTTGATGGAATTAGCAGGGCCTTTAGCCATTACGTTTCATCGCGCTTTTGATATGTGTATTAATCCATTGCTAGCGTTAGATCAGCTGACTCAATTAGGTGTTGCTCGTATTTTAACCTCAGGTCAGCAAGCTAATGCTGAATTAGGCTTACCTCTATTAAGAACACTGAATGAAAAAACCCAAGGGCCGATTATCATGGCGGGGGCGGGAGTTCGTTTAAGTAATATTCAGAAATTTTTAGACTCGGGATTACAAGAGATCCATAGCTCAGCGGGCAAACAAGCACCCTCGACAATGAATTATCGTAAAGCGGGGGTCACCATGAGTTCAGACAGCGAAGTGGATGAATTTACCCATTATTGTGTGGATGAAGATGTGGTGGGGGCAATGAAGGATATTATGAGTATTTATACAACATCTGTTAATTAATATAATCTTTTATAAATCGAAAGGGAGTGATAGTGTTTCACTCCCTTTATTAAATTTATTGACCAATAGCTAGATTATTAATAGCCAGACCAATCCAAGATGGAACGGGGCGATGTTTTCCGTCAGGTTGTGTTATCAAAGAGCACCACAAACCTGCTTCGTTACAAGATGAATCAGGCCTTGTATCACCTCTCACTGTGAATTCATCTGCCTTTAAAGCCAGCGCAGCTGAACCACCGCCATCTAACTCCATAGATTGCGCAATGCTAAGGCCATAATATAAATGATGCAGATCATTGCGACTTATTCCCTCTCTATAACTGCCACCTTGGAAAATATAAATAAGGCTATTGTTATCATCAGCACCCATTGCGAGTCGGGTTGTCTCTGAATCGCCAGAATCAGGGGTAGGAAGCGGTGTTAATCCGCGAACAGGTAAACCGGATCCTGATATAGCAATAAAGTGATATCCTGATAAAGAGAGTTCATTAGCATACAGTTCAATCGCAGGATCAGATACTTTTTTGCTATAGTAGATATCTATCCTAGATGTTTGATCTAACACCCAAAACAGTGCATCTAATGCGATTTGTTCATTATTGTTATTGATAAAGTAATTAGGCCCTGCAAAAAACTGATTGGGCTCGTTATGAGTACCATGAGTGGGCCCTTGCGCGATATTATCGTAATATATCCCTAATGGCACTGAGCAAAGATTACTCTGCCAAGTGGTGTTATTGAGTTGAGGACGAACATCAAAATAGTTTGCATTTAAAGCCACTAACGGTTTATCTAGTTTGTTCCATGCCTGTTCTGGGGTATAAAGCTCCGCTGTCTGTGAAGTGCCATCCTGTGTTTTAGCATTTGTATTACCTTCGCAGCGAGCTGCCTCGCCTTGATGAGTATCACCTAATAGATGAGGAATAAGGTATTTTTCTTTTTCATGGATCCTAGGAATAATCAGTAGATTGCCGTTATTGGCTAATGTATAGGTTCCTGAGCCTGCATTCATTGGTATTTCATAATGACCACCAAAAACGATATGACTTGGTTTTCCTGTTGTTAATGTTTCTGATTTTGCGTTCTCAATGAGAGAAAGCATTGCATTATAGGTGATATGAGATTCGATATAAGCCTCGCCATTACGAGCATTATCCCCTGTTATCTGAAATGAACCTACTGCTTTACCATGCTCCCTAAAAATAAGCCATATCTGTTTTATATCTACGTTATAATCTCCCGAACGCACTGCGCTAAACTGCAATCTCTGCACATGTTCATCTATGTTATTAATATTTTCTGTTGATCTTATTTCTTGTGTTTTCCCTGTTAATTTATGAGTGGCATTGGCGATAATATCAATAGTTATCCCATCGTATTTCGCCCCTTTAAAGGATATCTTGTGTAGATAAACATCGATAAATAATGGTCTTAGATCTTTTCTATCACAAATATCAGTACTTAACTTTAAACTGACCGATTTATTATTGATATTTCGATTAGACATATTCACTTCTTTTCTTCCCCAGCAATTCCATTTTGCTGCTGGCGCGGGACTATTATCTTGCTTTGATGGCATAGTGGCAGAGAAGGCAGGAAATATACTGCACCCTATAATAATGGCTAATAAATAATGTTTTAACATAAAGTTTTCTCCATTTAGCTAACAATAATTTGATAAAAATTAAAATAGATCCTCATTAATAATGAATAAGTTAAAGATTAAAGTTAGCAAATATTTTACTGCTTTTTATATTATAAAATTCCTCACAGTGGAGAATAATATTGAAATAGTGTTTATTGAGTTAAGTTTTATAATTAACAGACTGTTAAAAATAAATATCCAAAAAATAAAATAAAACAATAGAAACTGCTAATAATATTTATCGTTAAGATTAAAAATAAAAAGATTATTAGTAGTAAAGACGCTAAAATTTTTTATTGCTTCTAGCGTCTATACTGTTTTAACCTGGGGGCTAATTAGTTTGGTATGTTGCTATTAGAGTAATAATGTATTTGTTATACCACATTGTTTAACAAAATCTTCATCGTGAGAGATTAATAATAATGTTCCTTGATATTGAGATAATAAATTTTCCAATAATTGTTTAGAGTCTAAATCTAAATAATTATCTGGTTCATCTAATAATAAAACGGCAGGGGGTTGAGGACTATAAATTAATGCTAATAGTGTTGCTTTTAATTGCTCACCGCCACTGAGTGTTTCTAAAGGAAATAAAGACTTGTTACCTCGAATACGTAACATACCCAGTTTTGTGCGCCACTGCTCAATGGTCATTAATGGCTGGTATTGATATAACGCTTCAGCAACGGGTAATGATTTATCTAATAAAGTTAAATGTTGATCAAGATAGCAATAATTTGGGTTGAGACGATATTCGCCGGATAACGGGGATAGCTTGCCCATTAAACATTTTAATAAGGTTGACTTACCGCTGCCATTTTTACCTTGTATATGCCAATGTTCACCACCATAAGCGGAAAAGGAGTAGGGAGTTTGCTTGCCAAAAGGTAAAACAAGCTCTGTGGCAAATACATTTAACCGATGGCCATCGCCTTGATAGTTTAATATTAATTTTTGCTGATGAATATGAGTTAACTCTTGTTCTAACTGTTGTTTTTGTGACTGCATATCATCCATAACGCGCTGATGTCGTTTAGCTATTGATGACTGTTTTTTCTCAGCTCGATTGGTTTGCATATCAAGAAGTAACAGTGATTGAGAGCCGCTGTTTCTTATCTTTTCACCTTGTTTACGTCGCTGTAATGCTTTTTGTAATGTTACATGTTGTTGGCGTTTTTCCTGTTTTATTTGACTATTGATACGCTCATTTGCAGCTTCGATTGAGGCTATTTGCGCATTTTTTTGTGTTTCATAAAGCGAATAATTACCGCCATATTCTTGTAAGCCTTTTTCACTCAGTTCAAATATATTTTCAGCATAAGATAATAAATGTCGATTATGGCTAATAAATAATACACCTGATTTATGATGCATTAATTGTTCAACGAGCCATTGCTGACCTTGATGATCGAGATGGTTATCTGGTTCATCTAATAATAGAAAATGATCGTCATGTAAAAAAGCCTGACATAATGCTAAACGCGTTTGCTCACCACCACTTAAGTGGGGAATAGGTGTATCAAGTGAAACCGGCAGTTGTGCTGAATGAAGTAAATTTTGCCAAGTCATGGGCAAATGCCACTTATCTTCAAGTAACTCAAAATCTTCTAATGAAGCACTGCCGTTATCAACCCGCTTAAATGCTTGAAAAAAAGTCTCTATACCTAAAGCATCAGCAATGGTATTACCTGTTAGGCGAGTAAGCTGGTCGACATGAATAAAAGGCATACGCCACATGATATGGCCTGATGAAGGCAATAGTTTTTGTGCTAACAATTTTAACAGCACCGATTTTCCTTTACCGTTCTGACCAATTAAAGCATTTCTTTGGCAAGTCAGTGAATGAGTCAGCGGTGGGAAAAGCGCTTCTTGATTGAATTCAATATTAAGCTGAGAAAATTGACAGGCGATCGTCATAATTAAGCCTCCTAAAAAATAGGTGGCAGACAGCAATGATCTTAATTGAGTTTATAGAGCAATAAACGAGTGTCTGCCAGTAACAGAAAATGGATACCAAAACGGTATTGAGAGAATTTTCTGGCAGAATTTAGTTCATTGTAGGGAAGTACCTCTTGGAGAGAAAAAAGATAAAATCATGAAGAATTATAATGACAAAAAAACCTTAATCAATACTCAAATAAAATTTATTGTTTATAGACACGGGGATTTTATATAAACAGAAAATAAAACCAACAGGTTATAAAAAGGGTATTATTGATAAATACCCTTTTTATAGAAATGACTCGTGGTTAATTAAGGTTTAGTCGCAATTAAAATTGCCCGTTTAGGAGCTGGATAGCCTTCAACGGTTTTGGTGTGATCGAGAGGATCTAAGAATGCTTCTAATGAATCAGTCACCATCCAATCCGTTTTACGTTGCTCTTCGAGTGATGTGACATTTTCATCAACAATGCGTACATCTTTAAAACCGCATTTTTCTAACCATACTTTGAGCATTTTGGCTGACGGTATAAAGTACACATTACGCATCTGTGCATAACGCTCACCAGGAATTAAACATTGGAATTCATCACCATCAATCACAAGACTCTCTAATACTAATTCACCACCAGAAACGAGCTGATTTTTCAATTGCCAAAGATGATCAAGTGGTGAACGACGGTGGTAAAGAACCCCCATTGAAAATACCGTATCAAAAGCATTTAGTTCTGGCATTTGTTCAATGCCGACAGGGATTAAATGGGCACGCTGATCGTTACCTAATAATTTTCTGACTGCTTCAAATTGGCATAAAAAGAGCTGAGTGGGATCGATACCGACAACAAAATCAGCCCCTTCACCAAGCATCCGCCACATATGATAACCACTACCACAACCAACATCTAAAACTAATCGGCCTTTAAGAGGCGAAAGATGGGGCAATACGCGATCCCATTTCCAATCTGAACGCCATTCAGTATCAATATTGACACCATAAAGAGAAAAAGGGCCTTTGCGCCATGGCATTAACGCTTTTAGAATATTCGTTAAACCAAGTTGTTCACCGGTACTTAATGCTGGGGTTTTATTGGCGATAACACCTTGCTTTAAATTAAGTTCAGTGGGAGTAATCTCAGGTAAGTTTTCCAGCATTCTTTCCCATGAAGCAAAATGGCCATGTAAAGCATGGGCGCGCCATTCTGATAATTGTGCCGGCAGCGTATCAAGCCAATGAAATAACCGTTCATCTTGCGCAATATGTTGATAAAATGAGCTAAAATTTATCATGATTATTCGCCTTTAATGGCTAACAGAGAGCCAAAATTAAAACATTGGAACCAAACTTCAGCATGAGGAAAACCTGCTTGATGTAAGCGTGATTTATGTGTTTCAACAGGATCAGTGAGCATCACATTTTCTAACATACTACGTTTTTGACTAATCTCTAATTCACTGTAGCCATTAGCACGTTTAAAGTCGTGGTGCATATTAAACAGTAATTCACCAATTTGTTTATCTTGAAAACTGAATTTTTCTGATAACACTAAAACCCCACCAGGATTTAACCCTTGGTAAATTCGATTTAATAATCTTTGGCGATTATCAGGGGCTAAAAATTGTAAGGTGAAATTAAGGACAACCATCGAGGCATTATTAATGTCAATATCAAGGATATCGCCTTCAATAATTTCAACGGGTGTTGCTGCTTTATAAGCATCAATATGACGTTGACAACGCTCAACCATCGCAGGTGAATTATCAACACCAATAATTTTACATCCCGCTACATCGATATTACGACGCATGGAAAGGGTAGCAGCACCTAACGAACATCCTAAGTCATAAACTTGGCTGTGAGGGGTGACAAAACGACCCGCTAACATGCCTATCATGGAAATAATATTGGAGTAACCGGGCACTGAGCGTTTGATCATATCAGGGAACACTTCAGCGACTTTTTCATCAAAGCGCCAGTCACCAAGATTAGCAATAGGTGTCGCAAATAAGTTGTCTTGTGGTGCTGATTTTGAATTAGACATAACTAAAATAGACTTAAAGAATAAAAGAAGCGGGTATTCTACCAGAAGCGACGTTGCTCACAAAGTTGCATTATTTAGAAATAAATTAGAAAAACAGGTAAACCTTTTCGATACCTTGCCGTTATTAGACTCAACAGCAAGGATGTCTATTGTGATCATGGATGATCATATTTTCCTTGTGGTATTAATAGTAGAAGGAAAAAATTTGTATCCAAGGAAGGAAGTAAATATTAGCAAGGATCATTAAGACCATTGATAAATAGGTTGCTGCCATGCCAGAACGACGCCAGCGTATCTCGCGGTGTTTCAACCCGTAAGAGTGAAGAAGACGACCGGCTATTAAAATGGAGCCACAAATATGTACCATCCAAACAAAGGCGCCATTCATTTCCATGATAAGTAATAAAATCATAGAAATAGGGATGTATTCCACTGCATTACCATGGACGCGAATAGCGGTTTGTAACTCATAAAAACCACCATCACCGTATGCAACTCGATATTGTGTTCTAAGTTTTACAACATTTAGGGACAATTTAATCAATAATAGTGCGCCCAATACGATATAAAGCGAGCTAACCATCTTTTCTCCATTGCCAAAACTAAAAAAACGGCGAATTTAATGATAAACCTCAAAGCGATTTATGTCGCTATAAATAATTATTATTAATTAATTATTTGGGGATTAGCAAATCCTTGAAAAGATGTATCATATAATCTAGGTCTATACTCTTATCGTCGGGAAGAATTTTCGTTATAATGTCTGCCTTTTTTTTGACACTACTCGAAAAAGACTATTGCCAAAATTTCCGCAGCAGAAAGCACAACAAGCTGAGTAAAAGGATATTGTATGCGTACTAATTATTGTGGGCAGTTGAATAGCGCCCATGTGGGCCAAAAAGTGACTCTTTGTGGTTGGGTTAACCGCCGCCGTGACTTAGGTGGACTTATCTTTATTGATATGCGAGATCGTGAAGGTATCGTTCAGGTCTTTTTTGACCCAGAGCAGAAAGAGGCATTTTCACAGGCTTCAGAACTGCGTAATGAATTTTGTATTCAAGTCACAGGAACAGTACGTGCTCGCCCTGATAGCCAAGTTAATAAAAATATGGCAACAGGTGAAATTGAACTAGCGGCAGAATCGCTGTCTATTTTTAACCGTTCTGAAGCGCTACCTTTAGATAGCAACCAAACGAATACAGAAGAGCGTCGTTTAACTTATCGTTATTTAGATTTACGTCGCCCTGAAATGTCACAACGCCTAAAAACTCGTGCGAAAATCACAAGTTTTGTTCGTCGCTTTATGGATGGTGAAGGGTTCCTTGATGTAGAAACGCCAATGCTAACTAAAGCAACGCCAGAAGGTGCGCGTGACTATTTAGTACCAAGTCGTGTTCATAAAGGTAAATTCTACGCATTACCTCAATCACCACAGCTTTTCAAACAGCTGTTAATGATGTCTGGTTTTGATCGCTATTATCAAATCGTAAAATGTTTCCGTGATGAAGATTTACGTGCTGATCGCCAACCTGAATTTACCCAAATCGATGTTGAAACCTCTTTCATGACCGCAGAACAAGTGCGTGAAGTGATGGAGCGCATGATCCACGCATTGTGGCTAGATATCCTGAATGTTGATTTAGGGGCATTCCCTGTCATGACCTTTGCTGAGGCTATGCGTCGTTACGGCTCTGATAAACCAGACCTACGTAACCCAATGGAACTCATCGATATTGCTGATTTAGTGAAAAATGTTGAGTTTAGCGTCTTTGCACAAGCGGCTAATGATGAAAAATGTCGTGTTATCGCGTTACGTGTACCGGGTGGTGCATCGTTAACTCGTAAAAATATCGACGAATATACTCAATTTGTCAGTATTTATGGTGCCAAAGGCCTAGCGTGGATGAAAGTCAACGAAAAGGCAAAAGGTATCGAAGGGGTACAAAGCCCTATTGCTAAATTCCTGACTAATGATGTGGTTAACAGCATCTTAGCGGCAACAAATGCAACAGATGGCGACTTAATTTTCTTTGGTGCGGGTCGTCAAGGTACCATGAGTGATGCTATGGGAGCGTTGCGCCTGAAAGTCGGTCGTGATCTGGAATTAACTGATCTTAACGCATGGAAACCACTGTGGGTTATTGATTTCCCAATGTTTGAAGAAGATGAAGATACCGGCAGCCTAAGTGCAATGCACCATCCATTTACTTCACCAAAAGATCTCACACCGGCAGAGCTAACCGCACATCCTGTAGGCGCTGTAGCTAATGCCTATGATATGGTCATTAACGGTTATGAAGTTGGTGGTGGCTCAGTGCGTATCCATCGTAATGAAATGCAACAAGCGGTATTTAGCATTTTAGGTATTACTCCGGATGAGCAACGTGAGAAATTCGGTTTCTTATTAGATGCGCTAAAATTTGGTACACCACCGCATGCAGGGTTAGCATTTGGTTTAGACCGCTTAGTGATGTTATTAACAGGAACAGATAATATCCGTGATGTTATCGCGTTCCCGAAAACCACGGCAGCGGCTTGCTTAATGACCAATGCACCAAGTTTTGCAAATGAAGACGCGTTAAAAGAGCTGGCTATTCAAGTGACAGAAAAAGAAGTTAGCACAGATAACGAGTAAATGATGAAATATAAGCACCCAGTATGTGTTTTAGTTGTTATCTATGCCAAACAGACTAAGCGGGTGCTTATGCTGAAGCGTCGAGATGATCCTGATTTCTGGCAATCTGTGACAGGGAGCCTTGAAGAGGGCGAAACACCTTATCAGGCCGCATTACGAGAAGTGCAGGAAGAAGTAGGAATTGATATCATAAAAGAAAATCTTGAGCTGGTGGATTGCCATCGTTCAATTATTTTTGAGATATTCGCACACTTTCGCCATCGTTATGCGCCTAATGTGACACATTGTCAGGAACATTGGTTTATGTTAGCACTTCCCTCTGAACGGGAAATTGAACTGACTGAGCATACGCAATACCAATGGTTAGATGCGCCACTGGCGGCAAAATTAACTAAGTCAGCCAGCAATCAGCAAGCGATTGAAGAATTTGTTATTTAATTATTAGACCACGTTTGGAGATATTTTCATGGCAGGTCATAGTAAATGGGCCAATACTAAACACCGTAAAGCAGCGCAAGATGCGAAACGCGGTAAGATTTTCACTAAAATTATTCGTGAATTAGTTACAGCAGCACGTTTAGGTGGTGGTGATCCTGCAACTAACCCACGTCTACGTGCGGCAGTTGATAAAGCATTATCTAACAACATGACTCGTGACACACTAAACCGCGCGATTGCTCGCGGTGCGGGAAATGATGAAAACGATAATATGGAAACCATCATTTATGAAGGCTACGGCCCTGGTGGTACTGCTGTTATGGTTGAATGTTTAAGTGATAATCGTAACCGTACTGTTTCCGATGTTCGCCATGCCTTCACCAAAACAGGTGGTAACTTAGGAACGGACGGTTCGGTATCTTATCTCTTTACCAAAAAAGGTGTTATTTCTTATGCACCGGGTGTTGATGAAGATGCCGTCATGGAAGCCGCACTAGAAGCGGGTGCAGAAGACGTTGAAACTTATGATGATGGTGCTATTGACGTTTACACAACCCCTGAAGCTTTCGGTGAAGTAAAAGATGCCATGGATGCTGCGGGTTTTGTCGCTGAATCAGCGGAAGTTTCCATGATCCCATCAACAAAAGCAGAGCTTGATATTGATACCGCACCAAAATTAATGCGCCTTATCGATATGCTAGAAGATAGCGACGATGTGCAAGAAGTGTATCACAACGGTGATATCTCTGATGAAGTTGCAAAACAACTGGAAGATATTCTGTAATTGGTATCACGATAACGGCCAATAGTGGTGTTTTACACTGCGTTGAATAGTGCGAAGAGAAGAGCAGAGCAAGCGTATTTGCTCTTTTCTCTCGCCATCGACCTTATCCGCCATAGGAATTGTTATGGCTATTATTTTAGGTATTGACCCTGGCTCTCGTGTCACGGGATATGGCGTAATTCGCCAACAAGGGCGACAACTTATCTATTTAGGAAGCGGATGTATTCGTACACAGGTTCCTGATCTACCAAGCCGACTGAAACGCATTTATGCGGGAGTCAGTGAAATCATCACTCAATTTTCACCCGATGTATTTTCTGTTGAACAAGTCTTTATGGCAAAAAATGCAGACTCAGCATTAAAATTAGGCCAAGCAAGAGGTGTGGCGATTTTAGCGGCAGTCAATAATGATCTTCCCGTATTTGAATATGCGGCACGTCAAGTAAAACAGAGTGTGGTAGGAACAGGGGGAGCAGATAAAAGCCAAGTACAACATATGGTACGCTCAATCTTAAAACTATCCGCAGCGCCACAGGCAGATGCTGCAGATGCGCTAGCGATTGCGATTACACACTGTCACTTTAATCAAAACTTATTGCGTGTAGGTGATCCGCGTCTTGTTTTAACGCGAGGCAGGTTAAGATAGGCTATCTGTTGGTAAAACAGATTAGTTTTTCGCAGGCTGGATATACGTCCAGCTTTTTTTATGTTATAAATTTGGCGTCAATATTTTTGCGGAGGCGTTAGGGTGATAGGACGTATTAGAGGCGTTATTCTTGAAAAACAGCCACCAGTGGTGCTGATCGAAGCGGGTAATGGGGTGGGTTATGAAATAAATATGCCTATGACCTGTTTTTATGAGTTACCTGATATTGGTCAAGAGGCGATTATCTACACACAATTTATTGTTCGTGAAGATGCGCAATTACTATATGGTTTTAATCAAAAACAAGAACGGGCATTGTTTCGTGAATTGATAAAAGTCAATGGTGTAGGGCCTAAGCTAGCACTGGCTATTTTATCAGGAATGTCTGCACGCCAATTTGTCACCGCAATTGAAAATGAATCCATCTCCTCATTAGTTAAATTACCGGGAGTCGGTAAAAAAACCGCAGAACGATTAGTGGTTGAAATGAAAGATCGCTTCAAAGGGCTTAATGGCGATCTATTTGAACAAAACGGCGATATTGAGCTACCAGCCAGTGCATCATCGAAAGCGCCATCTGCTGCAGATATTGAAGCAGAAGCTTCCGCTGCCTTAATTGCCTTAGGTTATAAACCACAAGAAGCTGCCAAGATGATTAGTCGGGTAGCAACGGCGGGTGCTGATAGTGAAACACTTATCAAAGAAGCATTACGCGCAGCGATTTAGGAGTAATTGATTGTGATTGAAGCAGATCGCCTGATTTCAGCAGATATACAACAACCTGAAGAAGAAATTATCGATAGGGCTATTCGTCCTAAGCTGCTTGCTGAATATGTGGGACAACCACAAGTTCGTGAACAGATGGAAATCTTTATTCAGGCGGCTAAACTACGTCATGATGCCTTAGATCACTTACTTATCTTTGGTCCGCCGGGGCTTGGTAAAACCACGCTGGCTAATATTATTGCCAATGAGATGGGCGTTAATTTACGTACAACCTCAGGGCCTGTATTAGAGAAAGCTGGCGATCTTGCTGCTATGCTAACCAATCTTGAGCCTCATGATGTACTGTTTATTGATGAAATTCATCGACTCTCGCCCGTTGTTGAAGAAATACTCTATCCGGCAATGGAAGATTATCAACTTGATATTATGATTGGTGAAGGGCCGGCAGCACGCTCCATTAAAATCGACTTACCGCCATTTACTTTAGTTGGGGCGACGACCCGAGCGGGATCGTTAACCTCTCCATTACGTGATCGTTTTGGTATTGTACAACGCCTTGAATTCTATAATGTCGATGACTTACAGCATATTGTTGCACGTAGTGCCAGCTTTATGGGGTTAGAAATAACAGCAGAAGGGGCGCGACAAATTGCTATGCGTTCACGAGGTACACCGCGTATTACTAACCGCTTATTACGCCGAGTAAGAGACTTTGCTCAAGTCAAAGGTAATGGCGAAATTGATGAAGATATCGCGTCTAAAGCACTCGATATGCTTAATGTTGATGCTGCCGGTTTTGACTATCTTGACCGAAAACTACTCTTTGCCATTATTGATAAATTTATGGGTGGCCCCGTAGGGCTTGATAATCTTGCGGCAGCTATTGGTGAAGAGCGTGAAACTATCGAAGATGTATTAGAGCCTTATTTAATTCAGCAAGGTTTTATTCAACGCACCCCCCGTGGTCGGGTAGCCACAAATCATGCTTATCGTCACTTTAATCGCATTATGGAAGCACCGTGATCTGATAAAGTGCTTTGGATATCATTGGGCGATGGTGTTTAATTTCGCCCAATCATTCAATTATTTTGCCTTCCTCTATTCTCATTCTCAATATATCTCATCTCTATATTTACACCTTATTATATAAAAATAATTTTTTAATTTATAACTATCGTTAACATAATAACAATAGAAACTCAGACGATTAAATTAAAACTTCGCTATCTATCAATCGTTATTTTTCCTACTCGTTTATTGAATTTATTTATTATTAACGCCCATAAAATGAGTATTGGTACGTAAAAATAAGACCGAAATATACGCATATTGAGTGTGTTAAATAAAAATAGTGGCTTAATTAGCATGATATTTTAATTAAATTGAGCTTAACAGCTAAATATATTGACTAATTTGGACTGCTCATGGAAAAAGGACAGTATAATTCAATGTGATTAATTTTTAATACTTTAAAATCAATGGATTATATGTGCTGTTTCTCATTTAACATTTCTGTTACAAAATATATTTTTATGTACATAGTGTTTCTTGGGCTGCGAGCAATTTGTCTATTTATTCATCATATTTTATGCTGATAAACACTTTTTATGACTGTTTTTACAGCATGATATAGCGATATTTCAACCAGTTTACGCTAAGTGACTTATCCTAGAGAGATACAAAAAAAACGGGCTGTTTACAGCATATTGATAAGATTTTATTATCCTTTACCGAAGTCTTACCGTGCGCACTGGCTAAGATGACAGACATGACTAACGGATTGTTTTTAAGACAATCATTTAATTTAATTTGTCGTTTTTGATAAAAGGATATTGTTATGCCAACTCCTTGCTATATTTCCATTGAAGGAAAAACTCAGGGCAACATCACTGCAGGCGCGTTTACTGCAGATTCTGTCGGCAACATTTATGTACAAGGTCATGAAGACCAAATGTTGGTACAAGAATTTTCTCACGTGGTGACGGTTCCGACTGATCCGCAATCAGGCCAACCTTCTGGCCAACGTGCGCATAAACCGTTTCGTTTTACCGTGGCATTAAATAAAGCCGTTCCTCTGCTGTATAACGCATTGGCTTCCGGCGAAATGCTGCCAAAAGTTGAGTTAAAATGGTATCGCACGTCTGTTGAAGGTAAACAAGAGCACTTCTTTACCACCACACTGACTGACGCGACGATCGTGAACATCGATTGCCAAATGCCTCATTGTCAAGATCCGGCTAAAGCCGACTTCACGCAACTTATCGAAGTCTCCCTCTCTTACCGCAAAATTGACTGGGAGCACACTGTTGCTGGAACGTCTGGTGCGGATGACTGGCGTGCGCCTCTCGAAGCGTAATACCGTTATGACGAGTCCTTGGGGACTCGTCCTTATTTTGTATTGTTCCCTTTTCTTTATCCATTTTTGCATGGAGGCAGATTATGCTTAGCAAAGATCCGAAATCAACGCCCATTGACCCGGCATCCGTTTTAAAAGATGAAGCCATCAATCAAGTGAAAAATAGGGTGCAATCCAAAGTGAACGAAACGCTATCGACACCCACGCAAAAGGTGGCCGGGATGGCCTCAGCAGCGGCCTCGCTCACTCAATCAGCCAGCGCATCGGCCAATCGCGTGACGGCTCATCCCCTGATCCACGGTGGCGGTTTTACCGGTGGACAAACGTTCGCTGAAAACCAAGCACTCCAAGCGGCCCATGGGGCGTTACTTGATGCATTAGGCATGGACAGCCTCGAAAGTGGTTTGGTGTTCACTTGCACCATTGGTGGATTGCCTGACGACACCTTTCAAGTCACCGAATTTAATCTTACCGAAGGATTATCCTCGCTATTTTCACTGTCCATCAGTGCGGTCAGTGCCTTACCCTTTATCGATTTCCAGCGCCATCTTGGCTTAGCCTCATCATTAACGGTCAAACGCGATGGGGTGTTGATCCGCAAAGTCAACGGTATCTTAGCTGGGGCAGTACAAGGCAATACCGACGGAGTGAAAACGTGGTATCACTTCGATATTCGCCCTGAAATGTGGGTGATGACCCTCAATCAAGACAGCCGTATTTTTCAACATCAATCGGTGCCGACCATCTTAAAAACCTTATTGGATGAGGCCCATGTTAAAGCGGATTGCCAATTCTACCGTGAAGATCTACACCCTGAACGTCTCTACACCACCCAAAAACGCGAATCCGCATTTGATTTTTGGTGTCGACTGGCGTTTGAAGAGGGCATTAACTTCTGGTTTGAAGAAGAACAACTGTTTTACAGCGATGAACATATGGGGATGACGGCGGGTATTCACCTCACCTATAACCCGCAGGCCGACACCGATATCAGCGATAGCACTGCCATGACTTGGCAATATGGCGAATATTTGTGTGTGGATGAAACTATCCATAAAGACAACAACTTTGTTCGTCCTTCTTATCCGTTGTCTCATGAAAACAAAATTGAGCAGGGAGGACAGCACAGTGTGTTTGAAAGTTATGGTCGTTTTCAATTAGACGATGAAGGTCGCCCCCTAACACAGGTGCGCTTTGAGCAATTACGTAACGGCAGCAAAGTGGGGCAAGCGACAACAAACTGTTTTGCGCTGATGCCCGGCAAAATCTTCACCTTATCTCAGCATCCCCATCTGCCGATGAATGATCGCTGGCAAGTGATCAGCGTCAGCCATCATGGTGTACAGCCATTGGCGGACAATAGCGGGGGCGAAGGCACACAACTGTCGAATAGTGTCTCCTTTATTCCGGGCACGCAAGAGTGGCGTCCCCCTTATCGTTATAAACCGACGGCCGACGGCGATGAAGTGGCGACGGTGGTGGGACCGCCGGGGGAAGAAATCTACGTCAATGAATATGGCGCCGTGAAAGTGCATTTTCATTGGGATCGTCGGGGAAGTGCCGATCACAGTGCTTCATGCTGGGTGCGGGTTGCCATGGGTTGGAGTGGAAATGGCTATGGTTTTTCTGCGGTACCGCGCATCGGCACACAAGTGTTGGTCAGTTACCTGAATGGGGATATTGACAGACCGATAATTACCGGTTGTACCTATGATGGTCGTAACGCACCACCGATTAAGTTCCCAGAGAATAAGACACAAACTACTTTCCGTAGCCAAACCCACAAAGGGGAAGGTTTTAATGAATTGCGTTTTGAAGATGCGGGCGGTAAGCAAGAGGTGTTTCTTCATGCGCAGAAGGATATGAATACCCGTGTTCTTCATGATCGCACTACCCATGTTTTACACGATCATGTTGAAGTGATCGAAAACAATCAACAGATGCAGGTGAAAGGCGCTCGCACAGAAACGATAGATAAAGATAACAGCGAAACGGTAGGCCAACATAAAAAAATTACTGTAGGCAAAACATTATCTATCAATGTCGGTGAAGTCATTGAATTACGTTGTGGAGCAAGTGTGCTACGAATGGATAATGGTGGGCATGTCACGATTAATGGTCAGGAATTTAAGTTTGAAGCTACAGGTCCTGTGAAAATTACGGGTAAAGATATCGATTTAAACTAAGGGAATAGTGATATGAAAGTGAGTAACACAACCCCATTTCCTTATCTTTTATACCAAAAAGTAGGAAAAAAGGATGAGCTGTTTAATGTGATCGCATTGCGCCAAACTTTTCGGCTCAAGACTGGCGGGCATTACTCGGATTTAAATGAACAGCAATACCCTTTAAACATGGCCGATCGTTACTATCATGCACCGGAAACCAGTAGTTTAATCGAAGAAACGGATTTAGTGTGGACGCGTCCTTGCACTAATATCCATATACTGGGGGTTGCGCGCCCTAAAGGCAATCAGCCTACGGCACAATGGCGAGCAGGTATTCGCATTGAAAACTTTAGCAAAACGTGGTCTTTGTTTGGCCCTCACTATTGGGAATACCAAGAGGATCGATGGAGCTTGAGTGAATCAATACCTGTTGATGGGGTTTCTTTACGCCATGAGTTGGCTTATGGAGGAACATGGCAGTCTCCCCAGCAAGAACAACAACAAGTAATAGAAAATCCTATTGGGATCGGATTTTACCCCGATGTCGAAGCACTTGATAAACAAAAACGTTATCCAGCCCCTCAGATTATGGAAGATATTCGTAAAAGACCACTTGATACGTTGTCTATTGATACTCGACAAATTAGCGAAGGTATGGGGCCTATCTCCCGTTGGTGGGCAGGACGTGTTGAATATGCCGGAACATATGGAAAAGAGTGGCAAGAAAACCAATTCCCATTTTATCCGGATGATTTTGATGAACGTTTTTTCAATAGTGCGCACCCGTCTTTACGTTATCCAGGGTATTTGCTGGGTAATGAACCTATATTATTGGAAGGTTTATTACCTGAATCATCGCGGGTCGTTACAGCGTTACCTGACTATCGTGTGAAAATCATATTACAAGACATCGAAGGTGAGCTTTTCTCTTTGAAGCCAGATTTAGACACACTGACTATTGACTTAGATCGTCGTCTTATTTCTGTCGTGAAACGACTTGTTATCCCCGCAAAATACCCGATTGTGGAAGCATTAATAGGCGTTTGGGTTCCAGCAGAAACAAAAGGAGCTTGTTGTAATGGCTGATAAACATGTTGGTGACGGTGAAAACCAATTCAAAGTTGTTGCAACCACCCCTGATGTTTGTCAGGTAGGGTGTTCTGCTATTCCTTTTGATAGTTTTCAAAGCTTAGATGCACAAAAGCAATATGCCTTGAGTGTTAAAGCACGTGGATATTGTACCCTGAATGTTGGGTCAATAATCAAAGGAACGCAAAGTAACACGGGGGCCGGTGTATTATCTGGAACCTCATTAGGCGGTGGAGATTGCCAAATTATTACAGGAAGCCCTTCGGTCCGTATTGAAGGTCAACCAGCTGCACAAGATGGTTCATTAGTCGCAATGAACAATAACAATACATTAGGGACTTTAATCACTAATGTTGCACCCCCTGCGGAGCCGATTGAAAGCAATAAAATCCCCTGTAATAACCCGCCCGTGACATCAGAATTGTTAGAATCGCTGCAAGAGATGCAACGAAAAGAGCAAGAAAGTTTTATTGGGCGACTCCGTCAACAAAAACAACAAGCGGATAAAAAAAGAGATGATTCTCTAAATGATATTGACAAACAATTAACTGGATATATTGATAATATTCGAGTTGATCACATTAATACAGATTATTCATGGTGGAACAGTTTATATAATACTTCAATGGATGGAATAACTGGCCTGACTCGTGGTGGTCTTGGTTTTGTTGAAAGTATAACAAAGTCAGCTGTGGAAGCTTATCATTACATAAATCCAACTGTTCTAGTTCAAAACGTGGCTCTAAATGCGAGCAAAAAAACCATCGAGGGACTTATTGAAGCAGAAAACTGGAGGTTGGGGAATAACTGTATTGAAGGTGTTAAGGAAGACGTTAAAGCCAAATATCGTGCATTAGGTAAACTTATTGATGAAGAAAAAGAAAAATTAGAGAATAAATGGAAAAAAAGTGATAGCGATAAAGTCGAAATAGTAACAAGAGGTGGGCTTGAAATAGCGACTATTGCCGCTGCTTTTTTAAAAGTGGGGAAAGTCGCTGAAGGTGCTAATGCTATTAATAAAGTAGCAGAAGGAACTAAAATAACTGAAATATCTGAAGGCACTTCTGCGGTAAATAAAGCTACTGACGTAATAAAAGCGACAGAGACCAGTAATATATCCAAAGGAAGTGAGGCAATCAAAGGGGCAGAAATCTCCGCCACAGAGAAAGGAAGTAATGCCGCTAAAGGTACTGAGGTGATCCAAAGTCCAGAAACACCGAAAATAACCTCATCAGATAATGGCATTAAAATTGAAGGAAAAACGGAAAGCGTATCTACAGAAACGCCACCTAATAAAGTCAATAATAGCCAAACGGAGAACAAGTCGACATCCAGCAGCAAAGAGTCCGATGGAAACAGTACTTCTAGTGCAACCTGTAAAGGTGAACCTGTTAATGTGGCTACTGGTGATTTTATCCAACAGTGGCCAATTATTCAGATACCGGGCTTGTTGCCGTTATCTCTACATCGTACATATAAATCCACATCAAATGCAAAGGGACTTTTTGGACCGAAGTGGGCAGACGAATGGTCACGCTGTTTACATATACTTGATGGAAACATCATCTATCAAGACAGTGATGGTGCTAATTTTACATTTATAACTCCCACAGAGGAGATCCGTGCAAGAAATGCCCATGCTCCCCATTTTTTACTCACCGGACAACGTGATGGCGATTTAACCCTTTTTGATAGTACGCAACAACAGTTTCTACATTTTAATCACAGACAAGGAAAATATCGTCGATTAAGTGCAATCACTGATTTAAATCAGCATCGTATTGATTTTATATATAACGAGCAAAGTCAGCTTGTCAGTGTGAAGCGTCATGATGGCATAGCGTTAATACTCGAATATCAACAGGATAAATTAGTTCGCATTTGCTCTGAAAGCACAACCTCATCTCCTCGAGATTTTGTACGTTGCGAATACGATACTCACGGTTATCTTAGTCAATGTCATGCCTATCAACAAAACCACTTATGGCATCGTTATTCTCCTGAGGGACTCATGGTCGCTTGGGGGGATACTGACAGCACAGAACTGACGATTGATTATGATGAACAAGGGCGTGTTGTTGCTACACATTCACCGTCTGGTTTTTGGAATGATCGCTTTATCTATGATGATTATCAGCGCATGACAACCTACATTGACGCTGAGGGTGGATTTTCACGTTATTATTATAATGATGATAATCTGGTGACTCGCACTATCGATCCATTATGGCGTGAAACGTATACGGAATGGGAACAGCGGAAAAAGATAGCAGAAATCAATGAGATTGGTGAGCGCACAGAGTATGGTTATCACTATAATGGACTGCTTGCCTATATCTATTTACCTGATGGTAAAGCCATTTACTATGATTATAATGACTATGGTCAACTTACCCATTTCACATCGGCCTTTGGCGACGAATGGCAGCTAAGCTATGATGAAAATGGCAATTTAACCATAGTGACAGATCCGCAAGGGCGTCAGCAGGTCTATGAATATAGCCAACATGGTGAATTGCTCAAAGCCATTACGCCCAATGGTGCGCAATGGCAATACCACTATAACCCTGCACATCAACTGATTAAAACCACCAATCCTTATCAACACAGCACAGAATATCATAGTGATGAATTGGGGCGTTTACTGCACTACACTGATGCGTTAAATCACACCACACGCTATCAATACAGCACTGAGCATGCCAGTACCAACGGCAGTCTCAGCAAGATTTTATTACCCGATGGGGTCGAGCAACAGATAGACTATGACAGTGAACGCCGAGTTATCGCGGTGACGGATGGTGAAGGAAAAACCACCCGTTATCGTTATGGGCCTTTTGATGTCTTACTGGCAATGATACGCCCTGACGGCAGTGAAATTCGCTTTGAATATGATTCACTGACACGACTTAAAAAAGTGGTGAATGCGAACGGCGAGGTTTATCTTTACGAACGGGATAAAGCGGGACAAATCATTCGTGAAGTTGATTTTACGGGGCGTGAGATTTGTTATCGCTATGACCGACTAGGACGTCGCATTGCCACTCGCTATCCGGATAACCATGAACTGCGTTGGCGCTATAATGAAAGTGGCTTAGTGGTTGAACAAAGCGAATGGTTTGAAGATGAGCAAGAAAGCCGCTGTTTATCGACGACTCAATATAGCTATAACGCACGTCAACAATTGATAAAAGCGACTAATCCTGACTCGGTGGTTGAATTTGAGTATGATGACCAAGGTCGTTTATGCAGTGAACGTATTAATGGACAAGAGATTATTCATCAATGGAATGAAGCTGATAATACGCTGGCATTGACTCGTTTTGGTGAGCGGGAGTTGCATTATGCTTTTGGGGCGCTGGGGGAATTAACTTCACTGCAAGTCAATCAACATGCACCACTTCAATTCAGCTACAATGCAGTAGGACAAGAGTATTTACGCCGTAGTCGCGCCGGATTTGTCAATTCCAGTCACTATACGGCTACCGGTTTACTGGCTCATCAACGAGCAGGGCGAGGCACCGAACAGTTTTTACAATCGATACAAGCCCATCCCCAACAACCGCCATTTTGTACGGATGTGCACCGCAGTTATCAATATGATCGCGCTTATAATGTGGTGGGCATTGAAGATGATCGCTGGCGACAGACACGTTATCACTATAATGCCAATGACCAAATCACTGAGACACAATACAGTCCACAATGGGGTAATCAGGACGAAAAATTCCAGTATGATAACAACCTCAATATCACGGAGCACTTGACAACGCCGTCCTCGTCGATGGTGCCTTCAGAAGCACAAGGGGCGATGCTACAGCTATTTCAGCAACAGCAAGCAGGACGGGTGACTCGCCGTTACACAGCGAAGGGATATCAAGATTACCATTATGATGTTAATGGGCGATTAGCTAAAAAAATTGTCCATACACGCGGTTTTCGTCCCAGAGAATGGCGCTATTTATGGAACACACAAAATCAGCTGACCGCATGCTTTACGCCTAAAGGGGATTGTTGGCACTATACTTATGATGCTTTTGGTCGACGTCTGAGTAAAACCAAAACTGTCGACAGTGACTTAGCCCATATTGACCCATTATTTCCGCAGATTAAGCCTAAAATCACCACGTGGCGCTATTTATGGTCGGGAGACCAACTGATAGAAGAAACGCCGATATATGCCGATGGCACTCTTGCTAATGCGCAACAAGTTCAATGGCTGTATCAACCCGGAGAAATAACGCCCACCGCGCGTTATCAACAGGGCAAACTGCACTATGTGGTCACCGACCACCAAGGCACCCCGCGAGAGATATTCAGTGAAGGCGGGCAAGCCAGTTGGGCAGGACGATTGAATACGTGGGGCCAAATGCAGTTTTGGCGTTACCGCGACGGTAAAGCTGAGAATGATCCTAATTATACCGAATGTCCTTTTCGCTTTGCGGGGCAATATGAAGATGAAGAAAGTGGCTTGTATTATAATCGCTTTCGCTATTATGATAGGGAAACAGGGCAGTATCTTTCCCCAGATCCGATAGGGTTATTGGGTGGGCTGAATCCCTATGGATATGTGCATTGCCCGACGGGGTGGGTTGATCCGTTTGGGCTGGCGGGTGGTAAGGGGAATAAGGGTGCTCCAGTAACATCTAGTTTTATAAATGATGATATTATTAACCATTCCGCAAAAGGAGATTGGAAAGAAGCTAGCTCTATGCCTCCAAGAGATAGAAAAACCTTTCCAAATGGAAGATTAAGTGGTGGAGGTCATGGTCAATCAGCTATATTAGAACTGGAAGCAAGGGGAATCCTTTATAATATAGAGCACACATATCCAAATGGTGTTCGAGTGGGAAATATACCGAGTCACGCATCGAAAGCAAAACGCTCAGGGACAGCTCAGTCATGGTTTCCTGAAAACTGGAGTGACGCTGATATTAAAGATGCAGGGCAAGCAATATGGAGATCATCGAATAGTGTCCGAGTTGATATGCCTTCTGGGGGAGTTATGGTCTCAGGTACGCATAATGGTGTATTTATTCGTGTTGTCCGCGACCCTAAAGGGGGAGGCTCTATATTCCCTGATAACACAATTCAACCATGATGGACTTGTACTAATATGAAATATAGAATGAATGAAATTAAAATAAAATGTGATGAAATCCTTCTAGTCAATATGTGGTATAATTTGGATGAGTCATTTTTTTGGCCAATTATGGAATTAATTGACCTCGATGATGATTCACTTATAAAAATATATAGCACTATTGAAGAAAAATATCTTAAAATTTTATATCATGAAACAGTTATTGTTCCTGTAGTTGAATCAACTCAATGCGAAAAATTTGTTGATTATATTAAAAGCGCTAGTAATAGTAAATCAAATTTCATTGATGACATTCTAGTTAATGATCTTGAATCAGCTTTGTTTATTAATTATGAAGATCCTAATTCCCCTACTAAAATAAAATATTTTAGTAGGGTTTATTCAAAGTTAAAAAAAATCATAAAAAATGACCAAGACAAACCTTGGGATGAAAAGAGGGTTAAAGAAATATTGAATCAGATTGTAATTATCTCAAGTGAAAACAAGTCTGAGTACTTTAATTATATACAAGTATATTGGCTTAGTATTTATTTTAATCAGTACAGAAAGTTTAGTAGTGATATGAATAGTATAGAGTTATACAAAAAAAAGTTATCAGATATATTTCCATGTGCTAGACTTTAATGATATATAAAATATTATATAAAAGTAATTGCACAGTATTCAATAATTGAAGAGGAAGTGACAATTTCCCTTGGTGAAGCTGTACTTACATGTTTTATCTGTGATTTAAATAATCTAATAAAATTAAATAATATTTATTTAGTTGAGCTTGAAATCGAAGTTTTCGATGAATTAAGAGCTAAGTTGGCCACCTATATTTTACCAAAACAAATTGGAGTTTTTTTCGTATATTTTTAATCAATTTACCAAAATAGTTAATGGTGAAAATTTAACTTTTATAACTAAAGATTCTCTTTTTGCAGGGCCTAGTGGAAAGTTTGCTCACTTTGAATCTACTTGGGAAGTGATGAATGATGGAACTTTAAGATTAACAACGATGATCCCTAAATTATGATTGAACAATTTGATAACCAAATATTAGATATTTTTGGAATAGAGCAAGATAGCTTTGATGTGGATTTTTTGCAATGGAATTATACTTTTAGTAAAGAAGGCATCAAATTATTTTTTGTATACTCTATGGATAAAACAGTATCTATTTCACTGTATTTAAATGATATTTCAATTGCTTTTTGTTTTGGTTATGGATTGGAAACATTGAGTATAAAAGATAATAAAATTTATGGTGACTTTGATTCTAATTGCGGTAAAAGAACGTTAGAACTAGATCCTATAAATATTACATTTAAATGGATAGATAAGCTTTCATAAGCCAACAATAGCTGTTTAGTTTAGCATATCGCTCCTTGTATATTCAAAACCACAAGGGGCGATGCTACAGCTATTTCAGCAACAGCAAGCAGGACGGGTGACTCGCCGTTACACAGCGAAGGGATATCAAGATTACCATTATGATGTTAATGGGCGATTAGCTAAAAAAATTGTCCATACACGCGGTTTTCGTCCCAGAGAGTGGCGCTATTTATGGAACACACAAAATCAGCTAACCGCATGCTTTACACCGAAAGGGGATTGTTGGCACTATACTTATGATGCTTTTGGTCGACGTCTGAGTAAAACCAAAACTGTCGACAGTGACTTAGCCCATATTGACCCATTATTTCCGCAGATTAAGCCTAAAATCACCACGTGGCGCTATTTATGGTCGGGAGACCAACTGATAGAAGAAACGCCGATATATGCCGATGGCACTCTTGCTAATGCGCAACAAGTTCAATGGCTGTATCAACCCGGAGAAATAACGCCCACCGCGCGTTATCAACAGGGCAAACTGCACTATGTGGTCACCGACCACCAAGGCACCCCGCGAGAGATATTCTGTGAAGGCGGACAAGCCAGTTGGGCAGGAAGGTTGAATACGTGGGGCCAAATGCAGTTTTGGCGTTACCGCGACGGTAAAGCGGAGAATGACCCTAATTATACCGAATGTCCTTTTCGCTTTGCGGGGCAATATGAAGATGAAGAAAGTGGCTTGTATTATAATCGCTTTCGCTATTATGATAGGGAAACAGGACAGTATCTTTCCCCAGACCCCATAGGGTTATTGGGTGGGCTGAATCCGTATGGGTATGTGCATTGTCCGACGGGGTGGGTTGATCCGTTTGGGCTGGCGTGTTGTCCACCACCAAAAATAAAAGCTACACAAATCGGATTAAGAAACCCTAAACAGATTGATGGTATGAAAAAAGATATGCTTGACGGCACTTTTGATTTTTCACTTCCCAAAAATCAAGTTGGTGGCTTTGTAGATTCCAATGGAATTTATTATATGGGGGAAGGGCATCATAGAATGGTTGCAGCTCAAGAAATATATAAAGAAACAGGCGATGCTAAATATATTAATAAATTAATAGAAAATGGTTCATGGACAAGAACAAATTCACCACCAACTGATGCCAGAGCTATGCCATCCAGAAGTTTCTTTAGTAATTTAAGAAACAAATTAGGATTTTAAGAATGAGAAAAATAAGTATATATTCAAATATGTTATGGAAGTCATTATCTTATATAAGAAATGTGCAAACACACTCTTGCTTTAGAAAAGCCTTTGATAAGTCTTGTTATATGGAGGCTGAGCTATTACATAATATTGTTATATCTCTTCCTGAAGAAGAAATGACTGAACATGATATATTTTTTTTAAATAGTCATGCGCGATTCTATTTGGAAAATGCTGACAAAAGAAAATGTACAAATTATTTTTCTCATAAAGATGATATAAAAAGGCTATTTAGTCTCGTTCCTGAGCACTTGAAAGAAAAACTTGAATGGAATGGCCCAGAATAATATTTTGAGTAATTAAATCTAGCCGGAAAGATCCCGAGAACTTCCGGCTGACTTATTTTTAAGGGTTGCTCAGTTGTGCTAGCTCAGTCTCCCCTTTAGTCGTTGGTATATTTCCGCATCAGCTCGCGCATGGTGTGTTTGATGGCACTGAGTTGCGCTTGCTGTTAGTATTGCAGCTTAATTGTTCGAATGCTTTCACTATCGGATATCAATACTAAACTCTCGTTTAAGATGAACGTATTAATGGACAAGAGATTGTTCATCAATGGAATGATACTGATAATACACTGGCATTGACCCGTTTTGGTGAACGGGAGTTGCATTATGCTTTTGGGGCACTGGGGGAGTTAACTTCACTGCAAGTCAATCAGCATGCACCACTTCAATTTAGCTACAACGCAGTAGGACAAGAGTATTTACGTCGTAGTCGCGCCGGATTTGTCAATTCCAGTCACTATACGGCTACCGGTTTACTGGCTCATCAACGAGCAGGGCGAGGCACCGAACAGTTTTTACAATCGATACAAGCCCATCCCCAACAACCGCCATTTTGTACGGATGTGCACCGCAGTTATCAATATGATCGCGCTTATAATGTGGTGGGTATTGAAGATGATCGCTGGCGACAGACACGTTATCACTATAATGCCAATGACCAAATCACTAAGACACAATACAGTCCACAATGGGGTAATCAGGACGAAAAATTCCAGTATGATAACAACCTCAATATCACGGAGCACTTAACAACGCCGTCCTCGTCGATGGTGCCTTCAGAAGCACAAGGGGCGATGCTACAGCTATTTCAGCAACAGCAAGCAGGACGGGTGACTCGCCGTTACACAGCGAAGGGATATCAAGATTACCACTATGATGTTAATGGGCGATTAGCTAAAAAAATTGTCCATACACGCGGTTTTCGCCCCAGAGAATGGCGCTATTTATGGAACACACAAAATCAGCTAACCGCATGCTTTACACCGAAAGGGGATTGTTGGCACTATACTTATGATGCTTTTGGTCGACGTTTGAGTAAAACCAAAACCGTTGACAGTGACTTAGCCCATATAGACCCATTATTTCCGCAGATTAAGCCTAAAATCACCACGTGGCGCTATTTATGGTCGGGAGACCAACTGATAGAAGAAACGCCGATATATGCCGATGGCACTCTTGCGGCGTCTCAGCAAATCCAATGGCTGTATCAACCCGGAGAGATAACGCCTACCGCACGTTATCAACAGGGTAAACTGCACTATGTGGTCACCGATCACCAAGGAACCCCGCGAGAGATATTCAGTGAAGGCGGGCAAGCCAGTTGGGCAGGACGGCTGAATACATGGGGCCAAATGCAGTTTTGGCGTTACCGCGAGGGCAAGGCGGAGAATGACCCTAATTATACCGAATGTCCTTTTCGCTTTGCGGGGCAATATGAAGATGAAGAAAGTGGCTTGTATTATAATCGCTTTCGCTATTATGATAGGGAAACAGGGCAGTATCTTTCCCCAGACCCCATAGGGCTATTGGGTGGGCTGAATCCCTATGGGTATGTGCATTGTCCGACGGGGTGGGTTGATCCGTTTGGGTTGGCGGGTGATTGTTGTGATGAGTTACTAGTTCTTGCTACTAACCCTAGAAGTAAAACAGTTCAAGAGATGGCTGAAGATTTAGCTAATCGAATTAATAGAAATACAGTGACATTTTCCACACCAACAAGCATGGGACATATTGATTTAAGAGGAAGATCTCACTTTGATAAAGTGACACAAGCTGATATTCCAACACCACATGTTCAAGTTTCACCAATTAACGTTGCTCCTAATGGAAATCGCTTCCCTCTTAAAAAACTAGAAGCGGCAAGGCCAGCCACAAAACAAGATATTAGAACAGCGGAAAAACTAGCAGAAAGACAAGGGCTTTTAAAATGAATGATGAACTAATTTTTCAATTACAAAATTGGTATAAATCTAAATGTAATGGTCTTTGGGAGCATGAATACGGATTAGATATCAGTACGTTGGATAATCCAGGATGGAAAGTGCATATTAATGGTGAAAATAAGAAAAAAAAATCAAATATTATTATTAATAATAATGATGATGATTGGTTAAATATAATAACAAGTGATATAGAGTTTAAAGGTTATGGAAGCCCACAGAATTTAAATACTATTTTAAATCATGCCATTAAATGGCTAAATGATCCTCAATAAAACAATGATAGAGACTGTAATTTAAATTGTGTATTGCCTACTTTTGATATGTATTTCATTGCCAAAGGTAGACTAATATCCACATTTTACTCGATAACCAACGTCTGCAATCGCAACTTGATCTCACCAGTTGCGTTTGCTGTTGTTAGTTTTGTTGTTTAATTACTCGGAGGTCTTTGCTGTCCGGTATCAATACCAAACACTTGTTTAAAATCTTCACGATAAAGGTGAAAACTGTCTCAAACCTGCATCTTTTAACCACGGACTCTAAGGTGTATCGGGGCGGTGGCACAGTTTTGTTATCGCTCCTCCGTGTAACAGAGCGTGGCGCTATTTATGGTCGGGAGACCAACTAATAGAAGAAACGCCGATATATGCCGATGGTACTCTTGCGGCATCTCAGCAAATCCAATGGCTGTATCAACCCGGAGAGATAACGCCCACCGCGCGTTATCAACAGGGAAAACTGCACTATGTGGTCACCGATCACCAAGGAACCCCGCGAGAGATATTCAGTGAAGGCGGGCAAGCCAGTTGGGCAGGACGGTTGAATACGTGGGGCCAAATGCAGTTTTGGCGTTACCGAGAGGGTAAGGCGGAGAATGACCCTAATTATACCGAATGTCCTTTTCGCTTTGCGGGGCAATATGAAGATGAAGAAAGTGGCTTGTATTATAATCGCTTTCGCTATTATGGTAGGGAAACAGGGCAGTATCTTTCTCCAGACCCAATAGGGTTATTGGGTGGGCTGAATCCATATGGGTATGTGCATTGCCCGACGGGGTGGATCGACCCGTTAGGACTTGCAGGTGACTGCTGTAATGAATTAAAAATTGTATATGGAGAGCTAGACTATCTAAACAGACCTACAGGTGTATGGGCCAGAATAGATAAAAGCTTTATTAATACAGGCACTCATGCTAACCCAAATATACAACCTCCCGGATTTATTACAGGTCAAGGTTCTAATCGAGCTAGAGGTCATTTATTTGGACGTCAATTAGGTGGGTCAGGTGATGATGTTAGAAACTTAGTCACACTTCAACAAAGGCCTGCGAACACACCATTTATGAGTGGAATCGAAGGCCGAATAAGAAAGGCTGCTGAACAAGGTCAAATTATTGAAATGAGTTCTGTTCCTTATTATAAAGGTGTATCTAGAATTCCCGCCGGTATTACAATCAAAGCTGAAGGAACCGGCGGATTTTATGAATATGTTACCGTACTTAACCCTCCAGGAATGTAATATTTATGGATCTTAAAAATTTAAATAACATATTACCAGTGCCACGCCATGTTTATGAAACAGGATTAAATGCCAGCTGGCCATTGATTGATGAAAAATATTCATTTCCCAAGGATTATATTGAATTTACAACTCAATATGGCATAGGGAAGATAGATAATTTCCTTACTCTATTTAATCCATTCATTGATAATGACAATTGGAACTTTTTTAAGCAAAAAAAATGGATTATCTCTGATTTTTCTGAATTAAATGAATCTGACCCTGATTATTATTCGTTTATCTTATATCCTGATAATAACGGACTTCTTCCTATTGGTATCACTGAGAATGGTGATTATGTTTTCTGGGTTATTACATCAGATAATAGTGACCTATGGGATATTGCTGTTATTGCAGCTAGAGATTCAGATGTCGAATATCATAAAGGAAATCTTGTAAGTTTTATTGAAGGTATATTATCCAAAAAAATATTAAGCGCATGTTTTCCTAAGAGTTTTCCCTCATCAAATATAATATTTGATAATAATTATTTTAGGTCGTGAATAAAGCTAGAAGATGAAGAGTCCCCATAAAGTTGGACTGTTCATTAAGCGGTTTTCAATAACTGAATAACTGAATAACTGAATAACTGAATAACTGAGTTCTGTACTCTACAGGGCTCAGTCCTTTCAATTTAACCTTGATTCTCTCATGGTTATAATAATGTATACATTCTTTCACGGTCTGATCTAATTCATTAACTGATTTAA
This sequence comes from Proteus mirabilis HI4320, assembly GCF_000069965.1. Classification (NCBI taxonomy): domain Bacteria; kingdom Pseudomonadati; phylum Pseudomonadota; class Gammaproteobacteria; order Enterobacterales; family Morganellaceae; genus Proteus; species Proteus mirabilis. The sequence continues at coordinate 1,201,940 of NC_010554.1, forward strand.
ATTCTTTTCCGTGAAAGCACTCAGATTTAAATATCTCGAAAAAGCTTTCCATTGACGTATTATCTAAACAGTTTCCTTTTCTTGACATACTTTGTTTTAAGCCCCTTTCCTGTAGCTGCTGTTGATAATAATCCATTTGATACTGCCACCCTTGATCTGAGTGAATGAGTGGCTTTTCATTTGTTTTTAGCTTTGTAATTGCTTATTTTAGCATCTTATCAACTCGCTTATATGTGGGGCGACGTTGCGTTTGATAGGCAACGATCTCACCATTAAATAAGTCCATTATAGGAGAGAGGTAAAGCTTTTTACCTTGAACATTGAATTGCGTTACATCACTGACCCACTTCTGATTGGGCTTCTTAGTTTTAAACTTTCGCTTTAAAATATTCTTTGCAATTTTACCCACCTGACCTTTATAAGAACGATATTTCGTTGTCCTAATGCAGGACTTAAGACCTAATAGCTTCATTAATCGTTGGACACACCTATGATTGATTGTTACTCCCCTATTTTTTAGAGCTAAGGAGACAGGGTAGTATCTTTCCCCAGACCCGATAGGGTTATTGGGTGGGCTGATCCGTTTGGGTTGTGTGGTACTTCAAAACTTAATAATGCATCAGTTGAAAATAACCCCCGATTCTTGGTTGATGCTAAAGGTCAAGTTTTAGATTTAGAGTATTTTAGAAATCTAAAATTTGATGGGCAGATAATTAATGCTGGAAGAAGCGGTAATAAGTTACCTGCAATAGGAGAGCCTGGTACTTACTCTAAAACAACAGGCGGACATGTAATTGTTTACGGATCTGATGGTAGACGAATGGCTGATATATCTAAGGAGCGAATTAAAATTGTCGAGTGGAATAAGGATCCAAGAGGACAGTATCATTATAGAACTGGAAGTGATACGAAATTTGCAGATAGAGAAATACCAGATGAAATTAAAAAGTTATTGGAGTGAAAATGAAAAATTATCCAAGTATAGTATCTAATGATCTTATAGCGATATTTCCAACTCCTTTTCCGTTGAACTATAGCTTACCTAATCTTGTTTCGAATTGTGTGGGATTAGAAGCAGTTTTAGCCTATGCAGGATTATTTTGTCCTGAGATTATTGAAATTGATGGTGCTATTTATCGATGTGAGAATAATGATGGAAAAATGACACCATATGAGGGGTACGGTAAAGATAAAAAAACCTTGGAAAAGGTTAATAACGTTTTTTCATTCAATGATTTCTTTCTATCTACAACTGAAGATGCTGCTTGTTCTAGTGAAGTATTAATGACTGAATTCAGTGAGGTTCTAAAGTATTTTTGGGGTATTAGATTAAAAAGCCTTTACCCAAATAAAACATTTGAATTTATTATCACGGACGATGGTCTATATGGTGAAGAAGGGTTTTGCATGACCTTTTATGAAGTCGAATAATAAACATTTATAGCCAGAAAATCCTTCAATTTTCTGGCTTCTTCGTTTTTAAGAGCAGCTCAGTTTACCCTTTAGCCGCTGATAGACTCAGCCATCAGCTCGCGCCTAGTGTGTTTTATTGCACTCAGTTGCGCTTGCTGTTGTTAGTTTTGTTGTTTAATTACTCGGAGGTCTTTGCTGTCCAGCATCAATACCAAACACTTGTTTAAAATCTTCACGATAAAGGTGAAAACTGTCTCAAACCTGCGTCTTTTAACCACGGACTCTAAGGTGTGTCGGGGCGGTGGTACAGTTTTGTTATCGCTCCTCTGTATATCCTCCGTATGATAGAGAATAGCTCTATTTATGGTCGGGAGACCAACTGATAGAAGAGACGCCGATATATGCCGATGGCAATCTTTCAGCATCTCAGCAAATTCAATGGCTGTATCAACCCGGAGAGATAACGCCTACCGCGCGTTATCAACAGGGTAAACTGCACTATGTGGTCACCGACCACCAAGGAACCCCGCGAGAGATATTCAGTGAAGGCGGACAAGCCAGTTGGGCAGGACGGCTGAATACGTGGGGCCAAATGCAGTTTTGGCGTTACCGCGAGGGCAAGGCGGAGAATGACCCTAATTATACCGAATGTCCTTTTCGTTTTGCGGGGCAATATGAAGATAAAGAAAGTGGCTTTATAATCGCTTTCGCTATTATGATAAGGAGACAGGACAGTATCTTTCTCCAGACCCCATAGGGCTATTGGGTGGGCTGAATCCCTATGGGTATGTGCATTGTCCGACGGGTTGGGTTGATCCGTTTGGGTTGAGTGGAACGTCTCAATTAAATGCATTTCAAAATGCTAATTTCGCCGACTCCCAAAAATTAACTCAGCATTTCGAAAAACATGGCCATGAGTTCAGAGCTACTTCAGAAGCTGAATATTTAAAAATTGGCCGAGATGTAATAGAAAAAGGTCATAAAGTTGAGTACTATTACAAACCATTAGAACAATACCGTACTGGCTATGTAATGTACATGAGAAATACGAAAAGAGGTGATGTACAAATGGCATTTGTAGGTATTAACCCTCAAGGTCAGATAGCAACTATACACACAAAAAGTGGTAAAGACGTTTGGAAATTACTCAATGGTAATAAAGATGAAAAAGTTATCAATCTTATACCTAGAGATGCTAATGGGTTATAATACATGAAATATTATGCAGAAGTAGTTTCATTAAATCCAAATGTTGAAGAAGAAGTAACGATTTCACTTGGTGACATTACACTTACGTGTTTTATTTGTAACCTAAATAATCCAATAAAGTTAAATGAAATTTATTTAGTTGAGCTTGAACTCGAAATTTTCGATGAAGTAAGAGCTAAGTTGGCCACTGATATATTACCAAAACAAATAGGTGATTCTTTTGCATACGAATTAAATGGTTATTTGCTAGAAAATAAAATTATTATATCTAATATAATTCTTCAAGATGATTTGTTATATGAAATTTCATTTTATGAAAATAAATATGTTTGTATTTATATAGATAGAATTAATATTTCATTTTTCAATTAATATAAGGATAATAAAGGTAATGTTTATTATCCTTTTGAAATTCTATAGTCTATCGGTAAGCTAGTTATATACTCTACCATCAGTTCGCAAATTGAGTGTTTTCTCGTACAGAGTTGCACTTGTTGTTGATTTTGCTGCTTAATCGCTCGAATATCTTCGCTGTCTGGTGTCAATAAAGCGTGACGCTATTTATGGTCGGGAGACCAACTGATAGAAGGAACGCCGATATATGCCGATGGTACTCTTGCGGCGTCTCAGCAAATCCAATGGCTGTATCAACCCGGAGAGATAACGCCCACCGCGCGTTATCAACAGGGCAAACTGCATTATGTGGTCACCGACCACCAAGGAACCCCGCGAGAGATATTCAGTGAAGGTGGGCAAGCCAGTTGGGCAGGACGGTTGAATACGTGGGGCCAAATGCAGTTTTGGCGTTACCGCGAGGGCAAGGCGGAGAATGACCCTAATTACACCGAATGTCCTTTTCGCTTTGCGGGGCAATATGAAGATGAAGAAAGTGGCTTGTATTATAATCGCTTTCGCTATTATGATAGGGAAACAGGGCAGTATCTTTCCCCAGACCCCATAGGGTTATTGGGTGGGCTGAATCCGTATGGGTATGTGCATTGTCCGACGGGGTGGGTTGATCCGTTTGGGTTGAGTGGAACATCACAGCTTAATCCTGAAACAGTTGATTTGTATAGAGCTGTCGGCCCAGATGAATTAAACAATATAAAGCAAACAAATACTTTTAGTAATCCACCCGGAATTGAAACTAAATATTTTACCACTTCGGGTGAAAGTGCTTCCGAATATGGGAAAAAAGCTGTTTTAGGCTTTGGTGATGAGCCATATACCATTGTTAAAACTAGTGTTCCTAAAAATTTAATCAGTGATCCTAAATTCTATGCTGAGGTGGATGGTGGGATTCCTGCTTATGTTCTACCTAGCGAAATTATCGCAGGTTTAAAACCTAATGTTTTAAACTATTCACCTTTGCCGAGAAAATAAGATGAAGAAAGCTTATGCAACAATAATTCTCTTTGAAACTGAATTAGGAGGTCGTAAATCTCCTATAATATCAGATAGATACTATGCATGCCCTTTGTTTTTCACGACACCTAAAGAGCTAACTCCACATGGTTTTGATTGTAGAATGTTAGTTAATGAAGTAGGTGTTGATATATATCCCGGCCAGTCTAAAGATAATATTCCAATTATATTTTTATCTCCAGATGAAGTATTTCCATATTTAAAAATTGGAACTATTTTTGATATATGGGAGAATGGGTATATAGGAAAAGGTATAATCACAAAAATATAATTCGATAATAAGCCAGAAGAACCTTTAATCTTCGGGCTTCTTCGCTTTTAAGAGTCGCTCAGTTTACCCTTTAGTCGCTGATATACTTTTCCATCAGTTCGCGAAAGTTTTTTATCTCACTGAGTTGCGCTTGCTGTTAGTATTGCAGCTTAATTGTTCGAATGCTTTCACTATCGGATATCAATACTAAACTCTCGTTTAAGATGAACGTATTAATGGACAAGAGATTGTTCATCAATGGAATGAAGCTGATAATACGCTGGCATTGACTCGTTTTGGTGAGCGGGAGTTGCATTATGCTTTTGGGGCGCTGGGGGAGTTAACTTCACTGCAAGTCAATCAGCATGCACCACTTCAATTTAGCTACAACGCAGTAGGACAAGAGTATTTACGCCGTAGTCGCGCCGGATTTGTCAATTCCAGTCACTATACGGCTACCGGTTTACTGGCTCATCAACGAGCAGGGCGAGGCACCGAACAGTTTTTACAATCGATACAAGCCCATCCCCAACAACCGCCATTTTGTACGGATGTGCACCGCAGTTATCAATATGATCGCGCTTATAATGTGGTGGGTATTGAAGATGATCGCTGGCGACAGACACGTTATCACTATAATGCCAATGACCAAATCACTAAGACACAATACAGTCCACAATGGGGTAATCAGGACGAAAAATTCCAGTATGATAACAACCTCAATATCACGGAGCACTTAACAACGCCGTCCTCGTCGATGGTGCCTTCAGAAGCACAAGGGGCGATGCTACAGCTATTTCAGCAACAGCAAGCAGGACGGGTGACTCGCCGTTACACAGCGAAGGGATATCAAGATTACCATTATGATGTTAATGGGCGATTAGCTAAAAAAATTGTCCATACACGCGGTTTTCGTCCCAGAGAGTGGCGCTATTTATGGAACACACAAAATCAGCTAACCGCATGCTTTACACCGAAAGGGGATTGTTGGCACTATACTTATGATGCTTTTGGTCGACGTCTGAGTAAAACCAAAACCGTTGACAGTGACTTAGCCCATATAGACCCATTATTTCCGCAGATTAAGCCTAAAATCACCACGTGGCGCTATTTATGGTCGGGAGACCAACTGATAGAAGAAACGCCGATATATGCCGATGGCACTCTTGCGGAGTCTCAGCAAATCCAATGGCTGTATCAACCCGGAGAGATAACGCCCACCGCGCGTTATCAACAGGGAAAACTGCACTATGTGGTCACCGATCACCAAGGAACCCCGCGAGAGATATTCAGTGAAGGCGGACAAGCCAGTTGGGCAGGAAGGTTGAATACGTGGGGCCAAATGCAGTTTTGGCGTTACCGAGAGGGTAAGGCGGAGAATGACCCTAATTATACCGAATGTCCTTTTCGCTTTGCGGGGCAATATGAAGATGAAGAAAGTGGCTTGTATTATAATCGCTTTCGCTATTATGATAAGGAGACAGGACAGTATCTTTCCCCAGACCCCATAGGGCTATTGGGTGGGCTGAATCCATATGGGTATGTGCATTGTCCGACGGGGTGGGTTGATCCGTTTGGGTTGCAAGTTGTAAATGCTTCATTATCAGGAAATAGTCACTCTACAAGCTCAGCACAAGGAGCTCTGCTTAAACAATATTACAGCACCGCAGAAAGTGCTAATGATGTTGTAAATATAGTTTAAAAGCGACAGGAAAATTACCAGATAACTATATAACAAAAGCACAGACAGAGGCTGCTGGATGGTCTAGAGGAAAAGCGTTAGGAAATTATATTCTGGGAGGTCAAATAGGAGGGGATATTTTTGCTAATAGCACGAAGATATTACCTGATGTCCCTGGAAGGGTATGGTATGAAGCTGATATCGGACTGAATAATAGCATGTCTAGAGCGAAGCAATCAGGTACCAGACTTTTGTATTCTAATGACGGGTTAACTTACGTAACTTCAAATCATTACGATACTGCCGAAGCATTAGGCATTTGGAACTGTTGTAAAGGAGGTTAATAAGTAATGAAAGAAATAACACTAGATGGGAATAAACAGAAAACACCTATTGAAGTGTATCAATTTTTTTCTGAGGAATTTGATTTTGGCCCGTACTTTGCAAATAATCCTGATGCGTTATATGACTTTATGGTGCCTATTGATGCAGAAGATAAACCAGTCATTATATTGTGGTATAATAGTAGTATTTTCAAGGAAAAGTATCCTAAAGAATTTGCACAGCTTGTCTCTGTGCTAAATAGCATAAGTGAATTTGGAAAATTTGACCAAGACACTTTTCAATTTAAAATTCTCTAAATATAAGGCCGGAAAAGTGAAGTGACCCCATAAAGTTGGATACTTTAAGTTAAGCGGCTTGTAAAGCCTGATTTCGATATTCAACCAGAGTCAGGCCTTTTAATTTAACCTTGATCCGTTTGGTATTGTAATACTCGATATATTCCTCAATTTTATCAATCAGTTCATCAGCGTTTTGAAAATGATGCCCATGATACATTTCTGATTTTAATAAGCCGAAAAAGGCTACCAAAACACGGTCAAGCTTTAAATACAATAAAAATAGTCACTGATGCTAACTCAAATAGAGTAGTAACTGCTTTTCCAATTTAGAACAAATAATATAAGGGAGATAATATGAGATTAGTATATTTCGTTTATCAAGATAAAAATGCTTATGAACGACAAAGTGATGGTGTTGAGTTCTGCAAAATTCCTGAGTTTCATAATGATAAAATTTATTTTTATTGTGATGAATATTCCATGTTTTGGGATTCTATTGATAAAGTTGGAAATCCTAATGATTGTTGTAATTTCTCATTAAAGAGTAGTATTGTCCCAGCTACATTACTAGAAATATCTAACAACGACCTGATATCTTATATTGATACAGTAAAAGAATACGTTATAGAAAATAACAAATTAAGTAAATTAACATATATTCATATAAAATAATTACATCATAAGTGTCTATGTTCAAAATTATGTTTTTACCTACTTTTGATGTGACATTTACACCGAAAATAGGCAATTAATTATCTCTTATTCGATAAGCAACGCCTGCAATTGTAGCTTAATATCGCTTAACTGCGCTTGCTGCTGTTGGTTCTGTTGCTTCATAGTTCGAATGTCTTCACTGTCCGGTATCAATACCAAACACTCATTTAAAATATTCACCGTAAAAGTGAAATCCGTCTCAAACCTTGTATCCTGAACCACTGCCCTTTGAGGTGTATCACCGGCGATGGTACAGTTTTGTTACCGTCCCGCCATGTAATAGAGACATATAATAGAGAATGGCTGTATTTATGGAATACACAAAATCATCTAACTGCGTGTCTTGTAGATAGAGGTTTTCCTGATGAAATTAGAAAATTACTGGGGATAGAATGAATATATATGACGGTATAGTATCAAACTCGTTACTTAAGAAGTTTCCATCGGGTTATCCTGCAAATGTACTATTGACTAATTTTGTGGCGAATTTTGTTGATTTAGAAGACGTTCTTGCCTGTGCTGGTTTATTTTGTCCAACATTTATTGAAATAGATAATGTACTAATGAATATCTTTTAGATATAGACTGGAGACCTTCGTTCAAAATTGATGGTCAATTTAAGTTGGCGCTAATTAAAGGTTTTAACTTGGAAAATTCTGTTTATTTAGGTTCAGCAATTAATTTATTCGAATTAAAGAAAAAACTCAACTAGCAATGCGCAAATTATAGGATCTCTTGATTAATATGGAACAATTACTAACCAAAACCGAAATGCCAGAATGGTTTTCTTACCCACGTGAATTTCTCAGAATAGTTGAGCAAAATTTACTTAATTTTGATCCTTGGATTATTTTGGAAGGAGAGCGGCTCAGGGTTCGTTTTGGTGGTTTAAAAAAAAGATACCCAAATAGAAATATTATTCCTTTTGCCTGTCGGGAAGATAATGATGATGTAGCGTGTTGGGATAAAAATAGCCGTCATCAGGTTATTATTATTCACGATTTTGCAAGTGAAGGTTATGAATATGTCGGTAAGTTTGATTCATTTTGGGATTGGCTCAGAACGGCCTTAGAAGCAACTATCGAATACAATGAGTAAATATTAATGTATCAACAAAGCCGGAAGACTGAAGTGGCAAGTTACCGTTGATGGGAGAACCTAGAACATATTTCAAAGCAACTGGTGGGCATATTATAGTCTTCGATCCAGATGGGTGCCGCATAGCGGATATAAGTAAAGAAAGAATAAAAATAGTTGAATGAAACCGTTCACCCAAAGGACAATATTTTATCCCAACTGGTAGTGATACAAAGTTTGCGAGTAAAGAAATACCCGATGTAATTAAAAAATTATAATAGCCCTTGCTATAAATTAGCAAAGGCTATTTTTTTGTTTATAAGATAAACGCTAAACAACTACTGCTTTGCTGGTACAAGCAAGCTCAATACAAATAAACTACTGGCGGCTAATACTACTGATGGGCCTGCAGGGGTGTCATAGAATGCAGAGAAAGTTAATCCCCCAGTGATAGCAAACATACCTACAGCGACGGCAATCACTGCCATCTGTTCTGGTGAACGTGAAAAACGGCGCGCTGTTGCTGCGGGAATAATCAATAGTGACGTAATGATAAGTGCACCAACAAATTTCATTGCCAACCCAATTGTTAATGCGGTGATCATCATCAATTTTAAACGTTCGCGTTGAATATTCACACCATCGACAAAAGCCATATCTTGATTAATAGTCATTGAAAGAAGTGGACGCCATGAACGGATAATCACTAATAAAACAATAACGACACCAATAAAAATACTGATCACATCTTGGTAATTAACGGAGAGTAAATCACCAAAGAGATACGCCATTAAATCAACACGAACATTGGCCATTAAACTGACGACAACAAGCCCTAAAGAAAGGGCGCTATGAGCCATGATACCTAACAAGGTATCAACAGAAAGTTGAGGCTTTAGTTCTAACCAAACTAATAAAATAGCTAACAGCAAAGTTACGGCAATAACGGCATAAAAAGGCTCTATATTAAACAGCAGGCCAAAAGCGACCCCCAATAAAGAGGCGTGGGCGAGGGTATCGCCAAAATAGGACATTCTGCGCCAAACAACAAAGGAGCCTAATGGACCTGCGGCCATCGCTAAGAGCATACCGGCGATCCAGCCCGGTAACAGCAACTCAATCATGATGACACTCCTTATTATGTTGGTGATGATGACGATAAATACCCAGTTGTTCAGCACCACGACTACCAAACATAGCTATAAATTCAGGGTGAGAAGAAACCACATCTGGTGTACCTGAGCAGCAGATATGACCATTTAAACAGAGCACTTCATCTGTTTTAGCCATAACCAGATGTAAGTCATGTGACACCATTAAAATTGCGCAGCCTAATTCATTGCGAAGCTGATTAATTAAATCATAGAGGGCTAATTGACCATTTACATCAACCCCTTGAGTGGGTTCATCTAGAACTAACAGTTGTGGTTGATTAAGTAAAGCTCGGGCGAGTAAAACACGTTGTGATTCACCCCCTGATAATTTTTGCATAGGGGCGTTTATTAATTTTGCTGCATTGACTCGTTCTAAAGCAGGTAAAATATCTTTATCTTTAACACCCGGTTTTAAGGTCATAAACCGCTTGACTGTCAATGGCATAGTTGGATCGAGATAGAGTTTTTGAGGTACATAGCCAATACGTAAACTATGTTGACGTTCAATCTTTCCAGAAGAGGGAGCCAACAACCCTAAAACCAAACGAATAATCGTTGACTTACCCGCACCATTAGGGCCAAGTAAGGTAAGAATACGGCCTGCTTTTAGATTAAAAGAGATATCTTTTAGAATAACGCTTTCACCAAAAGAGACACCAACCGATTTTAAACGAATTAAGTCAGACATAAAATTAGCACTTGCAGAATCATTGAAACGTTATAATATAACATTTCCAATGACGTTTCACGAGAATTTTGCCTATGTTACATAAAAACAACAAATTTGCGCATGGTTTTTTAATTAAATCATGTTTAGTGACTGCTATGATAGCCTCATTTAGTTCATCTGTTCAGGCAGATGTTGTTGCTTCAATTAGGCCGATAGGGTTTATTGCGGCAGCAATTGCTGATGGTGTAACGCCAACAGAAGTTTTATTACCTGATGGGGCATCGCCACATGATTATGCATTAAAACCTTCGGATTTACGCAAAATCACCTCAGCAGATTTAATGGTATGGGTTGGGCCGGATATGGAAGTCTTTTTAGATAGACCATTAAATAGACTTAGTGACAAAAATAAGCTGGCTTTAGCGGAAACTGACAAAATAAAGTCGCTTTTATTGAAAGATGATAATGACAATGTGCATAAACATGAGGAAAATCACGAACATCATTCTCATGGTGATTATAATATGCACATCTGGTTATCACCAGAGATTGCGTTGTCGTCTGCAAAACAGATCCACGATAGGTTAGTGACGCTCTATCCAGATAAAAAAGAACTTCTGGACGTAAACCTAAGTAAATTCAGCGAACAACTCAAGCAAACAGATAAAAATCTTGTTAATATTCTGTCGCCTGTTAAAAACAAGGGTTATTTTGTCTTTCATGATGCTTATGGCTACTTCGAAAAACATTATAATTTAAAGCCATTAGGTCATTTTACGATCAACCCTGAAATACAACCAGGTGCACAGAAATTACATCAAATACGAACACAGTTGGTTGAGCAAAAAGCCACATGTATTTTTGCTGAGCCACAATTTAGGCCGACAGTAATTGAGACAGTGGCGAAAGGCACTGGAGTTAAAATGGGGGTATTAGATCCCCTAGGAAGTGGGATTGCATTAACTCAAGATAGTTATGTGAAATTCCTTACCCAATTAGCTAACCAATATGCGAGCTGCCTGAATGAAACACAATAAGGAATTAAGAACGTGCAGCAGAAGACGAGATCCATTGCACAGGTATATTTAAATTTACCCTTACCACATAAAATTATGCTTGGTTCGTTAACTGCAGCAACACTGGCTGTCGCAATATGGCGGCCAGTTGTGCTTCACACCGAACAAAGCAGAGAAGTTCCTATCAGTATTCAGACTCCCCTAACAACCCAAGGGGAAAACACCGACGATATTATTACCGACAGTAGTGATCAGCTAACAGATGAAGGACTTGTAGGTGCTGATGATGGTGTCGATACTAGCACCGCAGTGGCACAGGTTCCTCATACTTATATTGTCTCCAGTGGAGATTCATTAAGTTCGATATTAACGCAATTTGGTATCGACTCAGCTGATATTGCAACGCTCTCCAATCAAAATAAAGATCTCAGAAACCTTAAAATAGGCCAACCAATAAGTTGGAAACTTGATGATGATGGTTTATTGCAAGAGTTAAGTTGGGGCGTTTCTCGCCGAGAAACTCGTGTTTATACGCGTACGGAAACAGGTTTTACTGAAGCAAAAGAGTTCCAAAAAGGCGAATGGAAAAATAGTGTGACCACAGGGGTTATCCGTGGTAGTTTCTCTGCAAGTGCAACAAATGCTGGCTTAACTAACGCAGAAGCTCGCGCAGTGACTAAAGCTTTGCAATGGCAATTAGACTTTAGAAAATTACAAAGTGGTGATAAATTCTCAGCCCTTTTTTCTCGTGAAGTCTTAGATGGTCGTACCGAACAGAGCGAACTTATTGGTGTGCGGTTACGAAGTGGTGGTAAAGATTACTATGCTTTTCTTGCTGAAGATGGCCGCTACTATGATAGCCAAGCAGGTGGTTTAGAACGTGGTTTTATGCGTTTTCCAACGGTAAAACAGTTTAGAGTCTCTTCTCAATTTAATCCTCGCCGTATCAATCCTGTCACAGGCCGTGTTGCACCGCATAAAGGGGTTGATTTTGCTATGCCTGTTGGTACGCCTGTTTTAGCTACAGGAGATGGTGAAGTCATTGTCTCTAAATACAGTGGTGCAGCAGGTAATTTTATTGCTATCCGTCATGGTAGCCAATATACCACTCGTTATATGCACTTACGCCAACTGTTAGTCAAACCGGGACAACGTGTAAAACGAGGTGATCGCATTGCACTATCCGGAAATACAGGGCGCTCCACAGGGCCACACTTACATTATGAATTATGGATCAACCAACAAGCAGTTAATCCATTAACAGCTAAATTACCTCGTGCAGATGGCCTAACAGGCAAAGAGAAGCGTGAATACTTAGCTAAAGTAAAAGAGATCATGCCTCAATTAACGTTAGATAATTGACATTAAACAAGAAGTTAAAGACATAAAAGCGGATGATTGATATCATCCGTTTTTGTTTTAATGATTTTTACGCCTATTTAGAGGTGTCAGTTCAGCGAGTTATCTGATGAATAAAGAAAAAGATACAGATAGTAAAGCGGGTTATGTACCGACTTTTCACCGCGCCTATTTGCATCCTCGTCATTGGGGAACCTGGTTTGGTGCAGGCGTATTGTGTGCATTAGCGTATATGCCGGTAAAATGGCGTGATCCGCTCCTTGCTTCTATAGGTCGTTTTGTTGGGCGTAAAGCGAAAAGTGCCAGACGTCGTGCAGATATCAATTTAAGATATTGTTTTCCTCACTGGGATAAAGCACAACGAGAAGATGTGCTTGATAAAATGTTTGAAACAGCGCCACAGTCTTTCGTGATGCTTGCAGATCTTTGTTTAAGAGGGGCTAAACACACATTACAGCGTACCTCTTGGGAAGGGATAGAGATTATAGAGCGCTTAAAAGCACAAGGGCGTAATGTTATTTTTATGGTACCGCATGGATGGGCTGTTGATGTACCTGCCATGTTATTGGCAGCTAAAGGGCAAAAAATGGCAGCAATGTTTCACCACCAAAAAGATCCGGTGACTGATTATTTATGGAATAAAGCACGTTACCATTTCGGCGGACGTTTACACTCGCGCGAAGCGGGGATAAAACCTTTTATTTCAACGGTGCGCCAAGGGTTTTGGGGGTATTATTTACCTGACCAAGATCATGGTGCAGAGCATAGTCAATTTGTGGATTTTTTTGGTACCTATAAAGCCACATTACCGGCGATTGGCCGATTAATGAAAGTATGCAGAGCGGCCATTGTGCCACTGTTTCCTGTTTACTGTCATAAAACGCATCAACTAAAGATTATTATCCGTGAGCCGATGGATGATATAGAAGGGCAAGATGATCGTTATATTGCGCGTCGGATGAATGAAGAGCTAGAAGCGTTAGTCTCACCAACACCAGAGCAATATACTTGGATCTTGAAACTATTAAAAACGCGTAAAGAGGGGGAAATAGAACCTTATGCGCGTGAGAATATCCTAGACTAGTCCATTGCTGGTGAACGAATAGGAAGATAAAAAAACGGGCACTATTTAAAGTGCCCGTTTGCTATTTTGCTATAAAAGAATAAGAACGATTATTCTACGGTAAGGATACGACAAGTATTGGTACTTCCGATCGTGCCCATCTGGTCACCTTGCGTGACTAAGACTAAATCACCTGAAACTAAAAAGCCTTTTTCACATAAACGCATAATAGCTTCATTAGCGGCAGCAATACCGTCAGTATGAGTACTGCAATAAACAGGCGTAACACCTCGATAAAGTGCAGTTTGGTTTAATGTTTTCTCATGGCGTGACATAGAGAAAATAGGTAAACCGGTGCTAATTCGTGACATCATACGGGCAGTACGACCGGACTCAGTCATAGCGATAATCGCATTAACGCCTTTCATATGGTTAGCTGCATACATGGTTGACATGGCTATCGCTTCTTCAGCATTATCAAATACCATATCTAAACGGTGTTTTGATACATTGGCCGCAGGCATTTTTTCCGCGCCTAAGCAGACTTGTGCCATTGCGGCTACAGTTTCAGCGGGATATTGTCCTGCTGCTGTTTCAGCCGATAACATAACGGCATCTGTACCATCTAATACCGCATTGGCGACGTCCATGACTTCTGCACGAGTTGGCATTGGGTTAGTTATCATCGATTCCATCATTTGAGTGGCTGTGATAACAACACGATTTAGCTGACGAGCACGACGGATGAGTTTTTTCTGTACCCCGACTAATTCAGGATCACCAATTTCTACGCCTAAATCACCACGGGCAACCATGACAACATCAGAAGCGAGAATGATCTCATCGATAATTTCATCATTGGCAACGGCTTCGGCACGTTCAACTTTCGCGACAATTTGGCACTCACAGCCTGCATCACGTGCTAAGCGACGTGCATAATTAAGATCTTCGCCTGTTCTTGGAAAGGAGACAGCAAGATAATCAACACCAATTTTGGCTGCAGTAATAATATCTTGTTTATCTTTTTCAGTTAATGCTTCAGCAGAAAGACCACCACCGAGTTTATTGATCCCTTTATTATTAGATAATGGGCCACCGACAGTCACTTCAGTGAAAACTTTCAGGCCTTCGACTTTAAGGACTTTTAATTGAACACGTCCATCATCAAGTAGCAAGATATCGCCAGGAACAACATCGGCAGGTAACCCTTTATAGTCAATACCGACTTTAGTTTGGTCGCCTTCGCCTTTTTCTAAATTGGCATCAAGGAGAAATTTGTCTCCCACATTAAGAAATACTTTGCCTTCTTTAAATGTCGAAACACGGATTTTCGGACCCTGCAAATCGCCTAAAATAGCAACATGGCGACCAAGTCTAGCTGCTATTTCACGGGTGCGATTAGCACGAGCAAGATGATCTTCTGCAGAGCCATGAGAGAAATTTAATCGAACAACATTTGCACCAGCAGTAATGATTTTTTCTAGGTTATTATCACGATCTGTTGCTGGGCCTAAGGTGGTAACAATTTTTGTTCTTCTGAGCCGTCTGGACATGCATTACTCCGTTGACCTTGAACGAAAGGTATTGGCTATTGGATAAAACGGAGGTAAGTAACATTCTATCCAATATGTTAAGTGAAACGCTTCAAGCTAATTGTAACATACTTAGGTGTTTTCATCATATGTGAGAGTTAGCTCGCAGTTATGCTACCATTTTTCAAAAAGTTATCTAGTCAAGGGCACACTGCTAAATGTGACTATACTAACAAATTCATTTAAAACGGTTACTTATCAAAGCGCGAATCGCGTAATGCTTCTTTGACACGCTTCAAGTTATCTCTAAATTTTGGCCCTCGGCGTAAAATAAACCCTGTAGCCAGAACATCAATAACGGTAAGTTGTGCAAGGCGAGAAATCATCGGCATGTAGATATCGGTATCTTCCGGTACATCAAGTAAGATGGGTAACGTTGCTTCGGCGGCTAATAAAGAGCCAGAAGTGGTAATCGCTATTACTGATGCATCATTTTCACGTGCAATTTTAGCAATTTCGACTAAATTTTTAGTACGACCTGTGTGAGACACAATCACCACAACATCACCGTCGATACTATTTATACAGCTCATTCGTTGCATGATAACATCATCAAAATAGGTCACGGGAATGTTGAAACGTGAGAATTTATTCATGGCATCATGTGCGACGGCGGCAGAAGCACCTAGACCAAAAAACGAGATTTTTCTTGCTTGAGTAAGAATATCGACAGCTCGATTAATAACCGCAATATCGAGATTATTTTTGACATTCTCTAAACCCGCCATCGCGGATTCAAATATTTTATTGGTATAAGCAGAGACAGAATCGGAGTCATCAATGTTACGATTGACATAAGGTGTACCATTGGCAATGCTTTGTGCTAATTGTAACTTAAAATCTGGAAATCCTTTTGTTGCCATGCGTCGACAAAAACGATTTACAGTGGGCTCACTAACATCAGCTGTTTTCGCCATAAGAGCGATACTTGAATGGATCACGGTTTGTGGTGTTGTTAAAACAACCTCAGCCACTTTTTTTTCTGATTTACTCAAGATGTCCAGACTAGACTGAACCCTTTCCAATATATTCATTAAATATACAGATCCTTGGCTTTGCCAATTTCAATAAAAGGAGAAATCTATAACGGTTTTATGAAAATATACTACGCATATAACAGCACTTACATCGCTGACAGCCCCTTAAAAGGGCTTTTTTCATCAAAGTATGACCTGTGTCTAACTTTCAAAGCTGAAAACAATTAACAAAACTGTTGTAAATTTACATAGAAATAGAAAAAGCTAGACATAAAAAACCGGTGGTTAATAAGATGTAAGGGGCGTTAAAGACTAAAACACGCAAGCGTATTTACTGCGTACACCCAAAAGAGTACATTAATACGAAATTATGTAACAAAATTACAAAATCTCATCATGAGGAGACGTACTATGGCAGCGATATCGACTGCTCAGGCCTGTGATCTGGTTATCTTCGGTACTAAAGGGGATCTTGCCCGTCGTAAGTTAATTCCATCACTTTATCAACTGGAAAAGGCAGGATATATTCACCCTGATACACGTATCATCGGTGTTGGTCGTGCTGATTGGGATGTAGCTGCTTATACAAATGTTGCCCATGAAGCATTACAAACTTTTTTAAAAGAAGAGATTAACCCTGAAATTTGGCAACGTTTAAGTGCTCGTCTCGATTTTTGTAATCTTGATGTCAATGAAACTGACCACTTTATTGAGTTAGCAAAACATCTAAAACAAGACAAATTACCGGCGATTTACTATTTTGCAATGCCACCAAGTACTTTCAGTGCGATGTGTAAAGGTTTGGGACATGCTAAATTAAATAAAGAGCCAAACCGTGTGGTTATGGAAAAACCACTAGGAACAGATTTAGCGTCTTCAGTTTCTATTAATGATAGTGTGGCGAAATACTTTAAAGAGAGTCAAATTTATCGTATCGACCACTACTTGGGTAAAGAAACCGTTTTAAACTTATTGGCCTTACGTTTTGCTAACTCCTTATTTGTTAATAATTGGGATAACAAAACGATAGATCATGTCCAAATCACGGTGGCAGAAGAAGTTGGTATTGAAGGACGTTGGGGGTATTTCGATCAAGCGGGTCAAATGCGTGATATGGTGCAAAATCACCTATTACAAATTTTGACGATGATCGCCATGTCACCACCTGCTGATTTAACGGCTGATAGTATCCGCCAAGAAAAAGTGAAAGTGCTGCGCTCATTACGTCGTATTGATATGACTAATGTCCGTGAAAAAACGGTTCGTGGGCAATATACGGCCGGTTTTGTACAAGGTAAAAAAGTACCGGGCTATCTGGATGAAGAGGGTGCCAATAAAGCCAGTAATACAGAGACCTTTGTTGCAATTCGTGCTGATATTGATAACTGGCGTTGGGCGGGTGTACCCTTCTATTTAAGAACCGGTAAGCGTATGCCAAGTAAATGCTCGGAAGTGGTGGTCTATTTTAAAAAACCCGCTCTGAATATTTTCAGTGAAACCTATCAAGAGTTACCACAAAATAAACTCACTATTCGTTTACAGCCAGATGAAGGTATTGATATTGAAGTGCTAAATAAAGCACCAGGTCTTGATCATAAACACCGCTTACAAACTACTAAATTAGACTTAAGTTTCTCCGAAACTTTTAATCAAACTCATTTAGCTGATGCTTATGAGCGGTTGTTGCTTGAGGCAATGCGGGGTATTCAAGCGCTATTTGTCCGCCGTGATGAAGTAGAAGAAGCATGGAAATGGGTCGATTCAATTATTAATGCATGGGAATGCGA
Organism: Proteus mirabilis HI4320; assembly: GCF_000069965.1. Taxonomy (NCBI): domain Bacteria; kingdom Pseudomonadati; phylum Pseudomonadota; class Gammaproteobacteria; order Enterobacterales; family Morganellaceae; genus Proteus; species Proteus mirabilis. The sequence goes on from NC_010554.1 coordinate 1,219,950, forward strand.
TAATGAATTACCTAAGCCATACCAAGCAGGAACATGGGGGCCGGTTGCATCTGTTGCAATGATCACTCGTGATGGCCGCTCTTGGAATGAAATTGAGTAGGGAATTTCATCGTCAGATATAGTCCCTAACTAATATAAATAACACCGTAAAATAAGAGGTCGAGTTTTGCGGTGTTTTTTTATTAAGCATGATTACTGCGATATAAATGAATAAATTAATAACAAGTTCAGCTAAGAATTGATTAACTATGCAGTGTATTGCAATCTTCAACTTAAAACCTAAATAAAACCAATCAATTACCTAAAAAATTTTTGCAGAAGATCCTTGCTTTAAATAATTCGGCATGATAGAAATATCATGTAACATTTATCCATATTATATGAGGGTTCGGAGTATATCGTGCGGATGGTCTGCGCGATGAAAGAATAAATAATCATGACTAGCGCCAAAAGCGTAAAAGTTAAACGTTCTACTTATAAGTTATTCCTTTCTGCTATTTTATCCAGCGAACACTACTGGTGTGGCGCATTATAGAAATTTCTCATCCTACTTCCTGATATATCAGGAAATAACGTTGCCTTAACGTTCGGTTTTATACCGCCAGAAAGACTATCTGCATATTCTCTATCTTCTGCGCAAGAAACGTTTAGGCGTGCTTTAAACGTGTATGAGAGATGAAAAATGATTTATTGGATATTTTTAGTTTTAGCTATTATCTGTGAAGTGATCGGCACTTTATCAATGAAGTATGCCAGTGTCAGCGGTGGTTACACTGGTATGATCGTTATGTGGTTAATGATTGCCACTTCCTATATCTTTTTAGCCATAGCCGTAAAAAAAGTGGCATTAGGTGTAGCTTATGCACTGTGGGAAGGTATTGGAATTGTCATTATTACAACATTTAGCGTGCTTTGGTTTGGTGAATCACTGTCAGCATTAAAATTAGGTGGTTTAGCAATGTTAATTGCGGGGATCACTTTGATTAAGTCAGGCACTAAAAAATCGGTGGTTGCTAAAAAAACAACCGATTCGGTAAAAAATATTGCCGGAAAAGCCAAACAGGTTGCTACTGTGGTAAAGGGAGTTAATAAGCCAATTTCTTCTAATGTTAAAGAGGCTTAATATGTTAGCTCAATTTGAATGGTGGCATGGCGCTTTTCTTCTTCTTGCTGTTGTGCTTGAAATCGTGGCCAATATATTCTTGAAAATGTCTAACGGTTTTAGTCGTTGGGGGTTGGGAATATTGTCATTGCTTTGTGTGTTAGGCGCATTTAGTTCATTGGCAATGGCCGTAAAGGGGATAGAGCTTTCTGTTGCTTACGCACTATGGGGAGCTTTTGGTATTATTGCCACTATCGCCGCTGGGTGGATCTTATTTAATCAACGCCTAAATTATAAAGGATGGAGTGGAATTATATTATTATTAGTCGGTATGATAATGATTAAATTCGCTTAACTCTATTTTACATAGCAAAGTAAAGCATATTAAATAAAAAAGCTAAGTTTCTTGTAAACTTAGCTTTTTTGTTTCTATAAATATCTATTAAAAATGATGTGTTTAAAATAACAAAATTTATAGTAAAAATAGCCTTACTATTTCAACACTAAAAAGAGTGAAATTTGAAGATGCAATAGAATCTATCACTAACAACGGTGAGTATATTGCATTTATTATGCTAAGCGCAGTTGCTATTAATTTATCATTGATGTTACTTTTCATGATAATTAAAAAAGAAAGGAGTTGAAATGAAACGGATATTAGTCGCGGGAGCAACAGGATATTTGGGTGGTTTTTTAATTCAAGAATTAAAAAAACAAGGATATTGGGTACGTGTTTTAGTTAGAAATCATCAACAAGCGACAAAGTTTGCGGATGTTGATGACATATTCATCGGCGAGATCACAAAACCAGAGCAACTTTCTTTGATTGCTCAAAATATTGATTGCGTGATATCAACGGTAGGGATCACTCGGCAAAAAGAAGGGTTAACCTATATGGATGTGGATTATCAGGCAAATGCCAATTTATTAGAAGAAGCGATTAAATCGAAGGTTAATAAATTTATTTATATCTCGGCTATTGATGGCGAAACACACCGAAATCTAAAGATTTTTCAAGCAAAGGAGCGCTTTGTTGATAAATTAAAACAAGCCAATTTAGCATACTGTATTGTAAGACCTAATGGTTATTTTAGCGATATGGGGGATTTTTTACAGATGGCAGCATCGGGTAAAGTTTATTTATTTGGTGATGGCGAACAAAAAATAAATCCTATCTCTGGAAAAGATTTAGCGCAATTTATTGTCGAGAAAATGACAACCAATATAAATGAATTCACTGTAGGTGGACCGGATATTCTATCTTTGAATCAAATATGTGAACTCGCAGGAAGCGCATTAGATAAAAAAATTAAAATAATCCATTTACCCGATACGTTAAGAAAAATAACTATTTTTACGTTACGTCATTTTACGAGCCAAAAATTTTATGGGCCATTAGAGTTTTTTTTAACTTTTATGGCAAACAGTCATATTGGTATGTGTTATGGGCATGATCATTTATCAAATTATTATATTGAATTAGCTGATCCGACATATAAGAGAAAATAGTACCCGCATGTGCGGGTGCTAATAAAAAATTAGAGAGCAGCGATGATTTTAATTTCTACTTTATATTCAGGATGCATGAGTTGAGCCTGAACGGTACAACGTACTGGCGCGCTCCCTTTAGCAACCCATGCATCCCATGCTTGATTCATACCTGCAAAATCGGCTTTATCGGCTAAAAATAGTGTTGCATCAAGGATCTTACTTTTATCTGATCCCACTCTTTGTAATAACACATCAATAGCTGCTAATGTATCTGCAGTTTGTTCGATTATATCCCCTGATAAGTTTTCAGGAACTGCAGTGTAATAGACAGTATCATTATAAATAACCGCTTCAGACCAACGGTCCTCTGGATCGATACGTTTTATAGTCACGATAAATTCTCCTTTGTATTAACAACGTGGGTGGTACTTTTAGCTATCCACTGGCATAATTTACGTCTTATTTTATAAAAAGAGTATGCCTGTGTCAGACGATTTTGCAGAAAACGGGATTTTAACCCGACGCGTTCCTGGATTTCATCCCCGTGAAGCTCAACGACAAATGGCGATATCAGTAACAGAGGTTATTGATAAACAAGGTGTGCTTATTGCAGAAGCGGGGACCGGGACAGGGAAAACCTATGCCTATCTTGTGCCTGCATTACGTTCTGGGAAAAAAACTATCATCTCTACCGGATCTAAGGCATTACAAGATCAACTGTATAGTCGTGATCTCCCCACCATAATAGAAGCGCTAGACTACGATGGTACAACGGCTTTATTAAAAGGTCGCTCTAATTATTTGTGTTTAGAACGTTTAGATCAGCAAATGCTCAGTGGCGGTGATTTAGAAGCAGAAGTACTTGCTGATGTTATGCATGTACGCCAATGGTCAACGCAAACAGAAGATGGTGATATTAGTCGCTGTCATAGTGTGGCGGAAGATAGCAAAGTATGGCCATTGGTGACTAGCACTAATGATAATTGTCTGGGCAGTGATTGTCCTCGCTACAAAGAGTGTTATGTATTAAGTGCCCGTAAAAATGCGTTAGCCGCTGATGTGGTGGTTGTTAATCATCACCTTTTTATGGCAGATACGGTAGTAAAAGATACTGGTTTTGGTGAGCTGATCCCCGATGCGGAGATAATGATCTTCGATGAGGCGCATCAAATTCCTGATATAGCGAGCCACTACTTCGGTCAACAGCTCACTAGTCGTCAATTATTCGATCTAGCGCGAGATATGATTGTGGCGTATCGCACTGAAGTGCGTGATCAAGTGCAACTGCAAAAAAGTGCTGACCGTTTAACTCAAATGGTACAAGATTTTCGTCTTAGCTTAGGTGATACGGGTTTTCGGGGTAACTTAAGGGAACTATTACAAAATAAGGAAACCAAACGCTATTTAACCTTCTTAGATGATGCGTTAGAGCTAAGTTATGATGTAATGAAGCTCTCTTTAGGGCGTAGCCAATTACTGGATAGTGCGTTTGAACGGGCAACACTTTATCGTAATCGTTTAAAACGCCTAATTGATACGACGATTGCCGGATACAGTTATTGGTTTGAAAGCTATGGTCGTCATTTTTTACTGGCGATCACGCCACTTTCGGTTGCTGATAAATTTCGTGAGCTGATTAAGTCCCATAAAAGTAGTTGGATATTTACTTCTGCAACACTCTCTGTAGATGAAAAAATGTCTTATTACACAGATAGATTAGGACTGGAAAATGCCACGACATTAATTTTAAATAGCCCATTTGATTATCAACATCAAACGTTGCTCTGTGTACCACGTTATTTACCTCCGTTAAATCAACCATACACCGCGAAGCGTTTAGCCGCTATGCTGGCTCCTGTGATCTTAAAAAATCAGGGGCGTTGTTTTTTTCTTTGTACCTCTCACGCTATGATGCGTGGATTAGCCGAAGAGTTTAAAGCCAGCTTACCACTTCCCGTGTTAATGCAAGGCGAAATGGGGAAATCGCAATTATTGAAAAAATTTGTTTCCTCAGGCAATGCGTTACTTGTCGCGACCCAAAGTTTTTGGGAAGGGGTGGATGTCAGGGGAGATACACTTTCTTGTGTGATCATTGATAAATTACCCTTTACCGCACCTGACGATCCATTATTAAGAGCACGTATTGAAGATTGTCAATTACGTGGTGGTGATGCATTTCGGGATGTACAAATCCCTGATGCGGTGATCACTCTAAAGCAAGGCGTCGGGCGTTTGATCCGCGATATACATGACTATGGTGCCATTATTGTTTGTGATGATAGATTAGTTTCAAGGCCTTATGGGGAAGTGTTTTTAAGTAGTTTGCCCCCATCACCACGAACCCGTTCATTAGAAAAAACCAGTTATTTTTTAAGCCAACGGGCACAACGAAATGAAATAGTGTCGGAGTCATAATAGTGATTACATATGATGTGTATTTATTCTGTTGAATACTATTATGATATTATTCTTTCTCTTTTTACTTATTGAATCTGCCGGAGTTATGGCGTGTCACTGCGAATTTTAGCAATTGATACCGCAACTGAGTCTTGTACTGTTGCGGTTTGGAATGAAGGTGTCGTTGCTTCACGTTTTGAAATTTCACCGCGTGAACATACACAAAAAATTTTACCAATGGTGAAAAGTGCTTTAGAAGAAGCCAATTTATCACTGCAATCCTTAGATGCCCTCGCTTTTGGTCGTGGTCCGGGCAGTTTTACCGGTGTTCGCATTGGTGTCGGTGTTGCGCAAGGTATCGCACTAGGGGCTAATTTGCCACTGATTGGTATTTCTTCTCTTGCCACCATGGCAGAAGGCGTCTTTAGAACAACAGGCATTAAGCAAGTTTTAGTCGCCATTGATGCCCGTATGGGGGAAATCTACTGTGCCCAATATCAGCGTAATGACGCTGGCATTTGGTCTGGTGAAGAAACAGAAGCGGTAATGAAACCAGAACAATTTGCCGAAACGCTACAAGCTACCACAGGTCGCTGGGCAATTGCGGGTACGGGGTGGCAAGCTTATCCTGATTTAGCTTTATCATTGCCTTTTACCGTGGTTGAAACGCAAATTACTTTGCCTGCGGCACAAGATATGTTGCCACTTGCCGTTACAGCATGGCATGAAGGGAAAGCAACTAAAGTAGAAGAGGCCGAGCCTGTTTATTTACGTAATGAAGTCACTTGGAAAAAATTACCAGGACGGGAATAGATTGTTAGCGATTTTCTGTTAGAAGTGACAGAGTGACGCTATACTTATCTTAGAGTGTAACGTACTTAATGACGTACAAAGAGGTGGTTTATGAACAGACAATTAAACTACCGTTTGGTAAGTAAAGCGCTATTTTTATCTGGCGCTCTATTACTAACGGGCTGCGTCTCTATACCTGAATCTATTAAAGGGACAACAGCAACTCCTGTTACTGACTTAAATGTAGTTCTAGCGGCACCGGAGCTTTATGTCGGTCAAGAAGGTCGTTTTGGTGGGCGAGTGATAGAGGTTAAGAATCTACCTTCAACAACCCAGTTAGAAATTGCTGTGATGCCACTTTCTCACTATGATGCGGCTCCTGAGTTACAGCAACCTTCTGTTGGTCGTCTTTATGCGAATGTTACTCATTTTTTAGATCCAACAGATTATAAAAATCAGTATGTCACGGTAGTGGGTACGATCAAAGGTGTAAAAACAGGCAAAGTGGGTGAAGCCGTTTATCCATTTTTACGTATCGATGTTACAGGAATGAAACGCTGGACATTAACGCAACAAGTTATTATGCCTGCGCCTGTTATGACATGGGGATACTATGGTAATGCCCCTTACTGGTATAATTATGGCTATGGTGGCTATGGGGCATATCCATATGGTACTGGCCAAGTTGTCCCCGTTTTGGAGTAATAAACTAGAATAATTGTTAATGACGATATAATATTTTACCTTTATGAGTTTGAAACGGTGTATAATCAATACCTGTAATATATTAGATGGCAATTATCTAATATAATTATTAAAGATGAAGACAACAAAAGAGAGGGCGGTTTTGACCGCCTTCTTTTTTGTTAAACATAAAAAGAAAAAATTTAGTGATACACTTCGCATCTTCACAACAGAAAATTGTTTGTGCTGGTAGGATGAGTTAATACTTTGTTAAAAAGAAACATAATATTAACCAAGAAGTGCGATTAATCAGGAGTACTACTTTGGAAAAAGTCTGGCTTAAACGTTATCCGGCAGATGTTCCGGCTGAAATTGACCCGGACCGTTTTGCATCTCTTGCAGAGATGCTTGAAAACGCTGTCGCAAATTACGCAGATCAACCCGCCTTTATCAATATGGGCGAGGTCATGACTTACCGCAAACTAGAAGAGCGTAGCCGTGCTTTTGCCGCTTATTTGCAAAATGGCTTAGGATTGAAAAAAGGTGATCGTGTCGCCTTAATGATGCCTAACTTACTGCAATATCCTATAGCGCTTTTCGGCATTCTTCGTGCCGGTATGGTAGTGGTCAATGTAAACCCACTCTACACACCAAGAGAGCTTGAACATCAGCTTAATGATAGTGGCGCCACAGCTATTGTCATTGTTTCTAACTTTGCCCATACGCTGGAAAAAATCGTCTTTAATACCAGCATTAAACACGTTATTTTAACACGTATGGGAGATCAGCTATCTCGTCCTAAAGCGACACTGGTTGATTTTGTGGTTAAATATATCAAGCGATTAGTCCCAAAATATAATTTGCCTGACGCGATATCATTTCGTCGAGCGATGCATTTAGGCTATCGAATGCAATATATTAAGCCAGAAATTACTGGAGATGATTTAGCCTTCTTACAATATACTGGTGGTACCACAGGAATTGCGAAAGGCGCGATGTTAACTCATCGTAATATGTTGGCTAATCTAGAACAAGCTAAAGCCGCTTATGTTCCTGCACTTAATGTAGGGAAAGAGCTGGTGGTAACCGCTTTACCCTTGTATCACGTTTTTGCTTTAACCGTGAACTGCTTGTTATTTATTGAAGTTGGCGGGAAAAACCTACTGATAACGAATCCACGAGATGTTAAAGGCACTATTAAAGAGTTATCGCGTTATCCTGTCACGGCGATTACCGGGGTAAATACACTATTTAATGCTTGGCTACATAATCCTGAGTTTCGTCAACTTGATTTTTCTAAGCTCAACCTTTCTGTTGGTGGCGGAATGCCCGTACAAAGTAGTGTTGCGAAAGAGTGGGAAGAATTAACCGGTAAGCATCTATTAGAAGGTTATGGTTTAACTGAGTGTTCGCCTTTAGTAACAGGTAACCCTTATAACCTGAAAAAATACAGTGGTAGTATTGGGCTTCCTGTACCTTCAACGGAAGTAAAATTTATGGATGATGAAGGTAATGAAGTGTCTCGCACAGAAGGCGGTGAAATGTGGGTTCGTGGCCCTCAGGTCATGAAAGGCTACTGGAATCGCCCTGATGCGACAGCAGAAGTACTACATGATGGATGGGTTGCCACAGGTGATATTGCCACAATGGATGATGAAGGCTTTATCCGCATCATTGACCGTAAAAAAGATATGATCTTGGTTTCAGGATTTAATGTCTATCCTAATGAAGTTGAAGAAGTGGTTACTGCGCACCCGAAAGTTTTAGAATCAGCAGCTATTGGTGTACCGAGTAAAAGCTCGGGTGAGACTGTGAAAATCTTTGTTGTCAAAAAAGATCCCTCATTGACAGAAGATGAACTTAAAACTCATTGTCGCCGTTACTTAACGGGTTATAAAGTACCTAAGATTATTGAGTTTCGAGAAGAGCTGCCTAAGTCAAATGTTGGTAAAATTTTACGCAGAGAATTAAGAAATGAAGAAAAACAGTTGAAAACATCAACTGGATCTTGATACAACAAAGTATAACCTTTGATAAATTCGCCGGTTTATACCGGCGTTTTTGTCTTTACGAAAAAGTCATTAGACATAAAAACACAAGAGAAACCTGTTTTGAATTATCAATTTATCACGACAAACACAGCACTAGAAGATGTCTGTAAAGCAGCGTCTGAGGTATCACAAATTGCATTAGATACAGAGTTTGTCCGTATACGCACCTATTACCCACATTTGGGGCTTATCCAAATGTACGATGGGAAACAGATCTCTCTTATTGATCCCCTGACCATTACTGAGTGGACTCCTTTTGTTGAATTATTAACTAATCCCGCAGTCCTTAAATATTTGCATGCTGGAAGTGAAGATCTTGAAGTGTTTTCTCATCAATTTGGTTGTGTTCCGACACCCATGATAGACACCCAAGTCGTGGCCGCTTTTCTGGGCTATCCCATTTCTTGTGGCTTTGCGACCTTAGTAGAAAAATATGAACATATTGCTCTCGATAAAAGTGAATCACGAACAGATTGGCTGGCACGCCCATTAACCGAAAAACAGTGCCAATATGCGAGTGGTGATGTGTTTTATTTGTTACCTCTAGCTAAGAAATTAATCGCACAGGCACAAGAAGCCGGTTATATGGACGCGATTGTTGATGAGTGCGAAATGATAGCCGAGCGTCGCCAAGAGACCGTATCACCAGAGCTTGCCTATCGCGATATTGGTAATGCATGGCAATTACGAGGTCAACAATTGGCATGCTTAAAAATGTTGGCAGAATGGCGTTTAAATCAAGCTAGAGCCCGTGATATGGCATTAAATTTTGTTGTAAGGGAAGAGCATTTATGGTCAGTAGCACGCTATTTACCGACCTCTCTTGCTGAATTAGATGCGCTTTCTCTATCGGGGCAAGAAATTCGTTGTCATGGCCGTCGCTTGTTGGATTTTGTTGCTAAAGCCAAACAGATCAAAGATGAAGATTGTCCTGAGCCTATTGGCAATTTAATTGAACAACCTAACTATAAAAAAGCCTTTAAAGCAATAAAAACGGTGATCCAAGAGGTAAGTGAAGGGCAGCGTTATAACCCCGAGTTATTAGCCTCAAGAAGACAAATAAACCAATTGCTTAATATTCACTGGAAAATTAAAACAGGGGAGCCTGAATTGCTTTCACGCTGGCGTAAAGCATTATTAGCAGAAAAAATTACTGCAATTTTGGCGCAATATCCTTAATATCACGTTATATTAATTCAGGCTAAAGAGTAATTATTTAGCCTGAAATTTTCTCAAACCCAATATGAGTTTCTATCATCCTTCTATCATCCAATAAATAGCAACTCCAACTTATTATTAATGAATGTTTAAAATAGCAACAATATATAGCGCTATTTGCACATTTGTATTCAGCCAGTTTATATATAATTAAAAACACAGAGCCAAGCAAATATGTGATAGTTTATAGCTGGCTCTGTGGATCATTAGCTTATATCAGCGAATTAAATATGATCACTTAGGTGATTCTTCATTTTCAGGTAATGTCACATTTAATTCTAGTACGGAGATATCATCGCCTTTCTGCTCAAACTGAACAGATAGCATATCGGGATCTATCTGCACATACTTACAGATAACACCTAATAAATCTCTTTTCATATCAGGTAAATAAGCTGGCTCAGTATCGCCACGTCGACGCTCTGCTACGATAATTTGTAGGCGCTCCTTGGCAATATTTGCTGTCGACTTTTTACGCGACAGAAAAAAATCTAATAAAGCCATCTTTTACCCCCCAAAAAGGCGTTTTAGGAAGCCTTTTTTCTCTTCTTCAATAAAACGGAATGGATGTTCTTCACCTAATAAACGATTTACTGTATCTAAATAAGCTTTACCTGCATCAGATTCACTATCAAGAATAACAGGCTCACCTTGGTTTGATGAACGTAAAACGGATTGATCTTCTGGAATAACACCCAGCAGTGGAATACATAAAATTTCTAGCACATCTTCCATACTTAACATATCACCACGGCTTACTCGGCCTGGATTATAGCGTGTTAATAGAAGATGTTCTTTAATAGGATCTTCGCCTCGTTCAGCGCGACGTGATTTAGAGGCTAAAATACCTAAAATACGGTCTGAGTCACGTACAGAGGAGACTTCTGGGTTGGTGGTGATAATGGCTTCATCTGCAAAATAGAGTGCCATAAGTGCGCCACTTTCAATCCCTGCAGGTGAATCACAAATAATAAAATCAAAACCCATTTCATCCAGTTCATCTAACACTTGCTCTACACCATCACGGGTTAAAGCGTCTTTATCTCTTGTTTGTGAAGCAGGGAGGATATAAAGGTTTTCTGTACGTTTATCTTTAATCAGGGCTTGATTTAAAGTAGCATCACCTTGAATAACATTAACAAAGTCATAAACGACTCTACGCTCACAACCCATAATTAGGTCAAGATTACGTAACCCGATATCAAAGTCGATAACAACCGTTTTATGCCCTTTTTGAGCGAGGCCGGTAGAAATGGCCGCGCTGGAAGTTGTTTTACCAACCCCACCTTTACCTGACGTAACAACAATAATGCGTGCCATGGAGTGATTCCTTGTCGATGCTCTAAATTAAGTTCTCGATTGTTAATTCATTCTCTTGCAAACTAAGTTGGACTGATTTGCCAACAAAATCTGTAGGAATTTGGTCGCTTAGCCAATATTGACCAGCAATGGAAACTAGTTCTGCAGATAAATGTGTACAAAAAATATGGCTCTCTTGGTCGCCTGATGCTCCGGCAAGAACCCGTCCACGCAATACACCATAAATATGTACATTACCGTCTGCGATTAATTCAGCGCCAGCACTGACATTGCTTAACACGACTAAATCGCTATTTGGTGCGTAAATACGTTGCCCTGAACGCACTGGTGTATGAATGATTTTGGTTTTTTGTCGTACATTTATCGGTACTTCATTCGTTTTATCGTTATTTGCCTGAGCTGCTGGCTTAGTTATTTTACCTTCATTTAGAATAGGTAACTGTGCGGCAATTATCGCTTCTTTTTGTTGAGCGTCATGACTACCACTAATTCCCACAACACGTAAGCCAGCATCTTCTACTATTCGCCTCAGTTTTTTAAAATCAATCGTTTGATCTGCGATAGCAGAGACATTGATAACAACAGGCGCATTTTTCAGAAATTGAGGCGCTTGGGCAATTTTATCTGAAATAGCCTGACGAATAACCTTCGGTGATCCATCATTTAAATGAAGTACCGAGAGGGTAAAATTACTGCCTTTTAACTCAATGGGCGTGTTTGACATCTATCTGACTCAGTAAATTTTCTATAATCTGGCACAAAAAACCAGAGACGATATTACGAAATTATATAAGCATGTTATATTTACTAAAATATTCAGGCAAGTCGCTTATTTTAATAATTAGAGTTTAATGAAAATGATTTGTGCAATTTACCGTAGTACCAAGCGTGATCAAACTTATTTATACATCGAAAAAAAAGATGATTTCTCTCGAATTCCTGAGGAATTATTACAAAGTTTTGGTGAACCACAGTTTGCAATGTTGCTAGATCTCGCGCAAAGACAGCGTTTAGCGAATGCAGACATAGAAAAAGTCAAACAAGCGTTGACTGACCAAGGTTTTTATCTACAAGTGCCACCTCCCGTCGAAAGTATGTTAAATGCTTATTTAGATGAATTAAAAAATTCAGAAAAAACTGAATAAATCATCGAGATAAAAGGAGCATAAATGTTCAAATATTCGTTCATCGCGGTGATTGTTTCTACTGTTTTGCTATCTGCTTGTGCAGATAGCCATCAGAAGAGTGCAGAAAAAAAACCTGTAACAAGTGAAATTGCCAATATTGCGACATCGGCACCGGCTCGCTGGAAACAGATTGATGTTGTCTCACTTGAACAGGCGTTTCCAAAACAGTCACGGACACCTGCACAATTTCCTGCTTATGTAGATGCTTTAAAACAAAAAGCGGCTGAATTGGGTTATAAACCTGAAACTATCAATTTTGCCTTTTCGGAAATTCACTTTATTGACAGAGTGGTGAAGTCAGACCGTAATCAGCCAGAAAAGAAAATTACTTTAGATGTGTATTTACCTCGAGTGGTGACGAAAGGACGTATCGCAGAAGGGGCGAAACTTTATCAAGCTAACCAACAAACCCTAGCGCAGATCAGCAATCAATATGGTGTGCCTGCAAATTATATTGTTGCCTTATGGGGATTAGAAAGTGGTTTTGGTCGAGTACAAGGAAAAGAAGATGTTATCTCAGCACTGGCCACATTAGCTTTTGAAGGTCGCCGTGAGGCCTTGTTTAGTCGCCAATTAATGGCCGCACTTGAGATAATCGAAAATGGACATTTACCTGTAGGCCAGCGTTTAAAAGGCTCTTGGGCAGGCGCAATGGGGCAGACACAGTTTATGCCATCTTCATTTTTGACTTACGCTGCTGATGGCAATGGTGATGGCAACATTGATATATGGAATAGCCGTGAAGATGCGTTTGCTTCAGCCGCTAATTATTTAGCAACCGAGGGATGGCAACGCGATCTCCCTTGGGGGGAACAAGTCAGTTTACCTGCTAATTTTAATCAACAGTTGGAAGGTATAAAAACAGAGCAACAAAAAACGGTCGCACAATGGAAGGCGCTAGGGGTGCAATTACCCGCTAATAGCCAATTAAGTGATGATATGAAGGTATGGCTGATAATTCCTGATGATGATTTGCATAGAAGTTATTTAGTCACCCAAAATTTCCGTACTATCATGCATTGGAATAGCTCTTACTTTTTTGCTTTGAGTATTGTGACGATGGCTGATGGCGTTGCCAATAAAATAAATACACTGCCAACTCAACACTAAATCACGTTAGCAGTGACATAAAACACAGCGATTTACCTAATAAGGAAAATATTATGTATCAACATAGAGATTGGGAAGGTTCGTTGCTTGATTTTCCTGTTAATAAAGTGATTTGTGTGGGCAGTAATTATGCAAACCACATAAAAGAGATGGGCTCGGTGCGCTCTGAAGAGCCGGTTATCTTTATTAAACCAGAAACGGCGATGTGTGATATTCGCCAACCTATTGCGATCCCCAAAGAGATGGGGGCAGTGCATCATGAAATAGAGTTAGCGGTATTAATTGGTCAGCCACTGAAACAAGCCAATGAAGATAGGGTTGATCGTGCTATTGCTGGTTTTGGTGTTGGTTTAGATCTCACTTTACGTGATTTACAAAGTCAATTAAAAAAAGCGGGACAACCTTGGGAGAAAAGTAAAGCGTTTGATGGTTCAGCGCCTTTGTCGGGATTTATTCCGGTGAACTCTTTTGGTGATCCCCAAAATGTTGACTTAATGTTGAAAGTTAATGGTGAAATTCGTCAGCAAGGCAACAGTCGTGATATGCTAACGCCTGTTTTACCCCTTATCAGTTATATGTCGCGCTTTTTTACCCTTCGCCCAGGTGATGTCATTTTAACGGGAACACCTGAAGGTGTCGGTCCCTTAGCATCGGGTGATATGTTGGTATTAAGTGTCAATGAACATCAGCTGACCACACGGGTTATTTAATAATATGATGAGCAATAAGGTAATAACGTAGAGATGACACAGGCTTTTTGGCAGACAAAAACTTTGGATGAAATGAGTGATGATGAGTGGGAATCGTTATGTGACGGGTGTGGGCAGTGCTGTTTACACAAGTTAATGGATGATGATACTGATGAGATCTATTTTACTAACGTCGCTTGTAATCAGTTAAATATTAAAACCTGCCAATGCAGTAACTATGAAGATCGTTTTCGTTATGAGCCTGATTGTATCAAACTCACGCGATATAATTTGCCGACGTTTGAATGGTTACCGATGACTTGTGCTTATCGCTTATTAGCAGAAGGGAAGCCTTTAGCGGATTGGCATCCCCTTATTGCAGGTAATAAAGCAAAAATGCATCAAGGTAATATCTCAGTAAGATATATTGCTGTTCCTGAAGTGGAAGTTGAAGACTGGGAAGATCATATTCTTAATCGCCCCAAAGGACGCGGTTAATATTGCGCTCTCCCTTTGTGTTACACAGAGGGAGAGCCATTATTTTATTGATTAAACGTCATTAATTGATGGCGTTGATTAAAGAATTTCTTATAGGTTAAATAGCAAGCAATAATTGTTGAAATACTGGCGGTTGCCATCAACATAAAGGTGACCATAATTTGGTATTTAACCGCTTGTAGTGGATCAACACCGGCAAAAATTAATCCAGACATCATTCCAGGTAAGCTTACAATCCCCACTGTCTTGGCTGCGTCAACGGTCGGAATTAACGACGATTTAATACTATCTCGAATAATAGCCATTGAAGCAATTTTAGGGGTTGCCCCCAAACTTAACATTTCTTGGATCTGTTGTTGATGATTTTCAAAACGTTGCCCAAGCTGATTATAACAAAGTCCGGTCGCAATCATTGCATTCCCCGCGATCATACCGGTAATAGGAATAATTTGGATAGGGGTAAAGGCAATAGCATGAGTAAAAAGTAAAATACTTAAGGTGAGCAATGCCCCTGTGGTAATAGCGACAAACGAGATAATAAAAATATCTTTAACGTATTTACTGCGTTTTTTAGCATTATAGGCAGCGTTATAACAGATAAATAAGACCATTAGAAATGTAAGGATAATATGGTCGACGTCGAAAATATAAGTTAATACGTAGCCAACAATAAAGAGTTGAATTATCGCTCGGGCGGTACTCCAAATAATATCTTTCTCTAATGAAAGTTTCTCTTTTCGGCTAATAAATATAGCCACTAAGACCAGTAACAGAGAAAAAATAAGAGATTCATTACTGATTGTATGTTCGTTCATAATAATTTATTTGCTCACTGCTCAATAAAGTTAAAACTAAGGGGGTAATGGAAGTCAACCTAACCTTAATTGTTCATATGACTCGGTAAGTGGATCACATCATCGGCATGTTTGATTTCATTTTGATCGTGAGTTACCCATAATGCAGCGATTTTTTGCTCTTTGACATAATGATGGATAAGCTCATTGACTTTTATTTTATTGTCTTCATCAAGAGCACTAGTAATTTCATCAAGCAATAACACTTTAGGCAAAAACTGTAGGTTACGGATAAGTGAGATACGCTGTTTTTCACCACCAGAAAGTTCATTAATACCTTTATTTAAAATCTCATTGGGCAAATTAAAGTAATCTAAATCTTTCGCTAATTTCTTCTCATCAACGGCGATTTTGCGTAGTAAATAAGGAAATTTAAGATTGTCATAAACCGTTTCACCAAATAACATCGGGGTTTGAGTACAATACGAAACTTGTTGTCGGTATTGTTCAGGAGAAAGGGTTAAGTAGTCTTTTCCGTCAAAGAAAAGTGTGCCACTTGTCGGTGATAATAAAGAGGCAATGATTTTTAATAACGTACTTTTTCCACAGCCAGAAGGGCCTGTAATCAATTTAAATTCAGAAGGTTGTAGTGAGAAAGTCACATTATCTAGAATAATTTTGCTATCGAGTTGAAAGCCAATTTTTTCCAGACATAGTAGTGCGCGATTATTGTTCATTCTGATCCTATACATCTAGAAGAGAGAAGTTATCACTATTATACAAGGTTAATTGTATAATGATCCTGTTCCATATCAGTGATCTGATAACAAGATTTAACTTAAGTATAAGAGCATAAAGGTGTGATGATAAATTGCTTTTCTCTATCACTACTATCAGTCAATCAATATTAAATAGCCAATAGGGGAAACAGAAAGATAACGCAGCATAAAAGATTAAGCATGATAAAATAGGCCTAATCATCAGCTCGTAAAATTATCTTAATATAATAAGTCAAGATAGGATGAATGTTATTTATTATATTGCGCATACCATTGCTGTATATCTTGAACGACTTTTCCGGTTAATCGCTCACCTTGTTGATTATAAAAACCATGATTTAATTTATCATATTTAATAAATGTCACATTAGGTTGCGTTATCTCTTGAGATAATTGATGGAATGCAGCCACATCTACATTGATATCATCTAATGTTTGAACAATTAATACCGGAGTTTGCGTGTTGCGCTTAATCACCTCAAGTAGATCAATAGCAAGATATTGTTGCCACCATAATTTGCTATGTTCACTAACAAATTGCTCATCACCAATTTGATTCGTTATTATTGCATTAGCGAGTTGTTGAAAGCTATTTATTGCTTCTTCCACATGCTCTTTAGGTGTTGTATTGCGTATATTGTACAGTACATCATCAAGGAAAAAACGACCACCGCCATTTAATGCGATTGCAGCGCTAATATCATGACGTTCAGCAACAACTAAATGAACCATTGTTGCGCCTTCACTTCCTCCAAGTAATACAATATTGGTGTAATTAGGGGATAATTTATCTAGCACTGCTAAATAATCAGCAAGTCTTTGGTTAGGATTATCATGTAGTTTATAGTTTTTAGGGCAATCTTCTCTTTCACCATTATCGTCGGAATAAGTCAATTGTGCTGTAATACCATACTTTTCAACCATTAAAACATCACTACTCGGTAGCCATCTACCAAAGGTTTCTTGAATAAAAGTATTATTTTTTATGCTATTACAGTCAGAACCTTGCATTAAAACTAACAGTGTTTTGTTATGTTCAGCTTGTTTATCTAGATAATAAATCAGTTCGCTATTATCTTGGCGAATCAGTTTATGTGTGCTTATTTCTGCGTAGCTTGATGTTATTGATGATACTAAGAAAGTGGTGCAGAGCAACAAAGAACAAATACGCATAGAACAACCTTATTAACCAAGGGAGGGTGAGAGAGAAGGATGGCTAAATAATCCATCAAGACGGTTAATTAGCCATATCAATAAACTGAAAGTCAAGTCGTTAAGTACTTATTACTGATTAATGAATTGGAACGTAATAATCAATTTCCAGTGTTTTTGGTAGTTCCATAATGTCGCTATCTGTTTCTATACAAATGTAGTTTTCAATATCTGGCCCTAAACGACGACATAACCCCAAAGCCGGTAAAGTATAAAAGTAGATCTTGATGGCAAATTGTTTATATTCTTCTAACGTGCCTTTAAATTGGAAACGAACATAACGCCCGCCTGCAATCGCTTTTTTTCTAAAACCACGGGGTCTGGTAAAGTGATCTAAATTGTTTAGGCCAATTTCATAATCAATCTGGATCTTATCTTTACGTAATGTATTTGGCTGATAAGAAATTAACACACTACTTTCCGTAAAGTTTTTATCTGTGTACAACAGAAAATCATTCCAAAACTGATGACGAATATCTTCATGTAGCTTGCCAATATCCTCGATAGAGCAAAAGTATTGGTATTGAATAACATAAAGAAAGCTTTCAGGTAGCTCGATAATATTTGGAATAGGGAGGTCGGTAACTTCAAAATTGATGGGGGGCTGAAAATTGTCGCTACACAACACATCAACTTTACGGTATTCCGAAGGAGTAACGCCAAAAACAGCTTTAAAGCGGCGTGTAAAAGATTGCTGCGAATCAAATTGATAGCGTAGTGCGATAGTTAATACCGGAAGTTTAGTTAAGCGCAATTCAGTGGCGGCTTTGGTCAGTCGTCTACCACGAATATAAGAGGCTAATGTTAAGCCCGTTGCTTGCTTAAACACCCGTTGTAAATGCCATTTTGTATAACCTGATTTTATCGCAACATCATCAAGTAATAACGGCTTTTCTAGATTTACCTCGATCCAGAGCAGAAGTTCTTTAATCACTTCTATATTAAACGAAGATAAAGAATTGGAAGGGATAAGTCCATTGAACTGAGATGACATGATGATTTCCTGAAAAGATATTTTGTTCAGTTTACACAAAACTGATACCCATATATTATTACATACTTATGGTATGTTTTATGGGTTTTTTATCATGAAATTAAAATCACGGCAACAAGAGAATTCAGAACAAACACGCTTAGCTTTACTTGAAGCTGGACAATATCTCTTTGTAAATCAATGCTATTATGATGTTTCCATTGATGAAATATCACGTTATGCAAGGGTTACTAAAGGGGCGTTTTATCATCACTTTAGTAATAAAAAAGCCCTTTTGAGAGAGTGTTATTTACTGCAAGTTAAGCATGCTGTTCAAAAATTAGATGAAGTGCCTACTTATGATGATAAATGGCAAGAGCTAACGGCGCTCTTCTCTCTTTGTGTTGACCATATTTATCAGTGTAAAAACGAGTTAATTCCCTTACAAGAAGTTATCTCGGTATTAGGTTGGAAAGAGTGGGAAGAGATTGACGCCAACATTCTTATTCCTCGTATCCAACACTGTGTTGATATACTCTTTGCTGAAAAACAGATCTGTGCTTATTCACCGGCTATTGTGGTGAATTTAATTTATGGTTTTATTACTCATATTGCTATCAATCTAAAAAATGAAGCGTCATTGCCGAAAGAGGCATGTAGTGATTTTAAAGCTATTTTTGCTGATTTTTTAATCGGGGTAAAACAAGCATCACCACAGCGTCATCAACATAGGGTATAAAGAGGTATTAAAATACCTCTAAGCATTGTGCAAAAGATTAACAATCAACAAATAATTCTGTTCAATTATCACTGTATTATTGAATAGCAAAACATAGCGATTCAATAAAGAGATAAGTTTAATTGAACTAACTAAAAAATAATTAAAAATAGAATAAGTAATCTTTCTTAATATCGTTAATCTATTTGAGTTAAATAACCTAATGTCCACAGTATTAAGCAATAGCATTATTTTTTAAGAAAGTAACAACAATTCTTTCTGTTTAAATAAAAAAGTATGATTAGTTTAATTTATAAAATAAATACTGATATTGTATGATAAATTGGTCATGCTTTAAAATTTATCCTGTTCATTCTAAAAGATAATTAATCATTTAATTTTTTATCAATCAAATCATAATGCTAATGGAATATTATGTAACGAATTGCTTAGTGGACAGTGAAATGAAATGTTTATTTCAAAAATAAAAAATAGATTTCACTATGCTCTAAAGTTTTTGATAAAAATGACCGACATTATCAATGTGAGCAGTCTCTTACCTGTCTCTATAATCTAAAAAATAATCTTTAATTTATTTTGTTAACACTAGGGAATGCACTCTTTTTTACTAAAGAGTGCATTCTGATATCTTACAAATATACAGAAAAATCAAAGCTGTATATTTTGCTGGAATATGATTATGTTTAAAAACATCAGTATAGAAAAAACCGTTAAAGTTATGCTGGCTATTTTATTTGTACTTATTATGAGCATTATTTACTTTAGTTATGATGCTTCAACACGCTCTTATCATAACTTTGTTTCATCAAATAACTTAAGTCAGCAAATGTTGCTGATGGGAAAAGCGCGTTATCAAATGGCGGTGATCAGAGCGAATATTAATGGCTTGGATGGGCAGTTAAGAGTGAATGAAAAACCTTCTGCTAAATACCTTCATCAAACTCAAGAATATATAAAAATCACCCGTGAAGAGATCCACCGTTGGGCGGATGCTGAAAAGTTAACCATGGAAGGGCGTCAGGTTGCTGATGATATGACGAAACGCTTTGATGAGCTTTTAGATATATTTACCGATGCCTTAGCTAAATTACGTAAAGGACAATTGACTACGCACTCTGCTAGTCAAAAAATGGATGAACTCAACGAGATCACCATGACATATTATGCCGTCGCCAATGGTATTGAGAATAATTATATTGATATTGCGAAAACCTCACAACAGCGCATTATGCTAATGGCGTTAGTCACAGCGATTATTGTCATTATGCTCTTTATCATTATCTTACGTTGGTTCTCTCATAGCTTTATCGGCAATATTAAAGTGCTTATTAATATTTTTAGTAAAATGAGCCAAGGCGATTTAAGTATGCGAGTGGAAAATCACGGTAACAATGAATTTGGTAAGCTATTTAATGAAATGAATAAAATGAAAGTTTCATTAAGTCAAATGATTGCTTCGGTAAAAAATGCAGTAAACACCATTAGCGTCAGTGCAAGTGAAATAGCAACAGGTAATACTGACCTCTCCTCACGTACTGAAGAGCAGGCTAGTGCGCTACAACAAACCGTTGCAAGCATGGAGCAAATCAAAACCACGGTTGAAAAAAATGCCGATAACTCACGCCAAGCTAGCCAGTTGGCATTAAGAGCGACAACGTCAGCACAAAACGGCGAAAAGGTGATGGATAATGTTATCGAAACCATGTCATCGATTTCTGAAAGTGCGAAAAAGATCTCAGATATTAATGACATCATTAACAGTATTGCCAATCAAACCAATATTCTCTCATTGAATGCCGCGGTTGAAGCGGCTAGAGCGGGTGAACAAGGTCGCGGATTTACCGTTGTTGCAGCCGAAGTGCGTAACTTAGCTAGTCGTAGTGCAGAGGCAGCCAAAGAGATCAATGAACTTATTACCCATTCGGTAAATAAAGTACAGGTTGGATCACAACAAGTGAGCGAAGCAGGACGCTCCATGTCGGAAATTGTGACCACCATTAGTCAAGTTAATGATTTTATGCAACAGATTGCCTTAGCCTCTAATGAACAAAGTATGGGGATTAATCAAATTGCTATGGCCGTAAGTGAGATGGATACCGTGACTCAACAAAATGCGGCACTTGTGGAAGAGTCTGCCACTATTACTGCCAATATGGATGACGAAGCTCATCAGCTTGCCAACTTAGTCTCTCAATTTAAAGTGGATGAGAAAGAAAATACTAGGCATGCATAAAAGGGATAGTTTACGCTTGATAAAAATGTACCTAAGAAGATAAATATGTTGTTAATTCATTAACCAAGACGAATAAGATAAAACCCCTTTAGCCACTCAAAGGTGACTAACAGGGGTTTTTTAGAGACTTAGGCTTTCACTTCGTTAGGTGATGTTATACCTGCAGCAACCTCTTTAATATTGTGCAATGTCGTTTCACTAATACTAATTAACGCTTCTTCAGTTAAGAATGCTTGGTGCCCGGTAAACAATACGTTATGGCAAGAGGAAAGGCGACGGAACACGTCATCTTGAATAACATCATTTGATTTATCTTCAAAAAATAAATCGCGCTCATTTTCGTAGACATCCATGCCTAATGCGCCAATTTTACCTTGTTTTAAGGCATTAATGGCAGCTGCAGAATCAATTAAGGCCCCACGGCTAGTGTTGATGATCATTACGCCATCTTTCATTTGCGAAAAAGCACTTTCATTTAATAAATGATGATTTTCTGCGGTTAATGGGCAATGCAACGAAATAACATGTGAATTTGCGTAAAGAGTCGCTAAGTCAACATATTCCGCACCCAAATCTAATACAGCTTGGTTTGGATAAGGATCATAGGCCAATAGCTTCATACCAAAGCCTTTTAGTATGCGTAAAGTCGCTAGACCAATTTTCCCCGTACCGATAATCCCTGCAGTGCGATTATGCATATTAAAGCCAGTTAAGCCTTCTAAGGAAAAGTTTGCATCACGGGTACGCTGGTAGGCTCTGTGAATACGACGATTTAACGAGAGCATCATCCCAACAGTATGCTCAGCAATCGCTTCTGGGGAATAAGCCGGCACACGCACTACGGTGATCCCTAATTCGGCTGCTGCCTTAAGGTCAACATTATTAAACCCCGCACAACGCAGTGCAAGGATACGGATGTTGAGACTGGCAAGCTCTTGTAATACCGCACGATTAGCATCATCATTAACAAAGATACAGACTGCATCTGCGCCGACGGCATTTTTTGCTGTTTGTTCAGTCAAATTAAAGTCAAAATATTCGATATCATAATGATATCCATTATGCTGATTGACCCATTCCATGTGTTTGCGGTCATAATGTTTAGTACTATAGGAAACAATTTTCATCCTGTACTCGCTTATTATCGATTAAAATTTATTTTGAGAGTGAGAAAACAAGAATTATCTAACCCCAATAGAGAAACATTTAATACTATTATTATAAACAATTTAATGGGTAAAGTGGATGTTCGGAATGTGGTTAATGTGATCAAAAGGAAAATGAGGTGTTGTTAAAGAAAACAATCAAATGGACAGGGATGATACTACTGGGTGTCGGCGCAGTTAGCACGACCTTGTGGCTCACCATTCCACGTTGGTTACCTGTTGTGGCTAAAACCTATTTACCTGAAGGTGTTTCACTCTCTTTAACACAACCTAGGTTACAACAATGGGGTGTTTTTATTGATGATATCGCATTAAAAAGTGATAGCTGTACCTTGGCTAATGTGCAGCAATTTACGTTTAACTATCAAAAACAGCAAATTGATAGCCTATCATTTAATAGTCAACAACTTACTATTAACGAAGGGTGTTTTTCACAATTATCTTTTGCAGATAAAAAAGAGACCGCAGCAGTTCCTCTCGATATTCATGCGTTATTAGCTACTATTCCTCGCTTATCGGTTGATATTAATCATGTTTCTTTAATGGATAATCAGCGCTATAACGGCCATTTTCAGCTTAAAAGTGATACAAATGGGCGATTAATCAGCTATCAGGGAGATAATACGCAGATACAAGCGCTGATCCGTGATAATCAATGGTTAGATATTAAACAATTAAAGATTAATTTACCTGACGATAATCAGATAGAGCTGGCGGCTGAAATCGCGTTACCCCTTAATGTTGATTCATTACCAGAAAATGGTTCTATCAGCACAACATTGTTAACATCCCATTATGCTTACCCATTAGTCTTTATTGCTCAATGGCAGGGGAATAGCGGTACTATTTCTATTGCTGAACAAGGCGGAGGGCAAGCGTTAGCTGTGTTGCCTTGGAATGTAACTGCAGAAAATATCACGATAGAAAAAGGGCGTTGGGAATGGTTTGGGCTTGATCAACCCTTACGTGGTGGTGTGAATATCAACATTGCCCAGTGGCAGCAAGGATTAACGGGGTTACGCTTAACTGCGCGCTTAAATGTTATGACGCAAGGGCATGCAGGGAAAGGGAATTTAGTGATGACGATACCTGAAACGGCGATTAACTGGTTAGATGCTGATATACCTATTCAATTGACAGGCATTGTAAATAAAGATCTCATGCAAGCCAGTGCACAACTTCCCGTTAAAGTGACTGGTATGTTGACAGATCCTACTATCGAATTTCAGCCCGGTTCACTATTACGCTTTAAAGGGCAACTAACAGAAACGCTGACGGTAAAAGATGCTCGTTTACCACTGGCTGGCTCAACATTATCTTCCAAAGGATTTAATGGTCACCTAAATGCGATTGTGTTAGCTGAAGATACTATTTGGGGAGATTATCGGGTCCATTTTGCTGGACGTTCGACCGATTTCTTACCTGATCAGGGCAATTGGCAATGGCGTTATTGGGGAGAGGGCAATTTATTGCCATTAAAAGCGCGTTGGGATATCGCTGGAACTGGCTCTTGGGTAGATAACATGGTGAGTTTTGAGACATTAAATACCGGATTTGATGTTTTAACTTATCAGCATACCAGTATGTTAGCCCCCAGATTGACGCTCTTAACGCCATTTCGTTGGTTAAGAGACGATAAAAACCCATTATTTGAAGGAAAATTGAAGTTAACCAGTCAACGAATCGATTTTCCTGCGGGGGGATTCTTAGATAGAGCTGACTTTATTGCCAGTGTAAAAGGTCAATCTCCTTTTCGTTTTAATATGAAAGGCGAGCTCAATGCCAAGCCAAATATTGGACCGATAACGATTAATACACGTTGGGATGGTGAAAGGCTAAGAGGGCAGATGCGTTGGCCTGCACAACCAATCAATGCCTTTCAATCTTTATTGCCAGAAAAATTAGGCATCACATTAGATAATGGCGAATTTTATACTCAAGCTGACTTTTCTATTGCCCCTCAACAAGGTTTAGTTGCTGGTGGACATTTAGTAGTTAAACAAGGCAGCATGTGGCTAAAAGATGGCGTATTAGAAGGACTCGATTTTATTTTACCTTGGCGTTTAAACGGTGATGAATGGCAACTAGGTGTAAAGCAGCCAGTGCAATTACGCATTAAGCGCGTCAACAACTTATTTGAAATG
Organism: Proteus mirabilis HI4320; assembly: GCF_000069965.1. NCBI lineage: Bacteria > Pseudomonadati > Pseudomonadota > Gammaproteobacteria > Enterobacterales > Morganellaceae > Proteus > Proteus mirabilis. Next base: position 1,244,529 of record NC_010554.1, read on the forward strand.
ACAGATATTACCGCCGATCTGCAAGGATTTTACCCTATTACAGAAGCAAAACCTTTAGTTTTATCTAATGTCAAGGTTGCCATGCTTGATGGCACTATTTCTATGGCAAAATTAGCATTACCACAGCATGAAGCGGCGATTATCTCATTAGATAATCTAGAGTTAAGTCGGCTTTTCACTTTATTGAAGGTGACCCAATTTGCCGCATCAGGTAAAGTAAGTGGCGAATTACCTTTCTTTATCAATAACAATCAGTGGATAGTGAAAGATGGGTGGCTGGCTAATTCATCGTACTTAACCCTCAGGCTTGATAAAGATTTTGTTGACTCTATTGATGATAGCAATATGACAGCCGGTGTCGCTATGGCATGGTTACGATATTTAGAGATTAGCCGCTCTTGGACGCGGGTTAATTTAAGCAACCTAGGTGAATTAGTGCTTGAAGCGGAAATCCAAGGGAAAAATCCATTGGAAGACAAACGGCGACAAGTAAATCTTAATTATCGCCATCAAGAAAATATTTTTCAGTTATGGCGCAGCTTGCGATTTGGTTCGCAATTGGAAGAGTGGTTAGAAAAGAGCCTATCCGATTTAGGGAGTGAGTCAGAATGATGTTATTATTTTTAAAAAGACTATTTTTATTTGTTATTTTCACTATCGGCATATCAGCACTCACTGGATGTATTCGATTAGAGGTTGCTACCCCGGAAAAACCGATAAACATTAATATGAACGTTAAGATTGAACATGAAATTAATGTCAAAATAGATCGCCAAGTTGAAGACTTGCTGAAAAACAATAGTGCTATATTCTAACGCTGGGGTGAATAATGAATTATAAAAAATATCTCTTTAGTTTTGCATTAATCACAGCATTGATTAGTTCAAATGCCGTTGCTTTAACACTTGATGAGGCGCGCGCGCAAGGCTTAGTAGGGGAAACTTTTAGTGGTTATGTTGAGTTAGTGCAACCAAACCATAAGCAAGCTCAAATATTGGTGAATGAAATCAATCAAGCCAGAAAAGCCAAATATGCTGAAATTGCTAAAACCAATCAAGTGACTCCTGAATCTGTTGCCCGTTTAGCGGGTGAAAAATTAGTGGCAAGAGCCAATTCAGGTGAGTTTGTTAAAGGAATTAATGGGCAGTGGATTAAGAAATAATATCCACTACCCAAGTAGCGATAAAAGAGAGACTAAATTATTCTCATAGCGTTGATATAGTGATAATACTTATTATCACTACAGTACTCTGTTTTCTACACCCGCAAATTCATTATCATTTTCAACAATCTGATCTTTTGCTTCCACAATGAACGTAATACGAGAAGATATATACCCTGGCTTTGCGCGAAGATTATCTTTTTTGACATAATTTATAAAGAAATTAAAATAAGCAGTACCACTTTCATCAATAGTTTTAGTGAATGTATTTTTCTGATTTAAATCAATAGGATTATTTTCATCATCAATTAATTGGAATGTCACATTATCACTTGCTTCAGAGCCTGTTACATCGTTGATAAGGTAACCATTATTAAAATCAATATTTGTATTATCAATACGTAAAGTTATTTTAGTATTCTTTTCTGAACAAAGACTAAAAACTATAGCAATTCTTTTAGAATATCTGTCATTAGCTAAGGTTCCTGCATAATTGCTAGGGAAAGAATCAGGACGTATACTTCTAACTTTAGTGCTATTAGGTATGTCAAAGCTACAACTTATTGGCGCTGGTAAACTACCTCTTCTATTATCAGATAAAGCAATAAAAGGGAAGTATAGTAATAGTAGAGGAATTAAAAATGTTATATTTATTGATTTCATAGAAACACCTTACATAAATATTCAAGAATAAAAATTATTCATTATTGGCAATAAATTTGTTTCTTAATAATTGAATTATTTTTACTTTCATTTTTTACGTTATAATGGAAGAAACATTGTTGCTCCTCTGTATCTCCCCATTTTACTTGTACCGTTCCGCTTTCTTTTATTCCGGAGAGGAATATTCTATTGTGGTCATAGACAGAATCACTAGAAATGAGATTATTATTATCATCAAATGCCATTACATTGGCAGCAAAAGGAATTGGTGTATTTGAGGTAAATAAAACATTATAGCCCCTATTTATAGGGAAATTGATTTTTGCTACCGCACCTAAAGTAGGTACGATGATTTTACTTTGAGTTTTAGTATTACTAAACTCAGGTAACGAATTTATGTTTAGTCCAATAGTATTTTTACGATATGGCATGATGTGCGGTAATATTAAATTACCGTTATTGTCTGTAATGGCTTGTGAAGAACGATTAGTTTTAATTCCGGCAATGCCATTCGTATTTACAATAGCAAAAGTATTACCTAAGTCAGGTGCCAAAGTTACTCCACTTTGATGTAACACTATTGCACCATTAATCCCTAATCTTAAATTGGTTTTATTATTAGACGATTTAGTTGTATTAATAGAATAAGATTGATATCTCCCCTTATACTGAGTATTTACTGAAGTATGATAGCCAGCATTTGGGTGGCTAAAATCCCGTCGGTAATTAATAGAATAGCCTAAGCGATAATGTTCTAATAAACTTCCACCTATAGTCGTACTATTTATATAACCTTTATTGTTTGGATGATAATCAAATTGATTGCTTACCCAATGATAGGATTGAGAGCTATTTGTTAGTGGAATATTAAAATTTAAAGAAAAATGATTGTCATTATAATATTTTTCATTTTTATATTGATATTTTATACTATAATTCATTTTTTTTATAGAAGATGATAGAGAAGTATTGATTGTAAAGTCATTTTTTCTTTTGGCATAAGAATTTTGATGATAACCAATAGAAAATGTCCCGAAAGATTTAATCGGTTGAAAGAGAGAAATTGTATAGCTATTTTTTATGTTGTCTGTTTGACTTTTTCTAATGCTAACACTATCAGATTTTATTGATTGATAATGGCTAGAAGATATATTTAAAGAAGTACCAATATTGCTCCATCGTTTATTATAGCGCAACTGGTATTTTAATAGATTATTGTGTTCAAAATAACTAATATCACTGGCTACTCCCCCCCAGCGTCCTAAATCTAATGATAATCCTGAAAAGAAAGTATTGCTATTCAGCTTCTTTCTAATTGCACCATAAGCGGTTATTTTTTGATTAATACCATAGGAGAACTCACCCAGTAAAAAAATAGGGTTATTATTTTGATTATTAAACTGGTTATATCTATCATAAGAATATCCAGAAATAAAATTATATTGATAACGACCTTTTTTTAATTGGTTTGGCATTGTAGTAAAGTAATGAGTACTTTTTTTTATACGTCCATCTGCTTCTTTTATTTCTAATACCAATTCATTGCTACCTATAACAGGTAGATCGTTTAAAATAAAAGGCCCAGGAGGAACAATAGTTTCATAAATGGTTCTTCCTTGTTGTTTCACTTTAATTTCAGCATGAGATTCTGCAATCTCTTCTATGATAGGACTATTCATATAGAGATCATTACCAGAGAGCAAATTACTAGATATAAGTTGAAATCCAATTAATTTATCTGTTGATAACATTCTACTGGTTGGTCGAAATTCCCCCACATTAAGCGTTGCCAACAGCGTATTTAATTGATGATAAGCATATAATGAGTATAGCTTAAATTGCTGTTGCTTATGCGTATGATGATAATAACTTTTACTACGTACTCGCCAAGCACCTAAGTTAGCACCTGAGTTAAAACTGATTTTGTGTTCTATCTTATTTTGATTGTTATATTTGCCAAAATAAGAATATGAGCTAAACAAAGCAGGGACACCATCATCCCATAAAACTTGGCTAGCAAGCATATTTTTTTTATTATCTAAGGCTTTTTGTGGAATAGTTAAATATAATGATTGCGAGGAGAAATTATATTTAAAATCAATATTGTAATCGCTTAATAACAAATCAGAACTTAAATCAATAGGAATATTATAAAAAGATGGATCAATATTTAAACGAATTAAATCATTAACATTAATCCTTGGTGTTAATATACCGTCTTTATTTTCATAATATAAAATAATGGTTTCTTTTTTATTTTCGTTGATATAAATATTTGTTGAGTAATAACCATCAGGATGTTCATTATTTAATAACTTGCCGATGGTTTTATTATCAATATTTGACAATACACTTTTATATAGAGAATGAATATTATTGTTAGCAATAGAAAAGAAAGGGTATGCATTTAATATCAATAGCAAAGATGTTTTTAGTCTAAAACTTATCTTACTCATAAATAAGTTCCTTTGGGGTTGCAATGATAGTCTGCTCATACTCATCGACTCTCTTCCAATGTACTTTTTTATCTTTAATATTTTTAGTTATTTTTTTATTTTTTATACTGTAATTTTTAAATGGCGATAGGGTTATTCGCTCATTTAATATATCAATGTTATCTACCTTTGCTTCTGCTATGGTAATAAAATAAGGAGTGGGGTTGTTTATTTTAATAAAATTTTCATCATTAATAAAAAAATTAATATCTTTATTATCACTTTTGTTAATAATATTGCTAGGTGTATAGAAAAGATTATATATTGAGTTTAAAGAGATAAGGAGCAGGTTTTTATCAGCCATCTCATCATCTATAACTGGAACTAATTTTATATTTACTCTATATACAGATTCTTGGTTGATTTCTTTTATATCATCCGTTTTGATAATTTTTAATGTAAAATTTTCATTGGGTGCTAATCTTATTAAACTAGGAGAAATGATAAATGGTGCCTCACTATTATCTTCTTTGTTATAGTGTGATACCCAACTTTGAATAATATAGGTTTTTTGTTCGCTTTTATTTCTTATGTCAAATAGAATTTCCTTATCTTGTTCTTTATAAAAAAATCTATCCTTATTAATTTGAATAGAAGCATAACATGAGAATGTAAAGACAAATGATATTATATAAACAATATATTTTTTAATCATATGTTTTTTAATTAACCATTAGTTAAGTTATTTATTATATTAATCCATAAATAAAAAGCCGGTATTTCCCCGGCTTTATATTGGGTTAAAAATTAAAGCAGAATTATATTTAATTTTGGCCTTTTTTATTGGATATCATCAGTGACGTAAGCATCAAGAGATAAGGCTGCATTGAAAGCACCTGCGGTAACAGCATCATCAATCGATTCTGGTCTATCATATTTTAATAAAAATTCTAAGCTACCACGTTCACCGGCAACCTCCGAAGAAAATGTACGTTGTTCTCGCTCACCATTAAGTGGAACAAGTTCACCTGTAGAACGCAATAATGCTACTCGAGCATTGGTATCATTTTCTGTCGAACCTGTATTCATTAAATGAGTAGCGTTTTGTTGTCCAACAACTACTTTGACTTTTCTATCTCTTGCTTGATTAGTACAGCCAGAAAAATCCACACTAAATCGTTTTTCAGGAGTAAGTAGTAAAGAATCAACGTAAGCATCATCCAATTGAATTGGAGCAATATCTTGAACGACACAAGTTAGTTTCTCGTCAATTACTCTGCCTTGGATATCTATATTATAACCACCAAGGTGAATCTGTTGTGCAATAGCTTGTGTTGATAAAGAAAGTGTAGATAGAATTAATAGTGAAAATAATGATTTTTTCATTTTAAAGTCCATTTAAGTATTAATTGTAGTTACAAATTTGCTCATAATTAAGAGCGAGATAATAATATTTTTTTACGTGAAATTTGACAAGTTATATATAATTATGATTAGTATTATTTTGTTAAATGATTAGCGAAATATGTTTTTTTGGGTTGGTTTGTTAGATTTAAATTTTAAATTATAGGTAAAAGATGAAGGATTTATCTATTGAGGGTTTTTTTTAAAAAAAACAGAGGTTTTATTTGTGTAATTATATTTATAAATAAATAGCACCTTGATTAAAGGTGCCATTAGATATATTTTTATTTTATCATTATTTCTTTATTGATAATTAAATTTATTTATTTTTGTGCTTGAACATGTGACTGTTGTGCATATTCTTCGCCTAGCGCAGTATCCTCGGTGAGAATAAACTGTACATTATTAATACCAATAAATGATAAAAATTGTGTTAGATATGGAATAATTAAATCAGAGGGTTGTCCTTTATGGATCCCACCACGACTCGTTAATACAATAACTTGCTTATCTTCAAGTAATCCGACTGACCCTGTTTCAGTATATTTAAAAGTTTCGCCTGCACGCGCAATAAAATCAATAGAATGTTTTAACTGAGAGAAGATGGAGAAATTATATATAGCCGTATCTTTGCCAAAATCAAATAATATGGCTTGATCTAAAACGGGAATGGGATCTTTTGCCAGATCACGTAGGGTAATGAGGTCATTTTGATGGTGTTTTTGCCAAATTTTAATCTTATGTTTTTTAATTAATCATTAGTTAAGTTATTTATTGTATTAACCTATAAATAAAAAGCCGGTATTTCCCCGACTTTTTATTGGGTTGAAAATTAAAGCAGAATTATATTTAGTTTTGGCTGTTTTTATTGGATATTATCAGTGATGTAAGCATCAAGAGATAAGGTAGCCTTGAAAGCACCTGCGGTAACAGCATCAATCGATTCAGGTCTATCATATTTTAATGAAAATACTAATCTACCACTATCACCGGCAACATCCGAATAAAATGTACGTTGTTCTCGCTCACCATTAAGTGGAACAAGTTCACCTGTAGAACCCAATAATGCTACTCGAGCATTGGTATCATTTGCTGTCGAACTAGTATTCATTAAATGAGTAGTGTTTTGTCGTGCAACAACTATTTTGACTTTTCTTGCTCTTTCTTGATTAGTACAGCCAGAAAAATCCACACTAAATTGTTTTTCAGGAGTAAGCAGTAAAGAATCAACGTAAGCATCATCCAATTGAATTGGAGCAACATCTTGAACGACACAAGTTAGTTTCTCGTCAATTACTCTGCCTTGGATATCTATATTATAACCACCAAGGTGAATCTGTTGTGCAATAGCTTGTGTTGATAAAGCAAGTGTAGATAGAATTAATAGTGAAAATAATGATTTTTTCATTTTAAAGTCCATTTAAGTATTAATTGTAGTTACAAATTTGCTCATAATTAAGAGCGAGATAATAATATTTATTTACGTGAAGCTTGACAACTTATATGTAATTACAATAAATATTTATTTATTAAATAATTAGGAGTAGATACTTTATATGGTGGGTAAGCTAGATTTAAATATCAAAGTATGGGTAAATAGTGAAGTATTTATCTGTTGAGTTTTTTTTAAAAAAAAACAGAGGTTTTTTTTGTGTAATTATATTTATAAATAAATAGCACCTTAGTTAAAGGTGCCATTAGATATATTTTTATTTTATCATTATTTCTTTATTAATTATTAAATCTATTTCTTTTTGTGCTTGAGCATGTGACTGCTGGGCATATTCTTCGCCTAGCGCAGTACCCTCGGTGAGAATAAACTGTACATTATTAATACCAATAAATGATAAAAATTGTGTTAGATATGGAATAATTAAATCAGAGGGTTGTCCTTTATGGATCCCACCACGACTCGTTAATACAATAACTTGCTTATCTGCAAGTAATCCGACTGACCCTGTTTCAGTATATTTAAAAGTTTCGCCTGCACGCGCAATAAAATCGATATAGTGTTTTAATTGAGAAGGGATGGAGAAATTATACATAGGCGCCGTGATCACAATAATATCATGTGCTTTTAATTCATTAATTAATGTATCAGAGAGTGCTCTAGCGGCTTTTTGTTGTTCCGATAACATAGCCGTATCTTTGCCAAAAGCAAATAATGTGGCTTGATCTAAAACAGGAATGGGATCTTTTGCCAGATCACGTAGGGTAATGAGATCATTTTGATGATGCTTTTGCCAATTTTCTATTAGATAGTCAGCCATTTTATTGCTGTGCGAGTAATTTTCTAAAATACTGGATTTTAGTACAAGAAGCTTGTTCATTTTATTCTCTCGGTAAATATCTGTTATGTTTATATAGACCAAATTTTATCTTATCTGAAAAATTTCACACCATAATCGTTTGAATATGCTATTCAAATTTATTGATTATATATATTCATAGAATAAGAAAATTCATCAACCCTTTATGTGCAAATTGGCTGTTGTGATATCATGGCAACAATATTATTTGGTTAAATAAACCTCAAAAAGGATAACAAAAGGTGGCACTATCATCTGCGATGCTCTACAAAGAGATAGAGCAACTCTCGTTGCGGGATCAGCAACGATTGAGAAAACGCTTACGTGGCGTTGATAAAATAAGTAAAGAAACGTCGAAACACGCGGTATTAAGCGAGATTGAGCAGGATATTATTGTTGCAAAACAGCGTATATTAAATCGACAAGCTCACTGTCCTAAAATTGTTTATCCAGAAAACTTGCCTGTTAGCCAGAAAAAAGAGGCTATCTACAATGCAATCAAAGATAACCAAGTGGTTATTATTGCAGGGGAAACGGGATCGGGTAAAACAACTCAGATCCCGAAAATTTGTCTCGAATTAGGGCGAGGCGTAAAAGGTTATATTGGGCATACGCAGCCTCGACGTTTAGCTGCACGCTCTGTCGCAGAGCGAATTGCTCATGAATTAAACACAACATTAGGTGAGTCTGTCGGTTATAAAGTTCGTTTTAGTGATCATGTTGGTGATAACACGCTAGTTAAGTTAATGACTGACGGGATTTTATTAGCTGAACTACAACAAGATAAGCTGTTATTACAATATGATACTATTATTATCGATGAAGCCCATGAACGTAGCTTAAATATTGACTTTATTCTTGGTTATTTAAAGCAGCTTTTACCCAAACGCCCAGATTTAAAAGTGATTATTACTTCTGCCACTATCGATCCTGAGCGTTTCTCTAAGCATTTTAATCAAGCTCCTATTATTGAGGTATCTGGCCGAACTTATCCGGTCGAAGTGCGCTATCGTCCTATTGGTGGTGATGCTTTGGATAGTGATAAGGATATGACTGAGGGCATTATTGATGCAATTGACGAGTTAAGTCGAGAAAGTGCGGGTGATATTCTTATTTTTATGAGCGGTGAGCGCGAGATAAGGGATACCGCAGAGGCATTAAATAAATTACAACTACGTCATACCGAAGTTTTACCACTATTTGCTCGTCTTTCTAATAGTGAACAAAACCGGATATTTCAGCCTCATACCGGAAGACGCATCATATTGGCAACCAATGTTGCCGAAACCTCTCTTACGGTACCGGGCATTAAATATGTGATTGATACGGGTTATGCACGTATTAGTCGATATAGTTATCGAACCAAAGTTCAGCGCTTACCCATAGAGCCTATCTCTCAAGCTTCTGCGGATCAGAGAAAAGGGCGTTGCGGTCGTGTTTCTGATGGTATTTGTATTCGTCTTTATTCTGAAGATGATTTTATTTCCCGTGCGCAATTTACCGATCCTGAAATACTAAGAACCAATCTTGCTTCGGTTATTTTACAAATGACCTCGATAGGATTAGGGGATATTAGCGGATTTCCTTTTGTACAAGCGCCCGATAAACGCAATATACAAGATGGTGTACGCTTATTAGAAGAGCTGGGTGCCTTACAAGAGGGTACTGATAATAAAGGTGCTTATCGTTTGACGCCGATGGGGAAACAATTAGCTCAGCTTCCTATCGATCCAAGATTAGCGAGAATGGTTCTTGAAGCACGCAAATATGGTGCAGTTAGAGAATTAATGGTGATCACATCGGCGCTTTCTATTCAAGATCCTCGTGAAAGACCGATGGACAAGCAACAAGCATCAGATGAAAAACATCGTCGTTTCCAAGATAAAGATTCAGATTTTCTTTCATTACTCAATTTATGGGACTATTTAAAAACTCAGCAGAAAGAGTTGAGTCACTCTCAGTTTCGGAAACACTGTCGCCAAGAGTTTTTAAACTTTATGCGAGTTAGGGAATGGCAAGATGTCTATACGCAACTACGCCAAGTTGTGAAGGAATTAGGTTTTCCAATTAATAGCCAACCGGCCGATTTTAAAAGTATTCATGTGGCTTTATTAAGTGGGCTATTATCACATATCGGACAAAAAGATAGCGATAAGCAAGAGTTTACTGGCGCGAGAAATGCGCGTTTTGCTATTTATCCCGGCTCTGGGTTATTTAAAAAACCGCCAAAATGGACCATGGTGGCAGAATTAGTCGAAACATCACGGTTATGGGGGCGCATTGCTGCACGCATTGAAGCGGAATGGATTGAACCTATCGCGACCCACTTAGTTAAATATCACTATAGTGAGCCTCATTGGTCAAAAGCACAGGGTGCGGTAATGGCTAATGAAAAAGTCACCTTATATGGTTTACCTATTGTGGCCTCACGATTAGTAAATTATGGCAAAATTGATCCACTATTATGTCGAGAGTTATTTATTCGCCATGCGTTGGTAGAGGGCGATTGGCAAACTCGGCATGCTTTTTTCCGTGAAAATTTAAAATTACGTACCGAGGTTGAAGAGCTAGAGCATAAATCACGTCGTCGCGATATTTTAGTAGATGATGAAACGCTGTTTACATTCTACGATCAACGAATACCACAAGATGTTATCTCTACCCGCCATTTTGATAAATGGTGGAAAATAGCGCAAAAGAATTCACCTGATTTGCTGAGCTTTGAAAAAAGCATGCTTATCAAAGAAGATGCTAAACGTGTTAGTGCATTAGATTATCCAAATTATTGGCATCAAGATAATTTAAAATTACGCTTAACTTATCAGTTTGAGCCAGGTACAGCAGCAGATGGCGTCACTGTCCATATTCCATTACCGATTTTAAATCAGGTTAAAGATGAAGGTTTTGATTGGCAAATTCCGGGTATTCGTCATGAATTAGTCGTTGCCTTAATAAAATCATTACCTAAACCTATACGTCGTAATTTTGTTCCTGCGCCTAACTACGCTTCAGCTTTTTTAGAACGAGTGGTTACCCCTGAAGGTGAATTACTCGATAAATTAGGAAAAGAGCTACGTAGAATGACCGGCGTTACGGTCGAACGTGATAGTTGGCAACTTGAGCAAGTGGCCGATCACTTAAAAATGACTTTTCGAGTTGTTGGTGACAACAATAAAACCCTTGCGGAAGGAAAAGATCTTAATCAGTTAAAAGCACGTTTAAAGGACAAAGTTCAAGAAACATTATCAGCGGTAGCAGATGATGGTATTGAGCAGCAAGATTTACATATTTGGAGTTTTGGTGACTTGCCACAACGCTACGAACAAAAGCGTGGTAGCTATTCAGTTAAAGCCTATCCGGCATTAGTGGATGAAAAGAATAGTGTTGGTATCAAGCTATTTGAAACAGAAACAGAGCAACAAGCGGCAATGTGGCAGGGGATAAGACGGTTATTACTACTTAATATTCCTTCACCCATTAAATACTTGCATGAAAAATTGCCTAATAAAGCAAAATTAGGTCTTTATTTTAATCCTTATGGCAAGGTGCTAGATCTGATTGATGACTGTATCGCTTGTGGGGTTGATAAACTCATTGCTTCTTATGGGGGATTAATATGGCAAGAAGAGCAATACCAAAAATTCCAAGATTATGTCCGTGCTGAATTAAACGATGTTGTTGTCGAAATTGCTAAACAAGTTGAGTCTATTTTAACTCAAGTATTTGCGATTAATAAACGCTTAAAAGGGCGGGTTGATATTAGTGTCGCTTTTGCATTATCTGATATTAAAGCACAACTTAATCAATTAGTTTTCCCCGGATTTGTCACATCCCATGGCTGGAAACGTCTTGCGGATATTCCTCGCTATCTCAGTGCCATTGAAAAACGTATGGAGAAATTAGCGATTGATCCTAACCGTGATAGAGCACAAATGAGCCGAGTTGAAAATGTCATTTTGCAGTGGCAACAGTGGTTAGCTAAGTTAACCGAGAAGCAAAAACAACAAGAAGAGGTACAAAATATTCGTTGGATGATAGAGGAATTAAGAGTGAGTTTATTTGCTCAACAGATAGGAACGCCTTATCCCATCTCTGATAAACGCATCTTACAAGCTATTGAGTCTATCTCATTAAGTTAAAGCTGATAGATAAACCCACAATGGTGAGTTATGGCCATTGTGGGTTTATATACTACTATTATTGATAATGTACTGAAATGGTAAATTGATCATTAATATTGTCAGCTAAAACCACTTTATTACTGTCTAAGATAAAAGATGTTATTGCGCTATTTTTTATTGAAATGGCAGTGTTCTTTTTAATATTCAATATTCTATTAGCGTTTTTTATTATTGATGGACAATTTGATATCTTCAATATAACTTCTTGGTTCTCTTTTGATTTATTATCATCCATTATGTATTCACAGCTAGTTTCATAGATATAATAAGCATTTACAGAAAACACAGGTAGTAATATTAATAACATGATAATAGGAGTTAAATGTTTTTTCATAGGGGAAATAAATTATTTATATTCTAAGTTTACATTAATTTGTGATGTTACCTTGCCAGGCAAGATGTTTTCACTCATTTTCACATAACCTACTGAAAAAGGAAAAGTATATTCCGTCGAAGGTGTTCTATGAACGCTATTATAAATAACATTACCTAAATAATATTTATTATCATTATATTTAATTGATAAACCTACCCCAGAAGGGGTGCCATTATTAAGAAGTGTTAATAAATTAGTATTTCTACTTTTATAAATAGCAGGTGCATCAAGCTTTAATGAAACTAATGTATCTTGGTTACAAATAACACCAATAGAAAAATGTGTTTCATTAGCGGGTATTGAATCACTTAAACTGTTTTTTTCTACAGGCGCTAATTCAATATTAGGTTGTTCAATATTAAGTTCGCAAACTTTATTCTGAGGCTTCTCAATAATCAAATTATTATAAGTAAATTTTTTATTATCTAATGTATAAACAAGAAAATCATCCATAACAAATATGTCGCTCAGAGGTTCTAGAACGATTTCGCTTATTTTTATTAATTGAATATATAGTCTTGGCCAACTATCAGTACAATATATATTTTTATATCCTTCTTTTCTAGTTTGAGCATTACAGACATTTGCATATTCAGGTGTTACATTAAATTCATCGCCTACTAAGTTAAAAGGTGTTTTATTCGCTGATATCTTAAAGCCAACTCCTGGAATATTTGTTTTAAAAATATCATCTTTATAATGCCTTGCATTAATAATTAATTTTAGATCAACTTTATCTTTACAATGAAGAATTGACGTAGATAGAGCGGCATCAGTAAAACTCATTTCTGCGATAGGTTGGCCAATATCGACACCTAAATCAATATCACTAGCTTTAAATCTAATATTATGTACTGGAATAAACCCATTGTCTGTTATATCGTCATAAACGCAATTGTTACTAAAGCTTTTATATGGTTCATCAGAATAACAATGGAATGAGAGTAAATAAATTAAAATAATAATGTATTTCATTTTTATATATTATTCCTCTTTAATGCAATTTACAGTTTTAAAATAAATTCTATTTTGTTTTTCATTATCATTTAATTGATAGTTAAATGAGCACTGTTGTTTGTTGGAACTTCCCCATTTTACAAAAATCTTTCCTGAAATAGGTAAATTAGAAATATATAATTTATTATCTTCATTTACATAGGATATATCGGATAGGGTGCCATCAGAATTTTTCACATAGGCTGTTGCACCAAAAGGAATGTTTTGGTGAAATGTAAATAAAGCACTTTCTCCTTTAGTTACCTTAATATTTTTTGCAATAATAGCTCCTTTAGTAGGAATTAAATGATAGCTATAATTATCAATATTATAATTATAATCTAATGATTTTGCATCAATGTGGAACTTATTGTTATGATAACTAGTTAAATTAGGAATGATTAAATAACCTCTTCGGTCTGATTCTATTGTTGGCTTTCCTATTATTTTTACTTTCTTAGCACCTGCAAAATTTAGGATAGCAAAACTATCATTTAGATCTTGGGCTAACGTTATTCCTCCATTATGAAACACAATGCCGCCATTGAGTCCATAGCCTAAAGAATAACTATCTTTATTAAATCGAGAGTTTATATTTAGTTTGGCTATCCTACTTAAATAATTAATTTTCATTGATGAATCTAAGCGTTCTTTATTATTTTTAGAAAAATCAAGGTTATAATTTAACCGATTATTTTCTAATGTATTTCCACTAAATGAAATATTCTCATGAAAATATTTTTCTCTATTATCATAATTGATCCTTGCTGTTGCCCAATGAGAGAGATCTTGACCAATAGGGTAATTTAAAAAAATTGATAATTGATTATTATTGCTATACTGATCTTTGCTATTCTCTAGCTCTAATGAATAGGAAAGTTTTTTATAATTTGAACTAGTATTAATAAAAAGTCGTTGGCTTTTTTCTTTTGAGTGATAATAGGTTGCAATATTATACCCCAACGTTAAAGCAATATTATTATTTAATGATTGTGAAAAGTGAAATCCTAAATCATATTTCTTATATTCTTTATTTACAGCATAATTCTCTTTAAATCTAAAGTAGAATGATGAGTTTAATGAAATAGTTGTATTTTCCATAGAAAATACTTTTTGGTAATTAATCTTATTGGACTGATATTGTTGATGATATTTCTCTCTTATCCAAGCGTTTTCTAATGAGACTATACCCAGGATATTTAATCCTAGGGTATTTCCAATAAGTGCTTTAATATCATCTCCTTTTTTTTCAGCTCCTATCATTGTCGTTAAATAATTGCTCACTCCATAGCTTAAATTCAATTGAGTTAATAGTTCTTTTTTCTTATTAGAAGGAAACTGTCTTTTTTGAGGATTGTTTACTAAACCCATAGTATAGTAATAATTCCATTGGTTCTTTCTTAATAAATACTGTGAAGAATAATTCCAGATTTTCTTCTTTCTTACTTCGCCATTTTCTTCTTTTATAATTAATACTAATTCACCATTTGTACCTAAAGAGGGAAGGTTATTAAGAGTAAATGGCCCAGGTGGTACAGATGTGCTATATAGTGTTTCTCCATTTTGCTCAATGCTAACTTCTGCATAGGTATAGGCGGTTTCACTTATAATGGGTGCATAACCTACTAGGGAGCCATCTTTCATTGCATTATCGCTATTGATTTGCACGCCTAGTATTTTATAAGTGTTTAAGTTAGGAGAATAAGCATAGAAATCACCCATAGTTAAAATGGAATTAATATTTCTAAGTGTCCTATATACATATTGCTGGTTTATAGAAAAAGAATTATTATTATTATAGTTTAGATCTTGACGATAACGCCATGCAAATAAATTAATTCCATTATATAGCTGTAGGTTATGTATGTGTTGTCCATTTAAACTATTTTGTTTATAATAATGGCCTTGATAGTTGTATTTAATGAAAGCAGCATTATCACCATCATCCAATTTTTCTTTGGAATATGAAGTGTTTTTTTCTATCGCAATTAATGGTACTTTAAAGTAAATCGACTGTTTGTTAATTTCTAATTTTATATTAAATAATTTTTTTAATAAATCATAGTCAACGATATCGTTGTCTAACTTATTTTTTAAAGGCTCGTAATAATTGGTGTTTATTCCCCATTGTTTTAAATCAAATAGAGTTATTATTGGAGTTAAGTTATTGTTTTTGTTTTTAAATGATATCTCAGAATTTTGTTTTTTATTGTTATTTATATAAATTGTTATGTTATAGGTTCCTTCGAGAAAATTTTCATTAAGCAAGAGTGAAAAATCAATATTTCCATTGTGGTTTTCAATTGCTTGTAAGTAAAGTGCATTTGCATATACATAGGGCGTAAATAATAAGAGTAAAGAAATAGGAGATAACTTTATCATAATTAATACTATTCGCTATTTTTTATGTTGATATTAACTTCATTACCAAAATCATTTATATAGCTCCAGCCTACTTTAGCTGTACCAAAATGATTTTTTCCTATATTAATTTCACTAAAAGGGGATAGCATGACTGAGATCTCTTTTTTTTCCCCATTAGAAAAAATATTTATAATAGTGAAGTAGTATTCAGAGTTGTTTTTTATTATCATTTCTTTTTTATTATTTATAGAAAAAATAATTTTTTTTGTCGCTTCTTCAACTGTTTCTGTTAAGCCATGTGGTCGGTAAAATAATTTAAACACTGACTTAATTGATATATGAATACTATTATGTTTTGATTCAGCTATAGGGATCGCTTTGCTATTTATATAAAAAAGACTTTCACGATCTGTTTGAGCTATTGATGTGATTTTGGCAATTCGCAAAATTGCAGATTGTTCTTTATTTAATTTAAATAAAGGTGGGGTAATCATAAAAGGTGTATTTTTATCATTTTCATCCTTTGTGATCCAGCTTTGTATTAAATAATCAGTAGCGGAGTTTTTATTTTTTATATTAATAATAATATCATTATCGTCTTCATTATAGATAAACCGTGTTCCACTATAAATTACATTTGCTTGTGTAAAAAAAGTAGAACACAGAATTATGATAAATAAAATATAAACATTATACTTCATAATAAAATAATCCTGTGTTTTTTTTAATTAAGAATATTTAACGGTAAAATTTACTGATGTATTGACAGTTCCTGATGTTGGATTTGGAAGATAACTCGCGTAATTGGCATGGAATTTATAAGTTGCTGTTTTATTTTCAATTCTCTTAGTTATTGCTTGGTTACCATTTAAATGAATAATATTTTTATTACCTTCATCACTACGAATGAAAATTCCTACTCCTTTAGCGCTATTATTTGTGATGCTTTTATTCTTCATAATTTTATTTTCACCGGCTAAATCAGTGCCGTTAAATGTTAATGTTGCATTATTATTGCCACAATCTAATAGTTTAATTTCAAAATTACTACCTGTACTGCTTTTGGCATTGGCCCAATCTTTATCTAAGACTATTTCCGATTTATTAATTGTAGGCAAAGTGATAGGAGAACTAGGGCTATCTATATTGCAGGATGTTGATATTACTGTTCCACTAAAATTAATAATATTGTTATTTTTCTTTTCTGTTGTTTTGCTATTATCTGCTAATACATTCATGCTAGAAGAGATAACTAATAATGCAGATAGTAATCTGATATGATTTTTTATTTTCATCGTTTTTCCTTTAATAAATAATTTGATAACGCAATAGGTTTATCCTATTTGTTGCGACGGAGTGGATAATATAGTTTTCTAACAAAAAGTAAATAAAGTGTATTTATCTGCTTTTTGTTGGAAAATCAGTTTATCTGTCTGTATATTATACTATACATGGAGGCATTAACTAAAAATAATATATTTTATTGTGTTATTCACTGGTTTTTTAAAAAACATCATATAAAAAATGAATTTTATATAAAAATTATATGGGTAAATTGTAGTCAATTAGGGAAATAATTAGTTACAACATACAATTTATCCCTCTAATATAATGCACCTAACCATCATCAATAATATTTATTTGCTAAGTAACCAAAACATGGCGTTATTCAATTTCTAATGACAAAGCTTAAGGAAATGAACAAGAGAAGCTTGGGTAGAAAAAAAGGGAGTGAAGGGAAAGAGATGCCCCCTTGCTTCTTTCTCAAGGGGGAATATAGATCTTAATTAAATACTAAATAGCCACAAGCAGGAATTGCGCCAATTAATACCATCATCAGTAGTATTTTTTCACTAGTATTTAATGACTGTTTATCTTTATATTGTTTTCGTGAATATAAAAATATTAATACACCGGGTGCATAGAGAACGACGGAAAGTAATAAATTAATTACACCTGATGCATAAAGTAACCATAAACCATAGAGGCTTGCAGGTATTGCTATCAGTAATAATCCTCGGCTACTGCGTTCTATGGCAACTTTAAATAAGAAAGCACCAACCAGGAAATAAGGAACGAGGATCATTTCTGACGCGATGGTCAGTAGGGTATTGTAATTACTACCAGTAAGCCAAATTAATACTAGTGATAATTGAACAGCTAAATTAGTAAACCACAAGGAAGAGGAAGGCGCATCATTGTGATTTTGTTTACTCAGTTGTTTGGGAAAAGAGTGGTGTAATGCGGCAATATAAGGGACTTCAGCAGCCATAATTGTCCAGCTTAAATAAGCGCCACATACCGATAGAATAAGGCCGGCGGCAATAACTATCTCACCTATATTTCCAATTAGTTGAACCAGCAAAGGTGCCATAGATGGGTTTTTCATCATAGCAAGCTCTGATTGGCTAACTAATCCTTGAGATAATAGGGTAACGAGAATATAAATAATCAGCGCGATCACAACCGCAAATATTGTCGCTAAACCAACATCTCTTCTATTTTTTGCTCTTGCAGATACGACAACGGCCCCTTCAATACCAATAAATACCCATAAAGTAATTAACATGGTATTTTTTACTTGTTCCCAAACGGGCACGCCCATTTTTATCCCTTCGAAATCAAAGGTAAAAATATCCATATTAAAGGCAAGTAGGGCAACAATAATAAATAACCCCAATGGTATTAATTTTGCCATCGTGGCCATTAAATTGATACTAGCGGCTGTTTGTACACCTCGTAGAACTAAAAAGTGCACAACCCAAAGTAAGATTGATTCACCCAACAATGCCTGCCATGTATTACCATCACCAAAAATAATATTATTAGGGCTGTCGGTAAAAAAACTCACAGCAGCGAAAACGATGACTAAATAAGAGACATTGGCAACTACCGCACAGACCCAATAGCCCCAAGCAGAACAAAAGCCAATAAATTCACCAAATCCTTCTTTCGCATAGGTAAAAATACCGCCATCAAGATCAGGTCTTAAGCGAGAAAGCAATAACAATGATAGGGCGAGAAAAAGGATGCCAACCCCTGTTATTATCCAACCGATAATCAGTGCCGCAGGGCTTGCAACCTCAGCCATATTCTGAGGCAAACTGAATACACCTGCACCAACCATTGAGCTTAGCACTAACGCTGTTAGTGACATTAAACCAAGTTTTTTATTCAAAGATAAGTTCCTGCATGATTAAAATTGTGAATAAATAGCGTATTTTCTTGTTTTTGGTTTAATAATTAGCATAAATATGAATCTGTTAATTTAAGACAAAGATAAAACCACTAAAAAACAGCGAGATTTTACGGAGAGTTGACTTGGTTGTCTATGCATAAAATCATAAATTTTATGCATAAGGATAAGAAATTGAGTGAGGTTATTTGGACAAGTATAAAAAAACCTTGCATAGAGCAAGGTTTTTAAAAGAGAAAGTAACAACAGATTATTTAAATAAATCAGCGGTGATTGTTACCGTACCACCATTACTCTGCCATTCACGAGTAATATGGTAGTATTTTGCACCTTTCTCTGCGGCACGTTTAGCAACTTGATAAGAAACTTCCGGTGAGTTCACAAAATAACCACTGAAAGTAATGGTATCAAAAGGTTCCATTAATGCAGCCGCTGCTTTATTAACCTCTTGAATTTCAGTGCCATCAGGTAAGGTGACAGTGTAACGTCCGCTTTTACCTGATGATTGTGTTTCAGCAAATACACCTACATTTCTATCAAAGTCACTATTTGACGCAAGTCCTGGTTTTTCAACTTTATTGGCTGCACTTCCACCTTCGGCAATAAGCGCTCGACCCGCATCAGAGTCATAAGGAACCACGGCTTCTGAAGACTGTATGGCTCTTTTAGGGGCATCTTTTTTATAGATATAAGCAGTAACTTCTTGGTTACCACCATCATTTACCGAAATATTACGGACAATAAAGAATGATGCTGCACCTTTTTTTGCTGCTTCTTTCCCGATTTCGTTATTAATATCAGGTGTTGTTGGATAGTAACCATGAATAGTAACGGTATCAAAAGGCTGTAGCAAAATAGCTTCAGGTTTTGGTAATTCTTTTACACCATGAAATACGCGGTATTCTTCTTCAGTTGCTTTTGGTGCATCTTTTCGATACAGATCGGCAGTCACACTCATGTTGCCACTATCACTGATATCATCTAGACCTTGAATGTAAAAACTATCAGCACCGATTTTATCAGCACGACGAGATACTGCGTCAGCTGCTTCATAAATCGCATTAAAACGACCGATGACTGTAATTCTTTCAAATGGTTTTAGCTCTGCCGCTTGTTCTGGAGACAGTTCCTGTGCAGCCTGCGCAACAGTAATATTAGTTAAAGATAACACCGCTGCTGCGATGACTGAGGTTTTCAGCTTCATACAAAATCCTTCCGCCTTGCGCAATTAATATTGGTCATGTGCTGAACATAGTGATCTATCACATAGAGTGCAATTATTACATGTAATAATAGCGTTTGTCGCATTATTTTATTTAGTGAATAGCCACTGGGTCAAATGACCAGTATATGTTACCAGATATTTACTTAAATATAGTGAATAATTCATTAATATGCCTTTTCGACTAAAATGATCGCATTAAGTTCAATTTTAGCTTTACACAGATCTAGATTATTGGTTTTATTTTCAGTAGGTTATTAGTACCCCAATAAATGGCATGTGAATGATAATGCTTAACAATTTTTTTGCATATTAATGAAATTAGCCATGAAATATTAACAGTTTTCGGATGGATAAGAAGGGAAAATTATGCGAATTGGTATACCCAAAGAGCGACTTTCTAACGAAACAAGAGTTGCAGCAACACCTGCTACAGTCACACAACTCTTGAAATTAGGATTTACAGTCGCGATAGAAAATGAAGCTGGCATTGCTTCTAGTTTCGATAATGACGCTTATCAACAAGCAGGGGCTGAGATCTTAGATTGTCAAAATATTTGGCAATCCGACATTATCTTAAAAGTTAATGCCCCCCTAGAAGATGAAATTGCTTTACTAAAAAAAGGCTCGACTTTAATTAGTTTTATCTGGCCCGCACAAAATGCACCATTGCTAGAAAAATTAGCTGAAAAAGAGATTAATGTAATGGCTATGGATAGTGTACCACGTATCTCCCGTGCACAATCTTTAGATGCATTAAGTTCAATGGCGAACATTGCCGGCTATCGTGCGGTAGTTGAAGCCGCTCATGAATTTGGCCGTTTCTTTACTGGGCAAATTACCGCTGCAGGTAAAGTACCACCAGCCAAAGTGATGGTGATTGGTGCGGGTGTCGCTGGGCTTGCCGCTATTGGGGCCGCAGGTAGTTTAGGCGCTGTTGTTCGTGCATTTGACACTCGACCTGAAGTCAAAGAGCAAGTGCAAAGTATGGGCGCTGAGTTCCTAGAGCTGGATTTTAAAGAAGAAGCGGGGAGTGGTGATGGCTATGCTAAAGTGATGTCAAAAGCATTTATTGATGCAGAAATGGCATTATTTGCAGAGCAAGCCAAAGATGTTGATATCATTATTACCACAGCATTAATTCCAGGAAAACCTGCACCACGTTTAATCACTAAAGAGATGGTTGATTCAATGAAACCAGGTAGCGTGGTGGTCGATTTGGCAGCCCAAAATGGTGGTAACTGTGAATATACCGTTCCTGGTGAGATTTTTACCACTGAACATGGTGTGAAAATTATTGGTTATACCGATTTAGCCGCCCGGTTACCGGCTCAATCATCTCAACTTTATGGTACTAACTTAGTTAACCTATTGAAATTACTCTGTAAAGAAAAAGATGGTAATATCAATATTGATTTTGACGATGTGGTTATTCGTGGTGTTACCGTTATTAAAGCAGGGGAAGTGACATGGCCGGCGCCTCCTATTCAAGTTTCAGCGCAACCTAAAGCAGCTCCTGCAGCAAAACCCCAAGAAAAACCCGTTGCGAAACCTATTTCCCCGTGGAAAAAATATGGTTTATTGGCTATTGCCTTTTTACTGTTCGCATGGTTGGCTAATGTTGCGCCAAAAGAGTTCTTATCACACTTTACTGTCTTCGCACTTTCTTGTGTTGTTGGTTATTACGTTGTTTGGAATGTCAGCCATTCATTGCACACCCCATTAATGTCGGTGACAAATGCCATTTCAGGTATCATTGTCGTTGGTGCATTACTACAAATTGGTAGTGGTGGTTGGGTAAGCTTTTTCTCATTTATCGCTATTTTAATTGCCAGTATTAATATTTTTGGTGGATTTACCGTCACTCAACGTATGTTGAAAATGTTCCGTAAAGGATAAGGGAGACAATTATGTCCAGCGGTGTTGTTACAGCGGCATATATTGTCGCCGCAATATTATTTATTTTTAGCCTTGCAGGGTTATCCAAACATGAAACCTCAAAACAGGGGAATTACTTTGGTATTGCAGGGATGGCTATCGCGTTATTTGCGACTATCTTTGGGCCTTATGCTGATAATGTAGGTTGGATCATTGTTGCTATGGTTATTGGTGCCGTTATTGGTATCCGTTTAGCCAAAAAAGTTGAAATGACGCAAATGCCAGAGTTAGTGGCTATTTTGCATAGTTTTGTAGGTTTAGCCGCGGTTCTGGTTGGTTTTAATAGTTATCTAGATCACAATCCTGCCATTGATCCTGTAATGGCCAACATTCATCTCACAGAAGTCTTTTTAGGTATCTTTATCGGTGCGGTTACTTTTACCGGCTCCATTGTCGCTTATGGCAAGCTAAGTGGCAAAATGTCATCCAAACCTATGATGTTGCCTAATCGCCATAAACTTAATTTAGCGGCTTTAGTTATTTCATTTTTATTAATGATCTGGTTTGTCAAAACTGACAGTGTTGGTTTACAAGTCTTTTTAATGATTGTGATGACAGTCATTGCATTAGCATTTGGTTGGCATTTAGTTGCCTCCATTGGTGGTGCGGATATGCCTGTTGTTGTGTCAATGTTGAACTCTTATTCGGGTTGGGCCGCCGCCGCCGCTGGTTTTATGTTAAGCAACGATTTGTTAATTGTAACAGGGGCATTAGTGGGTTCATCGGGCGCTATTCTTTCTTATATCATGTGTAAAGCAATGAACCGCTCATTTATTAGCGTTATTGCCGGTGGTTTTGGTACAGATGGTAGCAGCTCCAGTGACGAAGGAGAGATGGGGGAATATCGTGAAACAACCGCAGAAGAAGTTGCTGAACTATTGAAAAACTCAACTTCAGTGATTATTACGCCGGGTTATGGCTTAGCAGTGGCACAAGCACAATACCCAGTACATGATATAACAGAAAAGCTTCGTCAGCGTGGTATAAAAGTACGCTTTGGTATTCACCCAGTTGCGGGTCGTCTACCGGGGCATATGAATGTATTGTTAGCAGAAGCGAAAGTACCTTACGATATTGTCTTAGAAATGGATGAAATCAATGATGATTTTGCTGATACAGATACCGTTTTAGTTATTGGTGCAAATGATACTGTTAACCCAGCCGCACAAGACGATCCTAATAGTCCAATAGCAGGTATGCCGGTATTAGAGGTATGGAAAGCTCAAAACGTGATCGTGTTTAAACGCTCTATGAATACTGGCTATGCGGGGGTACAAAATCCATTATTCTTTAAAGAAAATACCCAAATGTTATTTGGTGATGCTAAAGCCAGTGTCGATGCGATTTTAAAAGCCTTGTGATCTGTTTAGCTAATAATCTTTAATAAAAAACGCCCGACTATTTAAGTGATAGCGGGCGTTTTGTTATACAGTATTAAAAGCGTTATTCGTTGTCTGAATCGACAGTGATAGGACAGGTAAAGCCATCAGGTTTGATAGCGAGTAAATCACATTTTATATGGTCGATCAGCTGTTCTGCTGTATTGCCTAAGAAAGCGGCAGAAAGTCCAGTTCTCCCTAAAATACCTAATACGACAATACCCGCATTTAGCTCTTCGCATACTTGAGGGATAACTTGCTCAGGCAATCCTTCTTTGACATGTGTTTTTTCCTCAGGAATAGAGAATTTCTGGCGAAGCTCTTTCATCGCTATAAGGTGTTGTCCACGCAAAGCATTGTTATAAAGGTTAGGATCAAAGTCAGGTAACTCAATTGCAATATTAATGGGTGCAACAGGGTAGGCACTGAGTAAATGAACGTCGGGATCTTTTTGTATACGGTGAGATAAATCGTTTGTTAATTCAATTAACTTTAAATTTAATGCATCATGATATGACTCTTCATTGGACAGATTAGCGGCGACAACAATAGTGCCGTATTCTGGCCACTCTTTATCTTTTACCATCCATACAGGAGCAGGGCATTTTCTTAACAATTGCCAATCTAGGGGAGTAAAAATTAAGGAGCCTAACTTATCATGTTGATGAGCCATTTTAATCAGTAAGTCATGCTTATCGGTGATCACTTCTTCAATAATGGCTTCATACGGTCGGTTATGCCAAATCACTTTTATGTCGATTTGAATGCCGGCTTCAAGATAATAGCGAGCTTGCTGTTTTATCCAAGCGGTTTTTTGATTAATCACGCCTTTGCGCATCGCATTACGTTCATCGGGAGATAAAAGGGTGGTCATGTCATATGAGAGATCATAAACAGGTAGAAAAGCTTTTATCCGCCCACCATTACGCTGAACGATATAAACAGCACGACGTAGTGCTGGTTGGTCATCTTGGTTAGGATCAATGACAACGAGAAGGTTTTGATATTTTTCCATTGCTATATCCTCTTTAGGGCTGGATTTATCCATCTACATTTTTAAAGATAACCCAAGAAGCTAAAATGCAATAGCACAAAATAGAAAACGGGACACAAATTTGTGTGCCCCGTTATAAAAATAGGTGATGTAATGTAAAAGATTAAGCTTCTGTTGAGGAAGGCAGTTTGCCTGCGAGTTCACTTAACATTTCACTATCTTCAATAGTGATGTATTTACCTTTTACACTTAACATACCACTTTTCTGGAAACGACCTAATAGTCGGCTAATGGTTTCTACTGTCAGGCCTAAGTAATTACCAATATCACCACGAGTCATGGTTAAACGGAACTCACGAGGTGAAAAACCGCGCTGCGCAAAGCGGCGAGAGAGGTTATAAATAAAGGCGGCTAAACGTTCTTCTGCATTTTTCTTTGATAGCAGTAAGATCATCTCTTGGTCACCTTTGATTTCGCCACTCATTAGACGCATCATTTGTTGACGTAAATTAGGCATTTTGCCTGATAAATCATCTAGTGTTTCAAATGGTATTTCACAAACCATTGATGTTTCAAGAGCTTGTGCAAAGCTTGGGTGTTCGGTGTTGATAATGGCATCAAATCCAACCAAGTCACCTGCAAGATGAAAACCTGTGATCTGTTCGTCGCCTTCTTCAGTGATCGTATAACTTTTAATAGTTCCTGAACGAATGGCATAAAGTGACTTCAGCTCATCACCGGCTTTAAACAAGGTTTGACCTTTCTGGATAGGTTTTTTACGCTCGATAATATTATCCAGTTGATCAAGCTCATGCTCGTTTAAAGTAAACGGGATGCAGAGCTGGCTAATACTGCAATCTTGACAATGGATTGCACAACCGCCAGATTGGATTCGGCGAACGACGCGTTTTTCTGGGATCATAAGCTTGCTCATTACAAATAAAAATATTGATATGTGTCAATTTTAACACACATTGCTGTAATTGGTAAGGGGAATAATGGTACGCATAGAAATAATTCTGAATGTAAAAAACGATATAGATTGATTAAGCCCGTGTTTTGTTTGGTGACTTATTTAGAATAATTTGCGCTAACCCTATACACGATTGGTATATTATTCGATTTTTTAAGGAAGTCATAGGGTATTTGCTAAATTATCTTTGGTAAAACTAAAAATTAGGAGGGAACTCAAGAAATTTTATTCAAGGATTAACATCTTATTCACTTTATTTTCTTAACTTTTCGTTTTGCCAACAGAAATTAATCATCTGTTAACACTTCCTAAGTAAAGTTAGCTAAATGTATTTTTGATACAACTTAATGCTAACTTGAATTAGCTTTTCCTTATAAAATGGCAGATCCCATACAAAGACGAATGGAGTTTTGAAACATTCGCTTACCTATTAAGTGGTATTGATATGTATCAATAAGGGTTATCCACTATCTTTTATCATTTTCATTAATAAAAATAGTTATGTGAGAATGATATGTCTATAAAAAAACAAGAAAAAAGGCTTGCTAATCAAGAGGGGATGCCATTAACGCGTCGTCATTTTGTACAAGCCAGTGCAGCATTAGTGAGTATGCCTTTTTTCGCACAAAATGCACAGGCCAATCTTGATAAAAGCCTACCTATTGCCAACATTGATGAGAAACCTGCTACTGTCGTCGCAACATGCAGCACCTTTGACTGTGGTGGTAAATGTGATATCCGAGCTCATGTTAAAGAGGGAATTGTTACCCGTATTACCACAAGACCAGATGCTGATTTAGATGAACAAATGCCGATAATGAGAGCCTGCGTAAGAGGTAGAGGTTATCGTAAATTCACTTATCATGCGGATAGACTTAAATATCCCATGAAACGTGTGGGTAAGCGCGGTGAAGGCAAATTTGAGCGTATCTCTTGGGATGAAGCAACCTCTTTAATTGCTGAGAATGTAACACGATTAACTCAACAGCATGGTGCAGCAAGTCGTTTTCTTACGGTAAATACCGCCGTCACTGGGGGGATCTTCTCTGGTGATACTATGATGAAAAAACTCTTTAATCTCACAGGAGGATATCTTCCTTATTATCACTCAGTGAGCTTAGGGAATACCGCTAAAGTCACACCTTATACTTATGGCGTATCTAAAACAGGAAGTTCTCTTGATACTTTAGCGGATACGCCTTTAGTTATTTTGTGGGGACATAATCCCAACGAAACCATTTTTGGTCACACCAATCACTATTTTCAAAAAATGAAAAATAATGGGACCAAATTTATTGTTGTCGATCCTCGTTATTCAGATACAGCCCAATCTTTAGCTGATCAATGGATCCCATTACTTCCTACCACAGATAATGCACTGATGGATGCAATGATGTATGTCATTGTGACCGAAAATTTACATGATAAAGCGTTTATCGATAAATATGTGCTAGGTTTTGATGAAGATCATATGCCTGAAGGGGTGCCAGCTAACGAATCATTAATGGCTTATTTATTAGGGAAAAAAGACGGTATAGCGAAAACCCCAGAATGGGCGACAAAAATCACACGAGTCCCAGCCAATACTATCCGTCAATTAGCACGTGAATATGCGATGACAAAACCCGCGGCCTTAATTCAAGGTTGGGGGCCACAACGTCATATTTGTGGTGAACGTACCGCCCGTGGTTCAACGTTATTAGCAGCAATTACTGGGAATGTGGGTAAAAAAGGCGCTTGGGCGGCTGGATATGGCGGAATTGGTAACCGTCAATCTATTCGTGGTCCTAATATTGGCAAAAATCCGGTAACTGCACAAATATCCATTATGAATTGGATGCAAGCTGTTGAGGATGCGAGCAAAGTGACGCCAGAAGATGGCCTTATTGGCGTCGATAAACTTGATAGTAATATCAAAATGATCTTTTCTTTAGCGGGTAACTATCTTGTCAATCAAAACCCTGATGTTAATGCGGCAGCTAAGTTACTTGAAGATGAATCTAAAGTAGAGTTTATCGTTGTTAGTGATCTATATATGTCTCCGTCAGCCAAATACGCAGACTTAGTTTTACCAGAAACGAGCTTTTTAGAGCGTTGGAATATCGGTAATACATGGGGAACGGGCAACTATTTCTTACTGTCAGAAAAAGTCGTTGAACCTGCTTTTGAAAGACGTTCTGATTATGAATGGATCAGCGATGTTGCTGAGAAAATGGGAGTCAAAGAGGCTTTTACCGAAGGACGAACAGAAAAAGAGTGGATAGCTTATCTCGTTAATACTAACAAAGAACGCTTTAAAGATAGACCTGATTTCCCAACTTTTGATGAATTACTCAAGACTCGCCGCTATCTTTTCAAAGATGCACCTTTTGTTGCATTTGAAGAAAATATTCGTGATCCAGAAAATCATCCTTTCCCAACTCCATCAGGAAAAATTGAAATTTTCTCTAAACGTCTCTATGACATGAATAATGTCGATATTCCTGCATTATCTCATTATGTTCCTGCAATTGAAGGTCCAGAAGATAAATTGACCGAGAAATATCCACTACAAATGTTAACTTGGAAAGGAAAAAATAGAGCTAATTCAACGCAATATGCTAACCCTTGGTTACAAGAGGTACAACGCCAAGAAATGTGGATAAACCCTATTGATGCACAAAATAGAGGCATCAAAAATGGCGATATGGTGCGTATCTATAACGACAGAGGGATCACCCAAATACCCGCTTTAGTTACCGAGCGAATTATTCCTGGTGTGGTTGGTTTACAGGCGGGGGCTTGGTGGTCTCCTGATAAAGACGGTGTTGATCATGGTGGGTGCCCTAACGTTTTGACATCAACACGTATGACACCATTAGCCCATGGTAATTCACATTTAACCGTTTTAGTTGAGGTAACCAAAGCATGAGTGAATTCAAACAATATGCGCCTGTTAGCGATGAACAGCTTGGTTTTTTTATTGATTCTTCTCGTTGCTCAGGTTGTAAAGCATGCCAAGTTGCATGTAAAGATAAAAATAATTTAGAGGTTGGGCGCCGTTTTCGCCGTATTTATGAAATACAGGGCGGGGGATTTGCGCCTAATGGGCAAGGTGCATTTGAAAATAATGTCTTTGCATACACATTAACGATTTCATGTAATCACTGTAACGATCCTATATGTGTAAAAAACTGTCCAACAACAGCAATGCATAAACGCCCCGGGGATGGCATTGTCCGTGTTGATACCAGCAAATGTGTTGGGTGTGGTTATTGCTCATGGTCATGTCCTTATGGTGCACCACAAATGAATACTGAAACGGGACAAATGTCGAAATGTGATTTCTGCGTAGATTTATTAGCAGAAGGTAAAAATCCTATTTGTGTTGATACATGTCCATTAAATGCGATTAAGTTTGGAAAAATTAAAGATCTACGCGCTAAATATGGTCATTTAAGCCAAGTTCAAGGGTTACCTGATTTTACAATCACTCACCCTAATTTGGTCATTAAACCACATACTGGTGCAATTAAAAAAGGAGGGAACCAAGCATGAGTGAATGGCCATTAGTTACCTTTACTTTGTTAGTACAAAGTTCTGTTGGTGTTACTATTTTTACTGCCCTCTATTTTTGTTGGTTAGAGAAAGAAATAGGTAATCAACGAGCAACACGCACTTTGCGCCCCGTATTACTGACAAGTGCTATATTGGGATGCTTAGGATTATTAGCCTCAACACTGCATATGGGATATCCGTGGAATGCGTTTCATGCCTTGCGCCATATATCATCATCATGGTTAAGCCGTGAGATTATCTTTGCTGCTCTTTACCTGGGCGCACTATGTTTATATACCTTGCTAGTACTAATAAAAGGTCATATGAATAAAACCCTCTTAGCCATTATCGGTTTACTGGGGTTAGTGGATATTTTCTGTATGGCTTCGCTTTATTACAGCACATCGATGATAACTTGGATGCATGTTAATACCTATTTTATGTTTATCGGTTCTGTTTTTTCTGCGGGAGCGGTGATCACGTTATTGATCACTTCAATAAGGGTTAAAGCCTTTGCTGATGGCGAACTTGCTAAAAAAATAGTATTAAGTGCTTTAGTTGGTATTTTTCTTGCTGTGACTATCCGTATGGCAGAGCAACCACTTTATTTATCATGGATGTCAGAAATACAATTAACCAATGATGCAATTACTTTTCCTCATACCCCTATAA
Source organism: Proteus mirabilis HI4320 (assembly GCF_000069965.1). NCBI lineage: Bacteria > Pseudomonadati > Pseudomonadota > Gammaproteobacteria > Enterobacterales > Morganellaceae > Proteus > Proteus mirabilis. The sequence goes on from NC_010554.1 coordinate 1,274,330, forward strand.
TTGCGTATAATGAGACTTTCGGATTAAGAATATCTGCATGGATATTGTCTATTATCAGTATATTAATGATGGGATATAGCCTGTATAAATATCGTATAGCTGTATTTACTTCTGGGTTATCTCTAATTTGGGGTAGCGGTATTGTCCTGTTAATTGCTGAGATACTTAACCGATTTGCATTTTTTATTGTTAAGTAATAGTAATGGAGTCATGAAGTATGAGGCGTTTTATTAGGGTAGATCTTCCTCCTGAACCTATCATTAATGATAAATGTGTTAGGAAACGCCTCAAACAAAGCCTTTGTGATAGCTGTTCAAAAGTCTGTCCTGTGGACGCTATCACTTTTAGTCTTTTGAACGTTGAAATAGATAATGAGCGTTGTTTCCAATGCGGTAATTGTCTATTTACTTGCCCTGTTGACGCTATAGAAAATATCTCCCCCCATGAACGTAGCTTTCAAGATAATCTATTAGTCATTAATCATGATGAACCACTGGCCAGTATTGAAGAGCTTTTGGTTTGGCATCGACAATATCAAATACGCGGTATGAAAATAGCGGAACCCTTGGTTGATAAGTGGCTGCCGATACTCGCACAACTTAATTTGCAATTAAAAACCTTACAAGAGCCTATTTGGCAATTAGTTTTAGTGGAGCCTGAACCGGTCGATAGTGGTCGTCGCTTTATGCTATTTCGACAAAAATTAGATGAAAAGCCACTTAATAAAGGTCACGTAAAAACAGGATTAAATGCAAGGAAACAGCTTTATCCGCAAGATAGCTGGTTCCATATTCAATTAGATAAAGAAAGTTGTATTCTTTGTTCTGCATGTGCCAAGGTGTGTGATGAAGGTGCAATCACAATCGAAGATAATCGCTTTATCATTGATGAAAAACGTTGCACCGGTTGTATGAACTGCCAAGTTGTCTGTTTTCCAAAATCAATAAAAGTCGTAGAACAAATTGCTAAAAATAGCACACCGACACATTACCATTATTATGATGCACAATGTGATAAATGCCGCCTTGCTTTTTTTGCTTGGGAGCCTAATGCCACCTTATGTCCGATTTGTACTCAGCATCAAAAACAGGGATGGCTATAACAGTGTTTATAATTTGTTCTATGCAAAAATAAATTTATCTCAATAACATCATTACTTAAATAAAATGACTATTTTTATGCGATAGTGATTGTTGATAAAGATCTCATTCATTTCTAAGTAAGGTGACATCATGATAAAAAATAATGACTTACCTGCTTTTATGACGCAAGTGGTTATTACTGAACCCGGTGGCGTTGATAAACTGCAATTAGAAAATAGCCCATTACCGTCATTGCCCCCTCATTATATGTTGGTAAAAGTTAATGCAGCGGGTGTTAATCGCCCTGATATTTTTCAACGTCAAGGTAGTTATCCACCGCCAGCCGATGCATCTCCTATATTAGGATTAGAGATTGCTGGGGAAGTGGTGAAATTAGGTGAACATTGTACAAAATGGGCAATAGGTGATCGTGTTTGTGCTTTAGTTGCTGGTGGCGGTTATGCTGAATATTGTTTAGTCCATGAAGATATCGCTTTACCGTCGCAAGGATTAAGCGATATTGAAGCGGCAGCATTACCTGAAAATTTATTTACTGTTTGGGCAAATCTATTTCAACTCGGTCAGTTAAAAGCAGGGGAATCGGTTTTGATCCATGGGGGCACTTCTGGGATTGGCTCTATGGCGATTATGTTAGCACACAATCTTGGTTGTGAAATTTACACAACGGTAGGTTCAAAAGAAAAAGCCGAAGTTGCCCAAAAATTAGGGGCTAATCATGTTATTAATTACCGTGAGAAAGATTTTGCTACAGAAATTCCTGTATTAACTCAAGGTAAAGGCGTTGATGTCATACTTGATATTATCGGCGGCGATTATGTGGAAAAAAATTATCAAGTTGCGGCGAAATTTGGCAGAGTGATCCAAGTTGGCATGATGAAAGGGGCCCCTAAAAACTTAAATATGATGCCACTGATGCTTAAGCGATTAATTCATACAGGTTCTACCATGCGTTCTAGAACGCCAGAAGAAAAAACGCATATAGCACAAGAATTAAAACAACAAGTATGGCCGTTGATTATCAAAGGTCAAATTAAGCCTATTATTAATGCGGTCTTTTCTTTACAAGAAGTTGCCAAAGCACATCAATTAATGGAGTCTGGTGACTTAATTGGTAAAGTAGTGCTTGAGATTGATATGAATAAATCACTGGTGTAGAGCTAAAATAAATTTATTTTATTTATTATAAGTTATAAAAGCATTCTCATTCTCAATCACGATTATTCTGAAAAAACACATAATAAAGATATTATGTGTTTTTTTATTCTCTATAAAAAATTTAAGAAGCTTTAATATGATCCTGTGCTTTTTGCGTCATTATAAAAATAAACCTCACTTAATAATCCATCTTATCTAAGATAAAAAATCACTTATTTAAAATAAAACAGATTTAAGTATCGACTATGGTAAAAATATTATAATAAGTTTTGAAAAATAGCATAAATCAAAATTGATAATGAAATTTATAAACTAATTAATAAAACTAAATCATTTATCATGAAAAAGTAAAAACTTTAGAACGAACTTGGAAAATCTTATCTGATATCAATAAAATAAAGAAGATTCTTACTCATCATGTAGTATATCATTTAAAAAGAGACTAATTATTTACGTAAAATAAACTCAATTCTGATTAAAATTGATAACAAAAATTTATATATAGGTGCGATGATGGCAAATCACAAAGAAACCTGTCTGAGTGCTGCAGAGCGTGTGTTTGATACCCGAACCGTGGATACCCTAACATGTTATCATCGAGAGATGGTAAAGATGTTGATGGATAGTGAGTCCTTTTATTCTAGTCCAAATAACTCACAGATAAATACTAATGAGAGATTAGAGAACAAAATAAAAAGCAATACCATTGAAAATAAAGCTGTGAAGGGATCTTATGGTGATATTTTAAATAATTTAAACCAGCAGCTAATGAATAATAAACCTGAGATTGAGCCTTATTTCTCACATTACAACTCTCCCGTCATGCGATTGGCGAAATTAGGCTACCTTTCTGCACTGGCCTATAATGCTGATAATGTTTTTAACAAACATTCACCCATACAAAAACAGCAAGAGCAAAAAATAACTCATGATTTGTGTAAACTAATCGGTTTTGAACCAGATAAAGCATTTGGGCATATTACCACCAGTCATGTTTTTGCTTGTTATGAAATTTTGTGGGCTTTGAGAAATTTAAAAACACTGCCGATGGCGATTGCACGTCATCCAAAATCAAGAGATCTGGTTGCAGATAAAAAAGCATTTGAGTTATTTAATATGTCTATCACTGATATTTTATCCATCAGTGAACAGCTATATGAGCGAGATATTTTTGATGATGTCAGCCATTTAACTTGTCGTGGCACCGGCATGACAAGAACGATGCATTTAGGTAAATTACTAGTACCGATATACCGCTTCGAATTTTGGAAGAAGGCGATGGATATCTTGGGGTTAGGTTATGATAATCTCATTGCCTTACCAATAGATGAAGAGTTTAAAACAGATATAGCTAAAACGCGTCATATTGTGCTTCGCTTAATAGAGCAGGGAGAGCCGATACTCGGTATTATTGGCGTGTTAGGCTCATCGACATACGGTAGCATTGACAAACTTAAGCCTCTTTTCGAATTACGTGAAGAGTGTGAAAAACAACATAACAACTCATTCTATATTCACATTGATGCATCCCAATTAGGCTATATGAAAAGCCTGTTTCTTGACGAAAATAATAGCATCATCCCTTATAACATATTGTGCGATAAACTTAAGCAAGAAGCACCTTTACTTGAGTTAACCTCAGATATTTATGATAGTTTTACTCAGCTATCAAGAGCTGATTCTGTTTCTTTTGAGCCATTTCAAGCGGGATTTTCTCCTTATCCTACGGGGATTGTTTGTATAAAAGATGCTCGATTAAGTCGTTTTCTCGCTAACCCGCCAAAACTGTGCCCAGAAGAGGGGAATATTCCCGATGAAATTGATGGGATCCAATCAGCACCTGCGGTTGCATCAATGTGGGGGATCCATCAGCTATATGCTTTTAATCATTTTGGGTATGGGCAATGCGCTCAAAATCAATGGGAAGCTAGAGTAAAACTGGAACAACAATTAAAACAAGAGAACGAATTTGAAAAATCGGGTATCTCTTATGCTATTCATATTTTGCCAGTTTCAGATTTTAATAAACTCACTTTTGCCATTGCTCTTAAAGGCAACCAATGTTTAAAAATACAAAATCAGCTAAATAATGCTATTTATAAAAATTTAGAAATAAAGAGCCAATATAAGCCAGATCTCAACCTATTAGTGCTGTGTGCTCGTAATAGCGATGATATACCTGCTCAGTTTTGTCAACAATGTCATTTAGGTAAAGATGAATGGAAGCAAGTTAACCACTTAAGTCTTTTACAATTAACGATAAAAAACACTGATAAATGGAGTGAAGAGCATATTAAAGCAGGGTACGACTATATTAAAAAAGTTGTCCTATCTGCATTAAAATAGCTATTTTGTTCTATTTATTATTTAACATAGTAAAAGTTAGCAAGGAAAAGGTTGCTAACTTTTTTAGTTTACCCTTATAAAAGTGACGCTGTCACTAAAGTTACTCCTTCCTTTGCTTGTTTCGTTTGTCTAGCTCCTTATTTTCGTTATAAATAGCACATAAAATCAAGCTCGAGAATGAGAATCATTCATAATTAGGAGTGAATGATAGAATGTAACTATAGATAAATCATATTGTTACTATTCCTTATGATAGATAAAGTAAATAGATATATCTAAAACTTGATCATTTAGATATATCGGATTATATTGGTCATCAATGATTTCGATATATCTAAAAAATGAGGGAATATTATGATGATCCAAGCGTTACATTCGCTTTATCAACAACACACCGATAATGGTGGTCATGGCATCGGACGTTGTGGTGGTAAAGGTAAACACAGAGGACAACACCACAATGGCAATAATGAACATTGTTGTCATGGTGAAAGAGGCCATCACCAAGAAGGTCATGGCAAATGTTGCCAACAGGGTGAGCAAAGTCATGAGCATAATGATCATGCCGAACATGGCTGCTGTCACGGTGAAAAACAGCAAGAGCATGGTAAACGACATGGCCGAGGTTGTGGTGCTGGTAAAGGAAAAGGAAGAGGCCAAGGTCGTCAATTAAAACGTATGTTTGACCATGGTGATTTACGTGTCCTTTTGTTGAGTATGATCGCGGCAAAACCTAGCCATGGGTATGAAATTATTCGAGGAATAGATGAAGCATCTTCAGGACTATATGTACCAAGTCCAGGGGTTATATATCCAACACTGACACTATTAGAAGAGCAAGATTTAGTTGTTGCTAATATCGCTGAAAAAGGCCGTAAAAATTATAGTATTACGCCAGAAGGTTCAGCATTTTTAGCAGAAAACCAAGAAACAGAAAAAAATATTCAAAATAAACTGGCTTATGCACGTGATTTATCACAAAACGCAGGGGGAGTTTCTGAGGAAATCGAATTTGCGGTAGGAAAATTAAAAGCGGTATTACGTCATAAGTTAGTATTGAAACAACTTTCTGTAGAAAAAGCGCAACGCATTGCTTTTATACTTAATGAAGCAGTCGAAAAAATAGAAGCCATTAATGAGGCATTGATCTCTGAGGTAAGGGAAGATGAATAAAACAGAAACACCATTACGGAACAGAAGCAAAAATAATGATATTGAAAAAGAAGAGCTAGAAAATAATCCAGCCGTCAAAGAGCAAATTTGTCCTAAAATGCCAGTATCCTATTTTCGACGAGCGTTACGAAAAACAGGTAGACTATGATAATGCTAGACAGAGGCTATCCATATGCTATAGCTTCTGTCGTTTTGAGCATGCTGCCTCGCATATTTCTTTTATCATGTCATCATTTTTTTCAACGCACTGTTTTTTCAAATAGTTCTCACTACTAATGAGGCACTTTATAACTATTTCAGTGGTTTTTTATTAGTTTTTTATTATAAGTTGTGAGACTCCTCGCTTTTTTATTCTTAGTTCATTACTTGCTGATTTTATTGATACTGTTATTTTTTAATTTGTCATAATATTCGAGATACCATTGATATATGGTAAAACCAAAATGCTACCCATGCATCTATATGAATAAGATGATAGATAAGATAAATAAGATGACAGATAAGATAAACAGTACCTATATGCCTTACAAACATTATAAAAATAGCATAGCAATATTATTTCTCGCCTCTGCCTTGCTACCTAGATTTTCTGTGGCTGAACCACTCACTCATTTACCTCAAAAAGATCGCATTTCTTATTTTGCTCAAGCGGAGAAAATGGCCATCACTGGTGTGGCTATCAAAACCAAACCCGTTTTAGCCAGACCTGCAAAAGAAGGGGAAGTGATCACCACTTACATAAAAGGTGAAGGGGTTGAAACTATTTCGGAGCCAGCCAAAGCGGGTGATTGGGTTGTACAAAATATTTGTCCAGCAACAGGTAATGAAGAAATTTTGGTCAGAAAAGATAAATTTACTCAGCGCTATAATCTGGCTGATGTAGACAAAGCGAAAAGCATCACACCGATAAGGCAAGGCTATCAAGTTTTTATCCCTAAAGGGATTGAAATGAATTATTTTATTGTTCCAAAACAAACCGCTGAGTTTGCAATGGAAGCGCCCTGGGGAGAGCTACAACGTTTTCAAGCCGGTGATGCAGTTGTGCAATCTACCACCGATAAACAAGATATTTATCGGATCCAACAGGCCGCTTTTAAATGCACTTATACTATTTTAAAAACCGCCAAAGAGATTTGATCTGTATATATGTGATAAAAAGCGCTAAATTGAAAAAATAATTGTTACTTTTTATAGAGTTAATTTTATAGTTTTACTGCTAAAAATAGCAATAATTAGCTTTTTTTGTCATTAAATCGTGTTTTTTTGTATTTTTTTTAGTCATTTGCGTTAGTCGCTACATTTCGTTAATCTATCTCTATCAATTTATTAAACTCATTAGGTAAAACCTATTGATATGATAGTAGGAATGTATTAGATATTCTCAATTGGAATAGGTACATTAGATTCATACCAAACAGGAGGAAATACAATGTCTTTAATTAATACCCCAATCAAACCATTCAAAAACATGGCATTTAAAGACGGTCAATTCGTAGAAGTGACTGAAAAGGACGTCGAAGGCAAATGGAGCATTTTCTTCTTCTATCCAGCTGACTTTACCTTTGTTTGTCCAACAGAATTAGGTGACTTAGCTGATCATTATGAAGAATTCCAAAAAATGGGTGTAGAAATTTACTCTGTTTCTACTGACACTCATTTTACTCATAAAGCATGGCATAGCAGCTCAGAAACTATCGGTAAAATCAAATATGGCATGATCGGTGACCCAACTGGCGCATTAACTCGTAACTTTGAAAATATGCGTGAAGCGGAAGGTCTGGCAGATCGTGGTACTTTCGTTGTTGACCCACAAGGTATCATCCAAGCAATCGAAATTACTGCTGAAGGTATTGGCCGTGATGCAGCTGACCTGTTACGTAAAGTAAAAGCGGCTCAATATGTTGCTAGCCACCCAGGTGAAGTTTGCCCAGCAAAATGGAAAGAAGGTGATGCAACTTTAGCTCCATCACTGGATTTAGTTGGCAAAATCTAAAAAATTCTAAATAAGAATCAAGCCACTAAAGAAGCTACTAACGTAGTTATTTATCGGGTGTTTCGGCACCCGATTTTATTGAGGGTGCAAAAATGTTAGATAATAATTTAAAAGCTCAACTGAAAGCTTACCTAGAACGATTAACCCAGCCAGTTGAGTTAGTTGCAACATTAGACGACAGCAAACATTCTGCTGATATCCAAGCCTTATTAAAAGAAATTGAACCGTTATCTGATAAAGTCACATACCGTGAAGATAACAGTGCTAATGTGCGCAAACCATCTTTTCTTATTACCAACCCAGGGAAAACAACTGGCGTTCGTTTTGCAGGCTCGCCATTAGGTCATGAGTTTACTTCTTTAGTATTAGCATTATTACAAACCGGTGGTCATCCATCTAAAGAAGCCCCAGAATTACTTGAACAAATTCGTCAGTTAGACGGTGAGTTTCATTTCGAAACCTATTATTCGCTCTCTTGTCATAACTGCCCTGATGTTGTTCAGGCATTAAACTTAATGGCGATTTTAAATCCGAACATCACCCATACGGCGATCGACGGAGGCATGTTCCAAAATGAAATTCAGGAACGTAATATCATGGGCGTTCCTGCGGTATTCTTAAATGGCAACGAGTTTGGCCAAGGTCGTATGACTTTAGCTGAAATTGTTAGCAAAGTAGATAGCAATGCAGAAAAACGCACTGCAGAGTTATTAAATAAAAAAGATGCCTTTGATGTTTTGATTGTCGGAAGCGGCCCTGCGGGGGCATCAGCGGCAGTATATGCTGCACGTAAAGGCTTAAATACAGGTCTTATCGGTGAACGTTTTGGTGGACAAGTTCTCGATACTGTTGATATTGAAAACTATATCTCTGTACCTAAAACAGAAGGTGCAAAATTAGCTGGGGCTTTAAAAGCTCATGTTGATGATTATCAAGTTGATGTCATTGACAGCCAAACTGTCAGCCGTTTAATTCCGGGAGCAGCGGAAGGTGATCTACACCAAATTGAAACCGCATCTGGTGCGATTTTAAAAACCCGTAGCTTAATTATTGCCACGGGTGCTCGCTGGAGAAATATGAACGTACCGGGTGAAAACGAGTACCGTACTCGCGGTGTAACATACTGCCCACATTGTGATGGTCCTCTATTTAAAGGTAAAAGAGTGGCTGTTATTGGTGGTGGTAACTCGGGTGTTGAAGCTGCCATTGACTTAGCGGGTTTAGTGGAGCACGTGACCGTACTAGAATTTGCCTCAGAAATGAGAGCCGATGCTGTTTTACAAAATAAACTGCGTAGCTTAAGTAATGTCGATGTTATCTTAAATGCCCAAACAACAGAAGTATATGGAGATGGCACTAAGTTAACAGGACTGAAATATAAAGATCGCACTAACGATTCAATGCATGATATTGCCTTAGCGGGTATTTTCGTCCAAATTGGTTTACTGCCAAACACACAATGGTTAGACGGAACTGTTGAGCGTAATAAAATTGGTGAGATCGTGGTTGATTCACGTGGTGAAACCAATATTAAAGGGGTATTTGCTGCGGGTGACTGTACAACTGTTCCTTATAAACAAATTATTATCGCCGCGGGTGAAGGTGCAAAAGCCTCATTAAGCGCCTTTGATTACTTAATTCGCACAACGGCAAAATAAGCAAATCAAAGATAATCAATAAGTTATAGAGAAAGGCATCTTTTTTAAGATGCCTTTTTTTGTATATAAAATCATCAAGAAGGGCTAAAAAGTGGCTCTAAGTGTTCAAGTGTGGACAGGGTGTTGTTTAAAAATAACTTCTCAAACCAAAAACCGTTTTCTGCCTATTTAATTTTTAAGCAATTTAACCATTCCAATTAAGATACTTTTTACATCTATTTTTCTTTGTTCAAGAAAAATGCTATTCAAAATTTTTAAGCAATCTATACTATTATTCCACTACTTAAATAATCTATAAGGAAATTGATTGATATGGTTCTAAAAAAGAGATGTTTTAGACAAATTGCTCCTGCGCTTATTTTTTCTTTACTAACAATTGGTACTTTCTCGGCGAATGCGAATATCGATGTTCGCGATGAAACCTTATTTGAAGCACATCAGCGTTTTAAAACACAAATTATAAATGATAGTTTTGACAATACTGAAGCACCTTGGGAAGCGCCAGCAGAAATATTCAATGTAGTTAAATATCCGGCCAAACTAGGTGATATGTATGCTTATTTAACCCCTCCGCCGGCGAATAAAAAAAATAAACTACCTGCGGTGATTTGGCTGAATGGAGGATATGGTGGGATAGGAGGAGATGATTATTTTTGGACACCACAACCAGTTGAAAATGACCAAACAGGAGCGACGTTTCGTGATCCTAATATGGTACTCATGATACCTTCTTTTCGTGGTGAAAATACCAACCCTGGTCGCTATGAAATGTTTTATGGTGAATTAGAAGATTTAGACTCAGCTAGAGAATATTTAGCGTCATTACCTTATGTTGATCCTAAACGTATTTACGTAGTAGGACATAGCACTGGGGGAACGAGAGCATTATTGGCTAGTGAATACAGTGATAAATTCAGGGCAATATTCTCTTTAGGAGGAATACCTGATCTTAAACTACGCACAGAAGGGCGGATGATGGTTGAATTACCCTTTGATAAAAATAACGAAGAAGAATTTAATGTCCGTTCTGTATACCGCTATATTAAATCAATAAAAACACCAACATTTTATTTTGAAGGTCATGATTATTTTTGGGATGAATTCAATGAATTACGTGTGGTTGCAATGGAACACGATATTCCTCTGAAAATTTATAATATAAAAAATGGAGATCATTTTAATATTATTGTCCCTGTCAGCCAATTAATTAAAGAAAAAATATTGCAAGATACTGATACAAATAAAGAAAGTAATATTCGATTCACTAACGAAGAAATTAAGTGGATCAATAAAATGGTGAAATAAATTTTAAAATAATAAAACTGCTCTATTATCAATTAGATAAAAGAGCGGTAGTATCTATTTTGAGCCGATATAGTGCGTCTAAAATTTCATCATATGTGCTTAAAAGTATTTAGAACTTTGTTGACAGTCTCTTTCAATTATCAAAACAGAAGATGCTAGAATTGTTTATATTGTCTTATAAACATATAGTTTTAGGTAAAAATATTAAGTATATTATATATGATATGAAAGAATACAATTTTAAAATAGAAAGGATTGAATATGAAAACTAAAATAGTTTATCAATGGAAGGAAAAAAGACGGGATAGACTCTCTTTTTTAGGAGCAGAAGTGGTTTTTTCTGTGTTATTTGGTATTGTAAACGGTTTAATATATATGTTATTTATGACCTTGTTACCTGATTCCGTTGAGAATGATCCTGATAAATTATTTTTTTACCAATTCTCTTTTAGTTCTTATGGTATAGTCGAATTCATATTATTAATAGCACAAATCTACGTATTTGCACTTATTTTAACTCAACGAGTAAGAGATTTCGGTTTCAAATATCCTATCACTATTGCACTGATCTTTACCATTGGCACCATGGTCCTTACACCATATCCATTACTTATTTCTTCAGATACAATGGTAATAGTGCGTTTTATTTTATTATTAGGATATGTTATTGCATTATTATTACCATCTTCGAATAATGTTGAGTGTAATAACGATGAAAATAATAAGATAACCATACTAAAATAGTTAACTAATAAGTGAATTATCCTAAGTGTATCAGGCGTAATGGATACACTTAGGACATTATAAAAATAATATTATAATAGTGGTATAAGAAGAAAATATAAAAATAGTGAATAATAACTTCTATAATTGCAATATCTACAGTGACTAATGAGGTTATAATGGAAGGTGTTCAATTTAGGCTTGCGGAGCCTCATGAAGCAAAACGATTATGGTATTTAAGAAATAAAGCGTTACGTTTTGGCTGTCAACATGTCTATCCGCCCGATATATTAGCCGCTTGGACTCCTGATGAAATGCCTGACGGCTATAGACAATCTATTATTAATAATCCTTTCTATGTTATTGATGATAAAAAGTTGTCTATTCCCGTGGCTTCTGGTTTTTTAGATCTTAAAACTGGCTTTGCTGAAGCCATTTTTACATTACCGGAATGCATGGGAAAAGGATATGCAGGACTTATTCTTAAACAGCTACAATATGAAGCTAAACAAAGAAATTTTGTTCAGTTATTTTTAGATGCAACGCCTAATGCGATGCTATTTTATTTAAAACAAGGGTTCACTGTTTTAGAAGAGCGAGAGTACTATTCTAGCTTGGCTCAGGCAAGTTTACACTGTTATCGAATGTATATTGATTTATAAAATTTATAAATAGTGCCTTATTGACATAAAAATTATACCTAGCATTATAGAACAGAAAAAGTTGGGCTTAAAATGCGAAAATTTTTTATTTTTATCATTTTTTGAATTAGCTTTTATATTAACAATATCAGTTGGTAATTTTGCTAATGTTACGATATTGTAAATTATGACTATTTTTCTGGGGCACACACTATGCAAAATGTGTTGTTAACGTTATGGCCTTTATTTGCGTTAATTGCGCTAGGCGCTATTTTAAGAAGAAATAAAGCATTTGAACCTGCATTTTGGGTAGGGGCTGAAAAATTAAATTATTTTTTACTCTTTCCTGCATTACTTCTCAATAGCTTGGCTAATGCTCCTTTATCTGATCCTCAATTACCTCACCTTGCTGGGGCTATTTTCTCAGTAGTCATCATTACCACTATTTTGTGTGTTATTTTTAAAAAAATAACCGGCTGGTCTGCTGGCCGTTTTGGTGCGATCGTTCAAGGCAATATTCGGTTTAACACTTATTTAGGTTTAGCTATTGTCGCTGATTTATTTGGCGTTGAAGGTTTAGGAATAGCTGCTTTGATATTAGCAACCTTGGTTCCTCTATCAAATGTGACTTCAGTGCTTTGTTTAACCGCAGGGCAAAATGTAACTTTTCGTCAATTAATCTTCCCAATTATTAAAAATCCATTAATTATCTCTTGCGTAATAGGGATTGTTATCAATTTATCAGGAATAGGGCTTCCTTTTGGTAGCGATCAATTTCTAAAATTGTTAGCTGCGACTAGTTTACCTTTAGGGCTTATCTGTATTGGTGCGGCATTACATTTATCAACACTAAAAGCAGAAAGTAAAATGATTAGTATTAACACAGTGACTCGGTTGCTTATTGTACCGATAATTGCATATAGTGTTGCTAATTTTTTAGGTTTGTCTCCATTAGTTATGATGCTTTTAGTCATTTTCTTTTCTATCCCTACAGCCCCAACTTCTTATATTTTAACTCGACAGCTAGGAGGGGATTCTGAGCTAATGGCGGGGATCATTACTTCACAAACCATGCTTGCAGCAATTACCTTGCCGATCGTATTAAGTTTTTTAATTCCATAAATTTAAAGGAAATGCGACTAATATTATTTATCGTGGGTGATTTTTTATAGCATAGTGTCACTAAAAGTGTTCTTCTCTTAAATGTAATTTTAATTATTATATGGTTAATTTAAGAGGAAAATATGATGAGTGTAAAAATTAATCACAATGATATTTCTAGTTTACAGATATTAAGAATATCACAAGGAGAAAAAACAAAAGATGTGATGTCATTATGGGATAAAATAAAAGACTGGTTCCAATCAAACAAAAGAGAAAAAGCACTAAAAATAGTTGAAAACATTGTAGTTGAAGAGAAATTTGATGACAAAAACAATTTTAAAATGCTATATCATGTTTTAATGCTAAAAACTATGGCTTCAGATGCATATAAAGAAAGAATAAAAATCAATACTAATGATAATGATAAAAATATTACGATTTCAATAGATAATTATAATATTTCTATAACGGATATAGACAATGAACAACTTAATAAAATGTCAACAATAATTAATGCATTTAATCGGCATTCATTAATTTTTTCTAATGAAATTGCATTGAAATGTCTATATGAAAAGTTAGATAAAAATGAGCTTAATGATCAAATTTTTGCTGAGTTGTATATTGAATTAGATAATAAAATACGTTCTGGTGAAATAGACTTAAAGCTTAATAAAAGTAACTTTAATCAAGTTAACTTTAGTGCTATAAGACAGCTCGTAAGCAAAGCGATAGAAAATGATAATACTAACTTAGATACAGAAAATGATAATGCTAACTTAGAAAATGATAATGCTAACTTAGAAAATGATAATATTAACTTAGAAAATGATAATGCTAACTTAGAAAATGATAATGCTAACTTAGAAAATGATAATATTAACTTAGAAAATGATAATGCTAACTTAGAAAATGATAATGCTAACTTAGAAAATGATAATGCTAACTTAGAAAATGATAATGCTAACTTAAATATAAAAAAGGCACTAATAAAAGATATAAATAGAAATACTTATATTTTCAATGGTAAAGAAATAAAAAGTAAAGATCAAGACGAGGCAATGGAAGAATTTGAAACTTTAACTAAAGATATCTCAGAGAAAAATAAAAAGGCAATTTATTATTTACTAAATCAAGAAGGGATTACCTTAATTAAATCATATAATGATTCTTTTGATTACTACACATTAACAACATCTTTTTCTATGAGTAATGTTGTTAAGCAAGAACAAATTTATAGTATAAAGACTCTTTCTGATGATTTAATTGAATTAAAAATAAAATTTTTTAAAAAAAGTAGCGATAAAATAAATCTAAATATTCCCTTAGCTCAACCATTTGAAAGTAAGTTATATAATTTTATCTATGATATGGTTGCTATTAATAATAATATCGAAATAACTTATGATAAAATTTTAAATGAAAAGATGAACGAGATAATAAAACAACTAAATAATAAAAAACCAAGGCTAGGAGAGCTATTCTCCCATCTATTGAGTCGAAATAAAATCATTAAAGAAGACAGCGTTGATATTACGTTAAAACTAAATAAAGGACAACTAGTCTCATTAGGTGGAGAATGCTCATATAATTTTTATTAATTTTATCCTTTGGTCAAAATAGAGCTTCTTGCTATGATGTGAAAAACGTGAGAATAAGTAGAGGCTCCTTTATGTCAAAACCTCATAACCCAGAAATTCAAAAAATTATTAATCAGTTAAAACAACAATATCAAAATGCTGTTGATGCCTTACGTAATGCTATTATTATGTATGCTCAAGATGGAAAATTACCTGATATAAAACAAAGGGCTGAAGGTCTATTTGCTTATCCGCAATTAACCGTACATTGGTATGGTGATGTTAAAAAAGAAGATAAAACAAGAGCTTATGGGCGTTTATCAAAATCAGGTACTTATTCTACGACTATCACCAATCCAACTTTATTTGAAAATTATTTAACTGAGCAACTGCAACTTATTGCGGATGCTTATCATGTCTCTTTTGAAGTGACGGCCTCAAAACAAGAGATACCATATCCTTTTGTCATTGATGGCACTGGCATTGGTTTTGATCGGTCAATGAGCGCCTCTTTAGCAAAATATTTTCCGACTACCGATCTCTCTAAAATTGGTGATGATATTACCGATGGTTTAATTGATGACAGCGAGCTTTTACCTCTTTCACATTTTGATGCACTACGGACGGATTTTTCTTTGGCTCGTTTAAAGCATTATACCGGAACTTTACCTGAAGATGTGCAACCTTATATTTTATTCACCAATTATAATCGCTATGTGGATGAGTTCGTTCGTTGGGCCTGTGCACAAGTTGCTGATAAAAATAGTCCATATTGCGCACTTTCTTGTGCAGGTTTTCAGCAAATAACCGCCGATACGGTTGATCCGGAAAAATTAATTTCTGATCTGACATGGAAAAAATATCAAATGCCCGCCTATCATTTAATTGCAAAAGAAGGGCCGGGAATAACATTAGTGAATATTGGTGTTGGGCCGTCAAACGCCAAAACAATTTGTGATCATCTGGCGGTTCTACGTCCTCATGTTTGGTTAATGATTGGTCATTGTGGCGGCTTAAGAGAAAGCCAATTATTAGGTGATTACGTTTTAGCTCATGCTTATTTACGAGATGATCATATTTTAGATGCTGTATTACCGCCAGATATTCCTATTCCTAATATTGCTGAAGTTCAGCGTGCACTTTATGATGCCACTAAAGCCATTAGCGGTAAGCCTGGACATGAAATCAAACAACGATTAAGAACAGGAACGGTTGTGACAACAGATGATCGTAATTGGGAATTACGTTTTTCAGCAACATCAAGGCGATTTAGTTTAAGTCGAGCCGTTGCCGTGGATATGGAAAGTGCCACTATTGCCGCTCAAGGTTATCGTTTTCGCGTTCCTTATGGCACTTTGTTATGTGTATCTGATAAACCGTTACATGGTGAAATAAAATTACCAGGACAAGCTAATCACTTTTATGAAGGTGCGGTATCAGAGCATTTGCAAATAGGTATTCATGCAATTGAGTTATTAAAAGACGAAGAGGATAAATTACATTCTCGTAAATTAAGAACCTTTAATGAGCCGCCATTTAGATAAGCCATAGCTAAAATTAATAAGATGAAAATTTATATACCCAATATCATTGATTGAATTGGGTATATTTTTACAATATAAAAGGCTAAAAACGTAAATGTCGAGCCGCTTTTCTAAGACGATCATCACCACGTCTATCATAGCGCTGTGTAGTCATAATACTGGCATGACCCATGGCATCTTTTACGGTTACAATATCTTCGCCATTATCTAACATTGCAGAGGCAAAAGTGCGTCGCAGATCGTGAGGAGCAAATTTATCAATGCCACTTTCTTGTTGGCGTGTCTCTAAAATATAATAAATGGCTTGGTCTGTTATTCGTTCATCTGTTACATCATCAAAGCGGCGAATACGTGTGAAAAGGGCGCCATCTTGTGCTCCCCTTATTTCATCGATCCATAACTGAACACGCTCCCAAGTATCTTCTGGCATATAGGATATTCTTTCTTTATTACCTTTTCCTCTGACAATAAAAGCTTGATCACGAAATTGAATATGCTCGTAATTAAGCGCAACAATTTCTGAACGGCGTAATCCACAGCCAAGTAGTACACTTAATATGGCCGCATCTCTTAAACCTTTTGAGGAGTGGTCTTTTTCACAACAGCGAAAAAGTGCGCGAATTTCATGTCCAGTAAGCGCTCGACCTTTAGGTAATCGACTGCCTCTTACCGATTTAACTTGGCGAATATGTTGATAGCTTTCTGTATCCATCAATTTCATCGCCCATGCTTCTAAAGCGACACCTTTTAGTGCAGCTAAATAAGTGTTAATCGTGGCGGGTGCTTTATCCGCATCAGATAACATGTCGATAATTGCTTGAATATGGTGGCGGCGAAGTGCTCCCCATTGGCAATGCTTTATTGAAGAGAAGCCAATCATTTTTGCCACGATAGTTAAAAATGATCCCATCGTTTGGCGACTACGTTTAGAACCTAAACTGCGTAAATAAGCCAGTGCAGGGTTAGTTTGTGTCGGAGAGGTGAAAGTTGCATTGAGATCTAATAATGGTTGTTTTTCCGCCAATACAAGTGATGTTTCTGGTGTTATTTCTTGATCGTCGTGGTGAAAATCCACAGCAATTTCCTTATTAAATCAATATAACTATGCTGAATATTCTAACAGATCTAAAAAAGAAAAAAGCTACTTTTTCAAAGGATCATTTTAATAAGTAGAGGCGATCATGTTTGTTTTTAGTGCATAATGTTTGTTTTATAAACGGTTTTAGAGTGCGAAGTGAACAGTGGGTTTTACCCATGAAAGGAATAAAGAGATCAAAATAGAGGGATGATCGTGGAAATGGCTTAATATTATGCCTTTGGTTTATCTGTATTTTTAATAACAGTCGCTAAAAACCAAAGGCATAGTTTTAAAATAATGAAGGTTAATCTTTATAAATGGCGACTAGTGGTTTGCCATCATTACCAATGGTGCCTCGATACATTCCCTCAGAGTTAAAGCTCATCGTATAGTTTCCAGATTTGTCTAATACGATAACACCACCACTTCCATTTATCGCTTTTACTTCATCAAGTGCATTTTGTGCCGCTTGCTCTAGTGGTAGTTTTTGATATTTAACTTGGGCTGCAATATTAAATGCGGTCAGCGTTCTAATAAACATTTCACCTGATCCTGTTGCCGATACCGCAACCGTTTCATTATCCGCATAATTACCTGCACCGATAATAGGGGAATCGCCCACACGCCCATAACGTTTATTGGTCATTCCACCTGTTGATGTTCCCGCCGCTAAATTACCATGTTGGTCTAATGCAACAGCGCCAACAGTGCCGTATTTATAATCATACATCATCGGATCAGCAAAAAGAGCCGCAGTTTTACCATCATGATCTAATACAACTTGTTCTTTTTCTAATGCTTTTTGTAGTTGTTGCCAACGATATTCAGTACGAAAATAACTCGGATCAACGATGGTTAACCCTTGCTCTTTGGCAAAAAGATCAGCCCCTTGAGAAACCATCATAACATGTGGACTTTTTTCCATTACCGCAATAGCGGCATTAATCGGATTTTTTACTGTGGTAACACCAGCAACAGCACCCGCTTTGCGCGTTTTACCATCCATAATAGAAGCATCAAGTTCGTTTCTACCATCGTGAGTAAAAACAGCACCTTTACCTGCATTAAAAAGAGGAGAGTCTTCCATAACATTAATCGATTTTTGTACGGCTTCAATACTGGTGCCTCCACTATTTAAAACAGCATATCCAGCATTTAATGCTTCGGTCAGTTTGGCTTTATATTCTTTTTCTTGTTCTGGGGTGATGGTATCTTTCGTTATTGTACCTGCACCACCATGAATAACGAGGCGGATAGGGGCTTGTGTATTATTAGCTAACGCAGAAGAGGCAAAAAGAGTACAAAGGGTAAGTGTAGCGAGCTTATAGTTAATGTTTTTCATATAAACCTTCTCTTAATCGGATTGAGTTGTGTATTTGCAGGGATGTTATTACTTTAATTGTATATTGTTATTTGATATATAATTATTAACTGCAATAATCACTATATAAAAACTTTACCTAATAAGTGGTCTGATGACAGGCAAAAATAACAAATAATTTCAATTTAAATTAATGCTATAATAATCAAACTGTTATATTTAAGGAGTTTTATGCAATTAATTTAAAATTAAATCTTGCAAATAAAATATTAAAATAAAAGTATGTTGGTTATTATTTATTTTTAATGTTGTTAAATTTATAGCAAAATCAAAAAATAGCTAACTTCATCAACATTAAATATGTGACCTCGATCAATTATCGTAACCAAGTGTTATTATTATATTTTGATTTTAATGAAGCTAATGGATGCTAAATTTTATACATTTTGTGTGTTATCTCGAATAATCAAATTTTGATAGTGTATTATGTGATAAAAGTACTACATTAAATTCACACAACACACTATCATATTCTTATTATATTTTATAATTCATATGGTTAACTTTTGTTTTTCTCTTTTTTTATTTTATTTTAATTCGCTTTATATATATAAATGGACTATTTTTAAAGAAGATGAAATAAAATTAAAAATTGTTATTTAACTATTTTCTTACACACAGTAAATCACAAAAAATTGGGTTATTTATGGCAAAAGGAAGGTTAAATAATTTATATGAAAAATCAAAAAACGAATCGTTTTTTTGTTTACGGCATTATTATTGTTGCAATTATTGCAGCAGGTATTTTTTGGTGGAAAACACAATCACCAGCACTCCCTGATGGGTTTGCTCAAAGTAATGGGAGAATTGAAGCTACTGAAATTGATATTTCAACCAAAACACCAGGAAGAATTGACACTATTTTGGTTAAAGAGGGGGATTTTGTTAAAGCGGGTGAAGTGTTGGCAACAATGGATACTCGTACCTTAAAAGAGCAACTTCATGAAGTTCAAGCCCAACTAGAGCAAGCCAAAAGTAGCGTTATGACGGCAGAGTCGGCACTTTCTCAACGTCAAAGTGAGCAAGTTGCAGCGCAGGCGGTTGTTCGTCAGCGTATTGCAGAGCTTGACGCATCAGTAAAACGCCTTAACCGATCTCGAGCATTAGTTAAAACAAAAGCAATTTCCATTCAACAACTGGATGATGATATAGCAAGAACCGAAGGGGCTCGTGCTGCTGTTGAAGCTGCAAAAGCACAAGTGACTGCAACCATTGCGGCAATTGATTCGGCAAAGTCTGGAATTATTCAAGCAAAAACTAAAGTTGATGCAGCAACAGCTACCGAACGACGTATTATGGCTGAGTTGGATGATAGTATCTTAAAAGCTCCTCGTAATGGCCGTGTACAATATCGTGTTGCGGAACCCGGTGAAGTGCTAGGCGCTGGCGGTCGAGTGTTAAATATGGTCGACCTTAGTGATGTGTATATGACATTCTTTTTGCCAACTGAAGCCGCTGGTAAAGCAGCCTTAGGCAGTGATGTCCATATTATTTTGGACGCAGCCCCACATATTGTGATCCCTGCGAAAACGACTTATGTTGCCAGTGTTGCACAGTTTACCCCTAAAACGGTTGAAACTGACAATGAACGTTTGAAACTGATGTTTCGTGTAAGAGCGAGGATCTCCCCTGAATTACTAGAGAAACACCTTGAATATGTCAAAACAGGTTTACCGGGACGTGCCTATATTCGCTTAGATAATAGCCAACCTTGGCCGACTGATTTAGAGGTGAAATTACCACAATGAGTCAACTAATGAGAACGCAAAGTCATTCTCATATCATTGAATTGACTCATGTATCCCAACATTATGGTGATACCAAAGCACTTGATGATGTGACATTGACTATTCCTGCCGGAAAAATGGTCGGCTTAATAGGCCCGGATGGTGTCGGAAAATCGAGTTTAATTTCTCTTATTTCAGGAGCCAGAGAAATTCAGCAAGGGCAAGTGATAGTACTTAATGGTGATATGAATGATGTTAATCACCGGCGAGCTGTTTGCCCCAAAATTGCCTATATGCCACAAGGGTTAGGTAAAAATCTTTATCACACACTTTCTGTTTTTGAAAACGTCGATTTCTTTGGTCGCTTATTTGGTCAATCCAAACAAGAGCGAGAAGAGCGCATCAATGATTTACTTGAAAGTACGGGGTTAGCGCCTTTTAAGGATAGACCTGCGGGTAAACTATCTGGTGGTATGAAGCAAAAACTGGGGCTTTGCTGTGCATTAATTCATGATCCACAATTGCTGATCCTCGATGAACCCACCACAGGGGTTGACCCATTATCACGGGCGCAATTTTGGGAGTTAATTAATCGTATCCGTAAACGTCAAACCAATATGAGCGTATTGGTTGCGACGGCTTATATGGAAGAGGCTGAGCGTTTTGATTGGCTGGTTGCAATGGATGCAGGTAAGGTTTTAGCCACAGGTCATGCGGAAGAATTAAAGGCGCAAACGGCGACAGATGAATTAGAAGCTGCTTTTATTGAGCTTTTACCGGAAGAAAAACGCAAAAACCATCAAAAAGTGATTATTCCTCCACGGGATAAAAGTGATGACGATATTATCGCCATTGAGGCCAAAGAATTAACAATGCGCTTTGGTCAGTTTGTTGCTGTTGATCATGTCAGTTTTCGTATTCCTAAAGGCGAAATTTTTGGTTTTCTAGGCTCGAATGGTTGTGGTAAATCCACCACCATGAAAATGCTTACAGGTTTACTTGAGGCAAGTGAAGGGCGCGCTTGGTTATTTGGGCAAGAGGTTGATCCAAAAGATATCGAAACCCGTAAACGCGTTGGTTATATGTCGCAAGCATTCTCACTGTATAGCGAATTAACGGTTCGACAAAATTTAGAGCTACATGCCAAACTCTTTCATATCCCAGAACAGGATATTCCTCAACGTATCAAAGAAATGAGTGAGCGTTTTAATTTGACCGATGTGGAAGATATGATGCCTGACGGTTTACCTTTAGGTATTCGACAACGCTTATCGTTAGCGGTGGCAGTGATCCACAAACCAGAAATGCTGATCCTTGATGAACCCACCTCTGGGGTTGACCCTATCGCTCGAGATATGTTCTGGAAGCTGATGGTTGATCTCTCAAGACGTGACGGTGTCACTATTTTTATCTCTACCCACTTTATGAATGAAGCGGCGCGCTGTGACAGAATGTCTCTGATGCATGCCGGAAAAGTGCTAGTGACAGATACTCCGGCTAATTTAGTGAAAAATAGTCAATTTGATACACTAGAAGAAGTATTTATTGATTATTTGAAAAAAGCATCCGGTGAAACAGAAACGCCCGATATTGAAGATAAACAGCTACAATTGCCTGCCTCTAGTGAAGAAAGTGCGGAAAAAGCGTTAAAACAACGATTTAGTTTACGCCGTTTATTTAGTTATAGCATTCGTGAAGGGATGGAATTACGCCGTGACCCAGTACGCCTTACCTTAGCATTACTAGGCACGGTAATATTGATGTTTATTATGGGTTACGGCATCAGTATGGATGTTGAAAACCTACGCTTTGCCATTATGGATAGAGATCAAACAGGGCTAAGTCAGGCTTATAGTCAAAACCTATCAGGCTCTCGCTATTTTATTGAAAAAGCGCCGATTACCGATTATAACCAACTTGAGCGTCGTCTCCGCA
Source organism: Proteus mirabilis HI4320 (assembly GCF_000069965.1). Lineage (NCBI taxonomy): Bacteria > Pseudomonadati > Pseudomonadota > Gammaproteobacteria > Enterobacterales > Morganellaceae > Proteus > Proteus mirabilis. The sequence goes on from NC_010554.1 coordinate 1,296,776, forward strand.
GTGGTGATATTACTGTTGCGATTGAAATTCCGCCTAATTTTGCTCGAGATGTTGCTAAAGGACATAAAGTAAAAATAGGGGTTTGGATTGATGGCGCGATGCCAAATCGTGCAGAAACTGTCCGTGGGTATATTCAGGCAATGCATCTAACTTGGATGTTAGATATGGCCATGCGTCAACCTACCAATATGGTTGATCAATTTTCCCCCATTGATATCGAAACCCGTTATCGTTATAACCCTGATGTAAAAAGTTTACCCGCTATAGTACCTGCGGTTATTCCGTTGTTGTTGATGATGATCCCCGCGATGTTAAGCGCCTTGAGTGTGGTACGTGAAAAAGAGCTAGGCTCTATTATTAATTTATACGTTACTCCGGTCACTAAAGCCGAGTTTTTATTAGGCAAACAGATCCCCTATATTTTATTGGGAATGTTTAACTTTTTTATGCTCTGTGCGCTTTCGGTATTTGTTTTTGGTGTCAGTTTTAAAGGAAGCATGTTAACACTCTCATTAGGGGCGTTGCTTTATATCACTATTGCTACGGGAATGGGATTACTGATTTCTTGTTTTATGAAAAGTCAGATTGCGGCTATTTTTGGTACTTCAATTATTACCTTAATTCCTGCTACGCAATTCTCCGGCATGATTGACCCAGTATCATCATTAGAAGGTATTGGTAAATGGATAGGGCATATTTATCCGACTTCTCACTTTCTTACTATCACTCGAGGAACGTTTTCAAAAGGACTTAACTTATTTGATTTGCCTTGGTCTTTTATTCCGTTACTTATCACGATCCCCATTGTGATTGGGCTGAGTGTCTTTTTCTTGAAAAAGCAGGAGGCTTAAATGTGGCATACCGTACAAAATATTTTTAATTTAGGAATAAAAGAGTTACGAAGTTTATCCCGTGATAAGGCGATGCTGGCATTAATTGTGTTTGCCTTTACCGTATCAATATACTCATCGGCTACTGTAACACCAGGCTCATTACACCATGCGCCGATAGCGGTGGCTGATCAGGATAAATCTCAACTTTCGGCCCGTATTGTCAATAGCTTTTATATGCCTTACTTTTTACCCCCTGCAGATATTACACCCGAGCAGATTGATGGTTTATTAGATAGAGGAACTTATACTTTTGCGTTAGATATTCCGCCTAATTTTCAACGCGATCTACTCGCAGGACGTAAGCCAGAAATTCAAGTCAATATTGATGCAACACGGATGAGCCAAGCTTTCTTAGGAAATAGCTATATTCAAAATATCGTTATGGGAGAAGCGAAAACTTTTCTTGCTAAAGAGCGCACTAACGATCCACTGCCTGTGGATTTAGAAGTTAGAATGAGCTTTAACCCAAACTTAACACAATCTTGGTTTGGCTCAGTTATGGCGATAATCAATAACATTACCATGCTATCTATTGTATTAACCGGGGCGGCACTAATACGAGAGCGAGAGCATGGCACTATTGAACACTTATTAGTTATGCCTGTCACACCATTTGAGATCATGCTGTCTAAAATATGGTCAATGGGATTGGTTGTATTGTTAGCGTCGGCCATGTCTTTAGTGCTAGTGGTTAAATCACTGCTACATGTGCCGATCGAAGGCTCTGTTTTGTTATTTATGTGTGGGGTCGCGTTAAGTTTATTTGCAACGACATCCATTGGTATTTTCTTAGGCACTATGGCGCGCTCAATGCCACAATTTGGTTTATTGATGATTATGGTATTGTTGCCATTAAATATGTTGTCTGGAGGGATGACCTCAAGAGAGAGTATGCCTCAGTTTGTACAAGATGTGATGCAAACTATGCCAACCACACATTTTGTCAGCCTTGCACAAGCGATATTGTATAGAGGCGCAGATTTCTCGATTGTTTGGCCTCAATTTATCGTTTTAATTATTATTGGCTCAGTCTTTTTTGCATTGGCACTGTTACGTTTTAGAAAAACGATATCTGCAATGGCTTAGTCGTTCTGATAAACCGAAAAAAGAGACTTAAGGCATAAAACGATAACCGATCCCCGTTTCAGTAATTAAGTGCACTGGACAGGTGGGATCGGTTTCTATTTTCTGACGTAGATGCCCCATATAAATTCGCAAATAATGGCTATGCTCTACAAAGTTAGGCCCCCAAACATGCTGCATTAAATGACGTTGAGTTAATACTTTTCCACTATTGTTGACAAGTTCACTGAGTAGACGAAATTCGGTCGGAGTAAAGTGAATGGGTACGCCTTGGCGAGTGACTATTCTTTTAACCCAATCAATAGTGATATCACCAAATGTAAATTGAGTCGTTTCTGTTTCTTGTTTGACAAAGCGACGTAATGAAGCACGAACCCGAGCTAGTAATTCACTCATACCGAAGGGTTTAGTTAAATAATCATCAGCTCCAGCGTCTAAAGCATCAACTTTATCTTGTTCAGAATCTCTGGCGGATAACACAATAATCGGCGTGCTACTCCATTGGCGGAAATCTTGAATAAAGCAAAGCCCATCTTTATCAGGTAATCCCAGATCAAGAATGACTAAATCAGGTTTTCTTGATGCTGCTTCTATTAATCCTCGTTGACATTCTGAGGCGTCATAAACACGAAAACCTTCGTTCTCTAATGCAAGGCGAACGAATCGTAAGATCTCTTTTTCATCTTCAACAATCAATATGTTATATGGCGTCACTGTTTTATTTCAATCTCATCAATATTCGGTAGTGATTTTAAAGGTAAAACAAAGTGAAAACTGGCTCCACCTTTTTTATTATTTTCAGCCCAAATTTTACCTTCATGTAAGTGGATAATAGCACTGCAAATAGCAAGACCCAGCCCAACCCCCGGAATGGCGGACTCTTTTACTGCACGTGAAAATTTATTAAAAATAAGCTGCAATTGTTCAGTGGGAATACCTGCGCCTTCATCCCAAACTTCAACATGAATTTGATCCTCTTCAACCGTAGCTTTTATGCCTAATTTAGTTTGTGATGCGGTATATTTGACTGCATTTTCTAACAAATTAGTTAACACGCGCTCAATTAACAGACTATCGCAATAGAGTAATAAATCAGCTGGAATATCAATTTGTAATGGGTGTTTATCAAGTAAATAAGAGAGTGAACGTACTGCACTTCCAGCAATTTCTTGCAGTAAATTCCACTGCAAGTTGACTTGGATCCCCCCAGATTGAATACGTGCCATATCCAGTAAATTGTTGACTAAGCGGGAGGTCGTCAAAATTTGTTGGCGGATCTGACTAACTTGTTCAGTATGAGCAGAGCCCTCAGCACTTAAGTCTAGAAGAAGAATTTCAGACTGGCCAAACAGGACGGTAAGTGGTGTTTTTAGATCATGAGAAAGGGCGGCTAAGAGCGCATTTCTTAATTGTTCTCGTTCTATATTAATACGAGATTGTTCGGCCATTTCCGCCTGTTGTAACCGTTCAAGAGCATTGGCAATTAGGCCATTAAATGTCTGTAGGAGTTGCTGTTGTTCAGGAATAAGTACTTGGCGTAGATTATTTGGCTCAATCGCTAAAATCGCTAATACTTGTTGAGATGCGCTAATAGGGTGCAACTGATAAGGGACACTAGGTAGGGTATCCGTTCCTGCACCTGCGATTTGATCTTTATCCCAACACCAACGGGCAATACCACTATCAATGGGAAGTTGTCCCATACCTTCAGCATTGTATGGCGTTAATTCACCATGATGATTAGGCATTAATAAACAAACTTTGGCATCAAAAGCACTTGATAAGAAATGATAACTAGTACGTACCACTTCTTCTAAAGTCAGTGCCCGACTCAGCTCTCGGGTCATTTCAAATAAATGACGAGTGCGTTGTTCTCTATAACGAGCAACCCGGGTTTGATAACGCATTCCCGCAGTTAAATTACCCACCACTAACCCAACAATGAGCATTACGGAAAAAGTCACTAAATACTGCATATCTAATACAGCCAGTGAAAAATGCGGTTGTACAAAGAACAAATCAAAGCTTATCACATTGATTAAAGCGGCAAAAATAGAAGGACGACGACCAAAAAATAGCGCGATAAGAACAACGCCTAATAAATAAAGAGTAACTAAATTCGCCTTATCTAACGCTAACAAAAAAGTACGTGAAAAAAGCGTAATAGCTAGACATAAACCAATAGCTGTTAGATAACCTTTAAGATTTTGGCGCCATTTATCATTTTGTGGCACAAATGTTTTTGTTTTATAACGCGGCTCTTCTTCATTTAAAGCGACACTGATAACATGCAAGTCAGGTGCATAACGCGCTAACCTTTCTGCGAAACGCATACGGACCCAACGTTTTAACCATTGCCACTTTTGATAGGGGCGTTGACCGATAATCACCTTGCCTAAATTATGCTCTCTGGCATAGCGGATCACCGCTTTTTCCGCTTGATTATCAGAAAGGATCGCCGTTCTTGCCCCTAGGTGTTGTGCTAACTTGAGGGAATGTAAAATAGCACGGCGTTTATGCTCACCTATCTGATGTAGCTTTGGTGTTTCAACATAAATAGCATGCCATTGGCAACCAAAAGCAGCAGCATAACGAGCAGCAGTACGCACTAATTTATCATTTCTTCCATGAGCACCAAGACAAACCATTAAACTATCAGTAGTATGCCAAACAGGCGTACCACCTTGGCTATCACGGAATTCTTTTACTTGGGAATCAACGCGATCTGCCATTCGTCTTAGGGCAAGCTCTCGTAATGCAATCAAATTACCTTTACGAAAAAAATGCTCTATTGCACGCTCTGCTTGTCCTGCCAGATAAACTTTGCCTTCATTTAAGCGCTGTTGTAGGTCGTCTGGTGGTAAGTCGACCATAACTACTTCATCGGCATTATCAAAGATATAATCAGGAATCGTCTCTTGAACGCGAATGCCAGTAATACTACCAACAATATCATTAAGACTTTCAATATGTTGTACATTAATGGTGGTTAAAACATCGATGCCCGCATCAAGTAACTCTTCAACATCTTGCCAACGTTTTGGATGACGACATTTATGTGGATTACTAAAAGCCAATTCATCCATTAAGATCACCGCAGGATGTCTTGCTAAGGCCGCATCTAAATTAAAGGCAGAGAGCTTTCTACCACGATAATGTAATTTTAATGGCGGTAATAACGGTAATCCCTCAAGTTGTTGTGCCGTTTCTTGGCGCTGATGGGTTTCTACAACCCCAGCTAAGACATCAATACCTTGCTGATGTAAACGTTGAGCTTCTTGTAACATGGCGTAGGTTTTACCTACGCCGGCACAGGCACCAAAAAAGATCTTTAATCGTCCTCGATGGGGTGCTCGCGTTAATGCCAGCAAATCATCAGGAGAAGGGCGTTGCCACTGCGGAGCTTGTTCCATTTTATTACCCGCTCACTGGCATCTTAATAATATTGGCATGTTACGTGCAGCAGGTTTACCTGATAACGCAATCCGCTTTATTCCTTCCCAAGGAGCCAGTGCGGCATTACAAGAGTTAGCTTCAGGGGGCGTTGATATTGTAACGTCTTCATTAGGTGAGGCTGACAGTATGGTCAAAGCCGGATTAGTCAAACATATGGCCATTATGTCTAATGAAAAATCGGCATTTTATCCTGATGTTCCTCTCTTTAAAGAAGCAACAGGTTATGATTGGGATTTACAAGCATGGAATATGTTAGTTGCCCCTAAAGGACTTGATAAAGAAGCACAAGATAAGCTTACCGCAGCAATGAAGAAAGTTTATGCTTCAGGTGAATTAGCTGAATTTGCTAATAAACAAGGATTTGAAGTCATTGAATTGTATGGTGATGATGCGACACAATTTATGGCCAATGAAGATAAAAAGTTTGGCGAAATTATAAAAAAATAACTGAGGAAACGGCTGATAATAGCCGTTTTTATGCCTATGCTAAATCGTCATATATTATCATTTATATTTTGCCTATTTGGATTATTTCTTATTATTTATAGCGCCTATTCATTAGGTGATTTTAGTGAATATGGTGCGGCTTTTATGCCTTCACTAATTGGTGGAGGAATGATTGTTTTTTCATTATTAGATATTTTTGCAAAAAAGCAGCAAATGGATACACCTTTGGTGACATGGCATGAAATAAAATTTGTGTTATTAATTATTGGTATCATTCTATTTTATGTGTTTTTTGCTGAATACCTTGGTTTTATTGTTACGGGATTTATTGTTATTGCACCGTTAATGATGAAATACGCAAAAGTAAAACCAATATTTAGTTTTATTATTTCTGCTGGAATTGTATTAGGCGTTTATTATTTATTTACCGCTGTACTGTTAGTACCGCTACCTCAATTATTTTAATAAATAGAGAAAAACAGTATGGATATATTTATTAGCGCATTAGCTTATATTGATTACACGACAATACTTGTTGTCATAGGCGCTTGCTTATTTGGTTTATTTGTTGGAGCAATTCCGGGGTTAACATCAACCATGGCAATTGCTTTAATGGTGCCTTTTACTTTCTTTCTTGATCCAATTCCTGCATTAGCACTGATGATCTCCGTAGGTGCATCCTCGATATTTGCCGGCGATATTCCAGGGGCATTATTAAATATTCCCGGAACACCCGCCTCTGCAGCTTATACTAACGATGCTCATACATTGGTTAAAGAAGGTAAAACTAATCGTGTATTAGGGATGTCATTAACAAGCTCCGTTATTGGTGGGGTGATCGGCACAATTATTTTAGCGTCAACCGCTCCGTTATTAGCCGAGTTTGCACTTAAATTTAGCTCTTACGAATATATGTGGCTTACTTTAATTGGATTAAGCTGCGCCACTATTGTTTCTGGCGCTCAAATTAGAAAAAGTTTGCTAGCACTGTTTTTCGGTATTGCTTTAGCCACTATTGGCTACGATGAATTTACAGGACAAGCCCGTTTTACCTTTGGTGAAGTCTCTTTAATGCAAGGTGTTAGTTTTATTCCCGCCATGATAGGGCTATTTGCTATCTCTGGTGCGATTAAATATTACGTCGATCGCTGGAAAGAAAAGCAAATTAAATTAGCAGTTAATACAGATAATAGCTCATATAATATTTTTAAAGGGCTGGGAAAGGTTGTTTGCCAACGTAAAGGGGGCATTTTCCGTAGTGGTATTATTGGTACATTGATAGGTGCTTTACCCGGTGCTGGTGCCGATATCGCTGCGTGGATCTCTTATGCGGTATCTAAAAAATTATCAAAAAAACCGCAAAAGTATGGGCAAGGCTCAGAAGAAGGTATTGTTGATGCATCAGCAAGTAATAATGCTAGTTTAGCAGGAAGTTGGATACCTTCATTGGTTTTTGGTATTCCCGGTGATTCCGCGGCAGCTATTATCATTGGTGTATTGTATATGAAAGATATGCAACCTGGACCAACTCTCTTTTTATTTAATCCAGATAAACTGTACGCCGTTTTTATCATTTTCTTTATTGCGAATTTAATCTTATTACCTATAGCTTTTATTGTTGTTAATTTTTTAAAGAAAATTGTTGCTATTGATAATGCAATTCTTTATCCAGCAATTATTTTATTTAGTATTGTCGGTTCATTTGCTATTACCAATACGATGTCATCCATTGTGGTTATGATGGTGATGGGAGTTATCGGCTATTTTCTTCAACAGCGTAACTTTCCTATCTCACCGATTATATTAGGGATGATTTTAGGGCCGATGCTAGAGAAGAATTTACTTTCTTCGTTGATGAAATCGGACGGAGAGCTAATTAATTTTGTTAATAGACCTATTTCAATTGTATTAGCCAGTGTTTTCCTATTAATTGTCGCTATGCAAATTAGGAGCGCATTTAAAACCAAATAACTAATAAGCTATTTATTATTTTCAAAAAATATACACATATTCTATCCAATACCAGGGAAAATGCTTCTTAAATAATTAATTTTTAATTTAAGAGGGCAATATCCGTAGATAAATAAAAATATCGGGTGTTTTTATGAAAAAGATATTAAATAAACCAGAAAATTATGTTGATGAAACATTAGCTGGCTTATGCCTTGCACATAATGATATTTATCGTCAACCACAACCACGTTTAATTACGCGAGCTAACAGCTCAGATAAAGCTAAAGTGGGAATTGTTACTGGCGGAGGATCAGGGCACCTTCCCGTTTTCACCGGATATGTAGGTGAAGGTTTATTAGATGCCGCCGCAGTCGGTGATGTATTTGCCTCACCGTCAGCAGATCTAATGGCTGATGCGATACGCGCTGCGGATAATGGGCAGGGGGTATTACTGCTCTATGGTAATTATGGTGGCGATATTATGAATTTTGATATGGCCTCTGAAACGGTAGATTTTGAAGATAATATTCGATGTACAACGGTGTTAGCGACAGATGATATTGCTTCTGCAACACCAGAAGAAGCGCATAAACGTCGTGGTGTGGCTGGAATGATTTATGGTTTTAAAATGGCAGGGGCCAAAGCTCAAGAAGGGGCATCTCTTGATGAGGTGACCCGCATTGCTCAAAAAACCATGGAAAACACGCGAACAATAGGCTGTGCCTTAACATCTTGCACCTTACCCGCTGTTGGACATCCTACCTTTGAAATAGCTGACGATGAAATGGAAATGGGAATGGGGATCCACGGTGAACCAGGAATTTGGCGCGATAAATTACGTAGTGCAGATGATATTGCAGAAGAAATGTTTCAACGTTTACAAACCGAATTATCACTAAAAAAGGGTGATAAAGTCTCAGTACTAGTCAATTCGTTAGGTGCAACGCCTTTAGAAGAACTCTATATTTTATATAATAAAGTTGTTCAACTTATTGATAATACAGGGGCGACTATCATTCACCCATTAGTCGGCCGTTATGCAACATCAATGGAAATGACCGGTGCTAGCTTAACTTTTTGTAAACTTGATGATGAGCTTGAAGCTTTATTGAATGCACCTGCACACTGTGCATTTTGGAGAGTGTGATGATGACTAATATTACACTCGATAATATAAAACTTGCAGTACAACGTATCGCAATTGCCTGTGAACAGTCTCAAAATAGACTATGTGAAGCAGATAGCCAACTTGGTGACGGTGATTTAGGGGTAACCATGCAAAAAGGATGGCGACAAATTGCTAACGATGCCCAAGATTGGCCTGACGATTTAAGCAAAGCGCTTTTTCAATGCAGCAAATCATTACAAAAAGCCTGTGCGTCTTCTTTTGGTACTTTGCAAGCAACGGCTTTTATGGCAATGGCCAAATATTGCAAAGAAAACCACCTGCAAGAAATAGCGCTTACTGATATTTCCCCACTATTGACGGTCGCATACCAAAGCATGATGGCGAGAGGAAAAGGGGAATTAGGGCAAAAGTCAGTATTAGATATTCTTTATCATTTATCTGAAGATCTAGCGTCAATCTCATCTCTGACTGAACTAAAACCCACCGCTTTAAAAAGTATTAATAATACGCTAAATGAATTTCGCCCTAAGCCTAATTTATTGGGACGTGCCCGTATGTTCCCAGAAAAATCGATAGGATTAGACGATCCCGGAATGTTAGCGATTAACGTTATTGTTGAAGCAATTTGATTGAATAAATAAAAGGCTCTTACATGAAAAAATTATTTGGCGTTACAGTGGCGATGGTTACTCCGTTTGATTCAAATGATCATGTGGACATCAACGCGTTGTCTGCATTAACTAATATGTTGATCACTAAAGGTGTTGATTGCCTTTATCCTTGTGGCACGACCGGAGAAATGTTGCGTTTATCTGCATCAGAGCGTAAAAGTGTGGCACAAACCGTAGTAGAGACGGCAAATAAACGTTTACCTGTTTTTATTCATGTTGGCGCAATGACGGTAACAGAAACCATTGAACTCGCCAAACATGCTGTAGAAATTGGTGCCGATGGTATTGGTGTAGTGACGCCACAATTTTTTGCTGCCACAGACAGAGAATTAGAGCACTATTTTGTGACTATCGCCAATAGCGTACCAGAGAATTTCCCAATCTATCTTTATAACATTCCACAATGTGCGGCTAATAATATCAAGCCTGAATTAGCGGCTAAAATTCAGCAACAATGCAAAAATGTGATTGGTATAAAATACAGTTTTGCCGATAACAATACGACACTTGGCTATTTAGCGGTTACAGATAATTTTTCAGTACTTCATGGCTACGATAAATTATTCCTTGGTTTATTAGATGCAGGCTGTGATGGCACAGTTTCAGGATGTGCCTGTGTTTTCCCTGAGCCATTTGTGAATATGTATCAAGCCTATATTACGGGTAATTATCAAGAAGCGAAGCACTGGCAACAATTTTGTGTGAAATTTAGTGATGCTTTGAAATCAGGCGCGAACATGGCGATATTTAAGTCAGCATTAACTATGCGTGGCTTAAATGGTGGTCATATGCGTTTACCTCAACTTGATTTATTACCTGAAGAAAACCAACAATTGAAAGAAGATCTAACGCAATTATGCAAAGAAGCGGGGATCGCTTTTTCAATTAATTAACAGAGACTCAGCTTCAAAATATCTTTATTATATTAAGCAGTATAAAAAACAAGCTATACTGCTTTTTTATAATAAATAACATCTATTTATTCAATTATTTTTGTGATAAAAAATGACCATATTGCATAATATCGACATTGCCACCACTGATAATAATGCCAATTTTTTTGCCTTTTAACTTATCACCAAATTGACGAGCTGCAGCTAAACTTAAACAGCCTGTAGGCTCTACAATGATTTTCATTCTCTGAGCATAAAATTGCATAGCAGAAATTAGTTCTTCATCTGTTGCTGTTAAAATATCGTCTACGTTGTTGCGAATGATCTCAAAAGTATAATCGCCTAAATGCTGAGTTTGTGCGCCATCTGCAATAGTTTTTGGCGTATCAATATAAATTATCTCACCTTTGCGTAATGATTGTTGTCCGTCATTTCCCGCTAAAGGCTCAACACCAAAAATTCTACAATGTGGCGAAAGGGCTTTGGTTGATAATAATGAACCTGAAAGTAAACCACCTCCCCCTAAGGGAACAAACAGCATATCTAACTCACCAACTTCCTCGAATAACTCTTTAGCTGCAGTACCTTGACCGGCAATAACGTGAGGATGATCGTAAGGTGGTATTAAAGTTAATCCTTCTTCTTGAGCAAGTTTTTGTCCTATCTCTTCGCGATCTTGTGTATAACGGTTATATAGAATGACTCTACCACCATAACCTTTTGTTGCTTGCATCTTAGCGGTGGGGGCATCTTCAGGCATGATAATTGTAGCTGGAATACCTAATAATTTTGCCGATAGTGCAATAGCTTGAGCATGATTACCTGATGAAAAAGTTATCACACCATTTTTGCGTTGTTCGCCCGTAAATTGTGATAATGCATTCATTGCTCCGCGAAATTTAAAAGCGCCTATGCGCTGAAAGTTTTCGCATTTAAAATAGAATTGAGCACCCGTTAACTCATTAATAGTGCGAGAGGTTAAGATAGGTGTTTTATTAAGATATGGCAAAATACGTTGATGTGCTTCAACCACATCTGGGTAAGTAGGAAGCGCTAATTTATTCATAAAGTTTGCTCCTTGATCACCATGGCTTCAATTTCAATTTTACTGCCAAAATGAAGCTCTTTTACGCCCGCGACTAATCTGGCCGGTTTATGCTCACCAATCCATTTTGCATATAACTCATTGACAACAGGCCATTCGTTAATGTCTGTAATATACATCTTAACTTGGGCAATATCGGTTTTTTGTGCTTTTATTCCTATAAGGCAAGCGTTTAAATTTTCAAGCACTTGATTAATTTGAAATTCAATAGGTTTATCCGTTAATGGCACGCCGTTTTTATCTAAAGGTAATAGGCCTGAAATAAAGGACATATTATTGGCTGTAACAACATGAGAGTAGTGACCCCCTGGCGATGTAAGAGCTTCAATATTTTGCATCACAAGATGTGAACTCATAGTATTTTCCTATTTCACTCTGGTTAGATTAAATGTATAACAACTTATACATTATGTCTAACTCTAGATCAATAGTGTAGTTTTAGCTAGTAAATCAAATAATAAATACGAGGAAATTGACGATAGCTATGATAGCTATATAGAAAGTAGTTATTAGCAAGGTAAAATTAATCGCCACTGTTTGGAGGGAAAGTAATGGCTTAATGGTGTTATTTTAACATAGATAACATAGCATTAGCATTTGCTTTGTCGTAGGCCTTTTAAAGGTTGAAAGAAGGTTCAATAACTTGATTGAGCCTTCTTAATGTATGCGGTTATTCGTTAATAAAGCTTAAATAGTTAAAAAGTGGCTTAAAACCAAATTTACGATATAGCGCTAGACCATCCGCTGACGCATCTAAGAAACAACGCTCGACACCTTGCTCTCGACAAAACTCTAATACGTGAGTAATTAAATGTGTGGCATAACCATTGCCTTGATAGGCAATATCCGTCCCAATATCGTCAAATCTTGCTAGTTTATCATGTAATGTCAGCGTTAATGATGATACAGGCTGCCCTGCAACTAATAATGCATAATGAAGGATCGTCGCACCATTATCTAACGCTTTTTGGTGATAACGAATATATTCATTAGTTATCGTATCGTCACCAACAGGAAAGGCGGTTTTCAATGGTTGCGCCCACTGTTTAAGATCATGGTTAGTTAAAATAATATCGCACGGGTTATTTTTATAGGGGGGATAAGTCGCATCAGACAATGAGAGATACATAGCGGTTGTCATACCGTCACCCGTATAACCTGCTTTTTTTATTATCTCTTCAAATTCAGGCAACAGAGATTCCGGCAGAACCAGCATGTGACCTTTTTTTTGCGAGGAGAACAGCGTACTTGCTTGTTGGAAAGTATTTTCGCTAGCGCCTTGACGAAGATAGATAAAATTAAAAATAGGCGCGTCCATCGGTGTCATAAAGCAGTGGGTATGATCACCAATACGAATATTGTTTTCACATATCTCTGACCAAAACGCTTTTTCTATAATTTTAAACTCTTTATACAGTTGTGCATCCATAATAGTTCTCTAGATAAATCATGATAAGCGATAAGAGGCTAACAGAGGATCCGCTTGTGTAGATTAATTTGGTTCAACTTACTCACCTAATAAAAGTGACAGTGTCACCAATGTGTCTGTTGCTACATGTAAATCTTTTAGCAAATAGGGCATCGGGCTATAATCGATGTTCCATCTTTAGTAGTCGTTGCTGAGCAATTATAGCCTTTTTATCATACGTTTTCCGGTATCACTAAAGTTACCATAAAAAGTCATCTTAGTGGCTTAGCATTTGCTCAGGGTGATGTATATCACTAATTTCAATGTAATATGTGTAAGATTACGTTATCGGTAATCTACAATAGGGATAGATCTACTAAAGAATAATCACTTTGGTAAATCCTTGTGAATATTATACTCACTTTATGTGCTAAAAAATGCAAAATTTATAAAAAATAATTATTTTTCATAAAGATATATAGTTATTTCTATATAAAAAATAGCTTATAACTATGACTCTCATCACAAAAAGATAAATAGACTATAACATCGCGGATACAATAGGTTGTTCCTCCCATAAATAGCTAAAAAACCAGCCAATAATTCTTATTTAAATGCTTTATTAAGAATTTTATCTATATAAAAAAAGCAATTTCAGCACCATACTATTACCTGCATTCAAACCAGTCATATAATCCAAATATAAATAAAAAAATGAATCATTAGACTATATTTAAGCTCTAAAACCAGTTTAATTTACTTATTTATCGTTAAATATAAGTTTATTGTTTTACAAAAAAATTAATATCGATATGATAGCCCACATATACAGCATATTATTTTTTTAAAAAAGGCGTCATATGTTAGAAAGTATTGGTATTTCAAATATTTGGACATACCTTTTAGGCGTTATTTTTATTACACTAGTACCAGGTCCAAATTCAATTTTCGTCCTAACTTCGAGTGCGAAGCATGGCGTAAAAGGGGGGTATAAAGCCGCTCTTGGTGTTTTTACGGGTGATGCATTATTAATCTTTTTGGCATTTTTGGGGGTTGCTTCATTAGTCAAGACTTCACCCGTTTTCTTTATTGTGATCAAGTATGCCGGTGCACTTTATTTAACCTATTTAGGTTTAAAAACACTCTATGCGACATTCCATAAGAAAAAAGAGCAGCCGGAACAGGTTGCAGTAGAGGTTGTAAAAGCGAAAAACGGCTTATATATCAAAGCGCTTTTCTTAAGTTTGTTAAATCCAAAAATGATCATCTTTTATGTGTCATTTTTTATTCAATTTATTGATCCTAAATATGAAAATGCAGGGGTTCCCTTTTTTGTATTAGGTGTAATATTAGAAATATGTAGCATGCTTTACTTATCTGTACTTATTTTTGGTGGCGTTGCTATTACTAATAAAGTTAAGCATAACAAACGATTAGCATCATTATCGAATAGTTGCATTGGTGCTTTGTTCTTATTATTTGGTGCCAAACTCGCTTTAACGGCTTAATAGATTGATGAGATTGATGAAAAGGTCACATTTTATGGTGACCTTTTTTTTATACGAAATTTGTATATGATGAAGAATGAGCTAAATGATAACAAGGCCACCTTATGAAAAATACCATTGTAAAAGATCTGAAAACACTGGAAGAGATTTATGGTCAACCTGCCGAACCATCGGTCTTAAAAGAAGTGGATTTTATTCACCCCCTTTATCGCCCTTATATTGAAGCTACACCATTTGTTGCATTAGCCACTTATAGTGCTGATGGTATGGATGTTTCTCCTCGTGGCGATGAGCCAGGTTTTATTCATATTGAAGACGATCATACTTTATTATTACCCGATAGACGTGGTAATAACCGCATTGATAGCATGCGCAATTTGTTAATTAATCCCGCGATTGCTTTATTAGTGCTAGTCCCCGGCATTAATGAAACATTACGAATTAATGGTCATGCGGAAATTTTAATAGATGAAGAAACACTCGCACGCTTTAAATATAACAATGCACTACCTCGCTCTGTCTTGCGCATCCATGTTGAGCGCGTATTTTTCCAATGTGGTAGGGCACTTATTCGTTCAGGTTTGTGGGAAAACAAATATTTAGCTGATAAATCAACTATTCCAGCACCGGGACAAATATTGAAATCCATTTCTCATCAACAATTTGATGGTGATAAATATGATGCACAATTGCCTGAACGTATTATGAAAACATTATATTAATCATATAGTTTGCTCTTTTTATATTAACATTTGCTAAAAAGAGCAAGAAACAGAGTGCATAATGGGGGGAAGTGCACGCTATACTGTTTTAATAAATACCTTAATTAGTAGCGTGATTTTATGTATTTTCAGTATGGTGAAAAAGAGATCTCTTTTTTAAAACAAAAAGATAAGCGTCTAGCCGCGGTGATGGAAAGAATAGGGGAAATTAAACGTCCACTTACCCCTGATTTATTTACAGCATTAATTAAAAATATTATTGAACAGCAAATTTCTGTTGCGGCTGCCACCACGGTTCAGCAACGTTTACTTACCCTATGTGATGGTATTTATACTCCTGTACATATTGCTAGTTTATCAGTGCAAGATATTCAGCAATGTGGAATGACAATGCGTAAAGCCGGTTATATTAAAGGTATCGCAGACTCAGTTATAAATCATACGTTAGATTTAGACCAAATCCCCGCTATGTCTGATAAAGCGGTGATCAATACCCTAATAAAATTAAAAGGTATTGGCATTTGGACCGCTGAAATGTTATTAATTTCATCACTTAATCGTCCTGATATTTTAAGTTGGGGGGATTTAGCTATTCAGCGTGGTATCATGCGTTTATATCGCCATCAAAGCTTAGATAGAACACGCTTTGAACGCTATCGTAAACGTTATTCTCCTTATGGTTCAACGGCTTCACTCTATTTATGGGCATTATCTAAAGAAAGCGCAGACTAAAGAGCAATAATCGGAGTGATCTAAATAGAAGTTTATTGATAATGGACTTCATCCAGCATACATAAATGTAGGAACTAAAATGGAAAAGAGACATTATCAACTTATTGAACAAGCCTGCCGTTTTATTGAAGAAAATCAGGGTGATGTTTCTCTTGCCGACATCGCCGCACATATTCAATCCAGCCCATATTATTTCCATCGACGATTTAAATCTATAATGGGAATTACACCTAAAGAGTATGCGAATGCTTATCGGCACAAACTAATTAAGAAAGCATTAGCTGGCGATAAAACAATTACAGATGCGATATATCAATCAGGCTTTAATGCGAATAGCCGATTTTATGAAAATGCGACAGCCATATTAGGTATGACGCCAACCCATTGGCGCAATGGTGGACAAAATATCGTGATTTTTTTTGCTGTAGGGATCTGCTCATTAGGCCATATCCTTGTAGCTCAAAGTGAAAAGGGCATTTGTGCGATAACACTTGGCGATGATCCTGCGTGTTTATTAGAAGAATTACAAAAACAATTTCCTCAAGCTGAACTTGTTGGTGCAAACCAAGAGTTTGAAAAATTGGTTGCCCAAGTCATTGGTTTTGTTGAACTGCCAACACAACCTTTGGCATTACCACTTGATATTCAAGGAACAGTATTTCAACAAAAAGTTTGGCGGGCATTATTAGATATTCCTTTTGGTTGTACCATGACATATCAAGAAATTGCTCAAAAAATTGGTTCGCCAAAATCTTATCGAGCAGTGGCGAATGCCTGTGCATCAAATAAACTAGCAGTGGCGATCCCTTGCCATCGAGTTATCAGACAAAATGGTGAAATATCTGGATATCGTTGGGGGATTGAGCGCAAAGAAAAATTATTACAAAGAGAAAAATCCCTTCATCATCAGCATGATAGATTGGCTATTAGCAAGAGCGATTAACCGTTATAATAAACATAATATCAATTTATAACAGATGAAATAAAATGGCATCAACAGCGATTGTACCAACAGATATTACATTTTTTGAGCGTTTAATCCCTTCAATTTTAGCCGGTATTAAAGTGATCACAATTAGGGATGAAGCAGAAAGCCACTATAAACCAAACACTATTGTTGATTTATTATCTAATGAACATGGCACTTATTATGGAAAGTTACAAATTATTTCTGTATCACCCTTAAATTTTAATGAGATAAATGAATTTCATGCTCAACAAGAGGGTATGAATTTGCCTACTTTAAAGGCCTTAATTAAAGACATTTATCCTACAACGGAAAATCTTTATTTAATAGAATATAAATTAATACAATAAGTAGTTCTCTCTTATTAGTTAATACCAATAAAAGCGGAGGGGTTCCTCCGCTTTGTATTATAACTTAAAATCAATAGGGTAATCGTTAGAAAAATTAAGCTAAATCAAGTTGCTGCTTTAAGATCTCTATTTCTGCTTGCCATTGAGCCTGTAATATAGGCTTTTGATGAGCAGATTTTCTTGCTAAATCAGCATTCAATTTATCTTCAAGTGCTATCAATTTCATTAGCAATTCATCTTCATTATGATGTTTTACTATTTCAACAGATGGAGCATGATGGCCATTTTGCTCATTAGAGACCAATGACATATCTTGTTGAGAAATAAGCTGATAAATTGTTTCAATATCATGATGTTCGCTAAGAATACCATTGTGAATATACCAAAAACGATTACAGCTTTTCTCTATCAATTCTCTATCATGGCTGACGAGTAAAATTCCCCCTGAAAATTGTTGAATTTGCTCAGCTAATGCCTGTTTACCTTCCATATCAAGATGGTTTGTTGGTTCATCTAGCATTAATAATGAATATTTTGCCAAACTGAGACCAATAAAAAGTAAACGAGCTCGTTCACCACCACTTAATGACTTTACTTGCTGATTATGGCGAGAATAAACAAAACCTGCATTTATTAATGCCATTTTCCTTTGCTCATCTAATAGCGGTGCAAAGGGCTTTAGTGCATCGGCAAGGGTATCATTATCATTAAGTTGTGCGAGACTTTGATCGTAATAACCTAACTCAACTCTGGGATGCAGCCTGATCACATTTTCTGTTGATGTGGTTGAACCATGAAATGATGACCAAATCATTTTTAATAATGATGACTTACCTGTCCCATTAGCACCAACAATAGCGACTCGATCACCACTTTTGATCCGTTGATTATCGATGGTATATAAAATCGGTGCATCTGGCGCAGGGATCACTGAAAGCTGATGCAGCTCAAGCAATCTATCTGCCCGTAATATTGTTCCTGATAACTGTAACGTCCATTGATTGCCTTCTGTTACATCGACTTGTTCGTCTTTTAAACGAACAATTTGTTTTTCCATTTGTTTGGCTTTACGTGACAAACTTTCGTTATCATACACTTTTCCCCAGATGGCCAATTGCTTCGCACTTTGTGCAATACGATCTATCTCTTTTTGTTGTGCATCACAACGATGTTGCGCACTGATATCTTGTGCTTCTTGCTCTTGTCTTGCCTGAGAGCAGGGCAAGCGAAAAACAGATAGGGTTTTATCACGAATGATCCACGTACAATTGGTCACTTTATCTAACAACCTATTGTCATGTGAAACCAGAATAAAACTTCCTCGCCACTGTGTTAAAAATGTTTCTAACCACAAGATAGTCGGTAGATCTAAGTGGTTACTTGGCTCATCTAATAGCAGTAAGTCTGGTTGCAAAATCAATGCTCTCGCAAGTAATAAACGAGTATGTTGACCACCACTTAATTGTGAGACTAATAGATTGATTTCATTGGTTTTAAATCCCATTTCACTTAATAATAATTCACTGCGCCAACTTTCAGATATGCGTAGCTCTTCAGGTAATTTATGAAGAACCGCATCAATGAGACGCATTGACTGTAGCTCACTTGGTAACTGTTGTTCGACATAAGCCATAATGACTTGATTGGCGATAGTAATAGAGCCATCTGTTGGTATTAATTGGTGTGATAAAAGTTTTAATAGTGTACTTTTTCCACAACCGTTGTAGCCAATTAAACCAATTTTCTCACCTTTAGTGAGGGCCAAAGAAATATTACTCAGCAATATACCGTGATTATTATGAAAAGAGAGATTTTGTGTAGATAATAATGTGCTCATAGCTTACTCATTTTTTAAGCATAAAAATGCTTTGGGTAATATCACGCGATAACCCAGTAAGCTGAGGAGAGGTAATAGTTAACGTCGCTCAGGCAGGTTAACGCAGTAAAGAACTGTGAAAGCCTGAGCTATGGCGATTACCAAAGAAGTGTGAGTATTCAATAAGATCACACAACAACATAATTAGCCTCCTTTTAAAATTTATCAGTTAATCGGTAAAGTGAGTTTAGCAAGACAGGTTTATTGATTGCAAGAATGCAATGATGAGAAACCGTGTCTTTTTGTGTGAAAGAGGAGGGAATAGGCGTTGCTGAATTAATATCAAAAATAGTTATTTTTTGCACACTAAATCATAGAATTTCATCATTTTATCGTAAATTTTCCTAGATAAGAACTATCTCCCTACATTGCGTGTTTTTATCATGATATATTGCTATTTATTCGCTATAGCTGTCCTATAAAAGGTTAGAAAATGAGTAAATTAAGAGTCGCTATTATTTTTGGTGGAAAATCAACCGAGCACCAAGTTTCATTACAATCAGCAAAAAATATTATCAATGAATTAGATCGAACGAAATTCGACCTTTGTTTAATTGGGATTAATGAACAAGGGCAATGGCATGAATATGCTGAAGACAATTATTTAATTAATAGCGATAACCCCTCAACTATCTCATTAAGCCAACCTTTGCGTCCAGTGGCTATTATTCCTGGCAGTACCCGTCAGCAATTTATCTCTTTAACTGATGGGCAACCTCTTGCACAAATAGATGTTGTATTTCCTATTGTGCATGGTGCTTATGGTGAAGATGGCACCCTACAAGGACTATTACATATGATTGATATGCCATATGTAGGCCCTAATATCATGAGTTCTGCCGCATGTATGGATAAAGATATCACTAAGCGCTTACTGGATGATGCAGGATTAGCGGTTGCACCATTTATTACACTGATGGCTCACCAATTAAATGATATTTCCTATAATGAAGTTGTTGAACAATTAGGGCTCCCTTTATTTATTAAACCAGCAAATTTAGGTTCTTCTGTTGGTATCAGCAAAGTCAATAATGAAGCCGAGTTTAATGCTGCCTTATCCATGGCATTTGAATATGATCTAAAAGTGATTATCGAAAGTGCTATTGTTGGCCGTGAAATAGAGTGTGCCGTTTTAGGTAATGAAGAGCCTGAAGTTAGCCCTTGTGGTGAAATTGTTTTAAATGATGCTTTTTATGCTTATAACACAAAATACATTGATGATGATGGTGCAAAAGTAGTAGTACCTGCTGATTTAGATAATGCGATTAGCTTACATATTCGCCAAACGGCATTGAAAGCTTACCAAGTTTTAAACTGTTTAGGTATGTCGCGCGTTGATGTGTTTTTAACTGAAGATAATCAAGTCATTATCAACGAAATTAATACTTTACCAGGTTTCACTAATATCAGTATGTATCCTAAACTGTGGCAAAGTACGGGATTAGATTATCAATCACTCATCACGAAATTAATTGAATTAGCGCTAGAGCATCATAAAAAAACAGCCGTATTAAAAACTAAGTGTGAGCTTTAATCACAATAATACTCTAATAGCGAAGTGAGGTTCAGATGAAAATTACACACCTTGATCATTTAGTATTAACCGTGGCTGATATCGAGGCGAGTTGTCATTTTTATCATAATGTATTGGGTTTTGAGATAATTACCTTTAAACAAGGGCGTAAAGCCCTTGCTTTTGGTCATCAAAAAATCAATCTTCATCAGCTAGGAAAAGAGTTTTTGCCTAAAGCTGCTAAACCAACGGCAGGCTCTGCGGATTTATGTTTTATTACTGAAACGCCATTGTTAGACGTGATAGAGCATATAAAGCAGCAGGGTATCAATATAGAAGAGGGTCCTGTACCAAGAACAGGGGCTACAGGGCCTATTATGTCAGTTTACTTACGTGATCCAGATAATAACTTATTGGAAATTGCTAATATTATTGAATAGATTAACCACATATTCTAAATAAAATATAATAATATTTAGCTAAAAAGCTATAAGTGTTCTTTTTAGCTTAAAGATTTTAAATTATTTATATTAAAAAAATGAACCCTCCAAATATGATAGTAATAAATAGACCTATTTGTGGCTATTTTCGCCTGATTAAAATAAAAATTAATAGATATAATTTAATGATATAGCCTTTCTTATTATAATAATGTTAGCATTATTCAATTATTTTTCAGGTAACAATGGATGGTATGATGAAAAAAGTTATTTTTGTAAGTGCAATATCAGGGGGGATCTTATTTTGGTCAATACATTTACAAGCGGATAATTTTGATTGTCGTAATGCGGAAACACAAACAGAAATTAACCAATGTGCATACCAAGATTTTCAACAAAAAGATGAAGAGCTGTCACAAATTTATCAACAATATTATGTGAAATTAGAAACTAAACGACAACAACAGTTACAGCATGCACAGTCAGTTTGGATGACATTTCGTGACCTCTCATGTCAATATGAGGCAGACTATTACCAAGGTGGCAGTTTGGCTCCGATGGTTTACAGTAGCTGCTTAAAAGATAAAACCATAGAAAGAATTAATGATCTGAAAAACTATATTGCCTTATATTAAGACTAAAGAACTTCTTATCTTGAAAATAGGCTACTCATTTTAAAAGTATTGTTTTTTATCAAAATCTATCGTTTTTAGTTATATAAAATTATTATTTTTGTATTATTTTGAAACATTAAATAACTTGACTAATCCCACCTGTAAAGTACTCTAAATTATAAAGTAGCAATTAAAAATAGAAGATATGATATGAATATAATGACGAAATTAGGCGCAGCAGTATTGCTTACATCCTTATCCACTATTGCTATTTCTGCAGATATAAAACTAACATACGGTATTAATTTGATTGATTTTAACGGTGATGGTGTAAAAGATATAGTCGTTAAATCTAAGCGTATATTAAATGATGCATCATCAATTAATATGGTCACGGTTTATATAAAAGATGCAGATGAACAAGTTTATATTGTACCTTCAATTTATGATAATGCTCTTAGCTTATTTGATAATAAAGCTGAAAACAGCAATATTAAAATCTCTAATTTCAAATTTATAGAGAAAAAAAATCAAGTGATCTTAGTGAGCGGTGAGAAAATAGGTAATGATATGTTACAATCAACACCTATACGTTTTTCAAGTTACACTATCACGAAACAAGATAAACAATATAAATGGGCATTTTCTGCATATTGCGTAACCAATTCTACTTATCTTAATGTTGATGATGCTTTTGTTGATCCCTGCATAAATAAATTAATTCGAAATTGATACACGCGTAGGTTGTAAATACGTTGACTTTATTGAATTATTTTTATCTTTAATATCAATTAATTATCTTATTCCCTCTCATATACCTCTCTTTATATAGTACGATCACTTGTATCATTTGGCATTCCTTGTTATTAATCTACACTTAGGATATTTCTTAATCATCAATATGCTGATAATTTTGTGTTTGTCATGTTCCGTTTTTAAGAGGGAGTTATGAAGGAAATTATTACAGGTTTGCTTCTAGCCTCAATAAGCTTATTTTCTGTCTCTTGTTCGCAAGAAGATACAGATGTCGTCAAAGTAGCAATCAATACTGGACCAGACCAAGTCATTTGGGATGAAGTGATCCGTTTAGCTAAACTTACCGAAGGATTAAATGTTGAAGTTATTGCATTTAACGACTATGAACGTCCTAATAAAGCCCTAGAAAATAGAGAAGTAGACGTAAATGTATTTCAATCTATTCCTTATTTACAATCAGAGATAAAAGCCCACAATTACAAATTTCATATTGCCAGCAAAACGTACATCTTCCCGTTAGCAGCGTATTCTAAGAAAATAAGCGATATTAGCGAACTCGAATATGGTGATGTGGTTGCCATCCCTAATGAAGCAAGTATGAAAGGGCGAGCTTTATTATTACTTGCAGAAAATCACCTCATTTCTTTAAAAGAGGGGGTT
The DNA here is from genome assembly GCF_000069965.1 of Proteus mirabilis HI4320. Lineage (NCBI taxonomy): Bacteria > Pseudomonadati > Pseudomonadota > Gammaproteobacteria > Enterobacterales > Morganellaceae > Proteus > Proteus mirabilis. The sequence goes on from NC_010554.1 coordinate 1,319,952, forward strand.
GGTTTTTTACCTTCCGTTGAAGACATTATTGATAATCCTAATGCCTTGATATTTCATGAAGTTGAAACTCCCATGTTAGTTGAAGCCCTTGATGATCCTGAGGTTACGATGGCGGTTATCAACAATAATTTTTCCTCTCAAATTGGCTTACTTGCTACCCGCGACGGTTTAATTATGGAGAATAAACATTCGCCTTATGCCAATGTTGTTGTTACTCGTATAGATAATATGAATGATGAAAAAATAAAGAAATTAATTACTGTTTTACATTCAAGACAAGTCGAATTAAAGGTGCAAGAAATGTATAAAGGGGACGCGGTTAAGGCGTGGTAGAACATATTTCAGGTTAAAAAACAAACAGTTCAATATAACTATGAGTTTCTATACCTAATAAAACAATCTAACAATATGAAGTTTTTTCAGTATGATGATAGAAACTTTATAATTCATAAATAGTAGAAATAAAAAATGTCTAGTTCTCAACTGAAAAAACAATATATTGGCGAACATCAATTATCTCCAGAAACGCTAATGATGAGCTATGGATACGATCCATTGTTATCGGAAGGCTCTGTCAAACCTCCTGTATTTTTAACATCGACATTTATTTTTAAAAGTGCAGAAGAAGGGAAAAATTTTTTTGATACGGTAAGTGGAAGAAAACCCCTTCCAGAAGGAGAAAAAGCAGGTTTAGTCTATTCTCGTTTTAACCAACCTAATAGTGAGATCGTTGAGGATAGATTAGCAGTTTATGAAAACACAGCATCATGTGTCCTCTTTTCATCAGGAATGTCAGCTATTACAACGACATTAATGGCTTTTACACAACCTGGCGATGTTATTTTACATTCTCAACCACTTTATGGTGGAACAGAAACATTAATAGCCAAAACATTCGCTAAGTTCGGTATTCAAGCAACACCATTTACAGATGGTTTAAATTTAGCACATATCCAATCGCAAGCTGAAATAGCTAGCCAAAAAGGGAGAGTCGCGGTGATATTTGCCGAAACTCCTGCCAATCCAACTAATTCACTGGTTGATATTCAAGCGTTAAAAATCGTTGCGGATAAATTAGAAACAAGCCAAGGCTATCGACCTATTATTATTTGCGATAACACCTTATTAGGACCTGTTTATCAACATCCTATAGAGCAAGGCGCTGATATTTCACTCTATTCATTAACAAAATATGTGGGTGGACATTCTGATTTAGTCGCCGGTGCTGCAATGGGATCACGCGAGCTTATTAATCAAGTTCGCCTATTAAGAGGTGCAATAGGGACACAACTTGATGCGCATTCTTGCTGGATGTTAGGCCGCTCTTTAGAAACATTGCAAATTCGCATGGAAAAAGCCAATCAAAATGCGCTATTAGTTGCACAATTTCTACGTGACCATGAAAAAGTGAAAGTGATCCACTATTTACCTTTTGTAGATGAAAATAGTATTGAAGGTCAAGTATTTGCTAGACAATGCACAGGCGCGGGATCAACATTCTCCTTTGATATTGTTGGTGGTGAAGCAGAAGCTTTTCGTTTTCTCAATGCGATGAAAATATTTAAATTAGCGGTGAGTTTGGGAGGAACCGAGTCATTGGCATGTCATCCTGGCTCTACCACACATTCAGGTGTTCCTATGGAATTACGCCACAATATAGGTATTCAAGAAACAACCATTCGTTTATCTATTGGTATTGAAAATCCTTATGATCTTATTGCTGACTTATCTCAAGCATTAGATCATGTTTAATGGATAAACAATAGCAAAACAACGGATTATAAGATTTATAATCCGTTGTTTTTTTTGCTTTGCTGTTTTTTATTGTTGTTTTTGCCATTCACTTTTGGTTAAACGACAAATAACTTCTGTTCTTATTTCGTCTAAATACTCCACATACTGATCTTTAATTATGTGATGATATTTAAATCCACACTTTTCTTGTACTCGCTTCGAGTTTACATTGTCTGCAAAATAACCACACCATAGATTATCTAATTGTAGAGTCTCAAAGCTATGACAAATAAGCGCTTTCACTGCTTCAGGAATAAGTCCTTTCCCCCAAAAAGGAGTACCAATCCAATAAGAAATTTCGGCATCATTATCCCCTATAGGGAAATTGCTCTCATGGCAAAAAGATAAGCCAATTAAACCAATCGCTTTATCATCATCGAGCAATGTGACAGCATAAACTTCATCACGCATAAATATAGCCTGGATAATTTCGGTACTTTCAGCAACACTTTTATGTGCTGGCCAGCCAGCGATAGGGCCTACTCGCTTATCCCTCGCATAATAATAGAGGCTCTCTGCATCTGATATTCGCCATGGACGTAATAATAATCGTTCTGTTTGTAATTTTTTCATACAATTTAGCTCTGTTATAACTTATGTTTCATTATGTTAGGATGATCGTATTTTAAAGAGAGCCAATATAAAACTGAATGGATTAATTAAGGTGTTATCGGTACTTTTGACAACTAAATCCATTAATGCTCTTGTGATTAACATTGAGATCATTAAAAATAAAAACAGTAGCAATATGCAATAGAGTGAATAATTTATGTTTAGTCAATCATTATTAAAGTTAAATATCCCTTCGGAGTATGCCGTTATTGGTGAAAGCGATATGCATAATGAATTAGGCTATCCATTAGCATTATCTTATGTTGTGGTTATTATTTGTTTAGATGGCAGGGCTGTTATTAATATAGATTTTCAAACAAAAACCATTAAAGCGAATGATATAGTGATACTCGGTGATGATAGAATGGTCACATTGCAACGTAAATCAGCTAATTTTCGTATTTTTTATTGTTTTCTTAAGAAATCTTTTGCCTCTGAGATCGCTTATGCACTTTCAAATAGTTTGTTTACATTTTTGCATGAAAACCCCATTTGTCGCCCTTCAACGGCTCACTTAAACGCCATAAACAATTGGGTGGAACAATTAAAATATATAGATAAAAGTTATACTGATCATAGAAAGTTAATGTTGAGAGGGCAGTTACAAAATCTTTTTTTTGCGATAACAGAATTAATACCATCTCATTATTCCTTATCTAAAAAAGAATTCAGCCGTAAAGAGCACTTATGTTGGCAATTTTGGGAGTTAGTTATAAAACATAGCCACCAGCACAGAGACGTTGCCTATTATGCAAATCGCCTTAGCATCACACCGTTTTATCTATCACAGCTCACTAAACAATATTTTAATGATGTTCCTAAGACGCTGATTAATAGGCAAGTAATTCTTAAAATAAAAGCGTTATTGACGCACACTACGCTATCAGTAAATGAGATCGCCATAAAACTCCATTTTGACGATCCCTCATATCTATGCCGTTATTTTAAGCGCGAGACTGATTGTTCCTTATCTGGATATCGCCAACAATATCAACGGCAATAAAATATATTAAGCAGCTATTCTTTTTTCACTGTAGTTCATACCTTGCAGCATACAAAGCCAAGCTAGTACTGCGATCCCCATTAAAATAGCGAATAACGAAATAGGGGGCAAGGTTGTCAGGATATAACCACTAGCAAGTGGATTTAATGCAGCACCTAACCAACCTAAAGATTGTGCAGAGAAATAACTTGCTTTCATTCCTAACGGCGCAATATTATCGATCATCATATACTCACCAGGTGCATAAATCAGTTCACCAAAGGTAAATATTGCTATCGCCATTGCCCAGAAAATTAAATTATCACCCGCCAGCATAAAGCCCGCTAATCCTAAGATAAAAAAGAGTGTGCCTAAGGTCATTAATTTACGTAGTCTTTCAGCAACCACTTGTTTACCGACGATATATTGTAATGAGACGACAATGGCCGCATTGACGGGGAGGATCACCGCAATAGCAGATTCAGCCAATTTAGCATCATAAACAACTAAAAGGTATTGCGAAATACACGAAGCAAATGTACCAAAAGTTAATGTGCCAAAAAAAGTTGAAAGCACAAACCAGCCTAATGCTTTATCTTTTAGCATTATTTTCGGATCCCACTTTACACTATTTTCTTCTGTGGAATGCTCTACCACTGAACGTTGCACAAAACATTGGATCATAAATAAAGGAATACTGGCGGATATTGCCGCTAACCAAAAAGGTAATTGGGTACCATACATTAATAATAATGTGCCAATAGGTGGGCCAACCGTCCATCCGATATTAATAAAAGTATAGTTTAGTGAAAATATTTTAGGCTTTGCTGATATTGATAAAGTTTCAGAAAAATAAGCTTTCAATACCGTAGAAAAGACTAAATAGGAACAGTTAATAATTGAGAAAAAGATAACCACTAAAATAGTACTATTGACCATTGGGATAGCAGAAAATGCGATAATAAAGGTAATAATAGAAAAAACCATATAACGTTTTTTTTCAAATTTATCTGCCAGCATACCAAAGGCAAGGCTAAATACTATCCCCGTAGTCAGTGAAATAGACATTGCGATACCAATATCATCAACAGGCAATTTATATTGTCGTGATAAGTATATCGCCATAAAAGGCAGTGTTGCACCTCTTCCTATAGTCAGAATAAGTGATGAAAAGAGTAGTGCAGTTGTAGAACGAGATTTTTTTGAGAACATATTATCATTTTAATTATTTGTATTAATGGATTATTGTTGTGTTTGGTGATTTTCTGGTGAAAACTGTCCAGCTGTATATTTATACATAACTTATAAATAACTGTATAGAGATAAAAGCTAGAAAATAAATTTTTTTAACCACTACCTATTTTATTATCCCATTTTTGATAACACTGTTTATCAAAAATATCTCTATAACAATAAGTTAGTTTTCTCTAGACTAAATAGTTTGATATAACCCGATTTAGCTAAGAGGCAAATTATGTCTATTATTCATCTTGAATTTGAAAAGCCTATTGTTGAATTAGACGAGAAAATAGATGCATTACTTGCATTTAAACAGTCTCAAGATGAAACAACGGCAGTTGATATAGACGAAGAAATCGCCAAACTTCGCCAAAAAAGCCTTTCATTAACACGCTCTATATTTTCTGATTTAGGGGATTGGGAGATAGTACAGTTAGCACGTCATCCTATGCGCCCTTATACATTAGATTATATCAAAGCTATTTTTACTGATTTCCAAGAGTTGGCCGGCGATCGTGCTTATGCTGATGATAAAGCGATTGTTGCAGGGTTAGCGCGTTTAGATAGAAAACCAGTGATGATTATCGGTCAACAAAAAGGGCGAGACACTAAAGAGAAAGTAAAAAGAAACTTTGGTATGCCATCACCAGAAGGTTATCGGAAAGCATTACGCCTGATGAAAATGGCTGAACGCTTCCATTTACCAGTGATTATTTTTATTGACTCCGCGGGTGCTTATCCGGGGGTTGGTGCTGAAGAGCGGGGGCAATCAGAAGCCATAGCACGAAATATTCTTGAAATGTCCCGATTAAAAACACCGATAATTTGTACAATAACAGGGGAAGGTTTTTCTGGTGGTGCATTAGCAATAGGTGTGGGGGATCGAGTAAATATGTTGCAATATAGTACTTATGCTGCCATATCGCCCGAAGGCTGTGCCTCTATTTTATGGAAAAATGCTGATAAAGCACCTATTGCCGCCCAAACCATGGGAATGACGGCACCTAAATTACAGGCATTGGGTATTATAGACTCAATTATTCCTGAACCATTGGGAGGCGCACATCGCCACTACCAGCAAGTGGCTGAATTTGTAAAAAAACAGCTTCTCGCAGATTTAACAGAATTGAATAGTTATTCTAAAGAAAAACTGCTTGAAAAACGTTATCAAAAATTAATGTCCTATGGTTATTGTTAATTCTTTTCAAGTGAGAGAGCAATCAATGTTACACTGCCTATATTCAATACTCCCCATATAGGCAGTATTTTTATGTCAATTGACCTTAATTTATTACGTATTTTTTCTGCGGTTGCAGAGCAAGCACAGTTTGCCAGTGCTGCACGATCGCTTTCTATGCCAACATCTAATGTCAGCAGGGCAATAAAACAGCTAGAACAACAGCTTAACTGCCGATTAATTGATAGAACCACGCGAAAAATGCGTTTAACTGAGCAAGGGAAAATCTTGTATCAGCAAGCCAAAAAGACCTTATATGAATTAGATAATGTTGTAGAACATATAACGAGTGATGGCCCATTAACAGGAACCTTTAGACTTACGATACCCAGTGAATATGGTAGTGAGTTACTTGCCGATATTTTAGCGGATTTTGCTGCACTTCATCCTAACTTAACCATTCAATGTGATACGCAGCTAATGCCAAGAAATGTTATAGAAGATGATATTGATTTACTTCTAACATTTCATCGTGGCCAATTAGCCGATAGTAGCTACCATTCACGTCTCATAAAGTCGTGGCGTAGTATTGTTGTTGCCTCAGAGAGCTTATTAGCAAAAACGGGTATCCCTACAGATATTGAACAACTAAGCCAATTACCTTGTATTTCCAGTTTAAGTGCATTAGAAGGGCAACCGTGGATCTTTATTGATAAAGAGCAGAACCCTGTAAAAGTGACAATTAATAGCTGTTATCGTGTAAATAGTGCTATCTTAGCCAAAGCTGCCGTATTAAAAGGTTTAGGTTTTGCTATTTTAGCTGAACATTGTTGCCTTGATGCGATAAAGGCAGGCAAATTGCGAGCTATTTCTTTTCCTCAACAGCCCGCATCAATTAGTTTAGTCGCGATATATGCAAGTCGTCGTTCGCTTTCACGTAATATTGAACATTTTCTTGCATTTTTAACTCAGCGTTTATAATAATTAATCCGCTATCTGCTGAGAAAGTGCACCTTGTTTCTCTTTGCAAGGAAAAAGCATAATAAACAGAGTAATAAAACAGGAAAGCCCTGCGGTTAGCATGGCATAGGCAAATCCTGAATTAAATGCTTCAGGTAATAGGGCAACCAACTGATTATCTAGGGAAGCGGTTTTATTTTCTGTTACTAACGTAATAATATTAATCGGTTCTGCCACTATTCCTAATGCTTGACTTTGTATCATCATATAATTAATTGCTTGCTGTATCATTAATGTACCTAATAACGCAATTCCCATTGTCATACCGGTTTGTCTTAATGCATTCATGGTTGCAGACGCCATGCCCGAGCGGGACGGTGCTACACTTTTCATCACTAAAACCCCTATTGCGGGTGTCGCTAATCCCATTCCTGCACCTAAGATAAATAAATAGCTTCCTGTTATTGTGTAAGAGCTATTTGTTGCTAATGTTGCCAATAAACAAGAAGATATTGCAATCAACAAAAAGCCAAAGATCATTAATTTTCTGACAGATATATAACGAGAGAACCGTCCAAATAACATAGAAAAAAGAGCCATGGCGATAAACTCAGGAGCCATTCTTAAACCTGTTTCTAATGCACTCCAGCCTTGTGCTTTTTGTAGGAAAAAAGCGATAAAAAAGACATTACTATAAGTGGCAAATCCCAAAGTAAAAGAGGAAAGGTTATATTGGAAAAACGAGCGATCTTTAAATAACGATAGCGGTAATAACGGGCGTTCAATACGTTTTTCGACTATAACAAACAGGGTAATAAAAATCAGACCGACAATTAATGCGAATACAGTACGATAATCAGACCAACCTACAGAGCCAGCTTCAATAAAACCATAGGTTAGTAAACCTAATCCCAAGATACTGGTTAATTGTCCTAGGGGATCTAACGCAACATCCTCAGGATCGGCACTTTCACTTAATCCATACCAGCCTAGTAATACTGTAATAGCACCAATAGGAATATTAATAAGAAATATACTTGCCCAACCACTGGCATGAACTAATGCACCACCAAGGATAGGGCCAATAATCAGTGATAATGCACTAACCGAAGACCAAATACCAATAATACGGATACGTTCAATATCAACAGGAAAGGCATGTGTAATAAGTGATAATGCGCCAGGAATAAGGGCTGCAGCTGCAATACCTTGAATAATACGCCCAAGGATTAATATTTCATGTTGTTGTGCAATAGCACAGATAAGGGAGCCTAGAGTGAAAATAATCACCCCCCAGAGCCACACTTTTTTTCGTCCGAAACGATCACTTAATGGCCCGGAAGACAAAATACAAGCTGATAGACATAGTGCATAAGCATCCACAATCCACTGTAATGTAGCCATATTGGCATTAATATCATTCTGAATAGTAGGTAGAGCAACATTGACGATACTAATATCAAGAGTGGCCATAAATGTGCCTAAACAGATAGCACAAATAAGTGACAACCGTTTTGTATAACTCATAAGTTTTATTACCTTTATGGTGAAATAATAGTAGTATCATAATATCCGACTGACCGTCGGTCAATCAATTGATGATAATAAGTTTCATTTACGGTTATTGTGGCTATTCTCAATATGGAGTACCCTTTAACAGCCACTTAGAGGGAGATGAGCAATGTCATTAGAAGAAAAAAATATCGATAAACCAAGAACAAAGCCAGCCGAAGTTCGTTTAGAAGAGTTAATGAACGCCGCAGAAACACTATTTCTTGAAAAAGGATTTGATGCCACAACCGTCAGCGATATTGTAAAACAAGCGGGGGTCGCTAAAGGAACGTATTATCACTATTTTACGGCAAAAACAGATATTCTCGACGCACTGCGAACTCGATATATGGATTGGTATATTGATAAAGTTGAGCAAGCAATGGCAAGCTGCCAAATTCAAGATTTTCGCGCTAAATTAAAACAGTGGTGTGAAACTAGCGTTATTGCTTATGTTGAAAAACAAGAATTACACGATATGCTTTTTCATCAAGTCTTTCATCAAAGCGGTAATATTCATGAAAATAGAGCGCTACAGCAGTTACAAAAGATATTAATGGGGGGGACAGAGAATAAAACGTGGCAAGTCCTACAGCCTGAATTAACCTGCACGCTTATTTATCATGGTATGCATGCTGCCGTTGATAATTTAGAACACAGTACGGAATACACATCACAAACATTAGGTGCGCTATTATATCGACAATTTACACAATTATTAAGTTAACCAGACTATTAAATAATGAATATTCGGGTTGTTGATATAAAATAAGCGTGACACTGTCACAAAAAAGAAAATTGGGCGCGATTAACAACCGAAATCATTTGTGGTGTTTCTAATATTGTTGCATCACTTTTATACGGTTGTCTGTTTCTTAGCAACATAACCATAAGGTAGGACTTCAAAAGAGCAACATGATAATTTCATCAAAAATGAAAGGGGATTATGATTGACTCGTGGTTGGTAACATACAACAACAGAATGTTAAATTTCAAACAAAAAAACATGTATTAATCTTTATATATTTAAATACCACATGAAATTAATATTACCTATATTTTTAATATAATGATGTAATTAAAAGATAAAATAAAATATTTTCCCAATATAAATAAAGAGAAGCATTTCAATTAATATGTAATTATCATTAAGGTGTTATATGAGTAAATTAACAATTGGTGGAGTAAATATATCAACTTCGCAAATAAACAAATTATCACACGCATCTAAAGCTAGAGATGCAATGTCTATTTGGGAAAAAATAAAAGACTGGTTTAATCATGGTCAAAAAGAACATGTGCTTAACTTACTTTATCATACCTATTTCAATCCTAAAAATTCAATATTTGATAAGGTTGATAGCTTTGCAGAATTATATTCTATGACAGGGGCGCAATATAAAGATAATTTTCATTTATATTTAAAAGATGGTTATGATTTAAAAATGAAATTTGTTATAAAAAACGTTTATAATGGTGAGGTATCATTAGATAATTTAATTAAAGACATGATAGATCGGATACATAATAAAAATCCAAGTATAAAAGAAGATATAGAAAATATAAGAAGTTATATAAAAAAAAGACTGCATGAAATTCCTAATGAAGCCAATTATGATATTAATCAATACAATGTCTATTTATCCCAGATAAAAAACGACTTACTACCAAATAATTATTTTAACGTAGAGCGTTATTTGGATGGTGTAACAGATTTTGTTCGTTTATATAATATAAATAATTCTAGAATTAGTGTAGACGATAAAATTGAAGACCGTTGTAAATTACAAAAACTTATGAATATAATACAGCATATTGATATAGAATATAGAAAAAATATTCAAATAAAACTTGTGAAGAATACTGTTGCTTTAAATATAAAAGATAAAAATTCAAAAGAGTTTTTGAATTTAATTAAAATCGAATTATTGTCATTGTACAATCCTCATGTAGGTATAATAGAAGGATTTATAAAACATGGAATGGAAACTTTATTTAAAGATGAAGACAAAAAAGAAAAAGCCTGTGGATCATTAAGGAAAGCTATTATTGATTATAACTATCCATTTATTAGAACACTTGAATTCAATGTTACTGATGAGACTATAAATAATATTTATATAAATAATATAGTACCAAGTGAGTATATCTCCTTCCGCCAATAAAAAACGCCCATAATTACAATGAATTAAGTGACAATAGCTACAGCTATAACTCTATCTTTAAATAAAATAAAGGCTTGGAACGTAAAATAACACCAAGCCTTTTATTTTTTATATTAATAAATAAGTGGGGTACTAACCATCAATCCCTTTCTTAGCCAAGAACTCATCATAAGTGCCTTGGAAATTAGTCACTTTTTCAGGCGTAATTTCAATAATTCGGTTAGCCAATGAGCTGACAAATTCACGATCGTGAGAAACAAAAATTAACGTCCCTTGATAGAGTTCTAACGCCATATTCAGTGACTCAATAGATTCCATATCTAAGTGGTTGGTAGGTTCATCCATAATCAGAACGTTTGGTTTTTGCATCATTAATTTACCAAACAGCATTCTGCCTTTTTCACCACCAGATAATACTTTGACTGATTTTTTAATATCATCTTGTGAGAAAAGAAGGCGACCCAATACACTACGCACCGACTGTTCATCATCTTCTGGCTTCATCCATAAACTCATCCAATCGAAAACGGTCATATCAACTTCAAAATCAGTGGCATGATCTTGTGCATAATAACCTATAGTGGCATTTTCAGACCATTTAACGCGTCCATTATCAGGCGTTAATTCACCCACTAATGTTTTGATCATGGTTGATTTACCCACACCATTGGTGCCTAAAATCGCCACTTTTTCGCCCACTTCCAGCATCATATTTACGTCTTTAAATAAAGGCGCATTTGCTTCATAACCTTTAGCAATATTCTCTACTTCTAAGGCATTACGGAATAATTTCTTCTCTTGCTCAAAACGAATAAAGGGATTTTGTCGGCTAGAAGCTTTGACTTCGGTTAATTGAATTTTTTCAATTTGTTTTGCACGCGAAGTAGCTTGACGAGATTTTGATGCATTAGCACTAAAGCGGCTAACAAAGGATTGTAATTCACTAATTTGTGCTTTTTTCTTTGCATTATCAGCGAGTAAACGTTCACGCGCTTGTGTTGCCGCTAACATATACTCATCATAATTACCTGGGTGAACTGTTAGTCCACCATAATCAAGATCGGCCATATGAGTACACACCATATTTAAAAAATGGCGGTCATGGGAAATGATGATCATAGTGCTATTACGTTCATTTAATGTTTGTTCTAGCCAGCGGATCGTATCAATATCTAAGTTATTCGTCGGTTCATCAAGTAATAAGATGTCAGGATCAGCGAATAGGGCTTGTGCAAGGAGCACACGTAGTTTCCATCCTGGCGCCACTTCACTCATTGGGCCATTATGTTGCTCAAGTGGAATACCAACGTTTAATAATAATTCACCGGCACGTGATTCAACGGTGTAACCGTCCATTTCACCGAATTTCACTTCAAGATCGGCAACACGTAAACCATCTTCTTCGCTCATTTCCGGTAAGCTATAAATACGTTCACGCTCTTGTTTAATTTCCCATAACTCAGCGTGCCCCATAATTACCGTATCAAGCACGGTAAACTCTTCATAAGCAAACTGATCTTGTTTTAGCTTACCCAAACGCTCATTAGGATCAAGGAATACGTTACCGCTAGTAGGCGCGAGATCACCACCGAGAATTTTCATAAAGGTGGATTTACCGCTGCCGTTAGCACCGATTAAACCATAGCGATTACCGCCACCAAACTTAACAGAAATGTTTTCAAACAGTGGCTTCGAACCAAACTGCATAGTGATATTATTACTTATTAACAAGACGAATACTCATGATTAGTGAATGATAAAGATAATGGGGCGGCATTATGCCATAAACTTACCCCATTAAGACAGTAGAGTAAGGTTAGCCGATGACTTATTTTACGATATCATGCACTTTTACGCGTTAATCACTTAACACTTAACTCAAAAAGACTATGTGATTTACCTGCTTTAATAACGATATGAGTGGGAATGTGTTATTTTAATAGGATTAATTTTCAAAAAGAAACAATCAAAGAGAGTTACTATGCCGATATGGGTTGATGCTGATGCCTGTCCTAAAGTTATTAAAGAGATACTTTATCGGGCAGCAGATAGAGAAAAAGTGGTGATCACTTTTGTGGCAAATCAGCGATTAAGTATACCCGCATCGCCTTATTTGCGCACATTGCAGGTTTCTGCAGGTTTTGATGTGGCTGATAATGAAATTGTACAACGTGCAAACCAAGATGATTTGGTGATCACTGCCGATATTCCTTTAGCGGCTGAAGTGATCGAAAAAGGGGCTATTGCACTCAATCCTCGAGGTGAACGTTATACAGAGTCAACAATCCGCGAACGATTAAATATTCGTGATTTTATGGATACGATGAGAGCAAGTGGCATTCAAACAGGAGGACCAGCAAGTTTATCACAGCGCGACCGGCAACTTTTTGCTAATGAGTTGGATAAATGGTTACTACAGCAAAAACGTAAAAAATAATAAATTATCAATAAAATAATAAACTTTTGAATATTCTTACCATCCGAGAGGTAGTTATGTCATTTACTAAATCAATGCTTGCACTCGCTGTTATGGCGGTTTCTTTTACTAGTCACGCAGCCAAACAGGCTGATTTAATGATTGTCGATGGCACAGTGTTAACAATGGACGCACAAAATCAGGTTATCGAACAAGGAACGGTTGTTGTAAAAGAAAATAAAATTATCGCCGTTGGGGGGCCTGAGTTAACACAAGAATACCAAGCCAACAAAGTGTTAGATGTGGATGGTGATATCGTGATGCCAGGATTAATTAATACCCACACACATGCATCAATGACGGTTTTTCGCTCTTTAGCCGATGACGTGCCAGACCGATTACATCGTTATATTTTCCCTTTAGAAAATAAAATGGTGTCTCGCGATATGGTTCGCGTGGGAGCAAACCTCGCCAATGTTGAAATGGTAAAAGGGGGAGTAACTACCTATGTTGATATGTATTATTTTGAAGATGAAGTCGCTAAAACGGTTGATAAGATGGGAAATAGAGCCATCTTAGGTGAATCAGTGATTAATTTTCCGGTGGCTGATGCACAAACCCCTGAAGAAGGCATTCAATATGCTGTCAATTTTATTAATGAATATAAAGATCACCCGCGCATTATTCCTGCCTTTGCACCTCATGCACCTTATACCAATACCACAGAGAATCTGCAAAAAATTGCTAAACTCTCGGTAGAGCTTGATGCCCCTGTGATGATCCATTTAGCAGAAACCGATAGAGAGAAAGAAGAAATTGCAAAACGAACCGATGGTAAAAGCCCAGTTCAATATATGGCAGATATTGGCGCTTTAAATAATAAAGTCATTGCCGCTCATGCGATTATGGTTGATGAGCAAGATATTGATTTATTAAAAAAATATGATGTAGGTGTGGCTCATAATATTAGTGCTAATACCAAATCAGCCAAAGGTGTTTCGCCCGTTGTTGCCATGCTAGAAAAAGGTGTTCGTGTTGGTTTAGGGACTGACGGGCCAATGTCGAGCAATACACTCACAACGATGAATGAGTTAAATTTAGTAGGCAAAATTCATAAATTAGAGAATAAAGATCGCGCCGCAATGCCACCATTAACCGTCGTTGAAATGGCAACAATAGGCTCAGCCAAGGCATTACATATGGAAGATAAATTAGGCTCTTTAGAATCGGGAAAACTTGCTGATATTATTGTTGTTGATACTAAAGCACCTAATATGGTGCCTATGTATAGCCCATATGCAGCATTAGTTTATGGTGCGAATGGAAGTAATGTTCGTCATACCATTGTAGATGGTAAAATTTTGATGGAAGATCGCCAACTGTTAACCGTAGATGAACAAGCGATTATCAGTGAAGCTCAAAATTTTGCGAATAAAGTACGCCAAACCGTTGTTGATAGTGGTGAAGTTGTTAAATAGATTGTAGTAATATAGCGTTAATAAGTTTATAAAAGGTGATTTGATATCAAATCACCTTTTTTATTTTAAACTATCAGATATCGGAGGTTTGTTGGTTAATACTTTTTCTTATTGTATTTCTTAGCCATATAATTTTTGTATTATGGCTATTACGCTTATGCCATAATAAAACAAAAGGTAGATGAAGCTGGTCTAAAAACACAGGGGGGAGAGGGATAGGTAATGTTACAATATCAGGAAAATGTGTTTTCACATAATAACGACAATATCCTGGTGCACAAGTAATTAATTGATGGTCAGGTTGAGATATCATAAAAAGAGATTGCTCAAAAGAAGTATAAGTAATTGCTATCTGACGACTTTTGTTCATTTCTTTTAAGATATTATCCAAAGCCCAATGACTTTGTTTGTCATATTCTGTACTCACCTGAGAAAACGATAAAAAATTATTAAGATCCCACTTCATTTTCATTAACGGATGATTTTTGTGTAGATAAACGAGTGGGATATCATCAAATAATATTTCATAATCAATCACATCAGGAAGTAGCTCTAGTAACTCTTTTGAGCGTGAATAGTATTCTCGTCCAACAAGCCCAATATCAACTTCTCCATCAATAATATTAGAAAGGGAATTATATTCCCAATTTTTTATCTGAAGTGTGGATTTTGGGTAATGAGATAATATTTGTTGTGGTAAAGAAGGTAACATGACCTGATGTAACGGTGTTTCTAAAACTAAATTAAATTTAAGTCCAACAGGAACTTCTGTATTACGTTTATTGGCTATATGGTGGCTAATATTAATAAAATCAGATAAAGAATCTTCAATACTTAACGATAATGGTGTTGGGATCAACCCTTGTGGACTACGGATAAAAAGAGGATCATCAAACCATATCCTTAATTTGGCTAATGCTTTACTCACAGCAGAAGGAGAAATGGATAACCACTTAGCGGCCAAGGTGACACTGCGCTCCTGTAAAAGAATTTGAAATATGACTAACAAATTCAAATCAATTCTATGTAATGGTTTGTTAGACATTATATTTAACCTTTTTTTGTTCTGTGAACCGAGGAAAGCATAGAAAAAGAGTACCTACAATACAACTGATAAATAAAATAACCACCAACATATTTATTGAGGATACTTCAATCCACCCCATTACCCAAATATAAAGTGAAGAAAAACTTAATTGTGAAATACCCAGCACAGAGCTCGCAACGCCGGCTCGTTGGCTAAATGGAGAAAGTGCTTGGCTCATAATAATCCCAAATAATAGCGCAAATCCTGAGCCGCATAATGCAAAGGTAATAAAAAACCAACGCATATCACTCTTTTTCCCTATAAAAAGGAAAATAATACCTATTCCAAAACATATAAGCCCTACTGATAAAATATGCTTATAGCGATATTTCATTAATATTTTTGGCATTAAAAAAGAAATAGTCATACTTATCATTGCTAATGATGTCATTAATATTGAATACTCTCCTGTTGAATAATTCATTTGTTGCATCACTACAATAGGAGAAATATTGACATAAGTAAGAATAACGGCCATTCCTAAGCATGAAATAAGTAAACGACTTAAAAAATAGTGAGTAAGAAAAGACTCTGTTGTTGGTTTTATTACAGATAGATTTACTTTTTTAATTTTAATTTCTTTTTTATGGTAGGTTTCTTTTATTCCCAAAAAACAAAAGATAAAAACCAATAGGGAATAAGCCCCCATAAGATAGAACATCATTGACCATTCGCAATATAATAGAATAATAAAGCCTAGAACGGGAGCTAATACCGGAATAATACAAGTAATACCATTTATCATAGAAAGTACTTTAGCACGTTGTTGTTCTGTTAATGTATCTCTTAATATCGCAAAAGTAACAACGTAACAAAAACCTGACCCACTACCTTGAAAAAATCGTGAAATCAAGAACTGTTTTTCCGTTATCGAAAGCCCAGCACTTAATGACGCTAAGAAAAAAATCAGAGTACCAAATAAAATAACAGGCTTACGACCTAAATTGTCACTGCACCATCCAGCAATTAACATGGATGACACCATTCCCATCAAATAAATTGAAAATGCATGGTGCAATGTCACTTCAGAAGCATTTAAATCGCTAGCAATTGCTGTTAATCCAGTTAAGTATAGATCAACACCAAGAGGATAAATCAATACTAAAAAAAAACTAAAAATAACATATTTAGTCATAAACCACCTCGTTTTAGAAAGTGGCATTCTAGTAACTAAAAAAAATAAAACCTAATGATAAAAGAGCAATCGCTTATTTCCATAATGGAAATAAGCATGCTTTTAGTTTTTATATCCTTTATTTTCTACTTATCTTTAGGGATATATACTAAAATTCGATTTATTTTTTATCCTATTTTCTTGCGTGGGAATTAATGGTTAGCAAACCATTGTTCAACTTCTTCATAGCTACCCGTATAGATAATTTTATCTTGTTTTTTACTTAACTGGTAACGATACATAGGATCGTAATATTCTTTTAGTAAAGGCGATAACCATGAAAAATGCACTTCTGTATTCGCACTTATTTTTTGTGCGGCTAAAGCATTATCAAGTAATTGGGTTAACTCCGCGGCTCTTTGAGCACCTAATCGACGTCGAATAGCATACAATCCATGATGCAAATAATCACTGTATTCTTGCCAACCTTTTTCTTCACCATACGCTTCAATAAAGTCATGAGTCATACGATCAAAATATTCTTCTTTGAGTCTTGCCATACGCCGCTCAAATGGATCATCCACCACAACCAAATGGGCTGTTGCCATTTGTATACGCAAACTTTCCGGTAAACCATTAGCACCAATAGCACGGCCTTCGTCTTCGAGTACCCAGCGGGAATGATAGGAGGATTTTTTTAACATATCGACAGCAAGGTAGTTTTCGAAAGTCGCTTGAGCAAACTGAGCCTCAACAGTGCGACCAAATGAGGAGCCTCGATGATGAGCGAATCCTTCTAAATCAATTCCCTCTGGTAAAGAGCGTACTAAGGTTGTTTTACCATTACCTGTACAACCACCAATTAAGATAATAGGGCGTTGTACTAGCTCATTGGTCATTTCGATCGTCGCTTGTCTTAACGCTTTATATCCACCTTCAATTAAAGGATAATCGATGCCTATTTCAGCTAACCATTTTTGAACAATGTGTGAACGCATACCGCCACGAGCACAGCAAATAAATCCGGAAGGAAAACGCTCGCAAGCCTCGCGCCAAGCAGCAACACGATGTGCTTTTATCTCGCCTTTAACTAATTGATGCCCCAACTCTACCGCTTTTTGAGAGCCATGTTGTTTGTAGCAAGTCCCTACAGCCGCACGCTCTTCATTATTCATTAAAGGTAGATTTATTGCGTTGGGCATCGCTCCTTGATTGAATTCTATTGGCGCACGAACATCAATAATCGGTGTTTCATTGGCAAGGAGTCGGCGTATATTTTGAGCAGAAAGCGTTGATTCCATAATAAAAACTATAATATCTAAACAGGCAGAAAGATTGTCTACTATACTCTTAAAATTACCTAATAGCACACACAGAGCACGTTTTTGTGAGTAATAAAATCAAACTCTATTTAACCAGCACTGCGGCATTATTTTGAAAAGCGTATTTAAAATAAAGAAAATTGAATTGATCATAAATAATTCAACTACAATAACCTTATGCTATTTTTAGCAAAATAATATAAGTCACTTTATTACAACTAAAAATATTATAGTATTGATAGCTATGAATGGATTTAATCATAAAATGATAGGTGCATTACCTTGAACTTAATAAAAAAACATCATCGAATTATCAGCTTAACTGTGATGACTGTATTGTTGACGGGCTGTTCACAAGGGCATTCTCCTTTTATTCCTATGCTAGGTGCTTATTTTCCCTATTGGATGTTATGTACATTTATTGGCCTATTAGGTGCTTTTTGTCTACGGGTTTTACTTATCTACTGGGGAATTGATGATAAATTGCCAGTACCTTTGTTATTTTATTTTGCGATTATGTTATCAATTTCTTTAACTATCTCCTTACTTTATTTTACTTATTAAACTATGGATAAAAAAATTAAAAAAAGCCTAGCACGCGTGATCACCATTATTGTTTTTTTGATAACGCTCATTTTATTATGGCAAAGTATTCATATATCGGCATTAAATCCTCTTAGTGAAGATGCCATCATTGATGCAAATAAAATTAATATCTCAGCCTCGGTGCCTGGACGCATTGCTGCTGTTTATGTCAAAGAAAATAGTAAAGTCAAAAAAGGCGATTTACTGTTTACACTTGATCCCACAATGTACGCACTCAGGGTAGAGCAAGCAAAAGAGCAACTACAGATTGCACAAGCGACATTAAGCAATAAGCAACGTATTATTATTGCGGAAACATCCAATTCAGAAGTGGCACAAGAGCAAATAAAACGTGCGCAGGTCAATTTATCATTAGCCACACAATCATTAAATCGATTAGAACCTTTATTAGCAAAAGGCTTTGTCACAGCACAACAAGTCGATGATGCTCGGACGTTAAAACATGATGCTGAAGTGACATTAAAACAAGCACAGAAACAGAATGTGGCATCTGAAGCACTTATTAATAATACCGATTCAGAAGAAGCATTAGTCAAGTCATTAAAAACATCGCTTGCCATGGCAGAGTGGGAGTTAAGTAATACTGAGGTAAGGGCGCCAAGTAATGGATATATCGCAGGGGTCGTTTTATCTCCCGGTGAATTTATTTTATCAGGGCAATCTGTTTTTACCTTAATTGACTCTGATACTTGGTTTGCTTCGGCCTATTTTAAAGAGACAGATTTAAATAATATAAAAATTGGTAGCTGTGTGGTGATTTACTCCATGATTGATAATCAACACCCCATTAAAGGTAAAGTTGAAGGAATTAGTCGGGGGGTCATGTCGACCGATCTGATTAATATTCCAAGAGACTTACCTTATGTACCTAAATCATTAAATTGGGTACGGGTTGAGCAGCGTTTTCCTGTCAAAGTCATTATTACTGAACCACCAGAAGCACTCATGCGCATCGGTGCCACTGCTACTGTAAATATTGTACCTAACGATGATGACTGTTAAATCTTCGCTGATAGCAAAACAAGTCAAACAAGATTTATTACCTTTTGACTATCGGTTCGCCACTACGTGGCGCATAGCGTTACTGTGTGCCTTAATGGCCGTGATCGCTATGGTTTATGAAATCCCTGAATCAGCAATCAGCTGTTATTTAATTATCTATTTGATTAAAGCGGATGCGGTACAAAATATATTACTCTCCCTTGGGGTCATTATTTTATGCTCCATTGTGGTTGGTGTGGCGTTAGTACTGTTTAATCTCACTATTCAAAATATTATTTTACGCTTCTTTTTTATGGCTTTTTTCTCAGCCATTTTTATGTATTTAGCTTCAGCAAGTAGTCTTGGTGATATAGGCAATTTAGTTGCTTTGGTGATCGCCTTTTTAATGACGCTAATTGAAGATATCCCATTTGGTGATGCTGCAACCAGAGGATTGCTTTATGCGTTATTAATGGCCGTTTCGCCGATGCTATTGGTGATTATATTCAATTATTTTTTTGGTATTAGCCCACGGAAATTACTGCTTAATAAAATTTCAACGCGCTTTATGGCAGCCCATGATTTTTTCTTAGGGAAAAAAACTAACCAGATAACGCTGAATGAAATACTAGGAACACAAGCAGAATGCCAACGTTATTTGATGGTTATGAAAATCCTTTATCTATTAGGTAAAGAAGATATCCAATGGTTAGAAAACATGGTTGATAACTCCTATGCAATATTAGTTATGTCAATAACAATGGATGACAATACCTCAACATCGTTACGTTTTATGTTAGCGAAAAGATGTAAATATATTGCGGACTGTTTTGCCAACCACTCGTTAGATAACATTAAAGATAGTGTGCAACGTCTTCAGCCAATAAATAGAATCGCTTTATTGGCTAAATTTAATACTATTTTGCTAACAAAACGAACCACTAAACCCATTAAAAAAGCCACACCCTTTTTTGTAAGCGATGCATTTAGTAATCCTAATCATAAATACTTCGCTATTAAAACAACTCTTGCCGCTATTTTATGTTATTTGTTTTATGATTATTTTAAATGGCAAGGTATCCATACAGCGATGATCACTTGCTATGTGGTTGCACTTACTTCAGTGGGCGAAACGGTTCATAAACTTACACTAAGAATAATAGGGTGTCTGATTGGCGCATTAATTGGCATGATCTCACTGCTTTATATTATTCCTAATATTTCTGATATTTTTCAGTTGATGGTATTGATCTTCTTCTGTCTTTTACCTGCAGCCTGGGTTGCCGCCGGTAATGAACGTATCTCTTATGCTGGCGTACAAGTAGGCTTAGCCTTTTTGCTAACGACACTACATGGCTTTAAACCGAGTTTTGATATGGATGTGGTTTCCGACCGTATTTTGGGTATTTTATTAGGCAATATTGTTATGTATGTCATTTTTACTCGAGTCTGGCCCGCGAGTATCGTCAATACAATATACAAACAGCTCGCCACGATTTTAGATGACTATACAAAGTTAAGATGCTCTGCCAATAAAAGTGAGTGTTTAGATTTAGTCGCCTCTATTAATGAGACTATTGCACAATCTAAAGATAATATTGATTTACTGCTGTTTGAGAGAAAAGATAAAGAAAGAAACAAAGTACTCACCTTGTTTTTTAAACAGTCATTAAGCAAGATTTCTTACATCAGTCGCCATAGTTATGCTGATAGGTTTATTTTTGATGATAATGGAGAGTATTCCGATACACTGCCTTTATCTCCAGATGATTTTAAAAAAAATGTCTTAACTGAAGAAATAAAAATGTTGCCCATCAATGAAAGAGAACAAGTATTTAAACAGTTAATAAGAGAAAATAGATGATGATAAAATCGGCCATTAATCATAAAAAATATATTCTATCATCGTGGTTAAGTTTATTACTTGTTGGATGTATTGATACTAGCGATTATGGGAAATACTCAGCACAACAACCGATGCCTTATAATAATACAAACTATATGGCAGCTTCTGAGCAATACCTCGCCACACCTCAGCAAGAGCAAACCACTAAAACGAGCTATGGATTGGCCGAGCTTATCGATCTTGGTCAGCAAAATAATCCTGAAACACGGATTGCTTGGTTATTAGCGAAAAAATCAGCCACCGATATTGGTATGGTAGAAAGCACTTATTTGCCGATTATTACCGCAACGGCATTGGCAGGCTATCAAAGAGGAAAAGTAGATTTACCCGCCAATCCAATTGTTGATGATATTAAAACATCAAACAGTGCTTTTATTCCAGCGTTAACCTTTAGATGGCTTATTTTTGACTTCGGCAAACGAGGAGCTTTAGCCGATGCCGCTAAACATGCTTCTTTGGCAACAAACCTTAATTTTAATCTGATGCATCAAAAAATAATTCATGATGTTTCTGTTGCCTATTTTAGTTATGGTGCGGCCCTTAAAAAAGTCACTCTTACCCAAGAGGCACTGCAAAGAAGCAAAGATATTTTATATGCCATAGAGCAAAAACGTGCGCGGGGATTAGCAACCGTATTAGATGTTGCTTTAGCCAAACAACAAGTTGCCCAAGTAGAATTACAACATGTGTTAGCTAAAGGTCATGAAAAAGATCAATATCAGTTATTACTGTCTGCAATAGGTGTCTCTCCCTTTGAAAAGATAAAAGTGAATTATGATAATGACGCGCGCTTACCTGATGATATTTCCCCATTGACTCACGATGTGATAAAAAAAGCGTTATCACAACGCCCTGATATTTTAGCTCACTATGAATTAGAGCAAGCGGCATTAAAAACGGCACGCTCTGTTGAATCTGACTATTTTCCTAAAGTGTATCTCGCCGGTGCTCTTGCTGGTGGTTCGGGGCATTTTGATGTTCAGGGGTTACCTGAAATTAGCCAACGAACTTCATCGTCGAATATTTTAATTGGCGTGAGTATTCCCTTATATGAAGGGGGCATGCGTCAGTCGCGAATGAGCAATGCTCAATCAGATATCCAATTAGCACAAGAAAATTTGCGCAAAAGCCAAGATACGGCAATCAAAGAGATCTCTCTCAGTGAGAATGCGTTAAGATCGGCCCTTGAAGCAAACAAAGCGGCTAAAAATCTCGTTGATACCGCACAATTAAGTTATACCGCCAGTGTCGATTTTTTTAACAATGGACTAGGTACAGTAACGGAGATTAATACCGCAGAAATTGCACTATTAAATGCACAACTCTCACATATAGATGCTTATACAGGCTCATTAATTGCCGCAGTAGATTTAGCCTTTGCTTTAGGGGATATTGATCAGGGCTTACCTAATATACACCTTGATAAATAGAGATAATCACCTTATAAAAAGGGCTGCCTATCAAATAATAAAGCAATAGAGACTTTTGTGATCTTTGAAATCGCCAGAACAATAATACATTATGGTTTACATTTTTTAGCGCCAATAGCACTCGCTTATCTATTTTGGGGTAAAAACTGGCGGCTTGCTGCGCTTCTTATGATGAGTACGATGGCAATAGACATTGACCATTTGTTTGCAACGCCAATCTTTGATCCCAATCGTTGCAGTGTTGGTTTTCATCCATTGCATACTCTATGGGCTGCCATTGTCTATATCGTTTTATGGTTTATTCCTTCTTGGAAATGGAAAGCCATTGCCGTTGGGTGCTTATTTCATCTATTAACCGATTCTGTTGATTGTTATTTAGGTGGTTTAAAACCTGATATGGCTATAACAATAAGCTGTAATAAACTTTATTCGCCAGAAACGCCATTCGAATATTAAAAGACAAAACACCACAATCTGGTAGTAATTACAATAAGCTTGATGTAGAGTGCTCAGTCTTTTTTTTAACGAAGTCTAGCTGGGAGGCGATATGTTTATTGGCTTTGACTATGGAACATCAAATTGTTCTGTGGCAATAATGAAAGAGGGGAAACCAACGCTATTACCTTTAGAAGGTGAGAATGTTTATATTCCATCTACTCTTTGTGCGCCAACCCGTGAATCTGTTTCCGAACATTTATTTCGCCACTTAAATATTAAACCTACCAACTCTATTGGCGAACAACTATTAAGAAAATCAATCGCGTTTAATCGTGATGAAGATATTGAATTAGTGCCTGAGGATATTGTTTTCGGTCAGGCGGCATTAAGTTTGTATCTAAAAGATCCCCGTGATGTTTATTACGTCAAATCGCCTAAATCTTTTCTTGGTGCCTCAGGTTTACATGAGATACAAATCAGCTTTTTTGAAGATTTAGTGTGCGCCATGATGGCCAATATAAAACAACAAGCGGAACAAAGCACCCAAGAAACCATTACTGATGCCATGATTGGTAAACCTATTAACTTTAATGGGTTAGGGGGAGAAGCTGCTAATAAGCAAGCTGAACGTATTTTAATTAATGCAGCTAAACGAGCCGGCTTTAAACAGGTTTTATTTGAATTTGAACCGGTAGCCGCTGGTTTAGAATATGAATCCACATTAACCAAAGACCAAACAGTCTTGGTAGTTGATATTGGTGGTGGTACAACGGACTGCTCATTGATTCAAATGGGCCCTAGCTATCGGGGTAAAACCGATCGTGCCAGTACACTATTAGCGCATAGTGGACAACGTGTGGGTGGTAATGATCTTGATATTTATCTAGCTTTTAAACAGCTAATGCCTTTATTTGGCATGACAGGGCTAACTTCATCGGGCATAAAATTACCGCTAAAACAATTTTGGGATCCTATTGCCATCAATAATGTTGAAGCACAAAAAGATTTTTATTCTCAACAAAATTTAGCGGCATTAAATCAACTACGTCGTGATGCTCAAGAGCCAGAAAAGATAAAACGCTTAATTGAAGTCTATAATGAAACACTAGGATATGGCATTGTCCGCAAAGCGGAAGAGGCGAAAATGGCATTATCAGATTGCCATACCTATTTAGCCAGCATCGCGTTATTAAGCGAAACATTAGAAACCAATATCACTCGCCAGCAAAT
Source organism: Proteus mirabilis HI4320 (assembly GCF_000069965.1). Taxonomy (NCBI): domain Bacteria; kingdom Pseudomonadati; phylum Pseudomonadota; class Gammaproteobacteria; order Enterobacterales; family Morganellaceae; genus Proteus; species Proteus mirabilis. Next base: position 1,344,440 of record NC_010554.1, read on the forward strand.
GGTTGAAGCCATTGGCTCCCCTAAAGATAAGATGATTGATTTGGTCAATGATGCCGTACAACAAGGGGGCGTAGTACCTGATGTGGTGTTTATGACCGGAGGCTCTGCGCGTTCACCGATTTTATGTCAAGCTATCGAGCAACAGTTACCTAATGTGCCTATTGTAAAAGGTAATGATTTCGGCTCAGTAACCGCAGGATTAGCCCGTTGGGGTGAAGTTTGTTTTAAATAGGCGGTTTTAAATCGCTCTATTTTTAAATATATTAGACTCAGCATGTGGTGTTTATTTGATAATTTGTCAATTAAAGGCCATATGCTTTTCTTTTATCTATAATAGACAGACCAAACACAACATAAATAGGAGTACACGTGTACCGCTTCCAAAATGATTATAATGAAATTGCACATCCTGCGGTCATGAAGGCAATTACAGATACAGTAGGTCAACGTTATGATGGTTATGGTATGGATACCCTTTGTCATCAAGCTAAAGAATTAATCAAACAGCGAATTAAACAACCCGAAGCGCAGATCCATTTTTTTAATGGTGGCACTATCACTAATTTAACCGCTATTTCTCACTTTTTACGCCCACATCAAGCAGTAATTTCTGTCAGCACCGGGCATATTGCGACTCATGAGACGGGAGCGATTGAGGCAACAGGCCATAAAGTGATCACCACTTTTTCTGCTGATGGTAAATTGACCCCAGATTTATTGAGGCCGATCCTCGCTGAACATAACGATGAACATTGGGTGCAACCTAAACTTGTTTATATAACCAATGCCACTGAAATTGGCACGGTATATCGTAAAGCCGAATTACAAGCGTTACGCGAATTTTGTGATGCACATAATTTATGGTTATATCTTGATGGTGCACGTTTAGCGACAGGGTTGATGTCTGATAATAGCGATCTGACGATTGAAGATATCGCACACTTAACAGATGCTTTCTATATTGGCGGCACGAAAATTGGTGCTATGTCAGCAGAAGCATTAGTGATTTGTCATCCTGCATTAAATTCTGATTTTCGCTTTAGCTTAAAACAAAAGGGCGGATTACAGGCAAAAGGTTGGTTATTAGGGGCACAATTCGCGGCATTATTTAGCGACGACCTCTACTTTAAATTAGGTAAACATCTCAATGAGATGGCCTCACAATTAGCCGCATTCTTTACTGAGCATGGTTTTGATTTTTTAGCACCAGCAGAATCTAACCAAGTGTTTGTCATTTTACCTAATGATATTGCAGAAAAGCTAACGCAGCAGTTTGTTTTTCATCGCATATTACTTGACGATCCACAGCTAAGCTGTTTGCGCCTTTGTACTTCTTGGGCAACAACACAACAAGATATTGATGATTTTAAAGTTAAATTTCTTAAACTTATTTAATCGGTCTATCTGTTAGTTTAATCCTTCACTCACTTTATGATATTACGCGTGTAATAAGCGCGTAATATCTATCTCGATCGCGTTTTACTATCAAAAAAGGCAATTGATTGATTGTGAGTCGTTGAAATGATGTTATATTAAAGACTCCTTTCTCAATACAGGGTGTGATTGTATGAAAAAGCTGACTCTTCAAGAGATGACAGATGCCCAACAGATGCGCGTTAGAACCAGGATCGGTCAAGAGAGAAAGAAATTGGGGCGTGAATTAACTAACGCCGAAATGAATAAAGTGAAAGATGCTATTATTACCGAAATCTCCCTCGAAGTAGAAAAAGCCAGCAAAAAAGCCCTTTCCCAGAAGAAAAAACAGAAATTAGTCTCTAGTGATGAAACCTATAGCTGGTCTGCCCAAAACCATCGTCGCGGGTATCGTTAGCAATAGCTATTATATTAGCCCTAATATATCAATATATTTATTAGGGCTAATAGTTATATTTTCTTGAAAGGTATCAGAATAATATATTTGTAGGGCAGGCTATATCTTCTAGTAATAAGTCACCTTCAATTACCTTATTATATAATATCGTTATTTTAACTTATCATACCGTAGAAAATTCCATATAATAGAATAAAAGCTGAAACTTATCCATATGGATAGACAAATTCCTAAAATAATGAATTTCTCTAGCGCTAAGTATTACCATTCCTATAAAATTAAGCACTAGTTGGTAAATAAAAAAAGAAAAGGCAATTTAATATCTCCTTATTCATTATTTATTGATTAGAATTTTATATATGACTTTCGACATTTTTTTATCATTAGCCATATTTTCATTTGTTACTTCAATTACACCAGGCCCGAATAATATTATGCTTCTAGCATCAGGTATTAACTTTGGCTTAAAGCGTACAATGCCTCATGCTATCGGTGTGTCTCTCGGTTTTTTTGTGATGTTATTGGCTGTGGGGATAGGCATAGGAGCACTTATTAAATCATCGCCCATTATTTACAATATATTAAAATATCTCGGAGCGCTGTATTTATTGTGGTTAGCTTGGAAAACGGCAATTAGTCATTCTGTTGAGCAAAATAGTAATAAACAAGGCTCACCGTTAACCTTGTTAGAGGCTGCATTATTTCAATGGATTAATCCTAAATCATGGATGATGGCGATTTCAGGGATAACATTATATACCTCACCACAATATCCTTATATTTCAATGTTGTTAGTTGCTATTATTTTCACATTAATTAATTTTCCTTGTGTTGCTATATGGGCCACTTTTGGTCATAGCTTACGAGAGCGATTAAAAAATCCCAAAATATTAAGGCTATTTAATTTTATTATGGGTGGTTTATTAGCATTAAGTGCTATTTCTGTATTATTCCAATAAATAGAAAAGGGCAAGTATCATCTCGCCCTTTGTATAACCCTGATGTTAACGCAATATTGTTTTATATTTTCATTGTTTCAATAAGTGTGTAGAGCTTTTTAAAGGCATTATATTTATCTTGATATGCCTTATGTTTTTCTAAATTGGGAACATGACGTGTTTCAAGTTTTGGCTGAGAAAGAATAATTTGTGATAAATGAGCCGGATTTATCGCTAATTGCGCCAGTCTAGCAGCTCCCAGCGCGGGACCAACATCACCACCTTGACGATAATCCAAGGTTTTTCCTGTAATATCAGCTAGTAATTGTCGCCAATATTCACTTCTTGCCCCTCCACCAATTAACGTTATATTGTCTGCGTGTTGTCCAGCCTTATCCGCCACTTCAATTCCTTGCCTCAACGCAAAACTAACACCTTCTAACACCGCTCGACATAAATCCGCACGCTGATGTTGGTGAGTTAACCCCCAAAATACACCTTTGGCATCCGCATTATTATAAGGTGTCCGTTCACCAGAAAGATAAGGCAAAAAGAGTAGGGAACTATCAGAATGAGCATGCTGTTCTATTTCTTTAAACATTGCACCAACATCACTGATCCCCGTTAATTGGCATGCCCAATCTAGACAAGAAGCCGCACTTAATATTACCGACATTAAGTGCCAAGTTTGTGGCAATGCATGGCAAAAACTATGTACCGCATTGTCACTGTTTTGGAGAAACTTTTCACTGACAACAAAATAGACACCGGATGTGCCCAAAGAGAGCATTCCTTGACCCGGTTGATATACTCCTACACCAATTGCACCCGCTGCATTATCACCACCACCCGCTATAATCGGCACTTGTTTCATTTGCCATTTTTTAGCAATTTCTGGCAGTAAGTAACCCGTTATCTGGTTACCTTCAAATAAGGTCGGCATTTGACATCGAGAAAGCCCCGTTGCCGCTAATAATTCATCACTCCAATCGCGTTTTTGCATATCCAACCACAGTGTACCCGCCGCATCCGACATATCACTGGCAAAATTACCACTCATTTTCCAACGTAGAAAATCTTTTGGTAATAGCACATGAGCAATCTGACAAAAGATCTCCGCTTCGTTTTCTGCGACCCATTGCAATTTAGGCGCTGTAAACCCAGGCATAACTAAATTGCCCGTAATTTCTTTAAATTGAGGGTACTGCTTTGCCAGTCGTAAACACTGTTTAACACTGCGACCATCGTTCCATAAAATAGCAGGGCGTAATATATTTTGCTGCGCATCAAGTAATACCGCGCCATGCATTTGACCACTGAGACCAATGGCTTGGATCTGTTCCATAGGTTGAGTACGACTCAGTTGTTTTATCGCTTCATCAGTTGCCTGCCACCATGCTTGTGGATCTTGCTCTGACCATTGAGGATGAGGGCGTGAGAGGGTTAAAGGTATAGAATGACTGGCAACGACATCACCTTGCTCATTCATGATGATCGCTTTAACACTTGATGTGCCTAAGTCTAGCCCTAAATACATGACGTTTTACCCCATGATCTTATGTTAATTAAATCAATAAACACAGCGCTACTCTGCTGTGTTTATCTTTTTATACCCTTAACCAAAAATATAACGATTCACTAAACTCTCTAGCATCTCTTGACGTCCGCTTTGTAAGCGGGGCGCTAAGGTATTGCTTTGTGCATATTTTGCCACTTCTTCAAGACTTAATTTGCCTTGTAGGATATTTTGGCCAAGTTCAGCACTCCATCCCGCATAACGTTGAGCAATAAATTTATCAAGTCCACCGTCTTGGATCATTCTTGCTGCAATACGTAATGCCATTGCCATGGTGTCCATTCCGGATATATGCCCATAGAAAAGATCGTATTTATCATTACTTTGACGACGTACTTTGGCATCAAAGTTTAATCCACCAGTCGTAAAACCACCGGATTTGAGAATTTCATACATAACTAATGCATTTTCTTCTACACTATTGGGGAATTGGTCTGTGTCCCAACCTAATTGTGGATCACCTCGGTTAGCATCGACTGAGCCTAAAATACCTAATGCAATAGCTGTGGCGATTTCATGATGGAAACTGTGACCCGCTAAAGTTGCATGGTTAGCTTCTATGTTCACTTTAACTTCTTTTTCTAAGCCAAATTGTTTTAAGAAACCATAAACTGTCGCAGTATCATAATCATATTGATGCTTAGTTGGCTCTTGTGGCTTCGGCTCGATGAGCAGTGTACCTTGGAATCCAATTTTATGTTTATGCTCAACAACCATCTGCATAAAACGACCAATTTGTTCCCGCTCTTGGCGTAAATCTGTATTTAATAATGTTTCGTAACCTTCGCGGCCTCCCCATAACACATAGTTTTCGCCTCCCAGCGTTTTTGTTGCTTTCATCGCTTCACAAACTTGAGTTGCCGCCCAAGCAAATACTTCTGGATCAGGATTTGTTGCAGCACCAGCTCCGTAACGAGGATGAGTAAAACAATTTGCAGTTCCCCATAATAATTTAACGCCCGTTTCTTGCTGTTTTTGCGCTAATACCTCAGTTATTGCTGCCATATTGGTGATATATTCATTAATGCTATTTCCTTCAGAGATAACATCAACATCATGAAAACAGTAAAAAGGTACATTGAGTTTATGGAAAAATTCAAAAGCAACATCCGCTTTACGCTTTGCTTGTTCTAGTGCTTCTCCCGGTGTCTGCCAAGGTCTATCAAACGTACCAATACCAAACATATCCGAACCATTCCAGCAGAAGTTATGCCAATAGCAGGCAGCAAATCGCAGATGATCTTCCATTCTTTTCCCTAAAATAATTTCATCTGGATTATAGTAGCGAAAAGCGAGAGGGTTATCGCTGGTGGTACCTTCATATTGAATTTGTTCAATTTTATCAAAGTAAGACATGGAACCGTCCTTATTTAGTATCAAGTTGTAATTCTGAATGTGATCCAAGCTCAGCAGTCATTTCTTCCTGCTCTTCTGGTGTTAATTTAGCAATGCCAAAACCGGTGAAACCCCATAACATGGCAAAGAAGATGCCACTCCAGCACAATACAGCCCAAGGCAAATAACTTAGGGTTGCAACACCTAATGTACCCGCCATATAAGCGCCGGCAGCAGTCCAAGGTAAGATAGGCTCAAAAATAGTGGCGGAATCTTCAACAGTACGAGCAAGGTTTTTAGGGTGTAAACCGCGTTCAATATACGCACCACGTAACATTTCGATAGGAATAAGAATAGAGATTTGTCCATTGCAAGTAACACCAATCATGGTCAGTCCACAGGCAATAGTCGCTAAGATCATCGATCCCGTTGAATGCACCATTTTTAGCAGTGCATGAACTATCACTTCTAATGCACCGCTTAAAGATAGAGTCCCCGCAAAGGAGAGTGCGCAGAAACAGATAAGTAGGGTGCTCATCATGGAGTTCATACCACCACGATTTAATAAATTACCTAATAATTCAGGTACTTCTTTACCTTGGATCATGGAGACATTAAAGCCATCAACGGCACTTTTTACGATATCATGTAAGCCAAATCCTTGAATAAGATAAGCATTCAACATCGCAATAGCGGCAGAGGCCAGCATAACTGGAATAGTCGGTTTTTTCGTGACCGAACCATATAAAATGACTAATACAGGAATAAGCAGGATCAAGTTGAAGTGGTAAATATTCTCCAACCCATTGGTAATTAAGGTAACTTTTTCAGGCACTCCTTGTCCTGCTAAATCGCCATTCATACCATAGACAGTCATGATAATCGCTGTGAGGATCAAGGAAGGTAATGTGGTATAAAGCAGGTGACAGATATGTTGATAAAGATCTATTCTGGCCGCCATTGCAGCAAGGTTAGTATCCCCTGATAGCGGTGAGAGTTTGTCACCAAAATAAGCACCAGCAACAACAGCACCCGCAGTTGCTGCAAGATTAGCCTCCATACCGACAGCAACGCCCATAAAAGCGACGCCAATAGTGCCCGCCGAGCCCCATGAAGTACCAGTACAAACTGATACTAATGATGTCACTAGCAGTGCTGTAACATATAGCATTTCAGGACTGATCATCTTTAATCCATAGTAGATCATCAGTGGAATGGTTCCTCCCACCATCCATGTCCCGATTAATAAACCAACGCTAATTAAGATCAGCAAAGCCGGCATCGTTTTGGCGATTTTTTGTGAGATAGCCGTTAAGATTTCGTCGTAACGATAGCCTAATCGTTTAACTAATAATGCCGCGACGACGGTTGATAACACCATTAGTGGTTCGGGAGGTAAATCAAAAGTGGCGTAACCTCCGCCTAATAGCACCACCATTGTAAATATAGGAAACAGTGACTCGAGAAGTGTAGGGGTTCTCGGATTATTTATCGTTTGCGTTTTCATTGTAATTTATTCCAAACTGGCGTGAGGTGAGGTACGAATAAGCCGAGTAAAAACGGTTTCTAATATTGAACGAGGTGTAGCAATATTAATGCGGAAAAAACCATCCCCAGCCGCACCAAAACCGCTTCCCCAACTCATTTCTACTTCGGCTAATGAAACAAACCAATGCTTTAATTGTTGTTCGGTTAACTGCATTTTTTGATAATTGATCCATAGCATGTAGGTGCCATGGCTTTGAGTAATAACCCAATCAGGAAAATAACGTGCACATTGCTCTTTTACCCACTGCCTGTTTTCAGCAAGGTAATGTTTAAGCTCCTTGATCCATTGTTGACCTTGTAAGGTATAAGCTTGTAAGAAAGCAGGGACAGAGAAGTAACCAGGATTATGAATACCTGCGGCAATTAAGCATTGTTTAAATTTCTCACGATATTCTGGATTAGCAATCACAATATTGGCTATTTCAAGCCCCGCTAAATTGAAGGTTTTAGCCGGTGATGTGCAAATAAAAGAGTGTTGCTCTACATAGCTACTTAAAGTTGATATAGGTCGATAAATGGCATTATCAAAAACAAAATCAGCATGAACATCATCAGAAATAATAAAAACTTTATATTTTTCAGCAAGTTTAGCAATTTTTAATAAATCAGCTTGTTGCCATACTGTTCCGGTTGGATTATGGGGAGAAAGCAATATAAAACAGACAGATTGTTTAAATTTATCTTCTAAATCGTCAAAATCTATTTCATAGCACCCATTATGATAAATTAATGGGCTTTCTAGTAGCTGGCGATGATTTACACAAACTGTATTGCTAATAGGATGATAAGCAGGTGACAAGGTTGTCACTTTATCGCCAATTTGAGTAAAATTTTGAATATAGAGAGAGACGGCTTGGATAATACGAGGGCAAAACACCACAGATTCAGGTGTAACATGCCAAGCATATTGAGATTTAAACCAATTTACCGCAACATTATTCCAATCAGAGCTAAGATCGGTATAGCCATAAATACCGGTTAAATTAAACTGACTGAGTTTGTTAATAATAAAATCTGGTGCAGAAATATCCATATCGGCAACCGATAATGGAATAACATTGGCGTTACTGTTGCACCATTTAGCACTGTAGGTATTTTGCCTAGAAATTAATTTATTAAAGTTATTCTGATTCATGAAAATCCCCTCGGCAATGTGGTTTAACAACAAAATACTCGTTGTACTTACTCTTGGTTATTCCTATTTTTTACTTTGCTATTACGAAATCTGACTTGTGTGATAGTAATCACATAGCCACGAAGGAGAATGCTGGCAAATACAAAGCTGTGGTTTAATGGCCAACATGGAAGAGTGGGTGATCTAATATGAAAAAAGATAAATATTTTCGTATCGTGCTGTTATTCAACGCTAATAAAGTCTATGACCGACAAGTTGTTGAAGGGGTAGGTGAATACTTGCAGGCGTCACAGTGCCATTGGGATGTATTTATTGAAGAAGATTTCCGCACTCGCCTTGATAATATTAATCATTGGGTTTGTGACGGCATTATTGCAGACTTTGACGATCCCATTATTACTCAACATTTAAGCCAATCACCCTTATCTGTTATTGGTGTCGGTGGCTCTTATCATCAAGCAAAAGATTATCCTTCTGTGCCGTATATTGCTACTGATAATTACCAATTGATTCATCAAGCTTTTTTACATTTAAAGCAAAAAGGGCTTAAACATTTTGCTTTTTATGGATTACCGGCAAAAAACTACCCGCATTGGTCTAATGAGAGAGAATATGCATTCCGGCAATTAGTTACTCGCGAAAAATACCCTGGCATCATTTATAACGGTATGGATATCACACAAGAGAATTGGCAACATGCACAGAATCGTTTATCTGACTGGATACAAACGTTGCCACCACAAACTGGTATTATTGCCGTCACCGATGCCAGAGCGCGTCATTTACTGCAAGTCTGTGATAACTTAAATATTAATGTGCCTGAAGAAATCAGTATTATAGGCATTGATGATGAAGATATGACACGTTATTTATCACGTATAGCGTTATCTTCTGTAGTACAAGGTTCACGACAAATGGGATATTTAGCCGCGAAGCTTCTGCATCAAATATTAGAAGGGCATCCAACCGAACAACTACCAAGAATATTAGTTCCTCCAGTAAAAATCATTGAACGTCGCTCAACAGACTTTCATTCATTTAGTGATCCTACCGTTGTACAAGCAATGCACTATATTTATTACAATGCTTGTAAAGGAATAAAAACTGAGCAAGTGTTAGACGCTGTAAATATGTCGCGTTCTAATTTAGAACAGCGTTTTAAGAAAGAAGTAGGGAAGACTATCCATGCCGTGATTTATGAAGAGAAGCTGAAAAGGGCGAAAAACTTATTAGCCACAACAACATTATCAATACAAGAGATTTCTTTGATGTGTGGCTATCCGTCGTTACAATATTTTTACTCTATTTTTAAAAAAGAGTTTGGCATGACACCAAAGGATTTTAGAGATGAGAATTAATAAAAATAACAATTATTTTTTATAGCGACTATTTGCCCAAGGATCACTTTCAGAATAATTGATTGTATCATCAAGGTTTTCTTCAACAAGATTTAGATATAGTGCTTCTACCTCAGAGCGCGCCCAAGGGGTTCTGCGCAAAAATTTCAAACTCGACTTTACACTTGGCTCGTTTCTAAAACAGTTAATTTTGATTCGTTGGCTTAATTTAACCCAACCATATTTAGCCACTAACGCATTAACTTGCATTTCAAGCGTGATACCGTGTAGTGGATCTTTAGAACGAGCTTCTGTCATGGTTTACTCAAATAGGTTGATAATAAAGCGTAGCAGAGTACAAGAAAGTAACACAAGAGACAACCAAAGTATAAAGCCATCTATATTGTTATTATGGTTAAAAATCATAAATTACAATCCATATTATAGGGAGAGAAATCCGGATTTTTATTTTTTATCCAATCGATAATAAGTGGTAACGAACCTTCAGTGTAAGCTTTACGGCCAGCCCACAGAAATTGTAATTGACGGTATATTGGCCAATCACTTTCTAATTGATAATTAAATTCTGGCACACGGAGTAATCCATGACTAGCATGAGGGAAAACAACAATATCAGCTTGATGATGAGTATTTAATATTGCACGATAGCGACAAGCATTAAGCTGAGCATTAACGTTTAAGTCATTATTTCCCCATACCGCTAATATACGACCATTCATTTTTCTTAAATAACTTGATGAATCACTTAAGTAATTTTTAACAACAAAATTAAATCGATCTTCACTCATATCATTGCGACGAGTGCGATCTTTTGTACCATGTAGTCCAAAAATATCATCATTTTCTTTTTGTTCTTTTGCCAGCAATTGTATAATTTCATCCGGTGTTTTTCCTTGCTGTTCATAACGCAATTTTTGATAATATTGTCCTTGTTCTCGCCAATTGACAGCACCACCAATAATCACAGAAAAAGCTGGTTGTGATTGACTAGCGGCGATAGGAATAACCCATCCGGCTTGAGAAAACCCTAAAAAACCTACTTGAACTTCGGGATAACGAAGTTGCATTAATTTTAATGCAGCTACCGTTTCTTCAGCGCGAGCTTCCATTGATTGATGTAGCCAGTTTCCTTGACTATCACCAATGCCTGCTTTATCCCACGAGAATATCGCGATATTTGCATCCAAAAATGTATTGAACAGAGGGTTGTAGCCACCATTTGAATAACGATCTTGAGGCCCATCACCATGAATAACAACGATAACCGCTGACGGAGTCTTATGTTGAGGAGTAAGAAGAGTTCCTGATAGACGGTTTCCTTGAGATAAAAAACTTAATTCTTCTTGATCTTTGTTTTCATAGTCAAAGTCTTGAATATGGCTTGTAAAAAATAATAGGGTGGTGATAACAAGCAGTAATAGAATAAATATAGCAATTATATATTTACCTACAGCATAATGAACTTTCATTATTTTTCTCTTACGTTATGTTTTTGCACATAAAAATCTGATAATACTACATTTTTTGTTATAAATATAACAAGTAACAAGTGCTTTTAAAGATATCATTGCTTAATAAAGATACTAACTTCATTTCTACTCTACATTCAGTACAGAGTAACATTTCAATAGGTATCGAAACGTTTATTATTTTCTTTGTTATCCTGCTTATTCTTAACAAGGAGAATAAAATGATCGCTGTTATCTTTGAAGTTCAAATAGCCACAAGTAAGCAGGGGCAATATTTATCTTTAGCATCTCAACTAAGACCATTACTAAACAACATTGATGGATTTATATCTATCGAGCGCTTTCAAAGCCTAGCGACGGAAGGAAAGCTATTATCGCTTTCTTGGTGGAAAAATGAAGATGCTATACTGCAATGGAAAAATAATATTTTGCACAGCAAAGCACAGCAGGAAGGTAAAAAGAGCATTTTTGATTTTTATAAAATAAGTATAGTTAAACTAGAACGTTGTTATGAGTTTACAAGTACTCACACGTAATTGCACCGTACTGGACAATAGAGCCGTTATAAGATGAATAATTACAAAACAAAAACGGAATATGAGCATACTTTGGAGTCAGCAATAGCCGCGGTTGGAGCCGCTATTGCGGATATTTCCAGAGTAAAAATACTCTGTGCTTTGATGGATGGAAGGGCATGGACAGCCACCGAGTTGAGCATTGTTGCGGATATCTCCGCATCTACCACAAGTAGCCATTTATCAAAATTACTCAGTAGCGGCCTTATTTCTGTGATCTCTCGTGGTAAATATCGCTATTTTCGATTAGCTAGTGATGATATAGCAAAAGTTATTGAAAATTTGATGAGCTTCTCAACAGTTCATGTATCACAAGCAAAAATTACCACCCCAGAACATTTAAGAAAAGCACGTACATGCTATAACCATTTAGCCGGTGAAATTGCCGTTAAAATTTATCAGGTACTTTGCCAAGAAGAATGGATAACAAAAGATGGAACAGAAATAACTGAATTCGGAGATAAACGCTTTAAATTGATGGGACTTAATTTCCAAGCAAAACATTCGCGCAATATTTGTTGTCCTTGTTTAGATTGGAGTGAAAGACGTTTTCATCTAGGTGGACAAATTGGCAGTGCATTACTTAATCATGCACAGACACAAGGTTGGATAAAACGCCACCAAGGATATAGAGAAGTGACGATTAATGAAAAGGGCAATAAAGCTTTTGCCCAATATTTTAATATAACAATATGATCTAGATGTAGGGGGATATCGTGCACAGATTAGTTATTAATAAAACCTGTATAGATATCGATAGAGTAATCGAATAAAAATCTCACACAAACATGCAATTAGTGGGATTAAGAATGAACCGTATATGATATAGATAGTCACTGTTATGTAGCCAAATTCACCAAGTAATGTCCCACTTCCTAAGTTAGAATTTTTGGGTAAATCGAAGTAGATATGTGTATACCATGCAAATAGAGATAAAAAATAAGGAAAAATAAAATAAAACAAACATTTATATAGTGAATTCATTTTTCCATTTAAAAAAACAAACACAGGTGTTATAACAATCAGATAGACAAGGTAGTAGTGACTTATAATATTAATATGACCGAATAATGCTATGGCATTCGTCGCATGCGAAAATATATTAAAAAAAAGCTGATGAGCCATTTCAGCATAATAAAAAAGCACACTGATAAATATTGATATATATGGTATTAGGGAGTTCTTATTAATACGCACCTGAAATGATTCCTCCTCGCTCTGGAAAATAGATATCAAGCAGTTGTTTTTTTAACTCCCAAGGAGAACGTATATAAATTGGAGTATCAAGATTACTAAATACACCACCAGATAACTTTAAAACATGAGTGATTCTAGTAGCACAAAATAAAGCATTAGCACCACCAAGTTCATAAATAAGTTTGGTAATGTGTTCAGCTTGTTCTCTCGGAATTACAAACTCTATAATAACGATATCATCACCATCCCATAACTGGTAAGAAAGGTAATCATCCCAATTGAAATCAGGATATTGAAAGAAATCACCTGACCCCCTTAATGTGTAAGAACCATCTTCACATTGATTATTTTTACATCCGGTATAGCTTCCAGCAGGATCATATAACAATGCATCTATAAGGCTAAATAAAAAACTATTACGATTTTGAATGGTGTAATATTCTTGTGACTTAGTTCTACTATATATTTTTATCTCTACATAGTAAATGTCATATCGAGTATCCCATAAAAATTCTCAGATTGGTTAGAAGTGGAGTTATTAAATTCTTAACACATATCTGAGTCAATAGGGCTTTGAAGCGCTAAATCATTAAAAGAAAGCATCCATAAAGTTATTGGTTATTACATGCCATTTAACATAATATACATTATGCGAACCACGATAGGTAAATACGGATAGTCGCTGAAATCTCTGTTTTTGGCTGATTGATTATGTTGGTTGGACCCAATGTTTTTTGTCTTTTTATCAGATACTACTTTAGAAAGGATTTTAATAAAGCCTTTTTAGATGTTTCTACCGTCAGTTAAGTTAGAAGGTTCTTGATTCACATAATCCACTATATGTATAAAGACGAACCTTCTCGATTGCGGTAAACCCCAACCCCATTCTACCGCAATCGCTCAGAACCCTTTTGTAACATAGCGTCACACATTATGCGAACCATGATAGGTAAATACGGATAGGCGCTGAAATCTCTGTTTTTGGCTGATTGATTATTCAATTGGACTTGGTCACTACTTTAGTATTTCCAACCGACTTTCTTTAATTTATATGCTGATGCTACATTGCTAGCCGAGGTTTGTTATAGGAAATGATGACATGTTCATAATATATAACACATCTCATATATAAGAGTGATTTTTGTATATTTCCTTGTTCGTCTTATTTCTATATTTAATACATCAGAATAGATAAAATTAAAGCTCCATTATAGTTAAAGTAAATTATTCCTATAGAGATAGTCGCATAAAGATAATCATATTGGAATATAAATATTTTTATGAATATTCCTTTTTTATATGCTAGGCTAATTTAATAAAAACCTTGTCTCTTAATAAGAAATAATTTTTAGTAAATTCCTAGGAACATTTATGAAAATGAAATACTCACCATTTTTTATATTACTCATGACAATAGGTACAACATTAAGCTATGCTACTGATGGTGAAATTAAAATAATGGCAGGGAAAACTGGCTATGTAGGCGAAGTTGTTCCAGTGACAAAATTAGCTGAAACCTTTCCTAAAAGTTTCACTGCCCCTTCGAGCGCTAATTATTATGCTAGGCTTGGTTTTCTGAGCCTTACCAACCAGACGGGTTATTGTGGTAGTACCGATGGGCTACAAAAAATACCTGAAATTAATGAATGGGGATTTAAACTAATAAATAAAAACTATCCTACCTCTGGCTATTTACTATTGGCGATAAATGGAAACATTGGAGGACAATATAAAACTAATAATTCAGGTATCCAAAATATAAAAGGAGTATTAACTCGATCTAAGTTGACTCGTTCAAGTTTATATAATGTAAGCAAAAATGGTTCTTTTTGTTGGGGACCTTCGGCTTATGATCAAGAAAATTTTTATGATCCTTCTTTTCGATCTTTTGTCTCTATCAGTATAAATAGTTATTCAGTTTATGCATATGGCGATATAAAACCTGGTATTTTTTCATTAGAAACTAGTTTTAAGTTGTCAAGAAATACAGCTAATAGCGTTGATGATAGTACTGCTTATTTTATCCGCCCTGGAGAAATTAAAGTTACGGCCTTAAGAAGCTGTAACGTGACAAGTAGTACTGAGACTAATATTAAATTTAAAGATCAATTTACATCAACATTTACTTCACCAACATTATTAGATACTTCACCAGTAAATTCCGTTAATGTTACATGTACTCAAGGTGGAAAAAACTATATTACAATAAAAGCTTATAATAGTCTTGTTAGTGGAAATATGTCTGGAATGCTTTTAAATGGAACAAAATCAAACAATCAATCAGAAGTTTATGTTGTTGCATCATTAAAAAATTTAACAAATCAAACATGTCAAGCGAATGATACAAGTGCCATTAGATTCTTTGATGGTCACTATATACCCAATATGGATAATATAAAATCCTTTAATCAAACTTTTCTATTTGGCCTATGTGCTAATGGCAAAGTTATAGCAGATAAATATTCAGGAGCTGTCGATGTTTCATTTATCGTTGAGTAATTATTCTGATAGAGCAGAAATCAGATATTAAAACCAATTTTAACTAAGTTTTTTATTAATATTTCTCTAAAGGTATAAATAGTAATTTTACACCTATTTATACTATTTACACCATTTGTCACACCACTTGTGAATTATACAACTTCCCCATTTAATTCTAATATATTTACATTCCAATTTTGACTACCTAATTCACACACCATACCACCGTCATATATAAATTCTTTCTTCTCATTATTCTCAATAAAACGGGTGAGATTTTTCATCGGAATATATCCAGAGGAGAGATAATAAGCATGAGAAACAGCAAATAAAATAGAAAAATTAACAGAATGCTCTTTCAGTATAGCATGAGCCATTTTTATTAATGATGCCGCAACGCCCTTTCCTCGGTATTTGTGAGCCACCACTACACAACTCAATATACCAATGGTTTCAGGAAATGAATCTAGGTAAACATCTCGTAAATAAACAGCTACATGTCCGATAACCTGATTATCATCAATTGCCAGTACCAACTTGTAAGGTATATCAACCTGATAAAAATTACCCTTCATATCCTCAAAAGCTGAATTTTGTAAGGCTATTGCTTGCTCCAGAATTTGTTCACTAACATCTGACCAACTATAACATTCAATTCTCATTTGATTTCTCGCTCTTATAAAACCCTTTATTTATTAATGGAATAATGTTAAATAATATTAATTATTTATTCTATTGGTGACCTATTGTTTTTCATTTATACTCCCCACCATTATAAACATATTTTTATAAAACACCTGTACAAATAGAGGACCAATGGAATATTTAAATACAAAAATTATTATCGGTAGTTCAATCATCGCTTTAGCAACACTGTATTTTGCTATTTATTTAATACTATATCTTATTAAATGCGTTAGGACTCAAACGCCTTTTACTTTAAGAAAAATATGGAAACAATGGTTATTGAGTAGTGTTATTGGTCTAATTGGTGCTTATATTGTACAACTTGGTGATAATCAAAGAAGAAGCGAATTTACCAAAGAAGAGGTTAGCTTTATGAATGAAAATAAAGCATATAGCCAATTTACCTCGGCAGACAAAGATCTCGCGTCAAAAATAACCCATAAATGTACTTACAATTCAGATGCTGTATTTGAACAATGTTTACCAAAAATACTGACTTGGGAAGCAAAAATTTATCAATCATATAATGCACATCGTAAAATTTCTGATAGTGAAGCGATAAAATATACAGAAGAAGAATTACGCGATAAGCATAATTACTGGATCAACAAAAAACGCTAACTCCCCGTCTGATCCGTTAGATTTAATAGGCTTAGAGTCTGTAAGTTATTTTAAGCCTATTCTTAATATCTCTCATTTTGTAATACAATGCTCATTGTATTAACTAACTTAATCAGATAGTTAGTTATTATTACTTTTTTAATGCTTTTTAATACGCATTTTAGGAGTATTGCACCCTATTCTTCCCGAATATTCTGATGCCAGTACGATTATGATAGCAGTAACTTTATAATGTTCTTTATACTGGAGCTTATAAAAATGAATATCACGTTTAAGAAAATTGGAACAATGTGTGTCGCTTCTGTTCTGCTTTTTTCACTTGCGGGTTGTTCAAGCATGACAAAACGCGATCGTAATACAGCAATTGGTGCCGGTGCTGGTGCTATAGGTGGTGCAATTTTAACAGATGGTAGTCCATTAGGAACCATTGGCGGCGGTGTATTAGGTGGTGTTATTGGCCATCAAGTTGGCAAAAAATAACTATTACCGTTATTTACTATGCTAAACTGAGCTTATAAATTTTTATAAGCTCAGATTCGAGCAATGACCTATATAGTAATCATAGTTACGAGTAAATGATGGTAAGAACGGCTCTATTGAAAATTAAAAATTTGATTATTTGGCTTTATCATCAGTTTAGCGATCTGCTCCATATCGCGGTGACTTTTGTACTCTGTTATTTTTGCTTTCTTTTATCTCCCACACTTACCATTGCCGTTATAGGCGTCGTGATTATTGTTGTAACCATGTTTTTATTAAGCCTATTTGTTTTGCCCTAGCTTTTTTATGACACCTCTGTATTAAACCTTCTCTACTGTGACACGAAATAAAAACCCCCTTTCAACCCACTTTGATCAGTAGTGAAAAACGTATAACTCAGTGATGATTAAAGTTAAAAATCTTTTACATTGGCAAAGAACCTTATCTTTCCCCTGATTTATCTCAAAGCTGCATTTTTCAACTTGACTCTTGTTAACGTTCGCTTTTTACTTTCAAAGATTAAAACAATGAGGATAAGTAAATGATTATATTTATCACCGGTGCTTCTGCAGGTTTTGGAGAAGCTATTGCTCGTCACTTTATTAACCATGGACACAAAGTTATTGGTACTGCGAGACGTCTTGATAAACTGCAAGCTCTTCATCAAGAACTGGGCGATCTATTCTATCCTTTACAATTAGATGTCACCGATAAAAAAGCAGTCAGTGAAATTTATCACCAATTACCAGAACAATGGCGCTCAATTGATGTATTAGTCAATAATGCAGGACTCGCTTTAGGATTAAGTACCGCTGATAAGGCCAATCTTGATGATTGGGATACTATGATCGAAACTAATAATAAAGGTTTAGTGCATGTCACTCGTGCATTACTACCCTCAATGGTTGAACGCAATGTCGGGCATATTATTAATATCAGCTCAACAGCGGCTTCTTGGCCTTATATGGGGGGAAATGTGTATGGTGCAACCAAAGCCTTTGTTAAGCAATTTAGCCTAGGCTTACGTGCCGATCTTCAAGGTAAAAAAATACGTGTTACTGATATTGAACCCGGTCTTGTGGGGGGAACTGAGTTCTCATTAGTACGCTTTAAAGGTGATACCGATAAAGTAGAACAAACTTATGCAGGAGCAGATGCGCTTACTCCTGAAGATGTTGCACAGGCGGTTTTTTGGACGGCAACATTGCCTGCACATGTTAATATTAATACGCTTGAGATGATGCCCGTCAGTCAATCTTTTGCCGGATTAAGTGTGCACCGACAAAATTAAACGCACTGAAAACTCATTTTTTGTTAAGGGATCATATATACTTGTTGATATAAAATAGTCATTGTTCAGTGCTACATAATTTTAGAGGATAGCCATTATGATAAATACGTTAACTAAGAAACAAGCAACAAGGACTCTGCTATTTTCACTATTTCTTGGTTTATCCGTGTCTTCTTTTTCTTCTGTTGCAGCTTCAACAAATGTAACCATTAATGGCAATGGCTATGATAATGTTTTAGATAAAGAGCAAGCTCGACAAATGAAAGAAGATTGGGATCAAAAACGCGATCTCCGTAATAAAATCAACCAACGCGAAAAAACTGAGTTTAATAAAATAGATAAAGCTATTGATGAGCGTGATGCTTGTTTAAAAAGCGCCAATATCTATGCTTACTGGGAGCCAGAAACACGTCGCTGTTTAGACAGTAATACTGGTCGCCCAATTAACCCTTAATATAAATAAAACAATGATGTTTTAAAAATCAAGCAAGGAGAGAAATGTTATGAAAAAATATCTATTTGCATTACTGGCTACATTGTTCGCATTTGCACCTTTAGCCGCAAATGCTGGATGTGATGAAGTCGTTCAAGATATTCAACAAAAAATTGAAAATAATGGTGTTCCTGCGGCTAACTTTACCCTAACAGTGGTTGAAAATGATCAAGTTGCACAGACTGAAGGTAAAGTTGTAGGTACTTGTGAAAATGATTCTAAAAAAATCATTTATACTCGCCATTAATCATTGATTTAATAGAATTAATAGCTAAAAAGGGTACTTTGTGTGCCCTTTTCTTTTTTAACCTAAATAGCGATTAGGCTATTAATATTTAGTATTCATTGTTAAATAAAAAAACACCCAATGAGTTAACCCATTAGGCGTTGATAAGTAATAAGTAAAACTAAATATTAATAGGAAATAAGTTATTGAATAGAAATAACTTATTTTTATTCTCTTTAATTGACCTTAACTAAGCGGGTTGAGCGATTTCTAACTGGCTTAAGTCAAGATAACAAGAGAGATCACGTTCTTCAGGGCGCAATAAATACGGGATTTCACCAATCAATGGGGCTGGAATATGTTGAGATAACCTTTCTACAATTTTTGCATAGTGCGGTAACCCAGGATTAATTCTATTAGCCACCCAACCAACTAATTCTAAACCATCATTAATAATAGATTGCGCGGTTAGAATTGAGTGATTGACACAACCAGGTTGGATCCCAACCACTAGAACAACAGGAATTTTTTCTTTAGCAACCCAGTCTGAATAAAAAGTATTATCATCAAGTAAATAGCGCCAACCACCATTTCCCTCGATAACAACGCATTCAGCTTTTTGGCCCAAATTATTTAGTTCACTTGAAATTTGATGGAAGTCTATTGCATTTTCACTTACATAACAATTTTCTAGCAAAATAGGGTTAATTTCGTCGTAGCGAGCGTCAATAGGTGAGGAATTATGAATAATCTGAGCATCACGATTACGATTACCCTCAACCGTTTCATGTAATTCGGTTGCGATAGGCTTAAAGCCCACTGCTGTTGTCCCGCCACGATTTATTGACTGAAGAAGTGCTCGGGTGACAACAGTTTTACCTATGTTGGTATCTGTCCCCGTAACAAACAAGCGTGTTAACATATAATTTACTTCCGTTATGACAGATAAATCAGGTTTACGAAAAATGACAGAGATTAGAGTTTAGGGTAACACTGTTTATGGTGGCTTGAGTTAGCTCAATTTTTTAGTTAATTGAGTAAAAATAGGGTAATGTAAGTGATCAATTGGCCTACTTCTCTATGCATAATACTTTAATTATACTTTATTGTATTATTATTAGCCTTGCATTAACTCAAGTAATAATGAGCCATTATATAAGGCTTCTTTTACTAGTGATGCCGCTGGCAATGTGCCTTTATTGCGCAATTCTGTTTCTTCAATAACCAAGTTATGGGCATATCTAGGTAATACATGGTGTTGGATACTACTAAGGATCAGGGGGAAAAGTGCAGATTTTGCTCTACACAGAGGTGAACCTATTAATATTTTTTGAGGATTAAAAATATTGACCATCACGGCTAAAATAAAACCAAGTCGTTGCGCCACTAAATTAATGATGTCTAATGCTTGTTTATCACCAATTAATACAGCATCACATAGCGTTTCTACCGTAATCGGATATTGATTAAGTATTGAGGTGGGATTTTCTTGCGCCAAGTGCTGTGCTTTTTTAATTAACTGAGGGATCGATATTTCCGTTTCTAAACACCCTTTTGCACCACAATAACATTGCGTCTGTGAATCAATAACTTTTGTATGCCCTATTTCGACGGCACTATGGCTGTTTGAATGTAATGTCTTTCCATTAGTCACAACCCCTGCACCGACAATATCATCAATAACAATTTGCAGAATATCGGTGTTATTTTTGGCTGCACCATAGAGTGATTCAGCCATCGTCCAAGCCGTTACACTGTGTTGTAAGAAAACAGCAACACCTGTTTTTTCCTGAATTTTATCAGCCAGCGGAATATCTTGGATAGCATAGTAAGGAGAGCTATAAATAACGCCACTAATCGGATCAACAATTGCATTCATGGTAATACTAATTGCAGTAAGGCGCTCTACTCTTGATTGATAACGTTGAAAGAATGTATCTATTGCAGCAAGGAAATGATGCAAAAAAGCATCACTATTTTGTTTAGGAAAGTCGAAGGTATCTTCAACAACTAATTGATTATCTAGCTCTCTTAAACTAAAAAGTAGGCTACCATTATTTACTCGAATACATAAAAATTGCCACCCTTTGCTCTCTAACTTTAAACCAACAGCCGGCCGTCCTCGAAATCCTAACCCAGGAAATTCTGTTTCATGAATAAGGTGTGCTTCGACTAATTCTCGCGTAATTTTAGTAATACTGGCAGGCGCAAGTGTTGCTTTTTTAGATAATGAGATACGAGAAATAGGACCATGTTCATCAATTAATCGAAAAACAGTGCCAAGATTAAATTGTTTTACATGATCAATATGGCTAGGCGGGATCCCCATTTCATCTTATCCTTAATAAAAAAGCCGTAATTAATTCGAAGCTCTAAATAATTATTTTTCGATTATGTCGTCAGTTTGTGATAATTGTACAATAATTACATAAAAATCGTGATGGAAAGCACATATAAATCAAGATTTTTGATCTTCTAAGATATTTTTTAGCAATAATTGAGTCAACCTGTTGGCCGCAGCGGGGATCGTTCGTTTGTTATGAGAAACTAACCATACTTCAGAGAAAGCATTCGAATTAGCAAAATGCAGATAATGCACACCATCAACTTTCATGCGGGTAAATGATTTTGTCACAATAGAAATCCCTAATCCGGCAGCAACAAGCCCCAAGATGGTCATCGCCTCTCCGGCTTCCTGTGCTATCGTTGGTGTAATTCCCGCAAGGCTAAGCAATTGAATAATTTCATCATAAAGCGCCGTTCCTACATCTCGCTCAAAAAATACAAAAGGATATTGCCCAATATCTTGAATATTTACGCCTGTTTCTTTGTATGCAAGTAAAGGATGCCCTTCATAAACTGCCAAAATAAAAGGTTCACGAAATAGGAGCTGGTGGTGCAAATTATCAGGTAACACCGTATTACGCATAATTCCCAAATCGATGTGGCCAGTTAATAATGGTGATATCTGCTGTTTGGTATTCATTTGATGCATATGAATACCGACTTCAGGATAATTTTCCCTAAATTGACGCAAACTTAACGTAACCAAATGCATAAAAGGTGTTGTTGAGGTAAAACCAATTGAAATTTCACCTAATTCTCCTTTTTCCATTCTTGATGCTCGTGTCGCTACCGCCTTAACTTGTGCCATAATTTGATAGGATCCTTTTAAAAACATTTGTCCTGCCGGGGTTAACGAAACAGAACGATTGGTTCTTTCGAGTAAACGAGCCCCTATCTCACTTTCTAAGGCTTGTATTTGCTGACTTAAAGGAGGTTGGGAAATATTTAATCTCTCAGCTGCCTTACCAAAATGTAATTCTTCAGCAACAGCAATAAAATAACGTAAATGGCGAAGTTCTATATTCATAATTTGTATTATTCGTTGATGTAAATGCCTATTGATACTTTAAAAGTCTTATTGCTAATAATTAATATATTAGACAAAAAAATCAAATGTTTCTAACATTGATATAAATCAAATTTAAGTATTGGATAGCCACTTTTTATGGACACTCATGAAATAAGCAGTAAAAACATGGCCCTAAAAGAAGATGTTTCTATCAACACCACTTCTAAACCAAACAGTCCGAAACACTATATCCAGCGTGATGACGCGCTTTATATAAAAGTGACAGTGTCATTTTTTATGGTTGGTTTAGCCACTTTTGCATTACTCTACTTTGTGCAACCTATCTTACCTATCCTATCAAAAGAATTTTCAGTCACCCCAGCAACCAGTAGTCTTGCTTTATCGCTTTCTACAGGTCTTATGGCTTGTGGTCTATTGATTACAGGGCCTCTTTCTGATGCGTTTGGTCGAAAAAATGTGATGGTTATTGCGTTATTTTGTGCGGCTTTTTTCACACTATTAAGTGCCATGATGAATAGCTGGACGGGGATTTTAATTACACGAGCACTCGTAGGACTATCACTTAGTGGTGTTGCAGCCGTTGCGATGACCTACCTTAGCGAAGAGATCCATCCTGCTTATCTAGCCTTATCGATGGGGCTTTATATTAGCGGTAACTCTATTGGTGGTATGAGTGGCCGTGTTATTACTGGTGTTTTGAGTGATTATTACTCTTGGCGTGTGTCTGTGATTATTTTAGGTATTTTTGCCCTTGTTGCTGCTATCATTTTTTGGCGAATATTGCCGACATCACAACATTTTAGGCCAGCAACCTTAAAACCACGTAATCTTCTTATCACAACTAAATTGCATTTTAGAGATAAAGGACTCCCTCTTCTTTTTATTGAAGGTGGCTTGTTAATGGGAGGGTTTGTAACTTTATTTAATTATATTGGTTATCGCCTATTAGATGCACCTTATTCATTAACTCAAACAACCGTTGGTTTAATTTCAATTGTTTATTTGAGTGGAACTTATAGTGCATCGAAAGCAGGCTTATTAACCAATAAATATGGATTAGGTAAAGTGTTTATTGCCGGTGTTTCTATGATGCTAGCGGGTATATTAATTACACTATTTGACTCTCTAGCAATTATTTTTATAGGTATGCTTATTCTAACTACAGGTTTTTTTGCTGCCCATGCGGTAGCAAGTAGTTGGGTTGGACGTCGAGCTAAACGAGGACGTGCGCAGGCCTCTTCCCTTTATCTATTTACCTATTATGCAGGCTCGAGTATTGCGGGAACACTAGGTGGGATCTTCTGGGTCAATTTTGGTTGGCTTGGTGTTGGTTTGTTTATTGCTTTTTTAATGTTAACCGCACTATTAATCGCACTGCGCCTTAATCAAATAGCACAATAAAAAGTCATAATTTTCTATCTGTTAATTTATAAAAACCTATTGATAATAAAGAAAATTGTGACTTTACTTTGCTTTTTTTAGTATGGAGTCTCTATTTTGAAAAGGACAACAACCATGACTTTAATAAAATTACCAATAATACTAGCAACACTATTATTTACATCTATATCTGTTGCCACAGTAGACAACTGTCCACCGACTAAGCCAGATTGTGTAGACGAATATACAGCTTTTCATTACCCTCCTGAAGAAGATTAAAAATAAAACCAAGCTAGCTTAAAAAAACCGCATATAACGATATTTAAGAAAAATATCATCAACAAAGTGCCCTTTTATCGCTATACTGTATAAATAAACAGTATAGCGTAATTTTTTAATTTTCACCCTACTAGACGATATACATTCCACTGAAGTTTATGTATTGTTTTTAATAACGGCTAATTGTATGTTGTAACTAAATAAGGTTATAGAGATGAGCAAATATGATGCAATACAGCGATTTAATCTCTGTTTTCAACAACTTGAAACAGAAATCAATGCTCTTACCGATTTTCTTCGTCAGTTAAAGCAACTTCCTTCTGCGGTTTTTGAATTACCTGAGGTAAGTAAAGAAGATGAACATGATGAGATAACAAATGTTACAGTGTCACCTAGTTATGATCTTGATGCTTTAGAACTCTCTTTAAAATTAATGACCAATCTCTTTATCTATGATAATGCCCCACATGTCAGTAGCAAGCGTGCGATACGTTTACCGGGGGTACTCTGTTTTAGTGTCAGCAATCCTGTATTTAAGAATGTAAAAACACAAGTAGAGAGCATTAATTCATTAAAAAAACAGCTTTCAGATATTGTGACGAAAGAGTCTGGTATTTCGAAAGAAGAACGTTTTGATTTTGTCCATAATCAGCTAAAAGGCTTAATTACACTTAATGCTTATCGCACCCTCACCCTACTTTCTGATCCTGATACAGTACGTTTTGGCTGGGCCAATAAAAACATTATAAAAAACTTAACTCGTAATGATGTGTTAGCTCAGCTAGAAAAAAGTCGAGAAGCCAATCGCGCCGTACCTCCTTATACTAGTGAACAATGGGCTGAACGTATCGATAAAGAGATAATGACCCTTTCACAACTCCCGGAAAATGCCAAATTAAAAATTAAGCGTCCAGTGAAAGTCCAACCTATTGCCAGAGTTTGGTATTCGGAGCAACAAAAACAGGTACAATATGCTTGTCCCCTACCATTATTAGCTTTCTATATTGATAAAGCGTCGGATTTTAAGCCCATAATAGGTGAATTAGCTGATTATGATGTGAATAATATTCAAATTCGCCATCGCCCTAAAGCCAAAAAGTTACAATTACTTATTCCACGCTTACATTTATATCTTGAAAAATAAGCAATAGAAAAAAAATCCCGCTATCTGGGATAGCGGGATCCAATATTGTACTAGATAAAATAAGCGTATAATTGCTTATTTTTTCATACTACCAACCATATCTTCTGGACGTACCCAGCTATCAAATTCTTCTGCTGTCAGGTAGTTCAGTTTCAGTGCAGATTCTTTCAGCGTTAAGCCCTCTTTATGAGCTTTCTTCGCGATCTCTGCAGCTTTGTCATAACCGATATGGGTATTTAATGCCGTAACCAGCATTAAAGACTCATGTAATAATTTATTAATACGCTCACGGTTTGGTTCAATACCAATAGCACAATGCTCGTTAAAGCTACGCATACCATCAGCCAATAAACGCACTGATTGTAGGAAGTTATCAATAATCATTGGGCGATATACGTTCAGTTCAAAGTTACCTGAAGCACCACCGATATTGATAGCAACATCATTACCCATAACTTGAGCGCACAGCATGGTCAACGCTTCACACTGAGTTGGGTTCACTTTACCTGGCATAATGGAGCTACCTGGCTCATTTTCTGGAATAGAAATTTCGCCAATACCGCAACGAGGGCCAGATGCTAACCAACGTACATCATTAGCTATTTTCATTAATGAGGCAGCTAAACCTTTTAACGCACCATGAGAATGAACCAGTGCATCACAGGTTGCTAATGCTTCAAATTTGTTAGGAGCCGTGACAAATGGCTGACCTGATAATTCAGCGATACGTTTAGCAACGCGAACTGCGTACTCAGGATGTGTATTTAATCCTGTACCAACCGCCGTTCCTCCCAACGCAAGCTCACACACATGAGGAACTGAATCTTCGATATGTTTGATATTATGCTCAAGCATCGCCGCCCAACCGGAGATTTCTTGACCTAATGTAAGTGGTGTCGCATCTTGCAGGTGAGTACGACCAATCTTGACGATATCATGGAAAGCTTCTGCTTTCTCTTTAAATACTTTCAGTAATGATTTTAATTCCGGCAGTAAATCCTGACGTAATGCGATAACAGCAGCGACATGCATGGCCGTTGGGAACACATCATTTGAACTTTGACTTTTGTTAACATCATCATTCGGATGAATTTTGCGTTCCATGCCACGGATACCACCTAGTATCTCACTACCACGGTTAGCTAACACTTCATTCATATTCATATTTGATTGAGTGCCAGAACCGGTCTGCCAGATTGCTAATGGGAATTCAGTTGGGTGTTTACCTGCCAGCACTTCATCAGCAGCAGCAATAATTGCATCTGCACGTTCTTTAGGTAATAACCCGAGATCCATATTGACACCGGCGGCGGCTTTTTTGGTTAAAGCAAGCGCGTGGATCAGTGCAACAGGCATTTTTTCTACTGAAATACGGAAGTGTTCTAGAGAACGCTGCGTTTGAGCTCCCCATAACTGGTCAGCTGGTACTTCGATTTGTCCCATTGAGTCTTTTTCAATGCGAGTGGCTGCCATTTCAATCTCCTTAAGTACACAGAATAATTGATTAGTTCCGAATTACTTTCTAGTAAATAACTCGGATACAGCTATCATGCCATAAATAGAATAATAAATATGAGAGCTAAAGCGAGCTTATGAAATTTATAACAGAATGAAATTGGTTGATTTTTCTGATTAAATGAGGTTGGCTCACGATAATATTGGTGTTTTTGCTCTCTATTTATAACCATATTAATTACAAGCTTTTATTCTGTATCATAAATACAAATATGGCTTAAATAAATATACTTTTAATCCAAAAAAGACCAAAAAACGACATTTTTATCTTTAATTGCCTTATTTAAGTTATCTATAATTATTTCTCTTTAAACTCATTGTGTTAGCTTATAACTAAGTAAGTTCTGATTGCGTTCTTATTTCACTAAATCTATATTTACAGAGAATATAGATAGCAATTAATATACGCTAATTATCTATATTCATATTCAGAGTATTGATAACCAAAACCAATTTGTTGGATTGTTTAAGGGTAGCAAAACAATCTTAAGAACGTATGCTACGAAGCATACACAGAGGATGGACTAGAATTATGAAGAAATCGCTTGTCGCTGTTGGTGTTATTGTTGCACTAGGTGTTGTTTGGACCGGTGCATCATGGTACATGGGCAGTAAAATTGAAAGCCGCTTACAGGAAGAAACCAAACGCACTAACGTTCAATTAGCGCAACTTGCTAAAGAAAGCCAATTAGGTGCGGATATTAAACTTGAAATTCGTGACTATAAGAAAGGCGTCTTTACTTCTACTGCTGATCTTGCGGTTGTGATTTCAGAGCATGCCAAATCAGATGAAGATAAAAAAGTAGAAGAAGTGCTCTTTAAGACGGATATTGACCATGGGCCATTCCCTCTTTCTGATATTGCTCAATTTAATCTAGCTCCTAAGTTAGCAGCAATGAATAATACTTTAGTGAATAATGAGACCACTAAAGATCTATTTAAGTTGACCAAAGAGCCATCATTTATTGATATGCACTCTTCTTTATCGTTTGATGGCAGTGTATCAGGTAAAGTTAACATAAATCCTATTAATTACAGCAAAGATGGTAGCCAGTTAACAACATCTGCGTTTCAGATTGATTTTTCTTCCGATAAAAATGCAACAAACATCTCAACAGCAGTAAAAGGTGATGAAGTCATTGTTAAGAAAGGTAATGATGAAACCTTTACGCTGAAAAATATTGCAGGCTCTGTCGAAGGAACTAAAGTTAAAGACGATCAATATCTATTTGATACACAAACACTGAACTTTGGCGATATTACCTTTACGAGCCAAGATAAGTCATCTAATTTCACTTTAAAAGATACTTCTCTTGCTACTAAGAGCCAAATTAAAGATAAATTATTCTTTATCACTCAAGATTATAGTTTTAAATCTCTTAATGTTGGTGGTTTTGATTTTGGTGCGGGTAAATTTGCTTACTCAATTGATAAAGCAGACCCAGATGCGATGTTGCTATTAACAAAAGTTTATAACAGCACCTTCTTACCTTGGAATCAAAATAAATACGATAATTCAGCGATGATTGAGCAAGCTGTACGTGATGTTTTGGAAAAAGGTTTAGTATTCCGTATCGATGAAGCATCGCTTACCAATAGCAGTGGCGCAAGCAAACTAAACTTTAAGTTAGATTTAAATGCGTTCAATGCTGATGCACTGAAAAAAGAAGACAAGGCGCCTTCAGTTCTGTTTAATGAATTGTTTAATAATATCAATTTTAATATCGATCTTTCTGTACCAATGCTAACGGAGTTCCGTAGTACCACACAATACCTTGATGTTATGCGTTATTCTGAAAAAGGCTTAACAGACGAAGATAAAGCTGAAATTCAGAAAACAACCGCTAACGACATGGCACAGTTAAAAACTGAATTACAGCAAAATATCAATCAAATTTCTCAAGACGAGAAAGATGCTCTGCCATTGATGCTGTTATCACAAGACGGTAATAAACTGTCTTTAAACCTGAACTATGCTGCTGATAAATTTACTATGAACGGTAAAACTTACAGCTTTGATGAGTTTATGGAAGTAACACAAGCCCCTCAAATGTTAGGTTTAGCGGCTATGTTATTTGGTGCAGGTGCTTCTTCTTATGATTATGATGACTCTGATTATCCTGAATATTCAGAAGAGCCAGATCAAAATGATGCAATAGAAGAGCCACAAGTTGAAATCCCAGCGGCACCTGCTGAAAACAATTAATTTTAGTCACTGATAGCATACAGTCACTAATCAATAAAGCCCCCTATCACCATTCTTATGATAAGGGGCTTTTTATTGTTATTAACAATCACAATGAGGCTTAAACACTTCGCGTGTGCCCCAATCTTCTTTACAACATGAATCAATCGCTTTATGCATTATTTCTGCAAGGGTATTAACTGTTGATATAATAGTAGAGAGCTCTTCACAAACATGACGACACGTTGAATTATCTTTATTCAGATCAGGAAGTTTAGGTAATGTTAAACTGTCACATAGAATTTCTTGCAGAACTAAAGAAAAATTAGCGATACCTGTTGTGTATATATAAGAGCGTCCTCCCGTCATCTGCGCTAAGCGCACATACTCTTTCGTGATGTTATCTCTATCAGCAATAGTAGGAAAGCGATCCACATTAGAGGGATCATCATTAGGCGTTCCCTGATAAGTATATACTTTTACTTTTTCGCTTCTAGCAACCACTATTGCCTCATTGTTTTTAAGCACAGCGGCTTGTGTTAATACACCTCCGCCACCTTCCATACCTTCATCACCTAAGACAAAAATTGCACGACGAGCGCCATCTCGCCAATCGAAATATTTACACACATCAATGACGGCTCGGCATAAATCTTCTTTATTTCCAGCATGATCTCGTCCATCAGCCTCTTTAAATGGCGCTCTTGCTTGTAATTTGTGAGCAGATACACCTTGTGTCATTAAATAGTCAGTCACTGAGCGATCGAACTTAGTATTATCCCACGTACCTTCTATTCCTAAAAAAGTGACTCTTAAACTTGATGGGCAACGTCCTAATGCCTTTTGAACAGCATCATCTATTTGTTGACTTAAATCAGAAGATTCATCAGCCATTGAGCCACTTGTATCTATTACCACAACTAAATCTAAAGCAACATTGCCATCTCCTGTCTCCATTTGTGAACTTAAAGTAGGGTTAGCAGATGGTGGCGGAATTATTGGTTTAGCTATTTGTTTATTACTATCATTATTTATTAAACTATTATTTGATTTTCCATTCATATTCTCGCTCCAATATATGCAATATTAAAAATAAAGTGATTAGCCTTTTTCTAGCAAGAATATATTATGATTTTATTTTGTTTGTTCACTTCCTTATTAAATATAATAGATTTGTTGTTTTTTAATATCCCAATATTATTAACAATAATTAATAAAACAATCACTTTATTTATAATTAGATAATCAGCCCTTCCGCTAATAGACATTCTTAATTCTTACTAACACCTATCAGTATATCTGATAGCTTATATCAAAAACTATGATATGTTTGTTTTTAAAGGAAAAATTACATTTTCAGCCAAGTTGATAAGAAGCATCAACTATACTGAAAAATAAAGATAATAAATGTACAGTATTAATTTAAAAATAATTTTTATCATCGAAAAATACAAAAAAAACGCCTCTTTATGTATTAAAAATAAACAACTTCAGTTTAATTTATAGTGAATCAATTGAAAATCATTCATAATAATAGGCAATTTATTACTTTATTCCCCTTAAAAGAAAGTCACCATAACAAGTGGATTTTCATTATTATTATTAAAAAGGAAAATAACACGTGATTGACACACAGTTGCCTTTAACCGATTTGCACCGCCATTTAGATGGAAACATCCGTCCGGAAACAATTTTAGATTTAGCACAACAACATAATATTGCCCTACCTGCCTATGAGCTAGAAACATTGCGCCCACATGTGCAGATAACTAAAAATGAGCCTAGCTTAGTGAGCTTCTTACAAAAGCTAGATTGGGGCGTTGCTGTACTCGCCGATTTAGACGCTTGTCGCCGTGTTGCTTATGAGAACGTCGTCGATGTTGCTAATGCAGGTATTGATTACGCAGAATTACGCTTTTCACCTTACTATATGGCCATGAAGCATCAATTACCGATTGAAGGTGTTGTTGAAGCAATTATTGATGGTGTACAAAGTGCCTTACACACTTATGATGTTGAGATCCGTTTAATCGGCATCTTAAGCCGTACTTTTGGTGAAAATGCCTGCCAGCAAGAATTAAATGGTCTATTAAAACATCAAGATAAAATCACCGCACTTGATTTAGCTGGCGATGAATTAGGTTTCCCTGGGCATTTATTCCAACCTCACTTTAACCGTGCTCGTGATACTGGCTGGAAGATCACCGTTCATGCAGGTGAAGCGGCTGGTGCTGAAAGTATTTGGCACGCGATTAAAGAATTAGGGGCAAGTCGTATTGGTCACGGTGTTAAAGCCATTGAAGATCCCCGTTTGATGGATTATCTCGCAGAGCACCAAATTGGTATTGAATCTTGCTTAACCTCAAATATTCAAACCAGTACTATTGCCTCTTTAGCACAACATCCTCTTAAGAAGTTCTTAGAGCACGGTATTATCGCCTCGCTCAATACTGACGATCCGGCCGTGGAAGGTATTGAGTTAAAACATGAGTATACTGTTGCTGCTCCTGCGGCGGGTTTAACTGCAGCACAAATTCGCCAAGCACAAATTAATGGTCTTACTATGGCTTTTATTAGCCAAGCTGAACGTGATGCATTAATTAAAAAAGTGAGTTTAGGTTAATATTAACGAAAAATACCGCCTTATTGCTAAGGCGGTATTTTTATCTTTTGCTCTATTTTTACAGTGACTGCTGATGGTGTTTTTTAGCTTGATTGGCATAACGCTGAGCTAATATGGCACAAACCATTAATTGAATTTGATGAAATAGCATCAGCGGTAATAGCATGATCCCCACCGTTGCTGCGGGAAATAGTACATTTGCCATGGGAACCCCATTCGCCAAGCTCTTTTTCGAGCCACAAAATACAATCGTGATTTCATCAGCTTTATTAAAGCCAAGCCATCTTGCACTATAAATATTAATAACAAGTACAATAGCCAGTAATACACAACTGACAATGGTGATAGTCAATAACGACCAACCGTCAATTTTATGCCAAATACCTTCAACGACGGCTTCACTAAATGCAACATAAACCACCAGCAAAATAGAAGAGCGATCGGTTCTATTCACTAACATCTTATGATTATCAACCCAACGGCCAATTAATGGACGAGATAAATGACCGATAATAAAAGGCACCATCAGTTGTAATAAAATAGATTGTATCGCCCCCGCAGTATCAAAATGCTCAGCAGAGCCTTGTGTTTCCATTAAAAAACCCACCAGCACAGGGGATAAAAATACCCCTAAAATGCTTGATGCTGATGCACTACAGATTGCCGCGGCTACATTACCACCGGCAACAGAAGTAAAGGCAATAGCGGATTGTACTGTCGCAGGTAAAGCACAAAGATATAAAAATCCCATATAAACGGTAGGTGACATCCAGTCAGGTACCATAAACTGTAGTCCCAACCCTAGTAATGGGAATAAAACAAAAGTACTGGCAAAAACCACTAAATGTAAGCGCCAATGACCAAGTCCTGACAATATCGCTTCTCTAGAAAGCTTTGCCCCATGCAAAAAAAACAATAAGGCGATCGCAGCCGTAGTGAGATGTTGAAAGATGACTTTTATCTCACCTTGCGCAGGTAATAATGTTGCGAGTATGACCACCAAGATCATAATCATTAAAAAAGAGTCAATTTTTAGCTTTTGCCACCAAGACATGGTTTTCGTCACTCCCTAATGTTTACAGCTTAATTGTGGTTTTTGATTGATTTGAAAGGCTACCGGCTTCAATTAAACGCATAACATTAATGGCCTGTGACACAGTAACAGGACTCTCTTCACCAAATGCAATCGCACGATAAATTTGCTGATAATAAGCGGGATAATTACCTGATAGAGTCGGTAACTTTGTTGTTACTACTTCACCACTCTCTGTCGATAATGTTAATTCACCCTCTTGAGGATCAGCCCCCCAGTTATACATTTCCGTCGGGAGATAACCCGCTTTTAATGCATCTTCTTGGGTATCTAAACCATATTTTACATAACTGCCTTTGGTCCCATGAATAGCAAAAATAGGCGTAGGTGAGGCAACCAACATAGAGGCATGTAAAATAACTTTCAGATGACCATAGTCTAATAGTGTATGAAAGTAGTCAGCATTTTTAGCATTAGGGCGCAACTGAGCAATATCAGCAGTGATTGCATAAGGTTGACCAAAAAGACATACCGCTTGGTCTAGTAAATGAGGGGCCAGATCGTACCAAAGTCCTCCACCAAGTCCGGCATCTTCACGCCAACGTTGGCGCACAGCGGGTCTAAAACGATCGAAATGCGCTTCATAGGCACTGACTTCACCTAATGTTTTATCGGCGAGTAATTTTTGAACGGTAAGAAAACCGGCATCCCAACGACGATTATGAAAAACCGAGAGTAATCTCTTAGCTTCTTTCGCTTGTTGTGCCAATTTTTCTGCTTCATCGAGTGTCAAAGTAAAAGGTTTATCGACAACAACATGTTTACCGTTTTTTAAGGCTTGTGAGGCGTAGGTATAGTGAGTGTTATTAGGTGTTGGAATAACAATTAAATCGATGTCTGGATCATCAATCAGTCGTTGTGGGTTAGCATACACCGTAATATTAGGAAAATCAGCGATAACTTTACTTTCATCAGAGCTTGAAATGGCTGATAGTGTTAACCCCTCAGTGGTACAGATCAGGGGAGCATGAAAGGTTTTACTTGCATAACCATAGCCTATAATCCCCACATTTAAATTTTTTGTCATAACCCTATCCCGCTTTTATCTTTTTATTCTATAAATGAAAAATGACTTTCACTTCTACAGCTAAATAAATAATAACAAAGTTTGTGATAATATCTCGTTTAGAACTTAGTATAATAGTAGGATCTTTGATTAATGAAATTAAAACCTCAGACAAACGTTTTGCCCCAGCAATCCCCTAAAGCCCCTATTACGGGTTGGTTACTTGCCCCTTTGGCTTATTTGCTGTTGTCGATAGTGGGCTTAGGTTTAATGTCTGTTTTATATTTAATACGATATTTTTCAGATTTTTCGATTATCCACCAGCTACCTTTTCATGTGGTATCAAGCTGGTATCTTTCCGTGTTAACAACATGGGCGATGTTTGCATTTACCGCTTATTTATTAAGACAGTTCTTTTACCGCGCTAAAAATTTTCCTCGTTTATTTATTATTTGGTTATTAATTAACTTATTGTTGGCGATAAAAAGTTTCGGTTTTGCCCCTGTTGATGATCAAACCGCGGTTAAGTCACTATTATGGGCCGTTATGGCAACTGTCTGCTTTGTGCCTTATATCAAATATGCTAAGCGTGTCCGTGAAACTTTCACACAAGATCGATAACTTCATACATTTCAGCTTGATATTATACTCGCCCGTTTAGCCTCTTTATTTTATGAGGCTTTTTCTCCATTTTTTAACAATTTTGGCATAGCAATGACTGATTACTTGCTTTTATTCGTTGGTACCGTCTTGGTGAATAACTTTGTACTCGTCAAATTCCTCGGTTTATGCCCATTTATGGGTGTATCAAAAAAATTAGAAACCGCGATAGGAATGGGGTTTGCGACAACGTTTGTCATGACGATTGCCTCTATTAGCTCTTGGCTAATGGATACCTTTATTTTAGTTCCCTTAGACTTACTCTATTTACGTACACTCAGCTTTATTTTAGTGATTGCTGTTGTGGTGCAATTTACAGAAATGGTCGTAAGAAAGACGAGTCCAACGTTATATCGTCTATTGGGGATTTTCTTACCTTTAATTACCACCAACTGTGCCGTATTAGGGGTCGCGTTACTGAATATCAATCAATCACATACCTTTATGCAATCAGCAGTATATGGTTTTGGTGCTGCGGTAGGATTCTCCTTAGTTATGGTGTTATTTGCAGCCATTAGAGAAAGACTGGCTGTCGCCAATATTCCTGCTCCTTTCAAAGGCTCTTCTATTGGCTTAATTACTGCGGGTTTAATGTCTCTTGCCTTTATGGGTTTTAGTGGTTTGGTGAAACTGTAATGAATTCTTTATGGATAGCAATTGGTGTACTGGGTGTACTAGGGCTTCTATTCGGCCTGATTTTAGGTTATTCCGCTCGTCGCTTTAAAGTAGAAGAAGATCCTATTGTGGAAAAAATTGATGCCATATTACCACAGAGTCAGTGTGGTCAGTGTGGTCATCCTGGTTGCCGCCCTTATGCAGAAGCGGTAGCTAATAATGGAGAAATGATTAACCGTTGTGCACCGGGTGGTGAACAGGTTATGTTAAAAATTGCCGAACTGATGGGGGTTGATCCACAACCACTTGACGGTGATGAAGAAGCATTAAATCCGGTGAGAAAAGTGGCTTTAATTGATGAAGACAACTGCATCGGGTGCACAAAATGTATTCAAGCATGCCCAGTGGATGCCATCGTCGGCGCTACTCGTGCAATGCACACCATAATAGAAGATCTCTGCACAGGGTGTGATTTATGTGTTCCACCTTGTCCAACAGACTGTATTACTTTAGTTCCTGTGAAAATGACGACCTCTAATTGGAAATGGGATTTAAATACTATCCCTGTAAGAAATATTCCTGCAGAGCCAGAAGAAACACCCGAAGATGAACCGTCATTAAAGACGGAGGATAACGCTCATGTTTAATCTCTTTTCGTTATTTAAAAAAGATAAAATTTGGGATTTTAAAGGCGGCATTCATCCTCCCGAAATGAAATTACAATCAAGTCGCACGCCTATGCGTATAGCCCAGTTACCGGATGAGGTTACCATCCCTATTCATCAACACTTAGGTACTCCTGGGCAACTTTGCGTTAAAGTGGGTGATCATGTTTTAAAAGGCCAAGCCTTAACTCGTGGTGTAGGAAGAACATTACCCGTTCATGCTTCTATATCAGGTACGGTCACGGCAATAGAGCCATTTCCAAGCACTCACCCTTCTGGTCTGCCTGAAATTGCAGTGAAAATTGTCTCTGATGGTAAAGACGAATGGCGAGAAAAATCACCACTAGTTGACTATCAATCACAAAGTAAAGAAGTATTGCTTACCCGTATTCATGAAGCAGGCATTGCTGGATTAGGGGGAGCGGGTTTTCCAACAGCCACAAAATTAAAAGGTGGTGGTGATTTAGTTAAAACGCTCATCATAAATGCCGCTGAATGTGAGCCTTATATCACAGCTGATGACAGACTTATGCAAGAGCACGCAGATGAAGTTATTGCGGGTTGTCAGATATTAATGCATATACTGTCACCGGATGAAGTGCTGATTGGTATTGAAGATAACAAACCTGAAGCTATTGCCGCCTTAAAACAAGCATTAGCAGCACTCACAAATGAAAAACGTATTTTTATTCGGGTGATCCCTACCAAATATCCATCTGGAGGCGCTAAACAGTTAACCAAAATATTAACGGGCAAAGAAGTTCCTTCTGGCGGTCGCTCCTCTGATATTGGCGTATTAATGCAAAATGTGGGGACGGTAGTGGCAATTAAACGTGCCATTATCGATGATGAACCTTTAATTGAACGTGTCGTCACCGTAACTGGACAAGGGGCTAAAACCCCAGGTAACTTTTGGGCACGTTTAGGTACTCCTATTTATGCACTTATAAAACAAGCAGGCTTTGTTGCTGGCTCTGAGCAGATGGTCATTATGGGGGGGCCTTTAATGGGCTTCACCTTACCTGACTTAAATGCCCCCGTTATAAAAATTACTAACTGCTTATTAATTCCCTCTCCAGAAGAGATGGATACAGATAATATTGAAGAAGCCTGTATCCGTTGTGGTCAATGTGTTGACGCCTGCCCTAGTGGTTTACTACCACAACAACTTTACTGGTTTAGTAAAGGGAAAGAGCATGAGAAAGCGCAACAACATAATTTATTTGACTGCATTGAGTGCGGGGCTTGTGCTTTTGTCTGCCCTAGTAATATTCCATTAGTGCAATATTACCGCCAAGAAAAAGCAGAAATACGAGAAATTGATGCGGAAGCTAAGCGAGCGGCTGAAGCTAAGGCTCGCTTTGAAGCGAAAAAAATCCGTATGGAACGAGAAAAGCTTGAACGTGAGGCAAGACATCAACGTGCTGCAGTTAAGCTTGATGATCACCAACAAAATGAAGTGCAATCTGCACTTTCTCGTGTAAAAGAAAAACATAGCATTGGCAAAATTATTGCTGTTAAAGCAGGAGAACAACCTGACAACGCAGCGGCTATTGCTGCACGCAAAAAACGTAAAGAAGAAGCCCGAGCAAAACAAGCTGCTAAATTGGCACAACAGGTACCACAAAATACCCATACCACCGCCGATGCAGAAAGTGATCCGCGCAAAGCCGCTGTAGCGGCAGCATTAGCTCGTGTAAAAGCTAAGAAAGCTCAACAAGCGCAAGCAACTACAAAAGTAGACACTCCTGCTGAAACTCAGGCTGAGGTGGAAACCGATCCACGCAAAGCCGCTGTAGCGGCAGCATTGGCCCGCGTAAAAGCTAAGAAGGCTCAACAAGCGCAAGCAACCGCAAAAGTAGACACACCTACTGAAACTCCTGCTGATGCTGAGCTGGAAATCGATCCGCGTAAAGCTGCTGTGGCTGCTGCTATTGCTCGGGTAAAAGCTAAAAAATCCCAGCAAGCGCAAGCAACTGCAAAAGTAGACACTCCTGCTGAAACTCAGGCTGAGGTGGAAACCGATCCGCGCAAAGCTGCTGTAACCGCAGCATTGGCTCGGGTAAAAGCTAAGAAGGCTCAACAAGCACAGGCAACTGCAAAAGTAGACACACCTACTGAAACTCCTGCTGATGCTGAGCTGGAAATCGATCCGCGTAAAGCTGCTGTGGCTGCTGCTATTGCTCGGGTAAAAGCTAAAAAATCCCAGCAAACGCAAGCAACCGCAAAAGTAGACACACCCGCTGAATCTCCGGCTGAGGTGGAAACCGATCCACGTAAAGCTGCTGTGGCTGCTGCTATTGCCCGCGTAAAAGCTAAAAAATCTCAACAAGCACAGGCAACTGCAAAAGTAGACACACCCGCTGAAACTCCAGCTGATGCTGAGGTGGAAACCGATCCACGTAAAGCTGCTGTCGCCGCTGCTATTGCTCGGGTAAAAGCTAAAAAAGAAGCACAGCAACGCCATGCTAAAGAAGAAGTGACATTGGATTAATACAAATGAAATTTAGACCAATACAAAATAACAATAGCAAATTGAAAATCGCCAGCTCTCCATTTACTCATAATCAACAATCCACCAGTCAAGTGATGTTGTGGGTAATATTGGCCGCTATTCCAGGTATTCTATGCCAACTCTACTTCTTTGGTTTAGGGACGCTATATCAAATCATCTTGGCAATCATTGTCGCGCTATTGGCGGAGACTATTTGTGTCAAACTCAGAAAAGAAGATCCACTTCTATACCTAAAAGATAATTCCGCTTTACTAACAGGTATTTTACTAGCAATTAGTATTCCTCCTTTAGCGCCTTGGTGGATAATTGTTTTAGGGACATTTTTTGCGGTTGTTATTGCCAAACATATTTATGGCGGATTAGGTCAAAACCCATTTAATCCCGCGATGGTCGGTTATGTGGTGCTATTGATCTCCTTTCCTGTACAAATGACATCATGGATGCCCCCCATTGAATTACAAGCCGTATCTTATAACTTTATAGATAGCTTAAGTATTTTCTTTACCGGACATACACCCTCAGGACTCACCCTTGAAGATTTAAGGCGCTCTGTAGATGGCATTACCCAAGCCACACCACTTGATAGTTTTAAAACCGGATTATTAACCCACTCTATTGATGAAGTATTAGCAACGCCAATCTTACAAGGTGGATTTGCGGGAATGGGTTGGCAATGGGTGAATGTTGCCTATCTGGTTGGGGGCGTTATCTTGTTATATAAACGAATTATTAGCTGGCAAATTCCTGTTGCCATGTTAACGCTGCTTGGTGTTTGTTCACTGATCAGTTGGGGGATCGATGCTACTCGTTACTCTCAGCCACTATTACAGCTTTTCTCAGGTGCGACGATGTTAGGGGCTTTCTTTATTGCCACCGATCCTGTTAGCGCCTCCACCACACCAAAAGGGCGATTAATCTATGGTGCAATCATTGGCCTATTAGTGTGGATTATTCGTGTCTATGGTGGCTATCCTGATGCCGTGGCCTTCTCAGTCCTATTAGCTAATATTGCTGTACCGCTTATTGATAGTTATACCCGTCCTCGGGTTTATGGACATTAATGGAGATAATGATGATCGAGATACTAAAACGTCATGGGTTAACATTAGCTATCTTTGCGGCCTGT
Source organism: Proteus mirabilis HI4320 (assembly GCF_000069965.1). Classification (NCBI taxonomy): domain Bacteria; kingdom Pseudomonadati; phylum Pseudomonadota; class Gammaproteobacteria; order Enterobacterales; family Morganellaceae; genus Proteus; species Proteus mirabilis. Next base: position 1,383,863 of record NC_010554.1, read on the forward strand.
ACCACAGGGTTAACGGCTGTCGTCTATCACTTGACGGCGAATACTATCGCAGAACAAGCGGCTTTAGAAAAACAGAAATTATTAGACCAAGTGATCCCAACCTCTCTCTACAATAACCATCTCGCGCAAGATTGTTATATTTTGACAGATAAAGCATTAGGTAATGAAAAACCACATAAACTTTATGTTGCTCGTTTTAATGGTAAACCTGTCGCCGCCGCATTAGAATCAACGGCACCTGACGGTTATTCAGGGGCGATTGAATTATTGGTTGGTGCTGATTTTAGTGGCAAAGTACTCGGTGTTCGCGTGACAACACATAATGAAACACCGGGGCTAGGTGATAAAATAGAAACGCGTATTTCAGATTGGATTTACTCATTAAGTAACAAGTTTATTACCAGTGCTCATGACTCACATTGGGCGGTAAAAAAAGATGGTGGTGATTTTGACCAATTCACTGGAGCAACTATCACACCAAGAGCCGTCGTTAATGCATCAAAACGCACTGCATGGTTAATACAATCTTTACCTGAAAAATTAGATACCCTTTCAGCTTGTGAGGCGAATTAAAATGAGTATGATCAAAGAACTGTTTTCACAAGGATTATGGAAGAATAACTCTGCTTTAGTTCAATTATTAGGGCTGTGCCCATTACTGGCAGTGTCTTCTACCGCGACCAATGCTTTAGGCTTAGGTCTAGCCACAACATTAGTATTAGTTTGTACCAATGTGGCAGTGTCTAGTTTACGTCGTTGGGTTCCCTCTGAAATTCGTATTCCAATTTATGTTATGATTATCGCATCCGTTGTTAGTGCGGTACAATTGCTTATCAATGCCTATGCTTATGGTTTATACCAATCGTTAGGAATATTTATTCCTCTTATTGTCACTAACTGTATTGTGATTGGTCGTGCAGAGGCGTTTGCAGCTAAAAATGAAGTTTTCCCTTCAGCAATTGATGGCTTTGCTATGGGATTAGGTGCAACAGCGGCACTTTTTGTTTTAGGGGCAATGCGTGAAATATTAGGTAATGGCACTTTATTTGATGGTGCTGATTTATTATTAGGTGAATGGGCGCAAGTATTAAGGGTTGAGATAGTACATTTAGACTCACCTTTCTTACTGGCTATTTTACCACCCGGTGCCTTTATTGGTTTAGGTTTTATGCTGGCCATAAAATACCTGATTGATGAAAAACAGAAAAAACGCGTTCCATCCACGACCAAAACCTATGAAAAAGAACAAGGTTGTGGCAGTCATATTGTTAAAAACTAATTTGTGAGCATAATGAATCAAGCTAAACGTATAGAAATTTTAACTAGGTTGCGGGATAACAATCCGCATCCTACTACTGAGTTAAGATTTAACTCCCCGTTTGAATTATTGATCTCCGTGTTACTCTCTGCACAAGCCACCGATGTTAGTGTTAATAAGGCAACAGCAAAACTTTACCCTGTTGCCAATACACCCCAAGCAATGCTGGAATTAGGTGTTGAGGGGATCAAATCCTATATTAAGACCATTGGCCTATTTAATACAAAAGCTGAGAATGTGATTAAAACCTGCCAAATATTGGTAGATAAACATCATGGCCAAGTTCCTGAAAATAGAGAGGCTTTAGAGGCATTACCCGGTGTCGGTCGTAAAACAGCGAATGTCGTACTTAACACCGCTTTTGGTTGGCCGACCATTGCTGTTGATACACATATCTTTCGCGTGTGTAATCGCACTAAATTTGCACCGGGAAAAAATGTTAATGAAGTGGAACAAAAACTGCTAAAAGTGGTACCGGCAGAATTTAAAGTCGATTGCCACCATTGGCTTATCCTGCATGGTCGTTATACCTGTATTGCCAGAAAACCACGGTGTGGCTCTTGTATTATTGAAGATCTCTGTGAGTATACCGAAAAAACAGATCCACAATAACATTGTGCAAATTTCTCTGTTTTTCTGATGCATATTACTTGCGTCATTACACACAATCGAATAAAACTATTGCCCACTTTTATTATTAAAATTGCCGACTTTCCGGAAAAATATGTTTCAAGACAATCCGCTGCTTGCTCAGCTAAAACAGCAACTCCATGCCCAAACACCGCGCGTGGAAGGCCTTGTAAAAGGGACAGATAAAGGCTTTGGCTTCCTTGAAGTTGATGGTCAGAAAAGCTATTTTATCCCTCCTCCTCAAATGAAAAAAGTGATGCACGGTGATCGCATTATTGCTGCCGTACATACTAATAATGATAAAGAGTCCGCTGAGCCTGAAGAGCTGGTAGAACCCTTTTTGACTCGCTTTGTCGGCCGTGTTCAGAAAAAAGAAGGTGATAATCGTCTATGGATTATTCCTGATCACCCTCTACTCAAAGATGCCATTCCTTGTCGTCCTATAAAAAGCTTAACGCATCCATTTGCCGATCAAGATTGGGCAGTGGCGGAAATGCGCCGACATCCTCTTAAAGGTGATAAACATTTTCAAGCTGAATTAACTGATTTTATTACCGATAAAGATGACCATTTTGCACCTTGGTGGGTGACATTAATGCGTCATCAATTAGAGCGAAATGCACCTGAAGTAGACAGTGAAACATTAACCTTACATGATGATCTACCGCGTGAAGATTTAACCGCGCTCTCCTTTGTGACCATCGATAGTGCTTCAACCGAAGATATGGACGATGCGTTATATATTCGTAAAGAAGAAAATGGCCAACTTTCACTGTATATCGCTATTGCCGATCCAACGGCTTATATTCAGCCTAATAGTGAATTAGATACCATTGCAGCACAACGAGCGCTAACAAACTATCTACCGGGCTTTAATATCCCGATGTTACCTCGTGAGCTATCAGATAATCTCTGCTCATTGCGCCCTAATGAAAAACGTCCTGCGTTAGTCTGCCAAGTGGGTATCATGGAGGATGGTGCATTAACCGATGAGATCCACTTCTACTCAGCATGGGTAGAATCAAAAGCAAAACTGGTTTATGACAATATTTCTGATTGGCTAGAAGGTGAAGAAACACAGTGGGCACCTGAAAATGAGATTGTTCATGAACAAGTCATGCTATTAAAAGAGATGAGCGAGAAACGTCATGTATGGCGTGAACAACATGCTCTCGTCTTTAAAGAGCGTCCTGACTATCGCTTTATTCTTGATGACAGTGGCAACGTATTAGATATCGTGGCGGAAAAACGTCGTACTGCCAACCGTATCGTGGAAGAAGCGATGATCACCGCCAATATTTGTGCGGCAAAGGTACTTAGTCGCAATCTCGGTTTTGGTATTTATAACGTTCATACTGGTTTTGATCCGCTCTATATTGATCAAGTCTCACAAACCTTAAAAGAGCACGGTATTGAAACCAACGCAGATGAGTTATTAACCCTTGAAGGTTTCTGTCGCTTACGTCGTGAACTGGATAATCAGCCAAACCAATTCCTTGATAGCCGTATTCGTCGTTTCCAAAACTTCGCTGAAATAAAAACAGAGCCAGGTCCTCACTTTGGTTTAGGCCTTGAAGCTTATGCGACATGGACATCACCGATCCGTAAATACAGTGATATTTTAAATCACCGTTTATTAAAAGCGATTATCAGCAAAAGTGCGGCAGAAAAACCGCAAGATGAAGATTGTGTTCGTATTGCCGAACGTCGTCGTGCTAACCGTATGGCCGAGCGCGATGTCGGTGATTGGTTATATGCGCGCTTCTTAAAACCTTTTGCTGGCACTGAGAGTACCTTTAATGCCGAAATTATTGATATTACTCGTGGTGGTATTCGGGTACGTTTAGTTGAAAATGGGGCTATTGCCTTTATTCCTGCACCATTTTTACATGCGGTACGTGACGAAATTCAATGTAGTCAAGAAACTGGCTCTGTCATTATTAAAGGTGAAACAGCCTATAAGCTCAACGACATTATTCCGGTACGTATTGAAGATGTGAAACTAGAAACGCGTAATATTGTTGCTCGTCCGATTTAACAGCTATTTAGCGTAATAGATATTATCAAGCTGATAACCTACTCAGGTTATCAGCTTTTTTATTTATTGCATTTTGCGACTCTACAGATATATAAAGTGACACTGTCACCACTAAAACTAGTTTGCTAATAATAAAAATGCGCCGACCTTCAACAAGATAAGCGCACTATATGTAGAATACTAGGCTTCAATCGATGATTGGGGTTGTGATAAAGAACTACCTTAGCCTCCGGCCAATTTCACTTTCATCCCTTTCGCTTCTAATAAAGATTTAATTAAATCCCGTTTATCACCTTGGATTTCAATTAATCCCTCTTTAACACTGCCACCACAACCACATTTCTTTTTTAATTCAGCCGCTAATTTAGCCAGAGCTGCATCATCCAAATCAATACCGGAGATAACACAAACACCCTTACCTTTACGGCCACTGGTTTGACGTTGGATACGCACAATACCATCACCGGCGGGGCGTGTAGGTTTCTGCTCTTCTTCTTTAATCCGACCAATATCAGTGGAATAAACCAGCCGAGAATTATTATCCATGTTGCACAACACCTTGTATAGAACGATTAATTTGCTGTAAAGTTTCCAGTGGATTTTCACTGCGTGTAATAGGTCTGCCGATCACCATATAATCCACCCCAGCCACTATCGCTTGCTCTGGCGTCATAACTCGACGCTGATCACCCACTTCGCTCCCCGCGGGTCGAATTCCGGGAGTGACCAATAAAAAGTCATCACCACACACTTGTTTAAAACGAGTGGCTTCATGGGCCGAACATACCACACCATCAAGACCACAGGCTTTAGCCAGTAATGCTAAGCGTTCGGCTTGTTCTGCTGGAGTTAGGTTAATGCCCAATTCAGTGAGATCGGATTGATCCATACTGGTCAACACAGTGACAGCGGTTAATAGCGGTGCCTCTTTGCCAAATGATCTTAAGCTCTCCTTTGCCGCACGCATCATACGACTACCACCACTCGCATGCACATTTACCATCCATACCCCTAAATCGGCAGCCGCGGCAACTGCTCTCGCCACCGTATTGGGTATATCATGAAATTTTAAATCTAAGAAAATATCAAACCCTTGCTGTTGCAATTGCGTTACAAATTGCGGTCCAAAGCGAGTAAACATCTCTTTACCAATTTTAAGGCGACAAGATGAAGGGTCGATAAGTTGTGCAAAATCGAGTGCACTTTTTTGGTCTTCATAGTCTAGTGCCACAATAACGGGCGCGCAGGTAGAGCTGGGCGATTTTTTATCACAATCAAATGACATTTTAAGGCCTTTATTTATCAAGAGACTATTAAAAGTGACATCGTCACTGACCATCTAAGCCACGTATCGGCTTAACGGTATCCCAAGAGCGACAGGATGGACAATGCCAATATAATGCATGGGAGGTAAAACCACATTTATGGCAACGGTAATCAGGTTTTGTGCGGATCTGCTCACCGACCATATAACGTAATAAGATCAGGCTCTCTTTTGCGCGTCCTTCTTCTGCTTCAGCTAAATGATAGCGCATTAAACGATAGAAAAGTCGCATGGTAGGATGACGTTCTAGTTGGCGATTAATATATAACTGTGCAGCTTCAATGCCCTCTTTCTCTTCAATAATATCGGCAAGATAAAGCTCTGCAATGGCACCACAATTACTCTCGACACATTGACGTAGATAGGCTTCCCAACGTGCAGGATCACCTTGAGATTGGAAGCATTCAAAAAGCATTGGCAAGGTTTCACTGACCATCTCTTTATCTTGCTCAATTACTTTCATTAATACATCAATGGCTTTATTTTTTTCATCGCGCGCGATATAGATACGACCATACATAATGGAAACACGGGCACAAAGTGGATCCATTTGCCCGGCTTTTTGTAGAAAACTTAGCGCATTATCAAGATTATCACTGCTCATTTCTTGCAATGCGAGTTCACAATAGAAATGGGCAATTTGCTCTTTAAGTTCATGTTGACCCAGTTTTACCAATTTCTCTGCGGTTTCTATCGCCTTACCCCAGTCACTGGTAAGTTGATAAATGGCTAGGAGGGATTGTAATGCACTTTGACGAAAATCCTGCTCATCAATCAGCTGTAAAAACATATGTTCAGCGCGATCATAAACCCCTGCTGCGACATAATCACGGCCAAGTTGCTGAATAGCGAGAAGACGTTGTTCAAAAGAGAGTGCCGCGCTCTCCATTAACGATTGGTGAATACGAATCGCACGTTCAACTTCACCACGAGAGCGAAATAGATTACCTAAAGTAAGATGTGCTTCAAAGGCTGAGCTATCCTCTTTAAGCATTTCAAGGAACAGATCAACCGCTTTGTCTTGTTGATCAGAAAGTAAAAAGTTAACCCCTGCCACATATTCACGTGACAGGCGATCGGCATTTTGCTGTTTATCCTGTTGCGCACCACGACGCCCCATATACCAGCCATAAGCCGCAGCGACCGGTAATAACAGAAACAGCAACTCAAGCATCTATTCTCGTCCTTATTTTACAGTAGAAACGGCTGTAGAACGATTTTCTTGGCTTTCTTGTTTGGTTTGTTCACTTTCAAGGCGCTTAATTTTACGCTTTGCTCTTACTAATGATAAACGTACTCGCAAGTAAAAAACGCCACTGACGATCCAGCCCAGTACAAAACCAACACCAAACAGCGTGGCTAATAAAGTAGAGATACGATATTCACCTTGAGCAATAAGATAATTGAAGGTGATCACCTGATCATTATTTGAACCTAACGTCATGGCTATTACGACAATAGCTAGCACCAGAACAACCAAAATAAAAAGTAGAACTTTCTTCACATTATTTCCTTTTTATTCTCTTTTCTTTGGATAAGGGATAAAGGTAGCATTTTCACCACTCACAAAGAAAGTCATTTCTTAGAATCATCTGATTTTCGTATATTTTTTCACATAAATAGTGAAAAATAAATTCGCTATCTCAAAAAGAAAAACGATTATCAAGGTTTTAACAACAATCGTCGTTCAATCATCCAAAATGCACACCACACCAACACAGCACTAATCAGAATACCGACAATCACATCAGATGCCCAGTGCATACCTAATATTATTCGTCCGACAGTCACATCAATACCCCATAATATCCCTAAGCTGGCTAAAAAATAATGACGTCGTAACATACACAGCACAAACACAAATAAAGCCAGTGTTGCAGAGAATAAGCTGTGTCCAGAAGGAAAGGCATAACCGGTTTCTGCTCGCCAATGGCTTAATTGCCATTGAGGGATCAGCGACGAATGAGATAATCCATTATGCAACAGTTGCTCACGCTCAGGACGAGACACTTGGTAAAAATGTTCTGGTGATATTGATAGTTGGTTACTGACCCAAACCACATAAGGTCGTGGCTCTTTAACGCTATTTTTTACAGCCACTTTGATCAACTGCCCCAACATCAAAGTCGCGACCATAATAATTGCTAACTGAATAAATGCTTTTTTAGGTAGTTTAAGAATAAAAAAGAGCAAAACAAGGCAAAGTAATATAGTTAAAGCTCCCCAAGGTTTAGCCGCACTATTGGCTATCCATAAAGTGCTTTCGCCTCCCAGAGGATGTGCTGATGGTTGCCATTGCCATCCCAGAATAAGCACCACAATAGGTACAATCAAAAGCAATCCACTTCCTAAAAGCATCAATACTGATATTTGCTTATTCAATCTATTTGTCCTTATCTATTCTGTATGCACTGTTTTTATTTACTGATGATTAACTGATATAAATGATTAGTATAAACAATACCAGTTTAGCAATAAATAATTATGCAAGTAGGCTTAAAATCTGATAATTTGTTTAGGTGTGATTTATTAAGTGTGTGTTATCAAATTCCCTGCCGATTTAGACAAGGAACCATTTCAGTGTTTTATTTCTCTTTGTCCTCGTTATAAAGTGTATAATCTTGAACGAGAGTATCACCTGAAATTATGAGTCAAAAATAATGAAATTAAGACGTATCGCAGAAGCAAAACTCCCTACTCCTTTTGGTGAGTTTTTAATGGTGGGTTTTGAAGAAATTGCCACAGGAAAAGATCATGTTGCCCTCGTTTTTGGTGACATTTCTGGCACAAAACCCGTTTTATCCCGTATTCATTCTGAATGTTTAACTGGCGATGCACTATTTAGCCTGCGTTGTGATTGTGGTTTTCAGCTAGAAGCTGCCCTTTCACAAATTAGCAAAGAAGGCCGTGGTGTATTACTTTATCATCGCCAAGAAGGTCGCAATATTGGTTTACTTAATAAAATCCGCGCTTATGCATTACAAGACCAAGGATTAGATACTGTCGAAGCTAATCTAAAGTTAGGATTTAAAGCTGATGAGCGTGACTTCACCCTTTGCGCTGATATGTATAATCTATTAGGCATACATGAAGTACGATTATTAACCAATAATCCAAAGAAAATCGAAATAATGAAAGAAGCTGGGATCAACGTGGTAGAGCGTGTTCCATTAATCGTAGGACGTAATCCAAGTAATGCTCATTATCTTGATACTAAAGCGGATAAAATGGGACATATGTTATTTAAAAAAGCGCAATAACATAAATATCGGATAGATTATCAGCGTTATTATTCAATCCGGGTGATTTAGCCCGGATTTTATTTTCCTGCACTTACCCCCATCAAGCTACTGACTATTTTCAAGATGATTTTTTTATCCTTTAATTATTAAATTATATCATGTGAAATTTTATCATATGGCAAGCTGTTGACTCTTTAACTGGCTTTAAGCTATTTATAACTAAATAATTTTTAATAGGAATAGCATAATGCCATTACATTTTTCTGGTAGGATTTTTGCGTCTCTTTTATTAGCTGGGACACTATTAACAGGTTGCGATAACAATGATAACAACCGTTATGCAATTAAAGTGGGGGTGATTAATGGTGCAGAGCAAGATGTGGCAGAAGTCGCTAAAAAAGTGGCTAAAGAAAAATATGGTTTAGAGGTTGAGCTGGTGGGTTTTAGTGGCTCATTGTTACCTAACGATCCCACTGCAAACAAAGAATTAGATGCCAATGTGTTCCAACATCGCCCTTTCCTTGAGCAAGATAATCGTTCTCGTGGTTATAACCTCGTCGCGGTAGGCAATACCTTTGTTTTTCCTATGGCAGGTTATTCAACCAAAATTAAACATCCTCAAGAATTAAAACCCGGTGATACAATAGCACTGCCCAATGATCCAACCAACTTGGGGCGCGCATTATTATTGCTACAAAAAGAGAAACTGATCACCTTAAACCCTGACAGTGGCCTATTACCCACAACACTCGATATTATTGATAATCCACTTAAATTAAATATTATGCAATTAGAAGGTGCGCAACTACCACGAGTATTAAACGATCCCCAAGTAACAGTTGCGATAATTAGCACAACTTATATCCAACAAATTAATTTATCACCAACCAAAGACAGTATTTTTATTGAAGATAAAAGTTCACCTTATACTAATATTATTGTTACAAGAGAAGATAATAAAGAAGCAGAGAATGTACGCGATTTTATTAAAGCCTATCAGTCACCCGAAGTGGCAACAGCCGCTGAGACTATTTTTAAAGGTGGTGCTATTCAAGGGTGGTAAACACGACTTATAATTTATCAGGTCACTTATAATAAGTGACCTATTTATTAATAGTTATGACCCAAAATAAAACTTTAATTTATTATTTTCATCTGCTTTAATTGATACTTGAAGATCATTACCATATTGATCATATATAATACAATTCATTTCTTCATCTTTCCTACTGGATGTAAACGCTTTTCCATATTCTATACTATAGCTCCAGAAACATACCCCATCCTCATCATTTGCTGATGTGACCGGAATTAAAGTATCTGGTTTAAAATGGAATTCCTTAGTGTAATAATGAGGCTTTAATGGAATTTTTTTAATATATTTATCAGTCGATGTGCTAATAATCTGATAATGACCTTTTTGAAAATAATGAAAAGATTTATTTTCTTCATACTCTACACTCTTAGTTATCGTTCTATTATTACCGTTAAACCTTAGATAATATTTCGTCAAGACATCACCTGATGTTTCTACATCTTTTTCTATTCTAGGATTTACCAGCGGTTCTATGTCTACATCTGCTTCTGTAAATATTTTTTTTGGTGCAACGTCCAGAATGATAAAATTTAAATAATCACTGTAATTATTTTTAAAGGCTGTAGTATACTCTTTTCCTTTAATGTGAGTCTGTGCACAAATTCTAAAGGTATCTATCACTTTATTAACAGAAAGATAAATAACACAAGTAGATGCATCAGGGGAGTTCAATGTTGCTTCTTCACTGCTTGGAAATACAAATCCATTTTCTTTATCAGATAAAGAAATATCATTGCGGTCAATAGGAAGATTTTTTTCATTTACAATATGTGTATTTCTATAAATATCTTCTTTGGCTATTTTTATGATACGACCATTTTTATCTAAAGCCTCTATATAAATAGTAATAGGTACCTGATGTCTACCATTAACATATGCAGTCGCTGTACTGTTATATCTATTAATATAAATATAAAATGCTCTTAGTTCATCAATATCATCCCAAGAGCCAAATTGGCTCTTAATAACCTCACCTTTCGATACAATTGTATTTCCCTCAACAGTCGCATAACCAGTCACCCAACCATTTTTTTCAACTATTGCATCACCACGAACAATAGCATATTCTGATACTTTAGCATTATCTTTAATAACAGCATTATCATATATTACAGCATCGTCAGATATTCTCGCATTATCTTTAATAACTGCATTATCATATATTACAACATCATCAGATATTGTCACATTATCTTCCACTAGCACATTACCATAAATCTCTGCATTGTCTTTTACTTTACTATTTCCCTTAACTATTGCATTACCGTAGATCTTCACATTATTTCTTATAATTGCATTATCTGTGACTTTAGCATTACCAAATACCATTACATTATCAAAAATAAAACAATTATCATCTCTACTTAAATTACTTTCATTTTCTATCCATCCTCCTGGACTATCTGTATACACTCTTCTAATTCTATATAAAGTAACACCATTATATTCTTTTGTTTCACTCGTTATTTTATATTTCTTCATAAACACCTCCATAATAACACCCTGTTAATATTGTTATATTAACTTGATACTCATTAAAAATACGTTTAGCATTTAATGGTTAGTTTATAGTATTAGATGAAATCATTTGTCGATATTATGAAATATAAAAATATTCTATTATAAAAAAGAAAGCGAAGAATTAATTCATCATTCTTCGCCAACTAATTAATACTTACTAAATTATTTTACAACATATTACGAATAACATAATGCAAGATCCCGCCATGTTCAAAATAAGCCAGCTCAGTTTGCGTATCAATACGACAACGAGCCATAATAGTTTCTTGGCGACCATCTGCAAAAGTAATATTGACAGCGACATCTTGACCCGGTGTTAGCGAATTAAGCCCCGTTATCTCAATTTTTTCATCACCTTTGAGCCCTAAAGTCTGGCGTGATACACCGTTAGGAAATTCTAAAGGTAATACTCCCATACCAATCAAATTAGAACGGTGAATACGTTCAAACGATCCGGCTATCACCACTCGCACACCTAATAATCGTGTACCTTTGGCGGCCCAGTCACGGCTAGAGCCTGATCCATATTCATTACCGGCAATAATGGCTAAAGGCGTATTTTCTTGCTGATAACGCATCGCCGCATCATAAATGGCTAACGTTTCTCCCGTTGGAATATGTTTTGTAAAGCCCCCTTCGATCCCCGGCACCATTTCATTACGAATACGGATATTTGCAAAAGTTCCTCGCATCATAACTTCGTGATTACCACGTCTTGAACCGTAAGAGTTAAAGTCTTTTGGTTCAACACCATGCTCTCGAAGATAACGCCCAGCAGGGCTATCGGCTTTAATATTCCCAGCAGGTGAAATATGATCGGTGGTCACCGAGTCACCTAATATGGCTAAAATACTGGCTTGGTGAATATCTTTAATCGCCTCTGGTGTTTTTGTCATACCTTCAAAAAAAGGAGGATGGCGAATATAGGTAGAATCAGGTTGCCAAGCATATACAGGGGTATCTTGTATTTTTAGTGATTGCCAAGTTTCATCACCATCAAATACCGCAGAATACTCTTTATGGAACATCTGCGTTTTTACTTTTTCCACCGCATCGGCAATGGCTTTACTGTCAGGCCAAATATCTTTTAAATAGACTGGATTGCCCTGCTTATCTTCACCTAATGGCTCTTTGGTCAAATCAATATTCATATTACCAGATAGCGCATAAGCCACGACTAAAGGAGGGGAAGCAAGCCAGTTGGTTTTCACTAAAGGATGGATACGACCTTCAAAGTTACGATTACCCGATAGTACAGCGGCTATAGTTAAATCATTATCTTTAATCGCCTCTTCAATCGGGGCTAATAAAGGCCCTGAGTTACCAATACATGTGGTACAACCATAACCAACCAAATTAAAACCAAGTTTATCTAAATAAGGTGTTAATCCCGCCAGTGCTAAGTAGTCAGTCACCACTTTAGAGCCGGGGGCTAGCGACGATTTGACCCATGGCTTACGCTGCAGGCCTTTTTCTACCGCATTTTTAGCCAGTAGACCTGCGGCCATTAAAACATTAGGGTTAGAGGTATTGGTACATGAGGTGATCGCTGCAATTACTACCGCACCATCCGTTAAGGTAAAAGGTGGCTGATTATCAATGGTGACCTGAGGATATTGAGCAAGAGGTTTTTTATTTGTTTCAAGCTCTACTGCAGCTTTAAATGCTTTTGGTACATTCAGCAAATTAACTCTATCTTGTGGACGTTTAGGGCCAGCAAGACTTGCTTCCACAGTACCCATATCTAACGATAAGGTTGAGGTGAAAATGGGTTCATCACCGGCATGACGCCATAAGCCTTGCTCTTTACTATAGGCTTCAACTAATGCAATTTCTTGCTCTTCACGCCCAGTAAGACGTAAATAATCTAGTGTAATTTCGTCAATAGGAAAGAAGCCACAGGTTGCACCATATTCAGGTGACATATTGGCAATCGTCGCTCGGTCAGCAAGAGGCAAAGAAGCTAGTCCATCACCATAAAACTCAACAAATTTCCCTACCACACCATGTTGACGTAACATTTGCGTTACGGTTAATACTAGGTCAGTCGCTGTGATCCCCTCACGTAGTTTACCCGTTAACTTAAAACCTACCACATCAGGGATCAGCATTGAGATCGGTTGGCCTAACATCGCAGCTTCCGCCTCAATGCCACCAACGCCCCAACCCAACACGCCCAGACCATTGATCATAGTAGTATGTGAATCGGTTCCAACCAAAGTATCAGGGTAAGCAATATGTCGGCCATTTTGTTGTTCAGACCATATCGCTTTACCTAAATATTCTAAGTTAACCTGATGGCAAATGCCCGTTCCAGGAGGTACTACACGAAAACGTTCAAACGACTGTTGCCCCCAACGTAAAAAGAGATAACGCTCATAGTTACGCTGCATTTCAATTTCAACGTTTTTCTCAAAAGCATCATCACTGGCATATTTATCAACCATCACCGAATGGTCGATAACCAAGTCAACAGGAGAAAGTGGATTAACTTTTTCTACATTTCCCCCCAAAGATTTTACGGCTTCACGCATAGCGGCTAAATCAACAACGGCAGGTACACCCGTAAAATCTTGCATTAATACTCTTGCTGGGCGATAGGCAATTTCACGGGAGGCGTGGGCATTTTTTTGCCAATCCACCAATGCCTTAATATCATCTTCAACAACCGTATCATCATCAAGATAGCGGACTAAATTTTCTAGCAGAACCTTTAACGATTTAGGGAGACGAGTGATATCCCCTAATTGACGAGCAACTTCAGAAAGACGGTAATACTCATATTGATGAGTACCTACAGAGAGAGTAGAAAGACTCTCCTTTTTCAGACGTAACGACATAGCTCCTCTCCTTCTTATTTTTATGCTGACAGCAATCACAAACTATCAAAATAGGTAAGGTTATCTATTAACCATATCATAGAAAGAGAAATTTCGCTTACGGACCACACGATTTGTTAATATGATGTTATTGAGATTATATTACTAACAAAACTTAATCTCTTTCTTTTAACTTAATTAGGATTTAATGGGGGTATTATTGCAAATAAAGGATAATGTATATGAACAATCAACAAGCCGAACAACTAAAAAAGATTATGATGGCTGATAGTTATTTTGCACAACCTATTACGCCCCCTTTTCCACAGCCTTTAGCAATAAAATCATTACAACAGACACTTAATATCAAAGATACAGAAGGACTTGTTCAATTTATTATCGCTTCACCTAAACGTTTTAACGAATCAGAAAAAATGATCATGACACAACTGAAAGATATACAAATTGCCTTAATCTCTATTATGTCGAATCATCTTTCAGTATTGAAAAAAGAAGATAGTGAAGCTTATTATCAACCAGAGCATTGGCTAGAAACCCTTAATCATTTACCTTTGCTTAGCCGTAATAAAGTTGAAAGCAAACGACTTGATAAGCAAACATTTGATTTTTCAATTGCTCAAGCCTTTGTGCAACTGTTATTAGGTGCAGCCATTAATGCAGCGTCACCGTCATTAGCCGAGTTTATCGATTTTTTACGCAATCAGGGACAACAAATTGAACTAGGAATACGCCAATCCTTTGATAGCTATAAAACGATAACTATTGCAGGTGTGACGGAAATCCTTAATCATAATAATCAGCTTATTTTTGTACCTAAATTAAAAATAATGAGTCTACGTTTCTCACATCGAACAGCCAAAATGTTATTAGCCAGTTGTTCGGGGCGAAAATTTACGATTTCAGTAGAATACACAACAATCACCTCAATTTTTGATATTGGTGCACTTAATGATCCGCTGATTAATCGACAATTTTATGCTTTTTTAAATAAGTTTCGTCAGTTGAGTATTACTCAATCTGATTCATTTTTTAGTGGGGACTTTTTATTGCAATAGCATTAATGTTATAAGTTACATAATGGTAAAAGGCGGGATAATATACCCGCCTTTGCGTATTAAACTAAAGGTAACTCGATATCTTTAAATAACTCTTCAATTTCTTCATTGGTGCGTAAAGCTGTCGCTTGTTCCACCAAATTACGTGTTAGATGTGGGGCAAAACGCCACATAAAGTCATACATATAACCGCGTAAAAAACCACTACGTCGAAATGCAATTTTTGTGGTGCTATAACTAAATTTATCACGCATATCAATAGCGACTAAATCGCTATCAAGCATCGGATCAAATGCCATACTCGCAATCACACCAATACCTAAGTGTAGCCTGACATAAGTTTTTATTACATCCGCATCCGTTGCAGTAAAAACAATTTTAGGCTTTAAACCCACTTTACCAAAGGCTTCGTCAAGATCAGAACGCCCAGTAAAACCATGGGTATAAGTAACGATATCGTAAGTTGCAAGCTCTTGTAAGGTAACTTCACGCTTTTGCGCCAATGGGTGATCTTTAGTTACCACCACAATACGATTCCAACGATAACAAGGTAACATCACTAAATCGTTATACAGATGTAGTGATTCTGTCGCTATAGCAAAATCACTTTTACCACGGCAAACATCTTCTGCAATTTGTGTCGGTGAACCCTGATTCATATGTAATGACACTTCGGGATAACGTTCTATAAAACCTTTAATCACAGGGGGTAAAACATAACGCGCTTGTGTATGAGTGGTGGCAATAGAAAGCGAACCGCGATCAGGATAAGTGTGTTCCCCTGCAGCCGAGCGGATAGCTTCTGTTTTGGATAATATCTCACGAGATAATCTGACAATTTCTTCCCCCGCTGGCGTCACATGTGTTAAGTGCTTACCACTGCGAGAGAATATTTGTATACCCAACTCATCTTCTAGCATACGAATTTGTTTACTGATCCCCGGCTGAGAGGTATATAAACGCTCTGCTGTCGTTGAGACGTTTAAATCGTTATTCACCACTTCAACGATATAACGCAACTGTTGTAATTTCATAGAAGCACGATCCCTTTACAAAAGACTTATTATTCTGTTATTCCGCTCATATTCATATAACTAAAAAGAATAATAAATAAGCAATATATAACCACTATATCACTTATTTCATTTCGGTCTAACGTAATTAATAAGGTTATTTAGGTTTTATTATATCGAATAGTTATAAGCTATAAAAATCGGTAGAAATCTTGCTGTCTCTGGATGGTCTTGATTGTATTGTGATAATAACAATTTACTGATTCGATTTGCTGTTAAAACCACTGTACTATTGCCTAGTAAGCGTTGGAAAGTACAGTAAACGGTCAGGAGCAACAGAATCATATTTAACGTAATGTACATACATAGAAGATGATCACCATCGAAGGTTAGCTCATATCAAATAAATCTATAAGATTGCATAGTTAAATTAATAGTTGAATTAGAATAGTAACCTATTGATTAATCAATATATCTAACAAAAGAAGTAAACGATTTCTCATCACTATTCTCGATTATTTCATTAAAACTAACCCTTCCAGTATAAATAGAAAAGGTCGGTTCTTTAATACTCCCATTAGGAAAAATAACTTTTTCATCTTTTGAGATAGTCGTGGTTAGTTTAGGCTCAACTTTATAATTAAAATAAATTTCTCCATTTGATTTATTAGATAGTTTTTTCTCACCTTCCGTGATTGATGGTGAATAATAGATAGATTGATCATCTTCTTCCACTATAACAGGGGCTAATGTAGTAAATAGTTCTATTTTTGAATGTTTGTTATCGACAATTGGGATAACCTTACTAATCACCATATGATTTTTATAAATGGTAGAGATTGGCGCTAGTTCTATTTTTATCAATTTCCAATTACACCATCCTCCCCCATCGATAGGCACGGTATAGGTCGCGTTTTTATTATCCTCTGCTATTTTACGTTCTACCTCCACTTTTTGTGTTAAAGAGGAGTAAGAGACTTCGGTATAATCAGCATTAAAATGAGAACGTTGGCATTTATTTGACGTATAAGTACCTCGGACTTGCACTACTGTTTCAGGGGAAATAGTTGAATAAACCGTGATTTTATTGCCATCATTATTCATATTGACGGGGAATTTATTATCAAGATATATATTGATAAGCCCACTACAACCACCTAACAATAGATAAGGAATAAGAACAAATAATTTAATCATTGTCATTAGCATAGTTAATCCCCATTCAACTCCGTTCACCTGCTTAAAATCGCAATCGCATATCCCTTCTTACACTTTAGACAGCAAAAAACTACTTACTCCCCCAAACAGATTAATCAATCAATATATCTAACAAAAGAAGTAAACGCTTTTTCATCACTATTCTCGATTATTTCATTAAAACCAATCATTTTACTATAAGTCGAACCACTCAGTGTTTTAATATTGCCGTTAGGGAAAATAGCTTTATTATCCTTTGAGATAGTCGTAGTTAGTTTAGGTTCAACTTTATAATTAAAATAAATTTTTCCATTTAATTTATTGGATAAACTCTTTTCACCTTCTATTCTTGATAGTGAATAATAGATTGATTGGCCATTTTCACTTTCAATCATTATAGGAGCTATTGTTGTAAATAATTCTACTCTCGAATATTCACTATTAACAATAGGAAAAACAAGAGTGCTAATTCTATCTTGTTTGTATTTCACCGATATTGGTGCTATATCTATTTCTTTCAACTTCCAATTACACCATCCCCCTCCATCAATAGGCACGATATAGGTCGCGTTTTTATTATCCTCTGCTATTTTACGCTCTACCTCCACTTGTTGCGTTAAAGAGGAATAAGTGACTTTAGTATAAGAAGCATTAAAATGAGAACGTTCACACTTATTTGACGTATAAGTACCAATAACTTCCACTACTGTTTCAGGGGAAATAGTTGAATAAACCGTGATTTTTTTGCCATCATTATTCATATTGACAGGAAATTTATTATCAAGATATATATTGATATACTCACCACATCCACTTAATAATAGATAAGGGATAAAAATAAGTGATTTAATCATTGTCATTAACATAGTTAATCCCATTCAACTCCATTCACCTGCTTAAAATCGCAATCGCATATCCCTTCTTACACTTTAGACAGCAAAAAACTACTTACTCCCCCAAACAGATTAATCAATCAATATATCTAACAAAAGAAGTAAACGCTTTTTCATCACTATTCTCGATTATTTCATTAAAACTAATCATTCCAGTATAAATAGAAAAGGTTGGATCTTTAATGCTCCCATTAGGATAAATAACTTTTTCATCTTTTGAGATAGTCGTGGTTAGTTTAGGTTCAACTTTATAATTAAAATAGATTTCTCCATCTGATTTATTGGATAACTTTCGTTCACCTTCCGTGCTTGATGGTGAATAATAGATGGATTGCTCATTCTTGCCTTCTACTATAATAGGGGCTAATGTGGTAAATAGTTCTATTTTTGAATGCTTATCATCGGTGATTGGAATAACTTCACTAATTCGCATATATCTTTTGTGAATGGTAGAAACTGGTGATAATTCTATTTTTACTAACTTCCAATTACACCATCCCCCTCCATCAATAGGCACGATATAGGTCGCGGTTTTATTATCCTCTGCTATTTTACGCTCTACCTCTACTTTTTGTGTTAAAGAGGAGTAAGAGACTTCGGTATAATCAGAATTAAAATGAGAACGTTCACACTTATTAGATGTATAAGTACCTCGGACTTGCACTACCATTTCAGGGTAAATAGTTGAATAAACCGTGATTTTTTTGCCATCATTATTCATATTGACGGGGAATTTATTATCCAGATATATATTGATATACTCACCACATCCACTTAATAATAGATAAGGAATAAAAATAAGTGATTTAATTATTGTCATTAGCATAGTTAATCCCCATTCAACTCCGTTCACCTGCTTAAAATCGCAATCGCATATCCCTTCTTACACTTTAGACAGCAAAAAACCACTCACTCTCCCAAACAGATTAATCAATCAATATATCGAACAAAAGAAGTAAACGCCTTTTCATCACTATTCTCGATTATTTCATTAAAACCAATCAATTTACTATAAGTCGATCCGCTCAGTATTTTAATATTGCCGTTAGGGAAAATAGCTTTGTTATCCTTTGAGATAGTCGTGGTTAGTTTAGGTTCAACTTTATAATTAAAATAGATTTCCCCACTTGATTTATTGGATAACTTTTGTTCATCTTCCATTATTGATGATGTGTAATAGATGGATTGTTCATCTTTTTCTTCCACTATAACAGGGGCTAATGTAGCAAATAATTTTATTTTTGAATGTTCACTATTAGTCAATGAAAAAACCATATTCCTTGTAACAAATACCTCATATTTACTAGAGACTGGTGCTATATCTATTTTTACTAACTTCCAATTACACCATCCCCCTCCATCAATAGGTACGATATAGGTCGCGGTTTTATTATCCTCTGCTATTTTACGCTCTACCTCCACTTTTTTTGTTAAAGAGGAATAAGTGACTTCGGTATAATCAGCACTAAAATGAGAACGTTCGCACTTATTAGATGTATAAGTACCAATAACTTCCACTACTGTTTCAGGGGAAATAGTTGAATAAACCGTGATTTTTTTGCCATCATTATTCATATTGACGGGGAATTTATTATTAAGATATATATTGATATACTCGCCACATCCACTTAATAATAGATAAGGGATAAAAATAAGTGATTTAATCATTGTCATTAGCATAGTTAATCCCCATTCAACTCCATTCACCTGCTTAAAATCGCAATCGCATATCCCTTCTTACACTTTAGACAGCAAAAAACTACTTACTCCCCCAAACAGATTAATCAATCAATATATCTCACAAAAGAAGTAAACGCTTTTTCATCACTATTCTCGATTATTTCATTGAAATTAATTATTCTGCTATAACTAGATCCGTCCAATATTTTAATATTGCCGTTAGGGAAAATAGCTTTGTTATCATTTGAGATGATAGTCGTGGTTAATTTAGGTTCAACTTTATAATTAAAATAAATTTCTCCATCTGATTTATTGGATAATTTTTGTTCATCCTCCATTATTGATGATGAGTAATAGATGGACTGTTCATCCTTTTCTTCCACTATAACAGGGGCTAATGTAGCAAATAATTTTATTTTTGAATGTTCACTATTAGTCAATGAAAAAACCATATTTCTTCTAACAAGCACTTCATATTTAGTAGATAATGGTGCTATCTCTATTTCTACTAGCTTCCAATTACACCATCCTCCCCCATCGATAGGCACGGTATAGGTCGCGTTTTTATTATCCTCTGCTATTTTACGTTCTGCTTCCACTTGTTGTGTTAAAGAGGAATAAGTGACTTCAGTATAAGAAGCATTAAAATGAGAACGTTGGCATTTATTTGACGTATACGTACCGCGAACAAGTACTACCGTTTCAGGGGAAATAGTTGAATAAACCGTGATTTTTTTGCCATCATTATTCATATTGACAGGAAATTTATTATCAAGATATATATTGATATACTCACCACATCCACTTAATAATAGATAAGGGATAAAAATAAGTGATTTAATTATTGTCATTAGCATATTTGAACCTTTTCAGCGCCGTTATACCTTCTGGCATAAGTAATGTGGGTAATAATGTATCTGCAACCATAAGATCTAAGTCTAGCAAATAACTGCTTTCATCGTATTTGGCTTGTGATAGTCTTTTTTGATTGACCAATTCTGCTCTAATATCATATGCAGATTCTGTTAATCCGTTATATTTAACTAAACTAATTATTTTAGAAATAATAAAGTTTGTATATTTACGACTTGAGTGGTCTCCACCACCAGTTACACCAGGTGATGCTGTTTTGGGTAACTTATATAGTTCAAAAAATTCTTGTTTAAGCCGATGATCGGGTAGTAATTCAGAAACGAGATAGAGCTTTTCATCAGTATCAGAGACGAGATAGCGTTTTTTATCTATTTCCATATTTACCAAAAGACTTGGTGCATATCCAACACTTGCCAACACGTATTTATACATAGATGTTTTTGATGTTGGTTTGTAAAAATGCACAGCATCACCATGGTGAATAAATGTATCACTTTTTATATTGAAATTTGTTTTCAATTGATCAATAGCTTTACTCGCCATACCTTGATGTTTCCAGTCTATATATGTTATTGCAATTTCTATAGAATACCCTAACCAATCATGATCACTTATAAAAGCGATATTATTCATATCTTTTTCAAAAGGAAGGGCTGGTACTGGATCGTCTTCATTGACATGACGATGATGAATAATATCTCCCAACTGCTCTGTAATAGAAAGGGTTAATACCCGAGGCATACCAATAGTATAAAGCACTGGATTATATTCTCTTAATTTTATGGCATGTAATAAAGCTAATGCCCCCCCTAGACTATGCCCTGCGATAAATAATTTTCGGTTTGAAGCTAAACCTTTGATTAAATTTAATGGATTTTCATCATCATTCTTTGAACCTATTTTCGGCCTTAATTTATACTTACCATCCATGGTCCTAAATGAATTATAAAAACCAGAGTGTACATAGCCTTCTATTCCCATATCCTGCCGCAGTTTAACTGGTTTAAATTTTATATCTGTAAATATATCAGTTTTTCCTGCCGTTCCTCGCCAAACAACAATAACTTCCTTATTATTTGCGATATAAAACATTTGGGTATCTAAATTCTTAGCTGAATCAATAAACTCAACATCTGTATAGCGTTCACTAAACGGAACATCATATATTATCGGGGTAAAAGATTCTTTCGCAAATTGCTGTGGGATTTGGGATAAGTCAAAGAGTTGATTAAAAAAAACGTCCTCAATTGAGCCTAAATAATTTCCTGCATTAGGCTCCTTATCATTATTAGCTTTAAAGCTCGCATAAGACAATACAGATAATATACTTAAATTACAGGCATTAGTAATTGAGTAATCTTTCTGATGATGTAATAAGAATGACCAGGCTCTAAATGGACATACTTCAAAAACCCAACGTTCATTACGAAATATTACCATATATCCATTGGGTTGCTGTTTTTTAAAATGATATTTAGGTAACTCTGGTTGATCCCATTTTAAAATTTTAGGCGTCGCATCACATAAATCACCAATAGTTAAATAGCGGTAATTATCATTACGTTGTGTTGCATCATAGCGAATTTTGGAAGAACCATTTCTGCGTACTCTTAAAGGACGTTTTTCCATTTCATCAGCCAGCATTTGTGCATTAATAGAAAAGCGCCCCCCTGTTGGCGGTAAATCTGTTTCTCTAACAATCCCATTACGATCTGTTTTACCTGTTCTTTTTTCTCCCCCAGAGACAGTCAGTGTATAGGGCATATCCGAAATAGGATTGTTCAATTCATCTACCAGTAAGATTTCTATCCAAGCATTATGTTTAGCACAATCGGGGCAATAAGGATCATTATATTTATCGTATCTAAATGTCATTTTTCTTCCTTGTCATCCTTGTTATATAGTCATATCAGGTAATAGATTATTTTTATTTAGATAGCGTAAAAATAAATCATCATACAGATAGGCGGTATCTAATCTATTTTTCTGACATTCGTCCATCCAATCGCGGATAAACCCTATTAAACGACCGTCAACTTCATCTAACTGATAAGCTAATTCACTCTGTTTTTCCCAAAACTGAATATAGAAGTTATTAATTACATTAACATAAGCCTGTTCAGAATCACGCCAAGCTGTAATTAGATGCTCTCTTAATTCATAATCTACGGGGCTAATAAAGGGATCTGCATATTGAGGTCGCGTATAGTTTTCATTAACCTCATCACCTTCAATCAAGCAGTCATCAACAGGCATCATTAAGACAGCCCAATCGCCAAGTGATAATTTTGGTAATAGCGTACGCGCTATACGCGCATCAAAAAAACGAAAGATAACTTTTTTATCATTCATTATCACTAGTTGATGCTTTTGCCAATGAGTGATTTGGGTACGCCAATCGAGTTGGCTATGATAAGCCCATCCCCAGCTATTATCACCTAATGGCATAGTATCTAATACTTGGCCCAAATGTGAGTATTGCGAGGGTTTTACTTTTACCAACCATGGACTGACACTCGATAAGTGTGATAATGCCGTTCCACGATATATAGGGAATGCCTCTTCAATCCAATCATTAATATAAAATTGTTTAATCGGATTTGGTTGCGATAACGTGTTAATTAAAAAATACACATCACTTTGAATGGTATTTGTTAACCATGAAGTCCATGTCAGTGACATTATTCATCCTCATTTGGTTTTATAATTATTCCCCCTGAGTGCTGTGCTGCTACTGCACAGTATTTTTTTACAGGATACGGAGATAACTCTAAAGGAGGGACGCCTTGCGGTAGCTCCAAATCGATAGAAGTCCCACTTCCTGCACTACCACCACCGACGACCAAATTATTCGAAGTAAATATCATATTGGGAGTGATCCGTATAAAACTCTCTCCCACTTTAAGGGTGATTTCTGTCCCCGCATCAAGCACAATTTTACCGCCACTCACAAAATAAGTTTGCAGAGTGCTTTCATGCACCGCATTTCCATTTACTTTCGTCTTTTCATCACCTTCAATATGTAATGATACATTTCCAGTGATATGATTTTTTTGTGAGCCTTTTAAAATAAAGTGATCATTACCTGCGATTTCGGTAAATTGATCATTATTAATCCGTTTTTTTGCATCATGCTGAATATGGAAATGTGCGTTATGTTCAATATGAGCATTCATATCGTGTTGTGCATGAAGATAGATTTCTTCTCGGCCTGCTTTATCATCAAAGCGTAACTCGTTAAACCCTTCTCCTTTATGCGTTTTTGTTTTAAACGTAGTACGCGTCATCTCATAAGGTAGGTTTAGTGGCGGAGTATTGCGTCCATTATATGTACAGCCTGAAATTATAGGTCTATCTATATCTCCATTTAGATAACTGATAAGCACTTCTTGTCCAATCCTAGGTATTGCCATAAAGCCATAACCGTTACCATTCCATCCCTGCGCTACCCGAACCCAACATGAGCTTCCTAATTCTGGTTCTCGCATGCGATCCCAATGAAAATAAACTTGTACAGCCCCTTCTTCATTGGTATAGATTTCTTCACCTTCAGGGCCAACTACTGTGGCTAATTCATCGCCATCAGCTGTTGGTTTATGAATAAAAGGCGGGCGCCAATTTAAATTATCAGGAATAAAGGTTAAATTATTCGATAATGTTGTTCCTTGCCCTTCCCTATTATCAGCTAAGGGTTGAGTGCCGTGATGAGTAATAGCAATGACTTGCCAACGGCGATTCATATTTGAGCATGGGTGAGAAGATAACGAAAAAATTTTTCCTGGCATCAAAGCA
Source organism: Proteus mirabilis HI4320 (assembly GCF_000069965.1). Lineage (NCBI taxonomy): Bacteria > Pseudomonadati > Pseudomonadota > Gammaproteobacteria > Enterobacterales > Morganellaceae > Proteus > Proteus mirabilis. The sequence continues at coordinate 1,408,375 of NC_010554.1, forward strand.
AAACAATTAGTTAATGCATTGCCGACGCAACGTTGTTGTTGTATCTCTTCCATTCGAATTTTGGTATAACGATCTGCATCATCTTGCGTCTGAAAACGCCCATAACTTTCATAAAATGGATGCTGATTATGTATTTCCCCTTCTATTTTACTTTCAAGGGGATAAGAAGGACGTTTAGAATTATAATCTTTGTAAAGAATTTTATCTGAAAGCAGTGACTCTCTATAACGCCAATGATATGCAGTATGATCTCTAGTATCTGTTTCATATTGTGGGTTGTAAATTAAGTCAATATCTGCCGTCATACCTAAGTGAGAATCGCTGTAAAACATCCGTGGCTCAATTCCTGCATCTTCAAACCAAAAGCTTATTCCCTCTTCTGCAGCTAAACGGCAAAAAAACTGATAATCTGATTCACGCTTTTGTGTTATATAATCACGCTTAGGATAAGCATCCTCAGCATAGAGTTTGCAATCCGCTTTAATATGAGACTCAAATAATAATTGCTGAAGTAAGTCAGGCACCGTTATTTGTCGAAAAATTCGACTGTTTTGCCCTAAAGACATAACCCAAATTTCAGGTCGAATAATAAAGTGATACCACGTTTGATTACCATCTGTATTTTGTTGCTCCGCACTAGCTAATAGCCCACGTACAGTACGAATAGGTTTACCATTGCGCGTAACCGTTAAGGAACAAGCAAACCCCAACATATCATCAAAACAGATAGACGGTAATGAACTTACCGCAGTTAAAGAAAGTGTAAATAACTCAGATAAATGCTCAGTCAGTTGAAATTCTGTCACAGTGAATGTTTCTTCAGGAATTCCTTTAAATTGACAGGTAAAAACTAATCCATCCATGACTATTTCTCCTTGCGAATAATAAGAAAAAATTTAACAAGTAACTCTATTCTTTCCATAAGAGCAGCCACATTGGACAATAGAGCCTTCTACAGCAATTTTTTGTCCATCCAGTATCATTCCTTGCTCTCCAGTCACTATCGTGCCTTCTTCATTGCATACTGGACAACGTGTTGTTTTATCTCCAAGCCTCAATATGCTAATCCCTTCATTGGTGACCGTTAATATGCTAGCAAGACAAGTCGCTCCGGTGGTCGTTTTGTCATTATGTAATCCAATTTTTTTCCCAAGGACTGTGGCTCTCATCATTGTTTCCTTACATATATGAAGCTATAAAGATCGCTACGCAGTATCAAAAATAACAAATTAAACTAAACGATTACACTAAAAACACTTCGTCCGTTATATCCGCTACCTTAGCCAATGCGTACAATAAGACTTGAATAAAGGATAATAAAAGCTTATTAATAAACTGTAAACAGCTCCCATATTTAGCATCTCTCTAGCATAAGTCACTTTGCGTAAAATGATTAAAATATCACTATATCATGCTGTGAAAATAATCATAAAAAGTATTTGTTAGTATAAAATATGAATAATAAATAAACAAATTACTCATAACCCAGTAAATACTGGGTACAGTAAAATATATTTTGTTTCCAATATGGAAAGCTCAAAAAATAGTTCATAATGCATTGATTTTTAACAGTTAAAAATTAATCACATTCAATTTCATTACCTTGCCACTTTAAATAGCTCAATTTTATCAATATATTTAGCTAATAAGCTTGGTTTAATTAAAATATAATTCTAAATAAGCCGTTTATTTTATTTAGCCTATATAATATGTCTGTTTTTTAATCTTCTTTTGGGCTTTTTATATTCATTTTATGAATAATGATAAAATTCGGATTGCATAAATAAGGAGAAACGAAATAAATAAAGATTCATATTATGTTAGATATATTATTTTTTATAAATAATTAATCAAATAAGTAATAGTAGAAAATGACGGGGAAAATAGAAAAAGAAAAAATGATATGGTTAACACCCAAAAAATACATAAGAAAAACCGCTTAAAGCAGTCGTTTTTTAATCAATATTAAATGTGATTTCATCACATTGCGATGGGATAAAACTATGCACTATTTTAGTGAGTATAACCATTAACCCAAAAGCCATCATCAGATAGCTTTTGGATTATAAATAAATGAATTATTTAATCACACCACATGCCATTCTAGCACCACCACCGCCAAGCGCTTCTGGGTTATCTGAGTAGTTATCTCCCCCAACGTGAACCATTAAGGCTTTATCTTTAATTTGATCAAGCTTAGTCAGTCTAGGAGCAAGAACGGCATAATCAGCGTCACCTTTACTATTGGCAACCAAACCAGGTAGATCACCTAAATGCCCTTCTTTGTTATAAGGCCCTAAGTGAACACCTTTATTTTCAGGATCAAGATGACCACCCGCTTTTAATGCTGGAACAGGTTTTCCATCTTTCATATCTGGCTCACAAGAGCCATTAGCATGGATATGAAAACCATGAACACCCGGTGTTAACCCAGTAAGTTTTGGCGTAAATAACAGCCCATAATCGGTTTCGGTAATAGTGACAACACCAATATCATCACCCGCCCCTGTAGGTAAGGCTTCTTTTAACGTAACATCTAAGCTCGCCGCACTGGCAACCGATGTAAAGAGTAGTCCAGAGAGTAACAAAGGTATCAGTTTCATAGTATCTTCCTCTTATTATTTATGCTCAGCATAAAGTCGTCGATATCAACAAATAGAGACTCACCATTAATACTGTTTCAATGTACGTTAATTAGCATATCGTCTTAATGCAAAAAAAGCGACTTATGTCAGTAAGTCGCTTTTTTATCTTAAAATATCAATAACTATCGATATTATTTACTTTTTTCAACCCATTTGCCATCAATATAAAAGGCTGACCAACCTGTTGCTTTCCCCTCTTTTTCAGAAGAGACATATTGCTGTTTAGTTTTACGACTAAAACGTACTATGGTTGGATTCCCTTCTGGATCGGTTACAGGTGCTTGTGCTAAGTAGCGCATTTTTTCCGATAATCTATCTTTAAAACGTACTAACTCAGCCACTTTCGGTGCACGGGTTTCCCTTGATTTAGGGAACGTATTGGCCGCAAGGAAAATACCCGCCGCGCCATCACGTAACACAAAGTAAGCATCCGATTTTTCACAAGGCAATTCAGGTAGTGGAACCGGATCTTCTTTTGGTGGTGCAATTTCACCACTCTTTAAGATCTTACGTGTATTTTTACACTCTTCATTGGTGCAACCCATGTACTTGCCAAAACGCCCCATTTTTAGATGCATTTCAGCGCCACATTTATCACACTCAATCACTGGGCCTTCATAACCTTTTAAGCGGAATTCACCTTCTTCAACTTCATAACCATCACATGCAGGATTATTACCACAAACATGTAATTTACGATGAGTATCAATAAGATAACTGTCCATTGCCGTACCGCATTTCGGACAACGACGACGGGCACGTAATGCATTAGTTTCCGCATCATCTCCTTCCAAGATATTAAGTAATTCATCTTCAGGAATAAGATTTATCGTTTGTTTACAACGCTCTTTTGGTGGTAAAGCATAGCCCGAGCACCCTAAGAATACCCCTGTCGTCGCTGTTCTAATTCCCATATGACGAGAACAAGTAGGACATTCAATAGAAGTAATAACCATAGGGTTAGGTCGCATTCCTCCTTCTTCTGGATCTTTTTCAGCGACTTCTAGTTGCTGACTAAAATCTGTGAAGAATGCATCTAATACCGCTTTCCAGTTTTCTTGGTTGTTGGCAACATGGTCGAGATGATCTTCCATTTGAGCCGTGAAATCGTAGTTCATCAAATCACTAAAGTTTTCTTCTAAGCGATCGGTAACAATCTCACCCATTTTTTCTGCATAGAAACGACGGTTTTCAACTTTGACATAACCTCTATCTTGAATGGTAGAGATAATTGAAGCATAAGTTGAAGGTCGACCAATACCTCGTTTTTCTAGCTCTTTAACTAATGTCGCTTCACTAAAACGCGCTGGTGGCTTAGTAAAGTGTTGCGTTGGCGATAACTCAGCTAACGCTAATTGCGCCCCTACATCAACCGCTGGTAATGTTTTATCTTCATCTTTACTGCGCATTGCTGGCATGACTTTTGTCCAACCCGCAAAACGTAATGTGCGACCTTTAGCGCGTAGTTTATAATCCCCTGATACAACCGTAAGTGTGGTTGAGTCATATTTTGCCGGTGTCATTTGACAGGCGACAAATTGATCCCAAATCAGTTGATATAAACGCTTCGCGTCGCTATCCATATCTTTTAAAGATTCAGCCGTCACATTGATATCAGAAGGACGAATAGCTTCGTGCGCTTCTTGTGAGTTCTCTTTACTTGAATAAACATTCGGCTCTTTAGGCAGATATTTTGCACCAAATTTATCGTGAATATAATCACGTGCCATTTGGATTGCATCCTGACTCAGGTTGGTAGAGTCAGTACGCATATAGGTGATATAACCTGCTTCATAAAGACGTTGAGCCAACATCATGGTCTTTTTCACCCCAAAGCTTAAGCGAGTACTTGCCGCTTGTTGCAATGTAGAGGTGATCAAAGGGGCACTTGGTTTACTGGATGTTGGTCTATCTTCACGGTTTTTAACGATGAAAGTGGCATTCTGTAACGCCTTAACCGCCACCTGAGTTTCCTCAGAGGAGACTGGTTTAAAGGCGTTATCTTGATAGTGCGTCACTTCCATACGCAAGGGTTGTTCATCGGGTGTCAGCAGTGAAGCGTGTAATTGCCAATACTCTTCTGGCACAAATGCTTTAATTTCACGTTCACGCTCGACGAGTAGGCGTACCGCAACTGACTGTACACGCCCCGCAGATAAACCACGCGCCACTTTTTTCCATAACAGCGGAGAAACCATATAGCCAACTACACGATCCATAAAACGACGTGCTTGTTGCGCGTTAACACGGTCAATATTCAGCTCACCCGGTGTTTGGAATGCTTGTGTAATGGCATTTTTCGTAATTTCATTAAACACGACACGACTAAATCTATCATCTTCACCGCCGATCACTTCGCGTAAATGCCACGCGATAGCTTCTCCTTCGCGGTCAAGGTCCGTTGCGAGATAGATATGATCTGCTTTTTCAGCCAATGCTTTTAGTTCAGCGACTACCTTCTCTTTACCCGGCAGAATTTGGTAGTTTGCATGCCAACCATTATAAGGATCGACACCCATACGGCTGACTAAGGCTGATTTCTCATCCTTTTTAACCTTTTTCACGCCTTTCGTGGCGGATGAGTTTTCGCTCTTCTGGCTGCCAGAACCACTTTTTGGCAAATCACGAATGTGACCCACGCTAGATTTTACTACGTAGTCATTGCCAAGATATTTATTGATTGTTTTGGCTTTAGCCGGGGACTCCACGATAACAAGAGCTTTACCCATAATTACCTTTACCTAATTAAACTTTGTCATGACGGTATTGTTTAATACCCTCAGCTCAGAAAACTTTTGAAATCTCTTTTTATATTGCGTTAGTTTTGCAATATATCAACCTGTTTTTATTCAAAGCTTTTGTTTAAACGCAAAACACGCTACTTTTTTTGAGGTATTTTAATCACCTCATCACTGATTCAGGTCTAAAACATAGCGATGTCTATGTATATAGAGTAGCTAAGCTTTTAAAAATGCCACACTCTACCTGATAAAAAGCGAGGCGCAACAAATTATTTTTCTAAGGAGCATAAATGATGTCGACACAAACTACACCTATTTCCGCAGAGATGCTACTTGAAAAAGCGAATAAAATCATACGTGAACATGAAGACTATTTACAAGGTATGTACGCAGATTCTGTTGAACAAAAAGGCAATGTACTGGTATTTAAAGGCGAATTTTTTTTAGATGAGCAGGGTTTACCCACGGCTAAAAGTACCGCTGCATTCAATATGTTTAAACATTTAGCACATGTGTTATCTGAAAAATACCATCTAGCGTGATGATGTTTGCTGACTATTTTGGCACTTATTGCCAAGAAATCGGTTATTAACTATCAATATAAGATATAGAGAAGATTTTCAGAGCCTATCAATTCAATATGTAATATCAATTATATTTATTTTCTCTTTATCGCTATATTGAGTCTTCCTAGAAAGAGGAAATATTGCCCGATTGTTGTTAAAAATTATCAATTATTTTTATGCCAGTGTGTACCTCACTGGCTTTTTTTATTCGAAAAACGCTGAATAAATAATAAAAAAATAGCGATACTCAGCTTACATCTAACTGCTGAATATCGCTAGTTTGATAGCAACTCGTTATTTGATAATGCTTATAACAGTGGGTTTTTACCCCTTTGTAGCCAACGCATCATTAATTTATCCACGCTTTCCATTGCGCCACCAGTAACTCGTTCTACCATTTTTTTCTTCAGGATATATTGAACGGATAATACTTCAAAATCATTAATACGACTAATGAGCCAATCATCGCTGACCCCCACTTCATCAATCAGCCCTTTATCTACAGCATCCGTTCCATACCAATACTCGCCAGTTGCAACACTATCGATATCTAATTCAGGGCGATATTTATGTACGAAAGACTTAAATAGCAGATGAGTTTCATTGAGATCTTGTTTAAATTTCTCACGACCTTCATCCGTATTTTCCCCTAATAGGGTTAGCGTGCGTTTATATTCACCGGCAGTATGTAACTCAACATCAATGTCATTTTTCTTTAATAAACGATGAATATTGGGTATTTGAGCGACCACACCGATAGAGCCGATAATCGCAAAAGGTGCCGCAACAATTTTATCAGCGACACAGGCCATCATATAACCCCCACTGGCGGCGACTTTATCGACCACTGCAGTTAATTTGATCCCTTTATCTTTTAAACGAGTTAACTGGGCTGCTGCTAGGCCATAACCGTGAACCATACCGCCAGGACTTTCAAGACGAAGCAGTACTTCATCACCCGCTTGTGCCACAGAGAGGATAGCGCTTATCTCTTCACGTAATGCACCAACTTCATGGGCATCCATGCTACCTTTAAAATCAATAACATATAAACAAGGTTTAACAACGCCTTTGCGCCCTTCTTTAGCATTGTTTTTACTCAGTTTTTGCTCTTTCTTTTGTTGTTTTTTAAACGCTTTATGCCACACTTTTAATTCAGCCTCATCCATTTTGGCTTGTTGCATAACACGTTGTTTATCGTGGTAAGACTCAGCAAGATCAGTCACCTTTAATGTGCCTTTTCGATGTTGCTTTTTACTACCGATAACCACAAAAAACGAAACAATAGCAATAATAGCGACTACAACAGTCGCAATCTCAGCTAAAAACAGTCCATATTGTAAAATATACTCCACAAAGGCCTCTTTTAAGGTTAATAAAACACAGTGAAATCATAGCACCTAGTTTAACGAAATTTTACGCTGATGCCAGTAACAAAGGCGCCATTCTGGCAGTTATTATCTGTATCACTAGCCGTTAATCACTTTAAAAATGAGTCGCTAAACTGGTTCTTAAGCACATAAGACGTTACACTTTATTTATTTTTCAATAAACAGGATATTAATATGTTGCAATATCAACCCGATCATACTGTATTAAGAGATAAAATAATTCTAGTAACGGGGGCTGGTGATGGCATAGGTAAAGAAGCTGCTCTCACATATGCTCGCTATGGTGCGACATTAATCTTGTTAGGACGTACCTTATCTAAGCTTGAAGATGTACAAAATGAGATTATCACTTCAGGCGGGCAACAACCGATGCTTTACCCTTTAGATCTACTCACCGCGAGCGAGAACGATTATCAGGAATTTGCTGATACTATCGTAAAACGTTTTCCTCATTTGGACGGTGTATTACAAAATGCCGGCCTACTCGGTGTCGTTGAGCCGATAATTAACCAACCAAGTACACTTTGGCATGATGTGATGCAAGTCAACGTTAATGCAACCTTTATGTTGACTAAAGCCTTAATCCCCCTAATGCTTAAGGCACCTCATGCAAGCCTTATTTTGACAACCTCCAGTGTAGGTCGCCAAGGCCGTTATGGTTGGGGGGCTTATTCTGTCTCTAAATTTGCCACAGAAGGCTTAATGCAAGTGTTACATGAAGAATATAAAGACAGTAGCTTGCGTATTAACTGCATCAATCCGGGTGGAACACGCACCAGTATGCGAGCAAGTGCCTTCCCCGATGAAAATGCACAAAAACTTAAAACGCCAAAAGATCTAATGCCGTTATATCTCTATCTAATGAGTGATGACAGCATTGAAGTGAGTGGTCAATCTTTAGATGCACAACCCGATCGTAAAGCCGGACCTGCTGAATAACTTGAGAATATAAGGTTTATCCTATGAGTGATGCACAACACCAACAGCGCCAACAACGTTTGAAAGAAAAAGTTGATGCCCGAATTGCGCAGGCGCAACGCGAACAAGGCATTTTGATGATTTTTACTGGTAATGGTAAAGGGAAAACCACCGCTGCCATGGGAACCGCTACACGTGCGGTTGGTCATCATAAAAAAGTCGGTGTTGTGCAATTTATTAAAGGGACATGGGAAAATGGAGAACGTAATCTTTTAGAACAAGCCGGCGTTCCCTTCTATGTTATGGAAACCGGTTTTACATGGGAAACTCAAGATAAAGCTGCCGATACACAAGCCTGTTTAAATACTTGGCAATATGCACTGCAATTACTCAATTCACCTGACTATGATTTAGTTGTGTTAGATGAACTTACTTATATGATCAGTTTTCATTATCTACCACTTGAAGATGTGGTTGCGGCTATTACTTCTCGTCCTGATCATCAAAGTGTTATTATTACAGGACGAGGCTGTCATAGACAATTAATAGAATTAGCAGACACCGTTACGGAAATGCGTCCTATTAAGCATGCGTTTGACAGTGGTATCAAAGCACAAAAAGGAATTGATTGGTAAAATAAACGCGTATAATAAACTCGTATTATGTGTTCAGATTGCCGTAATATATTTATATCAATACAGGTTCACCTAATATACCTGCACCAAATATTCTTCCGGTCTCTTTTATTAATTGAAAGTAGGCTTCTTTATCATCCAGTATATCATTTTGTATTTGTTGGCTATAAATCCATGCCATAGACATGATATGCAGATGATAAATATTATAAAGCTCTTGTTTCTTATCAGGATCACGAGACGCTAAATACGAGTAAACTATTTCATAAATAGTATTGGCTTCTTGTACTAATTCTTTATTATTAAAATTTATTTCACTCAGTGTAGGATTAAAATCCTCAGTACGTGTATCTTTTTCATTTATCCAACTAAACTGTTCTTTCTTAGCTTGTTTGGTTAATAAATCGTGATTGTTATCGAAATGAATACCATAAGGATATTTGGCTAAAAATGTTTGAAACTCCTCTTGAGAGAAGCATTTAGTCAATACATTGCCTACCCCAGAATTCTTCCAATCTGGTAAATAAGGAGGAATAGGCTCATTTAATGGAATGTCACAACGAAAGATATTGTTGTCGATAAACACAGCATCTGTGCTATTAATAGCACCATGTATTAATTGTCCATTGATCCAAACAGAGCGCGTATCTAAATAAAAGTGTTCTTTATTTTCTTCTGAAGTAAACACGGAAGTAAAGCTATAGTATATTTCCTGAGAGGGATTAATAATCCCCCCATTATTTCCAGGGTAAACCATAAATACTTTCTTTTCACCTGAGTTTGATTCTAATATATGCTCTCCATTGGTTAATGTTATTTTTTTTACCTCACCTTTATTAATCGAAAAATGATTAGTATCAATTTTAAATTGTAACGGCACATTGTTATTGTTACTGATATAAAAAATGCCTGTTTGTGTTGTCGATGTTGTTGCCTCATCACAGCCTAAACTAAGAAAGTTCATACACAACACTGTTGTTAAATAAATATAACGATGCATATTATCGCGTATACCTTATCGTAATAAATACAAATAAAATATTAATATGATAGAAACAGCTTATCATCGTATTAATATAAGCATCATAGTTTTATTTATTATAAAAATAAAGCTATCAAAAAAAGAAGTCTGCTAAAAATTAGCAGACTTCTGTATCTAACTGAAAATTTAATTTGAATTTATCAATAATTATTCGTTTATTTGCTTTTACTTCCCGCTGATTGGCGGCGGCTTGAGGCACGCTTAGCCGGTGAAGTTGAAGTACGCGCAGAAATTTTGGTATGACGTTTCACCGCCCGACGAATTTGATTTGCTTTAATTCGACGCTGATCTTTTTCGACAGCCACTTTGGTTACTGTCTCATCGTTTAGTTCCACCAGCTGGCGTAAATAGTTAATTTGATTTAAGCCTAGCTCAACCCATCCGCCACGTGGAAGTCCTTTAGGCAAATCAATATCACCATAACGAACACGAATAAGGCGACTAACCTGCACACCTACCGCTTCCCACATACGACGGACTTCTCGATTGCGTCCTTCCGTTAGCGATACATTGTACCATTGGTTAATGCCTTCACCACCGCGATAAGAAACCGAACGGAATGATGCCGGCCCATCTTCTAATTGTACCCCACGAGTCAATTGACGAATTTTTGCATCATCAATTTCACCAAAAACACGTACCGCATATTCACGCTCAACTTCACGACTTGGGTGCATTAAGCGATTGGCTAACTCACCATCAGTGGTAAAGAGTAATAAACCACTGGTGTTAACATCAAGACGACCAACGGCTATCCAACGCGCACTATTTAAACGCGGAAGACGTTGGAATACGGTCGGTCTGCCCTGTGGATCACTACGTGTACATAGCTCACCTTCTGGCTTGTAATAAGCTAACACTCGACAAACATCTTTTTGTGCTTCGCGAATACTTAATATACGACCATCTAAACGGATTTTGGCTGTAGAATTGGCATCAATACGATCGCCTAATTTTGCCTTCACGCCATCAATACTGATACGGCCTTCTTGAAGATAGCCTTCAATCTCACGTCGAGAACCATGACCAGAACGAGCAAGAATTTTTTGTAATTTTTCAGTACGTTGCGATTTATCGCTCATGAAACAACCTCATGTGTCGCCTTCACAGGCGTCATAAAATAAATTAGTTTTTAAATCAATCAGGTAAAAAATAACCCATGTTTATTAAACTGTTTAACAAACACAGGTCTATTGATTCAGGGATAAGCCATGCCAAAGTGACAATAAAATGAGCATGACAAATAAAATCGTGTCGATAAAATAGCACCTAAGGCTTCCATCGTTACTATGCCGTTTACTTCAAAAACAGCTTTCTTGATGTCACTAACCACAAGATGCGCCCAATGGCTTTATCGCAGTGCGTAAATTTAACACAAGCAATAAATCTCTTCACCTTTTATCTCACTATAATAAGTCCCCTATGATGCATTTACCAAATTTAAAAGGTTATTGAAAAGGCGTAATATCGCCCATTCCTTCACGGACAATAACGGGGCTATCTTCTGTTAAATCAATCACCGTGGTTGGCTTTTGCCCCAAGTAACCGCCGTGGATCACTAAATCAACCTGTTTACCCAATAAGTCATTAATCTCTTCCGGATCTGACTCTGCAAAATCATTACCCGGTAATATTAAGCTGGTAGACATTAATGGCTCACCGATATTTTCTAATAATGCCAGCGCAATAGGATTAGAAGGTACACGTAAACCAATTGTTTTACGTTTATCATTCATTAAACGCTTAGGTACATCTTTGGTGGCTTTTAAAATAAAGGTGTAGTTACCAGGCGTATTATTTTTAATTAAACGGAAAACAACATTATCAACATAGGCATAAGTGGCAATTTCTGATAAATCTCGACACATTAGAGTGAAATTATGATGTTTATCGAGTTGGCGAATTCGACAAATACGCGTCATCGCATCTTTATTATCCAAACAACAACCTATCGCATAGCCTGAATCTGTTGGATAAATTACCACTCCGCCTTTGCGTAAAACATCCGCACTTTGTTCAATTAAACGAGCCTGCGGATTATCAGGGTGAATGTAAAAAAGTTGGCTCATATATCCCTCAACGACTTTTTGATGTTATCCCTGCCATAATGTCCATACAGGTTCAACATTAGCGGGTAACCATAAATTACGTCCTAGCTCTATCCACGAGCAAGGGCGATGAAAATCAGAACCTAACGAAGCTTTAAGATCATAAGCTTGTGCTAAAGCTGCGTGTTGTTCTCGCTCTTGTGGTGGTTGTTGGCATTGTGCCACTTCTATAGCATCACCACCTTGTTGTTTAAAATAAAGCACTAATCGCTTTAACCATTTAGAGGATAGACCATAGCGACCAGGATGTGCCAATACCGCAACTCCACCCGCTTGATGAATAGCCGTGACAGCGTCACCAATTGAGCACCATTGTGGCGGTACATAACCTGTTTTTCCTTTTGCTAAATAGCGTTTAAATACTTTATTGACCGATGCCACATGCCCTTCATTAACCAAAAAACGCGCAAAGTGTCCTCGTGTCACTTGCCCGCCTTTCGCTAGGGCACTTGCCCCTTCCCATGCTCCAGCAATACCCGCTTTAGCTAAACGTTCGCCGATCATTTTAGCGCGAGTTTCACGGCATTGACTCTGTTTTGCTAGGCATGTCGTCATGGCTTGATGTTCGATATCAATCTGTAATCCAACAATATGGATTTCTATATTCTCCCACAAAGTCGATATCTCGACACCTGATATCAAAGTTAAAGGTAAACTTTTTTCTGCAATATAATTTTTGGCAGGTTGGATAGCAGCAGTAGTATCGTGATCGGTTATCGCTAATACCGTAATTTGTTTTTCAATGGCTCTATCGATTAATTCATCAGGTGAGAGCTCGCCATCTGATGCAGTAGTATGGCTATGCAGATCATAAATCACGCGTAAATCAGATAGCAATTCAGTCATTCCTTCTCCCTGTTTATCCTCAGTGATACAACGAATTTTTAAGAGTATGCCATAAAGTACTTGACGAACCTAATATAATCCAGTTTACTAGTACACAACATGAGCTAGTCTATTAAATATAAACTTATCATCCGCTGTAAGGAGATCTTATGAATATCAATCAACGTCTTATTGCTCTGTGGTGGCGCAAAACTCTTTTATGGGCGGTTTGATCTCCTGCTTAGCATCAGTGATATCTAAAACCCGCCTACCGCGGGTTTTTTTATATGCCAATTTTGTGCTTATCAGCACCAGAAAAAAGAAAATAGAGCGATAATAATGAACACTTCACTTGCATTCCCATTAACAACTAAGGTAACGGCATTGCCTTATCACAGCGAGCCGGCGTTACTTTTCAATACGTTGTGTGAACATCGTCATCACACCTTATTGTTAGAATCCGCACAAATTGATACCAAAGCCAATTTAAAAAGTTTGTTAATCGTTGATAGTGCATTACGTATTAGTGCAAACAAAAATCAAGTGACTGTCGATGCGTTAAGTCTCAACGGCCAACATATCTTAGCGTTATTAAAAAACGCACTAAAAGAAAAAAGCACACTCTCCGTAGAGCGAGCGGAACAATGTGTATTTACTTTTGCATCATCATCTTTCCCTCAAGATGAAGAGAGCAAGTTAAAAGCGGCTAGCGTATTTGATGTTTTACGTTTTTTCCTAGCAAATAGCGCTGCAAAAGAAGCCAATGCTATTTTTGTGGGAGGGTTATTTGCCTATGATTTAGTGAACGGATTTGAATCCTTACCTGATTTAGAAGCGGTTTTTTCTTGCCCTGACTACTGTTTTTATTTAGCTGAACAGTTAATTGTGATCGACCATCAACATCATCATAGCCAATTAATTTCCGTTGCCTTTACGGATAATCCACAAGAGTGTCAGCGTCTTGATACCCGTCAGGCACAATTAGTTGCACTCGCACAGCAACCTTTAAAACAACCACAACGTCAACCATTAACACCTCAGCAAGCGGTTGTAAGTAGCAATATGAATGACGAAGAGTATGGTGCTATTGTTGAAGCGATGAAAACCTATATTCGTCGTGGCGATATTTTCCAAGTTGTTCCATCACGTCGTTTTCAAATTAACTGCCCTTCACCACTGGCTGCCTATCAAGTTTTGAAACAAAAAAACCCCAGTCCCTATTTGTTTTATATGCAAGATGCGTTATTTACCGTTTTTGGTGCGTCACCTGAAAGTGCGTTGAAATATCAAGCAAGTGATCGCCAAATTGAAATTTATCCTATCGCAGGTACACGCCCAAGAGGTCGCAATGCCGACGGCTCAATCAATGCTGATTTAGATAGCCGCATTGAGCTTGAAATGCGCACAGATACCAAAGAGTTATCAGAACACCTTATGTTGGTTGATTTAGCACGCAACGATTTAGCGCGTATCTGCCAAGCTGGAAGCCGTTATGTCGCCGAATTAACCAAAGTAGATCGCTACGCTTTTGTTATGCACTTAGTATCAAGAGTGGTAGGAACATTACGTCATGACTTAGATATTTTTCATGCCTATCAAGCCTGTATGAATATGGGGACACTCTCAGGAGCACCGAAGGTCAGTGCTATGCAACTGATTGCACAATATGAAAAAACCAAACGAGGCAGTTATGGCGGTGCAATTGGCTACTTTACTGGTAACGGTGATTTTGATACTTGCATAGTTATTCGTTCTGCTTATGTAGAAAAAGATATTGCAACTATTCAAGTGGGCGCTGGTATTGTGCTCGATTCTGATCCCAAAATGGAGGCAGAAGAAACTCGCAATAAATCACAAGCGGTTATCAATGCCATTTTACAGGCGCATGCTGAAACGCATATGCAGGAGGCTTGCTAATGGCGACGCTCTTACTACTCGATAATATCGACTCTTTTACTTATAACTTAGTCGACCTTTTACGCAGTCAACATCATCAAGTGATCATCTATCGCAATGATGTCAGTGCTTCTTTTATCGAAAAACAATTAAACCTGTTAGATAACCCTATTCTTATGTTGTCTCCCGGCCCTGGTACACCATCACAAGCGGGTTGTATGCCTGAGCTACTTAATCGCATGTTAGGTAAATTGCCTATTATTGGTATCTGTTTAGGGCATCAAGCCATTATTGAAGCTTATGGCGGTAAAGTCTCTTCTTGTGGGGAAATTTTACACGGTAAAGCTACGCTCGCCACCCATGATGGGCAGGCGATGTTTGAACATCTGCCAAATCCTCTGCCCGTCGCTCGTTATCATTCACTCTCTGGCGAAATTGTACCTGAGCAACTTATCGTCAATGCGTGGTGTGATAACACCGTGATGGCCGTGCGCCATCGCCAACATCGAACTTGTGGTTTTCAGTTTCATCCAGAATCAATTTTAACCACTAAAGGCGCACAACTTTTACAACAAACCATTGCATGGGCACAAGCACCAAGAGGAGACGCATAATATGGATACTATCTTCAATAAATTATTTGCAGGACAACAATTAAGCTTAGAAGAGAGCCAAACACTGTTTAGTGCGATTATTCGTGGTGAATTAACAGAATCACAGTTAGCAGCGGTATTGATTAGTATGAAAATGCGTGGTGAGCACCCTCAAGAGATTGCCGGAGCGGCTCGTGCCCTATTGGATAATGCATCTCCTTTTCCACGCCCAGATTATCTGTTTTGCGATATTGTGGGTACTGGCGGCGATGGAGCCAATAGCATCAATATTTCAACAGCCAGTGCGTTTGTCGCGGCAGAAATTGGTCTAAAAGTGGCTAAACATGGTAATCGTAGCGTGTCTAGTCGCTCAGGATCATCAGATTTATTAGCGGCATTTGGTATTCCGCTAGATAAAAGTGCCAACGATGCCCGCCAATTGTTAGATGAAATTGGACTATGCTTTTTATTTGCGCCGCTTTATCACAGTGGTTTTCGCTTTGCCGCCCCTGTGCGCCAACAGCTAAGAACACGCACGCTCTTTAATGTGTTAGGCCCATTAATTAATCCAGCGCGTCCGCCTTTAGCATTAATTGGTGTTTATAGTCCTGAATTATTAATGCCTATTGCAGATACCTTAAATGTCTTGGGCTACAAACGTGCGGCAGTGGTCCATAGTGGTGGAATGGATGAAGTGTCATTACATGCTCCCACACAAGTGGCTGAATTACACAATGGGGAAATCACTCGTTATCAATTAACCCCAAGTGATTTTGGTCTGCGTCCTTGTGCGATAAGTGATCTTGAAGGCGGTACACCTGAGGTTAATCGCCAATTATTGGCTAATTTACTGCAAGGACAAGGTAAACGCGCACACACTGAATCCGTCGCTGCCAATGTCGCCTTATTAATGCGTTTACACGGACAAGAAGATTTGAAAGCTAATACCGAAGTTGCTATGCACGCAATCTATAGCGGTAAAACCATTAATCGAGTTAATGCGCTAGCCGCAAGAGGATAAAAATAATGACTGTATTAAATGCCATTGTTAAAGATAAAGCCGAATATTTAGTTGCACGTAAAGCACAGCAACCTTTATCAACCTTTATAGATAAGATTGCGCCATCGACACGCTCATTTTATCAAGCATTAACGCAATCACACCCAGTGTTTATTTTAGAGTGTAAAAAAGCATCGCCCTCAAAAGGGATTATTCGCTCTGATTTTGATCCCGTTGCCATTGCGAAAATTTATCAACCCTATGCAGCCGCTATTTCGGTACTGACTGATGAAAAATATTTTCAAGGCAGTTTTGATTATTTACGTCAAGTGAGTGATGCCGTTCATCAACCTGTTTTATGTAAAGATTTTATTATCGATGAATACCAAATTTATTTAGCTCGTTTTTACCAAGCTGATGCCATTTTATTAATGCTTTCTGTTCTTAATGATGAACAGTACCGTGCGCTTAGTGCCGTTGCTCACCAATTAAACATGGGAGTATTAACAGAAGTGAGCACCGAAGAAGAGCGTCAGCGAGCCATTGAGCTTAAAGCAAAAGTGATCGGGATTAATAATCGTAATTTACGTGATCTCTCTATTGATTTATCCCGTACCGAACAACTTAGCCAAGGTTTACCGCAAGAGGCTATTGTTATCAGCGAATCTGGAATTCATACCCATCAACAAGTTAAAACACTAAGTCAATATGCTAATGGCTTTTTAGTGGGTAGTGCCTTGATGTCACAAGAGAATATTGCCCAAGCGGTAAGAGCACTTATTTTGGGAAAGCATAAAGTGTGCGGCTTAACCCGTACACAAGATGTTAAAGCGGCCTATCAAGCGGGTGCCTATTATGGAGGATTAATTTTTGCTGAGAAATCACCACGAAGAGTGACACTGTCACAAGCACAATTATTGGTAACACAAGCGCCATTAGCTTTTGTGGGCGTTTTTCAAAACCAATCTATTGAGCTTATTTGTGACTATGCTAAACAACTTAATTTATCTGCGGTTCAGTTACATGGCGCTGAAGATGCACAATTTATAGCCCAACTAAGGGAAAAAATCGCCCCACAATGTGAAATTTGGCAAGCGCTTAATATGGCTTATCACCATGATATTCAGCACATTGCGCAAGTTAACAAATATGTATTAGATAATGGTACAGGTGGCACAGGCAACACCTTTGATTGGCAAACTATTCCGCCTACTTTACGCCATAAAGCATTACTTGCAGGTGGCCTAAACAGTGATAACTGTTTAGATGCTCTAAACACCGGTTGCTTAGGACTTGATTTTAATTCAGGGGTGGAATCTTCAGCAGGTATCAAAGATCCACAACGTCTATCGCAAGTCTTTACACAATTACAACAAAGCAAATTTTCACAAAATTTCTGACAAGGACAACATCACAATGAGAAAACTTAATCCCTACTTTGGTGAGTTTGGTGGTCAATATGTACCAGAAATATTGATCCCTGCATTAGATCAACTTGAACAAGCCTTTATTGACGCACAAAACGATCCGTCATTTCAGCAAGAGTTTCAAGATCTACTCAAAAATTATGCAGGTAGACCAACGGCACTGACACTCTGTCGCAATTTGACCCAAGGTACTCGTACCCGTTTATATCTAAAACGTGAAGATTTATTGCATGGCGGTGCTCATAAAACAAACCAAGTATTAGGCCAAGCACTGCTAGCAAAACGGATGGGAAAAACAGAAATTATTGCAGAAACGGGCGCTGGGCAACATGGTGTTGCCACTGCGTTAGCTTGTGCCCTGTTAAATATGAAGTGCCGTATTTATATGGGGGCAAAAGATGTTGAACGTCAATCACCCAATGTATTTCGTATGCGTTTAATGGGTGCCGAAGTTATTCCGGTGCATAGTGGTTCATCAACATTAAAAGATGCGTGTAATGAAGCGTTACGTGACTGGTCTGGTTGCTACGAGCGTGCTCACTACTTATTAGGCACTGCGGCAGGCCCGCATCCTTATCCCACTATTGTTCGCGAATTCCAGCGCATGATTGGGGATGAAGCTAAAGCGCAAATTTTAGCCCGTGAAGGTCGTCTCCCTGATGCCGTTATCGCCTGTATTGGCGGTGGCTCTAACGCCATTGGCTTATTCGCCTCATTTATACCAGAAACCTCAGTACAATTAATTGGTGTTGAGCCGGCAGGAAAAGGGATCGAAACAGGAGAGCACGGAGCACCATTAAAACATGGCAAGTTAGGCATTTATTTCGGTATGAAATCACCGATTATGCAAACCGAAGAAGGCCAAATTGAAGAGTCCTATTCTATTTCTGCAGGATTAGATTTCCCATCCGTAGGCCCGCAACATGCGCATTTAAACAGCATTGGCCGTGCAGATTATGTTTCTGTAACAGATGATGAAGCCATTGAGGCTTTTAAAACGCTATCACGCCGTGAAGGGATCATCCCCGCATTAGAATCGTCACATGCTCTGGCCTATGCGTTGAAACTGATTGCCCAAAATCCAGATAAAGAACAACTCTTAATTGTCAATTTATCCGGACGAGGTGACAAAGATATTTTTACTGTTAACGATATTTTAGCTGCACGAGGAGAAATTTAATGAGCCGTTATCAATTATGCTTTGAAGCATTAGCACAAAAACAACAAGGCGCGTTTGTTCCCTTTGTCACTTTAGGTGATCCCGATGCTGAACTGTCGTTAAAAATTATTGACGCATTAATTGAAGGGGGTGCAGATGCGTTAGAGATAGGCATTCCATTTTCTGATCCACTGGCTGATGGCCCTACTATTCAAGGGGCAAACTTACGGGCATTAAATGCTAATGTCACCCCAACCCTCTGTTTTGAGTTATTAAGCCAGATCCGCCAAAAACACCCCACTATTCCGATTGGACTATTGGTGTATGCAAATCTTGTTTTTAGCAATGGCGTTGATAATTTTTACCATAAATGCCAACAAGCGGGTGTTGATTCAGTACTGATTGGTGATGTTCCCTTGCGTGAAGCAAAACAATTTCGAGAAGCGGCATTAAGCGCGAATATTGCCCCGATTTTTATTTGCCCGCCCAATGCAGATGATGAGTTATTACAAGAGTTAGCCACCAGCGCAGAGGGATATACTTATCTATTATCAAGAGCCGGTGTTACGGGGACAGATAAACGAGCAGAACAGTCACTCACTCATTTAACCAGTAAACTTAAAGCTTATAATGCACCACCTGCATTACAAGGTTTTGGTATTTCTGAGCCACAACAAGTTTCACAGGCCATTAGTAATGGTGCATTTGGCGCTATCTCAGGATCAGCCGTTGTACAAATTATTGAAAATAACCTACATCAACCTGATGTGATGTTAAAAATGTTGACGCAGTTTGTGCAACAAATGAAAGCCGCAACAATAAGCGTTTAAGTCTAAAATTATTATCGCCGTCTGCTTAGAGAAAACTTTTTCCTAAGCAGATTTTTCCTAATTTAATCATTAACAATCGACCATCACTTCCCCATCAGCCTCTATTCATAGCGCGAGTAATGCTTGATTCGCCTAAACAAGCATAAAACTATTTTTGCTCAGTCAGTTGGCAATCTGTCATTTCTTGCACATACTTTATATAGGGTATACAGCTTTAGGTTTTCTATTCAGTAGTACTCAATCAATAATGTCATTATAAGGAGTTTGATAATGAAACTATGGGCAAAAATTTCTACCGTATTAGCGGCATTACTTATGGCCATGACTTTATCTGCATGCTCTCCAACGGCAACATCAGAAGGCACTGGGGGATATTTTGATGACTCGGTGATCACCACTAAAGTAAAAACAGCTTTAATTGGTGAGAAAAACCTAAACTCAACACAAATTAGCGTTGAGACATTTAAAGGTAAAGTTCAGTTAAGTGGTTTTGTCTCTTCACAGGCTGATGCAAATCGCGCCATAGAAACCGCACGTAAAGTCACTGGCGTTAAAGGTGTCATTAACTCAATGGTTATCCGTTAAGCTATTTTTTATAAGTCAGTAAGAAAAAAGCCACTTCGGTGGTTTTTTTCTTGTCTCATCTAAAGCATTCCACACTCTTTGGTATGAAGATCAATTTTTGACAAATTCTCTGTTTTACTAAAATTAGCCGTTTCTTTTTTACGGGTAAAATACCCCAAAAAAAACCGTTAAAACTAAAGTTATACTTATCTTTTTTCGATGTTATTTTCACCACACTGGTGACTTTCACTTAAATTTGATGCGACCATCATTTTCTTAATAGTACTATTCAATATCAGTAATAATATTTTGGCCGATTTAGGCGCTATTTTTTAATTATTATTAGGCAATATCATGGGCATATAAAACATGCAAATAAAATACATCTATAAATTCCCATTTATGCAAGACAATTAAATGCTCATCGAGAATAGTGATTATTTTTTTAACTAATAAAAAATATAAAGATGTATTTTTAATGCACTATTAAAATATACCTCTATTATTTTAGTTATAATCAGCTAAGCCTTAATACACATAATAGAGGTAATAAAATTTTTTAGTCTAAACACGATCACTGTAGATAAGCAATTATGATTAACACAGATAAAAAAAAAGCGGAGCCACTGCCCCGCTGATACTTAATAGCATATTCTGTTATTGCAAGAATAATTAGAAACGATAACCAACACCGAACATAAACACAAATGGGTCTAAGCGAGTATCCACTTTATAGTGGTTTCCATCGCCATCTTTAAATTTGACATCGGTTTCGATATTCATCCACCAAACAGAAGCGTTCAGCATCCAGTTTTTATCTAGGTTATAGTCTAAACCTGCTTGTGCTGCGAAGCCCCAAGAGTTTTTAAGATCAAGATCATTTAATCCAAGTTTGCCTACCGCTGGATTATTATTGAATTTTTCATCAAAGAAGGTCGTAAAGTTTAGACCAGCACCTAAATAAGGGCGTAATTTATCTTCAGCACCACCAAAGTAATACTGTGCCATTAATGTTGGTGGTAAATGTTTAACTTTAGCAATTTCGCCCACACCAGTTAAAGAAACTTTATGCTCAAAAGGTGTTGCTGCTAATAACTCAACCCCAATATTATCAGTTACCATATAACCAAAGGTTAAACCTAATTGAGTGTTGTTATTAGCATCAAAATGCCCACCTAATATAGTATCTGAACCTGTATTAGGACGAACTGTTGCAGTACCCGCACGGAATAAAAAATCACCCGCTTGATGAGCAAAAGAAATAGACGGTGCAAGTGTTGCAGCCGCTAGAATAAGCGCAGAAAGTTTTTTCATTATTTAACCCATTCCTGTAATAAGTAAAATCTCCGCTAAAATATACCCATTAATAAGTAATTATGATCTAATGCCGATCACAACTTTGGAATTATTTTTGCAGAAAGTGTTATTCCTCTCTTTATTATTTATGATGCTGATTATTTATAATTGATCCACATCAAATTTAGCATTAATACAATATTTTCTTATAATTAAATTTATTGTTTTTAAGAATCATTAAATAAAAGAACCTCATTAAAAGATGATATTTGACAACATCGTTATTTAATTGTTAATTTAATGTTTCATCTGATTTGATTATTTAATTTTCATTCACCAAACGAATGAAAAAAACCTTTCAATAACAATAGCTATAGAAATAACAGAAATGATCCCTTTTTGTTGTCTTAAAAGGTACAATATGTCCCATTGACTTAGTCTATTTGTATAGGAGCAGTTTCATGCCTACCCCGGCACGCACAATCTACCGTGATAGTCTTAACTTTTATAAAAATGAACAACGTAGCATTATCACGCTATCTGCAGTTTTGGCCCTCATTTTAGCTGTCATATATCTATTGGTTGGCCCTAATGCACAAGAATCACAAATAATTAATGACTTTATTATTAATTTTCAAAAAACCAGATTCGCTGATGTCTCACCCGCTGAATTAGAAGCGATGAATAACAGTGTTATTGGGGTATTTCAAAAGGTCTTACTGGTCTATGTTTTTGAGCTTTTTCAGCAAAGTATTCTGGTTTTAGTGATTTTAATGTTGGCAATGGCACTTTCTGCCGGTCATAACGTGACATTGAACCAAACGTTTAATGCCAGCTTACCCCGTTTACCGAAGATGTTTCTGCTAATTTTGCTCTGCTCTATTTTAATTAGTGCAGGCTTTATGTTGATTATCCCTGGTATCATTTTATTAGTGGGATTTGCACTAGCGCCAGTCGTACTGGTACGCCAACAATCTATTGGTAGCGCAATACGTCTAGGCTGGAAAATGGGCTTTGGTGAATCAGGGGCGCTGATCCCTGCCTTAGGAATTTGGATTTTATTACAATTTGGGATTGGCTTCTTAAGCAATATTACGGGTGAATTGCCTAACATGATCCACAAATTTTTATATTATTTTTTAAAGAATATTACGTCTGCATGGATGATTATTTATCTATTCCGTCTGTTTATGCTGACTGAAAATAAATATATCACCAAGTAACCCCCTCGCAGCAAACAATGCCGCGCTAATGTGATTAATAGATTAGCACGGCATTGTTATTAACATAATCATTTAAAAATAATCAATTAACCTTACACACCTATCCAGCCACTAAACCCCATGTTATTCATTCTATCCCCTCGTTTCCGTATCCCTGATGAAAGTGGCTTGGTTATCTTCAGCAAACGGCACTTGTTGTTGCTGTTTGTGTTTTTCTTTTATTTGTTGTCGACTTTGATATAAACGAATAACAAAATAGAGATCGGGGGCAATAATTAAATCATCATCATTGATAGTGATCTTGTTACGTGCAATCCAACGATTTAATTCTGTTCTGCGCCCAGCCAATACCAATTTAACGCCTTTGATCCTAAGCTCTCTAATTAGCTCATCAATAACAGCAAAAACACTCACATCGTCATAAGTAAAACTTACGGTAGCATCAACCGCTAACCATGCAGGACGTTGTGGCGCGCTGTCCACTAGCTGTAGTACCCGCTTTTTAAAATAGCCAACATTGAAATAGGTTAAGGGGGAATTAAAACGATACATCATCAATCCTGATATCGATTCAATGCCGTTACCTTGGTTGATTGAGTGGATCATTCCTTGTTCATCAACACCTAATAACTGATCACTTGGGCGGAATACAATACGTAAAAATTGCAATAACCCAAGTAACACAGCAAAACCAATGCCGTTAATCAATCCCGCTAACAACACCGCTAATAAAGTAAACGTTGCTAAGGTAAAAGCTTGTCGATTTCGTTTACGATAAGACCAAATATGACGAATACTTAGCAATGACCAAGAGGAAACAATCAGCACAACGCCTAAAGAAGATAACGGAATGTAGGCAATAAAGTCGGTCATAAAAAGCAACACAACTAAAATGACTAACGCAGCCACAATAGAGACCAATTGTGTTTTACCGCCAACAGAATCATTCACCGCAGTACGGCTACTGGCGGCACTTACTGCAAATCCTTGCGAAAGTGCCGATGCGATATTAGCAATGCCTAATGCCTTTAATTCTTGGTCGGCATCAACATCATAACCATTTTTGCTAGCAAAACTTCTTGCCGTCATCATAAAGCTAACAAAACTAATCACCGCAAGGTTAATGGAAGGAACAATTAATTCACGAAGTGATCCAAGATGAAAGCCACTCATTGAAACGATGGGTAAAAAGAGATCACCGTTGTCTGCTTCTTTATCAACAATAGCAATCCCATAATTGACTAAATCAAATTGCCAACTTAAATAGGTCATCACCACCATAGCAATTAACGGAGCGGGCCAACGTTGTCTAAAATGACGAATACATAATAGTAATGCTAAGGTTAGCGCCGACATCAACAGTGTTGGCCAATGTGCTTCTTTTAATCGAAAAGGTACTTCAAGTAATTTTTCAATTAAATATTCTGGGGAGGTGGTAAAACCAAATACTTTACTCAATTGCCCCACCATGATAGTGATGGCAACGCCATTTAATAGACCTTGTAATATAGGTCTAGAGAGAAAGTCCGTAAATGCGCCAAAGCGAAAATGACTCGCAAGAATGCACCAAAAACCGGTCATTGCAGTCATTATAATGGCCAGTTGCCAACGGGTATTTTCATCCCCCGCAGAAAGAGGGATGACAACTGCGGCTATCACGGCACAAGTTGCAGCATCAGGGCCAGTAATTAATTGGCGTGAAGTGCCAAATAAAGCATACATGATCATGGGTAAGATACAGGCGTATAATCCCACAATGGCATTGATACCGAGTAATTCGGTATAAGCGATAGCAACAGGCAATGCAACCGCAGCAACAGAAAGCCCTGCTTTAATATCATATCCAAGATATTCACGCTGATAATTAAACAATAAGCCTAATCCAGGCATCCATTTTATTATTCTTTTTCCGTTCATTGATTTCCTCTTATCTGAATTACTTTTTCGCGCATTCATCAAAAAGTCGCGTGAAGAGATAATGGCTCAATGAATCATATACTAGAGTGATGTTTTAATCTCCTACCATAATCAATACTTTATCTTTAAATGACGCAAGATTAAATTAAACCTTATATTCAATGAGTTAATCTAATATAAAACCGCCATATTGTGATAAATAAGCCTGATCTTATTAAAGATATGCAATTGTTTACCCTTTTCATGTCGCTTTGCATTAGAATAACCTAGTTTATAAATTTAACGACAATAGGTTTCTATCGGTTATGAAAAACGGCTGGCTTAAGCAATTACTTGATTTCGCTCCACTATTAGTGTTTTTTATCTTTTATAAATGGCAAGATATTTTCTATGCTTCTGGCGCATTAATTGTAGCAACATGGATCTCAGTCGGTTTAACATGGCTTATTTTCCATAAAGTCGAAAAAGCACCACTGATCACCGCAATCGTTGTAACGATATTTGGTACATTGACTATCGCTTTCCATTCAGATGTCTTTATTAAATGGAAAGTCACCGCAATCTACGCCATTTTTGCGCTAGTGCTTATTGCGATGCAACTCTTTACGCCGAAAACATTAATGGAAAGAATGCTAGGTAAAGAATTAGCGATGCCAGCGACTAATTGGAAAAAACTCAATATCGCTTGGGTACTGTTCTTTTTAGCTTGTGCGCTGGGTAATCTTTATGTCGCATTTTCTTTATCTCAAGAAACTTGGGTAAACTTTAAAGTCTTTGGGTTAACAATATTAACCTTAATCTTTACTGTGATTAGTGTTGTGTATATCTGGAACAACCGGTTACCCGAAGAAGAGACGAAAGAGGAATCAACAGAAAGTCATACATCTGAAACATCAGATAACGGAACAACATCAACATCTAAAGTATTACATAAAGATGTGACATCTAAATCTGAATAATGACCTCTATTTTATCGGGAGACTGCCTCAAGGGAGTCTCCTTAGTTTTAACATTGATAGATAGTATTTCCCCATGACTGAACAACAATCTTTGCCTAATGGTGAGCTAGTATTACGTACGCTTGCCATGCCAGCTGATACTAACGCCAATGGTGATATTTTCGGTGGCTGGATAATGTCTCAAATGGACATTGGTGGTGCCATTTTAGCGAAAGAAATTGCCTTAGGTCGCGTTGTTACTGTAAGTGTAACAGGCATTACCTTTCTAAAACCTGTTGCCGTTGGCGACGTCGTTTGCTGTTATGCTCGTTGTTTAAAAACCGGTAACTCTTCAATTACTGTTAATATTGAAGTGTGGGTTAAAAAAGTAGCAACCGAGCCGGTAGGTCAACGGTATCGTGCCACTGAAGCCGTGTTTACTTATGTGGCAGTCGATGAGAATAATAGTGCTCGTCGCCTACCTGAAGGTAAAACAAATTTTACCTTAGCAAGTACCATGGAATAACCTTTTTAAGCTCAATAAAACCAACAAAAAAGGCACTTATCAAAAGTGCCTTTTTTATCATTGAGTGATGTGAAGCTTTATCAATCAATGGCTTCTTATTAACTTGCAGAAACACCATCTATATTAAAATCAATGATAACCACTTTACCTTTATAAGGGATTTTCTCATAACGCCATTGACGCATTGCTTTTCTCACTTCGCGTTCAAAGACATTTTTGGGGTTAGCAGAGAGAATTTCTACATTATCTACCCGTCCATCGGCATCGATATCAAAGCGTACTTTTATTGACCCCTCAATACCCACAGCCTTGGCACGAGGAGGATAGATAGGTAACCCTTGGCGAAGCACATTAGGTACTTTTCCTTCCCCTTGGCTAGTTGTCGCAACAGGCTTTTCCTCACCTTTATTACTCGGTGTAGCGTTGGGATTAAGATTTTTCATCTCATTTCCCTTGTTCAGCGCCAATGGCTGTTGCTGTGGCCGTTCGACAGGTGGCTTTGGTTTTTCCACCGGTTTTGGCTTAGGTTTTGGTTTCGGTTCGGGCTTCTTCTCTATCGGTTTTTCAATCACCGGTTTTACATCTGGGATCGGTTCTGGTTCTGGCTCAGGTTCTGGCTCGACAACAGGCTCAGGCTCCGGAGGCGTCACCTCTTCAACTACAGGCTCAGGCTCTCCTACTGGCTCATCTGCAGCAAAGGCTAGCATCTGTATAGAGATAGGTTCTGGTGCAATTGGCTTATCTTCTACAACATACAGTATGGCAGCCGCAACAAGCGAGGCATGCAAACACAGTGATATAAATACCCAAAGCTTAAAGCGCATAACTGATCTTATTTCACCTAAACAAAAAATAATGCCTCTAGTTTAAATGCAAATAGCAATCATATTCAATAACGTTTATCAAAATGATTGCTATAACAACTAAAAAAGCTAAAGATCAATTTAGTTCGGTGTATTGCACGAACAACAGCGCTCTATGTTTTCTAGAAGTATCAAGCTTACGCATTTGGTAAATACGTAAGTTACGGCGTGATTGACCCTCTAACCAACGGCGACGGCGACGTAACGCTTGTCTCATCATTCGCCAACGTGCCACTTCATTCCTGCTATGTCTCATTGCAATCAATACCTATTTTTTCAAATAAGTGGTGTATTATAGGACGTTCATTTTATGATCCAAGGGGGGATTGATAATTTGCCTTATTTTTTATTTATGCTTTATACCTTTCTCTCAAAAATAAAATGTATCAAAATAAGTATATAGCGACTTATTTGATGTTTATCTCTTACCAGAGAGATTTGACAGAGAAAATAATCCTGATTTAATAACAACATTTGGCAAATAATAGAAATAATGAACTATTGTTAGTAAATTGCCTCCGACCTATTCATGCGATTCTTTTTCAACGGAAAATAGCTTTACTATGACAACATTTTATACTGTATTAAGTTGGCTAACTTTTTTCTTCTATTGGCTATTGATCGCAGGGGTCACATTTCGTGTCCTAATGCATCGACGACCTGTCACCTCAACGATGACATGGCTACTGATTATTTATATCCTTCCTTTAGTCGGTGTTATCGCCTATTTTGCCTTTGGTGAACTTCATCTTGGTAAACGCCGTGTCGAACATGCTAGGCAGATGTGGCCTTCCGTAGTTGCATGGCTTGAAGAATTAAAAAAATGTAAACATATTTTCGCTAAACACTATAGTGATGTTGCGGAGCCCATTTTTCAGTTAACCGCTAAACGCCAAGGTATTAATGGTGTAAAAGGTAATAAGATCCAGCTACTAACAACTTGCGAAGACTCATTAAATGCCATCACGCGTGATATTAATAATGCGCGCGATAATATTGAAATGGTGTTTTATATCTGGCAATCCGGAGGATTGGTAGAGGAAGTCACTGAAGCCCTTATTCAAGCGGCTAAACGTGGTGTAAAATGTCGCATTATGGTGGATTCTGCAGGAAGCCGTAGTTTCTTTCGCACCAATGGCCCTGCAAGAATGCGAGCCGCCGGCATTGAATTTGTCGAGTCATTACAAGTCAATCTGTTCCGTTTCTTCTTGCGTCGTATGGACTTACGTCAGCATCGTAAAATAGTATTAATTGATAACTACATTTCCTATACCGGCAGTATGAATATGGTCGACCCACGCTATTTTAAACAAGATGCGGGTGTCGGTCAGTGGATTGATATTATGGTCAGAATGGAAGGCCCTGTTTCTACGACACTGGGTATTATTTATGCCTTCGACTGGGAAATGGAAACCGGTGAACGCCACTTACCACCGCCACCAGATAACAATATTATGCCATTTGAACAAGCAAATGGGCATACTACACAGGTGATTGCCTCAGGTCCCGGCTTTCCTGAAGAACTCATTCAACAATCATTAATTACGGCCATCTATTCAGCCAGAAAAGAATTAGTCATGACAACCCCCTACTTCGTGCCAAGTGACGATCTGGCTCATGCCATTTCAACTGCCGCTATGCGTGGTGTTGATGTCAGTATTATTGTGCCACGAAGTAATGACTCTTTCCTGGTACGTTGGGCAAGCCGAGCCTTTTTTACTGAAATACTTGAGGCGGGTGTAAAAGTTTTTCAATTTGAAGATGGCCTATTACATACAAAAAGTGTAATGGTTGATGGTCAACTGAGTATGGTTGGCTCGGTTAACCTTGATATGCGTAGTTTATGGCTTAATTTTGAAATAACTGTTGTGATTGATGATGAATGTTTTGCTAGTGATCTTAGCATCGTACAATATGATTATATTGCACGTTCAACACAACTTACTCTTGATGAATGGGAAAAACGTCCATTTATGAATCGGGTGTTAGAACGCCTTTGTTATTTCTTTAGCCCACTTCTCTAGAAAGAGTGATACAATCAGCTCAGTAATTATATCAACAATAAAATAGTTAGCGAAAACAGCTAACTATCGATATAAATAGCGCGACAATATTGACATAATTTATAGGCATGACCATGAACCAACCAACCTTAATCAGTGAAGAAGAAGCTTTAGAACAAGCCTATGATCTCTTTTTAGCGCAAGCCGCTGATAATCTTGATGTAGCCGATCAGCTGCTTTTTAATTTACAATTTGAAGAACGAGGTGCGGCTGAAGTTGTTACATTAGGGAATGATTGGCAATTTATTGTCGGTTTACCTGTTTCATCAGCCCGGTTTAGTGAAGTGATTATCGGTCTTGCACCGGATGAAAACGCCGATATTGATGATATTTTTGGTCGTGTATTAATTAGTCGTGATCCCCTGCAACCCATGTACCATATTATTTGGAAATCTTAACTTCTTAATAACCACACAATTTGTCTGTTTAACTACACTGGCGAACTTATCAATTTTAATTTGTTTAAAAGTAGCTTATATAAAGACTAAAAAGGTCGCAAAAGCGACCTTAAAAAATATATTGACTATCGTGTGTGACACCTTTGATTAAAAACGATAACCGATACCCACTACCCAAGTAGTAAAATCAATATCATATAGTTTGGAGTATTCATAAGAAACATCAATAGCTAAGTTAGTGATTGGGTTTACTTGTACACCTAATCCATAAGCCATTGATATCTTATTTTCTTTTTCTCTTTCATCATAGTAGTGAAAGTCTTCATGAAAATAGCCAAAACCTATTAATCCATATGCACTGACATAATTGTTAAGGCGGTAACTTGGACCTGCCGTTAACGAATAGTAGCTAATCTTTGAAGTACCTGCATATCCCCAATGATCATAACCATCATTTTTATTTTTTGCATATGAAAACGAACTGATAACGCCCCAATCATTAGCTACTTCATGATTATATTTTAAGTTAATACCTTTAAGGTTATCATTTATTAAATCTTCATCGACTTTCAATTTAGATTTAGCATACCCTATCGACACTGTATTTTCTAATGTTGCATAAGCATTAAAAGAAAGAGTAGAAACAACGAGTATTGAAGTTGAAAGCAAAAAATTAAATTTCATTTTTATTCTCTATATAAAATAACAAAAAAACTAAAAAAATTATATTTTTTATGAAGTTAAGCATCTTTAAACAATAAAAACGATACAATAAAAAACATTTATTATAAAGAAATTCTTATTAATAAAATGAAAATAAAATCTCTCTATTTAATTAGAGTAAACTTATATTATTTTTATCCACCATTAAGTAAATATTAAGAATTGTTATTGTTTTTGATTATTCTAAATTAACCAAAATATAAAAATAAAAAATCATACGCTTATATAAAATATATATTATTAAATCTATTATTTTATGCTATCTTTATAGCATAATTTATCTTATGTTATTTTTTTATTAGTTGAGTTATCAATGTTAAAATTAAATAAAATTCATCATGTGGCGATTATTTGTTCTGATTATAAGATCAGCAAACATTTTTATTGTCAAATACTGGGGCTTAGCCTATTAAATGAAAAATACCGTGAAGAAATACAATCTTGGAAAGCAGAGCTTGCGTTAGGTACAGTCTACCAAATTGAATTATTTAGCTTCCCAGATGCGCCAGCACGCTTAAGTTACCCAGAAGCTCGTGGTCTACGCCATGTGGCATTTGCAGTGGACGATCTTGATGCTTCAGTTGCTTATTTACAACAAAACAATATTCAATGCGAGCCAATACGTCTAGATCCTAGTAGCCAAAAACGTTTTACCTTTTTTCAAGATCCCGATGGCTTACCTTTAGAGCTTTATTCAATATAGTTCACAACATATAACAAGGCCGCAATAAATAATGCGGCCCAAATTAATATATTATTTATTAATACGTTAAAATATAGACATAAAATGATTAATCTATATTTTTATCAAATACACTATTGACTAAAGTGATTTTTGACTCTGCTTTTGTATATTGTTTAATCATCGGAATGATGCGACGAAAATGTTCACTATTACAATGAATATCTAGTGCTTCTTTATTTGGCCATGATTCAATAAAAATAAAGTGACCGGGATCTTTCTCATCAACAAATAAATCATAGCTAATACAAAGTGCTTCTTGTTGGCTAGCTTTCACCAATTCTTGGTAAAGTGGTAAGACCGTTTCTATTGATCCTGATTTAATAAAATCTTCTGCAATAACCTTTATCATAAATATCCCTTACTATTAATATAGAATGGTGATGAGCTACTATTTACTATTATAGAGGTTATATTATGATTAAAAATAATAGAAAAATTCAAACATAATACCGCCCAAACCAATAGGGTTTAATGGCCCAAAAAGACCAATAGGTAGAAAAGTGGTTGCCATGATCTATTTCCTTAGTTTTATATGCAAGTGTATACGTTGCTATTATTTTTGATAAAAATAGATAAATCAATAAGATAAACTCTACTTTTTAAGATAATATTTACCCTATTCACTTTTGTTCTGTATCACGATGCTCTTCCCCCCTATTTTCTACTAAAAAACAACTTACTTTCTGTATAAAAATCATTATTTACGAATAATTATGCTAAAAGTGTATAAAAATAGGCGTTTAAATTTTTCTGTTTCTCTTTATATAATAACAGGTCAAAGTTTATATCATGTACAGTAAAAGTATGGGGGTTACTGTGTGGCTTGAACAATTTGGAGTGCTCAATATTTGGACATATCTTGCGGGTATGTTCTTTATTATTATCGTCCCCGGCCCTAATTCCCTTTATGTGCTTAAAACCAGTGCATCAAGAGGAGTTGGTGCAGGTTATCGAGCCGCATTAGGGGTTTTTATTGGCGATGCTATCTTAATTTTCTTAGCATTTATCGGTGTGGCATCAGTTATTAAAGCCTCTCCTGTGCTTTTTACTATTGTCCGTTTCTTAGGTGCTTTTTATCTACTCTATCTCGGTATCAAAATTATTCATGCTAACTTCTTTGCCAAAAAGCAAAGCCATACTGAGACAAACTGTATTCAAGAACATGTATTTCGTAAGGCATTAACATTAAGCTTAACCAACCCCAAAGCGATTTTGTTTTATATCTCCTTTTTTGTGCAATTTATCGACTTTAACTATGCACATACTGGTTTATCCTACTTGATCTTAGCTTCTATGCTTGAAGCATTTAGCTTTGTTTATCTCTCTTTTCTTATTTTTGGTGGTGTAGCATTGGCGCGTTTCTTCGGTTCACGTAAAAATATCGCTAAACTGGGAAATGGTATTGTTGGGCTATTTTTTATGGGGTTTGCCACCAAACTTGCCACACTCTCCTCTTAAATAGACGTCCTTTAGTGACTTAAATAAGAGGCTGTTGTTATCAATAGCGATTATCTTTGTAGTAATCGCTATTTTTCCCCCATTACTATCTTGATCAGTAAGTCAGCCCCACAGGGTGGCGATTATTTTACTTAGCAGTTTCGAAATGCGCTATGCTTCTGTTATCATTGTCCGCTTATCATTTCCTTGCAATAAGTGGTGATTAAATTTTGCTTTTTAGCTTTATTCGTTTAAACGCATAGATATTATGTTATTCCGATAAAGCACCTCACGCAACAAATTGAAAATAAAGCAGAAAACCTCTTTAAAGTAAGTTAAAAAACCTTAGCAACGATATAGAACCGTAAAAAATGAGCATCCCAAAAGAGCAATATAATTTTAACAAATTACAAAAACGCTTACGCCGTAACGTTGGGCAAGCTATCGCTGATTTTAATATGATTGAAGATGGCGATAAAATCATGGTGTGCCTTTCTGGCGGGAAAGATAGCTATACTCTCCTATCTATCTTAATGAATTTGCAAAAAAGCGCGCCAATACAATTTTCCTTAATTGCCGTTAATTTAGATCAAAAACAACCGGGCTTCCCTGAACATATTTTACCTGAATATCTTGAGCAACTGGGTGTAGAGTATAAAATTGTTGAAGAGAATACTTACGGTATTGTAAAAGAGATCATTCCAGAAGGTAAAACCACCTGTTCACTTTGCTCTCGCTTACGTCGTGGTATTTTATACCGTACAGCCACCGAAGTTGGGGCAACAAAAATTGCTTTAGGTCACCATCGTGATGATATTTTAGAAACGCTGTTTCTGAACATGTTTTATGGTGGAAAGCTAAAGGGCATGCCACCTAAATTAATGAGTGATGACGGAAAACATATCGTTATTCGTCCATTGGCTTATGCCCGAGAAAAAGACATTGAACGTTTTGCTCAAGCAAAAAATTTCCCTATTATTCCCTGTAATCTTTGTGGCTCTCAACCTAACTTACAGCGCCAAGTGATCAAAGAGATGCTAAGAGATTGGGATAAACGTTACCCTGGGCGCATTGAAACCATGTTTAGGGCAACCCAAAATATTGTTCCGTCGCATCTATGTGATACCCAATTATTTGACTTTGCTAATATCAAACAGGGTGATGAGATTATTAACGGCGGTGATCTAGCATTTGATAAGGATGATATTCCAACAAGCCCTATTCTTTCCGATGATGAAGATGAGCGTCCTGATTTTAGCCAAGCTAGATTGGATGTTGTTGAGGTAAAATAAGCATAGCCAGTATTATCCCTAGCAAACCATCGTCGTTGCGCTGGGGTTTAATATGCTTTACTTATGACGAAAATAATAAGCAAAAAAAAACCGATGTTTATTTAACATCGGTGTAATAATGGTCAATTATTCTGTATTAAGAACTCAATATGAGAAAAACTACAATTATGGAGCACAACGTTCATCGCTCAACGTTGTATTCACCTGCGAGAGTTATAATGCCAGATGTTGGCATTTAAAAAATTGATATATCTCAAACAGAGTTAGAGAATTCTTTTTTAAATCCATTTAGTTACGATTAATTTGCTGAAATTTCACAACCACCTACTACGCTTTAACCACCAAGCAACAATCACAATCAAGAAAAACAGTGAAAAGCAAAATATAGCAAAGCCATAAGGAAATTCATTACCGGGGATCCCCCCTAAATTAACCCCAAATAGTCCTGTCAAAAAGGTCGTGGGCAAAAATAGCATCGCCATTAATGACATGGTATATGTTCGCCTGTTCATCGCATCTGCCATCATTGAAGTAATTTCATCAGCAATAACGGCTGTACGAGAAATACTACTATCTAAATCTTCTAATCGACGCGAGAGACGTTCTGATATTTCAACCAAGCTAATGCGATCACTGTCGCTCATCCAAGGTAATTTTTCGATAGAGAGTCGGGAGAATACATCACGTTGTGGCGCCATATAACGACGTAACACAATCAGTTGCTTACGTAGCAATGCCAATTCACCTCGAGCCGGAATTTGCTGATCGAGGATCATATCTTCCAACTCAATTAATTGGTCATGAAGTGTTTCAACAAAATCACCTATTTCATCTGTCACTGCATCGGCCATAGTGATCAACCAACTACCACTATTTTCTGGACCATCACCCACTTCTAAAGAGTGGATCACCGAATCAACGGAATTAACGCGACGATGTCGGCTCGAAATAATCATTTGACCATTAATATAAATACGATACGCAATCAGTTCATCCGGCCGATCATCGGGGTTGTTATTAATCGTTTGCAAATTAATAATAACCCCTTCCCCGATACGCTGTGCCTTAGGTCGAACATTTTCAGCTAAAAGCACATCTTTTGCGATAGGAGGAAGTAACTCAGTCTGATTAATCCACTGATCACTTTTGGGTTTACGATAATCGAGATGAACCCAAAAAGGCCTTTCATTACTTGCTATGCTATTAGCCGTGATCGGCATAATTCCGCCATGCCCATTAAGCTGAGCCATATAGATAGCATCAGAATCTTCGATTATAGCGTTATTGACACTTTTCATTATTCGTCCTCCTTGATACCATCATTTAAAATATAATTTTATGCTTTTTTCTAAAATCATGTAAACAATCAATAATATTGCCTTTATTTGATTATGTTGCAAGAGGTTAAATCAAGCCACTATTTAGCCTAGATTAACGCCATCACATCCTTCCATCTACAACAACATTATTGAGTAAAATATTTTCTACTTTAAGATTTTTACACTAAAATAAGCATTAATTATTAGGTTATGATAGATTTTTCAATATATGCCTATATTTAGGTTATCGATTAGCACTAGATATTAGTCATAAAAATGAAATTTACTTAAAATAAACGCAAATATTTAATTAATTTGTCGCCCCTGAAATAAGGCTACTAATATGAAAAAGTTTCTCACCATTCCTTTATTTTTACTTTTAGCAGGATGCAATACAGCGACAGGAACCAACACCCAAGTTATGAACGATTCGACAAAAACACTACTTATTGACTCTCAGCTTTATGATTGTGTTGGTGTTGCGCCAATGAAATGCATGAAAGTAAAAGAATTACCTGCTGGTGAATGGTCTCTCTTCTATCAAAATATCGAAGGATTTGATTACCAAGCGGGAACGCAGTACAAAGTAAAAGTCAAAGTTACAGATATTCCTAATCCTCCTGCGGATGCACCAAGCATCAAATATACACTGGTTGAGATCTTAGATAAAAAGTAAGTAACTCACTAGCTAAACAATGGATTTTCGGATCCATTGTTTATTTCGCTATTATTACGCTTTCCTTTAGCTATAAATTATAAATAAGATCCAATAATAATAACGATTATTTATAAAATATCTTATATTATCTAAAATTATAGTAATTACCCTTCTATTAATACCAAAATAATTTCTTTTAACTCAATAAGAATGCTAGTTTTTTTTAAGAATCATTCCAAAGAAATTAACTTGAAATATGTTATTAACTCACTAAAAATATCGCCATCTCCAACAAATTAGATACGCGATAATGAAAAAAAATCTTATTTTATTTATAAGCTTTATTTTACCTTTCTCTCCATCACTACATGCTTTTGAGAATAATCAGGCAATTTATGGCGGTTACATATATGGAAAAATAAAAAACCACAAAGCAAATGGTGCAATAATAAGTTATCACTATGGATCCGATATTCACTGGGGAATGTTACTTTCATTACTGCATATCAAGTCAACACATCAAAGCCATTTTATAGACGCTAGCTCACTTAAGCTAGGCACAAAAGATGAACATGCAAAGGTTTCTGCATTATTAATAGGCCCAACGTATCGAATTACACCTTCTTTGGCTATCTACGCCCAAATGGGGCCTAAAAAATTAAAATATCGAGTTGATAAAAGTTATTCAGGCGTTGCGGTAACCGATACCATTATCGTCGACACCACCAATGTGATGTTTCAAGCGGGTATTGATTATAGCCTTAGAAAAAATGTAGGCATTAATCTTGGCTATTTACATTCAGATACTGAGTCAAACAAACATAATATTAGACTAAATAGTATCCAATTATCCTTAGGCTATCGTTTTTAATGTTTTATAAATATGCGATAACATAAGTTAAAAATAATCTTATCAATTTTATTTGTTGTTAAAATACGTTTACTGACCACTGAAATTATAATTATAAAGCTATATTAAGTAGTTATACCTATAAATAAAAAGTATAAATTTATACTTTGCATCAACTGCACGATTAGTCAAAACATTCATGCAAAATTATATTAACATAATTTTGCAATGTTTATTCCTTTTGAGTCTCCTTCTGTTTCATAACAGAGGGATTTTTTTTCTCTATCTCTCTTCCCCTAAAAAAAAGTACGCAATAATCATTACGTACTCTTTGCTAATATTTTGGCTTTCTTATCTTATTGCCTGTAACACTTATTTAATGCTTTATAACATACAGCATATGGCTATAAGCGACATCTTCAGGATTCTCAATGGGATAACCTTTTAGCCAAGGTTTGATTAGACGACCATTAGTATACTGATAGATAGGGGCAATAGGCGCCTCTTCCGCAATAACCTGTTCTGCACGATTATAGAGACGATTTCTTTCCTCTTCATCTGTCGTCATATTGGCTTGGACTAAAATCTCATCATATTGCTGGCTCTGATATTTTGGGATATTTCCAGCATGCTTAGAACCTAATAAAGATAAAAATGTGGAGGGTTCATTGTAATCGCCTATCCATGACGCTCTTATCACATCAAAATCACCTGAATTACGACTATCAATATAAGTTTTCCACTCTTGATTGCGTAAGTTTACCTTTACGCCTAACTTTTTCTTCCACATAGAAGCGACAGCAATGGCGATCTTTTGATGATTTTCTGAATTATTATAAAGCAGAGAGAGAGTTAAAGGATTATGAGGACCATAGCCGGCTGCTGATAACAATATTTTTGCTTGGCTATCTAATTCATCCTGACTGTATTCATCATATAGTGTTGGCTCAGGCGTAAAATTAGCCGTCACATCAGGAGTAAAGCGATTCGCTGATTTTTCTCCAGTACCAAGGACTTTGTCAGTAATAATTTTTCTATCAATTGCCATAGCTAACGCTTTGCGAACCCGAATATCTTTGGTAGGCCCTGCTTGTGTATTAAATGCATAATAGTAAGTACCTAACTGCTCAGGGATATACACTTGATCAGGAATATCTTTCATCAATTTGTGATATAAGTGTTTAGGAAAAGACTCTGTAATATCAATATCCCCAGCTAAATAACGTTTAGTCGCTTGTGATTCATGATTAATAGGCACAAAAGTGACTTTGGTTAACACCGTATTGTGGTGATCCCAATAGTAAGGGTTTGGCGTTAACACAATTTTCTCATTCACAACGCGATCTTTTAGTATAAAAGCCCCATTGCCGACTAAATTACCTACTTTGATCCATTCTGAACCGTATTTTTCGATTGTGTGTTTAGGTACAGGATAAAGTGAAAAATTGGTCGCTAAACTAGGGAAATAAGGAACAGGTCGTTCTAAGGTAACTTTTAACGTTTTTTCATCAATGGCTTCCACACCTAACGCGGTTGGTTTTAATTTACCATCAATAATTTTTTGGGCATTCTCAATAGAAGCTAGGGATGCATACCAAGCAAAAGGAGAAAGATTTTTTGGATCAACTAATCTTTGCCAACTATAAACAAAGTCAGAAGCCGTCACCTTTTCGCCATTTGACCATTTAGCATTATCACGTAATGTAAAAATCCAAACCCGGTTGTCTTCTGTTCGCCATGATTGTGCCACTCCAGGAATGGGACGCCCTCGCTCATCTTCTATCACTAATCCTTCAAATAAGTCTCGTTGAACTTGAGCCTCCGTTAAACCTACGGCATTAATGGGATCAAGTGATGCGGGTTCATCTTTTAAATGTCGCACTACTTCCTGTTTTTTGTCGAGTATCGTTCCTGATGGCACCACTGCCGCATTAGCCTGTGATATGAGCAATCCTTGAACGACAAGTGCACATGATATAACGAATATTTTGCGCATGTCTGTTTCGTCCTGTAGTCTATAAGCGAGTTAACTTAATAATTATAAAAGCCTGATAAAAAGGCACAATCACTGATTGCAAAAATTTTATCAATTTTACCGTTTTCACTCTTTTATTTTAGAGATGTAGACAAATTTTAATCATGGTTACGCATTAACGAATATTATCGTTAATAATTTAGTATTAATAATGGTTAGTTCAATAAGTAACAAAGGAGAACAACAATGGCACATCAAGTGACTTTACAAGGTAATGCGGTGACTTTAGCTGGAAATTTCCCCACTGTAGGCCAAAAGGCAGCCGATTTTTCTTTAGTGGGTAAAGATCTAAATGATGTTTCTTTAGCGCAATTTGCCGGCAAACGTAAAGTATTAAATATTTTCCCAAGTGTAGATACTGGTGTTTGTGCAGCGAGTGTTCGCCAATTTAATAAAGTCGCCAACGAATTAAATAATACCGTTGTACTGTGTATTTCAGCAGATTTACCTTTTGCTCAAGCGCGTTTTTGCGGTGCTGAAGGTTTAGATAATGTTGTCACATTATCAACAATGCGTGGTGCGGAATTTAAAGAAAACTATGGTGTCGCGATTACGTCAGGTCCTTTAGCGGGATTAACTAGCCGTGCTGTGATTGTACTTGATGAAAGTAACAACGTTATCTACACCCAATTAGTTGATGAAATCACCACTGAACCTAATTATGACGCAGCATTAGCTGTACTAAAATAATTGACAATAACGTTATTCATACCGAGTAATGTAAAAAACAAACGGGCTAATATAGCCCGTTTATTTAAATAAAAACCATTAACACATTGTAATATAATATTATTTCTCTGTTTTATCCGCTTTTTTACTTGTTAAATCATATTCACGTAATTTATTTGCGATCGCGGTATGAGAAATACCTAAACGTTTAGCCAGTTTACGTGTACTTGGATAATCACGATATAAACGCCTTAAAATAGAAGCTTCAAATCGCTTAGTCATTTCATCTAACGAGCCTTCAAGCAAATCTTCATCAAATAAAGTATCCGCAGTATGCTCAGGCAAGGCGATATCTTGAGGTCGCAATGTATTGCCTACTAACTGAGCCATGGCTTGATAAATTGTATTTCTTAATTGACGAACATTACCAGGCCAGCCATATTGTACTAAATAAGCAGATAAATCAGGGGAAATAACAGGTTTTGATGCTTTCTGCTCTAAACAATATTGATTAATAAAATGCAGTGCTAACGGCATGATATCCGCTTTTCT
The DNA here is from genome assembly GCF_000069965.1 of Proteus mirabilis HI4320. NCBI lineage: Bacteria > Pseudomonadati > Pseudomonadota > Gammaproteobacteria > Enterobacterales > Morganellaceae > Proteus > Proteus mirabilis. Next base: position 1,448,219 of record NC_010554.1, read on the forward strand.
TTCCCGCAACGGTGGTAGAGTTAATGTCAATACATTAAGTCGATAGTAGAGATCTTCCCTAAATAGCCCTTTTTGTACTAATTCCCATAAGTTTTTTTGTGTTGCACAAATTATTCGAACATCAACTTTAACTTCGTGCTCTTCACCAACACGACGGAAAGTACCATCATTTAAAAAACGCAGGAGTTTAATTTGCATTTGTGGCGACATTTCGCCAATTTCATCCAGCAAAACAGTGCCTCGATTGGCTTGTTCAAAAAAGCCTTTTTTACCTTCGATAGCATTAGGATATGCACCTGCCGCATAACCAAATAACTCACTTTCAACCACATCATCAGGCATAGAGGCACAATTGAGGCCTAAAAATGGCTCTCTGGCTCGAGGACTTAATAAGTGGCAAGCCTTAGCAAATAGATCTTTGCCCGTCCCCGTATCCCCCACTAATAATAAAGGATCATCCATTTTTGCCATTTTCTTAGCGCGTTCAACTAATTGTTTCATGGGGGTGCTAACAGCAATAACTTGTTCAAATCCCGAATTATCATTAACAATTAATTTCGGATGCTCATGAATTATTCCGCGATATTTCAATAAAATGAGTGCACCAACACAATGATTAAACTGATTATCATCAGTCAGTTTTATTGGCACAATCTCCATATCAAAATGTTGTTTTTTTAATTTGATGGAGATAATTTCAGCATGAGGATCTTTTTGTTCTAACCAGCGATGGATATTAAAGTTAGGTATCAGTTGGTTAAAAGATTTTTCATTTTTATCATTTTCATCTAATTCAAACAGATGCCGTGTAGCTGGGTTTAATAACTTAATTTGACCTTTGGTATTAATAGAAAAGACAGGGACAGGTACTGATTCTAATAGTGTCCACATAGCTCGATGCTCTTGCTCTGATGGCATAAAAGCCACAGTACGAACATCGATAACCCCCTCAATTCTTCTGATTTCAGCCATTAAAGGTTGAAATATATTAAAATCGATTTGCGAAAAATTTAGATAAATAAGACCAATAGGAAAGATTTCAATTCCACGCAAATCGATATTTTTTAATACAAGCAGATCGAGTAATTCGCGGGTTAACCCGATGCGATCTTTACAGGTAACTTCTAAGCGCATTTTAAACCTTCTTAATACTGAGTGCCCCTGAACTAATTGCTGATATTATACATTAATATCAATTAAATAAAGGGCTTTGTCAGCAAAAGTTGACACTATTAGCATTTATTTTTACACAAAAGAGGTGATATTTTGATTATAAATGCTTTTTTAACGCTTTTAAAAAATTAAAACAGAAAAATGTTGAAGGTTGAATGATCTCTTTTAACTCATAAGCGATAAAATGCTTGATCCTTTCCAATAAAAACATAAGTTCTCTTCTTATAAATTTTTTGATTGTACAACAACCATGAGAAAAACAAAAAATGAGATAATCTAGTGCATATATCGCTGCTTTCTTTTTATTATTGTTTTTTACATACTCAAAGATCTGTGCCGTTTCTTTAATTGGTGATAATAGAGCTTGCTTTTGTTGTGCATATTTTATTTTATCAATTGCATCATCCAAAATAGGCGTTAAAAAGGCCAATTGACGGTTAATATGAGTAATATTCAAAGAAGAACCAATATAAAACTTGCGTCTTTGTTTTGAAAGTTTTTTTATTGTTCCAATCTTCATTTTTCTTTCCTCGTACTTTAGATATAAACTAATATAAAAACACTATTATATAAAATACTAACCAGCTAATAATTTAATATTAAACATCATGGCAGTTATACATTTATATTATGTTGACGCTATTTATCATACTAAAGTAAATAAGCTTTACTATCAAAAAAAGAAAAAACGTTAGCTAAATGTTAAAAAAAGAAATAAAAACAAACAAATACAATGAGTTAACCAAGCACCTTAAAGCTATTAATCTTTACTTATAACTATTTTTTTACCAATGTAATACCAACTAACTTTACAACAATAAAATGTATATTTTTTGATAGAAATAGATTATTCCCTTGCACTCATGCACACATCACTTTTATATACACTAACAATTAATTTAGCGATAAAAAAACCTCAACAATAATACTTATTGTTGAGGCTATTCAATTTATATTGAATTAAAGAATATATTGATAGGTAACTCACTCTTTCTTCTTATTACCTAATGTATTTTTTAATTGACCGATAAGCTCTTTTCTAAAGTCACTCAATTTAGGCTTATTATCAATCCAGGGTAATGGACGGCATAACTCCATTGCTTTAATTCCCAATCGGGCAGTTAATAATCCAGCGCCAATACCTTGAGCAGCACGCGTGGATAACCGAGCAGCCAAATCTTGTGAAAGCCAATCCATTCCCACTTCTCTCACTAATTCAGTCGCCCCAGCAAACGCAATATTGACGAGTACCAAGCGAAATAGCTTTAGTCGGCTATAGTAACCAAGTTCAATACCATATATTTGTGCAATACGATTAATTAACCGAATATTTCTCCAACCAATAAACGCCATATCCACCATTGCTAATGGACTTACTGCAATCATAAGGGTTGATTCCGCTGCAGAACGACTAATTTCAGCCCGTGCTTGCTTATCTAAAATCGGTTGTACTAATTGGCTATATAATTCTAAAATTTCTCTATCGTTATGCGTATCATGTAATGTACTTTGCCAACGAATATAAGCAGGATGTTGTGAATTAATACCTGCTTGTTTGGCTAAATCTTCACAAAAAGGGCGACCATTCCCTATTGCATGACTATAGAGTAATTCTCTCGCTTTATCACGCTCGTCAGCCCGTTGGCGTAAACGATAAATACGACGCCACTCAGTAATTACCGATCCCATACCCGCAATAACAATTAATCCTCCCGCACTGGCTGCGCCTAAAGCAATCCAATCAGAATTTATCCATGATTGATAGATCCACTGTCCCGCTTGAGCAATAACACTAACACCTAAAATAGTACTCGCCACTGTTATTAAGCGTTTCCATAAACTTTTTCTAGGCTTTAGGGCCGATTGGATCTCACCTTCTAAACGCCCTTCATTTTCCTGTGCCTCTAATTGCGGATTGTAGGGAACAAATTGTTCATCTTGATTGAAATCAAGCCCTTTTTTTAAGCTAATTTCTTCGTTTTGTAAGGTTGATTGTTTAAAATCAATACGTGATTTTAATGGCTCATTCATTTTAGTTTATCCCCTAATAAAAACTCCAAGGCACTATCCATACGAATATGGGGAACGGCACTGTCTCTCGATATTTGTTGAGGCCGGAAAGATTCAAAACTAAATCCTTGCTTTTGCCAAAATGCCTTTTCAGGCAATCTCTTAGGAACTTCTCCTGGAAAATAAACGAGCGGCTGATTATCCGTTAGTCGGTAGCCTTTTACGGCTGGGATTTTTTCACCATGATGATCGACAATGCCACTTTCTGTGGCAGCAATAGAAGCAAGCCCCATACAATCAATGCTTATTCCTTCAAAAATAGCATTCTGTTTCGCATCTTGAATAAGTTGCTGTAACAAAGAGACTAAATTTTCATGCTGATCTGGCGTGATATGGTCAGCCTTAGTGGCTGCAAATAGCAGTTTATCAATACAGGGGGAGAATAAACGTCTTAATAAGGTTCGTTTGCCATAATGAAAGCTGCGCATTAATTGTGTGAGCGCTTGTCTCATATCATTAAAAACATCCGCACCTTGATTTAGGGGTTGTAGGCAATCGACTAAGACAATTTGTCTGTCAAACCCTTGAAAATGGTCGCGATAAAATCCTTTTACAATATGTTGACCATAATATTCATAGCGCTTTTTTAACATACCAATATTCGTTTTTTTATCGGCATTTTTTAATTTAGCACTATCGTATTGCGTTAAGTCAGCCCAAGGGAAAAATTGTAAAACAGGCGCGCCGGATAATTCCCCCGGTAAAACAAAGCGTCCCGGTTGAATAAAATGTAATCCCTGTTTTTTACAGGCTAATAAGTATTCAGTATAAGCTGCGGCGATCTCGGCTAACAGCGTTTCATCAGCAGGGGCAAAGGGATCACATTTTTTTATTAACGACTGCCACTGTTGCACAGGTGCCGTTCGTTGTTGATTAACTCTATTCATCTGCTCAGACCATTCAAAATAGTCTTGCTCAAGCATAGGTAAATCAAGTAACCATTCACCGGGATAATCAACAATTTCTAAATAGAGCGATGAAGTTTCTTTTATAAAACGCGTTAAAGACTCATGAGAGCGATAGCGTAATTGCAAACGTATTTCACTGACACCCTTAGTGGGAACAGGCCAACTAGGTGGCGTATGGTAAAGTGACTCCATAGCTTCATCATAAGTAAAGCGTGGAATACTTAAGTTATGTTGCGGTATACGTTTAACCCCTAATAACTGTTGGTTGCGTGCCGCAGAAAATAAAGGTAAACGCGCCCCACTATGTACATTGGTGAGTTGATTGACTAAAGAGGTAATAAAGGCTGTTTTACCACTGCGGCTTAACCCTGTAACAGCGAGGCGTAAATGCCTATCTACGCCTCGATTAATCAGTGCAGTTAGTTCATTTTGTAAGCGTTTCATGTTTCTCCCAAGACACGTGACGCGATAACTTATCTAGCCCCATTTTTATCATAGGCTCAGCTATCAATAGAACCAACCAACGTAACGGTTTATAACTCACACGTTTTAATATACCGCCGGTTATTGCGGCTGGCCCAAATAAAGTTAATAACGTTAAAGCAAATGTTACCCCTTTTTTCGCCCATTTAGTGAGTTTATTTGTTTTAACGGTTGTCGGTATCAAAGTGGAATTCATCATTCCTCCTTAATAAGCAAATGGTTTATATCCAAATAAAGACGCTCCTAGTATTGGAGCGTCATATTAGATTAAGTGGCAAGAAAATTATAAATCTTGAAAGCGTTTATTGAGCTGATAAGTCGAAGAAGTAATATAACGTTCCATTTGTTGTAAACGTTTTTCACCTTTTGTTAATTGACTATCCACTTCTTTTAAAATAGCTTTTAAATCCTCTTGCTGTTCCTGATGTTGGTTATAATTATCAGGTGCAGGCTCCATAAAGAAACTTAAAACAAGATAAACAACAATGGTTAAGCCAAAAAAACCAGCAAAGAGTGCAATCACCGCAATAACCCTGACTAATAGCACAGGAATATTAAAATAATGGGCAAGCCCAGCACATACGCCACGGATCATGCCTTCTTGTGGCAAGCGATACAATGATTTGCTCTGCATCGTCATTATGATTGCCTCCAGTTAGGATGTTCTGCATCAAGAATATCTTCTAATGTCTTAATGCGTTCCTGCATTTGCTGAGCTTTATCCACCAGCGCGCTCAGTCGCTGCATTTCTTGTTGGGTTAACTGAACCTTCCCTCCCCCTTTTTGGCTGTTATAGTGCAACCATAACCAAATAGGAAGAATAAATAACACAAAAATTGTCAGTGGTATTCCCAGAAATATATAGCCCATTACATATCCTTTATAAGATGGTTATTACGCTTGCTGTTACTCTTTATTAGTATTGATTTTAGCTTTTAATGCCGCTAATTGCGCGCTAATTTCATCATCGGCTTTCAGCTCAGCAAACTGTTGTTCTAATGATTTTTCTTTACCTAATCCATAGCTTTGCGCTTCGCCTTCCATATGATCAATTCGACGCTCAAATTGTTCAAAGCGCGCCATTGCCGCATCCATTTTACCGCTATCTAATTGACGACGAACCTGACGTGAAGAGTTTGCAGCTTGGTGGCGAACCACTAATGATTGCTGTTTAGCACGCGTTTCTGTCAGTTTATTTTCTAATTCACTGATTTCACCTTTAAGGCGATCTAATGTTTCATCAATGATGATTAGTTCATGTTTTAAGGTATCGCACATTGAAGCAATACGTTGTTTTTCAATTAACGCCGCACGTGCTAAATCTTCTTTATCTTTAATCAGCGCGAGTTCCGCTTTATCTTGCCAATCTTTAATTTGTTTTTCTGCTTGCTCAATACGACGCTCTAAGCTTTTTTTCTCTGCTAGCGTACGTGCAGAAGTTGTTCTGATCTCAACTAACATGTCTTCCATTTCTTGGATCATTAAGCGGATCATTTTTTCAGGATCTTCTGCTTTATCCAGCAAAGAAGCGATGTTGGCATTAATAATATCAGCAAAACGTGAAAATATACCCATGATGTTATCCTTAATAGCTATGATAAATAATAGCCTTGAGTGTTGATTAAATAGCGTTATTAACAATAACGCCCAGTTGCTATAGTTAATACAATTTGCGTGCCAACTTTTCAAAACAACTTAACACATTAATAAATAACATTTTATTTTTCCTCGCCTATTTTTTACACTACTGATAGACTGGTGAGAAATACCTCAATATGGTGATTTTAACCAATGCAAGAGAATTTAGAGACAATAATTGGTGTTGATAGTCATTTTATCGATGTTTTAGAACAAACCTCAGCCCTCGCTCAACTCAAAAAACCAGTATTGATTATTGGTGAACGTGGTACAGGTAAAGAGCTTATCGCTCATCGATTACACTATTTATCACCTTGGTGGCAAGGACCATTTATTTCCATTAACTGTTCGGCATTAAACGATAATTTGCTTGATTCAGAGCTGTTTGGTCATGAAGCGGGGGCATTTACCGGAGCGAAAAACCGCCATCAAGGACGTTTTGAGCGTGCCGATGGCGGCTCTCTTTTTCTTGATGAACTAGCCACTGCACCGATGCTGGTGCAAGAAAAGTTGCTACGCGTTATTGAGTATGGCCATTTAGAACGAGTGGGAGGTAGTCAATCGCTGCATGTCGATGTGCGCCTTATCTGTGCCACTAACGCAGATCTACCGGCAATGGCGGACGAGGGTAAATTTCGTGCTGATTTACTGGATAGATTGGCCTTTGACGTAATTCGCCTGCCCCCTTTAAGAGAGCGTAAAGCCGATATTATGCTACTGGCTGAAAACTTTGCGATTGCTATGTGCCAAGAGTTAGGGTTGCCCTTTTTCCCCGGTTTTAGTGACAATGCCCGCCAAATTCTTTTAGATTACCGTTGGCCGGGGAATATTCGCGAACTAAAAAATGTGGTTGAACGTTCTGTTTATCGCCATGGCACCAGTGAGCGTGAACTGGATAATATTATTATCGACCCTTTTGCGCGCTTTTCGTCTTCAACCATAGCTGAGCAACCTCAGCCTCAAAAGGAGATGATCTTTTCATTACCGCCATTACCGCTAGATTTACGCCAGTGGCAACATAGCACAGAAAAAAACTTACTAGAGCAAGCATTGAAAGAGAGTCGTTATAACCAGAAGATGGCGGCAGAAAAATTAGCATTGAGCTATGATCAATTACGCGGATTAATAAAAAAACATCACATAAAATTGTCGGTCTAGTTTTGTATAAGATGAGCAAAGACAGAATGAAATACAGACAAAAAAAAAGCCAGCACCCGAGCTGGCTAGTAAAATAATACTGGAAGCAATGTGAGCAATGTCGTGTCCTTGTGCGAAAAACCTCTATCGCCAAAGGACAATACGGATGATAATCTTTATCATTAGCGTTTGTAAAGCTTTTTATTGAGAATTTTTCTCAATTTGTTTTTTTTGACAATTTTGGGCTAGCCAGTTTTTTAAGTTACAATAGCCAAATCGTTTATCTAAAAGACATAATTATGCGCCCTATTTTACTTATTAGTACTATGCTACTGGCTTCAATAAGTATGACTTGTATGGCAGAGATAGCTACCAAAGCTACAGAGCTATCTGTCGCGCAAGAGCCTACAAACATTCATCAAAATGGCTTTGTCTATTGTGTTGATGGCAGTGTAAATACCTTTAATCCTCAACTTTCGAGCAGTGGATTAATTATTGATCCCCTAGCCGCGCAACTTTACGATCGTCTTTTAGATGTTGACCCTTATACCTATCGTTTGATCCCTGAAATTGCCGCTCGTTGGGAGTCTCTCGATAATGGCGCAACTTATCGCTTTTATTTGCGTAAAAATGTGTCATTCCAGACAACACCTTGGTTTACGCCTACACGTAAACTCACCGCAGACGATGTTATCTTTAGTTTTGAGCGCATGTTTTCTGCCAATAATCCTTATAATCAAGTTAATGGTGGTAAATACCCCTATTTTGATAGTTTAAGTTTGGCGGATAATATCAAATCAATTAAAAAGTTAGGCAAATACACCGTTGAATTTAATCTAAAATCTCCTGATGCTTCATTTTTATGGCATTTAGCAACCCATTATGCGCCTATCCTTTCAGAAGAATATGCCAGTAACCTTGAAAAATCGGGTAATCAATCGCAACTTGATTGGAAACCTGTAGGCTCAGGGCCTTTTTATCTTGATGAATTTCAGCCAGGCCAATTTGTTCGATTACTGAGAAATGAGCAATACTGGAAAGGTCAGCCCAAAATGCAACAAGTGGTTATAGACACGGGTGCAGGCGGTACTGGACGTATATCTAAACTCTTAACGGGAGAGTGTGATGTTTTGGCCTATCCTGCGGCAAGCCAATTAAAGGTCTTACGTGATGATCCTCGTTTACGCCTTACATTACGTTCAGGAATGAATATTGCTTATCTTGCGTTTAATACTAATAAGCCACCGTTTAACGATCTAAAAGTGCGTCAAGCCATCGCTTATGCGATTAATAATGAACGACTAATGGGATCTATTTATTACGGTACGGCTGAAACAGCCGCATCGGTTTTACCTCGTGCCTCTTGGGCTTATGATAATCGCGCTAAAATTACCGAATATAATCCTGAAAAATCGAAGCAAATATTAAAAGAGTTGGGACTTGAAGGACTTAAATTAAACCTTTGGGTCCCCAGTGCTCCGCAATCTTATAATCCCAGCCCGTTAAAAATGGCTGAGTTAATTCAAGCTGATTTAGCCCAAGTAGGTATCCAAATGAATATTCGACCTATAGAAGGTCGCTATCAAGAAACCAGTTTGATGGATAGAACTCATGATATGACTTTATCAGGATGGTCAACGGACAGTAACGACCCCGATAGTTTTTTCCGCCCATTATTTAGTTGTGCGGCTATTAGTTCGCAAACCAATTTAAGTCATTGGTGCTCACCGGCATTTGACAATGTGCTACAACAGGCGCTTTATAGCCAACAACTGGCCTCTCGTATAGACTATTATCACCAAGCACAAGATATTTTAGCGCAAGAGCTACCGGTTTTACCATTAGCTAATTCTTTACGTATGCAGGCTTATCGTTATGATATTAAAGGACTTGTATTAAGTACATTTGGTAACGCTTCTTTTGCCGGTGTGTATCGCGAAGCAGAAGTTGATGAGGATAGTCACAACCAAGAGGCTACAACAAACCCATGATTATCTACTCGATACGTCGCTTACTGTTATTAATTGTGACGCTCTTTTTCTTGTCACTGGTGAGCTTTAGTCTCAGCTATTACACACCCAATGGGCCGTTAAGTGGTGCTTCTTTATTTGATGCCTACTTTTTTTATACCCACAATATGTTCCATTTTGATTTTGGAATTTCTTCAATTAATGGCGAACCCATTAAAGCACAACTTATTGAAGCATTTCCTGCCACTATGGAGTTATGTGCACTGGCATTTATCTTTGCCCTGCTTATCGGCATTCCTGCGGGGATCATCGCGGGTGTATGGCGCAATAAACCTGCAGATACTTTTATTAGTCATCTCGCACTTTTGGGCTTTTCAGTTCCGGTCTTTGGTCTTGCATTATTACTGACGCTTTTCTTTTCATTAAAGCTAGGTTGGCTACCTGTTTCAGGCCGTATTGATTTACTGTATAACTTACAGCCTATAACGGGGATCGCAATCGTTGATGCTTGGCTATCGGATTCGCCTTATCGTCAACAGATGATCATAAACGTTTTGCAACATTTAATTCTACCTGTGACTACACTAGCTATTGCTCCTACTACGGAAGTCATTAGGTTAATGCGTAATAGTACAGAAGAGATCATGGTCGAGAATTATGTGAAAGCAGCGGCAACCCGTGGCTTATCACGCTTTACTATTATTCGCCGTCATATTCTACATAATGCATTACCCCCTATTATTCCCAAATTAGGCTTACAGTTTTCTACCATGTTAACACTGACGATGGTGACCGAAATTGTTTTTAACTGGCCAGGATTAGGCCGTTGGCTAGTAACGGCCATTCGCCAACAAGACTATTCGGCTATTTCAGCCGGTGTTATGGTTGTTGGTTCAATGGTTATCATCGTCAATGTGTTATCAGATATTGTCGGTGCGATGAGTAATCCAATGAAACACAAGGTGGGATATGCCTTTAGATAGCCAGTTTTATAAAGAGAAAAAAACACCATCACCGGCTGCGGTGATTTGGCAATGTTTTTCTAAAGATATTCTCTCCATGGTGGGCTTTTATGGTGTTATCTTCCTGTTAATATTAAGTATTGTTGGTCCTTATATTGCGCCTTATGCACTCGACCAACAATTCTTCGGTCATCAATTAACACCGCCTTCTTGGTATCAAAACGGTAATGTCACCTTCTTTTTTGGTACTGATGATTTAGGGCGCGATGTCTTTAGCCGTATTTTAATTGGTACGAGTATGACCTTTGGTGGCGCTTTTATTGTCACCTTTGCGGCGACACTGATGGGATTAATTATGGGTTGCCTTGCAGGAATGACCCACGGCCTAAAATCCGCAGTGTTAAATCATATTTTAGATACACTGTTATCCATTCCATCACTCTTATTAGCCATTATTGTGGTCGCTTTTGTAGGGGCAAGTTTAGAGCACGCCATGATAGCAATTTGGCTAGCACTACTCCCCCGCTTAGTGAGAATGATCTATTCAGCGGTAAATGATGAATTAAATAAAGAGTACGTTATTGCCTCACGTCTTGATGGTGCATCAAATATCTCTATTTTATGGTATACCGTATTGCCGAATATTACCCCAGTATTGGTTTCTGAATTAACTCGGGCTTTTTCTATCGCAATATTAGATATCACGGCATTAGGTTTTCTGAATTTAGGCGCTCAATTACCTTCACCTGAATGGGGGGCGATGCTCGGCGATTCCCTAGAGTTAATCTATGCTGCACCTTGGACAGTCCTTATCCCCGGAGCCACCATTATGATCAGTGTATTACTTGTCAATTTATTAGGGGATGGCTTACAACGTGCCATTAATGAGGGGGTGGAATAATGCCGTTATTAGACATACGCAACCTAACTATTGAGTTTATGACACCCGATGGCCCAGTAAAAGCGGTAGATCGCGTTTCCATTACCCTCAGTGAGGGAGAAGTAAGAGGTTTAGTCGGTGAATCTGGCTCCGGAAAAAGTTTGATCGCTAAGGCAATTTGTGGCGTGACTAAAGATAATATTAAAGTGACTGCGGATCGCTTTCGGTTTGATGATATTGATTTACTTAAATTGTCACCAAGAGCACGTCGTCGGGTAATTGGTCATAATGTGTCGATGATTTTCCAAGAGCCTCAATCTTGTCTTGATCCGGCGACCAAAATTGAACACCAGCTTATTCAAGCAATCCCTGGTTGGACATTTAAAGGCCACTGGTGGCAACGTTTTCATTGGCGAAAACGCCGTGCAATTGAGTTACTTCATCGGGTTGGTATTAAAGATCATAAAGATATCATGCGTAGCTATCCTTATGAGTTAACCGAGGGTGAATGCCAAAAAGTGATGATAGCCATTGCCATTGCTAACCAACCCCGTTTACTGATTGCCGATGAACCAACTAATGCGATGGAGCCGGCAACGCAAACACAAATATTTCGTTTACTCACCCGTTTAAATCAAAATAATAATATGACTATTTTGTTAATTAGCCATGATTTGCAGTGGATGAGTAAATTAGCCAGTAAAATTACGGTCATGTATTGTGGTCAGACCGTGGAAACCGCCATACCTGAAGAACTATTGGTTACCCCCTATCATCCTTATACACAAGCCCTTATCCGCTCTATTCCTGATTTTACTAACTCTTTGCCTCATAAAAGCCGTTTAAATACGCTACCCGGTGCGATCCCCTCTTTAGAGCACCTACCTGTTGGGTGCCGTTTAGGCCCCCGTTGTCCTTATGCACAACGTCAATGTATTGAAGCACCTCGATTACGTACATTTAAAAATCATGCGGTGGCTTGTCATTTCCCATTAAATGTGGAGACGACAGATGTTCGATAAATTACTTGAAGTCAAAAACTTATCAAAAACATTTCGTTACCGTACAGGATTATTCCATCGCCAGCAGTTGAAAGCGGTAAAACCGGTGAGTTTCACTCTTGAACCGAAGCAAACACTGGCGATTATTGGCGCTAATGGTTCAGGTAAATCAACATTAGCTAGAATGTTATCCGGCGTTACAGAGCCAACGGGGGGTGATATTTTTATAAACGGTCATCAATTAAGTTTTGGCGATTACTCTTATCGTAGTCAACGCATTCGGATGATATTTCAAGATCCCACAAACTCACTCAATCCACGTCAGCGTATTGGGCAAACATTAGATTTACCATTACGACTTAATACCGAACTTAGTGGCATAGAGCGAGAAAAACGCATTTATCAAACTTTGCGGCAAGTAGGACTATTACCAGAACATGCTAATTACTATCCACATATGTTTGCCTCAGGACAACGCCAGCGGATCGCCTTAGCTCGTGCTCTTATTTTACAGCCACAGGTGATTATAGCGGATGAAGCTATTGCCTCTTTAGATATGTCTTTACGTTCACAAATTATTAATTTGATGTTAGAGCTACAAGAGACACATGAAATTGCCTATATCTATGTGACACAAAATTTAGGAATGACTAAGCATATTAGTGATAAAGTCATGGTGATGGATAATGGTGAAGTGGTCGAGCGTGGTAACACCGCTGAGGTATTAGCATCACCTTTACATGAAGTGACTCGTCGATTAGTGGCTAGTCATTTTGGGGAAGCACTTACGGCAGAAGCTTGGCGACAAGATTTACCTTAATATTAAACAGCATTAACATCATATTAATTGTTTATTATTTCACCCTTTTCCTTCAACTCCTCGGAGGTGCAAGGGAAATTAAACAAATTTACAAATGTCGTGGTAGAATCAGCCACGATTTATTAACAATAAGCGTGATAACCTAACAGATAAATAAAATTCTGCATGATGTTATTATCGCAATTTACGAACAAACAAGGATACAGCTATGGGCTTTATGACCGGCAAACGCATTCTGATTACTGGTGTTGCGAGCAAATTATCAATTGCTTATGGTATTGCCAAAGCCATGCATGATCAAGGCGCTGAACTGGCTTTTACTTATCAGAATGAAAAACTCAAACCTCGCGTTGAAGAGTTTGCAGCCTCATTAAATTCTAACATCGTATTAGAGTGTGATGTGTCAAAAGATGAAAGCATTGACGCAATGTATGCAGAGCTAGCAAAAGTTTGGCCTAAATATGATGGTTTTGTTCACTCTATCGGTTTCGCACCTGCTGACCAATTAGATGGCGACTATGTTAACGCTGTCACTCGTGAAGGCTTTAAAATTGCCCATGACATCAGTGCATATAGCTTTGTTGCAATGGCAAAAGCAAGCCGTGCAATGTTAAATCCAAACTCTGCATTATTAACGCTGACTTACCTCGGTGCTGAGCGTGCAATTCCTAACTATAATGTTATGGGGTTAGCTAAAGCTTCTCTAGAAGCAAACGTACGTTATATGGCAAATGCTATGGGTCCTGAAGGTATTCGTGTTAACGGTATCTCTGCAGGTCCAATTCGTACCTTAGCGGCATCTGGTATCAAAGATTTCCGTAAAATGTTAAATCATTGCGAATCCGTCACCCCTTTACGTCGCACAGTCACTACTGAAGATGTGGGTAATACTGCAGCTTTCTTATGCTCTGACTTATCTGGCGGGATCACCGGTGAAATCATTCACGTAGACGGTGGTTTTAGCATTGCCGCAATGAATGAATTAGAGTTGAAATAATTTCCCTTTATTTCATTACATTCTTTCTAAAAACCTCGAAATTCTTCGAGGTTTTCTTTTTTCATGAATAAGTTGTACTGTTCACAGATTTACAAAAGCCTATTTTATTTGCCAGATTTGCGTTTGCTAAATTCTTATAACGCCTTATTATCTAATGTTAGTGAGGATATTTCTTATCTTCACGGGTATCACCACTCATTGATAGGGAGTTATTTAAGATGAAATTGTACTACACGCCGGGTAGTTGCTCGCTTTCTCCTCATATCGTTCTACGTGAAACGGGTCTCGACTTTTCTATTGAGCGCATTGATTTACGCACCAAAAAAACAGAGTCAGGGAAAGATTTTCTTGCCATCAACCCTAAAGGGCAAGTTCCGGTTCTTCAATTAGATAATGGTGATATTTTAACGGAGGGTGTTGCTATTGTGCAGTATCTTGCCGATCTGAAGCCAGATAGAAATCTTATTGCCCCACCAAAAGCATTAGAACGTTATCATCAAATTGAGTGGCTAAACTTTCTTGCCAGTGAAGTTCATAAAGGCTACAGCCCTCTATTTTCATCTGATACGCCTGAAAGTTATCTCCCTGTGGTAAAAAACAAACTAAAAAGTAAATTTGTTTATATTAATGATGTACTAAGCAAACAAAAATGTGTTTGTGGTGATCACTTTACTGTGGCGGATGCGTATCTGTTTACGTTAAGTCAATGGGCACCTCATGTGGCGCTAGATTTAACCGACTTAAGCCATTTACAAGACTATCTAGCACGTATTGCACAACGTCCTAATGTGCATAGTGCACTAGTCACGGAAGGATTAATAAAAGAGTAAGATTGCTATAAAGGCGAGTCTCATTAATAAACATAAAAAGCGGAAATTAATGACTTCCGCTTTATATTAACAATATGATTAATCTAACTGCGTTGCACAGAAGTTATGGGTTGGGTGCACCATTTGATCTTGAGCGGCGACGAGTTGTAACTCGTACTCATTCATCTCTTTAGTTTTTAACATCACTTCATAAACAGCAGCAGCAACATGCTCTAATGCCGTTTTTAGCTCAACACCTTTTAGTAAATCCACCAGCATTAAACCACTGGTTAGATCCCCGACACCAACAGGCTGACGTTCACCAAAATCAACCAGCGGTCGGCTCACGTGCCAACTGTGATCTGCAGTCACCAGTAACATTTCAAAGCGATCATGACGAAAGCCTGCTCGTGATAAATGTTTTACTAATACAATTTTAGGCCCTTGCTGGCATAATTGACGGGCCGCTTTTACACATTGGTCAACATTATGCAGCGTTGCTCCACCAGCTAATGTTTCAAGTTCTAATAAGTTGGGTGCAATAATATCACTGATGGGCAAAGCATCTTCACAAAGTACGCCAGAAACTTCTGGAGGCACAATACAACCTTTTTCAGGATGTCCCATAACCGGATCACAAAAGTACCATGCGTTAGGATTAGCTTGTTTGACTTTTTTTACAATATCAACAATGCGTCGGCCTTGCTCTGCCGAGCCAAGATAACCACTTAATACCGCATCACACTGTGCTAATTTACCAATAGCAGCGATACCATCAACGATCTCAGTGATATGCTCTGCCGACATCACACAACCCGTCCATTTTTCTGGATATTGTGTGTGGTTGGAAAATTGAACCGTATTTAAAGGCCAAACATTTACCCCCATACGGCGCATTGGAAATTCAGCAGCGCTATTACCTGCGTGACCAAAAACTACATGAGATTGAATAGAGAGTATATTTTTCATGACATAAACCGATTATTGTGAATACACACAACACCCAAGCTTTATTATCATAGGCGAGGTATACACATTTATTTATTGTTATCAAAAAAGGGCAACCTACTGTTGCCCTTTTGTTGTCAATTATTTCCAGATAACAAGGCAGTAATGTTTTTTACCGCGACGTAAAATGGAATAATGACCAAATAAGAAATCTTTTTCTTCAAAGACGTATTCAGGATTATCCTGTTTTTCGCCATTAATAGATACTGCGTTAGAGCCAATCATTGTACGAGCTTGACCACGAGAAGGAACTAATTCTGCATTGACCAGTGCTTGTTGTAAATCATTGCCTTTTTCTAACTCAATAGTTGGCATACCATCTTGCGCTAATTGTTCAAGATCAGCTTGCGTTAAATCTGCAATAGCTCCTGAAAATAGGCTATCGGTAATACGTTTAGCGGCAGTTAAACCTTCTTCACCATGAACTAAACGTGTAACTTGTTCTGCTAACACACGTTGGGCGCGAGGTGCTTGACCGCTGTTTTTATCTTCCTCTTCCAGTGCATTAATCTCCTCAATGCTCATAAAAGTGAAGAATTTTAAGAAGCGATACACATCCGCATCCGCGGTATTGATCCAGAATTGGTAGAATTTATATGGGCTCGTTTTCTTCGGATCTAACCAAACAGCACCACCTTCTGTTTTACCAAATTTAGTACCATCAGATTTGGTAATTAAAGGTACTGTCATACCAAATACTTGTTTTTGGTTGAAACGGCGAGTTAGATCAATACCCGAAGTAATGTTACCCCACTGATCTGAGCCACCAATTTGTAACTCGACACCGAGGTTTTTGTTTAATGACGCAAAGTCATAAGCTTGTAACAGATTATAAGCGAATTCAGTAAAAGAGATCCCCACATCGTCACGGTTTAAACGCTGTTTAACCGCTTCTTTGTTGATCATTTGGTTCACAGAGAAGTGTTTACCGATATCACGCAGGAAGGTTAGCACATCCATTTGACCAAACCAGTCATAGTTGTTTGCTAATTCCGCACTGTTTTCACCACGGTCGAAATCTAAGAAAGGTGACACTTGTTTACGAATTTTTTCTACCCACTCGTGAACAGTATCTTGGGTATTCAGTTTGCGCTCGGTGGCTTTAAAACTAGGATCACCAATAAGACCCGTTGCACCACCCACCAACGCCACAGGCTTATGCCCGGCTAGTTGGAATCGTTTTAAACACAGCAAAGGAACCAAATGCCCCAAGTGCAGGCTATCAGCGGTAGGATCGAAGCCACAATAGAGAGCGATAGGACCTTGCTCCAAACGCTCCACTAAAGCTGCCTCATCCGTGACCTGAGCGATAAGCCCACGCTCCTGCAATTGTGTGATTAGGTTCTTGCTAGACATCAATGACTCCATCGGTTTATTGTTTTTTGTCTATTTAAAATATAAGTGAAACACAAGTGGTATAGCATAAAGCGCCACTACATTAAGTACCAGTAGAAAAAGCCTTTTTGATACAAATTTATTAGCCCAATTAAGGTGCTAAACGTTCAATAGACCATCCTTCTGGTGATTTTTGGTATATAAAGCGATCGTGTAGACGATTTTCTCTACCTTGCCAAAATTCAACAGAGTCAAAAGTGACTCGATATCCTCCCCAGAAACTGGGTAGAGGTACTTCTCCATGTTGAAATTTTTGTTTTAACTCCAAAAACTTACTTTCAAGCACCCCACGGGCAGAAATGCGAGAAGATTGTTTTGATGCCCAAGCTGCTATTTGGCTATCTTTAGGACGGCTATGGAAATATTTTACGACTTCAAATGCTGAAAGTTTCTCAGCTTTCCCTAAAAAACAGACTTGTCGCTCTAAAGGATACCAAGGGAAGAGTAAACTGACTCTTTGGTTATGTTCTAAATGACTCGCTTTACGGCTACCTAAGTTGGTATAAAAAACTAAACCTTTTTCATCAAAGTGCTTTAACAGCACAATACGTTGATAAGGTTGTCCATTTTCATCAACGGTTGCCACACACATGGCAGTAGGATCACTTAAGCGAGCTTCACAAGCTTGCTTAAGCCATTTTTCAAATAAAACTAATGGCTGTTCGGTTAATTCATGACGGCGTAATCCACCTTTCATATATTCACGTCGAAGATCAGCAACATCAATAAAATCCAGATCTGTCATTTTTCACTCTCTCTTTTGAGATACTGTGCTCAGCATATCACGCTTATCGAGGATTTGTAGGATAAATCGCCCCTAAAATTGTTTCTCGTGATGCCCCTGTAACAGAAGGTAAATTGCCGGGTTCATTTGCCATTGTTCGTGCGGCCAACCACGCAAAAGCTAATGCTTCCATATCATCGCCACTAAGACCATATTTGTCCGTTAACGAGACTTCTGTACCCGGTAATAAACTAGCAAGACGATGCATAATTTGACCGTTTTTTGCCCCGCCACCACACACCAATAAACGCTCACATCCACCATTGAGTTGTACTTGCTGTGCAATACTGATAGCGGTTAGCTCTACTAAAGTTGCCTGTACATCCTCTGGAAATACATTGGGTACTTTAGCCAAATGATAATGTAACCATTGGGTATTAAAATATTCTCGTCCCGTACTTTTTGGCGCTGAACGAGAAAAATAGGGATCTGCCAGCATTTCCTGTAATAATTGGGTATTCACATTTCCAGTTGCTGCCCATTGCCCATTATCATCATAGGCTGTCTGATTATGAACCCAGTTCCAACTGTCTAACAGCATATTGCCAGGGCCTGTGTCATATCCTTTCACTGCAACGCCAGGTAATAGCAGCGAAATATTGGCAATACCACCAATATTTAACACAATGCGTTTTTCTGTAGGATGACCTAATACTGCAAGATGAAATGCAGGAACCAATGGTGCACCTTGCCCACCATATGCCATATCACGACGACGAAAATCCCCGACAGTGGTTATTCCTGTCAAGGCAGCCACTCTATTGTTATCACCAATTTGCATGGTAAACGGGATATCACTTTCTGGCTCATGCCAAATTGTTTGACCATGACATCCTATCGCCGTGATATCAGCAGCACTTAATCGCGCTTTCGCTAATAATTCCATAATAGCTTTTGCATATAGCTCACCCAGTTGCGCATCTAATAAGCCTAACTCATGCAACGTCACAGGTTGGCCTTGGCAAACGGCTAAAATGCGTTGACGCAAGGTTTGAGGATAAGGTAAAAAATGGTTGGCTTGTTGGGCAACCAGTTTATTACTAATGGCGGCCAATACCACATCAACACCATCTAAACTTGTACCAGACATCACACCAATGTATCGCCCTGCTTTCATGTCCTTTTCCTTATAATCAAGATGATGCAACTTTTTAACATATAATGTTATATTCTTTTTTTCGGAAATCTCTTCAGTGTTTACTTGCGCTCTTTACTATATAGTAAGAGGTATACGATTAAAATCAGTGTCGACATATGCAAAAAATAAGCTATAACTGATATTAAATTAAATTGATATAATCTGAAAAATTATTATCAGATTTCCATTAGGAGTAATTATGTTTAAGCATTTACTTGTTGGTCTTTTTGCTGTGACAACGCTGGCTGGTTGTGTAAATACAAGCTCTTTATCAGGTGATACTTATACAGCAAGTCAAGCTAAACAAGCACAAAACGTAACTTATGGCACCATTGTTTCAGTACGTGCAGTAAACATTCAAGCCGGTAGTGATGAAAATGTTCTTGGTGCTATCGGTGGTGCCGTATTAGGTGGTTTATTAGGTAATACAATTGGTGGTGGTACAGGCCGTAACCTAGCAACCGCAGCGGGTGCTATTGCTGGTGGTATGGCTGGACAACAAGCACAAGGTGCTTTAAACACAACCAAGGGTGTGCAATTGGAAGTACGTTTAGATAGCGGTAAAACTGTGGTTGTCGTACAAAAAGCAGACAATACTGCCTATAGACAAGGTCAACGTGTTGCTGTGATTGGTAACGGCAATAATCTCACCGTTTCTCCACGCTAAGTTTATTTACTTGAGGTGTGTGATAAGCAAAACAGGCAACCATTCTAGTTGCCTGTTTTATTAATAGAAATTATTTTACTTATAATAACCAGTTTTATAACTTATTAATTAATTCAAACATTGCATTATCTATCTTTAATTAATGATAAAAATCACTCGTCTTTTATCATCAATTATTAATTGATAACGCTTTTATTATAAGATCAACAATAGACTTCATAGATAAAATCATCTTATCTACCCTCTAGTAGAATTATAATAAATCCTTTGAAATTAAATAATAAATAGAATTATTACAAATAAAACCATTAGAAATAAAATTGCTGTAAATTAGCCCAATTTAATTAGTCATGTAATCTAATTATATTTTTCTCTAGCTTTTTAATAAGATAAATCAAGTTGTCTATTTCTTCCTTCTTTATACCACTTAATATTTCTTGACGTGTCTTCTCAATAACTGCATAAACTTCTGAAATAAAAGGTTCTGATTCTTTTGTTAACGTTATACGCTTTGCTCTGCGATCACTTGAACAAGTATGTCTACAAATCAATTTTTTTTCTTCTAACTGATCGAGAGTTCTCACTAATGATGGTTGTTCAATACCAATTGCTTTAGCCAATTGGATTTGAGATTGTTCTGGAGGCAGTTGACTAATATTATACAACGTTACCCAATGAGTTTGGGTCAATTTTAATGGCTTGAGTCGGTGATCAATTAAGGCACGCCATAATCGAACTAAACGCGCTAAATCAGCTCCTAATGTTGATTCCACTTATCCCTCCTTAAATTCGCTTTTCTTTCAGCTTTTACAAAGTTTAGATATGTTCTTTAAAAACACTATTTTGTAAATTACATTATTTATTGATTGATGAGCCGACCTCTTTATCTTATTTTTATAATATTAGAATCCTATTTATTAGATAGGAAATTATTTTTAAGATCCAATTATGTATATTTATCGCCACGAATGAATCTCTATAAAGAATAACCTTGTTATAAAAACTAATCTATATTTTTTTACATAATAATCATTATTATTTCACAAGAAAAGCCGAGAAAACAAAAAAACCTTACAATTCACGGAATTAAAAACCATTAACAAAACAAATATTTACAATGAATATTATTTACCTTAAAAATTAAATAAAATGAACTAACTAAATACAATCAATAAACTAATTAAATTATATTAAAACGTTAGTTTTATTTTAAAATTTAAAAATAAATAATAAATTTAAAATAAATCCAGCTGTTCATTCTCTTTTTCTGTTTCAGACACTGTTTTTTGTTGAGCTCTTAAATATCGTTGTCGACAAAGTCTCAATACATTTCGTTTTTCTTGTTGACTCATCGTTGACCAACTAAAGCGTTCTTGACGACTACGGTAACAACCAATGCAATACCCTTGTAAATTAGATTCACATCGACCAATGCAAGGGCTTGGGATATCGAAGAATTCTAATTGTTCTTGCATTGATTATTCTCCCCAATTATTTGTTACTATAGAGTATAGTAAAAAGAGATATTATCTGCCCATTTACTACAATACTGATGAGTAAAGCGTAAATTGAACTATAGGGCTGTAACGCGTTATAGTACAACACCATCAGTTTATACTGTCGGGTGTCATATTTAACAAACACGAGAGGTTTATATGCGAGTACTTCATACCATGATCCGTGTAGGCGATTTACAACGCTCTATCGATTTTTATACCAAAGTTTTAGGTATGCAACTTCTACGCACCAGTGAGAATGAGGAATATAAATACTCGTTGGCTTTTGTTGGCTATGGTGATGAAAGTAGCGGTGCTGTTATTGAATTAACCTATAACTGGGGTGTGACTAGCTACGAAATGGGGACTGCATTTGGCCATGTTGCATTAGGGGTTGATGATGTAGCTGCAACTTGTGAGGCTATCCGTCAAGCGGGGGGTAACGTTACCCGTGAAGCAGGCCCTGTTAAAGGTGGTACAACAATTATCGCCTTTGTAGAAGATCCTGATGGATATAAAATTGAATTAATCGAAAACAAAAGTGCCAGTCAAGCTCTGGGTAACTAAATATTAGTAAAACCAGAAAGGCATTGTATTGCTTTTCTGGTTCCTGATTATTATTAATTTCTGATGTGCTATTTTCATCGGATAAGTACAGTTTAATGCCTGATAAAATAAACCCTAATGAATTATGTAACCGCTTTCGAGGTTACTATCCAGTCGTTATTGATGTTGAAACGGGTGGATTTAATGCCAAAACAGATGGCTTACTTGAAATTGCTGCTATCACTTTAAAAATGGATGAGCAAGGTTGGTTAAAACCTGATAATACATTGCATTTTCATGTCGACCCCTTTGAGGGCGCAAATTTAGAGCCAGCGGCGTTAGAATTTACCGGAATTGATCCTACAAATCCTCTTCGTGGTGCTGTCAGCGAATATGAAGCGTTACACGCCATTTTTAAAATGGTACGTAAAGGAATGAAAGACGCCAACTGTAACCGTGCGATCATTGTGGCTCATAATGCTAATTTTGATCATAGCTTTGTTATGGCGGCAGCTGAGCGAGCAGGTTTAAAGCGTAACCCTTTCCACCCTTTTGCTACTTTTGATACTGCGGCTTTAAGTGGTTTAGTACTAGGACAAACTATTTTAGCGAAAGCCTGTATTACTGCAGGTATCCCCTTTGATAGTAAACTCGCTCATGGGGCTTTATACGATACCAATCGTACATCATTACTGTTTTGTGAATTAGTTAACCGCTGGAAAAAATTAGGTGGTTGGCCACTACCAACGCCCTAATCAAACTTATGTGTTTGGCTGTGCCATATTAAGCGACAAAAAAGAAGCCAGTGCAAATAATGTACTGGCCTCTTTTTTTAATTACGGTCAATTTAAATCATGGTGAAAAACGCAATGGGGATTATGCTTCTTCTTCACCACGGTATTTATCTGCAGTCTCTTTTAATAACTTCTGCAATTCACCGCGCTGATACATTTCTAAGATAATGTCACAACCACCGACTAATTCGCCATCCACCCATAATTGTGGGAAAGTTGGCCAATGAGCATATTTTGGTAGCTCTGCACGAATATCAGGGTTTTGCAAAATATCGACATAAGCAAAACGCTCACCACAAGCAGAAATCGCTTGAACGGCTTGTGCAGAAAATCCACAGCTTGGTAATTTTGGTGATCCTTTCATGTATAACAGGATGGGATTTTCTTTGATTTGGCGTTCAATTTTTTCGATAGTCGTCATTTATTAAGTCCTTACAACCTTTTTATATTCAGTATGTTTTATATTGAGGAAAACATGAAAGAAGAATACCACTTTATATAAGAAAGCTCTATATAAGTTTAGTTATGTATCTAAATCAATAAATTACGGATAAATCACCCTATAATTGATGAGAAAACATACGACAAGGCATGACGATCTGGGAACAAATAAAATAAGATTAATGTTGGCTTAGCGAAAAACGCCGTAAACCCTCGCCCAATGTGAAGTGCCCCCATAAAAAGCACCTAAATAAGTGTATAAATGCACATTACAGTAAAGAACACCAGATAATGTTTTAGTCGACGGATATCTGATGTCCCTGATCACACAAATTTTCAACGTCAATATCAATATCTCGTTAAATTGGATATTGATAAATTTCGTTATTTAATAGGCTTAACAATAATATCCCAACCTGTAGTACCTGAAGCGTGGTAATAATAACCGGCTTTTAATTGCTCTGGTTTTTTACTTGGCCCTTCAGCAACTAAAGTAGATTTCGTTGAGTTATTATCAATACGAATTACACCACCGCGAATACGATCTAATTCATTACCATTGAACAAGGTAATTTGTGGTGAGAAATGCGCATCACTTAAATCAATATGGATAAAAGTGTGCCCTGCATCATAAGCGGCTTTTAATTCTTTATCTGTAATGTCTTTACCATTCTCAAAGGGTAAGTCAAAAAATGCTTTTGGATCAATTTTAGCAGTCATAAATACTCCTTTTTATGAATAAACATCAATCATTAGTTCAATTTAAATTATAGATAATAATTAAACATTCTGATAAATATCCTGCTCACGCTCTGTAAGATATATATAAATTATTTATATATTCAATAAATTAACTTACCCATCTTTTGTTTTGCTTTTATTCAATAGAGATAGAACAATAAGTAAAATTAACTAATTGTTTATATATATAAAAATGAGATGTTATTTCTAATAGGGATCTGCCATTATCATGGACTCGTCAAAACTCGCATATTTAAACTTATGAGTATTTAGTAATGGAAATGATTTTACTGTTTCTGATTGTGGGATGTATAACTGGATTTTTTGCCGGATTGTTAGGAATTGGTGGTGGAGCCATTATTGTTCCTATTGTGATGTATGTTGTTAGCCAACAAGCTATCCCTGCAGATATGGTAATGAAAATCGCCCTCTCAACCTCTTTTTCTGTCATTATATTTTCTACCGCCTCTTCTGCTTATTCGCATAATAAACATAAAGCGATTTTATGGTCACAATTTCCGCTCCTCGCTGTAGGCACTCTTCTCGGTATGCTAGTTGGGACATTCCTAGTACAAAAACTCTCAAATACCCTATTACAAATTATCTTTTGTATTTTTATGGCCTATACCATATATGGATTACTGACCAAGAAAAAAGAAGCTGAACGTGTTGAGAATGCCCAAGATCCGGTGGTTTCAAAACCAGCACTGACAACCGGTGGTAGCTTAGTGGGTTTTATTTCAAGTTTTATTGGTATAGCGGGTGGCACCATAACAATACCGCTATTAAGCCACTGGGGGTTTAATACCCGTAAATGTATTGCAACATCATCAATGCTGGGTGTGATTATCGCCACTATTGGGACTGTTATGGGGATCGTTTATGGTTGGCAACAAACTGAATTAGCAGACTATTATTTAGGTTTTGTCTATCTACCTGCTTTTATTGGTATTAGTATTACCAGTATACTTACAGCCCCTATCGGCGTAAAAGTTGCCTATAAACTACCTATTGCCAGAGTACGCCAAATATTTGCCCTATTCTTATTAATCGTCATGGCTAAAATGTTATATACCCTGATATTGGGATAGTGTTTTAACACTTTACCTCTATCTTAGTGAGAGATACTCTTATCAATATAACTAATCTATATGTTCTATACTAATAGATAAAAGATATTTAGCTGTTATTTCAATGAATTTTTGTTAAAATAATTAGCAAAATAGTAACAACTTAGTGAGTTCATTTGCCTCATTTTATCAATTCAGTTGAATTAGATGGAATGGTTTAAGGCACAAAACCCGAAAATGATAGGATAAAGGAGTACGCAATGTCTTTCGAATTACCAAAATTACCTTATGCGTTAGATGCTCTTGAGCCACATATCTCTAAAGAAACATTAGAATACCACTACGGCAAACACCACCAAACTTACGTAACCAACTTAAATAACTTGGTTAAAGGTACTGATTTAGAAAATAAATCTTTAGAAGAGCTCATCAAAACTACTGAAGGTGGTATTTTCAATAATGCTGCTCAAGTTTGGAACCATACATTCTACTGGAATTGCTTAGCACCAAACGCAGGCGGTGCACCAACAGGTAAAATTGCAGAAGCAATCAATAAAGCGTTTGGCTCTTTTGAAGAGTTCAAAAAACAATTTAATGATGCAGCTGCAAAAAACTTTGGTTCAGGTTGGACTTGGTTAGTGAAAAAAGCAGATGGCTCATTAGCCATTGTTAATACATCTAACGCTGCAACACCTGTTTCTGGCGAAGATAAACCACTGTTAACTGTTGACGTCTGGGAGCACGCTTACTACATCGACTATCGTAATGCACGTGTGAAATACTTAGAAGAGTTCTGGGCACTGGTTAACTGGTCATTTGTTGAAGCAAATCTTGCTTAATTGACTGTTTCAGAGATGGGAAAACCATTTTTGATAATCTAATAACAAAGGGCCTAGTGCCCTTTGTTATATTGATATATTTGATTGCTCACTTTGGATAGCTAAAATTTAAGTAAATAATTAGCAATTAACAATCAAAACAATAAACTTGCATATATTACGATCATAACCAGTGCTGCTACTGCGGTACTTAAACCAAATTTCAGATCCGTATCCATCTATTTCTCCCTCAAAATGATTATAATACTCAGATTAAACCATAATCTTGTCATGGTTAATTATTATTACATATCAAGTTTTGCTAAAATAGCGACTAGAGCACAATTTATAACATTGATTAATACTTTCACTTTTGAGCTAGATCATACAAAATTCACAGCTAATCGCTAAATTATTGCCAGTGTTTGCCCTATATATGACTATACTGGCAGTTAAACCATAAAATGAATTAAAAGAGACCAATGAAGGTCAGGAGTTTTCCACACCATGGCAACAATAAAAGACGTGGCAAAACGCGCAGGCGTATCAACCACGACTGTTTCTCATGTGATCAACAAAACTCGTTTTGTTGCTGAGAACACAAGAGCGGCAGTTTGGGCTGCGATAAAAGAATTAAATTATTCGCCGAGTGCTGTCGCACGTAGTTTAAAAGTCAATCACACTAAATCTATTGGTTTATTAGCCACGTCCAGTGAAGCACCTTACTTTGCTGAAGTGATTGAAGCTGTTGAAAATAGTTGTTATAGCAAAGGCTACACGCT
Source organism: Proteus mirabilis HI4320 (assembly GCF_000069965.1). Taxonomy (NCBI): domain Bacteria; kingdom Pseudomonadati; phylum Pseudomonadota; class Gammaproteobacteria; order Enterobacterales; family Morganellaceae; genus Proteus; species Proteus mirabilis. Next base: position 1,474,747 of record NC_010554.1, read on the forward strand.
AATTTTATGTAATTCACATAATAATCTTGATAAACAAAAAGCTTATTTAGCTATGTTGGCACAAAAACGTGTTGATGGTTTATTAGTCATGTGTTCAGAATATCCCGATCATCTTCTTTCTCTCTTAGAAGGTTATCGTAATATTCCGATGGTCGTAATGGACTGGGGAAAAGCCCGCGGTGACTTTACTGATACCATTATTGATAACGCATTCCATGGTGGCTATATAGCCGGTCGTTATCTTATTGAACGAGGTCATCGTGATATTGGTATTATCCCCGGCCCTCTAGAGCGAAATACCGGAGGCGGTCGTTTACAGGGCTTTTTAAAAGCCATGGAAGAAGCGAAAATTACGGTAAAAGAAGAGTGGATTGTACAAGGTGACTTTGAACCTGAATCTGGTTACAAAGCCATGACCCAAATGCTCAATCAAAAGCAACGCCCTACTGCCGTATTTTGTGGCGGTGATGTTATGGCGATGGGAGCAATATGTGCAGCTGATGAGTTAGGATTACGTGTTCCTGCCGATATTTCCATTGTCGGCTACGACAATATCCGTAATGCACGCTATTTCACACCAGCTTTAACCACGGTTCACCAGCCGAAAGAGCGTTTAGGACAAATGGCTTTTTCCATGTTACTCGACCGTATTGTGAATAAACGCGAGGATGCACAAACTATCGAAGTACACCCGCGCCTAGTAGAACGTCGCTCTGTTGCCGATGGTCCATTTATTGATTATCGCCGCTGATCTCCTTCATTAACGAAGCCATTCCTCATTTAAGGTTTGGCTATCGCCTAGATAATCTAATAGCCAAGTTAATGCCGGCGATTCGCTTTTATCAACCCATGTTAGACAGCACGGACTGTCTGGCAAGGGTTGTGCTAAGGTAAGGGTAACCAACTTACCTTGTTCGATTAATGGCTCCGCTCGGTGCCAAGGCACCATACCAACACATAATCCTGCTAATAAACACTCAAGCCCCATATCCCATGAAGGTACTATCATTCGGCGCTGATTATTTAATGCCCAAGTATCTCGTTTTGGTAAACTACGTGAGGTATCTTCTAAACATAAACTAGGATAAGGCCGTAGTTCATCATCGGTTAATGGATGTGCCGCGCTTGCAAGAGGATGATCAGCATGACACACACATCGCCACGGCATAAAGCCCATATCTTTAAAACTATAACGTTCACCAATAGGTGAAGCTCTAGTGGCACCAATAGCCAAATCAACACGCCCGTTCACTAATGAATCCCAGACACCGTTAAAAACTTCAGGATAAACATAGAGTTCGATATCAGGAAAATGGCGATAAAAGTCCAGAATAAGTTGCTGTGTTCTAGCCGGTTTGACAATACCATCCACGGCAATGCTAAACTGCCCCCGCCAGCCATTTGAGACTTGCTGGCACATATGGCGAGTGTCATTCATTTTTTTGATAACAGAACGGGCTTCTTTAATAAAGATCTTACCCGCATCGGTTAATTCAACATCACGATGCCGGCGTTCAAACAAAGGAACGGCAAGCCATTCTTCTAATTGTCTCACGGTGTAACTCACCGCGGAGGGTACTCTGTGCAATTCTTGAGCGGCTGAGCTAAAACTCCCCGTTCTAGCGACAGCATCAACGACCTCTAGCGAGTATTCTGACCACATAATATTTATTCCTTTGAATTTTTTTCACAGCATTAACCAAATATTCCCGTTTCACAAGTAAAATCACTCTTAGCTACAATATATAAAATGTTTTACATCACATAACATAGAAAATTAAAATGACTTTAAAGAATTCCACACAATCAAAAACACCTTCTCTCTTTATGGTGTATCTCGCCTGCCTTAGTATGCTGGGCTATTTAGCTATCGATATGTATCTGCCTGCATTTGGTATGATGCAACGCGAATTATCAATCAGTGAAGGCGCCGTCAGTAACAGCTTAAGTATCTTTCTATTTGGCTTTGCTGTCGCTCAACTACTTTGGGGACCACTCTCAGACAAATTGGGGCGTAAGCCTATTTTACTTATTGGGCTAAGTTTCTTCTCCCTAGGTTGTCTAGGTATGCTTTGGGTAGACAGTGCTGCCGGTTTACTAACCATGCGCTTCTTACAAGCCTTTGGCGTCTGCTCTGCAGCCGTTATTTGGCAAGCACTAGTGATAGACCGTTTTGATGAGTCTCGCGCTCAACACGTTTTCGCATCAATTATGCCATTGGTCGCCCTTTCCCCAGCCTTAGCGCCACTCATTGGTGCTTTTCTGTTAAACCACGGTGGCTGGCGCATGATTTTTATGTTGCTGATGGCAATTACTCTTGTATTAATGCTACCCACATTGATGCTAAAAAATATTAAACAAAAATCAGTTATTGATGCAGGCCCATCTACAGTATCATTTTTAACTTTGCTTAAGTCACCTATCTATGCCGGTAACGTATTAGTTTACGCGTCCTGTAGTGCGGGTTTCTTTGCTTGGTTAGCAGGCTCTCCGATTATCCTTGAGAAGATGGGTTATTCACCACAAGATATCGGCTTAAGCTATATTCCACAAACCATCGCATTTATGGTAGGTGGTTATGGTTGTCGCATTTTATTATCAAAAATGTCGGGTAAAACACTATTACCTTTATTGTTAATTGGCTACGCAGTGAGCATGACAGCGTTGTTCTTAGTCGCCAAATATACACACCCAACATTAACAACAATTTTAATTCCATTTTGTATTATGGCTGTGATGAACGGTGCTTCTTATCCCATTGCTGTCTCTAATGCGCTATCAGCCTACCCGGAAGTGAGTGGTAAAGCTGCTGCATTGCAAAATGCGCTACAATTAGGTCTATGTAGTTTAGCAAGCTTTATTGTCTCAGCCTTTATTAGCCAACAGCCATTAATTAATACCACAGCGATTATGGCACTCACGGCTATTCCAATGGCGCTGGGTTACTTTATTCAACGTAATAAATCCGTTAGCAAACACACAGTTCAGGCGACAGAATAACGCCATACCCTGTTTTTAGGAAAATTCTTAAAAAAGGCCATTTATATAAAATGGCCTTTTTATTTTCTAGAGAAAACCTATTTACATCTCTATACTTGTTCAAACGCTTAAGCGTTTTATTCATTTTTCTTTCGGATTTTGAGGCATTAAACAGATAATTTGCTGATTATGTCAGATTAGTTCTCTTAATAATTTTATTCATTCAATCTGTGTTGAATTCAATATTGTTTTAACTCTACCAATCTGCATTATCCTTTCTTGCTTCATGCCTCAAAACCCGCTTAGTTTACGCCGGAGAGTATATGAGTACATCTTGTGTAGAAGAAGGCCGAAAGACCTCCAATGATCCTTATCAACGGATCGCATCAGAGCTGCTCGCTCAAGCAGACATTCATATCAATGGTTCTGAACCTTATGATATCCAAGTGCATAATAAAGATTTTTATAAAAGAGTATTACAACAAGGCTCATTAGGTCTCGGTGAAAGCTATATGGATGGTTGGTGGGACTGCGAACGTCTTGATATATTCTTTCATAAAGTTTTACGAGCAGGTCTTGAAAATAAATTGCCAAGTAACTGGCGCGATATTTTAAAAATAGCCATGGCACGCATTTTTAATTTACAAACACAAAAAAGAGCGTGGATGGTGGGTAAAGAGCATTACGATTTAGGTAACGACCTCTTTACCGCAATGTTAGATCCTTATATGCAATATTCCTGTGGATATTGGAAGGATGCGGATAGCTTAGAAGTTGCTCAACAGCACAAACTCGACCTTATTTGCCGTAAGTTAGAGCTAAAACCAGGTATGACATTGCTTGATATTGGCTGTGGCTGGGGTGGTCTTGCTGCTTATGCTGCCAAAAACTATGGCGTTTCTGTTACAGGGGTGACCATCTCAGTTGAACAACAGAAATTAGCACAAGAGCGCTGTAAAGGTCTTGATGTCAATATCATCTTAGAAGATTACCGTGACTTAAACGAGCAGTTCGACCGTATCGTTTCTGTTGGTATGTTCGAGCATGTTGGCCCGAAAAACTATGCCACTTACTTTGATGTCGCTCGTCGTAATATCAAAGAAGATGGATTATTTTTATTACATACCATTGGTTCTAATCACAATAAAGTTAATGTCGATAGTTGGATAAGTAAATATATTTTCCCTAACGGTTGTTTGCCGTCTATTCAAAAAACCGCTGAGGCAATGGAAAATAAATTTGTTATGGAAGATTGGCATAATTTTGGTGCCGATTATGACAAAACCTTAATGGCATGGTATGAGCGTTTTTTAGCTAGCTGGCCTGAAATTGAATCTAACTATACACCTCGTTTTAAACGCATGTTTAGCTACTACTTGAATGCTTGTGCGGGTGCTTTCCGCGCCAGAGACATTCAATTATGGCAAATTATGTTAAGCCCGAAAGGTAGAATAGGTGGATTACGCACACCTCGCTGATTTTTAGCTATCAATAGAGGTAAAAATCCCGTTTTCCATAGACTGAAAAACGGGATTTTTTAATTCTAGTCGTCTGATAACAGACTATATTATTTTTCGTTTTCTTCTTCGTGTGTTGCTTGAAGCTTAACCGTTAATGCTTGTTGCGCCATAACACGCTCTACGGTATCAACAATCGCCTGAGTCTGTGGATCTAACTCAATATTAACTTTATCCCCCAAACGCTTACGACCTAACGTCGTTCTATCGCGAGTCTCAGGGATCAGATGGACACAGAAACGATTATTAACCACATCACCAATAGTTAAACTAATACCATCAATGCCAATAAAACCTTTATGCAAAATATACTTCATCAATGTCTGATCAAAAATACGAAACCAGATCTGTAAGTTATTTTCTGAAGTAATAATTTTCGCAATTTCAGCCGTAGTGACAATATGACCAGACATCACATGACCACCAATTTCATCGCCATATTTGGCCGCTCGTTCAATATTAACTTCTGAACCAACCGTTAACTCGCCCAAATTAGTTAAGCGCAGCGTCTCTTTCACTAAATCGAAACTAATTTTATTGCCATCGATTTTTGTGACGGTTAGGCAACAACCATTGTTAGCGATCGAAGCTCCTGTTTCTAAGTTATTGACTAACTCGGAAGGTAATTCAATGATATGGGTACGGAAATCACCTTTATCTTCAATGGCAATAACACGTCCTTTTCCCTGAACAATACCTGTAAACATCTCACATCTCCTTGGACTGATAAGCGAGTTTATCTTAATTAATTTAGTGTAATCAGGATAACATAAGTGATATTACACAAAGGGATCATTATTGCCTTCTCCCCTTATGATGTTTGCCATCAAATATAACGTAAAACCACTTATTTACTTATCAAAATTCTGTGGTTGAAAAACGTCATATCTTTCATTGATAATTAAACATTTATCATTAGAATATGTTTGCTTAAGGATTATTTTACGCCATATTAACATGTGACGTTCTTTCCTCCCTTCCGTCTTATTATAATGAATAAAGGTGTATGCGTGCAGAAGTATATAAAAGAAGCGCGTAGCTTACTTGCTCTTGGTATCCCTGTTATCATCGCTCAATTCTCCCAAACTGCTATGGGAGTAGTTGATACCGTGATGGCAGGTGCTGTCAATGCCACAGAAATGTCTGCGGTTGCTGTAGGTACGTCGATTTGGTTGCCAACGATTTTATTAGGTCAAGGTATATTAATGGCATTGACCCCCATCGTTGCACAATTAAATGGTTCAGGACAACGAAAGCATATTGCTAATCGTACACAGCAAGGTTTTTGGCTTGCCACTTTTTTATCCATCATGGTCATTGCCATTCTTTATAACAGCCGTTTTATTATTGAAGCGCAACATGATATCGAGCCTGAGCTTGCAGAAAAAGCCATTGGATTTATTCATGCCATTATGTGGGGGGCTCCTGGTTGTCTCTATTATCAAGTGCTAAGAAGCCAATGTGAGGGATTATCAAAAACAAAACCAGGCATGATCATCGGCTTTATTGGATTATTAATTAACATTCCTGTTAACTACGCCTTTATTTACGGTAAATTTGGTGCCCCACAATTAGGTGGGATTGGTTGTGGTGTGGCAACCGCCTCTGTTTTTTGGGCGATGTTCTTAATGATGCGCTACTATGTGCGTCGAGCACCAACACAACGGGATGTTATGCCCAAAAAACGCCTAGTGTTACCTGAATTCCACACAATAAAACGTATTACATTGTTAGGGTTACCTGTAGGGCTAGCACTATTTTTTGAAGTAACACTGTTTGCTGTTGTGGCATTATTAGTTTCACCATTAGGTGTAACGGCTGTTGCAAGTCACCAGATAGCCCTTAATTTTAGCTCATTAATGTTTATGTTCCCTCTTTCCTTGGGAATAGCTGCAACAATTCGTGTGGGTTATAACCTTGGGCAACGTTCTACAGAGCAAGCTCGTACTTCAGCCATTACAGCCCTTGCTGTCGGATTAATGCTGGCAAGTTGTACCGCTATTTTCTCTATTATTTTTAGAGAAAAAATTGCTTTAATGTATAACGATAATATTGAAGTGGTGACATTAGCCTCTCATCTTATGTTATTCGCCGCACTTTATCAGTTGTCAGATTCCGTACAGGTTATTGGTTCAGGGGTATTACGGGGTTATAAAGATACTCGCTCTATCTTTTTTATTACCTTTATCGCTTATTGGGTAATTGGTTTGCCTTCCGGATATCTCTTGGGACGAACGGATTATATTGTTGAAGCAATGGGGCCGGCGGGGTTCTGGATTGGTTTTATTTTAGGTTTAACCGCTTCTGCAATTATGATGGGAACACGTATTTGGTGGATCCAGCGTCAATCTGATGAGGTTGTCTTATTACGCTCGGAGCGTTAATACTTCCATTAAAGCGTTATTTTTTGGCAAAGGAATGACACAAATATCAACAAATAGCTTTAAATACGAGCAGTTGAATACAAATTTGTGTTTTTCCTCTTGCCAGAAGCAAATCATCTCGCTAATATTCGTCTCCGTTGTCACCCAGAATAAAGAATGCGTCCATAGCTCAGTTGGTTAGAGCACCACCTTGACATGGTGGGGGTCGGTGGTTCGAGTCCACTTGGACGCACCATTTACTCTGAACAACATTTCAATACAGTGCGTCCATAGCTCAGTTGGTTAGAGCACCACCTTGACATGGTGGGGGTCGGTGGTTCGAGTCCACTTGGACGCACCATTTCTCTTTCTTAATTCTTGTTATATTTCGTGTTACCTCCCCTACACAACAACAAAATGATTACGCAAAATTTAATTGCGCAACAAAACGCTTAAAAAACAAGCAATCAGAGCCCTATTTTGATCACATCACTTAAATTTACCTTTTTTCGATTTTCTTCATGGAAATTAACCTCTATAATACAAAACATAATTTTGTTGAAAGGTTTCAGCGTATTGATTTACAGGCATCTTTAGAAAACAGAACAAATGAATCATGATAGACTATAATGTAAGATGTCTAGCAATCTTTTATACAAAATAGTGACAAAATTTTTATCATGTTGTTGGAGCCACTCACATGTTGCGCAACTTATTAGCTAGAAATGAATGCACTTATCGTGTTTCGCACTGTTAAGATGATTGATATAACCCAACAACATTAATCCTTATTCATCCATTACAATAGAATCATTAATAGACTGCCATGAAAAAGACAAAAATTGTTTGCACCATCGGGCCAAAAACCGAATCTGAAGAAAAACTGACTCAATTACTGGACGCAGGCATGAACGTAATGCGTCTAAACTTCTCTCACGGTGACTATGAAGAGCATGGCAACCGTATCAAAAACCTGCGTAATGTCTGCGCAAAAACAGGCAAAAAAGCAGCCATTTTATTAGATACTAAAGGACCTGAGATCCGCACCATTAAATTAGAAGGTGGTAACGATGTCTCTTTAGTTGCAGGTCAGACTTTTACCTTTACAACAGATACTTCTGTTGTTGGTAATAAAGATCGCGTTGCGGTCACTTATGACGGTTTCGCAAGAGACTTAACTGTCGGCAATACCGTATTAGTCGATGACGGCCTTATCGGTATGAAAGTCATTAAAGTCACTGATACTGAAGTGGTATGTGAAGTACTCAACAACGGTGATTTAGGCGAAAATAAAGGCGTTAACTTACCAGGTGTTTCTATCGGCTTACCGGCATTAGCAGAAAAAGATAAACAAGATCTTATCTTTGGTTGCGAACAAGGCGTTGACTTTGTTGCCGCTTCTTTTATTCGTAAACGTTCAGATGTTGAAGAGATGCGTGCTCACTTAAAAGCACACGGTGGCGAAAACATCATGATCATCTCTAAAATTGAAAACCAAGAAGGTTTAAATAACTTTGACGAAATTTTAGAAGCCTCTGACGGTATCATGGTTGCACGTGGTGACTTAGGTGTTGAGATCCCTGTTGAAGAAGTTATCTTTGCACAAAAAATGATGATCGAAAAATGTAACGCTGCGCGTAAAGTGGTTATCACTGCAACACAGATGTTAGATTCCATGATCAAAAATCCACGCCCTACTCGTGCAGAAGCTGGTGACGTTGCCAATGCTATTTTAGATGGTACTGATGCTGTTATGCTATCCGGTGAAAGTGCGAAAGGTAAATATCCAGTAGAAGCTGTGACTATTATGGCGACTATCTGTGATCGTACTGATCGCATCATGAAATCACGTTTAGAGTCTTACCAATTAGGTGCTAAATTACGTGTAACAGAAGCTGTTTGTCGTGGTGCTGTAGAAATGGCGGAGAAATTAGATGCTCCTCTTATCGTTGTAGCAACTTATGGCGGTAAATCAGCGCGCTCTATCCGTAAATATTTCCCAACAGCGCCTATCTTAGCATTAACAAATAATGAAGAGACCGCACGCCAATTACTGTTAGTAAAAGGTGTAACAACACAATTAGTTAATAAAATTGCTTCTACTGATGACTTCTACCGTATCGGTAAAGATGCAGCATTATCAAGTGGCTTAGCCCATGCAGGTGATCGTGTTGTTATGGTTACAGGTGCACTGGTTGATAGTGGAACGACAAATACTTCATCAGTACACGTTCTGTAATACTCGATTATAGCTAATTTGTAATTAAAAAATTTAAGCCATCCGTTTTAACGGATGGCTTTTTTATCGCTACTTTTTTATAAAAAACATCACATTGAACTACTGCCAAAGAGATTATTTCTGTTGCTGACTATCATGATCTGTTTTATCTATTGGCACTAAATAATGCGTTGAACGAGCACGAGGATGGATAAAAAAGTGTCCTTTCGGTGCATTATGACTCTTAATGTGGATCATCGATACATTGGCTTTATTGCCTTTGCGAGAGCACGCATAAATAATAAAAGGTAAAGCAAAAATAATAATAAAACTCACCACTAGCAATGAAACATACGTTGTATCACTACTGCCCCCCGGTAAAGAGCTAGGCGGGAAGAATGAAACAACAAAAGCTAAAATAGACACAATCAGACCGACAACGGCCACTAATAATTTAACACCTTTACCACCGGGAATATTAAATGCACGTTTCTTATCAGATTGCTTGCAAACCAAATGCATATAGCCAATAAACAGCATGAAGTAGCTACATAGATAAATCACCACTGTCAGCGCTAAAGCAATAAGAAATGACATATTGCCCCCACCACCGGTGTTAGTCAGTACCACTATAGCAATAGTAGTAATAATTAGCTGAGTGATCACTAAAGCTACCGGTACACCATTTTTATTTACTTTAGCCAGTGTTGGCGGAAGAATACCTTGTTGTGCAGCCACAAACATTCCCCGTGAAGGCCCAACGATCCACGACGCAATTTCAGCCAAGACGCCAAGCAATAATAGTGCAGCAATAATTTTAACCGCCCAAACTAATCCGCTACTAAAATGGCTGACTAAAACACTAAAGGTTTCAACCACCCCCGCAGATAAGTTGATTTCGTTATGAGGGATCACTGCCGCAACAGATAAACCGCCAATAGAGCTTAAGCATATTGCCACAATCATTAATAAAAACATGGCAAGCGGATAATCACGGCCCGGATTTTTCATTTCGTTGACGTGAGTGGCTGAGGCTTCAACGCCCATATAGCTTAAAATAAAGGCCACAAAAACCACTAAAGTACCAATCTGAGTAAAATCAGGGAAAAAGGTTTTACTGCTGATTTCTATTGCTAAAGGCGCACCACTGACCAGATAACTAATAGCTAAAAGCACTAAAATGATTGCTGGTAATAATATCCCCGCGAAGAAACCTAATTTAGCAATAGTAGCCGTGTATTTAGTTCCGCCAAATTGAGTTAAAGCTAATCCCCATAAAATCACTAATGCGGCAATCGTTTTGGTGAGCGGATCGGTATTTAACTCAGGCCAATCAAGAATATAAGATAATGCTCCTAATACGAAATAAAGCATTGGAATAAAACCAATCGCTATTTGTAAATAACCAAAAGAGATCGCCGCAAATCCCCAGCGCTCCCCTAGCGTATTAGATACCCAAGCAAATACGCCCCCTTCTTGCCATCCTTCAACGGTTGCCATTTCAGCTGCACATAATGCAACAGGAATAAACCACAACAAACCGCCTAGTAATAAGAAAAAGACTAGACTAAAGCCGGAAGTTGCAAAAGTTGGATACTCATAGACCGCCATCACCATGGATGCAGTTATAGCAAAAAAACCTAATAATGTGAGCTGTTTTGAGGCAGAACTTGTTGCAGATGTCGCCATGCTCATTCTCCTACGTGTATGCAATGAAATAATGGTGTGCAGATAATCAAGGCTGGAGAAAAAGAGTCTATTTCTCCAACCTATTACCAAATAAAAGAGCCTGTTTAGCTGTGGTTAAAGCCACCGCCGTCCTCTTCAGATAAAGGTGTGCTGACAGGATGTTTTTCGAAATAATCGAGAGTACGTTTCATATCTTCTATCAGTAATGTCGCCAAATCTAAACTCACACCATGACGAACAAGAATACGTTGAATAACTAAATCTTGGCGATCAGCAGGCATAGAATAAGCGGGTACTTGCCAGCCACGGCTACGCAATTTATCAGCGATGTCATATAAGGAGTAGCTTACCTTAGCCTCTTTTTTCAGTTTCCACGCTAATGCAGGTATTCCTTTTTGACTATCACCACTGAAGATCATTTCAAAAGGCCCTAGCTTTTCAATTTCTCGAGCAAGGTATTGCGCGGTGTGATAACAGGCATTGTGGATCTTCGCATACCCTTCTCTGCCAAGACGCAAGAAATTATAGTATTGAGCAATAATTTGCCCACCGGGACGTGAGAAATTAAGCGCAAAGGTTGGCATATTACCGCCAAGGTAGTTCACATTAAAAATAAGCTCTTCCGGTAAGTCTTTGGCTTCACGCCATACTACCCAACCAGAGCCCAATGGCGCTAAACCAAACTTATGGCCTGATGAGTTAATGGATTTAACACGCGGTAAACGGAAATCCCATTCTAAATCAGGTGCACAGAAAGGCGCTAAAAAGCCACCACTCGCACCATCAACATGAATAGGAATATCAAGTCCGGTCTCTTTTTGTAGTTGGTCGAGTGCATCATGTACCGCTTTTACTGGCTCATAAGTACAGGTGAAGGTCACCCCTAATGTTGGCACTACACCGATAGTATTTTCATCAACACGTTTAATGACCTCTTCAGGACTCATCATCAAGCGATCACCTTCAAGCGGGATCTCTCTGAGTTCAACGTCAAAATAACGGGCAAATTTATGCCAACAGACTTGAACTGGCCCACAAATAAGATTAGGTTTATCTGTCGCTTTTCCAGCAGCAAGGCGTTTTTTACGCCATTGCCATTTTAATGCAAGTCCCCCCAGCATTGCCGCTTCAGAGGAGCCAATGGTTGAACAACCTAGGGTATTGAGTGGATCGGGTGAGTGCCATAAATCAGCAAGCATATGAACACAACGGTTTTCAATTTCGGCCGTTTGTGGATATTCATCTTTATCTATCATGTTCTTATCGATAGATAAATTCATCAAATCACGGATCTCATCATCTACCCAGGTTTGACAAAATGTGGCCAGATTTTGTCTTGAATTGCCATCTAGCATCAGCTCATCCCTTACAGCATCAAAAACATGACGAGGATGGCTCTCTTGTTGCGGAAAATGTGTTTTCGGTAAGGATTGTGATAAATCAACCGATGCATAAACATCATCGAGTGAGCTATAACTTGGCGTTTTTTTATTCATCTTGAAATTACCTTTACTAATTATTATTACATTAGTGACTAAATGATTTTAAATACCTACTTTAAAAGATAGTCTAATAATTCCAGTAATGAAAAATTTTTTATATTTTATGAAAACAACGAGAGTATATTTATCAAATCAGCTTTAACACTCCACAAGAAATAACAACTCATTGATTTTAAATGATATTAATAATATTCCACTTGCTTTTATGTTAATTTATTTATGTACATTTAGAATAAAATATTTGTACTATAATAAAACTTGAATTATGAGAAATAACCTTTATAGCATTAAGTAATAACACTTAATTTAAAATATAAATGTAAATGAAATTTTAAATCTAAGTTTTAAAATTAATAATTATTTAATTTAGATTTGATTTAATAAGGAACAAAAAAAGATGATAGAAAATAACCGACACCCCTTCGCTTGCACAACACTTGCGATTACTGACAAGAAAAAACGTGTTTATCATGGTCGGACAATGGAGTTTTCTTCTGATGAGCCAACGTCTATCTTAGCTTATTATCCACAAGGTCATACTTTTCAGCAAAATGCCCCTGATGGAACCCCCGGATTAAAGTACAGCGTTAAATATCCTTTTATGGCTATTACCGCTCCTATTAACTTATCGGGTACCAAAGATGTACTTGAAGGTGTAAATAGTCAGGGACTCTCTTTTAGCTTAAATATGCTACCTAACTCTAAGTTAGATGATCTCGATCCCCAATATTACGCAAGCTCTGTTCCTATTGCTGCTATTGGTGAGTGGGCATTAGGACAATATGCGACGGTTAAAGAGTTAAAAGAGATTATCCCCCAAACCCATTTTTGGTCACAAAAGCTATTATTGTTACGTAACTTACCAAGCCCTTTCCATTACGCATTTTATGATAAAACCGGTGATTGTATTGTTGTCGAAGTCTCTGATGGTAAATTACATATTTATGATAATCCTACCTATTGCATGACCAATGGCCCTATTTTCCCGTGGCATTTAACTAATTTAAACAACTACACTCATCTTTCTAATATCAACGTTTCCAGTAGCACATTAGGTCGTATTAAAATCAACCAACCTGATAGTGGTATTGCATTAGCAACATTACCTAGCTCAGATACTTCTGTAGATAGATTTATTCGTGCAGTTTATTATTCAACCTATTACCACAAAGTTTCTGATCCTGATAAACAGCTTATTGAGCTTGCCCATATCATGAATCGCTTCGATCGCCCTAAAGATGCAACCATTGATCCACTATTAGGTAATGATACGCTAACTAAACTTCATACTAGTGAATTTTCTGTCTGGACGGCGCTAACTGATTTAGAACGGGGGATCTTTTTCTTCAGAGGCTACAACAACTTAAACTTTCAAAAGTTCACACTTGAGTCATTTAAAAATGAAAGTAGCGCGGTTTTTATTAAGGTCAATTTGGAAGAGGCATTGTAAAATGCTTTAGATAGAAACTAAAATAGTTTAGCACGGAGAAAATTTTTTTATATCAGACTTTTACGAATAAAAATCTTTTGTGAAATAACACGCATTTTTTATACTGGTTATTTGCTTGTTGTAGGTTATTTTTCATATTGTCATATAAAGAGTAAGTAGTTATAGCTAGTTATAAATAAATTCTGTATTTTCTTATAACTGTGCCATACTTACTAGTGGCTTCATACAAAATGCTACTTGTTCCTTTAAACAAACTAATAATAGAGGTTGTCACAATGAAAGCAAAAATTGTACTAGGTGCGGTAATTCTGGCTTCAGGCCTATTAGCAGGTTGTTCTTCTAGCAACAACGCACAATTAGACCAAATCTCTTCTGATGTAAACCGTTTAAATACGCAAGTTCAACAACTAAGTAGTGATGTTCAATCAGCTAACGCTCAAGCAAAAGCCGCTTATGATGAAGCAGCTCGTGCTAATCAGCGTCTAGATAACCAAGTAACTACTTATAAAAAATAATTTGACTGCTTAATAAGCTGAAAACGTTAAGTCAGCTTTAATTAATAATAAAAAGCAGATACCTATGAAGTATCTGCTTTTTTTCATCATTGAATATCTATCATCAATATGCGGTTACATCGACCGGTATACCTGAACGACGAATAGTTTCTGCATCCACTTTTGCTTTATCCACTTTGCCACTTTCATACCAAGCCGTAAATTGTTTAGTAAACGTTAGGGGCATCGTCTGGGGATCGTCATCTTCATTTTGTGAGAGTGGTTGGTGCACTTCAATAAATTGCTTACCATCTGCAGTCTCAGTAAATTTAATTGGTTTATTGATCACTTGAACCCGACTGCCTTTGGGTACCACATTAAACAGTGTTTCAATATCATCAGGACGTAATCTAATACAGCCAGAACTCACTCTTAAGCCAATACCAAAATCGGCATTAGTACCATGAATAAGATACTCACCACGACTGTGTGCTAATCTTAACGCATATGCACCCATTGGATTATCTGGCCCTGCTGGTACCACTGCCGGTAACGTGATCCCCTTAGCCGCATAATTTTTACGAATATTGGCTGTCGGCGTCCAAGTCGGATCTTTAATCAATTGAGAAACAGATGTCACCATTTCAGGCGTTTCCCGCCCTAATTGGCCAATACCGATAGGATAGACATCAACGGTTCCCCCTTCTTTGGGATAGTAATAGAGGCGCAATTCTGCCAGATTAATGACAATACCTTTACGCACGGTATCAGGTAAGATCATCTGTAAGGGAATTTGTAGTGTTTTGCCCGCTTCGGGTAATAGAGGATCAATACCTGGGTTGGCTTCCATCATATTTAGCAAACCCACTTGATATTGTGCAGCGATCGTTTCTAAAGAACGTTTATCATCAGGAACGGTGTAAGAAACATTTTCCCCAATGATACGTGAACCATCCGTAGGTAGCAGGTATTCATGTGCATAAGTTAAGTGACTGCTCATCCCTAACAGCGATGCACCCAATAAGGTTAACCATTTCTTCATTGTTGATCCCGTGTGTTAGCAATAAAATAAACTGACTATTATCATGATAACATTCTCATCGTTATGATTATCATATAATAAGTCAGTTTAGAACATTAATATGGGATCGGGTAACATTTATGCTACAGTGTATTCCGAAAAGCGTTTCATTAACCGTGTTACCATAGCGTGTAACCCTTGAGTACGAGATGGCGTCAAATGACTTTCCAGTGCTAATGTCGAGAAATAGTGGTTAACATCAGTGGCGAGAGCTTGCTCTACCGTTTTACCTTGAAAAAGAATAATCACTAATGCCACTAATCCTTTAACAATACCTGCATCGCTATCACCGGCTAAGATCAGCTGTTTATGCTCATCTAATTCAACCGCTATCCAGACTTGGCTCTGACAACCTTCAATAAAATTAGCCGCCGTTCTTTGTTCATCTGTTAATGGTGGTAAGCGTTCTCCTAGCTCCATCATATAGAGATAGCGTTGCTCCCAATCCTGACAACGAGAAAAATTGCGTAATAATTTTGCTTCATCAGGCAAAGCCGCAATTGCCATGAATAACCTCTTTTTTAATTGTTAGCCTAATAGTTTTTCAATGCGTAACAACGCATTAACCAGTGCATCAATATCCGCTTTATTATTGTATAATCCCAACGAAGCGCGACACATGGCAGGAACCTGATAATAGTCCATAATTGGCATCGCACAGTGATGACCCGTACGAATAGCAATACCATAGTTATCAAGAAAAGTTCCCACATCATAAGCGTGATGCTTACCTAAATTAAATGCTATCACACCTTGACGCGCTTCATTACCATAAAGCGTTAATGATTTTACTTTGGTTAATTGTTGTTGTGCATATTGCATTAAGCTATTTTCATATGCAGCAATCTTATCCATACCAAATTGAGCAAGATATTCCAATGCTGCCCCTAAGCCAATGATACCGATAATATTAGGCGTTCCAGCTTCAAATCGCCACGGCGCATCCGCGTAGGTAATATCACCATTGATATGCACATGTTTTATCATAGCGCCCCCCCCTTCCCATGGAGGTAATTCATCAAGTAGCGCTTTTTTGCCATATAGCAAACCAATCCCTGTCGGACCATAAAGTTTATGGCCACTACATACAAAAAAATCACAATCTAACGCACTAACATTGATAGCTTGATGCATCGCACTTTGTGCCCCATCAACTAAAATATGTAACTCACCCCCTTGCTGAGCCGAATACTCTCTAGCTTGGCAAATAATTTCAGCAATAGGATTGACGGTTCCCAGTACATTAGACTGATGAGTGATCGCCAGTAACTTAGTTCTGTTATCAATTAATTGGGGTAATTGCGCTAAATCGAGTTGCCCATTAGCAAGCAGAGGAATAACACGGACATGAAAACCATACTGTTTTGCTAACATATACCACGGCACTATATTCGCGTGGTGTTCCATTTCAGTAATGATAATGTTATCACCATCATTTAGGAAACGATGGCTATAACTGTAAGCGACTAAATTGATCCCTTCTGTCGTTCCTTTTACAAAAACGATTTCTTCTTCGCTCTTTGCACCTAAGAAATGTGCTGCTTGCTTACGAACATTCTCCACTAAGGTGGTGGCGTTTGCACTTAATGTGTGAATGCCGCGGTGAACCGCGGCATATTGTGTTAAGGCAAACTGTTTTTCACGCTCCATGACACAAGCGGGTTTTTGCGCACTTGCGGCACTGTCGAGATAGACTAAAGGTTTTTCTTTCACTTGCTGGGAAAGAATAGGAAAGTCATCCCGCGCTTTTTCAATGGAATGTGTCATCATGCCTTTTTATACCTCTGATAAGCGTTGATTTATTCTCTCTAGAACATGAGTTTTGATCACACTATTTTCTAATGATTCTGTTAATTCGGCAGCAAATGCATGAATGATCATTTTGCGAGCTTCACTTAACGCAATACCTCGTGAACGTAGATAAAATAGTTGCTCATCATCAATACGCCCAACCGTTGCACCATGACTACATTTCACATCATCAGCATAGATCTCAAGTTGTGGCTTAGTATCAATTTGTGCTTTATCACCTAATAACAAGTTGTTATTGGTCATTTGACCATCTGTTTTCAGCGCTTGAGGGGTGACTGTGATCATGCCATTAAATACGGCTTTCCCTGCATCCATTGCAATACTTTTATGTAATTGACGGCTTAGGCAATTTTTCTCACCATGCACGAGCCAAGTACGAGTATCGGCAATTTCGTTCGCTTTGGGTAATACCACACTATTCATTGATAGCTCACTGTTCTCACCCGTCAGTGCAGCGCTAGTATGATGACGACTCAGTTTATTCCCCAACAAGAATGCATAACTATTAACACGAGCATCTCGTCCAATGCTTAAATCGTTATGGGCAAAATGTTGGCTAATGCCATTTTCAAAACCAAGTTTAATATGGTTGAACGAGGCATTATCACCAATAGTGGCGGTTAATCTCGCCCCGGTAAAATGACGGTTTTCACCATCACTACTAATATAGTGTTCAATCACTTGCATCTGAGCATTAGCGCCAACATCAAGATGGAAACGATAGTTAGCACTGTTAACTTCTTGCCCTGCATGACCTTGTGTAATATTAAGGATATAAAGCGGTTTATCTGCCACTACGCCTTTTTTCAAGGTAATGAATAGCGGCTGTTGCGCTAAACTTTCAACTAAATGCAAGAACACTTCACCATTAATGGCTTGCGGTAATTCACTTTGGTTATCCAGTAATGTCACTTGGTATGGACCAAAATCTTGACTACTTTCAGCCGGTGAAAATGCACCATTAACCATCACGATACGGTAGCAATCAAATGAGAGCGCCCGTTGCTCAATTAAATCTTGTACCTCAAAAGGTGGCAACATTTGATATTGCTGACTGAGCGTCTCATCTAATGGCGTATAATGCCAATCTTCGTGTCGATAAGCTGGAAAACCCACTTTTTCCACTTGTAGCCAGTGATTACGTGCATTTAAATTATCTTCCCCTTTACGCTGTTGATATAGCGCAGAGAATTGTTTTAATGCCTGTTGATTACGCTGTTCTACTTGATGCTGTTTTTCACGTTTCTCATTGAGGGTCAATAAGCCAGCCATAACCTTGTTCCTCCAATTTTTGTGCTAATGAAAAATCACCTGATTTAATGATTTTTCCTTGGTAAAGCACATGCACATAATCAGGTTTAATATAATCAAGGATACGTTGATAGTGAGTCACCACGATAAAGGCGCGTTTACCATCACGTAAGCTATTGACACCATTAGCGACAATTTTTAACGCATCGATATCAAGTCCTGAGTCGGTTTCATCTAAGATACACAGTTCAGGTTCAAGGGCAGCCATTTGCAAAATATCGTTACGTTTTTTCTCACCACCAGAAAAACCTACGTTAACAGAACGAGTTAACAAATCTTGAGGCATATCCAATAGTTTGATTTTATCTTCAATAAAATCTTCAAAATCAAAGCGATCTAACGGCTCTTGGCCTCGATATTCTCTTACCGCATTGACTGAGGATTGTAAGAAAAACTGGTTACTGACACCGGGGATCTCTACTGGGTATTGAAATGCCATAAAGATACCTTCACCCGCTCGCTCTTCAGGCTCTAATTCCAGTAGATCTTTGTTTTTAAAAGTCACACTACCTTCATCAACTTCATACTCTTCGCGACCTGCTAAGGTTGCGGATAATGTACTTTTACCTGAACCGTTTGGCCCCATGATAGCGTGCACTTCGCCGGCACGTACTTGCAAATCTAATCCTTTAAGAATTTCATTGCCTTCAACACTGACATGTAAATTTTTAATATCTAACATAATATATGCCTTCGGTATTTTTATACCCAGAATTTGGTTAATGGTTAACCAACGCTATGTTCTAAGCTGATTGCTAATAATTTTTGTGCTTCTACAGCAAATTCCAGCGGTAATTCTGAGAACACGTCCTTACAAAATCCATTGACAATCATTGAGATTGCATCGTCTTCACTTAATCCACGTTGACGGCAGTAAAATAACTGATCTTCACCAATACGTGACGTTGTCGCTTCATGCTCTAATTGTGCTGAGTTATTCATGACTTCAACATAAGGGAAGGTGTGAGCACCACACTCTGTGCCAATTAACATTGAGTCACATTGTGTGTAGTTACGTGCATTCTGCGCACCAGGTAACACTTTCACCAAACCGCGATAACTATTTTGACTTTTACCCGCAGAAATACCCTTAGAAATAATAGTTGATTTGGTATTTTTACCGATGTGGATCATCTTGGTTCCCGTGTCAGCTTGTTGGTTACCATTGGTCAGTGCCACTGAGAAAAATTCAGCCGTTGAATTATCTCCTTTTAAGATAACACTTGGGTATTTCCAAGTGATCGCTGAACCTGTTTCAGATTGAGTCCACGACATTTTAGCGTTCTCACCTTCACAAAGGGCACGCTTAGTGACGAAGTTAAGAATTCCGCCTTCGCTATCACCGCCAGAGAACCAGTTTTGTACCGTGGAATATTTCACTTCGGCATCTTTATGAATGATAACTTCAACAACGGCAGCATGCAGCTGATAGCTATCACGTACAGGTGCTGAACACCCTTCGATGTAACTGACGTAACTTCCTTCATCCGCAATTAAAATCGTACGTTCAAATTGGCCTGTTTGTGCCGCATTAATACGAAAATAGGTGGATAATTCCATAGGGCAGCGAACACCTTTAGGAATATAAACAAAGGTACCATCAGAAGCGACCGCCGCATTAAGTGCCGCAAAATAGTTATCGTGGCTAGAAACAACTGTACCTAAATATTGGCGTACTAATTCGGGATATTCTTGAATCGCTTCACCGAAGGAGCAGAAAATAACACCATGTTTAGCTAGCTCTTCACGATAAGTGGTAGAAACCGATACTGAGTCAAAAATAGCATCTACAGCCACTGACTGCCCTTCTCTTACTGGCACGCCTAACTGATTAAATGCGTCTTCAACTTCTTTAGTTAAATAATCTTGGGTTTCTTGTGTTGAGACAGCTTCATTGTTACCACTAGCACAACTGCCATTGGCACAACAAGCACCGCAAGATGGCGCTGAATAATAACTATAATCTTGATAATTCAGCGATGGATAATCTGCTTTTAGCCAATGAGGCTCTTCCATCTCTAGCCAATGACGATAAGCATCAAGACGAAACTCTAGCATCCACTCTGGCTCATTTCTTTTAGCTGAAATAGCTCGCACAACCGCTTCATTCAACCCTTTATCTAACGTATCGGTTGAGATATCGGTATAGAACCCTTCTTTATAGTGATGATCACTGAGCCAGCCTTGAACTTCATCACCAATTTCAACATTGCTCTGAGACATAATCTGACTTCACTATGTTATACCCCAAAGCTCTCACCACATCCGCAGACGTTCTGAGCTTTAGGATTATTAAATTTAAACATCTGATTAAGTCCTTCACGGACATAATCAACAACTAAACCATCAATGAATGGCATGGCTTTTAATGCAACGAATAACTTGGCACCATTATGTTCATAGACAAGATCGTCCTCTGAGGGGCCTGCAGCAAGCTCAATAACATAACCATAGCCCGTACAACCTGATGGCTTAATACTTAAGGAAAGTCCCTGACTTTCAGGGTTTTTCTCCACTAATTGGCAAATATGTTTCGCTGCACTATCAGTCAGCACAATGCCTTGCCAAGCAGTATCATTTAGAGAAAAAGTTTCAACATTGTTTGTCATTACTGACCTCATTTCGAAAGGAGATTAATATCTTTCCTGACTCTAATGGTAATGATAACCCTTATCACTTCAACCCTGTCTTTTGAAAGGATATTATAAAATCGTTTAAAAATTGCTCTTTTTTTGCTTTTTAATTGTTAAATATAGCGCTTAATAAATTGAAATGTAACAATTTTTATCTTTTTTCATTACAAAAATAAAACTTTTTTAAATTCCTTTATTTCGCACAATACGCATAAAAGTTGCAAAGCAAATACATTTTATACCTTTGTCACTGAAATGTAGAGAAAAAGCATAAAAAATCAACAATTGATAATCGCAAAATATTTTCTTTTTATGCTTATACTGATAGGTAAGATAGCACCACTTTTGTGATAACTTCTTATTGTATTGTGTGCTTTTATGACTTATTGATTGATACTAATTGAATTCACATACCTATTAGTACAATCAATAACTTCTTGATTATTATTACTTTTATTTTCAGCAATAAATTGTAATTGCCATACACGATTTGTGTTAGTATCCGCAATTAATACCCCTTCATAGCTCACTTTTTGATTAGACAACTTTCCTTCAAAGAAAATTTGTCGAGCTGGCATTTCTGACACTGTGAAAGGCTTTATTGTTGTTGAAGTTTCTTTCATACCATCAATAGTGGAAATATTATCAACGATACCCTGTGCTCCTGAATCAATATCATAACTCATCATATCGTCAAGTTTAAAATAAACTAAACGAACTTCTGATAACTGGCATACTGGTTTGGCTTGATAAACTAACATCTGTGATGTGACATCTTGGACATGATCAGGTAATAATTGAAAATAGTGTTCTGTATCATCTCTATTTAATGAGAATGAAGTTGGATACGCGATATTAAACCCCGACATAGTACGTACAGGATAATTTATTATCTCTTCACTCTTATTGTGAGTTGATTCGTTATCACATGCTGTAAGTAATAAACTACCGATTAAAATAAAAACGCTTTTATAATTTAGAATGGTTGATGTCATTTTTTCTTACTATTAATAATAATGAAGATAATAATTATCATTAAAATTTAAACTTAAATAAAGATAATTTTTTCACATGACCTCATTTCAATAAATAAAAAACGCCTAAAGTGAAATAATAACCTTAGGCGTCTATTATTAATTAACGAATTAAACAATAACCGCAGTTGTTAAACGTGAAATACAAACTTTACGGTCAGCGTCATCAAAAATTTCTATTGACCATACTTGATGTGTACGACCTAAATGAATAGGTTTACAGACACCTTTTACAACCCCTTCTTTTACTGCTCGCATATGGTTGGCATTGATTTCTAAACCCACCACTTTTTGTTCACCTTTTGTGCATAAATAGCCAGCAATTGACCCTAAGGTTTCAGCTAATACCACAGAGGCCCCACCATGTAATAAACCAAAAGGCTGTTTAGTACGCTGATCTACTGGCATGGTGCCTTCAAGATAGTCCTCACCCAGTGCGGTGAGTTCTATACCAAGGTGCCCCACCATATTATTTGGGCTAATATGATTAAGTTGTCCTAATGTTGTTTTTCGTTTCCATATCATTGCATAATCTCCAAAAGCGCCTGTAATGGATGTTTTAACTCAATATTATCAATACGTTTTACTTGGCTACGACAAGAATATCCGGTACTCAAGCAACGTGCTGTAGGGAGTGTTTTCAATGCATTTCCCCATGACAGTTGATAAATTCCCAATGAATTTTTATAGTTATTCACTTCATGCCCATAAGTGCCCGCCATACCACAGCACCCCGTAGTTACCACTTCAAGTGGTTGACCATAACGTTGGAATATCGCTTGCCACTGTTGCATACTTTGCGGTAATGCCGTTGACTCAGTACAATGACTAAAAAGATACCATTTTTCAGCATCTTCGCAGATCTCAATTGGCTCACTGACTAACTGATTTAGCCACTCATGAACCAGTTGAACCTTAAAGTTACCGCGTTTATCCCCTAATATCTCCCGATATTCATCGCGGTAGCAAAGAACTAAAGCGGGGTCGACTCCTACCATTGGAATGGACAACTGTGCAACTCGATTAAGCATCGTTGCTGTTTTTTGTGCAGTTTTACTAAATTGCTGTAAAAAGCCCTTAATATGCTGTGCTTTTCCGTTAGGTGAAAAAGGCAATAGCACAGGTTTAAAACCAATTTTTTCAATCAACTTAATAAAGTCAGCAACTACTTTAGCATCGTAATAACTGGTAAATGGATCTTGTACCACGATAACATAATGGCTTCGTTGCTTTTCTGATAACTGCTCTAACTCTTCCAAGGTCATCGTTAACGCGCTATGTCCAGCTAACTGCTGCTTTAATGTCGGAGATGACAATAGAGGCAGATCTACCATACCAATAGTACGTTTACTCAACGATTGCACCAATGGTTGCTTAATAAAGAAATTAAACAGACTTGGTACTTTTGCCATTAACGGTGTGGTGAGTTCGACATTTGCCACAATATGATCTTTTAGCGGACGTAGATAGCGTTGATGATATAACTGAGTAAATTTGGCTCTAAATGATGGCACGTCAATTTTAATCGGGCATTGTGTAGAGCACGCTTTACAGGCTAAACAACCATTCATTGCTATTTTAACCTCATGAGAGAAATCATATTCTCCACGTTTAGCTTTCCATGTATTGCGTGTTTTTTCAATCAGTCCCCGTAAGCTAGGTTTGTTATTTGTAAGACTTGTTTCTAACTGCTGAGGGCTTACTCCTTGCTCTGTAAGTAGACGTAACCACTCTCTGACTAATGTCGCTCTGCCTTTAGGTGAATGAATACGTTGTCCAGTTATTTTCATAGAAGGACACATTGGACTTTTAACATCAAAGTTAAAACATAATCCATTACCATTACACTCTAATGCACCGCGAAAATCTTCGCGAACCGATACAGGAATGGTGCGATCAAATGTGCCGCGTTTAATAGCATCGACCTGTTTCATTGGCGCCTCAACCTCGAGAGGAGGACATATTTTCCCTGGGTTAAGTCTATTTCGAGGATCGAACACCGTTTTTATTTGACGTAATTCGTGATAAAGGGTTTCGCCAAAGAATTCTGGACTATATTGCGCTCTAAAGCCTTTTCCATGCTCCCCCCATAGTAAGCCACCATATTTCGCCGTTAATGCAACAATTTCATCAGAAATGGTTTTCATGAGTTGTTCTTGTTGCGGATCACACATATCTAAAGCAGGTCTCACATGCAATACGCCAGCATCAACATGACCAAACATACCGTAATTGAGCTGATAACTATCAAGTAATGCCCTAAATTCAGTAATATAATCCGCTAAATGCTCTGGTGGCACACAAGTATCTTCAACAAAAGGAATGGGTTTAGCATGCCCTTTAGCATTACCTAATAGCCCTACTGCTTTTTTACGCATGGCATAAATACGGTTAATATCGGCGAGATTATCACATACCTGATAACCGATAACGCCCCCTTCGCCATTCTTCATCAGCTTATCTAAGCGCTGACATAAATCCTCCACTTGTGAGGCAATCAGTGTTTTATCATCACCGGCAAACTCAACAATATTTAGCCCTTGCATATCTTTATCGGGCACATCCGTAATCAATGCATTAACGGAATGCCAGACAATATCTTCTCGAGCAAGGTTTAATACTTTGGAGTCAACAGTTTCAACAGAAAGCGCCTTTGCTTTTACTAAAAACGGCGCGTTACGCAATGCGGAATCAAATGAGTCATACTTCACATTCACTAAACTGCGCTGCTTTGGAATGGGGGTAATATCGAGTGTTGCCTCGGTAATAAAGGCCAAAGTCCCTTCTGAGCCGGTTAGAATACGCGTAAGATCAAAATGCTTCATATCATCGCTAAACACATGGCGTAAATCATAGCCCGTTAAAAAGCGATTCAATTTAGGAAATTTTTCGAGAATAAGCTGACGTTGTGCTTTGCAACGGGATAATACCGTTTGATATATCCGACCAACAGCAGAATCTTCTTTCGCAATAGTTTCAGCTAAAGCGCTGTCCATCGCGCGAGTTTCAAGCAATTCTCCGCCTAGTAAAACGGCTCTGACGCCTAATACATGATCGGAGGTTTTGCCATATACCATAGAGCCTTGCCCTGAAGCATCGGTATTGATCATTCCCCCTAATGTCGCACGATTACTGGTAGACAGTTCTGGCGCAAAAAAGAAACCATAGGGTTTTAAAAACAGATTAAGTTCATCTTTTATCACACCGGCTTCTACCTTTACCCATCGCTGTTCTGGGTTTATCTCAATAATACGTTTCATATAACGAGATAAATCCACCACGATACCCTCGGTTAACGCTTGACCATTAGTGCCGGTTCCGCCACCTCTTGGTGTCAAAGAGAGGGAATGAAAACGAGGTTCATCCACTAAACGTGCTACAATAGTCACATCCGCTGTAGAACGAGGAAAAATAACCGCCTGTGGTAGCAACTGATAAATACTGTTATCTGTTGCCATAGTGAGTCTATCGGCATAAGTGCTCGATATATCACCTGTAAAACCATTTTGTCGGAGTGTATTTAAAAATTCGGTTGTGAGTTCACTGACTTGCGGTGCTTGCGATATACGTGGGATCATTTGTTATAGCTCTTTAATCTAATTTATCCACATTGCTTTATTAAAACTATCTCAATGTATGCCAAGAGGTGCAATAATTTGAATTTGCACTTTCAGACCGATACCTGTTCACCTTATCATACAATTCTGGCAAATTGCGTAGTGACATAAACAACATGATATTTGCCATGTTTATTCATCTGCTTTTAGCATTTTATTCGTGTAGGGATTTAAAATCATGGAAAAACCGCAGATCCATACAGATATACCCAAAATTTTATTCACCGTTCTTTTTATTTCTTTTTTTATTATCGGTAGTTTTTGGATCCTGAATCCTTTTATCGTTGGTTTTATTTGGGCTGGCATGATAGTGGTTGCCACTTGGCCTTTACTCATTATTTTAGAAAAACGAGTAAAATATCGCTGGCTATCAACCATGATCATGATGATTTTAATATTACTGATTTTCGTCATTCCGATTATTTTGTTAATTAGTAGTGTTATTGACAACAGTGCTCCATTGATTGAACTAGCAAAATCACCTTCAGATATTCAACCACCACAACTACTATGGTTAAAAGAGATCCCCATGGTTGGTAATACGCTCTATGAAACTTGGCACTCTATTCTCGTTTCTGGTGGTAATGCCTTAATGGCGAAGATCCAACCCTATATTGGACAAGCAGCAAATTGGTTCTTTGCACAAGCCTTAAATATTGGCCGTTTTGCGCTTCACTTAGTTGTCATGTTACTTTTTTCAGGATTACTCTTTTTACAAGGTGAAAATGTTGTTGCTTGGTTACGTCATTTTGCTGTGCGTCTTGCCGGACAACGGGGTGATGCAGCCATTTTATTAGCCTCCATGTCAATTCGCGCAGTGGCGCTGGGTGTGGTGTTAACTGCGCTGATCCAAGCCGTTATTGGTGGTATTGGCTTAGGTATTTCGGGTGTGCCTTATGCCACAGTATTAACGGTATTGATGTTTATTTGCTGCCTTGCGCAATTAGGACCTTTGTTCGTTCTGGTTCCTTCTATTCTATGGCTATTTTGGACCGGTGATACTACATGGGGTATCGTCATGATCATTTGGGGTGGGATTGTGGCGACGATGGATGGTGTACTACGTCCATTCCTCATCAAAATGGGAGCTGACCTACCTATGGTACTGATTTTGACCGGTGTTATCGGTGGTATTTTAACACTCGGTATGATTGGTCTGTTTATTGGCCCTGTTGTATTAGCCGTAGCACACAGTTTATTGAATGCGTGGATCAATGAAGTTCCTAAACCCGATCCAGATTTAACAGAAACTGTAGAATTTATGAATAAAAACTTTATAGAAAAAGAGTAAATAATATAAAAGCATGTAAGTATCAACACTTACATGCTTTATAAGTATTACTTAAAACTTTAATAAAGATTATCAATTTATGAGTATTTTATTATTTTTATATCTTGAAATTTACAATTTGAAACAATTCTTATTTTTTTAAACCTGTTTGCTACCAGCGAGTTATATTCACTTCTTAATATCCTAATATTTTTTTGATTGAGATAATTCTTAGAGAATAATTAACTCATTTCTCTTAATATAAATCTCATCGAAACGAATGTTTCATTTAATTAATGGTTTTGCCTATTTTATTAATAGATTAAAAGGCGAGACCAAAGTATATAAAATATTGCTGTGTGTAGTCTTTGCCTGTCAGCCCATGATAGGCTTTTTTTTTATCTATTATTTATAAATAGTATAAAAAAAGCTCACATTATTTTGTGAGCTTTTAATTATTCAATAATAATATAATTATTGTTGTGCTAATTTCACCCAGGTTTTAATAACGGTATCTGGGTTTAAAGATAAGCTATCAATACCCTCTTCCATTAACCATTGTGCAAAATCTTCATGGTCAGAAGGGCCCTGTCCGCAGATCCCGACATATTTACCTTGACGTTTCGCTGATTGAATTGCCATAGATAATAGCGCTTTTACCGCATCATTACGTTCATCAAACAGTGATGAGACGACACCAGAATCACGATCTAAGCCCAATGTTAACTGAGTCATATCATTAGAGCCGATAGAGAAACCATCAAAATGAGCCAAGAATTGATCGGCTAATAAAGCATTGGATGGAATTTCACACATCATAATCACTTTTAAGCCATTCTCACCACGTTTTAAACCATTACGTGCTAACTCATCTATCACTTCTTCTGCTTGGCGCACCGTACGTACAAATGGGATCATCACTTCCACGTTAGTTAATCCCATCTCATTACGCACACGTTTCACTGCTTCACACTCGAGTGCAAAACAACGACGGAAATCATCCGATACGTAACGACCCGCACCACGGAAACCTAACATAGGGTTTTCTTCATCAGGCTCATAGCGATCGCCACCGACTAAGTTTGCATACTCATTTGATTTAAAATCAGACAAGCGAACAATGACACGTTTTGGCCAGAATGCTGCAGCGAGTGTTGCGATACCTTCGGTTAATTTACCAATATAATATTCAACAGGTGATGCATAACCCGCCATCATTTCATCAATTTCAGCTTTTAGTGCATCTGTTTGATCTTCGTATTCGAGTAAAGCGCGAGGATGCACACCAATCATACGGTTGATAATAAACTCTAAACGCGCAAGGCCTACCCCATCATTTGGTAACCCAGCAAAGTCAAAGGCGCGATCAGGATTACCGACGTTCATCATGATTTTTAAGCCAAGTTCTGGCATGTTATCGATTGCGGAGCTTTGAATAGAAAAATCGAGTTTCCCATCATAAACAAATCCGGTATCCCCTTCAGCACAAGAGACGGTGACCACTTGCCCTTCGCTAATACACTCCGTCGCATCGCCACAACCTACCACTGCTGGAATACCTAATTCACGAGCAATAATTGCCGCATGACATGTTCTTCCACCACGATTAGTCACAATCGCAGAGGCTTTTTTCATGATAGGCTCCCAATCAGGATCTGTCATATCGGTGACCAACACATCACCCGCCTCTATTCTATCCATCTCACTTAAGTTATGGATAACCTTAACCGTACCACTACCAATACGATGACCAATTGCACGACCTTCTACAATCACAGTGCCTGTTTCATTTAACTGATAGCGTTCCATAACTTGTTGGTTAGAACGAACTGTTTCTGGACGCGCTTGAACAATATATAGACGACCATTATGACCATCTTTAGCCCACTCGATATCCATTGGACGTCCATAATGTTGTTCAATCAATACCGCTTGTTTTGCTAGCTCTTGCACTTCATCATCAGTTAAAGAGAAACGATTGCGCAATGCTTCTGGCGTATCTTCAATACGGACTTGTTTACCATGCTCAATGCTATCGGCATAAACCATTTGGATCTTTTTAGACCCTAGGTTACGGCGCACAATTGCCGGTAAACCTTTCGCCAAAGTTGGTTTATGAACATAGAATTCATCTGGGTTAACTGCCCCCTGAACCACCATTTCCCCTAAACCATAAGCAGAGGTAATAAAGACTACTTGATCAAAGCCTGATTCAGTATCAATAGTAAACATCACCCCTGATGAAGCTAAATCAGAGCGAACCATACGTTGGACACCTGCAGATAAAGCAACACCGCGGTGATCGTAGCCTTGGTGAACACGATAAGAAATTGCGCGATCATTAAACAGTGAAGCAAACACGTGTTTAATCGCAACTAAAATTGCATCGATACCTTGAACGTTTAAAAATGTCTCTTGTTGGCCGGCAAAAGAAGCATCAGGCATATCTTCAGCGGTTGCTGATGATCGTACTGCAAATGAGGCTTCAGATTCACCTTCACTTAAGGTCTGATAAGCATCACGAATATCTTTCTCAAACTGAGGGGTAAAAGGTGTATCAATCACCCATTGGCGAATTTGGTTACCCGCTTGTGCTAATTGATTAACATCATCAACATCAATACTATCGAGCAGCTCATAAATACGCTGATTAATACCACTTTGTTCCAGAAAATCATTAAACGCTTGCGCTGTGGTGGCAAATCCATTAGGAACAGACACACCCAGTTCCGCAAGATTAGTGATCATTTCACCGAGGGAAGCATTTTTCCCACCAACACGATCAACGTCATTCATACCCAATTGGTTATACCAAAGTACATTGCACGGGGTGAGGCTATTGCTGGACATTGAGAACAATCCTTTTTTAAACAAATGAGAGAGAGAAAAAAAAGAAAAACCCGCTGTCAAAACGACAACATAAATAAGCGTATCACAATGTTATGGAGAATATAGAAAGGTGAATCGATCAACCAGAAAACTTTATTTTTTTATCCTTTATAATCACTAAAAATACTATAGATAATATTGTCTGAATTGCTAATTCAGCTAAAAAAAAGGTGAGAGGAATGATATTAAGTTTGAATTCAATTAACTGTGATAATAATAAACTTGTTGATAGAACTGTTTTTTTTATCTCTGACGGCACCGCTATTACCGCAGAAGTCTTAGGCCATGCGGTACTCTCACAATTCCCATTAAAAATGAAAAGCTATACCTTACCTTTTGTATCTTCTGTAGAAAGAGCGGAAGAAATAAAAAATAAGATTAATGAAATTTATAAAAAAAGTGGCGCCAAGCCTCTGGTTTTCTACTCTATTATTAGTCCTGACGTAAAACGAATAATAAATAGTAGTGAAGGATTCTGTCAGGATATTGTGCAGTCATTAGTTCTCCCCTTAGAAAAAGAAATTGGCGTTCAAGCGCTACCTCAATTAAATAAAACGCACGGTTTAACAGAAAAAAATCTCAGCAAATATGATGCTCGAATTGCTGCTATTGAATACACTTTATCTCATGATGATGGGATCTCTTTACGCAATCTCGACCAAGCGCAAGTGATCTTAATCGGTGTCTCACGCTGCGGTAAAACCCCTACCAGTTTATATTTAGCGATGCAATTTGGCATTCAAGCGGCTAATTACCCTTTTACTGCTGATGATATGGATTTTTTAAAATTGCCTCCTGAATTAAAAGAGTATCAACATAAATTGTTTGGCTTAACCATTGCCCCAGAACGCCTTGCTGCTATCCGTAGCGAACGTCGTGAAAACAGTCGTTATGCATCTATTCGTCAATGTCGTATTGAATTAGCGGAAGTTGAAGCGCTATTTAGGAAAAATAACATTCCTTACCTAAATACGACAAACTACTCTGTTGAAGAAATTTCCACTAAGGTAATTGATTCTATGGGATTAGCCAGAAGAATGTTCTAGAGACAGTAAGTTATTTTTTATTTATTTTTCACCAATAACAGTGTTGAAATTAGCTGAATTTCGTTTATTGTGATCTTAATCACTGGGTAGACTTACCCTGTATTTTTATTGAGATAAATTATGTTAAAAACAGACGAATTACGGACAAAGGCTTTAGCCAGCCTAGTAACGCCGGAAACGTTAGCTAATGAGTTACCCATCTCACAAGAGATTATCAGTAATATCACTTCTGCCCGTCAACGCATTGAAGCTATTCTCACTGGTGAAGATAAACGACTATTAGTTATTATTGGCCCTTGCTCTATACATGATCCCAAGGCGGCTAAAGAGTACGCAACAAAACTAAATCAACAAAAAGCGCGTTTTCATGACCGTCTAGAAATCGTGATGAGAACCTATTTTGAAAAACCGCGTACCGTTATTGGTTGGAAAGGCCTTATTTCTGATCCTTTCCTTGATAACTCTTGTAATGTTAATGAAGGCATTCGTATTGCAAGGAAACTGCTAATTGAGATCAACGCATTAGGACTCCCCACAGCCACTGAATTTCTTGATATGGTCACGGGGCAATATATTGCAGATTTAATCAGCTGGGGAGCAATCGGGGCAAGAACAACAGAGAGTCAAGTTCACCGTGAAATGGCCTCCGCCCTCTCTTGCCCTGTGGGATTTAAAAATGGCACTGACGGTAATATACGCATTGCGATAGATGCCATTCGTGCCGCTCGTGCCAGTCACACCTTTTTATCACCTGATAAAACGGGACGTATGACAATTTACCAAACCAGTGGAAATCCCTACGGTCATATTATTATGCGTGGTGGTAAAAAGCCTAATTATCATGCCAGTGATGTAGCAGATGCTGTTGATGCACTGAAACAACTTGATTTACCTGAACACTTGGTCATCGATTTTAGCCATGGTAATTGTGAAAAAATTCATCGTCGCCAACTTGAAGTTGCACGCAATGTCGCTCAACAAATTACGGATGGTTCACAAGCTATTGTCGGTGTTATGGCAGAAAGCTTTTTACAAGAGGGATCACAGAAAGTCACAGCAGATAAGGTGCTGACCTATGGACAATCTATCACTGATCCTTGTCTCAGTTGGGAAGATACCGAACAATTACTGGAATTATTAGCTCAAGCGGTTGAAAGTCGATTTAAATAATATCGCCAAAAAGGAGAGTTTTACCTCTCCTTTTTAACTTACACAAAAAGTCGTTATCCATCTTCATTAAGATTAAGCTTTATCTTCTCCCACGCTAATCAACTGTATGATTTTTATTCTAACACCCTATTTTTGTTGTTCTTTTGTTACTAATCATCTTAAATTTAGACGTTTACGTTAAAAAAAGCTTGTCTAAAATATTCTGATAACGATAATGATTATCATAATCATAACCTCTATCAGTATTGCTATTGAAATGAATAAAAATGTTCATAATTTAAACGATTCATCGATAACACGTGAAACAAGCTCCCCAGTCATTCAATCTATAAATAGCATAGAATTACTGGGTAAATCGGGCGTGGTTTATATTCAACATAACGGAGAGTTGTATCAGTTACGCCAAACAAAAACAGGAAAACTTATCCTAACAAAATAATTATTTAATCCCTTTTCGCAAGCCACCTATTTTGCTAGGCAGCCAGCTAATTCACTCCATATACAAGGACTTTTATGGATATTAATGGTATGTCTATGCTGAAAAGAAATTTCAAATACTCCACATTAGCTACAGCAATTTGTCTGTTATACGCGCCGACTACTTTTGCTCATATTGAAAAAGTAGAGACAGATACATTGACTGTTATTGGGCAACAAGACAATCAAATAACGGATTTTCAATCTGTCGTCGATACCCGTTCAGCACAAGCTCAAACCGCATCTACCACGGGACAATTGTTAAAACAAATCCCGGGGATCACCGTATCAGGGACGGGGATCACCAATGGTGGCAATATTATGATGCGTGGTTACGATCAAAGAGGTGTCAAAATCTTTGTGGATGGTATTCATCAACCTATTGATAATACTATGAACAAGCTTGGTGGCCTTTTTATTGAACCTTCACTTATTTCGCGCGTTAAAGTCAAACATGGTGGCTCTTCGGTTAAACATGGAAGTGGCGCGCTAGGTGGCGTTGTTTCGTTCTCAACTCTCCATCCAAATGAGTTATTAGACGCCAATAAAAACCTTGGTGCTAAATTATTTAGCTCATTCTCTTCTGCGGATAAACATTTTTCTTATGGTGGTGTGATCGCAGGTAGACATCAGTTAGTGGAAGGGTTATTGGCTTATAGCCAAAGAGAGCGTGGCCCGATACGTATTGCTGATGACTCAATATTAAATAACCACGAACGTATCAAAAATTATTTTGCAAAAGCCTATGTTTACCCTACAGAGGAACAAACCGTTATTTTTTCTGCCCGTCAATATAATAATGCAGGAGAGCAAAGAGAAGTTTTAAATCGAATGGGAGGGTTTGGAAAAAGAGACAGTAATAATATGTATCGAGCCACCAAACAAAATGATATCTCACTCACCTATCATTTAAATCCAAATAATTATGATTGGCTCGATCTGAGCACTCAACTTTATTATTCTCAGTTTAAAATTGCGCATACGTTTCTGACGGATACACGCAAAGAAATATATCCAGACATAGAAAGTGTGCTAGGTAATTCTGAAAAACGTACCCAATATACCTATGGTATGAAAGTAGAAAACGCCTTTAATTTAAATTACTTTCAAGATAGGTTGACTCAATCTGTGATTATCGGCATTGATGCTGAAAAACAGAAGATGGTATCGAATAATAAGGCTAAAAATTTCCCTTTATCACATATGGATAATGCCTCAGGTTGGGTTCATAACACGTTCAATACCCCTCTATTACCCATTACTTTAATTGCGGGTCTTCGTTACAACTATTATCAAAATGTCCCTGATAACAGTAAAACTTTAGATTACTACAAAGACTTAAATAAAAAAGGAGACATGACCTCCGCCGACAAATATCAAGAAACATATCAAAATATTTCTAAAAATATTGCGTTACGTCTCACACTGACCAAATGGTTACAGATCTATTCTTCTTATTCTGTTGCCTTTAGGGCGCCGACTTTAAGCGAAATGTATAATGACTCAGTACATTTCACTATAATTTCCCCTTTTAATAAGAAAAGCTATGATGCTCGTTGGGTTCCAAATTCCACATTAGAACCAGAGACGAATAGAACATGGGAACATGGTATCAATTTACAAAAAAATGCGTTGATTTTTACCAATGACCAGATAAACATTAAAGCTTCATATTACAGCACTGAATCGATTGACCACATTACTTATCAACAGTGGTATCATAGTCGTAAGCCTATCCAATTAAAAAATAGTCATATTGCGTTATCTCCCATTAAAGATGCTCGTGAACCTTTATTATTTCAATCAGTTAACTTGCCTAAAGCGCTTATTCACGGCTTTGATTTAAGATTGCTATATTCTCATCCATACATCGCTATGGGGGTAAATTACAATCAAACTAAAACCTTGGAACTGTCGTCTCTAGAGACTATTTCAATGGTGCGCCCTGAAACATTAACCGCTTTTATAAATGTACCCATTATCAAAACACCATTTTCTGTTGCTTGGTCAGGAAAGTTTGCCGGTCCAACGGCCAAAAAAGGCACACATAAATACCCTGGTTCAGAGGAAGTGACTACTCGATTAAAAGAAGATCTTCAGCAATACCCTGGCTATGGTGTGCATAGTTTTGCAGTCAACTATCAATCCAATAATAAAGATATACAAGCCTCATTGGTACTCGATAATGCATTCAACAAAGTGTATTACTCAACGGTAGGTGTGCCTCAAGAAGCTAGAAATATCAAAATGTCTGTCAGTTATCGCTGGTAAACAATAAAAAGAGCAATGATTTTTATCATAACGGGCTGTTGAGTTTAGCAGCCCATTTTAATAACGGAGATCGACCTGTATGTCTCAATCATCGCGATGCATAAAGGTGAGTGTTTTAGTTGTTGCAACAGCGATTAGCAGTGCATTCGCTGAAAATAAAAATCAAATCTATGGAGAAAAAAATAGCGGGGAGAGAAACACACAAATAATAACGGTTTATGCAACAGGTAACGAGCGAGATAGCTTTACATTACCAATGATGTCGACCGTCATAAAAAATAACAGTGCTTTGACAGAAACGGCTGGAAGTGCCACGGAGTTGTTGCGTCATATACCGGGCATTTCAATATCAGGAGCTGGCCGCACAAACGGTGAAACTATCAGTATGCGTGGCTACAGTAGTAACGGTGTTTTGACACTAGTAGATGGCATACGCCAAGGTACTGATACAGGTCATATTGACAGTATTTTTGTCGATCCTCTACTCATTAAACAAGTTGAAGTGGTTCGTGGCCCTTCAGCACTTTTATATGGAAGCGGTGCCCTCGGTGGGGTTGTGGCATATGATACCGTTGATGCCAGCGACTTGCTTGCAAAAAATGAACATGGTGGTGTGCGTGTTACAGCCCTTGGTAATACGGCACAACAGAGTCAAGGATTTGGCATTACCGCTTTTGGTCAACAAGACAATTTCGATGGATTACTCGCCCTCTCCGCTCGTGATAAAGGTACAACTCGCTATGGAGGCGGTTATCGTGCGCAAAACGATGAAACAATCATTAACTTATTATCTAAAGGACGTTGGTTTATTGATGATAGCAATACGTTAAGTGGCCAATTACGCTATTATCATAACAACGCACAACAGCCTAAGGATCCACAACTCGCCAATAACCCAACACCGGCTAATGTAGCGACAAATCGTACTACAACACAAAAAGATGCACAGTTAACCTATCAATATCATCCTAGTGATATGTCATGGATTAACCTAAAAACACAAGCCTATTACAGCGAGGTAGATATTAATGCGAAAACACAACAAAAAGGATTTGAAGGTAGAGAGCAAAAAACCTATGGCATTAAAATTGAAAATCGCACTCAATTAGCCACCTACCCCTTTGCTGCTCACGCTTTAACTTATGGCGGTGAGATCTATAAGCAAAAGCAATCACCCAGTGCAAATGCCGAAAGCTTCCCTAAAGCAGATATTCGTTTTATGTCAGGCTGGTTACAAGATGAAATGACTTTACGTGATGTACCCATTTCATTCATCGTCGGTACAAGGTTTGATAAATATAGCAGTCAAAATGATCGTTATGATGACATCAGCGCTGATAAATGGTCATCAAAAGGAGCCGTTAGTATTACACCCACAGATTGGTTAATGCTTTATACCTCTTATGCTCAAGCTTTTAGAGCACCAACAATTGGCGAGATGTATAACGATGCTAAACATTTTGATGCCCCATTCCCCGGAGCACCAACCAATTACTGGCGCCCTAACCCTAATTTAAAGCCCGAAACCAATTCAACAACTGAATACGGGTTCGGTTTTCAATTCGACGACTTATTATCTAATAATGATAATCTGAAAATTAAAGCTGCCCATTTCAATACGCGTGCAAAAGATTATATTGATACAGATGTCGCTATTTTTCAGGGATATACACAATCGACGAATATTCCAAGAGCAACTATTTGGGGTTGGGATATCGAGATGAATTATCAATCGAAGTTCTTTAGTTGGGATTTGGCTTATAACCATACAAAAGGAAAAGATAATGCCAGTAATGCCTCTATTACCTCTATTGAGCCAGATACATTAACCAGTCGCCTCGATATTCCCGTACCCAATAGTGATTTTTCCGTAGGTTGGGTGGGACAATTTACTAAAAAAACAGATTTTACAAAACATGATCGCTTTAATCGCCCGACCAATCGCCAACAAGCGGGTTATGGTGTCAATGATTTCTACCTCCGTTATGAAGGTAGTGCTTCATTAACAGGGCTAACAACCTCACTGGTACTGGGTAATGCATTTGATAAAAAATACTACTCTTCTGCGGGTATTCCTCAAGAGGGGCGCAATGCAAAAGTACTGGTGAGTTATCAATGGTAATTAACAATAAAATAAACGAAACAATAGGAGTTTCCGTGACTAAACCTCTTTATGAGAGCTACCTGCAAGCAAAAAATGAAAAAAAAGCATCTTATGCGCGTGATTTAGCAACTTACCTTAATGTAAGTGAAGCTGAGCTTACTCACGCGCGTGTTGGGCACGATGCTAAACGCTTACATGGTGATGTTCGTGATATTTTAACCGCTCTCGCAACCGTAGGCGAAGTGAAAGCCATTACTCGTAATGAAATTGCGGTTCATGAACATCTTGGTGAATATACCAATGCTCGTTTTAACGATCATGCAGGATTGATCTTAAACCCTCGAGCCCTCGATTTACGCTTTTTCTTCTCTCATTGGGCAAGTATCTTTGCATTAACCGAAGAGACGGCTCGTGGCATTCGTCATAGTATTCAATTCTTTGATCTTCATGGTGATTCTCTCCATAAAGTGTATACCACTGATAATACTCATATGGACGCATGGAATACCTTAATCGATACTTATTTATCACCAGAAAATCCCGTATTAGAGATTACCCCCGCTAAATCTTTTACTGATGCACCGGTAACAACGGCATTAGCACAACAGTTAGAACAGCAATGGCGCTCGATGACTGACGTTCATCAATTCTTTAAAATCCTGCAAGAAAATAATCTCAGTCGCCAGCAAGCGTTCAAAGCGGTCAGTGATGATTTAGCTTATCAAGTAGATAATAGTGCCTTAAAAACATTATTAGCACTGGCGAAAGAAGTACAAAATGAAATTATGATTTTCGTGGGAAATCGAGGTTGTGTACAGATCTTTACCGGTAAAATTGATCGTTTAGTACCTCATCAATTTGAAAATAGTGAACAAGTATGGATTAACATTTTTAATCCTGCATTTACACTGCATTTAATTGAGAGCGAAATTGTGGAAAGCTGGATCACTCGTAAGCCAACCCAAGATGGTTTTGTCACAAGTCTTGAACTATTTGATAGCAAAGGTCAACAGATTGCTCAGCTCTATGGACAACGCACTGAGGGAACAAAAGAACAACAACAATGGCGTGAGCAACTCAACGCTCTTGCTAAAATAGCTTAATAGAAGGATAGCTCAATGAAAAAATGGCTTCTTTTGATCCTGTGTAGTTTGATGACATTCACCAGCCTCGCTAAACAACGTATTGTCACTATTGGTGGTGATATTACTGAAATTGTTTTTGCATTAGGTGCAGGCGATCAGGTCATTGCTAGAGATAGTACGAGTTTAGTACCAGAGCAAGTTAAATCATTACCCGATGTGGGTTATATGCGCATGCTCAATCCTGAAGGTATTCTTTCGGTTAAACCGACGCTGATTATTGCTAGCGAATTAGCTCGCCCTTCTTTTGCATTACGTCGTATCGAAAAAGCAGGTGTACCTGTTGAAACTATTACGGGTACACGTTCATTAGAAGCCATTAATGAAAAAATCGATGCCATTGCAACCCTCTTACAAAAAGAAACAGAGAGTCAGCAATTAAAAGAAAAGCTCACTCAATCTATTAATCAAATTGCCACGACGCCTATTGATAAAAAAATTATTTATATCATGAGCCATGGTGGTGTTGCCCCTATGGCTGCCGGTCAAAATACTGCTGCAGATACGATTATCACACTGGTAGGCGGAAAAAATGCTATGCAAGGTTTTAGTAGTTACCGCTTACTGTCACAAGAAGGGGTTATTGCCAGCCAGCCTGATATTTTGTTGGTCACTAAAGAGGGAATAAAAGGTATTGGAGGTATCGAAAAACTGTGGGACTTGCCCGGCATAAAGTACACCCCCGCAGGTAAAAATAAGCGCTATATCGTTGTTGATGATATGGGTTTATTAGGCTTTACCTTATCAACCCCCAAAGTTATGCAACAAATTCGTCAAGCATTGGAGCAATAATGTCTCGTTTTCGCTCACCGTGGATGAGTATTGCCATTTTACTCATCTTATTTACCATCATTACGCTTATTTCTGTTAATAGCGGCCCGCTAGCACTCTCATTTAGTACTTTATGGGATCGCTCTTTTGATGATATAGAGTGGCAAATTTGGCTTGATATTCGTTTACCTCGAGTACTATTAGCTATTCTCGTCGGTGGCGCTTTAGCCATATCAGGCACCATCATGCAAGGACTATTTAGAAACTCACTTGCCGATCCTGGATTACTAGGTATTAGCAGTGGTGCTGCGCTAATGGTCGCTATTGTGATTATTTTACCCTTCTCTTTTTTATCCGTATTTTCTTTCTACAGTCATATTATTGCCGCCTTTATTGGCGGCTTAATAGTGGCAATGATTATTTTTTCATTGCATCAATTAAGTGATGGTAACTTGGCAAGATTGCTCCTAGCGGGAATTGCCATTAATGCGCTTTGTATGTCTTTTATTGGTGTATTGAGCTATATCAGCACAGATCAGCAACTGCGCCAATTTTCACTATGGATGATGGGCTCTTTAAGTAAAATAGACTGGAACACCTTGGCGATTGCAACTCTCGTGATTATTCCCATTAGTGCATTAGCCTGTTGGCAAGGTCATAAACTTAACCTATTACAACTCGGTGATGAAGAAGCACATTATTTAGGGTTAAATGTAAGAAAAACAAAATTTATTTTACTACTACTCAGTGCCATTTTAATCGGTTGTGCCGTTGCATTAAGTGGTGTTATTGGGTTTGTTGGTCTTGTGGTGCCCCACCTTATTCGTATGCGATTAGGCAGTAACCATATTTGGTTATTACCGGCCACCCTATTAGGGGGAGCAATACTCTTATTAGCCGCAGATACCCTGTCAAGAACCTTGGTATCCCCTGCGGAAATTCCTGTAGGACTTATTACCGGACTTCTTGGTGGACCTTATTTTCTTTGGCTTATTTTACGACAACCAGCAGGACGCATGTCATGATGGAAAATCAACACACTCCATTATTATATGGCAATAACTTGAGCTATAAAATCGGCAATAAAACTATTCTTGAGGATGTTTCTATTGCACTTAATACCGGTGAGCTTGTCACAATCATTGGTCCGAATGGTGCTGGGAAATCATCATTATTACGTTTATTGACCGGCTATACTCCCCCGACACAAGGAGAATGTTTTTTTAAAGGGAAAACTTACTCACAGTGGAATAGTCAATTATTAGCGCAAAACCGTGCTGTTATGCGACAAAACAGCCAGCTATCATTCTCTTTTTCTGTAGAAGAAGTCGTCGCTATGGGAAGAGCGCCACATGGGCAAAAACATAAACAAATCGCAATAGAAACCGCGCTATTACAAACCAATTGTTTAAAGCTTAAAACAAGAGATTACCGTCAATTATCAGGTGGAGAGCAACAAAGAGTGCAACTTGCTAGAGTGCTTGCTCAACTTTGGCAACCGACACCTGAGAATGTTGCGCTATTTCTTGATGAACCCACATCGGCACTTGACCTCTACCACCAGCAACAAAGTTTGCGTTTATTAAAGCAACTGGTCAAAACGCAAAATTTGATGGTGTGTTGTGTTCTGCACGATCTCAACCTCGCCTCCCTTTATGCTGATCGTATTTTATTACTGCATCAGGGAAAATTAGTTTGCGAAGGTACACCTCAAGATGTACTCACCGCTGAGAATATTGAAAAATGGTATGGCGCCGAGGTCAGTGTTAATACTCATCCTGAGTTATCTCAACCTCAAGTTTTTTTACGCCCATAAATAATAAAAGAGAAAGGACTGAGTCCTGTTGAATGCAGAGCTCAGTCCTTAAAAGACGCTTAATAACATAATTTCTATTGGATGATTATTACCTTCACCAAATAGAGTATTACTGCAATGGTAAAGCAAAACTCACTTTTACCGTCTCCATGGGTACTTCTGTTTTTATGCTTTGAATGCTAGGAATTTGTGTTAAATAATCAGCGTGAAAACGGCGATAAGTGGCGAGATCTTTTGTCACAATGCGAATAAGTGCATCACATTCTCCCGCCATTAGATGGCATTCAACCACTTCGGGTAATACTTTTATCGCCTTTACAAATTCTTCAATAGTTTCAGCATCTTGTGCTCTGAACCAAATTCGCGCAAATAAAGATAATCCTGCATCAACTTTACTACCATCTAATACGGCAACATAACGCGTGATCACACCTGACTCTTCAAGTAAACGTACACGACGTAAACAAGGAGATGGTGAGAGTCCCACTTCTTTTGCCAGTTCGATGTTTTGAATTTTGCCATCGCGCTGTAACACTTGCAAAATATGCTTGTCTATCTTATCCAATTTTATTGACATCAAAGATTAACCTTAGTTCTATTTGTGGAATTTTATTGCCAATTAATTATTTTTGTTAGCAACAAAGCAACCCGATTTTTACGAAAATATCATATAATTTTTCAGCTAAATTGCACAGCAAAAACGATATTTTCTTCAATTGCTCAATCAGGTGAAAAAGATGGAATTTAACACTTTGTTATTCTTTGCCCTTACAGTACTGCCTTTAATTTGCACACCTGGCCCCGATATTCTTTTTATCTCCTCACAAGGATTAGCGGGAGGAATAAAATCAGCGTGGTTTGCCAATATCGGTGTCATTTCAGGTTATATCACACATGCTATTCTTAGTGCTTTGGGTCTTGCAACGATAATGGCAACCTATCCCATTTTCTTTTATCTACTAAAGTGGCTAGGTGTGATTTATATTACCTACTTAGCAATCAAAATGCTGATATCTGCCTGCCAAAAAGGCCAACTCACACTACATGCAGATAAAAAAACACATCTCTTTCGCAAGGGCTTTTTAACGAGTTTTCTTAATCCGAAAGGCTTACTCGTCTATCTGGCTATTTTACCAAATTTTATCAATAACCAGAATGATATCGCTATGCAATCTCTGCTTTTATCTGGGATATTTATCACTATTTGTCTATTTATCTATGGCTTTTTAGGTACGATTTTCGCTTATATTGGTTTAAAAGGCGGATTAAGTGATAAAGGACGCCGTTATAATGATGGCATTGCCGGCAGTTTACTTACCTTTGCAGCCGTTAATTTAGCCCTTAATTAGAGGGCTAGCATCACTTTATAGTGATATTTGCTCAATGCCGTGCAATATGACCATTTAACTGATGAATACGTACGCTAATGTTCTATTTACGACGTAATTTTCGACACCCTTCACCAATAATTTGCATTCCTTTTTCAGTCTGACCATTCCATTGAAAAGAAGAGTTTAAACGAAAAGCATGATTAAACTGTGAACTGGTCGAAAACATAGCACCTGGTGCAATACTCACCCCTCTTTCGAGAGCAAAATGGTACAATGAATTAGCATCAAAGCTTGGCTCGAATTCTAACCATAGGAAATAGCCTCCGACAGGAATATTCACTTTAACATCTTTAGGTAAATGCGTTTGTATGGCCTGTAACATACGATAACGTCTCTGCTCTAATAATAATCTTAAGCGACGTAGGTGCCCGTCATACCCCCCTTGTGATAAATAGTCAGCGATAGCTTGTTGTGTTGGCATACTCGCTGATACAGTACTCATCATTTGTAACTGCTGTATTTTAGTCGCATGTTTTCCGGCTGCGACCCACCCGACTCGAAATCCTGGCGCTAAACATTTAGAAAAAGAAGCGCAGTGCAATACGCTATTGGATTTATCAAAGCCTTTCACAGGCATTGGCGCTTTTGGACTATTATACAGTTCACCATAGACATCATCTTCAATTAAGGTTATCTGTTTTGCCGCTAAAATTTCTACTAGTCTGATTTTATTTTCATCAGGCATAGTGCCACCTAATGGATTTTGGCAATGACTCATCAACCAACACGCTTTAATGTCGTATTGTTCTACCACCTTCTCTAACTCATCTAAACAAATGCCTGTCACCGGATCGGTTTTGATGGCAATCGCTTTTAATCGTAAACGCTCTATCGCCTGTAATGCGCCATAAAAAGCAGGAGATTCTATGACAACCCAATCTCCTGGCTCAGTAACAGCTTGTAAACTAAAACTTAATGATTCCATCGCACCTGCGGTGATCACAATATCGTCAGGCGATACATGAATACCTTGCAGTGCATAGCGTTGGGCTATATTACGACGTAGTTTTTCATTACCAGGAGGTAAATTAATCACTGAACTTTGAGGGGCTAAATGTCTAGCGGCAGAGGCTAATGCTCGGCTTAATTTAGGTTGAATGAATAAACTGGGATCTGGAAAGGCGGAACCGAACGGAATGATATTGGGATCTTTACAGGCTTGAAGAACATTGAATATAGAGGCGCTTATCTCAACATTTTCACTCATATGTAGCCCTTTGCTGGCAGTTACTTGA
Source organism: Proteus mirabilis HI4320 (assembly GCF_000069965.1). Lineage (NCBI taxonomy): Bacteria > Pseudomonadati > Pseudomonadota > Gammaproteobacteria > Enterobacterales > Morganellaceae > Proteus > Proteus mirabilis. Next base: position 1,518,029 of record NC_010554.1, read on the forward strand.
GCAAAACCTGTATTGCGATGTGCAACATAATAACCTGATTGCGGACGAGCGGTGATCCACCCTTGACTTTCTAACAGTTGATAAGATTGTAAAACGGTCATTAAACTTAAACCTGATTGTTTAACCGTATCCCGTAATGAGGGTAAACGATCACCTGATTGCCAAATATTATCTTCAATTTGTTGGCGTATCTGTGCCGCAAGCTGTTCATATCGAGTCATATTTACCTATTCACCCTCAAACTGTTATAGTCGTTTTTAAACTTATTGTCACTATTATAGTTTACTGTCATATGGTCTACTTATCCACACGATTTACCTGCTATTTACAGATCAGCGCGATTTGTATATCAAAATAATGAGGTTGTTTATGTTTGGGTTAAGTGCCTTTGATTTGGCGCGTATCCAATTTGCGTTTACCGTTTCTTTCCATATTATCTTCCCCGCAATTACTATAGGGCTAGCCAGCTTCTTAGCTGTCTTGGAAGGCTTATGGCTAAAAACTCGCAATAAGGATTATTTAGCGCTATTCCATTTTTGGTCAAAAATATTCGCTGTTAACTTTGCTATGGGCGTCGTCTCTGGTCTCGTTATGGCATATCAGTTCGGTACTAATTGGAGCTTTTTCTCCGATTTTGCCGGCTCTATCACCGGCCCTTTATTGACTTATGAAGTACTTACAGCATTCTTCTTAGAAGCTGGATTTCTAGGTGTGATGTTATTTGGCTGGAACAAAGTAGGTGAAAAATTACACTTTTTCGCCACTTGCATGGTGGCATTGGGTACATTAATGTCAACATTTTGGATTTTAGCCTCCAACAGTTGGATGCAAACACCACAGGGATTCGAAATCGTCAACAATCAAGTAGTTCCCGTTGATTGGCTAGCGGTTATTTTTAATCCTTCCTTCCCTTATCGTCTTGCTCATATGGGCGTTGCTGCATTTCTTGCTTCGGCATTCTTTATTGCCGCCTCGGCTTCATGGCATTTATTAAAAGGCAACAAGACCTCTGCAATGAAGAAGATGCTCTCGATGTCTATATGGATTATCTTAATCTTAGCGCCTATTCAAGCACTTATTGGTGATATGCATGGTTTAAATACGTTAAAACATCAACCCGCCAAAATTGCCGCGATTGAAGGGCATTGGCAAAATAATCCTGGTGAGGCTACACCGTTAATTCTATTTGGTATACCGGATATGGATGAAGAAAAAACCAAATATGCCCTTCAAATTCCTTATTTAGGTAGCCTGATATTAACTCATAGTTTAGATAAACAAGTACCAGCACTAAAAGAATTTCCTAAAGATGATAGGCCAAATTCACTGATTGTTTTTTGGTCATTTCGTATTATGGTCGGCCTTGGCATGCTGATGATTTTAGTGGGTGTATGGGGCACATGGTTACGTTATAAGAAAAAATTATATCAATCTAACCTCTTCTTGCGATTCACTTTTCTAATGGCTCCTTCAGGATTAATTGCCATTTTAGCGGGTTGGTTTACTACAGAAGTAGGTCGACAACCTTGGGTTGTGTATGGGATACAACGAACACGTGATGCGGTATCTGCTCATGGTGAAATGCATATGAGCATTAGCCTACTGATTTTCTTTATCGTTTATGGATCTGTATTCGGAATTGGATATGCCTATATGTTAAAACTTATCCGCAAAGGTGCGCCGGAGGTTCAAGATGGGAATTGATTTACCCGTTATTTGGTTCATCATCATCGTATTTAGCACATTAATGTATATTGTGATGGATGGCTTCGATCTCGGCATTGGCATGCTCTATCCTTTTATAAAAGAGAGAGAAGATCGCGATTTAATGATGAATACTGTCGCCCCAGTATGGGATGGCAATGAAACATGGCTAGTTTTAGGTGGTGCGGCGCTATTTGGTGCGTTTCCTTTAGCGTATTCAGTGATCCTTGATGCTTTAGCCATGCCTTTAACTATCATGCTAGTTGCGCTTATTTTCAGGGGCGTTGCTTTTGAATTTCGCTTTAAAGCCGATGACACTCATAAAGTTTTTTGGGATAACGCCTTTATTGTCGGCTCTCTATTAACCACCTTTATGCAAGGTATAGTCGTCGGTAGTATTGTTCAAGGTTTACCCATTATTGACCGTACTTTTGCAGGAAGCTATTTTGATTGGCTATCACCCTTTGCCCTGTTTTGTGGCTTTGGTCTAGTCATTGCCTACTCACTGTTAGGGTGTGGCTGGCTCATTATGAAAACTCAAGGCCATTTACAACAGAGTTTGTATAAAGTGATCTTGCCATTAACGTTCGTTATGCTAGCAGTGATAGCCATAGTCAGTTTATGGACACCATTAGCACAACCGGCGATTGCTGAACGTTGGTTTTCACTACCCAATATTTTCTTTTTCTTACCTGTACCACTGCTAGTGTTATATAGCGCTTGGTTGATTATTCGCGCAGTAAAGAAAAAAGGTCATTACTTACCTTTCTTTGCTTCTCTAGCGATTATATTTCTTGGTTTTACTGGGCTAGGGATTAGTATCTGGCCAAATATTATACCGCCGGCAATTAGTTTTATCGATGCATCAGCACCACCGGAAAGCCAAGGTTTTATGCTCGTTGGTGCGCTATTTATCATTCCCATTATTCTCGTTTATACATTCTGGAGTTATTACGTATTCAGAGGAAAAACCAATTATGAAGAAGGCTATCACTGATCCGAACCCTGAAACAAAACCCTCATTACTGAAAAAATGGGGTTGGTTAATTACCATTTGGTTTTGTAGTGTTTTAGCGCTATTTGCCGTTTCTTCGCTATTTCGTTTTTTAATGACGGCAGCGGGAATGAAAGTAAAGTAAAAAATCAATCAGGTAATATAAAAATAAAGCGGGATAAATTCCCGCTTTATTTTAGTTAAAAAAATTCCTCTTTTTAACTCGCGTTACTGTTAGTGACTCTCCCCTCATAAAAATACAAGCGCTTTAATTTGTTGATTTTTATTTTCTTTATTTACATCTTATTTGAACTACATCACGCTTCGACAAGTCAATCTTATTCATGGCTTTACTAAATTAGTGTTAATAGTGATAATGACTATCATTATTGATTGTAAATGATAATATATAACAAGTAATAAATAGCTTAGATGGGTTGGATAAACGTGAGTAATCAAGACAGCACGCAACAAAAGAATATTTATCGTCCTGCACCACCTCGTTTGGTGCAAGTAAAACGTATAGTAGATATCACGCCGGGCATGCGCTCTATTACCTTTACTAGCGATGACTTGGACAATTATCCAAGTCACACAGGGGGTGCCCATTTAAAAATATTTTTACCTGTAGAAGGCCAAACTAAACCAACAATTCCAACACTCACTGACAAAGGCCCTAGTTGGCCCGAAAACCAACCAAGAGCGATAGTACGAACTTACAGTGTGCGAGCTATTCGTCCTGAATTAAAAGAGCTTGATATTGAATTTGCGGTTCATGAAGATGCAGGGCCGGCCATTAATTTTGCTTTAAATGCCAAGGTAGGTGATTATATTGGCATTACTAATCCTGGAGGCCCTGATCCCCTATTGGCTCCCGCCTCTCATTACTATATGGCAGCCGATCCCAGCTCATTACCCGCTTTAATGGCATTAATTGAAACAATGTCACCCGATGTACAGGGTAAAGCGGTGATCCGCATAGAAAATGAATCCGATCGCCAAATCATTGATGCTCCTCAGGGGCTAGAAATTGTTTGGCTAGTCGGCTCTGTTGAAACACAAACTCAACCTCTGATTGATGAATTTATCTCTTGGTCGTTACCAAAGGAAGATGTGGCATTTTGGATCGCCGGAGAAGATAAAATTATCCGTGCACTAAGACGTTATATTCGTCGTGATAAAGGCTATGAGCGCGGACAGATTTATGCTATCCCTTATTGGCGTTTTGGCTTTAATGAAGAAGGTTATCATGCAGAGCGTCATCATGTTATGGATAATGAAGATGTAAGCTAAGCGTATTTTAGATAAAACGAGTTGGCTGTACCGGCAGCATATTAAGACCCTCATTTAATATGCTGCCTTTTTATAGGAATGATAATAGCGAAGAAATCTTTAATATTTAACTTATATAAACAATAATTCACCTAACACAACTCCTGACAAAACAAACAAAAAAACTATCAACTCATCAAAATTAAATAAATAACAGAAATAAAACCCAATTTACACAGTCAATTTAAACAAAAAAATATAAACCATTAAGCCAATCAAAAGTTTTCACTAAAATAATATTTAATTATTATTGAAACAGAACAGTAATTTAATTATTATACCGCAGCTTGACGTTACTCTTTATTAGCTAAAAATAACATATTGAACTTAATTTATTTATATTTTTAGAGTGAAAAATTCAAAAACAATAGCAAATAATAATTTTATTATCTTCAATTGATTATTAGAATTTGACTGAGTCAAAAAATAATAGAGATTAACCTAAATCTATGTATTTTTACTATTGAATTAAGGATGAAAAATGAATTGGTACTTAGAGGTTATTAAAAATAATTATGCTAATTTTTCAGGTCGTGCGCGTCGAAAAGAATATTGGATGTTTATAGTGGTAAATACCATTATTTTAGCTGTGTTATATGGGATCATGTTCTCTTCTATCGACAGTTATACTGGTGAAATGAGTGGTACAGGCTTTGCTGCTTTGATTATTATCGGTATCTACTCTTTAGCAACTATTATTCCTAATATTGCCGTGACAGTGCGCCGTTTTCATGACCAAGATAGATCTGGTTGGATGATTTTATTATCATTTATTCCTTTCGTTGGCGGACTGATCCTGTTTATTTTTATGTGCTTAGATGGTACTAGAGGTGAAAATAGATTTGGTCTTGATCCTAAAGCCTAATAGCTAATTAATTTCTATCTTAATACAGTGAGTAAACTATTTATATAATTTACTTACTGTATTGATTCTCCTTTCTCTTACAGTTACTTCTCTTATCCCCTATTAGCATAGGATTTTATGCCTGATTATTTTAAGTAATATTATCCACATACTATTATGCTCATGTATGCCATATAGTAATTTAAATAACATGAATGTTTTTTATCGGCAGCATATTAATACTCTTATTTAATATGCTGCCTTTTTTATTGCTATGCTAAAGAAATATTTTAATCACTATATGCTGCTAATACATGCTGACATAGACTAGAACGCACACAATCTTCTTCATTAAATTTAATGACACCAACACGCTCATTAGCTTGAAAACGACTTAGTGCATCTGCTAATCCTGAATTTACATTGGCAGGTAAATCGCATTGAGTAATATCACCGTTAACAATCACTGTCACATTTTCTCCCATTCGCGTTAAAAATAATTTCATTTGATTAATGGTGACATTTTGCGCTTCATCCAATATGACAAATGCATTTTCAAAAGTACGTCCTCGCATATAGGCAAATGGGGCTATTTCAACTTTGCCTATTTCAGGCCGTAAACAATATTGTAAAAAAGAGGCGCCTAAACGTTTAACTAATACATCATAGACAGGACGAAAATAAGGCGCGAATTTTTCTGCTATATCGCCAGGAAGAAAACCTAAATCTTCATCAGCTTGTAATACAGGCCGAGTAACAATAATTCGCTCTATCTCTTTATTAATAAGGGCATCAGCAGCCATTGCTGCACTTAAAAACGTTTTACCACACCCCGCTTCCCCTGTTGCAAAAACCAAATTTTGATGTTTAATAGCGTTCATATATTGGCGTTGAACTTCATTGCGAGGAGAGAGTGTTCGTTGATCACGTTTCTCTCTCGCCATACCAATTGTTTCTAGATCCCCAAATCCTGGTAAAACCATAACATTATCTCGATGGGCGGCATTACGTTGCTCTTTACGTAATGTACGTTTATTTTCTCTACGTAAACGTGTTGCTACTTTTTGTCTACTCATAATGGTATTTACCTTTGTTAGTCTCAAAAAGTCATCAGAACAATCATTGTTTGACTAGAAAATAAGGTGAGCCTCCCTCAGACTCTATTGCGCTGTAGAAAACAAAAAAGCCGGTCACAAACTTGAGCATTAAACATCAATGCACAGTTGCTACCAGCTTTGTCTTGGTGATTTAAAATTTTGATTGCTTCTGTCATTCATATTCCCCATCATGGAGTTAGAGTGAAAATTAACGAAGCTTTATGACAGTATAATGACAGAACAAAAATTTTTTCAATATTTAAGTCATTAATAACGCGATTAAGTTAACATTTTGCTAACAAAGAGCGCTATTGAGGGGAATAAAATGCGTTTTTTAAAATTACCTTTTATTTATTGGCTGCTACTCAATTGCATCCCATTTATTGGCTTTGAACTACACTCAGGCAATATAAAACCCGGTGTTTTTTTCTATTTAGGTGCTCTAACGATCATCACTTCAGGGATTTGGCTATTTTTCTGCCTTTACTTTTTTATCAAACATAATACATCTCCTAACCCTCACCAGACACCGCGCCATTTAGTCACCACAGGTCCATATAAAATAAGTAGAAATCCTATGTATCTTGGCTTTCTCGATATTAGTATTGGGCTGTTTTTTATTTTTGGTAACTGGGGATTTTTAGGGGCTGCGCTTGCCTTCTACTTTATTACCGATCGCTATACTATTGTGCAAGAAGAGAAAATATTAAGTGAGCGGTTTCCACAAGCGTGGCGACAATATTGCCGCCACGTTCGACGCTGGATATAACAGATGTAGACTAAAGCGCTTTACAGTTATTTGCTAATCGGTAACCCGCTTTAGTTGCTTCATTTTCGGTTTTAAAATATACCGCATTTTTATCTGACATGGTTCTATAACCAGTACAGTGTGAAAAATGATAAATTTTACTATTTAGATTACCTTTGATCTGCTCATCTTGGGAGACTGTGGGCGCTTTAGGCATTTCTATTTTGTCAGTTGTAGGACGATATGTTGCAGTTAATCCTGCACCACTATTTTTATGTCCTAACTGCCACTTCATTTGTCCCGTAACAAAGGGATTATGATGCCCAACAATGTTAGCAATTCGATTATCTCGCTCTCTTTCCCACGGTGTTGGTGGGTAAGCTTTATCCCATGCCATAAAAAGCTGTTGTTGTTGACGTGACATTGAGAGGTTATAACGATCATGTAAGTAGAAATAGACACGTGCAACTTGGCCTTTCACCTCATTACGAGGCTCAAAGGTGCGAGAAGCAAAATCGACCCGACTGCGACACTGGCCATATTGATAAGGCGCTTGAGATGATAATTGACCAAAGCTAAAATTACTGCGATCACCATTCACCTCTCCAATCGAAGGCGCTAGATTATGTAAATCAGCCTCAATTTTGCCAAAAATAGGATCGTTTTTAACACAGTTAGCTCGCCCACCATTTTGCCAGCATTGACGTTGATGACCAAAAACCCAAGCAGGGACGATATGTTCCCATTCAATGCGTGAAGCTCGGGTGGCTTGTGCCCTCACTTGATAACCACAACTGGCTAAATTAACACGTCCCCCCGATTTTCCTACCCACTCCCAATGACAACCACAATACAGCGTACCTTGGTTGTTTTGATTTTGATCATAATAAATGCGTTCTCTGGCTAGCTGTTTTGCTTTAGTGAAATTTTCCGGTGCCTGTGCGGATACATTTAGCGTAATAATAAATAAACCTAACGCTAAAACAATATAGTGTAATATTTTTCTCAAAGTGCTATCTACCTTATACTCTCTTTTATTAAACCTAATAAGATTTATTATTAAATAACCAACTAATAATCTTATTTTTATTTGCGCTTACCATACCTTTTTTATTTATTTGAAGATATCTTTTTAATTCATTTTTTGATGGATTTACTAAAACAATACAAATGAAAAGTGCTAGAAAAAGGCGCTATTCATGTCATTGTGTAAAAACATCTTTGCTATGGTTTAAAGATTGGTATTTTAATGGAATAGATAAAATGAATGAGAATATGCTGAATTTAATGAATGAGCTCGTGGAAATAACCAAAAAGCATGCGAACAATGAAGATGTTAAAGCGCATGCTAATTTAGAGTCAGAAAATAAATTAAGAATTCAAATTATTATTTCTGGTAAAAACGAACTGGATATTACATTAAATTCGCTACAACATGCGGTATAAAGCATTTATACACTGGGACGTTTACGATATAACCACAATCCTGGTAAAGATAGCCCAATAGAAAGAGCACCCACAATAAATGAAGCTTTAAGAAAATTAGTCACTAAAGCTTCAAAAATTTCTTCGCTATAGCCTATTTGAGTCAACTTCACCACGGAGATCATCGCAACATAAGCATTGATCCCAGGAAACATAGGAATAATCGCTGCAACAGTGAAAACTTTTGGATGAGCTAACCACCAGCGTGACCATTGAATACCTATACAACCGACTAGAATAGCGGCACAAAAGCTTGCCCACTCAATATTCATACCACTTATCATTAATACCGTACGAGAGCCATGCCCTATTGCACCTAACAACGCACAATATTTTAATGCACGTAACGGTACATTAAATACCATTGCAAACCCCACCGCAGGTATTGCCGCTAAAATCATATCTTCAATTAGCGTTAGAATAATGTTGATTATGCCCAATCTCTTAACTCCCATACTGCCATCGCTAAAATAACCCCTAAGCAGGTAGCAAGTGTTAACATCGTCGCCATCGCCCAGCGTGCGAGTCCTGTATTAACATGACCTTTAAACATATCAGCAACAGCATTAATTAAAGGAAATCCAGGAACTAATAATAGAACGCTCGCGGCCATTGATATAGTGGCAGTAACTTGAAAATAAGGGAGTTTTAGCAATAAACCTGATACTGATGTCGCAACAAATGCCGTAATACAAAAGTTGATTAAAGGATTTACTTGACGATGAGTGAGGAGCTGACGAACCCACATTCCCATTCCTCCCCCCAAAGCAGAGACTAAAAAGCCATCCCAATCACCGCCATTCAATTTGGAAAAACATCCACAAGAAAGTGCAACCATAACAATAATTATCCAACGTGGATAACGTAGTGGTTTGATATGTTCAAAACGTTTCCTTGCTTCATCAATATCCGCGAGATGATGCTCAACTAAAATAACAATGTGCTGAACTTCGGTAACAACATGCATATTGATACCACGATCAACAATTTTTCGTGTTGAGGTTTGGCAATGACCATTAACTATTGTCGTTAATACCACCGCATTGGCTGAAATGGCCGTTTCAACTTGATGAACGCCTAAAGCCAGCCCAAGTCGCGTTGAGAGCTGTTCAACCAACATACTTTCAGCACCATGTTGTAACAACAATAGCGCCGTTTGAATACATAATTTCGTAATTTCACGCTGTTTATCTTGTGAAATGGCATATTCTTCAGCCATTATCTGATTATCCATACTACGCCTTAGTATTTATCAAAAAACGCGCCATAACCAATTGAAAGCTTATCAGTATAGTTCAATCATGACGCTATCGTCTTTCTATACTATTATGAATAATTAAAATATTTAAGGCTGAAAGTAGATCAAAGTTTTCTCTTACTATCATATGATTGTAATAAATATAAAATATAGTGATTATATTTCTCAAATAGTATTGATATTAGTCATCATATGTTGCCAAAGGAAATCAAGATCTTCCGGAATAGGTTGTGAATTAAATAACTGTTTTTTAAGTTCTTTTTCTTTTATATTACCAATATGAGAAATAAGCACAGGATAAACTACATTTTTAAAAAAATGTTTCCCGTGTATATATTGTTTTAATTGTTGATCTACTGTGCATGCATTTATTTCTTGCTTTTTATGCTTGAGTTTTTCTAATAATTGAGAAGGCTCAAGATATTGATGCCACTTTTGTAAAATTTGTTCAATTTTTACTGTATCATTGCTTGTATTAAGTTCTAATAACGATTCTTTAAATCCCAAACTTCTTAATCCTTCCCATAAAGGATTAATGATTGCCCATACCGCAGCATGATTTCGCCAATTTTCAAGCTGAGTCTCGATATCTTTCCTTAATGTTTCACATCCATTTTCTATGCTATTTTTCTTATTTTCAGGTAATGCAGACCAAATTTCATCAGGAAGAACAAGATAGTTCTCAATACAAAAACGAGGAAGAATGAATAAATTGGGTAATTGTTCTTGTTTTTCCTCAATTTTAGCATTATCCCATTCATCTCTATCGACAATACCAAGCCAATCTTGTTCTTGGGCTAAAATATCCAACATATTTTGTTTCTTGCCCGTGCTAGCAATAACCCAATACTGTTCCCAACTAGGAAACTTTTTTCTTAAAAAAGCGCCAAAAGCTAACTCATCATCACTGCCTTCAACTAATAATACTTTTTTAGTTGAGCTACCTACTTGTTGATCTTTTATTCGATTAATTGTTCCATCAATTTTCGACATTCACCGATCCTTTTAGCAAAGTAAGATCAATACGTGAACCAAAATTTTCATAGCGTTGCCAAACTTCTGTTGAGTGTGACGTTAAAATTAACTGCCCTTTCTTATTAGCCACAATATTTTCGATAGCCGCTAAGAGAGGTGCTATAACAGAAGGATGTAGATGTAGATCAGGTTCATCTATTAATACAATTCCTCCTGGTTTTAGCCAACGTTGGATTGTAAATAACATAATAAGTATTTGATGTTCGCCAGAACTTAACTCATCAAACGTATGTTGCCTTCCATTTGATAAAATAATCTGTTGACGTGTACCTGGAAGAATTTCACTATCAATTCTTTTATCTGAAAAAAAGTAATTTAAACTCTTTATCATGTTAGGGTATTCATTAGGCAGTGTCGCTTTTAAATTAAACAGTGAAGTTTCTATTTGCCCATTCCAATCATTAGTCACCGTATAAGTCGCGAGCCATGCTTGGTTAAGATCGTCTGGGTATAATGATTTTCTCGTTGCTGTTGGATTTACCCATTTACGCGCTTCTGCATCTAAATAGACAATATTAGGAATAGATAATTCTGGATCCAATTCATTATAAAGTGATTGAATACGTCTTTTCCCTAAATATTTATAGGTCTCAATCAGATTATCATTATGTTTATTTTCACTAGATGGAAAATATAATTTATTTTTCTTTTTATTATTTGAAATTTCACCTATCCACATTACATCTAAATAGTTTGTTACTACTTGGGAAAAAAAATCATCTGAACCATAAAAAAGTCCAATTTTAATCTTATCATCAGAAGAAAGATTAAAATCTTCAAAAATAATAGCGATCCCTCCCCAACGTTCTAACCATTTTCGTGTATTGCTCGCTGGAGCTAACGGTTGTTCAGTACTTAGCCAAATACCTAATGCTTCCCATAAAATAGCTATGCCCCGTAATAAAGTCGATTTACCACAACCATTATTACCGGTAAATAAAACTTGAGCTTCAATCTCATTAGACCAATCATCTTCTAACTTAATAACACCATCAGCTAATGGTCCTACAGATTGTGTATAAATTGAACTAATTCTCATTGGAATGCCCTGAAATGTTTACTTTAATAGCTAAAATACCATCTCTTTATTCTCGCGTCTTTACCTCTTTCACACAACGATAAAATATTCTCTTTCTATTGTTAACTTACATCATCAATATGACTATTACGCTTTCAAATTAGTATAAAAGCACCTTAGGATGCTTTTATACCTAACTTAACTTATTCATAATCCTTTATTTATTATTTATTGCCCAGAAGTTTATTAGCTTGAGCATAAGCCCCATCAAGGGTTTCTTCAACAAAGATAGGTACACCGTACACCGCAGAAACAACGGGAGATAACTGCATCAGTTGCTCTTTATCATTTGTTTGTTGATTGACGGTCATGATCATTCCAGCACAATATTGACTTAATGGCATTTTCCCTGTTTTCAGCCAGCGTCTAACGGCTTTCATGCCCTCCATATCCTCTTGTTCATTTTTCTTGTTGATAGGTGGGTAAACCAATACAAAGTTTTGTTTTTGAGCAAGCACTAAGTCCATTTCAGCAATCCAGTTATTAGCATGCTCTAACGTTTCTGGGAAAACCTGCATGGTAATAATGGGAAATTGGTCAACAGACATTATTGTAAAATTGTTATTATTCAACATATTGTTATCTCTCAGTCATTATCTTTACTTTAGATTAGAATAATTATCATTTACATTCAATAAAAAAGGCTCTTTATTAGTGCACTGATCGCATTAATAGACAATTTTTGTCAGCAATAAATTTCTATCGACTTATATTATATTTATTCTTTTAATATATAAAACACTATAATTATTTTATATATTCTTTATAATTATTTTATTTTTAATAAATAAGCTATTCATAAAATGACCACTTTATAAATTTGAAAATATATTTAAAGTCATTTAAAGATTATCATGACAGAATTCATTAATTTATAACTAAGAGAAAATTAATATGGTAAGTTTTTTGAGAACAAAGTCCGCTGTCTTATTATCAATAGTTATTTTTCCTATTTTCTTTTTATTATCAGGCTGTTTTTCATTCGGGTTAATGTTATCAACTAAAAATGATAATGGCTATCATCGTTCTCATTGGAAAGGCGATTCAATTACCGCACTCTCTCTAGCAAAAGATAGTAACGGTACTAGCGGATGGGTATTTATTGGTGAGCATTTTGATTATTTATTAATAAGAGGTGGAGATAACGCAGTAAATATTTTAAGAGATCCTCTTATCCACCATGATAAATTGAGCGTAGAAAATCCAGTTGAATTTATTATTGATAATCAAAAGAAGCAATTTAATGGGAAAATTAAAATAAATTATAACTGGATAACTCAAACCGATAAAGAAGCAGCACTAACTTACGGTTTTATATGTAAAAAAGATATAAACACCTGTTCACTAAAAATAGATAATTTACTTGGAACAGTTCATCAAAAAAATAAAGAACAAAAAAATGAGTATTTACTACCTTTTAACCATCCCTTTAATGTTGAATTCTACCAATACAAAGAAAATCTTATTGGTGCCAGCACACCAAGAATATTATTACCCGTTACTTTGGCGCTAGATATAGTTACATCTCCTTTACAATTGCTGATGATCCCAATACTAAGCAAGTAGTATCGATAAAATAATTGATTATCAAACACTAAATATTCTAGTTTGATTAATAAGGAGATAGTGTTACCTCTATCTCCTTTTATACCATATTATACTATGATGTTAGCCTATTTCATCGCTTATAGGATTAACGCACAACCAACACAGATTGTTTGGCGTAAGCCACAATTCCTGATGCATTAGAGCCTAATAAATGAGTTGAAATGCTAGGACGACGAGAGCCAACGACAATTAAATCCGCTTTAATTTTTTCTGCCAGCTCTAACACTTTATCTCTTGCTGAGCCAAATGCGGCAGAGAAATCAACTTGCTCTTTAGGTAAATCTACAGAATTAGCTAATTCTTGCAGTTGTTCTTGAACTCGTTCAATCGCTTTATTAGCAAAAGAGCTTAACATATCATAATGGTAGCTATAACTAATTGAAAAACGTGAAACATCAGGAATAGCATGAAACAAATGGATCTTAGCCCCTTCAAGCTTTGCAATATAAACAGCGTGTTGTAAAGCCTTTTCGGTTAATTCATCTTCTGAAATATCCACAGGCACTAGAATTGTCTTATACATAGCAACTCCTCATTATTAATTATCGTCTGTTTGTTATTTTGATTTTTTCAACCAACAGTATGATTGCTAATCCTCTTCAAGATGCCATTTATGTAATTGTCGATGAATAAAAGGGGTCACCACTAATCCAATCGATAAAATAAAAACACACTGAAGAAACAAACCATAAATCGCAATAAAAAAACGCCCTGTTGGTGTTGCAGGCGCAGGCTCTACCGGTTGACCACTTAACATTGATATTGCGTTTAATGAGGACTCCATAAAAGTATGTCCTTCAATAAAATAGAACCCTAGCACGCCCGGTAATAATCCTAAAAAAAAGAATACAGTACCTATTATATAGTAGCGTAGAATACGTAGAATAAAATGGTCGAGCCTTAAAAGTTCTTGTGTAAATTTTTCCATCCCATTGACTCTATTAATGCGCAACCCAATGAAAATAATTTAATAATGGTAAAATAGATAATTTAAAAGAGAAAAAATAGGTTATGAAACCTCATAACCTATTAGCATGTGTCAATTAACGAACCACTAACACAGAAATATCTGCATAACGAACAACGCCTGCGGCCGTAGAGCCTAATAAATGTGTGCTAATGTTGGGTCTGCGAGAGCCGATAACAATTAAATCTGCTTGAATATCTTTTGCTGTCGTTAAAATTTCATCACGGGGAGAGCCAAAAGTGACAGTGTAAGCCACTTTTTCAGCAGGCAGATCCACCGAATCCACCAACATTTGCATATCATTTTCGGCTTTTACTGTCGCTTTGTCTTTAATTTCGGGATAACCCAGTGAATAAGCATTAATAATGGCTGAAGAGATAGGAAGCACATGGATAAGATGTAAATTAGCTCCTGTTTCTTTGGCTAAATAAACAGCATGGCGTACTGCTTTACTGGTTAACTCTTCTTCTACAATATCGATAGGCACTAAAATTGTTTTATACATAATAACTCCTCTCAACTCTCCATTTGCCTTAATAGTATCGCAATAACCTCAAGATTACTGTGAGTCAATTAACTAAAACCAACCTAATATCAATTATCAATCGGCTTTAAGTATTAATGAGTTACTACAAAAAATAAACTACTCAGTTAAAATAAATCAGTGCTGTGCTGTTGGTGGGTTGCCCACATTTGGTTGCGAACCGCACGGATGGTATCAATAAGCTCTGATGCGGTTAATCCTATTGGCCCTATTCCTTGTTTTATTAATTGGTCTGCGGCAATACCATGTATCCATACGGCACTCGGCACAGCCTCTGCGATTGGCATACCTTGTGCTAAAAAACTTGCCATGACACCGGTTAATACATCACCGCTCCCTGCTGTCGATAATCCACTGTTCCCTGTTGTATTTACTGTGATATTTCCTTGAGGTGAAGCAATCACCGTTCCTTGTCCTTTCACTATGGCCCAGCAATGATATTGGCGTGTAATTTCTATTGCTGCTTGTTGACGGTTATTTTGAATATCAGCAACATCACAATGAAGTAAAGTTGCGGCCTCTTTCGGATGGGGCGTTAATACACAATTAGCGGTTAAATTCGTGTTAATATGCGATAAGTTTAATTGAGCCAATAACACCAGCGCATCGGCATCAAAAACATAAGGTATTTTCTCGTTACGTTGTGCTAGTACTGTAGTCAGCAATTGTTCCGAATCAGAGGAGAGCCCTAAACCGCAGCCAATCGCCCATGCTGATATTTGTGGTTGCTCTAATAATGTTATGGCTGTTTGTAGCATCAGTTCGGGTGCACTATCAATAAAAGGCAGTGGCAATTGTGGTTGTGCAAAGCCCAAAAAGACTTTACCACACCCTGCTTTAAGCGCACTTTTTCCCGCCAAAACAATCGCACCACTCATGCCTTCTGAGCTGCCGATAATGGCTAATGTACCAAAAGTGCCTTTATGTGTATTTCCCATATTTCGCTGAGCGAGTGCAGGATAGTGAGATATTGCTTGTAATAGTTGCTCTCTGTTCATCTATTATTCCTCATATTCCTCACCTTTTATTGCTGAGTGTTTATTTTTATATCAAACCGCATTAAACGGTAATGGGTAATTTAAAGTATAGCGTGATATCGATGACATAATCATAATAAGAGTGTGCTAGCGGAAATGATTTCTTATCTACTATTTGTTTATTCGTTTTATTCATTTATTTCTTTTATGGGCGATAAGAAAAGCTATTCATACCAGATGAATACAATGTTATTCTGTTACTAGGCATTATTTTTAGGTTAATAAACAAACGATATAAAGGGAAATTCACCATGAATGAGAAGTTTAAAACACAAGCAGATGTTGAAACATTAGCGCAAGAAGTTGCATGCCTAAAAACGCTTGTGACTTATATGTTAAAAGCATTAGGTCAAGCAGATGCTGGACGCGTTATCTTAAATATTGAGCGAGCTATTTCCGAAGTTGCTGATGAACAACAAGCAGAAACCTTCCGCAACACATTAAACCAAATTAAAACAGCTTATCGTCAATAATGATATTGACGTCATCAAAGTGCAATTGCGCATGATTTTAATTTATTGTCGCTTCTTTTTGTGCTGCACAAATAAGCAAAAAGTAAATCTGAAAAGTCTATATACTTAATTCCGAAATAAACCATTCTTTATTCATTTAACTGCCCCTCTATTGTTATAGAGGGGATTTTTTTATCTGTAATAAATAACTAATGTTAATCCTATTCTGATTTAACGCTATATGGGTTTATATGTTACACTTACAGTGTACGCACCAAAAATAAACCATGAGGCTTATAATGAAACCACTTCTGTTATCCCTGCTTTTACTTCCTGCTGTTGCATTTGCTAACCCAAGTAAAATGGCTGAAGATTATTGCAATACATTCAAAGATATCTCAGTAAAAGCTTATGATACTAATGAAGCGCCTGAGAAAATCGCCAAAGACGCATTAGCAACATTGAAATCTCAAAACTTTGATTTTGCAAAACTAGATGCAACGGAAGCTGATTTTTCTAATGGCACCGTTGAAGTTGTTAAATCTTTACGTGATGCAAAAGCAGAAATTGGTTCACGTGAAGAGTTCCAAGAAGGCTTAACGCAAATTGTTGCGGCATGTAAAATTCAAATGGATTCTGTTTTACAAGAGCAGAAAAAATAATCCATTGACTGCCTTAAATGATTAAGCGCAGAGTCCAAGGAGCAGAAATAATCCTGCTCTTTTTTTATTAAAACTCCCCTATTTCATTTCTTACGTTTAACCCTGCTAACTTTTCCCTGCCGCTATTTATTGTGCATGATAGTATCCATCTATTGCGATTAAGGTTTATAATACTTTAGTAAATAATCATTAGAACTGGCCATAACAAGGAGATATTGTGAGCAACGAACAATCCATCCAGCGATTAAGAAGACTACGCCAGTCAGAGAACCTGCGCGCGCTGTTTCAAGAAACGACACTCAGCAAAAATGATCTAGCCCTACCTATTTTCGTTGAAGAAGGCTTAGAGGATTATCAGCCGATCAAAAGTATGCCAGGTGTGGTACGTATTCCTGAAAAACGCCTTGCTTATGAAATTGAGCGTATCGCTAAAGCGGGTATCAAAACGGTCATGACCTTTGGTGTCTCACACCATCTTGATGAAACAGGTAGCGACGCTTGGAAAAGCGACGGTCTAGTTTCTCGCATGTCTCGTATTTGTAAAGATGCTGTACCAGAAATGATTGTTATGTCAGATACTTGTTTCTGTGAATATACTTCACACGGACACTGTGGCGTTTTACATGGTGAACATGTCGATAATGATGAAACTATCCATAATTTAGGTCTACAGGCGGTTGCCGCCGCACAAGCTGGTGCTGATTTTATTGCTCCCTCTGCCGCAATGGATGGTCAAGTTGCCGCTATTCGTGCTGCATTAGATCAAGCAGGATTTACCGATACCGGTATTGTTTCCTACTCAACTAAATTTGCTTCTGCATTATATGGCCCATTCCGTGATGCTGCTGGCTCTCGCTTAATTGGTGATCGTAAAACATATCAAATGAATCCGATGAATCGTCGGGAAGCTATCCGCGAATCATTGATTGATGAGCAAGAAGGTGCGGATATGTTAATGGTTAAGCCTGCTGGTGCTTATTTAGATATTATTCGTGATGTTCGTGAACGTACACTATTACCGTTAGCAGCCTACCAAATTAGTGGGGAGTATGCGCAAATCAAATTTGCTGCATTAGCGGGTGCTATCGATGAAGATCGCGTGGTAATGGAAACACTAGGCTCCATTAAACGCGCAGGTGCTGATTTAATTCTCTCTTACTTTGCGCTTGATTTAGCAGAAAGAAATCTACTTTAATCACCCTTGTATCTAGATGACAAGTGAATAGATCACTAGGAATCTTCAGTATATGACTAACCCCACCACTAAAAACATGGCGGTTAGATACGCTAAATACTTCAAGTTATAACGATAATTTGAAGTATTTTTCACCCTATATTATGAGGCGACTATGGATAACTGTATTTTCTGTCAAATTGTAGCGGGAAAAGCACCTTGCCATAAAATTTGGGAGGATGAACATCATCTTGCGTTTCTTTCAATCTTCCCTAATACCAAGGGTTTTACGGTTGTTATTCCGAAAAAACACTATCCAAGTTATGCTTTTGATTTAAGCGATGAAGCCTTAGCGTTATTGATCATCGCCACTAAAAAAGTGGCAAAAATCCTAGATAAAACATTCCCAGATGTGTCACGCACGGGAATGTTTTTTGAAGGTTTTGGCGTTGATCATGTTCATAGCAAACTCAGCCCAATGCACGGCACGGGTGATATGACAAAATGGGCGCCCATTGAAAACAAACAAAAGGTTTTCTTTGATAACTACCCTGGCTATCTTTCATCTCATGATTTTGAGCGCGCAAATGATGAGGAATTAGCGCAATTAGCTGCGCTTATTCGCCAAAATAGTCAGTAATTGATCCAGCCATAATAAACTAATAGCAATAACGGATAAGCATTTATTACTTATCCGTTATTAGTTAATATTGCACAATTATTCTTTATTTATACGTAATTCGCGTTGGCTTAGCTAACATAATTTCTGTCTTAGCCGGCTCGGTTTGTGCAATCACTTTACCGTGACGAATAGAGTAACGTACAGGGACTTGACGACGTAAAGCATCAAAACCATTTTCAGCAGGAAGAATAATAAAGTTAGCACTATTACCGACTTCCACACCATAATCCGTTAATGCCAATGTTTTTGCACTATTATGACTGATAAGTTGTAATCCATTATCAATTTGCCCATAGCCCATTAACTGACAAACATGTAACCCCATATGCAGCACTTGTAGCATATTTGCTGTACCTAATGGATACCATGGATCAAAGACATCGTCATGACCAAAGCAAACATTAATACCACTCGCTAACATCTCTTTGACACGGGTGATCCCCCGACGTTTTGGATAACTATCAAAACGCCCTTGCAAATGGATATTCACTAATGGATTGGCTACAAAATTAATGCCTGACATTTTTAATAAACGAAATAAACGCGAAGTATAAGCGCCATTATAAGAGTGCATAGCGGTTGTATGACTTGCTGTTACCCGTGAGCCGATATTTTCTTTATGTGCTAATGCAGCAACGGTTTCAACAAAACGCGATTGTTCATCATCAATTTCATCACAATGCACATCAATAAGTCGATCGTATTTCAGCGCTAATGCGAAGGTTTTATGTAGTGACTCCACGCCATACTCACGGGTAAATTCAAAGTGCGGGATTGCCCCCACAACATCCGCACCTAATTTCAAGGCCTCTTCTAATAATGCTTCGCCATTAGGGTAAGATAATATCCCTTCTTGGGGAAATGCCACAATTTGTAAATCAACCCAAGGTTTGACTTCTTGTTTGACTTCTAACATGGCTTTTAAAGCCGTTAACGATGCATCAGAAACATCAACATGGGTTCTTACATGCTGAATACCATTGGCGATTTGCCATTGTAATGTTTGCCACGCCCGTTGTTTAACATCATCATGGGTGAGTAATGCTTTTCTTTCTGCCCAACGCTCAATACCTTCAAATAAGGTTCCTGATTGATTCCAGTTTGGCTGTCCTGCTGTCTGCGTGGTGTCTAAATGAATATGAGGTTCAACAAAAGGAGCGTGAACCAATCCACCTTGTGCATCTAACCCTTGGGGATGAAAATCGCTTTGCGGTTGTGGCTCAATGGCTGCAATCTGGTTATTTTTAACTGTAATGCGCCATAAACCTTCTTTTCCAGCTAAACGAGCATGATTAATTTGTTCTATATTTTTACCCAGCATGACTTATCTCCGCTTGTCGAGCTGTACGACGATTTAATATTGGATTTAATACCGCGTAACTGATTGCGCCACCTAATACGGCATTAACAGGTACGATCCCTGGTAACCAGTGACCGGCAGCAATACCGATGGCCACAGCAAGTAAGGCTACCCAGTTCACATTTTGCATTTTGTCAGCATTGAATTGATTATACCGCGCTCTATTCATCAGATAATCTGCAATAATAACGCCACCTACAGGGGGGATCGCCGCGGATAGAAAGGTTAACCAACCAACAAAATTATTATAAAGCCATAGCGCACACAATGTGCCGATAATGCCATTAACCACAGATAATTTTTTACTGGATAACCCTGTGATATTGGCAAAACCTAACCCTGATGCATATAACGCATTATCATTGGTCGTCCAGATATTTAAACCTAATACAATGATCGCCGGCAGTAATAAACCTTGCGCTATCATCACATCGGAAATATCCGCCATGCCTAATGATGCCGCTCCCGCAGCACCAAAGACAAACATCAAAGTATTTCCTAAGAAAAAAGCCACAATAGCGACAATCACGGCAATTTTAGGGTTACGTCCAAAACGAACAAAATCCGCCGTTAATGTACCGGCACTAATAAAAGAGCCTACCACCATGGCAAGGGCTAAATTAAAATCAAGTTGTTCGGCAGGCTTCACAGCCATTAGTGTATTAAGCCCTCCCATATCATGTACCGCAAGATATACCGAGTAACTTCCTAGGATAGCAATAGCAGGAACCGCAATAATGGAGAGGATAGTTAATGCAGAGATACCAAAAAACACGGTGATAGTCATTAAAATTCCTGATATTGCAATCAGGAGATTAATATCAATCCCCGTGGCTTTACCAACGGGAATAGCAAACATCGCAACACCGACACCAAACCAACCGACTTGTGTACCACCGAGTAAAAATGAGGGAAGCCAAGAGCCTTTAATACCAAAAGAGTAACGAGCAAGAAGATGAGTGGTGAGACCTGTTTTAGAACCAATAAAACCAAGAAATGCGGTGTAAATACCAAGGAGAAGATTACCGATAAGAACTGCGAGGAAGAAATCATTAAAGGAGAGACCAGTACCAAGAGCGCCGCCAGTCCACATACTGGCTGAAAAAAACGTTAATCCCAACATCACAAAGGTTAACGCTAATCCACCCTTTCTTGCGGATATGGGCACCGGGCCCTGACTATAATTGTTGTCCTGAGACACTTTAACCCCCTATTCATTTCACCAGGCCAAAAAATCTGACGCATTCTATCGGCATAAAAATTTTATGCAAACGTTTTCGTACTCTGTTTATGATAATTAATGGGATCGGTGATAGAAAAAAAATTGATATATCTCACATCAATCCTGATGTTATGGTTGTTTTACTTGAGTCACTCGACTTATTTAAAATGATTGTAAAAAGGAGATTGCTTTAGAAATATTTATGATAACAATGGAAAGTTCATAATCATTTAATTATGAAAAAATACATAAATAATATTTAATAAAACTTAAAAAAATAAAATAATAACGAAAAAAGAAGCTTTACTTTCAGTCACAAAAAAGAGGAATTTTCATTCCTCTTGACTATTGTTTTGATAAGTTAATTAATTTCTTCTGGCAGGTGAATGTCCAGCAACATAGTAATCTGCTTGGCTTGCTGGCAATGGTTTAATGCCTTTAATTTTGTCTGCCATTTTTTCAGCAATCATAATGGTTGTCGCATTTAAATTGCCAGTAATTATATTGGGCATAATGGAAGCATCAATAACTCTTAAGCTTTCTATACCATGAACGCGTCCGGCACCATCTACGACGGCCATTTCATCATTTCCCATTTTACAACTACCACAAGGGTGAAATGCTGTTTCTGCCCGTTCACGTACAAAAGCATCCAGCTGTTCATCCGTTTGAATATCTTTCCCCGGACTAATTTCTTCACCGCGATAGGGATCTAATGCAGGTTGCGCCATAATTTCTCTCGTGATACGAATAGCAGCCCTAAACTCTTGCCAATCTTGCTCTGTTGACATGTAATTAAACAAGATGCTTGGATGCTGATGTGGATCTCGTGAGGTTATTTTTATACGTCCGCGACTGGGTGAACGCATCGACCCCACATGAGCTTGAAAACCATGCACTTCCACTGCATTACTGCCATTATAATTAATCGCCACTGGTAAAAAGTGAAACTGAATATTTGGCCAAGCAAACTTTTCACTTGAGCGAATAAAACCCCCTGCTTCAAATTGATTGCTCGCGCCAATACCCGTTCCTTTAAATAACCACTCGGCACCAATTTTAGGTTGGTTATACCATTTTAACGCCGGATAAAGTGAAACGGGTTGTTTGCATTCATATTGCAGATACATCTCTAGATGATCTTGCAAATTCTGCCCTACACCCGGTAAAACATGTACTGGCGAAATATCAAACTCGTTGAGAACATCTTCAGGGCCGACACCTGAGCGTTGTAAGATTTGTGGTGATGCAATCGCCCCGGCACAAAGCAGTATTTCTTTACGTGCTTTCACATGCTGTGGCGTGGTATTCGTTCCTTTAAAATAGCGCACACCACTTGCTTTTTTACCCTCAAATTCAATAATATCGGTTGTAGCATGTGTCTCAATAGTTAAGTTTTTGCGCGATTTAGCTTGGTCAAGATAACCCCGTGCCGTACTGGCTCGACGCCCATGGGGGGTTACCGTTCTATCCATAGGGCCAAATCCTTCTTGCTGATAACCATTGAGATCATCAGTTCTAGGATATCCAGCTTGTACACCGGCTTCGACCATCGCATGGAATAAAACATTATTCCCCTTTTTCGGTGTAGTCACACTAACAGGCCCACTATCACCATGATAATCATTAGCCCCAATATCTCGGGTTTCTGCTTTACGAAAATAGGGTAAGCAATTTAAATAATTCCAATCTTCAAGGCCGGGTAATTTGGCCCACTCATCAAAATCCATCGCGTTACCACGAATGTAACACATACCATTAATGAGTGATGATCCTCCTAATCCTTTACCTCGACCGCACTCCATGCGGCGGTTATTCATATGTGGCTCAGGCTCTGTTTCATAAGCCCAATTATAGCGTCTACCCTGTAACGGATAAGCTAATGCTGCTGGCATTTGTGTGCGAAAATCGAACCTGTAGTCCGGTCCTCCAGCTTCAAGGAGCAGCACAGTAACATCAGGATCTTCTGTCAAGCGGGTAGCAAGAACGTTACCGGCTGAACCAGCACCGATAATAATGTAGTCATAGACCATTGTTATCTCCTCTGTTTCAGTCATTAAAATTAAAAATAGAATGGATTAAAAAACGGATGAAAACTCCCCAAGTTCAACTTGAATAGATTTGATTTGAGTGTAATTTTGTAGTGTGACAAGCCCATTTTCACGGCCAACACCGGAATGTTTATAACCACCAACAGGCATTTCTGCTGCAGATTCACCCCAAGTATTGATCCAGCAAATTCCGGCTTCTAATTGATGTATAACGCGATGTGCCGTTGTCAGATCTCGAGTCACCAAGCCTGCGGCTAATCCATAGACACTATTATTGGCGCGTAAAATAACTTCATCTTCTGTTTGATAACTTAAAATGCTCATTACAGGGCCGAAGATTTCGTCCTGCGTGATTTTCATATCATCAGTACAATCGGTAAATACCGTTGGCGCCACATAAGCCCCTTTCGCCAATGCACCAGCGAATAAACGTTCACCACCACAAAGTAGTTTTGCACCTTGAGCTTTACCTAACTCGATATAGCTTAAAACTTTTTCAAGATGAGGGAAGCTGACTAATGGTCCAAAGTTGGTATCCATTTCCAGTGGTGAACCAACGCGAATACGAGAGACACGCTCAATGATTTTAGCTTCAAAAGCTTGTTTTAACTTTTCTGGCACAAATACGCGTGTTCCATTGGTACATACTTGTCCTGAACTATAGAAATTAGCCATCATGGCGATATCGGCTGCGGTATCAAGATCGGCATCATCAAAAATAATTAACGGTGACTTACCACCTAGCTCCATAGTGACATCTTTTAAGCTTGATGAAGAAGCGCTCGCCATCACTTTTTTCCCAGTATCGATCCCCCCCGTAAATGAGACCTTAGCGATATCAGGGTGCTGCGTTAGCCATTGCCCTACAGTGGCATCACCCGTGACCACATTAAATACCCCTTGAGGCAAACCCGCTTCAGTATATATTTCAGCCAATTTTAATGCCGTTAATGATGTCATTTCACTCGGTTTAAAAATCATCGCATTACCTGCTGCTAATGCAGGTGCTGATTTCCATAACGCAATTTGAATTGGATAATTCCATGCACCAATGCCGGCAACAACACCTAATGGCTCACGACGGGTGTAAACAAAAGCGCTGTCACGTAGTGGGATCTGCTCCCCTTCTAGGGCAGGAATAAGACCCGCATAGTATTCCAATACATCAGCACCGGTGACAATATCGACATAACGTGTTTCAGACAGGGGTTTACCGGTGTCTAACGTTTCTAAATGCGCTAACTCATCATTACGTTCACGTAAAATATCCACGGCACGTCGAAGAATACGGGAGCGCGCCATCGCAGGCATGGCAGCCCATATTTTTTGTCCTTGCTTTGCACTTTCTACCGCCCAATTAATATCTTCTTCACAGGCTGATTGTAAATGTGCAATCACCTCACCTGTAGCAGGATTAATTGCGGCAAATTGTTCACATTCAGGTTGTGCGCAATCAACATATCCACCATGAATATAAAGCTTGTGTAACGGTGGGTTTTGCATATTTTCTCCTTTATAGTGAGTAAGTTAAGTCTGTTTATCCTGGCAAAGATTAAGTTGCATATCGATATACTCATCAGTAATTTTTTTTGCTTCTGCTAACGAAAATGGCTCCTCGCTAAGGGCACTACGTAGCCATAAACCATCGATTAAAGCGGCCAAGCCTTTGGCGGCTAAGCGTGCTTTATCTTTTGTTAACGCACGTCCAAATTCATAACAGAGATTAGAGTACAAACGTCTATCATTAACCTTTTGTAAACGATGCAAATTAGGCTGATGCATGCTACTTGCCCAAAAAGCCAGCCAAGTTTTCATTGCGGTTTCACTGGTTTGTGACGTATCAAAGTTACCATCGACAATGGCTTGAATACGCAATTTAGGCTCAGCATCGCTTAAAATACGTAATCGCATTGCGACGGCAAAACCTAACTGATATTGGATATGGCGCATTGCCGCTTCCAATAAACCATTTTTATCACGGAAGTAGTGGCTTATAATGCCATTAGATACCCCGGCCTTTCGTGCAATTAATGCAATGCTGGCATCTTGCATTCCGACCTCATTAATCACCGCTAATGTCGCCTGAATTAATTGCTGTTTACGTATCGACTGCATCCCTATCTTCGGCATGTTTTCAAGACCTAAAAAATACATTGAACACTTTTATTAAACGTTTTTTTAATTGAACATTCAATCAATATTAACTATTGTTTATCACAATTAATTCACAAATGACATAAGGAGCAGATCGTGAAAATTTGAATCTTTGCATATAAATCAATTGATTAGCAAAGAATGCAACTTTTAACTTTTAGATGAATAAATTTTTGGAATTTCTGATGACAACTCTTAATAGCTCAAAAAAACCACAGAAAGACAAGCTCAATTCTGTTGTTTTTTTCGCTTCCGCAACGCTGATTTTAGCGTTCTCTTTTTTCACTATTTTAATGACAGATACCGCCAATGCGTGGATCATTAAAACACTAGGTTGGGTATCAAAAACCTTTGGTTGGTACTATTTATTAGCGGCAACTTTGTACATTGTTTTCGTTATTTTCGTTGCCACATCTCGCTTTGGTAATATTAAATTAGGCCCAGAACAATCAAAGCCTGAATTTAGTGTATTAAGCTGGTCTGCTATGTTGTTTGCCGCGGGGATCGGGATTGACTTAATGTTTTTCTCAGTCGCTGAGCCTATTACCCAATATATGCTACCGCCTACTGGCGAAGGTGAAACAATAGAAGCAGCCCGTCAGTCGATGGTGTGGACATTATTCCACTATGGCCTGACGGGCTGGTCTATGTATGCACTGATTGGTATTGCACTCGGGTATTTTAGTTATCGTTATAATTTACCCTTGACCATCCGCTCTGCACTTTATCCTATCTTTGGTAATCGTATTTATGGCCCCATCGGTCATACGGTCGATATTGCTGCCGTATTGGGTACTATTTTTGGTATTGCCACCACCTTAGGTATTGGCGTAGTACAACTTAATTATGGGTTGAAAGTTCTCTTCGATTTACCGCAAGGGTTAGGTGTACAAGGTGGTTTAATTCTACTTTCCGTAATTATGGCGGTGATCTCAGCCACATCAGGCGTCAATAAAGGCATACGTATTCTTTCAGAATTAAATGTATTACTCGCTTTAGGGTTAATTTTATTTATCCTATTTGCTGGTGATACTGAATTTTTATTAAATGCGTTAGTACTTAATGTCGGTGATTATGTAAATCGATTCTTAGGAATGACACTAAATAGCTTTGCTTTTGATAGACCGACGGATTGGATGAATAGCTGGACACTTTTCTTCTGGGCTTGGTGGGTTGCTTGGTCACCTTTTGTGGGCTTATTTTTAGCACGTATCTCAAGGGGGAGAACTATCCGTCAATTCGTTATAGGCACCTTGATCATCCCTTTTGTATTCACGCTATTATGGTTGTCTATCTTTGGTAATAGTGCACTTTATGAAGTGATCCACGGTAATCAAACCTTTGCTGAAACAGTATTAGCCTCACCAGAAAAAGGCTTTTATTCTTTACTTGAACTCTATCCGGGATTTGGTTTAACTGCTTCCGTAGCGACTATTACAGGATTACTTTTCTATGTAACCTCGGCAGACTCCGGTTCATTAGTTTTAGGTAATTTCACTTCTCAACTGAGTGATATAAATAATGATGCCCCAAATTGGCTGCGCATATTCTGGTCTATCGCTATTGGTCTATTAACATTAGGTATGTTAATGGCAGACGGGGTTTCTGCTTTGCAAAATACCACGGTTATTATGGGATTACCTTTTAGCTTTGTTATTTTCTTTATTATGGCAGGACTATATAAGTCATTAAAAGTAGAAGATTTTAGACGCGTCAGTTCATTAAACACCAATGCGCCAGCACCTCTTTATGGTAACACCACCATGAACTGGAAACAGCGTCTAGGTCGAGTGATGAATTTCCCAGGTACTACCTATACCCAACGGATGTTAGATTTAGTTTGTACCCCAGCGATGCAAGATGTGGCTAATGAGCTGTCATTACGTGGTGCAAATGTCTCGTTTAATCTTTACCCGCTGGAAGAAGAGCCTCGTTTAAACCATTTAGAATTAGTGGTTGATTTAGGCCAAGAGCAGCATTTTATTTATCAAATATGGCCACAAAAATATTCAGTACCTGCATTTACTTATCGTGCTCGTCGAGGAAAATCCCATTATTACCGGCTAGAAACCTATTTATGGGAAGGTTCACAGGGTAACGATTTAATGGACTACACCAAGGAGCAAGTGATCAGTGATATTCTCGACCAATATGAAAAACACTTAAACTTTATTCACTTAAGTCGTGAAGCGCCCGGTGCAACATTAACATTTCCAGAATCAAATTAATTAGCGACTGAGCTATCTTATCTCTCAAGGGAACCCGTTTTATCGGTTCCCTTTTTTATTAGCCTGCATCACACACCTCATGCAATACATCGCTATTTTCTGACTTTATTTCATATTGACATGCTTAAGCTAATTCCTAAAAACTGACCTAACAGTGAATAAATAATCAAAATTAAAACATATTTATTTACTTATTGTGTTTTTTTAGTAATCTACATAAACAATAAAAATGTAGAATAATTTACTTGGGAAACATCACATGAATCGTCGTTCATTTTTAACATCATCAAGCTTAGTGATCGGGGGACTTTCATTAAGTTCGTTTGTTAGCGCTGCCTATGCCGCAGAAACTTCAAACCCTAAACAGCTATTTAATGCAGAAAATCCTTTACTGTTAAACTTTAATGAAAACTCGCTAGGCATGTCATCCAATGCCAAACAGGCGATTATTGATGCACTTCCCCATGCTTTTCGCTATCCAGATGATGCGCGAAGCGCACTTATCAGTGCATTAGGTGAAGAATTTAAGCTATCAGACAAACACATCACTCTAGGTAATGGCTCCTCTGAAACCATACAAGCAGCCGTACAATATGTGGCTAATAAAGCGCAAAAAGCAGGTAAAGCGGCACAACTAATTGTGCCTGATCCAACGTTTAATTATGCCGAACTTTATGCTGAACCTTTAGGTGTCAATATCGTAAAAGTGCCGGTTGATAACACATTGGCTTTTGATTTAACCGCCATGCAGAAAAAAGCACAAGCATTTGATGGTATTAGCATGGTATATCTGTGCAATCCTAATAACCCAACCGCAATGCTGACACCAACAGCGGCATTAACAAATTGGATCACCTCAGCAAAAGAAAATGTCTTTTTTATTATTGATGAAGCTTACGCTGAATTTGTGACAACACCTGAATTTACCAGTGCGATAGCATTAGTTGCTCAAGGTTATAAAAACTTGATTGTTACCCGTACATTTTCAAAAATTTATGCATTAGCTGGATTAAGGGTAGGCTATGGTGTGGCAGTCCCTGAGGTAATTAGTGAAGTAGATAGTTTCGTTTCTATTGATAATACCAATACTGCCGGTGCTGTTAGCGCATTAGCCTCGTTAAAAGATCACGCTTTTGTGGCATATAGTCGCAAGTCAATTGATGTATCACGACAAATGGTGGTTGATACTTTAAACGCCTTAAATATCGAGTATGCACCTTCTCACGCCAACTTTATTTTTCATAAAGTCAAAGGTGATGTGAAAACTTATCAAGAGAGAATGAAAGCGGCAAATATTATGGTAGGACGTGAGTTTCCTCCCGCATTAGGTTGGAGCCGTTTGACCTTAGGAACCCCTGAGGAGATGAGTTATTTTGTCGCGACGTTAAAAGAGTTTAGAACTAAAGGATGGATATAATCCTCTACAACCAATAGTTATAAATGTATTTAAAAGGGAACGACACAGTTCCCTTGTTATTTACAGATATTCTAAAGAAAATAATACTTCACCATTTGCACTTCCCCCAACTACGTCCTTATTAGTTGCGATATATTGCGCATAAAAATCGAGAGAAATATTATTAGTTGTCTCTACAGGGTAAATCATACTACTTTTTCCCGGTAATATTTTATTCTGATTTTTATCTAAAATAGCAATACCTATATTTTGAGCCGCATTTTTTTCTGCCAACTTAAACAAGGTACTATCCTTACTGTCAGTATCACCACTAAACATTACTTTTACACCGCTAGTAACAATACTGCAATCAGTTAAGTTAAGTGTAAACTTTACTGGCTCTGTTGTATTTTTTTGCTGAAAATCTTTTGTTCCCCAAACCCCTAAGTCAACAAATTTATTTAGCGAATCAGGGCTGACTCTACAAGTATTTGCCACAATGTTCGCTTTTATAACAATATTTGTATTAGCTAATTCTGCTGTTGCATCTTTAGTAAAAAATACTGTATATCCGCTAAAAAGTAGCATTCCCCATAATAGAAAGCGCATTATTTTTCTAGTATGTAATAACTCATTCATGATATTAGCCTATTAAAATTAAGGGAAATCAACTCTTAGAAAGCCACTTGATGTGACAGCGCCTTCAGTTGGTGTTTTTCCATCAATACTTACGGGATAAACATTAATCGTGACATTAGCATCAGCATTTTGGTTGAGTCTGAAAGGAATAAAACTTGATAAATCATTAGGTGTTAATTCAGATCCACTTGAATTAGCAACCACAAAGCCAACACTTTTATTATTAGAAACAATAGCATTACCTTGAACTGAATCTGCTTGTAATCGCATTGTTAAATCAGCACTGGCATCTATATTGTCACATTGAATACTTAAGTTTCTAGAAACCGTATTAACTCCTTCGGCTTTTTTCCCTGCTACTTTAAAACTTGATGCAGGAATATTGTCAAAATCAATATTCAACACTTGCCCTGAATTAATAACGCAAGATTGTGGAACTGTCATTGAAAGATTTAAAAATAGCTTTGTAATGATAGTTTGTTTAGTCGCACAATTCTGTGGTTGGCAAAAACCAAATTCGCCTACAAAAATATTTTTTACATAGGTACCAGAAATAATAGCCTTGTCAATTTTTATTCTGGTTTGATACTTTCTTACAGAAACGACGCTTTCTTCGTTTTCAGTATAAGTACGGGAACCACAAGTAGAGCTTAGCGTAGGTACATTATAAGGGACATAAATTGTTCTACAATTATTAGTCATTCTTAACGCAACAGAAATATAGTCATCTATCTTAGAATAAATCCAGTCATTATTGCTGGTATTTGCACTAGGAATATTACCATTGGAATATGTCGCCCATGTTTGCGCTTGTCCCGCATTCCATCTTAATGTAATTCGATTGGACAAAGTAATATCAGAAGCATCTTTAGTAACACCGACTTTATTTTCCGTCTTTGATAGTTGTCCACTAAGCGTGGAATATTCATTCGCATTACAACCACTGACACAGCTCACAGCGACTGCATTATTTGAAATAATGGCTATTATTGTAAACAATACTATTCTAATCATAATAAAATCCGTAAATATGCTTGTTTTTAATATTGGCATGTGGAAGAAATAAAATAGATACCTTTTTCTTTTGATGACTTCTCATTAATTTGGTAATCAAATATACATTGTTGATCAGCCATTTTTCCCCATTTTGCTTTTAGCCTACCAACAGGTGCTAAACCAGAGATAAAAACATTCCCATTATCGCCAACAATACCACTTACGGAACGCTCTTCATCAACAACCATCGCACCGAAAGGTATAATAGCGCCATCTTTTTTGCTTAATGTAACCATTGCTCGATAGCCAATATTCGTTTTAAAATTAGCTTCAACCAATGCCCCTTTAGTAGGAACTACATTAATAATCGTATTTTCTAATTCAATATTTTCTTCTAATGAATTAACATCTAATGAAACTCGATTATTTTTATATGTTGAAGCAAACGGTAAGACAGCATAACCATTATTATCAGTTAATATACCATTTGCATTTTCTACTTTAATATTATTAGCATCATTTGCTTTAATAAGAATATTGGTATCCCCTAAAGGTTGAGTTAAAGTAATACCTCCTGCATGAGCAACAATACCACCATTTAAACTATAATTAAACTCATGCCAATCATTACTATAATTATATCCGCTACCTATATTAGCATATTTACCTTTATAATTAGCATAAACCATTCCTGAATAACCAGAACCATTATGCGTATATCCTTGTTGAATATTATAATTTAAATTATTGTCTTCAAGGAGAGTTCCTGTTAGTCCCACTTGATTGACCCAAACATTGTCATCGCTTCTATTCATTGAGTAAACAGCATACATACTATTTCTACTTGAATGTAAGTCACTTACAGTTTGTTGGTTAAATACATCATTAAGAGGAATTGATATATTAAAAGCTACATTTTTATTATCACCACGCATACCCGGTGATTTTAATTTCGATAAACTAAGACTATAATTTATCCTATCAATATTAGCATTATAACCCAGTTGCCATAACTGTTCAGTTTCAGTTGTGCGCCAATAGTTTTGGTAAGAGCCTAAAATATACAAAGAACTATTATTGGTAATTTGCTGATTTATATTAAGTTGAAACCTCCCTTTTTTAGAATAATTTAAATTATAGTAGTTAGATAAGTTATCCTCATCTCTTATTATTCCATTATCTGTTACTATTTCACGCCCTGCCATTTTTTTATAACTAACTTCATTTAGGGTATAGTAGCCTTGCGTTGAATATCGATACCCCATTATTTGAAAGTTAGTGCCTGTGCTATTAATCGATTTAGCATAAAGTAATCGGAATGACTGCCCTTTTTTATGCTCATCGTTTGGCAATATACTATTCGCCTGTATTACATCTGCTGATATCGCCCCAAAGGTGCCTAGATTACCACCTAAACCAATCGCATAGGCTTGATAATTATTTGAAAATTGGCTTCCTCCATATAACGTCATATTATAAGGTAAGCCATATACTAAACTTAATTGACCAAAATTAGGTTTATCTTGATAATCTGCTCCGCTACGAAATTCCCCTCCAATCAATTCGTATTTTAAGCGTCCTTCACGTTGTAAAATAGGCACATTTGAATAAGGTACAACAAATTGTGTAATTTTACCGTTATTCTCTTTGATTGTGACATCTAAATTACCGCTACTTGATGTGGCATAGAGATCTTTTATTTCAAATGCACCTGGAGGTACAGAAATTTGATAAATAACAAAACCATTCTGCTTGACTGTAACAATAGCATTGCTATTCGCAATACCCTTTATCGTAGGTGCAAATCCTCTCATGCTATCAGGCAACATATTATCATCAGATTCTAGCTTAATCCCTCTAAAACCAAGACTATCAAAAATGGTTCCATTAGAAAAAGAGTCACCAAGGGTTAATTCAGCACGTAATGGAATAATAGGTTTTTGTACATATGTTCTTATATTCCTCCATTTATTTTGCTTACTTTCACCACTGGCATAGTTCCATGAACTTTCATTTCTAAATCGCCATGAACCAAGATTAATACCAGGATTTAAGTTTAAAAAATAATTATTATTATCAACGTTATCCTTAAAGTTCTTACTATTTCTTCCTGTGAAATTATAATTTAGTAAAAACGCATTAATCCCATTATCCCATTTTTCAGGTGGGATAAAGCCACGAACATTATTTTTAAACATTATTTGTGGAATACTTAAAAATAATTTTTGTCCTTCAAAATCGAATTTAACACTTGAGTTTTCTATTTTATCTAAAATATTCTCACAAGCACTATCTTTACTTTCTACCTCTTCTGATTTCTTTTTGCTATTTTCAGTTAAAGTTATTCCAAAATTTGTCAAAGTTTTATTATCTATACAAGGTAATAAACCTGTATCATCGGATGATGCATCGCTTTCATAAAATATTAAATTTTTTGTTTCAACATATTCATCGTTTACATAAATTTCTACTGAATACATTCCTTCAGGTTGGCCTTCACCTTTATCAAATCGAGATAAATCTGCTACTTCATTATCAATATTTGAAATTAAGTTAGGATTAAAAAAACTATCCGCATACACCACACCAGAAAAGCATGTACCTAAAAAGATATATAAATTAAAACATATAGTTTTAGATTTTAGCATAATAAAGCCTTATCATTAATGAATGTTATAGCATTACTTACCAATCTGTTTCGTTACTTTGGGTGTACTAGCACCATAATCATTAATAGTTTGATAAGATATTTGACTATAGTTAGGCTTGCTGACTTTAATCATTACTGTTCCCATAGGAGGAACCATAATACTATTTAGCTGTTCATTATCAGCTTCTAAATTAATTAATGTCGCATAATAAGGTGAAGGATTATTTACTATTATGTTTCCTTGTGATTTTTTAAACTCAAGACTATTAGGTACATCCTCTATGTTAAAATTTAATCCTTGAGGTCTAATAAAAATTTTTATTCTAGATAATACTGCTAGCTGTAATATATTTTTATCTTTTATTTCTTCTCGCTCAATTTCAGGGATTGCTTTTGTATTTAACCAGAACAAACTTTCTCTATCATTTGGTAATGCCTTACCAGCATAAATTATTCTTAGCTTGTTTTCACTTTCTGGTTTGCTGACAAACAGTGGTGGTGTAACAATAAATTCATTACTTTTTTGATCTTGGCTATCATCAATCCATGATTGCACTAAAAAGCGTAATCTTTTATCTGTATTATTAAGAGTAATTGACGTCTGTTTTGCATCCATAGGATAGACTATGCGTGTTGCAGCTAATGCAACACCTCCCGCATATGATAGCGATGAAAAACTGAAGAGAAAAAATAACGCAATAAAGTGTTTAGATATTAAATGCATATTAACCTCAAATGATAGGTTTATTTATTGATAATTGAAAACAAACCAAACTACGCTGTCAGCTTTTCCACCGATAACGTTTTCTTTCGTTGCCAGATAACTTGCTTTAAATTTTAGTTTTAATTCATTCTCTTCAATAAATTTATACTTATTGAATTTATTAGGAATAATTATTTCACCTTCATCATTAAATAATGCAACACCTAATCCTGAAGCTGAATTTTGTTGATCGGTGATGCTAAATAATCGTTTATCATTATTGTTTACATCACCTATAATAATTATACTGACTTTATCCGTAATACTTTTATTACATCCCATTAATTTAATAAAAAATGGGATTTTTATAGAGTGACTTCCTACTCCATGAAATTGGTTACTACTAATAACACCAAGATCAACAATTTGATATTCACTTTCAGAAGATACTGTACAAGCAGGCTCTACAATTCCCCCTTTAAAAGTCACAATACCATCGTCTAAAGAAATATTTTCCCTGTCATTAGAATAGGCTGTAAATGAAAGAGTAAAAAATAGGACAATAGAATATATTAAACTATATTTCATATTTCCCTCGATATAAAAGTATGACCTTTATCAGGTCATACTTTAAATTAATCCAATTTATTTATTCATATTGCATTTTGAAAGTTACATCAGCATCAGCATGACCAGGGGTAACGGTATCTAATGTAGATTTATAACGTGCAACAAAGTTAAGTGTATTTGATCCATCAATTAACTGTTTTGCTGTAGAAAAAACAGAGCCGTCTGGTGGTAACACTTTTCCTGTATGGTCTGTAATTTCAATACCAACGCCCGTCGCAGCACCCGCACCACCTGTTGTAATATTGCTTACAGCTAATACTGTTTTATCATTTGAATCACTTACACCTGAAAATGAAACTGAGGCATTTTGTGCGACAGTCGTATCACAAGCTTCTAAATTGATATAAAAATCAGTATTACCAACTGTTTTCCCTACACTATCAAATTGTGCGGTACGATATTGTCCAATATTAACAGTTTGATCTATTGATTTTGTACTAACAACACATGCAGCATTAACAATTTCTCCAGTAAAATTAATTTTACCACCATTAACAATAGTCGCTGCAGAAGCAACACCGCTCAGTGATAAAACAGATACTGTAAATAGAGCTTTAACTAACATCTTTTTTTTAAGCATTGACTTTTCCTTTTACATTACAGGTAAATATACACAACAACTTCACTTATAAATTAAAATAGTAAATCTATATTAGATAACAATATTTGAATCCATATACTAATTATATGATAAAGTGTTAACTGCCTTAATAAGGGTAATTTAATAAACATTAAATAAATAGGGTTTTAATTTTAAATAAAATCCCTATTAATTCATTGATATACTTAATATACTTGCCACCAATAATATTATTTATCTTACATTTAAATAATATTCTCAAAGAATGGAATATTATTATCAGAATCATATTTTATTTTATATTTTAATGTGATAACTCTTTTGGAAACCTTTTCAAAGAAATCACTTATTGAAATATCAAATATATTTAGTATGTGAAAAAGTATATCAATAGGTATTTTATTTATTCCTCGTTCATAACGAGAAATTTGTTG
This sequence comes from Proteus mirabilis HI4320, assembly GCF_000069965.1. Lineage (NCBI taxonomy): Bacteria > Pseudomonadati > Pseudomonadota > Gammaproteobacteria > Enterobacterales > Morganellaceae > Proteus > Proteus mirabilis. The sequence goes on from NC_010554.1 coordinate 1,553,773, forward strand.
TTGAGAGATATTCAATAATTTTCCTAACTCAGCCCCCGTCATAGAATTACGTTGCCTTAAAAGAAAAAGTTCATATCCAATCGAATGACAAAATATTTTTCTTTCTGAAATATATTCAAAATTCAATGAGAAATTATTTATTTCCAAAATTCACTTCCTCAACTGTATTTGCATTTAATTTACTTTATGAGATTAATAAAATCAATTATTCAAAAATTTCTAACGAATTAAAAACCTCATAATAAAACACTAAATAAGAGTAGGTAAATATACTCATTTTATTTGTATCAGGGAGTTAATTGATTATCTGATTTGAATAGTCGTTTTAAGACAGTGATTAATTCTAAAATTACGAGAAAATAGACACAAATAAGACATAATAATCTATTAATGAAAACATATTAAATTTTTATTAATTTTTAATAGAAATATTTTTTATTGTTTTTGCTTACTGTAAAACCAAGGGTTAGTACAAAACTTATACTTTTTGTTTCAAATGTTATTTTAACAAAGTTACAATAATAAACTTTATTAATGATTATACCTTTATATCTCATCCTAAAAATTTTTACTTGATATAAATTAATATTTATTTATTTTTTTTGGTACTGATATTTGTAATTAGATAAGTTTTTTTAACCATTATTTTATCTTATTAAAAAATAATATTTTTATAACTATAAAAACTTTTGATATTAAAATCATAAACTGATAAAAACAACATAATTCATTGATAATAAATGATTTTCATCATTATCAACACTTTTCATATTTAAAAAAATGATAATATCAAATAGAAAATAAATTTTTAGAAAAAATCTATTACAAATAAGTTTATTTGAATATTAAATTTTTGAGCCATATGCTTTATATATAAAGAAAAAGGGCCTGAATAAATTCAGACCCTTTTTTCTATTAATATAATTTTATTATTTATTAAAGCGGATCGACTTTTAAACAAGATACCGCATGGCGGAAACTTCCCTCTAATAAGGGGCGCGTTTTAGCACATTCTTCATCAGCCATCGGACAACGTGTACGGAAAATACAGCCTGATGGTGGATTAATTGGTGAAGGAAGCTCTCCTTCTAACAAATCAATATGCTTGTTACGCTCTTTATCCGGATCAGGAATAGGCACCGCTGACATCAATGCTTTGGTATAAGGGTGTAATGGGTGATGATAAACTTCATCATAAGTCCCCAATTCCACCGCATGACCTAAATACATCACTAAGACACGATCTGAGATGTGTTTCACTACCGCAAGATCATGCGCAATAAAGATGAGCGATAATCCCATCTCTTTTTGGATATCTTTCAGTAGATTGACTACCTGAGCTTGAATAGAAACATCCAGAGCCGATACAGGTTCGTCACAGATAACCAGTTTTGGCTCTAAGATCAGTGCGCGAGCAATACCAATCCGTTGACACTGTCCACCAGAAAACTCATGAGGATAGCGATTAATTAAGTTTGGTAATAACCCCACTCGCATCATCATCGCTTTGACTTTTTCAACCACTTCAGCCTGTTTCATTTTCGGATGATAGGTTTTTAGTGGTTCAGCAATAATATCGCCAATCGTCATTCTTGGGTTTAAGGAGGCAAGTGGATCTTGGAATATCATCTGAATATCTTGACGAACATCGCGCCACTGTTTATTGCCCATGCCTAATAAGTCATGGCCTAACCAAGTGACTGTACCACCCGATGCTTTAACTAAGCCGATAATGGCACGCGCAAAAGTTGATTTACCACAACCTGATTCCCCTACTACACCTAAGGTTTCACCTTCGTATAAACGTAAGGTAACACCATCAACGGCTTTGAGGCTTTTTTTAGGTTGCCAGAACCACTGCTTATTATCTTGTACATCGAAATAAACTTTTAGATCGTTGACTTCGAGGATCACTTTTCTATCTTGTAAGGTGGCTTGGCTCATACTAACTCCTCCGCCGCTTTAAAACAGGCTCGTAATCTTCCCTGAGCAAATTGTGTTAATTGAGGTTCACTATTCAAACACTGCTCTGTTGCATATTGGCAACGAGGCTGGAATGGGCAACCTTTAGGTAAACGCAATAAGTTAGGAGGATTACCCGGAATGGTCGCCAAACGTTCATCTTCACCATCTAAACGAGGTACTGCTTGCAGCAATCCAATAGAATATGGGTGTGATGGTTGGTAGAAAATATCTCGCGCATTACCATATTCCATGGTTCGCCCAGCATACATTACCAGTACTTTGTCGCAAATACCCGCAACCACACCGAGGTCATGGGTGATCATGATAATGGCTGTATTAAGCTCTTTTTTTAGCTCGTTTAGCAGTGTCATGATTTGTGCCTGAACAGTCACATCCAGTGCCGTTGTTGGCTCATCAGCAATTAATAGTTTTGGCTTACATAATAGTGCCATCGCTATCATTACCCGTTGGCGCATCCCACCAGAGAACTCATGGGGATACATGCCCATACGTTTATGGGCTTCGGGCATTTTTACTGCATCAAGCATGCGAACAGATTCCGCATATGCATCATTTTTACTCATACCCTTATGAAGCATAAGCACTTCTATTAACTGAGTGCCGACTTTCATATAGGGGTTAAGTGAGGTCATCGGATCTTGAAATATCATGGATATTTCTTCAGCACGCATTTTGTTTAATTGACTTTGGCGTAAGTTTAAAATTTCACGACCATTAAAATGAGCACTTCCAGCAGTACGACCGTTTTTAGCTAATAATCCCATTAAGGCGAACGCCGTTTGCGATTTCCCAGAGCCAGATTCACCGACAATTCCTAAGGTTTCCCCTGCAGATAGCTCAAAGTTGAGCTTATTTACTGCGGTTACATCCCCATCTGGAGTACCAAAGGTGACACAGAGATCTTTTACACTTAACAATGGCTTATTTGTTGAATTTGTCATCATGTTCTCCTTAACGATCTTTCGGATCTAACGCGTCACGTAAACCATCACCGATAAAGTTAAAGCAAAACAAGGTGACAACTAAAAATGCAGCTGGGAAAAGTAATAACCAAGGAGAAACTTCCATTGAATTTGCACCATCACTCAGTAGTGCTCCCCAACTACTTAATGGCTCTTGTGTGCCTAATCCTAAGAAACTTAAAAATGATTCAAATAAGATCATGCTAGGAACCAGTAATGAAGCGTATACCACAACAACACCTAATACATTAGGCACGATGTGTTTAAGGACGATATTACGTGATGACACACCACAGACTAACGCCGCTTCAATAAACTCTTTACGTTTTAAACTAAGTGTTTGTCCCCGTACGATACGAGCCATATCGAGCCAAGATACCATGCCGATGGCAACAAAGATCAGTAAGATATTTTGCCCAAAAAAGGTCACCAGTAAGATAACAAAGAACATAAATGGGAAGGAGTTTAATATCTCCAGTAAACGCATCATCACTGAGTCAACGCGCCCACCGATATAACCTGCCATCGCGCCATAGAGGGTGCCAACAATCACCGCGACAAATGCCGCTGCAATACCTACCATCAGTGAAATACGTCCACCAATTGCTACACGAACTAATAAGTCACGTCCTGATGAGTCAGTGCCAAAATAGTGCGCTGAGGCAAAATCAGGTGGCATTGACATCATTTCCCAATCCGTATCGTCATAAACAAAAGGCGATAACATGGGGGCGAAAATGACAAAAAGTAAAATACAAAATAGTAGTACTAGGCTGGTGATCGCCGCTTTATTGTGCATAAAACGACGACGGGCATCTTGCCATAAACTACGACCTTCAACATCTAGCTGCTCCGAGAAATTCCCCAGAGCTTCGCTATTTTCTTTCATCGATAACATAACGTGCTCCAGTCTCTATTAATAACGAATTTTCGGATCGATTACGGCGTATAAAATATCAACAATGGCATTAAATAAAATGGTTAAACCACCCACAATAATGGTTAAACTCAATACCAATGAGTAGTCTCGATTTAATGCACCATTAACGAAAAGTTGACCAATACCCGGTAATCCAAAAATGGTTTCAATGACCATAGAGCCTGTAATAATCCCCACAAATGCCGGCCCCATATAAGAGATCACTGGCAGTAATGCTGGTTTTAACGCATGACGTAGCACTATGCGTTTCATTGGTAAGCCTTTAGCTTTGGCCGTTCTGATAAAGTTTGAGTGTAAAACTTCAATCATAGAACTACGTGTGATACGCGAAATACTTGCAATGTAGGAGAGCGATAATGCAACCATCGGCAGTAACATGTACTGAATTTGCCCACCATTCCAACCTCCCGCCGGTAACCAACGTAAGGTAATCGCAAAGATAAGCACTAATAGTGGCGCCACCACAAAGCTCGGTATCACAACCCCCGTCATGGCAAATGTCATGACGGTATAATCCCATTTGGTATTTTGATTCAGTGCGGCTATCACGCCTGCCCCCACACCAAAAATAACCGCTAATACAAAGGCCGATAGCCCTAATTTTGCAGAAACAGGGAATGCTTTACCGACTAAAGTGTTAACACTGTAGTCTTTATATTTAAAAGAAGGCCCTAAATCCCCTTTCGATAATTGAATTAAATAATCGAAGTATTGTTTGTAAATGGGATCGTTTAAATGATATTTCGCTTCGATGTTGGCCATAACTTCAGGGGGTAATTTCCTTTCCCCAGTAAAAGGGCTACCCGGCGCTAAGCGCATCATAAAGAACGAAATCGTTATTAGAATAAAAAGTGTCGGGATCGCTTCCAAAAAGCGACGAAAAATAAATTTGAGCATTGCCCGTTCCTATAACACAAACCTATTCAGGCGTGGTGATAAAAAGACCTCGCTTAACTTAAGCAAGGTCTCGCCCGATTATTTAGCAATAATATACAAGTCTTTAGTATGTAAATTATCCAGTGGATCTTTACCAGAATAACCACCGACATAAGGTTTAACCAAACGGGTGTTTACGTAGTAGTAAAGTGGAACAATGGCAGAATCTTTATCTAATACACCTTCTGCTTTTTGATAAATTTCTGCACGTTCATCATCCGATTTCACGCGTAAAGATTCTTTCATATACGCATCAAATTGTTTGTTTTTATAGTGAACGGTATTATTACTGCTGTAAGACAGCATCATGTTAAGGAATGAAGAAGGTTCGTTATAATCTGCACACCATCCTGCACGTGCAACATCATAATTACCTTGGTGACGTGTATCTAAGAACGTTTTCCACTCTTGGTTTTCAAGAGAAACCTCAGCACCTAAGTTTTTCTTCCAAATAGAAGAGGCCGCAATCGCGACTTTTTTATGTAGATCAGAGGTGTTATACAGTAACTTGAATTTTAATGGATTGGCTTTGTTATAACCCGCCTCTTCTAATAATTGGCGCGCCTTTTCATTACGTTGCTCTTGGGTCCAAGAAGCGAACCACTCTGGTTTACTCTCTTTAATGCCATCGGTGAAAGGCGGTGTAAATCCGTAAGCAGGGATATCACCTTGGTTTTTCACTTTATAGGTGATGATATCTCTATCCATAGATAGTTTTAGTGCTTCACGTACTCGTGGATCGTCAAAGGGAGCTTTCTCATTATTAATTTCATAATAATAAGTACATAAGTATGGACTGATACGTAATTCATCTGGGATCTCTTTTTTCAATTTTTGGAAAAATTCAATCGGCAGATTGCTATAAGTCATATCGATTTCACCCGCACGATAGCGGTTTACATCGGTGACTTCTGATGAGATAGGTAAAAAAGTGACTTTATTGATAACCGTATTTTTATTGTCCCAATAGGTTGGACTACGCTCTAATTCAATACGTTCGTTTACCGTCCAATTTTTCAGTACATAAGCACCATTGCCGACAAAGTTCGCAGGTTGCGTCCACTTTTCACCAAATTTTTCAATCACTTTTTGATTCACTGGCGACATCGAGGAGTGAGCTAGCAATTTAGGTAAATAAGGTACGGCCTCTGATAATGTGATTTCTAAGGTATTATTATCAAGCGCTTTAACACCTAGTTCCGTCGGTTTTTTCTTACCGGCGATAATATCGTCAATATTAACAATATGGGCATATTGTAGATAACTTTCATAAGGTGATGCTGTATTCGGATCTGCTAAACGTTGCCAGCTATAAACAAAGTCTTGCGCTGTTACAGGGTCACCGTTTGACCATTTCGCGTCTTCACGAATTTTGAACGTCCAAACAGTAAAATCTTTATTTTCCCAGCTAGTCGCAGAGCCCGGTAGAATTTCACCATCAGGCCCTACAATCGTGATCCCTTCAAATAGATCTCGTGCCAATGCAGATTCAGGTACACCCTCAATTTTATGAGGATCAAGTGATTGTGGCTCAGAGCCATTATTACGCACTAACTCTTGTTTATCAGCCAGTTTTACCCCATCAGGCACAACAGCCGCAGTAGCATTGAGCGCCGTAAAACCAAAGATAGTACCAATGGCGATCGCTAGCGCACTTTTTTTAGTTACATTTATCATCTTATCAAATACTCCCAGTTAGTGAGTCGGCCATTGTTCGGCCTTCCTGTGATGCTTCGCTGTGTTTTTGGAACGTTTTACACAACTTATTGTTTTACAAAAAATAAAATATTGTTGCGGATTGACTATCTATGCTTAACTGCATGATGTCTTTATCATTTTTGTGCCGTTATATTTTGTGTAGTACTTTTTATGCTGTACTTTTTTAAATTGCTTTTGCTAATTAAAATCAGATATAGCTATAGATGCGTTATAACTTACCAGTTTTATTTATCTGCCTTTATAAAATAGCGCTTTAAGTCCGTATAATCAAAGGGGTCTTTACCGGTAAATCCGCCCACTTTAGGACTGACCATTCTGACACTCACACGATAATAGACTGGTACAATAGCGGAGTCCTTGTCTAACAAGGCTTCAGCACGTTGATACAGTTGGTGACGCGCTTCATTATCAGTGGCCAGTAATGCATTCTTTAATGCGGCATCATAATCACTATTTTCATATAAAATAGTATTTAGACTGCTAGTGGAGAGGAAAGAGTTTAAAAATGATGTTGGTTCATTGTAATCGGCACACCATGTTGCCCTTGCTACTTGGTAATTACCTTGGTTACGATTTTCTAACGTCGTTTTCCACTCTTGATTTTGTAAAGTGACATTAGCACCAATATTCTTTTTCCACATAGAAGCGGCAGCAATAGCTTGTTGCTTATTCTGATCGGATGTGTTGTACAACAATGTAAAAGATAATGGGTTTTGGCTGTCATAACCGGCTTCTTTTAATAATTCACGCGCTCTTTCATGACGCTGTTGTTGCGTCCAACCTGCCCATTTAGGGGGTTTAAACTTGCCATTATTAATAAAAGGTGGAGTAAAAGAATAAGCCGGTATTTGCCCTTGCCCCATGATCTTTTCCGCGATAATTTCTCTATCTAAACTTAATTTTACCGCTTCACGCACACGGGGATCATCAAAAGGTGGACGTTTATTATTAAGCTCATAAAAGAAAGTACATAGGTAAGGCGTAACATGTAGATTCTCTGGTTGCTCTTGTTTCATCTTTCGATAAAGCGTAGGAGGAATAGCGCTATTGGTGATTTGAACTTCACCGCTACGGTAGCGATTAATATCACTGGTTTCTGAACTAATAGGTAAAAAAGTCGCTCGTTCAATAATGGTGTTTTTGTTATCCCAATAAAGTGGATTACGTTTTAAAGTGATTTTTTCATTAACCACCCAATTATCAATTAAATACGCCCCATTACCGACAAAGTTTTCCGGGCGAGTCCAATTGACACCATATTTTTCAACAATCTCTTTTTTAACTGGTTTTAATGAGGTGTGGTTTAGCATATCCACCAGATAGGGAACCGGTTGTGTGAGCGTAACTTGCAAAGTATGTGGATCAATTGCTTTTACCCCTAGACTCTCTGGGGATTTCTTGCCTGTCAGAATATCTGCAACATTTTCCACATAGGCATATTCAAGATAACTGGCATAAGGCGAGCCAGTTTGGGGATCCGTTAATCGACGCCAACTATAAACAAAATCATCTGCAGTAACCGGTGTACCATCACTCCATTTCGCATCATCGCGTAAATAGAAAGTCCATATTTTATTGTCTTCTGAGCTCTCCCATTTAGCGGCAACCCCCGGCATACTTTCGCCATTAGGCCCCATATAAGTGAGCCCTTCTAATAAATTTAAAATAATATTACTTTCTGGTACCCCTTCCACTTTATGTGGATCAAGGGAGGAAACTTCAGTGCCATTATTAATAACAATATCTTGTTGTTTCGCAAGAAGAGTACCTTCTGGAGGTATTACCGCATGAGAAAGAAAAGAGGTCAGCGCAAGTGATATAATGCTGACAGGAAACATCATTTTTAACATAACTTTCTTTTTCATGGGTACCTCTCCTAATAAATAATCATCTATAGCGGGGTTACTCAATTTACATATAAATTATTTTTAAATAATATTCAGATATTTCATGCTATTTAATATGTTGAGATAATTGTTAGATAAAATTAATAACAATATTCTTCTTTTTTACACTTATAGTGAATTTTGTCAATTAGTGCGGTGTTATTATCACTTAAACTTTACTAAGCCCAGTAGACTTCTATCTTATGAAAAAAGAAAATTCTCATCACGCTATCTACAACAACAAATAAACATTTAATTAACACCGCGCAACTTTTATAGATAGAAAACCTACATAGCTCACAAAATTAATATAATCAGATGGGTTTTTAGCGAGGATACAGAACTTTATGATGTGTTCGGTGTAAGTTTTTTTTCACACAACTTGATTATAAACAATAACAAATCTGTCTTTAAATGACAGAAACTGGCTAATCTAAAAATAACGGTAGATTAATAAAAAAACATTTTTATTATTTGTTTTTAAAAATTAATATATTTTTTGAAATACAATTAAAATCAGTACTATTTTCATTTATATCCCGATGAATTAGCAAAAAAATATCCTTTATCGTTGTTATGAACCATAAAGGATATTCTGAGCGTTAGCCTACTTCTTCAAAATTTTTGCTTTAATTGGCTAAAGTCGTACCAAACCATTGTAGCTTTTGATTTAAACTGACGACTTCACCAACAATAATTAATGCAGGACTTTTCATTGAGCTTGCCATTTCAGTTAGTTGCTGTAATTGACCAACAACCACTTTTTGTGTCGCCAGTGTACCTTTTTCTACTATTGCCACTGGCATAGTGGCACGCATATGCTGATTAAGTAACATTTGCTGAATGTAATCGGCTTTACTTAGCCCCATATAAAAAACCAAAGTTTGGTTATCTTGTGCGATACATTGCCATTGTGCGTCGTTCAGCCCTTTTCCATGCCCAGTAATAAAACGCACACTTTGTGCATAATCCCGATGTGTTAACGGAATACCGGCATAAGTGGTACAGCCTGATGCCGCGGTAATGCCAGGCACCACAGAAAAAGGTATTTGATGCTCAATTAAAGCTTCTAACTCTTCACTTCCTCGACCAAAAATAAAAGGATCACCCCCTTTTAACCTCACTACCCTTTTCCCTGCCTTAGCGTGATTAATAAGAATTTGGTTAATCTCCTCTTGAGGAACACAATGAAAACCAGCTCGTTTACCAACATAAATACGTTCAGCATCTCTGCGCACTAAATGCATAACCTCATCAGAGACTAATCTATCATAAACCACGACATCGGCTTGCTGACATTGTTGCAGCCCTTTAATAGTCATTAATCCAGCATCTCCAGGGCCTGCTCCCACCAACACCACACTCCCTTGGGGTTGGTTATTTTCCGCTAGCAATGTGCTGATACGTTGTTGAATACCGTTATCTCTACCTGCATCAATTTCCGCTTGTAGCGCTTTATCTGCAAAAAAACGCTCCCAAAAATAGCGTCTAGCACCCATGGTGGCAAAACGTTGTTTAACTTGCTCACGTAATTTCCCTGCTAACTGCGCTAAAGCGCCTAGCGAGTTGGGCAACCACTGTTCCATTTTTTCACGTAAGATACGTGCAAGTACTGGGGCTTTTCCTCCCGAAGAAATTGCAACCATAATAGGGGAACGGTCAATCACTGAGGGCATAATAAAGCTAGCTTGCTTGGGCGAGTCAACCACGTTACAAAAAATGCGTTGTTCTGTGGCCTGCTGATAGACGAGTTGATTCACTTGCTCATTATCTGTGGCCGCAATGACTAGCCATTTGTCAGCTAAATCAGCAACACTAAATTCAGCCGTGAAACACTGTAATCGTTGCTCGTTTTGCCACTGCATAAATTGTGGTGTGAATGTCGGTGCAACGACGGATATAACCGCTCCCGCTTCCATCAGTAAACGTGCCTTACGCTCTGCCACTTCACCGCCACCTACTAATAAACAAGGTTTATTGTTGAGCTGACAGAATATTGGAAAATAATCCATCTGGGTCCCCTATTTATTGGTTTTATCAATGACGCGAACGCACACTGACGGTATTGCCTTCGACTTTGACTTCATAATGAGTAATTGAATAGTTCTCATCTTCAAGGCAATAACCATCTGTTAAGCGAAAATGCTGCTTTTTCAGTGGACTGACGATATATAACTCATTGTCATGCTCTGCAATTAATCCCCGTGATAAAACACTCGCTTGCGCGAAGGGATCAATATTACTTAATGCGTAGAGCCGTTCATCTTGGTATGGACGGAAAATAGCCACCTGATCTTGCTCCACCAGCGCACAAACGCCAGTCCCCACAGTGATGTCATCTAATTGGCAAACCGCTATCCATTGACTCATGATTGCGTCTCCTCTGTTACCATTTTGATATCAATACGTTCATGCACGCGGGCAGGACGATGCTGAGCACGCTCTTTTACCATCTGTATATTAGGATCGGGCATCGGATTGTTAATAAAGTGCACAAAACGTTTCAATGCTTGTGGTGAATCAAGGGTTTCTTGCCACTCACAGGCTACGCGCTCTTGTAAAACTTTAAGCTCTTTTTCTAACTGTGCATTTAAGCCTAACTTGTCGTGAATAATGACCTCACGTAAATATTCAACGCCCCCTTCTAGGCTTTCTAACCAAACGGAGGTTCGTTGTAATTTGTCTGCAATACGGATATAGAACATCATAAAGCGGTCAATATAATGGATCAGCGTTTCTTCATCTAAATCCGCCGCGAATAGATCGCCATGACGTGGTTTCATGCCCCCATTACCACCAAAATAGAGATTCCAGCCTTTTTCTGTGGCAATAATCCCTACATCTTTCCCCTGAGCTTCGGAGCATTCACGGGTACAACCAGATACCCCAAATTTCATTTTATGCGGCGTGCGGATCCCTTTATAACGATGTTCTAAAAAGACACCTAATCCAACACTATCGCCAACCCCAAAACGACACCAACTGTTTCCTACACAAGTTTTTACCATACGGATCGCTTTGGCATAGGCATGGCCTGTTTCAAAACCCGCGGCAATTAATTTCTGCCAAATCGCCGGTAAATCTTGCTTCTGTGCACCAAACATCGCCATACGTTGAGAGCCTGTGATTTTGGTGTATAAATTGTATTCTTGCGCAATTTGTCCAATCGCAATAATACCCGCTGGCGTAATTTCACCGCCGGGGGAGCGTGGAATAATAGAGTAAGTGCCATCTTTTTGCAGATTGGCGAGGAAGTTATCATTCGTATCTTGTAACGCAACTAAGTCATCACGCAAGATATAGTCGTTCCAACACGAAGCCAGCAGAGAGCCGACGGTCGGTTTACAAATTTCACAGCCATAGCCTTGACCATGTTTTTTCAATAGTTCATCAAAGCTTTTCAGCCCTTCAACACGAATAAGATGATAAAGCTCTTGGCGAGAATAGTGAAAGTGTTCACAAAGGTGATGGTTAACTTCAATGCCTTGTTTTGTGAGTTCCGCATTTAATACTTGAGTGATAAGCGGAATACATCCCCCACACCCCGTTCCCGCTTTTGTTTCTGCTTTAATCGCCGCAACCGTATGACAACCTCGTTCAATAGCTTGAATAATGTCGCCTTTGCTTACATCAAAACAGGAGCAAATTTGTGCCGTTTCAGGTAATGAATCAACCCCGATTGCCGGTTTACTTCCAGCATGAGCAGGTAAGATTAATGTGTCAGGATGTTCTGGTAATTCAATTGTATTTAATGCTAACTGTAACAGATTGCCATAATCTTCCGTGTCCCCAACCAATACCGCACCTAATAGGTATTTATTGTCTTCACTCACTATCAGGCGTTTATAAATCTCTTTACCTTCATCAAGATAAATATAGCTACGACAACCTGCTTGGCGACCATGAGCATCACCAATTCCCCCTACATCAACCCCGAGTAGTTTTAATTTTGCACTTAAATCCGCCCCTTGGAATGCTGTCTGTTGACCTAATAGATGATCAACGGCTACCTGAGCCATTTTATAACCTGGGGCAACTAACCCAAATGTTTGGTTATGCCAAGAAGCACACTCCCCAATGGCATAAATATCTGCATCTGAGGTTTGGCAATAGTCATTAATCACAATTCCCCCTCGTGGTGCTATATCGAGAGAACATTGGCGTGCTAATTTATCTTTCGGACGTATACCGGTTGAAAATACGACAAAATCAACCTCAAGTGAGGAGCCATCGGCAAACTGTAATGTTTTACGCGCATTTTCCCCTGTCGATAAGATCGCTTGGGTGTTTTTCGCTGTGTGTACTTTAACCCCCATGCGCTCTATTTTACGTTTGAGTTGCTCTCCTCCCATGCTATCAAGCTGTTCTGCCATTAGCGTTGGCGCAAATTCAATCACATGGGTTTCAATACCTAAACTTTTTAGCGCACCAGCGGCTTCTAAACCTAACAGCCCGCCGCCAATAACCGCCCCTTTACGGCTTAAACGAGCACAAGCTTCAATCGCATTTAAATCTTCGATAGTTCGGTAAACAAAACAATCTGGTGAGTTGTTTCCATTAATAGGAGGAACCCATGGGTAGGAGCCTGTTGCCATGATCAATTTGTCGTAGCTAACACAACGCCCGGTATTGGTGTGCACCACTTTTTCTTCACGATTAATGGTGATCACACGCTCACCCACTAATACTTCAATATGATGTTTCTCGTAATAACCGGGTTTAACTAACGAGAGCTCTTCAGCGGTGTGATGAGAAAAATAGGAAGAGAGATGGACTCTATCATATGCAATACGAGGTTCTTCACAAAAGACGATAATATTGAACGTTTCATTGCCGCCCTTATCAATCAATTCTTCTATATAACGGTGTCCAACCATGCCGTTACCGATGATTGCGAGTGTTTTCTTGCTCATTTTTGCCTCAGATCTAAAGGTATCTAAGGTTAAAATACGAGGCTACTCATAAGAGATATTGATGAATATCAAATACAGCTTAATCAATTCAGCCAATACAACTTAATAGTCAACATATTACTACCAAAGTAGTATTTTATTCGTCGTTTGTTGCGATGAATTATTCCTCAACCATAATTAATTCAAAAGGCTTATAACGAGGTGTTATATATAAGTGTAATAAAAACTTTGCGAAATGCGCTTATTTTGCCTAAGTTAATTTCCAAAAGTAATAACTAATAAGTTATTGACATAATAACGAAAGCGAGACTATTTCAGGGAGCGTCCAATGAAAGTGAAAACCAAATTATTATCATTACTTGTGATGGGTGCTCTCAGTGCCCCTGTATTGGCAGCAACACCCGCCAATACATTGATTGTAGTACAAGGCCTTGATGATATTGTTAGCCTTGATCCTGCCGAAAGTAACGAATTATCAAGTATTCAGACCGTACCAAGTTTATATCAACGTATTGTTCAGCCTAACCGTGACAATCCAGAAATTAACGAGCCAATTTTAGTCGAGAGTTGGCAGGCTCACCCTGAACAAAAATCTATCGTCTTTAAAATTAAACAGGATGCAAAATTTGCCTCCGGTAATAGCGTACGCCCAGAAGATATTATCTTCTCTTACCAGCGTGCAGTGACGATGAATAAATCCCCTGCTTTTATTTTAAATGTGCTAGGTTGGAAAGCAGATAATATTAATACCCTATTGAAAAAAGTCAGTGATAAAGAGATTGAAGTACGTTGGACAGCAGATGTTAGCCCTGATGTGGTACTTAACATCCTTTCTACACCAATCGCTTCTATTGTTGATGAGAAATTGATTGCCGCACATATTAAAAATAATGACTTTGGTAATAATTGGCTAAAAATGAATTCGGCTGGTAGTGGTGCTTATAAAATGCGTGCCTACAAACCTCGCCAAGCCATTGTGTTAGAAGCTAACCCTCTTTCACCGACCGGTGCGCCTAAGATAGCCAATATTATTATCAAAAATGTGCCCGATCCCGCTTCACGCCGTCTGTTAATTGAAAAAGGCGATGCGGATATTGCCCGTGACTTAGGTACAGACCAAACTGCAGCATTAGCAGGTAAACCGGGCATTCAAATTTTAAATATCCCTTCTGCTGAGCAAGTCTATATGGCGTTTAATACCGGTAGCGGAAATCCGCTTCTTAGCAATCCGGCATTTTGGCAAGCAGCGCGCTATTTGGTCGATTATAAAGGGATCACCAATGACTTAATGCGTGGGCAATATTTTATTCACCAAAGTTTCTTACCGGTGGGATTACCGGGGGCATTAGAAGATAATCCATTTAGTTTTGATCCGCAAAAAGCGAAAGATATCTTAGCAAAAGCAGGAATTACTCATGCACGTTTTACTCTCGATGTAGAAAACAAAGTTCCTTACATCACCGTTGCACAATCTATTCAAGCAAGCTTTGCACAAGCGGGTGTACAGGTTGATCTGTTACCTGCTGCCGGTAGTCAAGTTTATAGCCGAGTGAGAGCAAGGCAGCACCAAGCGGCGATCCGTTTTTGGATCCCCGACTATTTTGATGCTCACTCCAATGCTAGCGCTTTTGCCTATAATGACGGGCAATCAAATACCGTGGCTTGGTTAAATAATTGGAATATTCCTGAGTTAAGTAAACAAACACTCGTCGCCCTTAATGAAGCGGATAAGGCTAAACGTCAGTCCCTTTATACTGAAATGCAAAAAGAGCTACAACGCAGTTCACCTTACGTGTTTATCGACCAAGGCAAAAATCAGATTGTATTACGGGATAACGTGAAAGGTTATGCTCAAGGTCTAAATGCCGATATGGTCTATTACGACAAAGTCACTAAGTGATCATTTTCCTGCCGCCACTCACAATCATGTTATTGTGAGTGGTCTATTTTTTGCGATTTCAAGGCTGTTGCCGTATGAATACACTCACGATATCCACTCGCCTAAAAAGCCAGTTGTTTACCTTGGTTCAAGGTATATTGACATTGGCGCTAACACTTTTAGGGTTACTGGTTATTACTTTTACGCTTTCTGCGTTTTCCCCTGTTGATCCTGTTTTACAAATTGTTGGTGATCACGCCAGTATTGAAACTTATAATCAAGTAAAACATGAGTTAGGGTTAGATTTACCCATCTACATGCAATTTTTCCACTATGTAGAAGCACTATTGCAAGGAAATTTAGGTACGGCGACGTCAACGGGTCAACCGGTATTTGATGATTTAATCGCCACCTTTCCAGCCACTTTGGAATTAGCCACTGTCGCCTTAGTCATTGGCGCTAGTTTGGGGATTTTATTTGGTGTGTTATGTGCGCGTTTTGTTGGCACCCCCTTTGATTTTACCTTACGCTTTTTAACGCTATTAGGTAGCTCAGTCCCTATTTTCTGGTTAGGTTTGATATTACTCCTTATTTTTTATGCCACATTGCAATGGACAGCAGGCCCAGGACGTTTGGATGATATTTATCAATTTACCATTGAGCCTGTAACCGGCTTTGCCTTGATTGACACTCTACTGGCAGGTGATAAAGATGCCTTTCTAAACGCCCTATCACATCTCATATTACCGGTTTCTCTGCTAGCCTATTTTGCGCTGGCATCTATTACCCGTTTAACACGCTCTGCCTGTTTAAATGAGATGAATAAAGAGTACGTCACTCTCGCCAGAGCAAAAGGGATTGGCGAATTACGTCTCTTATTTACCCATGTATTACCTAATATTCGCGGTGTGTTGATGACCATTATCGCCTTGTCTTATACAGGGATGTTAGAAGGTGCCGTATTAACAGAAACGGTATTTTCTTGGCCGGGGATTGGTCGTTATCTCACAACGGCTCTCTTTGCGGGTGATACCACCGCAATTATGGGGGGCACACTTGTTATTGGTCTATGTTTTGTGCTGATTAATAATATGACAGATATCGTTATTCGTTTGACTGATCCGAGGTTACGCTAATGTCACTCTCCTTTTTAACAAAAATAGCGCGTTCACCTTCAGCGTTTATCGGTCTGTCATTGTTGCTTCTTCTGCTACTAATTGCCATTTTTGCCCCTTGGCTAGCGCCTTATGATCCAAATTGGCAACACGCTGCACAACGCTTATTAGCCCCCAATGCTGCACACTGGTTAGGTACTGATAGTTATGGTCGCGATATTCTTTCACGCTTAATTTATGGTACACGCCCAATGTTAGGTTTGGTGGGTCTTGTTGCCTTGATAACACTACCATTAGGGCTATTTATTGGCATTTTATCCGGTTATTACGGCGGTTGGACAGAGCGGATTTTAATGCGTTTTACCGACATCATTATGTCTATGCCCTCCTTAATTTTAGCCTTTGCCTTTGTCGCCATGTTAGGGCCGGGATTACTTAACGGTGCATTAGCCCTTGCACTTACAGCATGGCCGGCTTATGCCCGCCAAGCCCGTAGTGAAATTCAACACTTACGTAATAGTGATTACCTTGCAGCCGCTGAAATGATGGGAATTAACGGTATTAGACTATTATGGGGGCATATTCTTCCTTTATGTTTACCGTCTGCCATTGTACGTTTAGCCCTTAATTTAGCGGTGATCATTCTTGCTGCAGCAGGTTTAGGTTTCCTTGGGCTAGGTGCTCGCCCTCCCATGGCGGAATGGGGAGCAATGATTGCCGAAGGGATGCCCGTTATTTTTGATCAGTGGTGGGTGGCCGCTATTCCGGGTACGGCAATTTTAATCAGTAGCCTTGCTTTTAACTTATTGGGTGATGGATTACGCGATGTATTAGGAGAAAGCCATGAATAAAGCCCCTTTAATCGAAGTCGATAATCTGTGTATTGATTTTCCACGTGCTAGAGTGGTGAATAATGTCTCCTTTCAGTTAGGACAAGAGCGGTTAGCGCTGGTGGGTGAATCTGGTTCAGGAAAATCGATGACGGCACGCTCATTAATGGGCTTAGTGCGTAAGCCGGGCAAAGTTTCTGCTGATAAATTGCATTTTATGGGGGACGATCTCCTCGCTTATTCTCCTAAGCAATGGAACCAGTTACGAGGAAAAACAATATCAATGGTATTACAAGATCCTCGTTATGCATTAAACCCAGTGAAAACCATTTATCAGCAAGTAGAAGAAACGGTAAAACTCCATCAAAAATTATCCCATAAAGATCAACATGCATTAATTACTGAAACTTTGCTTTCCGTGGGATTACCGGAACAGAGTATTTCTCGCTACCCCGGTGAATTATCGGGCGGTATGGGACAACGCGCGATGATCGCTATTGCGCTGATTAATAACCCAACGGTACTGATTGCGGATGAGCCAACTTCCGCACTAGATGCACAGCTACGACATCAAATATTAGAACTTATCATTACCCAATGCGCACAACGAGATATGGCTTTGTTGTTAATTAGCCATGATCTACCTTTAGTGGCTGAATATTGTGATCGTGTTATGGTCATGTATCAAGGGGAGCAAGTGGATGAACTTGAGGCAAAAGCATTACCTCAAGCCACACATCCATACACCCGCACCTTATGGACCTGTCGCCCTAATGCGAGTACCTATGGCACACAATTACCGGTATTAGATAGAACACTGAATTTTAAAGGTACACCTTATGCTAATTGATATTCATCATTTACGCGTTCAATTTGAACAAAATAGACAGATTAAGCAGGTGGTAAAAGGTGTCAATCTACAAGTTAAACAAGGCGAAACCTTTAGTTTAATTGGTCGTTCTGGTTGCGGTAAATCAACTGTATTACGGGTTATAGCCGGATTATTACATCATTGGCAAGGGGATATTAAGTTGTTAGGGCAAGCAATTAAGCCACAGCAACGCTTTCAAGGTAAGTTACGCCGTAACATACAGATGGTGTTTCAAGATCCCTATGCTTCATTACACCCTCAACATCGGATAGAACGAGCATTTATTGAGCCGTTAAAAATTCATCATATTGCTTATGATAAAACAACAATAACCTCAGCGTTAGAGCAAGTCGGTTTAGAAGGCGATATTGCTTATCGTTATCCACATCAACTATCAGGTGGACAACGTCAACGTGTGGCTATAGCCAGAGCATTACTGTTGCAACCACAGTTGTTATTATTAGATGAGCCAACCTCTGCACTGGATATGTCGGTACAAGCAGAAATTTTAAATCTGCTTAATACCTTAAAAAAACAGCATAACATGACTTACCTTTTGGTCAGCCATGATGCAGATGTTATTGCACATATGTCGGATAGCGCAGCGCTAATGGAAGAGGGTCAATTGACTTGCTATTATGATAGAAAAGCGCTTTCTCAAGGGCTTCATCGTCTTGATTAATTAAAAATAGCCACAAAAAAGATAACAAAGAGAGAAATGATAAGAGCAGTATTAAATATCAATACTGCTCTATTGGTAATATTACACTGTGCTTATACTAATAATCCCGGAAAAATAGAACGTAACCCAGTGACAATAAATTCAATACCTAACGACATCAACAATAACCCCATAATACGCGTGACAACGTTGATACCGGTTTGACCTAAGTATTTAACTAATAAAGTGGCACTACGAAACAGTAACCAACAACAAAAAGCAAAAAAGATACTGGTCGCAGCAAGACCTAAGAAATTAGTCACCCCTTCCCAACGTGAACTCCAAACAATACAGGAGCTAATTGCGCCAGGACCTGCCATCAATGGCAATGCTAAAGGCACCACCGCAACACTGCTACGTACTGCTGATTCATTTTTTTCTTGGTTATTTTGTTTATCTTCTCCTAAGCGCCCATTTATCATGGTCATTGCGATTGTCACTATCAGCATCCCCCCAGCGATACGAAATGAGTCAATAGAGATGCCAAAAATACTCAGTATCGAATCACCTATTAATAGGGAAATAACCAAAATAATCGCAACGGAGCCATTGGCAATTAAGTTTGTTTTATTACGTCCTGCATCCGTTTGATAACTCGTCATACTGATAAATACAGGCAAGATCCCTATCGGGTTTACAATAGCAAAAAGACCGACAAAAAATTTAATATAACCGGATAAATCCAGCAGTGCCCCCATGAAAAGCCCCTTCTTGGCTAATAAACATGCGAATTATGCTCTAAAAGATAGAGTAACTCCAAAAAATGCGCGTTACTTTAAATCAATAAACCAGTTAATTCTATTACTTAACATTATTTTGGCTAAATTTTTCGCTAGTAAACAACCATAACTCCAGTGATTTAATTTTATATCCTAGAGAGTCTTACAACAAAAAAATAGTCCATTTATTTTTGTAATTAATTATCATTACCATTTAAACACTTGCTGAAAGGTGTCAGCTTGCTATTATTGTGATGTAGATCACTTTAATTAATTAGAAAGATGATAAGCTGTCATCATTCAGAAAAAGGAGATCTTTTTAAAATATATTTGTATTTGTTATTGTTTTTTCTTAGCTTTTTAAGCAAATTAGAGCTTCTAATAATAATGACTTAAATAAGTATAGAAATTTTGATTTGAGCTATTCTTATTTAGTGATGATTTTACCGGCTAATTTGCTTAAAAAGTTTAACATTTTATCAGGAGTCTCTTTATGTCTGTAACTAACGTTACTGAACTCAATGATCTGGTTGCTCGTGTAAAAAAAGCTCAGCTTGAATTTGCTAACTTTTCTCAAGAAAAAGTTGACGCAATTTTTCGTGCTGCTGCATTAGCTGCCGCTGACGCCCGTATTCCTCTTGCAAAATTAGCTGTTGAAGAGTCTGGCATGGGTATCGTTGAAGATAAAGTGATCAAAAACCACTTTGCTTCAGAATATATCTACAATGCGTATAAGGACGAAAAAACCTGCGGTATTTTGTCTGAAGATTTAACCTACGGTACTATCACTATTGCTGAACCTATCGGTATTATCTGTGGTATCGTGCCAACAACTAACCCTACTTCTACCGCTATTTTTAAAGCATTAATCAGCTTAAAAACACGCAACGGTATTATTTTCTCTCCTCATCCACGGGCGAAATTAGCCACAAACCGTGCGGCTGAAATTGTGTTAAACGCTGCAATCGCCGCGGGTGCACCAAAAGATATTATCGGCTGGATCGATGAACCTTCAGTGGCATTATCCAATGCATTAATGCACCATGATGATATTAACCTGATCTTAGCAACAGGTGGCCCAGGAATGGTAAAAGCCGCTTACAGTTCAGGTAAACCTGCTATCGGTGTTGGTGCGGGTAATACTCCTGTTGTTATTGATGACTCAGCAGACATTAAACGTGCAGTTGCTTCTATTTTGATGTCAAAAACCTTTGATAATGGGGTTATTTGTGCTTCAGAGCAATCTGTTATCGTCGTAGACAGTATCTATAAACAAGTTCGTGAACGTTTCGCCACTCACGGCGGCTACATGTTAACCGGTAAAGAGTTAAAAGCTGTTCAAGATATTATCTTAAAAGATGGTAACTTGAATGCGGCCATCGTTGGTCAACCGGCAGTGAAAATCGCAGAAATGGCCGGTATTGAAGTGCCTGTTAACACTAAGATTTTAATTGGTGAAGTTAAAGAAACTACTGATGCAGAACCTTTTGCTCACGAAAAACTATCGCCTCTGTTAGCAATGTACCATGCACAAAACTTTGAAGATGCGGTACATAAAGCAGAAAAATTAGTTGAAATGGGCGGTATTGGTCATACTTCTTGTTTATATACCGATCAAGACAACTGTCCTGAACATGTTGCCTACTTTGGCGACAAAATGAAAACGTCCCGTATTTTAATCAATACACCGGCATCACAAGGGGGTATTGGTGACTTATACAACTTTAAACTCGCTCCTTCTCTCACTTTAGGCTGTGGCTCATGGGGTGGTAACTCCATTTCTGAGAACGTAGGGCCAAAACACCTTATCAACACTAAAACCGTGGCGAAAAGAGCAGAAAATATGTTGTGGCACAAACTTCCTAAATCAATTTATTTCCGCCGTGGTTGCTTACCTATTGCACTGGAAGAGATTGCAACTGATGGTAAAAAACGCGCATTTATCGTTACAGACAGTTTCTTATTCAACAACGGTTACGTTGATGAAGTGACCAATGTACTGAAAAAATTTGGTGTTGAAACGGAAGTTTTCTTTGAAGTTGAAGCAGATCCCACATTAAGTGTCGTACGCAAAGGTGCAGAGCAGATGAACAGCTTTAAACCTGATGTGATCATCGCATTAGGTGGCGGTTCACCAATGGATGCGGCTAAGATTATGTGGGTAATGTATGAACACCCAGAAACACACTTCGAAGAATTAGCATTACGCTTTATGGATATCCGTAAACGTATTTATAAATTCCCGAAAATGGGTGTGAAGGCTCAAATGGTAGCAATTACCACAACATCAGGTACAGGCTCTGAAGTTACACCATTTGCTGTTGTGACTGATGATGAAACAGGCCAAAAATATCCATTAGCAGACTACGCATTAACGCCAGATATGGCGATTGTAGATGCCAATCTGGTGATGAATATGCCAAAATCACTCTGTGCTTTTGGTGGTTTAGATGCGGTGACTCACGCATTAGAAGCTTATGTTTCTGTATTAGCCAATGAGTATTCTGATGGTCAGGCACTGCAAGCTCTGAAATTGCTGAAAGAATATCTGCCAGCAAGCTATCATGAAGGTGCTAAAAATCCGGTTGCTCGTGAGCGTGTCCACAATGCAGCCACCATCGCAGGTATTGCATTTGCTAACGCCTTCTTAGGGGTTTGTCACTCAATGGCGCATAAATTAGGCTCTGAATTCCATATTCCTCATGGTCTTGCCAATGCGTTATTAATTTCTAACGTTATTCGTTATAACGCGAATGATAACCCAACAAAACAGACTGCATTTAGCCAATATGACCGTCCACAAGCACGTCGTCGTTATGCTGAAATTGCTGATCACTTAGAACTGTCTGCTCCTGGTGATCGCACAGCCGCTAAGATTGAAAAACTGTTAGCTTGGTTAGAAGAGATGAAATCTTCATTAGGTATCCCTGCTTCTATCCGTGAGGCGGGCGTACAAGAAAGTGATTTCTTAGCGAAAGTGGATAAATTATCAGAAGATGCGTTTGATGATCAGTGTACCGGTGCTAACCCACGTTATCCGCTGATCTCTGAGTTAAAACAACTGTTATTAGATTCTTACTACGGTCGCGAATTTAACGAGCACCCTGTTGCTGAGGTAAAAGAAGCGAAGCCTGCGAAAAAAAGCAGTAAGAAATAATAGCGCTATCTCTGTATTAACAGATTAGCCTTCAATCTTCGATGATTGCTTTACTATAAAACCAGCCACAAGGCTGGTTTTATTTTGTCTATCAATGGATAACAATAATGTTCTAATCCCCTTATCTCTCAATTTATTTTTCTTCCTTGTATTTAATATGACGTCCAGCAAGATAGATGAGAGAGCCGCCTTGTGATTATCACTTTTAGGTATACGTTGCTAAAACAGCACCAATCGCCCTCTCCCTCATTTTTATCAACATCCATCTCTTTATTCAGCTTAACCGTGATTAAGCGCTTAACGTGCTTTACAGCGCCTTGATATCTGATTACCTAGAAATGAAAACGCTAAAATTTCTCATTGAGTTAAACCACACGACACAATTATTCTTATGATAAGGTTTATCACACAAAAATGAGAGTTGAGCAAAAGTAGGCACTATTAATGTAATAAAATGAGGTGCTTATTTTTTAATAAGCACTTTTTACCGCAACACCATAAAAAAGAGAAATATCAAAAGATTTTGATCTATCGAAGAAAGGAATAAACTTATAAAAATAAAATTTCAATAAAATATTATCGAACTCACTTTTGCTTATTAAGCAGTATATAACATTCAAAGTAGGGGCTATTTGTATATTTTTTATCTAATAAATACTACTTTAGTGGTAATTCACATGTTTATATTTGGTCTATTAAGCACAGTTTCCTCTTTTTTACTCATAACCAATATGAATATTTAGATATAAACATTTCACCTGAGCCATTAAATGGTTGAAATATTTTTTCACTCACAAGCATTTTTTCTCTTCTTTATTCAGTTTTATTAAACTATAAATAATGGCGAAGTATCAAATGTCATCATCTTAGAACATTTGTAAAAATCAATATCTACATCACAAAACAAAGAACCTACGTATATCTGATTACCTTTTTATTGATTAAAGATAATGAAACGGAGAAAACGAATAAATGTTTCTAGAAAAAAACTAACATTTTTTTACATTATTGATGCTATTTTCAGTTATGAATTATAAAATACAGTAAATATAAAACGTAACTTCTAAAAATAGATAACCTTTTTTTAGTATAACAAGAGATAACATTTATTTAGACGATTATATTTCCCCCCCTCTATTCCCGCACCAATTAACAATAGAGAAGAGGAATTTTGCATTATAACTGTTCAATTCGTCCTTTTAACGTAGCCTCTGTATAATGTTTGCGGCACACTGAAACATATTTTTCATTACCACCTATTTCCACTTGTGCGCCGTCTGAAAGTACTTTCCCATTTGCCGCTAAGCGTAATACTTTATTTGCTTTACGCCCGCAGTAACAAACTGTTTTAAGCTCAACGAGCTTGTCAGCCCATGCAAGCAAATAAGCACTACCAGTAAATAATTCACCTCTAAAATCCGTTCTTAAGCCATAGGTTAAAACGGGTATATCATAACTATCGGTAATTTCACAAAGTTGCTCTACATGTGCTTTAGTCAAAAATTGGCATTCATCAATCAAAACACAATGAATAGGCTCTTTATTATTTTCAGCTAAAATAGCATCACGAATATTCATATCATCACTGAAAAGCAATGCATCAGCACTTAACCCTATCCTTGAGGTTACTTTTCCCTTGGCAAAACGTGTGTCTATCGCTGCCGTAAAAATCAAAGTTCGCATTCCTCGCTCATTATAGTTATAAGAAGACTGCAATAAAGATGTTGATTTTCCGGCATTCATAGCTGAATAATAAAAGTAAAGCTGAGCCATCAGCTCTCTCCTTAAATAGTGTGTATTATCGCGGGAAGCAGTTTAACATAAACAAACGAGAAGTTATCAACGACAACTATTTATAGCCTTTATTTCTATAAAAGATATAGCGAAAAAAGCGCAGGATCACTGATGAGGCAAATTTTTTGTTTAAAAAATAAATAGCCTTAATAGGTACTTAACATATTAACCCCGCCTTTGATATACAGTTATTAAACTATGAAAGTTACTCTAAGCGCATTTTTAGAAAAAAATCCGTTATTATAAAAAAGTAGACAACGTTTTCTATTCTTTTACATTAGCGCTATCACCAGTTAAAAGATGTATATCATTACTAATATTTCCTTTATTGGCGAAAGATGCCCCAACTTTTAATATTTTTTTGTAAAGATATTCGTTTTAAAAAAAGAAAATTTACGTTTGGTTTGTATTTAGCTATTGCAGAATTTTAAATAGCAATCTATTATTAGTATTACATCAGCCAACAACATTTATTTGAGACCAGGAAAATGAGCGAATCTTTAAAAATATTAAATAACATCCGTACTCTTCGTGCACAGGCAAGAGAAACTTCTTTAGAAACTTTAGAAGAAATGCTTGAGAAACTTGAAGTCGTTGTTAATGAACGCCGCGAAGAAGAACAAGCAATGCAAGCTGAAATTGAAGAACGTCAGCAAAAATTACAAAAATACCGTGAGCTATTAATTGCCGATGGTATTGATCCAACTGACCTGCTTGAAGCTGCTGGCGCAAGCAAAACTGGTCGTGCTAAACGTGCAGCACGTCCTGCTAAATATTCATACGTTGATGATAATGGTGAAACTAAAACTTGGACAGGCCAAGGCCGTACACCAGCTGTAATCAAACGTGCAATTGAAGAAGAAGGCAAATCTTTAGAAGATTTCCTCATCTAATTTAATGCATACTCTATTTAAAATACCCTTTTAAAAATTAAAAGGGTATTTTTCTTGTTTAGTCATTTTTATTAAACGAGCGTTTAACTTTAATAGGCTGATGAAGCTTTTAAATAAAAAGGGCTTTACAAATATAGTGAATGTATTGATAAAATTAATTAGTTAATTTTATAATAAAAAAGGAGCTTTAAGGCTCCTTTTTGTCTTGTGCATTATATCTATGCTCTGATTATTGCTGGTAATAATCTACATACCAATCCACAAACTGCTTCACACCATACTCTACTGCAGTGTTGGGTGAAAAACCTGTTGTCTGAGCTAAATCGCTACAATCAGCACAGGTTGAAAGTACATCACCATCTTGCATCGGCATTAAGTTCAATTTAGCTTTAATATTGAGTGATTTTTCTATTGCTGTAATAAAATCCATTAACTTTGTAGGCTGTCCATTACCCACATTATATATTTTATAAGGTGCAGAACTTGATGAAGTTTCCCCCTGCTCTACGGTCCAATTTGGGTTGGGTTGAGGAATAATATTAATTAAACGTACCACAGAACTGACAATATCATCGACATAAGTGAAATCACGGGTCATATTTCCGCCATTATAAACATCGATAGGCTCACCCGCTAACATAGCTTTAGTAAATTTAAATAGTGCCATATCAGGACGCCCCCAAGGACCATATACGGTAAAAAATCGCAGTCCTGTTGTGGGTAGCTGATATAAATGAGAATAGCTATGAGACATTAATTCGTTGGCTTTTTTCGTCGCAGCATAAAGTGACACCGGATGATCAACACTATCTTCTGTAGAGAAAGGTTGCTTTTGATTTAAACCATATACCGAGCTTGATGACGAATAAATCAAATGCCCAACGTTATGATGGCGACAACCTTCTAATATATTAATATGGCCTACAATATTAGCATCGATATATGCCATTGGGTTTTCAATTGAATAACGAACGCCAGGCTGAGCCGCCAAGTGAATAACTCGATCAAAACGGTGATCAGCAAATAATTGCGCAATACTCACTGAATCTGTAATATCAATTTTATCAAATTGGAAGTTATCCAACTGATTAAGTTTAGCTAATCGTGCTTCTTTTAAGCGCACATCATAATAATCATTGAGATTATCTATCCCGACAACATGATAACCCATTTCTATCAAACGCTGGCTTAAATGGTAGCCAATAAATCCTGCTGCACCTGTTACTAATATTTTCATATTATACTCAAATAACCCAATTAATTGATTTCTGCGCTAAACGCTATCATGCTTAATATCACCTCAATTAACATCATAACGCTTAACCTAGTCAATGCCGATATATATATCAATATTAGCACTGTAATTTATCATCTTTTATAGCGGTACTTTTAAGCTTTAAGCCATAAATAAATGCCGCACCACATTATAAAATTAAAATGACAGTGCGACACTATTAACAAGATAAATCGTTAAATTTTGTTACTCAACACATTAAGCTTGCAGTGATTTTATCCATTTCGTGAACTCTTCGCCAAACTCTTCGTGCTGTAAACCATATTCAACAAAAGCTTTCATATAACCTAATTTATTACCACAATCGTGGCTTTTCCCTTGTAGGTGATAAGCTTCTACAGGCTCTTTTTCAATTAACATTGCAATCGCGTCAGTTAATTGAATTTCATCCCCTGCTCCTGGTGCCGTTTTGGCTAATAAAGGCCAAATGTTTTCAGACAACACATAACGACCAACAATAGATAAATTTGAAGGTGCTTCTTCTTTCTTCGGTTTTTCTACCACACGAGTAATGGGTTTACTGTCGCCAGGCTGTAAATGTTCTCCCATGCAGTCAACAATCCCGTAGTTAGATACTTCCTCTTCAGGAACAGGCTCTACTAAAATTTGACTTGCGCCAGATTGTTCAAAATGAGAAAGCATCTCTTTTAAATTAACCTTAGTCAGATCAGCACTATATCGGTCTAAAATAACATCCGGCAAGATAACAGCGAAAGGCTCATCACCCACCAAAGGTTTTGCACATAAAATGGCATGGCCTAACCCTTTTGCTATTCCTTGGCGAGTTTGCATAATAGTAACGTGACTTGGACAAATACCTTGTACTTCTTCCAACAACTGACGTTTAACTCGTTTTTCTAAAATAGCTTCTAATTCAAAACTGGTATCAAAATGGTTTTCAATAGAATTTTTTGAAGAGTGTGTAACTAGCACAATTTCATTGATGCCAGCTGCAATACATTCATTAACAACATATTGAATTAAAGGTTTATCAACAACAGGTAGCATCTCTTTTGGGATAGCCTTGGTGGCAGGCAACATTCTTGTTCCTAGCCCTGCAACAGGGATCACCGCTTTTCTTACTTTACGCACCACTGATGACATTACTCTTCTCCTACAAATTAAGTACCATGATATTCCTATGATGTTATGGTACATATAAAAAAATAATCGCCAGAGTATACCAGCTAATATCTACGGATAAACAGAGCATCATCGCTTAATTGAGATTGTTCTTCATTTATGTTTAATATATGTGCAATAACAGATTTTATTTAATCTAAATTTAACGTTTATGTATAGGTGAGAACATTAAATTAATTTTATGGTGCTGATTCCAAATTTTACATTGCCAATCTATTCCCACACACTTTATTTGGTTAATATATAAAGAGTGTAGTGTTCCTAAAGGTATACCACTATTTAAAACATATTTTTTATTCTCTGTTTTTATTTCAGCTCGTAGTCCTGCTGACGCTAATAATATATTTTTTTCCTTGGTGTGGTAATAACCTAAAATCAGCGGGAATGATCCTCTCACCCCCATATCCTCAAGCATTTTATTGATTTTATTCAATATGTTATACATACTAGGTAAGAAGCGTCTTTTCTCAGTAGCTTTTAGGAAACGATTAAAAACCACCCTTAAAAGCAGCGCAACGAGTAACCCATTTTCTTCATCATTAGAGACGTCAACACAGTAAAAAATGATTTGATCTTTTGATAAAGTCGCTATATCAAATAACAACCCCATTTGGGATGCATCATTTAATTGACGATAATTAACATTATATCCTGCGACAATTTGTTTAACTTGCGGTTGCATCTGTTTAACAAAGGATTGAATATAATGAGGCTGTTCTCGTAAGTTATTCCAAAGAGGTCCAAGTTGTCCCCTTGCAATTAATTCAGACTCAAAAAAACCTGGACATAATACTTCAATGACCTTCTGTTTTAACTTAGCTAAATTAGTTACGGGCTTAAGAAAAACGTCCTGAGCGCCAAAGCGCAACATATCATCAATTTCAGCCATGTTGTCAGTACATGAAATAGCAATAACAGGGAAAGACCAATGACGCTGCTCTAGATGACATAAAAAAGTCGGCCCATTCATAACAGGCATTCTGATATCACATAAAATAAGATCAGGTCTTAGTCCCTCTTCAAGTAACAACAATGCTTGGCTACCATTGTCAGTCGCATAAACGCAAGCCTTTTCGTGTGAAAAATACTCAGTGAGCATTGTGCGAAATACAACCTCATCATCAATAATGAGAATTTTTTTACCGACTAAGGCTTTATTCATTAGTAATACCCATAACTATCATTTCACTTGCGGTTTATTTAGCGTTACATTATTAGTTTAGTTCAACATTGACGTTTATTATTCCTAATCGCTATTTTTCTGATGGGGATCGTCGTATAAAAATGGATCAGGACATTACCTTGTCAAATTTATGCCCCTGCAATAGCCAATTGCCTTATAGTGAGTGCTGTGAGCCTTACTTATTAGGGACAAAAAATGCCCCTACAGCTCAAGCGTTAATGCGCTCTCGCTATAGTGCTTTTGTGACTCATAATGCAGATCACCTAATCAAAACATGGCACCCTTCGTGTCGTACACCTTCTTTACGGGATGAGTTAATCGCCACGTTTCCCAATACACAATGGCTAGGGTTACATATTATATCGGCACAAGAAAACCCTCGTGATAACGAAGCCTTTGTTGAATTCTCAGCTTGCTTTATTGAAATAAATGCTGATGATAAGCAGTATCTACATGAACGCTCTCGTTTTCTAAAAATAGACGACTGCTGGTTTTATATTGATGGTGTACAGCCTAAAGTAGGACGAAACGATCCCTGTCCTTGTGGCTCAGGCCGTAAATACAAAAAATGTTGTGAACACAACAGAAAATAATTGCAAACACAGAAGTAAATTAAAGGATTTATCCATACATGCAACACCAAAATACTCAAAAGAAAATACTACGTACTATTTGTCCAGATGCGAAAGGGCTTATCGCAAAAATTACTAATATTTGTTATAAACATCAGCTCAATATTGTTCAAAATAATGAGTTTGTTGATCATCGCACTGGACGCTTTTTTATGCGCACTGAGCTAGAAGGTATTTTTAATGATGAAACCTTTTTAGCCGATTTAGATGATGCACTTCCACAAGGCTCACAGCGAGAGCTTAATACTGCCGGTCGCCGCCGTATCGTCATTATGGTCACTAAAGAAGCCCATTGTATTGGTGACCTCTTAATGAAAAGCGCTTTTGGTGATCTGGATGTTGAAATTGCAGCAGTTATTGGTAATCACGACACGCTAAAACACCTTGTTGAGCAATTTGGGATCCCTTTCCATCTCATTAGTCATGAAGGGTTAACCCGTGATCAGCATGATGAAAAACTGATAGCACAAATTGACCAATACAAACCTGATTATGTGGTATTAGCTAAATATATGCGTGTATTAACCCCCGCATTTGTACAACATTACCCAAATCAAATTATTAATATTCATCACTCTTTCTTACCGGCATTTATTGGCGCCCGCCCATATCATCAAGCCTATGAACGTGGTGTAAAAATTATTGGCGCCACAGCTCACTATGTAAATGATAATTTAGATGAAGGCCCTATTATTACTCAAAATGTAATAAACGTAGACCACACTTTTTCAGCAGAAGATATGATGCGCGCAGGACGGGATGTAGAAAAAAACGTACTAAGCCACGCCCTCTATTGGGTGCTCTCGCAACGTGTTTTTGTCTATGGCAACAGAACAATTATTTTGTAGGCTTACCCGTTTTAAATTAGTGTAACTACGACACAAGCCTAAAGTAACAAGAGCCTGGGATAGTTATTTTATCACAGGCTCTTTTTATTTTTTGTTACACATCCAAGTCAATCACTATAGCTTTCTATCTAAAATCAATACGATATAGCACAACAGTTAAGCAAAGCGGATATTTTTAAAGCAGTTGATCGCTTTTTCTTAAAATAGCACTTTACACATCTCAGGTATTTGGTATTATTGCGCCCGCTGTCACGGACAGCAAGACAATTTAATGTTGGTGGGATACCCAAGCGGCCAAAGGGAGCAGACTGTAAATCTGCCGTCACAGACTTCGAAGGTTCGAATCCTTCTCCCACCACCATCTTCAATACTCTTCACTATTTTTTCATTCCAATTCTTTTATTAAATCAACAAACCTGTTCAATATACTCGAGTGATATTTAGATTTATAGATATAACAATTATAAATCAGCTCCGTTTGTGTTAAAGGTATAAAGCACAGTTGCTTTTCATCCTCACTTTTAATCGGGTTTTCATCAGTAAATAATAGCGAATGGTGAGTTTGAATAAAGTTTAAACAACAATTTAAATCATCCATCAATCTAATACTGACAGGTTTACCCTGATCCGCTATTTCATTTTCTAATTTCTTTATTTTTGCTGTTTTATATAAAGCGGGATCACATAACCAAATATTTTCTTTTAGCAATGTATTGATATTCTCTTGTGCTTTTTGTGCTAAGATTTGTTGGCAACATATTCCTAGATATTTATTTTTAACTTGATGTATTAAGCTAAACTTTTCACTAATAATTTTATCTGAGCTTAAGATTAACGTGTTTCCATCATAATCTGGTATCTCTTCAAAATTATCTTTCGAAAATCTCATCATATTTATATGTGAACAATTCTTATTGGCTGCTTGATAGAGTGCTGTTAAATATTGACTTTTACCCCAATCATAATAAACATGAATGCTATTATTAATAATGCCCGATGTGTGTTTTTTTGTTATCTCTTTTTCTTGCAGATAAAGTGATTTTAAATCATTATAGAGTTCTAACCCTTCTTGCGTTAAACTCATACCAAACTTTTCCCGCTTAAACAAGCGCTTCCCTAGCACGGCTTCAAAATCTTTGATTGATTTCGCTACAGGTGGTGTCGTTCGGTTCATCACACGAGCAGCTTTACTTAAGGATCCATTTTCAACGACGGCCATAAAGGCCTCTAATTTACGAGAAAAAAACATAATCCACCATTCCTTTGCTGTGTTAAACAAAACAATTAAATTAATTTTATTAATATAAATAAAACACATATTAACTGAAAGAAATCCATGCGAAATAAATATTATTTTTAATTATCTTTACCTCCTATAAATATAATTTATAATTCAATTGATATTTTTATTCTGTCATTTTGCTTTACATATAAAAAATGATAATACTTATATTCTTCTATCAAAGAATAGTTTATGTTTCTACTTTATTTAATTAATATTTTTTGTTAGGCATAAACTTATTAATATTATTAGTTGCCATACATTTTGCTATTTGGCTACGATTTATCTATATCACGCGATTATATCTCGATGACAGGTATTAACATTGGCATGTAACCGACTTACATTTATTTCATTATCCTGTTAGTATAAGTTATCCTATTATTCAATCTATAAATGGTTATAGTCACATGAAATTTGTCTCATTCAATATTAATGGATTACGTGCTCGCCCTCATCAGCTCGAAGCCATTGTAGAAAAACACCAACCCGATGTTATTGGACTGCAAGAAACAAAAGTTCATGATGATATGTTTCCATTAGAAACTGTCAGTGCCTTGGGCTACCACGTTTTTTATCATGGACAGAAAGGCCATTATGGTGTGGCTTTGTTAACTAAGGCGAAACCTGTCGCGGTACGTAAAGGATTCCCTGGTGATGGTGAAGAAGCTCAGCGTCGTATGATCATGGCGGACATTGAAACCCCCGCTGGATTATTAACGGTAATGAATGGTTATTTCCCTCAAGGTGAAAGTCGTGATCATGAGACAAAATTCCCTGCTAAAGCAAAATTCTATGCTGATCTACAGCAGTATCTGACCACCAGCTTAACGCCTTCCTCTCCCGTACTGATTATGGGGGATTTAAATATTAGCCCAACCGATAAAGATATCGGTATCGGCGAAAATAATATGAAACGTTGGCTAAAAATGGGTAAATGTTCATTTTTACCGGAAGAGCGAGAGTGGTTAGCAACGCTTATGGGTTGGGGATTAACCGATACTTACCGCGCCCAACATCCTGAAGTCGAAGACCAATTTTCTTGGTTTGATTATCGCTCAAAAGGCTTTGATGATAACCGAGGCTTACGTATCGATTTACTGCTAGCAAGTCGTTGCTTAGCAGATAATTGTATTTCAACCGGCATTGACTACGATATTCGTGCGATGGAAAAACCTTCCGATCACGCACCTGTTTGGGCCGAGTTTAAGCTTTAATTCCCTCTCCCCCCTTATTGATAAACCCCACTTTAAATAGATTAAAAGTGGGGTTTATTTATATATTAGTTAGCGTCTTACACAATCAACTAAGCATCACTCTTTATATTGCGATTCGTAGATTGAGACTGCGCTGAACGACTTTTCCCTTGTGCACTTTTTTTCGTCGCACCTTTACGTTTTTTATTCTGCGCAGGCGCAGGCAGGTTTCTAAACGCTTGAATATTAGGACGACGTTTAGCTTGAGTAATTAATTCAAATAGTGTGTTACTTAATGGCATCATAAAATCTTGATACTTAAATTGCTTCTCACTAATTTGCGTTAATATTGATTCCCAATGAGCGGTCATATCGGGTAATGTCGCCATATCTGGCAAAACATGAATTAATGCTCTTCCTGCTGGTGTCGAGTTGATAGCTCGCCCTTTCTTTTGCAGAAAGCCGCGTTTAAACAGTAATTCAATAATACCAGCCCTAGTCGCTTCAGTACCTAGCCCATCCGTCGCTCTTAGGATTTTCTTTAGCTCTTTGTCTTGCACAAAACGTGCAATACCGGTCATAGCCGAAAGTAGCGTAGCATCTGTAAAAGGTCTTGGTGGTTGGGTCTGCTTGGCAACAATTTCGCCTTTTTCACAAAGTAACTCATCACCTTTAGCCACAATAGGTAAGGCGCTACCATCATTTTCCGCATCTTGCTCTTTACTACCTAATAAGGTACGCCAGCCGGCTTGTGCTAAAAATCGTGCCTTAGCAATAAACTTTCCATTCTCAATATCGAGTTCAATCACACATTTGCGGTACACCGCATCTGGCATAAATTGCATTAGATATTGTCGGGCAATCAAATAGTAAATATTCTTTTCATTTTCACTTAATGAAATATTACCTGTTTTCGCAGTAGGAATAATGGCATGGTGCGCATCTACTTTCTTGTCATCCCAGCAACGGTTCTTTTTATCAATATCTAATGTTTCTTGTGGTAAAAGACTATTATCATGCACACTAATGGCATTCATCACCGCATGACGCCCAGCAAAGTGTTCATCAGGGAGATAGCGACTATCGGAGCGTGGATAAGTAATAAGTTTATGCGTTTCATATAAGCGTTGACATGTGTCTAACACTTGTTGAGCGCTTAAACCAAAGCGTTTCGCCGCTTCAATTTGTAAAGCAGATAATGAAAAAGGCAAAGGTGCTATTTCAGACTCTTGTTTATCTTGATAATCGGTAACATTAGCAGGCTTGCCAGCTATTCTATCAACAACATGCTCTGCTAATTTGCGATGTAATAAACGCCCTTCTTCATCTTGCCAAGGCTCGCAGTGTTCACTCGGCTGCCAAATAGCGGTAAATCGCTCATCTGCAGGAGTAACGATATGCGCTTTGACTTCAAAAAAATCTTTCGGTACAAAGTTTTCAATTTCTTCATCACGGCGTACGACTAAACCTAGCACCGGGGTTTGTACTCGCCCAACAGAGAGTACGCCTTGGTAACCATTGCGCTGTCCTAATAACGTGTAAGCGCGTGTCATGTTAATGCCATATAGCCAATCCGCCCTCGCTCTTGCTAAGGCAGAAACACATAATGGAATAAATTCATGATTGTAGCGGAGCTTATCAATTGCTCGAGATACCGCGGCGGGGTTTAAATCGTTAATCAGGCAGCGGCGTGCCTGTTTCCTTTGAGCATCACTAATATTAAGGTAATTAAGTACTTCATCTACTAACAGTTGCCCTTCGCGATCGGGGTCTCCTGCGTGGATCACTTCATCGGCTTGTTTTAGTAATGTGTTGATCGTATCTAGCTGTTTTTTCACATCAGCGCGCGGTTTGAGTTGCCATTTATTCGGAATAATGGGCAAATCATCTAACGACCAACGCGCATAGCGCGGATCATATGCATCCGGCTCAGCCTGCTCAAGTAAATGACCAACACACCACGTCACATACTGGTTATCACCACAAACAATAAAACCATCACCACGTTTATGCGGTTTTGGTAATACATCAGCAATAGCTCGAGCAAGGCTGGGTTTTTCTGCAATAAATAATCTCATTACGTTAGTTTGTCACTTCAATTAACGCTCTTCCTGCTTTCGGCTCTGTTAATTCACCGATCGAGGTCAAATCAATATTAAAGCGTTTAGCAACTTCTTTTACTTGCTCAACGGCTTCTGGCTGTACTGCCAGTAATAAGCCACCTGAAGTTTGCGGATCACATAATAATTTACGTTGCATTTCGCTGATATTACCAATCAAATGGCCATAACTTTCAAAATTACGTCCAGTACCGCCCGGTACACATCCTTGCTCTATATACGCTTCTACTTCAGGTAATCGTGGTACTTGTGAAAAGTGAATAGTGGCTTGTAATCCAGAGCCTTCACAAATCTCGCTAAGGTGACCTAATAGACCAAAACCTGTCACATCGGTCATTGCCGTGACCCCTTCAATATCAGAAAAATCAGTACCCGCTTTATTCATACGGCACATAATTTCAGTAGCTAGGCCCTGATGCTCAGGTTTTAATAAGCCTTTTTTCTCTGCGGTAGTTAATACCCCAATACCTAAAGGTTTAGTTAAAAAAAGTTGGCATCCTGCTTTAGCTGCACTGTTTTTCTTAATTTTACTCACCGGTACAACGCCCGTTACCGCTAAACCAAAAATAGGTTCAGGAGCATCAATCGAATGCCCACCAGCAAGGGAAATCCCCGCTTCTTGACAGGCGGCTCGCCCACCTTCGATAACTTCACGAGCAATTTCAGGCGCAAGTTTATCAATTGGCCAACCTAAAATTGCTATTGCCATAATAGGTTTACCCCCCATAGCGAAAATATCACTAATCGCATTAGTCGCCGCAATACGCCCAAAGTCATAGGGGTTATCAACAATTGGCATAAAAAAATCAGTGGTACTGATAATTCCAGTGCCATTACCTAAATCATAAACAGCGGCATCATCTTTCGTTTCATTACCAACCAATAAATGGGGATCGTGAAACTTAGCCTGTTCACTATGTAAAATCGTTTCCAAAACTTTTGGTGAAATTTTGCAGCCACATCCGGCACCATGACTGTATTGTGTTAAACGAATTGCTTCAGACATAACATGTCATCCTTTTAAAAATAAGTCACAAAATCAGTTAAATCAGCAGGAGAAACCGTTGTAGGTGCTTTCAATGCGGGAGTACCAAGATATAAGAAACCAACAATATGGTCGTGTTCACCACAACCTAATCCCGCTCTTACCACTGGATCATGAGTCCAAGAGCCTGAACGCCAAATACCACTATAACCTTGTGCCACTGCAGCCATTTGCATCGCCTGAACACAACAGCCTGCCGCAACAATTTGCTCCCATTCAGGAACTTTAGGATGCGCTTTAACTTTGGCAATCACGGTAATAATTAAAGGTGCACGAAAAGGTGCGTTTTTTGCTTTTTCTTCTACCTCAGCACCTAGTTGACTCACCACCGCCGCTTTATGTAATAATTGACTAAAACGCTCAATACCATCCTCTTTCATCACGACAAAGTGCCAAGGTTTAAGGGCGCCATGATCGGGGGCTCTCATACCTGCTTGTAAAATAGCTTCAAGCTGTTGGTTATTTGGGGCTGGAGTAGTCAGTCGAGACGCTGAACGTCGATTTAAAAGCAGTGTTAATGCATCCATTTTTGTATTCTCCTGTCAGTATTATTGTAGCAAAATCCCTTAAGAGCAGGGATAGACAGTTGTTATCAATTCGCAGTATAATAAAATGTTATATTACCACCACCGAGAAATTTAAGCGGATATTTTTAGCTAAAATAGGATTGTACTTAAGCCAATATTGAGCGTTTGTTCAAAATATGAATGTTTTAGCTTTTAGGTGTAATACACTGCCCAAGCGCAATAAAATACGTGACAGACTTTCGCTAGTCGCTATATTAGAATGGTGTTTAAATATTTGCAGTCTAAGTAGTCAATCGAGTTTTGTTATTAAAGGATCGAAGTGAGATGTAGGGAATATTAGCGTTTTTTATTCTAAAAATAGCCGTGACCTTTGCTGTCTATTGTTCACCTGCAAGGCATACTCTCATGTAAATAAGGTATGTTGTGGCTATACAGCTAATTTCTTGAGTCGCTCAATATTGAAATAAATACTTTAATAATAGAAACTTAAACCTTTACCATCAATTCTAGCATAACTGTTTAGGATTAATTTTTAGCTTTACATGATGTGGAGATAATATGAGTAAAATTATGGAGTTAATCGGCACTATTTTTCGATTTAGTTGGCAGGCGATTAACTTTATCAGGAAACTAATCTTAAACGTTATTTTCTTCTTTCTACTTTTTATGGGTGTAGGACTCTATTTCATCGTCCAAGAAACGCAAAAACCTACCGATTACCAAGGTGCATTACTGGTTGATTTAAAAGGCGTTATTGTTGACCAAACAGCTAACCAAAATCCTTTAGGGCAAATGAGCCGAGAGCTTTTGGGTGTTTCGGGTAGCCAGTTACAAGAAAATTCGTTATTCGAAGTCGTTGATACCTTACGCAAAGCAGCGACTGACCCCAAAATTAAAGGAATGGTACTAAAACTTGACGAATTTGCTGGGGCAGACCAACCTTCACTCAATTATGTTGGTAAAGCGCTGACTGAATTTAAAAAAACAGGCAAACCTATCTATGCGATTAGTGGTTATTATAGCCAACCGCAATATTACTTAGCCTCTTATGCAGATAAAATTTATTTAGCATCACAAGGTGCTGTGGGTATTTATGGTTTAGGTTTTAGTAATCTCTATTACAAATCGCTATTAGAAAAACTTAAAGTTAATACCCATATATTCCGTGTAGGAACCTATAAATCAGCTGTTGAACCGCTGATGCGCGATAATATGTCTGATGAAGCTCGAGCCGCATCGAATCGATTAGTTTCCGTACTCTGGTCTAATTATTTAACGCAAGTTGCAGAAAATCGTAGTATTACCAAGGAAGATGTTTTCCCTGGTGCAAAAGAGATGATTGTCGAGTTGCGTAAAGCCGATGGCGATAATGCTACTTATGCACTTAATCGCAAACTGGTCGATACTGTTAGCTCTTATGCCCAATTTGAAGCGGATATGAAAGAGACCTTTCAATGGGATCATGAAGCTAAGCAGTTTAATAATATCAGTATTTATGATTATGCCGATAACCTCACCGCATTCGCCCCAGAAAACGAAGACGGCAATATTGCGGTTGTGGTCGTTCAAGGCGCAATTATTGATGGTGAAAGCATTCCTGGCTCTGCAGGTGGTTCAACCATTGCTAATCAAATCCGTCAAGCGCGTTTAAATCCTAATATTAGAGCATTAGTATTACGAGTTAATAGCCCCGGTGGTAGTGTATCTGCATCTGAGCAGATCCGCAGTGAAATAGCCGCCTTTAAACAAGAGAAAAAACATGTCGTGGTTTCAATGGGCGGAATGGCTGCATCAGGGGGATATTGGATCTCTACACCTGCGAGTAAAATTATCGCTAGCCCTTCAACATTAACAGGCTCTATTGGTATATTTGGTGTCATCAATACCTTTGAAAATAGCTTAGAATCAATAGGTGTGCATAGTGATGGCGTGAGTACATCGCCTCTTGCAGGACTTTCGGTAACCAATAAATTACCAGAAGATTTTTCAGAGCTATTCCAACTTAATATTGAAAGTGGCTATAAAACATTCCTGAAATTAGTAGCTGAATCACGTAATAAAACACCGGCACAAGTTGATCGTATTGCGCAAGGTCGTGTTTGGGTTGGTGTTGATGCTAAACAAGTAGGATTAGTTGATGAATTTGGTGATTTCGATGATGCTATTAATGCAGCAGCAACCATGGCAAAAATCAAACAACCAGTCATTGATTGGATGAAACCGGAATTAAGCTTATCAGAGCAAATATTAATGAGCTTATCGGCCAATGCAAAAGCCATTATTCCTGATCCATTACAAGCCTATTTACCTGCACCGGTATTTAAAGAAGTTAAAACACAAACTGAGTTTTATCGTAATATGAACGATCCGCAAAACCGCTATGCGTATTGTTTATCTTGTGGTGATATTCAATAAATAAGTGTGCTCCCGCTCAATATGAGCGGGATTATCTTAGCCTTTGATTATTTTTTAGTTATTTTGCTAAATGGTGTAAATAATGATTTAAAACATCAATTGCTGTATTTCAATTGTGCTTTTTGTCTCCCCTTTCTTTTTTTATTCTGCAAACCCCCTATAATCAACTCTTTCTTATCGCTTAATTCATAAGAGTGTTAGGTCTGATGCAAAAAAAATCCATTTACGTTGTGTATACTGGTGGAACTATCGGTATGCAACATTCTGATCACGGCTATATACCTGTATCAGGACATTTACAACGCCAATTAGCTAAGATGCCCGAATTCCATCGTGAAGAGATGCCCAATTTCACAATCAAAGAGCACCTTCCTTTAATTGATTCATCAAATATTACCCCTGAAGATTGGCAATCTATCGCTGATGATATTAGCGAGAATTATTGCCACTATGATGGTTTTGTCATCTTGCATGGTACCGATACCATGGCATTTACCGCTTCTGCACTTTCCTTTATGTTTGAGGGGCTGGCAAAACCGGTTATCGTCACCGGCTCTCAAATTCCATTAGAAGCTTTACGCTCAGATGGACAAACTAACCTATTAAATGCTCTCTATATTGCTGCACATCATCCGATTAATGAAGTTGCACTGTTTTTCAACAATACTCTGTATCGTGGTAATCGTGCGATAAAAGCACATGCAGATGGCTTCAATGCTTTTGCTTCTCCTAATAGTGCACCTTTATTAGAAGCAGGCATTAATATTAAAACGTTTAAAATAAACCCATTACCTAAGCCAAAAGGTGAGTTTATTGCTCATCATATTACCCCTCAACCAATTGGTGTGGTAACAATATATCCGGGACTTTCTGATGAGGTGGTGAAAAATATCTTAATGCAACCCGTTAAGGCACTTATTTTGCGATCTTATGGTGTGGGTAATGCTCCTTCTCATCCTGCCTTGTTATCAACGCTACGCGAAGCAACTGAGCGCGGTATTGTCGTTGTTAACCTAACACAATGTATTTCTGGTCGTGTCAATATGGGAGGCTATGCAACAGGACAAGCACTTGCCGATGTTGGGGTGATCAGTGGTTATGATATGACTTTTGAAGCAGCGTTAACTAAACTCCACTATCTACTTAGTCAGCAATATAGCTATACTGAGATCTGCCGTTTAATGCAACAAAACCTCCGTGGTGAAATGACATTAAACGATGACGACTAGGTCTAATCAAAGGTAACTCCTGTGAAAAATTCAGCGTTATTATTAGTTGATCTACAAAATGATTTCTGTACCGGTGGCGCATTGGCTGTTAAGGAAAGTGATACCGTCATAGATACGGCAAATCGACTTATTGATTATTTTCAACGCCATCAGCGTCCTATTATTGCGAGTAAAGATTGGCATCCCGCAGATCATCTCAGCTTTGCAAAAAATTCAGGTACTGTTGTTGGCGAAATTGGCCAATTAAATGGCCGCCCACAAGTTTGGTGGCCAGTGCATTGTGTACAAAATAGCCATGGCGCTGATTTTCATCCATTATTAACAGATGATTTAATTAGTCATATTATTTATAAAGGCCAAAATCGACTTATCGATAGTTATAGTGCTTTTTTTGATAATGACCATGAATATCAAACAGGATTGCATACTCTTTTACAAAGCATGCAGATCGAGCATCTCACCATTCTAGGGATAGCAACTGATTATTGCGTTAAATTTACCGTGTTAGATGCATTACAATTGGGTTATCAAGTATCAGTGGTTATGGATGGTTGTCGAGGTGTCAATATTCAACCAGATGATAGCCAACTCGCATTTAATCAAATGCAACAACATGGGGCAGTTTTAGTTGATTCAGTAACAATGCTTAAAAGTGACAAATAATATAAACAACATGATTAGCAATTATCATTCTCTACTTGTATGAATAGTAGAACTAAAAAGTGGTGATTTATCCAAATAATAAACTAATAAATCACCACCGTTACGCTAACTTTCATTATTTAAATTTAAAAACGTCTTAATCATCATCCATTGGTGTTAATGTGGCTAAACGTTCAGCTTGAAATTGCGCTTTTAGCTCTTGTTTGCTTTTCATCGTAATTTGTCCGTTTGTGCCAACCGTCATATGTTCCGGATTATGGTTATTCTGCGCTTGCCATAAGAGAACAATTTGCATGCAATGCTCTTTTTGCTCTGCCGTGAGTGCAACGCCGTCTGGCCATTTACCTAGCTCAACTGCGGTAGAAAGACGTTGATAAATCTCAGGTGTGACCATTGAAATTAAATCATTAACTTCCATTGATTGCTCCATATATCAAATTACCACGCAAAAGCTGAATCGTTTTTTTATTTGTTAATTTATTGTTAATAGCGACTATTTAGCCCTTTTGCACTTCACCTGTTTCTGTATTGCTAAATGCCAAAGAGGCAGAATTAACACAATAACGTTGTCCTGTCGGTGCTGGGCCATCATTAAATACATGCCCTAAATGAGCACCACATTGATGACAGCGGATCTCTGTTCTTTTCATATTATGCGAAAAATCATCAAGATAAAGAATTGCATCATCACTTACAGGTTGATAAAAACTTGGCCAGCCACATCCTGCATCAAATTTAGTTTCCGAATAAAACAAAGGCGCAGAACAACATAAGCAATGATAAATACCTGTTTCTCTATTATGTAATAATTTACCACTAAACGGCGGTTCAGTACCCCGCTGTTGCGTCACATAATGCTGCATTTCATTGAGGTTTGATAAATCAATGTGATTGTTATCACTTGAAATATGCACTTTTTTTTCATTATTGCTCATAAACACCTCACACTGACAAAAATGTTTTTTAAAACAACAGCAAATAATAACAAAGATTTAACAACAAATCTGGAAAATATAGTCTAAAATCAATGAGAGTAATCTTTAGTTTTTGAAATGTGATACATTTCACATAACGGAGCAAAGGTAACTTCATTTATCGGCAATGATCCCGATAATACACAGCGTAATATTTATCTAAAACGACCAATCCTTAAGCAAAAAGTGTTTTTTTAATTGATTTTTTGCAATTATTGACACGATTCCGCTTGACGACTGGCGCGGTTTTGGTAACTTTAGAAGCAACTTTTTAATTCACTAATAAAGCTGGTGGAATACATATGACTATCAAAGTAGGTATTAATGGTTTTGGTCGTATCGGCCGCATCGTTTTCCGTGCTGCACAAGAACGTTCAGATATCGAAATCGTAGGTATTAACGATCTGTTAGACGCAGAATACATGGCATACATGCTGAAATACGATTCAACTCATGGTCGTTTCAACGGTACTGTTGAAGTAAAAGATGGCCACCTCGTTGTTAATGGTAAAACCATCCGCGTAACATCAGAAAGAGATCCAGCAAACCTGAAATGGAACGAAATTGGTGTTGATGTTGTTGCTGAAGCAACTGGTCTGTTCTTAACTGACGAAACTGCACGTAAACACATCCAAGCTGGTGCGAAAAAAGTTGTTCTGACTGGTCCTTCAAAAGACAGCACACCTATGTTCGTTATGGGTGTAAACCACAAATCATATGCAGGTCAAGATATCGTTTCTAACGCATCTTGTACAACTAACTGCTTAGCGCCTTTAGCAAAAGTTATCAACGACAAATTCGGTATCGTTGAAGGTCTGATGACAACTGTTCACGCAACAACTGCAACTCAACGTACTGTTGATGGTCCTTCAATGAAAGACTGGCGTGGTGGTCGTGGTGCTTCTCAAAACATCATCCCTTCATCAACTGGTGCTGCTAAAGCAGTAGGTAAAGTTATTCCTGAACTGAATGGCAAACTGACTGGTATGTCTTTCCGTGTTCCTACTCCTAACGTTTCTGTTGTTGACTTAACTGCACGTCTGGAAAAACCAGCAACTTATGCTCAAATCTGTGAAGCAATCAAAGAAGCTGCCGAAGGCGAACTGAAAGGCGTTCTGGGTTACACTGAAGATGCAGTTGTTTCAACTGACTTCAACGGTGAAGTATTAACTTCAGTATTCGATGCTAAAGCAGGTATCGCGCTGAATGACAACTTTGTTAAATTAGTTTCTTGGTACGATAACGAAGTTGGTTATTCAAACAAAGTTCTAGATCTGATTTCTCATATCTCTAAATAATTAGAGTTTAGAAAGCCAAGATTGATTTTAGAGCCACCCTTTCGGTGGCTCTTTTATTTTTTTACTCGGCAGTTTATTGTATTCAAATAGTCCGCGACATAAGGTTATAAAATAATGAATGAGAAAATTTTTTCTTTGCCGGTTATTGAACAAATATCACCTTACTTAAGTCGACGCCAATTAGGTGAACTCCCTATTCTGGTGATCTCTCACCCCAAAGTACGTGCGGCTATTAGTCTTCAAGGTGCCCATCTTATCGCATGGCAACCCGCACAAACGCATCCCGTTTTGTGGCTCAGTGAAGATGCCTTATTTACTCCCGGTGTTGCTATTCGTGGTGGTATCCCTATTTGTTGGCCTTGGTTTGCCTCAGCGGGAACACCAAGCCATGGATTTGCACGTATCTTACCTTGGGAATTTAGTGCTCATTCTGAACAAGAAGACGGAGTGCTTATCACCATGACACTCAAAGAAAGTGCACAAACTCAAAAGTATTGGCCTCATGAATTTACTGTTATTGCTCGATTTAAATTAGGTGATACCTGTGAAATTGAATTAGAGTCATACGGTGACTATGAAGCCACTGCGGCGCTACACTCCTATTTTAATGTCAGTGATATCGATAAAGTTTCCATTACAGGCCTTGGTAGTCACTATATTGACACAGTGGCGGATAAAGAAGTTTATACCAACGAAACAGCCCTACGCTTTAACGGCCGTACTGACAGACTTTATACTGAACCTGAAGATTTTAATCTTATTCATGATGATGGTTGGGATCGTACTATTGAGGTTCACCATTATCATCACAGTGATGTCGTTTGTTGGAATCCAGGTGCAGAACTCGCCAGTTCAATGAAAGATATGAGCTCAGGTGGTTACCGTAAAATGGCATGTGTTGAAACAGCTCGTATTCATCGTCCACTTAAGCCGGATAATGTTCATCCTGGACGTTTATCTGCTGTGATACGCGTACGCAAAAATATTGCTGAAAAATAGTTTGCCACTCTACTTTGTCGAACGAAAAAAGCTTCGAACAAATTCGAAGCTTTTAGTTATCGAAAGCAACTTAACTTACCGTTTTACCGTTAGAAAGTATAAGTGACACCTGTCCATAAAATAGCCGTTACCGATTTATTTACCATCGGGCTATCTTTAACTTCGCTGGGTAAGCGATCCACTCGTCCCATCGCGAAGAAATCCCAGTTTTCAGCAAACTTATAGTTAGCTGAGATTTCAACATAAGGTCTCCAGCTATCATTTGGTCGATATTCTGCTAAACCACTACGCTGAGATTCTCCCTGACTAATCCCATATGCGTAACGATTCTGCTTTTTATTTTCCCAAACAGCACCAATTCCCGGTTGAAGTGACCAATTGCCTAGTTCAAAAGGATAAAGGTAAGCAGCATCAGCAATAATGCCATTACTTTTACCTAAAAGATCACCTGAAATAATCCCTCGTAAACTTCCCCATGACTCATGATGTTTATAG
Source organism: Proteus mirabilis HI4320 (assembly GCF_000069965.1). NCBI lineage: Bacteria > Pseudomonadati > Pseudomonadota > Gammaproteobacteria > Enterobacterales > Morganellaceae > Proteus > Proteus mirabilis. The sequence continues at coordinate 1,598,437 of NC_010554.1, forward strand.
GTGAATCCACCCATGACGGTATCACGGCGACGATTAAGTTTTTTCATCTGCTCATCATCAGAGTCACTTGGTTTAAATGCTTGTGGGTAATAGTGAACATCGACAGACAGCTGATCTTTCGGTGAATTCCATAAATAATATCCTGCGGCTAATGTCGCAAAATAGAAATTTTCAGATTGATAATTAACCAAAGGTACAGGTAATAAATAGTCTTTAGATTTAGCACCCTTATAAGGTGTTACTTGTGATAATACAGAACCCCCTATTGACCATTCTCCCGCAAAGGCTGTCGGTGTACTCAATCCAGCGATTATGGCTAAAGAAATAACAATTTTCTTTTTACTCACGATGATTTTCCATATTGTCTTTGATAAAACAGTGACCAAAAAACGACTGTTGTTATGGTGCACTAAAAGTTAGCTAATAGATTACAATCATTTTATTTTTTACATAAAATGACTGGCAATAAGTGCTTGTCCTAATGCAATTCCACCATCACCAGATGGCAATATCATAGGGGTTAATACCTTTTTATTGTTTAATTTTTGCTTAAACAGATCCTTAAGTAAGATATTATTGAATACCCCTCCTGTTAAAACAATAGTATCAATCTGATGTTCTTGCGCAGCTTGCAGAGCAATATCACCCAAACTTTCGGCTAATAAATAGTGAAATAACCAAGCCTTCTCACTGGTATTCAATGTGATGCTTTCCCATTGTGACCAGAAAATGGACAAATCAACATGCTTATCTTTTACAGGCATTAAATGTCCATATTGCTTGATGATATCAGCATACCGATCTACGTGACACTGTAACGCAGCACTTTGTAAGTAGCATGCCGCTTCGCCTTCCCAGCTTATTTGTTTAGGTGATAATCCCAAAGAGCAAGCAACTGCGTCAAATAATCGTCCACAAGATGATGCTAGCGGTGAATTTAAACCACGAGCCACTGCCTTACTCAAAATCTGTAACTCAGTGAGCGGAATTGCTTGGGTGATAACACTACCTTGCCAATCTTTTGTAAAAGTAGCTAAATGTGCGAACCAATTTCGCCAAGGCTGTATTGAAGCTAAATTTCCTCCCGGCATAGCAACCGCAGGTAGCCCGCCAATACGTTGAGATTTTTTATAATCCACCAGCAAACACTCGCCTCCCCATAAAGAGCCATCTTGTCCATACCCTAGACCATCAAGGGCTATACCAATTACTGCGCCTTGTTGCTGTGTATGTCCATGCTCTGCTAAGCAAGAGACAATATGTGCATGGTGATGGGGAACTTCTATAACAGGAATATGTTGCTGTTCAGCTAGCTGTTTACCTATTTGATGGCTGATATAATTAGGATGAGCATCAATGGCAATCGCTTTGGGCGTAAAACGATAGATCTGTTGAAACAGCGTGAGTGATTTCAGTAATTGTTGCCTCACACTTAAATCATCTAAATCACCTAAATGCGGCCCCATAATAGCTTGGTGCTCTTTTAAGAGACAAAACACATTTTTCAGATCCCCTCCTAAAGCCAAAATTGCAGGTTGTGCATCAAAAGTGGTTGGCAATGCGATAGCATCTGGTACATAACCCCGTGAACGGCGGATCATCACACACTGACCATCTTCAATACGCACTAATGAATCGTCCGCTCTTTGTATAATCTCCCTATTATGCATTAGAAATAATTCTGCAATATCACCAAGCTGAATTAACGCCTCTTCATTGGTTAATGCAGGAGTGTGTCCCGTCGCATTACCAGAGGTCATGACTAATGGAATTTGTGTTTCATGTGCGAGAAGATGTTGCAAAGGATTAGCTGGTAACATAACACCTACTTCTGTTAATCCAGGTGCAATCAGTTCACTTAATGAAATAGGGGCGATTTCTTTAGGAATAAGTACGATAGGTGCTGCGGTACTGGTTAATGTTTCTATCACTTTTGAGTAAAACTCGGCATTATCGCTCGGTTTTTGGATCTGCTCAGTCCCGGTTAACATCACCGCAAGTGGTTTGGCTGGACGATGTTTACGCGCTCTTAAACGCGCAACACTTTCACTATTGCGTGCGTCACAGACTAAATGAAAGCCACCAATGCCTTTTACAGCAACAATTTTCCCCGCTAATAGCGCCTGACAAGCTTGCGTTAATGCCCGCTCTTTTATTGCAAGTTGTTGCCCTTGATGATCTGCCAACCAAATATGAGGCCCACAGACAGGACAGGCATTAGGTTGTGCATGAAAACGCCTATCTGCGGGATCTTGATATTCATGTTGGCAAGTCGGACAAAATGGAAATGCAGACATAGAGGTAAAAGGCCTGTCGTAAGGCATTTTTTTTATAATAGTAAAACGGGGACCGCAATGGGTGCAGTTTATAAAAGGATAGTGATAACGACGATTTTGTGGATCAAACAACTCATCAATACAAGCCTGACAAGTCGCTGCATCAGGTACAACTTGTGTATCCATTTCTCCACCACCACTTTTTACAATAGTAAAGTCCGTGGGGAGTTGCTCCCATTGATAAGGTGTTTGTTCAATACGTTCAATGCGTGCAAGAGGAGGACATTGAGCTGTTAATGCATTAATAAAGTGTTGATTTTGCGGTGATAACGTTAAGTGGATCAATACTCCTAAGCTATCATTACTCACCTGCCCTAATAAACCAAAATGATGTGCTAATTGCCAAACAAAGGGGCGAAAGCCAACACCTTGAACCTTTCCTTTCACACGCAATGTAATGCCGTTACTCATAGGATCACCAAATCAAAATAAGTTTAAGCTTATTCTAGTTTAGTGATTATTAACAACTTTCATTTAGATCAGAAAAAGTAGAGTTTGCTACATTTATCGTCACTTCAACCGCCACTCGCGGTGCAATAGCGCACAGTAATTCATAACCAATAGTGCCACAAGCCAGTGCAACTTCATCAACCGGTAATTGATTTCCCCATAGCTCAACAGGGCTTCCATGTTCAACATCCGGCAAGTCGGTTACATCAATAGTAAGCATATCCATTGAAATACGCCCAACTAATTGTGTTTTATGTCCTTTAACGATAACGGGAGTACCATCTGGGGCATGCCTTGGATAACCATCAGCATAACCACAAGCGACAACAGCAATTCTCATATCACGTTGTGCGGTATATCGGCTACCATAACCAATTTGCTCACCTTTTTTTACTGACTGAATGGCTAATACTTCACTGTTAAAGGTCATCACAGGTTGCAAATCAAAATCAGCAATATCTTGCCACACCCCAGAGGGGGATACACCATATAAAATAATACCGGGACGAACCCATGAATGATGGGTTTGTGGTTCAAATAAAATAGCCGCAGAATTGGCTAAACAGCGCGGTAAATCATTTACCATTGAGCTATCAATAATCTGTTTTTGTGTCGCCATATTCAGCCCTGTATCAGCATTGGCAAAATGGGACATTTGTACAATAGAGCCAATGTTAGTTATGCCTTTTGCTCTTTGTATGGCTTGCTGATAGTCTTCTGGTCGGTAACCTAACCGATTCATGCCACTATTGAGTTTCAGATAAATATTGATAGGCCGCTCTAATTGCGCTTGCTCAATGGCTTCAAATTGCCAATCAGCATGCACAACCGTCGTTAATGAATAACGCTCTAATAAATACACATCATCTGGTTTGAAAAAACCTTCAAGCAAAAGAATGGGGCCTACCCATCCTTGCTCTCTTAGCATAATTGCTTTATCTAATTCAATTAAGGCAAAACCATCGGTATGACTTAATGCAGGCCAAACACAAGAAAGACCATGTCCATAAGCATCAGCTTTAACCACTGACCATACTTTACTTCCCTGCGCTTTCGATTTGATCACCGAAAGATTATGACTCAGCGCATCTAAATTTATGCTAATTTTGGCAGGTCTGGACATCGTCTCTCCTTAATTAATAAACAGCGTCAAGTTTTTGCCCTGGACGGAGCAATTTAGTATTAAATCCATCGATATAACGGAACACGGAGAGATCATCTGCAGCAATTGCCGTTTTATTACCTGATATTAAATCAGCTAACAGTTGTCCTGAGCCACATGCCATCGTCCATCCTAATGTACCATGCCCCGTATTTAGGGATAAATTACGATATGCGGTTGGCCCAACTATCGGTGTACCATCTGGCGTCATTGGCCTTAAGCCTGTCCAGAATGTCGCTTTACTGATATCACCACCACCCTCATAGAGATCTTGAACAACCATTTTGAGCGTTTCACAACGTGATTTTAAAATATTCAAATTAAAACCTACCACTTCCGCCATACCGCCCACACGAATGCGATTATCAAAGCGAGTCACCGCAATCTTATATGTTTCATCTAAAATAGTGGATGTTGGTGCTCTGCTTGCATCAATAATAGGCATGGTTAATGAATAGCCTTTTAAAGGATAAACCGGAATTGTGATTTTATTTTTCAAAAATTCAGTCGAGTACGATCCCATGGCGACAACATAGTGATCTGCGGTTAATAAACCATCATGGCATTGCACACCGGTGACTTTATCACCATCAAAAAGTAGGTGTTTTATTTCTTTATTAAATAAGAAGGTAACCCCGGCCTCTTCAGCCATTTTAGCCAGTTTCTTAGTAAAGATTTGGCAATCACCCGTTTCATCATTAGGAAGACGTAATCCTCCGGTAAGTTTATGACTCACATGCTCTAAAGCGGGTTCTGCTGATTTTAGTTGCTCGGCTGTTAGCAGTTCATAAGCCACACCTTCTTGCTTTAATACAGCAATATCATTAGCGGCATTATCAAATTGTTTTTGATCACGAAATAGCTGTAACGTTCCCCCTTGGCGTCCTTCGTATTCAATACCGGTATCTTGGCGTAATTGACGGATACAATCACGACTATACTCAGCAATACGCACCATACGACTCTTATTCATCGCATAATGAGAAGCATCACAATTACGTAGCATTTGCCACATCCAGCGTAATTGGAACAGTGAGCCATCAGGTCGGATCGCTAAAGGTGCATGTTTTTGAAACATCCATTTTACTGCTTTTAATGGAATACCCGGGGCACCCCAAGGTGTTGCATAACCCGGAGATATTTGCCCTGCATTACCTGCACTCGTCTCTTCTGCCGCACTACTTTGCCTATCGACAACAATGACTTCATGCCCTTGTTGTACTAAGTACCACGCACTTGTTACACCAATAACGCCGCCACCTAAGATGATCACTTTCATGGCTAGACTCCAAATAATTTACATTGATATAACATAAGAATAATATTCCATACACAAAAAGCCAGCACAGAATAATCATCTAGCACCACAAAAAAGCAAATTTTAGAGTCAAATCACATTTAATTAGTAATAACAGTGTTAGTTTTGCAGAGTAATTATTAATTCTATTTAAAAATCAAGTTGATAGAGTATTTAGCGCTTTTTATAAAAATAATACATAAATATATTATTCAAATATAAATTAAATAAGCCAATAAAAACCCATCATGCAATTTTTATGAAAAACCAAAAAAATTATCATTATCAGAATATAATATTAAGATGAGATATGTTTCAAATTTTTTTTACTAAAAATAGCCAAATTAAAGTATCACCTAAAAATGGCTGGTTAAACTAGGCTTGCTGTTTTTAGCCCGCTATTCTTTCACTTCTCCAATAATAGTCATCATATTTCTATTACTACCATTTTCTGGATAATAAAAAATCAGCACTGGATCAATAAGATCCAATGCTGATGTTAAGACGGGATAAACGCGATGAATTAACGTTTTACTTCTTCTAAGTCACTAGGTAGTGGCGATTGAAGCTCATGCCAAATAATGCCACTCTCTTTTCCGTATTGGCGAACGCAATCCATAACATGCTCAGTATCTTTTTGTTCACATAGCAACGCCAATTTTTTATAAAATGATAGCGCCAACTCTTTCGCCTGAACATTAGAGAAATAATAACGCCCTACACGGGTATATAATCCCTTAAGTCCGTTTAAGATCAATCCATAAATAGGATTACCGCTGGCAAATGCCAAACCACGGAAAATGTTATAGTCCAACTCACTAAACTCATCAGCACTATTTTCAGTCGTTAGTTGATGAGTCAGTACTTCTAGGGATTTTTCTGGATTATTTTTAAATGCCGTGCGAATAAAAATTGCTGAGATATTCGTTCTTACGGCTAATAAATTATCGATTAATTGTGGCACGCGATCATGATCAAGACGCGCGACAGTTTCAAGAATATTAAGACCTGACGTTTCCCAAAAGTTATTCACTTTAGTTGGTTTTCCATGCTGGATAGTTAACCAACCATCACGAGCTAAACGTTGCAAAACCTCTCTCAATGTCGTTCTTGTCACACCAATTAATTCGGAAAGCTCACGTTCTGCGGGCAGAATAGAACCTGGTGGAAAACGGTTGTTCCAAATACTTTCAACAATGTACTCTTCCGCAAAACCTGCGGGGCTTTGAGCCTTAATAACCATATTTTTATTTCTTCCGAAGCGTTTTTTCTGCTAATAATAGAAAAGATAATATCAGAATGCTTAATTTTGATATAGCTCAACCATCGCTAAATAGTGAATGGCATCATAAAACATGACACTGTTTTATCAATTTATTATTTACGAATACGCTTAATTTCACAGCGATTAGAGCGTATTATGACTAGATTGCGCATTTTAGGCGCCTAAAATCTCTATTCGGAGGATAAAAAACATAATGGATATGAGTATAAGACAAGCATTACTGAAAAATTTCATGGGGAACTCCCCTGATTGGTATAAGCTTGCTATTATTACTTTTTTAATCATCAACCCACTGATTTTTTTCTTTGTTGACCCTTTCATTGCTGGCTGGCTACTCGTTGTTGAGTTTATCTTCACTTTAGCCATGGCATTAAAATGTTATCCGCTACAACCAGGGGGATTACTTGCTATTGAGGCCGTCATTATTGGTATGACAACGCCGAAACAAATAGGTCATGAAATAGCCAACAACCTTGAAGTCATTTTATTACTGGTCTTTATGGTTGCGGGTATTTATTTTATGAAGCAATTACTTCTATTTGCTTTTACAAAATTACTCCTCTCTATTCGATCTAAACGCTTATTATCATTAGCATTCTGTTTTGCTAGTGCCTTTTTATCTGCTTTTTTAGACGCTTTAACCGTGATTGCCGTGGTGATCAGTGTTTCTTTAGGCTTCTATTCCATCTACCATAACTTTGCCTCTAACCAGGCTGATGCAGAGTTAAGCAATGATGGCTTTATTGATAGCACAGAGAAAAAACAGACCTTAGAACAATTCCGTGCTTTCTTACGTAGCTTAATGATGCATGCCGGTGTTGGTACAGCATTAGGTGGTGTGATGACGATGGTTGGTGAGCCACAAAACTTGATCATTGCAAAACACTTAGAATGGGATTTTGTCACCTTCTTTATCAGGATGTCACCCGTTACTATTCCCGTTTTCTTTGCTGGACTTGCAGTATGTTATTTGGTTGAGCGCTTTAAGCTGTTTGGTTATGGTGCCGAGCTACCTGAATTAGTGCGTAAAGTTCTCACTGACTACGATAAAAAGAACAGTGAAAAACGAACTCAACAAGAAAAAGCCCAGTTATTAATCCAAGCATTAATTGGTATTTGGTTAATTGTTGCACTGGCCTTACACCTTGCTGAGGTTGGTATTATTGGTCTTTCTGTTATTATCTTAGCCACCACTTTCTGTGGTATCACTGAAGAGCACGCTTTAGGTAAAGCTTTTGAAGAAGCACTGCCTTTCACCGCATTACTTACGGTATTCTTCTCCGTTGTTGCCGTGATTATTGATCAACAGCTATTTGGTCCTATTATTCAATTTGTTCTACAGGCATCAGAATCTTCACAACTGTCACTCTTTTATCTCTTTAATGGCCTACTTTCTGCCATTTCAGATAATGTATTTGTGGGTACGGTCTATATCAGTGAAGCATTAAGCGCATTGCAAGAAGGATTAATTAGCCAATCTCAATATGAACATATTGGTGTCGCAATTAATACTGGGACTAACTTACCGTCAGTGGCAACGCCAAACGGACAAGCGGCTTTCTTATTCTTATTAACTTCAGCATTATCCCCGCTGATCCGCTTATCTTATGGACGTATGGTGATGATGGCTCTTCCTTATACCATTGTTATGACACTGTTAGGATTACTAGCTGTAGAATTCTGGCTCGTGCCAATGACACATTGGTTATATGAAATTGGCTTAATCGCTATTCCATAAAAAACCATCATGAAATGAGTATTTTTTAGGGCTTTTAATGTTTAAAAGCCCTATTTTTTCATAAAAACACCTATTAATGTAAATATTTGTGAAATAAGAGATTTTACCTTTTTTTTAGTCTAGTTTTTAGGCAGAATAACAACTTATTTCAATATTATCATGGACATTGTTATGTTGAGTGCTCTTCGTCACTGGTCACAAAGTCGTTTTTCATGGTTACTGCTGGCATTAACGGCAATTGGTCTTGAAGGTGCGGCATTGTATTTTCAGTACGGAATGGAATTAATGCCTTGTGTGATGTGTGTTTATCAGCGCATTGCTGTATTAGGGATCTTAGTTGCCGCATTAATTGGTTTTTCTTCGCCAAAACTGACACTAATGCGCATGGCGGGTAGTTTTTTATGGCTTTATGCCTCATACCGCGGTATTGAGCTAGCTTGGGAACATACGCAACTTATTCTTAATCCATCACCTTTTGCAACTTGTGATTTCTTTGTTACCTTGCCTTCTTGGTTTGCATTGCAAGATTGGTTCCCTGCCGTATTCCAAGCATCGGGGGATTGTTCTGTTAGCCAATGGCGGTTCTTGTCATTAGAAATGCCACAATGGATGTTAATTATCTTTTCTGCTTATTTTATTGTTGGTTTATTAGTATTAATCAGCCAAGTCACCTCTTCTTTTTCCAAAAAAGACTAACATACGCTACTGTTAGCTATAGAAAGATAGAGCGCAGATAAATTATTATCATCACAAAAATAGGCGCTTAATCAGACATTAAGCGCCTATTTTTCTAATTATCATTTATTTATGCATATCCCCAAGCGTATTAACCTGGAATACAGGCACCATCAATCAACGCTTGTTCACTACAACGTTTACCATTAGCAAATTGACAAACGGGTGTTTGACCGCCGTGTAATTCATAAGTTAACGCAGGCACTCCACCAGAAAATATACAGGTCTCTTTTGCTGGTTCCTCTAAAGGAATAGAAGGTGTGGTCGCTATCGTTTTATTGCTATTAATCACTTGAGCGGTGGTATTTTGCGCTTGTTTAGATTGACTACAGCCAGTAAGCAACGCAAAGCTGGTCAACATCAACAAAAAACACGTTGCTTTCATTTTTCTTTGCATTATAAAAACACCTAAATTATCTCTGTTATCTCTGATTAGTGTGAGGTGCTATTGGAAAGTAAGTTAATCACTAAGACGCCGGCAATAATTAATGTCATACCGACGATGGCGGGTAAATCGAGTTTTTGTTGATAGACAAAAACAGCCGCAACAGAAACTAAAACAATACCTAATCCGCTCCAAATTGCATATGCAATACCCAGTGGCATGACTTTCACAACTTGAGATAGCGCCCAAAAAGAAAAACAATACCCCACCACGACGACAATAGATGGATATAATCGACTAAAGCCATCGGATGCTTTTAACACCGTTGTTGCAATAACTTCAGATATAATGGCTAATATTAGGTAAGTTAATCCATTCATTTCTTCGCCCTACTAAGATCCAAATTCAATTTTGTGAATTCTATCACAAGATATTTCTGTGATATCTATTTTAGAACAACAAAAAAGGCATCTATTCAGCGCAATAGATGCCTTAAAATGCTATTTATAGATTTTGTTTAATGGAGCCGGTTTTTTTCGCGAGGTTTGCCTCCCATCGCAACACGATAACGGGTAAAAATAAAGCCACACCACGCTAGTGCAATAATACTTAAGGCTGTTCCTGCATAGCCGATATTTGGCATTCCCGCGTGCAATATTACTTGATTACCTAACAAAGCCCCTGCCCCAATACCGATATTAAAGATACCTGAGTAGATCGACATGGCGATATCTGTTGCATCAGGTGCTAAGTCAATCACTTTAACCTGCAATCCTAACGCAATACACATAAAGCCTATCCCCCAAAAGATGATTAAGGCAATAAATGTGAGTGTATGTTGGCTACTTATCATCAGCGTACTTAAGCATACGGTTAAGAGAATAAGTGCAAAGAATAAGAATGAGGTTGGCATTTTGGTACTATAGCGACTAAATAACACACTCCCCAAAATTCCTGCACCGCCAAAAATCAGTAATACAATAGTGGCAAAATTTTCATCTAATTTTGCAATATCAATAACAAAAGGCTCAATATAACTATAAGCAGTAAAATGAGCGGTTACTGCGATCACCGTTAGTAAGAAAATACCCACTAATGGTGCTCGTTTTAGCAATATTGGGACACTTTTTAACGAGCCGGAATGTTCACTGGGTAATAAAGGTAAATAGCGCATTAAAGCAAGCATGGTTATCAGCGCCAGTACACCTATACCCAAAAAGGTAGCTCGCCATCCTAACCATTGTCCAACCACCCTTCCCAGAGGTAAACCCAGCACGGTAGCTAGTGCAACACCGGTTGCTAATAAACTTAATGCTTGTGCTTTTTTACCATGGGGTGCCATTCTTATTGCTAATGAGGCAGTAATCGACCAAAAAACAGCATGAGCAAAGGCGACTCCAACCCGACCTACAATTAGCGAATTAAAATCCCATGCCACGCCAGATAAGACATGGCTTAGAATAAATACAATAAACAAAATAATCAGTAGCTTACGTCGCTCTACTTTGCTGGTCATTATCATTAATGGCAAAGACATTAGGGCAACAACCCAAGCATAAATAGTGATCATCAACCCTGTTTGAGCCGGCACCATGGCAAAACTTTCAGAAATATTACTTAACAATGCAACAGGTACAAACTCTGTCGTATTAAATACGAAAGCAGCAAATGATAGAATAATTACCCTGATCCACGCCGTCTTACGGCTTACTTCATTAATGCTATTGGGTGTGGTGATATTCATAATTGTTTAAATACTTTTCAGTGAATTTTATAAATAGATAAAAGATACTTATGTACTACTGCCAGTGAATTTCATAAAAAGAAGCGCAAATACCCATCGTTATATTTTATAACATCTAAATAGAATAGATAATAAAGCGTGTTTTATAAAGCGATAAGTAAAGATAAAAACAAACTAATGAATAGAAAAACATCTGACTAAAACGAATCAGCCTATTATGTTAGCATAGGCATAGCGCTAAATTAAATCCCTACATTGGCTTCTTTTTAACGTTAACATTTTATTTGGATCGCAAAAGGGAGATCGGCAAGGAAAAATAGCGTTACTGAATCACATTTTTATTAATAAAAAATGATAACCATTTCATGCTATTATAAATAGATCTTCACGGGCTTATTGTTGCAGTTAGTCTAATAATAGAGAGTCTATATTATAAAAACAAAGAGAATAACTATACAGTAGCTTAATACTTATGGATTAATTCTGTCTATAAATTGAATAGCTTGCTCACAGGCAAAGCTTTGGGCTGGAGATGAGCTATCATTAAGGCTATTTTTAATAGCAAAAATTTGCTCAATTGATGACCGAGGAAGTAACAAACTACCTTCCGCTAGTGCTTTTTCAACACTGTCTAATTTAGACACGAGTTGATTACAACTTTCACTGTTTTCTAATGATTGATAACGTGCCATGACATCATCACGCTTACCTTTGACAAAAGAAAACATATCGTTGATTTGTGTTGAGGAGTTTTCAATAACATTACGGCTATTATTCCAAGCAGCAACGGTATCTTCTTTAAATACAGAAACAACTAAGATTGCAACAAAAATAGCAATCATAATAGTCAATGATATAATTCCTCCTGCAATAATAATTATTTGTTTCATGAAAGCCCCCACATCACTAATCATCTTTGTATCTGTATATAATTAAAGCCATTCATATTCAATATTGATTACAATTCTTTTTATTTTTTACATTTTATTACGCAGACAGGTAGCCCTATTGGCATAAGAAATAATTTATTGTTATAATTTAAATATTGTTAAGTTATTATACTTAAATTCTGATTTTAATTATTATTTGGATATGCGTTAAAAATAAGATTTATCGCAAGTATATCTGGTTTTCATTATAGCCATTATAACGATTATTTATTCAAGCATATTGATAATACTTTATAAGATAAAACGTCATTAAAAGTAAAGTATTCTAAACTTTTAGTTGTAACCTTGACCTTCCCCTAAGGGGGATCTTTAGAATAAAGATAATTCATACAATATAAAGGGAACAATGATGAAAAAAGTTTTACCTATCGCCATCGTTTTAATGGGTTCACTCTCTTTTGGTGCAATAGCCAATAATTCACATATGAATATGAATATGGGTACTAATGTGGCACAGAGTAACTCTCCTATGAACCAAGAGCTCATGGATTCAATGAATAAAATGCATGAAAATATGGCAAAAGGAATGAATAGTGCTAATGCAGATGTTGCATTTGCGCAGGGAATGATTGCTCACCATTTGGGAGCAATTGATATGGCAAAAATCGAGCTAAAGTATGGTACTGATCCTGAAATGCGCAAATTAGCACAAGCTATTATTGATGCACAAGGCCCTGAAATTGAACAAATGCAAAAATGGTTAGAAAAAAATAATACCAATATGCAAAATAACTAATATTTGAAACGCAGACGTTCTATTAAGGAAAGTCTGCGTTTTCTTACATTGCCATGTCATTAACCTGTAACTATTAGCGAAATAACAGCATTATATCTTCTCTATTTAATGTTATTGCACTATTAAACATCAGTATACCTAAAAATATAAACAATATTCCTGCTAATAGACGTAGTAGCTCCGCCATATACCTAAAAGATAAATTAGTATTTTTTACCGAAAACCGATAAGCAACATTTCGCATATAATAAACTGTTAATGCAATTGCAGTAATGGTTAAAGCCGTTCCTATTGCCATTGCAATGACAGCTGCTATTCCCCAAAGATAGATATTTAATGCATATGAAAATAACAATACTAACAATGCGCCAGAGCAAGGGCGGCTACCAATAGCGAATAGTACCAACAATTGTGCCGACCAATTCCCTTGTAATTCATTGGAAGTCACCACATGTTTATGACCACAACATGATGTTTGTGAGATGGTTTGATTGCTTTTATGTTTATAGAGATATCTAGATCGCTTGATGATAGGTGTTGCCTGTTTAATATAAAAAGCACGCTTTTTATAGTCTGACAATAAACGACGAATAGACTGGATAAAAATAATAATGCCAGATAATGAAATTAATAAATAGCTACTATTTTCAATGTAATGACTCGCTATTTTTAAATGAGAGCTTGATAGGTTTAATATTATTAATATAACAGTGATGATAACTATGGCAACTGTACCTTGTAGCAATGAAGCAAGGACACTTAACCACGCACTTTGTTTTAATTTAGTCGGGTGAGTAGCAATATAAGTACTAATAATGACTTTTCCATGCCCAGGGCCAACAGCATGCAGTAACCCATACAAAAAACTAACACCTATTAATATAAAGCCTACTTGCCAATTATTTTCGCTAATATCTTGCATTAATTCTGCAAGATAGCTATTGATAACTTTTTGCCATTGAACATTAAAATAAGTTAGTTCAGACCAATAATAAGCAATCAATAACAAACAACTGGCTATCACTGTGAGTAAGCTAATTAGTAATCCCCTTTCCTTCGTTATATTTATTGGCATAATACTTGTACTCGTTGTGTAAAAGAGAGCCCTAAATTTAAATCACTATCAGTAGAGCCATTGATATCTAATGATTGTGCATATTCTTTTAAACTTTCATCAGCAAAAGGTTCAATCAGTTTGTGTTTACAATCAGCGATCATTTCTAAAGGCAATATGATCTGTGTATTGTCACGATAGGTCATGCTGACATAAAAAGTGGGATCATAAGTTAAAAGTTCAAAATGATGTTTAGCGAATGGCAATGGGGTGATAAATAGCACATCAAAGCTAAACTTCACCTGTAACTTCTCTTTTATAAGAGTGTAATGGCTTGGTATACGACGAAACTTTTGTTTTTTCCCATCCATATAAAACTCGGAAAAATAGTTCTGAGATAATATATTGCTCATTAATCTCGCCGCCTGTTTTTTCCAAATATCACTTTCTGGTTGCGCATTATATATATCGTACAGAATATCCATTGAGGTTATCGGATCCATAACCCAAGAAAAAGTTAATCCAATTAACTTATCATCTTGTGTATTAAAAGTTGTTTGCATATCAATAAAGCTATGAGGATGTGCTAAAACTTTTGGTGTAGTCATCAATAAAAAGAAAGACATCAATATCGGAACTGCTCGCCAAGAGAAATTTTTAAAATTAGCTATCCACATAAACAAAACCACCCATGATATTTTGTTATAATATAACATCACGGATTTGTAAAATGATAGTCATTTTATGAAATTATTCTAGGTGTGTTATAACTTGGTTTAGTGAAAGCGAGGTGTTTAGAAAGCAAAAAGCCACCCTATTGGGTGGCTTAGTATTTTTAACTTACTAAAGTAGTAGTAAAGTTTTATATGGTGCCCAGGGCGGGACTTGAACCCGCACAGCCTAGAGGCCGAGGGATTTTAAATCCCTTGTGTCTACCGATTTCACCACCTGGGCTAAATTGTATTTATTTATTTTTCTTGGTACTTATTTATTAGTTAAGTACATAATAAATAAACTTAAATCATTTTTTGTTTTAACTTTATGTAACTAATAACAATATTTATTACGCTAAAACTACTTTTCCTATACCAACCACCAGCGTTGTAGTTAGAAGAAAAAACGGACCTAAATTAAGGTCCGTATTTTATATGGTGCCCAGGGCGGGACTTGAACCCGCACAGCCTAAAGGCCGAGGGATTTTAAATCCCTTGTGTCTACCGATTTCACCACCTGGGCTAAATTCTGTGGTGCGTCCGTAAAATTATAACTAATTTTTACTGGTAAGGACGACTAACTACTTCCCAATGCCATTATTTATGGTCTTTTTACACCACTCTCTCAATTAGGAGTGGTGCCCAGGGCGGGACTTGAACCCGCACAGCCTAAAGGCCGAGGGATTTTAAATCCCTTGTGTCTACCGATTTCACCACCTGGGCATTTATGGAGGCGCGTCCCGGAATCGAACCGAGGTACACGGATTTGCAATCCGCTGCATGACCACTCTGCCAACGCGCCTCAACTGCTCAATCTCTTAAGAGATTGGAGCGGGAAACGAGACTCGAACTCGCGACCCCAACCTTGGCAAGGTTGTGCTCTACCAACTGAGCTATTCCCGCTTTACCGAACTTGCTGATTTACTTATTTATTTCTGTAAACCGTTGTGCCTTTCGATGCGTTGCATTCTACTGATTTCCTGAATCTAGTCAACACTATATTTGCATCTTTTTGACTGTTCGGTGAATTTTCAGTCATTTCGATCAAGCTTCACGCAAATCTGACCATGCAGCACTCAAATATTGGAACATAGACCAGAATGTTAATACCGTCGCAATGTATAACAATACAAATCCGAACCACTCAGCTTCAATAGTCGGACGCCATAATAGCACAACAAGTGCACCCATTTGTGCGGTAGTCTTCACTTTTCCGATCCAAGAAACTGCCACACTATTACGTTTACCTAATTCAGCCATCCACTCTCTTAGTGATGAGATGATAATTTCACGTGCGATCATGGTCGCTGCCGGTAAAGTGATCCACCATACATGATAGTGTTCAGTAATTAATACTAATGCTGTAGCAACCATTACCTTATCCGCAACTGGATCAAGGAAAGCCCCAAAGCGAGTGGTTTGCTTCCAACGGCGGGCTAAAAAACCGTCAAACCAGTCAGTGGCGGCAGCTACCATAAAAATAATGGCACAAATAAGGGGAGCATCTTTAAATGGTAAATAAAACACCAAAACAAAGAATGGAATTAAAGCGACACGAAATAAAGTTAGCCAAGTTGGAATATTTAGTTGCATAGCGTTCTACACGACCTAGAAAAGTGAGAGTTATTAATATGGTGCATCAATACACTTAGTGTTTCAACGCATTAAAAATTTTTTCTGCTAACGCGGTCGAAATTGTGGGAACTTTCGCAATTTCTTCAACGCTTGCATCACGTAAAGCTTGTAAACCACCCATATACTTCAATAGCATTTGACGTCGTTTTGGTCCCACCCCCTCAATCGATTCTAGAGAGCTGGTGTTTTTAACCTTAGCACGACGCTGACGATGCCCCGTTATTGCGTGACGATGCGACTCATCACGAATATGTTGGATCAAATGTAACGCGGGTGAATCAGAAGGAAGTGCCACACCTTCGCCTTCTGGTTTAAAAAATAGTGTCTCTAACCCCGCTTTACGATCACTCCCCTTCGCGACACCAATTAATTTAGGGTGTGATTTATCCCAATCGACATCAAGTGATTGAAATACGTCAATGGCTTGTGCTAATTGCCCTTTACCACCATCGATAAAAATAATATCAGGTATTTTACTCTCTTCTAATGACTTGCCATAACGACGAGTCAAAACTTGATTCATCGCGGCATAATCATCCCCCGGAGTGATCCCACTAATATTATAGCGCCTGTATTCCGATTTTAATGGGCCATTCATGTCAAATACGACACATGAAGCCACAGTTTGCTCTCCCATAGTGTGACTAATATCAAAACATTCCATTCGTTTTATCTCTTTCATCTCTAAAAGTGACATTAACGAGTTATAACGTTGAGAAATGGTTGATTGTTCAACTTGCTTAGTGGCTAATGCCGTAGCTGCATTAGTTCGTGCTAGTTTTAAATAGCGTGCTCTATCACCACGGGGTTTAGTTTGGATATGGATCTTACGTCCTGCTATCGAAGAAATTGACTCCGCTAAAATCGTTTTATCTTCAAGATTAAAATCGAGCAAAATTTCTGTGGGTAAAGTGCGGATCGCACTGCCTTGTAAATAAAATTGTCCAATAAAGGTTTGTACCACTTCGTCTAATGATGTATTTGCCGGTACTTTAGGAAAATAACTACGACTACCAAGCACTTTACCTTGACGGAAAAAGAGCACATACACACAAGCAATAGCACCATTAAATGCCACGCTAATCACATCGAGATCATCGCCAATATTAGCCACAAACTGTTTTTCAGTAACTTGTCTTACCGCGTGAATTTGGTCACGAATACGCGCAGCCTCTTCAAAGCGTAACGCTTGGCTTGCCTCTTCCATTCGTTTAATTAAGCCTTCAATCACTTGGCTGTCATCGCCGGATAAAAAAAGACGCACATAATTGACTTGCTGTGCATACTCTTCATCAGAGACATAACCTTTTACACAAGGGGCGAGACAACGGCCTATTTGATATTGCAAACAAGGGCGTGAGCGATTGCGGTAAACACTATCTTCACATTGACGAATAGGAAATAATTTTTGCATCAAAGCTAATGTTTCTCTCACCGCCAAAGAGTTAGGGAAAGGGCCAAAGTATTCCCCTTTAGCATGTTTAGCACCACGATAACTCGCCAATCTTGGGTGTTTGTCTGCACTTAAATAAATATACGGATAGGACTTATCATCTCGTAGTAACACATTATAGCGAGGCTGATAACGCTGAATATAGCTATGCTCTAAAAGTAGCGCTTCTGTCTCCGTATGTGTCACGGTAACATCAATATTGGCAATACATTTTACTAATGCTTCTGTTTTACGACTATTCACCTGAGCACGAAAGTAGCTTGATAATCGTTTTTTCAGATCTTTTGCTTTTCCAACATAAATAACGGTGCCTGAGGCGTCATACATTCGATACACACCCGGTTGACTCGTTACTCGACTTAGAAATGCTTTAGCATCAAATATGTTTTCCACTTTGTAAGTAACTCTCTATCTCGATTAACCCATAACGAACTGCTATATGAGTTAATTCTACATCACCTGAGATTTTAAGTTTACTAAACATTCGATAACGATAGCTATTTACTGTTTTAGTGCTGATATTCAGCTCTTGTGCAATTTGTGCTATTTTTTTCCCTCTTATAATCATCGACATTATCTGTAACTCTCTTTCAGAAAGATGATGTAGCGGATTTAAGTCTGCTTGTACTTTAGTTAGTGCAATATCCATAGCAATTTCTGGACTAATATAACGTTGACCAATACAGACTTGTCGAATGGCCTGAAGCACATTCGCAGCAGAGGAATCTATAACGATAAACCCTTCAATACCTAACTGTAGCAATGTGACGGAAAGTATTGAGTCTATTTTAGGCGAAATAACCACTATTTTTATAATGGGAGAAAAACGTTTAATTCTTTTTATTACATCTATTAAAGAGACAGTAGGTAAAGAATAAAAAATAATAAGATTGACAGAATATTGTCTGCAATAACGAAAAGCTTCACTTTCATCATTCATAATCTTACGAATGTTAATTTTTTTAATCTGGCAAAGTAATTTTTCTATACCTAAACTAAATATTTCAACTTGACTGATTACTAGAGTATTTATCAACGATATCAATCCTTAAAAATATTTAATAAAATTAAAAATAAATCAAGGCAATAAAATTTATAATGACAAATGCTATTATAATATCGTTAGAATTTCCATATTTTTATTTTTTATTCACGCAACAATGATATTATAAATAAATTATTATTCTTACCGCATTAATTAATAATGTATTAAAATCATACACACATTTATAAAGAATATAAAATAAAGCTAATAACATATAATAATAATTAATTATAGGAATAAAGTACTTCCTATATAAAATATAAGAAGCACTTTAGTACTTTAAAAATGATCAAATGTCACCGCTTTATCAAAAGATAATTTACCTAATCGTGGAAAAGGTTTTCCTTTACCTTTACCAATGGCAATCATTAAACAGATAGCATAGTGATCAGGCAAGTTAATTGTTTTTGCTACCTCGGCAAAATCAAACCCATCCATAGGACAAGAATCAAAACCGCGCTCTTGTGCTAATAACATCAGTGTTTGAGCAAACAAACCCGCACTACGCATAATCTCATCCCGTTGTACTTGTGGTTTATTACGATAATAACTATCAACAGCACTGCACATAATATCTCTGACTTCAGGGTTAGCATCTTGCCAAATTGTTTTAACTTCACTCTCCCAAACATTGAGATCTGCACATAAAACAATCAGCATAGCAGAGTCTGTTATTTGAGGCTGATCCCAACCCACTTTTCTTAATGCTTGACGTTGCTTAACATCATCAACAACCAAAAGACGCCAATGCTGCAGATTAAATGCACTTGGCGTATATTGTAACGCATCTTCAAGTAAGGCTTTTTTCTCTTCTTGTGGTATTTTGAAATCAGCATCAAACTGTTTTGTTGCACGACGGTTTTTTACTGCATCAATTACATTCATTATTTTCCATCCATTTGCTAATCATTGACATTTATTTATCTATTATAGAAGAAATGCGTTCAGTATGCAGACTGTGCTATTATTTCTAATTATCTTTGTTAATTAATCAGTTATAACGAAAAAACTACTTATTAATAACAAAATATCGTTATAATAGTATTATCAAATATACGATAAACCTTTATTTTTCCTATTTGTTTTTAAGCGTAAAAGAAGGCGAAAACAATTGATTTAAGCCTAACACTTAAATTTGAAAAAAGGGTATCATCAAAGGCTACTATTCAATATAACAGACCTTGCAAAGTATATTAACCCTATGAAATTAAATGATGAATTAACTAATTCTATCGCATCAGTCACAGAAGCTGCTGCTATTGCGGCTATGCCATGGGTAGGTAAACAAGATAAAAATGCGGCAGATGCTGCCGCAGTTGCCGCCATGCGAGAGCGCCTTAATAGCCTTAATATCAATGGCCAAATTGTTATTGGTGAAGGTGAAATTGATGAAGCACCTATGCTCTATATTGGCGAACCAGTAGGCAACGGCCAAGGTGAAAAAATAGAAATCGCCGTTGATCCTATCGATGGTACTCGCATGGTCGCTACCGGTGAAAATAATTCTTTGGCTATTTTAGCTGCAGGTTTTGAAGGTAGTTTTTTACAAGCACCCGATATGTACATGGAAAAACTGGTTGTCGGTAAAAAAGCAGCAGGTGTGATCGACCTTAACCATTGCCTTGAATATAACCTTGATGCTATTGCACAAACATTAAATAAATCATTAAGCCAGTTAACACTAGCTATTTTAGATAAACCGCGCCATCACGATATTATCATTGATTTGCGTAATAGAGGTATTAATGTCATCACTTTGCCGGATGGCGATGTGCTTGCTTCTTTATATGCCACAATGCCTAATAATCCTATTGATGTTATGTACGGCATTGGTGGCGCGCCAGAAGGTGTAATTAGTGCCGCTATTGCTAAAGCTTTAGGTGGTGATATGCAAGCGCGCCTTATTACCCGCGATATTGCTAAAGGTAATAATGCAACAAATAGAGAAATTGCAGCACAAGAAATCTCTCGATGCCATAATATGGGAACTGATGTTAATATTACATTGCCACTTGAAATATTGGTGCGCCATCAGGATGTTATGTTTGCAGCAACCGCAATTACTGCCGGTGACCTATTATCCGGTGTCACTGAACAAAGCGATTATTTGCGTACACACTCGTTAGTGATTAATGGCTCCACACACTCATTACGTTATATCGAAAACTATCATTTACGCTAACACGAGAATAACAACTAAAAAAGCGACACGGGCTTACGTGTCGCAAAATGTATTTAAGGGGTATTTATAGTTATAATTAATTCATGCTAATAAATTAGCTGGATTATCAATACACAGCTTATCTATTATCGTCTTATCAATGCCACGCTGTGCTAATAATGAAAGAAAAACGTTAGGCACAAAACCCCAACCATTTCCGCCATTTTTTGCCCACATCTGTTTTAAAAACACATCATGACTTAATACAATTTGGTTACCATAACCTCTTTCTATTAAGGTTGCGACAGCTTCAACCGTATCCATCACACTGGGTGCCGCGCCTTCTTTAGGGAAAGAAATATCAAGACCTATCATGTCAAATTCAAGCCAAACACCTCGATCAAGCATTTTGCATTGATAATCGATATCTTTACCAGAAGGATCTGAATGGGCTAACGATATTTTGGCTGGATCACACCCCATTTCTGTTAAAAGAATATCTAATACTTCATCACCACGGCGTTGCCAACCTGGCATATGAATATTCATTGAGGCATAAGGGTTATTATTTTGAGCCAGTGCAGCGGCACGTAAACTATTTTTTTCACCATCTGTAAAGAAAGGAGATACACCAATTTCGCCAATCATACCAGCACGAATATCTGTACCGTCAATGCCGATATTTAATTCATCATCGATCATTTTTGCCATCGCATCAATATCATCAGCTAGGCGTTTTCCTTCAAATTTCTCAATATAAAGGCCGGAAGAAGCAACGACATTAATCCCCGTTAATTCTGCAACTTGTTTTAATTTTCTAATATCACGACCAATTGACGATGAACCTGTAGCATCAACAATCGTTTTGCCCCCAAGCTCTTTAAAATTATTTAATTCAAAAATAACGTCTTCAATGGGTTTTTTATCCATATTATCGCAACAACAATATGGATCGTATTTTAGTCCCCACTGAATATCTGCACTGACTTTTTTATCTACTAAAACGTGTGAGAATTCATAAAAAGGTTCATCAACAACGCCAGATAAATCATTAAATAAATGTTCGTGAGGTAGTGTCAGCCCCATATCCGCTTTTTTAACCGGACCCGTTACCGTTTGAATATAACCTTTCATGATTATGCCCCTGCTCTTTTTACTGATTTAGTCGCTTTAAACTCAGGAATGGTAGTAACAATGGCGCCGACTAAGGCAAATAACGTACCGATGATTGTGACTAAATAAACAGTATTTCCCAACGAAGGTAATAATAGGTCAATTAATACTGAACCCAGTAATTGGCCCGCAGTTGATGCAACACCTAACATTAGTAACCCTAAGCCTCGTACTAAAATAGCCATTAATGCAATAGACATTAACCCTAAAGGCCCACCTAAATACATCCACCATGTAGCAGGAAGCTCCAGTGTTATATGCCCTAACGCCATACGTACTACTAACGCAATCGTTAAAACAGTAAATCCAACAATAAAGTTCCAAGTAATAGAAACCATCATCGAACCTGTTGCTTCAGCCACTTTTGAATTACCTGCTGGTTGCCATCCCGCTAATAAACCCGCTAAAAAAGGTAGAATAGCTAAGTAAATAAAAGAGGTTGAATGCCACTGCGGAGAAACGACAAAAAGAGTAGCAACAACAGCTAATACGGCACCTAATACACGATATGGGGTGAAGTATTTCTTCTCATCCACACCTATACCAAAGCGGTCACATAATAAACCTGATAATAACAGTGCTGAAATTAATGCTGTTTGGAATGTAGCTATTCCTAATGCACTGGCTGATGCTCCTTCAGAAAAAACCACCATTGCGCCACAGAGGCCAGCAAACCAGTTCCATAATGGAATTTTACGTGTTTTAATTAATGTCGGAATAGAAGCAAATTGCTGACGATATTGTTTTTTGGACATAATGATAAAAAACATGACCACTAAACCACTGGCAAAAGAGATAACTGCACTAGCATTACCGTCTTTTAATACATGTCCCAGTTGCCCATTCACCGCAGACTGCATTGGTGATAGCATCCCTGCTAACACAGTTGCTACCATCAGCAAGGGTGTTGATAAATTTTTTGTACTCATAAGATGTTCCTTTTGGATTATTGACTATGAGTGATTTCTTTTTTATTTTTCAAGTAATCGGTTATTTTGTTATTAGCGCAGAGTGTATCTCCGCGCTTTTTTACTTTTCTTACTGCTATTGTTATTAAGAACTAACGTGCGATTTGCTTTAGAATATTGACCCACATATCAGCATAATGTGGCCATGCTAAAAACTCTTTGCTCCCCCAATGCGGTGAACAGTCACTCATAAAACAAGCTGTTTTTCCTTTTTCAAATTGACCAAACACCAGTAGTGGATCTTCGCCAATATTCAAAACCGTTTCAGTGTTATGTTTAGCGAACACTTTGTTATAACCAAGGAACATCGGCCATTCACTAAAACCTTTTATCGTGGCATGCTCTGCATTAACTGGAGTTGCGAATACTCCTTCTGGGGCTTCCACACGATCATCACCCTCTAACATTTCAACAGGTAACACTTGTGCCAATAAGGTATTTTTATAGTTTGCTTTCGCTTCAATACCCATAAATGATAGATAGCCGCCAATCATTAATAAGCCACCACCATTAGCAACAAACTGTTTAATTAGCCCTAATGCATTTGGAAGTACTTTCATGTTGTAGAAAGTATCGTTTTGCAAGAGGAAAGTATTAGCACCAATATCACTGATCACGATGACATCATATTTTGCTAATTCTTCATCAGTCTGAGGAAATGCGACCTGAACGGTATGTGCAGGCATATAATCAACTGCTACCCCTTTTTCCCTTAAACAATTTAATAAAAAAGTGGCACCTTCCTCATATTTACTAGAAGTGAAACTGTCGTAGCCTTTTGAGTGGATCATATGAATGTGCCATGACTCACCAATAAATAAGATTTTCATTTTTTTTCCTCTTTCAAAAAGATTATTTATTCAGGGGATTGAGTGACAATCTGTGAATATGTTGTTTGATTGATGCGATGCATGACATTAATATCTTCAGGCATTTCTGAAGCATTACTCGTCTCAACAGCTAGTGATGCAAAAGCTGATGCATAGCGTAACGCGTAAGAAAACTGTTTTCCTTTTGCTAATGAGGCTGCTAGTGCACCATTAAAAGCATCACCAGCGCCCGCTGTATTTTTTACCACCGCAGGATAAGCTGGTGAGTAAATATATTTATAACCGTCATAAGCTAATGAACCTTTACTACCTAAAGTAATGACAACTTTATTAACACCTTTTTGATAAATAGCATTGGCTGCATTTTTAGCAGATACTAAATCAACAACTTCAATACCTGATAATAAGCTGGCTTCTGTTTCATTAGGTGTTAATATATCTAACATTGGCAATAGCTTATCAATAACTTTATTGTAAGGTGCAGGATTTAAAATAATGGGAATATTATTTTCATTCCCGATTGAAATAATTTCCTTTAATGCTTCAATATTAGTTTCTAATTGCAATAAAATTATATCGGCATCTATAATTTTATCTTTTTGTATTTTTACCTCATCAGAAGAAATATCCATATTAGCCCCTGAATAAATAGAAATAATATTTTCACCACTCTCTTCTGACACAAAGATTGATGCTGTTCCAGTTTGATGATTTTCAGTTTGATATATCGTTGATGTTTTTATTCTTGATGACGATATAAAATTTACTGCATAATCACTAAACTGATCAGTACCGATTTTGGTGATAAAATGCACCTGTGCATCAGCATAACTTGCCGCTAATGCTTGATTACATCCTTTACCTCCTGGTGAGAAGATAAATTTATTCGCCAATAAAGATTCCCCGGTTTCTGGCAGTCTGGGCAAATAACTAATCATATCAACATTAAATGAACCTAATACACATACTTTATTTACTGCCGGCTGCCCCGCTAAATTAATTTTATCAATTTGATCATTACATTCTAAAAATTGTATGATTTCTTTTTTGGCAACTTTGTCTAATGTTTCAAATTCAATAAAGGCCCCACCATGGCATCTTTTAATTATTCCTTTCTCAGCCAATGTATTTAAATCTGATCGTATCGTTTCTTTGGTAACACTAAGCTCTTTTGCTAAAACAGAAACTTTTACTGCACCATGACCTTTGATCAGATTAACAATTTTTTTATGACGCTCTGCTTTCATTTAATGTTACCTCTATGGCAACAACTTTAATTTATTAGTTGTTATGGGATTGTGATTACAATCATATGTTATTTATTAAAAGCAAAAAAAAGCAGAAACACAAAAATAAAAAACAAAAAAAAGCAGAAATAAATAATGATAGTAATAAGATTACTTAATATATAGAAGCCATCTCCCCTCTCATAAAAACACAAATAAAATCAAATAATAAAATAACAAACACTATATTGATTATAAAACAATCTAATATTAATTATTTGTTTTTTAAAACTTAAATAATTAACTTAAAAAACAATAAAAAATAAAAACCTTATTTTATAATAATTTAGAGTTACTAGAATAATCAAAAATAAAAACAATCATCACTATGTTTAAATAATCAACTATTTTAGTGAATCGAGCAAAGCTTAAAATAAATTAATCTTCCATTTTTATAGTTCATAAATTAGTACAATTCTTCTTACCATTAAAATGTATAGCCAATGATAATGTAAATTAATCATGTCAACTTATAATTAGAAATACAGATACAATGATTAAAATAGAAGCAGTTTTTATTGTCTCATTTTGTGAGGTAGATAACATTAATAACAACAGTCATTGAACAAACTAAGTATAAATAACCTATTTTAAGTAGGCAAAGTAAGTAAAAATCTTGCTTTATTTATTGATTTATTTTTTTACTCGTCAATCTTTGGCTTATTTTGTAAATAGCTGAGAATACTAAACCACTAACAGCAACTCACTGATACAAAATATAACTCCAATAAAAAATAAAAACTTAGATATAAAAACTAAAAATCAAAAAATTCAAGAAGATAAAATCAGCAACAATGTGTTCTAAAATATCTAATACCTAAATAGATTGTAAAACAACCTATTTATCAGACATATTCCGACACATTTATTTTCTAGCGATGTTTAAACTTAGTGTCTAAGATTATAAATATAAATTGAGCACCAATAATCTGATAAATACACAACGTAAAGACATAAGGATATACCTATGAAAATAAAATCACTTATTGCTATTTCATTATTAAGTGTTAGTGCTTCTCTTTTTGCCGCTGAAAGCACCAGCACAACACAACAAGTTCAAGGCGTAACTCAAGCACAAAAAGATCTCAATGATTATGAAAAAGTCATGGTAGAAAAAGTTTGGGTTACCACGCAAGCCATTGACGAGAAAGGCAATAAAGTTGACGCTAATAATCCACAAGTCAGTAATTATTTTGGCCTAGCAGAATATTATCCTAATGGCACTTTTATTATGTTTACCCCTGAAGGTAAACAAAAAATGCAAGGGGATTGGTCAATGTCTAATGATGGAAAAACGCGTACATTAGTTGCCAAAGATGCACAAGGAAAAACACTATTTACTCGTGATGTAGAAAATATCACCATCAATAATGATGAGTATACCTATCGTATTTACCCAACTGAAGGGGATAATACTGTTTATTTTGATATTATTCATCACGTTAAGAAATAATCATAATACGTTGTTTCACCTGTTATAAATAATTAAGGGCTATTTTATGGTAAGTAAAATAGCCCTTTTTTTAGTTGTATGACCTTAATATAACTAGCCTTAAATCAAATTTTGAGCTTCCCCATCAACCCAATAAATCACATTAAGCGCTTCTTCTGGTGTTGGGACTTCCAGTTTGCTCAACATTCTTTCCATCACTTTATCGGGAACCGCTTCCTTTCTTGCGCTGTTTTGTTTTTTCCATTGCAAATAAGGGACTTCAATATATACCAATGTCACTTTAGCTTGATAACGATAAAACAGAGCAATAAGTTGATTACGCATTTGTTTAGTAATATTTGTTGCATTCCAAACAAAAGGCTTATGCTCTCTTAAATATATTCTCGCTTGCTCTTTGGCAAGTTGTGCAATCCATCCATTCGCATCACGATCATCTGGTTTTATATTATGCTGCTGACGTAATGCATCTAAACTTACTACAGGCATATCTGCACAATATTGGCGAATATAACTATCTTTGCCCATTCCCGGTAGCCCACAAAGCACAATAACTTCACTTCCTTGCTCAGGATAAGGTTCATAGTGAGGATCGACACTATTTTCACTATGAAAATAGTGAAATCGAGCGCCATCAGAAATAAATCGTGCGGGTGTTCTCCAACAATTTAATTCTTCACAGTAAAGTGTAAATAACGCTATTTTATCCAATAAAGAGGGCTTATCTTCACAGCTTCGTCCCAGAACATCCGCCTTAGCCAGCAATGCCAATAAATAACAATCTACCCTTAACGAAGCCGCTAATAAGGCTTTTTTAGGATCGGGTTTATCCATTAACCATAAAGGTAATCCGTGATAGCGTACTAATGCCGCAATCTGTTCTCTATCAATAAAGCTAACCGGCACTTTTTCATATAAAAAACGTCTTGTCGTTAATTCTCCTTTACGAGCATGGCCTGGCGAAATAATTCGCCCATTCTCTTCACGGGTAGTTGAACGTTTTTCTACATCATGTAAAAGTGCTGCAATCCATAGAATTTGTTGCTCTCTTTCTGACAGCTCTTGGTATTCAGGGAGTGATTTTATAGCGTGGATCACCTGCTGTGTATGAATAGCTACATCACCTTCAGCATGGTGGATCGGATCTTGTCGAACACCGGACATATCACTAATTTCATCATAGTACTCACCAAGTTGTTCCCATGACATTTCGCTATGTAATTTTTTATGAAGCATCATGAGACTCCTGTGTTTTTTCCCAAATCAGTGGCGCTCTTTTCCAATTACGTTTCCAATGCACATCTGTTTTAACATGATCTTTTCTCACATATTTAAACACCCGATGTGAAAATTCATCTAATGAAAATGCTTGAGCATCTCGTGTGACAATGCCTTCCATCGCACTTGGTTTCTTGGTTAACACATCTCGTGATTGAAAAGAGCTATGCTTTTGTGCGTGTAAAATAATATTCTTTTCAAACTCTATTTTATTTTCCGATTTTGGTAGCGAGATTTCCGGTACGGTGGGTAAATCAAATAAAGTGGCATAAAATTGCACTTCTTCCCAACTTAGCCATTTATCCTGACAACGTATGGCAAAAACATAGAAATACTCTTCCAAATGTTGGTATTCAATAGAATGAATGGCATAAAGATTTTCACCAAAAATATCTAAATTACCTAAATCATTTCTGATGGATTGCCAACGCTGGCGTAGTTGTACTGTCCATGCAGATTGTGTCGGAGTCGCATGAGAGCGAGCAAAAACTCCCATTCGATTTAAGCAATTATTTTCACCATCTAATTTTTCAGTATGAATAAGATGCTTTATTTTGCAGATATCTTGCCACCAATTGGCATTAATACGATCATCGCTTGTTGTGCCTGGTGAAAAAGGATAGTGATATGTTCTGTCATATTTTTTTGATTGATTATTCATTGTGTTATACTCATTAAGTAACAGGAACCCTACTAAATTTATATTAAAATTCAGTGAGTATATTTATCTGTATTTGCACTATTTATCTTCAGTGCCTTAATGCGTATTACATAACCACAACCTAATAACTCAAAAATAACAAAAGAAATAATTTTTGACATACTACCTGTATTATCAAGATAGCACTAGAAAAAAATGTTTATATTTATTATTCATTTTCTCTCAATTTTTTTCGTTATTTAACACTCCATGATGATTGTTCATCTATCCTTAATAGGGTGACAACGCTAATAATGTCACTCTATGGGTATTTATACTTAAATAATGATAAATATCTTAATCCTCAGTCGCTGTTTACATAACGATATTGCACATGGGAGGTAGTATGTATCACGATCTTCAAGGAAAAGTTGCTGTAGTAACAGGTTCGTCACGAGGAATTGGTGCAGCAGTAGTGACGAGATTAGTTCAAGAAGGAATGAACGTTGTTATCAACTATCACTCTGATGAAAATGAAGCTCAAGCATTAGCCGATAGCCTAAATAGACATGGTAAAGGTAAAGCGATTATTTTTGGCGGTGACATTAGTGATGAAAAAATTGCTCATAACTTTATTTATAAGGCGATTGACCACTTTGGTCAGCTCGATCTTCTGATCAATAATGCGGGAATTGAGACACAAACCCCTTCCCATGCAGTGAATTTAGAAGATTGGCGTAAAATTATTGATATAAATTTAACCAGTTATTTTCTAACGGCTCGCTCCGCATTGAAATATTTCGTTGAGAATAAGATCAAAGGCAATATTATTAATATGTCTTCTGTTCATGAAGTGATCCCATGGCCGACTTTTGCTAGTTACGCTGCCAGTAAAGGTGGCGTGAGAATGTTAACGCAATCACTGGCTCTTGAATATGCACACTATGGTATTCGTATTAACGCCATTGGCCCAGGTGCTATTAATACCCCAATAAATAAAGAAAAAATGCAAGATGATGCGTTACGCAAAGAATTAGAAGAGATGATCCCAATGAAATATGCCGCAGAGCCTGAAGCAGTGGCTAATGTTGCTGCTTGGTTAGCATCGGAGCAATCTACTTATATTACTGGACAAACTATTTTCATTGATGGCGGTATGACACTTTATCCCTCATTTCAAGGTGGAAAAGGTTAAAGCCGTTCACTGTCGTCCATACTGTTAAGATAACCTTCTTTCCAAATTTTGCGGTTTATTTATACTTATTCTTTGGGAAGAAGGCTTTTATCCTTATTTTATTCAATCAAAATAACATTTTCGGAATGGATAATATTATCAGGAAAAATAAGTGCTCTTTCAGAAATAAACGGCATATGTAATGTACGTGTGCCCGTTGAAATAGAAACCCCTGCTTTTAACCATGCATCAGCCACCAGCTCTGTACAAAAAACACCTTTATCTTGCTGAATACTGAAGTTTTCCCCTACTCGATTTAAAACAGCTTCTAACGCTTGTTGTCGTGCTTGTTCACTTCCACGCACTTGGTAAAAGCGTACAGAATTAGGCTTAGCACGACTGATAAAGAAATCCAAACTATCGATAGTAACACCATCTTTACTATCAGCATGTTCACTGGGTGTTGAGTGAACAACCTGTATACCTTGCTCAGTTATCCACAACATTCCTACGTGGCTGAACCCGCTGTTATCAACTTGCTTTATTATGTCGCTAATAACTTCATCACCATCGCGAAAAACCAGATCACCACTTTTTAACTGATAAGGGAAAGCGAGCACAGTCAATGTGCTCGCTAAGTATAAAGTTAATGCAAGAGTAAAGCGTATTATCACTTAACTTCAACTTTCCATTTGCCATCAACTTTGATCATATTTTGATTTTCTGTTTTTTCTTCACCATTTTTCAACACTGTTTTGAGTGTGACAACGGCTTTATTTTTATCTTCGCTGTATTCAACTTTTGCTACTTCAACCTTACCCAAGCCACCTTGCTCTTTAATTTTTTTGCCCGCTTCGGCAACGATCATTTTAAATTTGCCGGTAATTTGCTCTGCCATTGGATCTTTTTCTAAATCACCAAAATACATTAATGACACAGCCTTATCACCATCACCGGAAGCGACAGCTTCAATAAATTCAACCGCGGCTTTTCCTGCTTCGTCTTGTTTATCACCACATGCAGATAATGTCATCATTGCCACCGCAAGAAACATAAATCCCATCATTTTCTTTAACATAAATTCACCATCACCATAAATATTTAATTTAATACAATAAGCATCTTATATAAAAAGGAAAACCATCTCATACAACACACTAATTTATTTATAAACTATGTTTGTGCAATAGAAAAATAACTTTTCTATCGCGGAATTATACGTGACATTAATAGGTTTCGTCATAAATTTTTTTTAATATAGAATAATCCTAGTAAAAAATATTTGAAAAAATCCCCCCAACAATCGAGTAAAATATTTCTATCTATATTTATAAAAAAATATTGAATATATAATGAATCTAAAAGTGAGCAGAAACATTATTACCATATAAAACTTTTTTATGTTCTATTTTTGTATTTTTATCTCGAAAAAAGAGGATCGGCAACGCATCACGCTGTCGCCATTAACAGATTCAATAAAAATAGTTATCTGTTAGCAAAATAGGTAAAATGCCATATCATTGACAAAGCTTATTTTAAAACACACAAAGACAGTATGTTGCAAAATCAGTTACGATAGTGATACAAAATTACAATAATGTTTATCTCAATAAAACAAATCTATTTGTTTTTTAATATTTAATCATGATATGACAACACGATTTTCTAAGTAGACCTATAACATTTCGGTGTAAAATACAAATAAAGACTAGAAATTTTGTGACACAATGCGCCTTTTTACACCATTAAGTCAATTTAAGATAAATAGAAACTGCATTTTGGATCATGAATAGGTAATCTAGCCATCTGATTTCAATGACCAAACATGAATAGTTATAAGGGTATGCTATGTTTACTTCACAGCTCATGCTGGTCGGTTATGTTTTATTAGTCAGTCCATGCGGGCATGATTCTTGTGATGCGGTTCCAGTAACAGAAACCATTTATACCAAGGATGAATGTACTATTCGCTTAAACTATCTCAAAAAGAAAAGACCCGATCTCTATATTTTTTGTGGTGAAGTATTACGTGATCCCGAAGTGACCGATGAAAATCCATACCTAACACCGCCAAATAGCGCCGATGATGTCTTTCAATTAAAATAATCACCCTTTTTCGTTGAACACCCCACAAAATACAATTTAATTTGTTTTCTAGTTACGGTATACTCTTTATACTTAAAATATGTAAGGACACGTATTAGGAGTCACTCATGTCTATTGCAAAACGCACCAAAGACAAACGTATTGCGTTAGGTTTAACACAGTCTGAGCTTGCTACCTTGGCTGGTACAACGCAACAATCAATTGAACAACTTGAGAGTGGCAAAACCAAACGCCCTCGTTTTTTACCTGAATTAGCAAAAGCGTTAAATTGTGAATTATCGTGGTTGCTCGAAGGGGATAATAAACAAACACACGCTTCTGAAATACCTCCCCAAGATGAATGGCATTCAGTCAGTGAATGGGATAACGATACCCCTCTCAATGCTGATGAAGTCGAGATCCGTTATTTTAAAAGTATTGAACTTGCCGCTGGTGATGGCTGCTGTACTAACGAAGATCATAATGGTTATAAATTGAGATTCTCCAAAAGCACACTACGCCGCTATGGCGCTTCACCACAAAATGTGATCTGTTTTTCCGTCTATGGTGATAGTATGTCTCCGGTTATTCCAAATGGTTCAACAGTGACCGTTGATACAGGTAATACGCGGATTGTGGATGGCGGTATTTATGCTATCGAACAAGATTCATTATTTAGAATAAAATTGCTCTACCGTCAGCCAGGCGGAAAATTAATTATTCGTAGCTACAATAAAGATGAATTTCCTGATGAATTTGCAGAAATTGACTCCGTTAAAATTATGGGACGCGTTATTCACTGGTCTGTGATGGCTTGGTGATCATCTGCATATTTTTATTTTAGTTTTTACTTTCTTGCACAATTTTCCCATTAGATAATAACAGCGTTTTATCTGCTAATGCTTGCAATTCACGAGGCTCATGAGTGACTATTATCATCGTTATCTGCTGTTTTTTTAATGAGATAATAAGCTCCCACAGCTGATAACGTGTTTCCCAATCCAAACTTGAAAAGGGTTCATCCATTAATAACAGTTTGGGTTGGCTAATGAGTGCTCTTGCTAATGCAACTCGTTGCTGCTCTCCCCCTGATATTTGAGATGGATAACGTGTTGCTAAATGAGCAATTCCCATCTGTTCAAGTAACGCTATCTCTTTTTCTTTACTGCGCTTTTGCTTAGCCGCATATTGTGCCAGCCATAAATTTTGCTTTACAGTGAGAAAAGGGAATAAATAAAGACGCTGATTTAAATAACGACAGGGGCGCTGCCAAACAGGTAATTTATTCATATTTTGGTTAGCTAAAACAATATCCCCTGTATAGCCGGTATAACCCGCAATAGCATTGAGTAACGTTGTTTTGCCGCTACCTGATGAGCCACTGATCCCTAAACAACACCCTTGCTCTAGGTGTAATGAAACCTCGGTTAAAATACCGGTAGTTAACGAGTGAATGGTTAACATGCTAATTTCCTATCACGCTGTAAACGGTGTAAAGCAAACAATAGAGTAATTGCAATTGCTATCAGTACTAAAGCGCAACCTATCGCAAGCGAGAAATCACCACTCGCTATATTTAAATAGATTGCCATTGGTAAGGTTTCTGTTTTTAATCGTGTGGCCCCTGCCAACATTAATGTTGCCCCAAACTCCCCTAATGCTCGAGAAAAAGCCACAATACAACCACTGATTAATACAGACCAACAAAGTGGGATCTCAACCAAAATAAGCGTTTTTGTTGGTGTTAATCCTAAATTCTGTGCGGTTTGAATATAAGCAGGATCAATGGCTTTAAACGCCGCAAGGCTATTACGCATAATGATTGCACTTGCCACATATGTTTGAGCAATAATAATCCCCAAGGGAGAAAAAAGGGCGCGAGATAATTGAGGGAAAACCCCTGTTAAAGGCCCTTGATGACCTAACAATAATAATAATCCAATACCTATTACCAAAGGAGGCGTGACTAAGGGTAAATCGAGTAACGCATCAATAAAACGCTGTCCTTTAAATGACGATCTTGCCATCACCCAAGCTGCAGGTACAGCTAAGAGCACGGCTAAACACAATGATGTTAACGCGGTGCTCAGTGACATCAATACGGCAAAATGAAATTCAGCATCAGTAATAACCATGGTGAGTTCGTGATAAGAGAGTTGGCAAATTAATGCAATAAGTGATCCCAATATCAAAAATAATAATAATAAAAGTGGTATTAGTGCCCAACGATACACAGTGAAGCCTTCTCTTAATCTACTAATGACATTTATTGTAAAAATGAAAAAAGCCACCTGTGAGCCGGTGGCAAAAATACAAATAATGTGAGAAAAATCTATGGTTTTGAAATAACAGGTAGAAAACCATAATCAGTAAAAGCCTTTATTCCTTCGGGACGAGAAAAATAATCAGCCAATTGTTGTGCTTGTGTGGGGTTTGTTGAGGTTTTTAACACCGCTAGTGTCGCAATTTCTTCGGGGCTTCCTTCAGGTATGGGTAATAAAACTAATTTATCTTGGTTTTTCATTGCATCAGCGTAACCAATAATGGCAGCATCAACCTCACCATTTAATAAATACATAAGTAACTGTTTAATGGTTGCTGTACGAACAACCACTTTATTTCGTAACTGCTCACCTTGGCCTGACGCTTCGATTAATTGTTCACCGCTTTTACCTAATGCAATTGCTTTTGCATCTCCCATACCTAATTTCAATGAACTATTTGCAAGATCTGTAATAGTTTTGATCTCACCGATTTTATCTTTTCTGACAGCAATAACAGGAATATGACGCACAATAGGATATTGGCTAACCACCTGATTTTGTTTCGCTAATTTTTCTACATACTCTTGAGAGCCGGGAAAAAACAGATCACCTTGTTGAGTGAGATTAAAGCGTGTAAGAATTTGGCCTGAACCGCCATATTCGATAGTCACTGTATTGCCGGTTTCTTTTTCAAATAGACCAACAACTTGCTCTACAGGCTGTTTTAATCCTGCGCCAGCATAAAGATGAAGCTCTACAGCAAAGCTATTATGGCAAAATAATCCTAGTGCAAAACCTAAACCTACCAAAACTTGGCGTTTCATAACATCCTCAAACACAATATCGTTATATAATTTTTTATATAATGATAGATATGAGAAATTAAGGCAAGATCTTAGTAAGAAAAAAACAGCAAAGTGCTAGCAAGCTATCATTTTACTTTTCATCTCTAATTTATTTATTAAGATATTTTTATCACTCTGTCGCTAGAATAAAAATACATAATCACTCATATTTTGATATGCAATCTAGATGAAAAATAACAGCAATATTAATAACAAATCCTCGTTTAAACGAGGATCTCACTATTAAATACTCAATTCCAATAATGCTAATGCCGTCACTTCATCGATGACAATATCTGTAGCATATCCCCCTTTTATTGCGCCTATGGTTGCAGCAACATTTTCAACGCCTCCAGCAATAAAAATACGCTGTGGGATCTGTCTTAACTGTGCAAGACTAATTCCCATAATTCTAAGGTCGATATCAGAAAGCAGAGGATTACCTTGTGCATCATAGAATCGACCACAAATGACACCAACAGCACCTAAATCGCGATATTGTGCCATCTCATTTGTGGTGAGTACGCCTGTTGTAATCAAAGGATTGTCATCTTGAGTATTACCCACTACAAACAAAGCTTTATTACATTGATTTAAAGCAGAGAAATTACGCCGTATTATGGGTTCTGCTTGTAGCTCCATTGCCAAACGTGCATTTGACACTACAGCCGGTACATGCAAATTAATACTGCAACCTGAAAACTTATTGGCGATCAAAGCGGCAGATTCCGCAGTAGTAAAATCAGGTTGTGGAGCTACAGCCCCAATCATTTGTAACACAGTGACATTTTCTAGTGTTTTAGTGGGGAGATAGTGCCCTAGTTTATGGATTGTTCTTCCCCAAGCTACGCCTAAAATATCATCATTGCTGATTATCTGAGAAAGATACATAGCTCCTGCTTTAGCTAATCTTTCTCGATTCATATTTGATGTTTGTTGCGATTTATTCTTTTCTTCATCAGGTAAAATAAGCACATTATTAAGATTAAATTTTGCTTTTATTCTGATTGAATAATCAATCGTAGAAAATACTGATGAATCCAAGCTTATATTAACGAAACCTTTTTCTCTCGCGAGATGTAAATACTTCACAACAGTCACTCGAGAAACGCTCATAATATTTGCAACTTCACTTTGACTGAGTCCGTCCTGATAGTAAAGCCATGCAGCATAAAGAACGGGATCATTATCAAATAAACTCGCATTTTTTAGCGAATTATTATCCATTTTAAACCCCACTATTTTTTATAAATCTTATTAATAATTAATTTATTTTATATTTACGATATTGCAGAAGGTAATAACAATTTTTGTTGAATATGTTCTTATAACACAATTAGATACATTTCATTTAACAACTACTAATATCGGCAAATGGGTGTTTTTCTTTACAAAAAGAAACTGAAAATATGTAAAATCAACTTAATAATGCCGTAATTATCTCATATCGAGAAAGTTTTTTTTGAAAATATGTTTTTATTCGGTTAAAAAGAGAAATCTTAGCGTTAAGTTTTAAAAAGTTTTATTTTGATGATATTAAAGTTAATTACCCTATAACAAATTAACCATAGACTCATTAATACAGAGGAAAAATATGATTATCGCTTATTCAACAGCCCCTAATGAAACTGTCGCCCATGAAATAGCTCACCATCTTATACAGGCAAAGCTTGCAGCTTGTATTAACGTCCTTCCTAATATCAAATCTATCTATCATTGGAATAATGAAATTGTTGAAGATAATGAGGTACTTATGATGATCAAAAGCGAGAGTTCAAAACAACAGATTTTGATTGATACACTAGTAAAAATGCACCCTTACGATACACCAGAAGTCATTATTGTTCCTATAGAAAATGGGTTTCATGGTTATCTAGAATGGATACATCAAAGCCTAAATTAATGATTATTTCATTGCATTATCATGCTATTTCATCTTATTTGTGATAAAAATGATAGAATTTTGTAAATAAAACAACACTTACAATCTCAATAATGAGACAAATAAACAAAGTAAAATATTAAGATTAATTACTATTTAACTGCTAAATCATTTTTAAAAACTTTTCTTTTTGAGATTATCTTTATATTCACAGAAAAAATATAAGCAATAAATTATTATTAAATTTTTATAAGTCAAAGAAATGAACAATAATACGCTAATGAGCAAAGGAAAAAATAAAAAAACAACAAACTGGTTTTTATAGGTTATTATCCTAAAGAATAAATTTAACCGATATCTTACCCTGGTTATTTTCTGTTATAATTAACAAGCTTTCTCTATATTACATGTAAAAAAGGAGTGAGTTGTGAAAACAAACAGAGTCGCAAGACGTATTTTAGGTTTACCTTATAATTTAAGTCGGTCTAAAAAGAAAGTGCGTTTTTCCATTATTACGCCTACAGAAAGTGATAATCTTCCCGCAGAGTTAAAAAATGCAACTCGGATCTGTTTAAAACAAGATTTCAGAAAAAATGCGCAAAATAAGCGTATTTATATGAAATTAACCGATGCTTATCCAGATTATCTTCTAGTAAGTTAATTACTTATGCCTAATGTTAGATTATAAATAACTTTTATTTTATTATTTATAACTAATAGTTTATCCCTTACAACCTTGTAAGGGATAATAGTATTCTATTATTGATATAATTCTTTACGAATATTCACTAATACTTGCTTAATTAATTGAGGATTGATTTTTTCTGGTAATTGACTTTGTTGAAAAGCTTGCTCAATTTTTTCTATTAATATTTTACTTCGCTCAAATAATGTTTCATAACTTAAAGCCCCAGATTTAATTTCTAACAATTCATCCCTGTTATCACACCAAACTTTGACTTTTTTTTCAGTGGCAATTCCTAATGCAATATAAAGCAACCTAAAAGTGTGCATCATATTTTTACTATCGTAACTTCGTCCATGTTCAATATTTTGCTGATAGCGGGCTTCATTACGCTCCTCAACCCATTGCCAATAAGCATGATACTGCTTGCAATAGGTACTGTAGCCGTCTTTATTAAAACTAAGATAGGCTTGTAATATGGCTGTTTCAGAGACACTGCTTAGTAAAACATCGGTGGCATTATCTTTTTTTATTACGCCTTGATAATCACTATTTGGATCATAAAAAACTGCATAAAGATTTTGTGCATGATTGATTTTAACCAACCCAATATTTTGCTGCTCCCAACAACGTTTTTTAAGCCAATTATTCAGTAATAGGCTTTTTCCATTTTCAATGATATAACAGAAATCAAGGATCGTTTTTAACTCTTTATCTATAGGATCCATGATTTTCTTATTTAACCCTTGCGCTTTTTTTATTTGCCCTTGAGCATAATGCACAAAAGTCTGTACGCATTCCTTTGATAAAAACCATTCTGGGTTAAATTGCATAAATAATGGATGACGATAAATAACAACATGCTCTGGTGCATTTAATAATTCTAAAATATTAGGATTAGACGCACACAGTAATTCAACAAATCGCCCTAATTCATAATAAACGATATCATTAGTTTTATTACTTACTTGTGGCACATAATCAGAGCAATAAAACATCTCTTTAGGTAGATAAAAAACACCTTTAATATCAGTATCTGAACTATCTGTTGCCAAATTTTGTGAACGACTACCTGAAATTGTTTCAAATAAAAGGTAAGGCTTTATATTGTCAATGGTCAGTTTCATCAAGTATTTTCCTAAACCAATTATTTAATATTTCACTATCTGGTACGGTGCGTTTCGCTAATTGAGTTGCTGTTTCTTGCCATAAAAAAGTGATCAGTTTTTGCATATTATCGGTTGGTAGCCAAGTAAAGTGTTCATCTTTATCTGCTTTAAAGCTCACTAACTCTCGAATAATTATTTGCTCATCTGTGGTTAATATATTTATTAGCTGATTAAGCTCCATCGGTGGGATATTCCCCGTTTTTACTGTCCAATAAGCAGCTAAAAGTGAACGTAAGAGATAGAAATATTTTTTTAATTTTATGGGCTCATCTATCGCTTTACTTGCATGACTCTCTTCAAAATGATGTCTACTAACGGCTTTTGCGATCCCTCTATAATGATGAACAATGATTTGGGGTTGATAATATAATTGTGCCAACTCAAATAATTCTTTTTGGATACCAGCATATTGTTGATAAACAATAGGTGATTGTAACCACTCAAATAAGATAGCATTTGACTTACGTAATAGATGCAATGCTTTCGTAATATCCCAAGCTCCTACATCAAACCAATTATTTTCTATCCACTCAAATGTTTCTTTAGGTTTATCAATTGAAAGATATGCATTGCGAGGCCGTATAAAAATACCTCGTACATCATAGTCACTATCCGTTGATGCGAAGCCCCAAGCACGGCTTCCACTTTCAGCAACATAAAGTAGTTTTATTTGATGCGTTTGCTCTATTTGTGGCAGTTTTTTTAATATCTGATTATGCATGATGATGTTACTCGGTATTTCCTTACAACTCTTAAATTTAATAATGTTGCCAATTATGATGATGACTAGAGCTAACAATAGCAACATAACTACTTTAGTGTCTTAATTTTATAATTTATATTTTGATACCGTCGCCTATACCGTCATTTTTTTCGGTTCTTGTCAACCATTAGCAACCATAGAAAACAAAAAAGCCACCAGTAACATACTGATGGCTCTTGGTTTTTTAACCTTTATCAACTAGTGCTGATAAACGGTATTTTATTCCCACTCAATCGTTGCTGGTGGTTTTCCGCTGATATCATAAACCACGCGAGAAATACCATTTACTTCATTGATAATGCGGTTAGAAACACGGCCTAAGAAATCGTAAGGTAGGTGTGCCCAATGTGCAGTCATAAAGTCTACGGTTTCTACAGCACGTAATGAAACTACCCAGTCGTATTTACGGCCATCGCCCATAACACCCACTGAACGGACAGGTAGGAATACTGTAAATGCTTGGCTGACTTTATTGTATAAATCGGCTTTATGTAGCTCTTCAATAAAGATAGCGTCAGCACGACGTAGTAAATCACAATACTCTTTCTTGATTTCACCCAATACGCGCACCCCTAAACCTGGTCCTGGGAATGGATGACGGTATAGCATGTCGTAAGGTAAACCTAACTCAAGTCCGATTTTACGCACTTCATCTTTAAATAGTTCTTTTAATGGCTCCACTAAACCTAACTTCATATCTTCAGGTAAGCCACCTACGTTATGGTGTGATTTGATCACATGCGCTTTACCTGTTGCAGATGCGGCTGATTCAATCACATCAGGATAGATTGTGCCTTGTGCTAGCCATTTGACTTGCGGTAATTTAACCGCTTCTTCATCAAAGATTTCAATGAAGGTATGACCGATAATTTTGCGTTTTTTCTCCGGATCGTTTTCACCTTTTAGCGCAGTTAAGAAACGATCTTCAGCTTCAACATGGATAATATTGAGGTCAAATTTGCCTTTAAACATCGCCATAACTTGTTCGGCTTCGTTAAGGCGTAATAAGCCATTATCAACAAATACACAGGTTAAGCGTTTACCAATGGCACGATTTAATAATAATGCGGTAACAGAAGAGTCTACACCACCCGATAGCGCGAGAATAACGTGATCGTCGCCAATTTGTTGTTTTAAACGAGCAACAGTATCTTCAATAATCGCCGCGGATGTCCATAATGCGTCACAACCACAGATATCTAACACAAAGCGTTTTAAAATGGCTAAACCTTGATGGGTATGGGTAACTTCTGGGTGGAACTGTACACCATAGAAACGCTTCTCTTCATTTGCCATAATCGCAAATGGGCAAGTTTCAGTGCTAGCAATAGTGACAAAATCAGCGGGAATAGCCGTAACTTTATCACCGTGGCTCATCCATACATCTAATAAAGGTTTGCCATCTTCACTTACGGAGTCTTGAATATCACGGAACAGTTCGCAGGTTTCGCGGATCTCAACTTGTGAATAACCAAATTCACGTTCACCTGAGACTTCAACATCACCGCCTAATTGCATAGACATAGTTTGCATGCCATAGCAGATGCCTAATACCGGCACCCCCGCATTAAAGACGTATTCCGGAGCGCGTGGGCTATTGTCTTCTGTAGTACTTTCAGGGCCACCAGACAGAATAATACCATTGGGGTTAAATTCACGAATTTGTTCTTCGGTAACATCCCATGCCCAGAGTTCACAATAAACGCCGATTTCGCGAATACGGCGAGCAATAAGTTGTGTATATTGCGAACCGAAATCAAGGATAAGAATGCGATGATTATGGATATTTGCTGTCATTTGTGGTGAATTCCAAAACAAATAAAAAGTCATTAAATTGAAAGGCTTGTTAACATTTTCTGTTTTCAAGCCTTTCTCGAATAATTACATACCTAAACGATAGTTAGGCGATTCTTTCGTGATAGTCACATCATGAACATGGCTTTCCTGAATACCCGCACCACTGATGCGAACAAATTCAGCTTTGGTATTTAATTCTTTGATGGTTGCACAGCCTGTTAAGCCCATACATGAACGTAAGCCACCCATTTGTTGGTGAACGATATTTTTCAGTAAGCCTTTATATGCCACACGACCTTCAATACCTTCTGGTACTAATTTGTCTGCTGCATTATCAGTTTGGAAATAACGATCTGATGAACCTTTAGACATTGCGCCTAAAGAGCCCATACCGCGGTAAGATTTATAAGAGCGACCTTGGAATAGCTCGATTTCACCCGGAGATTCTTCTGTACCTGCAAACATAGAGCCAACCATTACACATGCTGCTCCAGCGGCTAATGCTTTAGCAATATCACCAGAGAAACGAATACCACCATCAGCAATCACCGGAATATTGCGATCTTTCAGTGCTTCAACAGCATCAGCAATCGCAGTGATTTGTGGAACCCCAACACCTGTTACGATACGAGTGGTACAAATAGAGCCAGGGCCAATACCCACTTTAACAGCACTCACACCTGCATCCGCCAGCGCTAAAGCCCCTTCTGCGGTTGCCACATTACCCCCAATAATAGGTAAGTTTGGATATAAAGCGCGAGTTTCACGAATACGCTGTAATACCCCTTCGGAATGACCATGTGAGGAGTCGATAAGAAGAACATCAACACCAGCTGCCACTAATGCGGCGATACGCTCTTCGTTACCTGCACCAGCGCCAACCGCAGCACCTACACGTAAACGACCATGCTCATCTTTACATGCATTAGGCTTGCGTTCTGCTTTTTTGAAATCTTTAACGGTGATCATGCCTTTTAAGTGGAAATGATCATCGACTACTAAGGCTTTTTCTACGCGCTTCTCATGCATTTTTTGCATAACAACATCACGCGCTTCACCTTCTTTAACGGTAACTAAACGCTCTTTTGGCGTCATTACCGCAGTGACAGGTTGATCTAAATCAGTGACAAAGCGAACATCACGACCAGTAATAATACCCACTAATTCATTATCTTTAGTCACTACCGGATAGCCAGCAAAACCATTACGCTCTGTCATTGCTTGGACTTCGCGTAAAGAAGTTTCTGGTGTTACCGTGATAGGATCCGTCACAACACCGCTTTCATGTTTTTTAACACGACGAACTTCTTCAGCTTGGCGTTCGATAGGCATGTTTTTGTGGATAAAACCAATTCCACCTTCTTGAGCTAATGCAATAGCTAAAGATGCTTCAGTCACAGTATCCATTGCAGCAGAAAGCATAGGCACATTTAAGCGAATTGTTTCAGTCAGTTGAGTAGATAAATCAGCAGTATTAGGAAGGACAGTCGAGTGTGCAGGAACTAACAAAACATCATCAAATGTAAGTGCTTCTTTTTTAATTCGTAACATAGCAATATCTCACCAAGGCGGCTTTTAAGAAATGGAAAATATTGCCGCGGCATTATACACACCGTAATCGGTTGCTTCTAGCTTTTTTTGAAAATTTTTATTGATCCTCTGGCTAACTTAGGTAGTATCAGTCAATTAAGTCTTTGTTTTAAAATTTGATCTGGCTCACATGACTCTACCGATAAACAATAATATTTTTACTGTTAGCCGTCTAAATAAGACCGTTCGCCAGTTATTAGAAATGGAAATGGGTCGCATTTGGATCAGTGCTGAAATTTCCAATTTTACTCAACCTGCTTCTGGTCATTGGTATTTCACGTTAAAAGATACCCATGCTCAAATTAGAGCGGCGATGTTTCGCGGTCAAAACACAAAAGTCACTTTTCGCCCTCAACATGGTCAGCAAGTATTAGTACGTGCGACTATCACGCTGTACGAACCTCGTGGTGATTACCAACTGATTGTCGAAAGCATGCAACCGGCGGGTGATGGATTATTACAGCAGCAATTTGAGCTTTTAAAACAAAAACTAAGTGCTGAAGGTTTATTTGATGCTCTTCATAAAAAACCACTACCAACACCTGCTAAACAAATTGGGGTGATCACCTCCTCAACTGGCGCAGCCTTACACGATATTTTAAATATTTTACGTCGTCGTGATCCCTCATTACCTATTATTATTTATCCCACAGCCGTTCAAGGTGCGGAAGCACCAATGCAGATAGTCCATGCCATTGAGCTGGCTAACCGTCGTAAAGAATGTGATGTGCTAATTGTCGGCCGAGGTGGCGGCTCATTGGAAGATCTCTGGGCATTTAACGATGAGCGCGTAGCCCGTGCTATTTTTGCTAGTGATATTCCTATTGTCAGTGCCGTGGGTCATGAAACTGATGTGACTATTGCTGATTTTATTGCCGATCTTAGAGCGCCAACCCCTTCTGCCGCTGCTGAGTTAATTAGTCGCAACAAACTTGAGCTATTACGCCAATTGCAGTCACAGCAACAACGTCTTGAAATGGCGATGGATTATTATCTAGCAAAAAAATTACGCGCACTAACACAACTTCATCATCGCTTACAACAACAGCATCCACACTTACGCCTTGCTCGCCAACAAAATGTATTGGCTACAACTAAACAGCGTTTAGTGACCAGTTTTCAGCGCCTCCTACAAACAAAACAGAATCAACATACTCAGCTACAAA
Organism: Proteus mirabilis HI4320; assembly: GCF_000069965.1. Lineage (NCBI taxonomy): Bacteria > Pseudomonadati > Pseudomonadota > Gammaproteobacteria > Enterobacterales > Morganellaceae > Proteus > Proteus mirabilis. The sequence goes on from NC_010554.1 coordinate 1,642,361, forward strand.
AACGCCTTAATTACCAAGAGCCAAGCCCTCAAATACAAGCACTACTGCGCCAACAACAACAGTTAATTTATCGTATGAGAGAAAGTATTTCACAACAGCTTGCTCGTCAACGTGAACAATTTGCAATTAGCTGTTCACGTTTAGAAAGTGTGAGTCCTCTCGCAACCCTTTCTCGTGGTTACAGTATTAGTGAAGTTGCTTCAGGTGACGTACTGAAAAATACGAAACAAGTTAAAAAAGGTGATACGCTAAAAACGCGTGTTGAAGATGGCTGGATCACCAGTGAAGTGATAAATACACAAAAAATACCTGCTAAACGTAAACCAGCCCCCAAGAGTAAGTCATCCATTTAAACCATATACATGGCAACCATAACAACGGCATCTTAATGATGCCGTTTGTGTTACTTGGTAACGATGGATAGCAGAAAACGCTTTCGCCCTGCTTTCAGGGTATATTACCGTTTATATTAAAAACGAATTTCTCCACCAAACAGGAAACTTCTGCCTCTAGCCGTTTGTTTATTTTGTCCCTGTTCATCCATAATTGGCGCTGAATTACTTCTATCAAGTGCATTTGAATAATTTTTATTCATGAGATTATGTACCGCAAATTTTAATGACACATTTTTATTCATTTGATAGTTAGCGTACGCGTTGATCACGGTAGGGATTTTTTCTTGTTCGACCATGGGAATAGTGCCTGTATCAAAATCAAACCCTTCAGCTGAAGCTTTACGACTTTTACCGGTAATTTGAATGATGGTGCCTAATTCGAGAGATCGGTCATCGAATAACCTCACACCAGCATCAATCGTTGCGTAGTATTTGGGAAGTTCTGATGCAGGACTTTGCCCAAAATCCCCCATCGCAAGAGAAGTGGGTTGTGAGGTGCGCTCATTGCTATAAGAAAGCGTGGTATAAAATACATCAGCATCATAGTTTACTTGTAGTTCATAGCCTCTCATCGTCACAGGATCAAGGCTATTTGTGTATAAATAGATATTTCCATCGTATTCCATGCCACTGTAGTCATCGTCAGTAAAAGTGCCATCGATTTTACAACGTTTACCCCCTTTACAAACATTATAAGAATCACTGGAAATATAGTTTTTAACTTTAGTATGATACCAAAGTGCTTTTAAGCGAAAGCTGTCTCCAGCAACAATTAAATCAGGGCGATAACTATTAAAACCTATTTGGAAAGTATCCGCTTTCTCACTTCTTAAAAAGGGGTTCATCGATGCCCCACCTTCATTAGCAAAGAAAATTTCCTGTGGGTTTGGTGCCCTTGTCGTATGGGCATAACTGATAAATGGTTCAAATTCAGGGATAATTTGTGCAGAAAAGAGTGCTCCCGGCTCCCACGCTTTTTCGTGGCGATTAACATTCATCGCACCTTCAGGGAAACACGCTGCTTTGGGATCACAAGCGGGTTTATATCCTTTAATATGATAATCCGTATAGTTTAAATTTAATGCGAGGGTATAAATATCGTATTCAAATTTTATTTGTGAAAAAAGACTGCTGATGTCGTTTTTTCCTTGCGGAGCAAATACATTGTATTCAATCATATTTTGTGATTGCCATGGATCGCTCGAAGGAGCTGTCACTTCTCGATTATAATCAATCGACATCAGTTTAGTGCCTAATGTTAGTGCCATATCCAGCTCATGATAATTAAATCGACTGGTATTTTTAGCGACAAGTGCATTGGAAATATTTTTCGCATGTCCATTGCGTAATGACATTAAAGAGTCACCGGCAAATTTTTGCGAAGCTTGGCTTCTACTCAATAATATTTCACTATCAAAAAGATCGTTTAGTGGGGTATAACGATATTTAGCATAATAATCTTGGCTCTCTATGGTTCTTCGATTAAATTTATTATTATAAAACCGACCGCTTAATTCTATTTCATGAGAATCATTAGGTTTAAACGATATTTTTGCTAATTCAGAATGTGGCTTTTGGTTAAAGTCTTTAGTGGTTGCAAACTCATGACTATTAAAACCTGCCCCATTTTTATAAGAAGATTCAATATTATGTCCACTTATGGCAAATATAGCGCCAATATAACCATCATGATTAAGTATCGGCTGTTTTCCTGCAATCGCAACCATACCGTTATAACCTAATCCATTAGTCCCTCGAGCCGCTTTACTTCTTATTCCCCAACGATGATTAGAAAATAAAACATCATCAATACCTATTGTTTTAAAATTAGCACTCCCCGCTAACGCATTAATACTATTTTCACCATCTTGTTGACCACGAGAAATATCAATTTGCACAATAAAGTTAGGATCGATCATGCTATTAAACTGGTTGTATGGTTGTCCACCATGCGCATATTGGCTAGGTGACGTGCTATACATCGTTTGTGTCACCCCATCAATCATCATATTGACTCGACCAAAACCACTTAATCCCCGGATATTAACCCCAACACCCGGCTGACTGGCATCCATTTGGGTGTAAGTTCCCGGTGTAGATCGTAATGCTTGTTCTACCGAGCTAAGATTATTGATTTCACCAATAGCGCTATAAGCCCCCGGCTTAGATAACGCTTTTTGCTCTGGTGTTTGTTTTTGTGCCGATGAGACTTTTAAACTACTAAATTGAACTGTTTTTTCCGTTTCAGCCGCAAACACCAGAGAATGAATACCAGAAAATAGAATACAAGAGCCAAGTATTTTCCTTGTTAATTGAGTTTTCATAATAAACCTATTCTTTGTTTTATTTAAATAGGCTCACTTTGCTTTCTATAAGCTAAAAGTTATTTAATTTAATAAATAACGATATTGTTATTATTGTTTTATAAGATAAAAATTAATAGCATTAACCCTGTCTCTCATTAAAGAGAGACAGGTTAATCATTAAAAATTTAAAAGGCTTGGTTTAATTACTTGATATTTTGTGTCTTAAAATAAATATCAGGCTGCTCTAACATTAAAATAAAGGCATATTCTCTCGCAGTATCACGTAGACGATTAAAACGACCGGATTTACCTCCATGTCCTGCACTCATATCGGTTTCAAGCAGAAGTAAATTATTATCTGTTTTTAATTCACGTAATTTAGCCACCCATTTTGCCGGCTCCCAATATTGAACTTGAGAATCATGTAAACCTGTAGTGACCAATAAATGAGGATAGGCTTTGGCCTCAACATTATCGTAAGGGCTATAAGATTTTAAGCGGAAATAAACATCTTTATCTGCAGGATCACCCCACTCTTCATATTCACCTGTTGTTAGCGGAATAGAAGCATCCAGCATGGTTGTCAAAACATCGACAAATGGTACCTGAGCCACAACACCACGGTAGAGTTCAGGTGCCATATTGATAACGGCTCCCATAAGTAATCCACCAGCACTACCGCCCATCGCGTAGACATGTTTGGGTGCACCATAACCTTGGTTAATAAGGTATTTTGTGGCATCGATAAAGTCAGTAAAGGAGTTGACTTTATGCTCCATTTTCCCTTGGTTATACCAGCGTTTGCCTAATTCACCACCACCTCTAACATGGACAATGGCATATACAAAACCTCTATCTAATAAACTTAAACGGGCAGAGCTAAACGAGGGGTCGATACTGCTGCCGTAAGAGCCATAACCGTAAATTAAGATTGGATTTTCGCCTTTCTTAAATAAGTCTTTACGATAAACCAGCGATACAGGCACCTCGACACCATCTTGTGCTTTTACCCAAATACGTTCACTTTCATACAAATCATGCTTAAAGCCTTTCACTTCCTGCTGTTTAAGCAATTGTTTTTCTTTGGTTTGCATATTCCATTGATAGGTAGAAGAAGGCGTAGTCATTGAGGTATAACCAAAACGTAACTCTTCACTATCAGCTTGTGGATTGACACTTAGCCATGCCATATAGACAGGATCATCAAAAATAATATTTGTTGATTGTCCTGTTTTCCAATCAATTTGGCGTAATGACACTAAACCTTGTTTGCGCTCTTCAAGCACTAACCAACGATTAAACAGTTCGAAGCTTTCCAAGTCTACTTCTGGCTGAGGAGCAATTACGGTTTGCCAAGGTGCATCGATAGAGGCCGTTTTATAAAGACCATATAGCTCACTTTCATGATTAGAGCGAATATAAAATTCACCTTTAAAATGATCGATATAATATTCTCGCCCTTCTTGGCGAGGAGAAAAAACCACCATGGGTTTTTCTGGTGCATTGGCATCAATTAAACGATATTCAGAGGTTGTAGAGCTTGCAATAGTGACTAGAATATAATCTTCTGATTTGCTTTTCTCCATCCAGGTATAAAAACGATCATCATTCTCTTCAAAGATTTTCACGTCTTGTTTTCTATCACTACCGTATTGATGGCGATAAATTTGGTATGGCAATAAAGTTTGCGGATCTTTATCTACATAGAACAGTGTTTGGCTATCATTTGCCCATACTAAATTCGCTGAAATATTGGTTAAAACATTCTCTTGCCATGTTTTATCTGTCAGATCTTTATAAGCAACTGTATAGTTACGACGTCCTTCTTTATCTTCAGCAATAGCAATACGTTTGTTATCTGGACTAATGGCTAAATCACCTAATTGATAAAACTCATGCCCTTTAGCTCGCTCATTACCATCAACAAGAATTTCCCATTCTCCATCACTTCCTATTGGTTTACGTTGATAAATAGGAAAGTCTTTACCTTCTTGGTAAATGGTTTGGTAAGTATAGCCATTATAATCATAAGGCACTGAGGCATCATTTTGTGCCATACGCTCAACCATCTCATTATAGAGCGTATTTTCTAGTGTTTTGCCCGCTGCCATTACTGACTCAGTATAAGCATTTTCAGCCTTAAGATAGTCAATAACTTGTTTATCTTTGCGTGCATCATCCCTAAGCCAATAATAATTATCAGTACGAGTGTCACCATGATCTGTCATCACATGGGGGATTTTATTCGCTTTCGGTGGCATCATAATAACGTCCTTCTCTGTTTGAGCCATTGTCGGTGTTGCGGTGATCAAGATTGCCATCATGGCACCTGTTAATCCCTGCGTCACCGTTTTTCTTGTCGCGGATAACATGTTTAATTCCTTGTTATGTTAGGATTATAAAGTCAATGTGGAAAATTCAATTGCCATTTCAATTGTTATTTGACCATTAAAAAGCAGTTCTTCTGGGGGCTTTGGTAATGGCTGAGCACGCTTAATAACACTTTGTGCCTCTTTATCTAGTGAGCGCACACCACTGCTATTAATCAATTCGCAGGCTATGACATAACCTTGTCCATCAACAATAAAACGCACTTTAGGTGCTCCCGTACGCCCTTTTCTTTTCGCTTCTTCAGGATAAGCTTTATAACGATTTAAATGACCTTTGGCCTTAGCTTGCCATAATGCCAAGGCATCTGCTTCTTTATTTGCATCACTATCATAATTTGCAGAAACATCGTTAGCCTGTTGTTTCGCAACAGAATGGCTTGTTGAGGGCGCGGATAAACTCGATACATTTTCACTGACAATAGGTGAAGGTTTGGTTGGTGCAATTGAAGGGGCAACCTTAACTGAAGTCTGGTTTTGTAGCACTTTTTTCGGCTTTTCAAGCAAAATATCTGCATTTTCATTAATAATAAGATTGGGTTGTTTCTCCGCAATCTCTTGCTGCTGCTTTTTTTGGCTGGCGACAGCCATTTGCTGATCAACACCGACAATCTGTTTTTCTTTATTCACCGCTTGGACGTTTTCACTTAAGCTAAGCATAACAGCCGGTGCAGGTTGATGGATTATCACCGGGCGTTGTTGCGTGATATAAAAATAACTAATGACTAAAGTAAAATGAAATACTATTGATAAAATAAAGCCTGAATATCGACAAGGCTGTAATTGCGCCATTTGGTTAACGGAAGAAGAGATCAACATATGCGTATTATCAATAATCAAGGATGGGCTGCAGGAGTTATCCACAAATAATCGGCATGTTCAGAGGTAATATCGCTACCTTCTTCTGCCATAATAAGTACCGTGACTGTTTCATTAGGGGCTAAATCTTTAATATGTAAAGGTACACCCATTAATTTAGTGGCATGAAATGAGCCGGCAATCAACAGTGCGGGCATAGGGGCATTTAATAAACTTTTTGCCATTGCACGATCACGCAGTTGTTGGATCACGGTCATTTTTTCAATTTGTGTTTTATCAAGTGCACCACCATGAGAAAGCTCAATAGTTTTACTAATAAGCTGACGAACAGCAGGTTGCGTTGAATATTCACCTTCAATATTAGGTGGATTTTTATATGCATTTGTAATATCACTGCGATCGATATTAGCAGCTAACAATGGATAATCTGCTTGTAGCCCTTCTTTAATCAGATTGCCATACCCTTTCCAAGACCAGCCTTTATTCCAATTGAGTACAGACATTAAACGTTCATCACGTAAATATTGTGAGCTAGAGTAACGTTTTTTCGTATTATCAACTAAGTTTTGCTGATCTGGCGTCAACATCTCTAATAAAACCGCACCTTGAGGACGTTTATTGGGAAGTTGTGTCATTAACCAATACTCAATCTCATGGTGATATTGATTGTCATGTTTTTCGCCAACAATCACCCGCGATTGGCTGGCTAATTGAGTTAATAGCGCATTAGCTGTGATTGTCTTTCCTGTACGCGTATCAATAATATTGGCTGATGTAATAATAGCGGGAGTTGTGCTAGGTACGGTGTTTTTTTCTACTGTACTACATGCGCAGACAGTAATAAGTGAAGCTAATAACAGGAACCATTTAGATATTGAAAAAAACATATTAACCTTATAGTTATATTTACTTATTTTTAATATAGGCTTAGATTAATATTAATAAGAATAATTATCAATATCATTGTTATAATTATTTGTATTTAATGTTGACGGATTGATACCGTAAAATAAAAACGCCTTTTATTAAAAAAGGCGCTTTGCTTAAAGTGGTTATTTTAATCAGTTTAGCGATTAGCGTTGAGATTGTGTTTGTGCTTCAACCACAGCTAATGCCACCATATTAACAATGCGACGAACAGATGCAATTGGCGTTAAAATATGGGCAGGCTTAGCAACTCCCATTAACACTGGACCTACCGTTACCCCATCGGAGCTAGTGACACGTAATAAGTTATAGCTAATGCGCGCCGCTTCCATTGTTGGCATCACTAACAGATTAGCTGAACCTTTTAGTGGGCTGTCTGGCATAATATCGCGACGAATTGACTCAACTAGAGCAGCATCAGCATGCATTTCACCATCAATTTCTAATTCTGGTGCGCGTTGTTTAATAAGCTCTAACGCTTTTCTTAATTTTATGGATGATGGGCTGTCAAAAGAGCCAAAACTTGAGCGGGATACTAATGCTGCTTTTGGCTCAATACCAAAGCGACGAATAGTATCTGCCGCCATTATAGTGATGTCAGCAAGTTGCTCAGCGGTAGGATCTTCATTTACATAGGTATCAGTAATAAAGGTGTTACCACTCGGCAGTAATAGTGCATTCATCGCCCCTGCAGTATTAGATCCTTCACGTAAACCAAAAACATTTTTATATATTTCAAAATGTTCCGAATAACTTCCCACGGTTCCACAGATCAAGCCGTCTGCTTCCCCTCTACGTACCATAATTGCGCCAATCAGTGTTGGATTACCAATAACGGCTCGACGAGCTTGTTCTTGCGAAACACCACGACGTTTCATTATTTGATAATATTCTTGCCAATACTCTTTAAAACGCGGATCGTTTTCATTGTTTACAACTTCAAAATCTCTACCCGCTTGAATATGTAAGCCTAATTTCTGAATACGCATTTCAATCACACTAGGACGACCAATTAGGATCGGCTCAGCAAGTCCTAAAGTGACTAATTCTTGAGTCGCATGCAGAACGCGGTTATCTTCCCCTTCCGCCAATACAATGCGTTTTTTCTCTTTTTTCGCTTGAGCAAAGATAGGTTTCATAAATAAATTCGTTTTATAAACGAATTCATTGAGGTGTTCGATATAAGCGGCGAAATCTTCAATTGGACGGGTTGCTACACCTGAATCCATTGCAGCTTTTGCAACGGCAGGCGCAATTTTAACAATTAAACGTGGATCAAAAGGTTTTGGAATAATGTATTCTGGGCCAAATGACAGTTCTTGATCGCCATATGCGCTAGCAACCTCTTCATTTTGTTCTGCCAGTGCCAATTCAGCAATTGCATGTACACAGGCAAGTTTCATCTCTTCATTGATAGCGGTTGCCCCCACATCCAGCGCACCACGGAAAATGAACGGGAAACAGAGAACATTATTGACCTGATTAGGAAAATCAGAGCGTCCGGTACAAATAATCGCATCTGATCGTACCGCTTTGACTAACGGTGGTAAAATTTCTGGCTCCGGATTTGCTAGCGCAAGGATCAGCGGGTCGCGTGCCATTTTTTTCACCATCTCTTGGGTCAGTACCCCCGGCCCTGAGCACCCTAAGAAAATATCGGCATCGTTGATCACATCATCAAGTGTGCGGCTGCCGTTATCTTTAATCGCATAAGCCGCTTTAGTTTCTGCCATATTGGCTTCACGGCCTTGATAAATAACCCCTTTTGAGTCACAAACAACAATATTTTCACGCTTTAACCCTAAAGCGACAAGAAGGTTCATACACGCGATAGAAGCAGCACCGGCACCTGAAACCACTAAGCGAACTTTATCAATATTTTTACGAACAATACGTAACCCGTTGATAATAGCGGCCGTAGAAATAATTGCCGTACCATGCTGATCATCATGAAAGACAGGGATATTCATTCTCTCACGCAGTTTTTGTTCAATATAGAAGCATTCCGGTGCTTTAATATCTTCTAAATTGATCCCACCAAAAGTCGGTTCTAATGAAGCGATAATATCCACCAATTTATCAGGATCGGTTTCATTCACTTCAATATCAAATACATCAATGCCGGAGAATTTTTTAAATAATACGCCTTTACCTTCCATCACAGGTTTACCTGCTAAGGCGCCAATATTACCGAGTCCTAAAACAGCCGTACCATTAGAGATAACGGCAACCAAATTACCTTTCGCTGTAAAGCGATACGCAGCTAAAGGATTAGCCGCAATTTCAAGGCAAGGAGCCGCAACACCCGGTGAATAAGCTAATGCTAAGTCACGTTGTGTTATTAGTGGTTTAGTTGGTGTCACTGTGATTTTGCCAGGATTAGGGAATTCATGAAAATCCAATGCACTTTGTTGTAGTTTGTCTTCCATCTTCATATCCTTTGTATCAATAGGGTAAGGGCTTGGTTAGTATAATGGTAATAGCTCGTTAAATCATGATGGTATCGACACTTTTTTCAAATTAGTTCATCTCATTTATTATAAACCGCTCATACCTATTTCTGGGTATATTATTAACCCAGTTTAATTTCATTATGGAAATAAACACGAACAGAAAAAATACAATCTTTGTTTATTATTTATCTATAACTAAATTAACTCTTAAAATAATTAAACTTTTTATATTGTTTTATAAATCAATAACTATTTTTACTTGTAGTTGCATTTTAATATAGTTAAAAATTAACTTAATACATTGTAATAAAAGGATTTATCTATCATTAGAACTTTTATTAGTCGTTTTGGTTATTTTCTTTTTTACCCGTAACAATAATTGGTGTAATATTGCCAACCGTCAATTTTATTTTCTTATTGTTTTAATAAGATATCTGATTCTAATTTTTATTCCTTATTTGGAATTTATTTTTTATTTTCTGCTGTTGAAAAGATTACGCATATTATTTTTTAGGGAGAGGGGTTATGCCTAGCTACTCAATTATGATAGTGGATGATCACCCTATCATGAGATATGGATTACGGCTATTGTTAGAGCAAGACAAGGAATTTATTGTAGTAAGCGAAAGTGGCAATGCTCAAGAAGCAATCACCACAGCAAAACAGTTAAATCCTGATCTTATTATGATGGATTTACACCTTCAAGGACGCTCTGGTATTGATATTATTCGTTCTCTGCGTCGCTGTGGTTTAACATCTTATGTATTGGTTTTATCAATTTCAGATTCTCGCAATGATGTGTATGCTGCATTAGATGCTGGTGCTAACGGTTATTTATTGAAAGAGTGTGAACTTGATATGTTGCTACTCAGTTTACGTAAAGCGGTGGTTGGGCGCCCCGTTTACAGTGAAAAAGTTTGGCAATATATCCAATTAAGACAAAACTATTCTGATCCGCTATCTGCGTTAACAAAAAGAGAACTTGATGTCCTTCAAGAAGTGGCGGTGGGAATGAAAAATAAACAGATTGCCGAAAATCTGTTTATCTCAGAAGAAACCGTCAAAGTACATATTCGTAATATCTTAAAGAAACTACAAGTGACATCACGTTTAGCGGCGAGCCTTATCTTAATTAAGCATCAGCACTAAACGAATTTACCCCGACATTAAGTCGGGGTAATTAAGTTCTTAAGGAAGCCATTCTCTCACTTTAGAAAATCACTCAATAGGGACAGGATAACTTAATACTTTGAAGTGATTATCGGGTAACTTTTCAATTTTTAACTGATAAAGCTCTCGGTTGATACCGTTAATCACTATATCCAGTTCACTAAATGCTGACTGTACATCACTATTTCTAGCCCAAGCAGGAATATCTTTGACACCATAATAAAAATAGATAGTACTTTTATCTGAATCGATAGGTTGTATCTCTTTTATTTGGCTAATAAAAAGGTGTCCATAACAAAAATCTTGATATGGTTGCCAAGCTTTTCGTCCCTTCTCGCTTAGAGAGAACACCCACTCGTCACCATCGACAGTTTGTTCAATTAAACCAGCATCCATTAATGCATTCATTCGCTCTAAAACCCATGGAGCATCATTTTCATTACTGTAAACGGGCCATTTCCCTTCGCCTAAACACAATAAATAATCACTGTTAAAAAATGCCTGTAGGGCTGTTTTATACTCATCAACCTTTTTGCTGTCTTCATCTTCATTAGCCCAGCTAAAAGTAGAGAGTAAAAGCAATATAAGACTCAGTGAAATACTTTTCATATTTTCTTTTACCAACGGAAATCTTTATTTCTATTACTCTACGTTACACAATTCGTTACACTTAGGTGACAGGTTAATATCCAATATATTTTATAATGTAAATAGGATTTTTCACTACAACAAAACCTGCTACTTTGGATCTGTATAACACTTATACGTATTGATACCAATATTACGTATTGTCATATAAGGAAAATATCATGTCTACTACTAACCTGACATACACGATGTACGGCATAAAAAATTGCGATACAATCAAAAAAGCACGTAAATGGCTAGATGATAATCATATTCCTTATGTTTTTCATGATTACCGTAAAGACGGTTTGAAGGAAGCATTATTACTCACCTTTACAGAAAATTTAGATTGGCAGACATTGGTGAACAAAAGAGGAACAACTTGGCGTCAATTATCTGATGAAGAAAAAAATGCTATCACTGATGTGAATGCAGCCATTGCACTTATGCTTGATAAACCTGCCATTATTAAACGTCCAATTTTAGTCTCTTCTGATAATCGTTTTATGGTAGGTTTTAATGCTAATGATTACCTGACTTTTACAGGAGCCTAATTTTTATGTCCTGCCCTGTTATTGAACTTGCACAACAACTTATTTCTCGACCTTCCGTAAGCCCAGATGACCAAGGTTGTCAGCAACTGATCATCGAAAGATTAACACCTTTGGGCTTTACCATTGAAAAAATGCCTTTTGGTCAGACCGAAAATCTTTGGGCATGTCGTGGTGGTGAGGGAGAAACCCTCGCATTTGCAGGACATACCGATGTTGTTCCTCCCGGCGCTAATGCATTATGGGATAACCCGCCTTTTGAGCCATCTATTCGTGATGGAATGTTATATGGCCGAGGTGCCGCCGATATGAAAGGCTCTCTCGCAGCCATGGTTGTCGCGGCTGAACGATTTGTACATGCTTATCCGCAACATCGTGGGCGTCTTGCTTTTTTAATTACCTCCGATGAAGAAGCCGATGCGCATGATGGTACCGTTAAAGTGGTCGAGTCATTAATATCTCGAGGAGAGCGACTTGATTATTGCTTAGTGGGTGAACCATCAAGTCAGCATCAACTCGGCGATATGATAAAAAATGGCCGACGGGGTTCAATAACAGCAAATGTCACTATTTATGGTACGCAGGGCCACGTTGCTTACCCTCACCTTGCACAAAACCCTATTCATATGGCGTCACCTTTTATTCACGAGTTAGTGAATACGGTATGGGATAATGGCAATGAGTATTTTCCCGCCACTACCATGCAAATTGCCAATATTCATAGTGGAACAGGCAGTAATAATGTGATCCCAGGTGAGTTATTTATACAGTTTAACTTTCGTTTTAGCACCGCTATTACAGATGAAGAAATTCGTCAACGTACTGAAGCATTACTACAAAAATATCAGTTGCGTTATCACATTTCTTGGTCTTTATCTGGGCAACCTTTTATCACTGGTGAAGGAAAACTACTGGATGCGGTACGTTATTCAGTAAAACACTACACCAATATAGAGCCAACGCTTTCAACTAGCGGAGGCACCTCCGATGGACGATTTATCGCCCAAATGGGTGCGCAAGTTGTTGAATTAGGGCCTATTAATGCCACCATTCATAAAGTAAATGAGTGTGTCAGTGCTGCTGATTTACAACAACTTAGTCGCATCTATCAGCGGATCATGGAGCAGATTATTTTATGATAACCCCTTTAATGTTAACGGGTCGTTCTACGGATCATTTAGTGACTTTATCAGAACGACATCATTTACAGTTTAACGCGACAAAAGCCTTTTTAGCGTTACAACAGCAAGCGGCCAAAGCGGGATTTAAATTAATGCCTGCCAGTTCATTTAGAAGTTTTGAACGTCAGTTAGCGATATGGAATGGCAAATTTGAAGGCACTCGCCCTGTATTAGATGCTGAAAGTCAACCTATTGATATTCAGACATTATCAGAAGGCCAACGCTGTGAGGCGATTTTAAAATGGTCTGCATTACCCGGAGCAAGTCGCCATCATTGGGGCACCGAAATTGATTTTTACGATCCTTTCCGTTTACCTAATGGGCAATCATTGCAATTAGAACCTTGGGAGTATGAACAAGGGGGCTATTTTGCACAACTTAATGACTGGCTGACTGAAAATATGTCAGCTTACGATTTTTATCGCCCTTTTACCGATAAAGAGAGTTATATTGCCTATGAGCCTTGGCATATCAGTTATTTGCCTCTCTCTTATGAAGCTTCACAGGCCTATACTATCGATATCCTTCGCGCTGTTTTAGAAGAAGAGCCGATTTTAGGTAAACAATGGCTATTAGATAACTTAGAAACGGTTTATCAACGCTATATTGTGCTACCAGAATAATTAGATTTTATTTATCTTAGGAGACATCTTGTTTATCTATTACAGGAAGTCTCCACATAAATATCAACAGACAGGCTAAAATTATCAGCAATAAAATTCTCACCCACCACATTGAGACCAACCATAGCGAGATAGCAAAAGTCACTAAAATGACTAAAATAGCTTTCGGCTTAGCCCCCTTAGGCATGGCGCGATAAGTTTGCCAATAACGCAAATAACCACCAAACCAAGAGCGATATAGCAACCAGTGATGAAAGCGTGTTGATGAGCGAGAAAAACACCATGCAGCTAATAACAAAAATGGTGTAGTGGGTAACACGGGTAAAACAACACCTAATGTGGCTAATCCAACAGATAACCACCCTGCTATAATCAATAATATCCGTTTCATGTTATGCTTTCCAAATTATGCTTGGTCGCTCTAAGGTAAAGAGTAAATAAAAAAGCTCCTCATTCTCAATAACAATTTTAAAACATAAGGCGGGTTTATGCACTGGATCACTGACTATTGGTGGGTTATTTTAATTCTTTTAGTTGGAATAATTATTAATGCCATAAAAGATATGAATAAAATAGATCCAAAACAGTTTCTAAAAAATAAACGGAAACTGCCTCCCCATCGCGATTTTAATGATAAATGGGATGATGAGGACGATTGGCCCAACAAAAATGACCAGAAGAAGTAGTCGTTAACCAATGTTGGTAAGCCTGTGCTAATTGCTCATCTTTTTCTGCCATCAGTTGTTGGCATTGCCGACGTAGTGTCGTGACAAGGGCTTTCTTACCCGATAACGAAAATTGTTTTACACAGGCCTCTACAGATTGCTTATCAATAAAAAATGCCACTAATAACGGGTAGCGTGATCTATCACCTTGCAGAAAATAACCAACACTTTGATATACCGTTAATATAGAGCGATGGGCGAAAGCAAAACCTGCCATCATCAGCCAGTGATCTGCTTCACTGGCGCTAGGCAATGCAGTAGCAAGAGAGATACCTGTTTGCTGAGTGATATAATCACTTTGTAATGCGAGTGCTTGTTGTGCAACTTGTAATAATTGCTGCCCCTGAGCACTGATTGGGTAAATAGCCATAGTAGTATAACAGCCACTACTGGCTTCTTTATGAACGCCTAATCTCACCAGATAAAAACCACATTGTTGCCAAAAATTGGCTAATGCGTCGGTATAGCCAAAACTGACAGAAAGGTAATCAATATTCTGTTTCTGGCACTGCTTAGCAATATCCGCAACTAATTTTGCAGCGACTTTTTGACGTCGATATGCTGGCAATACCGCAATTCGGCTGATGCGTAATGAAGTTAAACACATTGCCTCAATGGATAAGCCGTAAGTGACTAACGATTGGGCAACAAGATTACCTTTTGGTCGACGTATACCTCGCCAAACATCTTGTGCTAAGGCTTTCGCTAGTCCCCCTTCTTCAATACACCACACCGCCCCAACAAGATGCCGATGAATAAATGCAGACCAATAATGCTGTTTTTGTCCATCGAATAAACGTCGAAGATCTAAAGGTGTGGTTCGATAATGAGCACTGGTTAAAAGTTGATAAAAATTGGCTCGTTGTTCACTATCGAAATGCTGGCATGAGGTGATCACCACCTCGCCAGATTGGTTAGCATGATGAAAAGAAGGCTCATCAAGTAACAACAGTTGATTCAGCCAATTTTCGAGTGGATCGTCCTGCGCCCAGCGAATAGGTACGGTGAGTTGATAATTTTGTAACTTTGGAATGCTATCACCCAGTTTTAAAATAAAGCCGCGCCCTGTTCCTTCATAGCCTTGTACCGTGGTGGTCATTAACACTCGAGGGAAGTGCTGACAAAGAGCTATCAGTTGAGCAATGGGTATAGTCGCCGCTTCATCAATAATTAACCAATCTCGACACAAATGCTCTGTATCACAAAGGGCTAACAAATTATCCGGTGAGTAGAACTCGATGGTTTTATGTGTATGAGATAATAGCACTTCAATACTGTTTCTCGCAGGGGCACAAACCGTCACTGAGCCAGGCCATTGCTCTATCAACATTCCTGCTAACGCTGATTTTCCTCTGCCTCGTGGTGCCGTGATACTCCATACGCCAGATTTTGCCTGTAAAAGATGCGCTAATAACTGTCGCTGTTGTATGGTTGGCATCCCTTGAGGCAACGCCCACTGTTGGCCTGTATTTTTTATTTCAGGTAGAACAAGGGGCTGCGATGCTTGCCAAATAATGGCCTGTTTATCTGCTAGTGTAATTTTTGCTAACCAAGCCATAAAATGGGGAGTAGATATAACCCCTTGCGCATCATTCCAGCGCTGACTATCGTTATCAATATAATGTTGCCACTGAACAATATCGGGTAAACATAAGATAAGCCAACTTCCTGCTTTCAACGTTCCCGTTAGCATCGCTAGTGCATCAGCATTAAAAGCATGGTTAGCGTCAAATACAGCGTGAAGATATTCACGGCCTAATAGTTGATGAGCATGTTCTGGTTTTATCGCCTCAGACATCTCTGAAGAGAGTATTAGCCAATCGCCTTTACACTGCTGTTGGATAGCTCGAAGTTGTTCCCTTTGCCATGTATAGCTCCCCGCTAAAAGGAGTAATCGCCGCTGGCCTAGTCGAGCGAAGGCTTGTTGATAGCGCAATAAATCTAAAGATGGCACTACTATGACTTACCTATCAATAACGAAAGGATCCCCGCAGCAATCAGTGGACCTACTGGAACCCCTCTAAATAGAGCGACACCAATAACAGTTCCTACGAGTAAACCCGCTACCGTTGACGGTTGGTTATTCATAAGTGACACCCCCCGTGCCCCTAACCAAGAGACGATGATACCAATTGCAATCGCTAGTAATGATTTCCAATTTAAAAAAGAATTGAAAACTTCTTGTGCGGAAATGCGGCCTGTGGCAATCGGTGTCATAACACCTATGGTGAGGATCAAGATCCCAATGGTCATACCGTATTTTTCGACTAATGGAAAATATTGGTTTAACGGTGTGATTTTAATAACCAATAAAAAGATCATCGCTAAAGTGACAGTCATATTATGACTAATAATGCCCAGGCCTGCGAGTACCAGCAAAATTAGCAATGAGGGATCAACATTACTCATCTATTTTTATAATCCTTCTCTTTCTCTGAATCATTCTAATATCATTTAAGCGTGAGATGTTATTAGTTCAATGACGAAGAAGCAAATGTATCACAAGATTTAATATCGCCACTATTGTAGCCGCGCATAAACCATGTCTTACGTTGTTCTGCAGTGCCGTGAGTAAAGCTATCCGGTACAGCGTAACCCTGTTGTTGGCGTTGCAGCCTATCATCACCGATAGCTTGTGCGGTTTTAATGGCCGTCAGTAAGTCCGCTTCATCAACACGGCCTTCACCGGCAATAAAGCGCCCCCACATACCCGCAAAACAATCAGCTTGCAGTTCTAGTCTTACTGATAAGCGATTTGCTTCCACTTTTGAACGTGCCATTTGCTGTTTTTCACGCATTTGTGTGGTGATACCAAGTAGATGCTGAACATGATGTCCCACTTCATGAGAAATCACATAACCTTGAGCAAACTCTCCACCCCCACCAAGGCTGTTTTTCATTTCATTATAAAAAGAGAGATCGAGATAAATTTTTTGGTCTGCAGGACAATAAAAAGGCCCCATCATTTTAGTGCCGGTACCGCATTGCGTTGTGGTACTGTTGGTATATAGCACTAATTTAGGATCACGATATTGCTCGCCGGCTTTGGCAAACATCCCTTGCCAAAAATCTTCCGTACTGGCTAATACAACACTGCTAAAATCTGCCGCTTCATTATAAAGGGCGGATTGTTGTTGGCTATTTTGTGTTGGTTGTGATGTTTGCCCTGTAAGCGAATTAAAATCAAACCCCATAAAGCTTGCGATCACCAAAATAATAATGATCACAAAGCCATATTTTGTACGTAATAATAGTGCAATTAATCCTAATGGGAGATTACCACCACCGGATGCAGAAGAAGGCTGCCCTCTTCTATCTTCAACATTATTGCTTCTTCGGCGATCATTCCAACGCATAACCCTTCCCCATTATGTAATTCACTTAATTTTAATTGCTAGGTCATTTTGATGACAACTTATCTTAGATAATAACAAAAATTATCTCATCGCTATTGCCTATTTTTTAAGAGCAAAATAATAGCACCCATTAGTCACTTTCAATTCATCTTAGTTAATTTTTCTTTATAGCATATTAAAAAGGTCAGTTTTTAAGCTGACCTTTTTCTTTTATGGATAATATTGCTGACGTAATCGATTGCGCAGTTAGTCTAAAGAAACACCAATTCGACGTGCAACTTCTTCATAGGCTTCAATTAATCCACCTAAACTTTGACGGAAGCGATCTTTATCCATTTTATCTAAGGTGTTTTTATCCCATAAACGGCTACCATCTGGTGAGAATTCATCCCCCAGCACAACTTTACCGTTAAAGAGGCCAAACTCTAATTTAAAGTCAACGAGGATCAGACCGGCTTTATCAAATAGTTCACTGAGGACATCGTTTGCTTTATAACTAAGACGTTTCATTTCTGCGAGGTTTTCTTTTGATACCCAACCAAAAGTTTCACAGTAAGATTCATTAACCATCGGATCATGACGGGCATCGTCTTTTAAGAAGAGATCAAAAATAGGTGGGTTTAAGACAGTACCTTCTTCAATACCTAAACGTTTAACCAGTGATCCAGCCGCTCGGTTACGAATAACACATTCAACAGGCACCATATCGAGTTTTTTTACTAGCACTTCATTATCAGAGAGCAAACGTTCCATCTGCGTTGGGATACCCGCTTCTTCCAATTTGTTCATAATGAAATAATTGAACTTATTGTTCACCATTCCTTTACGATCAAACTGTTCAATACGTTGGCCATCTAACGCTGATGTATCGTTTCTGAATTCAAGAATAAGATAATCAGAAGACTCAGTGGTATAAACCGTTTTCGCTTTACCACGATACAACTCAGCTTTTTTTTGCATCTGACACACTCCAAAGATGTGATAGGTTTAACAAGAAACTTGCTTTCCATACTCTACTCTAGATTGGATAAAAAAGCTTTTAAAACGTGGAGGGGATCACTAAAAAATATCACTGTCGACTATTTTTTAGCGGCTCTAATCAATAAGAGAAATAAGTGAATTGAGTGATAAAAAGGCCGCACATTTTATGTACGGCCTGATATTTAATAGATAAAAAGAGCTTTTATTTTATTGGCTTACTAAAGGCCGCTTTCATTGCAGCAACCATCTGATCATTTTCAGACTGTGTAAGAGGTTTACCTTTATCACTGATAAATTGCAAACTACTGCGGTTATTTAAGTCACCGACTTGTAGTTTGTAATCCCCTTCATTAATTGTCGGTTTATCAACCCCTAACGTGCTCCAACTTGCACTACTTAAGCCTTTATAAGTCACTTCAATTGAACCTTTCGAACGAGTACGATCGCCCATTTTCATACCCACGCTTTCTAGCGCGATAGGTAATCTATCCCACACAACATCAAATGGTGCTCGAACAATAATGACAGGCAGTCCGGCATTATCACTTCCCGTTTGTACGTCGATAATACCTTGCAAATTACTCGTTGCGCTATTTTCACTTAAGTTACGCATGCGGTTTAAACCGTCAACCACTTCATTTAATAGTAAGGTGTTATAACGCTTCACTTCCATTGGATCGGAAATCTCGTTTTCACCTTGGCGTAACCCAGTATTCGTAATCGTTAATATCACAACATTACCTGACTGGCTTATCGCTAAATTATGGCGACTTTGGAAAGGCACATTTTCATCAGCACGAGTCCAAGTGATCCAATCGGTAACAATCTGTTTTTGTCCTGCATCACTTTTAGCCAGTGCCACACCTTTATCCGCTAAAACAGCAGAAACTTGCTCGTATAAGGTGGTATTTTCGGGCGTGTTGGGTAATAACAGTCGGCTATTATCCGCATTATTCTCACTACGTGAGCCACTTAATAAGTTTAAAGCCTGTGTTGGTGGGCGAATATCTAATGCTAAACCCACAGGTTCACTCTTTTTAGGCGTAGGAATATCATATTCCCCATTTTGCAAAGGCAACACCATACCCGCTGGGACAACTAAATTTTTTAGCGCTGCTGACTCTAAATACGACTCGTCACCACTGACTTGACGTTTATAGCGCTGATCACTGGAACAGGCTGCCAATAAAACCACCAGCGACAGACCCGCGACTTTCATAATCTTTGATTTATGCAATAGTGTTGCCATTAAAATTCCCTAAGTTTTACAGTATTCCCGCTGTTAACAGCGCTTTCTCTACGATATCCTGACCCGCTGATGTTAATGGAGTCATCGGTAAGCGCAATGTGGCGTCTTCAATCAATCCAATACGTTGACACGCCCATTTAGCTGGGATTGGGTTAGGTTCAACAAATAACTGATGATGTAAGTCCATCAGGCGTCGATTAAGTTCACGTGCTTTTGCAAACTCACCCGCTTTTGCCAATCGACATAATTCTACCATTTCTAACGCAGCAACGTTAGCAGTAACCGAAATAACACCATGACCGCCAAGTTGCATAAAGTCTAATGAGGATGCGTCATCTCCACTTAATAAGATAAAACTATCATCATTAACTAACTGTTGGATTTGACTAACACGACTTAAGTTCCCTGTCGCCTCTTTAATTGCCACAATATTATCCAACTGAGCTAAACGTGCAACTGTTACTGGCAATAAATCACATCCTGTACGGCCGGGCACATTATACAAGATTTGGGGTAAAGCCGTGCTTTCAGAAATCGCTTTAAAATGTTGATAAAGCCCTTCTTGGGAAGGTTTATTATAGTATGGAGTAACCGTTAAGCACCCTGCAATACCTTTATTTTCAAACTGTTGTGTAAACCAAATAGCTTCAGAAGTTGCATTAGCCCCCGTGCCTGCAATCACAGGAATACGACCATCAGCCATATCCAGAGTCATTAATACGACATCAACATGCTCATCATGGCTTAATGTTGCCGATTCTCCCGTTGTTCCCACAGAGACAATAGCATCTGTACCCGCTTTAACATGATAATCGACCAACTTGCGTAAACTAACTCGGTCAACATTGCCTTTCGCATCCATAGGGGTGACTAATGCCACCATACTGCCTGTAAAATCAAAATTGTTACTTACCATAATTCATTGCTCCGAGATAGACTTATACACAATGGTACTCATTCATTGCTCTATTGAAAACTACTTAACTCTAGGTTTCTAATGAAATTTGCTAATATTCTTTGATTTGAATTAAAGAGAGATAATAATGAAAGATAGTGCGCTTCTGATCTTGGCAGAAATCAAATTTTGTGTTTACCTGTTAGGAATAAACTGAAAGTCAAAAGGAAGCCTATTTTGCCTATACCTGATAAACATTTTCTCGTACTCACTGCATTAGGGACTGACCGTCCTGGTATCGTTGATACCATTACGCAATTAGTTAGCCAATGCGGGTGTAATATCGAAGACAGCCGGCTTGCGATGTTCGGTCAAGAATTTACGTTTATCATGCTACTTTCTGGTGGTTGGAATGCGATTGCCCAACTTGAAGCATTACTGCCGATAAAAAGTGCAGAACTTGATTTATTGACTGTGATGAAAAGAACCAAAATGGGTGCGCCAGTCTCTTACCCATCAACCATTACTGCAAAAGTAGATATAGAAGATGCCCCCGGCATTGTTGAACGTTTTACCAATTTATTTAGTCAACATCACTTTAATCTTGCAGAATTAGTTTCTAAAACCCATCCTTCTGAGGATGGTACTCCTGCTCGTTTAGAAATTCAGATCACGGCCCATAATCCGCTAGATGATCATGGTCTCGTTATTCATGAGAAATTCAATCAATTATGTACAGAGTTAAACGCTCAAGGCACAATAAGTATCGTAAATAGTCTGATGATGAAACAATAAAAGAATGGAGAATTAGGTAATGAACCCATTAAAAGCCGGTGATAAGGCACCTCAATTCAGTCTGCCTGATCAAGATGGAGAAATCATTAATCTGTCTGATTTTGCTGGCCAACGTGTGCTCGTTTATTTTTATCCAAAAGCGATGACACCAGGCTGTACAACGCAAGCTTGTGGCTTACGTGATGAGATGGATACACTAAAAAAAGCCAACGTCGAGGTATTGGGAATTAGTACTGATAAGTCAGAAAAACTTTCCCGTTTTGCCGAAAAAGAGATGTTAAACTTCACCTTACTTTCTGATGAAGATCATAAAGTTGCAGAGCAATTTGGCATTTGGGGTGAAAAACAATTTATGGGGAAAACTTACGATGGTATTCATCGTACGACGTTCCTAATTGATAAAAACGGTGTGATTGAACATGTGTTTGATAATTTTAAAACCAGCAATCACCACCAAGTGGTTATCGATTATTTAGCTGCACACCCATAGTTTATGATCACAGCTTAGTGCTGATAAATAAAACAGACAGCCATTAACTATCGCTGTCTGTTTTTTTATTATCAATAAGTTGATGATAAATCGCGTCTATATTACTTTTTCTTTTCTAATGTTTCTAAAGGTGGCTCATTGGCAATTTCATCAGGCAGCGCATGTAATACTGCTTTGATTAACGTCGCTAAAGGAATGGCGAAAAACACCCCCCAAAAGCCCCACATACCACCAAATATAATCACGGATAAGATAATGACTAAGGGGTGCATATTGACAGCTTCAGAGAATAATATCGGTACTAATAAGTTGCTATCTAAACCTTGAACCACTAAGTAAGCGATAAATAGCGCCCAAAAATCAGAGCCTAATCCCCATTGAGAAAGTGCAATTACAATGACTGGAATAGTCGCGAGTACCGCCCCCACATAAGGCACTAAAACCGAAACGCCAACTAAAACCGCTAATAAGACTGAATAACGCAAATCAAAAAAAGCAAAGACAAAATAGGTAAATACACCAACAATCACCATTTCGGTAACCTTACCACGAATATAGTTGGTGATTTGCTGATTAACCTCAATCCACACTTGTGCTGCAAGAATTCTATTTTTGGGTAATACCCGACGGACAGCATTGAGCATTTGTTGCTTATCTTTTAATAAAAAGAACGTCATTAATGGCACAAGGATCAGATAAATAGAGAGCGTGATAACACCGATTAAAGAGGCTAAAGAGACTTTTAACACTGACTCTGCCACCGTTGAAAATTTACTGCGCAAGTTTTCCGCCATCATATCCACGATGCCAACATCCATTAATGCGGGGAATCGTTCAGGTAATTCTCGAGCAAATGCATTGAATTTATTGATCATATTAGGGATATCTGAAATTAGCGTCATGGCTTGTTGCCATACCGTTGGCGCTAAAATCAAAATAACAATGGCACTAATACCTATAAATAGTGTCAGAACGATTGATACGGCCCAAATTCGTGCACATCCTAACTTCTCAAGTAAGTGTGTTGGCCATTCCAGCAAATAAGCTAATACAATGGCGACTAATAATGGTGCAAGTATGCCACTGAAAAAGTAGATAATTGAAAAACCGGCAATTAAGATCACCACCAGCGCGATAACTTGGGGATCAGCAAATCGACGTTTATACCATTGAACAAGCAAGTCCAGCATGAAAATAGAGGTCCTTTATAATAATAAGTCAAATATATCTATATGTATTGATTTACATAATCAATAATCTTTTGACGGATTTTACGTTAGCTTTTGCTATGATACATCATTAATTATAAATTTTTCGTTAAGATAGCTATCAGGATGTTGTTGTATGAAACTCAGACTTAAAAAACCACTGGTCGCGCTTCTTGTTTCTACTTTGCTATCAACATCAGTGTTGCCTGCTCACGCTGCGATTGATATTGAAGATACCCTGCCCGATATGGGAACGACAGCAGGCTCAACATTGAGTATCAATCAAGAAATCGCTATGGGTGATTACTATACTCGCCAATTAAGAAATAGTGCACCATTAGTTTTTGACCCTCTACTTTCTAATTACATCAATAACTTAGGTCAAAGATTAGTCTCTAATGCCAGTTCGGTAAAAACCCCCTTTCACTTTTATTTAGTGAATAACCCCAATATTAATGCCTTTGCTTATTTTGGTGGCAATATCGTATTGCACTCAGCACTATTTAGATACAGTCGCAATGAAAGTGAATTAGCTTCTGTTATCGCCCACGAAATTTCTCACGTTACCCAGCGTCATCTTGCAAGAATGTTAGAAGATCAGTCTAAAACCACGCCACTGGCTATGGCTGGAATATTAGGCTCTATTTTAATATTTATGGCTAACCCCAATGCTGGTTTAGCCACCTTTACGGGAAGTATGGCGGGGATGCAACAAAACATGATCACCTTCACGCAAATGAACGAACAAGAAGCTGATCGGATAGGAATACAAACTCTTTATCGTGCAGGGTTTGATCCACAAGGTATGCCTAATTTTATGCAGATCTTAGCAGACCAAGTGCGCTATAGTTCTAAGCCGCCTGAAATGCTATTAACGCACCCCTTACCTGACAGCCGTTTATCTGATGCACGTAGCCGAGCAGCGCAATATGCTCCGCGCAAAGTGCCACAATCGGCTAATTTTCTCTATGCTAAAATGCGGGTATTGACCATGCTAGAGAAAAACCCCGCATCAAGTAACGCCTTGCAAACCACGCTGGATCAGTTTAGGCAAGGAACGGAATTAGAAAAATCAGCCGCCAATTATGCACAAGCCTTACTCTATTCTCGTGATCGTAAATTTAATGACGCGAGAAAAATACTCGCCCCTATGCTGGCAAAAGAGCCAAATAATATCTGGCTTATTGATGCCATTACCGATATTGACGTAGAGCAAAACCGTGCTGCAGAAGCGATAACACGTTTACAACAAGCGCTTAAGCAATCACCTAATAACAAAGTACTGACGGTTAATTTAGCTAATGCTTATATGCAAAATAAGCAATATAACGAAGCTAATCGATTATTATATCGCTATACCTTTGACAATCCTGACGATCCTATTGGTTGGCAATTGGTGGCGGAAAATGCGGCAAAACAAGGTAATCGAGCCCAAGAGCTTGCAGCTTACGCTGAAGATTTGGCATTACGAGGAGATTTTGAAACTGCCATTCGTTATCTTGGTGATGCGAGTCGTCAAGTAAAATTAGGCAGTAATGAGCAAGCTCGTTTTGATGCACGTATTGATCAATTGCGTAAACTTCAACATAAAGACAGTCAATTTAAATAAGGGATAATATGACCAACAAAGTAACGATTTATCATAATCCGCGCTGTTCTAAAAGCCGTGAAACCTTACATTTATTAGAAGATATGCATATCACCCCTGACGTTATTCATTATTTAGATACGCCGCCTTCTGTTGATGAGTTAAAAGCATTACTCAAAGCGCTAGATTTTGACGATGCAAGAAAATTAATGCGCACCAAAGAAGAAATTTATAAAACCCTAAAGCTTGCTGATGAGAGCTCACAAGAAGCATTAATTCAGGCCATGCATAATCATCCTAAATTAATTGAACGTCCTATTGTGGTCGTTGGCAATAAAGCGCGTTTAGGTCGTCCACCTGAGCAAGTTACCGCCCTTTTTAAGTAGGCTAAATTGGCAATTGCCGACATTGACGGTATGGCGCATCACTAAAACGTAATCTGAGTGATTTCAGAGCATTGAGACGAGAAACCTTACGGCTGTTTTCAAAGATCGGTGATGCGCCCTAATAACTCATTATCTGCAGTGCGCTCAAAATGACAGAAAACCAACACGTTATACCTATTAACTTACTTCACTCCTCTTCATATCAATAACACAATTCTCTACTGCTTTATTACCACATCACAACGGTGTTACCGCCATCTGTATATTCTAAAGGTCACTAATGTTAATTTTATATTACAAGCACTAAGGAAACACGATAGTTATTTCCATTAGTAGAATAAGGTAGTTTATTGCTTGCTTTCAAAATATTTCATCTTAATTTCATTTTTTTTATAGTGAATATTTTACCAAGATCAAAAATATCTATCACGATCACATTATCCTGTTACAAATAACAGCCAACAGAAAAAATTTATGAAACGTTTCATTTGTATTGTGACAAAAGTCTCTTTACACGAGTGAATTCCTACTTATTATGGTCTTCAGAAAATATGATGGCAGATTTGATTTGCGATACACTTCGAACCATTTTTATTTTCGTTATCATCCAATTCAGAAATTAATATTAGAGATACAATTTAAACAATACTGCAACATAGCAAAATACGTTAATTCGCCACTTCTTTTACACATGCCTACTCGCTATCTCACTAGAGATAGTGCGTTATGTTTTTTTTAAAAGTGTATAGATATCGGCAAACTAACTGAAAATATAGCCAACATATGGGCGACTAAAACTAATCAATCATCAAAATACCAGATGATTGCCAGGCTAATAGGAAATTTAATGAACATCGTACATAGACTCAAACTTGTTTCATTCCTCCAATTTTTTATTTGGGGCTCTTGGCTTGTTACGTTTGCTTCATATCTATTTGATAAATTACATTTTAAAGGTACTGACGTTGGGCTAATTTTTAGTGCTTTAGGATTAGCATCACTGATCGCACCGGTGATCATGGGATTTATTGCGGACAAGATAAATAACCGTAAGCTGGTCTTTATTACCCTGCATATTTTATCCGCGTTTGCTTTAGTACTGATGTCTCAAATGACCACAGTGACTACCCTCTTCTTTGCGACACTTCTGCATTTATTGTTCTTTATGCCAAGCATTTCTATGGCAAACAGTATTATTTTTGAGTTACTAGAGCAAAAACACCTAGAGCCAAATGACTATTTCCCCAAAATCCGTGTTTATGGCACCGTGGGTTTTATTGCTGCAATGTGGGTTATTAGCTTCTTAGGTTTCGGTAATAGCTACGATCAACTGTTTGTTGCTGCAATAGCCTCTATTATCTTAGCGGTATTTGCGATGTTTTTACCGGCGACAAAAGCGACAGATAAAACAGAAGCAAAAGAAGAAGTGGCCGCTTTTAGCTTATCGAATACCTTACAAGTGTTTAAAAAGAAAAATGTGGTTATTTTCCTTTTCTTTGCCACATTGTTAGGTTCAGTATTGCAAATTACCAATACATTTGGGGTTCCATTCTTACAAGATATGGCCAAAGCACCTAATGCTGATGACTCTTTCTTGGCTCATTATCCTTCTGTTTTCTTATCCATTTCTCAAATTTCTGAAGTGGTCTTTATTCTATTTTTACCCCTGTTATTAAAACGAGTGAGAATAGAAACTATCGTATTATTTAGTATGATTGCATGGATCTTACGTTTTGGTTTCTTCGCTTACGGTGACTATTCATCATTAGGCCAAATCGTTCTGTTGTTATCCATGATTGTCTATGGTTGTGCTTTCGATTTCTTTAATATCTCCGGCTCGCTATTCCTAGAAAAAGAGATCCCATTACAATATCGCTCTACCGCACAAGGTATGTTTATGACCTTAGTGAATGGTTTTGGTACTTATTTAGGTGCGATGCTAAGTGGCTGGGTTATTGATTTGTATACCACAGATGGTGTTATTGATTGGCAGTCATTCTGGTTGATCTTTACGGGTTACACTGTGGCTATCACCGCACTTTATCTGATTTACTTAGTGGTTCCGCAGAAGAAAACAAAAGTTGTAGAAGCACATTAATTATTTCCCCCATTCTTTATTTGTTGCACTCACCGCTTATCTTTCGAGATAAGCGGTTTTTTATTACTGGTTATCTATTGCATAATGCGTTGTTTTAAATAGATTGCGATTAAAGCTTAAGAATATCTTTTACGAAAGGAATGGTCAGCTTACGTTGAGCCACAATAGAGGCGTGATCGAGTTCATCTAGCATTTCAAATAATGTGCGCATTTTTCTATCTAAGCGCTTTAATACAAAACGACCCACATCTTCGGGTAATTCAAATCCACGTAGTTTCGCTCTTAATTGTAGTGCTTGAATTTTTTCTTCATCGCTTAGCGGTTGTAAGCGATAAATTTGCCCCCAATCTAGGCGAGAAGCGAGATCAGGAAGTTGTAAATCAATTTGACGGGGAGGTCTATCCCCTGTGATTAATAGACAGGTGCGACCAAGTTCTAATACGCGATTATACAGATTAAACAGAGCAAGTTCCCACTCTTCATCACCCGCAATACATTGAACGTTATCGATACAAACTAATGAAAGATGCTCCATACCTTCAAGCACATCTGGTACGAAATAAGCCCGTTTATCAAGAGGAACATAACCAACTGCATCTCCGGCTAAAGAAAGCTCTGCACAAGCTGCATGCAACAAGTGGCTTTTTCCGCCCCCATCACGAGACCAGAAATAGATATAACTGCCATGTGATTGGTGAATAGCAGTTTGGATCGCTGCAACGAGTGATGCATTTTCCCCTGCGTAAAAGCTATCGAATGTCTCATCATCGGGCAGAGATAGTGGTAATGATAGCTGTGATGGCGTATTCAGAAGCACCTCACCTGAATAGTTTAATAAACGTCGTGATTCTAACACAAATTCTATCAATGACAGAATCAATATTAAAAAAGCAAGACGAGCTGCTTAAGATGACAGCAATAAATAGCGAAACTGTTTATTTTGACATCAATATAAGATCAGTTTAGCCATTCTATTTCACTATTTAAACGTTATCTTAGAGAGATCGTGACCTGAGGGTTGCTGGTAAATATCTAATTTAAAATACTTAGCACAAGCATTTATATACTCAAAAATTTCTGATTGTGTCTCTTCATATTCCACCCATGTGGTAGCACGAGTAAAACAATATAATTCAACGGGTAGTCCCATTGGTGTGGGGGGCATTGTTCTTATCACCAAATACATATCCGGCCTAACATCACCACGCATTTTGATCCAATTTAACATATACTTTCTAAAAAGTTGTAGATTGGTCACTCCGTTGGTTTCTAACCAAGTATTAATATCACCTATCTCTTCTTCTTTACCTTCTAACATCGCTTCAATGCTTTTTTTAAGTGGCGCAGTATTTTTTAGCTCCTGCACTAACTGTTCTGTAGCAAATGAAATAGAGGATTGATCAATATAGAAACTACGCTTGATACGACGGCCTCCTGAAGAGAACATCGGTTGCCAGTTAGTGTATTTTTCGGTTAAAAAGTCCTTTGTGGGTATACGAGAAATCGTGTTATCCCAATTACGTACTGTAATTGTGTGCAGTGCGATATCAATCACTTCACCACTAATATTACTGCTGGGTAATTCAATCCAATCATATAGTTTTAACACTTTACCATTTGAGATCAGAATATTAGCGACGAATGAGATAAGGGTATGTTGGAAAACAAACATCAATACCGCAGCGATCGCACCAAAGCTGGAAATAATAATCAGTGGGGATTGTTCAGTAAATAGCGCGATAATAAGAATAAAGGCGATGATCCACACCACTATCTTAGCAATTTCAATATAACCTTTAATCGAATTGTTACGGTGCCACGATTTTTTAGCATGCCTGATATTGAAAATATCTAACGCGTTATTAAGAAGAGAAGCAATATTGATGACGATAAAAGCACGACAAACCGTTTCAAAGATAATATTCATCTGTGCTGAAAAAGAAGGCAATAACTGGTTTATATAGAGAACCAGAGTGACTGCAACAATAGAGGCACTTTTTTTCGCAATATCTTCTATCGTCTCTTCATCTGAGAGTTCGGTGAATAAAAACAATAGACGCTTGGCTATACGACGAAAGATCATCTTTGCCAGAAACCACACCACCAGCAACGTGATCACTAAAAACAGCGTGGTGAAAATCTGCTTAGATACGATAAAGTCGTATATATCAACAAGTTTTTCCATAACTAGCGTCGTCACCCTTTTAAAAGCTTTGTTACAACCTTAAAACAACTTTTAGCTCAATAATAGCTAAAAAGTATCGCTATCACTAAACCACTAACAATCTCATTGTCTCATTTATTTGCGTTAAATAAATATTATTATTAAGTTTATTTTCTTTTTCTAAGTTTTAAACGCTTTTTATAACAAAAGAGTTCTTGTTTATCTTATAAGAATAAAAAAATAACCAATAAAAAAAGCAGTCTATGACTGCTTTTTAGTTCAATGACGAAATATTAGCGAAAAAAGCTCATCAATGATTACTTGGTGTTTGTATGTTCGTTAATTGACTCCAGAGTATCATCCACTAACTCAGTTTCTGGGCGAATAATACTCACCAGCTTAAACACTAAACTTAAAACAATACCGACTATCGTTGCTAAGGCCATGCCTTTTAGTTCAGCTGCGCCAATTTGAATTGATGCACCACTTACACCGACAATTAAAATGATCGCTGTTAATATCAAGTTTTGTGGTTTGTTATAATCAACTTTCGAATCTAATAATACGCGAATACCGGACGCCCCTATTACACCATACAGTAATAAAGAGACACCGCCCATTACCGGTACGGGAACCGCTGCAATCGCGGCTGCCAATTTACCAACACAAGAAAGTAAGATAGCGATAATTGCTGCACCACCAATGACCCAAGTGCTATACACTTTAGTAATAGCCATAACACCGATATTTTCACCGTAAGTCGTGTTAGGTGTAGAGCCAAAAAATCCGGAGATAATGGTTGAAAAACCATTTGCAAACATAGAGCGATGTAAGCCTGGGTTTTTCATGAGATCACGTTGAACAATATTCGCGGTTACCACAAGGTGCCCTACGTGTTCGGCAATAACCACTAATGCCGCCGGCAAGATAATAAAAATAGCACTCCACTCAAAACGCGGCGAATAAAAGGTAGGCAGAGCAAACCAATTGGCTTCTTTAATCGGTGTCACATCAACCACGCCCATAAAGAAAGAGAGTGCGTAACCGGCTAACACGCCAATAAGAATAGGAATAATAGCCAAAAATCCCCTAAACATCACTGAGCCTAAAATAGTCACACCCAGTGTCACCATAGAGATTATCAATGTTTGGCTATCAACGGGATTATCTGCGCTAGGTAATAATCCAGCCATATTAGCGGCGGTTCCGGCCAACTCAAGACCTATTACGGCAACGATTGCGCCCATTGCCGCAGGAGGAAACATCACATTAATCCATCCTCGTCCGGCGATTTTCACAATGCCAGCAACAAGGCAAAATAGCACCCCACAGACAATAAACCCGCCCAATGCTAATTCATAGCCTAAAGGAAGTAGCAATAACACCGGAGAGATAAAGGCGAAACTTGAACCTAAATAAGCAGGAATACGACCTTTACAGATAAAGAGATAAAGCAGAGTACCGATACCGTTAAACAATAATATGGTGGCCGGATTAACCTTAAACAAAATCGGCACAAGTACAGTAGCACCAAACATGGCAAACAGATGTTGAAAACTCAATGGGATTGTTTGTAATAATGGTGGGCGCTCTTCTACCCCGATTGCACGACGAGTCATGCTTACGACCTCTCTTTAAAATAGATATAAATGGAATTTAAATTTCAGCGATAAAACAAACCAATAAGTGATCCAAAAAAAAGCCGACTATCAAAGTCGGCTTAATCATTATTTTGTACCAAATATCTTATCACCCGCATCACCAAGGCCTGGGACAATGTACCCATGCTCATTAAGATGCTTATCAATCGATGCAGTATATAACTCAACATCAGGATGAGCTTCTTCTAATGCTTTGATCCCCTCAGGCGCAGCCACTAACACTAAAACTTTAATTGAAGTACAGCCTGAATTTTTTAATAAATCAATTGTGGCAATCATAGAGCCACCAGTTGCTAACATTGGGTCAACAACAAGTGCCATACGTTCTTCAATATGAGAGGCTAGTTTCTGGAAGTAAGGGACGGGCTTTAAGGTTTCTTCATCGCGGTAAACACCAACTACACTGATCCGGGCACTAGGAATATTTTCTAATACTCCATCCATCATCCCAAGACCGGCACGGAGGATAGGTACAACAGTAATTTTTTTTCCTTTAATCTGTTCTATCTCAACCGGGCCACACCAACCTTCAATTGTTACCGTCTCTGTTTCTAAATCGGCGGTAGCTTCATACGTCAGTAGACTGGAAACTTCTGAAGCCAATTCACGAAAGCGTTTAGTGCTTATATCATGATCTCGCATCAGCCCCAATTTATGTTGAATGAGTGGGTGTTTTACCTCAACGATCTTCATAATTTCTCCTAATGTACGACGCAGCCAGACAAAAAAATCGCGAGATTATACCGCTTTTTTAGTGACTTTCCATCGTTTTTCTATTGATATTGATCAATCGCACAGCTTTTAACCACACTAACATGAATAATTGTGATCTAAAAAGAAGATCCTCGCAAACGTTTGCTTTGCCTGTTAGAATAGCCACCGCACACATTTTTTCTTAACAGCAACTTGCCGTGAGGGCTAGACGTGACTAACAAATCCTCTCTCAGCTATAAAGATGCCGGTGTCGATATTGATGCAGGTAATGCTTTAGTCGATCGTATTAAAAGTGTAGTAAAAGAAACTCGCCGTCCTGAAGTTATGGGGGGTTTAGGTGGTTTTGGTGCATTATGCGCTATTCCCACTAAATACCGCGAACCTATTTTAGTGTCAGGCACTGACGGTGTCGGTACTAAACTTCGCCTTGCGATGGACTTAAATCGCCACGATGATATTGGTATCGATTTAGTCGCAATGTGTGTTAACGATTTAATCGTTCAAGGTGCTGAGCCTCTCTTCTTTCTTGACTACTATGCCACAGGCAAGTTAGATGTCGATACTGCCGCACGGGTTGTAACGGGTATCGCTGAAGGTTGTAAGCAATCCGGCTGTGCCTTAGTGGGTGGCGAAACAGCGGAAATGCCCGGCATGTATCATGGTAACGATTATGATATCGCCGGTTTTTGTGTTGGTGTCGTTGAAAAATCACAGATTATCGATGGTAGCAAAGTTAAAGCGGGTGATGCATTAATTGCTCTCGCTTCAAGTGGCCCTCATTCTAATGGCTATTCACTGATCAGAAAAATTCTTGAAGTCAGTGGTGCCTGTGCTGAAACTACCCCATTAGGTGATACATCACTGGCTGATAAACTCTTAGCGCCAACCCGTATTTATGTAAAATCACTCCTGTCATTAATTGAAAACGTTGATATTCACGCAGTGGCACATATTACTGGCGGTGGATTTTGGGAAAATATTCCGCGCGTGCTACCTGAAAATACGCAAGCTCGTATTAATAGCCAAAGTTGGCAATGGCCTGAGGTCTTTAACTGGCTACAACAGGCAGGTAATGTCAGCACTCATGAAATGTATCGTACCTTTAACTGTGGTGTCGGCTTATTAATCGCCGTGAGCCAAGCTGATGTTGAAAAAACGCTATCACATCTTAATGCCTGTGGTGAAAAGGCATGGTTAATTGGTGATATTGCCCCGCAAGCAGCGGGTGATGCACAAGTGATTATCAATTAGTAAAAGTACCCCCATGAAAAATATTGTGGTTCTGATCTCAGGAAATGGTAGCAACCTACAGGCGATTATTGACGCCTGTAGGGCGCATAAAATCGCAGGCCAAGTTGTGGCTGTTTTCAGCAATAAAGCACAAGCTTATGGGCTTGAACGAGCGAGACAAGCGGATATCCCTGCTTACTTTATCGATCCGGCTGATTATCCTGATAGAGAAGCTTATGATAAAGCGTTAATCACTCAAATTGATGGCTATCAGCCTGATATTGTGGTTCTTGCTGGCTTTATGCGTATTTTATCGCCGTTATTTGTCAACCATTATCAGCATAAGCTATTAAATATTCATCCCTCTTTACTTCCCAAATATCCCGGTCTGCATACACATAAACAAGTTATTGAGAATAAAGATACTTTTCATGGTACTACCGTACACTTTGTCACGGAAGAATTAGACGGTGGCCCGATGATCATTCAAGCGCGTATTCCCGTCTCTCCTGATGATACCGAACAAAGTTTGCAAGCAAAAATACAAACACAAGAGTATCGCATTTATCCTCTCGCAATTAGTTGGTTAGCAGAAGAGAGATTAAAAATGATAGATAATCGGGCGCTACTTGATGGTAATGTTCTGTTTGACAATCTTGATTAACGGTTTCACTTAAGATAAAAAGTCACTTTGTGCTACACTGTAGCCCGCGGTGACTTTTATTGTGTCACCCTTTTCTCTTTTTATTCAATGCATTTTCACCGAGGTGCTTATGTCCGGTGGTAAGAAAGTTCCACCTATAAAATTACGTCCTCTCGAAAGAGAAGACCTTCCTTTTGTCCATAAACTTGATAATAATGCTAGCGTTATGCGCTACTGGTTTGAAGAGCCTTATGAAGCATTTATTGAGTTAAGCGACCTATATGAAAAACATATTCACGACCAAAGTGAACGACGTTTTATTGCTGAAAGTGAAGGCACAAAAGTCGGTTTAGTTGAGCTGGTTGAAATTGATTATGTTCATCGTCGTGCTGAGTTTCAAATCATTATCGCCCCTGCTCATCAAGGCCATGGTTATGCAGCCCGCGCGGCAAAGTTAGCGATGGACTACGCTTTTTCTGTACTTAATTTATACAAACTCTATTTAATCGTCGATAAAGAGAATGCTAAAGCGATTCATATTTATGAAAAGCTTGGCTTTAAGAAAGAAGGTGATTTAATAGATGAGTTTTTTGTTAATGGCTCTTACCGTTCTGCGATTAGAATGTGTACATTCCAAGCCCCTTATTTTGAACAAAAAGCCAAAGCAGCAAGACCGGAAAATTTTGTTAAACCGGGTGCAACGATAAAACAATATGTCTGATTAATTCAGATAATAAGATTTAACTTTAACCCATGTTGGAGTTCAGATGTCCCAAGAACGACTCTATATTGATAAAGAGATCAGCTGGCTTGCGTTTAACGAGCGAGTATTGCAAGAGGCGGCAGATAAACGTAACCCGCTAATCGAAAGGGTCAGGTTTTTGGGGATCTATTCAAATAATCTTGATGAGTTTTATAAAGTTCGCTTTGCGGATGTAAAACGGCGTATTTTAATTAATGAGGAGCGCGGCTCACGCTCTGGCTCTAGTCACGCTCGTCATTTAATCAAAAAAATCCAATCTAAAGTTGCCAAAGCCGACCAAGAATTCGACGCACTGTATAACGACTTGCTTTTAGAAATGGCGCGTAATCAGATTTTTTTAATCAATGAACGGCAAATTTCACCTAATCAACAAATTTGGTTACGCCAATATTTTCGCCAAAACTTAAGAAAACATATCACGCCGATCCTTATCAACCCTGAAACTAATTTGGTTGAGTTTTTAAAAGATGACTACACATATTTAGCCGTTGAAATTGCTCAGGGGCAAACTATTCACTACGCTTTGTTAGAGATCCCCTCTGATAAAGTCCCTCGTTTTGTTATTCTGCCTACAGAACAAGGCCGAGGTAAGAAAAAGTCAATGATTTTGCTGGATAATATCTTACGCTATTGTCTTGATGAGATTTTTAAAGGCTTCTTTGACTATGATTCTTTAAATGCTTATTCCATGAAAATGACACGTGATGCTGAATATGATTTAGCCACTGAAATGGAATCCAGCTTATTAGAAATGATGTCATCTACCTTAAAACAGCGCCTTACCGCTGAGCCTGTTCGTTTTGTCTATCAACGTGATATGCCCGATGAAATGGTTGCTTTACTGCGTAGCAAATTAGGTTTATCTAATAATGACTCGGTCATTGCTGGTGGGCGTTATCACAACTTTAAAGACTTTATTAATTTTCCTAATGAGGGAAGTAAGTTTCTATTAAATAAACCTATTCCTCGTTTACGGCATGTTTGGTTTGATAATTTCCGTAATGGCTTTGATGCAATTCGTGAACGTGATGTGTTACTTTATTATCCTTATCATACCTTTGAGCATGTATTGGAATTATTACGCCAAGCGTCTTTTGATCCCAGTGTCATTTCAATAAAAATCAATATCTATCGCGTAGCAAAAGACTCTCGGATTATCGATTCGATGATCCACGCCGCCCACAATGGTAAGCGTGTCACTGTGGTCGTTGAATTACAAGCTCGCTTTGATGAAGCCGCGAATATACATTGGGCTAAACGCTTAACCGAAGCTGGCGTCCACGTTATCTTTTCAGCGCCCGGCTTAAAAATTCATGCGAAATTATTTATTATTTCTCGTTTAGAAGAAGGCGAAATCATTCGCTATGCGCATATTGGTACTGGGAATTTTAATGAAAAAACCGCACGCCTTTATACCGATTATTCTCTGTTAACCGCGAATACAGAAATTAATAATGAAGTACGTCGAGTGTTCAATTTTATTGAAAACCCTTATCGTCCGGTGACTTTTGAACATTTAATGGTATCACCGCAAAACTCACGTATTTTGTTAAACCAGTTGATCACAAATGAAATTCACAATGCTCAAGCGGGGCACCCTGCGGGTATTACCTTAAAAGTTAACA
This sequence comes from Proteus mirabilis HI4320, assembly GCF_000069965.1. Taxonomy (NCBI): domain Bacteria; kingdom Pseudomonadati; phylum Pseudomonadota; class Gammaproteobacteria; order Enterobacterales; family Morganellaceae; genus Proteus; species Proteus mirabilis. The sequence continues at coordinate 1,678,371 of NC_010554.1, forward strand.
ATTTAGTCGATGAAGAGTTAGTTAATCGTCTTTATGATGCCTCACAAGCAGGTGTTAAAATCCGCCTATTAGTACGCGGTATGTGCTCTTTAGTCCCTAATCAGCCCGATTTTAGTGAAAATATTCAGGTCACCAGTATTGTTGACCGCTTTTTAGAGCATGATCGTGTTTATGTCTTTACCAATAAAGGGGATGAGAAAATTTTCCTATCATCCGCAGACTGGATGACTCGTAACCTTGATTATCGTATTGAAGTTGCCGTACCACTACTCGACCCTCAGCTAAAACAGCGTATTTTGGATATTCTTGAGATCCAGTTTAATGATACTGTAAAAGCACGATATTTAGATAAAGATCTAACAAATAGCTATGTTCCTCGAGGAAATAAACGTAAGATCCGCGCCCAACTTGCTGTATATGAATACCTTAAATCATTAGAACAACCAGGATCACGAGCGTAATCAATGCCTTTATTACAAGATGACTCTTCTTCACCACGTCCTTTAGAAATTGCGGCTATAGACCTTGGTTCTAATAGTTTTCATATGATCATAGCCCGTGTTGTCAATGGTGCCTTACAGGTATTAAGTCGTTTAAAACAACGGGTATATCTTGCCGATGGTCTTGATGATAATGATAAACTCAGTGAAGAAGCAATGTTGCGGGGGCTTTCTGCACTTTCCCTTTTTGCTGAAAGGTTACAGGGATTTCCAGCAGAAAATGTCACTGTGGTCGGTACACATACGTTACGGGTTGCTAGCAATGCCAAAGTCTTTTTGCAACGCGCAAAAGAGGTGATGCCCTATCCTATTGAAATTATTTCTGGTCACGAAGAAGCACGCCTGATCTTTATGGGCGTTGAGCATACGCAATCTGAAAAAGGGCGTAAGCTAGTGATTGATATTGGTGGAGGCTCTACCGAATTAGTGATCGGAGAAAATTTTGAACCCATCTTGATCGAAAGCCAGCGTATGGGGTGTGTCAGCTTTAGCCGTCAATTTTTCCCGAACCAAAAAATTAGCGAATCCGCTTTTCGTAAAGCACGCGAAAAAGCAGCACGTAAAATGGAAAAAATTGCTTGGCAATATAAAATGACCGGCTGGGATGTCGCATTAGGCGCATCGGGTACTATCAAAGCTGCACATGAAATTTTGGTTGAATTTGGTGAAAAAGATGGTGTTATCACCCCTGAACGCCTATTAATGTTGACCAAACAGGTACTACGGTTTAAAAAATTTAAAGATATCACCCTACCGGGGTTATCCGATGAGCGTAAACACAGTTTTGTACCTGGTTTAGCCATTTTATGCGGTATTTTCGACACTTTAGGCTTAAAGGCACTCCATTTATCTGATGGTGCATTACGTGAAGGTGTATTGTATGAAATGGAAGGCCGTTTTCGTCATCAAGATATTCGCCAGCGTACCGCCAAAAGCCTTGCTGAACACTATAATATCGATCGTGAACAAGCTAAGCGCGTCCTCACCACAATGCAATCACTGTATGCTCAGTGGGCGGAACAAAATCCTAAACTGGTTCGTCCTGATCTAGAAGCGATTTTAGTATGGGCGGTGATGTTGCATGAAGTGGGATTAAGTATCAATTTAAGTGGTTTGCATCGTCATTCTGCTTATATTCTTTCGAATACAGATTTACCCGGTTTTAATCAAGAACAACAACAATTATTAACTACATTAGTTCGTTATCATCGCAAAGCAATTAAGTTTGATGAGTTACCTAAATTTAATCTATATAAAAAGAAACAGTATTATCCATTAGTACAAATACTTAGGTTAGCAACACTACTTAATAATCAGCGTCAATCAACCACTAAACCGGTTTCTTTACGTTTAGTGACCGATGATAATCACTGGACACTCTATTTTCCTAAAAATTATCTTGCCGATAACACATTGATGGAATTGGATTTAGAAAAAGAACAGGAGCATTGGCAGGCCGTTCCGGGCTGGAAACTGGATATAAAAGAGGAATCTGCTTAACAATATGATATTATACAGAAAAAGACGCGGTATAATGCGTCTTTTGTTGCATTTATCATACAACAACTATCACATAACAACGTAAGGTTTGATTTGTGACGATAATATGAAAATACCCAATGTAATATTTTCAAGATCGCTATTTTTTTATATGGAGAAGACCGATAATCATCCTAAAATGGAATAATGAATACTAATGGTTATCTCCCTCGTAAGAATTAAAAAGGAATAACATGTCTCAATCAGCTATCAATAATGATACTGCGGCTGCCATCAATCCATATTCACAAAAAGTGGCACACCTGCGTCAGCAAATTCTGAACATCTTTCTTGAAGATGACCGTTTTGTTGAAACAGTGTTAGGTGAAGCAAGTGAAAGTGATAGGCTGAGCCACCATGAACTTCATGAAAAAATCACCACTGTTAGAGAATTACTACAAGATCTACACGCGGCAGATATTGCAGATATTCTTGAAGCCCTTCCCTATGATGAACGTTTAGCCCTATGGCATTTGGTTGATAATAATGAGCGTGGTGCGGTTTTAGTCGAAGCCTCTGTCGCCGTTTGGGACAGCCTAATTAAAGATATGACGGATCGTGAATTATTACGCTCAGTCGCTTCTTTGCATGTGGATGAACAGGCCTATATTGCGGAGCATTTACCCCGTGATACCATGCGTCGTCTTTTGACCTATTTAGAACCAAGTCTGCGTAATAGGATCAGAGAAGTCCTGCAATATCCGAAGGATAGTGTTGGACAGATGATGGATTTTGAGTTTGTCACCGTGCGTGGCAACGTAACATTAAAAACGGTTCAACGTTATTTACGCCAACGTGGCTCTATTCCTGAAGCTACGGATAAAATTTTCGTTATTGATAATGCCAATCATCTGTTAGGTGAATTACCCTTAACCACAGTATTAACCCAGTCGCCGGATAAACGGGTCTCTGATGTCATGAAAACCGATACTGTCAGCTTTATGCCCGAAGAGAAAGGCGAAGATGCAGCGGGTGCATTCGAACGTTATGACTTAATTTCGGCTGCAGTTGTTGATAGTAATGGCCTGTTAATGGGACGTTTAACCGTTGAAGATATCGTCGATAATATGCATGAAGAGAGCGATACCAACATTCGTCGTATGGGGGGGTTAAGCCCAGAAGAGGATGTATTCGCCCCTGTCGGGCAAGCGGTTAAAACACGTTGGACATGGCTTGCTATCAACTTATGTACTGCTTTTGTCGCTTCTCGTGTTATCGGTGTGTTTGAGCATACCATTTCCCAATTAGTCGCCTTAGCAACTTTAATGCCCATTGTTGCAGGTATTGGGGGAAATACCGGTAACCAAACCATTACTATGATTGTGCGTGCATTAGCACTACATCAAATTCAGACTGGTAGTTTCTCGTTCTTAATTTTAAGAGAGTTAGGTGTTGCCCTTATCAACGGTATTGTTTGGGGGGGAATAATGGGAGTTGTAACTTACTTCCTTTATGGTGATGTTGCGATGGGCGCCGTAATGACAATGGCCATGGTACTCAACCTATTAATGGCTGCCTTGATGGGAGTATTAATACCGATGACCATGATAAAACTGGGTAAAGATCCGGCCATTGGCTCAAGTGTGATGATCACCGCGATCACCGATACCGGTGGCTTCTTTATTTTCTTAGGCCTAGCCACTATTTTCTTAGTTTAACAAGACAGATAAAAACGCCACTGTAGAGTACATCACAGTGGCGTTTTTGTTTTTATAGATTTTTTAGGCTGTTGTTGAAAGAAAGTAATAGACCAGTAGTAATGCGACAACAAGCGATACCATAAACGTTCTTCTTACCGCAACACTGACTGATAAATTATCTTGTTGCAGACTCCCATACAGCGTTTTTTTTAGTAGCAGACTACTAGCTAAAGCGACAACAAACACAGATGCAAATAGCACAATCGCGGCTAACAACACCGCACTTATCGAAATTGAATTCATCATTCCCCCCTGCTATATCCACCGACATCTGATGTAATTATAACCAGATAATGACGCTTTGAGATGATTTTTGCTGTTTTTCCCTATTTATCATTTAACTATTTAAAATCTATATTTTAAATAAAAATGCGTAACCATGCTTAAATCAACCAATTTTATTGACATTTAATATTAATAATTTTCAATTTTAAGAAATTTAAAACCAATGAATAAATGAGTTTATTTTAGATGAATACCCTAAAAATAATGCCAATAACAGGTTATATTGCTACAAAACACCAATATTTATTAATTAATAATCTAATTATTATTTAATTAACAAGAAATAATAAATTAAAATAACGCTAATTTTATTATTTAATTCAATTTAGAAAAATTGAAATGATATTCAATAAATAGTTTTTTTAACCATAACTAATAAATGAAAATAAAGGTAAGAACAAAACCTCTAATTTTATTAAAAAACTACACAAGAAAACAAAAACCGCCCTAAAAATCACAAAACAAACAAAACTTAGCATTAAAAACTACAGATGCTCACAATGACAACTTATCAAATTGTTTTATTTTATGCTCTTTACTTCATAAAGAGCTTCCTGATATAACTATTTACATCATTACAATATTATTCTTTCTTGTATAAAAGACGATAAATAACTTTTTAACGTTATTTATTGCCACCTTTGTGATCAACTTTTTTAAGAATTTTATTGATGGTTTAGTTATTTACTCTTTTTTATCACGATGATTAATATAGGTTGTTATTATGACATCACAATCACACTCCACTCAGCCGTTGAGTCAACCTACGGCAAGACCTTTAAACCGCAACGACTATAAAACGTTGGGTTTATCCTCACTAGGAGGAACATTGGAGTTCTATGATTTCGTGATCTTCGTGTTCTTTACGAAAACATTGAGCCATTTATTCTTTCCTGGTGATAACGCTTTTATCGCTCAGATGCAGACATTAGGTATTTTTGCTGCCGGTTATCTTGCTCGTCCTTTAGGTGGCATCATTATGGCTCACTATGGCGATATTATCGGCCGTAAACGTATGTTTACCTTAAGTATCTTTTTAATGGCTGTACCTACTTTGGTGATTGGCTTATTACCTACCTATGCCAGCATCGGTGTGGCTGCACCGTTATTACTGTTATTGATGCGTATTATGCAAGGGGCGGCTATCGGTGGTGAAATGCCCGGGGCTTGGGTATTTATTGCCGAACACACACCGAAACAGCGTTATGGCTTAGGGGTGGGTACCTTAACATCCGGTATTACTGGTGGCATCTTATTAGGCTCTATCGTCGCTATTATTGTACAACGCAGCTATAGCGCTCAAGAAGTGAATGATTTTGCATGGCGAATTCCCTTTATTTTAGGTGGTATATTTGGCTTGATCTCGGTTTATTTACGTCGTTTTTTACAAGAAACACCTATCTTTAAAGAGATGGCGGCTAAAAAAGCCTTAGCACAAGAAATGCCGGTGGTTTCGGTTATCAAAAACCATAAACAAGCCTGTTTAATTACTGCAGCATTAACATGGTCTTTATCTACAGCTATTGTTGTTACTATTTTGATGACACCCAGTGTCATTGTTGAAGGGATCTACAAAATAGACAGAACAACATCGTTAGAAGCTAACTGTGTTGCCACCTTAACGCTGACCTTAGGATGTATCTTCTGGGGCTGGTTGGGGGATAAATTAGGAACCCGTGCATCCATGACCTTATCATGGGGTGGATTAATTGTTACTGCATTCCATTTTTATGGAAGCTTAGATGCCAATATGTCTGGTATCCAATTAGCATTTAACTATGGTTTGATGGGCTTTTTTGTCGGTGCAATTGCCACAACGCCAATTGTGAGTACTAGAGCATTTCCTCCTTCAATTCGTTTTTCTGGTCTCTCTTTTGCTTATAATATGGCCTATGCCGTATTTGGTGGCTTAACGCCAATGTTAACGGGCGCTTGGTTGGAAAAAACGGCAATGGCAGGAGCTTATTATGTTGCAGCTGTTTCTGCATTAGCCATTGTTATCGCATTCTTGCCTTTAGCTTATAAAGGCTGGATCGCGGTAAACGCCAGCTCACGGGAAAAAGAGATAGCGTTGCAAGTTGATAAAGTCGCTAGTTAATCGTTGCTAGCAAGAAATATTTTACTCTCCTTAGAATTTATTATTCACAACAACACCACCCTAATAGGTGGTGTTGTTGCATCAATATAATTAATCTAATCACTGTAGTTTATCTGAATTTAATCTTGTTATATATCAATCAATTGATAATACACAATTTGCTCTTTACCCTGTTAAAGAATATTTTTATATCGCAGGGAGTGCTTAAAGCTAAATGGTTAACAAAAAAAATTTGCATAAAGAATTGGCACAATTAGAAGCCGAAGGTCATATCCCCTATAAAATCCAAGAGGAAAACCAGCAAAAAAGATGGCAATGGAAACATTACACGTCAGGAGTGCACTATTTTGCACCTACAGATCCATTAGAAATGGGTCGCTACAATGATCCAACAGGCATAACGGGAATATGCTATACCGCTGATTATGCAGTTGTAGCTATTGCTGAATCATTAGGACGTCACTATCAACATAATAAAGCTTTTATTTTAGGTCTTAGTGATCTAAAAAAAGCTCAGATATACACACTTGCAACTACACGTAAAACAAAACTTATTGATATACCAAAGTTACAGGGCATATTGCATATCACTGCAGACCAAGTCATGGGGAAAAGTTATGACATTACTCAGAATATTGTTGATTGGGCAGCCAATACCCCAGGGCTTGATTATGATGGTATAACCTACTCTTCAAGGCATTACTATGGAATGTGTACAGCCTTTTGGTGTAGAAAACATATTATCCCTCCTCTTGTTGATATTTCTCACTGCTCCCTTGATTTATACACAGATTGTAAAAAAGAAAATTTTCCGCAAAATTGGCCCTATCAAGACATTACAGGACTTGAGATCATTACTGAAACATTACATTTTAAGATCAACGATAATGAGTAGATTTTTATTAGTTTGAAATATGTTTTCCAAAAAGTTTAGCTTGATGAATAATTTCTTGCATTTGTTCACTCATGCGTCCATATTTTTTAAGCGCATCAATAACATTAATATCTTGTTCATCCTCAAAAAAATACATACTCGTTAAAAATGATACTTTTGTTGTTGAGCTTAAACCATCCAATAAAATTAAGATCTCATCTAATCCATCCACTAATCGATTACCATCAAATTGAAAAATAGGTAATCGATATTCTCCTCCCATTTTAACCGCTAATAGTTTATTAGCCTTTAACCGATTATTAATCGTTTGACGTTTTACTCCCAAAATAGCTGCAGCTTGGCTAGCTCTACATGTGCCTCCAAGCTCTTTTAGCCGTTCAGAAAACTTAATAGCACCTTCGTTTAAACGGGCTATTTTACGTTGTTCTCTTGGTGAAATTGCAGACGAACGTATCAGTTGAGTTTCAAAAATTAACTGAGCCAATTCGTTATCACTCATTTTTAAAGCACTTGCTAAACTTTTCTTCTCTGCTAATTCATTAACCAATTCTTTTGTAAGAACAGTCATTCTTTCTAGAACAGCCACTCTCTCTACCGATAATTGTTGTGATGTTCGTTTTTGTATTACGCTGTTCATACCCACCTCTTTTTTACATTTTATTCATTATATAGTGAGTAAAGTGTATAAAACAAGTATAAATAAAAAACAACATTATCAAGTACTATAGATATTTTTTGTTAAAATTAACTTTATTTTTAAATAGATATAAAAAAGGATGCCCTAAGGCATCCTTTTATTGTCTGACAATAAATTTCACATATTACTGTGTCATTTTACTCAGCATAGGGGCAGTAAATAGCATTAACAGTGCAATAACACCTGTTACGATACCTATTTGTAAAAATACACTGCTATAAATTTCTAATGATGCGTGTGCATTTTGTACGTCTTCAGGAACGGCCATTAAGCTTGCCACTTTACCAGCAATAATTGCAGCTGCCGCAGATGTTAAGAACCATGCGCCCATAATAAAGCCCATTAAACGCTGTGGCACTAGTTGGGCCACCATCGCAAGACCTAATCCTGAGATCATAAGCTCACCAATACTTTGAAAGCCATAACTGGCAACAAGCCACCATGATGAAACGATGCCAGCTTCATTTGCCATACTCGCCCCCAATGGTAATACTAAGAATGCAGTTGCACTCAAAAACATTCCCACTGTGAATTTATAAGGCATGGGTAATTTATCACCCATAAAGTTATATATAGCAGCCAATAATGGACTAGCTAGCATGATCCAAAATGGGTTAAGTGATTGAAATTGCTCTGGCTCAACACTAAAGCCTAAAATAGCGTGTTCAACATTATGGATTGCAAAAAAGTTTAATGATGTTGGCATTTGATCATAAAGAACAAAAAATACCACGGCTTCCACCATCAGTAAGAAAGCGACGATCATTTTACGCCGTGCAACCCCTTTCATCATAAAAGTTTCACGGGCAAAAATCAGGATAATACCTAATGAAATAATCGCTAAAGACCATGTTGCCACTTCATTATTATGTAATAACCACGTTGATACTGCCGTTAAAGCAACAATCCCCACCAGCGTTAATAACAGTTTCAGGTAGTTTAGTGGCTCAAAGTCAGGCCTAGAGCCTTTATCTTTGATCCAACCGCGACATAGCATAAAGTTTGCCAGTGTGATCAACATCCCCACCACACTTAATGCGAAAGCGACATCCCAACCATAATTCGCCGCTAACCATGGTGTCGCTAACATGGATAAAAATGATCCCACATTAATCGACATATAGTACATGGTAAATGCACCATCTAATTGTGGATCATCTTTCTCATAACAGGTGGCTAATAAAGAGGAAGGATTGGCTTTAAATAAACCATTACCCACCGCAATAGTGGCTAATCCCCAGTAAATCATATCTTTATCATGATCGGAGAAAGCAACCATGGCATAACCAATTGCCAGCACAATAGCCCCTAGGACAATAACCCTTTTTGTCCCGAGAATTTTATCGCCAAGCCAGCCACCAATTGCCACAAAGCCATAAACTAATGCGGTAAATGCGGCAAAAACAGTGATAGCTTCCGCCTCACTCATACCCAGCATTTTAACCAGATAAACGGCCATGATCCCTTGTAAGCCGTAATATCCAAAACGTTCCCATAATTCGATTGAGAAGATGAGATAAAATGCACGAGGCTGTTTAAACGCATTCAGACTCGGTTTCTGTTCATCTTCAGGTGTGTTTGCAGTTGACACTAAAAACCTCTAGTTATTCTATTATGCCCTTATTTTTGGGCTGCTTTTACCAAAAACATTGTGATTCAAGACAGAGTTAAAGCGCGGTGTTATTCATACTGAATTGTTATTCTTAACAAAGAGTTCAACACAGAGAAAAACAAGGTTGGCATTCTATCACCGGAAAGAATAATTATCTAAGAATTATAACTAACTATTGCGTTTTATCATAGTTGACGCCATTTGTACAAAATAGTTATGCGTTCAAAAAATCAACAAACAAAATAACTCACTGATTATTAATCATTTATTTTATGCTGGTTTATTCATCATCATCACTATATAAAAATAAAGTGCGCCGAGATAGCTAGCTAGAAATCGTTTTTTCTCTTTATAAAAAGATATAACCCCAGCATATTATTGCTAAGTGACAACAACTGATTAGAATATAATCAATAAACACATTCCTTGACTCAATTTTCATATTTCCTCCATTTTTACCCCTAAAGAAATAGGTAGAATGTCATAATTGATTGTGTCATTTCATTTTTTCTCAATTAGCGAGTTGTCAGTAGGATCACCAACGCAATGAATAACAACAAAAAGACCAAAAAAAGATTTTCTCTTATTATCATCCTGCTTATTGTTATCGCTGGCGCTATCGCCTATTGGCAATACTCTTCAAACAACAGCGCACCTCCTGTGAGTAAAGATACCCCTACTGCGAATACACCAAATAGAAGTACAGCTGGCTCAAGACGACCACCGATGCCTCCTGTACAAGTGGCGACATCTGCACAAGAAGATGTGCCGCAATTTTTAACTGCTTTAGGTACAGTGAAAGCCGTCAATAGTGTGACCGTGACAAGCCGTGTGGAAGGGCAATTAATGGCGTTGCATTTCACCGAAGGCCAACAAGTGAATCAAGGCGATTTGTTAGCAGAAATCGACCCACGTCCTTTTGAAGTGCAATTAGCGCAAGCTAAAGGGCAATTGGCAAAAGATCAGGCCACACTGGCAAATGCGCGCCTTGATTTAGCTCGCTACCAAAAACTGGCAAAGACCCATTTGGTTTCACAACAAGAATTAGACAACCAAGCGGCTTTAGTCAAACAGTCTGAAGCCAGTATTAGTATCGATAAAGCAGCAATTAATAATGCACAATTACAATTAACCTATAGCAAAATAACGGCCCCTATTTCAGGACGGGTTGGATTAAAGCAGGTTGATGTCGGTAACTATATTTCTGGTGGCTCATCTACGCCAATTGTCGTTATTAATCAGATGGATCCTGTTGATGTGCTCTTTACATTACCAGAGCAAGATCTATCACAGGTTATCTTAGCCCGTAAAAATAACCCTACATTACCGGTTATTGCATTAGACAGAAATAATAAAATTGAATTAGCACAAGGGGCACTATTTAGTGTTGATAATCAAATTGATGCCACTACAGGGACTATCAAATTAAAAGCCCGTTTTCCTCAACAAGAAAGTACGCTATTTCCCAATCAATTTGTCAATATTCGTTTATATGTCACTACATTAGAAAAAGCGGTAGTGATCCCCAATGCAGCATTACAAATGGGAAATGAAGGACACTTTGTTTGGGTTGTTGATGAGGAAAACAAAGTCAGCAAACTCGCTGTTGAGGTTGCATCACAAAATGCAGATAAAGTTGTCATTGCCTCAGGGTTATCCGCTAATCAACGTGTTGTCACCGATGGTGTGGATAGATTAACGCAAGGTGCCAAAGTCGAGATTGTAACACCGCTGGCACCTAAAGCTAAAACCACTGATCCCGTTGTTGCGGAGAAAGCATAATGAGCGAAAAAATCCCCGCTACAGGTGGTGGGCCATCTCGTTTATTTATTTTACGTCCAGTGGCAACAACGCTGTTTATGGTCGCGATTTTATTAGCAGGAATTGTCGGTTATCGTATGCTGCCAGTGTCGGCATTACCTGAAGTTGATTATCCGACCATTCAAGTCGTCACACTCTATCCTGGGGCAAACCCCGAGGTGATGACCTCTGCGGTAACAGCACCGTTAGAGCGTCAATTTGGACAGATGTCAGGCTTAAAACAGATGTCCTCACAAAGTTCAGGTGGGGCATCAGTCATTACACTGATGTTCCAACTCACATTACCGTTAGATGTCGCAGAGCAAGAAGTACAAGCGGCCATTAATGCAGCAACTAACTTATTACCTACTGATTTACCTTATCCGCCCATTTACAGCAAAGTAAATCCGGCTGATCCGCCAGTGCTAACCTTAGCCGTCACCAGTTCTGTATTGCCGATGACACAGCTACAGGATATGGTAGAAACGCGAATATCGCAGAAAATATCGCAAGTTAACGGCGTTGGTTTAGTCTCTTTAGCCGGCGGACAACGCCCTGCTGTGCGCGTAAAATTGAATGCCCAAGCTGCCGCCTCTTATGGGTTAGATAGTGAAACAATCCGCGTGGCTATTAATAATGCCAATGTTAACTCTGCCAAAGGTAGCCTTGATGGCCCCACTCGCTCGGTAACATTATCCGCCAACGATCAAATGAAATCATTAGATGATTATCGCAAACTGATTGTTAGCTATAAAAATGGCGCCCCCATCCGCCTTGCCGATATTGCCACCATTGAACAAGCCCCAGAAAATAACCAGCTTGGTGCTTGGGCCAATAATCAACAAGCCATTATTATCAATGTGCAACGCCAACCGGGTGTTAATGTTATTGAAACAACGGATAATATTCGTAATTTATTACCGGATTTAGTGTCTAATTTGCCTAAGTCGGTAAATGTTGAGATCTTAACCGATAGAACCACGACTATTCGGGCATCAGTGAAAGATGTCCAGTTTGAACTGGGCTTGGCGATTGCACTTGTGGTCATGGTTATCTATCTATTTTTACGTAATGGTGTTGCCACTCTTATTCCTAGCATTGCCGTCCCCCTCTCCTTAGTGGGTACTTTTGCGGTGATGTATTTTTGCGGTTTTTCTGTCAATAACCTCACCTTAATGGCACTTACCATTGCGACAGGCTTTGTGGTTGATGACGCCATTGTGGTGATAGAAAATATCTCCCGTTATCTAGAGCGAGGAGATAAGCCGTTAACCGCAGCCTTAAAAGGGGCGGGAGAAATCGGCTTTACTATTATCTCACTGACTTTTTCTTTAATTGCCGTACTGATCCCTCTGTTATTTATGGGAGATATTGTTGGTCGTTTATTTAGAGAGTTTGCCATTACCTTAGCCGTGGCGATTTTAATTTCCGCGGTAGTCTCTTTAACCTTAACGCCGATGATGTGCGCACGCTTACTTAAACCAGAAAGTCAAATTAAGCACAATCGTTTTGAAATGGCTTGTGAGCGCTTTTTTGAAAAGATGATCGCCGTGTATGCGGTTTGGTTAAAACGTGTATTAAATCATCAATGGATAACATTAGGTGTTGCCCTCAGTACATTAGCATTAACAGTTTTGCTCTATCTATTTATCCCTAAAGGCTTTTTCCCTTTACAAGATAATGGGTTACTACAAGGTACAATAGAAACCTCACAATCCATTTCTTATCAAGCGATGGTTGAAAAACAGCAACAAGTGGTTGAGAAACTGATTGACGATCCGGCTGTTGAAAATATTGCGAGCTTTGTGGGTATCGATGGCAGTAATGCCACCCTCAATACAGGTCGCTTGCAAATTACCTTAAAACCCCTCGATCAACGTGATTCACGTATTGATGAAATTATTCCTCGTTTACAAGCACGAGTCGCGTCTATTGCAGGAATTACACTCTATTTACAACCCACACAAGACTTAACTATTGATACACAAGTTTCCCGTACTCAATATCAATTTACCTTGCAAGCAACCTCGCTCGATGAGCTTGCCTATTGGGTGCCTAAATTATCACAGGCACTACAAGAGAGTCCGGAACTTACCGACATCAGCAGTGATTGGCAAGCTGATGGGATGATGGCCTATATCAATGTAGATAGAGATTCAGCCAGTCGCTTAGGGATCTCAATGAGTGCCATTGATAATGCGCTGTATAATGCCTTTGGACAGCGACTTATTTCAACGATTTACACCCAAGCAAATCAGTATCGTGTTGTCTTAGAACAGAATATGCACAATAGTGAAGGACTACAGGCACTTTCTGCAGTTCATTTAACCGGCAAAGAGGGTGCTATGGTGCCACTCTTATCTATTGCCTCTGTGGAGCAACGTCTCGCGCCTTTATCTATCAATCACCAAGAGCAATTTCCTGCTACCACATTCTCATTTAATGTCGCGAAAGACGCATCTCTTGAAGCTGCTGTTAATGCCGTTAAGCAAGCAGAAGAGCAAATTGCGATGCCAAAAGATATTACGACACAGTTTCAAGGGGCTACATTAGCTTTTGAAAGCGCCCTTTCCAGCACGCTGTGGCTTATCATTGCGGCCATCGTTGCTATGTATATTGTATTAGGCGTGTTATACGAAAGTTTTATTCACCCAATTACTATTTTATCTACCCTACCTACTGCGGGTGTCGGTGCTTTATTGGCACTGATGGCAGCCGGTAATGAGCTAGATATTATTGCGATTATTGGCATCATTTTGTTGATTGGTATTGTTAAGAAAAATGCCATCATGATGATCGATTTCGCACTGGCCGCTGAAAGAGAACAAGGACTATCTCCTTACGAAGCAATTTATCAAGCTTGTCTGCTACGTTTTCGCCCTATTTTAATGACCACTATGGCTGCGTTATTAGGTGCATTACCTTTAATGCTAAGCACTGGCGTAGGGGCTGAATTACGCCAACCATTAGGTGTATGCATGGTGGGAGGCTTAATTATGAGTCAAATACTCACCTTATTTACCACCCCTGTTATCTATTTGCTGTTTGATAAGTTATCACTTTACCTTAATCGCCATAAACGCGTTGAACATGATAATGGAGCGGTGTCATGAAGCTGTTTGCTCTATTTATTCAACGACCTGTTGCTACTACACTACTTAGCCTAGCCATTTCTCTTTGTGGTGCGTTAGGTTTTATGTTGTTACCTGTCGCACCACTGCCACAAGTTGATTATCCGGTCATTAATATTTATGCCTCATTACCGGGGGCATCACCTGAAACGATGGCTTCTTCTGTTGCCACTCCCCTTGAACGCTCCTTAGGGCGTATTGCGGGGATTGATGAGATGACGTCAAGTAGTGCTTTAGGTAGTACCAGTATCACATTAGTATTTGACTTAAATAAAGATATTAATACCGCAGCTAGAGATGTACAGGCTGCGTTAAATGCCTCACAAAGCCTATTACCTTCAGGTATGCCAAGTCGCCCGCGTTATTACAAATCAAATCCTTCTGATGCACCGATTATGATCTTAACGCTGACCTCAGAGACACAAAATACCGGTGAGCTTTATGATCTCGCATCAACACGCTTGGCACAAAAAATTTCGCAAATTGAAGGAGTAAGTGAAGTTTCCGTAGGGGGAGGTTCATTGCCGGCTGTGCGTGTTGCACTCAATCCTGATGCGCTATTTAATCAAAATGTCAGTCTTGATGATGTACGCAAAGCCATTAGTCAATCCAATGTCAGAAGACCACAAGGCTTTATTCATAATGATGAAAATCGTTGGCAGATACAAACTAACGATGAGTTAAGCAAAGCTCAAGATTATCGCCCAATTATTGTGCATTATAATCAAGATGCTATCGTGCGTTTAAGTGATGTTGCCCAAGTGACAGACTCTGTACAAAACGCACGGGCGGCAGGAATGAGTGGTGGTGAACCGGCTATTTTACTGGTTATTCGCCGTGAAGCAGGCGCCAATATCATCGAAACTGTCAACCGCATTCGTGATGAACTCCCCGAATTACGTGAGCTACTCCCTGCCAGTGTCAATTTAAAGGTAGCTCAAGATAGAACCCCCACTATTCGTGCCTCGTTAGCAGAAGTTGAACGCGCATTAGCGATTGCCGTGGCACTGGTTATTTTAGTGGTATTCTTATTTCTACGTTCAGGGCGTGCTACCTTGATCCCCGCTGTTGCCGTACCCGTTTCATTAATTGGTACTTTTTCAGCCATGTATTTATGTGGCTTTAGCTTAAACAATCTATCATTAATGGCATTAACGGTTGCAACCGGCTTTGTCGTGGATGATGCGATTGTCGTACTCGAAAATATCTCTCGCCATATCGAAAATGGCTTAAAACCTAAACAAGCCGCCCTAAAAGGGGTTAGCGAAGTGGGCTTTACGGTACTTTCAATGAGTATTTCATTGGTGGCGGTATTTATTCCTCTCTTGTTGATGGATGGCCTTGTCGGACGACTTTTTAAAGAGTTTGCCATTACCTTAACCACCGCGATTGGGATCTCTTTATTTGTCTCCTTAACATTAACCCCAATGATGTGTGCCCATTTATTAAAAGGCATAAAACCCAAAGCACAGTCACATTTACGCGGATTTGGTAAGTTAATTTTTCGCTTACAACAAGGTTACAGTGTCACACTACAAGCGGCATTACGGCATAAACGCTGGATCATGGCTATTTTTATTACCACCTTAGGACTGAATGCTTATTTATATATCAGTGCGCCGAAAACCTTTTTTCCAGATCAAGATACCGGTCGTTTAATGGGATTTGTACGTGCAGACCAAAGTATTTCATTCCAATCGATGAAAGAAAAAATGACCCGTTTTATGCAGGAGATTAATGCAGATAAAGATGTTGATAGCGTCACGGGATTTACGGGGGGAGGACGTATTAATAGTGGATTTATGTTTATTTCACTTAATCCGCTCTCAGAGCGCACAGATAGTGCAAATCAAGTGATCAATCGCCTTCGTATCAAACTGGCTAATGAACCCGGTGCAACACTATTTTTAATGCCTGTACAAGATGTACGTGCTGGAGGACGCCAAGCTAATGCCAGTTATCAGTTTACTTTACTCGCTGATGATTTAAGTGAATTACGTAAATGGGAGCCATTAATACGTAAAGCGTTAGGCGAATTACCTGAGCTGGTTGATGTCAACTCAGATAAAGAAGATAAAGGTGCCGAAATGGCACTCACTTATGATCGCGATACTATGTCGCAATTAGGCATTAATGTCAGTGATGCCAATAATTTATTAAATAACGCCTTTGGACAGCGGCAGATCTCTACCATTTATGCCCCGCTAAATCAGTATAAAGTCGTGATGGAAGTGTCTGAACAATATACGCAAGATGTTTCTGCACTGGATAAAATGTATGTGATGAATACACAAGGTGAACGTATTCCATTATCTGCATTTGCCAGTTGGTATCCCGCTAATGCACCTTTAAGTGTTAATCACCAAGGGTTGTCTGCCGCCTCTACCATCGCTTTTAATGTGCCAGAGGGCTATACCTTATCTGATGCCATTAACGCCATTGAGCGAACCATGACAGAGTTAGGTGTACCTAACACGGTACGAGGCACCTTTGCGGGTACAGCGCAAATTTTTCAAGAAACCATTAAGTCACAGCTTATCTTGATCTTAGCGGCTATTGTCACCGTCTATATTGTCCTTGGTGTGCTTTATGAGAGCTATATTCATCCATTGACTATTTTATCCACATTGCCTTCTGCCGGTGTTGGCGCATTATTAGCACTGCGCTTGTTTGATACCCCCTTTAGCTTAATTGCTCTTATTGGCATTATGTTGTTAATTGGTATTGTGAAGAAAAATGCCATTATTATGGTGGATTTTGCGATTACGGCTCAACGAGAAGGAAAACTATCCGCTCAAGAAGCGATTATTCAAGCCAGTTTATTGCGTTTCCGCCCTATTATTATGACTACCTTAGCCGCGCTCTTTGGCGCTTTACCTCTGATGCTAAGTAGTGGTGATGGTGCGGAATTAAGGCAGCCATTAGGCATTACCATTGTGGGTGGCTTGCTTATGAGCCAATTATTAACCCTGTATACCACTCCGATTATCTATCTGTTTTTTGATGGTGTTCGCCAACGTTGGCAACAGCGACGCCATAACAAAAAAGAGGCAAATGCATGAAACTAAGAAGTAAGCTATTTTTGGTGATCTTCGCGACTTGCATGATAGTGGTATTTGCTATGCATATCGGTATTCGTAGTAGCTTCCAGCAGGGGTTTATTGGCTATATCAAGAAAAACAGTGAACAGCGGGCAACCTTGTTAGCCGAAGCGTTAAGCGATCAATATCAATTAACCGGAGATTGGCGTTTTCTCAATCGAGACGATCGCTCTATTTATCAGATACTACGAACCATTGACCAAATAAGTCAAAGTGGTGAAGGCCCTGCCCCTCGAGGATGGCGTACTCAGTTTTGGATCGTCGATAAACAGATGAAACGCTTATTTGGCCATGATAATCAATTTCCCGCAGAAACCTTTAAAAAACCTATTACTTATCATGATGAAATTGTCGGCTGGGTGATTGTCAGTGCAGCGGATAAAATCAGCAACGAAGCAGATATTAGCTTTGATAAGCAACAGTTACGCACCAGTTGGATCATTGCCGGCTTAACGGTGCTTTTTGCGCTATTAATTACGTTAATACTGTCACGCAGCATGATCCGCCCAGTAAAGCGATTAGTGGAGGCAACCCATAAATTAGCCGCTGGCGATTTTGCTGTTCGCGTGACCCCAACCAATAAAGATGAAATCAGCCAGCTAGCAACGGATTTTAATCAACTTGCCAGTACACTGGAAAAAAATGAGCAAATTCGCCGTGATTATATGGCAGATATCTCCCATGAGTTACGTACGCCATTGGCTATCTTAAAAGGAGAGCTTGAAGCGTTACAAGATGGTGTAAGAAAGCCAACTGCAGAAACGTTAAATTCATTACTCTTTGAAGTAACAAATTTAACTAAACTGGTAAACGATCTACATCAGTTATCATTATCTGATAGAGGCTCTTTGACCTATCGTAAGGATTTTATTGATATTAATGAAATTATTTTGTTAGCTGTCGCCTCTTATCGGCATATTTATCAAGCCAAAGAGATTGCTTTACAGACTGATTTAGATGATAACGTCAAACTGATTGTTCAAGCTGATCCGGATAGGTTGATCCAACTTTTTCATAATCTATTAGAAAACAGTGTTCGTTATACCAATTCTGGTGGTCAATTGCATATTAGTAGCAAAAGAGAACATAATAATGTGTTGATTGTGTGGGAAGATAGTGCCCCGGGGCTAGATAAAGCACAATATGAAGCGGTATTCCAACGTTTTTATCGGGCTGAAAGCTCTCGTAATCGTTCCAGCGGCGGCTCTGGTTTGGGGCTTGCGATTTGCGAAAATATTGTCGAAGCTCATAATGGTAAAATCATGGCTATGCCATCCGCTATCGGTGGAGTAAAAATACTTATCGTATTACCTGTCTATTCTGAAGATAATTAAATTTTGCTCTATTGATTATACTGAATATTATTGTCCTAATTGATAACTATTGAGCCATATAGACAATGACCACGACCACATCTACATATTCAATTTTAATCGTTGAAGATGAGCCGAAATTGGCACAATTACTTATTGATTATCTTCAAGCATCTGATTATCAAACGCAGTGGCTGGCAGATGGTACTGAGGTTATACAACATATCAAACAATCTCATTACGATTTAGTCCTGCTTGATCTGATGCTACCGGGTAAAGATGGCATTACCCTATGCAAAGAGTTACGTCAGTTCTCCGATATTCCTATTATTATGGTCACCGCAAAAACAGAAGAAGTAGACCGACTATTAGGGTTGGAAATTGGTGCTGATGATTATATTTGCAAACCTTATAGCCCTCGAGAAGTGGTTGCCCGTGTAAAAACATTATTGCGTCGCTATTATCGGCCACAGGATATTGTGCAAAATAGCGCCTTAGTTATTATTGATGAGCAGGCTTACCAAATTCAATATCATAATAAAATTCTTGATTTAACTACCGCTGAATTTCGTCTTATTAAAGCATTAGCTACACAACCGGGCAAAGTGTTAAGCCGTGACCAGTTAATGGATCATCTGTATGATGATTATCGCATCGTAACCGACCGTACTATTGATAGCCATATAAAAAACTTACGGCGCAAACTTGAGCAACTTAACGATCAAATTGAATTTATTCGTTCAATTTATGGACAAGGCTATCGTTGGGAAACCGCAGCCTATCGTTTTCGATGATATTTTTTCAGGAATACATTGAACCTCGCTACAGTTAAGCGCTAGAATCCTCCCCTTTATGATATACCCTTACCTTTTGTGTAGGGGACTGACTTGAAATCAGAACCAGGAAATTAATCATGTTTACACCCGAATTGCTCTCTCCTGCAGGCTCATTAAAAAATATGCGCTATGCATTCGCTTATGGCGCAGACGCGGTCTATGCAGGTCAGCCTCGCTATAGTTTACGCGTACGTAATAATGAGTTTAATCACGAAAACCTTGCTAAAGGAATACAAGAAGCGCATGAATTAGGTAAACGCTTCTATGTTGTGGTTAACATCGCCCCCCATAATGCAAAATTAAAAACCTTTATCCGTGACTTAAAACCAGTTATTGATATGGGGCCTGATGCGCTGATTATGTCTGATCCGGGTTTGATCATGATGGTGCGTGAAGCTTTCCCTGATATGGATATCCACCTTTCAGTACAAGCTAACGCCGTTAACTGGGCTACCGTAAAATTCTGGCGTCAAATGGGCTTAACTCGCGTTATTCTTTCTCGTGAGCTATCTATTGACGAAATTGCAGAAATTCGTAAACAAGTCCCTGATATGGAGCTTGAAGTCTTCGTTCACGGGGCCTTGTGTATGGCTTATTCGGGTCGTTGCTTATTATCAGGCTATATCAATAAACGTGACCCAAACCAAGGTACATGCACAAATGCCTGCCGTTGGGAATACAAAGTTGAAGAAGGCAAAGAAGATGAAGTGGGGAATATCATCGAGAAGTACCAACCTATCCCGGTAAAAAATGTTGAGCCAACGTTAGGTGTAGGTGCCCCCACTGATAAAGTGTTCTTAATTGAAGAAGCTAAACGTCCGGGTGAATATATGACTGCGTTCGAAGACGAACACGGTACTTATATTATGAACTCAAAAGATCTGCGCGCTATCGAACACGTTGAGCAATTAACTAAGATGGGTGTACATTCACTGAAAATTGAAGGTCGTACTAAATCTTTCTATTATTGCGCACGCACAGCACAGATGTATCGCCGTGCTATTGATGATGCTGTTGCAGGTAAGCCTTTCGATCCGACACTGCTGACAACGCTAGAAGGTTTGGCACACCGCGGTTATACCGAAGGTTTTTTACGTCGCCATACCCATGATGCCTACCAAACCTATGAATACGGCTATTCTGTATCAGATACACAACAGTTTGTAGGGGAATTTACAGGTAAACGTGTTAACGGTTTAGCTGAAGTGGATGTTAAAAATAAATTTATCTTAGGTGATAGCTTAGAGCTAATGACACCAACAGGAAATATTCAATTCACTTTAGATGCGTTATTTAATAAAAAACAACAACCGACAGATGTTGCTCCGGGTAATGGCCATGTGGTTTATTTACCTGTTCCTGACGATGTTGATTTAAACTTTGCACTGCTTATTCGTAATCTGCCAGGAACGACAACCCGTCAACCTCATAAAATTGATGCGGTAGAAGTGAAGTAAATCATCATTATCTGATTTGATGTGGTCAATTTCAAAGATAGATCACATCAATACCTATTCATTTGCCGTATTATCTATTTCGAAAAATAAAGAACTAGAATGAATACAGTAAGACTAGGAACCACCTCCTTGGCAAATCCAATCTCCCTTGGATTTGCCTTTTCTTTTTTTATCCCCCGCTATTTTTATTATTATTTTTTGAGTAACGTAAATTGCTTTTGGCTTTGGTGATACTTTGTAAAAAAAATGGTAATTCGCCTAATATCCATTATCTTTAAATAAGTCATATTAATTAAGGAGTCATATTGATGGGCCAAATCAGTTTGCTGATTATCAATGGAAAAAACTCAGGCAATGAGGCTCTGCGACAAGCGGTTTATCAACAACGCAAGGAAGGTAATGATATCCAAGTCAGAGTGACATGGGAATCAAGTGATATTCAACGCTTTGTGCAAGAAGCACTACATATTCAAGCGCAAACCATTATCGCCGCAGGGGGTGATGGTACGATCAACAATGTCGCCTCTGAGCTGGTTCGTTTAGCCCCCTCTTCGCCCCCCGCGTTAGGCATTATCCCTTTAGGGACTGCAAATGATTTTGCCACCAGTGCACAAATCCCATTAGAGATGGACAAAGCGCTCAGTTTAGCGATTAAAGGTCGCGCCGTTCCTGTCGATATTATTAATGTGAACAAAACACATTACTTTATCAATATGGCCTCAGGAGGCTTTGGTACCAAGATCACCACTGAAACCCCTGAAGCACTAAAATCTGCCTTAGGTGGTGCTGCTTATTTTATTAATGGTTTATTGCGTATTGATACCTTAAAAGCGGATCAATGCACCGTTGAAGCTGAAAATTTTCATTGGAAAGGTGAAGCTTTAATTATCGGTATTGGTAATGGACGCCAAGCGGGAGGTGGACAACAACTTTGCCCCGAAGCACTGATTAATGACAATAAACTCAATATTACCCTTGTTGAAGCCCGTGAATTGCTTCCTTCTCTATTAACCAGTCTGTTCGATCGTAAGAAAAATGACAAAATTATTGAGCGAGAAAGTGATTGGGTCACTATTAGTGCGGCTCATGAAATGGTATTTAATTTAGATGGTGAACCCCTTTTAGGGGATAAATTTGAATTTATTGTACTACCTGAAGCGATCCACTGCCGGTTACCGCCCCAATGTGACTTGTTATCTTAATGTAGATAAATGACAATCACTATCATCTCATCGTGAACTGGAGTAAGTAATGACTGATATAGTAAGTTTGTTAGGTGCTGATGCTAACTCATTATTGGAACATCGCTGCCAAACCATCCCAAGCGAAAATCTCTACCTGCCAGGTTCTGACTTTGTTGATCGTGTGATGATTGATAACAATCGCCCTAATACCGTATTGCGTTCTATGCAAACCCTGTTTAACCATGGTCGTTTAGCAGGAACGGGTTATCTTTCTATTTTACCTGTCGATCAGGGTGTTGAACACTCTGCCGCTGCCTCATTTGCCGCGAACCCACTCTATTTTGATCCCAAAAATATTGTTGAGCTTGCCATTGAAGCCGGATGTAACTGTGTTGCTTCCACCTATGGTGTTCTAGCTTCTGTTTCTCGTCGTTATGCACACAAAATCCCATTTTTGGTAAAACTTAATCATAACGAAACATTAAGCTATCCAACTCAATACGACCAAACGCTATATGCCAGTGTTGAACAAGCCTTTGAAATGGGCGCTGTTGCTGTAGGTGCGACTATCTATTTTGGTTCTCCAGAAAGCCGCCGCCAAATCGAAGAGATCTCGATGGCATTTGAACGTGCCCATGAATTAGGCATGGTTACCGTATTATGGGCATATTTACGTAATCCAGCCTTTAAGAAAGATGGGGTTGATTACCATGCAAGTGCTGATTTAACAGGTCAAGCTAACCATTTAGCATCAACCATTGGTGCCGATATTGTTAAACAGAAAATGGCTGAAAATAACGGTGGCTTTAAAGCGATTGGTTTTGGTCATACTGATGAGCGTGTTTACACTAAACTGACGAGCGAAAACCCCATTGATTTAGTGCGTTACCAATTAGCTAACTGCTATATGGGACGTGCAGGATTAATTAACTCAGGTGGAGCATCGGGTAATAATGATCTTGCTGATGCAGTACGTACTGCAGTCATTAATAAACGTGCTGGGGGCATGGGGCTTATCTTAGGTCGTAAAGCCTTTAAGAAATCCATGAAAGACGGTGTTGCTCTAATTAATGCCGTACAAGATGTCTATTTAGATAAATCTGTGACTATTGCTTAATTTTTTACGATTAAATTACGCATTGAAGCCCCTTTAATAGGGGCTTTTTGATATCACCACCAGCGATGAAAATGATGTACAGGGCCGAAACCTTGTCCCACCTCTAAACTGTCTGCCTGTTCTAACGCTTGCTGTAAATAGGCTTTTGCTTGTTCAACACAACTTTGCCAATCAGAAACTTGAGGACGAATAGCAGCTAAAGCGGCTGAAAGTGTGCATCCCGTACCGTGAGTATTTTTTGTATTGATGCGCGGTGAAGTAAATCGCCATTGCCCATCTTGGGTCAATAACCAATCAGGACTTTCTTTCTCGCTTAAATGGCCCCCTTTCATCAATACCGCCTGACAACCTTGATAAAGTAATGCTTCACCTTGTTGTTTCATAGTTGTTTCATCTGTCGCGATATCACAACCTAATAGTGCTGCCGCCTCAGGCAGATTTGGCGTGATCAAATCAACGCGGGGTAATAACTGAGTGAACATTTTATCAATAGCATCAGGTTGTAACAGTGGATCGCCGCTTTTGGCAAGCATAACAGTATCAAGTACGACAAAAGGAATGGGATATTGCTGCAGTTTATCGCAAACGACATCAATAATACTGGCATTAGAAAGCATACCAATTTTAGCGCTATCTATTCTGACATCAGAAAGTACCGCATCTAATTGTGCTGCGACAAAATCTGGGGATAAATCATAGACAGAGTGTACACCACAGGTATTTTGCGCTACCAGTGCAGTCATGACTGTTGTGCCATATACACCCAGTGCGGAAAATGTTTTCAGATCAGCCTGTATCCCCGCCCCACCACTCGGATCGGTGCCGGCGATAGACAACGCGTTATATCTCACTGATTAACTCCTCCTTTACCAGTTACAGAAAAGTCGGGCTCTGTTAATCAGCACAGTGACCTTGACTTCCCTACGCTGGCATTATCCAGATCAGGTTATACGGGTTCATCTCAGCCAATAGGCGCCCCGAGCCAAAGCTTATATGATATAAGCCACAAGAGTATCGCATGCAGAAGATAAAGAAGCTAGTTTGATAGTGACAACCTTTATCAGCTCACTTAACGTGCTTTAAGTTAACTTTTCTATTTTAGAAGATAAATTAATCTAGCTTATCTATAATAGAGGCAGGCTCGATGATTTATATTTTATTAGCTATCAATCTTGAATATATATTCTCAACATAAAACAATGATAAGCATAAAATAAAATATTTTGCTCATTTTAACGACAATCGATATATAATCTGCTAAATGAGGTATTTATAATGCATTTCTTGACCACCACTGATATGCGGAGGGGCTAAATGAAAAATGAACCATCGCAACAACAAAATGGACAATCAATGCCTTATCTTATTCCTGATGCAGATTTTAATGCGAAATTAAAACTACCAGCCAAAAATATTGAACATACAATACAATTTATAACCCAAGGGGTAAAAGATATTTCTTTAGACGGTTTTGAAATTCCTACGGGCTATCGGTTAGTTAAAGCTGTTCATAGAGATCAATATAGACTTATTACTACTAATAAAGAAAGCGAAACAGCCTATTTAGTTGAACTAAGATTTCGACAAGATATCGTTTATGGACAAACAACATGTACTCAAATAAAAGTATGGCGTTCTCGCCTTCCTAAACATCGCAATGTAATAAGAGATTTACCCCGCACTTTCTTTTATAACCTATTAAAAGTACACAATATTGTTGTGACTGATGAGGAACAAACCTCTGATGGTAAAGGTTTTTGGATTGATATGATTTTATGGGCTTTTAGTGAAGGATATTATATTTATGCTTCAGATGGCACTGAAATGGATCGACCATTACATTTAATTGATAGTGTGGAAGACTTTTATAATAAATGGGATGCGTTTTGCTGGGAAAAAGATCGCGATATTCATACTCATCGACTATTAGTTATTAGTAAAGAACCGTTATCTCAATAATTAAACGATTTTTTCTTAAAATCTGTGGGTTTTCCCCTCGTTACTCATAACTCACAGATTTACCCCTTCTTTAGGGGTGCTATAGTGAAGTGATCACTTTATCCAGCAGCCATAAAACTTAAACACTTTATAAACACATCTTCGTTTTTTGCTTTTTTTATTTAACTCTCATTATTAATTACTCTATTATCCTGCTCCTTTGCAATTTTGCCCATATAACAAACACTATTCATTATTAACGTTATATTAATATTTCAATATGCGATAAAAAAACCGATGGATATGTAATCGTTATATTATGTTATAATGTTTTTTAGATAATATTTAATCGTTATTATCTTGCTTAGTTTGTTTTATTCTAAAATCTAATAAATTATGTATCATTATTAAGCTTAATAAATCCTCAATTATATTAACTAATACTATAAATAATTATCTTTTAAATGGGAGCAACTGAGATACATCTCTTTGTAACCATTTGAAATTAAATATAATGTTATTAAAATAGTTCAATTTCGGATAGCTCTTATCTGAATATTTCACTAATTCAATAACACTATGGCACAAATTTTTTTAACATTACCAGAACCACCGCAATGCCGTATTCGGAGTTATATATGTCATCTACCTATTTTCACTCTAGCCTATTAGCAGCTACACTGTTTTCAGTTACGTTAACAGCACCTGCTTTTGCTTCTGAAAATACGCAAAACACACCTCAGACTATTACGACAAAAAAACCTCAGCCAGCAGAGAACACTTTCTCAGAAAAAAATGAGGAAAGCTATTGGGGAAAATTTAAACGTAATCTTACCCAAACTTGGGATAATGACCAATATAACTACTATTTACCGGTATGGACTTGGCATAACCGTTTTACTTACGATAAAGAAAAAACCAATCGTTATAACGAAACGCCTTGGGGATTTGGTATGGGTAAATATCGTTATGATAATGAGGGTGATTGGCATGGCTTATATGCTATGGCCTTTATGGATTCCAATAATCGTGTACAACCTATTATGGGCTATGGTTTTGAAAAAATGTGGTATCCCGGTGGAGATAGAGAGGGTTTTCGCATGGGGGCGGGCTTTACCTTAAGTGTGACTGCTCGTCATGAGTATAACTATATTCCTATGCCATTACCTCTACCGCTAGTGTCAGTCGGTTATGAACACTTATCATTACAGGCGACTTATGTACCAGGAACCTATAATAACGGTAATGTTTTATTTGCTTGGTTACGTTGGCAGTGATCGATTGCCCTAATAAAAAATAAAGTGACTCTTTTTAGAGTCACTTTTTTAATATCGCGTTTTTCTTATCTTTCGCTTAGGCTAACTTAGCCAAGATAATTTAACTATCTTGCCTTGCTTGTGTGGTTGTCAGCGATTTTTTAGTTCTTGAGATCTTAAAACCTATCCAGAGCAAGCCTACCCAAAATGGCATCAAAATAACGGAAATATTAATTTTTGGCATCATTAGAATAATGACCAAAATCATACATAAAAAGGCTAAACACAGATAGTTACCATAAGGATACCAAAGTGCTTTAAATGAAGGCTCTACACCCTCTTTAATTTTAGCTGCACGGAATTTTAAGTTTGCTAAACAGATCATGATCCAGTTAAGCACTAATGTTGTTACCACTAATGCCATTAATAGCTCTAAAGCTTGATCAGGGAGTAAATAGTTAACCAAAATCCCGAGTGATGTGGCTATCGCAGATAACCCCAAAGAAATAACAGGTACACCACGTTTATTAACCTTAGATAATGAATGCGGTGCATTGCCTTGTTTGGCTAAACCGTACAGCATCCGGCTATTAGAATAAACGCCACTGTTATAGACAGATAATGCCGCGGTTAAAACCACCGCATTTAAAATATGGGCAACAACAAAATTATCTAAATTATGGAAAATAAGTACGAAAGGACTTTCTCCTTTCACCACTTGGGTCCAAGGATAAAGAGAAAGCAGTACAATCAATGAACCAATATAGAAAATCAAAATACGATAAACAACTTGGTTAGTTGCTTTGGGAATACTTACTTTAGGATTTTCTGCTTCTGCGGCGGTGATCCCCACCAGCTCAAGTCCCCCAAATGAGAACATCACAATAGCTAATGCAGACATAAACCCAGTAAAGCCATGAGGGAAGAAACCTAGCTCCCATAAATTGCTCACAGAAGCTTGCGGACCACCATTACCACTGACCAATAAATAGCTACCAAATAAAATCATACCAACGATCGCCAAAACTTTTATAATGGCAAACCAAAACTCGGTTTCACCATACATTCTGACATTAATTAGGTTAATTAAATTAATAGCAACAAAAAACACCGCTACCGAAACCCACACCGGAATATCAGGTAACCAATAATTAATATATTTTCCTGCGGCGGTTAATTCAGCCATACCGACAAGAATAAACATAACCCAGTAGTTCCAACCTGATAAAAAGCCAGCAAATGGCCCCCAATACTTATTGGCAAAGTGACTAAATGAACCCGCAACCGGCTCTTCGGCAACCATTTCACCAAGTTGGCGCATGATCATAAACGCAATAAAACCACCAATCGCATAGCCTAATATAACTGATGGCCCAGTCATATTAATGGTTTGCGCGATACCAAGAAACAGACCAGCGCCGACAGCCCCACCCAGCGCAATCAGCTGGATATGTCGATTTTTAAGACCGCGCTTTAATTCTGCTTGTTGCGACTCTTTCGCCATACATCCTCTTTTCTTCATCTATCAGGTAAAAGTGTAAATCAATGTTTACGATTTTGTTTATTTCAAGCCACCATTAAAACACTAATCTGACTTGAATAACAAATACATTTTGTGATAGAGGGGAAAAAGCATAGAAAGCGGGTTTTTTACGGCTGCTTAGAGGGGAATAAGATGGTAAAGCGACAGATACCTTGCTGAAAATCTTCGCCTTGATCGCAAAAATTATCTAACGCCACAAGGTACAACCCCAAGCTGATAGCTAATATAATTATTAAGCTAATAATTATTTTCTTTGCGTTCAAATTAAAATCCTTTAAATACATTTTGTTAATAGTACTTATTACAAAATAGGCATTCGCTTTAATACGATAACAACGCCTATCACTGTTGTTATAAAATTCGCAATAAGTTATCTCTAAGATTAAATTTAGCATAGTTTTCATAAAGAAAGTTAAATGCTTCCTCGACAGAAAACAGATAATTGGCACTATTTTTTCTTAATTGTACGCAAAATAGGCATTTTTATTTTAATTACACATTTTGCCAACACATAGAAACAGCAATCAACTAATATGGATTTCTCTGTTTGCCACTTTTTGTATAATATTAAGGAGTTAATTTTGTTTTTTACCTTAACTTCATCGATAGAATGGAACTGTAATGCCACAAGATAATCATCTCGCATTAGTTTGCGCGCTAAGTAAATGGATTGAGGAGCATTTAGGTCGCGTAATACACCTTGAAGAGCTAGCGGCTTACTCCGGCTATTCCCTTTGGCATATGCAGAAAATTTTTAAAGAAGTCACGGGCACCTCTTTAGGAAAGTATATTCGCCAACGCCGTTTAGCGGGGGCTATCCATCTTTTACGCACCAGTGACCGCTCAATATTTGATATTGCATTAGATTTCGGCTTTGGCTCGCAATCACACTTTACTTATATGTTTCGTAAAGAGTATGGCATCACTCCATTTGACTTTAGGCAAAATCAAAATATCGAGTTAGAGACAAAACAGCCCTTACATTTGCAATCACTTTGTTGTGATTAGACTGACTTTTATGTGGCATAGAGATATTCTCTTTCGTGTCACATAAATAAAGCCCCAGTTATGTGATGATAATACCTCGCCCTTACCAACCATTAACTGCTTTACTTTAATATGGGGATGATAATGAGTATTAAGCTTATCGTTATTGATTTAGATGGAACGTTACTAAACGAACAACATGAGATCACACCTGAAGTACATCAAGCGATCCAACATGCTAAAAATTCTGGAGTGCATATTGTTCTTGCATCTGGGCGATCTTTTAACGGCATCTCTCCCTATTTAAAAGCACTGAATCTTGATACATCTGATAACTTTTGCATTAGCAATAATGGTAGCCAAATTCACCAAGCAGAAAATGGTGAAATTATCACCGAAGACTTGCTCAATTTTGAAGATTACCTCTATTTTGAAGATCTCTCCCGTGAGATAGGTGTTCACTTTCATGTTTTAAGTGATAATAAAATTTATACCACCAATCGCCATATTAGCCATTTTACTTGTCGTGAAGCATTCTTAACGTGGACACCTCTCTATTATCGCCCCTTAAGCGAAATGCAAAGAGATATGCGCTTTAGTAAATTTATGATCGTTGGTACACCTACGGTATTAGATAACGCAATGCAATATTTACCTGCTAATATCTATCAACAATACAGCATATTACGTAGCGCTCCTTATTTTATTGAGATATTAAATACCGATGTCAATAAAGGAAACGCGGTACAAAAAATAGCAGAACATTTAAAAATCACTCCAGAGAAAATAATGTGTATTGGCGATCAAGATAATGATTTAGCGATGTTACAGTATGCGGGATTGGGTGTTGCGATGGGAAACGCCCCTGAAGAGATCAAAAAAGTGGCGAAATTTATTACATTATCTAATAAAGAACACGGTGTTGCTGTCGCTATCAATAAATTTATTTAAACACGATATTTTTTGTGTTTTATCACTAATGTCTACAAAATTATATAGCAATTGTGATCCTAGCTAGAGGATCACACTGCTTGCCCCCCTGCTTTATAGCCATTTATTATGCTCCTTTTCCTGCTGGATCAGGATTAAACACCTATTTCTTCTTACATCTCCGTCAGAATTTGTTACTATCAATTCTCTTTTCGTTATTCAAACACTATTTTTACAAGATAATTACCTAGTAATTAGGCTAAATATAGAATAACAAGTATAAATTATTAATATATTCTCTCTCAGACAGGTAGTATTAGTTATGCTTTCAACAAAAGACATGCTAGTCCTTGGAATGATGGTTTTTGCTCTTTTCCTTGGCGCTGGTAATATTATTTTCCCTCCAATGGCAGGTTTCCAATCTGGAAACCAATGGTTTAGTACGTCATTAGGATTTTTGGTTACAGGTGTCTTACTCCCTTTTTTAACCTTAGTCACCGTAGCTATTCGTGGACGTGGTGAACGCCTTTCTATCGACTTGCCATCATGGTTTGCGGTGTTATTTTGGATTGCACTTTACCTGATTGTCGGTTCTACCTTTGCAATGCCTCGGGTCACGAACACCGCCTATGAGATGGGATTTTTACCTCTTGGTCTTATTGAAAAAAATACTACGACCCATCTGACTTTCGCATTAATATTTAACCTATTAAGTATGTTCTTTATGCTTAAACAAGGTACGATGATCAGTGCCATCGGTAAATTCATGACCCCAGCGCTCTTAATACTTCTGGTTGTCGTTGGTATTGCTGTAGTGGCTAAACCGCTTTCCCCTATTGAAGAGCCTACCGGCCTTTATGCGGTAAATGGCTTCTTCTCCGGTATTATTGACGGTTATCAAACCATGGATGTGCTATCTGCTATGGCTTTTGGCGGGATCGTCGCTCGTGCGTTATATACCAAAGGGATCACCAATCCTAAACAAATTGGTTTTATCACCATAAAAGCGGGGATGATTTCGGTTTTACTCTTAGCCGCCCTTTATTTATGTTTATTCTATTTAGGTGCCACAAGTCACGCAGTATCTGTTTTTGCTGATCCGGCACTAAATGCCACTAACGGTGGTCAAATCTTCTCACGCTACGTAGACGCTTTATTTGGCTCTGTCGGTACTTGGTTGATGGGCGGGATTGTTTTATTAGCCAGTATGACAACCTTAGTCGGGGTTACTAGTGCTGCGGCAGACTACTTTGCGACATTCCATCATCGTTTAGGCTATCGCTTCTGGGTTGTAGTATTTACACTGTTAACGACGTTAGTCTCTACTTTTGGTCTTGATACCTTATTACGTGTCACTATTCCTGCATTATTAATGATTTATCCAACATCGGTGACACTAGTCTTACTACAATTTGTTCGCCATAAACTAAAATCACCGCGTTTTACTTACCGCTTTACAATCTGTGTCATTGTTTTAATGAGCCTACTTGACACATTAAAACAGTTAAAATGGCTAAATGGAGATTTATTACAACTATTTAGTTACATTCCACTGTCTGAGTATGGGCTAGGTTGGTTATTACCGGGTATTATTGCATTCGCAATTTCATTACTAATTAGTCTCAGTTTTAAAGAAACCGACACAGAAATTGCTACACCTAATACAGTAAAATAAATCCATTATAGCAACTAGCCCCAAAGTAAATGGTCACTTTGGGGCTAGTTTTTATCCTTAATAACGATCAATTATCTGAATGTTTTATTGGCTCAGTTGATGGCTGTATCCACTTAGTTCGATATTTATCAATTAACGCCATTAAAATAGCTTCTGACTGCGCATCAGGAATACCTTTAATATCACTTGGTCTAAAATGCATTTGAAATGCGCTAACCACTTTTTGCGTTTCAGGATCTAATATCCCTGTTGTTGGTGTTTGATAACCATACTTCGCTAACAAGGTTTGAAAATTAGCAATATCAACAGGCTCCGATGCAGCTCTTCCCGCTAAATAGAAAGTAACTGTTTCATCATCTGGCCAAGCGCCTATTCCTTGTTTCGCTAATTCAGCCCATGGGAAAAGTGGCCCTGGATCAACTTTGCGTTGTGGTGCAATATCACTATGCCCGACTACATTTTGTGGTTCAATACCATAGCGTTGAATAATATCTTTCATCATCATAGTAATGGTTGAGAGTTGTTCTGCGGTATAAGGTAACCACTCTCTTAATGTACCCTGATCGTTATAACCATAATTCACTATCTCAATACCAATTGAACCATCATTCAAACCTGCACTATTTCCCCACTGACTTAGCCCTGCATGCCATGCTCTTTTATCTTCACTCACTAAAGCAAACACAACCGGCTTACCATCAACATAATTTGGTTTGGTAGGAATTAAATAATGACTGCTTACATTTCCCGAAGTTAACGTTTTTAACGATTCTTTATCGTCAACGGCGGTGTAGTGCATAACTAAAAATTTTACGCGATTATCTTGCCCAGGATTATTGGGAACAACTTGTGCAAAATAATCCCCCCTATCAATAAGCTGAGGTTGCTGAACACAACCTGAAAGCAACCCCAAAGTAACAAGTAAAAAGAGACTGTAGCGACTAAAGATCATTATCCATCCTGAATACATTAGACTATAAATTTAAGGCTAAATTGTAGACAAAAAACCCATATTAAAAAATATGGGTTTTGTATTTTGGTTTTTTTTTAATAATTTTTTAATGAATACCGTACTTGCTCAATTATTGCCTCACCTTTTCACAGCGGACTAACGGCTCATTCGGTAAAGGCTCTTTATCCCAAATACCTTGCTCTATATCATTTTGTAATTCAGGGTATTGGCGAATATTGAAAGTGGGTAATACACCAGCTTGTCGCTGTTGGTTATAATCTTTAATTAACTTCAAAGCGACGCCTGAAAGTAAAATAATGGCAATTAAGTTAGTGACAGCCATCAATCCCATCGAGAGATCAGCCATTTTCCACACTAACGGCATTTCAGCCAAAGCGCCAAACATCACCATCGCCAGTACAGCTGATCTGAGTAAGAATAGCCCTGTCATATGATTGCGGCCTAAAAAAATCATATTACTTTCAGCATAGGCATAATTTGCAATAATCGATGTAAAGGCAAAGAAAAAAATCGCAACAGCAATAAAAGTACTCCCCCAACCACCGACAGTTGACGATAATGCTAGCTGGGTTAACTGAATACCATTAATACCATCTTGATAATTATCTAACACACCTGAAGATAAAATAATCACTGCAGTCGCACTACAAATCACCAAGGTATCCATAAATACCCCTAACATCTGAATATAACCTTGCGATGCTGGATGAGGTGGGTAAGGTGTTGCAGAAGCGGCGGCATTAGGTGCAGATCCCATACCTGCTTCATTAGAAAATAGGCCGCGTTGAATACCTTGGGTCATCGCTTGACTAATACCATAGCCAATTGCCCCTGCTGCGGCTTCCTGTAAACCAAATGCGCTTTTAAAAATTAGCATAAACACTTCAGGTAAACGTTCAAAATGATCTGCGACAACCCAAAATGCTAATAATAAATAGGCGATAGCCATAATGGGTACAACCAGCTCAGCAACACGCGCAATCCAACGTAGACCGCCAAAAATAATAAAGCCGCTCATCACCACCAGTCCAATACCAACATATAATGGATCGAAATTAAATGCTGATGCAGCTGCTTGCGCTATTGAGTTAGCTTGTACCGCATTAAAAACAAGTCCGAAGGCAATGATGAGGAAAATGGCGAATAATACGCCCATCCAACGCATATTGAGACCTTTTGTCATATAATAAGCAGGGCCACCGCGATAGTTACCTTCATCATCTTTAGTTTTATACAACTGTGCTAATGTACTTTCTATTAAGGAAGTCGCCATACCTATAATTGCAACTACCCACATCCAAAAAATGGCCCCAGGGCCACCTGCGGTCAGCGCAATTGCTACACCGGTTAAGTTACCTGTTCCAACACGTGCAGCTAAACTTGTACATAAAGCTTGGAATGAAGAGATACCTGATTTATCTGACTTATGACTATTTTTTAAAATAGAAAACATATGACCAAAATGGCGGATTTGAATAAATCCTGTTCGAATAGTGAAATAAATACCCACACCAAGGAGTAAGTAAATAAGTACATATCCCCATAAAATGTTATTTGCAAAGTTAATTAGCCCTGTCAAATTAATCCCCTTATGTAATAACGTATATAACCTATCCTTACATCGCTATTGAAATAAAAAACAGATAAACACCTATAATTGAACCAATAAATGGCTTATGTATGTCTTTATCTCATATCAAAAATGATTGTCTAAAAAGCGACTTAAATGTAACACAAGATTATACGATATGTATATTTTTTGTTTATTTTTTTATTATTTAATCATTCTATTTAATTATCTTATTAACTAGAAACTTTAGCATAACAAAATAAAAAACCTATAAATATCATTTAGATAAATAATTAAAACATTCTATATTATATAATAAAATAAATTTACTGATCTACAAAATATTGTTAATTGATTATTTAACAACATGCTAAAAGATGAAAAAAACACCAATAAGAATTGATTGCCAAATATACAATTTTCATTTTAAAGTGAGATTTAAATCAAATAAGTGGATTTATTAATTAAATATTCTCTTAGTAGTAATGCTAATAAGAATTTGAAAAGTGCATTAGCATTATAAGAAATGCATAGTGAAAAAATAATATAACTTTAACGAACGGAATTATTATTTTTTAACAAAATATTAATAACTTTACTTTAGGGGCAGGACTATTACGAACTCTATTAATAAAAAATGTTTTAAAGTACTCCGTTTTTCTTCTCTATCTTCTTTGTTTTTACTTAAATTTTATTTTACTTATTTCCATTTTCTGCTTATTTATTAGCGCCTTTTCCCTTTTGTTTCCATAACAATTTAATGTTGATTATTTTTTGATTAATAAAAAAATCAATATTCACGTAAATTTACTTATTAACCATTTAGTTAATTTTATTTATAATACATTTTTCCCTGGTGTTGTATTATTTTTTGCCCTGTTTCCCCAACAGGGCTTTTTTTTATCCTTATTTTTCATTCTGTTAGTGATTACTCAATCGTTTTTATAAAAATTAACTTAAAAAATAAAACATAAAATAGACAATATTAACATTTTATTAAAATTTAATTATTACTTTATCTATAATGTAAAAATAATTGATATAAATAAAATTGATCTAGATCAAATATAAAACTCGTCAAAATTGGTTACTAACTCAGGGAAACATTAAAAAAACTAATTTTAAATATAATTAATTCAATATAATAAATATGTTACCTTGGCTAGCTAAAAAATGTACCAGTAGAATAATTTATTTAAAGGCAATATTATTTACTACTAATAACTATTAGTAATAAAGTTTTTTATCCATTATCTATACAATTGCTTTCTATTTCTTTTTTTAAAATTTTTTAAAATAATTTCTTTTAGTTACTTGCATTACTCATCGCTCTCTTTTACTTTACTCTCATATAACAAGGGAGAAAGTACGATGGGTTATAACCTTGCTGAACTTACACAAGAAGAAAAAGATAAAATTAATGTCAACCTAGCCGCTTCAGGGGTTGCCTTTAAAGAGCGTTATAATATGCCAGTAGTAGCTGATGCGATAGCAAGAGAGCAACCTCAAGCTTTACAAAGCTATTTTCAAGAAAGAGTGACCTTTTATCGAGCACGAAGCCAACACTATTCTCGCTTACCTTTTGAGTCGAAATAAATACCGTGCTCAATATTAAAAAAAGAGATAAACATTTACGTTTATCTCTTTTTTATTTTCAAGTAATGATATAAAAAATGGGCGAAAAATCGCTATTTTTTATCAGTTAAATGATACTATTTACTTGATATATAGGTAATTTTATTCTCATCACAATTAACTTCAACATTGTAACGTAGATCGGTACGAGCACCTCTTACATCCAAGATAACATGATAGCTATTATCTCTTTTGATAACATCGTTCGCATTAATATTCGCCACAGGTTTTGGTCCTAGCGCTTTTTTATCATCCTGCCAGCGAGGTAATCGATTGAGTAAATAATCATTTTTCACTCTAGTGGCAAGTTGTTCTTTATCAAGATTAACACAACTAGCAAAAGGGGCTGAGCGCACAACATTATTATCATTATTCACATTTGTGACACTTTCTGCAGAGGCTCCAAAAGAAACCGCAAGAAAAAAACCTGCACCAAGTATCCCTGTTTGACCAACTAATTTGCTTAATTTCATAATAACCTCCCGAAAATATCCCTTAAAGCAGGACGAGTTTCTATTAAGCATAGCATAAGCAAAACAGGGTATTTGTGACATTTGTTAAAAAAATGTTTTAATCATTGTCATCGTCAAACACAATAGAGACTGATTCACGAGTCGTGTGTTTTTCTCTTAATTCTTGAGCGACCAATTGGATCGCCTCACCACTACTCATACCTTCGGACATCAGATGTTGAATTTTTTCTACTGCTTTTTGTTGTTCTTCATGTGTTAATGTAGGCATTCCTAGAAACATAATGTTACTCTTATCTTAATCGATTTCTATGTTGGTCTTTACAATAATGCAATCACTGAACTAATGATTGATAGTGTAAATGATACAGAATACTTGTTTAAATGGTCATAAAATGGATATGCAATTACAGCAACGTGAATTAACTTATACCCCTGATTTAGCATTACGGGTATTTGCACCTATCGCCTCTTTGTCTTGGTCTAGTTTACTGCATTCAGGTTTTGCCGAACATCACCATAATCGTTTTGATATTGTTGTATCCGATCCTGCTATTACCTTAGAAACACGCAAACAAATTACCACTATTAAAGAGAAAACCGGTCGAGTCAAACGCTCTAAAAAAGATCCCTTTACGCTTATCCAAACAGCATTAGACGCTTTTAATTTTCATCCAGTCAGTGATGAAACGCTTCCTTTTCTAGGTGGCGCATTAGGTATATGGAGTTACGATTTAGGTCGTCGCATTGAAATATTACCAGAATTAGCAAAAAATGAACTTAATTTCGCTGATATGGCTATCGGTATTTATGATTGGGCACTAATTGTTGACCATCAACTGAAAAAAGCCACATTAATAAGCTACCAAGATATTGACGCACGTCTCCAATGGCTAGCAAAGCACGCTGATAATAACACAATAGAAAAAAAAGAACCTTTTGTCTTAACTTCTCCATGGCAATCAAACATGAGTAGTGATGAATACAATGAAAAAATTGCTAAAATTCATCAATACTTACTTTCAGGGGATTGCTATCAAGTCAATTTAGCGCAACGTTTTTGTGCTAATTATAGCGGTGATGAATGGAATGCATTTTTAACACTAAATCAAGCGAATAAAGCACCATTTTCTGCTTTTATGCATTTACCTCATCATTTTGTTATGAGTATTTCTCCTGAACGTTTTATTCATTTAAGTGATCATAAAATTGAAACACGTCCAATAAAGGGTACCCTTCCCCGTAAAGCGCATCCCGATGAAGATGATGAACAAGCGCAATTGCTGGCAAATTCTCGTAAAGATCGTGCTGAAAACTTAATGATTGTCGATTTAATGCGCAATGATATTGGTAAAGTTGCCACAACAGGATCAGTCAAAGTACCTGAATTATTCGTTGTTGAACGCTTTCCCGCCGTACACCACTTAGTCAGCACCATTACCGCTGAACTTCCAGAAAATTTAAACGCAACTGACTTATTACGTGCGGCCTTCCCCGGTGGCTCCATTACTGGCGCACCTAAAATTAGAGCAATGGAGATTATCGAAGAACTAGAGCCACATCGTCGCCATGGATATTGTGGTGCCATTGGCTATATTAGTTTTTGTGGTACGATGGATACTAATATCTCAATTAGAACCCTACTGACGGAAAAAAATAAAATTTACTGTTGGGCGGGGGGTGGAATTGTCGCTGATAGCGTTGCCGAACAAGAGTACCAAGAAACCTTTGATAAACTTGGTCAAATATTAACTGTTTTAAGTGAAGTTTCTCCCGATGACACTTATTGATACCTTTATCAATCGCTTTCAACTTACTTTACCTGAGCCGGTAAATCAGCCTATTGATGCTAAAAAATCGGCAGCAGTTTTACTGCCGATTATCAATAAGCCTAATCCAACGATCCTCTTAACAGAGCGCGCATCAACGTTGCGCTCTCATGCCGGACAAGTTGCGCTCCCCGGAGGGAAACGCGATCCACAAGATAAAAGCCTCATTGAAACGGCATTACGTGAAGCCCATGAAGAGGTCGATATTCCGCCCAGTATGGTTTCTGTGATCGGCCAATTAGCCCCATTACGCAGTTCAGAAGGTTATTTAGTAACCCCCATTGTCGGGGTGATCCCCCCCAATTTATCTTTACGGCATAATCCCACAGAAGTCGCTTCTGTCTTTGAAATGCCATTAAGTTATGTACTCAATACTCAGCGCTATTTACCGTTAGATTTTCGTCGTGCCGGTAAAATGCATCGCATCTATTTTTACCCTTATGAAGGGCATTTGGTGTGGGGACTAACCGCAGCTATTTTACATAACCTCGCGTTGCATATTACTTAATTTATTATTTTATTACCCTACGCTATCTTTTTATCGTCACCACTACAACTGTACTTAGCTATTTTAAAAAAATGTTGTAAACTAGACTATTAACGGGACGATATAATCGTAAAAACGCTCCCCTTACTATAAATAACTATATTTTTATTATTTTTTTAACCCTCACTCTTATTAAGGAGTCTGACGTGATTAGCGTTTTCGACATGTTTAAAGTGGGCATTGGGCCATCTAGCTCTCACACCGTAGGCCCCATGAAAGCGGGGAAAGAATTTGTCGATGATTTAGTCAGCCAGGATCTGATTGCGTCTGTCACTCGCGTAGCTG
This sequence comes from Proteus mirabilis HI4320, assembly GCF_000069965.1. Classification (NCBI taxonomy): domain Bacteria; kingdom Pseudomonadati; phylum Pseudomonadota; class Gammaproteobacteria; order Enterobacterales; family Morganellaceae; genus Proteus; species Proteus mirabilis. The sequence continues at coordinate 1,717,274 of NC_010554.1, forward strand.
TTGATGTATACGGCTCATTGTCATTGACAGGCAAAGGTCACCACACTGATATCGCAATTATTATGGGCTTAGCAGGTAATGCACCCGCTACTGTCGATATTGACAGCATTCCCGGTTTTATTCGTGAAGTTGAAGAAACTGGCCGTTTACCATTAGCAAATGGATTAAAAGTTGTCGATTTTCCAGCTGAAAGTATGCATTTTAGCAATGATAATCTTTCATTACATGAAAATGGCATGACAATTCATGCTTTTGCAGGTGACAAAGAAATTTATCGTAAAACCTACTACTCTATTGGTGGTGGATTTATTGTTGATGAAGAAAACTTCGGCAAATCTGTGCTTGACAGCCAACCTGTTTCTTATCCGTATGCAAGCGCTGAAGAGTTATTAAAACATTGTAAAGAAACCGGATTATCAATCTCTAGCTTAATGATGAAAAATGAGCTAGATCTTCATACTCAAGCCGAAATTAGTGCCTATTTTGCTGATGTTTATAAAACCATGCAAGAGTGTATCGAGCATGGTTTAAATACCGAAGGCGTATTACCGGGACCACTTCGTGTTCCTCGTCGTGCTGCGTCACTAAATCGTTTATTAACTTCCAGTAATAGCCTGTCAAACGATCCGATGAAAGTCGTTGATCTTATCAATATGTTTGCACTGGCAGTGAATGAAGAAAATGCCGCAGGTGGACGAGTGGTCACCGCACCAACTAATGGCGCATGTGGTATTGTTCCAGCTGTATTGGCTTATTACGATCGCTGTATTGAAAAGGTCACGCCTGAAATTTATACCCGTTATTTCTTAGCCTCAGGAGCGATTGGTATTCTTTACAAAATGAATGCTTCTATTTCTGGCGCTGAAGTAGGTTGCCAAGGCGAAGTGGGCGTTGCTTGCTCAATGGCTGCCGCAGGACTTGCTGAATTACTCGGTGCTAGCCCTGAACAAGTCTGTGTTGCTGCTGAAATCGGTATGGAGCATAACTTAGGTTTAACTTGCGATCCTGTTGCAGGACAAGTACAAGTTCCTTGTATTGAACGTAATGCAATTGCCTCTGTTAAAGCGGTAAATGCTGCTCGTATGGCATTACGTCGTACCAGTGAACCACGAGTTTCACTTGATAAAGTGATTGAAACTATGTACGAAACAGGTAAAGACATGAACGCAAAATATCGCGAAACCTCTCGTGGTGGATTAGCAATAAAAGTTCAATGTGACTAATTAGCCTGATTTTATTTCTAAAGTCCATTTATAATAAATGGACTTTTTTTATTTAAATAATAGTTAAACCGATTAAAAATAATAACCCTATAAATAACACCTATATTATTTATCTATAAATTACTTCTCTATTTTAAAATGTCAGTTAATAACTATATACCTACCAAATATAGGTTTATTTAACTTTCATTTAATTTATTCTCATTTTTATAACTTATAATTTATGTGTGTATTAATTTTTTATTTTATCTAAAAAATAAGATAAAAATAAATAAATACATTGTTTATTATATGGTTAATATTTCATCATATTGAATTTTATCATTTTTTTAACATGATAATAATATAAAAAATATATTTTCAAACGAAAAAACAATAATGATAATTATTATCAATATCATCTTTTAAATATATGAAATAATATGTTGCCTTTCATAAATAATATGATATCTTCTGCATCAAGTCATTGGGGAGTAGCCTGTCTTAAAATAAATCTCATTATTTTAAGAAGTCTGTATCAACATACTCGCTTATTTTTATTTAGCGTGGTACAGACGCCATTATTTGGTTGGCAAGACCATAGACACATAATTGTACTTCTTTGGTTGGGGGTCAATTGTGTGTATATGGAAACACCCCAACCGAGGCTATTGTTATGAGTTTTTACGCCACAATTATTCTCGCCCTTGCTCTTTCTATGGACGCATTTGCCGTCGCTGTCTGTAAAGGCGCCACCTTACATAAACCTCATTTTCGTGAAGCCCTCCGCACCGGTTTTATCTTTGGTATTATTGAAGCAAGCACCCCGATTATTGGTTGGGCATTAGGTTTATATACCAGTCAATATATTATTCAGTGGGATCACTGGGTCGCCTTTGGTTTATTGGTTATATTGGGTGGACGAATGATTTATCAGAGTTTAAAGCGTGGTGATGATTGCATTTGTGAAGAGGCTCCTCAACGTCACGGTTCACTCTCTTTAATTGCGACAGGTATTGCCACCAGCCTTGATGCGATGGCAATTGGTGTCGGCTTAGCCTTTCTACAAGTCGATATTGTCCATACCGCGATGACCATCGGTATGATGACCATGATTATGGCAACACTGGGTATGCTGATCGGTCGCTATATTGGCCCTGTGCTTGGCAAAAAAGCTGAAATTATCGGGGGTATGGTGTTGATTGCTATCGGCTTTAATATTCTTTTTGAACATCTTGATCTGTTTATGTACGCACATTAAGTCGTCATAATATGAAAAAGCTTAGGTATGAACACAACCTAAGCTTTTTTATTCTAAACACGTTGATAAACACGAATTAAAAAATCAGTTTCACAAGCAAATTGCTCTGTTTTATCTAATGTCTCTTTTACCTCTTCACTCGCACGCCAAGCAAAAGGCGTCATTTGTAATAAATCAACCGCTTGTTTACCTGTTAACGCCATATTATAAGCAACTTGATGCTGTGCTATTAGCTTGAACCCAGCAAATATTTCATCTTTTAGTGGATGAAGATGCACTGTTGAATAAATCAACGCTTTGAGTTGATAAAGATGGCGTGGTGCGGGTGTCACCGTAATAATATATCCATCTTGAGCAATAACTCGCGTTAATTCGCCGGCATTGCAAGGGGCATAAATACGTACCACTGCATTTAATGACGCATCACAAAAAGGCAGACGTTGGCTGGACGCAACGCAAAACTGAATAGGAGCATAGCGTTTTGCTGCATATTTAATGGCAACCTTCGCCACATCTAAGCCATAGACTTGTGGATTTTTTGACTTTAGTTGTTGATATATCTGATAGGTATAATACCCTTCTCCACAACCAATATCTAACACCTGAGGATTATCTTTCGGTAAATATTCAGCCACTAATTGAGCCACTTTGTCTCGCATTGGTTGATAAAAGCCCGCATCTAAAAAATCACGCCGAGCACTAATCATCTCTGCACTATCCCCCGGCTCTTTAGAACGTTTAAATTGTACCGGGAGTAAATTAACATACCCCTCTTTAGCGCAATCAAATTGATGGTGATTGTCACAAACCCAACTATGGGCTTTAAGAGCAAGTGGCTGGGAGCAAAGTGGACATTGATAAGACATAATATTTTTACATATTCCAAAATAAAATTGGGAGAGATAATAACATATCTCCCCCAATCATGCGGAAAACCTTAATGCACAGAGACCATTTCAATGCATTGTTGACATATTGTTATTCGGTTAGCTTCGTTTTAATTTTTCGGTATTTGCAATAAATAACGCGATAACGAGCAATAAAATGGCACCGGACTGAATCAAAGTATCTACCGAGTCTTTATGTTCAACAATAATCAGACGCACAATAGCTGTAATACCTATATAAATAAAATACCTTAAAGGGAAATGACCACCGGATAAAAAATATTTTACAATCAATGCGATAAACTCAAAATAGAGGAAGTAGATCAAAATTCCTTCTAATAACTGATAAGAAGATTCTTCAGCAGCTAAGTTAAATAATAAAGAGGCGATAACATAAGTTTCTTTGATCAAAAAACTGACTAATACGATGGCTAGAATAAGTAATCCGCAATTCAGCACCCATTGTAATATTGTTGCAATACATTTTAATAATTCTTCGCTTGATTTTCTCATAGCTTTATAACCTAAGGTTATCATTTATTGATAACAAATAATGATAGTAAACTACCTGTCGTTAACTTGGCACAAGTTTAATAGAACAATCTTTTTTCCACACCTATTTTTTATCTTTTAGGGCTAAAAACCCCAAAATAATGGCGCCATAATCGCAATATTCATCTTTAAATTTCAGCTTAGCCACTAAATTACCTATACTACTCGAGTGAAAAGGTTAATTTTTTACAGAAGGTAAATTATGGCTAAAACAATACTGGTAGCAATTGACTTATTAGAAGATGATAGAATTCACCGTATGGTTAAAGATATTCAATTTCTAGCAAGAAAAGCTGATCACTATTTTCATTTTGTCACAGTCATGCCTAATTTACGCTCTCTTGAAGCTTATGGACTTGATTGTGATAGCCCTTCAGTTATAGAGAAAAAACATCAAGCCGTTATTTTGTTAACTGAAAAACTAGCACACTGTGTTCAACAACAATTCCAATTACCTAAAGAGCAGTACCAATGCCATGCCCTTATAGGGACACCAAATTATAATATTCTCGAACTCGCCAATAAGATGGATGTAGACACTATTGTCATTGGCTCTAGCTCTCGTAATAGACATAATATATTGCTTGGCTCTACTGCAGATTATATTGTTAACAACACCAATTGTTCTGTTTTAGTGATCCGTTGATAATTGACGATACATTGTTAATAAAAAATGCTAGGATTAAAATCAAAAACCTTTTTTTAATCCCACACTAAAATCAACCATCCCATTTTTGATTAACATATTGATGTATCATTTAAAAAATAATCTTTGCCCTGTATTAAAATCTTTGGCATTAAGATAGCTACGGCCAAGCGCACCGGTACAATGGCAACCATAAACCTCAACATGGTGACCTATTGCTTTTTTCGCTCTTTTTAACGCCGCCAGTGAGGCACAGCGAAGATGTAGCCCTCCGACAATAGCTTGGATCTTGTCATTTCCCGTTATTTTTTTCGCATGGCGAATAATCGCATCAATACCAGAATGGCTACATCCTGTAATAATCACCAGTCCTTGCTGACCTTGCCAAATTAGAAAACTATCATCAAGTACATAATCATCCGTTTCGCTACTTTCACTGACAATAACGCCATAACGTTTATGTATTTGACGCTCTGTCACTTGGCCAGAATAGATAAATCTTTTATCGATAGCTTTAGGTGTCACTGTTAACTGAAATGAAAACTGCTGTTCTAGCTGCTGTCGGTTAAAAAATGGAGTAAGGCGCTTAAATTTAATAGACTGGCGCCCCATAAAAAGTGCTGAATAACGTACTGAAAATAAATCAGGATGGGCAATAATATGTGGCTTAGTAATAAAGAAATCCTCATTTAAATGAGTTAATCCACCAAAATGATCATAGTGCCCATGGGAAATAACAATTGTCGTTAATGACGTCAAATCAATCGCCATTTTTTTAGCATTATTGATAAAAGTGAGATCTTTACCAGTATCAAATAAAATTTTACTTTCGCTTTCAGTGTCTTCTAATAGCAGTGAAAGGCCAGGATAATGGCTAAGAGCGGGATCGCTTGTCTTATTTTCTAGTAGTGCCGTAATAGTAAGCATAATTTTTAATTATTATCTTATAGGGGATAATGCATGATAATTAAAAACAGCTAGAGTGCCAAATTAAAAAAGCAGTTGATAAGACGCCGTCAACCGCTTAATGGTATTGCTAATAAAATAAAGAGTCGGCTATCTTGCTACCATCACTGAACGTTTCGCATAACGGGTAATATCTGCCGCTGTTGAGCCTAAATGATAGCTGTCTACTTCAGGATTATGTGAGCTAACAACAATTAAATCAGCATTAACCTGATCGGCTATCTGCAATATGCCATCCCGTGGTTTACCAATACAGATATGTGTTTCAATACGATCTTCCGGTAAATCAAATCGAGCAATAATTTTTTTTAACTCTTTTTCTGCTGATTTTTTTAAGCATACTTGGTCAAGTTGATCGCCATTCATCACTAAGCGATAATAAGAAGATTGTGGCAACTTTGGTAAAACATACAAAAAATGGACATAGGGATCTTCTCTTTTGGCAATGTTCTCCACTAATGTAATGGCTTTATTTAGTAAGTTATCTTCATCGATATCAATGGGAACCAAAATAGTCTTATACATATCGCCTCCTATTATTTTTTAATTGTAGGATAGTCTATTTTGAAAAAAATACCGGATATAGTTAACATATTTAAGAAATAGATTAATAATAATAGATATGTATAATTCACATGCACTTAAAGTTTTTGAATTAAATTATACTTAGAGAAAATAAAATTTATTTTAAAATAATACATTACTTTAAATTTTAAATTAAAAAATAAAATAACAAATTTATATTCAAAATATTCTGACTAATGGTTTAACTCAAATTAAAGTATAACCCTATCGAAAAAGATAGGGTTATATTTATCCAATGACCATCAATTCAACTAAAAAAGATTAATTTTTTAATTGTGCTTTTTGTTTACGCTTTTTCACAAAATGATACCCTATTCCTAAAGCAATAAACCAAATGGGCGTTACCATCAGTGCTTGACGGGTATCATGTTCAAATGCCAATAACACGACCATAAACACAAAAAATGCTAAGCATAGCCATGACATCACTATCCCTAATGGCATTTTATAAATAGATTGTTGATGTAATTGAGGACGTTTCTTACGATATGCTAAATAGCAGCATAAGATCATACTCCAAATAAACATAAATAATAACGCAGAGACCGTTGTTACTAACGTAAATACCCGCATCACATCTGGAATAAAATAAATTAGTACAATACCGCAAGATAAACAGAGACTCGTAAAGAGTAAACCATTGGCAGGTACTGAACGTTTTGATAGCTGGCTAAACTGTTTTGGTGCCTCCCCCTCTTTCGATAAACCAAATAGCATACGACTGGTTGAGAAGATACCACTATTTGCTGAAGAGGCGGCTGCCGTTAATACCACAAAGTTAACTAAACTGGCTGCGGCTGGAATACCAATCATGACAAAGAGTTCTACAAACGGGCTTTTGTCTGCCAAAATCGAACGCCACGGCGTTACTGACATAATAATCGCCAAAGCCAAAACATAAAAAGTAATAATACGAATAGGAATAGCGTTAATCGCCTTAGGTAATGATTTCTCAGGATCACGTGTTTCAGCCGCTGCTGTACCTACCAGTTCAATCCCCACAAAGGCAAAGATAGCAATTTGAAAACCAGCAAAAAATCCGCTGATCCCTTTAGGGAACATACCGCCATCATTCCAGATATTTTCAATAGTTGCCGTGTGGCCGGCTGGAGATTGAAAATTTATGCTAATCAATACGATACCAACAATAATTAAAGAGACAATAGCGGTAATTTTGATCATCGAAAACCAAAATTCCATTTCCCCAAATAATTTTACTGTGGCTAAATTCAAAATAAGTAGTGTCAGCACACAAATAAAAGACGTTCCCCATTCAGGAAAATTGGGCGCCCAATAACTAATATAGGAGGTAATGGCAACAATATCGGCGATACCGGTGATAACCCAGCAAAACCAATAACTCCATCCAACAAAAAAGCCTGCCCAAGGCCCTAATAAATCCCCGGCAAAATCGCTAAATGATTTATATTCTAAATTTGATAATAATAGCTCTCCCATTGCTCGCATAACAAAGAACAGGACAAAGCCGATTATCATGTAAACAAAAATAATCGATGGTCCAGCTAGCGAAATGGTTTTCCCAGAACCCATAAATAAACCAGTACCGATAGCACCACCAATAGCGATTAATTGGATATGACGATTGGTTAGCCCGCGTTGTAGAGTGGCATTTTTCACTCTAACGGGCTGAGTAACTTCTGTTTGCTCTTCCATACAATACCTGAAATGTTTTCATATTTTTGATGTTGTTACGCCACTTTTTTATTTTTTCGCCGTGGCTAAGTTTGCGAAATTATTGTGACACAAATCTCAGAATAAGTAATGAAAAGATCACTTTTAGTAAAATGAGTGACGATTTGATAACCAAATAATATCCTTTCTTCATTTTAATAGACGATATTTTATACATTTGGAAAAAATTTCAAATTAAGGGTTGACCCGCCCTTAAGAGAGGAGAATAATTAGCGCATCGGGTTGTTAGCTCAGTTGGTAGAGCAGTTGACTCTTAATCAATTGGTCGGGGGTTCGAGCCCCCCACAACCCACCAAATTTACGCTGAGTAATCAGTCAGATAGGCCACTTAGTGATAAGTGGCTTTTTTGTTTCTATCGCTAAGTGTCGCAAAAGTGTCTAAACATATAATGATTATCACGCTCATTAATTGCGTTATATAGCTGACTAATATTTAACCTATAAATTGTGATTAAAAAATAAGTGTATTACAAAATATTAAACCAATAAAAATATTAGTATCAGTATTATTGACTAATAACAGCATCAATGAAGTTTGATGGGTTAAATATCGCTTTGATTAAGCAATCTTAATGCTATTAATATCATGCTAAACAAAACCCTTTAATGGTTAATATTTACTGTTATTTTGCCAAAAAAATACCACCTATATTCTTATATAGATGGTATTTCATTAAATAAAATCTTACTGCTTATTAATAATTAAGTGTTACGATATTCCGCTTCTGCTTCATCAAAACGTTGTTGATTTTCTGCCGTTGGTGACTTACCCATTAAACTGACAATAACAATGGCTATGGACGCGAAAATAAAGCCCGGAATAATTTCATAAAGACCGAACCATTTATATTGCATCCATACCAGTACCGTTAATGCACCAATTAACATTCCCGCAAAAGCACCATTACGAGTCATACGTTTCCAAGTGACAGAGATAAGGATCACCGGACCAAATGCAGCACCAAATCCTGCCCAAGCATTACTCACCAAATCAAGTACTTTATTTTCTGGATCACGGGCTAAATAAATAGCGATAACCGCAACTAATAACACCATGCCACGACCAACCCAAACTAGCTCTTTTTGACTGGCATTTTTACGAATAAAAGGCTTATATAAATCTTCAGTTAATGCACTGGCGCAGACTAATAATTGGCAGCTTAACGTACTCATTACCGCAGCTAAAATCGCAGATAACAAAATACCAGCTATCCACGGGTTAAAAAGTAACGAAGCTAATTCCATAAAGATACGCTCATTTTTAGCCATAACCGGACCTGCAACGGTCGGATTAACTTCAAAATAAGCAATACCAAAGAAGCCCACCGCCACCGTTCCGCCTAAACAGAGGATCATCCAAGTCATACCAATACGGCGCGCTTTACGAATAGTTTGATTTGAATCTGCAGCCATAAAACGCGCGAGAATATGAGGCTGTCCAAAATAACCTAATCCCCAAGCTAATAATGAAACAATAGCAATAAAATCAAGCCCTTTAAACATATCAAGATAAGCCGGATCTTTCGCTTTAATGATCTCTATAGAGGTGTCAATTCCACCAATTGAGAAAATAACAATAATTGGTGTCAGAATAAGTGCGAAAATCATTAATGTGGCTTGTACCGTATCCGTCCAACTTACCGCCAAAAAACCACCTAGGAAAGTATATGCAATGGTTGCTAGTGCACCATAAATCATCGCTTCATGATAAGGAATGCCAAAGGTAGACTCAAAAAGCATACCTCCTGCGACGACACCTGATGCACAATAAATAGTGAAGAAAATAAGAATAACTAACGCAGAAATAATGCGTAGCATTTTGCTTTTGTCATCAAAGCGAGAAGTTAAATAGTCTGGTAGAGTCAGTGCATTATTGTTTTTTTCTGTTTGTAAACGTAATCGCCCTGCAACTAAACGCCAGTTAAGCCATGCACCTAAACATAAACCAATGGCTATCCAACTTTCGGAGATCCCCGCAAAAAAAACCACACCTGGTAATCCCATTAATAGCCAGCCACTCATATCAGAAGCGCCCGCAGAAAGTGCCGTTACTACACTACCAAGCCTTCGGCCCCCTAAAATATAATCATCAAAATTTTTTGTTGATCGATACGCTAGATAGCCGATAAAAAGCATCCCCAATATATAGATCGTAAAGGTAATTAGCATTGGCGAATTTAGAGCCATAATCGCAGTTCTCCATATATCTGTTACGATCAATTGCTATGCTTTCAACTTATGCAGGAACGTTGCACTTCGTTGCACACCAATGACCTTATCAGTTTTTATTTAAAATAATTTCTTACTGTAACAAATAAAACATTCATATCAATCCTAGAATAGGTTATAAGCATTTAACAAGAAATTAACGTATCGGTGTTTAATTTTTGTATGTAACTTCACACTATTTGCTTCGGTTGAAAGAGATTAATATTATCTTCCCATTGAAGAAAAATATATAAGCCAATGAATTATAAGTATTATTTATCTATCTAAGATAGTATTTTTTAACCATTTATAAAACCTGACAACTTTCACATTATTTATAAATTTATTGTTAACAATGTTGCACAAAGTTGCAACATGACTGATATTAAGAAAAATAACTGGTCAATGTGCCGTATAAGTAAGATGCACGATATGAGGAGCACTGCATGAGTAGCACAACAATGGGTGTTAGACTTGATGAAGAAACCCGTAATAGATTAAAAGATGCTGCACAAAAATTAGATAGAACATCTCATTGGCTAATTAAACAAGCCATCTTCAATTATCTTGAACAAATTGAAAATGATCAGCTCACCCTAACCCCTATTACACAGGCTGAGCAAGATATTGAAGAAAGCACTGATCCCCTAACGGCACATTATCAACCGTTTTTAGAATTTGCAGAGCAGATCCACCCACAATCGGTGTTACGCTCGGCAATTACTTCTGCTTATCGTATACCTGAAACACAAGCAGTGCCTATGCTACTACAGCAGGCAACGCTACCTGAGCATGAGGCTCAAGCCACGCATAAACTGGCTTACTCCATTGCAGAAAAATTACGCAAACAAAAACAGGGTGTTGGACGCTCAGGTCTGGTACAAGGCTTACTGCAAGAGTTTTCTCTCTCTTCCCAAGAGGGGGTTGCCTTAATGTGTTTAGCCGAAGCTTTATTGCGTATTCCTGATAAAGCAACCCGTGATGCCCTGATCCGAGATAAAATTAGCCATGGCAATTGGCGCTCGCATTTAGGGCAAAGCCAATCTATGTTTGTCAATGCCGCCACTTGGGGTCTACTGTTTACAGGCAAACTCGTCTCTACCCATAACGAAGAGAAATTATCTAATTCTCTAAATCGCATTTTAACTAAAAGTGGTGAACCTTTAGTGCGTAAAGGCGTTGATATGGCGATGCGGTTAATGGGGGAACAATTTGTCACCGGTGAAACTATCTCCCAAGCGTTAGCCAATGCACGCAAACTTGAAGAAAAAGGCTTTAGATATTCCTATGATATGCTAGGAGAAGCGGCCCTAACGGAAAAAGATGCGCAAGACTATTTAGTCTCTTATCAACAAGCCATCCATGCCATTGGTAAAGCCTCTAATGGACGAGGTATTTATGAAGGACCGGGGATCTCCATTAAACTTTCAGCATTACATCCCCGTTATAGTCGAGCTCAATATGATAGAGTGATGTCGGAGCTTTACCCTCGCCTACTCTCTTTAACGCTACAAGCCAAGCAATATGATATTGGTATTAATATTGATGCAGAAGAAGCGGATAGACTGGAAATATCCCTCGATTTATTAGAAAAACTCTGCTTCGAGCCTGAATTAGCGGGTTGGAATGGTATAGGATTTGTTATTCAAGCCTATCAGAAACGCTGCCCTTTAGTGATTGATTATATTATTGATTTAGCTCGCCGCAGTCGTCGCCGTTTAATGATCCGTTTAGTAAAAGGGGCTTATTGGGATAGTGAGATTAAACGCGCGCAAATGGATGGACTGGAAGATTATCCTGTTTATACCCGTAAAGTATATACCGATGTCTCTTACCTTGCGTGTGCGAAAAAACTGCTTGCTTCACCGAATTATATTTATCCGCAATTTGCCACGCATAATGCCCATACTTTATCAGCCATTTATCATCTAGCGGGTCAAAATTACTATCCTGGTCAATATGAATTCCAATGCTTACACGGTATGGGTGAACCCCTCTATGCACAAGTTGTGGGTAAAATTGCTGATGGTAAACTTGGTCGCCCTTGTCGTATCTATGCGCCAGTAGGTACTCATGAAACCCTACTGGCTTACCTTGTGCGTCGATTATTAGAAAATGGTGCAAATACCTCGTTTGTAAATCGTATCGCTGACACCACCATCTCCTTAGATGAATTAGTTGCCGATCCGGTTAAAGAGATCAATAAAATTGCGCAAGCTGAAGGACAAATCGGACTTTCACATCCTAAAATCCCGCTCCCAATGCAGCTTTATGGTGATGAACGCAAAAATTCACCGGGGATTGATATGTCTAATGAGCATCGTTTAGCCTCATTATCCAGTGCATTACTGACCTCTGCGATGGAAAAAATTCACAGTCATCCTCTCCTTGGTGGTGAGTGTAATAGTGCAGAAGAAGTGATTGCACCACAATCTATACTCAATCCGGCAAATCACACCGATGTCGTCGGTACAGTACGTGAAACAACGGCCGCCGAAGCTAATTTTGCTTTAGATATTGCCCAAGAAAATGGTGAAATTTGGTTTGCAACCCCACCTGCGGAAAGAGCGGCGTTTTTAGTCCGCACAGCAGAACTGATGGAACAGCAAATGGGTCCATTAATGGGTGTCTTAGTCAGAGAAGCGGGCAAAACCTATAGTAATGCTATTGCAGAAGTGCGTGAGGCGATTGATTTTCTTTATTATTACTCAGCACAAGTGGCAAATGATTTTGATAATAATACCCATCGTCCTTTAGGCCCTGTTGTCTGTATTAGTCCTTGGAACTTCCCATTAGCCATCTTTAGTGGACAAATTGCAGCAGCGTTAGCGGCAGGTAATACCGTACTGGCCAAACCTGCGGAGCAAACCCCTCTGATTGCTTTTAAAGCCGTAGAACTATTTTATCAAGCAGGAGTACCTCGCAGTGCATTACAACTCTTACCGGGTCAAGGGGAGACCATTGGTGCACAATTAGTGGCAGATGAACGCGTGCGTGGTGTGATGTTTACAGGCTCTACCGAAGTTGCCCACATTCTGCAAAAAACCTTAGCGGGTAGACTCGATAGCGAAGGTCGCCCTGTTCCTTTAATTGCTGAAACAGGTGGCTTAAACGCCATGATTGTCGACTCTTCTGCCTTAACGGAACAAGTGGTCACTGACGTTATGGCCTCTGCTTATGATAGTGCGGGTCAACGTTGTTCTGCTTTGCGTATTCTCTGTATTCAAGAAGAGGTGGCTGATAGCACGATTGAAATGTTAAAAGGCGCAATGGCACAAGCCATAATAGGTGATCCAAGTCTCTTATCAACAGATATTGGCCCTGTAATTGATAAAGAGGCAAAAGCGGGTATTGAAAAACATATTCAAACTATGCGCACAGCGGGTTTTGACGTTTATCAAGCAACCTATAATCAACTTACTAAACAGGCTGAAAATAACAGTACTTTTGTTCCTCCTACCTTAATTGAGTTAGATAAAATTAGCTCACTTAAAAAAGAGATTTTTGGCCCTGTACTGCACGTCGTACGTTACTCAAGCCAAGATCTGCCTGCTTTATTAGCTGAAATTAATGCGACTGGATATGGATTAACAATGGGGGTTCATACCCGTATTGATGAAACTATCGCTTATGTAGCGACTCATGCAAAAGTAGGAAATTTATATGTAAACCGCAATATGGTAGGTGCTGTTGTCGGGGTACAACCTTTTGGTGGTGAAGGTTTATCGGGCACGGGGCCAAAAGCTGGAGGCCCTGCTTATCTGTATCGTTTATTATCAAAACGTCCTGAAAATGCCATAACACAAACCTTAGCACGTCAAGATGAAACATTACCCCTTGATGCCTCTATGCGACAAAAGTTATTACAAACCTATCATCACTATATGACGTGGTTAGCAAATAAAACGGAACCTGCACATTATCAGGCGCTAGAAGAATACGCCAATGCATCACAAGCCGGAACATTGCGCGTATTGCCGGGGCCTACTGGCGAGCGTAATACCTATCAATTAGTCCCTTGTGGCAAGGTGCTTTGTCTCTCAGATAATGAGCAAGATATATTTACTCAGTTAGCGGGAGTCTTTGCATCAGGATGCCATGCTATTGTCCATAATGCTGTTTTCTCGCAAAAAACCTATCGTGAATTGCCTGATATGATCAGAAAAGCAATCACTCTCACGGACAACTGGCAAGATGAGTCACTAAGCATTAATGCCGTTATTTATCATGGTGATAGTGATCAGTTAAAAGAGACTTGTCAGCAAATTGCACAACGTAAAGGGGCTATTATTTCAGTACAAGGCTTCTCACGTGGTGAGACAGCATTGTTATTAGAGCGTTTATTGCATGAACGAGCATTAAGCGTCAATACCGCCGCTGCCGGAGGCAATGCCAGCTTAATGACAATCAGTTAAACCCAGCGTTCTCTTTCTCACTTTATTTTTGAGACCACCTTTAACTTACTTATCTATTAAAGGTGGTTTTTTTATTTCTGGAATAAAAAATAAAAAGGAGCAACATAATGTTACCCCTTTTTTTAGGTCTCTCTTGAATGCGATTAGTGACCACTACTCATCGAGGTTGGCGCTTGGCACCAATCAAGATATTGCTCATACTTACGTAGGGCAATGTTGTAGTTACTAAATGCGGAGGGAGTGAGCTTTTTACTCAAGTCTGACTGAATTTTCTCTGTCGTGAATTCTTGACGAGGAAAATTAGTGGAAGTCAGCAATTCATCGAGTCGACGTAAACGAACCACATACTCACGAACAGTACTGTGGCTCATCTCCGTTTGTTCGAACAAATACTGCTTAAAAGACATAATGTCAAAGTAATCAGTTTCACTATTACAGTAAATCTCACTACAAAAACGGCACAGCGCAGAAAACTTTCCTTGCAAGGTTTCCCATGTTTCATCATCAATTAAATCTGTCATTTCAGAAATGGCTTCTTTATTGATAACTTGGCGATTGAATACGAGAGAAATCCGATCAAGCGCCTTATGGCAATGCAAACAATGAGTTTGGCTGTGTTTATAGTCTTTAATGTAACGGCTTAGCGGCCGTTTCTTTTGTGTTGAAACAGACATAAGAGATAAAGCCCTGTGTTGTAGTCTTAATAAATAAAAACAAAAATAAGCAAAACTTCTATTTCTCTGGGTTTAAGCGTGCTCGCAGCCTTTTGATTGCTTGGCTGTGTAGCTGACTTACGCGGGATTCCCCGACATTAAGCACTGCGCCTATTTCTTTCAAATTAAGTTCTTCCTGATAATACAGGGTAAGAACCATTTTTTCCCTTTCGGGAAGCAATTCTATCGCGTCTATGACTCTTTGGCGAATATCACTTTCCAATAACATTTGTAAAGGATTGTCATCGTGATCTTCGTCTTGAGACGGTTCACAGCTTTCACCGTAAATTTCATGCCATTCGTCATAAGAGAACAACTGGCTGTTATTTGTATCCAATAGGATCTGCCGGTATTCTGCTAACTCAATCTGCAAATGATCAGCAACTTCCTGTTCTGATGGTGGTCGTCCTAGATCCTGCTCTAACTGATGAATGGATTGTGTCACTTCTCTTGCATTACGGCGCACACTACGGGGCGCCCAATCACGACTTCGTAGCTCATCTAACATAGAGCCTCGAATACGTTGCACAGCATAAGTAGTAAAGGCGGCACCTTGCATTGAGTCATAACGCTCAACAGCATTCAGTAGGCCAATCCCCCCTGCTTGCAAAAGATCATCCAATTCAACACTCGCAGGTAACTTGACCTGTAATCGTAATGCTTCATGGCGAACCAAAGGGACATATCGCTCCCAGAGGCTATTTTTGTCCATCACGCCTTCGGCGGTATACAAATCACTCACAACAAAAGACACCTTTGGATAAAAGACCGGAAACCATTATCCGACGAAATAGTGTTAGCAATCGGCTGAACAGTGAAGCAAAAGCCCCTCTTTTTCACCTATGCTAAATTTTCAGCGAAAATTGGGTTTTCATTGATAATTTAATTTGTTATTGCATTACAAGTACATACTGTACCTTAAGATGGGTCATACTAATCCGCAGAAAAACCGTTAAATAAATTGATATTTTGTCTTATTGAAAGAAATGTATTCATCAAATCTGTATTTTGTTGATAAAAAAATAACATATAAATCATATTACTTATCTTTTATCTATTTTTACCTACAACCCATCAATGGGAATACCTATCCATGATTAATAAAAAAAACAATTGTTTTGATGAAAAAACACCCACAGCAAAAATGGCTGTGGGTGGGATCTGAAGATGAGTTTAATGAAGGATTAACGTAACAGAGACAGAACAGTTTGTGGTACTTGGTTTGCTTGAGCCAGTACAGCAGTACCTGCTTGTTGCAAGATTTGATTTTTACTCATATTGGACACTTCTGTCGCATAGTCAGCATCTAAGATACGGCTACGTGAAGCAGATAAGTTATTAACAGTGTTATTTAAGTTATTGATAGTAGATTGGAAACGGTTTTGAATCGCACCTAATTTAGAGCGGCTTTCATCAACCTTACTAATTGCGTTATCTAAAGTTGCTAAAGCGTCATCCTTAACATTTAAAACTTTAACATCTTTACCTGCATCTGCCTTAAATTTAATGGTTTTACTACCAGTGAACTCAATTTCACCAGTAGTAGTACCTGATTTTAATGTAAAGTCTGATTTACTTACTACGTACTCGTCGCTACCATCCTTTAAGACAACTTTATTAGCAGAAACCTTACCATCTACTTTATACTCTTTTACTGAAACACCAGTCGCGTATTTTGTACCGCCCGAAATGCCCAGAGCGTTTGCATCGATAGCATCACCTGTTGCTTTAACCCCTTTTTTCTCTGTTTTAGCATCAAACAGGTTATCACTAGCAACACCTAATGTGTCGTTATCAATTTTATCTAAATTGAATTCAATCACTTCATTGTCATTAGTACCGACTTGAATGGTCATTTTTGACTTTTCACCACTCAGTACTTTCACACCGTTAAACTGAGTTTGTTCTGAAACACGATTGATTTCATCTAAACGTTGATTAACTTCATTTTGGATAGAAGTGATATCTGAGTTAGAGTTAGTCCCGTTTTTCGCTTGAACAGTTAATTCACGAATACGTTGTAAGTTATTGTTGATTTCGTTCAATGCACCTTCAGTGGTTTGAGACACTGAAATACCATCATTCGCATTACGAGATGCTTGAGTTAAACCGTTAATATTTGAAGTGAAACGGTTAGCAATAGCTTGACCTGCCGCATCGTCTTTCGCGCTGTTAATACGCATACCTGAAGATAAACGTTCAATTGCATTACCAAGTGCGCTTTGTGAACGATTTAGATTATTTTGAGTGACTAAAGACAGATAATTAGTATTAATAACTTGTGCCATACAATATTCCTTCAATTTTATTTGAAAATTTTTAATTAATAGGTTTGTTATTACACTCCTGTAATAACGTTGCCTAAACACTATCGTCATTAAATCGAAGGTATTTATGTGTTTTCGCGTCGCGAAAATAGTAAAAAAAGCCAATTAATTAATTTATAAGAGATAATGACTAGCAGAAAAAACAAAAATAGATGGAGAGAAAAAAATAAACTAAAACAGAGTGAGTTTAAATATAAAATAAAATGACAAAAAAGACCCTCAGATGAGGGCCTTTGATATAGAAAGGTATCTTTTGTGTCAGGGTACGAATTAACGTAACAGAGACAGAACAGTTTGTGGTACTTGGTTTGCTTGAGCAAGTACTGAAGTACCCGCTTGTTGCAAGATTTGACCACGGCTCATGTTAGAAACTTCTGTTGCATAGTCAGCATCTAAGATACGGCTACGTGAAGCAGATAAGTTGTTAACAGTGTTGTTCAGGTTGTTGATAGTAGATTCAAAACGGTTTTGAATCGCACCTAATTTAGAACGGCTTTCATCAATGGTGTTGATAGCTTTGTCTAAAGTTGCTAAAGCGTCATCTTTAACGTTTAAAGTTTTAACGTCTTTACCTGCATCTGCTGTAAATTCAGTTGTTTTAGCACCAGTAAATTTAGCTTTGTCAGCACCTTCCAGTGCGAAATCGCTTTTATTTACGAGGTAATCTTTAGTACCATCATTGAAAATTACTTTATCAGCAGAAACAACACCATCTACTTTATATTCTTTTACTGTACCTGAATCGTATGAAGTTGCACCAGCAACGCCGATATCTTTCGCATCGATTGCAGCACCTGCTTCTGTAACACCTTTTTTCTCTGTTTTAGCATCAAACAGTTTATCGCTAGCAACACCTAATGTATCGTTATCAACTTTATCTAAGTTAAATTTGATAGTTTCATTATCGTTAGTACCAACTTGGATAACCATTTCTGATTTCTCACCGCTCAGTACTTTCACGCCGTTAAACTGAGTTTGTTCAGAAATACGGTTGATTTCGTCTAAACGTTCTTTCACTTCGTTTTGGATAGAAGTGATATCTGAATTAGAGTTAGTACCGTTTTTCGCTTGAACAGTTAACTCACGGATACGTTGTAAGTTATTGTTGATTTCGTTTAATGCACCTTCAGTTGTTTGAGCGATAGAGATACCATCGTTCGCATTACGTGAAGCTTGAGTTAAACCATTTACGTTTGAAGTGAAACGGTTAGCAATTGCTTGACCCGCTGCATCGTCTTTTGCACTGTTGATACGTAGACCAGAAGACAGACGCTCGATTGCACTTCCTAAAGTTCCCTGAGATTTGTTCAGGTTGTTTTGAGTTACCAGGGATAGATAGTTGGTATTAATGACTTGTGCCATAGCTAGATTCCTTTAAAATCAAGTCGATAAAATAAAAGTTTGCCTATTCATTTACGGTGTCAATCACCGGCAACAAGTTTATCGGCACCCCAGATACAACCTTTAACTTTTCCAACAAATTTTTCTGTGATTTTTTATAGAATCGCCATTAACTAAATGATATATAAAGAAATTAATTTATTATTTTTTTATATTATTTTTATCAATTCTCGTCATAAACCTTTTTTCTTATGCAAAATTCGACTTTAGTATTCAATGACAATAAAAGGCTTCTATATGGCGGTCTGTTTCCCTCATCAAAAATAGTAAATAGACGTAAACTTTTCGCCAATTCTTCCGATAACGCTGTGTAGGGATTATTTTACGAACACAGAAAGGAGACCAGTATGGCTGGTATTAGTGCACTAGGAATAGGCGCCAAGATGCCACTTGGCGAGACATTAATGCAATTAGAGGCTGCGGAAAATAAGCGCCTTGAACCTTTAGACAAACAGATGAAAAGCTACGATGCACAAATTACTGCATATGGAAAAATTCGTAGCCAATTAGATAAATTACAGAAAGCATCTGAAGAATTAAAAAAATTCGATAAAATCGTCGCCACCAAAGTTGATGATGAGTTTGATGCTTTTAAAGTAACCACTGATGGTAAAGCAAGCATTGGTAATTATACGGTCTCGGTAACAGAGCTTGCCCATGCTCAAACACTGAAATCAAAAGCCGTCAGTGATATCAAAGATCCTATTGGTGAAACATTAGGTGAAGGCAAAACACGGACTTTAGTGATCACCCAAAAAGGTGAAAAAGAGCCTTTAAAAATAGAGTTAACAGATAGTCAAACTTCTATTATTGAATTACGTGATGCTATCAATAAAAAAGAAGGCAACGTTTCTGCCACTATTGTAAAAGCCCAAGATGGCGTTAACCATTTAGTTCTGACTTCTCGTAAAGAAGGTACAGATTCTCAAATGGAAATCACTGTTGAAGGTGATAGTAAGCTTAACGATTTTATTAGCTACTCCACTAAAACAAACAGTGGTGCAATGACAGAGATCGTTAAGGCAAATAATGCAAAGTTAACGATTAATGGGATTGAAATTGAACGTCAAACTAATGAAATTAAAGATGCGCCTGAAGGGATCACGTTAAATCTTAAGAAAAAAACCAATGATAATAAAGATGGCGTAGATAAGCCTGAAATTATTACGGTTGCGCGTGATATTGAGCCAATGAAAAAGGCCATAAAAGCCTGGACCGATGCTTATAATGAATTAAATAAAACCTATAAAGATTTCACCAAGTACACCCAAGTTGAAAAAGGTGAAGATGCCTCTAAAGACAATGGTGTGTTATTAGGTGATACCACTAGCCGGATGATTATGTCTGAGCTAAAAAGCTTTATCACTCGTTCTCAATCTTCATCTGAGATTGATACCCTTAATAAAATGGGCATTAAATTTAAAGTAGATGGCACATTAGAAGTTGATGATAAAAAACTCGATAAAGCATTAAAAGAAAAACCTGCTAACGTCAAAGAGTTTTTTATGGGTGATGGTAAAGAAACAGGATTTGGTACTCAAACCTATAATTACCTGAAAAAAACGCTGCAATCCAACGACGGCACCCTTGATATTGCCACTGATGGTGTTAAAAAACGTAAAAAATCGTTAGATAACCAAATTAAAAATACCAAACGTACTATTGAAGCGACGATGGAACGTTATAAAAAACAGTTTCAATTATTAGATAAAATGGTTAATGCCATGACTAACTCAAGTGCATCAATTGAACGTTTATTACGCTAATTTTTAAGTAGGATATTAGGATATTATGTATCAACAATCAGCCAGTAAAATGTATGCTCAAATCGATGTTGAAAGTGAGATTTTAAATGCTTCACCTTACCAGCTGATCCAAATCCTATTTAATGGGGCGCTAAGCGCCCTTCGCCGTGCATTAATATTAATGGAACAAGGAAATATCGCCGGTAAAGGAGAAAATATTTCTAAAGCTATTAACATTATTGGCAACGGCTTAAAACAGGGGCTGGATAAAGAAAAAGGGGAGGAGCTTGCTGAAAATTTAGCATTACTTTACGACTATATGATCACTCAACTACTCGATGCCAATTTAAAAAATAATCCAGAAAAAATTCATGAAGTCATCAAGTTATTAACTGAAATTTCTGATGCTTGGCAACAAATTGGCACACAGATTAATTCTTATTAAAAAGCGTGGACAGCAAATATGGATATAATGGCAGCTTACGAGCAGGTTTTGAAATTAAGTGAGCAAATGTTAACGCTTGCCAAAAATCAGCAGTGGGATCAGCTGATAGAAATGGAAATGGATTATTTAAAGAGTGTAGAAATTATCACTAAGATGATAAAACCCACTGAGGGTGAGCTGATAATACAACAGCAGCTCACCAATATGTTAAAGAAAATACTCGAAAATGAAAATGAGACGCGAAATTTATTACGAGCAAGATTAGATAAGCTCGCTGTTTTAATAAGACAGACTGAACAAGAGCAGAGGGTACAAAATAGCTATGGTCAGTTTTCAGAGCATAGTTATTATCCTGATCTCAATCTAAAATAACTTTCCTCTGCGCCAAAAGCGGTTTTATTAGCTAATGGCGTCTTTATTTACCGAGTTATTTCTTGTTATACGATATTATTTGTTATCGGTAACGTTGTGACAATTAAACGATATGATATAAAAATAACATAATAAAAACTGAATTTATTACACTATATCATTCGACTATCGCTATCATCATCTGCTCTTCCCCATCTATTTGTTCTTCATTTACTGATATCATCACCGATAAATAAAAATCGCCTACACATGGCAGGCGATAAACTTACTGTTTCAAATAGATAATAATTGCTTTATTTAATCACATCGTAGAGTTGAGGATCTGCAAAATAGTCTGCGGTTAATGCCATAGAAGGCTCATATTGTGCCCCATATATATCAGAGAATGCTTTCCCCTCTTTACCTAATGAAACTTTACGTTCATCATCACCGCTACTTTCATATATGGAATAAGTTTTACGGCGCATAGCAATATATTTATCTGCATCATTTTTAATATCAGTATGATGCTCAAATATCTCCTTATCAGTTAATTCTAGCTTGTTCGCTAATTGACATCCCCAACGTGTTAAACATCTTTCTGCAAAATGTCGCACAATTAACCCCGGTGAAAATAGTGCATTTTTACCTTCACTACCATCAATAGCAGCATTGCCTACTAAAGTCGCATGGCGTCCTGAAAGCGGGAAAATATGCATTTTCGTCTCAGCAGTCACGGTTGGAATAACGCAAGCAAATCCTTTTGAGCGTTCATCAATGGCATAAAATCCGACATATTCCTTAACATTGCTACCTAGTGTCACCTTTTCTGGTTGGAAATTAAGTGGCCCTGGGACGGGATCAATAGCAAAAATATTGACCGGAATATCTTTTAATAGGGGATCTTTTAACATGGCATTGGCAAGCATATGACAGGTGATGCCACCACGGCTCCAACCCATTAAATTCACTTGGGTGGGAATGATGCCATCTTTGCGAAAGGTACGAATAATTTGTTGCTGAAGTTGTTGTTGAGTGACATAGCGGTCACCATAATTATATTTACGCCATAAAAAAGAGCCAGTCACTTCAACATCTTCAATGGGAATACCCGCTTTTTTCAGTTGATTATATTGTTGTTCTGTTAACTTTTCACGTTGCCAGTCAAAGTTGCCTTTCATTAAGCACAGTGCATGTTCAACATTTTCTTCCCATCCACTGCCAAATAAAGAGCCTTTTATATCTGAATAATTAGGGCTTTCAACCCATAAATCATCTTCTTGCAAATTACCGCTACCTGGGCCATCTACAATAAACCACTGAGCAAATTCGCGATCTAGATTATTATGCGCCAAGGTGGAAACAAGCTCACCTTGCCAATAAACAGGATTATTATGATTATTATTATCAAAAGATGAAGCGCCGGTACCACATAAATAAACGGTTAATACTGTCATAATTAAAAATTCCTTGTATGTTTTACTAAAAAATCAAAATATGATCTCTGTTTCCTTGTATCGAGCTATTCCTTAGCTCAAGTAAACTTTAACGACGACACTTTTTTTATTCAAATATAAAAAAGTCATTATCACAGTTCAGATCACATAATTAATAACTATTTAAGTTAAGTCGTATATTAATTGCTGTATAGCCATCTTAATTAAACTAATGCTATTCATTATCTGCTTTTTTAGCGAAAAAATTATTTTGATTATAAAAATAATATCGAATATTTCACGAAGTTAAGAGACTAAATCTTAATAGATTTATGATTTATTGTGATAGTGAATTGGGATAGTGAAGAGAGTGGTTAAAAATAAATCATTAACGAAGTGTTTATTTTTCTTCTTACCGTTGAAGTTGAGATAAAAACAAAAAAATCTCGCTAATGATCTTAACGAGATTTTTATCAATTGATACGCTTATAAACGATTAAATGCCACAACTCTCACCGCAGGAATATCAGCTTGAGCCCCTTGTGCAACTTCCTGACATGCTTTTTCTAACGCAATATGGGGTGTGATCCCACTCTCAGTTTCTACTATTTTATGCCCGGCGTAGGTATCACCATTTCTGGAACGCACTTTATACGCAATAAACCAATATTCCATATCATCACCGTTTACGTTATTAATCATAAAATTACCATAACGGTTTATGACTGACGTTAATGTGATAATAATCAATAATTTTCAGTTTTTTCGTATCAGGTTGATAAAAATGATAACAGCGTACAGATTTAGCGATTAGCGTCCATTTCAGTTTGTATCATCTTCTTAATTTTTGTGGCTTTTTCAAAATGATCTAATTTATGCGTCATTATCCACCAAGTTGCCGCTTCCATTAATAATTCAGGATCATCATTTTTATTAGCAAAAAAAGCATAAAAAGAGAGGCCTACCCCTTCTCCCTTTTGCGCTATTTTTGTATCACATACTTGGATGATTTTTTGCTGCAACATTCTGCGCATCGTTTGTGTCACTCAGTGCGTTGTTAGTTAGTACAGCTTACATGGGAAATGTTGTCTTGTGAATACGAAAATGACGGAAAGGATTTTATTAAAAATGAGTGTTTTAAAGTTGATTAATTTAATTATATTTATATAAAAATATAAAACAATCTAAATAAGAGTATCTAATTACAAATCTTATTTAATTAATATAAAATCCACATTTACCAATCGGGATTAAAACACTATTTTTAATTATTTCTTTTAGAGAATATCGGGTAGTAAAATAAACTCACTTTAAGAAAGTCTAAATTAGATATATTAAAGAATATATTTATTTAACATTAAATAAATGAATAAAAGGTGTATTATATAATATTGTTTTGTTATTTATCCTCTAAAAAAGAATAAAGGAATAATGATATGAAAAAAGTATTACTCAGTCTTGCTATGCTGAGTGTAATATCAACGCCGGTATTGGCTAAAACGCCTGTTGCTAACTTAAAAATCAATGGTGATATTAAGCCACCAACTTGTACTGTTCATGGGGCGACACAAAGTGATGTTATTTTTGATTACGGAGTCATAAGCCCAACACTTATCCCTCAATCGAAAAACTACGAGTATCCTTTAGCTACAGGTAAAAATACCGTTACGGTTGAATGTGATGCTAAAACATATTTAACCTTTGTTGCATCTGATACTTATGACAGTGCGGAATTAGCTAATGATACGACAGGACAATTTCATTTAGTTGATAAAGCAAATCCTGAAGCCGCTGTTGGTGCAGCTTTTTTTATATGGACAAATATTACTGTCGATGGTAAGCCTGCGTATATTTCACGAGCAAATGATGTTGCTATTACGGGGAATAAATTTAATAACGTCCTATACAAAGGCCCTACCAATGGTTGGACCTCAGAACAACAATCAGATATTAATAAAAACTCTCTGTCTCTCATTTCAGGTGAAATTTTCCAAGCGAATTTCAGTCAAGGAAAGACAAGTCGTACTTTTATTTTATCCAAAGATGCACTAAGTAAAAAAGGAATAGATATTGCTGATGGATTAGATTTTGTCGGAGAGGTTGTTCTCACTTTTAACTTTGGGGTCTAATTTTAACATATTGATAATCACATTATAATTAACCTTTATATTGTGATTATCTTTTACGTTAAAAAATAAAGAGGCCTAATTTATATAATTAATCAATTATCAATTTCTGCTGCGCTATTGATGCCCTTATTTTCTTCCTCTTCTTTTTGTCTGGGTTCCTCTTTCACCTTCTGTGCTTGTAGTAGCATAAGTAAATTGGTCCCCCATTCAGAGGTAATATTATCACTTCATCAACAGATGGGGGACCCATCAGCAAAAATGGTACAGGATAATATGATGCTTAGATGCATGAATACGAGCAAAACCAAATATTGCTATTAAGCCAAACATTGAATGCTCCTATCCCCTATATGTCCCCATCAAGCCACAACAAAGATAATATTCTTTTATCTCAATGAGTTAATTTTATCACACCTGCATTGACATAATCTCTTGATAAGCGGCGACCAGCTTATTACGCACTTGTACGCCCATTTGTAATGAGATGCTGGATTTTTGCATATCCACCATCACATCATTTAATTCAACACCGGGCGTACCTAACGTAAATGCTTGTACTTTGTTGGTTGCATTAACACGAGTTTCGTTAATTTTACCTACTGCTTGAACCAACTGAGTTGCAAATCCTGCCTGTACTGGCTGGGGTTTGGCAATATTGGATGCTTGTAAAGTTTGAATTTGCATTTTATCCAGAACACTTTCAATAGCTGGAATTGACATATAAACCTCTGCGTTAATCATCTAATTCAATTTTTGAATCAATGTCATAGTAAGTAGGTGAACCAACACGCTTACCGAGTAATACCCTAACACAGGGGCTTCATTCCAAAGCGAGTAATTAACGCAAAAGTTAAAGGCTAATTACGCCATTAAATGAAACGCAAAAGGCCAATAATGAGACACCTGAGAGTAGGTTTATTTATTTGCGTAAGGGGAGTCTGTTTTGTTACGCCACGCTTTTAGTATTCATCCCGAACTACAAGGCAAGGATTGTCTATGAATGCCGAAAAAACCGACGTTGTGAACCAGAAAAAAGGTTTTAACGCCATTATTAACCGGATAAAAGCCGATCCGAAAATTCCGCTTATTATTGCGGGATCGGCGGCGATTGCCATTTTTGTTGCTGCTTTTTTATGGCTACAAAGCCCTGATTATAAAGTGCTTTATAGTAATCTTAGCGATAAAGATGGTGGCGAAATTGTCACACAGTTAACACAAATGAATGTACCCTATCGCCTATCACAAAATGGTTCTGCGATTATGGTACCTGACAATCAGGTTCATGAATTACGCCTGAAACTCGCACAAGCGGGGCTTCCAAAAGGTGGAGCTGCCGGTTTTGAACTACTTGATAAAGAAAAGTTTGGGATCAGCCAGTTCAGTGAACAGATTAACTATCAACGTGCACTTGAAGGGGAGCTTGCTCGTACCATCGAAACCTTAGGTCCAGTGCAAAATGCTCGTGTTCATTTAGCATTACCTAAACCCTCTCTTTTTGTTCGTGAGCAAAAATCACCTTCTGCTTCTGTAACAGTAGGTCTGCTGCAAGGTAGAGCCTTGGACGAAGGTCAAATTAATGCCATCGTACATATTGTAGCAAGTAGTGTTGCAGGTATGCCCGATAGTAATGTGACCATTGTTGATCAAAGCGGTAAGTTATTAACACAGCCCGATGCTTTAGGTCGTGATCTTAATTCTATTCAACTCAAATATGTCCAAGAGTTGGAAAGTCGCTACCAGCAACGTATTGAAACACTATTAGGCCCTATTGTTGGGCGTGGTAATGTTCATGCGCAGGTCACCGCTCAAGTTGATTTTTCTCATACAGAAGAAACCGCTGAAGAGTACAAGCCTAATCAGCCCCCTAACCAAGCTGCAGTACGCTCAAAACAAGTGAGCCAAAGTGAGCAAAATGGAGGCATGTTAGCTGGCGGTGTGCCCGGTGCGTTATCTAATCAACCTGTTGCACCACCGCAAGCGCCGATTGAAAAAGCCAAAGACACGACGGCTGATGAGAAAACAACATCTACCAATGCTAATCGTTCAATGACACGTAATCCAAACAGCAATAGCCGTTTAGATGAAACAACCAACTATGAAGTAGATCGTCGTATTCGTCATGTTAAACGACCTGTTGGCAATATTGAGCGCCTTTCTGTTGCGGTAATCGTCAATTACAAAACCGTAGAAGACAAGAAAAAAGCAACAGAAGGTGAAGAGCCTATTGTCGAAAATAAACAAGTTCCGTTAACCGATGAACAGCTTCAACAAATTGAAAGTTTAGTACGTGAAGCGATGGGTTATTCCCAAGAGCGTGGTGACTCTTTAAGTGTGGTTAATTCTCAATTTAACGATACCGAAGAGCCAGTGATTAGCGTTCCTGTGTGGGAAAATCCACAAATATTGGCTAAAGCATTAGATTTAGGCCGCTGGTTATTGCTTGTTATCATCGCGTGGATCTTATGGCGTAAATTAGTGAAACCTCAACTTGAAAAACGCCGTGAAGCAGAAGTCGCCGCACAAAAAGCGATTTTGAAAACCAAGCTTGAAGTGACAGATGATGTCAACGAAGCCGAATTAGATGAAGAATCAAGACGTAAACAAGCACGTCAACGTGTTAGTGCCGAATTACAAAGCCAACGTATTCGAGAGATGGCAGAAAAAGATCCTCGTGTTGTAGCCATGGTAATTCGTCAATGGATGAGTAAAGAACAATGAGTAATGACTTAACTGGAACCGAAAAAAGCGCCGTTATGTTACTGACATTGGGTGAAGATCGCGCAGCAGAAGTATTTAAACATCTAACGACACGTGAAGTGCAACAACTGAGTATTGCGATGTCTTCTATGCGTCAGATCTCCAATCAACAACTCATTGATGTGATGGCAAGCTTCGAAGAAGATGCTGTTCAGTATGCAGCATTAAATGTGAATGCTAATGATTATTTACGCTCTGTACTTGTTAAAGCCTTAGGTGAAGAGCGTGCTAATAATCTGCTCGATGAGATCTCAGAAACCCGTGAAACCACAACAGGTATTGAGACACTTAACTTTATGGAGCCACAAATGGCTGCCGATATTATCCGTGATGAACATCCACAGATTATCGCCACCATTTTAGTTCACTTAAAACGTGGTCAAGCCGCTGATATTCTTGCTCTGTTTGATGAGAAATTACGTAATGACGTTATGTTACGTATCGCAACATTTGGTGGTGTTCAGCCATCAGCCTTAGCTGAATTAACGGAAGTACTGAACAATTTACTTGATGGTCAAAATCTCAAACGTAGCAAAATGGGTGGTGTTCGTACTGCAGCTGAAATTATCAACTTGATGAAAAGTCAGCAAGAAGAAAATGTTATCACCGCAGTACGCGACTACGACGGCGAATTGGCACAGAAAATTATCGACGAAATGTTCCTGTTCGAAAACCTTATCGATATCGACAACCGTTCAATTCAGCGCATTCTACAGGAAGTGGAATCCGAATCCTTGGTTGTGGCATTAAAAGGTTGCGATCAAGAACTACGCGATCATTTCCTCAACAATATGTCGCAGCGTGCTGCTGAAATTATGCGTGATGACTTGGCGTCTCGTGGACCTGTTCGCATGTCTCAAGTGGAAGCTGAGCAAAAAGCAATTCTGCTTATTGTACGTCGCTTAGCTGAGAGCGGTGAAGTTGTTCTTCATGGAGGAGACGATACCTATGTCTGATAAAAATACTGATACAAACTGGAAGCCTTGGGTTCCAAAAGAACTTATTGACTGGGAATTAAAAGTCAAGGAAGACACGGGGTTAGACGAGAAGGAAGACGAAAATCAAGAAAAAGAAGTCGTTCAGCAACAGAAAGTCCTCGAGCAAATTAATATGCTTGATGACATGAAAGAAAAGGCCCAAAAACTGGGCCATGCTGAAGGCTTTGAGGCAGGGAAAAACCAGGGTTATCAGGAAGGCTATCAGGCAGGATTACAATCGGGTATCGAAGAAGGTATCCGTCAAGGCATTGCTAAACAAGAACCTTTTATTAATGAATGGCAAGGCTTATTAGCTGAATTTAGACATTCATTAAATGGTTTAGATAGTGTTATTGCCTCACGATTAATGCAGATAGCACTCACAGCGGCCAAAGAAGTACTTGGACAACCTGCGGTCTGTGATGGCTCTGCATTACTTGCTCAAATTACACTGATGTTGCAACAAGAGCAGATGTTTGCAGGGGATCCGCAGCTACGGATTAACCCTAAACATATCCCTCTGATTGAAAAGGAATTAGGCGATTCTCTTACCGCCCACGGTTGGAAAGTGGTGGCTGATAATAGTATCCATGTAGGGGGCTGCCGTGTTGTAACCAATGATGGTGATCTTGATTCCACAATTGCGACACGTTGGCATGAATTGTGTCGTCTTGCTGCACCGGAGGCGTTGTAATGACCGCAAGATTGGGGCGTTGGTTAGAAAAACTCGCTGATGCAGAATCTCGTTTAAATAAAATTCCGCGCATTCGCCAATATGGTCGCTTAACCCGTGCTACAGGCTTAGTCATGGAAGCTAAGGGGCTAGTTATGCCCCTTGGCTCTACCTGCTTAATAGAACGTACCATTGGTAAAACGGTTGAAGAAGTTGAAAGTGAAGTCGTCGGATTTAACGGTAGCCAAATGTTACTCATGCCACTACAAGAAGTGGAAGGATTAACCCCAGGTGCTCGAGTCTACGCTCAATCGATCCCCGGTCGTGAAGGCGAAGGCCGACAATTACCCCTTGGTGATGCCTTATTAGGCCGCGTACTTGATGGCTCAGGTGATCCGCTAGATGGTTTACCGCCGCCAGATACCAGTTATCGTGCACCACTGATTACACCACCTATCAACCCATTACAACGTACCCCCATTACAGATGTACTTGATGTGGGTGTACGTGCCATCAATGCACTGCTTACGGTCGGTCGTGGCCAACGTATGGGACTCTTTGCCGGCTCGGGTGTCGGGAAAAGTGTTCTATTAGGTATGATGGCGCGTTTTACTCAAGCCGACGTCATTGTCGTAGGGCTTATTGGTGAACGTGGTCGTGAAGTTAAAGACTTTATTGAGAATATCCTAGGTAAAGAAGGATTAGCACGCTCGGTGGTAGTAGCAGCACCTGCTGATGTTTCACCACTCTTACGAATGCAAGGTGCTTCTTATGCAACCCGTATTGCCGAAGATTTTCGTGATCGCGGTAAACATGTTTTATTAATTATGGATTCGTTAACTCGCTATAGCATGGCGCAGCGTGAAATTGCCTTAGCCGTTGGTGAACCGCCGGCGACAAAAGGTTATCCCCCTTCTGTATTTGCAAAATTACCCGCACTTGTTGAGCGTGCCGGTAATGGCGTTGATGGTGGTGGCTCCATTACTGCTTTCTATACCGTGTTAACAGAAGGTGACGATCAGCAAGATCCAATCGCTGATTCTGCCCGTGCTATTTTGGATGGCCATATCGTGCTTTCGCGTTCACTGGCGGAATCGGGTCACTACCCTGCTATTGATATTGAAGCGTCCATTAGCCGTGCGATGACCTCACTGATTGATAAAACACATTATCGCCGAGTACAAGTATTTAAGCAGCTATTATCCAGTTATCAGCGCAATCGCGACTTAATTAATGTAGGGGCTTATGCCACAGGCAGTGATCCTATGCTGGATAAGGCGATTGCCCTTTATCCATCATTAGCAAAATTCTTACAACAAGATATTCAAGAGCAATGTAGCTATCAACATGCTTGTGAACAACTTAATCAACTGATCACACTAGATTCATTCTGAACATAATCAGGAAAAATAAAGAGGGTTCCAATGCGGGAGCAGTCACCTTTAGTGACACTGAGGGAACTGGCACAGACAGCGGCAGAACAAGCCGCTGTCCAACTAGCCCAAGTCCGCCAGAGTCATCAACAGATGGAACAGCAACTCAATATGTTGATCGGGTATCAGGATGAATACCGTGTTCGTCTCAACCAGACGTTAAATGTGGGAGGCATGTCATCAGCATCATGGCAAAACTATCAACAATTTCTCAAAACACTTGAATTAACTATCGAGCAACATAAACAGCAACTTCGTCATTGGCAAGCGCAACTCGACCTTGCAACGGAACATTGGCGAGAAAAACAGCAACGACTCAATGCGTTTGAGACATTGGAGCAACGCGCTGAAGATAGCCGTAAGCGACAACTTGATCGTATTGAGCAGAAACAAATGGATGAGTACGCACAGCGTAGTACTTTACGGAGAACAACTTGATGGAGATAACGCTTCTGACCATGGATGTCACAGCAACCTCTCCGGGAACGACATCCGCTACAACAAGTCAACCCGGTGATAATGCGTCGACATTTGCACAACTTCTGAGTACTCAACCTCAGAATACACCCAGTGATAAAAAAAACGCCTCTATTTCAGGCCATTCCTCAAAAGAGAATAAGGCGCACAATCACACTGAAAAAAATAAAGACCAACAAAATGATGACGATATTGATACTATTGTCACTGAATATGCGGCATTAGAGGCGCCAGCAACGAAAAATACCCATCTTGCCCTCTCGTTACCTGATAATGAGCAATTTAGCTCAATTCTTGAAAATAAAACGGCCTCTTCATTAATGTCCGCAGAAGAATTAGCGGCAGAGCTTCCAGTACAACTTGCCGGACTTGCAGGGTTAAAATCTACATCGCTTTCAGCCAACCAAGCTCATCAGCCACATTTATTGGGAACCTCGTTAAAGCATGCTGGGAATGGAAACGAGTTATCTCACCTTATGGCAGAAAATGCCCGTGCTGAACGTGATCTTGTCGATAAATGGCAACAATTCAATACGCAAGCTAATGCAGATGACAAATCATTACTTGCTCAATTACGCCCTGAGACAGCGTCATTAACCCAACTTGCAACACATGAAGCTCGCCATTTAACGAATGGGCATTCAGCAAAGAAAGTTGATAACGCTTCACTGTTATCTTCCGTGGCAGAAAAAGCGGATGGATTGTTAGCCGATGACAAAGCATCAGCCAATACAAAATTAGCCGATAATCTGGCAAACCAAATAATCGGTAATAACCGTATTGCTGAACGCGATCTACACAATAGATTATCGACCTCTTCGGTGTTTGCCTCTTCATCAGTAGCAAGTCATGCGCAACCGTCATCAATGATGCAAGCGCAAATGCACTTTCCTTCGATGCCTACCCCGATGTTAAATGCACAAATAGGCACACCGGAATGGCAACAGCAACTCAATCAGCAAATTGTGATGTTTAGTCGTAATGGTTTACAAAAAGCTGAGCTACGTTTACATCCCGAAGAGTTGGGTTCATTACATATTCGCATGAAAATTGAAGATGGACAGGCTCAATTACATCTTGCCTCTCAAAATGGACAAGTGCGTACTGTGTTAGAAAATTCCCTGCATCATTTGCGTCAAGCGCTCTCTGAAAATGGGATACAACTCACACAAAGTCAAGTGTCTAGCGACAGTCATGACGGTTGGCAACAACAAAATATGTCAGATTCCTCTCAATTTAGTGGAAATGGTGCCGATAATCATCAAAGAAGCGAGGGTAATTCTATGCAATTAGCCTCAGAAACGGCACAAAAGATAACCCTTACGCCTCAAGAGTTAGCCTCTGCTCGTGGTGGTGTCGATATTTTTGCCTAATACAAATGTATTGGGAGGACACACTATGTCAATAAACGTAAGAGTTAATGGTTTTTTCCCTATCTGTTTCTGCCATTAAAAAACAGAAATAGCGGGATAATTAAGGTTGATTTAGATGGATATGGAAGTCCACAAAAGTGAACACGTATCCACTACAAAACAGGAATTTAACTGTCCATGTCTAATTACAGCAATGAACGTAAAAGCTATAGCTTAATTCTGATCATCCTATTATTGGTGATCGCCATTATTGCAGCGGCATTCGGTGGATATAGTTGGTGGGCATTGAAGCATGCTAAATCAGGTACTACGGGCACTAGTCAGCAAAAAGTTATACCGGCCCCCGTTTTTATGTCATTAGAGCCTTTTACCATCAATCTGATTGATGAAGAAGAACATTTAGATCGCGTACTCTACATAGGGATCACGTTACGCTTACATGATGAGAATACACGTAAGCGCTTACATGATTATTTACCCGAAGTTCGTAGTCGCTTGCTACTACTTCTTTCTCGTCAACACGCTAATAAAATTGCAACAGATGCGGGGAAACAACAACTCATGACAGAAATAAAAGAAACGCTGAGACCGACTCTTGTACCGGGTGAATCTGAACAGATCCTCTCCGATGTACTGTTTACCACGTTTATTCTGCGATAATCATTATGAGCGATAATATCCTTTCACAGGCAGAGATAGATGCTCTGCTGAATGATGACACATCAGGTGACGACGCCCAAAAAAGCGCGAACAGGGAACCTGCGATAGCGAAGGATCCGAATGAACCGGATATTCAGCCTTATGACCCGAACACGCAACGTCGTGTCGTTCGAGAACGGTTACAGTCGTTAGAAATTATTAACGAACGTTTTGCGCGTCAATTCCGTATGGGGCTGTTTAATATGCTTCGCCGAAGCCCTGATATCACGGTTGGTGGCATAAAAATTCATCCTTATCATGACTTTGCCCGTAACCTACCTGTACCAACTAATCTAAATTTGGTGCATTTAAAACCGTTACGCGGCACAGCGTTATTTACCTTTGAGCCGAATCTGGTTTATATCGCGGTTGATAACCTGTTTGGTGGCGATGGGCGTTTTCCAATTCCCGTTGAAGGACGCGAGTTCACCAATACAGAGCAGCGTATTATCAACAAAATGTTAAAACTGGCACTTGATGCCTATCGTGATGCTTGGGACTCCATCTTCAAAATTCAAGTTGAATATGTTCGTTCTGAGATGCAGGTAAAATTTACCAATATCACCTCATCACCAAATGACATTGTGGTGACGACACCTTTTCAAGTAGAAATTGGCTCTATGGTAGGGGAATTTAGTATCTGTATTCCTTTTGCCATGATTGAACCGCTACGTGAACGGCTAATCAATCCACCAATTGAAAACCTTCGCCAAGAAGATAGCGTTTGGTTAGACAGTTTAGTAAACCAAGTTAAGCACTCAGAGCTTGAGTTGGTTGCTAACTTTACTGACATTCCGCTGCGTTTATCAAAAGTCCTTACCCTGAAAAAAGGGGATGTACTCCCTATTGATAAACCAGAAAGATTGATTGCACATGTTGATGGTGTGCCGGTATTAACAAGTCAATACGGTACAGTTCATGGGCAATACGCCCTTCGTGTTGAACATTTAATTAACCCTGTTTTAAACGCTCTGGATGAGGAACAAACCAATGAGTGATGAAAATCGCCCAACTGATAATTCACAATCGGCTGAGGATATGTGGGCTGATGCAATGGAACAGCAAACTGGCAAAAGCCAAGATAATAGTTCCGACGTATTCGAACATCTGTTACCTGAAGATGATACGCTTAATCATCTATCTGATATCAATTTGATTATGGATATTCCTGTCAAATTGACAGTAGAGTTAGGGCGTACCAAAATGACGATTAAAAAACTCCTAAGCCTATCACAAGGCTCTGTAGTGTCATTAGATGGGCTTGCGGGTGAACCCCTTGATATTCTTATCAATGGCTACTTAATCGCCCAAGGAGAAGTCGTGGTCGTTTCTGATAAATATGGTATTCGCATTACCGATATCATCACCCCTTCAGAACGTATGCGCCGTCTGAGTCGTTGATCTATGGAACAGATCCCTTCCTTTTCCAGCCAAGGTGCGGTTAATACTGCCGCACCCGCCACAACGCAAACTATCCAAACACCGGCGCAACCTTTACCCGTTGGACAAAGCCTTGTGCAAGTCAGCACCGCGCTTGCGGGTATTATTGTACTGATTATTGTTGCAATGTGGCTTTTCCGCCGTTTTGGCTTTGCTCGCGGTACATTTAAAGCTAATCAAGCACAACTCACGGTTAAAGCGAGCTGTTCATTAGGTACCAAAGAGCGTGTTGTCGTTGTTGAAATCGAGCAGGAATGGCTTGTATTAGGGGTTACGGCATCGCAGATTAATCTGTTACACACCTTACCCATTCCTAATCATGCCTCGCAGGAAGCGCCTATACCACCTTCTTCACCGTTATTTATTCAATTATTACAAAAAACGCTAAAGCGAGATAAAGGCAACTCATAATGCATCAGTGTGTCTCTTATTTTAACGCATTAAAGCGCTGGCCTCTCTTCGCTAGTGTCCTTATTTTGTCACTATTGCCAAGCCATGCGTTTGCTCAATTCCCCAGTGTTATTTCACACCCATTACCGGGAGGTGGCCAAAGCTGGTCATTGCCAGTACAAACACTGATTTTTATCACAGCCCTAGGTTTTATTCCCGCCGTATTACTGATGATGACGAGTTTTACTCGGATTATCATTGTGCTGGGTTTATTGCGTAATGCGTTAGGTACACCTTCTGCTCCCCCTAACCAAGTGGTACTGGGTCTTGCGCTATTTATGACATTTTTTATTATGGCACCGGTGTTTGATAAAATTTATCAAGATGCTTATCTCCCTTTTAGTGAAGATAAAATCACTTTTGAACAAGCACTCGATAATGGCTCACAACCACTGCGCCAGTTTATGATGCAACAAACGCGCGAAACCGATCTTGCACTTTTTGCTCGTCTTGCTGATGCCCCCGCATTTGAAACACGCGATAGCGTACCTATGCGAATTTTAGTCCCTGCTTATATTACCAGTGAGCTAAAAACCGCTTTTCAAATTGGTTTTATGATTTTTATCCCTTTTCTCATCATAGACTTAGTGGTTGCCAGCGTCTTGATGGCACTCGGTATGATGATGGTGCCACCCGCCACCGTTTCACTGCCTTTTAAACTCATGTTATTTGTATTAGTCGATGGCTGGCAGTTAATACTTGGCTCATTGGCTCAAAGCTTTTTTAACTAGCAAAGAGGTTCTTTATGACGCCTGAATCTGTTTTAGCATTAGGAACGGAAGCGATGAAAATTGCCTTATCCCTTGCTGGACCTCTATTATTGTCTGCACTGGTTACCGGTTTAGTAATAAGCATGCTGCAAGCAGCAACACAAATAAACGAAATGACACTGTCGTTTATTCCTAAGATCCTTGCTGTATTAGCGGCTATTTTAGTCGCAGGCCCGTGGATGCTCAGTTTGTTATTAGACTATATGCATAACTTATTTACTGGCATTCCAGGAATGATTGGCTAATAACAATGATAACCTTGACCAGTGAAATACTTAATGGCTACATCAGTGATTTTTTCTGGCCATTTGTGCGTATTTTGGCACTCTTTAGTACCGCGCCTTTGTTTAGTGAAAAACAGACACCTAAAAAATTTCGTATTGGACTCGCCTTTTTAACCACGGCGTTAATTGCACCAGGGCTACCGCAAAGTCAAGTACCTCTCTTTTCTATCATGGCTTTTTGGGTACTGATCCAACAAATTTTAATTGGCACAATTTTAGGCTTATCTATGCAGTTAGCTTTTGCTTCTGTACGTCATGCAGGAGAAGTGATTGGTTTACAGATGGGGCTGTCATTTGCGACTTTCGTCGATCCTTCAGGTGGCCCGAATATGCCTATTCTTGCTCGTATCTTTAACATGTTAACCATGTTGCTTTTTATGGTGTTTGATGGGCATTTATGGCTGTTATCAGTATTAGCAGATACTTTCTATGTTGTTCCTATTGGAAATCAGACCTTTAATTCATTGGGTATCCTTACTTTAGTACAAAGTGGTGGCACTATATTTATTAACGGGATGATGTTAGCCATGCCATTAATTACTCTACTATTAGTACTCAACCTTTCATTAGGTATTTTAAACCGTATGACACCACAACTTTCTGTTTTTGTGGTCGGTTTCCCTCTTACCCTCACGATCGGTATGTTGGCGTTATCACTGATTATGCCAGCATTACCTGTGTTTACTGAGCGTGTCTTTAGCGATACATTCAATCGTATTACCTTAATATTGCAGCAATTAGTTTCTTGAAAAAACTGATGATTGAGATTGTGTTATCTATTTTTCCATTGGCTAATTAAATTTAATCTGCTTTTTGTCACTTGTTTTGTTTATTCCACAATTAATATATCATTTGCTATAAACCAGTGATGAATAAAGTCAGCTAGATAACTTAATATTCGTGCTAAAGGATCAGCACGGGCACTTACTGCTACTGCGACTAAAGTCATGCATAAACCTTGTACTGACTTCATTCGTTACAGATAAAAAAATCCCCTGATAAATATCAAGGGATAATCGCTTATTTTATAGAATAAGATGCTATTTACTATTACGACTAAATTAACGATACATCTTAAACATCGACATCTCTTTCATGTCATTAAAGACTTTATAAGATGCCTGTAATACCGACTCTTCTTGATAATAATCTGAAATTGCTTGTGTCCAATCTAAGTCACGTAACTCACTTAAGCGTTTAGCATTTCTTAATGAGGTATCTGCACCTAAATCATCTAAATTATCAAGTTCTTGAAGCTGTAAACCTAATTTAGCTTCCACACTAGAAATATTATTTAATGTGGCGCGATTAACACGGTTAGCCGTATTAATCTTATCTAATGCAGCATCACGATCAGCTTGTGGTTTTCCAACTAGAGGTTCACGTAGTGCACTGATGGCTTCATCTAAGGCATTAAAAATATCTGGCTCTGTGCCTTTTCCTCCCGATGATTGTAACGTTTCTATCCCTGTAAAGTTGGATACCATTTCAATATTGCTATCAACTTTTTGAGTAATTTGCTTGTCTCCACCTTGATAGGTGAT
Organism: Proteus mirabilis HI4320; assembly: GCF_000069965.1. Taxonomy (NCBI): domain Bacteria; kingdom Pseudomonadati; phylum Pseudomonadota; class Gammaproteobacteria; order Enterobacterales; family Morganellaceae; genus Proteus; species Proteus mirabilis. The sequence continues at coordinate 1,755,133 of NC_010554.1, forward strand.
TTTACCCGTTTTGTCTGCAACAAAAGGTGGTTTATCTGTTTGGAAACCAGCAAAAACATAACGTCCAACACCATCTTTCGTATTGCCAATCCCCACTAACTGATCTTTTAAACCACTTAATTGTTCCGCAAGAGAGGCACGATCTTCATCACTTAATGCGCCATCATTACCGGCAGCCACTAATGTTTCTTGAATTTTTGTGGTGATATTGACCATTTGGCTTGAAAGGCTCATTTGCAATGACATGCTGTTTTTAGCAAATCCACGTGCTGTCGCATATTGCTGATTACGCGCTTCAGATTGCTTAACCATTACCGCTTGTGAGGCCGCCATCGGATCATCAGAAGGTTTTTCAACACGTCGACCACTGGAAATTTTATTCCCTTCTGTCATCCATCTACTTTGCGAGCTAGTAATATTATCCACTCGCTGAGTGTAAATTTGATTTGAACTTAAACGCACGATTTATTCCTTAATCAAAGAGGGTTTATAAGACCTGCATAATCGCATCAAACATGGTATTTGCAGTTTGAATAACTTTTGCATTTGCCATGTAATACTCTTGGATACGATACATTTCGCCGTATTCTTCATCCAAGTTGACCCCTGAAACCGATTGTTGCTGTGTTAAAATACTGCTGGTGATCGCATTTTGCGCATCATAATCAACTTGCGCAGTATTCACTTTATTACCCACCATACTTATTAGTGAGCCATAACCACCAGCAATTGTTGCTTTACCATCGATAAGTTTTTCATCGGGTAATTCGAACAATTTTTTCATGTTCTCATTATCACTAGGTCCAGAGTCTTTTGTACCCGCGGCAGCTATTTTGCTTGGATCGCTGATTGCAACACTCATTCCTGCAATCACGTTGCCTACAGATTGAACAACGATAGAATCGCCCTCTTGTGCAGCTCCATTGACTTTGATGCTCATTCCTTCGAATTCTAATTCACCCGTTGTTGCATTAGGTGTTGCTGTAAATTTACGATTCCCCGGCTCTACAGTGACATTCCATTTACCACCTTCATACTTAACCGTATAATCCGCAGCTTTAACTTCTCTTGTGTCAGTGTATTTGACATCAAAAGTCGCATCACCTTTGTTCTTACCATTAGGCATGGTATGTGCCCCACCTAGGTTGAAGAACTTATCACCTTTATCGCCGTTTAAATCAAAACCTTGCTCATGTTGTTTATTAAATTGATCGCCCAACACTAAAGCTAATTGGTTTAATTGATTTCGGCTTGCATCTAATACTTCATTACGGCTACGGTAAGCGCCACCTAATTCACCGCCATTAATACGTTTAGCATCAACTTCACGGACTTCATCAATACCGTTGCTATAACCAACAACAAGGCGTTCACTGTTTTTACTGGAAGGAATAGCAGAGACTTCATAAGAGCGCGTCCCCGCAACAAGAGGAAGACCATTGGCAAAGCTGACATTAACAAATCCGCCGTCTTGTTGGGTCACTTGTACATCAACCAGCGTATTTAGCTCTTGAATTAAACGGTCGCGTTGGTCGAGTAGATCATTAGGCTCGGCACCATTAAAACCTTGGGAGCGGCTAATTTCTTGATTTAATTTAGCTATCTGCTTGGAATATTCATTAATATTCTTAGTGGTATTAGTGACTTGGCTATTAATGTCTTTTTCGAGATCGCGCAATGATTGATCCGCTTTATTAAACATATTCACCATTGCTTCCGCTTTACCCAGTATGGTGGTACGAGCTGGGTTATCTTCCGCATTGTTCGTTACATTAGGTAAGCTAGTAAAGAAGTCATCAATTGCACTGGAAACATCATTGCCTTTATCCGCTAATAAATTATTTATTTGCGAGATATTTTTGTTATAGCTATTTAAAGCACTCTGTTTTGTTACCGCACGATTCATTTGCCCCGCAAGGAACTCATTATATTCGCGATGAATACGACTCACATTAACACCATTTCCAATATAACCATTACTGGTCATCGTGCCACCGTTTTCATTAAATACGGTCATTTGACGGTTATACCAATTTACTTTTTGGTTAGCGATATTATTACTAATTGTGCTCATCGCAGCTTGTGCTGCATTAAGCCCGCTCATCGCTGTATTAATTAAATTGTTGGACATTTGTCTATCCTTTTACGTTTAGTCATCTCCTGTATGTTCGGAGCATAACTAGGCAATTGATATGGATGCTCTGCTATTTGTTATCGGTTATTCCCCCCTAAACTTGAGGGGAGAATAGTTAAAAGAGTTCACTTAAATCATGCGTATAAGTTTTCGCAACTTGCTCACCCTGTCCCTTTAATTGCCCTATAATAGAAACAAGTTTTTTGGCATACCCCGGATCGGTTGCATAACCGGCTTCTTGAATATGATAAGCAGCCTGTTCTGGTGTTTTGGCTTGCGGTACTTTGGCATAGCGCGGGCTTTCCGTAAGCAATCTTAGATAATCTTGGATAGCCTCCACATAAGAGCCGTAGACACGGAAATTATCACGCATCTTGATCGATTTACCGTCAATCACTTCCGTTGTCATAATATTAGTGACAGGCCCTTTCCAATAACGCCCCGCTTTAATACCAAACAGGTTGTAGCTCGGTTTTCCATCACCCGTTAAAATTTCTCGTTTACCCCAGCCAGATTCTAGTGCCGCTTGTGCTACAACTAAAAGATGATGAATACCTGTACCTTGTGTCGCTTGTTTAGCAGGCCCTAACAATTTAGCGGCAAAAGAAGCGCTACTTTCAGACAATCCTTTTAACTTGCCTACCGTACTTTCAACTGCATTTTGTAACGGTTGCATCGCACGATAGAGCTGGCCTAATGCTTGTGTTGGCATTGATTGAAAAATATCACTGCTGTCTAATGGCATCGGCGTTTTACCGGCCAGTTCGCTCGGTTCCATCGTTACTTTAGCTGACAGTTGTTTTTCAATCATGTCAGCAAACCCCAAGCCTTTTTTGGATAAATCTTGAGCAATTTGCTGATCATAAAGAGAGGTGTACATTTTAGTGCTTTCTGAATTGAACATACTCTCTTGTGGAATAGCTTCACGCATACTTTTTAACATCATTTGCACAAAAACCCCCTCAAGTTGCTGCGCCACTTGGCGCAGTCCTTGCTGATCGGCATTTTGTCCAACCTGATATTTAAGTTTATTCAATGCGTTACTATCATATGCCGGCGTTGAAATATTCGGCATTGAAGAAAGCAGAGATAACTCTTTCATCAGATAATCTCCAATCTCGCCCGTAAACAACCCGCACTTTCCATCGCTTGTAATATCGACATGAGATCTGTTGGGGTCGCACCTAGCGCATTGAGTGAACGGATCACTTCATTGAGGCTAGCACTGGCGTTGACTTTTTGTAATGAACCACCCTTTTCATTGACATTAACACTCGTATTACGTGACACAACCGTACTGCCACCTGCAAAGGGGGTATTCGGTTGACTCACATTCACTTGGCTATCTACCGTAACAGATAAGTTGCCTTGTGCGATGGCACAGCTACCTAATACCACATCACGGTTCATTACAACGGAACCTGTTCTTGCATTGATAATCACTTTAGCATCAGCAATAACTCGTTTTACCTCAAGGTTTTGCACATCTGCTAAGAAACGAACTTGTTCACTTTTACCAAGAGGTACACGTAATTGCACCGTACGGGCATCAAGAGGAAGAGCCGTTCCTACCCCTCGTAGTTTATTAATCGCATCAGCAATACTTTGTGCTAGCGTGAAGTTTTCTTCGTTAAGCTGTAAGTTTAATAATCCCGTTTGACCAAACTGAGAAGGTAACTCACGCTCAATAATGGCACCGTTACTAATACGTCCACCCGCTAATTGATTGACTTTTACGCTACTGCCTCCCGCAGAAGCACCAGAGCCACCGACAACAATGTTCCCTTGGGCTACCGCATAAACCTGACTATCTACCCCTTTAAGTGGGGTCATCAGTAACGTACCACCTCGTAAACTTTTGGCATTACCTAATGAAGAAACAACCACATCGATAGATTGCCCAGTACGACCAAAAGGAGGTAGTTTTGCTGTCACCATCACTGCCGCGACGTTTTTTAACTGCATATTGGTGCCCGCAGGTACGGTGATCCCCAATTGTGAGAGCATGTTATTTAGACTTTGCGTGGTAAAAGGTGTTTGCATGGTTTGGTCACCCGTACCATCGAGGCCGACAACCAAACCATAACCAATCAGCGCATTTTCTCTTACCCCTTCAACCGAAGTAAGATCTCTGATCCGTTCGGCATGGGCAGAAAAGCCGACACATGTCATCACGATAAAGAAAAGGCTAATCGCTAATTTTTTCATCTAGACCCTACTCGTTAAAAAGGTGATACATTTAAGAAGAAACGTTGTAGCCATCCCATGGATTGCGCTTCATTAATATAACCGTCTCCGATATATTCAATACGCGCATCAGCAACTTGGGTTGAATTGACCGTGTTTGAGCCACTGATAGTGCGCGGATTCACAACGCCTGAAAATCGAATAAATTCAGTGCCTTGGTTTATCGCAATTTGTTTTTCACCCACAACGTGTAGATTGCCATTTGCCAATAACTGATCAACCGTTACCGTAATGGTGCCTTTAAAGGTGTTATTTGCATTAGCACCACCTTTACCACCGAACTCACTGTTTCCTTCCATGCCCATATCAGTACGGCTATTCCCTAATAATCCTTCTAAGAACCTTGGTGTGATAGAAGCAAGGAAACCGGCTTTACCATTGCGACTGGCATTCGCCGACGAGTTTTTACTGGCACTGACATTTTCTTGCAAGGTGATAGTCAATGTATCGCCAATATTTCGCGGTCGCCTATCTTCAAATAATGGCTGATAACCAAAATAAACCGGCTGAGTAGCCTGAAAAATAGAGCCATTAGGTGCTGGTGTGGTAGGCGCAGTAGGTATTGCCGTGGTGTGTCCTTCAACCAATGGTTTTTCCGGTATCTGAGCGCACCCTGCTAGTGTCAGTACCAACAGGGCGGTACCTAAACGTTGATGACGACGCCATCTGACACTAAGCTTACTTGCCCCAGAATTGTCAGTAATGACCTTTGTATCCATCTTCGATACTCTTTTAGTAATACGCCTGACAGAAATTCTGTCAGGCTAATGAATCAACGAAATTAGAGTTGCGTGAGTTTCTGTAACATCTGATCAGAAGTTGAAATCGCTTTACTATTAATTTCATAAGCACGCTGAGTCTGGATCATATTGACCAATTCTTCCGCGACATTAACGTTAGAGGTTTCAACATATCCCTGATATAACAAGCCCGCACCGTTAATACCCGGCGCATTCTCAGTAGGTGCTCCGGAGCTGGCTGTTTCTAAGTACAGATTTTCCCCAACACTTTCTAACCCGCTATCATTAATAAATGTGGTGAGGGTTAATTGCCCTACTTGTTGAGGTGCAGGCGATCCTTCAATCTCCACACTGACAATACCATCACGACCTACCATCACCTTTTTAGCGGTTTCTGGCAAAATAATCGCTGGGACGATTTGAAAGCCACTGGAGGTCACTAGTTGCCCATTTTGGTCCATTTGAAAAGAGCCATCGCGAGTATAAGCATCCGTACCATCAGGTAATTGAACATGGAAAAAACCTTGCCCTTTGATAGCAACATCACGCGTACCATTAGTTTGGGCTAAATTACCTTGGCTATGTAAACGTTCTGTCGCCACTGGGCGAACACCAGTACCAATTTGTAAACCAGAAGGCGCATTCGTCTGCTCGGATGTCATCGCTCCCGGTTGACGAATAGTTTGATAGAGTAAATCCTCAAAAACCGCACGCTGGCGTTTAAAACCATTTGTGCTGACGTTTGCGAGGTTGTTGGAAATCACATCCATGTTAGTTTGTTGTGCATCCAACCCTGTTTTAGCAATCCATAAAGAACGGATCATGGTTTTCCCCTTACACTATTTAACTCATTGATAGCAATTGGTTAGCGCGCTGCGCATTATCATCTGCACTGTGGATCACCTTCATTTGCATTTCGAAACGGCGGGCATTGGCAATCATATCGACCATAGCTTCAGCAGGATTGACGTTGCTACCTTCTAATACACCAGCAAGGACTTTGACGTTATCGTCCGCAGGTAACGTTTCACCCACTCGTGCTGTACCTTGAGGTGATAGGTGAAATAGACCATCATCGCCTCGTACCAAATCATTTTGTTCTGGCTTCACCATTTTTAGGCGACCAATTTGCCCTAGCATTTTTGGTGGATCGGTAGGGACATGAGCCGTGACAATGCCGTTATTAGCAATGCTAATTTCCGCTTGTGGTGGCACTTCAATTGCGCCATTATCGCCCATCAAAAGACGGCCTTGTACCATCAACATGCCATCAGCGTTACGCTCAATATTGCCGTTTCGGGTATACGCTTGCGTACCATCTTCAAGTTGAACAGCCAAATAGCCATTATCACTTAACGCAACGTCCATCGGTCTGCCGGTGTAATTCATCGTTCCCTGACGCTGATCACTACCGGGCGTTGACGCGACGGTAAGTGTACGCGTCGGTAAGGTTTCGCCATTGATAGGTACGGCTCGCATCGCACTAAGTTGCGCTTTAAACCCTGGTGTTGATGCATTTGCTAAATTGTTCGCCACGACAGCTTGGTTTTCCATTGAGTGTCTGGCACCGCCCATCGCGGTATAAATCACATGATCCATAACAGATGATTTCCTGCGTTATTAGCGCATGCTAACTAGTGTTTGCAGGATCTGATCCTGAGTTTTGATAGTCTGCGCATTAGATTGATAGTTACGTTGAGCAACAATCATGTTAACTAACTCTTGGCTCATATCTACGTTAGAGGCTTCTAAGGCATTGTTGGTTAATTTACCGAATACGCCAGAGCCTGCCACACCAACAATGGGTGAGCCTGAACCATTGGTTTCAGACCACATATTGTCACCTTGTGAACTTAAGCCACCAGGATTGGCAAAGTTAGCTAATGCGATTTGACCAACCACTTGGCTTTGTTGGTTTGAGTAGGTCGCCATAATGGAACCATCTGGCTCAATACGGAAATTGGTAAATTCCCCTGCTTGATAACCATTTTGCGCGAGTTTAGAGACACTTGATTCAGCGACTTTTTGCTGCGTACTACCACTAAAGTTCATTTCCATATCCATGGGTTGTGAACCTTTATAAGCAACGGTAGTAAAGTTTTTCAGCTTAGGTGCTGTTTCATCTAATACCCCGTTATCCTTATAAACTAATTTACCCAGATCTTGTGCTGGCTCACCTGTTGTGGTGTCTTGAGCATAAACACTCCATTCGTTATCTTTGGTTTTAACAAAGAATAAGTTCAGGTTATGTTCATTACCTAAGCTATCGTAGGTTGTCACGTTAGTACTAAAGTTATAAGAATCGTTATCTTTGGGATCAAATTTATGTGTTGTTTGATCGATAGCCTCTTCAGCTGAATTCAAGTTAACCGTCATATCCATTTTATCGGTTGCACTTGCATTCATCATATCGGTAGGAATAATGATAGGCGTTGGTGTTGCCCCTTTTTGTACCACATTTTTACCGTCTACGTTTTGTACTGGATAACCTGTAATACGCATACCTTGCATATTAGTGAGATAGCCGTTTTTATCTTTGCCAAATTCACCATTACGTGAATAGAAAACGCCACCGTTACTATCTTCAATACGGAAGAAACCACCACCAGAAATCGCCACATCGGTTGGGCGGTTAGTAGTAGTGATACTACCATCTTTAAAGTTTTGGCTAATGCCTGATACTTTTACACCAAGCCCTGCACCAGAGCCGGCAAAAACATCGGCAAAAGAGACTGTTGCCCCCTTAAAACCGTAGGTTGCAGAGTTTGAGATATTATTACCAATAGTATCTAAATTAGCGGCTGCTGCATTTAAACCACTGACTGCTTGAGAAAAGGACATGCGCCCTCCATTATTGAATTAATGTTGATTAAAAAACTTTACGAATTTCGTCCAATGAAACGATGACACCGAGGCCAACATCAAGATGAGGTTTTCCCTCTTTCATAGAAACGGAATTGACTACCGCACTTTTAAGTGTTTTTACTGGGACTTGCGCATCATTAAATGTGGCATTTACTGTAAATTGATATTTTCCAGTAGGAACTTTATTACCATCATCATCCGTGCAATCCCAAAAGAAGTGATAAACATCCGGCAGAATTTTTGAATTCATTTCGATCGTGCGAACTTTAGCCCCACTACTATCAGTAATATTGACTGTAAGCGTATCTATTGGACTAAAGGATTCAAAACCAAAGGCGCTGGAGAAGATATTTTCATTATCTGTCGCATCAGTAGATGCAGGTAACTTATCTAATTGAGTATCAGGTGTTGTATCTGTATCTATATCTGTATCAGATCCAGCGTTTTCACCATTATTAATCTTATCAACGCTGATTTCATTACCGGCAATCATCACCATATGATTAACCAATGAGGTAGCACGTAATGCCTGACTTTGGTCAATTTGGCCAACAATGGTATTGACTGTTTTATTTAGCGTCTCTATCCCTTCAACCGTAGAAATCTGTGCTAACTGTGACGTTAACTCATTATTCTGCATTGGATTGGTGGGATCTTGGTTTTGCATCTGCGTGATAAGCAACGTCAGGAAATTACCTTTAATATCATCACTCCCCCCTTTTTTAGTGTGGTAGGATGAAGGCGCTTCCCCGATAATGGTATTATCAGTAGGTTCATTCATTGAGGCAGAAATACCCACAATTTATTCTCCCTATTGACCTATCATTAGCGTTTTTTGCATCAGCGATTTCGCTGTATTCATCACTTCAACGTTAGCCTGATAACTTCTTGACGCCGAAATAGTGTTGATCATTTCACCGACTACATCGACATTAGGCTTACGCACATAGCCTTTTTCATCTGCAAATGGATTTCCTGGCTGGTATTCCATACGAAAGGGTGTCGGATCATCCACTACTTGCGTAACATGAACACCACCAATATCTTGACCCGCTGGCGCATTCACTTGGAAAACCACTTGTTTTGCACGGTAAGGTTCACCATCAGGCCCCACAACGCTATCTACGTTGGCCATATTACTTGCACTGACGTTTAAACGTTGTGATTGTGCTGAAAGTGCAGAACCTGAAATATCGAAAATACTAAATAAAGACATACTCTTTATCCTTGTTGCAATACAGCCATCATGCTTTTAACTTGAGAGTTAATAAATGTCACATCTGCCTGATATTTAACGCTATTATCGGCAAAATTACTCCGTTCCATATCCATATCGACCGTGTTACCATCCATCGATGTTTGATGAGGAACCCGATAAAGCAAATCAGCCTCTAAGCGATAACCCGGCTTAATAGGAATATGGCGTTCTGATGTCATTGTCAGTTGCAATCCATGACTACCAGTACGCCCGTTTTCCATGGTTTTTTTCAACTCAGCCGCGAAATCAATATCCCGAGCTTGGAAGCCTGGCGTATCAGCATTAGCAATATTTGCCGCCAAAATTTCTTGGCGTTTATTACGTAGTGAAAGCGCTTCTTGTTGAAAATGAAACGTATTTTCTAATTTATCGAGCATCTTCTATCCTTGGTGGCTAAACCACTCACCTCAGCTGATAAAACAATTTCAGTTAACAGAATAAACGCTCAAAAAAAAGATGATTGGAGGAATAGGGGTAAATTGAATTGCTATTTATGCGTTTAAGGTATGTGAAGAGGATGTACACTATTTTGGCTAAATAAGTTTAACCACACCATTAGCATAAACTTTATAAGGTGATACAAACTATGTCTGTTAGAACGTTTATCGGTGTTATTTCTTTTTTCTTTATAGTAAATAGCGGTATAGCCAATCCCCTACCCGAAGCGCTACAGCAATTTTTCCAAACGCGCCACCACAAAGACGATAAAGTCACCGTAACCGTTTTAACCCCAGAGGATAAATGGCCACATTGCCAACAACAAGAAATCCTACAGCATGCAGGCTCTCGCAATTGGGGACGTCTTTCTATCCCTATTCAGTGCGATAATCAACGTCGTTTTATACAAGTAGATGTGAGTGTTTATGGACAATATTTAGTCGCTAAAAAAGAGATTAATCGTGATGATGTAATAACAACATCTTCGATTAAGATCATAAAAGGAGATTTAGAAAAGCTACCTTATGACGTGTTAAGAGATGCTGTTTTTATTAAAAATGCCATTGCTATGCGCCATATTGCGACCGAAAAACCAATAACATCAACTATGGTTCGTCGCCCTTGGGCCATTTTAGCGGGGCAGACTGTAACGGTTTTTGCACAAGGTGATCACTTTCAAATCCGTTATGAAGGAAAAGCGATTAACAATGCCGTTGCCAATGAAAGTATTCGTATACGGGTCAAATCAGGGCAAATTATTACTGGTGAAGCGCTGGAAAATGGCTCTGTACGTATCCCCTTGTAATACATTAAAGATAACAATTAAAGGTAACGATAAGCAGAATAAGCCTATATTAAATGACTTGTTAACCGTTTTAATGATAGCAAGGCAAGGTAAACTCTCTTGCACTATAAGTTGAATAAAAACGCTGCTTGTAGACTAGTGCTAATGAGTACGCTACAGCTTGAAGTACGACGAGAAAATACTCTAAATAATTCAAGTTATAACTAGGCGGCAAGCGAATGAGTTGCTAGGAGCATACATAAGTATGTGACTAGTGCGAATGAGTGATGCCAACAACGCTACAGCTTGAAGTATGACGAGAAAATACTCTAAATAATTCAAGTTGTAGCTAGGCGGCAAGCGAATGAGTCGCTAGGAGCATACATAAGTATGTGACTAGTGCGAATGAGTGACGCCAACAACGCTACAGCTTGAAGTATGACGAAAAAATACTCTAAATAATTCAAGTTGTAGCTAGGCGGCTAGCGAATGAGTCGCTAGGAGCATACATAAGTATGTGACTAGTGCGAATGAGTGACGCCAACAACGCTACAGCTTGAAGTATGACGAGTAAGATAACATTAAAGTTTATATCTACACTGCCGATATAAAACTACAAGATGATAGGCGAAAACACATAGGTTGTTTACAATGGCTTCATCTGACGATTAATTGATGCCTAACAAAGGATTTTCCTATGAGTATTGAACGCACAAATCCACTTATCCCAATCACGGCCATTTCTCAGCGTAACCTTAATGAAGGTGCCCAAGAAGCACGAAAAACCGGTAATACGCAAACAAAAGCAATGGCGGGTGATACTTCTGTGAAACTAAGTGAAGCACAGAAAAAATTAGTTCAACCTAGCAATCAAGACATCAATGTCGAAAAAGTTGCCCGTTTAAAAGCAGCGATTGCCGATGGAACATTAACAATGGACAGCAGCAAAATTGCGGAAGCACTTTTCCGAGAAGCTGCTGAAAGCATAACTAAATAATATTAAAGATTATGATGGAAGAACTCCGCCAGACCTTAGATCTTCAGTTATCACAGCTCAATACCATTGCGGGTATTTTACGTGCTGAGCAACAGTTATTATGTGCAGGAAGTATTGATATCAATAAGCTGCATGAACTAACTGAACAGAAGAATTTTGTATTAACAGCTCTAGGTCATACCGATCAAAAACGTCAAATACTCAGTAAACAAGTTGGTATTGATAGACCCTATCAAGGACAGCCTTTTTTAGCTGATTTATGGGGACAACTGGTTGATCTAACGGAAGAGTTAAAACATCTTAATCAACACAATGGCTTATTGTTAGAGCAACATATTACTCGCAATAGTGAAACGCTACATTTTCTACAGAAAAATCATAGCCCAACACTTTATGGTGCAGATGGACAAGCACAGCGTTCAATATTAGCTGGGCGAAAAATACAAATATAATTATCTTTTATAATTAAAGAATAGTCCCTGTATTATTTCAATATAATACAGGGAGTGTTTTGTTTAATATATTGATTTATATGTAACAACCTTCAGATAAATATTGAATTAGCGTTAGGATTTAAATCGATAGTAATAATAAGAATTATATTTTAAATTAAAATAGCCTTATTTGTATTTACTATAATCTATAATCGTTGATCTACCTAATTTATATTTTGTTCCCCCCTCTAATCTTAATTCCTCTGTTCCTATTAACAAGTTTTTACCTTCAATATCAACTTTATCATCATTTAATTGTAATATAATACGACCATCCCCCTGGATTTTACCACCAAGAAATATACTATCCTCAGCGAGGATATGAAAAACACTATTATACGACAATGATATATTACCTATTCCTATGGTTCCTACTCTTCCATATAAATAACTATCATCAATATTAAATGTTCTATCTAAAAGCAACCTATCCGCTTTCATAAATAGAATACTATCTTTAACATTAAATGATGAATTATTAAGAACAGAAGAATATTGATAAACCATTACTTTTGATTGTTTCGTCCCATCATAAGCTGTTCTATATAAATTATCATCTTGATTTATATCTATGTTTCCTGTGTTAATTAAGCTATAAGACTCATGATTTAGTGACAAAGTATTTATATTACCATGATTATAAACGTTACCCTGTTTTGATTTTATTATTAAATATCGACTATTTATTCCTGCCTCTGTCCTTAACAAAAAATGGCTGTGTTTATTATAATCATTTTTAGCTCCAAGATTAAACTCACTTAACCCCATATCAAAACGAATATATTCAGCATTTAAATCACCGTCAATCAAGTCTACATTATTAGAGATAATATTTATCATTCCAGATGAAATATCTTTATAATTTCGATTAATATGCATATGTTCATTTTTATCTAATTTATTTCTCATATCAAAAACAACACTAGAACCTATATCTGCTATAGTGAATGTCTTAGAAAATTTCCCTGTACTGCTACCTGCAATTAGTTTAATATCATTAATTCCAGAGAAAGAACAATCACGACAAGAAATTCCATTAGGATTAGCTATAACCACTGTTGCCTTTTTTCCTTGTAACTCAAGCTCACCTCTCAGAATTGAAAAATCTTTAGAAACAACCTCATTAATAATTAATTCTGCTTCAGCATTATTTTTTAATGATAAACCCAAATTACCAACATCAAGACGATTATAATAGATATGGGCGGTACCATCTTGATTAGTATTTATCACTTCAATTTGTGTTTTCCCTGTGTCATCATTAATAGATACTTTTGCATCTGATAATGAATCAGAATGTAAAATAACATCTTGATAAGCATAGCAAGATAATGAAATAAATACAGATAACAGTGAGACAGTAAATAGAGCGTTTTTTTTCATGGACATTTCCTTTGGTTTTAAAACTGATTATCATAATTAGCACAAGGAACAATTAATTTAAAAAAAAATCCATATAAAAAACATATAGACAAAGCATTTAAAAAAACATATAAATAATATATTAATGATTAAGTATTCATATTAAAAAATACAAATAATATTTTTATATATTAATAATAAGATATATAAACAGCCCTATTACCAAACAAGCTATTAATATTTAATTTTCTTTCTATTATTCTATAAGCTTCTTTATCAAAATAAATCTCACCATATCCATGTTTAATATTGCTTTTATTTAAAACATATTCTATATATAGAACAATTACTTATATTCTTCTTGTTTAAACTAAAAAAAACCACTAAATGATGATTTAGTGGTTTTAGTAGATTTTTATCAATGATTAATAATTAATGATTTTGTCCACCAATCATTGATGTCATACGAATATGACGACCTTCGCTAATTTCCATATTTGATAATACCGCTAACTGTGGCAAGCTACGGCGTAAAAAGCGCGATAACAGCGAACGTAGTGCATGGTTAACCAAGAGTACTGGCACGCCCCCTGACATCTCTTGACGGCGTACCGCATCTAAGGCTTGTTGTTCAATGTTTTCAGCAAGGCCAGGCTCTAATCCCCCCCCACTTTGCATCGCTTGTAATAATAGACGCTCTAGTCCCGCATCTAATCCAATAACTTGTATCTCTTCTTTATCACCAAACCAGTGTTGTGTTATCGCCCTGCGTAATGCAACACGAACTACCGCCGTTAATTCTGCCGGATCTTTTTGCTCAGGTGCATGCTCTGCTAGTGCTTCTAATATGGTTCTCATATCGCGAATAGGCACTTGCTCTGCCAACAGGTTTTGCAATACTTTATGTAACACCGTTAATGACAGCATATCGGGGATCATATTTTCCGTCATTTTCGGTAGTTCTTTGCTTACCCTATCAAATAGCATTTGCGCTTCTTGGCGACCAAATAACTCTGATGCGTATTGGTTAAGTACATGATTAAAATGTGTTGCAATCACTGTACTTGCCGCCACAACCGTATAGCCTTGTACTTGTGCTTGCTCTCTTAAACTGTCATCAATCCATACTGCAGGTAAACCAAATGCCGGCTCTTGAGTGTTATCACCTTCTAGCGTTCCTACTGCATTACCGGGGTTTATGGCCAACCAACGCCCAGGATGAGCTTCGCCATGGCCGATTTCTACCCCTTTCATTAAAATGCGGTAGGAGGAAGGTTTTACTTCCATATTATCGCGAATATGTACAACAGGAGGTAAATACCCCATTTCTTGTGCAAACTTTTTGCGAATACCACTAATTCGACCTAACAATTCACCATTTTGGCGATTGTCGACCATGGGAATAAGACGATAACCTACTTCCATTGACAGCGGATCTTCTAATTGCACATCTTCCCAAGAGGCTTCAACAACCCGATTTTGTTTTTCAACTTGTTCCAACTCTTTTTGTTGTTGCACTTGAGGACTGCTATGACGTTTTAAGATATACCATCCTAATCCTGCTAATGCAGCCGTAAAGAAGAGGAAAACAAAGTTTGGCATACCTGGTACTAACCCCAGCAATCCTAAAACACCCGCAGTTAGCATCAGTACACGAGGGTTATCAAAGAGTTGCGTCACCATTTGTTGACCGACATCTTCATCGGTTGCAACGCGAGTAACAATAACACCTGCCGCTGTTGATATAATCAGTGCTGGAATTTGAGCCACTAGCCCATCACCGATAGTTAATAAGGTATAAGTGCTTGCCGCATCGTTAAGTGCCATATTATGTTGTGCAACACCGACCACTAAACCACCAACGACGTTTATTACCAAGATCATTAAGCCGGCAATCGCATCCCCTCGGACGAATTTACTTGCACCATCCATAGATCCATAAAAGTCAGACTCAAGCGAGACTTCTTTACGACGTTTTTTAGCTTCTTCTTCGTTTATGATCCCAGCATTTAAATCAGCATCGATAGCCATCTGCTTACCCGGCATCCCATCTAATACAAAGCGTGCGCCTACTTCAGCAATACGCCCTGCACCTTTGGTGATAACCATAAAGTTAATCAGAATAAGAATGATAAAGACAACGATACCGATAGCAAAATTGCCACCTACGAGGAAATGACCAAAAGCTTCAACAACACGCCCTGCAGCTGCTGAACCTGTATGTCCTTCCATCAAGATAATACGTGTTGATGCAACGTTAAGCGATAAGCGTAACAATGTAGTGAACAGGAGTATTGTAGGAAAGGCAGCAAAGTCCAATGTGCGCCTAGTAAACATGGCCACTAATAGCACCATGATAGAAAGGGCAATGTTAAAGGTAAACAATAAGTCCAATAGAAAAGGTGGCAATGGCAGTACCATCATTGACAGTATAAGCAAAATAAGTACTGGCCCTGCCAGTATCTGCCACTGAGAACTTTTCCAATTTCCCGGCAAGCGGAGTAATGAGGCCAAATTAGCCATGACGATTATCTTCTCCAGCAAAGTCCAGTGCGGGAGGCACTGGCAAGTTCATAGGTTGTTTAGGTTTTAAACCACCTTCGGTTTTCCATCGTCTCAGTTGATAGACCCAAGCTAAAACTTCTGCAACAGCGGCATAGAGTGTTGCAGGAATAGCCTGTCCTATCTCACTGTGACGATATAACGCCCTAGCAAGCGGTGGCGCTTCTAGAAGCGGAATTCGATGTTCAGCACCAATTTCTTTAATTTTTAAGGCAATGGCGCCCGCTCCTTTAGCAAGTACTTTTGGGGCAACCATTTTGTCGTTATATTGCAAAGCAACCGCGTAATGCGTTGGGTTAGTGACAATGACATCTGCTTTTGGCACATCTGCCATCATTCGTCGCCGCGACATCTCGTGTTGTTGTTGGCGAATACGCGCCTTTAATTGCGGATCACCCTCTTGTTGTTTAAATTCGTCTTTGATTTCTTGGCGTGTCATGCGTAACTTTTTCAAATGGCTACGAATTTGAAAAATAATATCGAATGCCACCATCGGGATAAGCATAAAAACCGCAATATAGACCGCAAAAATAAGCAGTTGCATCGCATTAGCTAAAGCACTTAAAGGAGGAAGCGTGATCAAATGAAGAATATCGTTCCAGTTGTGCCATAAGAAAACCGTTGCGGCTAAGCCGACAAAGAGTGATTTTAAAATCGCTTTAAATAATTCAGCTAACGCATTCATTGAAAAAATACGTTTTAAGCCAGAAATAGGGTTCCATTTTTTCGGATCAAACTTGATAGATTTGCTACTAAAATTAATCCCCCCCAATACGGCTGAACCACCAATTGCCACTAAGACCAAGCCTAGAAACACTGGCGATAACGCAAATACAGCCTGTTTCATTAAACTGGCAAAACGGGGGATCAATAAATTCTCGTTGCCGATTATGTGGTGATTAAAAGTAAAACCTTCCGTTAACATGGCATAAAGCTCACGAGTGATAAAACGCCCACTCATCCACAGTAGACTGACGCCCCCTAAAATCATTAATACGGACGAAAGCTCTTTGGAACGAACAATTTGCCCATCCTTTTTCGCTTTTTCCCGTTTATGGGGAGTGGGTTCTTCTGTCTTTTCGAGATCGCTATCTTCAGCCACAGTCTGTCCGATTTAGATAATTAGATTAAAGCCTGAATGAAATGTCTCTTAGCATGACAAATTCAGAAGAAATTGATGGGTTGAACAATCGCAAATTTACGGGGCTTTTTGGGCTATGAAGGTATAAACAGCAAAAAAGTGTGCTACTTACACATCACCTTTGAAACAACATATTTATTTGGTGCAAATATGGAGGGTTTATCGCAAGAATAATTCTATGGTGAATATAAGGTAAAAGCGTGTATTTCTCACCATCAAACAAAAGCCGCTTAGATAAAGCGGCTTACATTTTCTTCAATAGCCTGCGCTATTAACCTGTTTTTTGGTTGTTTTTTATCCATAAAATAGAACATCCTCAAAGAGCAGAGATAGAGCGAATGCCTCCTGCAAGCCAGTTATGTCCTTATCGCCCTAAACTCACCAATAGATTAGAAACCTAAACTTTCCAGTAAATCATCAACCTGATCTTGATTCTTAATCACACCAGCATTGTTTTTATTGACTTGTGGGCCATTTAATAATGAATCAGTCTCTTTTTTCGCATTGGATTTTTCAAGTTGCTCTGGTGGCAGATTTTCCATTAATACCATAACAAGTTGTTTTTCAATTTCTTGAACCACACTCATCATACGTTTAATCACTTGGCCTGTTAAATCTTGGAAATCTTGCGCCATCATAATTTCAAGTAATTGGCTATTTGTAAAAGCCGCACTTTCAGGGATATCCCGCAAATAATTGCGGGTATCCGTTACAAGAGAGCGTACATCTTTGAGATCTTCAGGATGCTCAAACCATTGATCCCAGCGTTCAGTTAACTTAGTTGCATGACTACTTAACTCATCCTGTTTTGGTTGCGCAGCTTCCACACAATTTAATGTACGCTCAGCTGCCTGAGCGGTCATTTGAGCAACATAGTCCAATCTTTCCCTTGCATCAGGAATGGCTTCTGCTGCTTCTGCTATTGCTTTATCCAATCCTAATTCTCGCAAACTGTCGCGTAACATACGCGTCAATTGTCCGATCCGACTGATAATATCTGACGTTATTTCGACATTATCTTTCGGCATAATTGGATCCCCACTCATTGCGACTCCTTAGATGCCCAGTTTTTCAAAAATTTTATTGAGTTTTTCTTCAAGAATGGCTGCAGTAAAAGGTTTAACAACATATCCACTTGCTCCTGATTGCGCAGCAGCAATAATATTTTCTTTTTTCGCTTCGGCGGTCACCATCAGAACGGGAAGCGTTGCAAGCCCTGCGTCACTACGAATATTCTTCAGCAACTCTAACCCATCCATATTGGGCATATTCCAATCGGTGATAACAAAATCATATGCCGAACTCTGTAACTTGGCTAACGCGTCAGCACCATCTTCTGCTTCTTCTACGTTCATAAATCCTAACTCCTTTAGTAAATTACGAACGATGCGGCGCATTGTTGAAAAATCATCAACCACTAAAAATCTCAGATCCTTACTTGCCATTGAAAACTCCTTCAAAATATATTGGCAAATTACTGTGTTGCTGTTTAAACTGAACTTAATCAGATACGCAATGATTGTGTTGTGCTGATTTTCATCAGCACGGCTTTACTCATTGAGCTTATACTTTTTACCTCATCTACGGCTCCCAATTCGACCGCGGAACGAGGCATCCCAAAGACGACGCAGCTTGCTTCATCTTGTGCAAATGTGTAGCTACCTGCACGACGCATTGCTAATAAACCTGTAGCACCATCACTGCCCATCCCTGTTAAAATGACACCAATAGCATTACGCCCCGCATATTTAGCAACCGAATTAAATAGCACATCAACAGAAGGTCGATGCCGATTTACCGCAGGATCTTTATTTATATGGATCTGGTAATTAGCACCATTACGACGAAGCTCCATATGATAATCACCCGGTGCGATGTAGGCGTGTCCAGGTAAAACCCTTTCTCCATCTTCAGCTTCTTTCACACTGATTTGGCATAAACGGTTTAACCGCTCTGCAAATGAGTGGGTAAACCCCGCCGGCATATGTTGGGTTATTAATACTGCAGGACTGGTAATAGGTAATGGCTCTAAAAAATGACGAATAGCCTCGGTGCCCCCTGTTGAAGCACCAACAGCGATTAACTTTTCACTCGAAATCATGGGAGTAAATGATAACGACTTAGACGGTAATGTTTTCGTTTCATGACGACTAATTCTTGCCTGAGCCGCTGCTCGAATTTTTTCTGCAATAAGTTCACTGTAGGCCAACATTCCTTCACGTAGACCTAACTGAGGTTTAGTGACAAAATCAACCGCCCCCAGTTCTAATGCTTTTAATGTCACTTCTGAACCTTTGGCTGTGAGTGATGAAACCATCACCACTGGCATAGGGCGTAAGCGCATTAATTTTTCCAAAAAATCAATACCATCCATGCGTGGCATTTCAACATCTAACGTCAATACCTGTGGATTAAACTTTTTTATTAAGTCACGAGCGACTATCGGATCTGGCGCACAATCAACGACCTCCATATCATGGTGACTATTAATTATTTCTCGCATGATCTGGCGCATTAACGCCGAATCATCAACACAGAGTACCGTTATTTTATTCATAACCTCTCCTTGCTGGTGTCAGCCCGTAAACCGTATGCCCCTGCAAGTAAAAATCCTTGCTTAGTTGGCTCACATTTTCAGAATGCCCTACAAACAACATTCCATCGGGTTTAAGCAATGGTATAAATCGATGAAGTAAGCTTTGCTGTGTCGTTTTATCAAAATAAATCATGACATTACGACAAAAAATCGCATCAAATGGCCCTTCTAATTTCCACTGCTTGTCAAGTAAATTCAAATACTGAAAAGTGACCATTTCACTTACTTGTGGTCTAATTTTCACGTATCCGGCAAAATCACCAACACCTTTGAGAAAATATTTTTTCAAATATTCTTCGTTTAACGTTTTTAACTCTTCCAGTCGATAAACACCTTTACGGGCTTTTTCCAACACATTAGTGTCGATATCGCTGGCAATAATTTTTGTTTTATAGGGGTTATCCCCAAAAACATCGCGCAAAGTCATCGCTATTGAATAAGGCTCTTCTCCAGTAGATGCGGCAGCACACCATACTCGGTAAACTCCTCCTGCCCTGTTTTTGGCGTGTTTAGCCAAAATAGGAAAGTGATGTGCTTCCCTAAAAAATGCAGTTAAGTTTGTGGTTAACGCATTAATAAACTCTTGCCATTCAGGGTTGCATACATCACTTTTTAGAAACGCAAGATAGTCACCAAAGTTATTCATCCGTAATTCACGTAACCTCCTCGTGAGACGGTTATAAACCATTTCCCGTTTGTTGTTAGTCAGCACAATACCTGCTTTTTGATAAATCAATTGGCAGATTGATTGAAACTGATCATCGGACAACATAAACCGTTCAGAAAAAAAATCTAACGGTTGAGCAGCGATATCTGGCAATTCTTCAGTAACATTACGTTTCATTATTTTTTAATGGGTCTTTTTAAAAAATGATTTTTTATCTGCTTTCTTCAACCCATTACCTTCTAAGGAGTGAGAAGATCCGTCTTCATCCGTGTCAGGCAATTCGAATGCCGATACAGCATTAACCAGGTTGTTAGCCTGATCTTCTAATGCTGTGGCAGCAGATGCTGATTGCTCCACCAAAGCAGCGTTTTGTTGTGTCACCTGATCCATCTGACTAACAGCATCAGCAACTTGGTGAATACCTCTACTTTGTTCGTCTGAAGCCGAGGCAATTTCGGCCATTAACTCAGTGACTTTATTTACAGATGTGACAAGCTCCTCCATCGTTTGCCCCGCATCATTTACTAATCGAGATCCCTGAGAGACTCGAGACACAGACTCGTCAATAAGTGTTTTAATTTCTTTAGCCGCTTCAGCACTACGCTGAGCAAGATTACGCACCTCTCCTGCAACAACTGAGAAACCGCGTCCTTGTTCACCCGCTCGCGCCGCTTCTACCGCAGCATTAAGCGCTAAGATATTGGTTTGAAAGGCAATACCATCAATGACACTAATAATAGCGCCTATCTTTTGAGAACTTTGAGTAATAGCATCCATCATTTCGACCACACTGTGAGTAATTTCACCGCCTCGTAGTGCAGTTTCAGATGCAGATTCCGCCAACTTACTCGCTTGTAACGCGTTATCCGCATTTTGTTTAACTGTCGCCGTTAATTGCTCCATACTCGCAGCCGTCTCTTCCAAAGAAGCAGCTTGTTGTTCTGTGCGCGAGGATAAATCGGTATTACCTTTGGAAATTTCTTGAATACCCGAATACATCGCCTGACTGTTATCACGAACAATACGAATAGAGCGCGCCAACTCGCCACGCATCTCACGTAACCGTCTAAAAATGTCACCTATTTCGTCATCAGTAAAAACCAGAATTTCACGATTTAATTTGCCTGTTGCGACATCATTAAAGTAACGGCTTAAACTTGCGAAAGGTTTAATAATATTAAAACTTAACCAGCGATGAGAGGCGATTGACACCACAATTACCATGGTGATTGCGCCAATAAACATTAAAATAGCGATAGTATAAAAATGATGTCCTTGTTCTATCGAATCAGCCACTTCGTGTTGAACGTAATTCATATAGGTATTAAATGAATTTTCCATTGCAGTTTGATAGCGTTCCGTTGGTTGATCTAAAAACCCTTGAAAATCGCCTTTTTTTAACATGCCATGTAATTCAACTAGTGCACTATAAAGAACGTGATAATCATTTTTTACGGTATTAAAAATCTCTTTTTCTTCTTGTGGAATAACCTCTTGATTAATATCTGTAAGGAAATTTTGAAAATGAGTATTTGCTGTTTCCAAACGTGATAATGCGATTGATTCAATAGATTGGATATAATCTGTTGACTGTTCAGTTTTCATTCCTATCGCAACGCGATTTATTGCATTACGTGCTTGTACTAAAGATACCCAACTTAATCCTAATTCATCTCGCTTAGCAGTATCTAAATCAATTCTAGTGATCTGATTGTTGTTTAAATGAATAATTCCCAGTGAGATCCCACTGGAAATAACTTGCATCACACAAAACATCATCAGTAATAAATAGAGACTGGTGGATATCTTTAATTTACGAAACCTAAACATGCCTTCACCTCGTTATAAGCGGTAGCAAATCACTACCGCTTGTCAGCCACTTGTTGTTGTTAGAAAGTTTCCCAGTTAGCGGGATCTTCAACACTGCTGCTCTTTTTCTTTTCTGAGGTTCCTGGTTTTATAAGTGGAGCAGCGGCTTGTACTACAGGGGGTGCATCCAATTCCTTTTTCTCTAATGCTTTTTCTTCCTGACCCGGTAATTTGAAGATGGAAACTAAGCGGGTTAATGCAACTGCTTGATCTTCAAGACCCGCAGCGGCGGCGGCAGATTGTTCTACTAAAGAGGCGTTTTGCTGAGTAACACGATCCATTTCAGAAACCGCAAGACCCACTTGTGAAATTCCTCGACTTTGTTCATCCGATGCCGAGGCAATTTCCCCCATAATATCGGTAACACGTGTCACAGATTCGACAATACGAGTCATGGTTTCCCCTGCACTTTCAACTAATACCGATCCGGTTTCAGTGCGACTAACAGAGTCTTCAATCAACGTTTTTATTTCTTTAGCAGCTTCTGCACTTCTCTGTGCAAGATTACGAACTTCGCCGGCAACTACCGCAAATCCGCGACCATGCTCACCGGCTCTCGCAGCTTCAACAGCCGCATTCAACGCCAAAATATTGGTTTGAAATGCGATACCATCAATCACTGCAGTAATATCGGTGATTTTTTGAGAACTTCCGGCTATGTCGTGCATCGTTTGCACCACATTAGCCACAACTTTTCCACCTTGGCGGGCAATATCTGAGGCATCATTGGCAAGGTTACTTGCTTGGCGTGCATTATCAGCATTTTGTTTTACTGTCGCCGTTAACTGCTCCATACTCGCAGCAGTCTCTTCTAATGAAGCAACTTGCTCCTCAGTACGTGAGGATAAATCATTATTACCTGCGGCAATTTCACTGGTGCTGTTATAGATATTCTCAGTACTTTGATAAACACCACGAACAGTATGTATAAGCTCTTGTTGCATGTGCTTTAAGCCACTTGCTAATAAGCTCATTTCATTACGTCCATGTACCTCGATATCGGGACGTAGATCCCCTTCAGAAAATGCTTTAATATTTAATAACAATGAATTAAGTGGTCGAATTAATGCATTGCGTAGTGCAAACCAACAAATGATGAGTGCTGTAACAACAATAATGGCTAATATCACCATCGTGATAATAGAACGCTGATGAGAAGCTTCTAATGCACTATTTAATTGATTATTAAACTTCTCATTACGCATAACATAAGCAAGATACTCTTTATAAAAACCATCTTGATAAGAAGTCGTTGGTTGTTCGAAAAAATCTTTTAAGTTTTTATCTTGCAGTAAAATTTCTAACTGATTTAATGCAGAAAAATACTCAATAAAACGCCCTTTTAAATTGCGTATTTCTTCTTCTGAATGAATTTGATAAGCATTTATATGCTGTTCAAACTCTTTAAATTTATCATCGGCCCGAGACATATTTTTACGTGCCAGACCAGTTAAATATTCTACAGACAACGAGCTATCAACATTCAGATCTTTATCCTGTAACAGATAGCTTATAGCTGCACGATTGATATTGTTACGCGCTTGCAATAAGTTTGCCCAGCTTTCATCTAAACGTTCACGCTGTTTTTGTATTGTGAGAGTTTTATCCAGATCTTGTCTTGTTTCACTGAGATTTGAGTAAAAAACACCCCCGGAGATAAACTGCAAAACACCAAACAACAGAAGAATGGATAACAACCCAGTCACTATTTTCATTCGGCTAAACATGAGTTTCCCTTTTTATAATAGATGGTATGACCAAGTTATCGGCAGACTTAAGAGAAACTTTATAGGTTTTATCCTATATAGATACTATTTTCTATTTACAATAAATAAATTAAATATCAATAAGTTATATTTTAAATTCTCATTTTAAAAACCTGCTAGGCATAATGCACATTCATTTTTTAGTTAATACATTTAAAAAAAATAACTTAACTAAAATTAAAAGTACTCTTTCTGCTTTAATTTCACTTAATTAATATTAAAGCCCCAAGAAATAACAAATAATTGAAAAAACTATTCCGGCAAGATAGCCGGAACAGTATTAAAGAATAAGATTAATAGGCTAAACTTTATTTAGCCATAATTGTTGCGCTATCAACTAATTCCATTTCTTCGCTATTGAGTAATTTTTCAATATCAACCAGAATTAACATTCTTTCATCTAAAGTACCCAATCCTGTTAAATATTCTGTTGACATTGTTACCGCAAATTCAGGAGCAGGACAGATTTGTTCAGGTTTTAAGGTTAATACATCAGAAACACCATCAACAACAATGCCGACAATACGGTTGAGTAAATTAACCACGATCACCACTGTGTTGTCATTATAGGTAACATTTTCTTGTGAAAACTTAATTCGTAGATCAACGATAGGTACAATAACCCCCCGTAAATTGGTCACACCTTTAATAAAACTAGGTGCATTCGCAATACGAGTGACTTGGTCATAGCCCCGAATTTCTTGTACTTTTAGAATATCAATGCCATATTCTTCGTTGCCCAACGTAAAAATTAGAAATCCTTGTCCAACAGTTTCACCGGATAATTTCTCGAAATGTTCCGCAGCCATAATCTTATTTTATCCTCACTATTAAATAACTGTATGCGCAGTTGTATTCTTTTTCTTTTCTGTCATTTGAGAATGACTTAAACGTTGTAATTCTGGAACATCAAGAATTAAAGCAACACTACCATCGCCCATGATTGTGGCAGCAGAAATACCCGGTACTTTTCGGTAATTGCTTTCTATATTTTTAACAACCACTTGATGTTGACCAACTAACTTATCGACCAATAAAGCATAACGGCGCCCTGCACTTTGTACGATAACCGCAATCGCTTGAGTAATATCGGTTTGCGCACCTTCAATATTAAAAGTACGGTGTAATTCAATAAGCGGTAAATATTCACCTCTTACTTGCAATAATTTTTCATCTCCTGCTAAAGGATAAATATCTTCCTCTTCAGGTTGTAATGAGCTAACCACTGTTCCTAATGGTAAAATAAATACTTCATCATTCACTTTTACTGACATGCCATCTAAAATGGCCAATGTGAGTGGCAGCAAGATGCGAATGCGTGTACCTTTTCCAACTTCAAAACTAATTTGAATTTGCCCCCCCATTTCTTGGATATTTCGTTTTACAACATCCATACCCACACCACGTCCAGAAACATCGGTGACAACCTCAGCGGTAGAGAAACCTGGCGCAAATATCAACATCGCAACTTCTTCATTGCTCATATTTTCAGAAACAGCTAAGCCCGATGATATCGCCTTTTTCAAAATACGCTCACGATTTAATCCAGCACCATCATCTGTCACTTCAATACAAATATTGCCACCTTGATGCTCTGCTGAAAGCGTTAATTGACCCGCCTCTGGTTTGCCCGCGGCAATGCGATCGGCAGGCATTTCAATACCATGATCAAGACTATTACGGACTAAGTGAGTTAAAGGATCGATGATTTTCTCAATTAAACTTTTATCAAGTTCAGTTGAACTACCAATCATATTTAACTCAACTTTTTTATGCATTTTGCCAGCTAAATCACGAACGACCCGCGGAAAACGACTAAAAACATATTCCATCGGCATCATACGGATAGACATCACTGACTCTTGCAGATCACGAGAGTTACGCTGTAGCTGTGCAATACAACTGAGTAGATCACTATGAATAGATGGCTCAAGCGTGTCACTATGTTGCGCTAACATAGACTGAGTGATCACCAATTCCCCGACCAAGTTAATCAGTTGGTCCACCTTTTCAACCGCAACGCGAATACTGGTTGATTCCGTTTTGGCCTGAGCAACAACAGGTTTTCGCGCAGGGGCTGGTGTCGCAGTTGGTGGCAAGGTTGTAGCAACTTTAGTCACTTCATCTGCTTGACTATTTTTATTCAACTCAGCAACGTTTTTTTCTATCGTAGCTGGCTGCTCTGTTTGAGCAGCAGGCTGGATACTTTCTGTCACAGATGAGGGTGAGTGTTCGGCTTGCTCTTGCGTTTTATCTGTAGACGTTACCTTTTCCTCAGTAGCAGCAACGTTAGCAAAGGAAATCTGTTCTGGTTCAATCACAAAACATAATACCGCACTGATATCTTCTTGAGTTGCTGTGGTTTTTAATACCGCTTCCAACCCATGGTGCTGTTTTTCAACCTGACTAACTTCACCCAGATGCTTTAATTCATCTAGCATTAAATCAATATCGGTCTCTTTTAAATCAGATAAAATAATATGGTGCTGATAAAGACCGTCAGTATTTGGTGTATTAGCCGTTGCTAGCGGTTGATTTTCTTTACTAAGCTCATCGTCAGTATGATGCACTGCAGAAACAGGAGTGATGTTCTCCGTTGGGGCATTACTTTCAGTTAAAGATACTGAGTCACTCCCCTCACCTAATTGAGTTGATTGTTCCTCTTTGACTTCTAGAGCTAACTGACGCAACTTCTCACAAATATAGTTAAATGTTTCCTCGTCTGGCTCTTGTGAGTTTTTATGTGCATCCAATTGCTGTTGCATAATATCTTTCGCTTCCAGAAACAGGTTAATAATGTCATCGGTAAGTACCATTTCATGGCGTCTTGCACTATCGAGCAAGTTTTCCAGCACATGAGTGGTCTGCTGAAGTTTAACGAAGCCAAATGTTGCGGCTCCTCCTTTTATGGAGTGCGCACTACGAAAAATAGCATTTAACTGCTCTTGATCTGGATTTTGCGGATCAAGTAACAGTAAATGCTGTTCCATATCAGCTAACAACTCATCTGCTTCATCAAAAAATGTTTGATAAAACTCGGTAATATCCATCGTTACTCATTCACCTTTACGCGATTACATACAAACTAAGGAGTTGTTTCCTGTTTTGTCGTAATATTTGTCGATTGTGATGGCAAACTTTCCCCAGAAACTCCTGTTTCAACATTTTCCTTTTTTGATTCGGGAAGCTTAGATGTAGAAGAAGACACAGACGAATTCGTCTGTGTATTTTCTCCGTTTTCTTGTGGGGTTTCTTGCCCTGAAAGCAGAGGTTTAATTTCTGATGCCTCTTTTATTGCTGGTGCAACCCGCTCATTTTCATGTACAATTTTCTTTTCTTCCTGCTTAGTTAAAACTAATATACTGATCCTTCTATTCGCCGGAGCAAAACCATCCTCTTTTACTAAGTGAACAGTTGATGCCATACCTACAACCCGTAGTACTTTCCATTCTGCAAGCCCTGCACCAATAAGTTCTCGACGAGATGCATTAGCTCGATCCGTTGATAACTCCCAGTTACTGTATTTGAGTGCACCACTCGCATAAGGAATATCATCGGTATGACCTGATAAACTGATTTTATAAGGCGAGTCATTTAGTATTGGCGCTATCGCAGTTAAAATATCTTTCATATAAGGTTCAACAGTGGCACTACCAACTTTAAACATTGGCCGGCTTTCTTTATCTATAATTTGGATACGTAAGCCTTCGTCCATCATGTCGATTAATAAATGAGGTTTTAAATCTTTTAAGCGAGGATCTTGTAAAATAACTTGCTCTAAATTCTCTTTCAGTTTACGGAATTGCTGTTTTTCATTGAGCTGTTTATCTTCGACACCTTTTGGCAGTACATCACCTTCGTTATACACAGGATCACGTCCTCCCCCTGGTATCGGGTTTGTCACGTCTCCACTAACGCGGCCTTTTTCAATGGCAACTTTTAGAGGTGTGCGAAAATATTCAGCAACACGAGTTAACTCTTGAGGACTAGCGATAGAAAGTAACCACATCACCAGAAAGAAAGCCATCATGGCAGTCATAAAGTCAGCGTAAGCTATCTTCCACGCACCATGTTGTGCGTTGTGCTGTTTTTTCCCTCGCTTTTTAACTCTGATTATCTGTGAATTACTTTTCATAATTACTCTTCTTTCATTGCATCAGGATTTGCCTGCATCGGTGTCCGTACCTGACGTACATGTTCTTCCAATTCAATAAATGAAGGTCTGTCTGCCAGAAAGAGGGTCTTACGACCAAACTCAACCGCTATCTGTGGTGCATATCCATTCATGCTAGATAACAGGGTGGTCTTGATGCACTCCATCATTTTCATTTGTTGACTAGAGCGTTGTCTGATACGAGAAGCTAATGGTGAAACAAAGCCATAAGCTAATAAAATACCTAAGAAAGTACCTACCATTGCGTGACCAATAAGTGCCCCCATTTCCCCAGCAGGTCTATCGGCAGCACCTAGCGCATTAACCACCCCCATAACCGCGGCCACAATACCAAATGCGGGTAATGAATCGCCCATCGTAGAGAGCCCCGCCGCAGGTACTTCACTTTCTTCTTCAAAAGTGGCAATTTCTTCGTCCATTAGTGCTTCAATTTCATAAGGATTCATATTCCCCGTCACCATCAAACGCATATAATCAGTAATAAAACTGAGCATATAAACGTCTTTCATAATGCGAGGATATTGGGAAAAAATGTCACTTTGTTGTGGATTTTCAATATCTCTCTCTAATGCCAACATGCCGTTTTGGCGCGCTTTAGACAGCAAACGAAACATTAATGCCATTAGATCCATATACATCGCTTTATTGTAGTTAGTGTTACGAAGTAATTTCGGTAGGATTTTTACCGTTGATACGATCGCACGACCATTATTACCTACAACAAAAGCACCGATACCGGCACCAAAAATAATTAAAAATTCAGCGGGTTGATATAATGCGCCTAGATGTCCACCTACGAGGGTAAACCCTCCGAGGACAGCACAAATCACCACGATATATCCTAAGAGTACTAACACGCGATATCCCTTTAGCTAATTTCGTTATAGAGAGAATGGCGAACATAACCGCAAGGAGATAGGAGGGGAAGAGGAAACAACTCAGGTTATAGAGTCTTTAATCTATAACCTGATATTTAACTTTCAATCTCGAATCACATTGCAAACTGTTCAAGACCATCCAACAGTTGTAAGTTAATATCGGCAGGATTGGCGGAAAGTTTACGTTTTTTTATTGCCCGAGATGGAGGCTGACAAAGACTACAAACATAATTACTTGCAGGCTGATGTGCGTGTGTAATAAATGAACCATTACATTTGGTACATACAGAAAGTTGTAACATACCACTTTCAACAAAACGAACTAATGTCCATGCTCGTGTTAGTGCTAAAATAGGTTCTTGATCTTTAACGGGTGGACATTGTTCTAAATATAAACGATAGGCTTTTACAACAGCTTCAACACCTACACTCCCCCCGCTTTTTAATAAAAAGCGGTAAGCATTATAAAACATTGAAGAATGGATATTTTGTTCCCATGTCATAAACCAATCTGTTGAAAAAGGTAGCATACCTTTAGGAGGAGGGCTTCCTCTTAATTCTTTGTATAATTTAATTAAACGCCCTCGACTTAATTGCGTTTCGCTTTCAAGCATTTGTAAGCGAGCACCTAAGGTGATTAATTCCATTGCTAGGCGAATATCTTTCGCCTCTCGGACGATACTTTTCTCACTCATTGTTATGCCCGTTTCTTTGTAGCAGAGGTATCATGTTCCGATAGTTGACGGAACAAGTTAGAAGAAAGAAGGATACCAGTATGAATTTGTTGCAAATCATCCACTCTGGATTCTTTAGTGAGTTGTTCTATTGTTTCGCTGTCTTCAAACCGGAAATTACAGATTAGTTGGTTTGTTTCAGCCAACTTAACCAATTGAGGCAATGTTAGCTCTTTTAGTGCATCAGCCATAGAATCGCTGATACCCAGTCTAAACATTGCGGAAGCCTTTTCTTGGTTAATTAACCTCTGCGCCAAAAGCAAATACGATAAATTTATGTCATAAATATGCTTAAGCAATTCAACCGTACTCATCTCTTTACATCCCGTCCGATTATATTGAACAAAGAGGATCTTGTTTAAAGTAAGATCCCGAGGAAATTAATATAAATGTATATTGAATTTCCAGGCCCCATTTTATGAATATGACTCGTAGTAACACTACCTTGTATTACTTGATTACGATCATTTCAAAAAGTAGCGAGAAAAACATTTAAATTAAAAAGGATTTTAAATGCTCGCCAATATATCACGTTAAGAATAATCCTAACGAGATAACTTTACTCCTTAATGATTAAGTTATTCAACGGATAAAGTAGTCTAATTTAAATACTATGTGAGTTACATCACAAAAAGATAATCATTATTATGGAATTAGTTCATTAACTATTCAAGTAATATTAGTAATAAAACTTGCTGAGAATTAATAAGCGAATCTACCCAAATTAAAATATTAATGATAATTTTTTATTTTATACGATCTATTAAACTTATAAACCTAAAAATACAGCATAAAAAATTGACAAATCTAAAATTGAAGTTTTTTTCGATCACAGTAACATATATTGCCATAGCTCCTCCTCATCTTTGTCTGAACAAAGCACTTGTGTTTAATAAATATTTCTATAGATATAGTTTTTTTAGTCATTTACCGAAAACACCATAAATGATCACTTTTTATTTACAATTGGCATAAAAAACAACCAATCATAATTAATTTGAGTTATCTAATTTTATAAATTAATTAAATAAAAAAAATTACACTTAAAATTCATAAAGATAAAGCATAACACTCTTACATTAGCAGGATAAGTTATACAAAATTAAATTCCTAGTTATGCATCTTACCTTATAAATTATTGAATATTTATTTCTATCACATAAAAGTTTTATTAATAAATAATTAAAAATTACTAATCAATAACTAAAAGTGCAAAATAATAAAGCTATATAACTCTTTATGCGTGTTTTACCGAACAAAGATTAATCAATATAAAAAAACATGACAATACAGGTAAGATTTATTTATGGTTTTTACGTAACAATCAAATTACTTACCAACTTTTTTTAGAAAAATAAATATAAATCCATAGGAGAAAAAACCTCATTTAAAAATATAAAGTAGCAATAATAACTTTATTTACCCAATTAAATTCGATAAAAAAAATATATAATATTTGACTTAAACTTAATATAAACAAAAATAATTTATTTTTTATATTTCAGCCATTACATTTATATAAAAAAATAAAAACACATATAAATAAAAAAAACAGGCTATTATTTAAATAACATAGTATCAATAAGTAAAAAAAACAGATTGATTTTATTAAAATAATAAATAATTAATTTATTATAAATAATCAGTGTGATTTTTTTATTTCTTATCCGTTATTCTGATAAAAATAGACTACAAATGAAATAACTATTTCATTTTCAGCAAAAAAGTTTTACCGATCTCTTCTTTCAAAATGATTGAGACATAGAAAATTTAGAATGGAAATTCCAACTTACTCATTTGCAATTTGATCAATCCCTATCCTGCTTTAACGCTCACCACCTAAATATTAACATTTGTATAAATCATTTATCCAATGTCAATATTAACAACTATTTTTGATCAAAATAACCTCTTATTGCCTACTCAATCATCATCATTAATAAACTGTAAAATAGCAAATGTTACTTTTTTTATATATGACAGATAAGATAGCTTAATTTACGACCAAAAATAATACGTTTTTTATTTTTATTTGTCTTTTTTTTAAGCATGTTTTCCGATGGTTTGAGAAGAGTAGCCTTAGCCATTTCTTAGCGCTAATCAGCTAATATCAATGCTTAACAAAAGAGATGATGGGTTCTTCTAAGAAAGGTATTGATAAAAAGACTGCTTTTTTAAACAAAAAAGCAAACTTATTTTTATCATTTTTATTTATTGTGATATTGATTATCATCAACATTACTCAAATAAAGAGTAGAATTGGTGGGAAATAACTTTTTGACAGACAACACACAATAAGCAGATTGATATAACAAATTTATTCAAAATAGTTATTTATCACTATTTTTTATCATAAAAACAAATAACCTCAGTTACGCAACTCATTACTCAACGATCTCATTTTTATGTAACAAATAAGATAAAAATATTGTTAGCCATCTTTCTGTCACCATCAACTATAATTATTTACGTAACAACGCCCAATAACATGAGCAATAGTTTAGAAGTCGATTAGCCTTTTATCGACCATGTTCTTTTTGATTCTCGCTAACCTTTAGTATTTTCTTTTCCCCGTACTTTTACTTAATCTTTTTAATCATTTTTGTATCATGATATAATACGAAAAATAAGCCTCTAATTATTTCTAATAGAAATTACAATGGTGCATTTATTTCGTTATTCGATGATTTTTTTCTTCTATAAGTCAGACTCATCTTCTTGATAAAGATATAAATAATGTAATATTGAAATAGATATTTTATACAATAAATAGATTAGTATGTTTTTTCAACCAGTATAATAAGATTACTTATTGGTAGCATTTCCCCTACAGCTTGTTTACAAAAAAGAATTTATATCCTAATGATATGTATCAACAATCAACACTTCCCCCCATTCATCAGCTTTACTGTAGCCCCCTGCTGTGTCATCTACACAACTTTTCTCCTCCCCTGACTTGCTTTAAGTGCACTTTTATCAAAAATATTTCTCAAAAAGCAGTAGGTTAACGATCGTCAAATAAAGAATAATGATAAATAATTCATCGAATATATTGAAATTGTTTGAGAATATCATCGAGTGATATGTACGACACCAAAGTTTTCAATAGAGGCATGTAAGTAAATGCATCTTGTCTTAAGCCCTTTAGTAACGATTTT
Organism: Proteus mirabilis HI4320; assembly: GCF_000069965.1. Classification (NCBI taxonomy): domain Bacteria; kingdom Pseudomonadati; phylum Pseudomonadota; class Gammaproteobacteria; order Enterobacterales; family Morganellaceae; genus Proteus; species Proteus mirabilis. The sequence continues at coordinate 1,787,997 of NC_010554.1, forward strand.
GTGTGCTAGGACAATTAATAGACTCATCAAATGGGTTTTTAGTAGGAAAGCCACTCCACCAAATCGGCTTAACATAATTTTAAAATGCGTTTTTTGATTTAAAATAAGTTTCCATTGATAAATGGTTTTTTATTATAGATAACTTTATTCTTTCATCTAAACAAAGATTGATGATACATGTTATCGATCTTATTCAGCTATAAACATAGTTTCACAATGAATAATTACACATATGAAATAGGTTACCTTTAACCACCAGTATTAATACTTAGTTAATTTTCTATTATTTATAATGCTAAACTGTATTAAATAGCGTTTAAAATAAGCTAAATTCCCTCGTTTTCAGTTATTGTTTTATATTCTACTTTTGTTGATATTATCCCCACTATTCTTATAAAACACATTAACAAGCTCTATTGCTGTGGGGATAACCTCTATTTATACTCACAAAGTATTATATTTTATATCCATAAAGTATTAGGCGGGATGCTCAGAAGCAATTTTCCAATTAATTGCACTGACACTTTTTTCTAAACTTATCCTGCAAACAATGGCTTCTATCTCTTTTTGCTCAGCTGGGGTAGCCAACACTTCAGCACAAACTTCTAATTGACTAGGCATTGGTGTATCTGCGCTACTTAATGATTGCAATCTCACATGTAAACCGTTTATGGCTTGCAAAATAAGTGTTCTTACCAAAACTTCATCGTGGGTATCACAAACAATACGAATAGAATAGCGTTGTTCAATATCTGTCGCTTGATATTGCGGTTGGGCATTTATTCGTTGAGCAGCTTCCCGTAATAGAATATTGGCACAAAGAATAAGCAATGTCGCTACGGTAGCAAGTGGATAGAGTCCAAGTCCACATAACACACCAATGCCCGCAGAGCACCAAAGTGTCGCCGCGGTATTAAGACCTCGAATATTCATTCCTTCGCGCATAATCACCCCTGCGCCTAAAAAACCAATACCAGAAACCACTTGTGCAGCAATCCGTCCTGGGCTATCGGGTGAAGTTTCAATGGAGCTTAAGATAAATACCGCAGCACCGGTCGCCACTAAAGCATTGGTGCGAAGTCCTGCCATTCTTTGACGCCATTGTCTTTCGGCACCAATCAAAGCACCAAGACACATTGCAACAACCAAATTTAAGATATAAGGAGTCATAGCCATTTTAATTTCCTCCATAAACAATGGCTAAAAAAACACGCCGTTATACGGCTAATGAAGTAATACAACAACGGATCTTTGGCTACAGCAATCTAGGAGGAGGAAATAAGGAGAAAAAAACATAGCACATAAAATCACCTCTTAGTAATAAGAGCATCTCAAGGTTAGTGCGATTCTATGTAAAACGAGGTTCAAGAAGTGCACTGCCCACCGGTAGGTAAGCAGTTTTAGCGGAGAAAACGGCTTACCAATTTATTTTTTGCATTAATTTACTACTTTGCGTATCCATCTGTTTTCTCTTCGTCAAAATTTGGCTGGTAGTATAAATAGGCCATTGCACAATGTAAATGAACGCTTCCTAAACCAATCATTTTTGTTGTACTGGTCGAACAAAAGTGCCTTCACCACCTTCTTTTTCATTAAAAAACCAAATACCATTCGGATATTCAGGCAGTGAAACCAAGTACATAATGCCTTCATTAAATTCTTCAATCAGTAAAATGGTTCCTTGACGATCTTCACAGCCATCCGTTTTTACTACAACATGATCATTAACGTTCATTTTTACTCCTGATAAAAATTCTCATTATCTTCTTTTTATTTTACCCATAAAGAAAAAGCCTGCCACCAGAAGGTGACAGGCTTGAAGAAAATTTTTAAAAGGCTTTTATTACAGAGCTGTTACGTTAGCAGCTGCTGGACCTTTTGCACCGTTTTCAATTGTGAATTCTACGTTCTGACCTTCAGCCAGAGTTTTGAAACCGTTACCTTGAATGGCAGAAAAGTGAACGAATACGTCTTTGCTTCCGTCTGCTGGAGTAATAAAACCAAAGCCTTTAGACTCGTTGAACCACTTAACTTGACCTTTCATTTTGTCAGACATGTGACTTTCCTATATATCAATAAAACGTTGCCTTCTCGGCATCTACTGGCCTGAACTACCTATAACTTATGGGCACACATGAAGAAAACGGTCAAAAAGCGATGCTGTTTAAAACTCATTAACTTAGAATGTCAATCATAAATCAGGTCTGTATTTAGGCCTTACTCATTAACGCATGAGACAGGGTTAATAGCAATAGTTTTATGCATTGAAAGATTAAAAAAATGCAAATTGCACATAAAAAATACAAATTCGCCTCTATTTTTGTCACTGTGTATAAAATTTATTTGATATTTTATAGCAATTATTAACAGCAAGTAGGAATAGTCTTAAGAGACTAACAATAACAGTTAAGCGTCGAATTTAAAAAAACTGTTCTATCTGCTGATCCTGTCTCCATGATAATCTATTCTTAAGAAACAAATTTGCAACATTCATCTTTTAAGGTATTTACAATGAATGTATTAAAAGACATTTTAGAGCGTGATTTAGCACGTATTAATGCCGCAGAAAAGCGTGATGGCAAACCACACTTTAATAGCCAATTTTTAAAAAATCATATTTGGCTTTGCGTCAGTATGGTGTTGTCATATTTATTACTGGCCGCTTTGCTTATTTACTCTCCTTACTTTGGGGTCATTTCGCTGACTCTTTTCACTTTGATGTTTATTGTGATGGCAGGAATACTGCTATTTGATATCAAACCTATTTATAAGTTTGATGATATCGGCGTTCTTGACCTTAGAGTTTGCTATAACGGCGAATGGTATACTTTTGAAAAATTATCTGATGAAGCGATTAATGAGATACGCCAGCACCCGGCTATCCCAGCGCAAATAAAAGAAGACATCAATGACATTATACGCACAAAACAAGAGATACACTTTTATGACGTGTATTTAATCGCATTCGATCCCATCACCAAACCGATTTCGTCAGAAAAATTATCACCCCAAGTCTAATACTATGAGAAATTCTCCGTGTTATTGCACACAACACGGAGAACCTTAACCATTTTTTAGCCATATTGTCCATAAACCAATCAAACAGTTAATTAATCTATTTTTTAACGTTGACACCCTGATATATCATCGCTATTATGCGCCTCGTTCTCAAGAGAACACAATTCCTCCATAGTTCAGTCGGTAGAACGGCGGACTGTTAATCCGTATGTCACTGGTTCGAGTCCAGTTGGAGGAGCCAAATTTAGAAGAGCCCGCTTTATGCGGGCTTTTTGCTTTTCTAAATAAACTAGTCCCTACTAGCCTTTCATGCTCATCAGCGATATCTATATATAACTATTTATTTTTTATACTTTTTTATCAAAAAAACAACAAAACGGTGCACTCTTGAGCAAACAAACATTTTTTTTGTTTTTTTGCTTTACAAGGGAAAAGAGGATAGCTATTATTCGCCTCGTTCTCACGAGAACACGCTTCCTCCATAGTTCAGTCGGTAGAACGGCGGACTGTTAATCCGTATGTCACTGGTTCGAGTCCAGTTGGAGGAGCCAAATTTAGAAAAGCCCGCTTTATGCGGGCTTTTTGCTTTTTTAATGCCCATTATTTCTTTTCTTATTTATCACTTTTATTCATTGTCTAATTTTAAGACACTGCTGCACAATGATCTTTAAGTGACTCTTTTCTTACTCATGATATGGCAGAATGTGGCTTTTTAGGGCGGTAAGAATATCAACACAGTATATATACTGTGCCGAAATCGGTATAATTTTAGATAAAACACATAAATCAGTTATTTTTTAACCACTTAAGCTATTATTTTATTTTTTTTACTTTACAACTGCCCTCTCTCTCGCTATTATTCACCTCGTTCTCAAGGGAACACAATTCCTCCATAGTTCAGTCGGTAGAACGGCGGACTGTTAATCCGTATGTCACTGGTTCGAGTCCAGTTGGAGGAGCCAAATTTAGAGAAGCCCGCTTTATGCGGGCTTTTTGCTTTTTAGCCGATAGCATCCCACACTTAGTATGCTGAAAAATAAATTTTTCTCTGTTTCACCCTATAAATTCCAGCATCTTTTTCATTATCTTGTTCATTATTCGCTGATGATTGATGCAACTTGCTGTTTATCTATCCATTTAAACAAATATCTACGATTGACCTTTGACATCTCAATTTTACCACTATATGATACACGCCACTTAATGATGTTCCTCCATAGTTCAGTCGGTAGAACGGCGGACTGTTAATCCGTATGTCACTGGTTCGAGTCCAGTTGGAGGAGCCATTTCTATTAGTATTACCCTCGTAACTATTTGATTTTATTCTCTGTTTTCCCTCACACACAATAAAAAAATACCATTAAAAAGGTAGCTATTTAATCGTTTTCGTATTACTATTCATTTCCGGCTTGACTATCCAGTCCAATCCAATCGTTGATCTTTCGATTTTCCTAAGACACACGGAGCCGGTATATGACCACTGCACAACCTATCACCCTCACTATTCGCCGTCCTGATGATTGGCATGTTCACTTTCGTGATGATGACATGCTAAAAACCGTTGTTCCTTATACCAGTCGTTATTTTGGCAGAGCTATCGTAATGCCAAATCTTGTTCCCCCGATCACCACCATTGAAGCCGCCCGTCGTTATCGTGATCGCATAAAAGCAGCTATTCCAAGTGGCGATAAATTCGAACCATTAATGACCTGCTATTTAACGGATAGCACTCTGCCATCAGAAGTTGAACAAGGTTTTTTACAAGGCGTATTTACTGCTTGTAAACTTTATCCCGCCAATGCGACGACAAATTCTAGCCATGGTGTTTCCGATATCAATAAAATCTATCCTATTCTTAGTGTGATGGAAAAAATAGGTATGCCATTGCTTATTCATGGGGAAGTTACTGCATCAGATATCGATATTTTTGATAGAGAAGCTCGTTTTATTGATAACGTGATGGCTCCCGTTCGCAAACAATTTCCTGCCTTAAAAATTGTTTTTGAACATATCACCACCAAAGAAGCGGCACAGTATGTCTTAGAGGGAAATGAATTTCTTGGTGCAACTATTACACCACAACACTTAATGTTTAACCGTAATCATATGCTTGTCGGTGGTGTGAAACCGCATTTGTACTGTTTACCTATCCTTAAGCGTAATGTACACCAAGAGGCATTAAGACAAGCCGTTGCATCAGGCCATTCGCGTTTCTTCTTAGGTACTGACTCCGCACCTCATTTACAACATCGCAAAGAATCATCTTGTGGATGCGCTGGCGTGTTTAACGCCCCCACCGCTTTAGCAGCTTATGCTAGCGTATTTAAAGAGCTCAATGCCCTTTCTCACTTTGAAGCCTTCTGTTCACTCAATGGCCCACGTTTTTATGGTTTACCGGTTAATGAAGGCACTATTACCTTAACGGAAAAATCCGTTACTGCACCTGCAGAAATTATGAGTGGTGATGAAGCATTAATCCCCTTCTTAGCAAATGAAGATATTCATTGGGATATTAGTATCAATTAATCATTAGTGACTTGATATCTTCTTTTTATGCACCATATAACCCCTTATCTGGGATAGTTATGGTGCATATTTTTTGCTATTCCTCATTGCACTTTTCCATTTTCCATCAAAATTTAGCTTTTTTATTGCGCCAAATTTCGTATACTGGAAAGTAACCACTTAGTGGGGGCTTCTCTCTTAGTCAAAACCGGTTGTATGATTAGGAGGTATTATGAGTAGAAAAAATGAAGTTATTCAAACACATCCTGTTGTAGGCTGGGATATTAGCACTGTAGATATCTATGATGCGATGATGCTACGTTTACATTATCTTCCTGAAAACGAACACCATCCAGACAATGCAGTGGTTGATAAAACACTTTGGCTTACTACTGATGTAGCAAAACAGTTGATTTATATTCTTCAAGCAGGTATTGATAAAATTGAATCATCTGAAGATTTTGTATCAGACAACACCAAGCATTGATAAAAAGATAAGTTCGAGAAAAGCATTAAGACACCAAGCAGGAGTACTTTCGTACTCCTGTCTCGTTTTTATTGTTATAATCACCTTTCATTTTTATTTCGTTTATCTCTATTATCTATCCCTAACATGTTAATTTTTCATACTGTTTTTTTTAATTAGTTATTGTTATAAATTAATTTATATTTAATTAAGTTATTATAATTTTCTTTTTATTCGATATATCTTTCACAAAATGATATATAACCCGAATTGACATAAAACTATGTTATCTTTATTTTAATAACTTGAAAATAGATATCACAAGGAAGTTATTAGTGAAAATATTAATTATTGATGAGTGTTACTTTACTCGTAATGGTATTCGGCATTTCTTCTTAAAAAAAAATGTAAGGCATGAAATTATTGATATGTCTTCTATTGAAGAAGCTAATCATTATATTAATAACTCTATGCCTGATATTATTTTTATTGATCTCACTAAATATTGTCGTGAAGTAGCACATTGTCAGCACTTGCAATATTTCTTTTCACTGACTCAAGAGTGTCGTTTATACCTCTATATTGATGCCAACTATCCAGACAAAGATAGACCTATCGCCTTGACAAATAACTGTTTTATCCTTGCTAAACGAGTACTACCTTGGGTATTAGAGAGAACATCAACATTAACTTCTCGTTGCCAAGTTTTTTTCCCCACTTATAAACATTCTCTTTGCTCAATATTTAGCATACAAGAACAAAAAATCATAAATTACTGGATGGGAGAGTTGCCTAACTATCAAATTGCCAAAAAATTAAAAATTAGCAATAGCACCGTTTATTCGCATAAAAGACATATTACTGAAAAAATAAATGTAAAAAATAGAATTGAACTCTTCTTTATATATAATATATTAAAATATATCTATGAGAAATAAATACAAACTTATCGTTTAATGATTGATATATTTTATGGAATGAAATTATGAAGCTAATAGTTTAATTAATTGAGGAAATAACAAACTCCTATTACTTAACATTGAACTCTATAATAGGATTATAAATATGGGTGAACATATCAAAAATTAAAAATATTTAATCACCTAAGAGCAACGTTTTATAACATAAAATATCTTCTTCATATTCAATATGACACTAAACATATTAATAAGCACAATATGTCATAGCATGACTCACTTCACTCTTACAGCACTCCTAGAGTGAAGTGAGCACCAATAGAGTCATCAACAACAAAAAGACACTATTGCTACATACTATTAGGCGATACGCTCAATCTTTGCCGGTAATCCTTGACGTACAGAGGCACCAGAAACCCAATCTAACCAAGTATTCGTTATTTCTCGTGTTGGATCAGCAAAGCCTAAGTCGTTTAAGTTAATACCACTACCTATTGCTTTATCCATAGCTAATGGTTGCCCATCTAAATAGTGTTGACGTGAGCCTAGCTCTTTATGTCCATAACCATGTTCAATCGCTAACACTCCAGGCATAACCCCCTCTAATAAACTAATTTCAGCCTCAACCTCTCCACCTGGGGTCACTATGCGCACTTTATCACCATGCTTGATCCCCCATTTTTTACCCTCTAGCGGATTAATCGCGACTAAATTGCTTGGTTTTACCATTCTTAAACGTTGGATCATGCCCGTTGAGCTACTTACCACATGAGATTTAAAGGACATCAGTTTTAATGGCCATTGCTCTTGTGGAAAATGTTGATGTATATCGCTACCGTCAGATAAACGCGGTGGATAATAAGTTGGGCAACCACTATATCGCTCACCGGTAATAGCATGATGATTCTTCGCTACATTTTCATTCCAGATCTGTAATGGTTTCTTCCATTGCGGGCCTGTCGCATCACCATTCCATGCTTTATCATAAGGGGCAAAGCGCCCACCACGAGTATAAATATTCGCCACCCTTAGGACTTCTTCTTCTTTTAAAGTGGCAGTAATAGCAGGAAGAATACGATCGACACCACTTAATAAAATATCTTCATGGCTGGCAGGTGCTACAGGCTGTTCGCCCATAAAGGCAATATTAGCCGCTACACGCAGATAATAATCTTCAGCACTATTAATTGCGTGGAAATGCCCATCTTTATCTTCTAGCGCATTTTCACCAAAGCCGGGTAAGTCTAATGCTTTAGCAACCGCAATGCAGAAAGTTTCCATTGATATAGGTTGACCATCGGCTGTTTTCGCCACACGAGGCTCTACAATCGGCCAACGTGCCGTACTGGCTTTGACTTGTACACCAGACCACGGCGCACTAAATCCCCAACTTTCAAAGTTATGCGTATCAGGCACAATATAGTCCGCCAGTGCAGTGGTCTCATTCATAAAAGCATCGATACCAATAATCAATGGTAGATGCTGTGGATCTTTAAGACGCGCTTCCATAACTTGGCGAATACCTGCAATACCGTATAGCGGGTTCGTCATATTGGTTATCCATGCTTTTAATGAATAAGGATAACCCGCTAATGCCGATCCCAGTTGCTCTGTTAATTGCCCTGCGGCAAACGGATACCACGGTGCTTTAGCAGGATAAGGAGACTCCCCTTTTGCGATCCGTTCACGGTATTCATCAGATTGTTCATAGGCCGCTTTACTGCGCGATAGCACCATTCCTTTAGGCTTAATTTTGCCTTTAAAACTATCCATATTGTAACGAGGGCCATCTATCGCACCATTAAATTTACCTCCACCGACAGATACCCCCCCTTTCAGGTTTAGATTTCCAATTAAAGCGTTTAGCATGATGACACTCCACGCCGTATAGAAACCATTTCCCCCCATCATGCCACCATGTGAGATAACCGCAGCTTTTCGTCCGTAGTCAGTAAATTCACGCGCTAAGGCAATAATAGTGCTTTCAGGTACTTTACAACGTTCACTATACTCCGCCAATGACATGCGACTTGCAGCTTCAGTTAATAATTGGAAACTTGATTTTACTGTAACCTCAATACCTGTTTTTAATGTCACTTTTTGAGTAACAAAAAGCTGTGCTCTGTCTACTTGCGTCGCTGCTGTAAGCTGTCCATTAAGGGCTATAACCATATTTTGCGCTTCGCCATCGGCAATATCCTCAAGATGCGCGGCGGTTAACATCTGCCCTGACAGTGGATGATTTTCATCACTAATGACTAAATGTGTCGCATTAGTCCAGCTTCGCTCTCCAACATTATTCATCGACACTTCACTGGGCACCGATAAATACTCAGCATTATAGCGTTTGTTTTCAATGATCCAGCGGATCATACCCATCACTAAAGCAGCATCTGTTCCCGGTTGTACGGGTACCCAATGGCCATGATCATTAGCTAACGTGGTGGTTAATGGCAAAGCAGGTGCCACAACTACATAGTTAAACGAACCACGAATACGCGCATTCGCTAATTGGCGACCTTGACGTTTAAATGGATTTCCTGATTGCGCAGGTGAGGTACCTAAAAATAGTGCAAATTCAACATGATCCCAATCAGGCTTCACATGAGCGTTTTTATCCAGATCATTCATTAATGCACCGGAGCCGGCACGATACGCTAATCCACAATAAGAGCCATGAGCACCAAAATTTTTACTACCAAAGGCATTTTGTGCAAAGCGACGAATAAAGCTATCTCGGCCATCATCCCCAGCATTAGTAACTAATAACTGATTTGCTTTAGGTCCTAGGGCTGGCTGTTTAGGATCAATGGGTGTTGCTAAATCGCGGATAGCACGTAAGCCATCAACATGCCCTTCACCAAATAAATCGCCCCCCTCAACCACTTCTTTGATCAGTTGCTCAAAGCTAATTCGTTGCCATTTTCCCTCACCTCGTTTACCCACTCGTTTCATGGGTTCAAGAATACGAGTAGGACTATCGAGGCTTTCCATCATTGTCGCACCACGAGCACAAGCCGTAGAGCGGTTAGCTAAACCACTTTCGCCCCCCATTTTTTCAAAGGCTTCTTTTATTGGCATGTTATAACCAAAATGGATATCCTGAGATAATGGGTGATAAGGATTTCCTGCAATACGTAATACTTGATTATTGTTACGATCGACTCTCGCACGCACACCGCACTGAGTCCAACAACCAAAGCATTGAGTCATACAAACTGCTTGATTGGTATTAGGTTGCCAATTCGCTTTCGCCGTGATTTTACCTTCTGGTAATAAAGAGTTACCGTTGATCCTATCCAAAGTAACCTTACCAGAAGTCCCATCAACGAGACCGTCGACAGCACGCTTAGCAACATCGCGATAACTGGCAGCAAATGCGGCAATACCACCGATAACCAATCCACCTTTAAGCCATTGACGTCTTGTAAACTTAGCCATGCTGTACTCTCCTGACAACCCAACGAATACTTTCTCTGAATATAATGGTTAACGCTATCCAAAGCCCAAATGTTCCAACAATCGCTAATAATCCATCATTACCCAGCGGGAACTGATAAGGATTGGTAATAATGTTATATTTGGGAATATATTGGCTTCCCATTAACATTAGCCAACGTAATACCCACGCCAATCCCATTGAAATAAAAGCCATTACGGTAATAAATGCCACTGAGCGTGCCTGTTTTGCCATTAATCCGCCCATAGCAACAGACACTATCCATAAGGCAATAACCCCTATCGCACTCCACCAGCCTAAACTTCCTATTGCCAATTGTTGCCTAATGGCTTGTCCTGAAATAGTATCCCCCGCAATCCAAAAACCTGTACATACAGCAAGTAACATTAAAGATCCGATAAACCACATAGCCAGTTCACGCTGATACACAGGCTCTCGTCGCGTACCTAATGCTAATAGCGTAGGCAATACTTGCATGGCACTAAAAAACAGTAATATCGGCAGCCAGTAGGTATAAAGCACCGGTCTTGCTTTTAAAATAGAAGCTTCACGGCCGGTATAGAGCAATAAACCTATCGAGGTTAGTGCGCAGGCTAAAGCAACCCAACGCGTTAACTTATATTCACGTTTCCACACTAAACGCACGACCACGGCAATAAAGTACAAAATACTAAATGCAGAGAAGAGTGGCAGTAATAGTGATCCCCATGCCATCCACGACCAAGGAGTTGGATAAGCATAAAAATGCCAAACACGTGCGGTTTGATGGAGATCAGCGGTTAATGCTAAAGGGGCGGTGATCCCCGCCGTAACGGCAATAAAAACCGCAACAGCTTCTAAACGAGGATTACCTGTACGCCCTTTCCAACATTGCCAGCATGCATAAAGTGTTGCGCAACACGCAATGCCGATAAAAAAGAAATATTGAACTGCCCAAGGTAACCAAAAGTATTCTTGGGGGATCGCTATCACTTCTTGAATTTGCGAAACGGATGAAATCATGAGTGAACCTCCTGCCATAATGCGGGTTGCCCTTGTCCAACTAATGGCTGCACAAATGCATCATCTAAACCAAGATAAAAAACTTGTGGCAAGGTGCCACTTTCTGGTTTAAGTACTTTTAATTCATGTTCATGCTCGCGGATCATTTTACTTATTGTGCTGTGTGGATCTTTCATATCACCGATAATACGAGCGCCCCCCACACAAGATTCAACACAGGCAGGTAATAACCCAACTTCTAGGCGATGAGCACAAAAAGTACATTTATCGGCTGTCTGAGTGGAATGGTTGATAAAACGGGCATCATAAGGACATGCTTGCACACAATAAGCACAGCCTACACAACGTTCATTATCAATCACGACGATCCCGTCTTTGCGTTGAAATGTTGCTTGAACAGGACAAACAGGTACACACGGAGGCTCGTCACAATGGTTACATAATCTAGGGAGTAAGACGTTCGTTATTCCCTCTTGCCCCTTGATAGCAACTTGATATTGGTTTACTGTCGTCCTAAATTGTCCTTGTGGCGTTTGGTTTTCAATCGTACAGCTCACTGTACAAGATTGACACCCAACACAACGACGCAGATCGATCAGCATGCCATAACGTTTATCCTCTGAGCCTTCACGGCGCTCTGGGGATAGTTTAATGCCTGCTTGAGAGAGAGGAACCAGTGAAGCACCTGCGGTAAGGACCCCTAATTGTTGTAAGAATTTTCGTTTACCAAGATCCATATTTGTCTCCAGTATCACTCAGTAAATACCTGCCACATTGAGCGAAGGGAATAGAAAATAAGTATTTATGGCATTGTAAAAATTACTGAGTCCTCCACCTATTGTGGTTTACCACATACTCGGTGCGAACTTGATCCAAAACAATATTTAACATTAGATAGTTATGACGATAAAACAGACAATTGGGATAAAAAAAATCGCTAGTTTGAGCTTATTACTGCTCTTTTTTCTGCTCTCTTCTTCTGCGGTTGCCAAAGAGTGGACTATTGGTGTGTTAGCGTTGCGAGGCGACGCCTCAACCCAAAGACATTGGCAACCGCTTATCGATACCTTAGATCAACAAATACCCACAGATAGCTTTCTGCTGTTACCACTTAACTTGTCAGAAATGAAGCAAGCAGTGGCGGACAAGAGAGTAGATTTTCTATTGACGAATCCAGCGCAATTTGTCCAGCTTGATAGTGCATATCCGCTACGTTGGTTACTCTCTTTACGCTCGGGTTATGAGCCGGATAACACAACAAGAAATGTGATTGGTAGCCTTATTTTGGTGCGCAAAGACAGCGCAATTACATCGATTCATGAATTAGTCGGAAAGCGTGTTGGCGCCATTGCACCAGATGCCTTTGGTGGATATCTGTTAGGTTACAAAGCACTGCGTGAAGAAGGGATTGATCCTGAGCAGGATTTTACATTACGTTTTAGTGGTTTTCCGGCTGATGCGTTACTTTACTTATTACGTGATGGCGATATTAATGCAGCGATCATCCCAGTTTGCTTATTAGAAAATATGGATAACGAAGGTCTTATTAATAAAGAAGATTATCGTCCATTATTAAATTATTCTACCAATACTTCTTGTTTAACCAGTACTCCGCTCTATCCTAATTGGTCATTTGCTGCATTAGATACTGTTCCTGACACATTAGTGGATAAAGTGACACGAACATTACTCAATGATGAAAGCGACACCATGAAATGGGGGGCACCCGCTTCTCATTCTCAAGTGGAAAATTTACTCCGAGAAGTCAACCAACACCCAAGGCAGCGACAACTTTGGCAAGATGCGAAAATTTGGGCTATCCAGCACCGTTTTATTATCGGATTATCATTGGGTGCCATTATCTTACTGGTTTTCAACCAAATCTGGATTAGTTATTTGGTCAGAAGACGTAGCCATCAATTAGAACAAGCGCATATCCATTTAAGAGAGCAAAAAGAGGCATTAGAACAAGCTCAGCGTTTAAATATTTTAGGTGAAATGGCGTCAGGCTTTGCTCATGAGCTTAATCAACCTCTTTCTGCGATCAAAAGTTATGCCCAAGGTAGTGCGATCCGCCTAGAAAAAGAGAACAAAAATCATCCATTACTCCCCGCGTTACGACAGATAGACCACCAAGCCCAACGTGGCGCAGATATTATTCGCAATCTACGTTTATGGGTAGGTAAGCAATCAGCAAATAGTGATACAGTGCCACTGTCAGAACAAAATGTTGCCCAATGTATTGAACATATTTGGCGGTTATTACGTATTGATGAAAAATATCCACAAGTGACTCTGATCACTAAGATTGATAAACATGATACCCTATACTTACCTGAAACATTATTAGAGCAAATATTATCTAATTTGATCACCAATAGCCTACAGGCGGGTACTAAAGTGCTACAGATAAGCACCCATAAAGCGCCTGATAGGTTGTTAATTGTGATCAAAGATGATGCGGGAGGAATGAGCCATAGCCAGCTTGAACAACCTTTCTCCCCTTTTCAAACCACCAAAACAGAAGGTCTTGGTTTAGGTTTGGTGATTTGCCAACGCTTATTAAATTCACAAGGTGCTGATATTCACATAGAAAATCAAAAAGATAAGCAAAATAATGTTGGATTAAAAATCACCCTTATTTTCCCCAATAACAATAATTAGAGGAAGAAAAATGCCAACAATTCATCTGGTTGATGACGATCTCGCCGTCACCGATGCTTGCCAATTTCTATTAGAAAGCTTAGGTTATGCGGCGCAGGTTTGGAATGACAGCGAATATTTTCTCCATAATATTGACCTTTATCAGCAAGGGGTTGTGCTGTTAGACATGAGAATGCCTAAAGCAGATGGTAGACAAGTACATCAATATTTAATTGAAAAACACAGTACGCTAGCAGTGATTTTCTTAACGGGTCATGGTGATATTCCGATGGCGGTTGAAGAAATAAAAAAAGGTGCCATTGATTTTTTACAAAAACCCATTGATAGCAATGCATTACTCTCTGCACTGAAATCCGCCTTTACCGAAACTGCAACACGCTTTACGGCTGATGATATCCGTCGCCGTTATGCCTCACTGACACCAAGAGAAAAAGATATTGCATATTATGTTATTCAAGGCCTAATGAATCGAGAAATTGCTGAAACTGCCTGTGTTTCTATCAGAACAGTTGAGGTACATCGAGCAAAAGTGATGGATAAAATGGCCGTTAAAAATATCGCAGAATTAGTTACCGCATTACAAGGAATTGATATTGTAGCGCCAAATTTATGACAAAATTTCTGATCTGCGGTAAAAAGTGTCACAATATAGAATATTCATTGGAAAAATAGTAAATAGATAGGCTTATGATAAAGTCACCTCCATTTAAAACATCATTTTTACAGCCCAAATATTGGCTGACATGGTTGGGGATAGGATTACTCTATCTTCTCGTTCTGCTCCCTTATCCCGTTATCTACTGGTTGGGTACACGGCTAGGTCGTTTATCTAAAGTCTTTTTAAAAAAACGTGTACAAATAGCAGAACGTAATCTTGAGCTATGTTTTCCTGACATGCCTAAAAATGAACGTGAAGCGTTAGTGAATAAAAACTTCGAATCCGTAGGTATGGGGCTATTTGAAACAGGAATGGCTTGGTTTTGGCCTGATTGGCGTGTGAAACGTTGGTTTAAAATCAGTGGTAGAGAAAATATTCAAAAAGTACAAGAAACTGGCCAAGGTATTATTGTCGTTGGTATACACTTTTTAACTCTAGAGTTAGGTGCACGTATATTTGGCATGCTAAACCCCGGTATTGGTGTGTATCGCCCTAATGACAATCCAGTTATGGACTGGTTACAAACTTGGGGTCGTTTGCGTTCTAACAAATTTATGTTAGATAGAAAAGATGTCAAAGGTATGATCCGCAATTTAAAAGCAGGAGAGATCCTCTGGTATGCCCCTGACCACGATTACGGCCCACGAAAGAGTGTCTTTGCCCCACTTTTTGCCGTAGATAAAGCAGCGACAACAACAGGAACCTATATTCTAGTCAAAACCAGTCATCCGGCTCTGATCCCGTTTACACCAAAGCGCTTACCTGAAGCAAAAGGTTATGAACTGATTATTTCACCTGCCGTAGCTGATTTTCCCATCGATAGTGAAGAAAACACCGCTATCGCAATGAATAAAGTGGTCGAACAAGAAATTTTACGTGCTCCTGATCAATATATGTGGTTACACCGTCGTTTTAAAACCCGCCCACCTGGAGAAGCTTCTTTATATAATGAGATAAAGAAAGTACACTAGTCCCCATCAGTGACTGTTTTAATAAAAAAACAGTCACTGACAAACAGATTGACTCTCTTAACCAAGATTAAAATACAAGACTAAAATAATAAAATTAGCCATACTCACTACTATTATTTCCTGCAAATAAACACATTATAAAGCACTACCTATCGTTGTTATTTTGTATTATGGCGATATTCTTATTTAAGAATAGATAACCAACATTGAGATAAAAAAAACAACGCAAACACCATTATTCTCACTTTATGTGCTTCGTTTACATTCTTAGATAAAGGAGTGACATGAACCTAAAGCCCCGCAACAATTCTTGGAAACAAAATCTCTACATTGTCTGGTTTGGTTGTTTTTTAACGGGTGCCGGCTTTAGCTTGATTATGCCTTTTCTACCATTGTATGTAGAAGAGCTTGGCATTAAAGATCATGAGTCCTTAAACCTATGGACTGGTGTCGCTTTTAGTATTACTTTTCTCTTTTCTGCCATAGCGGCACCTTTTTGGGGAAAATTGTCAGATAGAAAAGGACGCAAATTAATGCTATTACGTTCTGCCTTAGGTATGGCGATCGTCATGGTACTCATTGGTTTTGCTCAAAATATTTGGCAACTATTAATTTTACGCGCTTTATTAGGGGTATTAGGGGGTTTTGTGCCTAATGCTAATGCTCTTATCGCCACACAAGTGCCCGTTAAAAAAAGTGGTTGGGCATTAGGAACTCTTTCTACGGGTGCAGTAAGTGGCGCATTAATTGGGCCATTAATTGGTGGAATACTTGCCGATCTCTACGGTTTACGTCCGGTTTTCTTTATTACAGCCGCGGTTTTATTTATCTGTTTTATAGTGACCCTATTTTTTGTTAGCGAAAATTTTACCCCTGTTTCTAAAAAAGATGCATTATCCACCCAGCAAGTTTTTTCATCACTCAAAAATAAAAGATTAGTCATTTGCCTGTTTTTCACCACCATGATTATCCAAGTGGCAACAGGCTCTGTTACGCCTATTTTAACACTTTATATCCGTGATCTAGCCGGCTCTATCAGTAATCTTGCCTTTATTAGTGGTGTGATTGCATCTGTTCCCGGTATTGCCGCTTTAATTAGTGCCCCTCGTTTTGGCAAATTAGGTGATCGCATAGGCCCTGATAAGGTGCTTATTTTCACATTGGGTTTATCTATTTTTATGCTTATTCCGATGGCACTCGTCAGTAATTATTGGGAACTAGGCGCATTACGTTTTTTATTGGGTGCGGTAAACGCTGCCATGTTACCTGCGGTACAAACGCTTATTTTATACAATATTACGCCTGCAATTGCTGGTCGAATTTTCAGCTATAATCAAGCCTTACGAGATGTAGGAAATGTTACTGGACCGTTAATGGGCGCGTTTGTTGCGGCCAATTATGGATTTAGAGCTGTTTTTTATTTCACCGCTGCGGTGGTATTTTTTAATCTTATTTACTCATGGATAAGCTTTCGTACCCCGCAAAGAAAATAGTCAAAAAATCCACCAATAGATTTAGTTAATAGTTTTTTTTCAATAAAAAATTACACTTTCTCTCTTAAAGGTCTAATTGTTAATTTTTTTATTTTATTTTTCATAATTTATTGTTTAATAAGAAAAATATTTACACACCATGTTTACACCTCTTTACTTTTTCTTGTCCTTTTTTTTCAAAAAATTGCAAGGTTAACTATTGCAAAATGAGATTTTTATCGACTTTTGCACTAAAAAATGGTTTATAAAGTATTAAATATGCTTTTAGTCACTGAAGTTCACTAAAAGTGTGTTAAAAATATATTAATTAAATGTAGTGGCAATTGATAACAGAATGAAATAATTCTGTATTGCCTCCTACTGATATTTTGTTCTTTTTACTTGCAAACGACCTGCAAAGGTTTTTTTTGGGAATTTAAGATGCAATCTACTCACTCAAAATCAAGCCGAACCTTTTTTGGCCATCCATACCCTTTAAGCTCTCTGTTCTTCACAGAAATGTGGGAGAGATTTTCTTTCTACGGTATTCGCCCATTATTAATCCTATTTATGGCTGCAACCGTTTATGAAGGTGGTATGGATATTCCTCGAGAGCAGGCATCTGCTATTGTGGGAATTTTTGCTGGTGGTGTTTATTTAACATCATTGCCAGGAGGTTGGCTGGCTGATAATTGGTTGGGACAACGTCTTGCGGTTTGGTATGGCTCTATCTTTATTGCATTAGGGCACCTTTCTATCGCACTTTCAGCGTTTTGGTCTCAGAACCTATTTTTTATCGGCTTATTGCTTATCGTATTAGGTACAGGCCTATTTAAAACCTGTGTCACTGTTATGGTGGGAACCCTGTATAAAAAAGATGATACACGCCGCGATGGTGGTTTCTCCTTGTTTTATATGGGGATCAATATGGGCTCATTTATCGCACCACTGATCACCGGCTTCTTAGTCCGTGATTATGGCTGGCATTGGGGCTTTGGTATTGGTGGTATTGGTATGCTAGTTGCACTACTGATCTTCCGCTTTTATGCCGTACCGACAATGCGTCGCTTTGATAAAGAAGTTGGCTTAGATTCAAGTTGGGATCGCCCTACTGTTGTGCGTCGTAATGTCGGACAATGGGTATTAGCACTTGCTGTGATATTAATTGCCATTGTTGGTTTAATTATTTCAGGCACTATTCCATTTAATCCGGTTATTGTTGCCAATTTTATGGTTTATGTGATCTCCGGCAGTGTTATCGCCTATTTTATCTATTTATTCCTATTTGCAGGATTAAGTAGTAGTGACCGTTCTCGCCTGTTTGTTTGCTTCCTATTATTAGTTTCAGCGGCACTGTTCTGGTCTGCATTCGAACAAAAACCAACCTCATTTAACTTATTTGCTAACGACTATACTGATCTAAATTTTATGGGCTTTGAGATCCCTGCGGTTTGGTTCCAGTCAGTCAATGCGCTATTTATTATTATTCTTGCCCCTGTATTTAGCTGGTTATGGCCAATGCTAGCACGCAACAATATGAATTTAAGTAGCATGAGCAAATTTGTGATTGGTATTTTATTCGCTGCAGGTGGCTTTACCGTCATGATGTACGCCTCTGAAAGCGTGCTTGCAACAGGCAGTGGTGTTTCACCATTATGGTTAATTTCCAGTATTTTATTGCTGACCCTAGGTGAATTATGTTTAAGCCCTATAGGACTTGCGACGATGACCATTTTAGCGCCAGCAAGAATGCGTGGACAGGTTATGGGCTTATGGTTCTGTGCGAGTGCATTAGGTAACTTAGCCGCAGGTTTAATGGGTGGAAATATTCGTCCTGATAAACTTGATGTTATGCCTGATTTCTTCTCTCACGTCTCTATAGCATTGGTTATTTGTGCCGTTGTTCTTGCAGCATTAATTATTCCTGTGCGTAAACTGTTACAAAGTGCAGATGATAAAGAGAATGCGCAAGCATAATGAGTTTTAGGTAACATTTTTCACCCTATAACTCAACTACGCTCCTCAAATTAGACACTTCTACTCTAATTTGGGGAGTTTTTTTATAAAATTGAAATATACACATACACCACAAATATTAGAAATAAAGAAAATAGATCTCACAGCTCTATGTCCTGAAAGTGACAATAAAAAATGATATCATAGAAGCGAAATTTACGAGATAATGCTTCAATAGAAAATTTTCGTTCTGCTTAAAATGGAGTCTTTTAATTAAATAAATTAAAATATTTAACTTTTAAAGACTATTCAATAAGATAGGACAAGCCATATGCTAAACACAAAAGAAAAAAACATATTGAGAAATATAGAAAAAAGTGTTTTATGTAGGAATATAAAATTTAATATAAAGTGTAATTTACAAACCACTTTCTTTACAATAGTTTTCTCTCTTTTCTTTATTTTTAGTAAAAGTATAACTCTTACACTACAAAGTAAAATATCAATTAGCTTATTAATCGTTCTATTTGTATATTTATTTGGATCATGGCATTCATTCCGAAATATAAAGCTAGCAACAAAATTGACAATTATATATATAAAAATAAAATTAAAAAAACTCGTTAATAATCTTAGCTCTTCATGAAAATTAAATTAACCCTGTACAGATAAAACTTTCCTCATCGAGTTGAACTAACGTTTACTAAGAGTTTGCTACCTCCTACTTCTTATTTTTACTTCCAGCCACTTTTTATCACTGTTTTGCTCTGCTAAATTGTTTCTTCTTCCTCTTTCCGATTAAGGTACTTTATGAACACGCTTCCCATTTATTATGTTAACGCTTTTACTTCAACACCTTTTTCCGGAAATCCGGCTGCGGTTATTTTGTTAGATAAATGGCTACCCGATGACACACTACTTAAATTAGCTAATGAGATTGGTTTACCTGAAACGGCTTTTTTAGTTGCCAATCATATTCGCTGGTTTACGCCTAAAGTAGAAGTTCCCCTATGTGGACATGCGACTTTAGCCACGGCTTTTGTATTAAAAACGATTAACAAAGCACCTGCGACAAGCTTTAAATTCCATTCTCTGTCTGGAGAGCTCACGGTATCTTGTCACTCTTCAAGTTTTACTCTCGATTTTCCTCAAGTACCTGCATCATTAAATCCAACTATAAAACCATCATTAGAAGCGGCACTAAACATAGATATTGAAGAAGTTTGGCAATCTCACGACAGATATACCTGCTTTGTGGCTGATCCTAACAAGGTTATTGATTATCAACCTGACTTTAATGCTATAACACAACTACCACTTCCCGGTGTAATATTGACCGCGAAAGGTCATGCGCCTTTTGATTTTATTTCACGCTTTTTTGCACCACGTAAAGGGGTTAATGAAGATCCGGTAACTGGCACTTCACATTGTGTATTAGCTCCAATTTGGGCAAAAAAATTAAACAAAGATAAATTAAATGCCAGACAAGTTTCCGCGAGGGGAGGCAATATACAGTGTGAACTCAAACAAGAGCGCTTATTGCTTACTGGTGATGCTGTACTATTTTTAACCGGTGAAATAACCTTTTAAAATTAAAGAGGAATATCATCTATTCCTCTCCTTTGCTTTCATTTTTCTCTATTTTATACTTTAGGATCATCCCTACTGTATAGAAAGATAAGGTTTTATTATGTCCACAACGGATTTATCTCTAGAGTTGCAAGATAAAATTAAACACTCAATCACCCGCGTCTCTAAAGTTATTTTTCCAACCACGACCAATCATCACTCCACACTCTTTGGCGGAACGGCATTAGCATGGATGGATGAAGTCTCTTTTATTACCGCTACGCGCTTTTGCCGTAAACGTTTAGTGACAGTTTCTACAGAGAAAATTAATTTTAATCACCCTATTCCCTCTGGCACTATTATTGAATTAGTTGGTGAGGTAATACGTGTCGGGCGTACCAGTCTAACGGTAAATGTTTCTATTTTTCTCGAAGAGATGTATGCCGAAGGGCGAGAAGAAGTGATCCATGGCCAATTTAATTTTGTTGCCGTTGATGAGCATGGTAAGCCAACCCCTTTATTCGATAAACCATCGCTTTTATAACCGCTAATCTGTCGTTTTATTCTTCAAATTAAAAACGACAGATTTTATTATGCTGTGGGTTAATTAATATCGTCCGATTTTATTTGATCAGATAAATCTTTGTGGATACTTTTCAATCACATGAAAATATCAAATAAAATCAATGGGTAAATTGATTACTCACATGTAAAGCAAGAGTTATCCACAGTTAATGTGGATAACAAGAAAGACGTTGCAACAACTTTAGCCGTTAAATAACACAAATTTTTATCACTTCAAATTCAATTTGGCATACAGTCAACTTTGCCCCCGTGATTGCACTTTCAGCCATCACTATCTCTGTTGATGATTGATAACGCCGACACACCTCTAGAGCTAATTCAATACTGGGCTCAATTAATAAAATAGCGCCGATATTTTCAACCGTCGTCGGAAAATCACTCTCTGAGGAGATGGTATAGAGTAAAGATTGCTGATCTTGGGCAATTTGTTGCGCTTTATCTGTTGCGGCTTGATTAACTCTTTGTTGTTTAGCGGAGTCACCGCCACCAGAATGCAGATAGATCATCGCTTCCTCATAAAAATATCAATAATAATTAATTTTTGCTATGTAAACACCCCATCAATATCTGTCGATATAAAGGCCGTTTATATGTAATTAGATAAGACAATGGTAGTCAACAAAAAGCCTTTAATAACAATATTATTAAAGGCTTTAGTTCTATTTCATATCTTGGTTATATTGCGTATGAGCAGTTAACAGCTTATCAATTGAAGCTTGGCATAAATAAGGTTTTAATGCGGCAAACTTTTTCTCTGACCAACTATAAATATTTAAAGATAAAAGTTGCTCTATCACTTTTGGTTCAAAGCGGTATTTAACATGCTTAGCCGGTATTCCACCAACGATACTATAAGGAGCAACATCTTTTGTCACTACACTATTTGCTGCGATAATAGCCCCTTCACCAATAGTAACGCCAGGCATAATCATTGCCCGCATACCTATCCATACACCATCGTGAATATAAGTATCACCTTTACCAATATAGGCTTCTTTAATATTGTCTAAAAATGGATAAAGAGAAAACCAATCCATACGATGAGTATGATTGCCCCCCATCAAAATAACCGCTTCAGCACCAATACAAACATAGTCACCGATATATAATTTATCGATTTCCCATAAAGGTTCCCACTGAAGGCTAAATTCATCGCCATAAAGGTAACGCACTACAGATGCTTCAAAGCCATTATCCCAACAATCACTGTAATAGCTATGCTGACCTTTAATAATAATATTCTTATTTTTTACTGTTTCGTGTAAATATTCGACACGTGACCAATGTTTCGTGTTCATACTATGACTCGCTATAAATTAATGAGCCATCAAAGAATGCTGTATTCTTTGATGATGTGTCCGCATTCCAAAACACATCATGACTAAGCAATCCGTGGTTGTAACAATAACGGATTTTGAACCTTATCCATTCCTTACACTCCTTCACCATTATTATGAATATCTATAATAATGTGACATAGAAAAACCACAAAGTTGCAACTTGTTAACTATTTTTCCAGCAACTCTGTGGTTTTAAAAATACATTATCTTCTAGCTATCAACTATGCTATTTAAAAAAATCTTTACTACCATGTGGCGCACAACGCAAATATTGCGGAGCGACTTTAATGGTCTGCTTTAATTTTTCAGCCGCATGCCAAGGCCAACGAGGATCATAAAGTATTCCTCTGCCTAATGCGATAAAATCAGCTTGTTCAGTCAGTAAAATAGCTTCTGCTTGCTCTGGCTCTGTAATTAACCCAACCGCAATCACGGGTAATTGTGTTTCATTATAGATGGCTTGAGCAAAAGGAACCTGATAATTAGGTCCTAGCTTGATGGCTTGTTTGTCTGATAAGCCACCGGAAGAAACATGAATATAGTGGCAACCGAGATCTTCAAGATGTTGAGTTAATGCGATAGAACTTTCCAGATCCCATCCTCCCTCAACCCAATCAGTCGCCGATATTCTTACTCCCACACACATTTTGTCAGAGACTGCTTTTTTGACTGCAGTAAAAACATCAATTAACAAGCGGCTACGATTATTAAAATCACCGCCATACTGATCGGTGCGATGGTTTGATAATGGTGATAAGAATTCATGCAGTAAATAACCATGAGCACCATGTATCTCAATAACATCAATACCTGCTGACTCAGCTCTTTTAGCTGCTTCAACAAATGCGTTTTTTATCTTTTCAATCTCATCAATTGTTAATGCTTGAGGCTGATGATATTGACCAAAAGCAATACTAGAAGGTGCTACTTTTTGCCAGCCATTCTCATCATCAGGAGCCAATGATTTTCCACCTTCCCATGGCAAGGATGTTGATGCTTTTCGCCCCGCATGAGCCAACTGTATACCTATTTTAGCATTAGTATGCTGTTTTATATCGCTAATAAGCTGTTTTAATGCGCGACCATGTTCCTCAGACCATAATCCGAGATCTTTATAACTAATTCTACCTCGAGGCTCTACCGCCGTCGCTTCTATAATCACTAAAGCGGCACCTGATAATGCTAATTGCCCATAGTGCATTGTATGCCAAGATGTGGGTATTCCATCTTGCGCAGAATATTGGCACATTGGTGCAACAATAATACGGTTGTCTAATTGATGAGGTCCTAATTTATTAGGCGTAAATAACAAACTCATGCAAAGCCTCCTGCTATATAAGCAATGAGACAAAAATCATTTTTATCTTATGGTTACGATTAAAAATAATTATTTGCCCTCTATCTAGTTTTAAATAAACCATCACTATAACTTAATAAGGCTAACGCATTAAATGACATAACGCGATAACCTATCTCACAGTGTGCTAAGAAAAACAGACTTCAATGGCTGATCCTAATACAACATCTAATAAAATAGCGGTATTAGATGCCATATTAGGTTATAACGCATTATAGGATATGAAATATTAATGTGGTTTTACTAATAAGAGTGATAGCTTTCTTGCAAAGGGTAAAACGAATAAAACGGTTGGAAACGCAATCATCCAAGATACCCCCCATGAAGAGAACCAAGGTGCAAACATAAGGCTATTTAAGCCCATTGTTTTTGCTGTACTAATAAAAGAAACAATGCCACACATCACAAAAGATAGGAAAAACGGAACCAGAAAAATCATGGCTCTTGGTGGCAATTTAGGTATACCCAAAATATTATTTTTATCTTGAAAAAACATAGAAAAGACCCCAATAGAAACGTGTACTACGGCATATAACCGCCAATACAACAGGCGAATACCCATAAAGGTAAAAAAATTAAGTTATATGCGTTGATTAACGTAAACGCTTACGAGTCTTGTAGACTAGACCGATGCTAGTATATAAATGAAAGTATTTTTGTCAAGTAAACTATTATCATTATCATTTGATAAAAACAATAGAACTCATGAATAACTTAAGTGAATCTTTATCTTTCAACAGAACTACACCAAGGGTAAAACATTATTACTCATATTTTGAGTTAATTTTTTACCCAATACATTTTATCGGTGAAATGCTCCCTGAGGAGGGGAGCATTTCTGACACAGAACGATTTAATTAATATTAAAAGTGATCATCTAATTGCATATTAATTCCTTTTAATAACAGTGTTTATTCCAATTAAATTGCATAATTTTATTTAGAATATTGAAATGTATAGGGTAAATAAATTAATTAACTCTGATACAACACACTTATCTTACTATATTGTTTTTTATCTAATAGTAAGAAAAGATCGCCTCTTATCTCATATTCAATATGATAAAATTATATTTTCGATATTATCCATTTTCATACAACATATTTATTATCTGCTTATTTATAATTAATGCCTTTATTTTCTATTATTAATAGAATTAATATTATCAATTTACGTTAATGCATTACTTTCTATGAGTTAACTCTTTGGTTATATTGAAATTTAAAACAATACAGTTCATCAATAAATGTCATCATCATCATAAAAGCAAGTATTTATTTATCACCTCTACAAAAGATTTATGTAGAAAGTGATTATTTTATTAATTAAACACCTTACTTTCAGTAAAAATACATATTTAATAATATATTATCTAATATTAAGAGTTGATTAATCACACTTAGCTTTATCTTTTATTATATTGCTCAAACTTTATTTGCCTTTTATACTTTCTTAAAGCATATTTTGATAGGTGTTATTATGAATATTTTATTAGTTGAAGACGATCTGCAATTGGGAAAGGCGCTCTGTCGTGGTTTAGAAATTGCTGGTTTTCAGCCCTGCTGGGTAAGATTGCTTGCGGATGCACGTGTTCAATTAAACCAAAAAGCCTTTGATTTAATGTTGCTTGATCTAGGTCTTCCTGATGGTGATGGTCAAGATGAGCTTATCGCACTAAGAAAAAGTGGTGAAAAAATACCCATTATTATTTTGACGGCTCGTACTCAAATAGATAACTTAGTACAAACATTAGATTCAGGTGCCGACGATTTCTTACCAAAACCTTTTGCTATGCCTGAATTAATTTCTCGTGTAAAAGCCGTAAGTCGCCGTATGGCCGGTTTCTCTTCACAGATTTGGTCTATTGGTGATTTACAGCTTAATCCCTCGAATCATCAAGTCACTTTAAATGGTGAACTATTGTTATTATCAGGTAAAGAGTACCAGTTATTATATGAGCTGATGCGCAATACAGATAATGTAGTACGTAAATCTGATTTAGAACAACGCTTATTTGGCTTAGATGACAAAATTGAAAGTAACTCACTTGAAGTTCATATGCACAACTTACGCCGTAAAATAGGCAAAGAGCGTATTATTACGGTTCGCGGTATCGGTTATCTCTTAAAAAAAGAAGTGAACTAAATGAAGATCCGCTCTTTCTTTATTTATACTATCTTTCTACAAACGATATCTATCGTGATGCTATGGGGCGTTTGGTTAGCTTGGATAGAATTTGATTATCTTGCTGACTTTGAAACTATCTACAATAAGCAACAAGAAATTATTGCTGAAGGATTTGCCAATACACTCGAAACGGTTTCCTCTCAACCCGAGACAGTAAAACAGATAGCTCACCATTTACAAAACATGTATATCGATACCATGCTTAATGGTGAAGATGATGATTTACACTATTTACCTTGGTTTATTGTCTTAAATAAAGATAATGATCTGATTTATACCAATAGACCGGAACTTTCTCTGCCTAAACGGGTACTATCGCTTGCCTCTGAAAAAATCTCTGTGGCTGGGGAGAAATGGTATTTATCTTATAGTTGGGGAAAACAACATAAAATTAAAGTTTTTATTGGTGAATCCGTCGAAGATAGAGGACATGTCATTGGTAACCCTATTTCCGGTACTTTTGTGCCCTTCCTATTTATTTTAGCGACAGTGATCTTGGCTATCTTAATTACTGCTTATTTTAGTTTGCGCCCTTTAAGACAAGCCGCAGAGCTGATTTCTAATCGAAAACCTCGTAATTTAACGCCAATTAATGTCGGACAACAATTTAAAGAGATCCGCCCTATCTTTAAAGAGCTTAACCAATTAATGGCAAGAATAGATGCGGCTAATATTAGAGAAAAACAATTTATGGCTGATGCGGCTCATGAGCTAAGAACCCCGATTGCCGCAGTGATTGCCCAATTACACATTCTCTCTTTAGTCGATGAAAAGCAGGAGCGAGAAGAAATTATTGAAGATATGAAACAATCTCTGGATAGAGCCGCCGCACTTTCCCACCAGCTTATTGATTTAGCAAGATTAGAGTGTGACGATTTCCCTATAAAAATAGAACCCTTTGATGTTTATAATATTATTGGTAATGCTATTGCTCAGCGCGTGCCTTATGCCTTAACAAAAAATATTGAGCTATCTTTAAATGAAGGTATGTCACTTAAAATAGAAACAGATAAACAAGCACTGCTGTCTATTTTTAATAACTTATTGGATAATGCAATCAAATATTGCCCCAATAATAGTCAAGTCGAAGTGACTATTGAACATAAAGATACCCATCATCTCAATATTATTCTGCGTGATAATGGACCAGGAATTGCACCTGAGTATATTAGCTCACTATTTTCCCGTTTTTATCGTGTTCCGGGATCACAAGGGACGGGCAGTGGTTTAGGCTTATCTATTGCACAAAATCTCGCTGAAAAAATTCAAGCAACCATTTCCATTACTGAAGGGCTACACAATAAAGGTATTGGTTTTATTATTACCTTACCGTTAAAAATTAAACCACTAGATAACGAGTAAATATATTGTAGGAGGCCTTTGCCTCCTATAATTTTAGTTAAAACTATTAGTTATGCTTATCCCCACAAAGTGGCTATCCAACGTAGCATCGCGGTAATAATAGCAGCACTTAATACCACCAAAATAAAAGGTTTCTTTTTCCAGGTTAAAACGCCCGCAACACCCACACCAATAATCTTGGCAATATCAGCGAGTTGGTCACCATCAAAAAAAGTAGATGTCATTGCAACCGAAAATAAGATCACAATTGCCGAAAGTGAAAACATTTCTTTGACCCGCTCAGACATCCCCGTTTTATTATTTAATAAGATACCGGAGATGCGCATGGCATAAGTTCCTACGGCTAAAATAGCGATACCTGCGATAAGTGAAGTTGTTGAGATCATATTTTTCTCACCACAAATAAAACGCCTAACAAGGATAATAAAACTGGTATTCCCGCAGGGAGAAACAGTGTCGTTGCTAAGGCAATCACACTACCAATAATAGCGGCTTTTCGTGTTAATTTATTTTTCAATGCCGGTAAACTCAGTGCCAAAATAATCGCTGGGAACATCGCATCTAAACCAAGCATTTTTATATCAACAATAAAAGAGCCTAAATAAACACCTAGCATAGTACCTAACGGCCACATCAGTAAAATGCCTAATCCACAAGCCCAAAATGCTAATCTATTTTGCTCAGCAGTCGATTGAGATAACCCAAAAACCACACTTTCATCATTTAATACATGAAAGCCTAATAGTGATTTAATCCCTTTTCCGGGTAACTCTTTCACCGCCATACTAAAAGGGATGTGCCTTGCATTGACCATTAAACCAGCGAGTGCCGCATAGATGGCGCTTCCTCCCATCGCAACCACTCCGATAAATAGAAATTCAGAAGCCCCTGCTAAAACAAAAATCGATAACGAAAGAGGTACCCAAAAATCGAAACCTTGAGTATGAGCTAAAGCACCATAAGATATTCCAACGATCCCATCCGCTAATGAAACAAGCAGAATATCTCTAAGTACGTTATTATCTAGACGACTGTTAATATGCATAAAAAACGTATTATTTATTGAACGATTTGTTCATTATGTTGAACGACATATTTTTTTGCAAGCTGATTTTTGAAGGAAACTATAATGTCATCACCTTCGGCACCCATTGAAATTATTTCTCAATCCATTGCTAGAGAAAGAAAAAAAGCAGGTCTTTCACTTGCAGAAATCGCAAGGCGAGCAGGGATCGCCAAGTCAACGTTATCCCAATTAGAAGCGGGACAAGGTAATCCAAGTATCGAAACCTTATGGGCTATTTGCGTCGCACTCAATATTCCGTTTTCACAACTGATTTCCTCACCTAAACCAGAAGTTAAAGTGATCCGCAAAGGTGATGGATTTAAAATTAGTGCAGAAAAGGCCTATTACCATGCCTTTTTATTGTCATCTTGCCCCAATGGCGCTAAGCGCGATATTTATACGGTTATTGCTCAGCCGGGTAAAGATAGAGTATCAGATCCTCATAGTAAAAATGTCACAGAACATATTCTTATAATTAGCGGTCGTGCCATTGTCGGTACTTTAGATAATCAACAAGAGTTATCTCCCGGTGACTATATTTGTTACCCTGGTGACGTTACTCATGTGCTACGTGCATTAGAGCCAGACACTACCGCTGTCATGATCATTGAACATCACAATTAGTGACAATGGTATTATCGCACTGATTTTTCGGATAACGTCAAAATCAGTGCAATAACAATTCACTATGGTTTAACACCAGCTTTCTCAAGATAAATTTCTCTTAAGCGTTGTGATAACGCCCCTACCTTACCTTGATTTATTTTTTCATTATCAATGGAGATCACCGGCCAAATTAAAGTGGTCGCTGAACTAATAAAAGCCTCTTTGGCTTGTTTCGCTTCTTCAAGTGTAAATAAACGCTCAATGATGGTGAGTTTTTGTTCTTTGGCTAACTGAATAATCGCTTGTCGCGTGATCCCCGGTAAAATATCTTGGCTTAATGGACGAGTGATAATTTCATCTTGCTGATTAACAATAAAGAAATTACTTGAACTCCCTTCGGTGATATAACCCTCTTTGATAAAAATAGCATCATCAGCACCTTGCTGATGCGCATGATGTTTTGCTAAACAAGCAGCAAGTAATGCCACCGTTTTAATATCACAGCGTTGCCAACGAATATCTTCAACACTTACGACAGAAATCCCTTTGCTTGCATTAGGATGATTTACCACCGTTGAGTGTTGAACAAATAGCACGAGTGTAGGGGCGACTAATGAAGACGGAAAATCAAAAAAACGTGATGAATCGGCGCCACGAGTAACTTGTAAATAGATAAGTCCTTCATGTAGATGGTTCTTATCAATTAATTGCCTGTGGATCTCTTTTAATTGCTCTTTTGTTAGTGAAAAAGGCATTGATAATGCTTTACAAGAGCGCTGTAAACGTTGAAAATGCCCTTCAAAATCAATTAATTGCCCGTTAATAACGGCAGTAACTTCGTAAACGGCATCAGCAAATAAGAAACCTCGATCAAAAACAGAGATATTAGCTTGTTCTTTAGGTACAAATTGGTTATTTAAATACACAATCTCAGACATTTTACCTCCGTGATAAATTGTATTAACCTTGATAACTTTTCACCACACTACTCTTTCACATTACTATTTCAAATGCTACTGACTTTCTAATACAAATCTTTAATGGCCTTTTTCTTTAAAGAATTCCTGTTATATAGCTAAAAATTGCTATAATTTGCGATAAGGATTACAAATTAAGAGGTTGTTATGTTAGACATTAATAAAAATAATTTATCTCAGCTAACAGAGAAACTCGTTAAAAAGCAGTGTACTTTAATGAGTATCATTGCCGTGCTGGGATTACTTGCGGGTATTATCTGTATTATTAACCCTTTTTCTTCAGGGGTTGTGGTCAGCGTTTTCCTCGGTATCGTTTTTTTTGCTTGTGCAATAACCAGCATAATGGCGGCCTTTAATAGCCGGATCTCTTCTGGTTGGTCGATGTTAATTACTTTACTTGCTGGTTTTATCTATCTATTTTTAGGCTATATTTTTATTACCGATCCACTAAACGGCATGTTAAGTCTTGCATTTATTATCGGTTATTTATTTATCTTTGCCGGAATACTCCGCTTAGTACTCGGCTTTAAGCAAATTAAAGATAGTTTTTATGGCTGGTTTAATATTCTAGTGGGCTTTTTAGATCTTGTTTTAGCCTATTTCTTACTAGCTTTTGGCCCTGAAACTTCTATAACACTGGTGATGGCATTGATTGGTATACAACTTATTTTAAGTTCTATTACTATTCTATCAATAGCCAGTGCCATCAAGCGGATGACTCGTTAATGATGTCTTACGTTTAATTTGTTATTTAAATTTAGAGCCACACAATGTGGCTCTAAATCGTAAGCAAAAAAGTTGTATATTAAGCACAAGGTAAGCGTAGAGAAACGGTATACATATTTTCACCACATAAGTAACAGTTGCCATTTTTCTCAAATACCATCACCTGAATACCTAATTGTCCCACTTCGATATTTGGCAATGCATCCGCCAAAATACTTTCTAATGCAGGCTCTGATATTTCAATCATACTTATCGGCTCATTGCTTGGTGTAGTATCTTGCAGGAAATCACCTAAACGAGGATCATCGGCATAAATTTCTAATGTAGAACGATAAACCAATGTCCGCTCACTGCTATTGACTTTAGTATATCCATTAAAGATTATAACCATTTTTTGGATATCCAATTTTGCAACACGGTTTTTAATTTGTAAGCATAAAGAAGGCACAAGCCGAATATTGACAGAATTAAAATAACGATCGCAAATTTGCGGAATAGTGACGCTAATACAAGGCTTCGGTGCAATATTTTTAATTTGTTTACCGCATTCCCCAGTTAAGGAATTATCCACAATAATACGTTCACGGCGTGAAAAACAAATATTGTTAAAAATATCCACAGTGAAGAAAGAGATATAATGAACGCCATTCGTTAAGGCTTGATTCTCTAACCTGACCGATACCGCTGATTTATCAGTACAGGGCAACATTTTAAGTTGATCATTAAAATAGAACCCTACTTGTGTACTTTCACTAATATCACGACCTAAAATTAGGTTCGCATTTACACAGTAATTTTCACTATGATAGCTTAGAATACCATTTAGCGTTGCAGGAACCTTAGGAGACGGCAACTTCTCTGTCGTCATTTCAACATAATAGTTTCTTGATTTGAGTGGGTTATCTATATCTTCACTGTTTTCTGATTCAGCATAAAAAACAGCAATCTGCTTTGGCTCGGTACCTTTAAATCTAACTTTAAAGTTTGCAATACCATATTTATTGGTTTTTGAAATATTGCTTAACTCACCTTCGGAATTATAAATTTCAGGCTGAGTAAGTAGTGTGCTGTTGTCTTTATCGTAAACTAATGTGACCTCCTTGTTTTGCATATCTTCACCTTCTTGATTTTGAAGGTGTACCACAAAGCTTTTAGATACCTCTTCCCATTTGCTCGGCCATTGCATAGATTCAGAGTTGATTGTCAGTAAATCATCAAACCTCTCACAATTAGCCGCTGAGCAATCGGTATTAGGGATCGCGGGTGTCACTCGAATTTGCAACGGCGGGGCATAATAGGCATTATCTTCATTATCTTCATCTCTTAGAATCAACTGTAATGAAGCCACTCCACTACGATTGCCAGTTAAAGAGATCTTCGTTTTATGGTCATCAACGATAGTGGTATAAACATCTTTGTTGTTGGGTAAAATTAAAATTCCTTTAGGATTTGTACTCCATTGAGCCAAACGTAAATCACTATCTTTTACCTCTACTTCATAGCTAATTATCCCGTTCATTTTTACTTCGTTACCAGGCTCATCTGGCGAAGATTTTATTTGATTATATTTAATCTCTGTAACTGTATTTTTATCGGGATCTGTATCAGGCTCATCAGCTTGAGGATGAACAGGCTTAGGTGGTGTTTTTGCGGTATCCTTGCAGTTTTCAGCTGTTAAGATTTTTTGTAAACGTTCTTCTTTTGTTTCGATAGTCATCGCGTCATTTCCTTTCTTTGCTAAGTTCCATGTTCAGCTTAAAGAAAAAAAATGCAGTGAAAATCACAATAGAAAAAAGTCAACTGAGTATTGCTGATAGGGAAAAATAAAAATAATTATAAAACAAAGAGATAGATATAAATTCAAACGTTTTTAAGCTATGGTTACCAACAAAAAATGCTTTCAATATAAAAAATAATTTAAAATTTAAAATATTTTTGTATAAAGCTATTGACTGTTATGAAAATGTGATTAGAATCAGTATCAGAAAATATTTGTGACGAGAATCACATTTTATTAATAGGATACTTAATATGAAATCAATGACTTCTTTTATTACTCATCTGCACCAAGTTGTTGTTAAATTATCTTCAACTCGTTTATTGTAATTCTTTGTATTAAAAAGAATAACTAAGCATAAAGCCAGAAAATGCACTCTATATCGCAAGAGGCACTATCTGGCTTTTATTTTCTATCTCTTTGATTTTTTCTTATCTTACTCTTCGCGCATCTTTAGTAACAAAAATTTCACTTGTTTGAACTAAAATCCCTCTTCTTGTACCCTAGTATTAAATCACCTTTTATGATGAGGATAGTTTATGCAGCAGCAACTGCTTACATGGATACGTCAGTTTAATGAAGAGTACGCTCAAATCACTTCTCTGTTACTTGTTTTATTGATCATTTTTGTTGTTGCTCTTGTTCTCCACTTTATTTTGCACAAACTTGTGCTCCCTAAGCTTTCAAAAGCTATCAGTAAATACGATCAAAAGTGGCAACTCTCTTTTGAAATTAATAAGTTATTCAGTCGATTTGCCTTTCTTATCCAAGGTGTAGTCATTAATATCCAAGCCTTATTATGGATGGGACCCGGTAAGACACAGGAGATATTAACCACTACAGCTCAAGCATGGTGTTTACTTTTCGGTTTATTGATGATTTTCTCAATTATGGATCTCTGTTTGCAGATCATGAGAAATTCCCCTTCTTTTGGCCGATTACCCCTTAGAGGTATTTTCCAAAGTTTAAAATTAGTCGCCAGCGTGCTGATTGGTATCATGATTGTTTCATTACTGATCGGTAAATCACCGCTTATTTTATTAAGTGGTTTAGGTGCCATGACTGCGGTGTTGATGTTGGTATTTAAAGATCCAATTATGGGACTTGTTGCCGGTATTCAACTCTCCGCCAATAATATGATTAGCTTGGGTGATTGGTTAGAAATGCCTAAATATGGTGCTGATGGTGCCGTAGTGGATATTAGCCTCACCACAGTAAAAGTACGTAATTGGGATAATACCGTTACGACCATTCCTACTTATTCTTTAATTTCTGATTCGTTTAAAAACTGGCAAGCGATGACACAATCAGGTGGGCGTCGAATTAAGCGCAGTTTATCTCTTGATATCAATAGTATTTACTTTTTAGATCAAGAGAATATTGATAAATTAGAAAAGGCACAGCTTCTTGAACCTTATATAAAAAGCAAAGTAGGTGAAATCTCCAGCTATAACGCTAGCCTTTGTCATGAGCATCAAATGCCACTTAATCAACGTGGTATGACGAATGTCGGTACATTTCGCGCTTACGTGGAAGCTTATCTAAAAAATCATCCGAAGATCCATAAACAGATGACCATTATGGTAAGACAGCTTGCCCCAACCTCTGAAGGGTTACCTATCGAAATTTATGCCTTTACCAATACAACCGTGTGGGTAGAGTATGAAGCTATTCAGTCCGATATTTTTGATCATATATTCGCTATTCTTCCTCAGTTTGGTTTACGAATACACCAATCACCAACAGGTAGCGATGTTAGAGCATTAAAATTCCCTACCAATATCGACACACCATAGCCCTAGCGTTCATTATTTAAAAGGGAGATTAATTCTCCCTTTTTTCTATTAAATAAATTAACAAATATTTATAACTAACGACTTTGTTATCATATTAACAATCTTGTTTTAGGCTATTTTTTTAAAATCGATATGTTATTTTTTATATATCGAATCACTGTTTCCACCTATATATTTGATATTTTATTTACCACTAAAGTGGTATTAACCGCAAAATGTAACCAATTGTTTAATAATTATTTTTTTAGATAACCTTATTAACATTTTTTATATTGATATAAATCATTATAGGTATAGGTGTAATAACTTAACATAGATATACAACTTTATTTGTTGTGAAAAATGTTAGGGTAATGTCAATGTCAAAAATTAAAAATAATGTTTCTATCACTGAAATGAGCCGGCGTGGCTTCATTCAGTCTGCAGCTGTTCTTTCTGGCGCTGCTGCTGTAGCTGGAACGGTATCATTACCTTTCTCTGCTAATGCTCAAACACCCCAGGGTATTCGTCCTGATGAGACGTCTGAAACCATCAAATACAGTGCATGCTTAGTGAACTGTGGTAGTCGTTGCCCATTAAAAGTTCATGTTAAAGATGGCGTGATCCGCCGTATTTCCAATGAAACCATGTTTGATGACTCAACCTTTGGTCTTCATCAGATCCGTCCTTGCTTACGTGGACGTTCCGTTCGTTGGAAAACTTATAATCCAGACCGTTTAAAATACCCCATGAAACGTGTCGGTAAACGTGGTGAAGGTAAATTCGAGCGTATCTCTTGGGATGAAGCGACTTCGATTATCGCTGATAAGCTAAAATATACTATCGATACCTATGGTAATGAGGCTATTTATTACCAATATGGTACTGGATCTACCGGAGCGAATTTACATGGTAGAACAGCCTGTAAACGTCTATTAAGTACAGTCGGTGGCTTCTTAAGTGACTACGGTACTTACTCTTATTCACAATTAACCGGCATCGTCCCTTATGTGTATGGTGATATGCTGGAATCTCTGTTAACAGAAATCGAAAACTCAGATCTGGTTGTGATGTTTGGTCATAATCTTGCTGAAACTCGTATGTCTGGCGGTGGTCAGTTCTATGAAACACTGAATGCGTTAGATAAGAGTAAAAGTAAAGTAATTATTATCGACCCGCGTCGTACTGATAGTGTCACAACATTAGGTGCAGAGTGGATCCCTATCTATCCGGGTACTGATGCTGCATTAGTGGCTGCGTTAGGTTATGTGATGATCCAAGAGGGCATCACTGATGAGGCATTTTTACGTGAATATTGCATCGGTTGGGATAAACAAACTCTGCCAGCCTCAGCACCTGAAAATGGCTCTTACAAAGACTATATTCTCGGTAATGGTCCTGATGGGATTGCTAAAACCCCTGAATGGGCAAGTCAATTAACCGGAATTTCCGTTGCACGTATTATTCAATTAGCACGTGAAATTGGTAATGCCAGAGCTGCGTGGATCTCCCAAGGCTGGGGTATTCAGCGTACCAGTAATGGTGAACAAGCTTGCCGTGCAATTATGATGTTGCCATTAATGTCTGGTCATATTGGTCGTCCTGGTACTAATACCGGATGTTGGGGCGGTAGCATTGAATACCCTGTCGCAAGTTTTGCCATACCAAATCCAGTAAAAACCCAGATCCCAACGTTTATGTGGTCTGAAGCAGTTGCTCGTGGTGAAGAGTTAACCAGTAAAAATGCCGGTGTCAGAAATAAAGATAAGCTGGATACGGGCATTAAATTTATGTGGTGTTACTCCAGTAATGTGATTGGTAACCAGCATGCTGATCTCAATAAAACACATGAATTACTGCAAGATGAATCAAAATGTGAATTTATTTTAGTGTGGGATAACCACATGACACCATCAGCAAAATATGCCGATATTTTACTGCCTGATGTCACTACTGTGGAAACTAACGATCTTATCAATAACTCTTATGCTAGTGGTGCGTATCATTATATGGTGCGTTTACAAAATGCCATTGAGCCGTTATGGGAAAATCGTCCTAACTATGATGTATTGGCAGATATCGCTGAAAAATTAGGTGTTAAAGAGAAATTTACTGAAGGTAGAACCTACCAAGAGTGGATTGAGTATTGCTATAACCAAGTAAAAGCAAATAACCCAGCGCTTCCTTCTTTTGCTGAAACTAACGATATGGGGATTGTGGATAGAAAACTTCCTCCTCGTAGCGCTTATGTGGCATTAGAAGCATTTCGCCAAGATCCTATCGCCAACCCACTAAAAACAGCATCAGGTAAAATTGAAATCTATTCTGAGAAATTAATGCAAGACACTGAAGGTTGGATCTTACCAGAAGGTGATCGTATTCCAGCAATTCCAGAATATTGTAAAAATGAAGAAGGTGTTGAAAACGTTACCTTAAAAGAGAAGTTCCCACTGCAAATGACGGGCTTCCACGATAAAGGTCATGTCCACTCTACCTATTTTAACGTCGCAATGTTACGTGAAGCTATTCCTCATCAATTTTGGTTAAACCCCGTTGATGCGGCACAGCGTGGATTAAAATCTGGCGATATTGCTGAGATTTATAACGAACGTGGTCGCTTGCATATTCGAGTCAAAGTGACAGATCGTGTATTACCTGGTGTGATTGCAGTACCACAAGGTGCATGGCGTTCACTTGATACAACAGGTGTAGATACCGGTGGATGTATTAATACATTAACAAGCTGGCACCCATCGCCGTTTGCTAAAGGAAATCCACAACATACTAACCTTGTTGAAGTGAAACGTGCATAAGGAGTTAACTCATGAAACAATATGGTTTTTATTTTGACTCCACTAAATGCACTGGCTGTAAAACCTGTCAAGTCAGTTGCAAGGACGAAAAAGATTTAGATTTAGGCCCTAAATTCCGTCGTGTTTATGAATATGGCGGTGGTAGCTGGGCAAAACAAGACGGTATCTGGACACAAAATATTTATAGTTATTATTTATCAATTTCTTGTAACCACTGCTCTAACCCTACTTGCGTGGCAGGTTGCCCTACTGGCGCGATGCATAAACGTGAAGAAGACGGTTTAGTGGTTGTTAATCAAGATGTTTGTGTTGGATGCCGTTATTGTGAATTACGCTGCCCTTATGGCGCACCACAGTTTGATGAAAAGAAAAAATTGATGTCAAAATGTGATGGTTGCTATGAGCGTGTCGCCCAAGGTATGAAACCGGTCTGTGTTGAATCTTGTCCACAACGTGCACTGGATTTTGATGATATTGAAGTGATCAGAGCGAAACATGGTACAGAGTGTGGTATCGCACCAATGCCAGATCCAAGCTTAACTAACCCAAATATCGTGATAAAAGCACATAAAGATGCAAAACCTTCTGGTGATAAAACCGGCTCAGTTCAAAATGCGGCGGAGGTATAAACCATGCATGAACTTCCTCTTGTCTTTTTTACTGTTTTAGGCTCTAGCGCAGCAGGTCTGTTTCTGATCGCTTATATCAGTAAAAAGTTAGGTCAAATTGATGAACAACAACTGCGTAATGCCAATATTCTTGCTCTGATATTAATGCTTGTGGGCTTAGGTATTGGTGGATTACACGTAGGTCAGCCACTACGCTTTTTCAATATGTTATTAGGCGTAGGCCGTTCTCCAATGAGTAACGAAGCTTTTCTAAGTGGTGTATTTACTGGTTTTGCTTTTGCAACAGTGGCACTCACTATTATGAAAAAATGGCGGGGATTACGTGAAATTTGTAATCTATTTACCGTTATTTTTGGTTTAGCTTTTGTTTGGTCAATTCCGCAAGTTTATCATATTCCAACAATTGCTAACTGGAATACAGATTACACCACATTACAGTTTTGGATGACGCTATTAATTGGCGGTGGGGTACTTGCGATGGTCAGTGGTGCAAGACGTTTAGGGGCATTGTCCTTTATTATCGGTGCCATAATTACCTTTGCAGCACGCTCCGGTTATGTCAGTTTCCTAAGCTTTAATGGCCCAGAATTAAGTGCTGAGCAATCACTGTTTTGGGGTTTCCAATTAGCAGTATTAGCATTAGGTATTGTGGTTGTCGGGTTTAGTGCATTAAAAGCGCAAACCTCAAAACTGACCTTAGCCACTTGTGCCGCAGCGGTCGTAATTGCTGAATTATCCGGTCGCATTGCCTTTTATAACTTATGGCATATAACCATGTAATATTGGTTTTCTGTGCTATGACGCTCTATCATTATTGATTTATCATCATAAGCATAGTCATCGGCAAGAAACGAAAAACAAAATGCATATCTTTTTAGATATGCATTTTTTCTTTTTAGAATGAGGAGCCGGGTTGTTGTAAAAACGCTAACTCTTCTGGTGTGGAAGTACGCCCTAAAATTTCATTACGATGAGGATAACGACCATATTTATCGATAATCTCTTTATGGCGTAATTCATATTGATACGTGTCGTCATCATTTAATTGTGAAAACAACGCAATGGCATCTTGATGGATTTTTTGTGATTCTGAGTGCATAAATGGCATGATCAGAAATTTGCGTTTTACTGGTGTCAGGGTGAGATATTCGGGTAATCGAATGGCTTCTTGAGCAAGAATTAACGCCATATTATCTTGGGCGAAAGCCTTTGGTGTATCACGCCAAATATTACGTGAAAACTGGTCTAGAATAATAATTTCCCCTAACCGCCCTTCAATGCTCTCGCGCCAAGAGGCAAGCTCTGCGCGACTTGCGCTAATACATAGCTCACCAAATCTATCCTTAATTTCTTTATCAAAAGCGCTATCCTTTTGAAACCACTGTTTTGGGGTACATTCTTCAAACCAAAAGGTTAATACGGGTTGGTAAGGAACCATAGCGATAACCACCTTATATAAATTGATAAGAATATTATCTCTAAAGTATACTGATTTTTAACCTATGAATAGTATGAAAAAGGTTACAGGGATCGAGCTTCTTTAAAAAAACAAAAAAATAAATCCTCTTTAAAGGCAACAAGAGGATTTTAATCACGTCCTAGTTAACACTTAGCTCCTTTAAGTGTTACCCATCCATGAGCAAGTTATACTCTAAACAATGTTGTTAATGATATATGTAACTTAGTAATCAATATAATAAGGATGTTGTTACTATAACCCCCTTTGGGATCGTTAATAGAATAGATAAAAGCCTAAAAGGGATAAAGCTTAAAAAATAGTGTTAGGGTATTAAAAAGACTTACAGTAGCAAAGGCTGCGGTAAAACAAGAAAAGTTGTTATAAGCTTGTTGGATGTTACTTAAGTAAAATATGCGATCAATAATGAAATAAATGCTAAAAAAACACCAATTGCTAATGACATTTGTTGAAATTTTTTCTTCTTAGTCTGTTTCTTTAACAAAATTAGCGTACAATTACTGCAATTTTTTTACTGAAGATCGACTATGTCTGTTATTGCAATTATTGGAATAGGCTACCTAATTGGGGCTGTACTCTCTTTTATTATCACCTTCTTTTTAACCAAAGATCCCAGCTTAGCTATGCGCCTGCTGAGTGCTTTTCTTATCGCAATAACATGGCCATTGAGTTTCCCAATGGCCATTATATTTTCTATTTTTGGTTGATTATTTATAAATAACCATGTAAAAATTTTTTTTGAAATGTTCTATTATACCATAATTTATTATCCTATATCTCTTTAGATAATATTATATAATTTACTATTCCAAAATTAATTATTATGATTAGAACATAATATTAATAATGTTTAAAATAGTAATCTTCAACAGAGATATCTAAAAAATCTCTGTTGAAAAGAAAATATAATTTATATTCACTTACAACAAATATAGAGCTTGTATATTTTCAAACAAAAGTGAATAGATTAAACCAACACATTAACCTTATGGATAGCTGAATCATTATACTGATAATCGACTTGAAATATCATTCCATTATTTTTCAATCTAACAATTGCATAACTACCAGCACCAAGTGGTACACAAATAGGAAAATCATCCATAGGTATTAAACAAAGTGATGGCTTTCCTCCTCCTGAATGATTTGCAGAAATAAATAGAAATCGTCCTCGACAATCCATACTAATATGGACTGACTGACCATCAGTTAATCCTTTATTACTACTAAATATTTCCTTAAGAGTAACATTCCCTTTAGCTTGATATCGACTATCACTTTCCGCCTTAGTATAACTACTCCCAATAACTGCATAATTCCCTTTGGGTTGATAATTCCCCTTCGGCTGATATTTACCATCTGACTCTGATTTAGAATAACTATAACCTGTCGCTAAATAATTGCCTTTAGGTTGATATTTATTATCAGATTCCGTTTTCGTATAGGATGCACCCA
Organism: Proteus mirabilis HI4320; assembly: GCF_000069965.1. NCBI lineage: Bacteria > Pseudomonadati > Pseudomonadota > Gammaproteobacteria > Enterobacterales > Morganellaceae > Proteus > Proteus mirabilis. The sequence continues at coordinate 1,828,787 of NC_010554.1, forward strand.
CTAATGCATAATTGCCTTTGGGTTGATAATTCCCTTTTGGCTGAAAAGCATCAGTAGCGGCTTTTTGGCTAATAACATGAGCCGTTGAGGTTCCGGTCGCTTGAGAAATATTACCCTTATCAAATTTTTTATTAAGCTCATTTTTTAAATTGGTATTAGTGGCATAATCTCCTGAAGCTTGATAATTGCCTTTAGGTTGATATTTCCCATCAGATTCTGCTTTGGTATAGCTATCGCCTTTATTCGCATAATTTCCCGCAGGAGCATAATTGCCTTTGGGCTGATATTTAGTATCAGATTCCGCTTTTGCATAGCTATAACCTTCCGCTTGATATTTACCCACCGGCTGAAAACGCTTATCAGCCTCGGCTTTGTTATAAGCGCCCACTTCATTCGCGGTGATATCAGCTTTTAACTCAGCCCATGCATTACCGGCAATAGGCTCAATATTATTATTCTCAATTTTAGACTGCCATACCTTATTGTTATGATAAACCACACTACGAATAGCATAGGGCTTGCCCGCTTCTGACCATTTAGCAAAACCTTGTAATTGCATTTCACCAATAGACTCGGTGATATCGTGAAATAGGCTATTCATTTTTTCACGTTCAATATCTTTTGCGGCCGGATCAGTGACTTGGTCACGCTCATAATCATAACCGTAACCTTGAGTATAAGATACTGAGCCATCTGTTTGGATCTCTACAGGCACAACTGTTTTATCCCCTTGCGTGGCAAAGGGGATTTTAAATATTTTAGTCATAGGATTTATTCTCCGAAATTACTCTTTAAGAAATTTTTACGATATGAACCATAACCAAATGCTTTTTTAGTTATGATGCGATATTTGACGCCTACGCCAGAAGGACGTGGCATTAAATCGAAGTTTTCTAATAATAAACGTAAGCGTTCATCTGGATTAAAATTAAAAACGTAATACATATACGTCATATCAAAGGGATCAAGTACAAATACTTTACTTTCACCTCGCCAGAAAAAACGTTTTAAAAATTGATTAATATTGGTGACCGTCGGACTTTGGGTGAGATTAAAATAACGCATTCTTATCAACATTCTTTTTTGATCTAACGTCAGTGATAAGGTGTAATCGGTATTGCGTCGAAAATTTGCGTTAAAATTAGCTTTCTTTTTACCAAAGCCAAAACCTATTTTTGTTTTCTCACTTGGGGAAATATCAATGCCTAAAGGCACATCTAAAATACGCGCCCAGACTGCTAAACCAAAGTCGTTGGCGGTATCAATATTAAATATATCGCGATACCAATTTTGCCAAAATAACACGGTGGATTGGTGAAAATAGTCTGCCTTAAAATGAGCCAGTGATTTTAATTTATCGGCATTTTCATATTGCCAAAGTATCGCTTGTAGAAGATCTGAATGATAATCAAACTGTTGAATATTCATACCATCACCACTTGTATCGCCCCTTTAGGTAAGCGGGCAATTTGATTAATGGCAATGGGAATTAATGCTACATGCCAATTTTTTCCATCTGTTGATAACTCCACTTTTGTGACAAATAAATGTGGCTCCACAGCATTGACGGCAGCGGAAATCTCAAAAGGAGAGACATCTCGCCCTACCACCAGCCCATTATCCCCCTCTATCTCTCCATGACTCCATTTTTCTAGTGCATCAGGAATAATGGTTTGTGCATCAAAAGAGGATTTTTTAACGGTAACTTTGCAAAAAATCGTCACTTCTTTTGGTCGTGAAAATTTAATCGGATATGCTTGACCACTTGCTGGCTCTAAGAGATTTATTTCAATATCACCATTAAACGCCGCACCTATTGTTTTCGTTCTTAATAAAACATTGGCAATTTCATGGCTGTCTCCCCCTTCAACACAGACATAAATGCTATGTGGCAATAAGGAAATACCATCGATAGTTAATGTTTTATCAGTGAAATTTTCTCGAAAAGAGAGAGAGTTAACCCCTGCTAATTCATAGAGGGACGATGTAATAGCTTGGGCAACACTGATGGTATTTTTAGCAAGAGTCTGTTTACGCCGACGCCTGGCTTTAATATCAGATTCTGCATAACGGCCAATAATAGCGTGCGTGGTATTATTGACTTTTTCCCAGCCTAATACCGAACTTGCCACTTTATTTAATTGCCCAATACCACAAGTGATAGGCCCGTACTCTTTAGCGCGCATATCCCCAGTTATTTTTCCAGTGTCTGCGATAATAAGAGAGGTTAATGTTTCAAATACTGCGCCATTTATCGTTAGAGCTTGTGAACCTTTAGGGATAATGGTGCCGGGCACTCCCATAAATTCCACATTACTTAAATAGGAGTGTGTGGCATTAATACGCTCTCCTCCCATTAACGCCCATATTGCATCAAGAAAAATACCCCCAGCAATATCGGGATTAATTTGATTAGCAAGTTCGGCATTATTACGCACAATGGCATCGCGATTTTCAATTTCCATTGTTGCCAAAACCCCTTGGGGCGTTTCTGGCGATAAATTGATTGATTGCCCAAAGACAGTGCGAAATTCGTCTTCTACCTCCTTTCGTAGCGCTGCCGTATCAGGAACAATAACACCTTTATTATTAATATATCGATAATCAGCCATGTAATGTAAATCCTCCATATATCGTGCGTATATCCGCCTGATATTTCAGTACGCCATTATCTAAAAAGGCATTAAAATGGCTGATAGCCACAACTTCCTCGATTTCAGCCAGACGTTGTCGAAAAGCCATTTCAAATAAAGGAATATCAACTTGACGGCTAAATGTTGCTGACCAATAAGGAATACCTTTATCTTTTTTATGCAACATCTCACCACGAACCGCTTTAATAAAATGCTGACAAAGGTTTTTTACTGCTTCATCGTTATCACAAATTTGCAGATCACCTTTAGCATCAATCACCAGATCATTATGCTGGTTTATAGCAAATGTCCTCATATTGGACTCCCTGTGTTATCTTTGCCTGCTTGTACGCCACTATGGCGATGGGTTGAACCGATATCTTTCCCGTTGTGACGCATCACGCCCCCTTGAGAATCACTATTTCCATTTACCGCATAATTACCATTTACTGTGACATTGCCGGTAAATATCGTTTCTGGGGCATTGATTTCATACTTGGGGGTTTCTAGTACAACTTTATCGTTATGAAGAGAAAAGCAGACAGAACCATCCATTGACTGAATAACCAAAGCATCAATATTTTTTCCGTCGATCACCCAACCTTTTAAGGTGTCAGGAAAAAACATCGCATCACTAAAGGTATGTAATCGGGTGGTATTAGGTCTATCCTCTAGACCACCGCGTTGAAAAATAAGGCTAATATCACGATCATTAGCTTTTAACCAACCAAAATCTCCCGCTTTAATCGGGGCTCTAATAAAAAAACCTCCGCCACCAAAGCGAAATACGGGAATATTTGCAACGGGTGCTCGTGAAATAGTTTGATTATCCGTGGTTAACATCATCACCAGTGGTTTGATCACGGCTCGATTGCTTTTTTCATCATAATCAATGACTGTTGCGGGCAACATATCATCCGTATTCATCATCAAATGGCGAAATGCGGACGAGAAAGCCCCTGCCAGTGAACCAACACTCGCAATATCGTTATTGGGTTTACTCATAATTAAGCTCGTTTACAAATTGCGGTATAGTTGAAGTCAGCCTCATGTGAGGCAACACTAAACGCTAATTGCTCAATGATGTAATCACCATTTAATGAAGGGTTTAATTTACTCTCAAGGCGAAGCATTCCACCAAGCTCCGAGGTGCTATCAATCAAGTAACTTACGGTTAACCCACTTTCTGTCGCTTTGGGAATGCCAATCATGCCTGAATTCATATTTAAAATACGCAAACGGCTTTTTAGTGCTTTGTCGTCATCTTTTACAAATAACGTATCATCATCAATAAAGGCTTTAACGTCCCCAGCTTCCTGTAAACGTTCTATTTGATGCAATGCTGAGCCACAATAATACCAATTAGCAATATTCTTATCGGTAGCTTGAAAATCTAGTTTCACCCCACAGTCATCAGCAATAGCCAAGGCTATTTCACTCAGCCTGCGCATTGTGCCGCCACTGGAAGAAATAATTTTTCCCGCGCTTTGATGACTGGTTTTTGCCGATAAAGTTAACGTCACATCAGGAGGTGAATCTATTTCAGCACTGACAATATCGCCAATAAATAAAGAGAGTAATCCGGTATTAACTCGGCCGACCTCCAAATAGAGTCGTCGCGTTTGCTTATTGTTATTATAGGGACTGGTTTCTGTCAGCAGATAATCTCTTGTTTGTGCATTTAGCCCTGAGATAGTGACATTACATTCATTTTGTAATGGATTGGCATACTTTGTTCCACTGGCTGAAATACGTAATCCCTCATACCATTGAAGCCGTTCTCCGACTTCAATTCCGAGCCTTATTCGTCGAAGATCCATCTTCCTCACTCCAATACACTAATGATTGCGTCTTGGTAAATTCCTCATACCAAGGTAATGCATCATGCTCTGTTAAAAACATTAAATTAATTCCCTGATTTAAATAGCGATAAGGAATTATCGGTGTATTAGCGACAAGGCGCATTCCTGTAATAAGTATTTCACCTTCTCGCTCGATATCACAAAACATGGTTTGATTAGCCACTTTAAGCGTTAATTGCCAATTCACACCAGCTATTGCTACAGAAAATCGTTGATTAGGAATGGCTTGTAATGGTATTTCTTGCATTTTTTCTACCTCCTAGCCCTGTTTTTTTCCTATTGGCATGGATTTTTTACTTTTCACATTTCCTCGATTAATCGTTGAGGATTGCTTAGGTTTTTTAGTCGATTTAGCTGATTTTTTATTGTATTCAGGCTCAATGCTTTTCCATTCAATAAACTTCAGTTTTAACTCAATAGCGTCTACTTTTGACGGATCTTCATCATGGCTAAGACTTTCTAATAGCATTGGTTGATAGGTACTAACACGTGTTTGAATACCCACTAACGTATTTTCGTCATATAACTGTTTTATAGTGGCATAAGCATTAGCAATATCACCCGTTAACAATAAGCTGATACTGATACTGATGGGGTTGATCACCACATGGTCACTGCGACTTTCCCCATTTTCTACCGTAAATGTAATCGCTTGGTGGCTATCGTCTATGGTGACTTGAGTTGGGTTAACACTATCAAACAATGTGGTAAAAGAGGCTAAATCAAAAATTCTAACTTCCGTTATCATAATTACACCCTCCAGCCACTAGAGTGATTCTGCGATATATTTTTAGCTTCTTGCTCTGTATAAGATTTCTTGATTTCTTTAACCACCTCCGCACCATTTGTGGCTTGAGTTTCAATTTTGATTTCACCAATTTGCACATTACTTTCATTTTTAATGCTTGATTGATTACTGATCATTTGACTGGTCATCGGGTTTAAACTGTTATTTGACGATATTGCTAATCCGTTATTTAACGATTTAACCTCCTGCATAGGACTATAATACCGTGTCGCTGTTTGAGATTGTGGCAAGATATAGTCAAGCTCCCCCTCATTTGTTAATCGCCGCTCTACCTTTTGCACCACACGAATTTCTTTTTCTTCGTCGTCCATACCGAAAAAGCTTTTGGCTGATTGCCATATATCTTGTATTAGGTTGATTTTTTCATCGACAAAATCCAATATCTTTTCAACACAGCCCCACATCCATTCAAATAGGCTCACCACTGAATCAGAAACAAAAATAAAGATATCAATAATGGATTGCCCCCAAGCAATAAGATTATTAATCCCTATTTCTAGAGTCTGTATAAATTGGTTAAATGAGTTAGATATTAAATCCCATGCAGCAATAACAAAATCAGCAACAACAGTGACAGCCTCTTTTAAATATTCAAAGAATGATTGCCATGCCTGCCATATCGTCATGATCACACTTTTTAATACTGGGTATTTTTCTAATATACGGCCGATCATGGAATCGTTACCGTTAATAAAATTCATAATATCGTCATAGACGAGTTTAAAGGCGACACCTAATAAACCAATCACCGTTGCAATAGCAATAATAGGTAATGCCATGGCAAGTGTCGATGCGGCAGCAGAGATCATGACGGGTAAATAATAAATAGCAACAGCGGCGCCGATGGCGGAGAAAAAGCTAATCACAATATCTTTATTTTTCACACAAAAATCGACTAATTTATCAAACCATTCCATACCTTTTGCCAGCGTAGGAATAATCATATCTAAAAAGTTATTTTTGAATTGTGCCGCTAATTGACTAAATTTATGTATTGTGACATTGAGTTGGATCGCACTTTCAATACTGTCGTCGTTAATACCTGAGAATTGTTTTTGTACCTCCATCCTACGCTCTAGCTCTTGACGACCTTTCATCATTAATTCGATGGTTTTATCATCAACAACACCTAATTTTTCCAGCTCTTTTTGGGCATCATCAAAACTCATATTTTTAACGTTATCAGCGACCTGTAAAAGCTGCTCTATGGGATCTTGCGTATCATCAAACGCATTTGCCATAGCGGCTAAATCCGCTTGAGCAGCTTCTTTCGTGCCACCAATTGCAGCCATCGCACCTGAAAAAGCGTCAATATCAATCGCCGCAACACCCATTTTTTTACTGAGTTTATCTAATGATTCGATTTCTTGAGAACGTTCAAGTGACGCAGAAAATACCTTTTGTAACGTCCCCATAATATCCGTAGCACCTATGGCGTTTAGGATAAAATCTTTCATTTTATCGACGGTTTGCTGATAACTTTTCCCGGTTTCATCAACACTACTGCTTAATCGACGTTGAGCTTGAGCTTCTTCTATTGCCGCTTTAATACCTTGGGTTTGCATGGTGCTGATAAATTGATCGTAATCAGCACCTAGATTTTTAATGACTTCATCAATAACTAATTTATTTTCTTTATTTTTCTTTTCTGCCTCAGTTAATAAAGTTAATTCATTATTTAATGAAGCAAGCTGATCTTCCATTGCCTGATATTCAGCATTTAAATTCGCAAGATGACTTGCATCACTATCCACATCATTGCTGAGCAAATTTCTCGTGTAATTTAATACTGACATCGCTTCTTTTAGAGCGTCAATGCTTGACGTAATTGAATGGATCTTCTCTTGTGTTTCACCACTATTTATTTCAATATTTATGGGCTCATCAAGCGATAAACTCGTCAGCCCCATTAAGATATTTTGCAAAAAAGTATCAAATTCTTGAGTACTACTAAGTGCCGTTTTAACGATTTGTTGTATCGAATTTTCAACAGTTTCAGAGGCTTGAATAATTTCTTGGTTGTCCACCGAAAGGTTTATTTCAGGCTCCAGTGATAATTCGTTAAAACTGGCGGCTATTTCTTGAACAAAGGCAAAAAAGCGATTAATACCTGCTGATGCGCCCTGCTCTATTTTCTTCATTTCCTCAAGAATTTCGTTGGTCGATTTCCTGATATTATTTAATGCGTTATCAGATACCTCCGCGTCTAACGTCAGTACCTGACTAAATACGGGTAATAGCGACATTATCTCTCCTTGGACGCCGCTAGCGCCTCGTTATAACGATTGGTAATCGCAATTTCCCACAGATCAAAAGCTTCCTCTAAATCTATGGTTGTTTTGAGTTCTGTGAAAGAGGCGAAGCCGGCTGAGATGATGACGGCAAAGAAGCCATCAGCGTTTTTATAATCGACGGGAGAGAACCGCTGAGCTTGCCTAATAGGTATTGAAGGAAATTTTGGCTCCCGCCGTTGCCGAAAAAACTGGTGTTGTACTTTAACATTTCTAATTCAAGACGAATTAACGCTTCCCCATCAGGGACGTGATTATCAATTAATGTACTGGTTTTTAAATAAATTTCTTGGCCTTCTTTTTCTACAGCAACATACGCCATCATCTTTAACATGGCCTCTTTACTGACTTCATAATCACCGATTTTAGGGGCATTTGATAATGGGTATTTAGCCAAGATCTCTCGTCCAATTGTGGCGGGTAACCGGCTAATAATAAAGGTATGCTGTTGACGATCACTATCAATCACCGTGATCTCTTTTGGCTTAATCAACATATAAAAACTCCATAAAAAAAGGCGACCGAAGTCGCCATGATAAAAAGTAAGATTAATATTTAACGCGCTCTAACACGGTCAAAATCTTGGAAAATAAAAGTGTACTGCTTAGATTTAAGGCGTCCTGCCCCTGCGACTGAATTACCTCGGCAACCGTCAGTAATACGTCCATTACGTGCCGTGGTAATAGAGCCATCGCCATAAGAAGCGACTAAAGTAATCACATCACTGGCAGGACGTCGCCCCCGTCTTGCCGTATTAGCATCAAACAAAATAGCTAGATTTTCGTCTTCTTCACTTCCCGCTAACACATTAATGGTGACCGTTTGAGGTGTTGGTGAAGACCAACTGACCAAATTACCATTAATATCTACCGCTGTTTGTGTAATATTAACTGTCGGTAAATCTAAAGGATCACCTTCATCAGAAAAGGTGGTGATCGGGATACCCGCTGGAAATGTTTTACTTGCTTGAATAATAAGGCTTAAGCCTGTTGCTGAAATATCGTTCATTGTTTGTTCCTTAAACTAAATTATGTGAGCCTTCAACTTTACGAACCCAATCGCCTTTACCGTAAATCAATACATATTTCATGGTGTATTCCGGTAAATTCCCTGGCCCTGTTTGTTCAACGATTTCAGCGTTGTACCAATAACCTTTGTTTTGTACATCGTGCCACGCTAAATCATCACCTGCCGCATCTGTAATTGCGATTTTTTGTACTTCTGTTAATGCTTTACCCGTTTGAATAGTGCCGTTATTTAACGCCTTTGTTACTGCCCCAGCAATGATCATCATCGCTCTTGCTTCACCATCTTTATTCGCAGGAATACCGCGCGTTGACAGTAGTAAACTAAGCCACTGCTGTGCAATATACGCTTTTAGCCATTGCTCATTGGCATGTACGCTCATATCTACTGGATTAGCACCATTACCACATAAAAAGCCACGTTGATAGAAACTGATCTCAGAGCCAGATACCGCCGTTTCACCATAATAGTTCACGCGCAATTTATCTAAGCGATCGGCCGCCATATCTGTGGTAACTTGCGATGGGAATGTAATACCAAATTGTCGATACATGTAATTGGTGGTGGCATTAGTACGCTCAAAATCTGTTGCTGCCATAATTGCCATAGGCAACGCTTGCACAAAAAAGTTTTCCTCGGTTTTTAAATTCAACCCTGTCGATGCGGTATTCATTAATGCCTTGCTGTACATTTCAGCTTGTTGATCTGGCACCGATAAATAAAGTTGGTATTTGACATTTTCACCTGCTACGTATTCAGCCAGTTCCACACTTTGCTCAATAGATAGTTCGGTTAAAAATGTTGCACTACCAAATGAGTCAGAAATAGCTTCTGCAGCCATAAATGCTTCAAGGGCAGTCTGTGATGCATTACCCTCAGAAGTTTGTCCCTGACTTAACCCTAAGGCATCAGCAAGAGGTGAGTTGTTGACGCTAATCTGCGCTTTTTCTTGCACACCGCCGCTGATTAAGAAAGCACTATCCATAGCATTAAAAGTCACATAACAACTGGCAAATTGTGGCTCACTTTCAGCATTGAGTTTTGCTTGAATTAAAGATGCAATATCACTATAGGACGTCACGTCTTGAAGAGAGAGCTTGCTGATTTTTTTGGTCACATCGCCAATCACCAGCGTTAACTCACCCTCTTCAATCAGCTTTAATTTATCCAGTGTGGCAACCGGCCCACCAAAGAGTGTTGGCGCTCGTCCCATTGGTTCATAAGAGGCAATTTGTAGCTCTTTAGGCTTGCTGACGGGAGCCGGACTCACATAACTAAAATATTGGCGGGCAAATTGCGCTTCTGGAGAATCAGCTCCCAGAAACGCATCAACTTGACCAGAAGTAAATTCGAGTACTTTCCCTGCTGGAATTTTAGGGTTTGTTGAAAAAATACGTGCGGTCAGTTTACGCATTGGTGCAGTAGAGACACCAATCACCGCACTCGCAATATCAACATAGCGTGTTTGTTTAATAGACATATTTATCCTTAAATACGAGATAGATTAGATATAAGTAAATGTGTAGCTGCAGTGTTTAGAGATAATGAGCAGGGAAAAGTGACATTAAAATCAAATGAAGGATTATGTTCATAGCTATTTCCTTCATTAATTATTGGCGCACGCCTAATTTCTGTCGCACGTTGTATTCCTATTCCTTTTTTTCTCATTGATTCAATAAAAGGCAGCGAATGAATGATCATTCGCGTTGTTCTAATTAAATCACCTGCAGTAAAATCAGATTGTTTTTTAGTAAAGCTCTGAACTTGATAAGTTAACTCAACAAGTTGTTGTTCAGTGTGATTGGCATTATTACCTTGAACATCATAACTTCTTTTCTGCCAACCTTGGCTCACCTCCTTAATAGGAAAAAACATAATAATATTATTATCAGTGATTTCTTCCGGTTGATATCCTGTAATAACTTCAGCATTGATATCTGTTTTTATTAATTGTTTTATTAATTGCTCTCGAATAGCTTTATTAATATCATTATCATTCATTTCATCTCCTTTATTTTACACTCCTTTTTAATCACTTTAATTAATACACTCTTGGCGAATATAATCTTGTAGACCTAAGATGATGGACTCTGACTGAGCAATTCTTTCTCTGAGTATCCAATAATTTCGGATAGCGGCGTCAGTAGGTCTGGCGCGGGTTGCATCATCCACGCGGGGGGTGGAATTGGCGTCGTTTGTTGCACAACTGGCTCTGATGTACACCCGCTCAGGATCACGCTCAGCATAACTACGCAACCGGTCAATTTCGCTCTTGGCACTGGCTAACTCCTGTAAACGTTGAGTATCCATTTGATATAATTGCTTTATTCTTAATTGATAGTTTTTGTTTTCTACAATCTGTTGCGTCAGTGTTTCATTAATTTTCACATATTTTTGTTTTAATATTTTATTTCTATCAATAACCCAAAAAAGTCCAGCAATTAAACATAACATAATGATTATTATGATTTTTGTAAGATTGTTCATAATAACAACCAAGCATCTTCAAATACTTTTTTTGCATAGGGTTGATAACCCAGTTCAATATTAATAATGGCTATAGATAAAGATATACAAACATTTTTTATTTGGGTATCAATAGGTTTATTACTTTCAATCCCTATTTCTTTTGATACGCGCTCAATATAACCTAATGTATTATTCTCATTAGGTGGTGCATAGCGATAAATAATAGTTTTAATTGTATTTAAACCATATTTTTTTTGATAGGTTTGAATTAATTTATAAATTGCTCTGATGCCATATTCTGGTGAAATAAATTGACAAAAATCTTTATCTGTTTGCGTGCTTGCTAATCCTTGCCATTTTGCACCATGGCGTATATTACCTGGGTTATTATTACGTTCACCCCGCGCTATTTTAGCCATTTTTAACTCCTATTTTTCCTTATAAGAAGTTTGCTTACAGGTTCAATGCCTACATAGCCAATAAAGACACTGGCTAAGTAAGCAAATTGATGATTAATACTAAATAAAAGGAGAATATCTTTGATAAACCAAGCAAACATTGCACACATCAGTCCATCTAAAAAAGTTTTTTTCCATCCTCCTGCGTTATATAAACTTCGAAGAATAGCCATTCCCCCAGCGAGTAAGGCTGATATACCTTGCTCTTTCATTGAATAAAGAACAATGCATATTTGTTCCCATAGATCTGGATTTTCTTTCATTATTTCTTATGGCTTACCTCCAATCAGAGGAAATGTCATTAATAATATATTCATTCTTCATATCTAATTTTAATCACAACGCTAATATGAATATATTGACGATTTTATTTATCTAATAAATGTAGATAAAAGCGTAGTATAAAAAATGCCATAACATAAACCTATTGGCAGTGAGATCGATTAACTCGCCAAGCTTATATAATGGTCAGTGTGATAGTGATAAATATTGAAAACAAAAAAGCCCCACTTCAAAAGTGAGGCTTCTTAGATTTTGCTGAGAGCTTGTTAGATACAAATCTCTCACTGTGGAGTTATAGTATGCTTATTTTTCCTTTAAGTCAACAATATTTTTTCATAAAAATAAATAAAAATAGAAAATTATTATTTTATAGTAACTTCTTGTAGAAATTTATCTGATAAAGACTCTTCTTTAAAGCATTCCGCCACTAAAAAATCAAATAGCGGTTTATAATGACTATAAGCAGCCGTTTTTGAAATACTCACCACATGTTGCAATTGTTGTAAGACTTCGCTGAATTTAAGGCGAGGATAACCGCGTCCAGCACATTGGCGACAAGGTTTAAATACGGCAACTCCTTGTAATTCAGTCTGTTTTTTATCAATAATTTTTCCACGTCCATGGCAACGGCATGCTAAACGAATTTCCGCTTTACCTTTGCATGTAGGGCAAATAACGCGTGTTACTTCCCTTACCTCTCGAAAAGAAGGTTTATTTGATGAGGTTGTTTTTAGATGAGGTTTGGCATTTTGAGTAACCTGCCGGGTTGTTTTTCGACCATGGCATTTGGTGGTAAAAACTTCAACTTCGATAAAGCCATCATCACAATCAGGACATGCTCTCTTGCTGGCTGCACTTCTGGCATAATCCTGAAAAGCATATTCAGCGATAATATGTAAAACTTTAGCTTTATCATGTTCAGCTAACTTATCAATCATCTTATATTGGTTAACTTGAGTTAATGCACATTGATACAGGCTTTCTATCGCTTCTTCGGGACGGTTAATGTGGTGTTTCGCTAAAAATAGCTCTATTCCCATTCGCCCTTTACGTGTCGCTAAGCTTATTGAAGCCATTACATCCGTAATGGATAATGAATCAACAGCTTTAGGCGTTCTAACATCACTTAATACAACACTTTTTGGAGAAAAATACTTAGGTAAGTCAGCTAATCTCATACAATATTCCCTTTGATTTACTGTCACGACTTATTTGCTTATCCATATCCCACAACAAGTTAGGGGCACTTACATGCCTGCTTAAATCACCATTAGCGTATTGATGCACTCAATGCTATTTTATACTCAACCTATCCGTTATGGTTAATTTAGTTAACAAATCATGTTTAACATACTTTTATTAACTGTTAGTTAATGCTAGTATGTAACTAAAGTCACGTCAAGATAGAAAAGGAAATTAACTAGTGGTTAAAAATGACTATAAGTTAGCATTCACAAAAAGACTACAAGAAGCCTGCCTAGACTCCGGGATTGCGGGTAGAGGGTTAGGTAAAAGAATTACAGAGGCATTGGCTAAACAAGGAATAAAAGTCAGTGCGCCCGCGGTCTGGAAATGGTTAAATGGTGAATCCGTTCCTGACTCAACAAATATTTTAGCCTTAAGTCAGTGGCTCGATGTTCGAGCTGAATGGTTAGAATATGGCAGAGGCGCCAAGAAAAATGATGGCATTTCAGTTAATGAAATAATGCCTGTTAATGATTGGGATAATAGTACTCCTATAGAGCGAGATGAAGTGGAGATCCCATTTTATTCAACAATTGAATTGGCCGCAGGTTTTGGCAGTTGTACCACTGATAATCAAAAGGTGGAATTATTGAGATTCTCTCGTTCTACATTTAATCAATATGGTGTACAGCCAAGTGATGCTGTTGCTTTTAAAGTGCATGGCGATAGTATGTCACCAGTTATTCCTGACAGCTCTATTGTAACCATCAGTACAGGGCATACTAAGATTATTGATGGTGGTATTTACGCTATTCAGCAAGGTGACTTGTTAAGAGTTAAAATCTTGCACCGCCTACCCAATAATAAAATCATTATTCGTAGCTATAATACGATTGATTATCCTGATGAAGAATCAACCTTAGAAGAAGTAAAAATCTTAGGGCGTGTTTTTAATTGGTCGGTGATGGGCTGGTGATCGCTTTAGGAAAAGTGAATGAAAAAGTGAATAGTGCTAACACTAGGCTTACTGATATTCACCGTTAAGCCTAATGTTAGCTTTTTTAAATACAATAGCTCACAAGATCAATAATCCTAGACCACGTTTTACTTCATCAAGCTTTTGTTGAGTCACTTCTTTCGCTTTATCGCTCCCTTCTTTGATCACTTGTAATAAATAAGCTTTATCATTAATAAGTTGCGCTCTTTTTTCACGTATTGGTTGCAGAAGCTCTTGTAAGATATCATTAAGCATAGCTTTGCATTTCATATCACCAAGTCCTCCTCTTTGGTAATGAGCCTTCATTGCCGTCACCATGGCTTTATCTTGGCAAAAAGCATCTAAATAGGTGAACACCACATTACCTTCAATATGACCTGGTGATGCAACATCAATATGTTGCGGATCGGTATACATCGAATAAACCGCTTTTTTAATTTCATCGGCTGTGGATGATAAATTAATCGTATTACCTAAGGATTTAGACATTTTCCCACTACCATCTGTACCGGGTAAACGACCGACTTGCCCTACTACGACCTTACAACTTGTCAATACGGGTTGTCCTATTAAGCTATTTATTTTGGTGACGATTTCATTGGTTTGCTCAATCATAGGTAATTGATCTTCTCCTGCGGGCACAATATCTGCACTAAATGCAGTAATATCCGCCGCTTGACTGACAGGATAGGTTAAAAATCCCGCCGGCAATGAACGAGAAAGATTTTTTTGCAAAATCTCATGTTTTACTGTTGGATTACGCTCTAAGCGAGATACTGTGACAATATTTAAATACAGCATAGTCAGTTCTGATAAAGCCGGTAGTGCGGATTGTAAGCATAATGTGGAAAGTTTCGGATCAATACCAACAGCTAAATAATCAGCCACCACATCAAAAAGAAATTTACTGACCTTTTCAGGTGTTGAGCCATTATCGGTTAACCCTTGCATATCAGCCATTAAGATATATTGTGTCGCTTTCTTCTGAAATTCGACACGTTGCTGAAGAGAGCCAATATAATGACCAAGATGTAAAGGTCCAGTGATCCGATCCCCTGTTAAAACTATCGATTTATTTTCAGTGAGATATTTGTTCATTGCATTTCCTTCGTTGGGATAAATACCGCCAGAGAAATGCCATAAACAACATCACCGCGCTCTGGCGGCAATAGTGTTATTTATATAAATCAAAGATAAATAGGACTAGGTGCCGCTTAAATAAAGCGCCACCAATTTTGAATTGATCTTAATGAGCGAGGTCTTGTATTCACAATCTTTCCTTATTAACTTATTTAGTTGTATAGCAGTTTTATCTATAAGTCAATCAAGGAAAATTATCCTAAGATCATCATTATCCCAACAAGTGGAGATAAGAAAAAACCCGTTACCTCTTACGAGATAACGGGCTCTTATATGGTGCCGGCTACCGGAGTCGAACTGGTGACCTACTGATTACAAGTCAGTTGCTCTACCAACTGAGCTAAGCCGGCGAATTCTGGCGGAAGGATAGAGATTCGAACTCTAGGATGGTTTCCCATCGGCGGTTTTCAAGACCGCTGCCTTCAGCCACTCGGCCATCCTTCCATGGCGCGCAATTATGCCTATCTCTGAGCTTGCTGTCTAGTCCTGATGATAAAAAAAATGTTTTTTTTATTTGTTTGCTTAAACTTCAGTCGAATTTTGCCTAAAAAACGATAACTTATTAATTTAGTGGTTAAATTTTGTGAGTTTTTGCTTTGTGATAATGGTGCTTTACAGATAAAAACGATGAATAAAGGCGAGAAAAAGATAAGAAAAAACCCGCTATCTCTTACGAGATAACGGGCTCTTATATGGTGCCGGCTACCGGAGTCGAACTGGTGACCTACTGATTACAAGTCAGTTGCTCTACCAACTGAGCTAAGCCGGCGAATTCTGGCGGAAGGATAGAGATTCGAACTCTAGGATGGTTTCCCATCGGCGGTTTTCAAGACCGCTGCCTTCAGCCACTCGGCCATCCTTCCATAGCGCGAAATTATGCCTATCTCTGAGCTTGCTGTCTAGCATTCAGCGTAAAAAAAATGACTTTTTTTGTTTATTTGCTCAAACTTCACCCGAATATCCCTTTTAAAGTAATAACCTGTTAATATAATGACTTAATACTGATGGTTGTTTAGCCAATTTTTTCTTTTTTATTGACTTCATTTCTTAAAGGCTCGCAAACTGAATGCGTACACTGACCCAATTAAAGCCAAATACATTAACTCGCTTATATGCTCTGTTTCTTCTGTTTATGGCCATATCCCTTTTTCTATATGCTTATAGCTATTTTGATACTTGGCTAGAAAGTAAAAAAAATGCCATTAATAACACGACTAATAAGTTTGCTTCTCAAGTTGAAGATTACCGCTATCACGCTAACCAACTATTCCAGTTATCAAACAAAATTAATGATCCAACCCTCTTTCTGCCTTTAAAAATCAATCCGGTCAAACTACGCTCTGATGTTTATTGGCTTGAAGGACGCGATCAGACCGTTGACGCTATTGTTTTTGGTAAATCGAATGAACAAACCTTTCAGTTAGCCGGTTATTTTGCAAACGCGTTAGAAATTATTTGGGGGGTACGTAATAACTATAGCTCTCTCTATTATCTTAATGGTAAAGGCAATGATCTTATCCTTATTACTACCCACTCAATACTAAAACCAGAATTGCGCTATAAAGAAAGCTATTTAACACTAACGGCTGAAAACAAACGTTCTGAGCTATTAATGCAATCAACGGCATTAGATGAAAAAGAGAGCCTTTCTCCCATTAGGAAAATGCCGACAGAAAATATTTATTACTATACCTACCGCACCATGTTTAATGTGCCAGGGCAACTGACCAGTGTTATTGCCTTTGATTTACCCATAAATAATTTTCTACCTGCTGAGCTATCACCTCAATATTTAAGATTATTACCCACAGGACAGCAGAGTGTTTATGATAAAAACAATATTGAGGTATCAACGGATGGGACTTCACTCATCTTCTCACAGCCCATCGCAGGAATACCCTACTCTTTATCTTATGAGTATCCACTAAAATCGATTTTCAATGAGATTGTGTATAAAAATATCTGGTTACTTATCAGCCTACTCATTTTTATCTCGATTTCAGTGTTTGGCCATATCTATATTCGTAATAAATATGTATTCCCTTATATTTCGATGACGCGTAATCTTCGCATCAAAGAAGAGATGACTAACGATATCATTTCTAATCTTCCTATTGGTCTATTGGTGTATAATTTTTCATCTAACCATAAGATTATTAGTAATAGCCACGCAGAGAAACTATTACCTCATATCGATTTATCTAAGATCCGCCAGATGGCGATTGAACATAATGGTTTAATCCAAACGGCCATTGATAACGAAATTTATGAGATCCGCACCAGTAGCAACAGCAATATCGATAATACTGCTCTATTCATTTTTCTGAATAAAGACAACGAAGCATTAATCAATAAGAAATTGCAGCTAGCACAACAAGAATATGAAAAAAACACGATTGCACGCCGCAAGATCTTATCCAATATGTCATTGGAACTCATACGACCAATTAAAGATATTAATGAGATGGTATATCAATTTAAAGATCTACTTCCTAACGATACTCACCAACAATTACTGAGTCTGCTATTAGAAAAAACGAATTATATTTCTGAGTGGATAGAAAACATTACGCTAATTAATAAGTTAGAAAATCAAGAATGGAAAATACATCAAGATGAATTTGAACTTTCAACGCTAGTTGAATCTATTCTAATAACCGCATCACCATTTATGATAAGAAAGGGATTAACACTTTATTTCCATAATAATATTAAACCTAGTTTACTTTTATTTAATGATGGCCCAGCATTAAGTAAGATTATTTTATCATTGATTAATTATGCCATTAGTACGACTAATTATGGAAAAATAACCGTCAATCTAAATTTAGAAAAAAATAATGATAAAGAAGAAATAGTAATTGATATTATTGATAGTGGCAGTGGGTTAACAGCTCAAGATCTGGCTAATATTAAATATCCATTTTTAGGTCAAGCTATGGGTGATAAATATTATTCCAACTCGGGTATTATTTTTTATTTATGTCATTTGTTGTGTAACAAAATACAAGGCACTTTGACCATTACAAGCCAAGAAAGTATTGGCTCTCATTTCCGTATCGTACTTCCATACCAGCATATAGATACAGAAGAGCGCTCTTTTGACATATTATTAGAGGGTATAACTGCAAAACTCGCCATAAAAAACCCTGAAATAGAAAAAATAATCTGCCAACAGCTTGATAAATATGGCGCTACATACTTTGATAAAAATAAAGAGAATCTTTACTCAGAATACGATATCATACTTAGAGACACTCCGGATAATAATCCTGAATCAGCAACAGTATTATTAGTTAGCTCTATTACCGGATTTGAAAAAATAGCAAGAAATTTAATAAAGTGTAACTATAACTTCGGTGATCCATTAATTGAGGCTATTACTTATTTGATTGAAGAAAATGAACAACTTTCTCTCGAAACAACTCAAACGAGTATTCGTAATGAGAATAATAACCTTGATCATCACGAAGTAATTCTTAATAATTATAGGAAGAAGTTGAATGATAGTGATTATAAGGAACTATTTATCAATACTGTTCCCATTGATGTTGAAAAACTACACTTAGAAGCAACTAATAAAGACTTTCATTCTCTAGCTCAGACAGCTCATCGTCTGAAAGGGGTTTTTGCTATGTTAGATTTAGAATATCTCAGAGAGAACTGCGAATATTTAGAAGATGACATAAAAAATCATAATGAATTAGAGATAAAAGAACGTATCAATCAACTGGATAAATGGATCCGACAGTTGCTGTAGCAAGGTAACAATTAAACATGAATAACCTTAATATTATTATTGCCGATGATCATCCAATTGTTTTATTCGGCATTCGTAAATCTTTAGAACAAATTGAATGGGTTAATGTTGTTGGTGAATTTGAAGATTCCACTTCACTTATCAATAACTTATCTAAATTAAATGCAGATGCTCTTATCACCGACCTATCTATGCCTGGTGATAAATATGGTGATGGTATTACGTTGATAAAGTACATCAAAAGACATTATCCTAATTTGTCTATTATTGTACTCACTATGAACAATAACCCAGCTATCTTAAGTGCTGTTCTTGACCTTGAAATCGAAGGTATTGTATTAAAACAAGGTGCGCCTGCTGATCTACCTAAAGCACTTGCAGCATTGCAAAAAGGCAAGAAATTTATGCCTGAAAGCGTGGCTAAGCTGTTAGAAAAAGTGAATGCCAATGGTTATGGTGATAAACGCTTATCTCCCAAAGAAAGTGAAGTGTTGCGCTTATTTGCCGAAGGTTTCCTTGTCACTGAGATTGCTAAAAAACTCAATCGTAGTATCAAGACTATCAGTAGTCAGAAAAAATCAGCCATGATGAAGCTCGGTGTCGACAATGATATCGCTCTGCTTAACTACCTATCATCAGTCACTATTGATAAGGAAATTAACGGAGAAAGCTAACCCGTTAACTTTTCTTCTCTATGCTGTATAGATAAAATCAGGAAGCTCATACCCATTGTGGGAGCTTCTCTGCTTTTTTATTACTTTTTATCCGCCATCACATCGTTGGCAACAAAAAAATGTTTTCCCCTCTTCCCCTATCATCCTGAGCCGGCAACCTAGCAACAATATTTATCACTGTAATATCGAAATTTTTCAATCAGATCTACCATGAAAAAACCTCGTTTTTCCGAGATTAATCGTTGGATTATGCCACATAGGTGAGTAATACGTCTTTTAATACAGTAAGAGAGACTGGCTTGGAAACACAATCATTCATTCCCGCATCAATACAACGTTGTTTTTCTTCGGCAATTGCATTTGCTGTAACGCCAATAATAGGAATAGTGCGACTCAATTCACGCACTGTTGTCGCTAATTGATAGCCATTCATATTTGGCATATTGACATCGGTTAAAATAATATCGACATGATTTTCTTGCATAAAGGCTAAAGCATCACAGCCATCTTCTGCCGTTGCGGTATTAAAACCAATTTTTTTCAGTTGATCGGTCAACAATAAACGATTGATAGGGTGATCATCAACAATGAGCACTGTCAATAATTGTAGATCGTGATCCGTCATTAACGCATTATTTTCTGAGTCATCAGACTCTAATTTTGTTTGTGGTAATTGTAGGATAATCTTAATTAATTCATTTAATTTATATGTACTACATAACCAATTATTCTCAGAGATTTTCTTTGCAGGCTCAAAATAGTGTTCATAAATACGGATAAATTGGCAAGAGTTATCTAAACATTCATCATGATCGGTGATAATAAAATCATTCTCAGATACCTGAGTCACTTCCGTGAATAATTGACAATGTAAGCCCACATAACTTAGATATCGTTCAACAAAGCTTTCTAGATAGAGATTTTTAATACTGATAAAGCAGCGAATAGTACTCTCTTTATAGAGATTATATTTGGTTTGTCCATCACTCGAATTTAGTGCCCCATATAAAGGGATCCGCACAGTAAAACGGCTACCCACATTTTCTTGAGAAACAACACTGATATCACCATCCATCAAGTTAATCAGTTTTTCACAAATTGCTAATCCTAATCCTGTACCTTCTGAAGCACTTTCTGTATTTTGCGAGACCTGAAAGAAGGGTTCAAAAAGCTGATGAAGCATTTTTTCATTTATCCCTCTGCCGGTATCATGAATATCGAAATAGAGATAATATTCATCTCGATACAGGTGCAAAGTAATACATCCTGTCGTAGTAAATTTAATACTATTATTTAGTAGATTAGAGATAACTTGTTGGACACGAACCGGATCGTTATTAACGATTTTAGGTACATCCGGCTCAATAAAGCAGTAAATAGCTAAATCTTTTTTAGCAATTAACGGCAAATAGTTAGAGATAACAAAAGAGACAACTTGGCGACAATTGAATGGTTTAACGTCAATTTTTAATTGTTTCGATTCTATCTTCGAGAAATCAAGGATATCGCTGATAATTTTGAGTAGCAGCGATGAAGAGTTATCCATTGTTTTTAATAATCTGGCAGTCTCTTCATTTTGCGTCAATGATTGTAATAATTCTAAGTTACCAATAATGCCATACAGTGGTGTACGCAGCTCATGGCTGACTGTCGCTAAGAACATTGATTTAGCTTGGTTTGCTTGTTCTGCGGCCGTTGCCATATTTTGTAGAGAGCGTTCCATTTTAACACGAGCGCTGATATCTACTAATACGCAAATCGCCACATCTTCATTCTGATAACGTGAATTCACAAAACTAATTTGCAAATGATTATGATTATTAGTGACCACATCCACTATATTGCTACTTTTTTCAGCAATAATAGAGAGAATATTTTGTTTATCACTATGACTTAATAAGCGAAAATAATTATGGGCGAGCTCATTACTTAAAATAATCATGCCATCACGTATTCTTAAGATACTTATTCCTACTGGGGCTGACGCGACAATTTTATGATTAAACTGCTCATGCTCCTCTAAGCGTGAAGCATTATTTTCTGCAGGTGAAAATATTTTTCGCTCAAAAATCCAAACGAAAATAAAGATAACAATCGCCGAAATGATATTTAAAATAATGGCATTAAAAATAGTAAACTTAAATTCATTTAAAATTTGTTTTAATGGTAGTGAATAAACCACACTAAAAGAAGAAGGAAGTAGCTTACGTTTTGCAACTAAATCACTAAAATCATCATCAAAGCCAAAGTAAGGAGCACTAACATCCGGTACATCCCTTACACTGCGATAATTATTCTCTTCAGGATAACTTAAGACTGGATTATTTTTATTGTTTAAAAGATGAATAGAGATAACGCGATCTTTCGTAGGTGAAAAATACTCCAATCGGATCGCCCTTTCGATACCAATGAGTGCAATAAATTTCCCTGACGCATAAACTGGCGACATGACATAGAGGATACCGCTATCCCCCTTGGCATCAGGTACTATCCAGTATTGATTACTCTCTTTCCCTTGAGCTCGTTGATTAATGTAATTACGTGTATTTTCATAAACCATTTTTTTCAACAGTTCAGTATCAATAGGTGATGCACGCAATGGGAAATTAATCATACACATACTATGAGAGCCAACCATAAATACTTGGTTGATACCTTGTAAAGCAGGGGTATTATCTTTCCAGTAATACAGAATACTATTAAATGATCGAAAATAATTGTTTGTTTGCCCTTTGAATAATTCACAATCGGCACTTTCACTTAATTTATGAAGTGAAAAAGGCCCTTCATAAAAAAAAGAATTATTCATCTTAGGGTTTAAATTGAGTTGCTCTTGATGCCGCTCTGCTAAATATTGCAAATCGCGGATAGTACTCGAGGTTTGGCGAAAGAAGCCCAATAAATCGGTATAGTTATTACTATATTCTTGTCGGATATCTGATTTAGTATCATTAAAGATGTTGATGAGATAAAACATGGTTAATAATGCGCCCATTGCCCACAACATGATACCCAGTGCACGAAAAAGGTAGCGGGAAATTTTTAATGACGTTTTAAATGACGAAAGATATCGCAAATAACCACCCTAATCGGTAATACAGATAATCAACTTTCTCATTCTAACAGAAGTTACTCTAGGTCTGAATGAGATGATCTTTATCATCAGGATAATTTTTTCTGATGACTGATAAAATTTTTTGACTAATAAATGCTTATAATATAAAAAAGCAGGCATTCCGCCTGCTTTTTTTGCTTTAAGTTACTGAAAAATAGCTATTATTCTTCTTCACTATCCGCATCATCTGTTGGTTCAGACTCTGGAACATCAGAGATATTGTCGCTGATCATTTCATCAACTTCATCATCATCTAATGCATCATCTTCATCTTCAACACGTTGTAAGCCAACGACTAGCTCGTCTTCTGTAGTACGGATCAAGGTAACACCTTGTGTATTACGTCCCACAATGCTGACTTCTGATACTCGGGTACGCACTAACGTTCCGGCATTGGTGATCATCATAATCTGGTCAGTTTCTTCAACTTGAATAGCGCCTACCACTTTACCATTACGCTCACTCACTTTAATCGAGATAACGCCTTGTGTTGCACGGTTTTTGGTTGGGTATTCACTTTGAACGGTACGTTTACCATAACCGTTTTCAGTCACTGTTAAGATATCACCTTCGCCACGAGGAATGATCAGTGAAACCACTTTATCATCATCAACCAGTTTCATACCACGAACACCTGTCGCAGTACGACCCATTGGGCGAACACACTCTTCTGCGAAACGAACCACTTTACCATCTGCTGAGAACAGCATAGCTTCATTACTACCGTCGGTTAAATCAACACCGATAAGCTCATCGCCATCATTTAAATTAACCGCGATAATACCAGCACTACGAGGACGACTGAAGTCTTGTAATGGTGTCTTTTTAACCGTACCGCTCGCCGTTGCCATAAAGACAAATTTACCTTCTTCATACTCTCTTACTGGAAGAATAGCGGTGATCCGCTCATCTTGCTCTAGAGGTAATAAATTGATAATTGGACGACCACGAGCACCGCGGCTCGCTTCTGGTAACTGATAAACTTTCATCCAGTACAGGCGACCACGACTTGAGAAACACAAAATAGTATCGTGTGTATTAGCCACCAGTAGGCGATCGATAAAGTCTTCTTCTTTGATCCTTGCGGCTGACTTACCTTTTCCTCCACGACGTTGCGCTTCATAATCAGTCAATGGCTGATATTTAACGTAACCTTGGTGAGATAGTGTCACAACCACATTTTCTTCATTAATCAGATCTTCGATATTAATATCAGCGGTATTTTCAGTGATTTCAGTACGACGAGGATCGTTATATTGTGTTTTAATTGCTGTTAGCTCTTCACGAATAACGTCCATTAAACGCTCAGGGCTTCTCAAAATATGCAATAACTCAGCAATTTGTAGCAGTAATTCACGATATTCATCTAGCAGTTTTTCATGCTCAAGTCCGGTCAGTTTCTGCAAACGCAGATCTAAAATGGCTTGTGCTTGTTGTTCTGTTAGATAGTATTTACCGTCATGCACACCAAATTGTGGCTCTAACCACTCAGGGCGAGCAACATTGCTATCACCAGCACGCTCTAACATCGCAGACACGCTACCGAGATCCCAAGGTTGGGCAATTAATGCTGCTTTCGCTTCTGCTGGGGTTGGTGCTTGACGAATTAATTCAATCACAGGATCGATATTGGCCAAAGCGACCGCAAGTGCTTCTAAGATATGAGCACGATCACGCGCTTTACGTAATTCAAAAATGGTACGACGAGTCACCACTTCACGACGATGGCGAATAAAGGCTGCGATAATTTCTTTTAGGTTCAATAATTTTGGTTGGCCTTGATGAAGCGCAACCATATTAATACCAAAAGAGACTTGCATTTGAGTTTGTGAAAAGAGGTGATTTAATACTACTTCACCGACTGCATCACGTTTGATCTCAACAACAATACGCATACCGTCTTTATCAGACTCGTCACGTAATCCGCTGATACCTTCAATACGTTTATCTTTTACAAGCTCCGCAATTTTTTCAATTAAACGGGCTTTATTCACCTGATAAGGAATTTCTGTCACGATAATGGTTTCGCGACCCGTTTTCTCATCAGTTTCAATATCAGCCTGAGCACGGATATAAATCTTTCCACGCCCTGTACGATAAGCATCTAATATTCCTCTGCGACCATTAATAATCGCAGCAGTCGGAAAATCAGGCCCGGTAATATATTCCATTAATTCTTCTATGGTGATGTCTTCATTATCAACATAGGCAAGACAACCGTCGATAACTTCACCGAGGTTATGCGGAGGGATATTCGTTGCCATCCCAACGGCAATACCTGAAGAGCCATTAACTAACAAGTTTGGAATACGGGTTGGCATAACAGCCGGTATATTTTCTGTTCCATCATAGTTAGGAACAAAGTCGACCGTCTCTTTTTCCAAATCCGCCAGCAGTTCATGGGCGATCTTCGCCATACGAACTTCGGTATAACGCATAGCCGCCGCGGAGTCACCATCAACTGACCCGAAGTTACCCTGACCGTCAACCAACATGTAGCGCATAGAAAAAGGCTGTGCTAAACGAACAATCGTTTCATAGACAGCACTGTCACCGTGCGGGTGATATTTACCGATTACATCCCCAACAACACGGGCTGATTTTTTATAAGGTTTATTCCAATCGTTTCCCAGTACATTCATCGCAAATAGCACTCGGCGGTGTACTGGCTTCAGTCCGTCTCGAACATCGGGTAATGCGCGTCCTACAATAACGGACATCGCATAATCCAAATATGAGCTTTTCAGCTCTTCTTCGATATTAACTGGTGTGATTTCTCTGGCAATGTCGCTCATGGAGCCACTGTCCCTCATACTACGGATTCAAAGGTGTAGAACTATACCACAAATCGCCAATTTTAGGAAAACTGAAACAATGAAATTAATCACTCTTTCGCGATTCTCTTCGATTTAGCTTCGATTTCGCTCTCTAACATTGGTAGAATCATCGGTAATATGAAAATAGGAGTAATACTTTCTGATGAATGATAAAACAACCTCTTTGCATGCTAACGTAGATCAGCATGAAATCGACAAATTTGAGAGTGTCGCATCAAGATGGTGGGATCTTGAAGGTGAATTTAAACCCCTACATCGCATCAATCCACTAAGACTTAATTATATCCAAGAACGTGCTGATGGCTTATTTGGTAAAAAAGT
This sequence comes from Proteus mirabilis HI4320, assembly GCF_000069965.1. Lineage (NCBI taxonomy): Bacteria > Pseudomonadati > Pseudomonadota > Gammaproteobacteria > Enterobacterales > Morganellaceae > Proteus > Proteus mirabilis. The sequence goes on from NC_010554.1 coordinate 1,854,645, forward strand.
ACTCGATGTTGGGTGTGGTGGCGGTATTTTATCTGAAAGTATGGCCCGTGTTGGTGCAGAAGTCACCGGACTCGATATGGGGAAAGAGCCATTAGAAGTCGCACGTCTCCACTCACTGGAAACCGGTATCCCTGTCACCTATATACAAGATACCGTTGAAAACCATGCCGCAGAATATCCACAACGCTATGATGTGGTCACTTGTATGGAAATGTTAGAACACGTTCCAGACCCTTCCTCCATTGTAAGATCATGTGCCAAACTGGTGAAACCAGGTGGACATGTATTCTTTTCTACCATCAACCGTAATAAAAAAGCGTGGTTTATGCTGGTGGTAGGCGCGGAGTATATTCTGAATATGGTTCCTAAAGGCACCCATGATGCGAATAAATTTATTCGTCCTTCAGAATTATTAAGCTGGGTCGATGAAACCAATTTACGTAGCAAAAATATGATTGGGTTACATTACAATCCTATTACAGACAAATTCCGATTAGCGCCAAATGTTGATGTTAATTACATGGTGCACACTCAAGCGACCGATAATTCGGATTTGTGAAATAGAGAGATTGATTTGGTTTAATAAAACATCAAACGATCACATTTTTAAAAATTGACTTTGCCTCTTTTTAGCGTCGTTTTAAGTTTCTGACTGCCTGTATTTATGCAGGGTACAGGCAGTTGTTAAAAAAATTATCCCCTATTTATCCACAGAAACATTCAGATTTGTACACTTGATCAATCCCTCAATTACCATTATCTTGTTATCACCATTTGAACAAACCCCTATATATTGTGTTTCCTTAAATTTCACACCACAAGACTCCTTGGCAATGTTTGTCATCGGGAGCGCTTTTTTGCGGTATAAAATTTCAGGTTGCCCATTTATAGGTCATTAAAGCCAGAAAGGTGCATCGCTCATGAATCACAGCCTGCTCGTCACAAAACGTGATGGTCATAAAGAACGCATTGACTTAGACAAAATTCACCGTGTTATTACTTGGGCCGCTGAAGGTCTAGAAAATGTCTCTGTTTCTCAAGTTGAGTTACGTTCTCAGATTCAGTTTTATGATGGTATCAAAACTGCCGATATCCATGAAACACTGGTTAAAGCTGCTGCAGACTTAATATCTGGTGAAACACCTGATTATCAGTATCTTGCTGCTCGTCTTGCTGTCTTTAATTTACGTAAAAAAGCCTATGGTCAATTTGAGCCACCGGCATTGTATGATCACGTTAAACATTTAGTTGAACTCGGTAAATATGACCGTCATCTTCTCGAAGATTACACCAAAGAAGAGTTCGAACAGATGGATAAGTTTATTGTTCATCAACGTGATATGAATTTCTCTTATGCAGCAGTGAAACAGCTAGAAGGTAAATATTTTGTTCAAAACCGTATTACCGGTGATATTTACGAAAGTGCACAATTTCTCTATGTGTTAGTTGCCGCTTGCCTATTTTCGCGTTATCCAAAAGAGACGCGTATGGATTATATTGAGCGCTTTTATAACGCGGTATCCACATTTAAAATCTCACTCCCAACACCTATTATGGCGGGTGTAAGAACTCCGACACGTCAATTTAGCTCCTGTGTTCTAATTGAGTGTGATGATAGCCTTGATTCTATCAATGCGACCTCAAGTGCTATTGTTAAATATGTATCTCAACGTGCAGGTATTGGAATTAATGCCGGTCGTATTCGTGCATTAGGTAGTGCTATTCGTAATGGTGAAGCATTCCACACCGGTTGTATCCCATTCTATAAGCACTTCCAAACTGCGGTAAAATCTTGTTCACAAGGTGGGGTACGTGGTGGTGCAGCAACGCTATTTTATCCTTTATGGCATTTAGAAGTTGAAAGCCTACTGGTATTAAAAAATAACCGTGGTGTTGAAGATAACCGTGTACGCCATCTCGATTATGGTGTGCAGTTAAACAAATTAATGTATGAACGTTTAATCAAAGGTCAGGATATTACATTATTTAGCCCGTCTGATGTGCCGGGCCTCTATGATGCATTCTTTGCTGATCAAGACGAATTTGAACGTTTATATGTACAATATGAGAAAGATAAGAGTATTCGCCAAAAACAAGTTAAAGCGGTTGAATTATTCTCACTCATGATGCAAGAGCGTGCCTCTACAGGTCGTATCTATATTCAAAATGTTGACCACTGTAATACACACAGTCCGTTTGATCCGGCGATTGCACCTATCCGTCAATCAAACTTATGTTTAGAAATAGCACTACCAACCAAACCATTAAATGATATTAAAGATCCAAATGGTGAAATTGCCCTGTGTACACTTTCGGCCTTTAATCTTGGGGCGATTGAAAATCTAGACGATTTAGAAGAGCTAGCACGTTTAGCCGTTCGCGCGTTAGATGCTTTGTTAGATTACCAAGATTATCCAATTTTAGCAGCTAAACAAGGTGCTATGGGTCGTCGTACACTGGGTATTGGTGTGATCAACTTTGCTTATTATCTGGCTAAACACGGTGTTCGCTACTCAGATGGTAGTGCAAACAACTTAACACACCGTGCCTTTGAAGCTATTCAATACTATTTATTAAAAGCATCAAATGAATTAGCAAAAGAGCAAGGGGCATGCCCATGGTTTAATGAAACCACCTATGCAGAAGGTATCTTACCTATTGATACTTATAAAAAATCATTAGATGTACTGACTAATGAACCTCTGCATTATGACTGGGAAAGCTTACGCAAAGAGATCAAACAATACGGTTTACGTAACTCAACGCTCTCTGCATTGATGCCATCAGAAACATCATCACAAATATCAAATGCAACCAATGGTATCGAACCACCTCGTGGTTATATCAGTATTAAAGCTTCTAAAGATGGCATCTTACGTCAAGTGGTTCCAGAATATGAGCGCCTAAAAGGGGCTTATGAATTACTGTGGCAAATGCCAAGTATCGAAGGTTATTTGCAGTTAGTCGGTATTATGCAAAAGTTTGTCGACCAAGCGATTTCTGCCAACACTAACTACGATCCTACTCGTTTCCCTAGTGGTAAGGTTCCTATGAACCAGCTGCTAAAAGATTTGCTGCTCGCCTATAAATATGGTGTGAAAACACTCTATTATCACAATACCCGTGATGGTGCAGAAGATGTACAAGGTGATCTGGAAGAAGTCGTTGAAACGGCAGATTCAGATTGTGAAGGCGGCGCGTGTAAAATTTAATTGAGGAAGCTATGTCTTATACCACTTTTTCACAAGTTAGAAATGATCAGCTTCAGGAGCCCATGTTTTTTGGGCAACCTGTTAACGTAGCGCGTTATGATCAGCAAAAGTACCCTATTTTTGAAAAACTAATTGAAAAGCAACTCTCTTTCTTCTGGCGTCCAGAAGAAGTTGATGTTTCTCGTGATCGTATTGACTACAATGCGCTTCCCGATCACGAAAAACACATTTTTATTAGTAATTTAAAATATCAAACTCTGCTTGATTCGATCCAAGGTAGAAGCCCTAACGTGGCATTTTTACCTTTAATTTCGATTCCAGAATTAGAAACTTGGGTAGAAACATGGTCGTTCTCTGAAACCATCCATTCACGCTCTTATACCCATATTATTCGTAATATCGTCAACGATCCGTCGGTCGTTTTTGATGATATTGTTGAAAATGAAGAGATTTTAAAACGTGCTCGTGATATCTCATCTTATTATGATGAGTTAATCAATTTAACTAACCTTTACCATATGTTTGGTGAAGGTACGCATCAAATAAAAGGTAAAACTGTTGAAGTTACTTTACGTAAGCTCAAAAAACAGCTTTACCTATGCTTAATGAGTGTTAATGCTTTAGAAGCGATTCGTTTCTATGTCAGCTTTGCCTGTTCATTTGCCTTTGCAGAGCGCGAATTGATGGAAGGTAACGCTAAAATCATTAAATTGATTGCCCGTGATGAAGCATTACACTTAACTGGCACACAGCATATGCTCAATTTACTGCGTTCAGGTCAAGATGATCCTGAAATGGCCGAAATTGCCGCAGAATGCGAACAAGAATGTTATGACCTATTTGTTGAAGCAGCAGAGCAAGAAAAAGAGTGGGCAGAATACCTATTCTCAGAAGGCTCTATGATCGGTTTAAATAAAGAGATCCTTTGCCAATATGTTGAATATATTACTAATATTCGTATGCAGGCAGTAGGACTTAAATTGCCGTTTAAAGCACGTTCAAACCCTATTCCATGGATTAATGCTTGGTTAGTATCTGATAATGTGCAAGTTGCACCACAAGAAGTTGAAGTAAGCTCATATCTAGTAGGTCAAATCGACTCACAAGTAGATACTGATGATTTAAGTAACTTCGAACTGTAAAACAGAGAACTAGCGCTATACATTATGGCATCTCATAAAGTGACCCTGCACCAGCAGGGTCTATCAACCGCATTAGAATTTAGCTCTGAAACGCATCCTTCCTTGTTGGAGACGTTAGAGCGCAGCAAAATTCAAATCGAATATCAATGCCGAGAAGGTTATTGTGGCTCTTGCCGATTACGCTTAGTAAAAGGCAAAGTATGTTATCGCAATGAGCCATTGGCATTTATTCAAGCTGATGAAATTTTACCTTGTAGCTGTCACCCTGTGAGTGATATCGAAATCGAGATCTGCACAAAGTAAAACTATTGACTATAATGATCACTGTTTTCTTATATTGTTCTTTTTCTAACACAAATGCGTATTTTTAACTAAAGTTAAATAACAGAGTTATAAAAAGGATCGTTACTATGAAACTAAAAACTATTTTACCGATTTGTGCCGCCTCTTTCTCTTTACTGCTATTAGCAGGTTGTTCATCGCCACAAAAAATTGAAACCGTCGATGGGCAAACTATTTTGACCACAGATAAACCTCAAGAAGATGAGTCTACCGGATTAATTATTTATAAAGATGCTGAAACCGGTGCAATCAAACAAATTAATCGTGATCAAATAAGAAGAATGGTTGAGCTTGATGATTAATTAATCTTTTTTTGTCATTCAACAACCAAAGACATGTTAAATAGCGCCAACATTTTGTTGGCGTTTTTTTATATCCCCTTTATTTTGTAAACAAAACATTACACCAATCGTAATTAAAATTTGACAGAAATTTACCATTCTTATACCCTACTTTTAACTAGGTAAAATAGTTTGGAAAAACGAGGACTTTGTGAAAAATCGCACTATAGGCAGTGTATTTATTGTTGCAGGAACAACAATTGGTGCAGGAATGTTGGCAATGCCACTTGCTGCTGTGGGTATTGGCTTTAGTACCATGGTGTTATTGCTGGTGGGCTTATGGCTATTAATGAGTTACACCGCGCTTTTATTAGTGGAAGTCTATCAATACAACGATCCCCATACAGGCCTTGGCTCTATTGCGAAACGTTATCTGGGTATTGGAGGACAAGTCGTTACAGGTTTAGCTTTGCTACTTCTTATGTATGCTTTAACAACGGCTTATATCAGTGGTGCGGGTGAATTATTAGCTTCGACTTTATCTTCTTGGATTGGTCATAAGATAACCATCACACAAGGTATCATTATCTTTACAGTTATTGGTGGTGCGGTAGTCGGTATTGGTACCACTTCTGTGGATATGATTAACCGCTTACTCTTTACAGCAAAAGTTATTTTCTTAATTTTTATGCTGGTAGTCATGTTACCCCATGTGGAAAAAGTCAACTTAACCTCTATGCCTATCGCTAAGGGGCTCGTTCTTTCTGCGATCCCGGTTATTTTTACCTCTTTTGGTTTCCACGGTAGTGTACCCAGTATTGTCAGTTACATGGATGGCAATATCAAAAAACTACGCCTAATATTTATCGTAGGTAGCGCAATCCCTCTTATTGCTTATATTTTATGGCAATTAGCAACATTAGGAGCTATTCCCACCACCACCTTTATGGGGATTTTAGCCCAAGAATCTGGCTTAAATGGTCTACTCACCGCCATCCGTGATGTGGTTGCTACACCGCGAGTCAATATTGCTGTCAACCTTTTCGCAGCCCTTGCACTCGCCACCTCTTTCTTAGGCGTAGCATTAGGATTATTTGATTATCTAGCTGATTTGTTTAAACGCAGTAATCGCGCATCTGGTCGTTTTCAATCTGGTTTATTAACCTTTGTTCCACCGCTATTCTGTGCGTTATTTTTCCCTAACTTTGTGCAAGCCTTAGCCTATGCCGCAATTGCTTTATCTATTCTCGCACTATTATTACCGGCACTACTGGTGTGGAAAGTAAGACAACAAAAGCAGACTACAGAGCATTATAAAGTTAAAGGCGGTAAGCCAGCCTTAGCTATTGTATTTATCTGCGGGTTAGTGGTGATTGGTATTCAAATAGCGATTACCTTTAATATATTGCCACAAGTGGGTTAATCACCATTAGCTGATAAAAATCAAATAAAAAGCAGGTGTTAATTGTAACACCTGCTAAAAATAAATAACTAAACGGGAAAAACCTAATGTTCCCGTTATTGATATTAGAAACTTAAACCAGCTCCTACATAGAAACCATCAGCAAGTTTATTGTTACTGTGATTATGCGCGTTTTCAATTTCAATCACCCGATAACCCGCATTAACATGAAGTGGTTTAAATACCGTGTATTTAGCACCAACATCAGCTTCATAATAGGATTTACTTCCTGATGTTAATCCTTCCGGCGAAGCATAAGCTTCACCATAAACACTCAGTGAAGGTAAAACACGCCAATTAAGTCCAACACCACCAGCTAATGCCGCGCCGTCATCACCATTTTTGGGGGAGAGGTAAAGTGCTTTACCACCAACACTTGCTGAGAATGGGCCAAGAGGTAACGCAAATTTTGCACCTAAACTACCTAATTGACCATCGTGATCACTACGTGCCCAATTACCGTTAAAAGAAAGTCCAGAATCGGCATCACCTAAACCTGCTTGTACATCGGTATAATGTTTACCCGCTTGCACATTCATCGATATGGCATTGGCATTAGCAGAAATAAGCAATGCGCTCATTGCTCCTAATAATAAAAACTTTTTCATTATGATTACCCCAGCAAATAATTTTCCCAACTTATAATTATACAGCAAATTTATTAAACAATTTTACTGAGAATTGAAAGTCAATGTTTAGATTTTTCAATCTATGTAAATAAGTTACATCTATCAATACTATCGGTCCAATGGGTTTTATTAATAATTTTAATCTTGCTAAAGTGGAATTACAGTAAAATTTAACCATAATAAATATAAGGCTGTTCGCTTCGTTTTATTCACCCATGCTATTTTTTAATGTTCACTATTCCACAAATTGGAGAAGATGTGATGGAAAAGAAAAAGCTCACAACGGCGGCTGGTGCACCAGTTGTAGATAATAATAATGTAATAACAGCAGGACCTCGTGGCCCAATGTTACTACAAGATGTCTGGTTTTTAGAAAAACTCGCCCATTTTGATCGTGAAGTTATTCCTGAAAGACGTATGCACGCAAAAGGCTCTGGTGCCTTTGGTACATTTACGGTCACTCACGATATTACGAAATATACTCGAGCTAAAATTTTCTCTGAAGTGGGTAAAAAAACAGAAATGTTTGCTCGTTTTTCAACAGTGGCGGGTGAACGTGGTGCAGCTGATGCTGAGCGCGATATTCGTGGATTTGCCTTAAAATTTTATACAGAAGAAGGTAACTGGGATATGGTGGGTAATAATACTCCTGTATTCTATCTACGTGATCCCCTTAAATTCCCTGATCTTAACCATATCGTAAAACGTGACCCTCGCACTAATATGCGTAATATGGCTTATAAATGGGATTTCTTTTCTCATTTACCAGAATCTCTACACCAATTAACTATTGATATGAGCGATCGTGGTTTACCTTTAAGCTATCGCTTTGTGCATGGTTTTGGTAGCCACACTTATAGCTTTATCAATAAAGATAATGAACGTTTCTGGGTTAAATTCCATTTCCGTTGCCAACAAGGCATCAAGAACTTAATGGATGATGAAGCGGAAGCTCTAGTAGGTAAAGATAGAGAAAGCTCTCAGCGTGATCTTTTTGAAGCCATTGAACGTGGTGATTATCCGCGTTGGAAGTTACAAATTCAGATCATGCCAGAAAAAGAGGCATCAACTGTGCCTTATAACCCATTTGATTTAACCAAAGTTTGGCCACATGCTGATTATCCGCTCATGGATGTCGGTTACTTTGAGTTAAACCGTAATCCAGATAACTACTTCTCTGATGTTGAACAAGCTGCATTTAGCCCTGCGAATATTGTTCCAGGTATTAGTTTCTCACCAGATAAGATGTTACAAGGTCGTCTATTCTCTTATGGTGATGCGCATCGTTACCGTTTAGGCGTTAATCATCATCAAATCCCTGTTAATGCACCAAAATGCCCATTCCATAATTATCATCGTGATGGTGCTATGCGTGTTGACGGTAATAGTGGTAATGGTATTACTTATGAGCCAAATAGTGGCGGTGTGTTCCAAGAGCAACCTGACTTTAAAGAGCCACCACTTTCTATTGAAGGTGCAGCCGATCACTGGAACCATCGTGAAGATGAAGATTATTTCAGCCAACCTCGTGCACTGTATGAGCTATTAAGCGATGACGAACATCAACGTATGTTTGCGCGTATTGCGGGCGAATTATCACAAGCAAGTAAAGAAACACAACAACGTCAAATCGACTTATTTACCAAAGTTCATCCTGAATATGGCGCTGGTGTTGAAAAAGCGATTAAAGTGTTAGAAGGGAAAGACGCTAAATAACCTGATAACAAGAAGCCCTGTGAGCAACTCGGCAAAATAATAAGGCGCCTGTAGTTTGGGCGCCTTTCTTAAAGTCGTTCGATAAAATCGCAATATCAATTTACTTGTTGCCCTTTCACCCACTGTTGCACTTGTTTACGAGAGATTTTGATCCCTCCATTCTTTAGCTGTTCTGGTAATAGTAAACAAGCGATGGGACGTTGAAAGCCTGCTAAACGCGTATGATACCATTGTGGTAATTGATTAATTGTCTCAATATCAGTATCAACAACAGCAACGGGACGTTGACCAAATTCAATATCGTCAATCGGGACAATAAATGTTTGGCGAACATTCGGGTGACTATTTAGCACCTTTTCAATATCTTCTGGCTGTATACCTTCACCCGCACTAAAAAACAGATTATCTAATCGCCCTAAAATGCACCATTCCCCCTCTTTAAAACAACCTCTATCCCGTGTTGCATACCAATCATCCTGAGTCTGTGATAACGGCTTTAATTGACCATCAAACCAATATCCTAATGCAACACTATCAGATTTGATCTGGATTTCATTATCCACTAATCTGACCGCTTTACCCTTTAATGGCGTACCAACTCCCGCTTTACCATCTGCGCGTTTTGCACAAACAGTAGAGGCCATTTCAGTCATGCCATAACCACACCAACACTGAATACCTTTACTTTCCGCACATTGGGTTAATTCAGTTGGGATCATCGCTCCCCCTAATAAAACAGCTTTTAATGTGATGGGCTGCGAACTATCCTGTTGTGTATTTTGTAATAAACGCCAAAGTTGCGTTGGCACTAAAGAAGCATGAGTACAGCCTTGCAAAGCAGCAATAAAGGGGTGCATATTACGCACTACCAAGGTAGCGCCTCGTAATAACCAACGCCAAAGAATTCCTTGCCCAGATACATGAAAGAGAGGTAAAGACAATAACCAACTGTCGCTTTTTTCAAAGGGTATCAATTCAAGAACACCTTCTGCACTACAAAGATGAGCTTGAAAAGTATGCACAGCGGCTTTAGGTAGACCTGATGATCCAGAGGTTAAGATCAGTGTTGCCATACGAGAAGATGCCCATGCAACACCTGCCATGTTATTTTTATCTTGATGTGATTTGTTATTGAATTCGACACCTGAAAGATCGAGTAACCTCGCATCTAACTCAAGTGTTGATCCACTTAAATCAGCATAAAAATCGATGTTTAAATGGGGTAATAAATCATCAAGTAGAGACTTAGGGAGCTGAGGATCTAACGGTAATACTTTTGCACCGCATTGAAAAACAGCAAGTAGAGTAAAAACAACATGAATATGATTTTTACCACGTAGCAACACGGTACTTTTAGTATTAACACCCTGTTTTGCTAAATGGTTCGCCAATCGATTGATATGACAACTTAATTGTTGCCATGTTATAGGTGAATCACCGGATATGATGGCCGTTTCATTTGGGTTAAGCTGCGCCCAGTGATGCCACGGCCATTGTGTAAAATTAACTACTGTTGCCATACTGTCTTAAGCTGTTCAAGCGTAATAAGCGGAATATCTACATCTGGCCAACAACGAATAAGTTGTTGTTTGATAAGATCAACGGTATCTAAACCGGGAATAGAATCTGGTGTTAACCACTGAGCTACTCTTGCCAGTTGTGTCAATCCAAAGCTACTTTCAATACTCGAGCTAATAATCGCCTCTAGACCTAAAGCATGCGCTTGTTCAACGATAGATTGGCAACGAGCAAGACTTCCTACTAGCGTAGGCTTGATAACAATCGCCGTAACACCCTCTTGAGCTTTCACTTCAAAACCTTCATCACGCACAGTCTCATCCCAAGCAATATTGATACCTGTTGCTTGTGAAAAGGCGAGTGACTCTTCTGGGGTTTTGCATGGCTCTTCTAAAAATGCAATGCGGTCGCGCCATTGTGGGTTCACGTACTTGGCAAAACCTTCTGCTTTAGCTGGCGTCCAACTGCGATTGGCATCAAGCCTTAGTTTTAAGTCGGGGATCGCCTCTAGTAATAAGTTGACGACAATACCATCTCGTACCGCTTCATACAGACCGACCTTAACTTTAGCAACTTTCTCCCCGCTCATTTCATTAAGACTTAAAATTAAGTCATCAGGATCACCGTTGCATAAAGGTGCGGCACGATAATTGGCTTCTTCTGGTAAAGTGCCTTCAAGCTCTGCTAATGCGCAACTAATACCAAAAGCGACACTTGGCAATTCACTGTCAGTAGGATTTTCACCTAGACACCAAGCTGCTAGCCAAGATTGTGCGGCATCTTGTGCTTGTTCTAACGTTTCATGGCTAAACTCAGGAAGAGGTGAAATTTCACCCCAACCTTGTTTGCCATTTTGCTCTAAACAGACAAGAAAACCATCACGCGTTTTTAATCTTTGGTAGCGCAGAACAACACCTGCCTCCATTGGCAGGCTGAATGAATAGAGTTTGGCGTTTCGCATTATGGGTTACGTTTAAATTTAGTGAAATCAGGATGACGTTTTTCATTAAAAGCATTACGTCCTTCTTGACCTTCATCTGTCATATAAAACAGCATGGTTGCATTACCAGCCAATTCTTGCAGACCCGCTTGACCATCACAGTCAGCATTTAATGCTGCTTTCAAGCAACGTAGTGCCATTGGGCTATTTTCTAGCATTTCACGACACCAACGTACCGTTTCTTTTTCAAGAGAAGCATAAGGAACAACGGTATTTACCAATCCCATATCTAATGCTTCTTGCGCATTATATTGGCGGCATAAGAACCAGATTTCGCGAGCTTTCTTCTGCCCGACAATACGTGCCATATAAGAAGCACCCCATCCACCATCAAATGAGCCTACTTTAGGACCAGTTTGACCAAAAATGGCATTGTCTGCAGCAATGGTTAAATCACACATCATATGTAAGACATGACCACCACCAATGGAGTAGCCAGCCACCATAGCAACAACAGGTTTAGGACAAGTACGAATTTGGCGTTGGAAATCTAATACGTTTAAGTGGTGAGTGCCACTTTCATCACGGTATCCACCGTAGTCACCCCGGATCTTTTGGTCACCACCGGCACAAAACGCTTTTTCGCCTGCACCAGTAAGAATAATAGTACCAATTGAGTCATCGTAACGTGCATCGGCTAATGCTTGGATCATCTCTTTCACAGTCAAAGGACGGAAAGCATTACGCACTTGCGGGCGGTTAATCGTAATTTTGGCAATGCCATCGACAGATTTGTGGTAGAGGATATCTTCAAAACCTTCAGAACAATCCTGCCATTCAATCGGTGCATATAGCTTTTCTTCGCTCGGGTAAAGCATAATTAGGTTCCTTTAACCAAAGAGGGATAATACATGGTTTATCACCGCAGCATAAGCATCAGGCTGTGCCTGATGGGCATTATGACCAGCTTGCGGGATAGTCGTTAATGGCAGCGAATATTGCTGCGCTATTGATTGAAATTTTTTATCTTGCTCACCACACAACCAAATAAAGGGTAAGGTGAGTTGTTGTAATTCTGCAACTAACCAAGGCTGATGGCCTAAAGAGAGTGTTTCTAAACTTTCCGCAATACAAAAACCTGCATTACTACTGCGTTTTTCAACTAATAACTGACGCATTTCATCGCTTAAATCAGCAAAGACAGGCTGTTGATACCATTGCGTTAATACATCATTAATAGGTTCATTGCGAAAACGCGCGGCCCAACGTTTATCATGTGCAATACGGTTTTGTCTTTCTATTGCATCATATAAACCTGGGTTTCCCCCTTCAACAATCAATCCCATTAATCCCGATGTTTCACCAAAACATGCGTGATACATCGCAATTCTGCCACCTAAAGAGTAACCAATCAGCCAGTAATGATTAATATCGTATTCTTTTAAAGTGTCATGGAGTAATGCACTCATCTCGACAAAATTATTTACCCCAATAGAGGCAGAGTTACCATGACGGGGCAAATCAATCACGAGTGAGGGATATTCATGGCAAGCCTTAATGACGGTCTCCCACTCATGACTGTCTCCTAATAGTCCATGCAACCAAACTAACCATGGCCCTTCGTTATGCGTGTTATATTGCCTACAAGCTAAAGTCATAAGCGGTTACCTGTTTTACCAACTGATTTAAGGTTTCAGCACCCTCAGTTTCATTGACAATCAATTCAATTAATGTTGTTTTGGCTTCCCCCTGCCAACATGCAGTCACTGTAGTAAACAGATCATCCCAACAGTTTGGTGCAACATAATCTAAACCAAACATGGCAGCAGCATGTTTAAAATTTAAAGCATGGGGCATACAGTAAAAACGCTCCCGCTCTGCCATAGGCGTCGGTAACATAGAGAATATCTGCCCACCATTGTTATTGACGATAATCACCACATTTGGGGCATAGACTTGTTGATGTAGTGCCAAACTATTTAAATCATATAATGCCGATAAATCACCCAAGATAGTTAACGTCGGTTTTTGAGTGGCTCGATGAACACCTGCTGAGGTTGAAAGTAATCCATCAATGCCACTAGCACCACGATTACTCATAACAGGATAGCCCTGTGGCAATTGTGCAAAAGCATCAATTAAGCGCACAATTAAACTATTGCCAACAAAAAGCTGGCCATTGTGAGGAAGTAAATGATCTAACTGATGAGCAACTTGTGCTTCACCAAAATAGTCTGTTACTTCAGTAACATGTTGATAAGTTTGTGTAGCAATATGACTTAATGACAACGCCCAAGGTAAATTATCAATAGCAGGATGTGCCGTTAACCATTGACTCGGGGATAAGGTAAATTTCTCCCCTTGATGATGCCCCGGATCTAAACGTCCCGGAATAGCATCAATCACCCAATACATTTGCGGTGAGCAATTCGCTTGCCATTGTAATAAGCGTTTGCCTGTTAAACTAGAGCCAAATTGGATCACTATTTCTGCTTGGTTTAATTCAGCCTTCACTTGTGGATTATTTAGCCATAAATCAGCACAAGGTAGTGGTTGTCCAGTTTGTGATAACACATCACCTAACAGAGGCCATCCCAATTTTGAGGCCCATTTGGCAACGGCAATCCCCTCTTTCGCACTAATACGTCCAGCAATAACGACCCCTTTTTTCTGACGTAGTCGATCCCATTGAGGGTGTGTAGTCACAGAGGGAGAAAGCGTTTCTTGTAACCAAGGTTTATCACTTTGCCACCACTTTCCTAATGCTTGTGTCCATGGTGTGTCATGCTCTATATCATCACCATATAATGGCTCTGCAAAAGGGCAGTTTACATGCAAAGCACCATGCACAAGATTATTCATGGCATTATCTAATGTAGAAACCAGCCAACGAGCAGAAATATCTGCTGTAGGGCGTGGTAAAGAGAGTGTTTCTGAGGGATGGCTGGCAAAAATACCTTGTTGGCGTATAGCCTGATTGGCGCCACAATTAATCAGCTCAGGCGGTCTATCTGCCGTGAGAAAGATCACCCGTTCACCAGTAAGTCCCGCTTCAATTAAAGCGGGGTATAAGTTTGCCACTGCGGTACCTGAGGTGACAATCACTGCAACAGGCTGTTGAGTGGCTTTTGCCAAACCTAATGCTAAGTGACCTAAACCACGCTCATCGAAATGCGTATGACAAATAAGTTTATGATTGGCGGCTGCCGCAAGCGTTAAAGGCGTTGAACGTGATCCGGGTGCGATACAGATATGACGTAAACCATGACGAGTCAAAGTTTCCAGTATAACTTTAGCCCATTGGCGATTAAACGAACTATTAGACATTGATCATCCCAATAACGAAAACCTGCAATGACTATTATAATATCTGTTCCTAAATACTTTTCCTTAGCCTAGTTCAATGAACAGAAGTTTTCGTTAAATAAATCGTGAAAAAGAACTCTGATAAGAGTGTATTATTTAAGCTAAAGTACTTATCTTTTTAGGCTTAATTTTTATCGTTAACAAAAAGATAGCAATAACACTAGCTAGCACAAGAATAACATTAATTTATTAACAAGATGCAGTGACGAGTTGAAAGTAGCACTAAATGGCATCCTAATCAGTACTACTTATCAACACCCAGTTTATATATTATGAGAGCCATTGGATAAACTGCAAAGAATTCAACACTCTTTTTCTAATAAAGTGCGTAAACCTGCTGCTTTATTTTCAATTTCAGCCCACTCTTGCAAAGGATCAGATCCCGCAACCACCCCTGCGCCAGCATAAAGCGTTAATGCATCATCATGCAATTCACCGCAACGCAGGCTAACCGCAAATTCGGCATGAGGCAAAGACAAATAGCCCGCAGAGCCAGCATACCAACGGCGTTCAAAAGGTTCATGTTGACGAATAAAAGTGCGCGCAATAGAGCGCGGTAAGCCACAAACAGCCGCGGTAGGTTGTAAACGCTGTAAACAATCCACATCATCAGCATGGATAAGTTTACCGTGGATATAGCGACGCAGATGTTGCACTTTACGTAAGCGGATCACATCTGCTGATGATACATCAATCCCTTCTATCCCACCTTGTAATCGCTGACAAATATCATCAACTACCACCAGATTTTCATGTTGATTTTTTTTATCGTTCATTAGCCAATCAGCAAATGCTATGGCCTGTTGTTCATTATCAGAACTTGCCACAGTGCCCGCCAACGCTTCGGTATAAAGCACAAATTCATCGCGTTTATACAATCTTTCTGGTGATGAGCCCATAAAAGCATCAGTAGGTGAAAAAGCCAGCATATAATGATAGCAATGATGATTAACATCTCGACTTGCTTTCATAAATT
Source organism: Proteus mirabilis HI4320 (assembly GCF_000069965.1). Taxonomy (NCBI): domain Bacteria; kingdom Pseudomonadati; phylum Pseudomonadota; class Gammaproteobacteria; order Enterobacterales; family Morganellaceae; genus Proteus; species Proteus mirabilis. The sequence goes on from NC_010554.1 coordinate 1,870,229, forward strand.
GAATAGCTTTTAACGGATTATCTAAGCTTAAGCAGGTTGCCCGTGCAGGTACTACTTTTTCAAATACGCCTTGATTGATTTCATCTAAAGCAATATTAAGATAGTCAGTCCATTGCTGTTGCGTTAACGAGTGCTCTACAGATGTTACTTTGACAGATAAAGGTGCAATATTCAGTGCATTTTTAAGTGAGCGAATAAAAGCAAGCGCACTTTGCTTATCTTCTTCTGCCAATAAATTAATATGGATCGACAGTTGTTGCTGACGTCTTATTTCAATACGAGGTAAAAAAAGGTAAGCATCATCCCCCCTTTCTTTATCAATACGCCCTGGAATAATGGTATCCCACGCGTTTAATCCCCAAATACGCACATCATCAGCATGCAATGAATGCCGATGTGTTGCTAAAAATCGATGAGCATCACGGATATGATTAAAGCACTTAACTTGTCCACAAACGGCTACTTCTTCGCTTTCATCACGATGTTGCCAATAAAATTGCGGGTAATACGTTTGTGCTGCTAGCCATGAAAGTAAGGAAAATGACACCTCTGATGGCAAGATAACTTTCAAATGTAAAAGATCATCTTGTGCTGTCAGATTTATATTTTTAACTTTTTCGTACAGTGTCGAAAACACAGGATTAACCTTTTCCACTCTAAATACCTACTACTAATGAAAAGAAAGATTATACGTCTCTATAAGAATTATCAAAGTGCTGATTAATTATAACCTTTGTCATTTATCAAACTTTTGTTGTTTTCATGTTACAAAGGAGAAGCATTGACCAGATAATCGCAAATGGAAAACAGATCACTTCTAAATTATGCCTTAATCATAACAAATAATTATACATAAGAGAGGTTATATGGATACAACCACCCTTGATCATATAGATAAAGTGATTGAACAATACCAACTTCCCGAAGTCACTCTTAGCTTAATTCTAGGTAAAAATATCGATCATGGACGTAGTGCGGGTATTTTTACACCTTATGATCTTAATAAAATCAAATCTTATATTGATAAAGTATTAAAATTACCTTATCAAAAAGACACTATTATTGAATTATTAGGCTACGAAGATATTAACATTTCCCAAATATCAGCTGAAACTATTCAAACCCTCTTCTTAAATATGAGAACACATGCCTTTGAATGGCAAAAAATTGAATACTCAGTAAAACAGCAAGCTATTGATTTAGAGATCACCGGTAGAGAAATCACGAGTACAGGTGAGCAACTATTGGCATTTATTAATAAAATGCCAATTATAAAAAAAATAAATAGGAAAATTGAAGATATCACACCAGAAGAACTCAGTTCAATAAAATATTCAACACAAGATAAAAAAGTGTCTAAGCAACTTGTTGCCATTTTAGAAAGCATGAAAAATGATATTAATGAGCAATATAATAATACCTTAAAAATAAAAAACATGATTTATGATTTTAGAATAGAAATTGTGGGAGGTGAAAATAGTAAAGGTAATATATGTCATTCAATTTATTATGATATCATTAATAAAAAGAAATATATTAATGATTTTTTTGATAATAGTGATGACTCACTAAATGAACAGAGAATTTTATTAGAAAATGAAATTGAAATATTAAAAAAAGAGTATCAACACTTCGTGAAACTCGCCTTTACGGGGTTAGCATTCGGTATTATTGGTGTGATCATTACTGGAGGGATCTTTGGTTCAAAAGCTGAAAAAATCCGTAAAAAAAGAAATGAAACAATAGAGAAACTACATAATATCAATAAAGGAATAAAACAACAATCAACTATTTCTGAGTGTTTACAACGTTTTCAAGTCGATTTAGACGAAATAGAACAATATATTGAAGATGCTGATATGTCTGTGGAGCATCTTCTTTATATGTGGCAAACAATTTTAACTGAAATTAATGCTTCATTAATTAATTTTAAAAAAATTGATAATGCAATGGAGTTAATTAGATTTAGTATTTATTTAGAAAAAATCATTGCACCTTGGTATATGGTGGTCGGTTACTCAAAGGAAATGATGGCGGTATTTGATGAAGCTTTATCCTCTTTTTATTCATCTAAATAACAAAAGGAAATGTTATGAATAGCGTAACTTCGCAATTACAGGAATTTGATTGCAATCAATTTTTCCATACTATTAAATCAATTAGAAAAATAACTTCTGAACTATTTGAACATGATAATATCTTAAATCATAATCTTATTACCATATCAATAAACAATAATAAAATTTATGATGAAATAATTATTTTCTCTATTCTGCTAAAAAGCCGGCTAAACCAGAAATTGTTAACAGGGATATTTAAAAATATTAATGAAATTAATCATGCAATGGCTGATAGAGAGTTAACACAGCAATTATCAGAAAAACTGCTCCAAGAGAAAATGTTTATTGAGCAGTTATTTAAAGATGAATTAACTGAATCTATAGAAATTATAGAAAAGCACATCAGTTTTATTAATGATAAAAAACAGCTCTTAACAACCACCACTATTATTAGTGAAATAGATAAATTAATTAGAAATAAAGAAGAAATATCTATTGAAATCAATGAGAAAATAGCCAAGCAAAAGTTATCGATTAATGAAATTAAAGAACAACTCGATATAATTACTAAAAGTGAAGATATTATTTATAATAAAAATATCCTCGATTTTTTTACCTCTCACCTGCCAAGTAAACAGACAATTTCTAAACTGCAGTTGGCTTCTTCAGAAAAAGATATTCTCTCTGTTTTTATCGATCTGCTAAAGCAATTTTTTACCCATCTGGAGAAAGGGTTTTCTTACCAAAAACTGGTAGAGACACGTCATACTCTTATTGATAACTATTTGATACAGATAAAAAATCTAACCAAACTAGAACAGAAAAAACAAGCTCTCTTATTTACCCTAAGTCGTTATTATGCAGTCACAGAAATCAATCAATATATTGATATGTTAAATCAACAATTATCGCTATTAGAGCAGTATTGGCATACATTAATAGAGCAACTGATACAATTAAAACGCAATCTTTCCGAGGCAAAAACCGTGCTCTCACCTCATCTTGTATTCCTTAATCACTTTTCACACCATTATCAATAATATTTTCACTAGCCAGACATCATAACCCCCTTAAAACAGGGGGTATGATTGGTATAGTAGATATAGAACCGTTCAATATAATCTGGTGCATTCACTCGGTATAAGCAACAACATCATAAATAAATTCAAAGTCCATAATGGTATCGACTTTATGAATAAGGTCATCTTCAGGAACAAGTTTATCAAGGGGGATTGTTGCGAACAAAAATTGCTGGGGGAAGGTATTCTTTTAACATATCGGTTAGCTCACTATTTGTACTAACCTGAGTAGATCAAACTTCTAACTAAAAGCGAGGACTTTTCCGTAGTTTGAAGAGCCTGATAAAATATCAGGCTCTTTATCATAACAACGGGCAGATAAAAATTAATTTATCGCAGGTGCAATGATTGCAAAACGTGTCAGCTCAATCAATGGTTGTGGCCATACACCTAATACAATCACGATAATGGCGCAAACTAAAGTAATTAATGTTGCCATATTTTGTGATGTGGTCGTAACCGCTGGTGCATTATCGTTATCTGGTTTGCGTAAGAAAACGATAGCTGCAGCACGTAGATAGTAGAATAAACCTATCGCACTACCTAACACTACCATGCCTGTTAACCACCACAAACTTGAATCAATACCAGCAAGAATAACATACAGTTTACCAATAAAGCCTAATGTTATTGGCACCCCTGCCAGTGATAGCATCATTAATGACATCACGACGGCAGCAACAGGACGACGCCAGAAAAGCCCACGATAATCTTCAAGAGACTCTAATTCACCTTTATTGTACGGGCTAGAAGCCACAGCAATCGCACCAAATGCACCTAAACTTGCAAAGAGATAACCTGCTAAATAAATCTCAGCGGTTTCTTGTGCCAGTATAGGGCTATATTGCAAGACAATTAATGCAACCAGTAAATAACCAAGGTGAGAGACAGAAGAGTAACCGAGTAAACGTTTTACGTTCTTCTGAGTCAGCGCCATGATATTACCAAACAGGATAGAGGCAATAGCCATAAAGCCTAAGATCATGCGTAATGTTTCGCTATCCGCCGCCGGTGCTTCAAGGAATAAGCGCATCACTACCGCAAATATACCAATCTTGCTCGCTGTCGCTAAAAATGCACCTGTTGGTGCTGGTGCACCTTGGTATACATCCGGTGTCCATAATTGGAATGGGAATAAAGAGAGCTTAAAACCAATTCCCACTAACATCATGCCTAACCCAGCAAGTACTAATGGTTTATGGATATTGCTATCACTTAAACTTTGCCCCATCGCCGTAAAGGAGAGATTTCCTGCTTCAGCATAAAGTAGTGCCATACCAAATAACAAGAAAGAAGAGGCCGCCGCAGAAAGCAGCATATATTTAATGCTCGCTTCCAGTGAAGGACGTTGTTGGAAAGCATAACCAATCAGACCAAATAACGGCAATGTTAGTAACTCAATACCAATAAACATTGACGCCAAGTGGTGCGCAGAAGAGAGTAAAATACCGCCAATGACAGCAATCGCCACCAGCATATAAAACTCTTCTTTATTATCTTGATAGCCTTCCAACCAAGGATAAGCAAAAGCAACCGTACCTAAACCAGCAATAATAGTTAATGCCGTGAAAAAGCTGGAATAACCATCTACATGGTAGAGGGTGGTCACATCAACTACGCCTAATGCATTAACGTAGTAAAGTGATCCGAGAGCGATGATAAAACCAGTTGCTGTCAAGGTGGCAATAGTAAAGTGATCGCGTCGCCACGCAATGGACAGCATCACCACCACCACCGTCAAGATGACGACTAACAGCGGTAGCATTGCGATCAATTGTTCAGGAGTTATTGTCATGGCGAATTACAGCCTTACTGTTGAAAGAGAAGCGGAATACCAAGTCTGGAGATTTTCCATTGCTGATATCGAAGTATCTAATACTGGTTGTGGGAAGAAGCCCAAAATAACCAATAAAACCACCAAGATAAACAGGATCAAAAATTCTCTCAGATTTAACCCTTTATAGGTTCTTTCTGCTGTTTTCGGTGAACCATAGTAAGCCTGTTGCATCATCCACAAAGCGTAGACAGAAGCAAAAACTAACCCAAAGACCGAAATAATAGTGATCAGCTTAAAGTGGCCATAAGTACCAAATAGGATCATAAACTCACCAACAAAGTTACCTGTTCCTGGCATACCTAAAGAGGCAACCGCAAAGAACAGTGAAAATGCTGGTAAGAAACGGATGCTTTTCCACAATCCACCCATTTGATTCATATCACGCGTACCTAAACGCTCATACAGCATGCCACACATGATAAACAGACCGGCAGCAGACAAACCATTGGTGATCATTTGAATAATCGCACCTTGGTAAGCCAAAACAGAGCCAGCATAAATCGCAATCACGATAAAGCCCATGTGAGAAATACTACTGTAAGCGGCCAGACGTTTAATATCCGTTTGACGGAATGCTAACAGTGCAGCGTAGAATACGGTGATTAAGCCTAGCCACATCGCAACAGGTGCCAGTAATGCAGACGCTTCTGGGAATAACGGTAAGTTAAAACGTAATAAACCGTAAGCGGCTGTTTTTAGCAAAATACCTGATAAGTCAACAGAGCCCGCCGTTGGTGCTTCTGCATGTGCATCAGCTAGCCAGCCATGAACGGGGACAATTGGCATTTTTACTGCGAATGCAGCAAAGAAGCCAAGCATCAGAATAAATTGCAGTTCACTACCTAATAAGGTGTGCGCTTGTAGTAAGGTGTCATAATTAAACGTCCAAATACCTGTTTTGCTGTAAAAAGCGACAGCTAAACCGATAATGGCCAGCAACATTAACAAGCCACTCGCCTGTGTATAAATAAAGAACTTAGTTGCTGCACTAACATGTTTCTCATCACTACTTCCTTTATGTCCCCAAAGAGAGATAAGGAAATACATTGGGATCAACATCATTTCCCAAAAGAAGAAGAATAAGAACAAGTCAGTCGCTAAGAATACCCCCATAACACCTGCTAAGATCCACAGCAGGTTGAAATGGAAAGCCCCTTGTGATGGTTGATTTTCGCTCCATGAAGAGAGCACCGCTAAAATACCTAAAATAGCAGTTAATACCACCATCAATAATGACATGCCATCAAGTGCAAACTGAATATTAATCCCCAAAGCAGGGATCCACGGTACAAAGTAAAACTCTGTCCAGCGAGGTGCTCCATCAACACTAATCAGTTGATAGTCACCTTGCAACCACAGTTGCACAGAAATAACGAGTGTTAATCCCATCGTCAGCAACGCAACCCAGCGAGGAACTTGCGAGCCGATTCGTTCAGCCTGCCAACTTAGCAGGCCACCGATGAAGGGAATAAGTATTAGCCAGGGTAATAACATGGCGCAATGTGTCCCTTAATTAAACCAGAAGCAGCAGAGCGATAACCAGCACTGCACCTAAACCGAGAGAAGCCGCATACCAACGCGCTAATCCGTTTTCACTGAAACTCAAGCCTTTATTGGCGCCTTTAAAGAGACAACCAAAGAGATTAAAGAATTGGTTAACAGGATCATTTTGGATAAGCCATGCCGCACCTTTATAAGGTTTGACAAACAGCACCTCATACAGTGCATCAAATCCCCATGCGTGGAACCACCATGTTGAGAAGAAACGCCCTGTTTTGGTATTTGCCACCTGAGAAACAAGTTGACGCTGTTTCAGGTATAACCATGCTGCAATGGCAACGCCTACAATCGCTACCACACCAGAAAGGATTTCTAATACATACTTACCTTCATGAGTAACGGTGCTTTCTGGGAAAACATCGCCTAACGGTTGGGTAATTAACGCCCCAATAAAGGTTGATAACAACGCTAATACCGCTAATGGGAAAGTATGAGTGAAGCCTTTAACTTGGTGTGCTTCGGTTTTGGTTTCACCATGGAATACGATGAAAATTAAACGGAAGGTATAAAGTGACGTAAAGAATGCGCCAATTAAACCTGCTAACATTAAATTGAAATGTCCGTTTGCGTACGCACCCCATAAGATTTCATCTTTACTGAAGAACCCTGCTGTTAACAGTGGTAATGCTGCTAAAGCACCTCCACCAATTAAAAAGCATGCATAAACAAATGGGATCTTCTTACGTAACCCGCCCATCTTAAAGATATTCTGTTCATGATGGCAGGCAATAATCACTGAACCTGCAGATAAGAACAGTAATGCTTTAAAGAATGCGTGAGTCATTAAGTGGAAAATTGCGCCATCCCATGCTTGAGCACCCAACGCCAAGAACATATAACCAATTTGGCTCATGGTTGAGTAAGCAAGAATACGCTTGATATCGGTTTGTACTAAAGCCGCAAAACCCGCTAATACTAATGTCACTGCACCAACGATACCGACTAATTCTAAGATATCAGGTGCCATTAAGAATAGCGCATGACTACGGGCAACTAAGTACACACCAGCGGTAACCATGGTGGCGGCGTGGATCAACGCAGAAACAGGTGTTGGACCGGCCATCGCATCCGCTAACCAAGTTTGTAATGGCAGTTGTGCTGATTTACCTACCGCACCCCCTAAGACCATTAACATTGCCCAGTTAATGATGCTTGATCCTGCGGTCAGTTGTTCAGGAGCCAGTACCGCCATTTCGCGGAAACTTAGCGTACCTAATTGATCAAACAGGATAAACATACCGATAGCTAAGAAGACATCACCAATACGGGTAACAATAAATGCTTTCATTGCTGCCGCGCCATTAGCTGGGTTGTTATAGTAGAAACCAATTAATAAGTAACTACATAAACCAACCCCTTCCCAACCCATATACATCAGCATCATATTATCAGCCAATACTAAAACAACCATACTCGCGATAAATAAGTTGGTATAAGCAAAGAAGCGAGAATATCCTTCTTCACCACGCATATACCAAGATGCATACATATGAATAAGAAAACCAACGCCAGTGATAACACCTAGCATGGTTAATGATAGGCCATCAAGCACCAACGTAAATGGGATAGTAAAGTTCCCCGCTGACATCCAAGTCCAGAGTGTTAAGACTTCTGTTTCTTGTCCGTGAGCAAAGAAATCTATCCCCACCCAAAGTGTCACTAAAGCTGATAAACCAACAGCGCCCGTGCCAATCCATGCTGATACATTTTCAGACCAACGACCACCTGAGAATGCGAGCAGTAAAAATCCCAGCAGTGGTAGCACAAAGGTTAAATAGAGTATATTCATCCGCGCATCTCACTGACTGTATCAATATTGAGGTTTTGGCGATGACGATGAAGTTGTAATAACAATGCCAAGCCAATACTTGCCTCTGCCGCTGCCAAACTGATTGCCAGAATATACATAATCTGACCATCTGTTTGACCCCAATAGCTACCACCAACCACAAAGGCTAGCGCAGCTGAATTAATCATAATTTCGAGTCCGATCAACATAAATAACAGGTTGCGGCGAAGTACTAAGCAAGTAAAACCTAACACAAATAGTACCGCAGCCAAGATCAAACCATGTTGAAGAGGTATCATTTTGGCTCCCCTACTTTTTCGTTTTCGACGAGATCGTCATGGCTCTGATCACGACCGATGTGATAAGCAACAATTAATCCTGACAATAAGAGAACGGAGGCTAACTCAACAGCCAGAATATAAGGCCCAAATAAGCTAATACCGACTTCTTTCGCCCCAATAATCTCGCCACTAATCTCACCATGAGTGACACTACTAATTGCATAAACCAATACAATTAACAGTACCAGAGACAAAATCGCCGGCCCTATCCAAAATCTAGGCTGTAACCATTTTCTCTCTTGCTCAACGACCGATTTTCCTAAGTTAAGCATCATCACAACGAATACGAATAGCACCATAATCGCGCCGGCGTAAACGATGATCTCTAAAGCACCTGCAAAATAGGCACCTAACGAGAAGAACACCACTGAAAGGCCAATTAATGAAACAATCAGATACAGCAGTGCGTGTACCGGATTGGTATGCGTTATTACTCTCAAAGTGGCAAGGATTGAAATCAGTCCTGCAATATAGAATGCAAATTCCATGAATATCGCTCCTTACGGTAACAGGCTTTTGACATCGATAGGTTTCGCTTCATCATCTGCTTCACCTTTATCTTTGCCATTAATCGCCATACCTGTTTTACGGTAAAAGTTATATTCAGGATATTTACCAGGCCCTGAAATTAATAAATCGTCTTTTTCATAAACCAGATCTTGACGCTTAAATTCACCCATTTCGAAATCAGGGGTTAATTGTAGAGCCGTTGTTGGACATGCTTCTTCACATAAGCCACAAAAGATACAACGCGAAAAGTTGATACGGAAAAACTCAGGATACCAACGACCATCTTCATGTTCTGCTTTTTGTAATGAGATACAACCAACAGGGCACACCGCTGCGCACAAGTTACAAGCAACACAACGCTCTTCACCATCAGGATCACGGGTCAATACAATACGTCCACGATAACGCGGTGCAACATTGACAGGTTCTTCCGGGTACATCTGCGTTTCGCGTTTGGCAAAGGCGTGTAAGCCAATCATCCAAATGCTGCGTACCTGGGTGCCGAAACCAGTCACTAACTCTTTTAAAGTCATGGTTCAATCACCCCTTATTGAGCGTTGTAGAGGATCACTGCAGCAGTGACCAACAGATTGATTAAAGTTAACGGTAAGCAGATCTTCCAACCAAAAGCCATCACTTGGTCATAACGCGGACGCGGTAATGATGCACGGATCAGAATAAACATCATCATGAAGAATCCTGTTTTCAGTGCAAACCAAACGAATGACGGTAAGAAAGGACCTTGCCAACCACCGAAGAATAACGTCACTATTAAGCCAGAAACGGCAACGATACCGATATATTCACCGACAAAGAACAGACCGAATTTCATACCGGAATATTCAATGTGATAACCATCAGCCAACTCTTGCTCTGCTTCGGGTTGGTCAAAAGGATGACGGTGACAAACGGCAACGCCAGCAATCGCAAAGGTAATAAAGCCAAAGAATTGTGGGATAATGTTCCACATATGGGCTTGCGAATTGACAATATCCGTTAAGTTAAACGAACCCGCTTGTGCCACAACACCTAAAATAGAAAGTCCTAAGAAAACCTCATAACTAACTGTTTGTGCTGAAGCACGCATTGCACCTAATAACGAATATTTATTGTTACTTGACCAGCCAGCAAATAAAACGGCATACACCGCTAAACCCGCTACCATCAAGAAAAATAAAATACCGATGTTTAAATCAGCCACAACCCAGGTTGAGCTAACTGGCACAATAGCAAATGACAATAATAAGGAAGAAAAGGCAATCACTGGTGCTATGGTAAAGATAAAGCGATCAGCAAATTTTGGGATCCAGTCCTCTTTAAAGAACATTTTGATCATATCCGCAATTAACTGTGCTGAACCTGCATAACCTACACGGTTAGGCCCATAACGGTTTTGGAATAATCCCAGTAGACGACGCTCCCCCATACTCATAAAAGCACCACAAGTGACAACCACCAGCAAGATCACCACGGCTTTTAAAACAGTGAGTAAAATCTCTGTAACTTCAGGAGATAACCAGCTCATTATGCAATACCCCGCAGTTGACGAACCGATACACCCACCAGTGATGGCGAAATGCCAGCCATCCCTAACGGAAGGCCAATTTGACCTCGGGTTAAGTGAGCACTGATTTTCACAGGTAAGGTGAATTCACGACCTTCGTAAGTAAACATCGCTTGTTGACCTTGAGATAATGCTAATGCGATGGCATCAGATTCACTCACGGTTAAATAAGCGTTGTCCATACGTTGTTGGATCACTTGTGAACGTTGCGATAACTCTTCGCTACCAAACAGACGATAGTAAGGAGCTACAACCCATTGATTTTCAACTAGGTTAAAGGCTGGTGGAATATCAGTGAAATAACCTAATGTGTTATCACTGCATTCGATTAAGCGTACACCCGGATCACCAAAACGTAAGCTTCCCCCGACTTCAGACTGGAACTTATTCCATGCTTGTGGTGAGTTCCAACCCGGTGCCCATGCAAATGGAATTTGCTGGCGAGGAGCCGTTGGACTGTTGTTTCCTTCCATAGAGAAAGCAAATGGGCTATCGATATCTTTAGGTTGACGCTGTTCATGTACTGAAACATTTGCCAACATGGAAGTACGACCACTATAACGATGCGGTTCACGGGCTAATTTTTGACCACGAATACGGAATGATGCATTAGGTGCCGCATTCACAATACCGGCAAATTGCGGTAGACGCGTTGCACATAGCTCAATCACATGATCTAACTGCGTCCAGTCAAGATTACCTTCATGCCATTGTGAATCAACAGCACTTAGCCAACGCCAGCTTTCATGCATCACCACTTCTTTGTTATAGAAAGAAGGTTCAAACACTTGGAAGTAACGTTGCGCTCTGCCCTCTTGACTCACCATAGTGCCATCACTTTCAGCAAAGGAGGAAGCAGGTAACACAAGGTGTGCTTTTTCCATGATCTCAGTTTGCTGATGGTCAATCACAATTAGGTGATCCACTTTAGCAATCGCGTCATCAATGACGTCGGCGGCAAAATGGCGATACAAGTCGTTTTCCATCACAATAGCGCTATCTGCTTGACCACTACGCATCACTTTCAATGCGTCATCCAGTGGTTTCGCTTTCATCATCGCCAGCCCCATGCTATTGGCATCATCTGCCACATAAGAGAGACCAACTTCGCTCCCCTTGGCTTTTAAGGCAAAAGCGATATTAGCAGCCGCTTTGATAACCTCTTCGCTACCCGCATGACTACCACTAATGATTAACGGTTTTTTCGCTTGCGATAAGGCTTGAACAATCATGTCAATCTGTTTATTCAATGCTTCATCTAAGCCATCAACCGCAGGGGCTTCACCATTAATATGATGAGCAATGGCAAAACCTAAACGCGCTTGTTCAACCACCGGCGCACGATAACTCCAAGCGGCAACATCATCCAGACGAGTTTCATCAACATGGGTGACAAACAGTGGATATTTCGCCCGTTGACCGATATTCATGATGGCAGCAATTTGCCAATCAGCCACTTTTTGTGCGGCTGCCATCTCACGTGCTTTACCTTTTACGGCTTGACGTACTGACAGTGCCATACGAGCACCTGTCTGTGTTAAGTCTTCACCTAACACCAGTACTGCGTCATAGTCTTCAATCTCACGGAGAGATGGAGTATAAACGCCACCTTTTTGTAAAATATCCAGCATTAAGGTCAAGCGAGCCTGCTCTGCAGCTGAAATACCACTATAGAAATTTTCAGCACCAACCACTTCACGTAAAGCAAAGTTGCTTTCAATACTGGCTCGTGGTGAGCCGATACCGACAACACGTTGCCCTTTCTTCAGCATTTCTGCAGCGGCTTGCGTTGCTTGTGCTGCACTGATTTCAAGCCAGTTACTGCCTAAACGTTTTTTAGGTTGACGAGGTCTACTCGCTAAATTGACATAACCGTAGCCAAAACGACCACGATCACAAAGGAAGTAACGGTTTACTGTACCGTTATAACGGTTTTCAATACGGCGCAATTCACCATAGCGCTCACCTGGGCTGATATTGCAACCCATGCTACAACCTTGGCAAATACTAGGTGCAAACTGCATATCCCACTTACGGTTATAACGTGATGAGTGAGTTTTGTCAGTAAAGACACCCGTTGGACAAATCTCAACTAAGTTACCTGAGAATTCGCTCTCTAATGTGCCATCTTCAACCCGTCCAAAGAACACGTTGTTATGTGCACCAAAGACACCCAGATCAGTGCCATCAGCATAATCTTTGTAGTAACGAACACAGCGGTAACAAGCAATACAGCGGTTCATTTCATGAGAAATAAACGGCCCTAACTCTTGGTTTCTATGTGTACGCTTAGTAAAGCGATAGCGACGCATAGTATGACCTGTCATAACGGTCATATCTTGAAGGTGGCAGTTTCCCCCTTCTTCACAAACAGGACAATCGTGAGGATGGTTAGTCATATACCATTCAACAACGCTTTCGCGGAATTTTTTCGCTTCTTCGTCATCAATGGAGATAAACGTGCCATCAGCCGCAGGTGTCATACAAGACATTACCAAGCGACCGCGGGTATCCTCAGCATTTTGATACTGCTTAACCGCACACTGGCGGCAAGCGCCAACGCTTCCCAGCGCTGGGTGCCAGCAAAAATAAGGAATATCTAAGCCTAAATTAAGACAGGCTTCTAACAGGTTATCAGCCCCGTTAACTTCATATTCTTTGCCGTCTACATGAATCGTAGCCATAGTCAGCATGCTTCCCAAAGGCCTGCATTGCAGGCGTTAAACCTAGAATGTATCGTGAAAAACTACCAGCGGCTTTTCAGCAAGTTAGGCTGAATACCACGGATAAGATTGGCATTGGTATAGTCTTCTTGAATAATGCCAGCCTCAAATTCTTCACGGAAATATTTGATTGCGCTTTGTAAAGGCTCTACTGCCCCTGGTGCGTGAGCACAGAATGTGTGCCCTGGGCTTAAAGAGCGGCAGAGGTGCTCAAGAGTCTCAATATCACCAGGACGACCTTGACCTTTTTCTATCGCGCGTAAGATTTCGACACTCCATGGCAAGCCATCACGACAAGGTGTACACCAGCCACAAGATTCACGCGCAAAGAACTCTTCCAAGTTACGGGTTAATGAAACCATGTTAATTTCATTATCTACCGCCATCGCCAACGCAGTACCTAAACGGCTACCAGCTTTGGCGATCGTGCCAAAATCCATAGGGAGATCGAGATGATCTTCTGTTAAGAAATCCGTTCCTGCACCACCGGGTTGCCAAGCTTTTAATTTCAGCCCATCACGCATCCCCCCCGCATAATCTTCTAAGATTTCACGAGCTGTAGTACCAAAAGGTAATTCCCATAAGCCTGGATATTTCACGCGACCAGAGAATCCCATTAATTTAGTACCTGCATCTGGACTTTTACCGGCGCTTAAACCGATATACCAATCTTTGCCATGCTCAATAATCGCGGGTACGTTACACAGCGTTTCAACGTTATTCACGCAGGTAGGTTTTCCCCAAGCACCGGAGGTTGCAGGGAATGGCGGTTTCGAGCGAGGGTTAGCACGACGACCTTCCAGTGAGTTGATCAGTGCTGTTTCTTCACCACAGATATAACGACCTGCTCCTGTGTGAACAAATAGCTCAAAATCGATACCAGAGCCGAAGATATTTTTGCCTAAAAAACCCGCTGCTTTGGCTTCTTCAATAGCATGACGCAGGTGCTTAGCCGCTTCAATATATTCACCACGTAGGAAAATATAACCACGATAAGCTTTCAGTGCATGCGCACCGATAATCATCCCTTCGATTAACAGATGTGGCAGTTCTTCCATTAACAGGCGGTCTTTATAGGTTCCCGGCTCCATTTCATCTGCATTACAAAGGATGTAACGGATATTCATACTTTCATCTTTTGGCATCAGGCTCCATTTCAAGCCTGTTGAGAATCCAGCACCACCACGTCCTTTTAAGCCTGCATCTTTAACTTCAGAGGTCACCTCATCGGGTGCCATGCTTTTTAATGCTTTTTCTGCCGCTTTATAACCGTTTTTTGCACGGTATTCATCCAGCCATACTGGCTGACGATCATCACGTAAGCGCCACGTTAGCGGATGCGTTTCTGCGCTACGAATAATCGGTTTTGCTCCTGAAATTGCTGTCATGGATACTGCTCCAGTAACGTTTCAATCTCTTCAGGTTTAACAAAACTGTGAGTATCGTCATCTACCATCATAGTAGGACCTTTGTCACAGTTACCTAAACAACAGGTTGGCAGTAAGGTAAAACGACCATCTGGTGTTGTTTGGCCAGGAAGGATATTGAGGTGCTTCTCAATAGCTGCCTGAATGCCTTGATAACCTGTAATATGGCAAACCACACTGTCACAAAAACGAATAATGTGACGGCCGACGGGTTGGCGGAAAATTTGACTATAAAAGGTTGCTACCCCTTCTACATCGCTAGCCGGTATACCAAGCACATCGGCAATAGCATAGATAGCACCGTCTTCAACCCAACCTCGATTTTTTTGCACTATTTTCAGCGCTTCAATCGATGCAGCACGGGGATCTTCATAGTGATGTTTTTCTTGTTCAATTTCAGCACGCTCTTCTTGCGTTAAAACAAACGTGTTTTTCTTTGAATGAGTTACATCAACGATTTCAATCTTCGCGGC
Source organism: Proteus mirabilis HI4320 (assembly GCF_000069965.1). Lineage (NCBI taxonomy): Bacteria > Pseudomonadati > Pseudomonadota > Gammaproteobacteria > Enterobacterales > Morganellaceae > Proteus > Proteus mirabilis. The sequence continues at coordinate 1,885,592 of NC_010554.1, forward strand.
ATCCTCTTTATGGTTTAATTCATTTTGCATGATTAACGATCCACATCCGACATTACAAAATCGATACTTCCCAGATAGACAATCAAGTCAGAAACCAGACTACCGCGGATAACCGCTGGGATTTGTTGCAGGTGAGCAAAACTTGGCGTACGAATACGCGTACGATAGCTCATCGTGCTGCCATCACTGGTTAAATAATAGCTGTTGATCCCTTTAGTGGCTTCCACCATCTGGAATGATTCATTCGCAGGCATAACAGGGCCCCATGAAACCTGTAAGAAGTGGTTAATCATGGTTTCAATATGCTGTAATGTGCGCTCTTTTGGTGGCGGAGTCGTCAGTGGATGGTCGGCTTTAAATGGCCCTGCTGGCATATTTTTATAACACTGCTCGAGAATACGTAAGCTTTGACGTAATTCTTCGACTTTCAGCATGACACGATCGTAACAGTCACCATTGCTTGCCACTGGAATTTCAAACTCAAAGTTTTCATACCCTGAGTATGGACGCCATTTACGCACGTCAAACTCAACCCCTGTAGCACGAAGCCCGGCACCCGTTACCCCCCAATCTAACGCTTCTTTAGCGTTATAAGAGGCAACACCAATGGTACGGCCTTTTAAAATGCTGTTTTGCAAGGCGGCTTTAACGTAAGAATCAAGACGTTTTGGCATCCAATCTAAGAATTCACGTAGTAAGCGTTCCCACCCTTTTGGTAAATCGTGGGCAACACCACCGATACGGAACCATGCCGGATGCATACGGAAACCGGTGATTGCTTCCACAATATCGTAAACTTTTTGACGATCAGTAAAGGCAAAGAATACCGGTGTCATCGCACCAACATCTTGGATAAAGGTACTGATATACAGTAAATGGCTATTAATACGAAATAGCTCAGACAGCATGACACGAATGACTTTAACGCGCTCAGGTACTTCAATACCGGCAAGCTTTTCCACCGCCAGTACATAAGGCATTTCGTTAACACAACCACCAAGGTATTCAATTCGGTCGGTATAAGGAATATAACTATGCCATGATTGACGCTCGCCCATTTTCTCTGCACCACGATGGTGATAACCAACATCAGGTACACAGTTGACGATTTCTTCGCCATCAAGTTGCAAAATAATACGGAATGCACCGTGAGAAGATGGGTGATTAGGACCGAGGTTTAAGAACATAAAGTCCTCATTCTCAGTACCGCGTTTCATTCCCCACTCTTCTGGTTTAAAGGTCAGTGATTCCATTTCCAGATCCTCTTTCTGCTTAGTCAGCACATAAGGATCAAATTCTGTCGCACGAGCGGGATAATCTTTACGCAGTGGATGACCTTCCCAATTCGGCAACATCATAATACGGCGTAGATTAGGGTGTCCGTTAAAGACGATCCCAAACATATCCCACACTTCACGCTCATACCAATTCGAGTTCGGAAAGATAGAAGTGAGAGTCGGTAGATTAAGATCTTTTTCACTTAATGCGACTTTCAGCATGATATCTTTATTACGATCGAGTGATATCAGATGATAGAAAACGGAAAAATCAGCTGCCGGCAAGCCTTGACGATGCGTGCGGACACGCTCATCAACGCCATGCAAGTCGTACAGCATGACATATGGTTTTGGTAAAGATTTGAGGTATTGCATAACCTCAATAAGTTGTTCCCGCTTAACCCATACCACTGGCATGCCGGTACGAGTCGGCTGGAATGTAAACGCATCTGGCCCAAATTTCTGACGCAGTTCGTTAACCACCTGATCATCAATATGATCGCTGGTTTCCCACGCTGGCCGTGCGCTATTTTGCGCTATCTGATCGGTCATTTCTATTCACCACAACTTTGATCAGGGTTACTATGATCGCAACACATTGCTCTGGTTACGTCTTAGGCAAAAGCCTTTAAATTTCGTCTGGAGTACGCAGATTTTTTACTGCGATCCGCTCACCGTGTTTTCTTTCTCGTTCTGACTGCATATTGGCACGGTAAACGCCTTGGTCGCCCACCACCCAAGATAATGGGCGACGTTCTTTACCAATGGACTCTTGTAATAACATCAATGCTTGCATATAAGCTTCTGGACGAGGTGGGCATCCTGGGATATACACATCAACAGGAATGAATTTATCGACACCTTGCACTACCGAATAGATGTCATACATACCACCAGAGTTAGCACAAGCTCCCATGGAAATAACCCACTTAGGCTCTAACATCTGATCGTATAAACGCTGAATAACGGGCGCCATCTTTGTAAAGCAGGTTCCTGCAACCACCATAAAGTCAGCTTGACGAGGGGAAGCACGTAATACTTCAGAACCAAAACGCGCTACGTCATGGACCGCAGTAAATGACGTCACCATTTCAACGTAACAACAGGAAAGACCAAAATTATATGGCCATAAAGAGTTTTTTCTGCCCCAGTTCACAACGTCATGTAACGCATGTTCCAGTTTTCCCATATACACGCTGCGATGAACGTGAGCATCTAACGGGTCACTGACAATTTCCTGTGATTGCAGGGGATAACGGTCATTCTCACCGTTCGGATCTATGCGGGTGAGCGTATAATCCATTTTTAATGCCTCGCTTATTACTGCTGCGGATGTTTGCCGCTGGTTAATCTGACATGGCTTTTACCCGCGGTTTCACGGCGAGAGCGAACTGGTGTCCAATTTAATGCACCAATACGAACCAAATAGAATAATCCAGCTAATAAAATTGCGATAAAGACAGCTGCTTCAATAAAGCCTAACCAGCCCACTTCACGTACGGAAACGGCCCAAGCATAAAGAAACAGTGCTTCAACATCGAAAATTACGAAAAACATGGCAACTAAATAGAATTTAGCTGACATGCGCAGACGAGCGCTGCCAACGGAATCAAGGCCAGATTCATAAGGAACATGTTTAGCCCTTGCTTGTGCACGGCCGCCTAAATAGCGGGCACCCAGCAACATGAGCGAACATAACCCCAATGCGCCTATTAAGAAGACAGCAAATGCCCAATAGTGGGCGATAACTTCGGTGGTCGTAGACATACTCATTGCTTACTCATCAAAGGTGGTGTCAATTAACCAACTCTTATCCGGCGGTTTACACCACATTTATTAATACGAAAAAAAAGGTAAAACAACAGACTTGCTAATTAAATAAATGATAACAATCTATTTAAACCTTTCTTCTTTTAAGGAAAACATTGTGATAACTCACTCAGTTTTCCGTCGCTTCTTAACAAATTTAACACTCATTTTTAACACCCAATTACTGGCCAATGCTAAAACGTGTCAGTCAACCTACAAATTTTCTGCTAACACGCTTAGTCTAACCGATAATTCGATTTTACTACACCAGTATCTCAGGAAAAACCTGACTCTATATAGGCAAATGTGCCTTATTTTTTTGATCAAACTCACAAAATAGTCGAAAAAATACATAATCAGTTTAAATTTTATCCAAATTTTAACAAATTAACTTTCCAATAATGTGGAGAAGGTCAAATATCCGTTTTCATTTGACTATTTATTCCCTGAAAACCTAGACAAACCTTTTATTTGTTAACAATTTCTACAAGCGTGTAACCCATCACAACTGCATACAATTTTTTAACAAAGCGACTGAGCGGGAAAAGAGAGGTGGATCACACTGTGATATACATTAATCTCTATAAATATTAAACCAATGTGACTATTTAAAAATAAAGCATAAAAAAACGGAAACAAATGCGTTTATAGCACCTGTTTCCGTTGATTGTGATATATCACTTTATTGTTTCGTTTGACTATTTTTAACCGTTAATATGGGTTATCCAAATAATCATGATAACAATATCACTCTGCGCCTTACTCTAAATCTAAAGAATGCGCTTCTTCAACTGAAGTGACAGTATAAGGCGTTTTCTTATTTTCGATGGCATTGAATACCGTTAATACAGCTTCGTTTTGCTCATCAAAATTACGATATAACCAGTACTGAGTCTCAGGCAAACGAGGTAACCCTTCACTTTCGCCTAATATACGTAAATCAGCATTTTGCATTTCTAATGGACGAGCTGTGATCCCCACTTCGGCATTTACAGCAGCACGAACCGCAGATAAAGAAGCCGCTTCATACGCAATACGCCATTGAATACCTGCGTCATCTAGTGTATTTGTTGCCAACTGACGGAATGGGTTAGTTTCGTCCATGACCACTAAAGGAATAGGCTCATTCATTTGTAATTGGAAATCAGGGGCACAATGCCACAAAACAGGCGCTGTACGTAACGCTGTGCGTGGATGATGTCCAATACGTGCAGTAGTTAATGCTAAGTCGATTTCGTGGTTATCAAGCATAGTCTCAATAAATTGAGAACGCTTAATACGCACATCAACCGCTAAACGTGGATATACTGATGCAATACGATTTAACAAAAATGGTAGTAGTGTATCGACGGAATCATCAGATGCACCAATACGTAACTCACCTTCAGCATCGCTATATGTTAATGAAGCAGTTGCATCATCATTAGCACGGAGAATTTGACGTGCATAGCCTAATAATTGTAAGCCATGCTCTGTTAACAGTTTATTACGACCATGACGGGCAAAGAGTTCTCTGCCGACTAATTGCTCTAAACGTTGCATCTGCTGACTGACTGCAGATTGAGTTCGACATACAGCGGCCGCAGCGGCTGCAAAAGTATTCAAATCTGCTACAGCAACAAACGTTCTAAGCAGATCGAGGTCGAGATTCATTATCGGACGATTTGCATTAATCATTGTTTATTCTTCACTTATTTTTGATTTTTAAATTACATATACCTGGTGTTTTTTATCAAAAGTCTAAATTGGACTTCCGATTCAGACAGTACCTTACTCTGAAAAAGAGAGCAAAGACATACTGAATACTTTACATTTGTTTGTTGTCGTTTACACCTCCTAGTTCGCAAGCAACTGCATTTTTTTGTAACAAATTAAATTTTATTATCATTCTAAGGATCTACAAGAAAGAACTGTATACCATCATTACAAGTTAGATGTAGATCATACAATGCTCTCTAGGAATACATAAATTTTAACATTTTTAAAATAATTTAAATTACCTTAACTGTGTATGCTATTTTAAGTATCCACCCTTATAAAATATATTTAAGATTTCAATTTAATTTATATAAAAACTATTTGATTGATATGAATAAAAATAGATTTAACCATATTATTTGAAAATTTAATATATTAAGTAAGATAATACAAATCCGATAAAATTATTCAATAATTGATTATGCAACATCTTATCAACGTCCCTCTCACATCTGGTTATTGTTAAAAAACGCACTAAAAACCCTCTCTTCACCAGCATAATGTTTTTGATTTTTATTCAAAGTAAGAACATACCACCAGATTAAGTGATACTTTCAGTCATCAAAATAAGTTCTTTAGAATAAACTGACCTTTTACACCAAAAATTATCTAGCATCTTCAAAAGTTTGTAGTGTAAGAGTAGAGTGATAGAACAGTTAATTTGCTGGGACAGCCTTTTCATTTATATCTTCCCGAGATGTGTATGAGAAATATAAATGTCGCTATGTAGATAAAGTCATACCCGATTAGGTAAACGTGCTATGAATCAAATAAAAAAATCAAGTAAACTCGACCATGTTTGTTATGACATTCGAGGACCGGTTTTGCAAGAAGCAAAACGTCTGGAAGAAGAAGGTAATAAAGTATTAAAACTCAATATTGGTAACCCAGCACCTTTCGGTTTTGAAGCGCCAGATGAAATCTTAGTAGATGTTATTCGTAACCTACCTAGCTCTCAAGGCTATAGCGACTCTAAAGGGCTTTTTTCAGCACGTAAAGCCATCATGCAACATTACCAAGCCCGTGATATGCGTGATGTAACTGTTGAAGATATCTATATTGGTAACGGTGTTTCAGAGCTTATCGTACAAGCTATGCAAGCATTATTAAATGATGGCGATGAAATGCTAGTTCCAGCGCCTGATTACCCATTATGGACCGCTGCAGTTTCTCTTTCTGGGGGTAATGCTGTTCATTACATGTGTGATGAGCAACAAGGTTGGTTTCCTGATTTAGATGATATCCGTCGTAAAATCTCCCCCAGAACGCGCGGTATTGTGATTATAAACCCTAACAATCCAACCGGCACGGTATATAGCAAAGAGATTTTGCTGGAAATTGTTGAAATTGCCCGTCAACACAATTTGATTATTTTTGCTGACGAAATTTATGACAAAATTCTTTATGATGATGCCCAACATCACTCTATCGCCGCAATGGCACCTGATTTATTAACTGTTACCTTTAACGGTTTATCGAAAACCTATCGTGTTGCAGGATTCCGCCAAGGTTGGATGGTACTTAATGGCCCGAAAAAACAAGCAAAAGGCTATATTGAAGGCTTAAATATGCTGGCATCTATGCGCTTATGTGCCAACGTGCCGATGCAACACGCGATCCAAACGGCATTGGGTGGCTATCAAAGTATCAGTGAATTTATTCTACCCGGAGGCCGTTTATACGAGCAACGCAACCGCGCATGGGAGCTTATCAATCAAATTCCAGGGGTTTCTTGCGTTAAACCAATGGGAGCGTTGTATATGTTCCCTAAAATAGACTTAAATCGTTATAGTATTAAAGATGACCAAAAAATGATCCTCGATTTACTATTACAAGAAAAAGTCTTATTAGTGCAAGGTACTGCATTTAACTGGCCTCACCCTGATCATTTCCGTATTGTGACACTCCCTCGTGAGAATGATTTAGAGATGGCGATTCAAAAATTCGGTCGTTTTATTGTCGGCTACCATCAATAGTTATTATTAATAAAGATAAAACGCAATATCACTGAGGTTATATTGCGTTTTTTATTTTCTTTCTGATCACCGTTTACATCTAGTGTCTATCCACTCACAATAATCTCTTCAATCACGCTATTGGGAGATATTATGAGTTACTTTTTTGCCCACCTTTCTCGTTTAAAGCTAATTACACGCTGGCCTCTGATGCGTAATATTCGCCAAGAAAATGTCTCTGAGCATAGTTTACAAGTGGCTTTTGTTGCCCATGCATTAGCGGTGATTAAAAATCGTAAATTTGATGGCAATGTCAACGCCGAGCGTATTGCACTACAAGCAATGTATCATGATGCCAGTGAGGTTATCACCGGTGATATGCCAACTCCTATTAAATACCACAATCCACAAATTGCTCATGAATATAAAAAAATAGAAAAATATGCTCAGCAAAAATTGATTGAAATGTTACCCGAAGAGTTACAAGAAGATTTTCGCCCTCTTATCGATGAGCAATTACATAGTGAGGAAGAAACGTTTATTGTCAAACAAGCTGATAGTTTATGTGCCTATTTAAAATGCCTTGAAGAGTTAGCTGCGGGTAATAGCGAATTTAATTTGGCCAAAAATCGTTTAGAAAAAACGTTAGCAGAAAGACATAGCCCTGAGATGGACTATTTTATGCAAGTGTTTGTACCAGGCTTTAGTTTATCCCTAGATGAGATCAGTGAATAAGTAGCAAAAACGCCGTTTAGCCGTTTATAATAAATGAAACTAAACGGCGTTTTTGCAAAAGATAACCGATTAAAATGGGAATAATAGCGGTATTAAGAAAACGCTAATCAACATCACAATGATGGTAAAAGGCACCCCTATTTTAATAAAATCAGCAAATTTATAACCACCAGGCTCAAGGATCAGGGTATTAACCGGGGATGATACAGGTGTCATAAACGCCGCCGATGCAGCAACACCAATAACCATTGCAAAAGGTAACGGAGAGACATTCATTTGATGAGCTGCTGCTATTGCAATCGGTGCCATTAACACCGCCGTTGCCGTATTAGAGATAAATAAACCAATAGTGGCACAAAGTACAAATAAACAGACTAACATAACCTGTGGCCCTGCATTCCCTGCTACATCCATAAGTCCATTAACGATAAGCTCGATGCCCCCAGTTTTTTGCAATGCAGCCGCAAAAGGCATCATCCCGACAATCAAGATAATACTTGGCCAATGAATAGAACGATAAGCACTTTCCATATCTATACAGCGAAATTTTCCCATCAATAAGCAAGCAATTAACGCGGCAATAAAGTTAGGTACTTCATTGGTCACCATTAATGCAACCATTAATGCTAATGAAAAAAGTGCATGTGGTGCTTGCGATGAGGCCGGTGCAACAGTATCAATTTCAGCCGCTAAATTTAATACAATAAAATTACGCGGTTTTGTCGAAAGTATACGAATTAATTTCCAATCACCAATAACCAGTAACACATCTCCCAGACGTAATGGCTCATCAACAATTTTCCCCGGTAAAGCACTCCCTTCACGGCGAATAGCCACAACGTTTAGCCCATAACGTGTACGGAATTTGATTTCTCTTAATGATTTTCCTAATAATTCTGAGTCAGGGTTCATAGAGACTTCTGCTAATCCCACATCACGAGATTGCTCAGAAAAATACTCTCCACGTAACACCATCGGCTCTAACATTTGTTCACGACAGAACTCTCGTAAATCTACCTCACTTGCTGACATATCCACTAATAGGACATCTCGCTCTCTTAATTCAGTGCCTCCTGTCGCACTGACCATAACACGCCGAAAACGCCTCCAGCGTTCAATACCGACAACGTTTGCTCCATAGCGAGAGCGTAAATGTAATTCATCTAGAGAGTGACCAATCAGTGGTGAACCTTTACGTATGGCTAAGCGACGTGCACGCCCTGCTAATTGGTAATCACGGATAAGATCACGAAAAGTACGACGATAAACCTCTTTTTGCTTACCCCCTTCACTTGAACCTAACCAACGACGTACCACCAGCATATATAACACACCCGCAACTAATACAGCGATCCCTATTGGGGTAATAGAGAAAAACTGAAAACTGGGTAGCCCTTCCCTAACTAATTCACTATTAACCACCATATTAGGCGGTGTCGCAACTAGGGTCATTAAACCACTAATTAACCCCGCAAAGCCAAGAGGCATCATTAATCGACTGGGAGAAGTTTTCATCCGTGCCGCCACACTGAGCACCACAGGAATAAAAATAGCCACCACCCCTGTCGAGCTCATAAAAGCCCCTAAACTTGCAACACAGATCATTAATAGCACCAGCATTTTTACTTCACTACTACCCGCAACTCGTACTAGCCAATCTCCCATTTGATATGCCACACCTGTTCTTACTAATCCTTCCCCAATAACAAAAAGGGCCGCAATCAGTAATACGTTCGGATCGCTAAATCCTACCGTGGCTTCATTTAATGAGAGTGTGCCGCTAAGAACAAAAGCGACGATGACAAGTAAAGCGACCACATCCATGCGGATTTTGTTGGTCGTAAAAAGGACAATAGCTATCAATAGCAGGCTTAAAACCCATAATAATTCGCTATTCAAAATGGCCTCGATCAGCAATAAGTGAAAACAGATTAATACGTCAATTCACTGCATTGATAAGTAGACCATTTTTACCAATATAAATCTCGTTATATGATCAAATAAATGATTAACATTTATGCTTAATAACGACTTGCTGATTTTCTTTGTCAATTTGTAAATCATTTAATGAATCAATGATTAAATCAATTTCATTACGACGAGGAAGGGAAATCGGAGCATGTACGGCAATAACCTGACACCCGGCATCTAAACCAGAATAAATACCTGCAGCAGCATCTTCAAAAACCACACACTCTTCGGGAGCCAAGCCTAATTTTTTTGCCCCTAAAAGATAAGGCTCAGGGTTGGGTTTCCCTTGAGTGATACATTCTGCCGTCACCCAATGTTTAGGCTCAGGAATACCTGTAACTGACTGACGAGTAGAGGCAATTGGTACTGTGCCTGAGGTGACAATTGCCCAAGGGATCGCTAAGTCGTTTAAGCGATTAATGAGTTCGATAGCCCCCGGAAGAGGGGCTAATCCTTCTGTTTGTGTCGCTTCTAACTTTTCTAGCCAACGAAAAGTCTCTTCAATCTGTGCTTGCGTAGCATTAGGCATAAAATGGCGAATCGACTCAATGGCCGGCTTTCCATGGATATAGTTATTAATTTCTTGTGTTGATACCCCTACTCGCTCACCAAATAGTGCCCAACAGTATTCAACAACAGGCAATGAATCCACTAATGTACCATCTAAATCAAAAAGAAAGCCTTTACAGGTGATTGTCATATTTTATGCCTACCTTATCGTGATGCGTTAATAATTACGCATTCAGTATTTGTTGGATCTCAACACTGCTTAGGTGATATTGACGTGGACAGGCTAACCAAACAGCCAGCATTCTTTGGTATTTCTCCCACATAGGAGTTTGAGAGTTAAAACCATGACTACCACTATCAAAATGCGTATATCGCCCTTCAGTATTGACCATAAAGCGTACATAGCTAAGATAACGAGATTCTGTTGCTGCATCAAAGCCCATAAATGCCACTCGACGAGCATCCGGCATTTCTGGTGATTTTAAATTTTCTCGAGAAACTTGCAATGCATGGTACATTTCCATGATGTTAATAATGGTTCGGCAGGTCTCTTCTGACATCTCATCAAAATCGCGGTCTAATTCACGTAATTGTAATCCATAACCACGTTCAATAATTGTCTGATAGCGACGATAACGTTCAGCGTTATCAGGATCCATCATGGTCATCATTTTATATTGATTAGAGAGGATCAAGCGTTGTGCGTGTGTCATTTCCATCATTAATTCTCCAAAGAAATTATTGGAGAGAGCATGGCATTAATCAAAACACTTGAGTAGTGCTAACAACACGTTTTTTGATCTAAACAGGGGTAATTTTAATCCATTAAATAACCCATGAAGAAGGTAGAACAAATGTTCTACACATCATCAAGAAAAGAGCGATCAAGTTGCTTAAAAGCACGTTTAAGCAAATGCGCTAATGAGAGATAGGTTGGCGTCTTTTCTACTGGGGCTAATGCAATACCCGCTTGCTCAAATTTTTCACGAATTTCATAAAACCAATTGAGTAACACCGCGGGTAATGGCGTTGCAGCGCGTTTTCCTAACCACCATAATCCTTGCATTGGCAGGCTACAGGCAAAAAGTGCAGTAGTGATCGCCGGCCCCAAATCGCCACCTAATGCAATTTGCCAGGTTAATGTAAAAATAGCGATAGGAGGCATATAACGTATGCCAAAACGCGTTGCTTTTATCATTCTATTTTCAGGAAAAACTGGGGCTAATTGCTTCTCAACCGGCCAGGTTTTTAGATACTCGTTCCCTAGGCGTAACTTTTTGAAGAAACCTGGGGGAGTCACTGTCGGTTCGTTCATAATGACCTCAATCAATTTTTTCTATAACTTTTAAAAAACATCTATAAAGAATAAAAATCTTTTAGTAGAATTAAGTATATTTTGTCTTTGTTGCCTTTACTCTGTATCCTGTGCTCATTCTAAAGGTTTGTGGCAATAAAGCGCTATATTTTGTTTGCCGGCGTGATTTTCAACCCTTTTCGCCGATTTTCGGGCAAAAACTTTGGGGTGAATAAAAATCGTCCAATTGATGATTGGCAACTATAATTAGCATCAAGTTTTTTACCCTAAGCATGATGCGTATCATTAATGTCATCATAGTAATGCGATAGGCTTTTATGAGTGACGTTTTATTAACCATCGTCTTTATAATATAAAAGACACTACGACAACAAGATAAATAGGTAATTCCATGTCAAGTAAGCTGGTGCTGGTACTGAACTGCGGTAGTTCTTCTCTTAAGTTTGCAATTATTAACCCAGAAAATGGTGAAGAATTCCTTTCAGGCTTGGCTGAGTGCTTCAACCTTCCTGAAGCCCGCCTGAAGTGGAAAATGGATGGTCAGAAACATGAAGCGGCTTTAGGCGCTGGTGCTGCCCACAGCGAAGCATTAAACTTTATTGTTAATACTATTCTGGCTGAAAAACCAGAACTTTCACAACAAATCGCAGCAATTGGTCATCGTATTGTTCACGGTGGCGAGAAATTTACTAAATCTGTCGTCATTACTGACGAAGTCATCAAAGGTATTGAGGCGGCTATTCCATTTGCCCCATTACATAACCCAGCTCACCTTATTGGTATTGAAGAAGCGCGTAAAGCCTTCCCTCATTTAATTAATAAAATGGTGGCAGTATTTGACACTGCATTCCACCAAACAATGCCAGAAGAAGCTTATCTGTATGCTCTGCCATACAGCTTATATAAAGATCACAGCATCCGCCGTTACGGTGCTCACGGAACTAGCCATTTCTTTGTTTCCCGTGAAGCAGCTAAAATGTTAAATAAACCTGTTGATGAACTGAACGTAATCACTTGCCATTTAGGTAATGGTGGTTCTGTTTCTGCTATTGTTAACGGTAAATGTGTTGATACTTCTATGGGTTTAACACCATTAGAAGGTTTAGTCATGGGTACTCGTAGTGGTGATATCGATCCTGCTATCGTGTTCCATTTACATGATACTTTAGGTATGAGCGTTGAAGATATTAATAAACTGCTCACTAAAGAATCTGGTTTATTAGGTTTAACGGAAGTTACTAGTGACTGCCGTTATGTTGAAGATAACTACGAAACAAAAGCTGATGCTAAACGTGCAATGGACGTTTACTGCCATCGCTTAGCGAAATACATCGGTTCTTATTGTGCACTGATGGAAGGTCGTTTAGATGCCATTATCTTCACTGGTGGTATCGGTGAAAATGCAGCAATGGTTCGTGAATTATCACTGAAAAAACTCGCTCTATTAGGTTTTGAAGTTGATCATCAGCGTAACTTAGATGCACGTTTCGGTAAATCAGGCACCATCACTACCGATAACAGCCGTCTTGCTGTTGTTATCCCAACTAACGAAGAGTTAGTTATCGCTCAGGATGCTAGCCGCCTGACCGCTTAAGTTTTTTGATGTACTGCCAGTGTTATGCTGGCAGTACTGTTTCACATAACGAGCAACCGATATTTAAAGAGGTTTCCGTGTCCCGTACAATTATGCTAGTCCCAACTGATACACGCGTAGGTTTAACCAGCGTCAGCTTGGGTGTAATCCGTTCTATGGAACAAAAAGGCGTTCGCCTTAGTGTATTCAAACCTATCGCACAGCCTCGTGTTAAAGGCGCATTAGATCAAACCACTGCGATTATCCGCTCTCACTCCACAATTCAATCCGCAGAACCTTTAAATATGGATTACGTTGAGTCATTACTCAGCTCCAATAAAAAAGATGTTCTGATGGAAGAAATTGTTGCTAGATATCACGAAAATACTGCTGATGCAGAAGTTGTACTGATAGAAGGCTTAGTGCCAATGCGTAAGCACCCTTTTGCACAATCTTTAAACTATGAGATTGCCAAAACATTAGGTGCTGAAATTGTTTTCGTTACTGCATTAGGCAACAACACCGCTGAGCAGTTAAAAGAGCGCATTGAATTTGCTCGTGCTGAATTTGGTGGTGTAAAAAATCAAAATATCACAGGTGTGATTGTTAATAAATTAAATGCCCCTGTGGATGATCAAGGTCGTACTCGCCCTGATTTATCAGAAATTTTTGATGACTCAAGCAAAGCGATTATCTCTAATGTCGATTTAAATACCATCGAAAAAAATAGCCCACTTCCTTTATTGGGTTGCATTCCATGGAACTTCGATTTAATCGCTACTCGTGCTACAGATATGGCAAAACACTTAAATGCGACTATCATCAATAAGGGTGATATTGAAACTCGTCGTATTAAGTCTGTGACTTTCTGTGCTCGTAGTATTCCACATATGTTAGAGCATTTCCGCCCAGGTTCATTGCTTGTCACTTCTGCCGATCGCCCAGATGTTTTAGTTTCAGCATGTCTTGCTGCAATGAATGGCGTTGAAATCGGTGCTATCTTACTCACAGGTGGTTACCAAATCGATGCACCAATTAAACAATTGTGTGAGCGTGCATTTGAAACTGGTCTACCTATCTTTATGGTTAATTCAAACACTTGGCAGACTTCATTAAATCTGCAAAGCTTTAGCTTAGAAGTGCCAGCAGATGACCATGAGCGTATCGAAAAAATTCAGAACTATGTTGCTCAACATATCAATAACCAATGGATTGATTCACTGACAGCAAACTCTGAACGTCCTAATCGTTTATCACCACCAGCATTCCGTTATCAATTAACGGAATTAGCTCGTAAGGCGAAAAAACGCATCGTATTACCTGAAGGTGATGAACCTCGTACCGTTAAAGCCGCGTCTATTTGTGCTGAACGTGGTATCGCAACCTGTGTACTGTTAGGTGATCCTGAAGAAATTCGTCGTGTTGCTGCAGCACAAGGTGTTGAATTAGGTACAGGTATTGAACTCATCAATCCTAAAGAAGTACGTGAAATTTATGTACCTCGCTTAGTTGAACTGCGTAAAAACAAAGGTATGACAGAAGTTGTTGCTCGTGAACAGTTAGAAGATAACGTTGTTCTCGGTACCTTAATGTTAGAAAAAGGCGTCGTTGATGGTCTTGTTTCTGGCGCTGTTCATACAACCGCTAACACTATTCGCCCACCACTACAGTTAATTAAAACTGCACCCGGTAGCTCATTAGTGTCTTCTGTGTTCTTTATGCTATTACCAGAACAAGTCTATGTTTATGGTGACTGCGCAATTAACCCAGATCCAACCGCAGAACAACTGGCTGAAATCGCTATTCAATCTGCAGACTCAGCAAAAGCGTTTGGTATCGACCCACGCGTTGCGATGATCTCTTACTCTACAGGTAACTCAGGTGCTGGCAGTGACGTTGAAAAAGTGCGAGAAGCAACTCGTTTAGCACAAGAAAAACGTCCAGATCTGATTATTGATGGTCCTTTACAATACGATGCGGCTGTAATGGCTGACGTTGCTAAATCTAAAGCACCAAACTCACCTGTTGCAGGTAAAGCAACTGTGTTTATCTTCCCTGATCTAAACACCGGTAACACTACCTATAAAGCAGTACAACGTTCAGCAGACTTGGTTTCCATTGGACCAATGTTACAAGGTATGCGTAAACCTGTTAACGACCTTTCTCGTGGCGCGTTAGTCGATGATATCGTCTACACTGTTGCATTAACTGCAATTCAAGCAAGCCAACAAGAAAATGCCTAATTATTGAATTCACTTCAATAAATTATAAAAACGCCAGTTCATATCACTGGCGTTTTTTTATAATGGTTGATAAATCAAAAAACACATTATAAACCCCACCTATAAAACAAAATAACTCATTGATTTAATAAATCTTTTTAGCTTTATTTTGGCAAAATAAACAGAGACACACGGCTATTTTCTGTTAGTATACAGGCGGGTGCTTGGATCATTTTGGTTCAAGCATTTGCAAGGACCAAAAAGACGAAAGCCCCGAATTCTATTTACATAAAATTCGAGGCAGTCTCAAGCCATCAACAACTTGATTCTGTCTCCTTTAACAAGGAGTGTCAAGAGAAATGACTAAGCTTGCCCTTATTGGGCTGATTACTGTATGTATTACAGTTTTGTGTTTTACCCTACTGAGACATGAAAGATTATGCTCTTTTAATATCAGCAGTGGTAACACCCTAGTTCAAGCGAATTTATCTTGCGATAAATAGCTTTGTGGGGGAATTTTCCCCCACAATTTCTCACCCAATGTTGTTGCGCCTTGTGTTCACAAGCACCCTACTTTAAACAATCATATCACTTGCGTTCAATATATATCACGGACGTTTTTAAATAGATCACAAATCAAACAACGCATTATAAACCCCACTTATAAAACAAAATAACCCATTGATTTAATAAATCTTTTTAGCTTTATTTTGGCAAAATAAACAGAGACACACGGCTATTTTCTGTTAGTATACAGGCGGGTGCTTGGATCATTTTGGTTCAAGCATTTGCGAGGACCAAAAAGACGAAAGCCCCGAATTCTATTTACATAAAATTCGAGGCAGTCTCAAGTCCCAAACAACTTGATTCTGTCTCCTTTAACAAGGAGTGTCAAGAGAAATGACTAAGCTTGCCCTTATTGGGCTGATTACTGTATGTATTACAGTTTTGTGTTTTACCCTACTGAGACATGAAAGATTGTGCTCTTTTAATATCAGTAGTGGTAACACCCTAGTTCAAGCGAATTTATCTTGCGATAAATAGCTTTGTGGGGGAATTTTCCCCCACAATTTCTCGCCCAACGTTGTTGCGACTTGTTTTCACAAGCACCCTACTTTAAACAATCATATCACTTGCGTTCAATATATATCACGGACGTTTTTAAATAGATCATAAATCAAACAACGCATTATAAACCCCGCTTATAAAACAAAGTAACCTGTTGATTTAATAAATCTTTTTAGCTTTATTTTGGCAAAATAAACAGAGACACACGGCTATTTTCTGTTAGTATACAGGCGGGTGCTTGGATCATTTTGGTTCAAGCATTTGCAAGGACCAAAAAGACGAAAGCCCCGAATTCTATTTACATAAAATTCGAGGCAGTCTCAAGTCCAGACAACTTGATTCTGTCTCCTTTAACAAGGAGTGTCAAGAGAAATGACTAAGCTTGCCCTTATTGGGCTGATTACTGTATGTATTACAGTTTTGTGTTTTACTCTACTGAGACATGAAAGATTGTGCTCTTTTAATATCAGTAGTGGTAACACCCTAGTTCAAGCGAATTTATCTTGCGATAAATAGCTTTGTGGGGGAATTTTCCCCCACAATTTCTCGCCAACGTTGTTGCGCCTTGTGTTCACAAGCACCCTACTTTAAGTATTCATATCACTTACATTCAATACTAGTGTTTTATATTAAAATTTCTCATAAATGCATATTAATGTAATGGTTGTTAGAGACAAACAGGTGAGCTAATAAATTATTGTCTATTCTATTTATAAGATGGTAAGAAAGAATAGGACGATAGCATTATGAAAATATCACATTTCTATCGATGGATAGTATTCATCATACTCACAATATTGGCGCTTTACTTTACTGTACTCGGAGGGTATTTAGTTTCATTAGCAGGATCGCCTTTTTATCTCTTTACCGGTGTCATGCTTCTTATTATTGCAGCTTGCTTTCTAAGTCGAAAGAAAAGCACCCTATTACTCTTTAACTTTCTATTTTTAATAACGATTGTCTGGAGTATCTGGGAGTCAGGATTTGATTTTTGGGCACTCGCTCCTCGCTTAGATATTATTTTTATTCTAGGCTTACTCCTTATTCCTTTCACACTCAATAATAATGTTTACACTTGTCGTACCAATAAAATTGGCTTATTCACACTATTAGCCACAACACTTATCATTATATTAGGTAGTTCACTAACCGATCCTCATGCCATTAATGGTCAATTTACACAACAACAGCCCACCAACTCTATATCTCCTATCGGAGTAAATGATAATGACTGGCCCGCTTATGGCAGAACGCAAGCCGGAATACGCTATTCACCATTAACTCAAATCAACAGTGATAATGTTGATAAGTTAGTTGAGAAATGGACTTTTCATACCGGTGATGAAAAAAGAGCTAATGATGCCGTTGAGATAACCAACGAAGTTACGCCTATAAAAATTGAAGATAATCTCTTTCTATGTACACCTCACCAATATTTAATTAGCTTAGATCCCGCAACAGGTAAAGAGAAGTGGCGTTTTGATTCTAAATTGCAATATAACAAAAGCTTCCAGCATATGACTTGCCGAGGGGTTGCCTATTATAATCAAAATAATAGTGCCGAATTTGCCAAAAGCCTCGACGTTCGCCAACCAAGCATATCAGATGAATGTCCTGAAAAAGTCTTTCTTCCAGTCAATGATGGCCGCCTAATCGCAGTTAATGCGCAAACGGGTAATGCATGCCGTGATTTTGGTCAGAATGGAGAAATCAATCTGTTAGCTTCTATGCCTTATGCTTATTTGGGTGGATATAACCCAACATCTCCCCCTATCGTCACCGGTAATACTATTATTATAGGTGGCTCTGTTACTGATAACTTATCAACTCAAGAGCCTTCTGGTGTGATCCGTGGCTATGATGTTAATAGCGGAAAATTAATATGGGTATTTGATACTGGCGCAGAAGATCCCAATGCGATGCCAGGTAAAGAGACTCAATTTGTTCATAACTCTCCTAATGCATGGGCGCCTTTAGCTTATGATGCACAAACGGATGTGGTCTATATTCCGACAGGAGTAGGTACACCCGATATTTGGGGAGGCGATCGTCATCCATTAAAAGAGCGTTACGCTAATTCAGTTTTAGCACTAAAAGGGTCGACAGGCGAGCTATTGTGGCATTTCCAAACCACCCATCATGATTTATGGGATATGGATGTACCTTCGCAACCATCACTGGTTGATATCAAAACTGATAAAAATGAAACAATACCTGCCATTTATATCGTCACGAAAACAGGGAATGTGTTTGTTCTTGATAGAAGAGACGGTACACCTATTGTTCCCGTAACAGAAAAACCCGTTCCTACCAGTGTCAAATATGGTCCACAAACACAAGGTGAGCATTACTCACCCACTCAGCCTTTTTCAGCACTTAATTTAGCACCTAAAAATAAGTTGCAAGGTTCAGATATGTGGGGCGGCACAATGGCAGATCAGCTGTTATGTCGTATCGCTTTCCATCAGTTAAATTATGAGGGAATTTATACACCACCATCAGAAAACGGTACGCTTGTTTTTCCTGGTAACCTCGGTATTTTTGAATGGGGCGGTATTTCTGTTAATCAAGATAGACAAGTCGCGGTAATGAACTTTATTACCTTGCCTTTTATCTCAAAACTTTATTTAAAAGATCCTCAAGATAGTCAAGCAATTGACGCAGGCCACGGAGAGCAAGGTTTACAACCCATGACGGGAACACCTTATAGTGTTGATATTCATCCATTCTTATCACCACTAGGATTACCTTGTAAACAACCCCCTTGGGGACTTGTTGCTGGTGTTGATTTAACAAAAAATGAGCTTGTTTGGCAACAACGATTTGGCACCATTAGGGATAGTTTGCCTAATTTAGTGGAATTACCACCATTAAAAATTGGTGTTCCTGGGCTAGGAGGCGCTATCTCAACCGCAGGTAATGTGATGTTTGTTGCTGCTTCTCAGGATAATTATATTCGAGCATTTAATGTGACGAATGGCAAAATGTTATGGGAAGCACGATTACCCGCAGGTGGACAAGCAACGCCAATGACCTACTCTATTGGAGGCAAGCAATATGTGGTCATTATGGCCGGCGGACATGGTTCATTTGGTACTAAAATGGGCGATAACTTAGTGGCCTATGGGTTACCTGATAATTTATAGCTTTAAATTATCAATAATATCAGGCGATTGTTATTTTCAATCGCCTTTTTATTATTTGCTAACACTCACAACCTAGCTTAATCAACTAATACCCGTTGATTGGTTGCTCCCCATAAAATTGACATTTCGGTAAACAATGCACCACTGATATCTTCAATTTCTTCTGCGGTAATTTCGCTATTACCTTGTTTGCCAAAAAATACAACTTCATCACCTGGTTTGATATTGTTAAGACTGGTAATATCAACCATAACGGTATTCATTGATGTTTTTCCTAAAACAGGTACGCGTTGCCCAGCAATTAATGCATGCCCCGCATTACTAAAAACGCGACGATAACCATCTGCATAACCTACAGGAATATTAGCTAGTACTGAGTCACGTTTTAATGTGTAAGTACGATCATAGCCAACCGTATTACCTTTAGGATAATAATTGATTGAAGCAATGTTGGATTTAAAGGTCATCACACGTTTATAGTCTGTACTTGCAATGGTATCACCATAAAAAATACCTCCCACACGTACCATATCCAGCCATGACTCAGGCACGGTAATTGTCGCAAAGGTATTTGCCATATGTAATGTGACATTGTTACGCTCTAATCCCATCACCTCCAACACTTTCTGAGATTGTTGCTTAAAACGAGCCAGATCTTCCCTTACTTTATTAACATCTTCTTCGGGATAATGAGACATAATACCAACCACTTTTAGGTTAGCTAATTGAGAAATTTGTTTTGCTTTTTCAAGCCCAGATTTATTATCGACCTCTAAACCATTACGAGACATGCCACCTGAATTTAATGCTAAATGAATAGGAATGACTTTATTTTGTTGCTTGGCAATAGCATCTAATCTTTTTGCCATATCAAGATCACCAATTAACTCTTCTACGTTATAGTTGGTTGCCTGTGCCATTTCTTGTTCTGTCGCATTACGCACTCGCATTAAACGGCCTTTAAATCCTAAATCACGTACTTCTTTTAATTCTTGGTTATTTGTTACACCAATACATTGCACATTATTTTCTATCATAATTGGGGCAACTAACGATAAATCATGCCCATAAGCATCTCCTTTTAACACAGCACAAAGAGAGGATTGCTTACCTAATAATGATTGGACTTTTTTTACATTAAAGTCGAGTGCGCTTCGTGAAATTTCAATCCATGAATTATTGACAATAGCAGGCTGAGCTTGAGCCACTTGAGTTGCTGGTGGATTATAATTTACAGGCTGTTGGCAAGCAGTAATAACGAAAAGTGGTAATAACGCAAGATATCGAATAGCTAAAGACATCTTCTTTCTTCCTTAGTGATTATGATGTTAAACCTATTTTTATAATTAATTAGGCACAAAAATATACACATAGTGAATATTCACTTAGGATAATAGCATTATTATTCAGATAATAAATATAAAAATTCATCTCTGCATAAATGCCAATAAGAGAGAGGATTTAAATACACTATTTCTACCAAAAAAATGCCCGACTGGTTAAAAAGTCGGGCATTTATTAAAATTCCACTAATAAGTAATATCAACGTCGGTAATATTAACGAACAATAATCCCTAATAGAATACCAATCACACCGAAGTCTGCATCACTAAATGTGGTATTGGCAATACCAATATCACCAAGTACAGGTAATAAAAATACGGGTAAGAAAGTAATCAATAAACCTTGAGCAAAAGCACCTAAAATAGCACCTCGGCGTCCCCCTGTGGCGTTACCAAATACGCCTGCAGTTGCCCCCACAAAGAAATGAGGTACCACCCCAGGTATAATGACAGTCCAATCTAAAGCATAAAGAATAAACATGCCAATGACACCCGCTGCAAAACTACTCAGAAAACCGACTAAAACGGCATTAGGTGCATAAGGAAATACCACGGGACAATCAAGCGCAGGTTTTGCATTGGGGACTAACTTATCAGAAATGCCTTTAAATGCAGGAACAATCTCTGCAATCACCATACGTACACCTTGTAGGATAATATAAACACCTGCCGCAAAGGTGATGGATTGCATTAAGGAGAACATAAACCAGTTTTTACCACCACTAACTTCACGAACAAAAGTGTCACCGGCAAATAAACACGTAATAATAAAAATTATGCCCATGGTGAAAGCGATCGCAACTGGCGTATCACGCAAAAAGAGTAAACTCTTAGGTACATTCATCTCTTCCGTTGAATGCGCTTTATTGCCAAATTTACTACCAATAAAACCAGATACAACATAGGAAATAGTAGAGAAATGGCCTAATGCGACATCATCAGAGCCGGTGATCTTTTTCATATAAGGATGTGCAATGGCTGGGAAAAATACCATTGATACCCCAACAACTAATGAACCTACTGCAACTAATACCGCCCCTTCTAAACCCGCTGTTGCCAAAATCACCGCGACCATCATCGACATAAATAAAGTGTGGTGACCCGTTAAGAAAATATATTTCCACGGTGTTAAGCGTGCAATTAATATATTGATTAACATGGCAAAGAACATAATCAGTGCCATCTCTTTACCAAAGCTTTTTTGTGCAATAGAGACAATGGCTTCGTTATTAGGTACAACACCTTGAATGCCAAATGCATGTTGGAAAATCGTTGAGAAATCACCAAGCGAGTTAATGACTAAACCTGCCCCTGCACCTAAAATAACAAAACCCATAATAGTTTTAACGGTGCCCTTAATACATTCTGTCGCAGGTTTTTTCTGAGCAATTAAACCAATCAATGCGATTAAACCCACCAATATAGCAGGCTCTGAAAGCACATCGCTCATTAGAAAGCGGAAAAAGTCCATACTAGGCTCCTTATAGCGCGCCTAATTCACGTAATGCGGTCGAAAGTTTCTCTTTCATCGCAACTTTATCAATCATATTATCTAAAGAAACAATTTTGCCATTAACCGCTTGAGCATTAAGTTGTTCCGCAATATCACGAGTTCCCACATAAATATCACTCGGTGTCCCTTTTGCCGAACCTAAATCGACATGATCAACATCAGCATTGACGGCCAGATCTTTTAAAATACTTTTGATGCTCATTTCCATCATTAAGCTACTTCCTAAACCATTTCCACATACAACGGTAATTTTCATCATATTCCCCTTGGTTATTTAAAATTGAATTAATAGTGATTAATAACAGCCAATACTTCTGCCTTACTTTTTGCTTGCAACAAAGTGTCTATATCATCTTGGTTATCAAAAAGTTCAGCTAATTTCACAATGGCATTAATATGGCTATCGTTATCTGTTGCGGCTAAAACAATTAAAAGTTTCACCGGATCATTTTCATCAGCACCAAATTCCACCCCTTTTTCGATGATAGTTAATGCTAAAGAGAGCTGATTAACCCCTTCTTCAGGACGTGCATGAGGCATAGCAATACCTGGTCCTAATACATAGTAAGGGCCTATTTGCTCGTGTGATTTATAAATCGCATCAACATAACGAGGCTCAATACAACCTTTGTCAATTAATGGCTGACAGGCGATTTTAATTGCTTCACGCCAATCTTTGACTTGTGGGATCACTTGTACCACATCCGGTGTTAATAATGTTTTAAGCATATTTATAACCTCAGTAAGGTGCTTTTTTGATCTCTGTATTAAGGATAATAATCACTAATGGTAGCGCTATCTAGATAGATTATGTGTAATTGTGATAGCGCTATTATTTTGATGAAATGTTAATTGCGAATAAGTGCAACAATTGACACTGTATTGTTTCTGCAGAGTGGGAAAATTTCAGGTAGGATCTGCGAATTAAAAATAAAGCCGAATAAATCTGATCACGATGATAAAAACACGTAAACGCCGAAATACAGGTCGCGTCACTTTACAAGAAGTTGCTAAACATGCCGGAGTCGGTTCAATGACCGTATCTCGCGCATTGCGTACGCCTGAATTAGTGTCGGATAAATTAAGAGAAAAAGTTAACCAAGCAGTGGCAGAGTTGGGATATATCCCTAATGCCTCAGCAGGGGCCTTAGCTTCCGCTCAAAGCCATATTATTGCTGTACTACTGCCCTCTTTTACTGATAAAGCCAGTGCTGATTTTATGCAATCATTGCAGCAGATCCTCAGCCGTCATCATTATCAAATATTAGTGGGATGTTATGAATATCAGCTCCATAAAGCAACTGATGTAATTAATATGCTATTACAGAGTAACCCTGCCGCATTAGTTGCCTTTGGCTCCCAATTAAGTGATGTACAGTTCTTACATATCAGTAATGCCAATGTGCCTGTTGTCAGTGTCGCGAGTCAATCTAATGAGCAATCTGCAATAAGTATTGATTGCGGTTATGAAAAAGCGGCATTTGATTTAACCCATTATTTAATTCAGCAAGGTAAACGTTGTGTCGGCTATGTTGGTGCGCTACAAGGACAACGTTTACACCACCAGCAAATTACTGGTTGGTCGCGTGCTTTATTAAAAAATTATTTAAATGCTGAGCAAAGTGTTACTACGCCCGACCCCGCTTCTATGGCATATGGTCGACAAGCATTAACAGAGATCTTATTACGTCAGCCCGAACTAGATGCCGTTATTTGTAGCCATGAGAGTATTGCTTTGGGAATGATGTTTGAGTGCCAACGAAGATTAATTAAAATTCCCCAAGATCTCGCTATCGCCTGCTTAGAAGGCTCTGAAAATAGCGCCCAAATAGCACCTTCCCTGACATCTATACATTTTAATTACCATAAAATAGGTAAAGAGGCAGGTAAGCACCTAATTGCACTATTGCAACATTTACGTGATGAGGTTGATAACGCTATGTTTGAAAATACCGTTATCAACTATGCTTATCGTTTAGAACTCGGACAAAGTACCCCTTAGTCAGTGGTTTCTTTTGTGTCCAAGCGAGTACTATTATTTCGCGTTAACCATAGAGAGAGTGCTTTAAGTGAATCAGGGGTAAATTCATCACAACGTTCAGTGATTTCTAAGGGAGTAAGCCAGCATACTTCCTCGATTTCTTCTGGCTGTAATGCAAATGGCCCATGTGATACACAACTAAATAAGCTTCCCCAAACGCGGCAACTCTCATCGTCATAATAGAATTGTCCATGTTCGGCAAAAGGAACCCCGGCAATACCTAGCTCTTCTTCTGCTTCACGACGTGCACTTTCGAGTGCATTTTCACCTTGTTGTACTACACCACCCGCGGTTGCATCTAACCAACCTGGATAGAAATCTTTTGTTTCAGTACGGCGTTGTGCCAAAATTTTTCCCATGCCATCGTGCACGACAATATAAGTTGCTCGGTGACGTAGGTTTTCTGCTCGCATTTGTTGACGTGTTGCTTGTGCAACAACTTCATTTTTTTCATCAACAATATCAACCCACTCGACCACTGCCGTATTTTCTTGTTCCATCCTCAACAAACCTTTTTTAATCGATGCTAAACGATCGTAATTTTTATCCTGAATATACCAAAATCACCATATTTCACCACTATAATAATCATAGGTAATTTGCTTTATTCATCTTGCGATTTTTTGCTTTTTATGATGTTACTAGGCAGACTGTAAAATATACGCTATTGAATATCACCTTATTGCGGAGGTTTTATGATCGATCTTTATTATGCAAACACCCCGAATGGCCAAAAAATTACGCTTTTCCTCGAAGAAGTCGCCATGCCTTATACTTTGCATCATGTTGATATTGGCAAAGGTGATCAATTTAAACCCGAATTTTTAGCTATTTCACCCAATAATAAAATTCCTGCTATTGTCGATAATGCTCCCGCTGACGGTGGTGAACCACTCTCTATTTTTGAATCAGGTGCTATTCTTATCTATTTAGCAGAAAAAAGTGGCAAATTACTTAGCCATGATCTGCGAGAAAAAATGACCCAACTACAGTGGCTATTTTGGCAAGTGGGGGGATTTGGTCCTATGCTTGGACAAAATCATCACTTTACGCGTTACGCCCCTGAAAAAGTACCTTACGCAATCGATCGTTATACAAAAGAGACCGAGCGTTTATATCAGGTGTTAGAGAGCCGACTCGCTCAATCTCCTTATCTTGGTGGAAACGATTATAGCATTGCTGATATAGCCACCTATACTTGGGCTCGTTACCATGACACACATCATATTGATCTAGCAGATTATCCTGCGGTAGAAAAATGGCTAAATACAATAAGCCAACGTCCAGCAGCCAAAAAACTGTTTGGTTAGTGACTAATCTCACCTATCAGGATGATACAACCTTAATTAGGATAGAGTAATCAGGAGGATGGTGATGAATATACTTATCACAGGTGGAACCGGATTAATTGGCAGAGCACTTATCTGCCAACTCGCATTAGATAAACATAATATTACCGTACTTTCCCGTTCGCCACAGAAAGTCTACTCTCATTTCTGTAATGAAATGGCGTGTTGGACGCATTTAGATGATAAAGAAAACTTAAACCAATTTGATGCAGTGATTAATCTTGCTGGAGAACCAATTGCAGACAAACGCTGGACACCGGAGCAAAAACAAACGTTAGTTAATAGTCGATGCAAATTAACCCAAAAGCTGGTGGATTTAATAAAAGCCAGCGACTCTCCCCCTAGTGTTTTAATTTCTGGCTCTGCGGTGGGTTTTTATGGTGATCAAGGTGAAAATAATGTCACTGAAGAGACGCCACCTAAGGATGAATTTACTCATCAACTCTGTGCCAAATGGGAAAATATTGCACTCGATGCACAAACGCCATTAACACGGGTGTGTTTGCTACGTACTGGTATTGTACTCTCTACAAAAGGAGGGGCATTACCTAAAATGAGCCCGCCTTTTAAATTAGGTTTAGGTGGAAAATTAGGTAATGGTAAGCAATATATGCCATGGATACATATTGATGATATGGTCAATGCCATCGTATTTTTACTTAATAATAACAATACCCAAGGCGCCTTTAATCTGACAGCCCCTCATCCAGTACAAAATAAAGCATTTACCACGACTTTAGCTCACGTACTGAAACGCCCTGCATTTATGACGGTTCCTGCCACAATATTAAAATTAATGATGGGAGAAAGTGCCACATTAGTTTTAGGTGGGCAACAAGCGTTTCCTAAGAAACTGCTCGATGCAGGATTCAGCTTTCGTTACCCACAACTGGAAGGCGCTTTAGAAGATATTATTCGCCATAAAAAATAGTCACTCGTCACACAGGGGATCAACGGGCAGGTTTATCCCCTTGCCAACGCTGAAAAAGATCATCCGGCAAGTCAATGTCAAATTGATCAAGCACTCGATTTACTGTCTGATTAACAATGTCATCGATCGTTTTAGGCTGAAAATAAAATGCAGGTACTGGTGGCATAATGATGGCACCAAGCTCAGCAGCTTGAGTCATTAAACGTAAGTGCCCTAAATGTAACGGTGTTTCGCGTACACATAGCACTAATTTACGTCCTTCTTTTAACACGACATCAGCGGCACGTGTCACTAACGTATCAGTATAGCTATGTACAATACCGGAGAGGCTTTTAATCGAACAAGGTAAAATAACCATACCATTGACCCGAAACGAGCCTGAAGAGATAGTCGCCCCTATATCTCGATCGTCATAAATAATATCAGCTAAAGCATGAATATCTTTGAGAGAATAATCCGTTTCTAATGAAATGGTACGACGCGCCGCTTGACTGATCACCAAGTGAGTTTCTACGGTTGGCACGGATTTAAGTATTTCTAATAAACGAATACCATAAATTGCGCCACTGGCACCTGTTAGCCCGACAATCAGCTTTTTCATTATAATCCTCAGAATATATATCTTTGTTAATCATTATGATGATTAACCCTCAAAAAACAAGCGCCGATGTAGTGTTACGCTAGCATCGACGCTTGATAAAGGTGGCTATTTTAACGGAAAATTAGCCTTCGTTATAGATTTCTAAGTTCTCAGCTTCATGTTGATCACGAATTTTATGTTCATCATCACGACGTAAATTTTCAAGGTAATCTAAATAGCCTTGATCAATATCTTTTGTGATATAGACACCATCAAATACAGAGCATTCGAATTGGTTGATATCTGGATTTTCTTCTTGAACAGCGGCAATTAAATCAGAGAGATCTTGAAAAATAAGTCCATCAGCACCAATCAGTTTACGTATTTCATCCACTTCACGCCCATGAGCAATTAATTCATTGGCATTAGGCATATCAATACCATAAACATTAGGGAAACGCACTTCTGGAGCGGCTGAGGCAAAATAAACTTTTTTAGCCCCCGCTTCTCTCGCTAACTCAACAATTTGCTCTGATGTTGTGCCACGTACGATAGAGTCATCGATAAGTAACACGTTTTTATCGCGAAATTCTGCACGGTTGGCATTTAGTTTACGACGTACTGATTTGCGACGCTCTTGCTGGCCGGGCATAATAAAAGTACGTCCAACATAACGATTCTTCACAAAACCTTGTCGATAAGGTTTATTTAAGATGTGGGCAATTTCTAATGCAATATCACAAGAAGTTTCAGGAATAGGGATCACCACATCTATTTGTAAATCTTCCCACTCTTTAGCAATTTTAGCGCCGAGTTTTTGCCCCATACGTAGACGGGCGTTATATACGGAAATTTTATCAATAAAAGAGTCTGGACGCGCAAAATAAACATACTCAAATAGACAAGGCACTAATTGCGGATTTTCAGCACATTGACGAGTAAACAGTTGTCCTTGCTCTGTGATATAAACAGCCTCACCGGGTGCTACATCACGCAAGAATTCAAATCCTAGTGTATCTAGAGCGACACTTTCAGACGCAACCATATACTCACTGCGTCCATCTTCTAAAGTACGTTTGCCTAACACTAAAGGACGAATGCCATAAGGATCACGAAAAGCTAATAAGCCGTGGCCGATGATCAAAGCAACGCAAGCATAAGCGCCACGTAATTTTTTATGCATAGCCGCAACAGCGGTAAAAATATTATCTGGCTCTAGCGGAAAATGATCGAAGCGATCTAATTCATACGCTAGCACATTGAGTAAAATTTCGGAGTCTGAGGTGGTATTGATATGTCGACGAGCAGTTTCAAATAATTGACGACGCAACAAATGCGCATTGGTTAAATTACCATTATGTGCAAGTGTGATCCCAAAAGGTGAGTTAACATAAAAAGGTTGCGCTTCTGATGCACTCGAACTGCCCGCGGTTGGATAACGTACATGTCCTATTCCGATAGTTCCTTTTAAACGCAACATATGACGCGTTTCAAAGACATCTTTCACCAGCCCATTTGCTTTGCGTAGACGAAAACCGTTATTCTCATCAATTGTTGCAATGCCTGCTGCATCTTGACCTCGGTGTTGTAACACCGTTAACGCATCATAAATCGATTGGTTTACTGGATTAACTCCAGCGATACCGACAATACCGCACATGAAAAGATCCTCATCAGCCAGACGGAGAGGTTACATTTTCTCCGACACGAAACTTGACGCATTTTGTAGGTAGTCAAAGAACCACCTAATAATATGGTTGAATTGAGGAATAAGCTCAGAACGTTGCCAATCGGCACTGTCTGCCATAGGAGTAAAAGCACCCAAGACAAAAAGTAACGCTGATACAATCAGCACACCTCTTAAAGCCCCGAAACAGATCCCCAACACACGATCTGTACCTGATAACCCTGTGCGTTGAACAAGAGAGCTAATCACATAATTAATCACCGCACCGACAATTAGCGTTGCAATAAACAGTGTGACAATCGCAATCCCGTTACGAACCAGCTCATCTTCAAACCGAGTAAAATAGACGGCTAGATAAGGATAAAACTGACTTGCAACAAAAAAACCACAACCCCAGGTGATAAGTGATAATGCTTCACGAACAAAGCCACGGATCAGGCTAACTAATGCAGAAAAACCGATAATGGCAATAATGGCGTAATCTATCCAGACCATAAATCTCTATCCAATAACGATGCCCCGCATTAATACGGTAGCATTCTAACAGAAAACGAAAACGTTTGCGTAACGCTAATTTTCGATAATTTTAAAATAATTTACGGCGACATGAAAAATCATAATCGCCGCAATAAGTTAACACCTTGTTACTTCACTCATCTGATGTCTCATCAACATAGTTATGGTTTATAGGCTCTTACTTCACCTTGCAGGCCTGTTAGCTCTTTAAGGCGAGGTAACATCGCCTGTAACTCTGCTTTTGAGGCATTAGGCCCAATATAGATACGTGTCACTTTTCCTGAAACAGGGCGAGCAGGCACGGTATATACTGGATAACCGGAGAGGTGCATTTTTGCAATAATTTCTTCAACTTTCGCCGCATTTTTCAAGGCACCTAACTGCACAACCCAAGCCTCACCTTTCGGCGCGGTTGTTTCTGATACCGCCGGTGGCGGAGTAGTTGGTGGCTCTACAGGCGGATTAACCACTTTAGGTGGCTCAACAACCGGGGTTGATGGCGCTACTTGAGGCTCCGATACTTCAGGAGTAGAAACTTGAGGCTGTTCAACCCCCGTTACCGCTTCAGAGATCATCGCCTCAGAAGCACCCTCTGATGGCGTTGACGGTGTCGTGGTTTGCTCAATCGGCGCTATTGATTCAATATCTTGCTCATCACCGGGTTTGGGGACTAAAGGAATAGAGGCAAATTGGTCTTCGTTATATTTCTTATCGCCGTCAAATAATGTAGGAAGAAAAATAACCCCTACCGCCACAAGAACAACGGCTCCGACTAAGCGATTTTGAAATTTACTTGCCACTCGCACTCTCCTTTTCCAATAGTTCCATTACATGAGCAACGGTATGGAATGATCCACATACAACCACAATATCATTTTTTTGCGCCTCAGATATTGCTTGTTGCCATGCTT
Source organism: Proteus mirabilis HI4320 (assembly GCF_000069965.1). Lineage (NCBI taxonomy): Bacteria > Pseudomonadati > Pseudomonadota > Gammaproteobacteria > Enterobacterales > Morganellaceae > Proteus > Proteus mirabilis. The sequence goes on from NC_010554.1 coordinate 1,915,802, forward strand.
GCTCGACACTATCAAATACTGCCGGATAGTCGAGGTGCTGAGCTAATACCTGAGCTGATGCGCCACGAAACTCATTCAATGGTGCAACATACCACTGATCGGCTTGAGGGGATAAACACGCTAATGTACCCGCAATATCTTTATCACCCAGCATACCAACAACAATGCGCACTTTGGTATCAGAATAACGCGGTAATTGCGCCAGTTTTTCGGCTAAATATCCAGCAGCATGCGGATTATGAGCAACATCAAAAATAACTAATGGATGCTGCGAAATTATCTGAAAACGTCCCGGCAACTGAGCTTTACTCATTCCCTCAACAATACTTTGATGGGTGATCCCTTGGCTCACTTTATCGTCGCTTTTCAATAAGCAGCGTATTACTGCCATTGCCGTACCTGCGTTGGCTAAGGGAATATTAGGGATGGGAAGTTTTTCAAACTGCTTATCTGCACTACGCCAATGCCAGTGATCACCATCAATAGAAAATGACCAATCAACACCACGACGAAATAATTTAGCCTGTTTCTGTTGCGCGACTTGTGCAATAGACAGTGGCATATCTGGCTCGCCTACAACAGCATAGTGATTTTTACGGAAGATACCGGCTTTTTCATGACCAATATGCTCTCTATCAGCCCCTAACCAATCGGTATGATCAAGGGCAATACTGGTGATAGCTGCAATATCGGCATCAACAATATTGGTCGCGTCTAAACGCCCCCCTAACCCAACTTCAAGAATAACCACATCAAGCTGAGCTTGTTGAAATAGTTTCAATGCGGCGAGTGTGCCGTATTCAAAAAAAGTCAGCGAAATATCGCCTCTGGTTTGCTCTATTTCAGCAAATACTTGACAAAACTCAGCTGGTGAAAGCTCTTTACCTTGAATGCGAACACGCTCGGTATAACGGACAAGATGAGGTGAACTATAAACCCCCACTTTCAATCCTGAAGCCATCAAAATTGACTCGAGCATATGGCAAGTGGTTCCTTTACCATTAGTACCCGATACAGTGATAACTTTAGGGGCAGGACGTAATACATTCAGTAATTGACCTACCTTGCCCACGCGCTCAAGTCCCATATCAATAGCACTTGAGTGTAAGTGTTCAAGATAAGAAAGCCACACCGACAAAGGCGATGTGGCTTGAGGAGCAGTTATGATATTAGACATCTTCTTTTTTATTCGTTTCGATGTTAATTTCTGGCTCATTGTCAGAAGATTCGATGTCATCAGCGATCATTTCTTCGCCTAGCAGTTCATCTTCGTCTTTCGCTAAATCATACTGAGTCAGCTTAGCCAGTAATTCAGCTAGCTCATCACGCATTTCAGGACGGCGAACTATCATATCTATCGCCCCTTTTTCTAGCAGGAATTCACTACGTTGGAAACCCGCGGGTAATTTCTCACGTACAGTTTGTTCAATAACACGTGGACCGGCAAAACCAATCAAGGCTTTCGGCTCAGCAACATTAATATCGCCTAACATTGCTAAACTTGCAGAAACCCCACCCATAGTAGGATCGGTCATCACTGAGATATAAGGTAAACCACGCTCTTGCATTTTAGCTAATGCGGCACTGGTTTTTGCCATTTGCATTAATGACATCAATGCTTCTTGCATACGTGCACCACCACTTGCAGAGAAGCAAATCAGTGGACAATTATCTTCTAATGCTTGTTCAACCGCACGAACAAAACGCGCACCCACAACCGACGCCATAGAGCCGCCCATAAATGCAAATTCAAAAGATGCGGCCACAACAGGCATTTCTTTTAACGTACCTTTCATCACCACTAGGGCATCTTTTTCATGGGTTTGTTTCTGAGCCGCAGCAATTCTGTCTTTATATTTTTTAGAGTCGCGGAATTTCAGAATATCTTTAGGCTCTAACTCACTGCCCAGCTCAGTCGTGCTTCCTGTATCAAGAAAAGTTTCTAAGCGACGGCGTGCTGAAATACGCATGTGATGATCACATTTGGGGCACACTTCTAAATTACGCTCTAATTCTGCGCGGTAAAGTACTTGCCCACAGCTATCACATTTTGTCCAAACCCCTTCTGGGATATTGGCTTTACGTGAACTCGTGATATTGCTTTTATTAAGAATTTTTTCAATCCAGCTCATTAACGGACCTTTTCGTCTGAATCTGACCTTCGCCAGTTTATACTCGTCATATTTTAAGTTGCAGCATGTTGACTGCGTTTAATTGCACAAGTCACCTACTTTGTCGGTGTGCTTTTCGTGCTGCATTCACTTATCGCCTAGCTACAACCCTAATTATTTAGAGCAGATTATTGTGAACATGTTAACTCACAATATACTGGCTATGTGGTTAGCAAAGTTTATGATGATACCGCTTACTGAATTTCAGCGCATCTCTTTATTATTGCTATTCTACGGCAAAAGCTAATGATAACTGCTCAAACCTCTTGGTTATCACTCTCTTTTTTGGCCTTTGCACTCGCTCTACGATGGCGTATCACTTCGATAACACCTGGTAAAATAGAAATAACAATAATGGCAACAATTAGCAATTTTAAGTTCTTTTGAACAATATCTAAGTCACCAAAAAAGTATCCAGCATAAGTAAATAGCAGTACCCATGCAATGGCACCCGTAACATTATAAAAAGCAAAATGACGATATGACATTTTGCCCATTCCTGCAACGAATGGCGCGAAAGTTCGGACAATCGGCACAAATCTTGCCAAAATTATCGCTTTACCACCATGTTTTTCATAGAAAGCATGGGTTTTATCTAAGTATTCTCGTTTAAAGATACGTGAATTGGGATTACTAAAGAGTTTTTCACCAAAAATGCGCCCAATAGAATAGTTAACCGCATCACCTAAAATCGCAGCGAAAAGCAGTAAGAGAACCATTAGGTGAACATTAACATCATTGGTATCTAACGCAGATAAAGCCCCCGCAACAAACAGTAACGAATCGCCCGGTAAGAATGGTGTGACAACAAGCCCCGTTTCACAAAAAATAATTAAAAATAGAATGGCATATACCCATGTACCATATTGAGCGACTAACTCGGCTAAATGGACATCAATGTGTAAAATAAAATCAATTAGAAATTTTATTAAATCAGCAAATTGCGTTAATAATTCCATAAATCCTCAGAAAACGGGGTAATTTTATGTTTAAAGTATTTAAAATGGGTTATCTGCTAAAAATAGCGGCCCCATTGCAGGTTTAGGAAGTTCGAAACGTTCAGGGTAATCAACCGAAACAAGATATAAACCATTTGCTTTTGCAGTTGCTGCTGCTTTAGTCCTATCTTTTAAGGCTAATAATTCAGCCATCCAAGTAATAGCCTGATTACCACAGCCAATTTCCAATAGACTCCCCACAATATTTCTTACCATATGATGGACAAAAGCATTGGCTTTTATATCTACCACCACATAATCACCATAGCGTGAAACATTCACATGCATCACATTACGCCAAGGTGTTCTAGATTGGCATTGTACGGCTCTAAACGAGGTAAAATCATTCTCGCCCAATAAACATTGGGCAGCTTGATGCATTCGTTGTGCATCTAGAGGGTAATGGAAATGCGTTACCCCTGAGGATAAAATTGCAGGACGATAGCGATGATTAAAAATCACATAACGATAACGTCTTGCGGTTGCGCTAAATCGAGCATGAAAATCATTCGCTACCGTTTTTACCCAACGAACGGCAATATCTTGAGGTAAATGGGTATTAACCCCCATCGTCCATGCCGCATCTTTGCGATGAGCCGTTGTCTCAAAGTGCACAACCTGCCCGGTTGCATGAACTCCGGCATCAGTTCTGCCGGCACAAAAAACAGAGATAGGCTCATTTGCTACTTGAGATAACGCTTTTTCTAACCTTTCTTGGACACTACGAACCTCATTTTGACGTTGCCAGCCATAATAGTGGCTACCGTCATATTCAATGCCTAGCGCTATCTTTAATGGTGTACTTTCTGCCACAATCGCAGGCTCACTGATTGACTGCGCTATCACATCAGCACTCTCTTGGTCGTTCATCAGTAAAACTGCTCCTGCACTAATTTTTCAGCCACTTCTACAGCCATTAATGCTCCGCCAAAACGCACGTTATCTGCAACAGACCAAAATTGTAACGCTTCAGGCACACCATAATCATTACGTAAGCAACCTAAGTTCAAGCTAACATTACCGGAGGCATCGGTGACTTGAGTTGGAAAATCATTTTCATCACTAATATTGAGGGAGTCATGTTCTTGTAATGTTTCCCGTGCTTCTTCACTTCCCATTGGACGTGATGTTTCCAACTGCACAGATTGTGCATGACCATAGAAAACAGGCGCTTGTAATGTGGTTACTGAGATAGGTAGTCCATCGTCTTGCAAGATTTTACGGATCTGATCAACCATTTGGCGCTCTTCTTGAATAGAGCCTTCATTATCAACTAACAATGGTAAAATATTAAATGCCAGTTGTTTATTAAAGCGACCAAGTTCTGGAGGAACACCGTTCAGTAAGCGCGCACTTTGCCCCGCTAATTCATCAACAGCTTGTTTACCAAAACGAGATACTGACATCAAATTTGTCACATTCAAGCGAGTTAAGCCTGCGGCTTCGGTTAATGGATAGATAGCGCGTAACAGTTGGCTTACCATGCTATCAGCAATAGCGATAATATTGCGGTTACGATACTCTGCCAGCATAGATGTATTCACCCCTGGTACAACTAAAGGTACATCCCACTCCATCGCAAATAAACCACTGCAATCAATAACAATACAACCTGAATCTGCTGCAAGTTGTGCGTATTGCGCACTAATCTCAACCGGCGCGGCAAAAAAAGCGAGTTGAATATCCGCCCATTCGATATTATGAATACCTTGTACTGCAACACTTTTACCCTTTACACGGATAGTTTTGCCAATACTGTCTTCACTGGCGATCGCCGTTAATTCGCCAATAGGAAAATCACGCTCTTGCAGAAGCTCTAAAATAGCTTCACCCACAGCACCTGTTGCGCCCACAAGCGCAATATTCCAACCCTCTCCCATAAAATATCCTCCAATACAGTAAAATGTTTAAATAATGTCACGTCTTATTTATGTGTTGCATTAAACCCAATAGCATTGAGTAAGCTCGCCGTTGTCGGGTTATCACATACCACCTGTAATGAAGACCATTCACGACGGACAGGGTAAAACTTACGTAGCTTATCAAACTCCCCTTTGATACCGGCAACTTTGCGCAATGGTGCATCATCACGACGTACATCATAGACAAGATGAATAAGCTGTTTGAGTAATGTTTGAGTTAATTCACCTTGTACAGAAATTGTGGAGATCAACGGTTTTGGTAACAGTGTTGATAATTCAACGTGTTGAGGTTGACCAATAAAATCACAATAAGCCTCATAAACCTGCGTTGTTCCTCTCGCCTTCCCTTCTAAGGTATAGCCAGCAATATGTGGTGTTGCGATATCAACTTTATTTAATAACTCAAGAGAAAGATCGGGTTCTGGCTCCCAAACATCTAGAACAACGCGTAACTTTTTACCTTGGTTTAAGGCTGATAATAATGCAGCATTATCAATAACCTCGCCACGGCTTGCATTAATTAAAATACGACCTTCAGGTAAAATATCGAGGTTGCTCTCATTAATTAAATGGTAACTGTTATAACGACCCGATTTATTTAGCGGTGTATGGAAAGTCAGGATATCTGCCTGCTTTAATAGCGTTTCTAAAGAATGAAATTGTTCATCATCCCCTCTGTCAGCTCTAGGCGGATCACAAAGTAGTACATTCACACCTAATGCGCGTAAGCGTTTTGCCAGTCTCCCTCCAACATTGCCAACGCCAACAATGCCAACGGTTTTATCTGTTAATTGAAATCCTTCTTGCTCAGCAAACACCATCAACGCAGAGAAGACATATTCAACAACAGCGATCGCATTACAACCTGGCGCAGATGAAAACGCTATTTTTTGTTGCTCTAGCCATGCTGTATCAACATGATCAAAACCTGCCGTTGCGGTGCCGACAAATTTTACCGGTTTGCCCGCTAATAGTGATGCATTGACTTTAGTAATCGATCTCACCATCAATGCATCAGTATCATCAAGCTCTTCAATAGGTAAAGGGCGACCCGGTACAGCTTTTACTTCGCCTAATTGGCAAAAAAGCTGCTGCGCATAAGGCATGTTTTCATCAACCAGAATTTTCACGGTGTTATCTCACTGATTTGTTTTTTATGTGTGTAAACAAAGGATCAAAAATAAAATTAAGCGGTCTATTTTGCCACTTATTCCAAGTAAAGCCTATTATTGACGATAAAAACTGACGCTATTTTAAGTAAATATATGAAAAGAAACCTTAACCATTGGGTAAGCGACGAAATCTTTCTGGTGTTGTTCCAGCAAATTGCTGAAACATGGCAATAAATGAGGATGATGAGCTATATCCAACATCAAAGGCCACATCATTAACACTTTTTCCTTGTTCTAACAAAGAGATAGCATGTAAAAAACGTAATCGCTTACGCCATTCACTAAAAGACATGCCTAACTCTTGCTGACAACGACGTGATAAGGTTCTTTCTGAGGTATAACGTTTTTTTGCCCATAATTCTAATGAGGTATTATCAGCAGGATTTTGCTCTAATGCTGCCAAAACGGGTGCTAACAGCTTATCTTTTGAGGAAGGTAAATAGGTATGGTGAATAGGAGATACTTTTAGTTGGTCTATTAACACTTGAGATAAACGTAGATCTTCTTTTGTTTGCGGTTTACAAACGCCACGACGGAAGAAATCGGCAAAAATCGTCGAAAAAATAGGACTTAGTTGAATAAGACAGGGTTTATCCAATAAACCTTCACACCAACTGGGTGCAATATCTAGCACCTTAAAAGATAAGGTTTTTTTATTGTAACTTGCGTGCCCTACTTTTTCAGGGATCCATACACTAAATTCAGGTGGCGCTAAAAAACGTTGCCCGCCAGCTTCTAAATCCATTACTCCAGAGATCACATAAAGCAATTGACCAAACTCATGTTGATGATAACGAAATTCAGTTTCTGCAAGCAATTGCTCATCACGAAAACGGACCGTATCTGGATCAGAGAGTAACCACTGCATCTCTTTTTGTTGTTCAATTGTCATCTTAATGTTGCTCTTTTATCGTTTTGTCTTTATTGGCCTATCGGTTGTCTGCTTTTCATTATATATATCTAATCAGACAGGCTTACAATAGCCATCTGGTTTAAAAATAGATGTGAGAATAATGAAAAGTGTAATCTTCCCGCTGTTAGCGGTACTTATTTGGTCAATTAATGCGGTTGTCAATAAAGCGGCAACATCTGTGATAGATCCAGCCGCTATCTCATTTTATCGCTGGTTCTTAGCATTTTTACTGATGACGCCGTTTCTGTTAGTCCCTGTTTGGCATCATCGTAAAACCGTAAAACAATATTGGTGGAAATTATTTATTCTCGGCGCATTAGGTATGGGGTTATATCAAAGTTTAGCTTACTATGCGGCTTATTATGTGACAGCAACCTTTATGGGAATATTGAATTCACTTATTCCATTATTAACCGTTATTATTAGTATTTTTGTACTGCGTGTCGTGCCTACTGTAGGGATTGCACTCGGAACTATTTTATCTATTAGTGGGCTTGTCTGGTTAGTCAGCCACGGTGATCCTTCACAACTCCTTTCTCAAGGTTTAGGACGTGGTGAATTAATGATGTTTATCGCATCAACTGCCTATGCATTTTACGGAGTACTTACCAAACGTTGGTCAATTCCTTTACCTAATTGGCAGTCTCTATATGTACAAATAGGTTTTGGTGTTTTATTACTAATACCTAATTTTCTTACCGCAGAAAGTATTGCATTAACAAAAGATAATGTTGGATTAGTTATTTTTGCAGGGGTTGGCGCCTCTATTTTAGCGCCTTATCTGTGGATCTTAGGTGTAATGAAATTAGGTGCAAATACAACCTCTATCTTTATGAATTTAATTCCTCTATTTACCGCAATGATCGCTGTAGCAGTGTTAGGTGAAGAGATGCACAGTTATCATTTTATTGGCGGAGGCGTTATATTGTTAGGGATATTCTTAGTACAAAAACTAAGAGCACCACTGAATTTCCGTCGTCAATCTGTCACAAAAAAAGCAGATTGTCAGCAGGAGATGTGAGTCAATGTCAGCTAGACTATAAATAAAAAAATACCGGCTAAGCAATTAGCCGGTCACTTTGCTCCCCTAGTTTTTATAAATAAAAACCAAGGCAAGAAAATCAAAGTATAAAATATAAAGTAATACAAGTATCCGTTGCAAACATTACCAACTTTTATATTAAATATCTCCTGCTTATTTAATATAAAATAATCCAGATCAATTTTTCCCCTCACCTTTTTAATGCTATCGATATTTTCATTAAGTTAACTATTTATAAAATAAAGGATTTAATCTATAAAATTAGTTTTTAATTAAATGATTGATTTAAAATCATAGTGAAAACAACTAATTTTAAACAATTAGATAGTTATTTTATCTATTGGATCTGTATGATAAAAAAATGACAATCAATAAGATTATGCTTTAATAATATTTACAGCATTTTTTTAACATAGTTTTCTATAAAACCAAAAGGATCTTTATTTATTTTGCAGAACAAATTTATTTATACAAAAAATAAAAAAGCAGTCACTTATTATAAGCAACTGCCTTTATCATTTATACAAGGAAATCTAAGTATAACTAACTATTTCTTATACTTACTCATCACAAGTGAAGCATTAGTGCCACCGAAACCAAAGCTATTTGACATCACTGTATCTAGTTTTTGCTCTGTTGGTTTGGTAATGATATTCATACCATCCGCTTTATCATCAAGCTCTTCAATATTAATACTTGGTGCGATAAAACCATGCTCTAACATCAGTAGACTGTAAATGGCTTCATGAACACCTGCAGCCCCTAATGAGTGACCTGTCATTGCCTTAGTTGCAGAAATAGCCGGTGTTTTAGTTCCAAAAACTTCAGCAATCGCTTCAAGCTCTTTTAAATCACCCACAGGCGTCGATGTACCATGAGTATTGATATAATCAACATGATCAATACCTTGCATTGCCATTTGCATACAACGTACGGCACCTTCTCCCGATGGAGCAACCATGTCAGCACCATCAGATGTTGCACCATAGCCGACAATTTCAGCGTAGATATGCGCACCACGTGCTAATGCGTGCTCTAATTCTTCAACAACCACAATACCGCCACCACCAGCGATAACGAAACCATCACGGTTTTTATCATAGGTACGAGAAGCTTTGGCTGGTGTATCATTATATTTTGTTGAAAGTGCCCCCATAGCATCAAACTCACAGGTCATCTCCCAACTTAGCTCTTCACCACCACCGGCGAAAACCACATCTTGTTTACCTAATTGAATTAATTCAACCGCATGACCAATACAGTGTGCTGATGTTGAGCAAGCTGAACTAATTGAATAGTTAACACCTTTAATTTTAAACGGTGTAGCTAAACAAGCTGATACACCAGACGCCATTGCACGAGTTACCATATAAGGACCTACACCGCGTAGACCTTTAGCTCTCATGCCGTCCGAACCTTGTACTTGGTTACGAGGAGAACCACCACCGGAGCCGACAACTAAACCAGAACGAATGTTAGAAACTTGATCTTCTGTTAGACCTGAATCTTCAATCGCTTGTTGCATAGATAAATAGGCATAAACCGATGCATCACTCATAAAACGGCGGATTTTACGGTCAATAAGACCTTCAGTATCAAGCTTAACATTACCCCAAATGTGGCTACGTAGCCCCATCTCTTTAAATTCTTCTGAGAAAGTTATCCCGGAACGGCCTTCTTTTAAAGAGTCCAGCACTTCTTGCTGGTTATTACCAATGCTCGAAACAATACCCAGACCCGTGATCACTGCGCGCTTCATTTATACCTCTTTACAATAATAGTTGTAGCTGCGGGATTTCTGAATAGCACTTTAGCGTACACTTGTACGCTGAACAAGTCCGATCAGGATCTTTTTTACAAAAATGCAGATAATATGAAAAATCTCTGCGTACTCAAAAGGTGGAAGATGCTTAAGAACAGCGTTAAGATAGCCCATTATTTTTGGTAAAATACAGGTAGTTCCGTGAATAACACTGCTATAAATACCGCCTCTTTAAGTTGGAATGAACTTGGTACTCCGATTTCAAAACAGTTTGATGATATCTATTTTTCCAACCAAGATGGTCTTGAAGAAACTCGACATGTATTCCTACATGGAAATCATTTTCCATCTCGTTTTGGTACACATGTACGCTCTGAGTGTGTTATAGCAGAAACCGGATTTGGCACAGGATTAAACTTTTTAACACTGTGGCAAGCCTTCGAGCAATTTCGTCATCACTCACCTGATGCGCCATTAAAGCGTTTACATTATGTCAGTTTTGAAAAATTTCCTCTGACTAAAGCTGATTTGCAAACAGCCCATAGCCATTGGCCAGAACTAGCACAATATTCAACAGCGCTTTGTGCACAGTGGCCTTTACCTATTGCCGGTTGTCATCGTCTTATTCTTGCTAATGGCGCGATAACGCTTGATTTATGGTTCGGTGATATCAATACATTACTGCCACAAACTCGCCAAGCTTTACATAATAAAGTTGATGCGTGGTTTCTTGACGGCTTTGCACCAAGTAAAAACCCACAAATGTGGAGTGAAACATTATTTCAAGCAATGGCAGACTCGATGCGTGAAAATGGCACTTTTGCCACCTTTACCGCAGCTGGGATAGTAAAACGAGGATTGCAACATGTTGGTTTTGAAATAAAGAAAATAAAAGGCTTTGGTCAAAAAAGAGAAATGTTAACAGGGGTATTTCCCCATCCTCCTGCCAATGCATTTGTTCCCTACTATGCCAGACCTTGTGCTACACAAAGAAAAGATATCGCTATTATCGGTGGGGGGATCGCCAGTACATTAACTGCACTCGCCTGCTTAAAAAGAGGCGCCAAAGTCACGCTCTATTGTGAAGATACACATCCTGCGGCAAATGCCTCAGGCAATCGGCAAGGTGTGTTATACCCATTACTTAATGGCAAATCTGATGAGTTAGAACACTTTTTCACTAGCGCTTTTTTATATGCCCGCCGTTATTATGATGAGTTAAACCATAAAGGCGTAAACTTTTCACATCAATGGTCTGGTGTTGCCCAAGTTATCTATAATGAAAAAGTACGCAAAAAAATAGCGCGAATAATCGAGCATTCCACACCTTTTTCTCAACTTGCTCATTATGTTCATCAAGATGAAATGAATTCACTTTGTGGATTAGCCATCAACCAAGATGGTCTTTTTTATCCTCAAGCAGGTTGGCTTTCTCCCACAGAGTTAACCACCAATGCATTAAAATACGCACAACAACAAGGTCTCAAGCTACTCTTTGAACATCAAGTCACTCAATTAACCTCACAACAACAGCATTGGCTGTTAGAGGTGACTCACCAAGCAACAACGTATAAAACACAACATGATTGCGTTATTTTAGCTAATGGGCACCGTATTACTGATTTTATACAAAGTGAAAAACTGCCTATCAGTGCAGTAAGGGGTCAAGTTAGCCATATTTCAACGACACCTGATATCGCACAATTAAAAGCGGTGCTCTGCTATGATGGCTATTTTACGCCGGTTGATCCTCAAGATAATCTGCATTGTGTTGGGGCAAGCTTTCGTCGTGATCGACTAGATTTAAATGTTTCAATTGAAGAGCAACAAAATAATCAATGGCACCTCACGCACTGTTTAGCACAATCACCTTGGGCACAGCAGGTAGATTTTAGTGATAACGATGCACGTGTCGGGATCCGCTGTACAATAAGAGATCACCTTCCTTTATTAGGTGAAGTACCCGATTTTGAAAAATTAGTTGTCGCCTATACGCATTTAGATCGATTTAAGCGTAGAAAGCAAACACCTATTTTGGCACCGAGTTATCATCAGCTTTATATTATTAGTGCATTAGGTTCACGTGGTTTATGCTCTGCACCTTTATCTGCGGAGATCTTAGCAAGCCAAATCTTTGATGAGCCATTTCCTGTAGAAGATAGTGTGTTAAATGCCTTACATCCAAATCGTTTCTGGGTAAGACCATTACTACGCGGAAAAGCTATTGAATTAAAATCATAGGATCAGTCACTGAAATTACGGTTGATATTTAAGTAACTATTGTTAATGGGTTACTTAAATATCTTTATAGTATTTAAATTATAGTATTTAAATTTCACACTTCATCGCACAACGCATTTCTCTCGCAAATCCCCCATGCTCTACTTCATTATCTAAAATTTGTTGTAAAGAATAGGGTATTTGATGCTCAAGTAAGATATGGAAACCTAAACGCTGATAATAGGGGGCATTCCAAGGGACATCGCGGAAAGTCGTTAACGTTATCGCATTAAATTGCTGTAATTTAGCTTCATTTTTTACAGTCTGGATCAGCAATTTACCAATCCCTTTATTTTGCCAATCTTTACTTACCGATAATTCATGAATAAATACACTTTCAGGTAATTGTTGCGTCATGATAAAACCAACGGGATGATTGTCATGATTAACAGCAACCCAGTGAGCATGTTGATGGATAAATTGAATATGCGCCTCAACACTTTGTACACCACTTTCGCTGATCCAACTTAATTCTTTTATGCTGCTAAATAACTCTCCTGCCGATTGTTCAATCTTCGGTAGTTGGTTGGCATCAGCCAATTGAGTTGGCCGAATAGTGATCTCGTGAGTAGCGATTTTATTTGATGCGTTGGTCATAAATAATCTCTTTTATAACTTGCTATTTGCTTATTAAGAGTATCAATTACCTATAAAAAAACCATCCATAAGGATGGCTTTTTATCCGTTCTACCAAAAATTTAATCTCTAGGTAAGATCCCATAAGATTGATATTGGCTCGCTTGGTGAATAAAAGAATTATAGTATTTATTATCTTCAACAGAGTTTTTTACTGCTCTTTCACTATCGGCTTTTGATAACTTATTTATTGCTTCATGTAATGGTGTTTTAAGCTGTTTATGGATATTAGGATCATTACTTTCTTTAATTTGATCAAGCAATGCAACCCAATTTTCTGCCTCTGCTTGAATATCAGGATCAGTAAATTGTGGTTGAGGTAAACTGTAGTCTAACGCTAGATTAACAGTATCGTTATACTCATCTTGAGGGGAAAGCGGTTTTAGATCTTGACCATAATCAGTCATAATATATTGGATTAATTCAGGTTTATCAAAACATTTGGTTTTGATGTTCCCCATTTCGTTTTTATTATGGCTTTTAATTTCACTGGGGAAAGGTTCACCTAACGTATAAGTACATTTAAATACATTGCCATCAATCAAGGTAGCATTCGTGCTTTGTAATGGCATTTCTAACTGATAGCCATTAATAACCACTTTATATTCTGTTGGTTTAAAGCGATCTCCCTTACCTTGTACAGCATAGACTTCAGATAAACGGTAATACATAAAATTATCAGGATTTAAAATTCCACCATTGTTGTTTTCATACACCATAAAAGTGGATTTATTACCTGCACTATCTTGTAAACTATGTTCGCCCGGTGAGAGTGTTAAATAACCACTTTTACCCGGCTCAACCTGATATGTTTTATCATCAACAACAAAGCTCATGCTTTTTTCACTGGGATTACTGTAATAAAACTTATCTTTTTTATTATCTAAATCAAGTTGATCACAGGCAGATAAAACCAATACCGTGCTAGCAATAAGGCTTATTTTAAAGAAATTTTTCATCGTATTGTTATCCTTATCATAAATATTTTATGCAAATCATTTGCATCCCGAGAAACATTCCTAAAAAACATTTAAAAGTAATTTGGCAGAAATGGCAAGGAGTAACAAAAGATAGCACTATTATGCTTTAATCAATGAAAGAGACATCGACTTTGAAAAATCAAATAAAAACAATTGATAAATAGTAAGGAGAATTTTTGTATAAAATCCTTTCTTTTTCAAGCTCAACTGTCTTAAACAAGGTTTTCGATGTGGTTAATCGTTAGCAATCAAAGAAAAACAACCGATAGTATCGGTTGTTCTCAATATAGGTTATTTATACTAATTAATCGAGTTAACTAAATCATGCCACGTCGATAAAACCAATATTTGATCAGGAGGAGAAAGCTCTCCTGCTTTGATAGCTTTTTGAATGCTCTCTTCTACACGGGATTTTAATGCTGATAATTGCGTATTGTTTTCTTGCTCAAGCTCCGCAATCGCTAAAGTGATGTGGCCTTGTAAATATCCACCAGCAAATAATTCATCATCCGTAGCATGTTCAACACGGCTATCAATTTTATCTAATAAGTACGTTTCATACTCAGAAAGCATTATTTATCCTCAATATATAATGTTGCTATCAGATTTAAGTCACTCGATGTTTCAATAGCAACCTTATTACCTCAGGCTTTATTGGTTTACTAAAACCTGCGCAGTGGATAGACGAGGATAGTTTATCTCGTCATCCTTAATTAACGAGGGGATTTTCCTGATAAGGAAATTGCTCCGGCGTTAACTCAGGTGTATTGTAAAACAAATGTAACGCATTAATAAATAGCTGTGCACGTGGCGGGATATTTTTATCGCGCAAATAAGCTAATACTTGCTCTCTCACCTTGTTTCTAAACTGGTAACGGTCTGGCTCAAAATCCCCGTCTAAATTATCGCAACTCACGTTAAATGGATAATTGGCTGCTTGGCAGAATAACCAGTCAAGAGCTTGAGGCTTGATTTCAACTCGTTCAAACTGCTCTTGAGTCACTTGATCTCGCCCATCAGGACAATACCAATAACCATAATCAACCTGCTGACGACGCGCGTCCCCAGCAATACACCAATGCGATATTTCATGTAATGCACTCGCGTAAAATCCATGTGCGAAAATGATTTGGTGATAAGGTATCTCTTCACTCTTAGGCAAATAAATTGGCTCGTTATCACCTTTAACTAAACGTGTTTGGTAACTATCGCTAAAACATTGATTAAAAATATCAATTAACTGCTGATAATGATGTGCTGACATTTAAAAATTATCTTTCCTAATTAAAAAGTGCAGAAAACCAAAGTGCAATAGTATCACCATGATTGTCATGAATGAGTTTGATGCTCATCAAAAAGGAGATAATGACCAGCATTGGTCTAATTAATTTTTGTCCTTTGGTTAACACCAACCCTGCACCTAAGCGAGCACCAATAAACTGCCCGCATAACATAACTAAACCTATGGTCCAAATTACCTGTCCACCAAGAATAAAAAATAGCAAAGAGCCAAAATTAGAGGTGAAATTGAGTAATTTAGCATGTGCCGTCGCCTTTGAGAGATTATAACCAAGTAACATGACATAACCTAAAGCGAAAAAAGATCCTGTTCCAGGACCAAAAACACCATCATAAAAGCCAATACCACCGCCAATAATAACCCCGAAAGTATAATAGCCAAGACGTTGCTTACTATCCTTAGCCCCGATAGATGGTGTTAATAAAAAATAGAGACCAATTGCGATAGTAAGAACAGGCAGCGCTTGTTTTAGTAATTCAGGATTAATAAATTGTACTAACATCGCACCAGAAACAGCACCAATAAAAGTCATAAAAATGGCAAAGCGCTGTGCTTTTAAATCAATGACGCGACGACGAATAAAATAGAGTGTGGCTGAAAAAGAACCGCCCACTGATTGAAGCTTATTTGTTGCCAACGCTTGTACGGGTGATATTCCCGCAGAGAGCAAGGCAGGAATAGTGATCAAGCCACCACCGCCAGCAATAGAGTCAATAAAGCCTGCTAATACAGCAACAAAAAAGAGTAGAAGGTAGATGCCATCTGAAAATAGCCAATCCATTTATCTATCCGAATTATCAGAAATGAGGGGGCGTGTGTTACTGATTTATTTGATTATTTTAAATAAAAACAGTAACACTATCTGAGCATAGAATAATAAGGCGCTCACACCTTTAAAAACTCATAGCAAACTTACTACAGATTATGCGCTGTATTATTGATGTAAGCTAAGATCACCATTGCATTAATGGAGGAATAACATCACCACATTGACCCCGTTGACGTAACGCATGATCAAGTAACACAATAGCCATCATAGCTTCTGCAATAGGAACAGCTCGGATACCGACACACGGATCATGTCGCCCTTTGGTGATCATATCGACTTCTTCACCTTGTCGATTAAGTGTCTTACCAGCAATAGTAATACTTGAAGTTGGCTTTAAAGCAATGTGTGCAATAATAGGTTGACCACTACTAATGCCACCTAATACGCCCCCCGCGTGATTACTGCTAAAACCTTCTTTGGTAATTTCATCGCGGTTTTCAGTCCCTTTTAAGGTCACCACATCAAAACCATCTCCGATTTCAACGCCTTTTACTGCGTTGATGCTCATTAACGCATGAGCCAAATCGGCATCAAGTCTATCAAAAACGGGTTCGCCTAATCCTGCAGGTACACCTTCTGCAACCACGGTAACTTTGGCACCTATAGAATTACCCTCTTTTTTTAGCGCTCGCATATATTCATCAAGGGCATCTAGGCGAGAAGGATCTGGGCAAAAGAATGGGTTGGTTTCTACAATTGACCAATCAACTAACTCACAACTAATCGGCCCTAATTGAGATAAGTAACCTTTTACTTCAATACCAAATTTTTGTTTAAGGTATTTTTTGGCAATAGCACCCGCTGCGACACGCATGGCGGTTTCTCGAGCAGAAGAGCGTCCCCCGCCACGATAATCACGTAAACCATATTTCTGTTCATAGGTGTAGTCTGCATGCCCTGGGCGGAATACATCTTTAATTTCGCTATAATCTTGAGAGCGCTGATCCGTATTTTCTATTAATAATCCAATACTGGTTCCCGTTGTTACACCATTAAAAACACCCGATAAAATACGCACTTGATCAGGCTCTCTACGTTGTGTGGTATAACGTGAAGTTCCCGGTTTACGTCTATCTAAATCAACTTGTAGATCCGCTTGCGTTAAAGGTAATCCGGGAGGAACACCATCCACAATGCAACCTAACGCTGTGCCATGAGACTCACCAAAAGTGGTTACTCTAAATAATTGCCCGATACTGTTTCCCGCCATCCCTCAATTCCTATCTTATGACTGACTGTGTGATGTTATTAATATGTTATTTGCAACCATAACAATCTACCGTTTCATCACATTGACATCAACGTTTATCGCTAGCAAAGCTATCTGAAAATTCGACAAGTTGCTCACGCGTTAACATAAAGACACCAATGCCTCCCTTTTCAAACTCAAGCCAAGTAAAAGGAACTTCAGGAAATTGTTCGATAAGATGCACCATGCTATTACCGACTTCACAGACAAGAATGCCTTTTTCGCTTAAATAATCAGGTGCTTTTAGCAAAATTTGTCTGGTGATATCTAAGCCATCCACACCAGAAGCCAATGCAAGTTCGGGTTCAATATGGTATTCATCAGGCAAGTCACCCATATCTTCAGCATCAACGTAAGGTGGATTCGTCACGATAATATCGTATGGTGTAGGAACAATTGCCTCAAAGAGATCAGATTGCATTGGATAAACACGATGAATTAAACCATGATTTTCAATATTAAACTCGGCAACTTCTAACGCATCAGCTGAAATATCGACTGCATCGACTTCTGCTTCTTGAAATTCATGGGCGCAAGCAATAGCAATACATCCACTGCCAGTACATAAATCAAGGATACGGGTTGGCTCTTGCCCAATCAGTCCAGCAAAATGGTTATTAATCAATTCACCAATGGGAGAACGAGGGATCAAAACACGTTCATCAACATAAAATTCATGTCCACAAAACCACGCTCGATGCGTTAAATAAGGCACAGGAATTTTTTGTTCAATACGAACCTCAATAAGTTGAATGATTTCCATTTTTTCAGAGGTTGTAAGTTTGGTTGATAAAAGAGCATCAGGAATATCTAAAGGAAGAGCCAGTGTAGGTAGAACAAGCTGTAACGCTTCATCCCATGCGTTATCCGTACCATGACCATAATAAATATCTGATGAATTAAACTGACTCATAGCCCAACGTAACATATCTAAGATCGTGCTTAAATCAGCTACGGCTTCTTCTTTTGCTGTGATATCCAAAACTGTTGTCCTCTGACGGATCTGACGAAATAGAAAGTCTGTAGTTTGCCATGAAGATCGTGATAAATCAGCGTTAGATAATAAAAAAAGACAATATTATTAAATTCATCTCGTTTTATCTTTATGACGAAACAAATTTAATATTAGCCAGATAAACCAAATAAATCACACAAAAACCATACAATCAACTAACAACAGATAAAAAACCAGAACAAATAATTATATTTATCACTTTAACTAGTAATTATAAGAAATCGATCCATACTTATTTACATGTGATTTATTATTGAACTGAACAGTCAGTAATATCAATAACATCTTGTTCTGCAATTGGTTGTTCTGTTTACGATGTTGTTCTCTCAATAATACTTTTTCGATTTATTAGGAGATGAAAATGAGCAGTAAAAAACTAACCCCTGCTGAAGTTAATGATGCACATAAACTCCAAACCCGTCCTCTATCTACCCCTACAGATTTAGCACCTAAAGCAACAAAAGAAGTTAGTGCAGCGATGAATGCTATTCTTGCGGATGTGTTTGCTTTATATCTAAAAACAAAGAACTTCCACTGGCATGTGAGCGGTCCTCATTTTCGTGACTATCATCTAATGTTAGATGAACAAGGTGATCAGCTCTTTGCCATGACAGATCCTATTGCCGAGCGTGTACGTAAAATTGGTGGCATGACATTACGCTCTATAGGCCAGATCTCAAAAATGCAACGTATTAAAGATAATGATGCTGAATTTGTTGAACCTTTAGATATGTTAGCTGAGCTATGTCAAGATAATCAATTACTTGCAGCAGAACTGAGAAAAGCACATGTTGTCTGTGATGAAAATAACGATATTTCTACCGCAAGCTTAATTGAAAATTGGATCGATGAAACAGAGCGTCGTACTTGGTTCTTATTTGAAGCTTGTCGACGTGCAGAAACATCAGGGCACTAATTAATCTATTTGCTAGCTATGTGACTATTTTGGCAGGGATCCCCCCTGCCTTTTTTGTTTCATCTATTTAACAATAGTTTTTTATCTCCCCTTATATTTAAGGTACTATTATTTATAGATATAGATGATAGCAATGATGAAGAACGCTAAAAATGAACAAAAAATTCATATTACCTCCTTCAGAAATAGAATTATTTCAGGAGATGATAAAAGGCACCAAAAAGCTCCCACAAGATAAAATACGCCACCAAACACCGCGAAAAAAAGTGACTCATTATCCAACAGAGCGATTACAGCAAGAGCAAATAGATGCTTCTTACTATTTCTCCGATGAGTTTCAACCCAACTTGGCAACAGAAGGCCCGATGCGTTATTTAAGAGAAGGGGCAAATGCGTACGAGCTAAAAAAATTGCGTCGTGGTGATTATGTACCAGAGTTTTTTTTAGATTTACATGGATTAACACAATTAATCGCCAAACAAGAAATTGGTGCCTTAATCGCGGCCTGTAGAAGAGAGCATGTGTATTGTGCCTGTATTATGCATGGGCATGGTAAACATATTTTAAAACAGCAAACCCCTCTTTGGTTAGCTCAACACCCTGATATTATTGCTTTTCATCAAGCACCAAAAGAGTGGGGAGGTGATGCTGCACTATTGCTGTTAGTCGAAAATGATGATATTGCGCGTCGTTAACATCACCGAATAAATCCGAACAATATAAATAACATATAGACTTTATTCGGTAATTTGTTTTAAGTTTGCTGGGGAGACTTGCCACAGCAATTTCCCCGAGCCTATTGATAAATCAAAATCAACACAAGCAATCGTTGAGGTTGAAAACATCGGTGCACTCACTGTTGGACAAAGCTCTGCCACGACATACCCTACTAAAGGTAGATGTGATATAACTAGAATATTGTGATACCCCACTTCCCCTAATGCCCTTAAATAATGAGCAATATGATCAGGATTGCCCCCAGGAATAAGCCCTTCATCGGTTTCTATCTTAGCGGGTAATACTAAGCCTTGTTGCACAACATTCAGTGTTTGTTGTGCCCGCAAATAAGGACTAACTAAAACATAATCGATACTATGATCTTGCTGTGTCATCCAATTCGCCATGGTTAATGATTCATATTCACCACGCTCTGTTAAAGATCGTAGTGCATCACTGGGCGCATCAAAAGTAGCCTCACCGTGGCGCATAATAAAAATTTGCATAATCAATATAAACCTATTTTGTTGTTATCATTTCTAAGGGTATCAATACATAAAGCAAGTAAGAATAACAAATATCTAGTCTTAACCAAAAGCCCCAAACAAATAATACGCTATTTTATCCAGTAAATTTGCTCTATTTGGTATATTTTAACACCAAAAAATTATATTTAATCTCTTATTAAAACAAACTGTCTTTAGAATATACCATTGGCGTTTATTGTCCCCCAAAAACACTTTTCACTCAGCTATCATTAACATTTATAAGCCGATTTTTGATTAATAATAACACCTTGTTTAATCAGCGCTTAATTTAGCGAAAAACGCCGTAACCCCTCGCCCAATGAGTGAACTGCATCTCAATTATATAGGTACAAAAAAAGGCGCATAAGCGCCTTAATCATCCTTTCTACTCATTGCATTATAGAATAGATAGTTAGCTATAGAATCGTTCATTTAACTCGGCCATTGCTGCTAATCGCTCACATGGCTGGAACTTTTCACCGTATTTTTCAGTTAATTGATTAAGCTTATCGACTATTTTTGTTGTTCCCATACTATCTATATACCGGAATGGTCCACCAAAGAAGGGAGGAAAACCAATACCGAAAACAGCACCAATATCACCATCCCTAGGTTGTTGAATAATGTTTTCATCTAAACAACGAACAGCTTCATTAAGCATAAGCAATAAACAACGTTCGGTTATTTCTGAAGCCGATAACTGATTTTTAGGTTTAACCTGTAATAAGCGATAAATCATCGGATCTGCACGCTTTTTATTTTTTCCTAAAGAGAAAGGTAAGGCATGCTGATTATAGAGATAAAAACCACGACCGTTTTTACGCCCTTTTCTGTCATCCGCAATAATCGCATCAACCGCAGGAGGAGATGCAAAACGCTCACCAAACTCATTGACTAAAATAGGCGTTATTTTAGTACCAATATCAATTCCCACTTCATCTAAAAGTTGAATGGGGCCGACTGGAAAGCCAAATTGAACTAATGCCTTGTCAATATTCTCTATCGTTTCCCCTTCAACCAAACAGGTTAAGGCTTCACTAATATAAGGGGCGAGAATTCGATTGACATAAAAACCGGGTTTATCTCCTACCACAATGGCAACTTTGCCTTGTTTTTTAGCAAAAGCAACGGTTGTGGCGATTGTCTTAGCATCCGTTTTTTCATGAGGGATCACTTCAACTAAGGGCATTTTTTCAACGGGACTAAAATAGTGCAGCCCAATTATTTTTTCTGGATATTGTGCTTTTTCAGCAATTTTATGGATAGGAAGAGAAGACGTATTTGAAGCAAAGATGATCTTGCCTTCACCTAAGGCTTCAATATCAGCCACCATTTTTTGCTTTAAAGCCAAATCTTCAAAAACAGCTTCGACAATAAGGTTAGTTTGATGGAAACCGCTATAATCCAATGTCCCTGATAATAACCCCATTTGTCTTTGGCGTTCACGAGCAGAGAGCCGTTTTTTCTTGACCTTAGTTGATAACGCTTTCCAACTATAGTTAAGTGCCTGCGCAATACCTTTATCACTAATATCTTTAATTCTAACGGGTAAATTACCTTTTGTTGCTGTCACAAAAGCAATACCGCCCCCCATTAACCCCCCACCTAAAATACCTATATGGTGTAAGTTATCTGGCTTTGCAGATGATCCTGTTTCATTTTTCAATGCTGTTGAGGCAAAAAAGAGATGCCGTAATGCAGATGAAACCGGGGTCATGGCTAATTCACCAAACGCATTAGCTTCTTCTTTAAAACCTGTTTGAATATCTTTCTCTAAGCCTCGTTCAATAACGTGAAGAATACGCTCTGCCGCTGGGTAATGACCTTTGGTTTTAGCTAAAGTGCGCTTTTTAGCTTGATCAAAGAGGATATTTCTTCCTAATGTGGTATTTGCCCAAAAACGCTCCATAATAGTCTGTTTTTTAGCAGCTTTTTTAGCTGTTAAAATCCATTGGGCTGCAACATCTAATAAAATAGCTTGTGGTACAACGTCATCAACTAAGCCAAGCTTGAAAGCCCGTTTGGCATTAATTTGTCGTCCAGTTAAAATCATATCTAAGGCGGTTGTAACCCCTATTAAACGTGGTAATCTTTGGGTTCCCCCCGAACCTGGTAGTAATCCTAATTGAACTTCAGGAAGGCCTAAACGTGTTTTACTGTTATCGGAGCAAATTCGCCCATGGCAGGCTAATGCTAGTTCTAATCCCCCACCTAAACAGGCGCCATTGATGGCTGCGACGACAGGCAAAGGATAATTTTCTAATTGAGTAAAAAGATCTTGTCCTGCTTTTGCTAATGCGGTGGCCTCTTCTTTGGTTTTGCAATCTGCAATCATTGATATATCAGCACCAGCAATAAAATTATCAGGTTTACCTGAGGTGATAATTAATCCTTTTACACCTGAATGTTGCTGAGCCTGTTTTAATACATTTTGAAACTGTTCAACAAAAGCAGCTTTCAGTGTATTGACCTTTTCATCTACAACATTAATGGTGATAATTCCGACCTTATCGGGACGCACTGAAAACTGGAATACCGGTGATTTCTCTGATGAGGTTTGTATCCTTTGTTGAGTCGCCATTATTCCACCTCCAAAATCATCGCTGCACCCAATCCGCCCGCAGCACAAGCTGTTGTTAAACCAAAGCCACCACCTCGGCGTTTCAGTTCATGTAATGTTTGAGTCACCATTCTCGCCCCTGTTGCAGCAAAGGGGTGTCCATAAGCAATAGAGCCACCAAGAACATTGAATTTATCCATATCAACTTCGCCTATTGCTTTTGACAGTCCGAGTTGCTCTTGAGCAAATTTATCACTTGCAAATAAGGTTAAGTTACTCAACGTTTGAGCCGCGAAAGCTTCATGCATATCTATTAGTGTTAAATCACTCAAAGTAAGACCGGCTCTTGATAGTGCTAACGGAGTCGCATAAGAAGGCCCCAGCAACATATCTTTCCAGACATCAATGGCGGTAAAAGCATAACTACGTAGATAACCTAAAGGTTGATAGCCTAAACTTTTGGCAACAGACTCTTTCATCATTAGCACAGCAGCAGCACCATCCGTAAGGGGCGTACTATTAGCCGCTGTCACACTACCGTGGCGCCTATCAAAGGCAGGCTTCAGTTTTGCGTAAGAATCAAGTACAGAATTTTTGCGAATATTATTATCTTGATGAAAACCTGATTTATAAGGTGGGAAAAATGCCGTCATAACTTCGTCATTTAATTTTCCCATTTCCCACGCTTTGGCAGCTAATTGATGAGAGCGATGTGCTAATTCATCTTGCGCAACTCTTGAAATATGATAAGTCTTAGCCATCTGCTCAGCAGTATCCCCCATACGCAATCCTGTGGAATACTCAGCCACTGCGGGTGCAACGGGTAGCAGATCACCAAAACGTAGTTGACTTAAATAACTAAGCCGTTGCCCTAATGTTTTCGCTTTACTTAAACTGAGTAAAACATCGGCTAATTTTTTACTCACGCCAATCGGTAATACAGAAGATGAATCTGCGCCACCAGCAATACCCACTGAAACGTGACCTGCCAACATACTTTCAGCCACATTAGCAATAGCCTGAAAACTCGTTGCACAAGCACGGGTTACACTATAAGCATCTGTTTTTACACTTAGCCCTGCGCCAAGTACAATTTCGCGGGCAATATTCGGTGCGGCAGGCATTTGTACTACTTGACCAAACACCAGTTGATCAATAATTTCAGGAGGAATTTCATTACGGATCACTAATTCTTGTACAACCGAGCGCCCCAGCTCAACCGCAGGGATCCCCCGATAAGCGGTTGCTTGTTTAGCAAATGGGAGACGCAATCCACTGACAATCGCAACACGATCTTTTATGGTACTGCTCGCTGATGACTTCATAACGACTCCTGACAAAATGAATTCCTAACACCAAAGAGGTCTGACCTGATTAATAGAGTTAACAAAATTTTCACTTATCAGAAACATCATTTTATAAG
Source organism: Proteus mirabilis HI4320 (assembly GCF_000069965.1). NCBI lineage: Bacteria > Pseudomonadati > Pseudomonadota > Gammaproteobacteria > Enterobacterales > Morganellaceae > Proteus > Proteus mirabilis. The sequence continues at coordinate 1,940,214 of NC_010554.1, forward strand.
AAGTGGGAGTTAGCGCTCATTATTTCATTCAATTAGCTGTAACTCGAAGAAAACAATAAAAGGAAGGAATAAATAATGATAAAAAATAAAAAAGGCTACTGAATTTCAATAGCCTTGAAGAAGTTTAATTTCAAAGGATTAACGTAATCCTAATTGGAAGATCAGATTTTCTGCTTCACAAGAGAAAGTAAAATCAGCGGTTAATTGAACGCCACCTTCGACATCAGCAAATTGATGTTTAATTTGGCAAGGTTCAGATGCAGTGGCATTAGCTTTAGCTGTTAGCTCATTTAACATCGCTTCAGCTTGAGCCTTATCGGCAAAAACGTGCTGATAAGATGCGGTACAATTTTTGTTGTCGATAATAGTACCAACATCAACACAACAACAAGCAGCTGTTTCTTCTGCATTACAACGATTAATTGCGTCTGCCATTTTAGTCTCCCAACAAAAGAAGTGTTAATTATCTATCATAATAGCAAAAAAATAAAATAACCTGCGTTAGCTCAAATTAACCTACAATTTTACAAAAAAAATTGATTTTACTGTTTGTTTAATAAACAAAACCATCTTTATTGGCATTTAATGTAAAATTAATGTTAACTAAATCCCAAATTTTAAATCAAATTGGAAATATATATAAAACAAACTTGCAACATTACCACTATTCATCTTTATACTTAAGCAACTGGTCTGATTTGTCATAACGACAACCGCACCTAAAATCCAGCGCTTCTAATCAGAAGTTACTTATTTAAAAAAATTATGAGGGTTTAGGTCATGAACCGTAAAAACCTGTTTACTCGCACAGCTCTCGCTGCCATTGTAGGAACACTTTCCTCTTATGCAAGCGCTGCCGGTTTTCAGTTAAATGAATATTCAACTTCAGCACTAGGTCGTGCTTTTTCAGGAGAAGGCGTTATTGCAGATGATGCGAGTGTAGGTAGTCGAAACCCTGCCGCATTGACCATGTTTGATCGTCCTGAGTTTTCCGTTGGTGCTATCCATATTAATCCCAGTGTTGATATTAAAGGTAAATCTCCACTCTCTGGCGCCAGCACTAATGCCGGCGATATCGCCCCAAGTGCTTTAGTCCCCAATATTCACTTTGTTGCGCCTATCAACGATAAATGGGCAATTGGTGCATCAGGTACTACTAACTTTGGTTTAGCTACCGACTTTAAAAAAGATTACCCAGCAGGTTTAATTGGCGGTAAAACTGATTTAAAAACCATGAACTTAAATTTAAGTGCAGGTTATCGAGTTAATAAACAATTTAGTGTCGGTTTAGGCTTAAATGCGCTCTATGCTGATGCTGAAATTACCCGCCATGTAGGTGAAGCAGGTAAGCTATTGGGTGGTACCTTATCTCAACATCCAGATCCTAACTATCAGGGATTAGGCCGTTATTTATCAAGCTTATCGCCAAGTGATCGCTTTGCACAATTAAAAGGGGATGCTTGGGGCTTTGGCTGGAACGCCGGTTTATTATATGAGTTTGATGAAGATAACCGTATCAGCTTCACTTACCGCTCTAAAGTAAAAGTGAAATTTAAAGATGGTGATTATCAAAGTGACTTAAAAACGATCCCTCTTCCTGGTGGCAATACCATCGTAGGTACCGAAGGTGGCACAATCAAAGGTAAACTTGATCTTAACCTACCGGAGATTTGGGAATTTGCAGCTTACCACCGTGTCGCCCCTAAATGGGCTGTCCATTATAATTTAGCTTATACCAGTTGGAGTGAGTTTAAAGAGTTAAGAGCAACACGTAAAAGTGATGGCCAGCAACTCTTCAACAAAGAAGAAGGCTTCCGTGATGCATGGCGTATTGCATTAGGAACCACTTATTACCATGATGATAATTGGACATTCCGCACCGGTATTGCCTTTGATGATAGTCCTGTTCCTGCGGATAAACGCTCTATCTCGATCCCTGACCAAGATCGCTTCTGGTTAAGTGCAGGGGCAACCTACGCATTTAATAAAGATATGTCTGTGGATGTTGGTTTAGCCTATATGCACGGTAAGAAAGTGACAATTAAAGAGAAGCTATCTGAAAGCTTACCATTGCCGGCTTATGAATTTGAATCATCAGGTAAAGCATGGTTATACGGTATGAACTTTAACTATCGCTTCTAAGCTGATTTGCTACTTTAAATACAAAAAATGGTCTTAAAAAAGACCATTTTTTATTTAAACAACCAGATAAACAGATTAATCGATAGAATCTAAATCATCTTCAATCGCTTTTGCGTTTGGATTTTCACCTGTTTTCCCGCCATTAGCATCGAAATCATTTTTTTGGAAATAGGCTTCACGCATCATTAAATATGGATCAGATGAGTTTTGTAAAATTGCATCTGAATCTAATAATTGAGCTCGCGTTTCAATACCTTCAAGGGCCCATTTACCCGCAGACATCCAGAAAGTGAGGTAACTCAGTACTGGATAGGTGGCATCAGCCCAATCGCCCCCCTCTTCTCGTACTGTAAAGCTGCCATAGCCCGGTAATACCACATAAGGGCCATATCCCACACCATAATGCCCTAACGTACTACCAAACCTTACAGGAACTTCTTTTTCCATTGACTCTCTAGACATTCCTGCAACATCGATTAAACCACCAATACCAAATACGGTATTGATCCAAAAACGTCCGAAATGCTTAGCCCCTTTTTCAAAATCTCCACGTAAGATGCTATTTAGCATACTTGCTGGCTCTTCAAGGTTACCTAAGAAATTCGATAGTCCATTACGTGCTGGTGGTGGAACATAATCACGCCATACTACGGCTACAGGTCGTAATACGTAAGGATCTAAAACATAATAGTTAAAATTAAACATCTGGCGGTTAAACCCTTCCAAGGGATCAGAACGACTGTCACCATTGTTAGGTGTGCTTGCACATCCTGAAAGTAAAGCTACTAAAAGAGCAACACCGCACAGGCGATACTTCATAATGTTCTCCGCTAACTGTCCTATGATAATCAGAGCATAGGTCACTATTCATCATCTTTACATATAATACTGTCAATAGGCGATAAGTGATACTGTTATTCGTTTTTAATCTTATAAGAACATTCGGGATTTATTTTTATCCAATAGAGCTAACTATGCCCCATTGACAAAAATATTTTAGATTGTTTTTTATGCAAAACACCTATAGTTACATAGTTCAAAGAAGAAGTAATTCGCAATAATCAAGCTAAGAATTTTCTCACCTTAAAGTATCTATCTATATAAAAAATACGCTATTTTATTTGTTAGTTTCATCCACTTTATATCAAAAAATAAAAAAACATAAAGATACATATACAAATTTACCTATCCAAATAAAACATAAAAATAATTTATCAATATTTTTTAATTATAATAAGCAAAATTAGAATGGATTAAATATAGTCATAAATAGATAAAATAAAGATATCATGATTAGGCTATCAATAGCTAAATTATCATTTTCGATATTAGGATATAATGAAGAAAAATTTCTCTATTTTTCCTTGCTGACCCATTATATCATCAAGTTTTACCAGATACCTTCAGCTAAGTTACAAATTAATCGAGATATCAAGCCACCAACATACACTATCAATTATTCCTGAAAATGCTAAGTATGCATTAGGCTCTCAACGTAGCGATATTAAAACATCCTGTAATGTAGATACTTTTTTAACATTTACAGTTTCAGATTTGTTTGTAGAAAATAAAGCTAACACATGGAAAAAACTTTAGTGTAACTTTAGAAACCAGAGGAGCAGAAAGTAATGTAATTTATTGATATATAAATCAATTAAAAAACCTCTAAATAAAACATCGATATTCCTGAAGAATTTAGATTATATAGAGTAAGCTACTATTACATTTAGTTTTTGAATTTAACATTTAAACAAAATGAGTAATAAATATCACATTATAAGTAAGCTATTATTAATAATCTCTTTTTGATGCCCCACTACATATAAAATCAAAAAGCATTAAAATTTTCATTACTCATTATTAAAATGGGCAGAAATAACAATATAACCATTAACGAAATGATTATACTTTTATGATAAAAATTTAAACAATAGCTTTACGATTCATTTTAAATAAAACATTTTTTGATATTCTAAATTAGATGAAAAATAATAAAATATTTTCAATAACATCATAATTTGATTAAACAGACTAAAATAAAAGAAAATACTTAATTTTAAAACTTAAATAATAATTTAAAAGGGGTATCATAATCCTCTAATTTAATAATTCATTATTCATTCACGAAAAGGAAGAGTAAAATGAAAAAGAATTTTCTCTATTTTACCTTACTAGCGGCTATATCAACATCAGCGCTAGCTGTAACACCTTCGGCTCAATTACAGATCAATGGGGATATAAAACCGCCAACTTGTACAATCAATAGTTCTAACAATACAGAAGTTGTCTTTGACTATGGCCGCATATCGCCAAGCTTGATACCACAATCTTCAAACTATCAATATGTGGATATGAAACCAGAAACAAGCATCAGTATTGAATGTGATGCTAAAACTTATTTGACTTTTATACCTACTGACACATATGGTGATGTAGATCTTGATTATAATACTAGTTTTGATAGTGCTTGGTTTCGCTTAGTTGATAAAGCCAACCCAGATAAAGCTGTTGGGGCTTCATTTTTTAATTGGAAAGATGCAACTGTTGACGGAAAAACGGCTTTTATAAGCCGAGCAACACCTAAAACAGCTGAAGTAGGGGTATCTGTCTTAGTTAAAAATAATATTCATGGGTGGACATCAGAGCAACAAGAGGATGTATCCGCCGCATCTCTTAAATTAGTCTCAGGTGAAATCTTTACCACAAAATTTATACCAGGAATATCATCTCATACATTCATTCTTTCTCGTGATAAGCTAGCTAAAAAAGCGATAGATATTAGTAATGGACTCGATTTTATTGGTGAGGCCGTATTAACATTCTCTTTCGGTGTTTAAAAAGTTTAACAAAAACACTCTCACTATATTAACAAGCTATTAGCTTGTATACATTAAACGGGTAGGAGCCTTCTTTATTTTATTCCCCTCCCGTTTATTGCTTTAATTTTTTATGACTCATTCAATTAACCTACTAATTTTATATTTATCATTTTTATTACGATCTACTGTGACAATATAAAAATATAGAAATAGCTATTAAGGCAGTATTATCATTGATTACAAAATAAACCTTGCTAACTCAATGACTAAATACCTTGATCCCCCCACCACAAAAACGGTACTATACGGACACTGAGAAACAGTTAAGCACCCTCTCGCAAAATGTTCCCTTAGTTAAATGGATATAACGAGCCCCTCCTAAGGGCTAGTTACAGGTTCGATTCCTGTAGGGAACGCCAATTATAACAACCTATCATTTTACCCACTGTTTATTCTCGCTATAAAGAATAGGTTATTTATTAACAACACCCAATGAGAGTTTGGTGATTTAATAAAGCCTTATCAAAAATAATAACCTTTATTGTCGATAATTTGGCCTAAATTCCTATTTCACTGTCTGCACCACAGAAGTAAATCAAATCTATATTCGGTAGCTTATATCACCTGTTATGGACAGGAGAATTTAAATGATACTTTGGCTGATCTCTTTTGGCTTAATTTCAGGTATTACTACATGGTTATTTGGTTTTGGCGGTGGTTTTGTTACTGTGCCCCTACTCTATACTCTCATTCTTACACTTTGGGCGGGTGATAGCTTAGCGGGTGAACATGCTATGCAAATTGCTGTGGCTACCTCTGCGCTCATTATGCTGTTTTCCGCTATTATTACGACCCTAAAACACCATAAGGCGAAAAAAATAGATTGGAAATTAATTATGATCTTATTTTGGGGGATTGCATTCGGTGGGATCTTCGGTGCCTTACTTGCCTCATCCGTCCAAGGTGAATGGATCCGATGGATTTTTATTGGCTATCTATTCCTTACTATCTTAGATTGCTATTTTCGCCCCGGATTTATGGCGCCACGCAAAGAAATACAAAAAGTAACCAACAAAAAAGAAGCGTTAACTGGCACTATTATTGGCATTATTGCAGCTTTTTTAGGTGTAGGTGGAAGTGTTATGACCGTACCTTTATTACGCCGTAGAGGTATGTCAATGACTCAATCGGCTGCAATGGCAAACACATTGACATTCCCTTTAGCATTAACGGCAACACTCACTTATATCTTATTGTCTTTCACTACCCCGTTAGGGGATAGCGCTGGATTTGTTGGCTATATTTGGATAAAAGCAGCCGTTATTCTAATCTGTAGTACATGGATAGGATTAAAAATAGCTGAACGTTTTTTATCACGTATACCGGATAAATGGCATGCGAGAGTTTATCCGCTGTTATTGATATTGGTGTTAGTCGTTATGCTGAACTAACCCGCTAACATACCTCTGGACAAGGCAATTCTTATCTATCTGTATTGCCTTTAATATTTCACACAAAAGTGAAATTGTTACATTTACTCGACTCAATAGTAGCGTATTTTGACACCCTAGATACAACCCAATAACCATTAATATAATTAATTAAAAATTATACATAATGAATAATATATTATAATTTATCTTATCTTTTTTATGATGGCATAATTATCTACCTCTTAGATAAATTAAATCTTAATTGACATTTAATTCTATCTTTTATAGATATTTCATTATTAAAATAAGACATTATAGCAAATATAATAAAATAGCTTCTTTAGCTTAAGAAAATTAAAAAACTTGTTTAGTCTTTATTTCAATAACAATTTAATTACAATTAAACCTCTCACCGATATATATAAAAATACATATCGATTGAAAATTATATCAATATTTTTTCTTACCTTAATAATATATTATAGATACACTTTAAAAGAATAAATCATTCCTATAACCATATGAATATTAAAGGCATGGTTGTTTTTTTATAAAACTCTTAATTCATTTCCTTTAACAATAACCAGCCCCTAACTAATGCCTTAGAAGAAAATAATTATCATTTTATTTTGTCTCTATTTGTTAAATTATTTTGTGATATTTATTAACTTCTTTGTTGCTATTATTTATTATTTCCAACTAACTCATCACTTATTAATGAATAAATTGAAGACACCATCAAATATTTATTTAACCAACTGTATATAATATTTAGCTATAAGAAGAAACTGGAGGTTATATGAGTATTAGTCGTCGTTCTTTTATTAAGGGGATGGGTATAGGATGTGTTGGGTGTACGGTGGGAAGTTTACCACCAGGGGCCCTCGCACTTAATCCAGTAACATCTCTTAAGGGTCAGTCTAAATTAACACCAAGTTTGTGTGAGATGTGTTCTTACCGTTGTCCTATAGAAGCTCAGGTTGTTAATAACAAAACTGTCTTTATCCAAGGTAACCGAAATTCACCACATCAAAAAACTCGAGTCTGTGCGAGAGGAGGCAGTGGTGTTAGCCTTATTTATGATCCGAAACGCATTGTAAAGCCCATGAAACGCAAAGGCCCTAGAGGTGCCGGAGAATGGGAAGTTATTAGCTGGGAACAAGCTTATACAGAAATTGCCGAAAAGATGGCAAGCATCAAACAACATTATGGTGCTGAAAGTATCTTTTTCTCATCAAAATCAGGCTCTCTTTCCTCTCATTTATTTCATTTAGCGGCGGCATTTGGGTCACCAAACACCTTTACGCATGCATCAACTTGTCCTGCGGGCAAAGCCATTGCTGCATCGGTAATGATGGGTGGTGATTTAAAAATGGATCTCGCAAATTCTAAATATATTCTTTCTTTTGGTCATAATCTTTATGAAGGAATTGAAGTTGCAGAAACCTATGAATTAATGACGGCACAAGAGCGTGGTGCAAAATTAGTCAGTTTTGATCCTCGATTGTCCGTTGTTTCCAGTAAAGCAAATGAGTGGTTTGCTATCCGACCAGGAGGCGACTTACCTGTTCTAATGGCCATGTGTCATATTATGGTAAAAGAAAATCTTTATGATAAAGATTTTATAGAAAAATTTACTGTCGGTTTCCCTCAATTGGTGGAAGTATTACAAGATACCACGCCTGAATGGGCACAAGCTCACTCTGATGTTCCCGCAAAAGATATTATTCGCATAACACGTGAAATTGCAGCTAAAGCTCCTCACGCATTAGTCATGCCAGGCCATCGCGCAACCTTTAATAAAGATGAAATTAATATGCGCAGAATGATCTTCACCTTCAACGCCCTACTGGGAAATATTGAACGTGAAGGTGGCATGTATCAAAAGAAAGCTGCTGCAAAATATAATAAATTAGCGGGCATCGACGTTGCCCCTGAATTAGCTAAACCAACCGTTAAAGGCATGCCTAAAATTACGGCAAAACGCGTCGATGCTACAGCACCTCAATTTAAATATATCAATAAAGGCGGTGGTATTGTTCAATCTATCATTGACTCCACACTCCATGGTGTACCTTACCAAACCAAAGCTTGGATTATGTCACGCCATAATCCATTTCAAACAGTAAGTTGCCGACCTGATCTAGAAAAAACAGCCCAAAAACTCGACTTAATTGTCAGTTGTGATGTGTATTTAAGTGAAAGTGCATCTTATGCAGATTATCTGTTACCAGAAAGCACTTATTTAGAAAGAGATGAAGAGATTTCTGATGTCTCTGGTTTAAATCCTGCTTATGCATTAAGACAACAAGTTGTCGAACCTATTGGTGATACCAAACCAAGTTGGTTAATTTGGATGGAATTAGGAAAAAAACTGGGGTTAGCAAGTTATTATCCTTGGGAAAACATGGGAGTTCGTCAACTTTATCAAGTTAAAGGGGATGAAAATCTCTATAAAGAGATCCACCAAAAAGGCTATTTATCTTATGGTATTCCGCTACTTTTACGTGAACCATCCTATGTAAAAGCCTTTGTTGCACAATACCCAGATGCTATCAAACATGTTGATAGTAACAATATGATGGAAAAATCTCTTTCTTTTAAATCACCAAGTGGTCTTATTGAGATCTATTCGGAAGAGTTAGAAAGTCTATTAGAGAATTATGGTATTCCTCGTTTCCATAACTTCCCATTAAAACAAAAAGATGAACTCTATTTTATCCAAGGAAAAGTCGCAGTACATACCAATGGTGCGACTCAATATGTACCTTTATTAGCAGAGCTAATGTGGAAAAATCCTGTCTGGTTACATCCTGATACCGCAAAAAGTCATGGAATTAAGCATGGTGATGAGATCATTTTAGAAAATAGCGTAGGCAAAGAAAAAGCCCATGCCTTAATTACCACAGGTATTCGTCCTGACACAGTGTTTGTCTATATGGGTTCAGGCTCTAAGACCGGCGAAAAAACGCCAGCAACCACAAATGGGATCCACTGCAGTAGTTTATTACCTCATGAAATTAGCCCTGTTTCAGGCACTGATGTACATACTTCAGGCGTCAAAATTAGTCTGGCTTAAGGAAAAAAATAACGATGAATAGCAACTCTAAACAATTTGTCATGCTACACGATGAAAAACGTTGCATTGGCTGCCAAGCTTGTACCGTAGCATGTAAAGTCATCAATGATATTCCTGAAGGATACAGCCGATTACAAGTACAAATTCAAGGCCCTCCCTCATAATGATGAGGCAGGAGATCCACATTACCAATTTTTCCGAGTTTCCTGTCAACATTGTGAAGATGCGCCTTGCGTTTCTGTCTGCCCTACAGGTGCTTCATTTATTGATGAAAATGGCATTGTACAGGTTAAAAAAGAGCTCTGTATTGGCTGTGATTACTGTGTTGGTGCTTGTCCTTATCACGTTCGATATATCAATCCATTAACACACATTGCCGATAAATGTAATTTCTGTGCTGATACTCGACTAACAGAAGGTGAGTTACCCGCTTGTGTAACGGTATGTCCAACTGATGCATTGGCATTTGGTCGCATTGACTCACCCGAGATCCAAGCTTGGATCAAACAGAAATCCGTTTATCAATACCAATTAGATAATGTCGGAAAACCAAATTTATTCCGCCGTAAAGAGATCCATCAGGGAGATAAAGCATGACAAGTATCTGGGGAGCCGAACTCTATTATACGCCAGATTACTGGCCTGTATGGTTAATTGCAGCAGGTTTGATCATTGTCGCCATGATAGCCATATTGGTGCTACATGGTTTTTTACGTTATGCACTGGCACCTAAGCAAAGTGGTCACTATGAAGAAGAGCGTGTTTACTTATACTCTAAAGCCATTCGTTTTTGGCATTGGGGTAATGCCTTACTGTTCATTCTTCTATTAATCAGTGGATTGTTAGGCCATTTTTCTATCGGTAATGTTCCATCGATGGTACTACTACATAAAATCTGTGGTTTTATTCTCATCGCTTTTTGGATAGGTTTTGTTGTAATTAACCTAACCACAAATAATGGTGTACATTACAAAGTCAGACCACAAGGATTAATTGGACGCTGTATCAAGCAAGCTCGCTTTTATCTTTATGGTATTATGAAAGGTGAACCACATCCTTTTGCCGCGACTGCAACAGATAAATTTAACCCTCTCCAACAACTTGCTTACTTAGGTGTTATGTTTGGGTTAGTTCCACTACTTCTTATCACAGGCGTACTATGCTTATACCCTGAAGTCCTAGGTTATGGCTATTGGATGTTAAAAGTACACTTTATATTAGGCATCGTTGCACTCATGTTTATTTGTGCGCACTTCTACTTATGTACTTTAGGCGATACTTTTACACAAACATTCCACAGCATGATTGATGGGCATCATCGACATCAAAAACATGGTGAAAGCACAACAACAAAAAATTGATAATTAGCTTTTGATAATTATTAATATCCCCATGCCTGCTTACCGAGCAGGCATTTTTACGTATTGGTATTTTTAGCTAAGATCACTGATACGTAAAAATACAGAATATTCTCCTATTCACTACGATTTTTTTATTTATTATTAACAGAACAAAATTGATATAGCTTAATTTTCTAAAAATGAATCTTTTTATGATGATATTCTACTAAATTAGTATTTTTTTGAACTAGCTAGTTTTTATTTTTACTAAAATTTTTTATATATTAAAAAATATAATTAACCAATCTTTTATATAAAGATTTTTTAGTCATAAATAACAGTAAAAAATAGCGACAAAAAAGATATGTTATAGGTAATGGTCAATATTATTATACTAATGGAATAATTTAGATATTCTTATTACTGTTAAAAAATAAAAATGCCCATTAAGGGCATTTTATTTAGATTCAAGGCGTAAATGATAATAAGATAATTCTTATTATTAAATAATTAGATTAACACTCTCATAAGAATCATCTTATTTATCTAATTATTTGTATACTAGCTAACTTTCTAATTAAAAGCTTACAATCAGAAAATAGAAAGAGCCTTATTGTCGAAATGAGCTGGGATATGTTGTTCATTATTCTCAGGAACATCAACCATACCCCCCATAACATCTTCAAAGAAGTTACCTATATTAATGCCTAACACATCAAGGACTTTAACTAAGCAATCAATGTCGATACGATTAACTCCGCGTTCGTAGCGAAATAATTGCTGTTCACTAATATCGATTTCTTTTGCTAACTGAAATACGGTATAACCTTGAGATTTTCTTAATGATTTTATTTTTTGTCCAACAGCGTAAGCAACTGGATACTTGTTACTCATAATATGTTCTCGCTTTTCACTTTGATTGATATCTAATTTATAATAGTGCGGGCCATCATTAATAATATATGAAAAAATATAATATCATGGGCACCTTTTTTAATTTTATTAAAATAATATTTTGACTTGATAAGAGTATTACAATTCATAACAACACTTATCATATGTAAATAATATACTACGCATTTAAACACTTTCAACCAGTCAAAAAATGACAATAATAACTAACACCTTTACTCTCACTAGTTATTAATACCTAGGAGAAGTCACAAATCCAATATTAATCAATAGGTTATAATATATTAAATATAAATATAGTCTTTTTTTATCTTTAGAATTACTCATGTATTAGATTTATATTCTATTAATGCAATAATTTACGAATAAATATATCAAATTGACAAAAAAATAATCAATAAATTTCAGTCTAATTTATTTAAATTTGTGAATTAACCTCGTTAATAGAACATTTTTTACATTTTTACAAAAAATATTGAGCAATCTCAATAAATTCTAATTAATACAAAATGACACAGATTAAAACCAATAGAAACAATTAGTTACATAATTTTCATAAAGTAATAGAACTCAATCTAATTTTAAACATTTGTTAATTAATTTATATAAGCATAAACACTTAGCGTTAGAGTACTTATTAAATTTAAATAAATTTCCAATTATTATTTACTATAATTTGAATTATAATTTCCGTTATGGATTATTATTTATTTATATTTTTTCTTGTTCTCTTATTAAAGATAATCCAAATAGAAAAAGACCATAAAAAGAAGAATAAATGATAAAAACTATTTTATATCATATGGTTATAATACATTTCTTAATTTATAGAACATCTAATGTTCTACTAAAAACATGCCAGCATAGCTTTTTGCCACCTTCCGCAAACCACATATTTAAACAAAAGAACTTCTTATCAGTTATTGTAACTTAGGGTAAATATTTGCTATATTAAGCTGTTAAATGACCATTTAACAATGATCTCATTTTGTTAAAAATTCAAAATTAGATAATCCTTTAATCCTAAGTGTAAATACTTATTTCTTATAAAGTGTATTTTTGCCTCTCTGCAAACATTAATATTTTTATATAATTTATCTTTCTGCTATATACACAATTTTCTCTTTTTTCGTGTAAAAAAGGAATTTCCCCCTTTAAGACAACATCTAAACAAATGAAAATGTCGTTTATTGGCATAGATCATTTTCTTTTGAATTCATAAGGATAGCGACTTGATAAAAATCAACAATTAAAATAAACGTTTAAAATCAACAAATTAATATAAAAATTTTGTTCAAAAAATAGCACCAAAAAAAACGATATTTCAGAAAAAACACATAATAATTTTTAATTAAAAAGATAATTTGGTTACTAACCACATAAAAATATTAAGGGTGTTTACTGTAAAGGATAATTTTGAATTATTTTTATTTTAACCCATATAAAAACCATAATACGTATAATTAACTAATAATAAAAAAATACTTTTTTTTTAAAATTAATTTAAAAATCTTATCTATATCAAGGCGATAAAAAATGAATATCCTTGACGTTGCTATTTTTAAACTATCTTATAAGCAATTAAATAACCTATGTGCACTCAATAAAAGTATCATCTTAGCTATTTCTCTCAGTAATTTTGCTAATCCTTTTAAATAATCATTTCATCATCAATATTTTTAACACTACTAGTAGGGTAAATAAGTCGGTAATCAACCCCTGATAGCACAAAAATAATTCAGACCGATAAATAGGAGAACAGAACAGGGATCACAGCTCGATATAAAACCACCAAGTAGACAGATAGATAGACAGATAGACAGATAGACAGATAGATAGATAGATAGGTCGATGTAGTCTAGTAACAGACCTGAATACAAAATGAGCGCTATGGATAATAGATAAGGATAATAGATAAGGATAAGGATAAGGATAAGGATAAGGATAAGGATAAGGATAAGGATAAGGATAAGGATAAGGATAAGGATAAGGATAAGGATAAGGATAAGGAATAATAAAAGAATTTTTATCGAATGATATAAAAAGAAGTGGTGGGCGGTATTGGGCTCGAACCAACGACCTCCTCCTTGTAAGGGAGATGCTCTACCAACTGAGCTAACCGCCCGCTTAATTATTAAATGGTGGGTCGTGGGCGACTCGAACGCCCGACCAATTGATTAAAAGTCAACTGCTCTACCGACTGAGCTAACGACCCATTTAATAATTTTACGTAAAACTTGAGGTAGTATTGTGAATGGTGGGTCGTGGGCGACTCGAACGCCCGACCAATTGATTAAAAGTCAACTGCTCTACCGACTGAGCTAACGACCCATCACAATGTTCACTACTCTTTGTTGTATATTTAGGAATGGTGGGTCGTGGGCGACTCGAACGCCCGACCAATTGATTAAAAGTCAACTGCTCTACCGACTGAGCTAACGACCCATACCTAACTGTGTGATATTGCGTAAAATAACCGGATGAAGTGGTGGGCGGTATTGGGCTCGAACCAACGACCTCCTCCTTGTAAGGGAGATGCTCTACCAACTGAGCTAACCGCCCACTTCATAATGACTAAATTCTCATTACCACGCTTTAATGTAATTGGTGGGCGGTATTGGGCTCGAACCAACGACCTCCTCCTTGTAAGGGAGATGCTCTACCAACTGAGCTAACCGCCCAATTACATTAAATAATACAACTATCACAACGAATAATAATGGTGGGCGGTATTGGGCTCGAACCAACGACCTCCTCCTTGTAAGGGAGATGCTCTACCAACTGAGCTAACCGCCCGTCGTGATGGGGTGCATTATAGGGATACTGCGCTATGAGTCAACGATTTTTATCGGTTTTTTATCGTAAAAATGATCGTTCGTTTTATTTTTAGTCAAGATGCTTTTTTTAGCACCATAACTGACACAGCAATTAACCAAAATAATCCGTTGTTGTTACTTCGTCAAACAAAAAATAACCTATTTGAAATTTTTCTGCAGGTTAAAAGCTTAATGCCATTGAGGAATTAGCATCCAGTGATAAAATAAAGCAACAATTTCGTTTTTTTGATAATCACGGTTACTTATCTTCTATTTTTGGCTCCTTATATAAGAAAGAATATAAGTAAAACGTACTAAGGCAATCTCAATGAGTAAAATAAAAACCCGTTTTGCACCAAGTCCTACAGGCTATCTACATGTTGGTGGTGCTCGTACTGCACTGTATTCCTGGTTATTTAGCCGTCACAACAAGGGTGAGTTTGTACTGCGTATTGAAGACACCGATTTAGAACGTTCTACTCAACCTGCCATTGATGCAATTATGGACGGTATGAATTGGTTAAATCTAAACTGGGATGAAGGTCCTTACTATCAAACCAAACGCTTTGATCGTTATAATCAAGTTATCGATCAAATGTTAGCAGCTGGTACTGCTTATCGTTGTTATTGTTCTAAAGAACGTTTAGAGAAACTACGTGAAGATCAAATGGCGAAAGGTGAGAAACCTCGCTACGATGGTTGTTGCCGTCACGGTGATCACAACCATACCCCAGATGAACCTCATGTAGTTCGTTTTTTAAATCCTCAAGAAGGATCTGTGATTTTTAATGACAAAATTCGTGGCCCGATTGAGTTTAGTAACCAAGAGCTTGATGACTTAATTATCCGTCGTACTGATGGTTCGCCTACCTATAATTTCTGTGTAGTGATTGATGACTGGGATATGGAAATTACACACGTTATTCGTGGTGAAGATCATATCAACAATACCCCACGTCAGATCAATATATTAAAAGCACTTGGTGCTCCAGTACCTGAATATGCACACGTATCCATGATCTTAGGTGATGATGGTAAAAAATTATCTAAACGCTATAACGCAGTAAGTGTAATGCAATATCGTGATGACGGTTATTTACCAGAAGCGTTATTAAATTACTTAGTACGTTTAGGTTGGTCTCATGGCGACCAAGAGATCTTTAGCATCGATGAAATGATTAAAGATTTCACTTTAGAAGCTATTAGTAAATCAGCAAGTGCATTTAATACTGACAAATTACTTTGGTTAAACCATCACTATATTAATACCTTACCTGCTGAACAAGTAGCCGTACACCTAGATTGGCATATCAAACAACAAAATATTGATACTAGTAATGGCCCATCACTGGTTGAATTGATTAAATTACTCGGCGAGCGTTGCAAAACATTAAAAGAGATGGCGGAAAGTTGTCACTACTTTTATGTTGACTTTGATAGTTTCGAAGAAACCGCGGCGAAAAAACACTTACGTCCTGTCGCTCGTCAACCATTAGAAGTAGTTCGTGATAAATTATCAGCAATTACTGATTGGACAGCGGAAAATGTACATAAAGCAATCCAAGAAACCGCTGAAGAATTAGAAGTTGGTATGGGTAAAGTCGGTATGCCTCTACGTGTTGCTGTCACAGGTGCGGGCCAATCTCCTGCACTAGATGTTACTGTTCATGCTATTGGTAAAGCTCGTAGCATCGCTCGTATTAATAAAGCATTAGATTTTATTACTGACAGAGAAAATCAAGCTTAATTGAGCTGATTATCTTATTTCACAACGAAGAGTCGTCACTTATTTTTAAGCGGCGACTCTTTTTTTGTATTCTTTTTCATCAATCAATAAATAATGTGAGATTAAGTGATTGACAGCATTGTGCTTGTTGCCTATTATCAAGCCCGTTCCAGTATGTTGGGGCTATAGCTCAGCTGGGAGAGCGCTTGCATGGCATGCAAGAGGTCAGCGGTTCGATCCCGCTTAGCTCCACCAATATACTTTTGAACAATCCATTATGTGGGGTTATAGCTCAGTTGGGAGAGCGCTTGCATGGCATGCAAGAGGTCAGCGGTTCGATCCCGCTTAGCTCCACCAGAATCTTAAGATCCTGAAGAGAAATCTTCAGGATTTTTTATTTTCACCAATGTATTCACTTAATTAGTGATTCACACTACCCGCAAAGATAAAACTACTGCGCAGTATATCCCCCATCTACCGCATAAAAAGCGCCTGTTGAAAAACTACTCTCATCTGAAAGTAAAAAAGCCACCATATTAGCCACTTCTTTTCGCGTTGCCATTCTCTTCATCGGATGTGTTGATGCCATCCATTGACGAACTTCATCCGGTAACTGTTGCATTCGCGGTGTGTCTACATACCCAGGCCCTATTGCATTCACACGTATACCTTGCTGTGCAAATTCCAAGGCAGCTGAACGGGTGATCCCTAACACAGCATGTTTGGCTGCAGTATAAGCAGAAATACCGGCAATACCGACAATACCATTTGTCGAAGATAAATTAACGATACTCCCTCCACCACTTCTTAGTAAGGCCGGAATACCATATTTCAATCCGTAAAATACGCCGTTAATATCGGTATCCATAACCGCTTTCCAATCATCAATATTATAATCAACAATCGATGTATTATGCGGACCTGTAATACCTGCATTATTCACTAATCCATGTAATGCGCCTGTTTGTGCTAATATTGCTTCAAACATGCTTTTAACTTGCTCAGGTGATGTCATATCTGCTTGTAATGCTATGACTTTTTCACCTGTAGGATCGATTGTGTAAGCGGTTTTTTTAACCTGTTCTAATTGTCGCCCACTTATAAAGACTGTTGCACCCGCTTGATATAATCGTTGGGCAACGCCTTCCCCTACTCCTGTTGCAGCCCCAGTCACTAACACCGTTTTGCCTTCAAAATAACTCATATTCACCTCAGTTCACTTAGTTTAAGTAATTAACTTTAGTTAATCATGTTAAATAGGATATTTGATTAACTAAAGTTAATCAATATAAATTTTCTTCAGCTAAAATGAGCTGTTATTATTAACTTCAATTAATTTGATAGAAAAATGTAGGTACTAATGGAGCAACTTGAGCTAGAAAATGCCCTATCGCTTTTACAGTGTACTCTGGTTGCACAACGCACCCGTTATACACCAGAGCAAGTAACTTGGGGACAATATGATATTTTAGAATTATTGCGTTTACGCGGTGATTTAACGCCCTCTCAACTTTGTGAAATTTTAGCTATCTCACGCCAAAATTTATCTAAGTTTATGCGAGGATTAAAATCATTAGGTTTTATTGCTCAGGATCGTTCTAAGAAAGATAAACGTGAATTAATTACGCATTTAACAGATGAAGGTAAAGCTTTTTTAGCAAGAGCCGCTTTAGGCCGAAAACAGAACGCACAGAAGCTACAAGCGCAATTAACACCTGCAGAACAAGCTATGTTTATTGAATTGAGTCATAAAGTTATTAACGCACTAATAGCGGATAAGTTACCTACAGAGCCTGATTAATGCGACTGCTTTAATGGTTTTAGTAACCCTTCTAAGCCATCAATTTTAATTGCTAGGGTCATTTCCATTAGTTGCCCTAGCTTTCCTTCAGGGAAGGTGCCTTTCTTGGCAAACCACAATAAATACTCTTCAGGTAAATCCACCAGCATTCGCCCTTTATATTTACCAAATGGCATTTGTGTGTTGGCTATATCTATAAGATGCTGTTTTTCTAGCATGATCTCTATCGCTTTATCGAGAAGGAATGATAAGGATTATAAGGTAATTTAACGATAAAAAAAGCAGTACCGACGGGTACTGCTTGATTTATGTTACATGATAACTAAGTTATCCATCTTACATTGTTATTTATTTCACATGCTATCTGTCTTATCTCAATGATTAAACAAACAGGCCTGTGATAGCAGCAGATAAGAAGCTAACTAGCGTAGAACCAAATAGTAATTTAAGACCAAAACGAGAAACCACATTACCTTGCATTTCGTTCAGACCTTTAATAGCCCCTGCAACAATACCGATAGAAGAGAAGTTAGCAAATGAGACTAAGAAGACAGATAAGATCCCAACAGAGCGAGGTGTTAATTCAGCAGCCAGATCTTGCAAGCTTCCCATCGCGACGAATTCATTAGAGACTAATTTAGTTGCCATCACACTACCTACACGTAATGCATCTTGCTCAGGTATACCAATCACCCATGCTAATGGATAGAACACATAACCTAAGCAATCTTGGAAACTAATACCGAAAATCATACTAAAGATAGCGTTTACCGCAGCAATTAATGCGATAAAACCAATCAACATTGCCGCAACGATTAAAGCAACTTTGAAACCAGCTAAGATATATTCACCTAACATTTCGAAGAAGCTTTGACCTTCATGCAGATTCCCCATCTGGATATCTTCTTCATTTTCAACAGAATATGGGTTAATCACTGATAGGATAACGAAAGTACTGAACATATTCAGAACCAGTGCAGCAACAACGTATTTAGGATCAAGCATAGTCATATAAGCACCAACAATTGACATTGATACCGTAGACATCGCTGTCGCCGCCATAGTGTACATACGGCGCTGAGACATTTTGCCCAATACATCTTTATAAGCGATAAAGTTCTCAGATTGGCCAAGTACTAAGGAGCTAACCGCATTAAACGATTCTAGTTTCCCCATACCGTTCACTTTGGACAGCACTGTACCGATAATGCGGATCACGAAAGGCAATACTTTGATATGTTGCAAAATACCAATTAATGCAGAAATAAAGATGATAGGACATAATACATTCAAGAAGAAGAATGCTAGACCACCTTTCATCATACCACCGAAGACGAACTCAGTACCTTGTGCGGCATAACCTAATAAGTGATCAAATAGCCCAGCGAAACCACGGACAAAGCCTTCACCAATATCAGAATTGAGGAAGAACCATGCCAATGCGATTTCAATAATTAATAACTGCACAATATAACGCAGACGGATCCCTTTGCGGTTATTACTTGCAATAAATGCTAATGCACCAATAACTGCGAGAGCCAAAACAAAGTGAATGATAGAAGACATGCATGCTCCAAAAATAAAAATAAATCTTGGAGAGCATTTTATGTAACGCGTAACATTACGATGTGATTATTGTCACAATACAGTGAAACCATATACACACTATTTATTAAATAAGATAGGTTGATCACACTTTAGGAGTAACTTAAGTAACACGAAATGTGAATTTAGCTTAAATTAAAGATGCTACTGAGAACTGCTCTCAATAGCATCTAAGTTTATTGTAAACGATTATTTAGATTGATCAAGCAAGCGGATCATTTCGTCTTCATCAATAACAGTAATACCTAATTCATTTGCTTTGGCTAATTTAGAACCCGCCGCTTCACCAGCAATGACCATATCTGTCTTTTTCGAAACACTACCACTCACTTTTGCACCAAGTGCAACTAATCTATCTTTTGCTTCATCTCGCGTTAATTGAGAAAGAGAGCCTGTCAGCACGACTGTTTTACCAGCAAAAGGATTATCACCTGCTTCATGAGTAGCCACAACCGGTGCCGGCCAAGTAATGCCAATGTCATTAACAAGTTGATCAATCACATTTTTATTATGTTCTTCTTGGAAAAAATTAACCACATGCTTTGCAACAATATCACCCACATCAGGAACTGCCTTTAAGGCTTCAATATTTGCTTCACGTAATGCCTCTAATGAAACAAAATGAGCGGTTAATCCATTGGCCGTTGCTTCTCCTACTTCACGAATACCAAGGGCATAGATAAAACGGGCAAAAGTGGTTGATTTTGCTTTTTCTAATGCATTAAGCAGTTTTTTGGCTGATTTCTCCCCCATACGTTCTAAACCAGATAAGATCTTTTCATCTAAACGGAATAAATCAGCCGGTGTTTTGACATACTCTTTTTCAACCAATTGGTCGATAATTTTATCTCCCATGCCGTCAACATCCATCGCACGACGAGAAACGAAATGTTTAAGCGCCTCTTTACGTTGCGCTGCACAAATTAATCCCCCCGTGCAGCGGGCAACAGCCTCACCTTCTATACGCTCAATATCAGATTGACAAATAGGGCATTGGGTTGGAAAAACAATTTCTTGTGCATTCTCAGGGCGTTTTTCTTCAATCACACTCACAACCTGAGGAATAACATCGCCTGCACGGCGAATAACCACCGTATCACCAATACGTAATCCTAAACGTTCAATTTCATCAGCATTATGAAGTGTGGCATTACTGACTATTACCCCTGCCACTTGTACGGGATCTAAACGAGCGACAGGTGTAATCGCCCCTGTACGCCCCACTTGAAATTCAACATCTTTAATCACCGTCATCTGCTCTTGGGCTTGGAATTTGTAAGCAATCGCCCAACGGGGAGCACGAGACACAAATCCCAACTCTTCTTGTAGAGCTATATCATCTACTTTGATAACCACACCATCAATATCAAAGCCTAGATTAGGGCGAATTTCTGCTACATGATGGTAAAAATCAAGTACAGCTTTAGTTCCGGTACATAATTTAATAGCATCACTAACAGGTAATCCCCATTTTTTAAATTGCTGTAAGCGTGCATAATGACTTGTCGGTAATTCACCGCCTTCAAGCACGCCAACACCATAACAGAAGAAAGTCAAAGGGCGCTTGGCTGTAATACGAGGATCTAACTGACGTAATGAACCCGCTGCTGCATTACGAGGATTAGCAAATACTTTTCCTCCCGTGCGTCGAGCTTCTTCATTTAAATGCTCAAACCCTTTTTCAGTCATAAAGACTTCTCCACGAATTTCAATTCGTGCGGGGATATTATCGCCATATAAACGCAAAGGAATGGCTTTAATGGTTCTGACATTCTCAGTAATATTTTCTCCAGTGGTACCATCACCACGGGTTGCAGCTTGTACTAAGCGACCATTTTCATACAGTAGACTTACCGCAAGTCCATCTAATTTTAATTCACAACAAAAAGTGATCTCTTCATTATTTTTCAGACGTTCACGTAAACGTTTATCAAATGCTAAATAGGTTGTTTCATCAAAAGCATTATCTAAAGAGAGCATTGGAATTTCATGTCTAACTTGCTCAAAAGCCGTTAAAGGTAATGCCCCTACCCGTTGAGTAGGAGAATCTGGGGTAATGAGTTCAGGATGTTCGGCTTCTAATGCTTTTAGCTTATTCATTAAGCGATCGTATTCAGCATCAGGAATTTCAGGTGCGTCCATGACATGATAGAGATATTCATGGTGACGTAGTGTAACGCGAAGTTCATCAATTTGTTGTTGAATATTTTGATTCATGAGGTATCACCAAAGAAAGAAAAGCCCCCGCAAGCGGGGGCTGAGGTTGTTGGCAATGTGAGAAAAACCAAGTTTCCCCACTTTGTATTATCAGCCGAAAATCAAGTCATTAATTTTCCTGATTTCTTTAAATCTATCCAACCTAGCACCGCAAGCGAGCTTTTGATAAAAAGACTATTGATGTAAATCTAGTGTTCTACGAATTCTAGATTTATAAAGTTCAATTTTTTGTGGTGTTAACAGTTTGCGCTCTTCATCAAGCACAACACCGCCCACATCAGAGGCAATACGCTGAGCTGCTTGCAACATCAATTTAAAGTTTTGGTTAGCATCACCATAAGATGGCACCATCATAAACATGGATACGCCAGGCGTGGTTAATTCAGCCATCGTATCAATATTGAAAGTACCCGGTTTTACCATATTGGCAAGACTAAACAATACAGGGCCATTACCCGTCGGGTTAAGATGTCGATGGAAAATATTCATCGCACCAAACTGGAAACCCGCTTGAATAATGCTCTGCATTAACACCTCACCGTCAAGCATTTGACCATGATGAGCGCTGACATTTAATACTAATACCAGCTCTTCTTCTGCTTTTGGCTCTTCTGTTCCGGATAAAGCTTGCTCAGCTTGTTTCACATCAGATGAGGTTTCAGCATCCAATGGCCTATCTGTATCAGTGGTATGTATTTCATCACTAGCAACAGAGTTCGACGATACTGGCACTGGCTCTACATCGGCAAGTTTTGTCTCACTAATATCACCTTCTTTTACATCAGCATGGTTTACCTCTACCTCGGGTATCGGTTGTTTTTGCTGAGGCGCAGAGTCATTATTTTGTTCAATAACATCAAAAACACCAAGACTAGGCTCTCGTTGTAATGAAGTATCGTTAGAATGTCCCTGTGCTGGTGTTCCAGACATAAGTGGATCTTTATCTGCAACTGAGGATTGTGGCGCAAGTGTTGGCTCCGATTTAACCGGTGGCACACTTTGAGCCTCCTGCGTTGAAGTTAAAGACGACATCTGATGATTTGCCTCAGTATACTGGGGTTCATCATCGTTCTCATCTGACTGATAATTCTGTTTCTGACGTTTTACTGGGCGATTACGGAAAAGCTTAGAACGCTCTTTTCGACCAATCCATAAGCCGTGTAATAACAAAGCTATGATTAAAATCGCACCAACAACGATTAATATCAGACGCAAATTTTGCTGCATCATTTCTATCTCTGTTGTCTTGAGGTTTAATAGCCACAATGGCGAATATTACTTTTACTAAGAGTATTTGCCAATGCTTATAAGTGCAAGCCAATACTTAATTTTCTTGTCACAAAGATACACTCTTCAATACCTTATGCGCATTTTTTAGACAATTTATCACTAGTAAGGCTGATTATCTCTCTATATGATACTAGCTTGCCCTTATAGGAGAGAATAGGAAGTATGACAAATTTGACAGAATCGACCAAAAATTTAAATGGATTTCACTATTTTGCACTTGGGTGGCGATTAATTACTCGCCCGGGTCTAAAACGTTTTGTTATTTTACCCTTACTTGCCAATATTATTATTCTCGGTAGTGCCTTTTGGTGGTTATATGGCCAGATTGGTGAAATGGTCAATTGGATGATGGAAAAAGTCCCTGATTGGCTACAGTGGTTAAGCTATGTTATCTGGCCACTGTCAGTTATTTTTATTTTGCTGGTCTTTACCTATTTCTTTAGCACCATAGCCAATATTATCGCTTCGCCTTTTAATGGATTATTAGCGGAAAAATTAGAAGGCCAAATAACGGGTATTAATCCTCCGGATACCGGCTTATTAGGTATTACAAAAGATATTCCACGTATTTTAAAACGAGAAATCATCAAGGTCGTTTATTATTTGCCAAGAGCCATTGTATTGTTATTGCTCTATTTTGTTCCCGTTGTTGGACAAACTATCGCCCCAATTCTTTGGTTTATATTTGGTGCTTGGATGATGGCAATCCAATATAACGACTTTCCATTCGATAACCATAAAGTCTCTTTCGCCAATATGAAATCAACGCTGAAAAAAGACAAATGGAACAATTTACAATTTGGTATGGTAATTAATATCTTCACTATGATCCCAATCTTAAACCTAGTCATTATGCCGGTTGCAATTTGTGGTGCCACTGCCATGTGGTGTGATCGATATCGTCATCAACATGTACAAGCAGGCCAGTGGTAATACCACTGGTTTCATTGTGATTAGAATCTTTTGGAATAAAAAGTAAAAAAAGTTATAAGGATATTCATAAAGCTTATTTCCATCTTTTGCTTGATGGCGTATGGTAATTTCATCTGACCTTATAAAAAATCATGTACCGAGGATAAAAATGAGCAAAATTTTCGAAGATAACTCGCAAACTATTGGCCATACCCCCCTAGTTCGTTTAAAACATTTCGGTAATGGCAATATCTTAGCTAAAGTAGAATCTCGTAATCCAAGCTTTAGTGTAAAATGCCGTATCGGTGCAAATATGATTTGGGATGCAGAAAAAAAAGGTATCCTGAAACCCGGCGTAGAGCTAGTTGAGCCAACCAGTGGTAATACTGGGATTGCCTTGGCTTATGTAGCTGCTGCACGTGGCTATAAGCTGACACTGACTATGCCTGATACCATGAGTATTGAGCGCCGTAAATTATTAAAAGCATTAGGTGCTAACCTTGTGTTAACTGAGGGCGCTAAAGGTATGAAGGGAGCGATTGATAAAGCGAACGAAATTCGTGATAGCGATCCTAGCCGTTACCTTCTACTACAACAATTTAGTAATCCAGCAAACCCAGAAATTCATGAGAAAACCACAGGCCCTGAAATTTGGAATGACACTGATGGCAAAGTTGATGTAGTTATCGCAGGTGTCGGAACGGGTGGTACCATCACGGGTATTGGTCGCTATTTGAAAAATACTCAAGGTAAAGCTGTCACCATGGTTGCGGTAGAACCTAAAGATTCTCCTGTTATTAGCCAAGCATTAGCAGGTGAAGAAATTAAGCCTGGTCCACATAAAATCCAAGGTATTGGTGCAGGTTTTATCCCTGAAAACTTAGAGTTATCACTATTAGATCGCGTGATCCAAATTACTAACGAAGAAGCATTTGAAACAGCTCGTGACGTTATGACCAAAGAAGGTATTTTAGCGGGTATTTCATCCGGTGCGGCAATTGCGGCTGCAGTGAAATTAGCTAAAGAGCCAGAATTTGCTAATAAAGAAATCGTAGTGATTTTACCTTCTTCAGGTGAACGTTATCTCAGCACCCCACTTTTTGCTGATATCTCTGACAGCTAAATCGCGTCACCTAAAATGTAAAATTTTTATTAAAAAAGCACCTTCAGGGTGCTTTTTTTGTGGTAGAGATCAAACTTTGTTATCCAGATAGGTGATTTATTCTGTCGAGTTTAGTATTTAATCAAGTAATTATTTCGAAGGTCGAAATTAATCAGAAAATAGGCAAGTGATAAAAACAGCACTGCTTTCAATTTCTGGGGACTATTTTTATCGGATAACGTAACATGGCTTATATTATCTGATATTGCTACGCAAAGCAGGACAATTTCATCTACACTTACTAAGTCCTGACTTAATGTGAATAATTGAGTTATAAAAGGAAAAAATCCTATGTACCAGCAAGAAGTTACTATTACAGCACCAAACGGCTTACATACTCGTCCTGCAGCACAGTTAGTAAAAGAGGCTAAAACTTTCTCTTCTGATATTAGCCTTATTTCTGGTGGTAAATCAGCCAGCGCGAAGAGCTTATTCAAATTACAAACTTTAGGATTAACCCAAGGTACTGTAGTCACTATTTCTGCTGAAGGCGAAGATGAAAAACAAGCAGTAGAACATTTAGTTAAGTTAATGGCTGAGTTAGAGTAATCCAGTTACCTTTCGCTATTCATTAACGTCCTATTTTCCCCTGAAAATCGCTCAGGGGAATTTATAACTCGATGATTTTAAAACAGCAGTGTCTCTTGATCCTATTTTTTTAAAATTATCACCAGCAAGTCGTAGGATAAATTATGATTTCAGGAATTTTAGCTTCACCGGGTATCGCATTTGGTCAAGCTCTTCTACTTAAAGAAGAACCTATTATTATTAGCCAACGTAAAATCCAAAGTGACGAAGTTGACACCCAAATCGAACGTTTTAAAGATGGTCGTAATAAATCAGCGCAACAACTAGAAATCATTAAAGCCCGTGCTGAAAAAAATCTTGGTGCCGATAAAGCTGAGATTTTTGAAGGCCATATTATGTTATTAGAAGATGAGGAACTCGAACAAGAGATCATATCCCTCATCAAAAGTGACAAGAAAACCGCAGAAGCAGCGGTTCAATCTGTTATTGAAGATCAGGCAACCGCATTAGAAGCCTTAGATGATGAGTACTTAAAAGAGCGTGCGGCTGACGTTCGTGATATTGGTAAGCGCTTAATGCGTAATATCTTAGAGATGCCAATTATCGATTTAAGTGCTATTTCTGAAAAAGTGATTTTAGTTGCTACAGATTTAACGCCATCAGAAACAGCGCAGCTTAGCTTAGACAATGTGTTAGGCTTTATCACTGACTTAGGGGGTAGAACATCACACACCTCTATCATGGCGCGCTCTTTAGAGATCCCAGCGATTGTTGGTACATCTAATGCAACAGAAACCATTAAAAAAGAAGATTATCTGGTTCTTGATGCGATTAACAATAAAATCATTATTAATCCTTCTGATGAAGAGCTCGAAGCATTAAAGGCTATCAAAGAAGAGTACCTACATGAAAAAGAAGAGCTGGCAAAACTAAAAGATTTACCAGCAATTACCCTTGATGGGCATCAAGTTGAAGTTTGCGCTAATATAGGTACTGTACGTGATGTCGCAGGTGCTGAGCGTAATGGTGCGGAAGGTGTTGGACTCTATCGTACTGAATTCCTATTTATGGATAGAGATTCCTTACCAACAGAAGAAGAGCAATTCCAAGCTTATAAAGCTGTGGCTGAAGCTGTAGGCAGTCCTGCGGTCATTATCCGTACTATGGATATTGGTGGCGATAAAGACTTACCTTACATGAATTTACCGAAAGAAGAGAATCCATTCTTAGGTTGGCGTGCAATTCGTATTTGTCTTGACCGCAAAGAGATCCTTCATCCACAATTACGTGCTATCTTAAGAGCGTCTGCTTTTGGTAAACTACGTATTATGTTTCCAATGATTATCTCTGTTGAAGAGATCCGAGCATTGAAAGCGGAACTTGAAATACTGAAAAGCCAGCTTCGTGAAGAAAATAAGCCTTTTGATGAATCTATCGAAGTTGGTGTTATGGTTGAAACGCCAGCAGCGGCTGTTATGGCTCGCCATATGGCAAAAGAAGTTGACTTTTTCAGTATTGGGACTAACGATCTAACACAATATACTCTGGCTGTAGACCGTGGAAATGAGCTGATATCTCATCTATATAATCCAATGTCACCTGCTGTACTTAATCTGATTAAACAGGTGATTGATGCATCACACGCTGAAGGTAAATGGACTGGAATGTGTGGTGAGCTTGCCGGGGATGAACGGGCAACAATGTTGCTTCTGGGCATGGGATTAGATGAGTTTAGTATGAGTGCTATATCAATTCCTCGCATCAAAAAAATTATTCGTAACGCCAATTTTGATGATGCAAAAGCACTGGCAGAGCAAGCACTTGCTCAGCCGACTGCAAAGGAATTAATGGACTTAGTAGAAACTTTTACTAAAGAAAAAACACTGTGCTAATAACGTTAGCCAGAGCCCGGTCCCAACTAAAATAATTAGGAGAAGATTCATGGGTCTGTTTGATAAATTAAAATCACTGGTTTCAGAGGAAAAGAAAGGCAGTGGCACGATTGATATTGTTGCACCACTTTCTGGTGAAATCGTCAATATCGAAGATGTTCCTGATGTTGTTTTCGCTGAAAAAATTGTAGGTGACGGTATTGCTATCAAACCTGCTGGTCATAAAATTGTTGCACCAGTTGATGGTACTATCGGTAAAATTTTCGAGACTAACCATGCTTTCTCTATTGAGTCTGACAACGGTATCGAATTATTTGTCCACTTCGGTATCGACACAGTTGAACTAAAAGGTGAAGGATTTAAACGTATCGCTGAAGAAGGTCAACAAGTTAAAGTCGGTGATACTGTTTTAGAATTTGATTTAGCTGTTTTAGAAGAAAAAGCAAAATCGGTATTAACACCGGTTGTAATTTCTAATATGGATGAAATCCAAGGTTTAACTAAAATGACAGGCCCAGTAACTGTTGGTGAAACCGTTGTAATGCAGATCAAAAAATAATTTTTAATCTGTTCTCACTTTTAAACCGCCACATTTCCTCTGTGGCGGTTTTTATATGCAAGCGAATGAGCTTTAACGAGCGCAGAAAACTCAACCAAACACCCCAGTTGATAAATAGCGATCGCCTCTATCACAAATAATCGCCACAATCACAGCCCCTGGGTTCTCTTTAGCAACGCGTATTGCACCAGCTACGGCTCCCCCAGAACTAACGCCACAGAATATACCTTCTTTACTCGCTAATAGGCGCATGGTTTGTTCTGCTTCTGTTTGGGACATATCTATAACACTATCAACCAACTCTTTTCGAAAAATACCGGGTAAATAGGCTGGAGACCAACGACGAATACCCGGAATTTGACTTTTTTCTTCCGGTTGTAAACCGACAATTTTTACTGTGTCCGATTGTGTTTTTAGGTAACTCCCCACCCCAGTTATCGTACCTGTTGTTCCCATGCTAGAAACAAAATGGGTAATACGCCCTTGAGTCTGTTGCCAAATTTCAGGGCCAGTTGAAGTAAAATGCGCTCGAGGGTTATCGGGGTTATTAAACTGATCTAATACCTTGCCTTCACCTTTACGCTCCATTTCTTGCGCTAAATCTCTCGCCCCTTCCATACCAATTTCGCGGCTAACCAAAATAAGCTCGGCGCCATACGCTTGCATGGATGCTTGACGCTCTTTACTCATATTTTCTGGCATTAATAATTTTAGTCGATAACCTTTTACTGCCGCTATCATCGCTAAAGCAATCCCTGTATTACCACTGGTTGCCTCAATTAATGTATCGCCAGGTTTAATTTCACCGCGTAATTCAGCTTGCTCAATCATCGATAACGCGGCTCTATCTTTCACAGAACCCGCCGGATTATTGCCTTCAAGCTTAACCCATATTTCTGCATCTAATCCTTGTGAAAGTCGTTGTAATTTGACCAATGGTGTATTACCAATAAATTGTTCTAAGCCTGCCACAATAAATCCCTGATCATTTATTTGTTTGTATTAATGAAGAAATCATATTTAACTTATTAACGCAATAAAATTAACATTTTTTAATAGATTTTATTCTTTTTCGTGCAATAGCCTGTATAGTCAGTTTTACTCAATAGCCAAAATACCCATGCAAAAAAATCTGCATGGGCAGTCATTAACTGTAATAAAAGAATAATGCTACTTTTTAATTAAGCTGTGTATGCCAGTGAAACTGTTGTTAAGGGACGATCTTGTGCATATAACCGCGCTTTCGCACCGCCCATATAGTAAATATCACCTTTATGGGGTATTGATGTCATATCATTCCATACCGCGCTAATTGGCGTATTTCCCCATTCAATAGGCTGTAAAACCAATTGCCAATAGTGTCCTTTAGGAGTCACTTCTATTACTTTGACGGGAAGTTTACATAAGCTATCACTATGCGGGCTAAGTGAGATTTCCCAAGGACGTAAAAAAACATCAACTTTGCCTTGATAGAGCGGCGTAACCGATAAAGGTAAGTGATAGCCAGCAATTTGTAATTGCGCACCATTAATTTCACCTTGGAGATGATTAACATCTCCGAGAAATTCTAAAACAAAGCGACTTTCAGGCGTGTGCCAAACTTGTTGCGGTGTACCCACTTGTTCGATTTTGCCATTTCCCATAATAACGATGCGATCAGCGACTTCCATTGCTTCTTGTTGATCATGGGTGACAAAAACACTGGTAAATTTAAGCTCACTATGTAATTCCCGTAGCCAACTGCGTAATTCAGTTCTCACTTTGGCATCTAACGCACCAAAAGGCTCATCGAGTAATAAAATTTGCGGCTCTACAGCCAATGCTCTCGCTAAAGCTACGCGCTGTTTTTGCCCCCCTGAAAGTTGTGCAGGATAACGCTGTGCTAAATGAGGCAGTTGGATCATCTCTAATAATTGCGTGACTTTTTTATCAATCGCGGCTTTGTTAGGACGTTCGCGACGTGGTAATACGCTTAAGCCAAAGGCAATATTTTCAAATACCGTCATATGGCGAAACAGTGCATAGTGTT
The DNA here is from genome assembly GCF_000069965.1 of Proteus mirabilis HI4320. Classification (NCBI taxonomy): domain Bacteria; kingdom Pseudomonadati; phylum Pseudomonadota; class Gammaproteobacteria; order Enterobacterales; family Morganellaceae; genus Proteus; species Proteus mirabilis. The sequence goes on from NC_010554.1 coordinate 1,970,476, forward strand.
GGAAAACAAACCCAACTTTGCGCTCGCGGGCATGTAAACGACTGACATCTTGCCCTGCAAAACAGATTTTACCTTCCGTTTGATGCTCAAGTCCTGCAATGATACGTAATAGAGTAGTTTTACCTGAGCCTGATGGCCCCAATAGCGCCATCATCTCACCGGAATTGACCGTTAAATTCACGTCATGCAACACTTCAGTGCGATCAAAATATTTTGTGACATGATTAATTTCAATACTCATATTTTGCCCCTGTTTTGCGTTATTGCTGACGTTCTAAATGCCATTGCAACGCACTTTTAACCATTAATGTAATAATTGCCATCATGGCAAGTAATGCTGCTGCCGTAAAAGCCCCCACAGTGTTGTAGTCTTGGTGCAAAAGTTCGACCTGTAAAGGCAGTGAATAGGTTTCACCACGAATAGCCCCCGAGACAACAGAGACGGCACCAAATTCCCCTATAGCACGTGCATTTGTTAAAACCACACCGTAGAGCAATGCCCAACGAATATTAGGTAATGTCACTCGCCAAAACATTTTCCAACTACTGGCACCTAATAACACAGCAGCTTCATCCTCTTGGCTTCCTTGGCTCATCATCACTGGGACAAGCTCTCTCACGACAAAAGGACAAGTGACAAATACCGTCACTAATACCATACCGGGCCAAGAGAACATTAACTGAATATCGAATTGTTCCAACCACTGCCCTGCCCAACCATTGCTACCATAAAAAAGTAGATAGAGCAGTCCCGCAACGACAGGGGATACCGCAAATGGGATATCAATCAGCGTCATTAACCACTGACGCCCCGGAAAACGAAAACGCGTAACAAGCCATGCCATACTAATACCAAACAACATATTTATCGGTACAGTAATTAAAGCGATAAGTAGCGTAAGCCAAACAGCATGTAACATATCGCTATCTAGCAAGTTGTCGGTAAATATTTCTATGCCTTTTGAAAACGCAGTCATAAAGATCCACGCAATAGGCACCACTAAAAATAAAATGGATAACACAACGCCTGTAAGGATCAATCCCCATTTTACCCAATCAATTTGGCGACGATAAAGAGAGCGTTGTTGCGCTATATCCGACATTAGTGCCCCCTTAATCGCTTGCCAAAGCGGCTTTGTAATCCATTAATTGAAAACAGTAAGACTAATGAAACCAATAAAATAACAGAAGCGACCGCGCTGGCTGCAGGATAATCAAACTCCTGTAATCGAATAAATATCATCAAAGAAACCACTTCGGTCTGCCATGCAATATTGCCAGCAATAAAAATAACAGCACCAAATTCCCCTAAACTACGCGTAAAAGAGAGCGCAGTACCGGCTAATAACGCCGGAGACAATTCAGGTAACATAACTTTACGGAACGTTTGCCAACGGTTTGCCCCTAATGTTTCAGCCGCTTCTTCATATTCAGGGCCTAACTCTTCTAAAACAGGTTGCACTGTTCTGACCACAAACGGCAAACTAGTAAAAGACATCGCCACAGCAATACCAATCCATGTATTGATCACCTTGATATCAAACTTATCTAACACCAAGCCATACCATCCTTGTGTAGAAAACAACGTTGCTAAGGTCAATCCCGCTACCGCTGTAGGTAAGGCAAAAGGTAAATCCATTAATCCATCAAGAAATTTTCTGCCGGGGAAACGATAGCGCGTAATGATCCACGCTAATAACATGCCAAAAATAGCATTAAAAATACTTGCAACACCGGCTGACAACAAAGTGACTTTATACGCTGCCACGATTTGAGGGTGGGTTATCACCGCCCAATATTGTGCCCAACTCATTTCAGATAACTGCACAACCAGCGCACTCATAGGTAGTAATAAGATCAAACAAGTATAAAAAAGCGTACTACCTAAACTAAGCCCAAATCCGGGTAATACTCGCTTGCTGGCTGTGGCAAACATTATTGGCGTCCTTCTAATAATAATTTATCTAGCGTGCCATCTGTAGCAAAATGCGTTTTCATCACTTGGTTCCAATCACCAAACACATCTTCAATGGTAAATAATGAAGTCGCTGGAAATTGATCTGCTTTTTTCGCCATCACCGCTTTATCATTTACGCGATAGTTAAATTGTGTGATGATCTCCTGCGCTCTCGGGCTATATAAATAATTTAGGTAAGCTTTGGCGAGGTTTTCTGTTTTATTGCGTTGCACATTTTTATCAATCCATGCCACAGGAAACTCCGCTAAAATATCTACAGGAGGGACAATAACTTGATAATCATCTTCACCATATTGCTGGCGAATATTATTTACTTCAGACTCAAAACTAATTAAAACATCACCAAGTCCACGTTCAATAAATGAGGTCGTTGCCCCCCGTCCCCCGGTATCAAATACCGCAACATTTTTAAGTAACTTTGTCATAGCATCACGGGTTTGCGCTTCATTTCCATAAGCTTTTTCAAACGCTCCCCATGCGGCTAAATAGGTATAACGACCGTTACCTGATGTTTTTGGGTTAGGGAAAACCACTTTGACATCTTCACGGGTCAAATCTTGCCAAGAAGTGATATTTTTAGGATTTCCTTTACGAACCAAATAGGCCATTGTGGAATAATAAGGTGAGCTATTATTAGGTAGACGTTGTTGCCAATCAGCAGGAATAAGCTTGCCTTTATCATGCAAAATTTGTACATCCGTCACCTGGTTATAAGTGACAACATCCGCAGGTAAACCTTGTAATATGGCTAATGCTTGTTTAGAAGAGCCAGCATGCGACTGTTTGATAGTGACTTTGTCATCAGGATGTTGAGCATCCCATTGGGTTTTAAAATCACTATTAAGCTGTGTAAATAACTCGCGAGCAATATCGTAAGAGCTATTAAGTAATTGAGCTGCATTTGCATAACTACTCGCAACCAAAGACAATGCAACGGTTGCCTGTAATGCAAAAGTTCGGATTGTTTTGTTCTTCATTATAGTACCCATCAGCGTAAGTCTTATTCTAATGGTTACTCTATCGGCTTTATTTATAACAGTGTAGTTAGCTTTTGTTATTTGATATAACTAATAGCTATTATAAATGGATAAAGAGTGAGATTGCCCAAATAAATAAGCATCATAATGATTTAACTGAAAATAATTCAACATTGAGATATCGAGAAACAACCTCGTCAAAATAAAAACGCCAGCATAGTAAATGATACTGGCGTGGCAAAATAGTAGTGTAACGCTAAGACTTACAGAGCGGCTAATACTTCATAAGAAGGAGCGAAATAGTAGCTACCTGTCACAGGTTTACTCATACGCAGTAAATCATCGTATTTACCATCAACTTCACCAAACATACTGAGTAATTGCTGTTCAATATTATATAAACGGCCACAGTAGGCTAAGAAATAGAGGCCATGTTTACCACTAGCAGTTCCATAAGGTAAGCTATGACGCAAAATCGCTAACTCTTCACCATTTTCTTCAATAGCAACACGGGATACATGAGAGGTAATATTGCGTTCTGATTCATCCAACTCAATGCTCTCTTTTTTAGTACGACCAATCATTTTTTCTTGATCTGATTCACTAAAACGCGCCCATTTTTTTAGGTTATGCTCATAGCGTTGAACCAAAACATAGCTACCACCAGCATCAATACCTTCATTAATTAAAGCAACACCATAGCGCTCGTCACCAACTGGATTTTCTGAGCCGTCAATAAAACCACTAAGATCACGCTCTTCAATCCAGCGGAAACCGTGGATCTCTTCTTCTATTTGGAGCACGTTACCAAAAGCAGCTATTGCAGCTTGCGCTAATGAGAAATTCACATCATGACGCATGGATTGGATATGGATAAGCATATCGCGCTGAGTCGCAGGAGCTAACCCTTTGCCTAATGGACGAAATGGCTTTAACTCTGGCGCACTATTGTTATCTGATAATTTTTTCCAAAGATCTGAACCAAAAGCTACCACGGCACCTAATGAAGCATCAGGATACTGTTTTTGTAATTCACTAAGGGATTGCATAAATTGTTGGCAGCCTTGACGTAGTTGATCAATTTCCCCCACCACCATTGCTTCAATAAATAGACCGAATTTACTATGTGCGACTAAAATACCGCTTTGTGCATGAGACATATTGCTTCCCTAATAAATAATAAAAAACATATAAATTAATGTGGTTTATTATATCCAACATTTATTTTTAGGCTTTGCTATTTAACAAATTTTTGTTAGCAGAAAAGGTAAATATAAAATTATTTTATTAATAACACTTAAAAATAACCTATTTTTGCCAAACAATTTGTGTTACCTGCCAATTTGCTAATGTTTCATCGGGTGGCATCAGACCATCAGGGCCATCCCATTGCCCAGCAAAAACATAGCTCACTGATTTTGCTTGTTCTGATTGGCATTGAATGGTTTTTTGTTTATCGATTTTCGGCCCGTTACTGCACATACCAAATGCTTTTTTATAAATATCTTTAAATGGTGTACCTATTGTCGTTCCCCACGCTGTTTTCGCATTAGGATCAGATACCGTGATTTTATCTACTGTGCCCTTTTCTTGGCCATAAAAAGCCACTTGTACTTTTTCATCTTCAAGTGCTTGCACAATAACTATAATATTGCCTTGTTGCATTTCCATTCCTTGTCGGTAATGGAAACGGCTACCCAACTCTTTTTCGATCGCTTGCTCCGTCACTGCCGTTGAAGCAGTGATATTACCTAATCCATTTGCAGAAACCGTTAACGTCTCATTTGAGAACCAATTCATTGGATTAAGTGCAGAAAAAGACATTCCCCCCATGGATGAACAGCCACTTAATAGCAAGACACTTGTGCTTAAGCACAAGGGTAACCAAAATTTAGGCATTATAAATACTCCATTTCACTTTTTCGTTATAAATTCAATTGATGCTAAGGCAACAAGTTTTTACTCGCATAAAACTAAAATAACTGAATACTTCAGACTAGTTACGACCATAACTCAGCCAAGTTTGTTCCCTTAAATCGACAATATCAGATTTTATCCAGTAAATAAGCAAGGTTAAGTTCTTTTTTATCGAGGCAACATCATGATAGGAAAGAAAGTACAAAAAAAGAAAATCCTCTCTATTAACCGATTAAAATTATCTTAACAGTCAATAAAAGAGGATTTAGCGAAGAATTAAAGATCGAAGTCCTGATCGATAATTAGGCGTTTAGTGTAAGCCGTATTCTCTTGATTTTGATCTTCATAGAGAAGCTTTTCAAACATACAAATAGTGGCATCGTTCTCTTCGGGGATCATTAAAGTAATTTGTGGACACCCTTTTGCAATGAGTTTTTTCTCTAGCCGAGAGATTAGTGCATTGGCAATTCCTCTACCGCGAAACTCAGGATGAACGCCCAAATAGTAAAGCGAGCCACGATGACCATCATAGCCTCCCATTACACTACCGACTATTTCGCCAGCAACCTCTGCGATTAAAAAGAGATCGGGGGAGTGGTTAATCTTTCGTTCAATATCAATTTCAGGATCATTTTCTGGTGAGATCAAGTCGCAACGTTCCCAAAGTGTAATGATTGCCTCAAAATCATCTTGACGGAATACACGTATTTCCATTGTTTTGCCTGTTATCTTTCACAAGTTACTAAATTTATTATCCCTTGTTTACTTTATCAATCAACTTCAAAATGAGAGCATAGGTCATATCGCGTTCCATTTTTAATAAATATGATAAAAACTGTAGGTTATTATGAGTTTACCTGATATTCATCGTGTGCAATCATTTTTTTTGTCGTTGCAAGATAGTATTTGCCATGCTATTGAAAATATAGACCAAAAAGCAACCTTTCAGCAAGATAATTGGCAAAGAGAAGCTGGCGGTGGTGGTCGTACTCGAATGCTCACCCAAGGTGCTATTTTTGAACAAGCGGGTGTTAATTTTTCCCATGTTTATGGAGATGCCTTACCTGCATCAGCCACGGCTCATCGCCCTGAATTAAGCGGTCGTCGTTTTCAAGCAATGGGCGTTTCATTAGTTATTCACCCTCTTAATCCCTATATTCCTACTTCACATGCAAATGTTCGTTTTTTTATTGCTGAAAAAGAGGGAGAAGATCCTGTATGGTGGTTTGGTGGAGGCTTTGACTTAACGCCTTATTATGGATTTGAAGAAGATGTTATCCATTGGCATAAAGTTGCTAAATCTGTGTGTGATCCCTTTAGCCAAGATTATTATGCTCGATATAAAAAATGGTGTGATGACTATTTTTATTTAAAACATCGTAACGAGCCGCGTGGCGTCGGTGGTCTATTTTTTGATGACTTAAACACTCCTGATTTCGATCACTGTTTTGAATTTGTACAACATGTCGGGCAAGGCTACCTGGATGCCTACTTGCCGATTGTCGAAAAACGCAAATCTATACCCTGGGGAGAGCGTGAACGCCAATTCCAACTTTATCGCCGTGGCCGTTATGTCGAGTTTAATTTGGTTTGGGATAGAGGCACGCTATTTGGTTTACAAAGTGGCGGACGTACTGAATCCATTTTAATGTCAATGCCACCATTAGTGCGCTTTGCATATGATTATCGCCCTGAACCTAATACTCCCGAAGCTAAGCTGTATACTGATTTTTTAATTCACAAAGAGTGGGTATAGCAGTTACTGACGCATTAAAACTAAAGCCATTTATTTATTATAATTGGCTTTAGTTTGGTAAAAATTACTGCTTTATTAATTAGTCATTAAATAAAAAGGCGAGTAATCCAGTCACTTTATTTTTATTTTCCCACCCCTCTCCTCTCATACAAATATCAAAATACTGTTTACGCTCTGCTTCATTGGCATCATAACGAGAATAGGAATGATAATTTGAATTAGGAATAGTAACTTCTTTACCATCTACTGTTATCGTTGAAGAAGAAGGATAGCTATAATTTGGCGTTGAACTCAAATAATGCTCAGGGTAGCGTTGTTTTGCTTCTTGCATGCATAGATTTTTAGCGATATCTAAAGGTGTGGGATTTTTCATATTTACTTGCCATTTTTCTGGGGTGGCACAGCCAGAAAGTAAAAAAATAGCAAAACCCATAGTCATTTTTTTCAAAGTAAAAAACTCATTAATACGAATAGTAATCAGTTACAATTTAACTGTTTTTTGAAAAAAATACTTAATTTTTGCTTAAATTGTTTCGATTTCTTTTATGAAAGTATGAAGAATTCATCAATAATTAATAAAAAAACTGAGTCCAGTGAAACGAACTCAGTTTTTATTCTACATTTAACTGGCTATTTAATTTATTTTGATTTCTTTAAATGAGCCATTAAACGCTTACGTTTACGTATTTGCGAAGCTGTTAATTTATTTTTCTTATCCGCATAAGGGTTTTCCCCTTCTTTAAATTGAATACGGATAGGCGTTCCCATCACTTGTAGTGTGCGACGGAAATAATTCATTAAATAGCGTTTATAGCTATCAGGTAAATCAGACACTTGGTTACCATGAATAACCACGACAGGTGGATTATATCCCCCAGCATGGGCATATTTCATTTTTACACGGCGTCCACGAATAAGAGGGGGTTGGTGATCATCCTCTGCCATCTTCATTATGCGCGTCAACATTGATGTACCAACACGACGTGTCGCGCAAGTATAGGCTTCTTGAATCGACTCAAACAGATTACCAACACCACTACCATGTAATGCCGAGATAAAATGAACGCGGGCAAAATCAACAAAACCTAATTTGAGATCAAGCATATCTTTAACTTGTTCGCGATCTTCTTGGGTCATACCATCCCATTTATTGACAGCAATAACTAAAGAGCGTCCAGAATTAAGAATATAACCTAATAAAGAGAGGTCTTGATCTGAAATCCCCTCACGAGCATCAATAACAAGTAGTGCAACATTACAATCTTCAATCGCTTGTAATGTTTTGATCACTGAGAATTTTTCTACCGTTTCTTTTACTTTTCCGCGTTTACGAACGCCAGCGGTATCAATAAGGATATACTCCTTACCATCACGCTCCATCGGTATGTAAATACTATCACGGGTAGTGCCTGGCATATCGTAAACTACAACACGCTCTTCACCTAACATACGGTTAGTCAGAGTTGATTTACCTACATTAGGGCGGCCTACAATAGCTAATTTAACAGGAAGTGTTGTCGGATCGAAATCATCCTCTTCTTCCTCTTCTTCTTGCTCTTTCTGCTCTGCTTCTAAAGCAGCCCAATAAGCGGCATTCTCTTCTTCTTCTGTTAATTCTTTCTCTTCTTCGACGAATTTACCCACAATAGGTAACAACGCTTGCTCAATCAGTTGAGAAACACCACGACCATGTGAGGCAGCAATAGGGAATATTTCCCCTAATCCTAAAGAGTAGAAATCAGCCAAGGCGGTATCAATATCGATACCATCTGTTTTATTCGCCACTAAATAGGTTTTTTTCTCAACACCACGCAAGTGTTTAGCAATACCTTGGTCGGCAGGCATTAATCCTGCTCGCGCATCGACTAAAAATAGCACAATATCGGCTTCTTGAATGGCTTGCAGTGATTGTGATGCCATATGGGTTTCTACCCCCTCTTCTGCACCATCAATACCACCAGTATCAATGATAATAAATTCTTCACCGTCTAATTCTGCACGACCATATTTACGGTCACGGGTAAGTCCAGGAAAATCCGCAACTAATGCGTCTCTTGTGCGTGTCAGTCGGTTAAATAATGTGGATTTTCCCACATTAGGGCGCCCTACTAAGGCAATAACGGGTATCATTTTTTGATGCCTCATAAAAATACAATCATAAATCTGATGGTATTTTACATGTAAATACTAAAAAGACGAAACGGCTCCTTTAAAGGAGCCGTAAAATAATTATATTTGTCAGTGCTTAATTACCGACGATATAGATAAAGTTTACCGTCACGTGCTTGGATCATCAGTTTATCTTGAACAGCCTGTGGACGGCTTAATAAACCTGAGCTATTGACTTTATTTTGAGCAATAAATTTGCCTGTACTGGTATCAATCCAATGGAGATAGCCTTCTGCATCTCCCACCACTAAATAACCATCAACGATAGCCGGGGCGGTTAAATTACGGTGCAGTAGATCTTCTTGTGTCCATAATGTCACACCATCAGATTTGCGCACAGCTAAAACTCGGTCATTTTGGTCGACAAGGTATAGATTGTCACCCAAAAGTACCATGTCATTAACTGAACCTAAATCACGTTTCCAGATGATCTGCCCTGAACGCATATCTAGACTGACTAAATTACCGTTGTAAGCCATGGCATAAACAGTATTTTCATCAATAATTGGCGTAATATCGACATCATTTAAGCGGCTGATCTCAGTAGAGCCTTTCACTTGTGAAATATTTTGCTGCCAAACTAATTGCCCTTGAGATAACACCACCGCACTAACACGGCCATTATCAGCGCCCACAATCGCTGCACCATAAGCAACAGCCGGTGCTGATTCACCACGTACGGATAATGATGGTGTATCTAAGTTGACCGTCCATGATACTTCACCTGTCAGCAAATCAAGCCCTTGCAACATACCGTTACTGGTATGAATAAGCACTAAACCATCACTAACAACAGGTTTGGAAATCGCTTCTCCGGCAACATCTGTTTCCCAATCAATAGAGCCATCATCTGTATTTAAAGCATACACTTTTGCTTTTTCTGTGCCGACAAAAACACGAGTACCAGAGACGGTTAAACCACCGGAAAGTAATGCTGATTCATTAGAGGAGAAGAAACCTTTTTTAGTTGAGAGATCTTGAGACCAAATCTCTTTACCCGTTTCTAATTCTAATGCTTTAACTACCCCATGGCGATCAGCGACATACACAACTGAACCATCCCATGCTGGTGACAAGTGGGAATAGTATTTTCCAATACCATTGCCAACCGATTTGTCCCACACCACATAAGGGGTAAATTGGCTCTGCACCTCAGGCAATGGAGACATTGTCACATTATCCTGCTCACTAGAACACCCAGCTAATAATGCTGATGCTAGTAGACCGATCAGGAGAGTTTTACGCAGTTGCATGTCTGAAGATCCCTTTAATTGGATAAATTATTGAGTTTAAGTTCAACCAATGAGCGAATAGCGCCTGCATTTTCATCATTCAATGCATTACGATAAGCGGCGGCTGCACCTGCGTTATCGCCTTTTTTCGCTAATACATCACCACGGATATAATTTTTCATTCCATCCCATGCTTTACTTTTCACTTGCTCTAATGAAATTAACGCAGCATCAGTTTTATCTAATGCCAGTTGCACACGAGCTAAGCGAAGGTTAAGCATATCTGCAAATGCTTCATTCTTTACCATAGATATTGCTTTAGTCAGGTGAGTTTCACCTTTGGCTAAATCGTTGGCATCAATTGCTAATTGAGCTAACTCTAAAGAGGCTAAAGCACCATAAATATCGTTAGTTTCAGAAACAAATTTTTCGGCTAATGCGATATTTTCAGGCGTTGGTTTCGTTAATGCTTCATTTATTGTTGCAAATTCACCCGCACTTTCTTGTAGACGGTTGGCTTGATGTGATTGCCAATATTTCCAACCCCAAATTCCACCCACGCCAATGACAATAGCGAGAATGATCGTTAAACCATAATTTTTTAAAAACTGTTTAATTGCATCAACTTGTTCGTTTTCGGTGCTATAAACTTCCACAAGTCTCTCCTTAACCTAATAACAGCGTCAATTGTTGGGCCAGTTCGCTACGCGATACAATGGTCTGTTCACCTGAACGTAAATCTTTCACGGCTACTGTGCCAGCGTTAATTTCATCTTCACCTAAAATTAACGCGATTTTAGCACCATGTTTATCAGCACGTCCTAATTGCTTTTTAAAATTGCCTTTACCGTGATTGGTCATTAAGCGCAATGTAGGTAATTGATCACGGATTTCTTCTGCCAGCATTAATGCTGCACTTTGGCTATTATCACCAAAAGACGCAAGGTAAACATCAGCGACATGAGTATCAGCAACAAACTCAGGATTAACCGCTTGAACTAATAAGATCATGCGCTCCATCCCCATGGCAAAACCGACCGCAGGCGTTGGGTGTCCACCTAATTGTTTCACTAATCCATCATAGCGACCACCCGCACATACCGTTCCTTGTGAACCTAATGCACTGGTTACCCATTCAAAAACAGTACGGTTATAATAATCTAAGCCTCGGACTAAACGCTGATTAACACGATAAGTAATACCTACAGCATCAAGTAATGCACATAAACCATCAAAGTGTTCTCTTGATTCGTCATCAAGATAATCGAAAAGTTCAGGCGCATCATTCAATAAAGTCTGAATTTCAGGATTTTTAGAGTCTAAAACACGTAATGGGTTAGAATACATACGACGTTTGCAATCTTCATCTAATTGATCAACGTGTTGCTCTAAAAATGCGACTAATGCTTCACGGTATTTTGCCCGCGCTTCGAGTGAACCAATAGAGTTCAGTTCTAAAGTCACGTGCTCTGCAATACCTAAAGCCTTCCACCAGCGTGCCGTTAACATAATCAGTTCAGCATCAATATCAGGCCCTTGTAGGCCAAATACTTCTGCACCTAATTGGTGAAATTGGCGATAACGACCTTTTTGAGGGCGTTCATAACGGAACATTGGCCCTAAATACCATAAGCGTTGCTCTTGGTTATAAAGTAAACCATGTTCAATTCCTGCGCGGACACAACCTGCGGTATTTTCAGGACGTAAGGTTAAGCTTTGTGCGTCTTCACCTCGATCGGTAAAAGTATACATTTCTTTTTCAACAACATCGGTCACTTCACCAATTGCTCGCTGAAATAGAGGGGTATGCTCTACGATAGGTGTTCTAATTTCACTAAAACCATAACCGGCTAAAATTTGTTTTAGCGTATTTTCGATTTTCTGCCATACCCGCGTATCAGCAGGCAGGTAGTCATTCATACCACGAATGGCTTGGATTTTTTGTGCCACTTTTTTTCTCTAATAGTTATTAATTGATCAATAAACTGATTATAGAAGCGAAAACAATCAGTATTCAATGTGAAATCAATAGTAATACAGACTCATTAGTTAATGAGCCTGTTAATTGCGTGTTATTTATCCAATTGATTTATATTAATTCGGAGGTTGCCGTCAAGCATTGCCGCTTTTGTACGGATTTTCGCCTCTAATAAATCAATCATATTACTATTATCAAGACGCTCTTTTTGTCTTACACCGTCTTCATAAAAACCACTGCGTGTTTTAGCTCCGGTTACACCTAGTGTAGAAACCTCCGCTTCACCAGGACCATTAACCACACAGCCAATAATAGAAACATCCATTGGTGTAATGATATCTTCAAGACGTTGTTCTAATTCATTAACTGTACCAATAACATCAAACTCTTGACGAGAGCATGTTGGACAAGCAATAAAATTGATACCACGAGAGCGAATACGTAATGATTTTAAGATATCAAAGCCAACTTTTACTTCTTCAACCGGATCTGCGGCTAAAGAGATACGTAAAGTATCACCAATACCTTCTGATAGAAGGATCCCAAGGCCAATAGCTGATTTCACTGATCCGGCTCTTGCACCACCAGCTTCGGTGATCCCTAAATGTAAAGGCTGATCAATTTTCTTCGCTAATAAACGATAAGAATCAACAGCAAGGAAAACGTCAGAAGCTTTTACACTGACTTTAAACTGATCAAAGTTCAATTTATCTAAGATATCAACGTGGCGCATAGCCGATTCAACTAGCGCTTCAGGGGTTGGCTCACCATACTTTTCTTGAATATCTTTCTCTAGTGACCCCCCATTCACACCAATACGAATGGGAATATTACGATCCCGGGCACAATCGACAACTTGACGAATACGCTCTTCATTACCAATATTACCAGGATTAATACGTAAACAATCGACACCATATTCAGCAACTTTAAGTGCAATACGATAATCAAAATGAATATCAGCGACCAAAGGTACTTTCACTTGTTGCTTAATTAGTTTGAATGCTTCAGCCGCATCCATAGTTGGTACAGAAACACGTACAATATCCACCCCAACACGTTCCAGAGACTTAATCTGGTTTACAGTCGCTTCAACGTCTGTTGTTCGTGTGTTCGTCATCGACTGTACCGCGATAGGAGCCCCATCGCCAATAGGTACATTACCAACATAAATTCGCGTCGATTTACGACGAATAATAGGTGATTCTTTATGCATTGATTAATTCTCCCATGCTTCCATGCTTGCTCAAATGTATAGTCAGATTAAGCGCTCGGTACTGTTATTTTTGCTATTTTTCCAGTAAAACGGCTTAAGTCAACAGCTTCACCATTAAACTGTAAACGAGTAACAGAAGGTGCGCCTATTTTTAGTTTATAAGGTTGCTCACCATTAAATTCCAAACGGTCACCGGCTTTCTTAATACCATTAAATAAAACTTTATTTTGAGCATTACGAATTTCTAACCAGCATTCACCATCAAACATCAAGACCAGTTGATTTTCCACAATTGGTGCGGGTGTTGAATTGCCTTCAGCAGAATCAGCACGAGAAGTCGTTGATGTGGTTAATGGTGACACCGGTAATGGAACTGTTTTAACTTCTGCCTCAGGTGTGGCGTCTGTTACTGATGGCTCGGCAACCTTATTAGCCTGATTATCTACTAATGGAGAAGCAGGCACTTGTACATTTTCACCCTCAGATGATGGGCTATTATTATCTAAGGTTGATAAAGGAGATTCTATCGTATTGGTGTTTTCTTGCGGACTATTTTGTCCTATGTCTTGCGAAGCCATAGAGACTAATTCTTGTTGATCGGCTTGATGCCCCTGCCACCACCATAAACCGACTAAAGCTATCATTGCTATTACAATAACCCAAGTCAATTTCATCAACCAGCCTTCACGCTTTTTATGACGTTTACCCAATGAGTAATTTTGTGTTGTTGTTACTTTGACTTGTTTTATTGGGGCTTGTTGATCAATTAGACCTAGAATTGCGCTTTCAGGAACACCGACAAGTTTTGCATAAGAGCGCATATAACCACGTAAAAATGTCGGTGCAATACCAGAAGAGATAGTATCAGCTTCAATTTCACATACTGTTGTTAACTTCAAACAAAGTCGATCAGCAACAGTCTGCTGAGTTAGCCCCGCTTTTTCACGTGCCTGACGTAAAAGTTGACCCGCTGTTAATTTCACTTCTTCGGTTTTGTTTTCAGTATTCATTAGCAATCTAGGCACTGTGGCTATTGGATGTTTAACATTGATGAACACGAGAAAATACAGTTTTTAACGTCCTCATCGCGAATTTGGTGATTTTTGGTATTCAGCATGCTGACAAACCAAATAATCTGACGGTATATCCTCAATTAACACATTATTGTTGTTTAATAAATTTTGTTCACAAAGGAAATTACCATAAAACCTTAATACATTAACATTTACTGGCTTCGACTTCATCGCTAATTTGTAATAATCTAGCGCCTGAATAGGATTTCCCAATAACTGGGATGTTAATGCCATTCCTAAATTTGCTTCAGGATGCTCAGGCATCACTGACAGCACTTTTTGAAAATGATATTGGGCTATCTGATATTGTTGCTCAGCCAGATAAGCTTCCCCTAATTGAAGACGAAGAGGCACTGCAACATGTTTTTTATTTGCTGTTGATTGGCAGCCTATTGTCAATAACACCAAGCAGATAGCAACAACCTTTGATGACATCCTTATCATCGTTATCTTCCTTAAATTAATCCATTCTTGCAACTCTCTACTTTGTTTTAAAAACACAGCACAAAGCGAGAGTTACCCACCTCTATCAGACTGCTTTTACTGAAATTGGTTCACCTTGCAGACGTTTTTTCAGAGTACGCTTAGTTCGGTCAATCACATCACCAGCAAGTTGACCACAGGCAGCGTCAATATCATCACCACGAGTTTTACGTACAATAGTGGTGAAACCATATTCCATTAACACTTTAGAGAAACGATCAATGCGACTATTAGAACTACGTCCATAAGGTGCGCCTGGGAACGGGTTCCATGGAATTAAGTTGATTTTACAAGGTGTATCTTTTAAGCACTCTGCTAATTGATGTGCTTGTTCAGTGCTGTCATTAATATGATCAAGCATGACATACTCAACAGTAACTCGACCTTGGTTTGCATTAGATTTAGCAATATAACGACGCACGCCATCAAGAAACATTTCAATATTATATTTCTTGTTAATAGGAACAATTTCATCACGAATATCATCTGTTGGTGCATGCAATGAAATCGCTAAAGCAACATCAACCGCATCAGCTAATTTATCTAATGCAGGTACGACACCGGATGTAGACACGGTGACTCGACGTTTAGATAAACCAAAGCCAAAGTCATCCATCATAATTTCAAGAGCCGGAATAACATTGTTAAGGTTAAGTAATGGTTCACCCATTCCCATCATAACAACATTAGTGATTGGACGACGGCCTGTCTCTTTTAAAGCACCAATAATTTTAGCAGCACGCCACACTTGGCCAATAATTTCAGAAACTTTAAGGTTACGGTTAAAACCTTGTTGTGCCGTTGAACAGAATTTACACTCTAACGCGCAACCCACTTGTGACGAAACACATAACGTCGCACGATCATCTTCAGGAATATAGACTGTTTCAACTTGTTGAGAGCCTACTTTAATCGCCCACTTAATAGTGCCATCCGCAGAGCGTTGTTCTTCAGACACTTCAGGTGCCTTGATTTCGGCAATCTCTTTTAACTTCGCACGCAGCACTTTGTTGATATCTGTCATCTGATCAAAATCATCATAGCAATAATGATATATCCATTTCATGATTTGATCAGCGCGGAAAGGCTTTTCGCCCATAGAGACAAAAAGCTCACGCATCTGTTTACGATTTAAATCTAACAGATTGATTTTTGTTTTTTGATTCACAGTATTTTCTTTAGAAACAGCGACAGAAGCGCTTGGCGCTGGAGTGGTAGATTGGGTCATGACATTGCCTCGTTGTTACACTATGCGGCCTACGTTAATAAAATCTATTAACGGGATACTTATTAATTAATAAAAAGACGCCCCATTAAAGATTAACAGGGCGTCGCATTGTACATTTTTTCGTATACAGATGCTAATAAATTAGCGTGGGCAAATTTCGTTTTCAGTAAAGAAATAAGCAATTTCACGCGCAGCTGAAGCTTCTGAATCTGAACCATGCACTGCATTTTCTGTAAAGCTATCCGCGTAATCAGCACGTAAAGTACCCGCTAAAGCGTTATCAGGATTAGTTGCACCCATTAAGTCACGATGACGTTGGATAGCATTTTCGCCTTCTAATACTTGTACCATGATAGGGCCAGAAGTCATAAACTCAACTAAACCATCAAAGAAAGGACGGCCTTTATGCTCTTCATAAAAACCTTCTGCTTGTTCACGAGTTAAATGCAACATTTTTGCTGCTACGATGCTGAAACCCGCACTTTCAAAGCGGTTATAGATTGCACCAATAACATTTTTTTTCACTGCGTTTGGTTTGATAATAGAAAAAGTGCGCTGAATAGCCATGTATTACCTCAAAATATTGTATTAATAACAACTTATGTTGCCTGTTTTTATCGCAGATCATGGAAAAACAGCTCAAAACCGTATCCCCTGCAAAAATAAGGGATTGATTATAGGGGGATAACAATAAATTGCACAGATGAAATCCCGCTTTTTTTTAAAAAACTGTGGCAAAAAAGTTATAATTTATCGATTTAATCACATTTTTTACCTTCATTTGATTAAACTCTGCACTTATTTAACGAAAACTAAAATTCACCATATCCGTTTGACCGCTAAGATCAAGCACCGAAAGTTGGTATTTGCCACGTTTTTCTAATAAATAAGAGAACGTTGCCCCATTTTCAGTTTTACCGATTTGTTCACCATTTAAAAACCACCACTGCATACCACTTCCCCCTTGTGTAGAAACCGTTATTTCAAGCTGAGTTTCACCAGGCAATGGACGCAATAAATCCCCTTTTCTTATCCCAGAGATATACAAGGGGATCATATCTTCTTTAATCGGTGGACATGTTAATGAAATTGGTGGTAATCGTTTTGCTCTACGCTCTTTTTCAGGCAACCAAGCATCTAATGCTATCGGCCATAGAGCAATATCCTTTAATTGAGCACCAGGACAATTAGGCCCTGTACGTTTTCCTTCTTTATCTATCCATACTTTTTCATTGATGCCTAAAATGCCCTCTTGGCTTTCATTCAATAGTGTTGGGGGAATAGTATTATCAAGGATCCAGCTTCGTCGACTGACTCGACAGTTGCTATCTTCTTTAGGCAAAGCTTTTCCCGTTGGCCAACAAATAGCTGCGGCTGAGACACTATTTGGCCTAGGATCAACAGGAGGCCGCTGTTTATTTTGATAAAAATAACTCGTCAATAAATTATTAACTTGATTCATTATCGGTACAGCGGTTGCAAATCCAAACTGCCCCGCAACAGGTGTGCCATCAGGTCTCCCCACCCAAACACCAATGGTATAACGCGCATTAACGCCTATCGACCATGCATCACGATAACCATAACTTGTGCCTGTTTTCCAAGCCAAAGGAACAACCGCT
Source organism: Proteus mirabilis HI4320 (assembly GCF_000069965.1). Taxonomy (NCBI): domain Bacteria; kingdom Pseudomonadati; phylum Pseudomonadota; class Gammaproteobacteria; order Enterobacterales; family Morganellaceae; genus Proteus; species Proteus mirabilis. The sequence goes on from NC_010554.1 coordinate 1,988,105, forward strand.
GAAATAGCACTATCAGGACGAGGCCGTGCCTCTCCTGCTAAAATTCGCCGAATGATCCACGCAGCACCGGGTGACATTAACATACGTTCATTGATGGTTTGCTCTGGCGTAAAACGTAACGGCGCTGTTTTTCCATGCCTTGCAAGCGCACTAAAAGTCGCCACTAATTGATCCATTCGTGTTGCTGTTCCTCCTAAAATAAGCGCTAAATTAGGTTCAGAGCCATAAGGAAAACGCATTTCAAGGTGATTATGTCGCAACTTAGCTGCAAATTTTTTTGCGCCATAAGCTTCTATTAATTGAACGGCAGGTAAATTTAATGAACGACTAAGGGCTTCACTCGCACTCACGGCACCGTTAAATCCAGTATCAAAATTACCAGGACGGTAATCTTCAAAACGGCGCGGAACATCTTGTAATAGTGATTCTGCATGGATCAATCCTTCATCCAAAGCAAGACCATAAATAAAAGGCTTTAAGGTTGATCCCGGCGAACGCCATGCACTTATCATATCAACATGCCCAAAGCGTTGATTATCATTAAAGTCTGCCGATCCAACATAGCCTTTAACACTCATATCCGTGTGATCGACCACAAGTATTGCCAGAGAAGTTTTATCGGCTAGCTGATATTTCCACTGTTTGGCTAGCTCTTCTAGTTGTCGCTGAAGATTAATATCAATCGTGGTTGTGATCACCGGCGCTTTTTGCTCGTTATACATACGCCGAGCCAATAACGGCGCGAGTTGGGGCGTTTGTCTTGGTGCAAGTAGCACTTGCTCTTGCTTTATTTCAGCCACTTTCTCTTTGGGCCAAATTTGATATTCCGCTAATCTATCTAATACTTTATCCCGTGCAGCTTGAGCACGCTCTGGATACCGGTCTGGCCTTAAACGACTGGGTGCTTGAGGTAATACCGCCATTAATGTTGCTTCACCTGCTGATAAATCAGCGGGAGATTTACCTAAATAGGCCCAACTTGCAGCGCCAATCCCTTCTAAAGTGCCACCAAAAGGTGCACGGTTAAGATAAATTTCTAAAATCTCATCTTTCGAGTAATACCATTCAAGCTGTAATGTCCGCCATAATTGTTTTAATTTTCCCCCTAAAGTCCGTGAGTGGGGGTCAATCAAACGCGCAACTTGCATTGAAAGCGTACTACCTCCAGAAACAATTTTTCCCGAGCTTAAGTCTTGCCATGCGGCACGTAAAATAGCTATAGGGTTAACACCGAGGTGCTGATAAAACCAGCGATCTTCATAAGCTATCAAGGCCTGCAAATATTCAGGGGAAACATCAGAAAGGGTAACGTGATAACGCCATATTCCTTCTTTATCAGCAAAACGCCAAAGTGGTGTTCCATCTTCAGCCGTTACTATGGTGGCGATTTGAGGCTCGGGATCTGGCAGTGGCCAGATCTTATCTGCTATCCATAGCAATAATGGTGTTACTAATAGAAAAATAACGCTCGCGGCGATTAACCGCTTATATCCTAGTTTCATTCAATCACTCAAAGGAAAAAGCCCTTTCCGAAGAAAGGGCTGTCTAGCTTAAGGCACAACATCAATTTTATTTTTTGTTGCCCCTACGGCACGCCAATAAGGCACATACATTGACTCAACTTGCGGTGGCGGTACTTGATAACTCCCCGGAGTTACCGCTCTTGCTAAGTAAAGTAATGTCGTAGGACGATATTTATCAACCGCTATTGCGGCAACAAAACGATCATCACGATATTCAAGATGTTTAATATTGGCTTGTCCCATATCATCAATAAACTCCTGCAAATCAGCAGCGCTATCGCTTAAGCTTGCGCTGCTTGATGCTAAGTTTTGATTTTCAATTTCAAGCCCCGCAGGTAATAGATCAACCACTAAGGCATCAGGTACATCTCTATTAGCTGAAACCTCTAATTTTACCACCAGCATTTCACCACTTTGTAAGCGATTAGGATCGACTCGATTGCCTTTTAGATCGTAATAACTACGATTGATCTTCAATACATTGCTATAAGGCGCTGGGGCAACTTTTGGATATCCGACAACATTCATTCGAGAGTAAATGGTTGTACCACCTTGGTTGTTTAGCTCTAAACCTTCTTGCAATTGTGTTGCTGTCAATGCTTCATTAACTGCGCGATCACTACTCATTGCTGGCACTTGACGATTAATGGTTACTTCCCAAGGCTTCTCTGCCATATCAATAAAGAAACGACCAGCAAGGTATAGTGAGTTACTCTCTTGTGTAGAGAACCATTCACGCCCTGTTAAGTTATCAGATAATGTAATAACACTGGCATCACGAGTTTGAGTTTCCAAATTGTTTTCACTGAGTAGCGCAATAATCAACGCTTGGTCACGAATAGTACTGCCGTAATCACCTAAACCGTAATTATATTTACGTGGCATGGTGACACCTTCAGCAATTAGGCTTTCAGCACGAGAGTTATCTCCCATCAATTTCAAAGCAACACCTAACTGCACAAGCGCTAAACCACTACCCGCTTGATTACGTTCTAGATATAAACGGCGCAATTCTCCCAAAGGGGCTTTTTGCTGATTAGCCAGAACTAAAGCCGCATATGCTCTTGCTGAGAATCGAGCCGCATCTTGGTTAACCACATACTCTTCATTAACAATATTTTTATCTTGTAAATAACGTAGTAGACGATCATTTGCCCGTTTTAATGCCTCAGTAGGAACTTCATAACCTTGTTGAGACGCTCTAAATAAGAAATCTGTTGCATACGCCGTTAACCAAAACTCTTCACGCCCACCTTGAGCCCACAAGGCAAATCCTCCTTCGGATTTTTGCATTGTTAAGATATGAGCAATCCCTTTTTCTATGGCTTCTTTTCTTTGCATATCTGTTTGTGTTTTGATCCCCAATTGTTTCAACTCTTTCTCTGTTGAATACAAGGATGGATATAATCCACTAACAGTTTGCTCAAGACATCCATAAGGATATGCAAATAACTCTCTAACATAACGCGCTACCTGTAACGGAGGGCGACTAGTAAGTAATAATTCCCCCTCAAGCGTTGAGCGATTAAATTGATTTAATGCTTCGTTTGGTAGGCGCCAAGACTCACCATCTGCTAATGTATTGGCGTAATGTATTGTCTCAGCAGGATACGCAGGGCGTACACCTATTTTCCAAGTATTTTGATAAGGTTTTATCTCTTCATTAGGTACTTTAATACCATAAATAGACAGGGAAAATTCTCCTTGGCCAAATCCATGTTTTGCCGTAATAGGGATTTGAACTTGAGTTCGTTCACCTTTCGATAATGAAACGGTTTTACTGTCGACACCCGCTAAATCAACTAATCCTGATGCCGTATAATTTAACGTAATAGATTGTGGTGCATCCGTTAAGTTAGTTAAATCTAATGACAGTAACGCATCATCTCCCCCAGCCATAAAGCGTGGTAATGAGAGTTGAGTAACTAATGGCGCGGCAACAACAACTTTACCTTCTTGGCTACCAAATTTATCCGCAGTCCATGCTTGAGCCATAAGGCGGACTTCACCATTAAACTCAGGTATAGGTAAAGAAACCTCACCTTCACCTTGTGCATTTAATTTTACAGGTGTTGCTTGTTGAGCAATAATTTGCACATCTGTTAATGGCTTTTTACCACCACGAGATAATGCGCTTTCTTCGCTTCCATCACCACCAAAACGTAGGTTGGCTAAACGCCCTTCACCTTCAATTAACTGACCATAAACATCGTATTGATCAACGCTATAACGCTTACGACCAAAGAAAGCTTCGTACGGATCAGGCGTTTTATAGTCGGTAATATTTAAGACACCTGTATCAACTGCAGACACTAATACATTGATGTTTTCCGGCAATGGCTGGCCTGCAACGGGCTTAGCTTTAATCCGAATTTTTAGATCTTGATTTGGACGAATTTTTTCAGGTGCATCCAGTGCAATATCTATACGGCGATTGTTATCTTGTAGTGGTAAATGCAAAATACCTACTGCACGTTTTACCGTCGCTTGTTTGGATGTATCCCCCGGTCTTACCACCACCGAAGTCAAATATAAATCGTGTCTTGCCCACTCTTTATTAATAGGTACTTCAACATCAAGCCCTTTTTCAGGTACATCAATCTCTTGCCACCATAGTGGCCCATCACTCGATTCTAATAACACATAGCCTTTGCCAGGATGAGGGGCTGCAATATTGAGTTTGACTTTTTCACCCGGTAAGTAACTCTCTTTATCTAATTTTAATTTAACTTGATCAGGTCTTACTGCCCCGGTTCCGCCAGTATTATCCATCCAAGAATAGCCCGCCCAAAAACGTAAGCTACTGACAAGTTCTGTTTTAGGATCGACCACTTCTATACGATAAGAGCCCCATTCAACAGGGAAAGCCACTTTTGCGGTACCATCTTTAGCTATTTTGATAGTCTGCTCATCCATTTGCAGATCTTTTTGATTGTAGCCAGACTCCCAACCATTTGAATTAGACCAACGCCAATAATAATCATAACGTTCGTAAATAAATCTTACTTTTAGGTCATCAGCAGGTAATTTTTTACCCTCTTGATCGGTATAAACGATTTCAAACTCCGCCATTGAGTTTTCATCAACACTATAGCCTGATTTATATTTATCATTACGGTAGTCATACACCTCTTTTTTAGCAAAAACAGGGCGAATTCCCGCAAGATGTGTCGCTGGCCATACCGCTTGTTGATAACGGCGAGTAACAGGACGCCCTCCTGCTTCAAGTAAGCTTGCTTGTAAGATAATATTAATCGGTGATTTCACTTCAGCATAACGGTCTTTATCAACCGTTAATGCCCCTTCACCATCCGTATCAAGAGTAAGTTCAAATTCATCTAATAAACGACTTAAATTTTCATCTTTTACGGCACCAAATTCATAACCCGGCAGTTGACTGACGGCTTCTCGCGAAGCTTTTAAGAAAACCTGCCCTTGCAAGCGATTATCTGCTGCCGGTGCACCATAAAGATAACGACCTTTAATATCAAAATAAGCATTATTACCACTGAGTAAAATGCCTTTTTTACCGGTGATCTCTAATGCCATACGCTCAGGCATAAAATCTTCAACTTGGAATTGGTAGAAGCGTGGAGTGCCATCGCCTAAATCAAAACGTAATTTCCGAATACCTGTACTCTCATTTTCAGGGATCATCAGTTTCAACTGATAAAAACCATTTTCAGGTTGCCAAACAAAACTACGGGAAACCTGACCATCCGTTTTTAATAAGTCAACTTTAACAGGTTGCTCTTTAATCGGGTTTCCATCACCATCTCGCAATAAACCATTAACGATTAAGGTTTCGCCGGGGCGGTACAGATCGCGTGGACCAAAGACAAAAAATTGTTTGCTATAACCTTGTGGCCCGCCGATATCAAACTCGGATAAATCAAGGGCTGGTTTACGCAAATCAATCATACTGGTTTGCCCATTACGAATAGCGAGTAATAAACGTGCTTTATCACTCTTTTCTAATGTGGCATGCCCTTGATTATCAGTTTTTGTTTTAGATATTAAATTACCTTTTTCATCCAAAAGACGAATTTCAATATTGTCTAATGCTGCGCCATTTTTCAGGGATTGAGTAAAAATATCTAGCGTATTAAGGTAGCTATGTACTGATAAACCGATATCACTAAAAGTAAATACCGTTGCCGGCATGGTATAGGAGTATTTACCTGCCTGCTGCATTACGGCGATATAGACGCCCTCTTTTTTCAGGGCTTCAATAGATTTGAGTGGTAATAAGACATTTTCACGGGTGTTTTTTTCTGTATCAAGTTCAAAGCGCCCGCTATACACCAAATCCGCTTGTGACAGAAAATCGTCTGATTCCCAATAGTTAATATTAGAGCGGCTTTCCCATTGAGTTAAAAATTGTGTCAACCGATCATCTTTAACTCGGAAAAAGTTAACATCGACTTGTTCGACATTTAATGCGCTAATTGGCAAACCTTCCGTTGCTTCTAACGGTAATAATGAGCCTTTACTGGTAAAGCCGACCGATGGAAAAATCTCTTCTGTAGTAAATTTTTGGCTAAATGGCTCTACTAATTTACGTTCGTTAATTCCTTTAATTTGAGCATCAATAGTCAGGTTTAACTCTGTTGAAGGTGGCAAATGGCGGAATCGTAACTCCATCAGATTATCAGATAGCTCCCAAGCCCCTTCTAATTTACCTTTTTTAGTATCAACAAGACGGATAACATCATCAAATTTCTGATCAGGATCGAGTGGTACTGAAAAAGTCACTACCATCGTACTTGCGCCATCGCGTTGTAATTCAGAGGCATCTAGTACAGTCACCTCTTTACCTGCATAACGACGAGCAAGTTCATTGCGCACTTCTTGGCTAGTTAATGCAGTTTGATTATTCGTTTTGGTTGTAACTGCGGTTTTATCACCAAGTTGTGTTGTCGTTTGTTGCGATGTGCTTTTTTGTTCCGCAACTTGTGTTGGTTGTGAGTTATCACTCGTCGAAGATTGCTCATCTTCTGTTTTGTTATCATCACAGCCTGTTAAAGCTAATGCTGAAGCCAGTACCACTGCAAGTGTACACCAACGGTACCCTCTTTTTTCCGTGTACTGTCTAAATTGATCTCGATTCATATCCATTTCCTTTAATTCAACCCCTGAATTATATGATGTTTTATGCAGGCTACAATAATACCTAACTCATTAAGTAACCTAATTATTTAATACTACAGCCTTATTTGGGCTTTACTAATTATTTATTTGTGCGTTTTTAAGCAAAGTAATAGTAAAACAAAGAGTTACATATAAATGCAAACCATTTGCTATTTTAATCATTTTCTTATTATAGGGTAAAAAAAAGCGATATCTGATGAGATATCGCCTAAACTGCAAAAAATTAGGTTAGGTATTCAAATTAACGATTGGAATACCCTTACGAAGAAAGCCCCCTAATTTGCGTTGATAAAAAGGGGTTACATGGTGAGTCATAAAATGACTTACACCTTGCTCATCTTTATTCACAAAACAGAAATCCAGAGATTGTCCTTCTTCTAGGTGCTCAAAAGCGGCTTCAGCAGCTTGTGGGAGTATCTGAGCAATAATATTTTCTTCTCCAGTGATTTCTAGCCCAATCAAATAAAATGACTCATCATCACCTTGCTCCAAAGCATTAACAATAAATGCACGACGAATAGGCTTATGTTGACCAAAAAATTCGCTCAATGCTTGTGTTAATTTTTCAGGCTGTGGCTCAAGCACACTCAGTTGTAGAGAAGAACCTTCAACAGCAACAATTTCTTGTACTTCAAATTGTTCAGATACATCCATTACAAACTCCAAATCACATAATGTTTATTATTTTGCTTTTGTTAATAATAAATTAGCGATAGAACGAACACCATATCCTGTTGCCCCAGCAGCCCATTGCTCTACAGATGATTTTCTGTAAGTTGCTGAACAGTCGATATGTACCCAGCCTTTTTTATAATCTTTCACAAAGTGAGAAAGGAAAGCGGCTGCTGTACTTGCGCCTGCGGTATGTGAAGGTGCGGCAATATTATTGAGATCAGCAAAACTTGATGGTAACTGGCTACGATGGAAATCAGCTAATGGTAAGCGCCAGAACAGTTCATTTTCTTGATCTGCACTTGCTAATAATTCATTCGCTAATTTATCATCAAAACTTAATACAGAGTGATAATCATTACCTACGGCCACTTTAGCTGCACCTGTCAATGTTGCCGCATCGATAATCAATTCAGGGGCAAAGTTGCTAGCATCAATTAAACCATCTGCTAAAACTAAACGACCTTCTGCATCCGTATTCATGATTTCAACGGATTTACCATTACGATAACGGATAATGTCTCCTAACTTAAAGGCATTACCGCTAACCATATTATCAGCAATACATAGCAATAGTTTTACGCGTTTATTTAAACCTCGTGTAATAGCTAAAGCCAAAGCACCAGCTAAGGTTGCAGCACCGCCCATATCCGCTTTCATAGAATTCATGGAAGAAGAAGGTTTGATGCTATATCCGCCTGAATCAAAGGTGATCCCTTTACCAACAAGGCAGGCAAAGATAGGGGCTTCGGCATCTTTAGTTGGATTAAAATCTAATGCTAAATAGACGGGATCACGTGAAGAGCCTCGACCTACAGTATAAATTCCCGCATAGTTCTGATCTCTCAGATCAGCCCCTTTGGTGATTTTATAGCTGATATCTTCTTTATCTAAACCACAAAACAGATCAACAGTACGCTGTGCCAGTTGTTCTGGCCCTAACTCTTCTGCTGGGGTATTTATTGTGTCACGCACCCAATCAACAATGCGGATACGCGACTCTAATTCTTTTTTGTCCGCTTCACTTAATTGTGGCCATTCGATTGAACGTGCGCCTTTAGGTGCTCTAAAACCTAACCAAAACGCCCAACTACGTTCTAAATCCCAGCCGTCACCAACTAGAGCAACATTACGAATACCTTGACCATCAATTTTGCGTCCACCACGCTGAATGGCCCCTAAGCGGTTTTCTTCCGTTAAGTGAACGGTCATGCCAGTTTCGTTAGTGCTAATTAGTGCTTTTTCTCCCCAACATGCTGCTGCAGGTTCATTAGACAGCATGATAGGCATAATTTGTTTATTCATTTATTATCTCACTTATTATTACTGATGGCAGTTAACCTATTCAGACTACCAGATATTTACCTTTTAGCGTGATCAATTTACTGCAAAAAATCAGTCACGACCATTCTCATTAAAGCCTTTTAGCTAATTGCATGTTACTTTACGAGCAATATCCCATAAACACACGCTGGTTACTCAGTCTTTTGAGGTATTTATTCCTCTTTTAAGGTTAAATCATACTGAGCAATAAAAACAAAAAGACTGGCAATTAACCAGTCTTTCGCATTAATCATTTACTCGATTATTCAAATTCATCAAGCCAAACTAATAAAATTGCTTCAAGAATTTTTTCATTCGATTTTTGTGGATCATCATCAAAATCGTCTAATTGGCAAATCCACTGATGCATATCGGTAAAACGAACGGTTTTTGGATCTGTATCGGGGTAGAGATCATAAAGCGCTTCCCCTATTTCACGTGTATCACTCCATTTCATTTTAAACTCCTAAAATCAGTGTTCTCTCGCATGGTTGATAGAATATTTAGGTATTTCAACGACTAAATCTTCATCAGTTACCTTCGCTTGGCAACTTAAACGACTTTCTGGCTCTAATCCCCACGCTTTATCTAACATATCGTCTTCCAGCTCTGTACTTTCATCAAGAGAGTCAAAGCCTTCACGAACGATACAGTGACAAGTGGTACACGCACACGACATTTCACACGCATGTTCAATCTCAATGCCATTACGTAATGCAACATCAAGAATAGACTCACCTTCAGTGGCATCAACAACAGCACCTTCCGGGCAAAGTGTGCTATGGGGTAAAAATACAATTTTAGGCATAGTTATATCTCATCCACAGAATGACCTGCCAACGCTTGACGAATGGAAGTATCCATACGACGCGCAGCAAATTCCTGAGTTTGCTTATCCAGTTGTTTAATGGCGTTTTCAATGGCAACAGGATCTGTTCCCTCAACGCTTTCTATTAAAGTATCTACAACATTATCGATAGCCGTTTTCTCATCTTCAGTTAAGAGATGAGCATCTTCTTGTAATGCTGCGGTTAAACTTTCTAACACGCGAGCGGCTTCGACTTTTTGCTCGGCAAGACGACGAGCTTGTAAATCTTCTTTGGCATTTTCCATTGAAGATTGGATCATATTAGCGATTTCTGTATCACTAAGACCATAAGAAGGTTTTACCTGTACTGAGGCTTCAACACCAGTGGATTTTTCCATCGCACTAACGCTTAATAAACCATCAGCATCCACTTGGAAGGTAACACGTATATGTGCTCCCCCCGCCGCCATTGGCGGAATACCCCGCAAAGTAAAACGGGCTAATGAGCGACAATCACTCACCATTTCACGTTCACCCTGTACCACATGAACACTCATGGCAGTTTGACCATCTTTAAAAGTGGTAAATTCTTGTGCTCTCGCAACAGGGATAGTGGTATTTCGAGGGATCACTTTTTCAACCAGCCCGCCCATGGTTTCTAAACCTAATGAAAGCGGAATAACATCCAACAAGAGCATTTCGCTATCAGGTTTATTACCCACCAGAATATCTGCTTGAATAGAGGCACCAATAGCAACAACTTTATCAGGGTCAATCGAAGTTAATGGTTCACGTTTAAAATAATCGCCTACCATTTGGCGCACCAGCGGCACGCGAGTTGATCCGCCCACCATAACCACTTCGAGCACTTCATCCACGTCAACATCAGCATCTTTTAATGCTCGACGAACAGATAACAACGTACGTTTAACTAAAGGTTGAATTAATAATTCAAATTCAGCGCGGGTAATTTCCCCTTTCCAACCATTGATATTGATATCAGCCACATCATTATCACTTAAAGCGATTTTAGTTTCTGAGGCAATATCAAGTAATTGACGTTGTAAAATAACATCATTTTGATAGCCAAATCCCGCACGCTCTCTGATCCAGTCGGCTAACATCATATCAAAGTCATCACCGCCTAACGCAGTATCACCACCAGTTGCTAAGACTTCAAACACCCCTTTAGTTAAACGTAAGACAGAGATATCAAAAGTTCCGCCCCCTAAGTCGTAAACGACAATAGTGCCTTCTTTTCCGGAATCTAATCCATAAGCAATCGCGGCAGCAGTAGGTTCATTTAATAAACGTAATACATGTAAACCTGCACGACGTGCTGCTTCTTTAGTGCCTTGACGCTGTGCATCATCAAAATAAGCAGGTACAGTGACAACCACACCATCAAGTTCACCACCTAATGATTGTATTGCACGCTCTGCTAAGGCTTTTAAAATATCCGCAGAAACTTGAATAGGATCGACAATGCCAGCAGGTGTTTTAATTAATGGCAGTCCACTATCATTGTCATGAAAATGGTAAGGGAGGTTAGGATAACGACTGGTTATATCATTTAGCGAGCGCCCCAGCATTCGTTTTATTGAGCTGATAGTATTGGCGGGATCTTTTTCGGCTTCTTGTTTCGCCTGCCAGCCAACATTAATATTATCAACTTGATACTGCACAACAGATGGCAATAAATAGCGACCTTCACTATCTGAAAGCGCTTCGGCTTGCCCACTACGTACAGTGGCAACAAGTGAGTGTGTTGTTCCTAAGTCAATACCCGCAGCTAATCGACGCTGATGTGGCGCAGGTGTTTGTCCTGGCTCGCTAATTTGTAATAATGACATAACAATTTTCCTTAAAAACCATCAAACAAGCGTTCTTCAAGATGCTCGACTTGCTCTTTTAATTTCGCGAGAAAACGTAATTTTCTCACATTGTCTGCGGCAATGTCCCAAGTCTGACTGTCCAGTGTTTTCACCATTTCATCATAGCGTACAGTGTACATTTTCTCTAAGCGCGCAGAAAAATCAGCCAGTAAATTTTCAGCATCAGTACTATGCTCTATATCATCCAGCTCTTCACGAAGCGTAAGCTGCTCCATAAGAAAAGCCGTATCGTGCATCGTTTGTTGTTCATTAGCAATATCGATGCCCTGTAAAGAGAGCATATATTCAGCTCTTGAAAGTGGATTTTTTAAGGTTTGATAAGCCTGATTGATAGTCGAAGCAAACGAAATTGCTTGTACTTGCTCTTTGTCAGATTTACCCGCAAAACGATCGGGGTGATATTGACGTTGCATCTCTTGATAACGAGAAGCAAGCTGTTGTTTATCAATATCAAAACGATTAGGCATGCCTAATAGGGTGAAATAGTCCATACTTCTGCTCTTGGATTAATTGATATTAATACCGTGTATAAATATTGATTACACGGTAAAGCTTTCTCCACAACCACATTCGTTAGCCACGTTTGGGTTGTTAAACTTAAAGCCCTCGTTTAATCCTTCTTTAACGAAATCAAGCTCTGTTCCATCTAAATAGACCATGCTTTTACCGTCAATAATAACTTTCACACCTTTATCTTCAAAAACGGTATCTTCGTCATTGATGACATCAGCAAACTCAAGAACATAAGCCATCCCAGAACAGCCTGATGTTCTTACGCCTAAACGCAAACCTTCGCCTTTGCCACGATTAGCAAGAAAAGAGCGAACACGGTTAGCAGCGGCTTCTGTAAGGGAAATTGACATGGCACACCTCACTCATAAAGAACGAAAGCGGACACTGAAACATAACCTTCAGCATCCGCCAATATTTTATTTTTTTATTATAACAGGCAATTATTTGCCTTGGCGTTTGCTTTTATAGTCTGCAATCGCGGCTTTTATTGCATCTTCAGCCAGAATTGAACAGTGAATTTTCACTGGTGGTAATTCTAACTCTTCAGCAATTGCGGTATTTTTAATCGCTTCTGCTTCATCTAAGGTTTTACCTTTCATCCATTCGGTAACCAAAGAGCTTGATGCAATCGCTGAGCCACAACCATAAGTTTTAAAACGTGCATCTTCAATTACACCGTTATCATCAACTTTGATTTGTAGCTTCATGACGTCACCACAAGCTGGTGCGCCTACCATACCGCTCCCTACTGTAGGGTCGTTGTTATCAAATGAACCCACATTACGAGGATTTTCATAATGATCAATTACTTTATCGCTATAAGCCATGATTTAACTCCTGAAAACGTCTGATTAATGGTGAGACCATTCGATACTGTTGATATCAACGCCTTGTTTATGCATTTCCCAAAGTGGAGAAAGATCACGTAAGCGACCAATTGCACTGTGAATTTGTTCAATTGCATAATCGATTTCTTCTTCAGTGGTGAAACGACCTAAAGAGAAACGAATAGAACTATGTGCTAATTCATCAGTTAATCCTAAAGCACGTAGTACATAAGAAGGCTCTAAACTTGCTGATGTACAGGCTGAACCTGAAGATACAGCAAGATCTTTCAGTGCCATCATTAATGATTCACCTTCAACATAGTTGAAGCTGACATTAAGAATATTTGGCGCTGTATGTTCTAAAGAACCATTGATATACACTTCTTCAATATCTTTGATGCCATTCCATAAACGTAAACGTAATTCATTTAAACGTTTAGTTTCATCAGCCATTTCTTCTTTCAATATACGGTAAGCTTCACCCATACCCACAATTTGGTGAACGGCTAATGTACCTGAACGCATACCACGCTCATGCCCACCACCATGCATTTGTGCCTCTAAGCGAATGCGTGGTTTACGGCGAACATAAAGCGCACCAATACCCATAGGTCCGTAAACTTTATGTGCAGAAAGAGAAAGTAAATCGACTTTTAATTTGGAGAGATCGATTGGTAATTTACCGACGCTTTGCGTTGCGTCAACGTGGTAAATAATGCCTTTGCTACGGCATAATTCACCAATAGCAGCAATATCTTGCACCACACCAATTTCATTATTCACGTGCATGATAGAAACTAAAATAGTGTCATCACGCATAGCGGCTTCGAGTTCTTTCAAATCAATTAAGCCATCGCTTTTTGGTGCTAAGTAGGTCACTTCAAAACCTTCACGCTCAAGCTGACGACAAGTATCTAAAATCGCTTTATGCTCAGTTTTTGATGTGATGATGTGCTTACCTTTTTTCTGATAAAAGTTTGCAACACCTTTTAGTGCCAAGTTATCTGCTTCAGTTGCCCCTGAGGTGAAAACAATTTCACGAGGATCAGCACCAATAAGATCAGCAATCTGATTACGAGCGATATCGATCGCTTCTTCAGCTTGCCATCCAAAACGGTGCGAACGAGAGGCTGGGTTACCAAAAATGCCGTCAATAGTCAGGCATTGCATCATTTTTTCAGCAACTCGAGGATCAACGGGTGTGGTTGCTGAATAATCTAGATAAATGGGTAATTTCATTGCTCACTAACTCCAAAGACGACAGATCTTCTTTAATAATTTTGTTTTGTTTGCCTAGAGATCGCCGTTAAACTCGCATATTAACAATGGTTTCTTGTAAACGACCATTGATAGCATGACGTTTTTCATTGTCTTGACGATCAGCGACATCCATAACCTCTTCGTTATTAACTAACTCTTCAAGGCTAATGCTGCTAAGGAAACTGGTAATACGATCACTTAAATCACGCCACAAAGTATGAGTCAGGCAACGATCGCCACCTTGACATCCTTCTTTATTACCCTGACAACGGGTAGCATCAACAGATTCATCAACTGCTGAAATGACTTGAGCAACAAAAATTTGCCCCGCTTCACGACCGAGTAAATAACCACCACCCGGGCCACGCACACTTGCGACTAATTCATTTTTACGTAAACGTGAAAAAAGCTGCTCAAGGTAAGAAAGGGAAATCCCTTGACGCTCAGAAATATCAGCGAGGGGGACAGGGCCTTGCTGCGAATGCAATGCAACATCAAGCATAGCAGTAACTGCATAACGCCCTTTTGATGTCAGTCTCATAACAAATACTCCGTGGTGAACAATAGTCAAATTGTGTCATTCCTGAGTAATTTAGTCAACTATTTATCTGAGTGTTTTAGTCAGGTATTAAGCTCAGCAACAATGACGCATGTTAATCAACTTAATCCTTTATTTCTTAGCCCATTTTTCAACGGATGTTAAAATACCACGTAAGATATGAAGCTCTTGTGTTTCTGGACGTGCGCGTGTAAACAAACGGCGTAAACGACTCATCACTTGTCCTGGATGTTTAGGACGAATAAAACCAGACTCATTAAGTACCTGCTCTAAGTGAACATAAAAGCGTTCAATATCTTCAGCGGGTGGATAATCAATCTCTGATGAAGCATTTTCCTCTTGTTTTTCCTGTTGAGCAAGTGCAGCCATGCGAATTTCATAACAAACAAGTTGCACCGCCATCGCTAAGTTTAAAGAGCCATATTCAGGGTTGGTAGGAATATAGAGGTGGTAATCACATTTTTGTAATTCTTCATTAGTTAAGCCTGTGCGTTCACGGCCAAAGATCACCGCAACGGGCTTATTTGCTGCCTCTTTTACGCAACGTTCACCACATTCACGAGGTGCTAGCATTGGCCAAGAGAGCGTACGATTACGCGCACTTGTTCCAATCACTAACCCACAGCCTTCAATGGCATCATCAATAGTCTCAACAATATGGGCATTGCCAATAACATCGCTTGCCCCTGCTGATAAGGCTATAGAGTGAGAGTCGGGTTTTTCTTTAGGATTAACAAAATAAAGATTCGTTAATCCCATGGTTTTCATAGCACGAGCTGTCGAGCCCATATTGCCTGTATGTGAAGTTTCGACAAGGATAATGCGAATATTTTCTAACATTGATTTCTAACTAATTGTTTTATGATCCATCTATTTTATCACAAATGTAGCCAAAAACGCGAACGCCTGTTATACTTCGCCTCGTTTTTTATCCCCGTTCTTTAACATCTTGTGGAAGATAACCATGCATCCGATGCTGAATATTGCCATACGTGCTGCACGTAAGGCTGGTAATTTAATCGCCAAAAATTACGAAAATCCTGAATCTGTAGAAACGAGCCAGAAAGGTAGCAATGATTTTGTCACTAATGTTGATCGCGAAGCGGAACAGGCAATCATTGAAATCATTCGTAAATCTTATCCAAAACACACCATTATTACGGAAGAAAGTGGCGAGTTACTCGGTGAAGATCACGATATCCAATGGGTTATAGATCCACTTGATGGCACCACTAACTTTATTAAACGCCTACCACATTTTTCTGTTTCTATCGCTGTACGTATCAAAGGTCGCACAGAAGTTGCTGTGGTTTACGATCCTATGCGTAACGAACTTTTCTCAGCTGTTCGTGGTCAAGGTGCACAATTAAATGATTACCGCCTCCGTGGCTCTAATGCACGTGATTTAGATGGTGCTGTTTTAGCAACTGGTTTCCCATTCAAAGCAAAACAACATTCAGCAGCTTATATGAATATGCTGACTAAACTGTTTGTACCATGCGCTGATTTTCGTCGCACAGGTTCAGCAGCATTAGATTTAGCTTATGTTGCCGCGGGTCGTGTGGATGGCTTCTTTGAAATTGGTTTAAAACCTTGGGATTTCTTAGCAGGTGAACTTATTGCTCGTGAAGCGGGTGCAATTGTATCTGACTTTACTGGTAATCACGGCTATCTACAAACTGGTAATATTGTTGCGGGTAATCCTCGAGTTGTCCGAGCATTATTGGCAGAAATTCGTAGCGAATTAACTGATGCTTTAAAACGTTAATTGATACGAATAACAATAAAATATAAAAAAACTATCTTAAAAAAACTATCTTATAAAATGATCCCCAGTAGTTGGACAGCCAATTACTGGGGGTCTTTTTTATTGCCTATGCGTTTTCAATTAAAAGGGCATTTACTGAAAGTTGGCTAATTTCTTGTGCAATCTTATCTAATAGTTGTGATGTTATCTCTTGCTTATTAACACGTAATAGAAAAGCTTTTCTTGCAATGACAAACCCTAATATCTGACCAATAAGAGCATGAGCACGAATAGTGATTGTTACTTCATCACTCTTTGTATCCATTAATCCAACTAAGCGAGAAAGGCGAAGATGAAAAGGCTCTATCAGATTACTATAAATAAGATCGTAATTTTCCGTCGGTTCTAACTGTTCACGTAGGATCAACTGACTGTAATAATGGCGTTTTGGTGATAATAATGCACGAGTTAAACCTGTGACTAGTAATAGAACTAATTCAGCCACTTTTTCATTTTTATAAGGTCGGTTTTCTTTCAATAAAAACTGAAGCTTATTATCAAATTGGTCAAACTGAATTTCAGAGGCTAATTCTGTAGCAATATATCGGATCACTGCTGTATAAACCCCTAATTTTCCGCCAAAGTGGTAAGGTATTGCTGATTGATTAACACCAGCATCTTGCGCAAGTTGTCGCGTTCTCAATCCACTGATCCCATATAGTGCAAAAAGCCTAATACCTTCTTGCACTAATTTCTCTTGAGTTTGTTCTGTACTTACTGCAGTTTTACTGGTGTTTTTCATTATAATCAACTGGTTACTATTAGGACTATATATCTGCCCGCATTAATTGTGTTGAGTTAGAATTTAACTCAATCCCTTTGCTTTTGCCAACCACAACAGTGCCACCTAAATTACATAAGTGGTGGCCGAAGCCACAATTAGGCTCAAAAGCAAATGTCATACCTTCTTGTAATACCAATTCTCTCCCTGGATTAGGTAATCGCTCAATTTGTTTATAACGATGAGCAAGAGGTAATGATTCAATACCTGGCGCTGTGCCAAAGCCGATTGGGCCATAAGGATTAATACTGTGAATAAGTGGATGAACATGCCATCCCCCTGATTCTAATAGTGGTTTTTCCAT
Source organism: Proteus mirabilis HI4320 (assembly GCF_000069965.1). Lineage (NCBI taxonomy): Bacteria > Pseudomonadati > Pseudomonadota > Gammaproteobacteria > Enterobacterales > Morganellaceae > Proteus > Proteus mirabilis. The sequence goes on from NC_010554.1 coordinate 2,005,528, forward strand.
TAAATCAACGACTTCACCAAAGGTTATCCCTGCTTTTAAATGTTCAACGCCAATTTCATAGCATTCACGTGCAACTAATGCTGCTTTTTCTAAGTTTTCGTGAATTTTACCTACAGCAACCGCCGCTTGATGTTGCGTTTCATACATTCCATATAAAGCAAAAATCTCTGATAATATAATATCACCCATTTGAATTTCACGAGGTGATTGTGAGCGATATTGCCAAGCAGGAGGCCCCCAACCGATATACTCAGATCCTGATCCCATTAAAATTTCAGCGGTAAATCCTCCCCTTGATAAACAAGTGGCAGTAATTGCAGCCGCAAGCTCCGCCTCTGTTGCACCAGGCCTTGCTGTCACTCGCATTGCCTCGCTCATTGCTTCACCAATGGCGGCAGCATATCTTACATGAGCGAGCTCTTCTTCACTTTTAACTGATGCCCGTCTAAAGAAATCACGATACACACTGCTAAATTTTGCATAAGGAAATGCTTCTTTAATACCATTTAGAGTATTAAATGGCATTGCACCATCAAAATAAAATGGGGGATAAGGTTCTAAGCCAATAATACCAATATGTGCATTTTGTTGTACTCCCATCTCTTTTAGAAAATGAGCAATACTACGCCCTGTTTTTCCTACAACAAGATTATCTTCATCAACCCACTGCAAATCACCACGTAGTTTTGCCTGCATATGATCAGCTATCATCATTGGTGCAAAAGTAACTATCAATGGTTTCTTATCTTCATGAAAAATAACAACCGATCCTAATCTGTCATTTGTAAAATAGTGGTCAATACAGAACGGTGCAGGTGCTGCAGATTCTCTATCACCATAAATAATCAATGTATCTAATTGGTTATCTCTCATAATGTCTCTAGCTAACTGCCAGCGTCGGTCTCTTTCTTGTAAAGAAAAACTAGCTGGGATCACTGATTTACTTTTCATAGTAATACCTTTTTTTATTCATTCATTTGAATGAATTAAATTTAGCTTTAATATTTAAAATGATCAATCGTTTGGTTGATCAAAAAATGCGCTTTAAAAAATAAAAAGAAAAAAACCTGTAATATCAAAAGGTATTACAGGCTTAGACGTTTATGAAAAATAGGAAATAAAAAGATTAAGTATTTTGCGGTTGTACTTTCGGTCTAATAAACATTGCAGGAATAGTTAATGCCGCCATCAACCAGAAAATGAGGTATTCTTGGTTAGGGAGTTTTTCATATAACCATCCCGATACAATCGTCATAATAGCGATACTTCCCCCCATTGCTAGAGCAGAATAAACCGCTTGTAAACGAATAATTTCATGCTCTTGACGTGCAGTAATAAAACGCATTGCCGCTAAATGGCATACGGTAAATGTGCCACTATGCAAAATTTGTACAATAATAAGTGCCGGTAATGCTGTAAAACTGCCCATCATCCCCCAGCGCAATAGCCCTGCAAATGCTGAAAGTAATAATAAGTTTCGAGCACTCCAACGGCGGAATAAACGACGGCTAAACATAAAGACAACCACTTCAGCAACTACGCCTAAGGACCAAAGATAACCAATCGTTGCTGTATCATAGCCTGCTTTTTCCCAATAGAGTGCGCTAAAACCGTAATAAGCAGCATGAGCACCTTGTAGTAAAGAAACACATAATAGAAAACGCCAGACTGGGCCATCTGAAATCAGTTTCATAAATGAAACATGATGGTGTTCCGCTTTTTTGACCTTACCTTGGGGCATGATTTTCGGACGTAACATTGAGGTAAGGAATAATGCAAGAGTACTGGCAATCAATCCATAAAGAATAATCGGGTGTCCAAAAGCATCAATCAATATCCCCAATAATGAGGAACTAATAATAAATGCAATAGATCCCCAAACCCGAATTTTTCCATAATCTAAAGGAAATTGTTTTTGCCATGTTCCCGCAAGTGAATCTCCCAAAGGCACCATGGGTGCAAAAAAAACGTTAAATCCGGTCATTACCAAAAAGAGCCAAGCCCAATGAGTGCCCAACATAAATGCAACGGTAAATAGGAGAGATAAAAAAGCAAAAAGTCGCAGTGCAGTAATGAGCTTTGATGGATCTTTTACAGCCGGCGTTAAAATCAAGCTTCCTACAAAACGAGCGGTTAAGCCCACCCCAAGTAGTAAGCCTATCATCGCAGGATCAACCCCCTCGCCCTTTAACCAGATAGACCAAAAAGGCAAGAAAATACCATATGAGAAAAAATACGTAAAATAATCTAAGGCAAGCCACAGTGTTGATGGAATAACCATCCAACCCCCCATTTTTAACATGCAAAAAAACCCGCCAAGAACATGTTCTCGAAGCGGGCTTGTATAACGGGTTTTATTATATCGTTACAAACTTATGCGTAAACTGGAAATTTAGCGCAGATATCCAAGACTTTTTGTTTCACTTTTTCAATGTTCGCTTCATCATTGATATTATCAAGGACATCACACATCCAACCGGCTAAATCTTTTGCTTCCGCTTCTTTAAAACCACGACGTGTAATCGCAGGAGAACCAATACGAATACCAGATGTAACAAATGGACTGCGAGGATCATTTGGCACACTATTTTTGTTCACAGTGATATTAGCACGACCCAGTGCAGCATCAGCATCTTTACCTGTAATATCTTTATCAACTAAGTCTAATAAAAACAGGTGGTTCTCTGTGCCACCAGATACTACTTTATAACCGCGCGCTAAGAAAACGTCTACCATTGCTTTCGCATTTTTTGCAACTTGTTGCTGGTAAACTTTAAACTCAGGTTCCATTGCTTCTTTTAATGCAACGGCTTTACCCGCGATCACATGCATTAAAGGACCACCTTGAGAGCCAGGGAATACGGCAGAGTTTAATTTCTTATAAAACTCTTCATCGCCACCCTTAGCAAGGATAAGACCACCACGAGGACCCGCTAATGTTTTGTGTGTTGTTGTAGTCACAACGTGAGCATGTGGTACTGGGTTTGGATAGACACCCGCTGCAATCATACCTGCAACGTGAGCCATATCGACAAATAAGTAAGCCCCTACGCTATCTGCGATTTCACGCATTTTAGCCCAATCAACCAAACCTGAATAAGCTGAAAAACCACCAATGATCATTTTTGGTTTATGCTTTTTAGCTTGCTCAGCGATATCTTGGTAATCAATTTTACCTGCTTCATCAATACCATAAGGAACGATATTGTAGAGTTTACCAGAGAAGTTAACCGGAGAGCCGTGAGTTAAGTGACCACCTTGGGCCAAATTCATCCCTAATACTGTATCACCCGGTTTAAGTAATGCCATATACACAGCCGCATTCGCTTGTGATCCAGAGTGAGGTTGTACGTTTGCATAATCAGCACCAAATAGTGCTTTGGCACGATCAATAGCTAATTGTTCAACAACATCAACGTATTCACAACCGCCGTAGTAGCGTTTACCTGGATAACCTTCTGCATATTTGTTGGTCAGCTGAGATCCCTGCGCCTGCATAACACGAGGACTAGTATAGTTTTCAGAAGCAATTAATTCGATGTGCTCTTCTTGACGAGTCACTTCACCTTCCATTGCATTCCATAATTCCGGATCGTAATCAGCAATATTCATTTCACGTTTTAACATTCACATCTCCTGACTCAGCTAACTTCACTAAAGGCGAACTCCCTTACGGGAGTAAGAATGACATACAGTGTAAACTCTTTTTCCTCATTGAGATAGTCCCAAAAGAAAAAATACGCAATCGTTTGCTAAGCCACTATAACACAGTTCTATTACTTTTTGATAACCTCATTTTATCTGCTGTTTTTGTTCTTTTTGAGGCACATCTCGCTAATTTATGTAAACCCTCAACATCATTCTCTAAGATTTCCCCATTTTCCTAAAAAAAAATAAAAACTCAGATTTACAAATAAAGCAAAAAGATATAAGTTGTATTAAAAATACATGTTATAAAAATCATATTAAACTGAATATTTTTCAGGAGCAATTATGTTAGATGCACAAACTATCGCGACAATTAAATCCACTATTCCTCTTATTGCTAAAACAGGCCCCGCGTTAACGGCACATTTTTACGACAGAATGTTCTCTCGCCATCCTGAGTTAAAAGATATTTTTACCATGAGCCACCAAAGCAGTGGCGCACAACGTGAAGCGTTATTTAATGCGATATGTGCTTATGCAACGCACCTTGAGGATTTACCTGCTATTTTGCCGGCGGTAGAAAAAATTGCACAAAAACATGCCAGTTTGAATATTCTTCCTGAACATTATCCTATTGTTGGAGAAAACTTATTAGCCACCATTGATGAAATGTTTAACCCGGGCAAAGAAGTGCTTGATGCTTGGGGAGCCGCTTACCAAGTTTTGGCTGATGTTTTTATTAATCGGGAAGAGCAAATTTATCAACAAAAAGAACAAGCATCTGGAGGCTGGCGAGGATTACGTCACTTTAAAGTTAAGCATAAAGTAAAACAAAGTGAGGTTATTACCAGCTTTGAATTAGAGCCTGAAGATGGACAAGCGGTTACACCTTACCGTGCAGGCCAATATTTAAGTATTTATATTCGTGATGAGAAACTTGCAAATCAAGAAATTCGTCAATATTCCTTAACGCAATCGGCAAACAATAAAACCTATCGTATTGCGGTAAAACGTGAAGACAAGGGAATTTTATCTAATTTTCTTCATGACCATATCCAAGAAGGAGACATCTTACAAGTTGCCGCACCAGGGGGCGATTTTTATTTAGATATCTCATCAACAACGCCTGTCACATTAATTTCAGCAGGTGTAGGCTTAACTCCTATGTTAGCGATGTTGCACACTCTCTCTTCTCACCAAGCACAAGTCAATTGGTTACATGCAGCGGAGCATGGTGGCGTGCATGCTTTTAAGGAAGAAATCGCACAAGCAGGAAAGCAAATTGAACAATATCAACAAGCCGTATGGTATCGTCTCCCTCGTACTGAAGATATAATCAATAAAGACTATCAATTTGAAGGGTTGATGGATTTAACCAAGATACATGAATGGCTATCAATACCTAATATGCAGTTCTATTTCTGTGGTCCATTACCTTTTATGCAATCTGTCGCTAAACAACTTATTACTCTCGGTATTGAAAGCGATAAACTTCATTATGAGTGCTTTGGCCCTCATACTGTTATTAGCCAATAACAGCCAGAATAGGTAAGAGAATAAATTAAATAATAAGGAAAAAGCGCTGATTATTTTACTATTCAGCGCTTTTTATATTGGAAACCACTAACTATTTAATAAGTAACTTTTATTGATGTCGGTATAACATGATATTTAGACGAATAGCGATACCAAATAACACTAATTAAACAGAGTGTATAGCCGAACAACTCGCTACCTTCTTCCACCATATTTTTTACTGTGCGGTTATAGTCTTCACCTAACAATTTCTCCCACAAAATCCCCATACCAAATAAGCGAGAGAACAGTAAAACACTGAGTAAACCCGCCATAAGCATTCCTTGACTAGAATGCGTTATAAAATGGGTTAAGCCATATAATGTTTTTTTCCCTTCTCTGATAGCGATCGCTATACAGACAAATGTTACCGTTAATGCAAACCAAACCCATGAACCATGTGCTAATTGGTCAAAAACACCATCTAACTCACGAATTAAGATACACAAGAAAAAGCCCATAATCAGTGTGTATCCCCCTCTCATTTCTGGCTGTTTATAAGCAGGTATAAAGAAAAGAAGACATATTATAGCCACAATAAGTTCTTGCCCCAGTTCGGTTGCTGAGGTTTCAGAAATACCATTATTCAGCACCAAAATATCGAGGAAAATAAACCCTGTTGTTATTGCCACAATCATGGCGGAAAACAAAAATAAAGCAAAACGCTTTAATAAATAGCTAAGCACGATATTACCCATAGAATAATAAATATTTAAGTTGATGATAATAACTGTCTACAAAAGTTATTGAATAACATTTTGTGCCTTAAAAGGTGAGAATTTTAGTAAAATAAATTGTTTATTATCATCAATAGACTTGTATAAGATATAAATAGCACAATAGGTGAAACATAAAAAAACATTTTATGAACAAAGAAAGATAATTATTAATATTACTTATTTAATGAGTATAATTATCAGCAATACAAATCATTTATTATCACTTATAAATTTATAAAAGATAATCAGTAAATAAATAAACTTATTGAGATAATATAAAAAAGAATTAATTAATAAAGATAAAAAAACCTGATAATTAAACTAATAATCATCAGGTTTCATAAACAACGCTTATTTATTTTTTAAATAGCTTCTTCGTCTTGCTCTCCAGTACGAATACGGATAACTCGATTCACATCAAAAACAAAAATTTTACCGTCGCCAATCTTCCCCGTTTGAGCGGTAGTCATTATAGTATCGACACAAGTTTCAGCTATTTCATCAGCAACAACGATCTCAATTTTTACTTTAGGTAAAAAATCGACCATATACTCTGCACCACGATAAAGTTCGGTATGCCCTTTCTGACGACCAAAGCCTTTTACCTCTGTTACCGTCATACCCGTGATACCAACTTCGGCTAATGCTTCTCTTACATCATCTAATTTAAACGGCTTAATTATCGCTTCAATTTTTTTCATCGGATTATCCTGCTATTACCAGTTATGGCGACCAAAACCGCTTGTGATCGGATAGCGACGATCTTTACCAAAATTACGACTGGTAATACGCGGTCCTACCGGTGCTTGACGACGCTTATATTCATTAATATCGACTAATTTTACCACTTTACGAACAATGGCTTCATCAAATCCAGCCGCAACCAAGTCAGAAACAGATTTATCTTGCTCAACATAGCCTTCAAGAAGGGCATCTAAAATATCATAAGGTGGCAGATTATCTTGATCTGTTTGTCCTGGTGCTAATTCTGCTGAAGGGGGCCTATCAATCACACGTTGTGGAATAGCGGGTGAAAGAGTATTACGATATTTAGCCAGTTCAAACACCAGTGTTTTAGGAACATCTTTTAAAACATCAAAGCCCCCCGCCATATCACCATATAAGGTCGAGTAGCCTACGGCAGATTCACTTTTATTACTCGTGGTGAGCACTAACCGACGACGTTTATTGGACATCGCCATTAAAATAACAGCACGACAACGCGCTTGTAGATTTTCTTCTGTGGTATCGACAGCGCTACCTTTAAACATAGGCGAAAGTTGATCCATAAAAGCATCAAACATCGGCTCAATAGAGACAGTATCAAACTCAACACCTAATAAATTAGCTTGCTCTTTCGCATCGTGAATACTCATTTCTGAGGTATAGCGAAATGGCATCATTACCGCTTGAACGCTCTCTTTACCTAATGCATCAACGGCAATTGCAACTGTTAAGCCTGAGTCGATGCCCCCTGATAATCCTAATATAGCGCCTTTAAAACCATTTTTTGTCACATAATCACGCGTTGCCAGCACTAGTGCTTGATAAACTTGCGCTAAAGGAGAAAGCTCTGGTGCCGCATCTTGCATCGGTACGATAGTTAACTCATCAAACTCCACCACGGCCACTTGCTCATCAAAAGCCGCTAAACGATGGGTGATTGTTCCTCGCTCATCAAAGACTTTAGAACATCCATCAAAAACCAATTCATCTTGACCACCAATTTGATTGAGATACACCACAGGCAGATGCGTTCTTTGGCAATGTTCTTTAATTAATTGGGTACGAATATGTGGCTTTTCACGACTATAAGGTGAAGCATTAATAGAAAGAACCAGATCAGCACCCGCTTGTTTTAGTGCATCAATAGGCTCGTTGATCCAAATATCTTCACAAATTAATAATCCTAAATGATAGCCTTTAAAAGGCACAACACAACGTTCATTTCCTTGCTGGAAATAACGTTTTTCATCAAATACACCATAATTAGGTAGCTGTTGTTTGAAGTAACGCGCCTGTAACTCACCTTGATAGAAAAATGACAGTGCATTATAGATAGTACCGTTTTGCCACCAAGGATGCCCAACCACAATGGCCGTTTTCTTACTTGCTTGTTCTAAACGAACCAGTTGCTCTTCACAACGTTGTTGGAAATCAGGGCGAAATAGTAGATCTTCAGGAGAGTAACCGCATAACGCAAGCTCAGAAAACAAAACCAGATCGGCATCTTCTTGCGCTTTTACGGTGGCTAACATGCGTTCACAGTTGCCTTCAATATCGCCAACAACCCAGTTTAACTGAGCAAGTGCGAGTTTTAATTTACGACTCATAAAAATTAGTCTCTCCAGCTATCTTTGCTATCTAAAGAAAGCAAGTTTAAAAAAATTTTTGTTATCTACAAAGATCATTCTTTGAAATCATTGGCATCAAGTCCATGACGTGACAACAATTTATAAAATTCTGTTCGATTTCGCCCTGCCATCCTTGCAGCTTGAGTGACATTGCCCTTTGTCATCTGCAATAACTTCCTTAAATAGGTCATCTCAAAATGGCCTCGTGCTTCAGCAAAAGTAGGTAATGCGGTATTTTCCCCTTGCAATGCTTGTGTGACAAGGGCTTCGCTAATCACAGGTGCAGTCGTTAAAGCGACACATTGCTCGATGACGTTAACTAACTGACGCACATTTCCCGGCCAACTTGCTGTCATTAGGCATTTCATCGCATCCGTTGAGAAGCTACGCACAAAAGGTTTATGTCGTTTTGCTGATTCGCGCAATAAATGGTTAGCAAGAACAGGAATATCCTCGGCTCTTTCGCTCAACGTGGGGATACGTAAATTCACCACATTTAAACGATAGTATAAATCTTCTCGAAATTCATTACGCTCCATCGCTTTTGGTAAGTCACGGTGGGTTGCAGAAAGAATACGCACATCAATATCAATATCACGATTACTGCCTAATGGCCGCACTTTACGCTCTTGTAATACACGCAGTAATTTCACTTGCAATGCCATTGGCATATCACCAATTTCATCCAAAAATAGAGTGCCTCCTTCTGCCGCTTGGAAAAGTCCTTCACGACTACTTACCGCGCCAGTAAAAGCACCTTTAGCATGCCCAAATAGTTCAGATTCTAATAATTGTTCAGGTAAAGCACCGCAGTTAATAGCAATAAAGGGTTTTTTAGCTCGTGGGCTGGCGCGGTGGATTGCTTGAGCAAGGACTTCTTTACCTGTACCGCTTTGCCCATTAATCAGTACGCTAACATCGGATTGTGCAACTAACTTGGCTTGCTCTAATAAACGTAACATTTGGGGGCTACGGGTCACGATATCTTTTGACCACTCTTCATCAGATACCGTCGTCACTAATTCTAATGCTTCATCGATAGCTTTATAAAGCGCATCTCTATCAACAGGTTTAGTCAAGAAACTAAACACCCCCTGTTGAGTTGCCGCGACAGCATCAGGAATGGAGCCATGTGCAGTTAAAATAATCACAGGCATACCGGGTTGTTGGCGCTGTATTTCTGCAAATAGCGCCATACCATCCATTTCATCCATACGTAAATCGCTGATCACCAGATCGATTTTTTCTTTTAATAATAGTTTAAGTGCTTCTTGCCCACTTTCAGCGGTAACGATATGAAACCCTTCACTTGTTAATCGCATACCCAGTAGCTTTAATAATCCCGGATCATCATCGACAAGTAAAAGATTCGCTGATTTATGGCCAGCCATGCACATTCTCCTTATTTAGATCCTGTTTCAGTAGGTTTAACCGTTGCGCTATTCTCTTTTTCTGTCGAGGTATTTTTCGCATCAGGTTTTACTTGTTCTGCTTTTGGTGGTTCAGGTTTAACTGCTGATACCGAAGGTTGTGAAACCTCATTATTTTCTTTGGTTATCGATTGCTCACTTGCCGTTGACTTATTGGATTGCTCCGCTATCGGTTTATCGGCTGGTTTTTCTGCATTACTCGCATCTGAAGATTGAACATCAGATAGTGCTTCTTCTTGAGAAATAGCATCCACAGAAGCCCCTTGTTTTCGGCTCGATAATTGACGTTCAATTTGTGTGAGACTTTCGAGTTTTTTACGTGTGGTATTTAACTCATGCTCTAATGCATTATTTTGTTTTTTCAGCAAATCCATTTTATTTTCCGTTTCTGTAACAAAACGGCGATTACGATTTTTCTCATCAGCGAGAGCAAGCGTAAGCGTTTGATTCTCAATCCAAGTAGATAATAGAACACGCATAGAGCTTGGAAATTGCAATTGATAGCTTTCTAATAAAACCAGCTGAGCACGACGTTCAGCAACCGTCATTCCCGCTCGCTCTAATAAAATACTTTTATAAAAGGCGCCATCCCATCCGGCAACGATAACACTACTGGCTTGACGTTGTGCTTCTGTAGACATAATACGCTGTGTGCACTCAATGGTACGTAACCAAAATAGCGGATTATTGAGCCCTTCATGATAAAAAGCAGCTAAAGTTTTACATTCTGCCCAACGATAATCGATAGTTTTTTGTTTAACAACGGGGGTTTCAGGCTCAATATTAGCGGTTTCGGTCAGCGATTTTTGTGCACATCCAGCAAGAAACATAGGCAACATAATCCAACACAGATACTGTTTCCAGTGTGAAGCGATCCTCTTAATTGATGCAGGGGCCATAGATAATTGCTCATTAGCCAGTGTCTTTCGCTTTAATTTTTTATACTGATGAAAAGACACCTGTTTTTGTGACCTGATATGCATTATTTATTCTCAGAAAGTAGCGGTAGTTCAATACGAAAACAGACATCAGCATAGTCAGAATGAACAATATTTAACTCGCCATCCATTCTTTTGATACAGTCATGAGCAATACTTAACCCCAAACCACTCCCTTTTACAGCCCCTTTACGTAATAGAGAACCTTGAAAAAAGGGCTCAAAAATCATTTTTTGTTCTGATTCAGGGATCGGAGTGCCTTTATTGGCTATATCAATAACTATTTTCTGTTCAATTTGATAACTAGAGATCCAGATATTACCCGATTCAGCGCCATAGTGCACCGCATTCGAGTAGAGATTATCAATAACTCTTGATAATAACGTCGTTTCTGCTCGACATTTTTTCAGATCAAGTGAAATTATCGTCTTAATGCCTTTCGCTCGGGCGGGTAAACTATGCGCTAACACCACATCATTCACTAATGTGGTTAAATCAACTTCCTCAATTTGCTGAGGTACTTCGGAAAGTTTACGATTATAATCAAGTAGTTGCTCAATTAATAATTGAAGTTGTTTACTACTATTATCAAGAATAGCTACGACTTCTTTTTGATCTAAGGTTAAAGGCCCTGCTACTTCATCCGCTAATAATTCTGTTCCTTCGCGCATACTGGCTAACGGTGTTTTTAACTCATGAGAAATATGACGTAAAAACTCATGGCGTTGCGATTCTAGCCATGCAAGACGTTCACTTAACCAAATAATACGTTGAGCTAAAGAGCGTAATTCACGTGGCCCCTGAAACGAATTCAAGTTATTATTTAATGTACGCCCTTCCCCCAATCGGTTAATCATTTTTTCTATACCTTTAACCGGACCGATGATCATACGGGTAAATAAGGCAATTAAAATCAGGCTAAAAACAAAAACAATTAAACTTTGCCAACCAAAATAACGCCCTTTTTCAGCAATAGCCATTTGTAGTTGCTCGCCACGACTAAAAATAATCTCTTTAGTTAACACGACAATGCGGTTATTGGCATAAGAAAATTGCTCTAATGCTTGTTGCATTTGAGAAGTGGGTTCACTATTTTTGCATTGAATTGATTTGAGCGTTTTCAAAGAAGTATTCAAGGCTTGTGCTTCTTTAGACTCAGAAAGAGGGATGATAGTCTGCTGCAAGGTAGAGAACATTTTGCTGTATTGTTGATAACGCTGTTGATACATTTCTTCATCAGTTTTATCACGCAATACACAATATCGTCGATAATTTCCTTCCATTTCAATAGCTAAATTACGCATCACCTCGCTACGCTCGGTATCCGCTAACGCATTTTTATTGGTAATAGCGGCTTGGTTACTAAGCTGATCCAAACTTTGATAAGCCTGATAGGCAAGGACGAGAAGCGGTAACAGCACCATCCAAAATGCCATGATAACCAATTGTCTTAAAGATCGGGGAAAAATACGCCACTTTTTCAATGAAATCATCTCAACACCTATTAGAGTAATGCGATGCTACATGACTTAATAACAAGAAAAAAGTCCGACATTGAAATTCAGATAGGAAAACGAACACAAGCGAGAACACGCAACAGGCTCTAGAAATGGGAGAGCGGAATATCTTACTGAGATATTCCGCTCGTCAATATTCATCTCTTTTCTCTCTAAAAGAGAATGAAGGTGGTGCCTCACTCCACGTGTCGCCCTGTGTTTGATAAGGCCCGAAGGCGAGTATCATGATGTTGGACGGTAGGCACCTTACTCTGGCGTCATTCTTGGCTTATGTGGTATGTTCCCACCCATATTGTGGACCGACATAAAAAGTTGAATGAGCAACTGATTAATATAATGCACAAGGCGTGCCAACTTTTCGATTAAAATCATAAAACATTAATTTTAAACGAAAAAATATTTTTATCTTACTAAAATAAAAAACAGCCCCAATTTTTGATAGCGAAAAAATCAACAAGCTGTCTCCATTTCCAGACACCGTTAATTAAAAAATATTAAATTATTAAAATTCAACAAGTTAAATGTCACCTTTTGGCGACAATGAAAAAACGATGTGTCGTCGATTTTATACATTGATAATTTTTTCCTTTTATATCAACAAAATAAAGCCCCTCTAACTTGAGGGGCTTTGGGTTATAACACTGACTCTTTTTTATTACATCATTAGTCAAATTGCTTTCTGGCATTACGGAATAAGCGCATCCAAGGGCTATCTTCTCCCCAATTTTCTGGATGCCAAGAATGGCTCACTGTTCTAAAAACGCGCTCAGGGTGAGGCATCATGATTGTTGAGCGGCCATCTGTTGTGGTAACAGCGGTGATCCCTTTTACTGATCCGTTAGGGTTTAATGGGTATTGCTCTGTTGGTTGACCATAGTGATCAACAAAACGCAGTCCTACTAAATTTTTTGCTTCTAACTGCGCTAATTGTGCAGCGTCACGAAATTCAGCAAAACCTTCACCATGAGATACCGCAATTGGCATCTGTGAACCCGCCATACCTTGTAATAATAGCGACGGGCTATCAGTCACTTTTACTAAGCTAAAGCGGGCTTCAAAACGCTCTGAGCGATTGCGTACAAAGCGTGGCCATAAATCTGCCCCCGGAATAAGCTCGGCCAACGTTGACATCATTTGGCAACCATTACAAACCCCAAGTGATAACGTATCTTGACGTGCAAAGAATTGGGCAAACTCATCACGTAAACGATGATTAAATAAAATAGATTTAGCCCATCCCTCACCCGCACCGAGTACATCACCATAAGAGAAACCACCACAAGCAACCAATACATCAAAATCACTTAATGAGCGTTGTGCCGTATGTAAATCGCTCATATGAACATCAATAGCATCAAATCCAGCGCGATCAAAAGCTGCTGCCATTTCCACATGAGAGTTAACACCTTGCTCTCTTAATACCGCAATACGAGGACGACTGCCTGTAGCAATATAAGGCGCCGCAATATCCTCTGCGGGATCAAAGGTTAAGTGAACATTTAATCCCGGATCGTGACTATCTTGTTTGGCACGATGTTCTTCATCTGCACATTCAGGATTATCACGTAAACGTTGCATTTGCCATGTCGTTTCAGCCCACCAGACACGTAATGTACTACGCTTTTCATGGTAAACTTCCGTTTCACGGCTTTGAATAATAATGTCATCACTTGGTGTTGCTTGCCCTAAGTAATGTAAACAATCTGCTAAACCATGTTCAGTAAACAGTGTTTCAACGCTTTCTTGATGCTCCCTTTTAATTTGGAACACCGCACCTAGCTCTTCATTAAATAGACCGGCTAAAATATCTTCGTCATAAGCACTGATATCAACATTAAGGCCACAATGTCCCGCAAACGCCATTTCGGCCAAAGTCACAAATAAGCCACCATCAGAGCGGTCATGATAAGCCAGTAATTTACCGTCGCTCACCAATTGTTGAATGACATTAAAAAACTGTTTTAACTGCTCTACATCACGTAAATCAGCCGCTTTTTGTCCTAGCTGACGATAAACCTGAGCTAATGCTGTTGCCCCTAATGCATTATGACCATTACCTAAATCGATTAGATATAAACGGTTTCCTTCTTGGGTAGAAAGCTCAGGGGTGACAGTTTTACGTACATCTTCAACACGGGAAAATGCGGTGATAACTAAAGAGAGAGGGGAAATAACTTCTTTCGTTTTCCCTTGTTCATCTTGCCAACGCGTTTTCATGGACATTGAGTCCTTACCCACCGGAATAGTAATACCTAATTGTGGGCATAGCTCTTCACCAATGGCTTTTACTGCATCATATAATCCCGCATCTTCACCAGGGTGACCCGCCGCAGCCATCCAGTTTGCGGAAAGTTTTATACGATTAAGTGACTGTACATCGCAACCCGCCATATTGGTTAAGGCTTCACCTACCGCCATTCGCGCTGATGCGGCAAAATCTAATAGTGCAATAGGGGCTCTTTCCCCTATTGACATCGCCTCGCCGTAATAACTATCTAATGTGGCCGTTGTTACCGCACAGTTAGCCACCGGAATTTGCCAAGGTCCAACCATTTGGTCACGCGCAACCATTCCCGTAACACTACGATCACCAATAGTAATTAAGAACGTCTTCTCAGCAACGGCGGGTAAATGAAGTACGCGATAAACCGCTTCTTTTAAATCGATATCTTTACGATCGAGATATTCACCTGCTGTTTTATGTGATGTGACATCACGCAACATTTTCGGCGCTTTACCTAACAAGATATCTAAAGGCATATCTATTGGTTTATTATCAAAATGTGTATCATTTAACACTAACTCACGCTCTTGTGTTGCCTCGCCAATGACAGCGTAAGGGGCTCTTTCTCGTTGGCATAGCGCATCAAATAGTGGCATTTTTTCTGGGGATACCGCTAATACATAACGCTCTTGCGACTCATTACACCAGATCTCTAGAGGACTCATACCCGGTTCATCATTTAAAACGTTACGTAACTCAAAACGACCTCCACGCCCGCCATCATTGACAAGCTCAGGCATGGCATTAGAAAGCCCCCCCGCTCCGACATCATGAATAAATAAAATCGGGTTATCATCACCTAATTGCCAACAGCGATCGATAACCTCTTGGCAACGACGCTCCATTTCTGGGTTATCTCGTTGCACAGAAGCAAAATCTAAATCAGCATCTGACTGGCCGGAAGTCATAGAAGAAGCCGCACCACCGCCTAGGCCGATATTCATCGATGGGCCACCAAGTACAATTAACTTAGCACCCACGGAGATCTCACCTTTTTGCACGTGATCTTCGCGAATATTACCAATACCACCAGCCAACATAATAGGTTTATGGTAGCCTCGAATTTCAACACCATTATGACTATTAACCTGCTCTTCATAGGTTCTGAAATAACCTAATAAGGCGGGGCGACCAAATTCATTATTAAATGCGGCTCCACCTAAAGGGCCTTCTGTCATAATGTCCAGTGCACTGACAATACGTTCTGGTCTGCCAAAATCTTCTTCCCAAGGTTGTTCAAACCCCGGAATACGTAAGTTAGAAACGGAAAAACCGACTAAACCCGCTTTAGGTTTTGCCCCACGGCCTGTCGCCCCTTCATCACGAATTTCACCGCCAGAGCCGGTTGCTGCACCAGGCCACGGAGAAATTGCCGTTGGGTGATTGTGCGTTTCCACTTTCATTAAGATATGGACAGGCTCTTGATGATAACGGTAATGCCCTTTTTCCGTATCGGGATAAAAACGCCCAGCAACGGAGCCTTCCATTACAGCAGCATTATCTTTATAAGCCGACAAGACATAATCAGGAGTTTGCTCAAAAGTATTTTTAATCATTTTAAATAATGATTTGTCTTGCGCTTTACCGTCGATTATCCAATCTGCATTAAAAATTTTATGACGGCAATGCTCTGAGTTTGCTTGAGCGAACATATAAAGTTCTACATCAGTTGGATTGCGTTGCAAACGTTTAAAAGCATCTACTAGATAATCAACTTCATCATCAGCCAGCGCTAACCCCATTTCAATATTGGCAGCAACTAGCGCATCTTTACCGTGAGCAAGAACATCAATTGTTTTTAATGGGGTGGGTGTCTGTTCAGCAAATAGCGCATTAACTTGTTGATAATCGGTAAAAATTGTTTCCATCATACGATCATAAATAAAACCGTATAACAACTGCCACTGTTCTTCGGCCATCGTATCGCTATCTATATAATAAGCAATACCACGTTCAATTCTAACCACTTGTGTTAAACCACAATTATGGGCAATATCTGTCGCTTTAGTCGACCATGGCGAAATGGTTCCCGGTCGTGGTACAACAATACGCATCTCTCCAACAAGCTCATGCTCTGTTAATGAAGGGCCATAGTGCAGTAACTTGCTTAATTTAGCTTGTTCATCTTCAGATAGCTGTCCATCCACTTTTACAAAATGGATAAACTCCGCATAAATACCACGGACAGGAAGTTGGTTTTCCTGACATAAAGTTAATAGTTTATTAATACGAAAAGCGGATAAAGCGGGGGAGCCACGCAGGATTTCCATAATATTGAGTTCTCTCTTTTAGCAGCTAGCCTGATCAATCATTCAGGGGAAACGCGCCTAGTATAATAGAATAACTGCTCAGACGAAACCGTTTGCGTGAACAAAATAACAGCATTTAACTTAGCGTGTTTTCATCATTAATTGGTGTAATCAAGTTGCGTCTTAGCAAAATGTTGAGCAAAATGGTCGATTACTGGAAATTTATCCATGTTTAAATGACTACTTTACACACAATAAAAAACAACGTTAACGAGAACCAACCTATTGAACAATATAAGGATTAACTATTTCGTTATCGTTATCATAGCGCTATTTTCAGCCGCGATTATTGCACTGAATATTACTTGGCCTGACAGGCAAAAAGCGCAGATAAATAAGATTTTATCTCGTGGTGAGCTTAGAGTGAGTACTATCCCTTCACCACTGATAACGATAAATGATAAAAAGGACCCCGTAGGTTTCGATTATGAATTAGTGAAACGCTTTGCTGATTATCTTGGCGTGAAACTTGTCGTTAATATGCGGACGAATATCAACCAACTCTTTGATGATCTGGAGAATAATAAAGCAGACTTTATTGCCGCTGGATTAATTTATAATAAAGAAAGGCTAGATACGACACGAAGTGGGCCAGCCTATTTCTCAGTTTCTCAACAACTGATCTATCGTAAAGGCACATTGAGGCCTCGTCGTTTTGATGAGCTTAATGGGCGCCTTGTCGTCGCAGCCGGTTCAGCTCATGCCAGCTTATTAAAAACATTAAAAGAAACGCAATATCCTGAACTCGAATGGGAAGAATCAGAGACTAAAACGACTTCACAGCTACTTGAAGAGTTATCTGAAGGTAAAATAACTTATGTACTGGCCGATTCAATCAGCGTCGCGGTACAACAACGCATTCACCCTAATGTTGCAGTCGCTTTTGAGGTGACGGAAAGTCGTCCATTAACGTGGTATTTACCAAATCAAGATGATAATAGTCTGTATGCAGCCATGTTGGATTACTTCAATCAACTTTCCCAAGACGATGTGCTCGCAAGACTAGAAGAGAAGTATTTTGGTCATGTTGGTTCATTTGACTACTTTGATACACTCTCTTTTATTACCGCCATTGACTCAATATTACCTAATTATCAACCTCTGTTTGAAAAATATGCCGAGACTTTTGATTGGCGTTTATTAGCAGCAATGGCTTGGCAAGAATCACATTGGGATCCCCATGCCACGTCACCGACAGGTGTAAGAGGCTTAATGATGCTAACACGTCCAACTGCGTCAAGTATGGGTATAACAGATAGGTTAGATCCCGAAGAAAGTATCAAAGGAGGTGCACAATATTTAAAACATCTTCTTTCTCGCCTACCAGATACTATCCCTGATGATGAAAAAATCTGGTTTGCACTTGCCGCTTATAACATGGGATATGGTCATATGTTAGATGCAAGAAAGCTAACCGAACAGCAAGGCGCCAATCCTAATAGCTGGTTAGATGTAAAAGCGCGGTTACCTTTGCTCAGCCAAAAGAAATACTATTTAGATCTTCCCTATGGTTATGCGAGAGGACATGAAGCTTATCGTTATGTTGAAAATATTCGTCGCTATCAACTCAGTTTAGAGGGATACCTACAAGCAAAAGAGAGTAAAAATAAGATCCTATCGAAAGACGAAAAAGACGATTCAGCCAATACTGCTTTATTACCGCCTCGCTCCGTAGGCTCCCCCCCTTCATCTTAGTTGTCAATTATATAGCCTCTTTTTAGGGGCTTACTACCCTCGTTTTTTATTCATCTAACCACAATTTTAGCAGCATAATCCTCTCTATACCGTGCCATAACTTGGTATCCTCCCCCCTTGAAGGACGGGTTTTACTGCGAACTTGATAAAAAATGTTACTATTTTAATACTTTTTTTATTAAAAATAGTTAAATTACTCATGTTAAAAAAAATAACAAATTAATCTAAAACCACTCACAGAATGAGTAATTTGACTTAAAAACAACCAATAAGGCTATTTTTAGTACATTGGAATAGGTTATATATAAGAAAATATTAATATAAATACTTAATCATTATCTCACTATTTACTATTCATTTTGTTATTAATTTCTTACAAAAATCTTATTTATCTATGAAAATTAACTTTATTATTACAAATAAAGCTTATAAATAACTGAAAAATATACTTTATTATATTTTATTATTAGTTTTATTAATTTTTTTAAAGTTATGTTAATAACAGCATAGTTTATAACGTTAATATAATGTTAATCATCATATCTATTAAATTTCTCTGCCATATAAACTTTTTTACCCGTATTAGGAGTAATAAAGGGAATATTTCTATATAAAAAACTATTAAAAAGGAATTTATAGATTAAAATATGAAAATTGCACAAACTAACAAAATCTTATATCACTGATAGTATTTTTACTGATATCATATAAACCAGTCATTATCCGACTTGATGAAAAATGTAATGTACATCAATTTTTACATTTGGACATCAATACTATTTTTATTTTTAGTCAATAATAATACGTACTACCTTCAAGGGATCATCTATAATGAAACTGAGTAAAATTGCTTTGGCTGCGGCTTTAGTATTTGGTATTAATTCTGTTGCTACAGCTGAAAATGAAACGCCTGCACCAAAAGTAAGTTCAACTAAAGGCGAAATTCAATTAAAAGGTGAAATTGTTAATTCAGCATGTGGATTAGCAGCATCTTCAAGCCCTGTAATTGTTGATTTCAGTGAAATTCCAACTTCTGCATTAGCAAATCTGCAAAAAGCAGGAAATATCAAAAAAGATATTGAATTACAAGACTGTGATACAACTGTAGCGAAAACTGCCACAGTTAGCTATACACCAAGTGTTGTTAACGCTGTAAATAAAGATTTAGCCTCTTTTGTTTCTGGTAACGCATCTGGCGCAGGTATTGGCTTAATGGATGCAGGTAGTAAAGCAGTTAAATGGAATACTGCAACTACACCAGTACAATTAATTAACGGTGTATCTAAAATCCCATTCGTTGCTTATGTTCAAGCTGAATCAGCTGACGCTAAAGTAACGCCAGGTGAATTCCAAGCCGTTATCAACTTCCAAGTTGATTATCAGTAATCATATTGATTTAAATATCTAAATTAATAAATAAGTAATTACTGCGAAAACGCAGAGGATTTCCTCTGCGTTAAATTCAATAAAACACTTCAATTTAATAAAAATAAAAAGTAATTAAATAAATATTTATTATTTAATTACTTTTTATTTAATATAATAATTAGGCGTTTATTCATGTTAATTCCTTATTCACCCCACACAATATGGAAGACCATTTGTGCGACTTTGCTATTAAGCTTGGCGTTTTTCTCACAAGCAGAGCAGGACGATTCTGTGGAATTTAACATTCATATGCTAGACGCGGAAGATCGCGATAATGTCGACCTTTCACGTTTTTCTACCTCAAATTATATCATTCCGGGTATGTACTATTTAGATATTCGTCTAAATGGTCGCGACTTTCCTCGCCAAAATATTAATTATATTGAAGTAGCAGATAATCATTCCGTGGCTTGTATCGACCCTACTCTTTTAAAAAAGTTAACAATCAACCAAGAAAACCAAAAATATATCAAACAAATATCACCAGATTGTTTTGATATTAGCCAATTACCCGGTATCTCGATTAAAAATGATGGTGGTGTACTTGATATCACGTTACCGCGCTCATTAATGAAATATGAAGAATCTGATTGGACACCTCCGGAGCTTTGGGATAGCGGGGTCTCTGGGCTTATTTTTGATTATACACTAACAGGAACGTCAACTCGCCCTAATAAAGGCAATAATAACAATACGTTAACTGGTTATGGTCAAGCGGGATTAAACTTGGGTGAATGGCGTTTACGAGCTGAATATCAAGGCAATTATTCTTCTGAATATTCATCTAACAATCGTTTTGATTGGAACCAAATTTATGCCTATAAGCCATTACCTGATCTCGCAGCTAAATTAACGGTTGGGGAAACTTATTTAAACTCTCAAATTTTTGATAGTTTCCGTTTTACAGGAGCCAATTTACAAAGCGATGAGAGAATGTTACCCCCTTCTCTCCAAGGCTATGCACCTGAAATTCATGGCATCGCCAATACCAATGCAAAAGTGACGGTAACCCAAAATGGACGTTTAATTTATGAGACAACCGTACCTGCTGGCCCTTTCGTGATTAACCATCTACAAAATACCGTACAGGGTCAACTCGATGTTAGAGTTGAAGAGCAAAATGGTAAGATTAACGAATTTCAAGTGCAAACCGCTAATTTGCCTTATATGACTCGCCCAGGATCTGTGCGTTTTAATACCTCACTGGGACAGTCATCCGTGAACAACCATAAAATGCAAGGCCCTCTTTTCTATCAAGGGGATTTTTCATGGGGGATGAATAATACATGGTCTCTCTATGGTGGTACTTTACTTACCGCTAAAGATTATAACGCATGGTCTTTAGGTATCGGCCATGATATGGGACGTTTTGGTACCCTTTCTGGTGATATTACACAGTCTTATAGCAAAACCTATGATAATGAAAAAATCAATGGGATGTCTTTTAAACTAAACTATGCAAAAACTTTTGATGAGTACCACAGTACCATTACTTTTGCAGGTTATCGTTTCTCAGAAAAAACATTTCGCTCTTTTTCTCAGTATATTGATGAGCGTTATAACGGCATCAATAATAATGGCTATGAAAAAGAAATGTACACCATTACCGGTAATAAAACTTTTTGGGCAGATGATGCAGAGAAATCGACCACCCTCTATCTCTCTTATCGCCACCAAAATTACTGGGATAAAAATACTCAAGAGCAGTATGGTGTCACAGTAAGTCGTAATTTTTCCATTATGGGGATTGAGCAAATCAATACCAACTTGTCAGCATTTCGTACCCAATATAAAGGGAATACTGACGATACGCTCTCTTTTAATATTTCACTACCATTAGGAAGTGGTCGCAATATTGGTTATAACTTGCAAGATAACAATGGCAAAGTGACACAAATGGCCTCTTATGCTGATAATCGCGATTATAATAATTTATGGCGCATAAGAGCAGGCTTAAGTTCGGATAAGAAAGCCAATACCGATGGTTATTATCAACATCGTTCTCAGTATGCAGAAATCAATGCCAATGCAAGCTATCAACAAGATAATTACTTAGCAGTGGGCGCAACGATAAAAGGCGGTTTTACTGCTACTCGTTATGGCGCTGCATTACACAGTAGCAGTATGACCTCTAGCACCGCAAGAATAATGGTGGATACTGATGGTGTTGCAGGGGTGCCCTTTAATGGTCAAAGCACGACTACGAACCGCTTCGGCATTGGCGTACTAACCGACTTAACAAGTTATAACAATGTTGATGCACGTATTGACGTCGATAAGATGGATCAAGATATCGAAACGCGTAAAGCCATTGCTTCAACAACCTTAACAGAAGGTGCCATTGGTTATTACCAATTTCCGGTTCGTCAAGGTGAACGCTTAATGGCTGTCTTACAGACAACTGATAATAAATACCCTCCTTTTGGTGCGGAAGTCACCAATCAAAAAGGGGAAAGTATTGGTATGGTGATGGAAGAAGGCCTTGTTTATATTGCGGGTGTTAACCTTAATGAATCATTAAATGTAATTTGGAACGGTAAAACACAATGTTCAATTACCATTCCCGCGGAAATAACAGATCCCTTAAAACATCAATCGCTCGTTTGTCAGGATCGTTAACAAATAAAATTAATAATGAGAGATAATTAACATGAACTCATTCAGCACACTAAAAACACTATTTTGTGGCTCTTTGCTGGCACTGAGTCTAGTGAATACAACACAAGCGGGTGTTTCACTGGATAGAACTCGTATTGTATTAACGGGTAATGAAAACTCAGCCAGTGTTAATTTAAAAAATACCAGCCCTGATATTCCTTTTTTAGCGCAATCTTGGGTTGAAAATGAAAATGGGCAGAAGATCTCTTCACCCTTAGTGGCACTTCCACCGTTACAACGCCTTGATGGTGCTCAAAAAGGCGTAGTTCGCATTACAAAAACAGCTGAAGTTGGGCTATTACCTCAAGATAGAGAATCACTGTTTTATTTAAATGTGCGTGAAATTCCCCCCGCACCAAAACAAGCCAACGTATTACAGATGGCGATGCAGTCACGCATTAAATTATTCTATCGTCCTAGTGCCATAGTACCTGAAAAACCGGGAATGGTTTGGCAAGATCAACTGGTGTTTAAAAAACAAGGTAATAAATTTATTGTTAATAATCCAACCCCTTATTACATCACGATTATCTCACTTTCTAATAAATTAAATGGTGAGGATAGCGATAAATTAACCACCTTCCCCGGATTAATGGTTGCGCCAAAAGCTTCACTGGATATACCAGTAAAAACCAGTAACGTTAATCAGTTTTATATGATGTATGTAAATGATTACGGTGGACACCCAGAGCTCAAATTTGTATGTCAGCAAGATAGCTGCAAAGTAGCCCCTAAAGATCAACAACCTAAATATTAATAAACTTGATGCCGGTAGGAATAAAATGATCCTCAATAAAAAAAACATTCATTCCAAATCAGTAATGCTATTTTGTGCCGGCATTGTTTCTTTAATGCCATTGCACGCAATTGCTTATTTACAAGGTGAAGTGAGAACCAATGGTGGCCCTAATATTTTCTATGCCGTATTAGATCACACCACCTTTCCTAATAACAAAGCGGGAGAATTAGCAACAGTAAACTTTTCGTTGCCTGATCGCTATGATGGCACGGTATATTGTCCTAACTCACGTATTTATGATCGTGCATTAACCTATTTTAAAGCAACCACTGATTTACCTCCTGTTGGTAATAACTTTTATCAATTAAATGAGTATGTTGATATCAAAATTAATTTTGAAATTTGGGGGCCTAATCCTTTACCCACAGTGCCCTTTTCTGACATACCTAATAATAGAAATAACCAACAAGGTTGCAGAGTACCCTCTTCACCTAAACCGCATATTTCCTCAGGAAGTAGCGGTCAACTCACTTTCCGTTTAAGAAAACCCATTATTAATGGTGTCAGTCTTAATGGGCAATCTCTTGCACAAATGTATGCCATGGTAAGTCACAGCGGTGCGCCAAAAACCTATGGTTCAGAGCCCATTTCTAAATTAGTGATCACCTCGGGGATCATTACCACTAAAGATAAATGTATTTTTAATAATGGTTCACCAATTACCTTTGACTTTGGTAATGTGGGAAATACCTCTGATTATCTCAATGGACAAAACTACAAAATTACTCGCAACATCCCCATCAAATGCGAAGGGGGAAGTTTTACCGATCCTAATAGCAGAATAATGTTTAAAGTTCAGACTGGTAGCTCAGGTATTGCGAGTTTTGATTCTAACTACCTTGGTACAACAGGCTCTGTAGATAGAAGTAACTTAGGTATCGTATTAAGAGATAAGTCAGGTACGATTATCCCACCTAACCAATATTTTTCAGTTGGCAAACTCAATAATTTCAACGGAAATTGGGAAGTAAGTGCAGCCCCCATCGCCAAAGCGGGCAGTAAAATTACTGAAGGTGAATTTTCAGCTCATGCGACACTCATTGCGGAGTTTATGTAATGAAAAACAGCATAATAAAGTCAGCTATAACTTGCTTGTTATTGCTCTCTCCTAGCACTTTTGCTGCCACTGATATTATTGGTGGAGAGATGGAATTTAAAGGTGTTGTTGTTGCACATGGTTGTACGATTGTTGCGGGAGATGAAAATAAAGTTATTGATTTCAAACAAATATCTGCAAAAGATCTCTATTCACTACAAAAAAGCAACCCCGTTGCTTTTAGTATCAGTTTAGAAAATTGTAGCCAAGATATTTATAAAAGTGTCACTATCACATTAGATGGTCAAGCACATTCAACAATGCCCAATCATATAGCCGTTACTGGGAGTGGCTCAGAAGATCCGAAAAGTATTGGTATCGCTTTTACCGACAAGGCACATAATATTATTGAATTAAAAAAACCAAGTGCCCCTCAACAGCTTAATAATAAACGAGTACAATTTAATTTTATGGCCTATGTTGAAGCAACATCATCAGCTATTCAAAATCAAACGATACTCACAGGACCATTTCAAGCACAAGCAACCTATACACTCAATTACCAATAACAATTAAGCCAAATAGATGCTATTTGGCTTTCTCTTGTATGATTAAACCTTGAGTAATTAAACGTTGCTGTTGTTTCAGTTGTTTTTTCTCTGCCCTTCTCATCTTAAAAAACTGGCTCAAGAGTTGTGCACACTCCTCACCTAAAACACCCGATGTTATTTCAACTTTATGGTTCATCCCGGGATGTTGCAAAATATCAATAAATGAGCCTGCGGCACCTGTTTTTAGATCAGATGCACCATAGACCACTCTTTTTACACGACTATGTACAATTGCTCCAGCACACATAACGCAAGGCTCTAACGTGATATATAATGTGGCGTCAAGTAGGCGATAATTCTGTAGATGTTTCCCACCTTTACGCAATGCCATAATTTCCGCATGTGCAGTAGGATCATTATCAATAATGGAGTGATTCCAACCTTTAGCAATGATTTTATTCTCAGCGACTAACACGGCTCCTACAGGAATTTCACCGAGTTGTTGTGCTTTATGTGCCTGCTCAATCGCTTTATGCATCCAATAAATATCATCTTTAATTTTATTCACAAGAACATCTCTTCATTATTATACAGCGCGGTATTGTAGCCTGTTTTAGATTGATAACTAAAGATATTAGCGTGTGAAATGTTGTAAAAGATATTCCCCTCTGCAACATCAATATATTTAGAATCTTTCACGTATATGATAATCTCACACTCTTTTGTATATAATTGTGTATTTATTTTGTGTGGCAGTGCTCTATTATTTGTAGTAACACTGTCAATTTGCAGTAAAAATACAACCAATAAACTAAAAGTAACATATAAGTGCAAGATATAAGTTACTGTAATTTAATAATTTATATATTAAGTGACTGATATGGCTTTACTAATTACGAAGAAATGCATCAACTGCGATATGTGTGAACCCGAATGTCCTAACGATGCCATTTCAATGGGGAATGATATTTATGAAATCAATCCTGATCTTTGCACTGAATGTGTAGGACATTATGATAAACCGACTTGTCAGTCGGTATGCCCTATCACGAATACAATTATCATCGATCCTGCTCATACTGAATCGCAAGATGAATTATGGGAAAAGTTTGTACTGATCCACCACGCTGACAAAATCTAAGCAAACGCAATCGGGAATAAATTTAAGCGTTATTTTTCTAAAATAACGGTTGCACAGGCGTAACGTTGCTCATCAGCCAGTGTCACGTGAATAGCATTTATTCCCGCTTTTTGCGCCATCTCTTTTGCCACAGCTAAAAACTGCAATGTTGGTTTACCTAATTCATCATTAGCGACTTCAAAATGGTTAAATGCCAATCCTAAGCGAATGCCTGTACCTAATGCTTTGGCTGCGGCTTCTTTTACCGCAAATCGTTTAGCTAAAAAACGAACAGGTTGTTTATGTGATTGATATATAATCCATTCATTATCAGTAAGAATACGTCGCGCGAGGCGTTCTCCTGAACGCCCTATTATCTCTTCAATACGTGATATCTCAACGATATCCATACCTATACCAACAATAGCCATTAGCGACGCGCTTCTCTCATTAGGCGTTTCATTTCTTCAACGGCTGGTGCAAGCCCACTAAATACCGCTCGACCAATAATCGCATGACCAATATTGAGTTCATAAAGTTCAGGTAATGCAGCAATACGTTGTACATTATGATAATGCAAACCATGACCTGCATTGACTTTTAAACCTTTAGACGCTGCATAGGTTACCGCATCACGAATGCGAACAAACTCCTTCTCTTGAGCCTGTTCATCTTCAGCGTCAGCATAAGCACCGGTATGAATTTCAATAAAAGGTGCGCCGACACGATCTGCTGCATTAATTTGCTCATGGTCAGGATCAATAAATAAAGAGACTTTAATCC
Source organism: Proteus mirabilis HI4320 (assembly GCF_000069965.1). Lineage (NCBI taxonomy): Bacteria > Pseudomonadati > Pseudomonadota > Gammaproteobacteria > Enterobacterales > Morganellaceae > Proteus > Proteus mirabilis. Next base: position 2,032,372 of record NC_010554.1, read on the forward strand.
CCGCTAATGATAAACGTTTAATCGCATCAGCCACTTTCTCTTCATTACCCACCACGTCTAAACCACCTTCTGTGGTCACTTCTTGGCGTTTTTCAGGCACTAAACAACAAAAGTCAGGTTGAGTTTGGCAAGCAATCTCAATCATCTCTTCTGTTACCGCCATTTCTAAATTTAATCTTGTTTGAACCGTTTGGCTGATCAGCATTAAATCACGATCGGTAATATGACGTCTGTCTTCACGTAAATGAATAGTGATCCCATCAGCCCCCGCTTGTTCCGCAATAAATGCCGCTTGAACCGGATCGGGATAAGTTGTGCCACGGGCATTACGTAGGGTTGCAATATGGTCAATATTAACGCCAAGTAGAATATCAGACATGCTCTTCTCCTGAAAAATAACGTTGTATTACCTTAGTTTACACATTCCATAGAGAAGAAAAAGACAATATTATTTATCCTCTATCAATACGCTTTTTTTCGCACACTTTTTAATAGCAAATTGCCGAAACAGCTCTCTACTTTTTAATGGTTTTCCACCTAAATAAGGTTTCAAGGCCATTCGTGTAAACCTTTTTGCTGCTTTCAATGTGCCAGCCGTAGGAAATTCTCGTTTTGCCAGCGATTTTAATTCCAATCCAGTAAAACTATAGTGATCAACCACCAAACTGGCAATAAAGCCTTTTTCTTCTCGGTATCGATAAGTCATGGTATCAGAAACAGGTTCACCACTTCCTGCACAATGCAAAAAGTCTAGGCCATAACCCAATTGCGTTAATAACGCTAATTCAAAGCGCCTTAGAGCAGCTTCTGGCGTGGTTTCACTGGCAGCAAGGATTTGCAAACAAGATAAGTATTCGAAAAAAAGCGTGCTATATGATGTGCCATTTTCCAAAACACGAGAAAGTAATTCATTGAGATACAGACCACTGTAAAGTACTGTGCCTGTTAATGGTAATGCTAAAGAGATAGGCTCAGCATCACGGAGAGTTTTTATCTCACCTCGCCCACTCCAACGAATGAGCAAGGGAGTAAAAGGTTGAAGAGCTCCTTTTAAAGGAGAGCGACGACCGCGCGCACCTTTTGACAATATGCGCACTCGCCCTTCATTCTCAGTGAAAAAATCGAGCAATAAACTCGTTTCACTGTAAGGCCGAGCATGGATAACAAATGCACGTTGCCAGCCTTCCACTTCAGTAACCTACTATTTTAAATCGTCCACATAGCCAAGGCTACGTAAAGCACGTTCATCATCCGCCCAACCCGCTTTTACTTTCACCCAAAGTTCAAGATGAACCTTGTTTTCAAATAAATCTTCCATATCCATGCGGGCTTCCGTACCGATTTTTTTGATTTTAGCGCCTTTATTACCAATCACCATTTTCTTCTGGCCTTCACGTTCAACCAGAATCAAACCGTGAATATCATATCCACCGCGATCGTTAGTAACAAATTGTTCAATTTCAACCGTCACAGAATAAGGTAATTCTTCACCTAAAAAGCGCATCAATTTTTCACGAATAATTTCTGACGCCATAAAACGTTGAGAGCGATCAGTAATATAATCTTCTGGGAAATGATGAATGGCTTCAGGTAAACAGTTACGCACTATTTTAGCAATAGTATCGACATTCATGCCTTTTTCAGCACTAATCGGCACTACATCTAGAAAATCCATTTGTTGACTTAAAAAACCAATATGTGGCAGTAACTTGGTTTTATCTGTAACGTTATCAACTTTATTAATCGCTAATAGCACAGGACAACGTAGTGATTTTAATTTGTTTAATACCATTTCGTCATCAGGCGTCCAATTGGTTCCTTCGACAACGAAAATAACCAGTTCAACATCACCAATAGAGCTACTTGCTGCACGGTTCATTAAACGGTTAATGGCTCGCTTTTCTTCAATATGCAAGCCTGGGGTATCCACGTAAATAGCCTGATATGCACCATCAGTATCAATACCCATGATACGGTGACGGGTTGTTTGTGGCTTACGTGAAGTAATAGAAACTTTCTGCCCCAATAATTGGTTCAGTAATGTTGATTTCCCTACATTAGGGCGACCGACTATCGCAATAAATCCGCAATAGGTTTGTTCTTCGCTCATTCAAGCTCCAATTGTATTAATGCCTGTTCAGCAGCGGCTTGTTCGGCTTTACGACGGCTGGTACCCATCCCTTTAACAGGTTGGTCGATACCGCTTATCTGACAATGGATCGTAAACTCTTGGTCATGAGCTTCACCACGTACTTGTACAACAACATAAGAAGGTAGTGGTAAATGACGTCCTTGCAAATATTCTTGCAAGCGAGTTTTAGGATCTTTTTGCTTATCACCCGGACTGATTTCAGCCAAGCGATTCTCATACCATTTTAAGATGATATTTTCGATATTTTGAATATCACTATCAAGAAAAATAGCACCAATTAACGCTTCTACTGTGTCGGCCAAAATAGATTCGCGACGAAAACCACCGCTTTTTAATTCTCCCGGCCCTAACCGTAAACATTCACCGAGTTCAAATTCACGTGCTAGTTCAGCGAGGGTATTACCTCGCACTAAGGTTGCACGCATCCGGCTCATATCCCCTTCATCGACACGAGGGAAACGATGGTAAAGCGCATTAGCAATGACATAACTTAGAATTGAATCACCTAAAAATTCTAAGCGTTCATTATGTTTACTACTTGCACTACGGTGAGTAAGTGCCTGTAAAAGTAATTCGTTTTGTTTAAAAGTATAACCCAGTTTTTTTTGTAACTGGTTAACTAATAGAGTATTCATGTGCGATCAATTTCCATTATTTAATTTGAAGCACACGCAACAAACCTGTTTAAAAACAACGAGATATTATCGGGTTGAATAACAGAACTGTTGCGTTTGCACTGGCTCCTGTTTATACAGGAGCCAATCATGTTTAAAGAAGTGGCATATTCTACACTGAGATAGAAAGGAATGCTGTAGCTATTTTGTTAAAAATTACTTAATGCCACCAATACGGCTGAAACGAACACCTGTAGGCCATTCATTTTCTTGTTTCTCGAAGCTCATCCAAATCGTTGTGGCTTTACCGACTAAGTTTTGCTCAGGCACAAAGCCCCAGAAACGACTATCTGAACTACCATCACGGTTATCACCCATCATAAAATACTGACCTTCAGGGACAATCCACGTACCTTGAGGTAATCCCGGCTGAATAAATTCAGGTACAGTAACATCTCCCGGAATAGTCATAATACGATGAGAGACATCACCAATCGTTTCAATTCTCTCTTCTTGGCGAAATTGCGTAGCTGTAGAAATTGGCTCTTCAATCGGAATCGATTTCATACCGCTAATACGTTGACCACCAGGTACACTTTGTAACAGTAATGTCCATTCACTAGGATACGCTGTACCATAGGTTACCGCTATTTCATCATCACATATTGCTTTATTACAATTTGGGTAAATGTGTAATTTCTTCGACGTCATGTCATACACTATTTTATCCCCCGGTAAACCAATCACCCGTTTAATAAAGTCAGTTGATGGATCACGTGGGTATTTAAATACCGCAATATCACCACGTTTAGGTTTACCCGTACTAATCAAGGTTGTTTGTGTAATAGGATCTTTTAATCCATAAGCAAATTTTTCAACCAAGATGAAATCACCGACTAATAAAGTCGGCATCATCGAACGAGATGGGATCTGAAACGGCTCATACACAAAGGAACGCAAAATCAATACAATCGCCAATACAGGAAACAGAGAGCCTAATGTCTCTGCCCAGCTTGGTTTATTAATCGATTTTGCTAACTCTTGCTGATCCTCACTTCCCTGCGTTAACTCTTGTAAACGTTTTAACTTCGCTTTACGGGCTGGCTTTAATTTAAAACGATCTATACACCAAAAAATACCCGTAATTAGCGTTGCCAACGTTAGGATCAAGGCAAACGTGCTAGCCATATTTTCTCCTTAAATTATTTATCTTTACCAACATGCAGTATGGCTAAAAACGCTTCTTGTGGTAACTCGACATTACCAATTTGCTTCATACGTTTTTTACCTTCTTTCTGTTTCTGCAACAGTTTTTTCTTACGGCTAACGTCACCACCATAACATTTAGCTAATACGTTTTTACGTAACTGTTTAACAGTTGAACGAGCAATAATATGATTGCCAATTGCAGCTTGGATCGCAATATCAAACTGTTGACGTGGAATGAATTCTTTCATTTTTTCCACCAACTCACGTCCACGATACGGTGCGTTATCATTATGGGTGATTAATGCAAGTGCATCGACTCTCTCACCATTAATTAAGACATCAACACGTACCATGTTGGAGCCTTGGAAACGCAGGAAGTTATAATCTAACGAAGCATAACCGCGAGAGGTTGATTTTAAACGGTCAAAGAAATCTAATACCACCTCAGCCATCGGAATTTCATAAGTTAATGAAACCTGATTACCATGATAGACCATATTAGTTTGAACGCCGCGTTTTTCGACACATAAAGTAATCACATTACCTAAGTATTCTTGCGGTAGTAACATATGACATTCCGCAATAGGCTCTCTGATCTCTTCAATATTGTTCAGTGCTGGTAGTTTTGATGGGCTATCAACCATGATGATATCACCATTAGTCATTTCCACTTCATAAACTACTGTTGGTGCTGTGGTGATCAGGTCAAGATCATATTCACGCTCTAGGCGCTCTTGGATAATCTCCATATGGAGAAGGCCTAAGAAACCACAACGGAAACCAAATCCTAATGCAGATGAACTTTCTGGCTCATAAAAGAGTGACGCATCATTTAAGCTTAATTTTCCTAATGCATCACGGAATGATTCATAATCGTCAGAACTGACCGGGAATAACCCCGCATAAACCTGTGGTTTGACTTTTTTAAAGCCCGGTAATGGTTTGTCTGCAGGCTTCTGTGCGGCTGTTAATGTATCCCCAACAGGGGCACCAAGAATATCTTTAATACCGCAAACTACCCAGCCTACTTCACCACAACTTAGCGATGTTGTATCAACTTGTTTAGGCGTAAAAATACCAATACGGTCGATATTATAAACTTGCCCTGTACTCATCACTTTGATTTTATCGCCTTTGTTGACTTTACCGTTTTTGATCCGGATAAGTGAGACAACACCAAGGTAATTATCAAACCAAGAGTCAATAATAAGTGCTTGTAGAGGCGCGTCAGGATCGCCTTCTGGCGCAGGTATTTCTTTCACCAGACGTTCAATCACTTCTTTTACACCCACGCCTGTTTTAGCAGAACAACGCACTGCATCGGTCGCATCAATACCGACAATATCTTCAATCTCTTCAGCGACACGCTCAGGCTCTGCGGCAGGTAAGTCAATTTTATTCAATACCGGAACGACTGTAAGATCCATATCTATCGCCGTATAACAGTTTGCTAATGTTTGGGCTTCAACCCCTTGCCCTGCATCGACAACAAGTAAAGCACCTTCACAAGCGGCAAGAGAGCGAGAAACTTCATAAGAGAAGTCAACGTGTCCTGGCGTATCGATAAAGTTAAGCTGATAAACTTCACCGTCATCAGCGGTATAATTGAGTGTTACGCTTTGTGCTTTGATGGTGATACCACGCTCACGCTCAAGATCCATAGAATCAAGAACCTGCGCAGCCATTTCACGATCTGTTAAGCCACCACAAATTTGAATAATTCGATCTGATAGCGTCGATTTACCGTGGTCAATATGTGCGATAATGGAAAAGTTACGTATGTTTTTCATTCTGAAATTATTTTTCTCTATTGCTTTGCTCTATAAATCTGGCTTTAGCGTCGTTCATGGACACAAAGCGAAAACTCTATATTGCAGGAGTTATGATTGATGACGCATTCTACACACTAGAGACATTATACTCAAAGAAACGTTCATCAAACACAAACATTTATGATAAAGCTTACCTTTATTTATGCATCGTAACTGCACTTTCACTAGATAGAAATTTGATTTTTATCTATCAATAAAAAAGATCAGAACCATAAAATAAGTTTAATAACAAAAAAATGGAGCCTATGCCCCATTTTTTATCATATTCATTCTTTATCATTATTCTTGATATTGTACTTGCAATTCATTGGGTGGAAGTCCTATTTGTAAAATAATAGGTTCAAATCCTTCATCTTTACTCCACCAGCGGGCAATATTTTTAGCTAATAAAAAGCCTAACACTCCCCCCACTAAACCACTACAAAAAATAGCCAACTCACTAGAAAGCCACAGGCTGGCTATCCCTGCAACGATAAATAATCCCAGCAAAGGAGTAAGATAAACCAACATAGCGGAGCGAAGTAAACTATTTTCTGGGATACCAACTTCCACTTTTTGCCCCACCACTAAAGGTTGCTCAACAGGAAGTTCTAACTGATGAACAGTTTCAGGGCCTATTTTATTTAATAAATAAGAGCCACAAGCTGCTCGAGCTTGGCAACTCCCGCAACCGGACGATGAGCCATAACGTAGTAAAGCCCTCCCTTGTTGCCAATGTACGACTGTTGCCCACTCTTTAACCATAACTTATACCTTTTACTTTTTGGTAAACACCACACTGTTGACGATTTTCTGTGCTGTTATAAATGGCAATTGTCCAATAAAGGTAATTTCATTGCCATCTTTATCATAGGTATAAATTGTATTACGACCATATCTCAATGCTTTATCACGTTCGGGGGAATTTAATTGCTGACCACTTTTGTTAACATAAATGGAGAAATCGAATAAGCCGTCACTATATAAAATAGATTGACTAAATTCATTTTCAGCAATTTGATGATTGCTACGTTTTACCTCTTTAAATCCTTCAGGTAACGTTGTCACACGCCAATTGTAATTCAGTGCTTGAGTGGCTTTGGGGATCAACAATAGCGGGGGCATATTCACTTTATTGAGTGAATCTAACTCACTGATGATTTCTTTATTTTGATTAGCGGTGATCACCCGAAATTGTTCAATAACATCATTATTTTTATCAAGCAGATCGACCCTTAATGGCAAATATCTCTCTTCATCAATAAATAAGACATATTCATAACGGTCATTATTTTTTGATAGCACACGAACAACACGACTTGGAATGTCGCCGATATGCGTTCTTCCCGCATCAATAAAATTGTAATACTCAGCGAGTTCAGCAAAATTTTGATAAATGATAGCAGGGAGATAATCAACGATATGTTCATTACGCAAACTAAACGCATCTAAACCTGGTTCAAAATAACTGATTTCATTCCCTCGTTGCACGATTTCTCGACGAGTGCTATCCATCTGCATTAATTGTGCTACTGGTTTACCATCGACAAGTGCATGACGATAACGAATAGGAACAATACCTTGAGAATTGATATTAATAAAAGATAATTCGTAAGTAGCGGTTTGCGTTGTATTACCCATCTTTTGCAACAAAGCCTCGGCATTTCCTATTTGAGGTTGTGCCAAGGCTTGTGTTGGTATTGATAGGTAACCCGCTAAAAGTAAAGCGGATAACCATGATTTTTTCATTACGACTCTATTGTTCCTACACGTAATTATAAATTGATACCACAATGATTACTGAGCCTGTTGCTGAGTTGTGTTTTGCGATGCTACAGGCACTTCATCTTGTGGTGCATTGTAGATACGGCGATCTAACTCATACTGTTGCAACATAAGTCCAAGGCGTTGATTACGCTCTTGTAGACGTGTTTGTTGATTTTGGCCTAAATTATCACTTTGTAAATTTAAGCTGACTGGTGCTCCATTCCCCATAATAGGTTGAGTATTAAACACCGGCGTATCAACTTGGAAATCCTCAGCGCTATTGTTGCCATTATATTGCTGAACACCCACAATGACAGCTAATGACACACAGGCAGCAACACCAATTTGTGTTAACTGGCTAGCCCAAGGACGTAATTTTTGTAAGAAAGAGTGCTGACGCCATTGAGAAGGCGCAGGTTGCTGCTCTTGCTGTTGTTCAGGACTTATGCGGACTGGCTCATTTTCTAAAGCGAGTGCTACGCGACTTGCGATATCAAAGTGGATAACCTCTCCTACATCACCACGCATTGCATCACGAACTAAGTGGTAACGTTGCCATGTTTCTTTCATAGATTCATCACGGGCAATCGATCCCATTAATTCTTTATCAAGAACTTCGCCATCCATAAATGCAGAAAGTTTCTCTTTTTGCATGTAAAAGTACCCTTCAGTAAATGAGGGTTCAGCCATCTTATAACTCTTGTATTAATGGTTGAACCTTATTATCAATAGCTTCTCGCGCCCTAAAAATACGTGAACGAACTGTACCTACAGGGCAATCCATAATAACGGCTATCTCTTCATAGCTTAAGCCGTCAAGTTCCCGAAGTGTAATAGCAACCCTTAAATCTTCGGGTAACGACTCTATGGTTTGAAAAACTACTCTCCGTAACTCTTCAGACAACATTAAATTCTCAGGGTTCGAAATTTCTTTTAATGCGTTTGATGTTTCAAAATTTTCAACATCACTTGCATCTAAGTCATTTGAAGGCGGACGCCGCCCTTGTGCTACCAGATAATTTTTAGCTGTATTCACAGCGATGCGATAAAGCCACGTATAAAATGCGCTATCACCACGGAATGATCCAATAGCTCGATAGGCTTTTATAAAGGCTTCTTGTGCAACATCTGGCACATCACCCTGAGGTACATAACGGGAAATCAGACTTGCTACCTTGTGCTGATAGCGGATAACTAGCAAGTTAAACGCTTTCTGGTCACCCAGTTGTACCTTCTCGACCAACATTTGGTCCGTTAACTGCTCGCTCATTAGAGATGGACTCTCCCGAAGTCAAGCCTCAAACTATTTTTCAATGACTCCGTCATATTACTCTCGTTATTCCTTCTCGTTTTTATGAGCTACTTACGTTAGAGCATTAAAATAGAATGAAGTTCAATTCAATTATAATAATAAGAGATGAATCACAAAAAACTGTCGTTGTAATCACCAACCAATCTGCAATTTGCCAAGAAAAAAGCGATAACACAATGTGATAATTTAAATATATACCTTTATTTACAACAATATATACAATCTTAAACAATGTAATATTAACGGCAACATTAGTCTTTAATAATATAAATAAAAATCTGTGACCCAAGATTGGAACTGGGTTGTGTAATGACCGTCATTATTGCGGATAATCAGCTCTTCAATATTACATGGTTTAGTTTCGCCTTGATACTGTCTTTGAAAGGCTAGCAATATGCGATGGTAAGGCTTATCTGCACTATCTTTAATATTAACTCGCTGTACGACATTCCACCCTTTTCTTTGTGAGATTTCAATAAACTGTTCACCGATTAAATAGGGTAACACCACACAAAATAGGCCTTCATCTGTAATAAGTTGTTGTGCACTGTCAAGCAAACCTTCATGGGTCAACGTTTTCGTATAACGGGCTTGCTCGCGCTCTTGGTTACGGCATGCAACCGCTGGCTCAAAATAGGGTGGATTACTCACAATAAGATCATAGCGAGTTGGCGCTTGTTGCGCATATTGATAAATATCATGATGATAAATATGGATTAACGAACTCCACTGTGATTGTTGCGCATTTTCACTCGCCTGTAATGCGGCATCTTCATCAAGTTCAATACCATCAATACGCTCAACCTGCGGGGCACGTTGCGCTAACATCAAGGCAATTAATCCACTTCCCGTACCAATATCAAGCACCGTTTTTGCTTTAGTGATAGGCGCCCAAGCACCTAATAAAACGCCATCAGTACCCACTTTCATTTCACACTTATCATGAGCGACAAAAAATTGTTTAAATGTAAACCCGCCTTTGCGTAAACCTGCTTTCTTTACTTTCTTTTGCTTCATTGAATCGCTCTAATGATTTGTATAACTCTTTCTATTCTTAGAATGAACGCAATCCATATAATAGAAAAAGCGATATATGGTAAGATAACTTTTTTGCTACCTCTATCTTAACATTAAACGCTTTATATTCGATGCTTGCTTATTGACTTTAAGCCTAAAAAACAACACATAGCTGAAACAATCGATGATATATAATGTGATAGCGGTAAATCCTCTGGCTTTTAACAGAGGATAATGTCAAAATCCGCGCCCTAAATAGAGGTATACAATGACAGCCACGACATTTTCCAGTCTTGAACTTGATGAAAGTTTATTGACCGCATTAGAAGAAAAAGGATATCAACGTCCTACTGCTATCCAAGCAGAAGCTATCCCTGCCGCAATGGAAGGACGTGATATATTAGGCTCTGCACCAACGGGTACAGGGAAAACAGCGGCATTCTTACTTCCTGCTATTCAACATTTACTTGATTATCCACGAAAAAAATCAGGGCCACCTCGTGTTCTGATCTTAACCCCTACCCGTGAACTTGCTATGCAAGTCGCTGATCAAGCAAAAGAATTATGCGCTCATACCCATCTAGACATCGCCACTATCACCGGCGGTGTTGCTTATATGAATCACGCAGAAGTTTTTAGTGAGAACCAAGATATTGTTGTTGCTACAACAGGTCGCTTATTGCAGTACATCAAAGAAGAGAACTTTGACTGTCGTGCTGTTGAAATGCTGATCCTCGATGAAGCTGATCGTATGTTAGATATGGGTTTTGCTAACGATATTGAAACTATTGCAGGGGAAACTCGTTGGCGTAAACAAACATTACTCTTTTCAGCCACATTAGAAGGTAATGCTGTGATTGATTTTGCACAGCGAATTCTTAATGAACCGGTTGAACTGAATGCCGACCCTTCTCGTCGTGAGCGTAAAAAAATTCAACAATTTTACTATCATGCAGATAATCTTGACCATAAAACTGCCTTACTTGCACATTTACTCAAACAAGAAGAAGTTAAAAAATCGATTGTTTTTGTACGTAAAAGAGAGCGAGTCAGAGAGTTAGCCGCAGCATTAGAAAAACAAGGTATCAAAGCCAGCTACCTTGAAGGCGAAATGGCTCAAACACAACGTAACGAAGCGATTAAACGTGTAGAGTCTGGCAAAATGCATGTGCTGATCGCGACAGATGTGGCGTCTCGAGGTCTTGATTTAGAAGATATCACCCACGTCTTTAACTTTGACTTACCGCGCACCGCTGATGTTTATTTACACCGTATTGGCCGTACAGGTCGAGCGGGTCGTAAAGGGACTGCCATTTCATTAGTTGAAGCACACGATTATCCGCTACTTGGTAAAATTAGCCGTTATATCCAAGAGCCGATTAAATATCGTGTTGTAGCCCAATTACGTCCAGTAACTAAAGCCCCTAGTCAAAAAGCATCATTTAAGCCTTCTAAAAAAGTATTAGCAAAACGCAAAGCGAAAAAAGTAGAAGAGAAAAAAAACGTTAAAGAGAAAGTACGCGCACGCGATCGTAAAAATATTGGTAAACGCCGTAAAACCGCTACTGATAAAACCACCATCACTGCGGAAAAAACTAATCATATAAAAACAGAGCAACAATAATCTGTCTTTTTTACGTTACTTTGAACCATAATAATAAACCGTCGTTATTTAATAGCGACGGTTTTTTATCTTATCTTCTTTATTGATAAACAAAAAACCTGATATAAACATACCAGGTTCTATCATTACTTAATAATTTTTAGTGAAAATTACAGGCTTTCAGTGAAAGTACGAGTAATTACATCACGTTGTTGTTCTGGTGTCAGTGAGTTAAAACGCACTGCATAGCCGGATACACGAATAGTCAATTGAGGATATTTCTCAGGATTGTTAACGGCATCTTCTAATGTTTCACGACTTAATACGTTGACGTTTAGATGTTGACCACCTTCTACACGTACTACCGGTTTAGATTCTACCGGTACTTCACGGTATTCGATGTTGCCTAATGCATCACGGCTAACAACTTGGCCTTCTTCAAAGCCTTTTTTCGCACAAATACAACGTGCTTCGCCGTTTTCATCATCTAACAACCAAAAAGAATGTAATAAATCGTCGTTATCAGCTTTAGTAATTTGGATACCAGTAATCATTTCGACCTCCAATGTGGGCACAAAATCAAATTCTAATGGCATATCAGAATTTGGGTATTTGGTCTAACCAATGTTTCTGTTTACTTATATACCAGTATAAATGGCGTCATTCTTTGATAAATATCAATAAAATTGATAAGGACATAACGGGTAATGGTGCAAAGTCTTGTTTTAAATCAATAATTACAACCCATATAATTGCAATTTTTTTTGTAAATTTTCAAAAATTTTTTTAAATAACAATTAATTCGATTTTTTCGAGACGGAACATTTTCTTTCCATGGGTGAAATCGGTAAGCTTAGCCCCATAAGATATCAACAAGGATTTTATGTTATGACTACACCATTAACTTGGCATGATGTAATAGGTGCTGAAAAAGAAAAACCCTATTTTCAGCAAATTTTGTCTCAAGTCGCACAACAAAGACAAGCAGGCAAAATAATTTATCCTCCACAAGAAGATGTATTTAACGCTTTTCGCTTCACTCCCTTTGAAAATGTTAATGTTGTGATTTTAGGTCAAGATCCTTACCACGGCCCCAATCAAGCCCATGGGCTTTCCTTTTCTGTACGTCCCGGCGTTCCGGCTCCCCCTTCATTAGTTAATATGTATAAAGAGCTTGAACAAGAATACCCTGACTTCAAACGACCTAATCATGGTTATCTTGAGAGCTGGGCTCAACAAGGGGTATTACTACTTAATACCGTTCTTACAGTAGAGAAAGGCCAAGCTCACTCTCATGCTAACTATGGTTGGGAAGTTTTTACTGACGCGGTTATCGAACAAATTAATCAACGTCGTGAAGGCGTTATTTTCCTACTTTGGGGCGCTCATGCTCAGAAAAAAGGTCGTTTTATTGATACTAATAAACACTTTATCTTAAAAGCCCCTCACCCTTCACCACTCTCTGCACATCGTGGTTTTTTAGGCTGTGGGCATTTTAAACAAACCAATAATCTATTAGCGCAACAAGGACGCACGCCCATTAATTGGCAACTTGATCCTATTGAATAAGCTAGTGATAAAAACACAAAACCGCACAAAAGTGCGGTTTACTTATCCCACGCTCTGACTTATTGGCGCATTGATATAAGAATTATGGCTCTTATTTCGATACCACTACCATTGCTGGACGTAATAGACGACCATTTAAGGTATAGCCTTTTTGCATCACATCAACGACATGGTTTGCTTCATGCTCAGGGCTATCAATTAATGTCATCGCTTGGTGTACTTCAGGATTGAAGGCGACATTTTTTTCTTCAACGACTTCAATACCAAACTTACGCACCGCATCTAAGAATGATTTCAGGGTTAACTCTAAACCTTCAATCATCGGTTGCATTTGTTCATTTTCATGATCAGCGGCAGATAAAGCACGCTCTAAATTATCCAATACAGGTAGTAGCTCATTAGAAAATTTCTCAAGCGCAAATTTATGTGCTTTTTCAACATCCTGTTGAGTACGACGGCGAATATTCTCAATTTCGGCTTGAGCACGGATCATCGCTTCACGTTCCGTTTTTTGTGATTGCTGCAACTGTTTTTCCAGCTCATCAACGCGTGCAAGCGCTTGAACTAACTCAGCTTGTGCATCAAACTCCGCCTGAGCGTCTTCGCTTTTCACTTGCTCTTGAGATTCATTCATTACCGATTCCATTCCTTCTTTTTCTTTTGAGACTTGCTCTTCATGTACGTTTTGTTCTTTACTACTCATGAATATCTCCGCGTAGTTTTAGTATTCATCTTCATATTTAGTTTATTATGGGGATCAATAAACGGGTTTCAAGGAATAGGCGCTAAACGAGGGTAAAAAAAATGCCAGATAATACCGTAACGGAAGAAAAACAATTTAAATGCATTGGCATCGTCGGTCATCCCCGCCATCCTGAAGCACTTTCGACACATGAAATGCTCTATTATTGGCTCCTTGATAAAGGATATGACGTCATTATCGATACCCAAGTTGCTGAAGAATTAAAGCTCACCGATGCACAAACGGGCGATTTAACACAAGTCGGCAAACTCGCTGATCTGGTTATTGTTGTTGGGGGTGATGGCAATATGCTAGGCGCCGCCCGTGTTTTATCGCGCTATAATATCAAAGTGATTGGTGTAAACCGCGGTAACTTAGGTTTTCTGACCGATCTTGATCCTGATAACGCATTACAACAATTAACTAATGTATTAGCAGGCCATTATCGTGAAGAAAAACGCTTCTTACTTGAAGCTCGCGTCTGTGCTGAAGGACAAAGAACACGGATTGGCACCGCCATTAATGAAGTCGTACTTCACCCCGGCAAAGTGGCGCATATGATTGAGTTTGAAGTCTATATTGATGATCGTTTTGCATTTTCACAACGTTCTGATGGTCTAATTATTACCACACCAACCGGATCGACGGCGTATTCACTCTCTGCAGGTGGCCCTATTCTTACACCTAATCTTGATGCGATTGCGCTGGTTCCGATGTTTCCCCATACGCTCTCTTCACGCCCTTTAGTCATTAGTAGCGACAGTCAAATTCGCTTAAAATTCTCACAAACCAATATTGATTATGAAGTCAGTTGTGATAGTCAGCTTGTATTACCTATCAAAGAAGGGGATGAGGTAATTATTAAGCGGAGTCGACAAAAACTTAACTTAGTCCACCCAACTGACTACAACTATTTTAATACACTCAGCTCAAAATTAGGTTGGTCAAAAAAAATGTTCTGATTTTTGTGCCTCGCTACTTTACTGTATAAAAAACCAGTTTATACTGTATGTAATTACAGATATGTTTTTATACAGGAGAGGCACTATGCTGACTCAATTAACTATTAGTCATTTTGCCATAGTCCGTGAACTTGAAATCGACTTTTCTGGTGGCATGACCACAATTACCGGTGAAACGGGCGCAGGTAAATCTATTGCGATTGACGCATTAGGCTTGTGTTTAGGAAACCGTGGTGATGCTAATATGGTTCGCCCTGGTGCCACTAGAGCGGATTTATGCGCACGATTTTCACTCTCTGATACCCCTTCCGCCCAGCGTTGGTTAGAAGAACATCATCTTGACGATCATAACGAATGCCTATTAAGAAGAACCATTGCAGCAGATGGCCGCTCTCGTGGTTTTATTAATGGTACTTCTGTCCCTTTGTCTCAACTAAGAGAGCTTGGCTCATTGCTGATCCAAATTCATGGGCAACATGCTCATCAACAACTGTTAGAGCCTCGCTACCAAAAACATTTACTTGATATCTATGCTAATGAACCTGCTTTATTAAAAAAGATGAAAGCGGCTTATCAAACCTGGCATCAGAGTTGCCAAACCTTAGCGACTTTTCAACAACAATCTTTAGAAAGAGAAGCAAGGCAACAACTGATTGATTATCACTTAAAAGAGCTTAACGAGTTCCAACCTGTCGCGGGGGAATACCCTGAATTAGATCAAGAATATAAAAGGTTATCTAATTGTGGTCAATTTCTGACCTTGAGCCAAAATAGTTTACAGATCTTAAGTGATAACGAAGAACAAAATATTTTAAGTATGCTGAATGTGGCCAAACATGAGATCAGCGAACTTTCCACAATGGAGAGCCAATTTAATTCACTGTTAGATATGCTGGAAGAAGCAAGTATTCAAATTAGCGAAGTGAGTGATGAACTACGCCACTACAGTGATCGTTTAGAAATGGATCCTAACCGTTTATTCGAATTAGAAAAACATATTTCCAAATATATTAGTCTATCTCGTAAACATCGTGTCACCCCTGAAGAGCTATATGAATTGCATCAACAATTAATTGAAGAAAAAGAGGCACTATTACGCCAAAATGATGACTGTGATGCATTAATGGAACAAGTTAAAATTGATCATGCAGCTGCATTGGACGTGGCAAAACAACTTCATCAAATTCGTCAACAGTATGCACACGAATTAAGCCAGTTGATTACCAATAGCATGCATCAATTATCAATGCCTCATGGCTATTTAACTGTAGATACATTGTTTGATGAAAATGTCTTACAAATTGATGGTGCGACAAAAGTTGAGTTCAATGTCACCACCAACCCGGGGCAACCTCATCAAGCTCTCTCTAAAGTTGCATCTGGCGGTGAGCTATCACGTATCGCTCTTGCTATCCAAGTGATCACCGCAAAAAAAATGGATACACCCGCGCTGATTTTTGATGAAGTGGATGTTGGTATTAGTGGACCAACAGCAGCTATTGTCGGTAAATTATTGCGTGAATTAGGCGAATCGACACAAGTTATGTGTGTTACTCACCTACCGCAAGTAGCAGGTTGTGGTCATCAACACTATTTTGTTAATAAAGAGACTAATGGTGAAGAGACAGAAACCACCATGAAGCTGTTAACTAAAAAAGAGCGTTTACAGGAGTTAGCCCGCTTATTAGCAGGAAGTGAAGTGACTAAAAACACCCTTGCTAACGCAAAAGATCTGCTGGCAGCCTAACGATTAACAAACTTTTATCGATATTTAGGGTCTTAGGCAGAGCGTGAAAGGTTTTCAATTGCTGCATTGTCGATTATCATCGTCACTATGACCCTAAAAGGAATGTAATAGCCATGCGTTTTAAACTGTTAAAAGTTGCCGCCTTATCTTTAGTCGTAATGACTTCAGGTTGCTCGATGTTCGAAAGACTGGTTTATCACCCAGATATCAATCAGGGTAATTATTTAACACCAGCCGAAGTCGCCAAAGTTCAACAAGGAATGACACAGCAGCAAGTTCAATTTGCCCTCGGAACACCTATGCTGAAAGATCCTTTCGGAACTCAAACTTGGTATTATGTTTTCCGTGAACAGCCAGGCCATCAAAAAGTGCGTCAAGAAACTCTGACACTAACATTTGATAATAATGGCATACTGACTAAGATTGATAAACAAGGTGATATGCCGAGTTTTTCTAATCAAACCAGTAAAGACTAATCTCACTATACGATTGGCAAAAACGAACTGCACCCCATTTGTAATTCAACAATGGGGTGTGTTTTATAACCAACATATCGACGCAATCAATGAGATACAATGATTTGATTATGACGTGGTGAAAATGTTAACTATTCAGTTTTTTGGCGTGCTTTTTCAGCGCGTTTACGGCGCATCTCTTTAGGATCAGCGATTAACGGTCGATAGATTTCAACGCGATCGCCATCACGCACATTATCACTCAATTTTGCTGGCCGACTATAGATACCCACTTTATTTTTAGTTAAATCGATATCATTACAAATCGTTAAAATATTTGAGGCAATAATTGCTTGTTCAACAGTATCCCCCAGTGTTAGCTCCACAGGGATAACATATTGTTTATCTGGTAACGCGTAGGCTACCTCAACCCATATTTTAGTCACGATAAATCTCTTTCGCTCTTTGAGTAAACGCCTGCACCATATTATTTGTTAAGTCTTTAAAAATACGGCCAAAAGCTAACTCAATTAATTTATTGGTGAACTCAAAGTCTAGCTGAAACTCAACCTTACATGCATTATCATCTAATGCGGTAAATACCCAGCCTCCGGTTAGTTTACGAAAAGGGCCATCCACAAGACGCATATCAACACGTTCATTGGTTTTTAAAAAATTATGGGTAGTAAATGTTTTACTGATCCCTGCTTTAGAAACCTGAACAGATGCAATCATTTCTTCTGGAGTGCTTTTGATCAGTTTACTTCCAACGCATCCTGGTAGAAAATCAGGATAAGTAAGAACATCATTCACTAGTTTAAACATTTGCTCTGCACTAAAAGGAACTAGAGCAGATCGACTAATCTGAGGCATAGTTATTCCTGTACGACAACACTGTGTGCGATCATATCATTGAACAGTGATTAAATAAAAATCTAATGGAATATAGCTTAAGTTTTACGCAATTGAAAAGAAAACAGACGCTTAAATGATTTCTTTCTATTGCTCATACAGTATAATGTGGAAATTATGACAAAGAAAAAATCACACAAACCCGGCTCTGCCACTATTGCACTCAATAAACGTGCTCGCCATGAATATTTCATTGAAGATGAAATCGAAGCGGGACTGTCGTTACAGGGCTGGGAAGTTAAATCACTGCGTGCGGGTAAAGCCAATATCAGTGATAGCTATGTAATCATGCGTGATGGTGAGGCGTACCTGTTTGGTGCCACCATTACACCGTTAAACGTTGCCTCTACTCATGTTGTTTGTGATCCGACACGTACGCGTAAACTGTTATTAAAACAACGTGAATTAGCTAATCTCTATGGCCAAATAAACCGTGATGGTTACACCGTGGTTGCCCTTTCCTTATATTGGAAAAATGCATGGTGTAAAATCAAAATTGGCGTAGCTAAAGGTAAAAAAGATCACGATAAGCGTGACACCATAAAAGATCGTGAGTGGAAATTAGACAAAGCACGGATCATGAAAAATGCTAACCGCTAAATTGCGTTAACTACTAGCAATAGCAGGTATTTTTCTGATATACTCACTTTCAACAACTTGGGGCTGATTCTGGATTCGACGGGATTTGCGAAACCCAAGGTGCATGCCGAGGGGCGGTTGGCCTCGTAAAAAGCCGCAAAAAGATAGTCGCAAACGACAATCAATATAAAGCACTAGCAGCTTAATAACCTGCCTAGAGCCTTCTCTCCCTAGCTTCCGCTCTTAAGACGGGGATAAAGAGGAGTCAAACCCAAAAGAGATCGCGTGGATGCCTAGCTTGGGGTTGAAGCGTTAAATTTAATCAAGCTAGCTTATTTGTGGCGTGTCTGTCCGCAGCAAGTAAGTGAATTTAAAGACTAGACTAAGCATGTAGTGCCGCGGATGTAGAAATTTCGGACGCGGGTTCAACTCCCGCCAGCTCCACCAAATTTGGTGGATCAGTGATAGGACAACGGTTTCAAAAACAAGAAGTTAGCGAAATCATTAAGACTATACACTGACAACAAAAGGACTTGAAAGTGCACGCGAAATGCACGTACATTTGAATAAAGAGCCCCAAGGGCAACTCCTTGGGGTTTTCTATTTGTAACAATATGTAATAAAATATTTCATTCAATCCCTTCGTTAGAAAGAATTTCTGAGCAATATTAATTCATTAAATACGAAATAATATGCATATCACCTAATCCTCTTGCTTAACACGTTAAGATGATAACCCCTTTTATTTGTATGTCTTATTGGTTCCTTATTGTAGGATAGATGTAACCCACAATAAGGGATTGCACAAATGAGAATGACTCAGCACAGCAAGTGAAATTATCTAGAATTAAAACTTTCAAACGCATTGAAAATAAGAATTATTACCATTAATATGGGTATCCTATAAAATAGGACTAATTATTCATTAGGAGCTGAATATGACTAAAAAATATTATATTCATAATATGTTCTGGGGCTATTTTATGATGTTGGTGATGATTTATCTTAATTATAACGATCACACTATTGAAAGCGTATTAATGCTAACTTTAAGCATACCTAGTGCAATTTTTTTTCCTTTCTCCAAGATGCTTATCGAAAAATTCACATTAAAATATACAACAAAAAAATTCTGGAATACTGGATTATTTATAAATACACCAGCTAAACATGGTGGAGTAGCTCTATACCACTTATTTTGTTTTATATTTTCAATTCCATTTAGCATGATATATCTAGCTCTATATTTCACAAAAAATAGGATAACCAATTAAAATCGATTATCCTATTAGCCTACATATTAAATACCTATCGCACTGCTGACTTTTTCAACCAAAGCATCGTCAATCAAGGCACTAACTGTTGCAATGATGAGGGCATACCCTAAAATTCCAACAGGCCCACCGACAATTAAACTAAAGGCAAAGGCTGTCAATGCCACTGCTGCCATACCAGCAGTAATTGCAGTGGCTTTAACAAAAAATGGACGCCAATTTCCTGTTTTAACCGCTTTTTTAAATTCAACAAGTAATTCCACGGCATTAATCGCGTGATTGGTATATCCAAGCCCTTTACTAAATTTACCTAAGTTTGAAGCTAACTGTTTTGCATCAATAGATTCTAATGCTTTTATAATAGCAGCTCTATCTTTGGCATTAATTTTATTATTAATATTCTGCCCATATTTTTCATATGTACGCAATGCATCCTCTACACTTCTGATTGTTTTTCCTTTTGCTTGTTCTGCTAATTCTCTAGATAATTGAGCCGCCTTTTTACCAAATTCTTGAGTTACTTTCTCATAAAATGAAATTGTAAATTTCACACCATCTTTGATGTCATTAAACTCTTTTTCCTGCTGAGGACGAGGATCTTTATCCTTCAGTTTAATTGCAGGAAAGCCTGAATAAACATATAAAGGGGGTAAATTTGAATTTTTAGGAAACACAATGATTGCATCATTAAATTGATGCGGATATGGTACATCTATCCTTTTGTTTTCTACCTTATTAGGTAATTCTATTTTTTCTGGATATGAGAATTTTTTATTTTCATTTGAATGTTTTTGAATAATATTTCCTTGTAAACCAAGGCCGCTAGGGGAACTAGTGGGCCTAAGTAAATATTCTATTCCTAAATTCTTTATATCTACATGATAGCTATTAGCAGCGTAATTAACTTTATATACAGGAACTTCTTTTGTCACCAATACACCATCAGTTCCAACTAACGCGGCATTCGCTTTATTGTTTTCTTTAATTATAGCCATTCTTGCATTAACATTAATTGTTCCATTGTTTTTTGCAATTTCATTAAGTTTTCCAGACATCAAATCAGGATTATTAATTAAGTTTTCTGCAGGAATGGTAGACATAAGGTCAAACTCATTAAATGAATTATTATCAAATTCACTAAACTCCATAAATTTTACTGAGTTCACCTTATTATCATCAATACGGTTTTCTTTGCTGTATAAACTAATAACAGACTCTATTAATTTATCTTGAATTAAATTAATAGCATCCTTTGTAAGAAAATATTTCTTTTTAAATGTCTCTAGTTGCTCAATAACAACGCCATTGAAATGCATCACACCTTTATTTGTAACTAATTCTTCCTTATTTGAGCTGTTAGTTAGTTTATTATTATTGCTAGAAATAATAACGGGTATTTGCGGTTTATTCACTTTAAATTTAGTATTTGGATTAAAAGGTGATGATCCGCCATTACCCATATTAGGAAATGGATATTCATCTTTATCACTATCAGCAAGAGTGGGTATTTTTGACCAAGGTAAGTTATTTGATGTAGCTGGCGTCACAATTAAACGTTCCACCCCATTATCTACACTGACCACTCCCCCTTCAGTGATCCAACCACCATCTTCATCAGCCCCTCCTTCCGTATCATAAATTAAGCCATTTTGTTTTATATCACGAATAATATCATCTGGGAGCGATGGGTATTGATCAACGTTAGCTCTTGTAATAAGCATATAAACTCCTTTTTATGTTTGATAGCACACAAACCCTGTGTGTAAATACAGTATATACAGAGAAAATATCGTCAGACAACCTGTTTGTTTCGGCTATATTCGGAATAATTATCATTATTCTTTAGCTCTTCCTTGAGCCAAATAAATATAATCAATCAATTATCAATTTCTGGTGCGCTATTGATATCCTGATTTTCTTCTTCTTTTTGTCTGCATTCTTCTTCCGCTTTCTGCGCTTCCTCCATCTCACGCATTCTCACGTTATAGATGGATTGCTCAGGCATCTGTACACGAACGGAAATAAAACGACCATCAGGGATATCTATTGGGTCGCCGTCTTTGTAACCATCAATATCATTACGGGCGAATTTAGGTGCGTTAGGGTGAGTTCGATGATACGTTCTCACGAGGATAGAACCGTCCTCCATAACTTCAGAGTCTACCCATATCAACGGCTGTTTATTAACATCAAGTGGAATTTCAATACCACCATCGACACCGCCCCAACCTGCATCTGAGTTAAAGCCTAAAACACCTTCGATGAAATATTCACCTTGAGCTACTCGAGTAACCGTAGCACCTTCTGATTCGTCGTTAGTGATGAATGAACCATCAGAATTGATATTAATTATTGGGGAGGCTTTCTTAATAAACCCTTGCGGAGCTATTGTGAATGAGTACCCGCCACTCATCCGCAAGTAACGGGTATCGTTTTATTTCATCCCTTAAAAAATTAAGGCATTCTTAACGTGACAATGAATGCTGTATATCCGGCTGCAGCATCTTCCTGAATATTTTCAATGGCCAACTGATTATTTTCTGATATTTTGTTCTCATTAAATAATTTAGTTTTGCCTGACCAAGATGCACTTCCATCTGGACGGAATCCAGGATTCAGCCAGTGACCACCATCGATACCTGAAATCCACAGATTACGCTTTGTTGCCTCCTGACACACTTCAATTGCAGCTTTTGGTGATAAGTACATGCAGGCGTTGCCTTTTAATTTAAAGAATTCTTCACCATTGTTATATAATACGTTGTAATCAAATAATTTTTTTTCCATCATTGTTTCTCCCATTGAATTCGTGAGTCATCAATCCATCTAGGATCATTTTTATTACTAATCTGTGCTACTTCTCCGGTGCGATCATTCACCACCACATATTTTCCTGGCTCACCATACACTGTGGCTGGATCATTACGACCTAAACCATCATCCGTATTTTTAGGTCTACGCTGATCAACAGATTTTCCTTTAGCACCTTTAGCAATAACATCTTGGATATCTTTTTCACTCCAACCACGTCCTCCCATCTGGTCTTGAATTTTTCCTTCAATTTTAATTTCCGAAGAATTGTCTTTTTTCCCTGTCGACAAATAGATCGGTTTTATCCCTAATTCCCACGGAAAAATCAAAATCACGGGCTCTCGCAATATCGACTGTCTTTTTTCATTTTCGCTGAAAAAAGTAGGTGCTTCTAACGGCAATTCATTAAATCTTGAAATATCATACACCTTACCAGGTAGATACCTATGCCTTTTCGGTTGAGGTGGGGCGATACCTTTTAAAATCGTCGCATTGCCTATTTGAACCTTTCTTTCTTGTTTTTCATTTGGTAACGTATAGGCAAAAACACCTTTCTCGGCCGTTTTTCTCGCTTCTACCACGCGTGTTTTAACTGGGGTCTCCGTTTTCACTAGTTCAATTTGCTTTGCTCCGTTCACCCCCTTTTCAACAATAACGGCAGACGTATTTATCATGCCTTTTTGTTTCGCTATTTCTCTTAACTGAGTTTCTTTCGGAATATTTAATACCCTACCTTCCCTCGTTAATGCGGTTTCTCTATTTTTAGGGTATTCATCATAAATCATGGCTGGGTAGCGATCACTGCCTTCACCCACCGGAGGTGAGTACAACATCAGCCCTGCCCCTAAACCCAGTGCCCGACCTAAAATCGCTCCTAACGTTTCTATTGCTGTTGTTGTACTAGCAGTGGTTAACGTAGGCGTAAAAACAGCAACAGGCGCGAGTGTCGCTTTATTAAGCGTTTTTCCTGGAATAAGCGTCGATTGTGCGGAGGTGATAGCCAAATTTAACTCTGAGGGGATTGGTTTATTGATATAATTACCCTGAGTGAAATGTGTAATCGAATCAAAAGTATCAATCGCTTTCTTTAATGCAAATCTCTGCATGCCAATAAATTGAGCATAACGTTGCATAAAGATTTTATGCGCTTTAGCGTACTCCCCTGAATGATAGAGATCCATCATCTCTTTGCAATGCTTATCTTTAGTCAAAAATTGGCAGTCCATTTTGCCACAGACAGGACAAATATTTCTTTTCATCAAATCCAATGACTTGATAATGGGTAGCCTTTTTTCATCCATAAAAATTTCCTTATTCATTTATCTGGATAAAGATAGAGTATATTAAATGCTCGACAAGCTAAGTATGATTTACACTGTGTATAAAAACAGTGCATGTAGCGTAAATACCCTCAGGCAACCCATTTATTTAGGCCGCATTAGGAATGATTATTATTATCATTTAATTTTCCCTTGAGCAAAATAAATATAATCAACCCATTATCAATTTTGGTATCTTATTGGGTCCTAATTTTCTTCTTCTTCTTTTTGTCTGCGTTCTTCTTCCTAATCAACGGATACAATATTGTTCGTCGGAATATCAGGAAATTCATAAAAAACATAATATTCAATGTTCTATGAGAGATAGTTATGACTGTTATCAAAATACATTAGCAGAGTGAGTCAATAGGATATTAAAAATAGAATACTAGTTAATAAAGCCGAGAAATTTAGAACAAGATCAGAGATTGGTTGACGAATCAATACAGATATAGTCATTACTAGCTATCAAACCGTGGAGCTAATACCTCTCGATTGCCATTACAATTTTGTTCACTAACGATACCCTGTAATTCTAACTGCTCTATAATCCTTGCTGCTCTGTTATAACCGATTCGAAATTGTCTCTGAATACCTGAAATAGAAACCCACTGTTTTCCTACCGTAAATTCAACTACTTGAGCAAATAATGGGTCAAGCTCTTCAGCTGACATATTTGTATTCTGGACATCATCATAAAGATTAAGATAACTCACGCTTCCCCATCGTTTACAATAATCGACCGCATCCCTAATATCTGAATCACTCACATAAGCACCTTGAATTCTTATAGGCCCAGAGAAACTCGGTGATACAAATAACATGTCACCCAAACCAAATAGTGACTCAGCGCCATACTGTCCAAGAATTAAATTAGAATCAGCCCTAGACGATACAGAAAGAGCAATACGTGTAGCGATATTAATTCGAAGCTGTGAACCGATACTGGTGGATACAGGGCTACGAGTCGTTAGTATTAGATGAATGCCAACCGCATAACCTTGCTGACTCAATAGAACTAACATCTCTCCTATTTGTTTATACTCGCCAATGAGTTGAACATAATCATCAACACAAACAACAATTTCAGGCTCACTGTCTAAATAAGGATGCTCACTATAATTTTTATTAGAGCGCCCAAAAGGATCAGGTATAGGCTTACCTAACTCTTTTGCATTTGATATTACCTTATTGTAACCACTCAAATTGCGCTGATTTAACGCACTAAATAATTTTTGACGGCGTTGCAATTCAGAGACTAAAAACGATAATGGCTTTATTGATTCAATAGAATCAGAGGCAACAGGAAACAATAAGTGGGGTATATCGTTGTATAAACTGAGTTCAAGCTGGCTTGTATCAAACATCACAAAGCGAACTTTATCCGGTGGGTTTCTGTATAAAATGCTCATTACCAAGGAATGCATTAACATTGACTTACCTGAGCGCGTTACACCTGTAATAAGTAAATGTGGCATTTGAGCCAAATCCCAGCCTATTGGTTCTCCTATAATATCTTCTCCTAACATGACAGAAAGGGAAGATAACCCATTGTTTTCGTTCCATTGATTAAAGCATTCAATAAAAGGCACCGCTCGACGATATGTGTTAGTCACGCGCAATCCGATATAAGGTGTACCCGCAATAAAATCAATAACTTTTATATCAACGACGCTCAGGGAACGACACAATTCTGGCACTAACGCTATCACTTGAGAGACTTTTATCCCTCTACCCAATTCGATTCTAAAGAGGGTAAATGTTGCGCCTTCATCATAACCGACAACCTCACCTCTAATTTGGTATTGCAAAAAGCAAGACTCGATCGCTTGAGCCATTAAATCCAATTCTTGAGATGACCAGCAAAGCTCAGAGGTATGAATAAACGGTTGTGCCATCAATTTCTCCCATCTAGGGGGGGTTAATTCAGTAAATTAGAGTCACCTTCGATATTTCAGCGATTACCAATCACCCCAATTGATATTTCTTAAAGTTCTCGGCTTGTTCCAGCACACTTTTATATACTTCATCATTGGCCACTGGCGGAAAACCATAACGATGTAATAACAAAATCAAGTCAACTTTCAGCTTCGCTTTGATATCTTCCCGGTTGCTCCAGTCAGGGTATTGTGTGCTGTCATCGACAATAAGTTTCATGTCCTTAGCAAGTGCCAGCATTTTGTCGTCATCGTAGGTAAAATCGTATTTCTGGCACATATGCTGCAAAATATCGAGAAAGGCTTTCTCCTCCATATCGATGCCGATATCCTCAAATGACATCATTTCTGCCTTGATGTCATAAATCATATCCGCCATTTGTGCAGTGAAATCGTCGAACTCTTCGCCATTGAGCACATCATTTTCTTTGCGTTGGTTATACTGCTCAACCAATGCTTGGAAACGCTTAGAGAAATTAATCCCTTGCAGCTGATTGACCTTTTGGAAATCACTAATGGCCTTTTGGAGCATCTTTTGCAACAGTTGCATTTTAGTATTCGGCAACTTGATTTTATTGATACGAGCCATGTATTCATCATCAAAAATATCGATATTTTCAGCTTTTTCGTCCCCTAAAGTGAAGATCTCTTCCACGCCTTCGGCTTTAAGGGCTTCCGCTATCATCTCACGTACTTTTTGATTCATCTGCGCCGTATCTGGGGCATCACCTTTGGTTAATTTATAGACTATAGAGCGTACAGCCAAATAAAAATGGATATGTTCACGTTCATCTTGGGTGATATCTTCACTGCCCACGCAAATATCATAAGCGGCTTTCAACCGCTTTACTAAGCCCATAAAGCGCAGTTCAACTTTCTTGGTTTGCAGGACAAACTCAGCCGCCCGATTAAGGCAGTCTAATTGCCGTGTTGGCGAGCCTGAAAAGTAATCGCGACTATCGAATTGATGAAATACCTGTGAAAGCAAATTGAGGTGATTACGGACTTCTACAATGGATTGCTGAACATCTTCAAAGTTAGACTTATCGGCTTTAGAATACATCGCCAGCGCCATATTCATACGGCTTTTAATCCCGATATAGTCAACAACCAGCCCCTTCTCTTTCCCCTCAAAACGACGATTCACTCGAGAAATGGTTTGAATAAGGTTATGCTTTTGTAGCGGCTTGTCGATATAGATGGTATCTAGCTCAGGCACATCAAAGCCCGTCAGCCACATATCCACCACAATGGCGATTTTAAAGTTGGATTTCGGGTAATGCGCCCGTTAAGGATGCGTTGCTTTTTTCGATAGTGGATAATGCAGTATCAATAATCACCGCGATATCATCTTGTTTCGCACGCTCTTGGACATAAGACCAACGGGATACTTGTGGTAAAAAGAAAACGTTATCTTGTTGATAGAAAACATCCATATCAACAAAAGCTTCCTGACCATTTTTGATTAATTGGCTGCGTTTGGCTTCGAATTTATCACTGATAAATTTCAGGAACACCAAACTGAGTACCACATGCTTATACTCAGAAGATTCAACACTGCCTCGCAGTTGATTAGCAGTATCCCAAAGGGTTTCTTCAAAGCCTTTGGTTGTTTTCTTCGCGGGTGATTTAGCCATGTCGATAGATTCTCTTTTTTATCAGTTATTATCGGCAAGCGCTAAGTTAGCTTCGGTTATTTTTACGCTAACTGCCGATAATATATACAAAATAGGTTTGGTTAAGATTATCTCATAAAATCAGGTTGGTTTGGGTGGTAAAAGCTAAATTATATCAACCTAGATACCCAATATTTATTGCTGAGCGTTAGGAGAGTAAAACTGATAATCAACAATATCTGCACCAATAGGCCCTGTTTTTGCTGTAACCCATACGGTTCCCGTATTTTCCTTGGTTTTCGATTTTGGATCTCTAATACACCAAAAAACCCATTCCCCTGTATAAATTTCTTTTATCCGTATACCATATTCACATTGAGGGGCTTTAAGACGTTCAGGCCCTGGCGAGACGATATGATATTGTGTTTGGTAGTGAATTGTTTGGTCTAATGATAAATAAGCAAGCACATTAAAAGTTGGAATAATTATCATAAGGCCAAGAAAAGCCCCCCAATAATCACTGATAACATACTTTGATGGGCGAAAAAAAGGGTGCCATATTCCCCCAATAATCCCTGTGAAAATAGCAAAAATAATAATAATCGTCCATTTAGGAAACCATTCAAATAATACAATGTTATCGCCTAAATAAAGCGACAAAAATAGATAAGCTAACCAAGAGCAGTACAGGATAACAAAGATGTAAGAAGGTAATGATTTTTTCTTGCTGCCTTTACTATATGATTTGAATTGGTATTCCATAAAAACCTTAATTTATTTCCCTAAATTAATGACAACCCGGCTGATTATAGTTACTTATATTCTTGTATAGCAATATCGTGTTGACTAGGGTACTTAATTAAATTTGTTACCCATACTCCAAACCAGCTATCTATTTACTGGCATAATCGATTGTAGAAGTAAGCAGAAGTATTAACCTTAGCGTTCATTACACTGAAATATATAGGTCATCAACAGGAAATATTCCGAATGGATAACTTAACGGAACATCGCAATTCATCTTTGGCAAATTGGCTTCCAGATTTTTTTAAACAATGGCCTAAAAATATCGATTGGTCTAGAGAAAAAAAGCACACCAAAATTGATATCAATACAGCAGAATTAACTCAGTTTCTCAACCAACTGTCTGCTCCCCTTAAATTAGTACAGCATCGTGCTTTATCGTTTGATCCATGGGAAGTAGCAGGCCTTGAACGTAAAGAAGTTCGCAATACAGCCATCCTTGCTTGGCTTCTTGATCCTAAGGGGACTCATGGTTTTGGTAGATTACCATTGCAAACACTGTTACAGATAATACGGCACAACAAAAATGATATTCCAAAAGATTATCATCACTATTGTCGAGTGCAAGTTGAAACCAATCCAACTGGCGATTGCACCAATCGTGTTGATATAGAAATCGATGCTGATAATTTTCTTCTATTTATTGAAGTAAAAATTGATGCTAATGAACAGCCAGAACAAATAGCCCGATACTGTAAGGATGCCAAACAGCGTTCCATGTCACGGCCATGGGCTGTTGTCTTTTTAACACCACAAGGAAAAGAATCACAGACCCGTGGTAAAGACTTTAAATCTGAATATGTGCCATGTTTATCATGGCGCCAACTCGCCAGTAGTTTGGAAGATCCCTTGCAATCGCACTATAACGAATTCATTTCTGCTGATAACTACTCTCCATCACGCCAAATAGCAGCACATGCCGTATTTTGCTTTCTTAATCGAATTCGTCAATTTTAATTCAAAGGAATAGATATGAATAAACTCAGTGAAACAGAACGCCAAGCGGGTGTACAACTTCTCTCACAACTGAAAATGTTTAACGAGGCGGTTGTTTATTTTGACCAACATATAGAACCTGCTTTTTGGAAAAGTTTTGATAAGTGTATTGACCGATTTATCAAAAATAATAATTGGGCAGGTGATGCTGATTATGAAAACAAAGGGTATTGCTGGCTCGCACCGAAAAATTGGCTTATTGAAGATGATAACTGTAAATATTATTTTGCAACTAGTACAACTGTTGATGAAGAACTCGACTATACCTTAGCCGTTCTGACTGGTCAGGGCATTGAGCAAGGGAATTTTGGTTTCGAATTTCAATTGAATGCCGCGCATTTTGGAGGAGCCAGAAAACTGGCTAGTTATAACAATTCAATGTCTGAAAAACATAAAGAAGACAAAGAAAAATTAATAAAAATAGGCTTAAAAGATCAGGTAAAAGGTAACTATTTTATTCCTATCATAATTGATTCAAAATTACTTGCTGATTGTTGGGCGCTCAATGGTGAATTCCCAGTAGAGCATGAGATTTTTTCTCCGCTTAGAAATGCCCTTGAGATACTATTCGAATCAACTAACACATTGGATAATATGTTCCGAGATGCCATTGAAGTGAGTGAATAAGCTTCGATG
Organism: Proteus mirabilis HI4320; assembly: GCF_000069965.1. NCBI lineage: Bacteria > Pseudomonadati > Pseudomonadota > Gammaproteobacteria > Enterobacterales > Morganellaceae > Proteus > Proteus mirabilis. Next base: position 2,062,216 of record NC_010554.1, read on the forward strand.
ATGATTATCATTTAGTATGGTTAGGCTTTTTGGTTATTAAATTCGCAGCTAAGCCAGCGGGCAAATGCCATAGCCCGTTTTTCAAAGTCTGCTATGCTCTCTCGAGGTTTAATACTAATTTCTAATAGGTAATCCATATCTTCCGCTAATGCAGGATACCGTGAATTAAATTTGGCGCGGTACTCATGGAGAGAGTCCGGCCAGTCATTATCTTGTTCACTACGAAGGATGTTGGTTGCTCTGATAAGCTTTCGTGCAGCCGAGCGCCGAAGCTGTAACTTTTTATTTTCATTAGAAGATGCTTTTATTTGAATGACTAGTTTGTCCAAAACCTCCATAAAGTCACCATTCACGGCCACTGCAATAGCTTTTGAAGGTTTGAAAGCTTGAAAGTGATGGCTTAAGTCCTCGCCATAAACGCAGTGACAATGATGTTTAATCCAGTATCCCCAACTGAGTACATTATCTGGATCGAGAACCTGTTCTAACAGACCACAATCAAAATCAATTTTACTGATAACGGGATTGTTTTTTTTCAAGAACAGACTGAACAGTTGCAAATTGCTCTTTAATAGTCTGATCAGGTTCATATTTGAAAATAACTGTCATATCCAGATCAGACTTACCTACTTCTGCCCGGCCTTCAGCTACACTTCCGTATACGTATAGACTGTGTATAAGCTTAGGAAAGTAACGTGTTAGATTTGTCACAACACATTCAATTATATGTGAGAATTCAGGTTGAATTTCCGCGCGTCTTGGCTGGGAAATAAAATCATTATGATCGACGGCCATCTTTTCTCCTGTTTGCTAATGTTATTTTTCCTGATAACAGGCATTTTGAACCTGAAATTGTTGTATCCAAACTATTATGCCTTAATATCCACTCCTCTCTTACAGTAGCATTTTTCACGAAAACCATAAATCAGCATAATGGCTAACACACCTGCTATCTGATCCGCAGACTTCCGCCGACTATTGGGTTTTATGCACTTGAACGCACCATTTATATCACTGGATCCTCAAAGAACGTGGCAACTGGTTTGAGAAGACTAATAAGCTTGATTTAGCTAACCTAATTCCAGAGTATAAAACGTATCCTAAATACTAAAGCGTTTTAATGCGTTTATTATCTTATCGTTTTTATATTGAAATACAAAACACTCTAAATAAGAGTATCGCATTATAAATTTCAACCATTAAATATAAACATTACATATCTATTAAAAATAAAAATTAAAGTTAAAATTAAAACTCCATTTTAAATTATCTTTTTTAGATAATATTAGATATTAAAATAAACTCAGTTTAAGAGAGTCTAAATTGGATATATTAAAAATATATTCAGATATCATTAAATAAATAAACAAAAGGTGTATTATATAATATTGTTTTGTTATTTATCCTCTAAAAAAGAATAAAGGAATAATGATATGAAAAAAGTATTACTCAGTCTTGCTATGCTGAGTGTAATATCAACGCCGGTATTGGCTAAAGCTCCTGTAGCTAACTTAAAAATCAATGGTGATATTAAGCCACCAACTTGTACTATTAATGGGGCGACACAAAGTGATATGATTTTTGATTACCGAGTCATAAGCCCAACGCTTATCCCTCAATCGAAAAACTACGAATATCCTAACGGTATAGTCCAAAATACAGTTACGATTGAATGTGATGCTAAAACATATTTAACCTTTGTTGCATCTGACACTTATGACAGTGCGGAATTAGCTAATAATACGCTAGCACAGTTTCATTTAGTTGATAAAGAAAATCCTGAAACCGCAGTTGGAGCAGCCTCTTTTTTGTGGGAGGATGTGACTGTTGATAGTAAACCAGCGTACATTTCACGAGCAAATGATGTTACTATCACAGAGACAAATTACTATAACGTTCTATACAAAGGCGCAACCAATGGTTGGACATCAGAACAACAAAAAGGCAATGTTAGTAAAGAATCTCTGGCACTAATTCCAGGTGAAGTTTTCCAAGCAGTTTTTAAAGATGTATATAAAATTCCTTCTTTTCTTTTATCCAAAGATGCATTAAATAAAAAAGGAATAGATTTATCTAATGGCTTAGATTTTATGGGTGAAGCTGTTCTCACTTTTAACTTTGGTGTCTAATTTTTAAAATAACTGATAATCACAATATCATTAACTTTTATATTGTGATTATCTTTACGTTAAAAGTTTAACAGTGCTTGGCGCGCTATTAATGTTCTGAATATCAAATTAACACATCATTCAATCAGGAACGATACATCAATACTTCCTTTATAAGTATTCGTAGGTATATTCCCATTGGCACAAAGGTTGAATGATAATGACTTATAAACAGATCCCCCATTATATTTGCCTGAAGGTTGTCCTGCATAAAACTCTAAAGCTTCGGAGGAATTGTTATTACATACTGCATTAGTTATTGTTTTAGTTGCATCAGATACCGTGATATAAGGTGCAACTTCTTTATTTTTCAAAGGGATACTTGGAGACATTGTCATCCCAGTTTTACTCCCATTGACTAGCTCATTATAGGGTTTTAATGTCACATACATATTTCCTGAATGAGGACAAGAGACAAGCATACTAGCGACACTTTGCTCAAGTAACTTGGCTGACTTAAAATTTTGTGCTAGTTGAATAGCAAATTGTATGTTTGTTGAGCTAGCAGGAGAAACATTACATGTTTTTAAGACGTGAATAGGACCATTACCAAATGAAAAAGGAACTGAAGATAGATCTGGAGGAGCATCAGTTGCAGTTTGAGCTGTAGTAAAATATATCGGAGCTACAAAATCGTAAATACCAGGTTTAACATGACCTACTGCATAAATAGAATAAGAGCTTATTCTCAAACTAGTATTGTTTACACGTGATATATAACCATACCAGCACATTGGGTGACGATAGACAAATTGATCCGCATACTCAGCTGTTCTAGAAACCTCTTTTCCTCGGCGCAGAGTAATTCGAGTCGGAGAATATGTTCCATTCTGATAATACACCGCATCGATAGATACTATTCCATTGATAGCTGCAACTAAATAATTTTCCCTATTTTCCGCTTCACTTGCATTTTTATTATATAATTTTAATCCGTACTCCCCCTCTTGACTTCCTGGGAATGGGAATAAAAAACTCTGCCATTGTGCACTGTTTTTACTACAATAATCTACAACATTATTAACACCTACAGCCGCTCCATAGGTATTACCACTACTACTAAGTGACATATATGATTGAGGAGGTGTTAATTCACCTATATACCCCGTTCCATTATCTGGAATAACAAGTGCTTTTGTTAGGAGAGGGAAAAACAGTGACAATACAAAAAGACTGATTTTAATAGTTATCGTTTTCAATTTTCACCACCGACCATAATGACAAATAGAACCATCTATATATACTATTTATTATATGACTATTAGTGATTTTTATCTCTAACAATAAGAATTAAAATAAAAATAAAGTAAAGAAAAACATTCCAAAAAAGAATCACTCTCGTTATTTTTAGCAAAATAATATCTTAAGAATTGTTAACAAACATCATTTTAAGATTTTTATCCTACGTTCTTTTTTCACTTTCCGTGCTTCTTCCATTTCACGCATTCTCACCTTATAGATTGATTGCTCTGAAAAAACTTGTACACAAATGCGCTTAGAATAAAAAATAAAGCAGCTATTAGCAATATAAAAGGTCTATTTTTAATTATCTCTTTTAGATAATATTAGATATTAAAATAACTCAGTTTAAGAAAGTCTAAATTAGATATATTAAAAATACATTCAGATATTATTAAATAAATAAACAAAAGGTGTATTATATAATATTGCTTTGTTATTTATCCTCTAAAAAGGAATAATGATATGAAAAAATTATTACTTAGCCTTACTATGCTGGCGATAATATCTACGCCAGTGTTGGCTAAATCCCCTGTAGCTAACTTAAAAATCAACGGTGATATTAAGCCACCAACTTGTACTGTTAATGGGGCGACACAGCGTGATGTTATTTTTGATTACGGAGTCATAAGCCCAACACTTATCCCTCAATCGACTGTCTACTCTTATTCTGACATTGGAGTTCAAAATACAGTTACGATTGAATGTGATGCAAAAACATATTTAACATTTACTGCATCTGACACTTATGCTGATACAGAATTAAGTGTTAATAATACATCAGGCTGGTTTCATTTAGTTGATAAAGCAAATCCTGAAACCGCGGTTGGTGCGGCTTTCTTCGCATGGGATAATGTGACTGTCGATAGCAAACCTGCGTATATTTCACGAGCAAACGATGTGTCTATTACAGGAACCAGCTACAATAACGCCCTATACAAAGGGCCAACCAATGGTTGGACATCAGAAAAACAAACAAGCGTTGATAAAAACGCCCTGGCTCTAATTTCAGGTGAAATTTTCCAAGCAAGTTTTAGACAAGGAATGACAATGAGTACTTTTATTTTATCTAGAGATGAATTAAGTAAAAAAGGAATAGATTTATCTAATGGTTTAGATTTTATGGGAGAAGCTGTTCTCACTTTTAACTTTGGTGTCTAATTTTAAAGTAATTGATAATCACAATATCATTAATTTTTATATTGTGATTATCTTTTACGTTAAAAATTTAACAGTACTTAACAGTACTTAGCGCGCTATCAATGTTCTGAATATCAAATTAGTACATCATTCAATCAGGAACGATACATCAATACTTCCTTTATAAGTATTCGTAGGTATATTTCCATTGGCACAAAGGTTGAATGATAATGACTTATAAACAGTTCCCCCATTATATTTTCCCAAAGATTGTCCTGCATAAAACTCTAAGGCCTCGGCAGAATTGTTATTACATACTGCATTAGTTATTTTTTTAGCTGCATCAGATACCGTGATATAAGGTGCGACTTCTTTATCTTTCAAAGGGATATTGGGAGACATTGTCATCCCCGTTTTACTTGCATTGACTAGCTCATTATAGGGTTTTAATGTCACGTACATATTTCCTGAATGAGGGCAAGAGACAAGCATACTAGCGACACTTTGCTCAAGTAACTTGGCTGACTTAAAATTTTGTGCTAGTTGAGCGGCAAATTGTATATTTGTTGAGCTAGCAGGAGAAACATTACATGTTTTTAAGACGTGAATAGGACCATTACCAAATGAAAAAGGAACTGAAGATAGATCTGGATTAGCCCCGCCTGAGGTTGCTGTTTGAGCTGTAGTAAAATATATTGGAGCTACAAAATCGTAAATACCGGGTTTAACATGGCCTACTGCATAAATAGAATAAGAGCTTATTCTCAAGCTAGTATTACTTACACGTGATAAATTACCATACCAGCACATTGGGTGACGATAGACAAATTGATTAGAATATTCCTCTGTTCTAGAAATTTCTTTTCCTCGACGCAGGGTAATTCTTGTCGGGGAAGGTAATCCATTCTGATAATACAACGCATCGATAGATACTATTCCATTGATAGCTGCAACTAAATAATTTTCCCTATTTTCCTCTTCACTTACGTTTTTATTATATAATTTTAATCCGTACTCCCCCTCTTGACTTCCTGGGAATGGGAATAAAAAATTCTGCCATTGCGCACTGTTTTTACTACAATAATCTACAACATTATTAACACCTACAGCCGCTCCATAGTAATTACCACTACTACGAAGTGACATATATGATTGAGGAGGCGTTAATTCACCTATATACCCCGTTCCATTATCTGGAATAACAAGTGCTTTTGTTAGGAGAGGGAAAAACAGTGACAAAACAAAAAGACTGATTTTAATAGTTATCGTTTTCAATTTTCACCACCAAGCATAATGACAGATAGAACCATCTATATATTATTTATTATATGATTATTATTGATTTTTATCTCTAACAATAAGAATAAAAATCATTATTCCATATAAAAACTAAAATAAAAACAAAGTAAAGAAAAGCATTCTAAAAAAGAATCATTCCCGCTATTTTTAGTAAGATAATATTTTCAATAACTGTTAACAAACATCATTTTAAGATTTTCTCCTGCGTTCTTTTTTCACTTTCTATGCTTATTCCATTTCACGTATTCTCACCTTATAGCTTGATTGCTCTGACAATAATCTGCACACAAATGCACTTGAAAAAAAATAAAATAGCTATTAGCGATATAAAAGGTCTATTTTTAATTATCTCTTTTAGATAATATTAGACATTAAAATAAACTCAGTTTAAGAAAGTCTAAATTAGATATATTAAAAATATATTCAGATATCATTAAATAAATAAACAAAAGGTGTAATATATAATATTGCTTTGTTATTTATCCTCTAAAAAGGAATAATGATATGAAAAAATTATTACTTAGCCTTACTATGCTGGCGATAATATCTACGCCAGTGTTGGCTAAATCCCCTGTAGCTAACTTAAAAATCAACGGTGATATTAAGCCCCCAACTTGTACTATTAATGGAGCAACACAAAGTGATGTAATTTTCGATTACGGAGTCATAAGCCCAACACTTATCCCTCAATCGAAAATTTATTCTTATCCTGCCAGTATGGTTCAAAATACAGTTACAGTTGAATGTGATGCAAAAACATATTTAACCTTTGTTGCGTCTGATACTTATGATAATACAGAATTAAGCGTTAATAATACGTCAGACTGGTTTCATTTAGTAGATAAAGCAAATCCTGAAACTGCGGTTGGAGCAGCTTATTTTGTATGGGATAATGTGACTGTTGATGGCAAACCTGCGTATATTTCACGAGCAAACGATGCTGCTATCACAGGGACTAACTACTATAATGTCCTATATAAAGGGCCAACCAATGGTTGGACATCAAAACAACAGACAGAATCGGTTGATAAAGGCTCTCTGGCTCTAATTTCAGGTGAAATTTTCCAAGCAAATTTCAGACAGGGAATTGAAAGTAATCCTACTCAAACCTTTATTTTATCTAGAGATGAATTAAGTAAAAAAGGAATAGATTTATCTAATGGTTTAGATTTTATCGGGGAGGCTGTTCTCACTTTTAATTTTGGTGTCTAATTTTAAAGTAATTGATAATCACAATATAATTAAAATTTATATTGTGATTATCTTTTGCTATCAATAAGAACCCCTCAAAATTTAATATAATTAAGGACTTCTCATATAACATAAAATTATTTTTGTATTTCTTTTAAATAATCAGCAACACGATATTCAATATTTTTACGCTCAATGTCAGATAAAGAATAAAACATAGCGACATTATTCACATCATAATTTAATAGTAAACCATAATAATATGCTTCTTTCACATCACCTTTGAGTAGAAGTGCTTCATAAAGTTTGTCAAAAGAAGATATTGCAAAATTCATTTTTCCTAATCGAATATTCATATCTAAAATATAATCGTTATGATTTTTTAGTGTAGATAAATACACATTCACGAAAGGATCCTTACTTATGTATTTTGGTGCATTAGTATACATATTATTTAATTCAGAATACAAAAAATCATTTATTTCATATGGATAATCTAACGATAATTGATACCACTCAATAGCCTTATCAAGGTTTCGTTCAACTAAACACGGTGACTCTAAATAATAATCAGCAATGATACTAATACTAGAATATTTGTATTCATTAGAAGAGCTGTATTTACTAGGTTCTTCTCCTGTTGTTAGCCATTCTTTAAGATAGTAGTCTGCTTTATTGATATTATCTTTATCTTCACAGATATTTTGCATATAGTACCAATAAATTAACTCAGCCGCTTCTTTATTTCCTAAATCATATGCTTTTTTGGCATAAATTAAACTTCTTCCACTATCTTCAATACTATAAAATCTTGCTAATTCTAGTTGTTGTTTACTACTCTCTTTTTGGTTTAGTAAATAATCAAGTGTATTATCTCTTTTTTCCTTCCATCTTCTATCTATTTCATATTTTTCTGATTCTAATTCAAAGTTAGACGAATTGATGCTAATACGTCGTTCATATTCAGATGCTTTAGCAATGTTCTTTCTAACCCCCTCTTTACCGTCTCGATAAATTATAGCCAATTCTTTTAAGCAAATAAAATCACCTAAATCTGCACATTTTCTTCGCCAAGCCAAACGCTCCTTAATAGTGATATTAGTTAACTTATCAAAAGAATAGTCTTGATAAATTTCATCGCGAGCATTCTTATCTTTATACTCTTTTGTAATAATAAATTTAATTGCATCAATAGAACCTATTTCAGCTAATTTAAATATATCCTTATAATATTTTTTTAAATTATCTTCATTAATATTGTTAGCTGAGTTCTCATGTATTATATTCTTTATTGTATATTGAAATGCAAGATTTGTATTTTGACTTAATAATGGTTGAATAGCCTTTCTTATTTTATCATCATATAGCGAACGTTCCACAATAAAATCAATTACATACTGTGAATCCATTCCATATCGGAAAAGAATACTATATCCTTCCTGTCGTTTTTTTTCTGTCAACCTTCTGCTTTCTAAATCATCTTTCAATTCTGAAACAATATTAATAAGAGCTTGATCATCTATTATATTTTTATATTTAATAGTCGCAATTGCTTGATGAAAAGTAGCTTCATAGGCATAACCTCGTGCTTTTTGATATAATGAAAAAGCATATTCTTCATTATTGGCGACATCTTCTTCTAAAAGAAGATCTGCATAAAAATGAGCTAAGCTATAGTTTTGATTAAATGTACCAGCTGATTTATTTTTAATTACACTCTCTCTTAAAATATTCACAATCTCTTCTTTTTTAAGATAATCAGAAGCACCAAAATCAAAATATATTTTTACTAATTCTCTTTGGCTTTTACCTGTCAATTTATCATTAGTTATGTTTTCTTGCAGAAAACTAACTGCTTTTCTAATATTCTGATGAACCCTCTCACTATTAGAATATAATTTAGCCAATAATAATTTACTTTCAGGAGATGGCTGTATGTTATATGCTCTCTCTACCAGCTTAAGTGCTTTTTCAAAATTATAAAAACTACTATTTGGTTTTAAATAGACATTAGCGAGCGCTAGCATGGCTTGTGGAGAGTTTGGATATTTCAATAATAATGTATTAATATATTTTTCAAGCAAGTTTCTAAAATAATTTGATGATAATGTATCACTATTATTTAATTTCTCTATTATTTTAATTAATCCATCATGATGCGCTAAATCAGCAGATTTTTTTAAATATATATTAGCTAAAAAAGAATTTTCTTGAAGGGGATAGTTTTTCTTATCACCCTTGTAGATTTGATACAGAAGATATGTTGCCTCAGGATAGTTCAAATATGCTGAATCAAAAAGTAAGTTAATATCTTGACTTATTAACTTATATTTTAAATACATCATTTTAGGATCTTTTTCTTCAATAAAAGGACGTATCATATTTTTAGTCTTTCTTGATTGTTTTACTGAATCCTTATTCTCTAAATATTGATATACAGCTTCTTTATTGCCTTCTTCTGCTAATTTTTCTAATTCTTCAAGTGTTCTTTTTTTTTCAGACCAAGATTGCTCACCATAAATAGGGAGTAGCGTATATTCTTTTTAATCATAATAAATCACAGGAAAATTAAGGTCATGTAAAAAATCTTTCGCTATTGAAGAGCCTAAATCAGCAGCTTTAGTTAATGACGTTAATCCTTGAGCATCATCAGTAGGACTTTGGATTAATCCTTTGTTACGTAAATATCCTAAATTATAAAGTGCATTTTTATTTTGTAAATTTGCTGATTTTATTAACCATTTTTGTGAAGCTAAGGCATTTTTATCAACCCCTATGCCATCCCAATACATCATTGCTAAACTAAATGCTGCTTGCGGATCACTTTCCGCATGTTGTGAAAAATAATTAAACGCCTCTTTATAGTCACCTTTTTGATAATAGCTATAACCATTTGGCTTTGACTGTGGTTGGATTTGATTTTTATTGAGATAAAACCCCAAGGCCATAAATACTAAAAAAATGGAGATAAGTATATTTTTAATTTTACGAGACATAATATTCCTTTTAAAGCTCATTCTTTTTATATAAATATAGCACAATAGTAAAAATTAAAATCAATATAATTGCTATTCTTTTATTTATATTTTTATATTAATTTATTTAGATTTGCTATAAAAATTGATTGACATTCAATACTCCACTCTATAATCAGCCCTCGTTGTGTCGTATTATTCAGCAGCTTGGGTAGCCAAGGGATTTTGTTAGTCCTCAATAAAAAACTAATAGAGGTCAGCGATTGTTATGGACATTAATCAAGATATTAGACGTTTAGGTGAAAATCTGAAAGGGCGTTTGGCGCCTGATATTGTTGATTTTGACTTAGAATATATAGACCACTCAGAAAGTATTTTAGCTTTTGAAACGTTATGCGATCACATAGCTGACTATGATGTCGTAATAACCAGTGATGAGTATAAGCAGATCATTGGTATTGTAAATAAGCTAAATCTTGAGTTAGATGATAGATATTTATATATAAATCCAGATAATATTAAGTGAATTAGGGTCAATGAAAAGATCCTAGTTCAATACTAGGATCTTTTGTATTTATCTCATCCCTTCAGCCACTTACCGATAATAGTGAGTTGTGGGCTGGGGTTGGGTTTACCGTTGTTCGGTAAGTAACCCACTGTATAGTGTCTGGTTTTACCCCCCCTCTTCTTTAGCTGTCTAGCTTTTTGCCTTACAACTGCGCACTAATGCCAACCATCGAAAAGCGAAACCCACACCGACAGCCACCAGTCGCAAGGCAGTACCTTATTTACCGATATGAAGACCGCAGACTGAGTAATAGAAATGGTATAGCTGCAAATCAAGATAAAATATCTACTTTTATGGTTGAAAGCGATACTCGAATAGTCCTTAATCATGGTTCGTCTACAAATATAAATAGAGTTATCTATAAAGAACAAATATTAATAAATAATTAACTTACCATCATCAAAACAATAACAATTTAATTTTTAAAATTACTCTACACTTACTCTAAAAAAGATAAAAATTATTTTTATCTTTAGTAATATCTATGATAATTGGATAGCTACAGTTTAAAAATAGAATAAATATAAAATAACAATCACTTTAAGAATATCTTAATTAGATAAATTAAAAATATATCAATTTGTAATTAAATAAAATTATAGATTGTGTATTATAGAGTATTATTTATATTTTTAAATTTATAAAAAGGAATGGCTATATGAAAAAATTGCTATTTAGTCTTGCTACGCTGATTGTAATGTCAACACCAGCATTAGCTACTCCACCAGGCGCTAACTTAAAAATAAACGGTGATATTACTCCCCCTACTTGCACCGTTAATGCTGGTGATAATGATATTATTATTGATTATGGTGTAATATCCCCCTCTTTTATTCCTGCTGAGGAAAATTACGCACTAGGAGCTAAGAGTGCCAATATCAAAATATCCTGTGACGCAAGCAATTATTTAACACTTAAGGTATCAGATACTTATAAAACAAGTTCAACAGATTCAGCGAAAATTAGCGTTTTTGGATTAGTTAATGCAAAAAATACAGAACAAGAGATTGGTGGATATATAATTGATGTCATTGATATCAAAGTTGATAATAAACGAGCTTATTTAGGAAGAGTGGCAGATAAGATTTGGACTGGATCGTCTGCAACTATTTTTAAAGATACCTTAACAGCGTTAACTAGTGAACCTCAAGCCCAGGTTGATAAAAACAATTTAAAACTTATAGCTGGAAAAGTGTTTAATGCAAAAATACAAATAGGAGCTTATAACGAAAGTAGGTATGCGTATATTTTATCAAGAAAAAAATTGGCACAAAACAATATCGATTTAACTGATGGAATTGATTATATAGGTGAAGCTGTTTTTACTTTTAACTTTGGTGTCTAAATTTCAAAATCATTGATAATCACAATATAAATATATGTTAATTTTTATTGTGATTATCTTGTGTTATCAACTTATCTATAATGCTGTGTACTGATCGTGCTGATACCTAAAAACCGCCAATCAACCCTTCAGCTAAACTTAATCACATGCCAATAAGAGAGTAATTACTATAACGATAACAAAAAAAGAATCCCCCTCTTTCGTCAAAAGCGTGAGGAAATATCTCTATTTTCGTTAATCCAAACTCTGCACTCTAACTATTTTTATTAATATAAATTATCAGTATTAATACTTAAAATATGACACAACAACCAAAAATAATTAACTTTAAAAAATATCTTTTAGCGAATTATTTTCAATAAAAACAAAACACAAACATATCTATATATCACATCAATAAAAATAAGCCTTCCCCTTAAAGTTAGAGACTAAATAGCTATAATAATCAACTATATTATTTAATTACTGCTACGATTATTTTAGTAATAAAAACGCCTAATTGTGATAGTGATTGGAAGAAATAATAAGAAAGTTATCTATACTAAACTAATATCAAATTTTAAGTATCAAAATATTAAAGGAGTTTGACGAAATGATACGATGTGTTCGCTTATGGACCGGAGAAGATGGTAACTCTTTATTTGAAGAAGGTATCATCGAATTTAAGGATAGTTCACGAGGCGATAGTGAAAGTTTGCCAATTGCTGTTTCAGAGTTATCGTTTAGAGAAACAACTTCAGGTGGTTCATATGATTGGCATCAAGATCCCGTTCCTCGTTATGTTATTACGTTATCAGGAACATTAGAGTTTGAAACAAAAGATGGCTCAACTTTTATCATTAAACCCGGTGATGTGTTGTTAGCGCAAGATAACAGTGGCACTGGTCATAAATGGCGTCTTATGGATGATGAACCTTGGCGACGAGCTTATGTTGTTTACAAAGAAGATGCAGGATTATGTTTTAAACCGACCAAAACAACTAAGTAATTGGGGTCTGTATGAATAAAACTATTAGTGAACATGTAGATGTCGCGCTCATTGGTGCTGGCATTATGAGTGCAACACTTGGCACACTTCTTAAAGAACTAGAGTCTAATTTAAAAGTCGCGATGTTTGAAAGACTTAATGATTGTGGTCAAGAAAGCTCTAACTCATGGAATAACGCGGGAACAGGACATGCTGCTAACTGTGAGCTAAATTATACGCCACCAAATCCTGACGGCACCGTTAATATCAGTAAAGCGTTAGAAGTGAACACCGAGTTCGATTTATCGCGCCAATTATGGTCTTATTTAGTAACAAAAGGAAAAATTGCCGATCCGCGTGATTTTATTCATGCTTGCCCTCATATGAGTTTTGTTTGGGGTGCAGATAACGTTAAATTCCTTCATCAACGCTATCGCCAAATGTCTGCCAATCACTGTTATGAAAATATGCAATACAGTGAAGACAAACAGCAAATTGAAGATTGGGCGCCATTAATTATGGAAGGGCGTGATCCGAATCAACAGCTTGCTGTCACCCGAGTAGCTACTGGTACTGATGTCGATTATGGCGCATTAACACATCTATTAGTTAAGCAACTTTCTCAACAAGATAATTTTGAGTTGCACTATAAACATGATGTTATTGATATCAAAAGAAATGAGACTGGCGGTTGGAATATCGAAGTTAAAGATCTCACCACCCATGATAAATACCTAATTACAGCTAAATATGTATTTGTTGGTGCCGGTGGACGCGCTATCGATTTACTCCAAAAATCAGGTATTCCAGAAGGTAAAGGCTACGGTGGTTTCCCTGTTAGTGGTATTTGGCTGCGTTGTGATGAAGATAAAATCAGCTCTCGCCATCATGCCAAAGTTTATGGAAAAGCAGATGTAGGCTCACCACCGATGTCTGTCCCCCATCTTGATACTCGTATTATTGCAGGTAAACGCTCCCTACTCTTTGGCCCTTATGCTGGTTTTTCAAGTAAATTTTTAAAACACGGCTCCTATTTAGATTTATTTGAGTCAATTCGCCCCAGCAATATTGAACCTATGCTAGATGTCGCGAAAGATAACTGGTCATTAACTGAATATTTAATTGGTCAAGTATTACAAACGTCAGCACATCAATTTGAAATGCTTAAACAGTTCTATCCTCAGGCTCAACATGAGGATTGGCAAGAAGCTGTTGCAGGTCAACGAGTGCAGATTATTAAACCCGCAGCTAAACATCATGGCGTATTAGAGTTTGGTACTGAGCTAATTAGTAGCGCAGATAAATCATTTTCAGTGTTATTGGGGGCATCACCTGGCGCTTCTACAGCAGCATTTATTGCCATCAATATCATTAAATCTTGCTTTAAACAGCAACTTGAAAATGAGGGTTGGGAAGATCGTCTTAAAACGATTATTCCAACTTATGGTATTGATCTCAAAATAGATGCCGATGCTTGTCGTAATATTCGTGCATCAACGGCTAAGATATTAAAATTAGAAACACCTTAGTTATATCTTACCGATAAAAATAAAACAGACCGGAAATTAAAGGTCTGTTTTATTTTTTATTTGCATCGTTATTATTAATTACCCTTTTCCAAGTAAATATACTTAGAAAAATTACATCATTTCTACAATAGTGATACCACCAATAATAGAAAGTAATGAACATAGCGTACTTAATAATACAGTGCCCGTTGCCATATCAGCATAGGCCTTATTTGTAATAGCTAAAGCAGGCACCGCTGTTGCAGTAGGCAATACACCAATTAGAAAGACGGCTTTTAATAATTCAGTTTCTAATCCAAGTGCAAATCCCGTTCCTAAAATTAATGCCCCTTGTACAACATTCTTTATTATCACATTAAAAACAATTTCAGTATTAACTTTGAGTTTGAGCCCTGAAATTAATAGTCCTAAGAAAAATAATGCTACACCACCAGATGTTTTCCCTATTTCATTCACTGAGTTTTGTAAAATCTCTGGTAGCTTAACGCCGAAAATAGCTAGCATAGCCCCCAAAATAGGCAGGAAAACTAATGGCTGAGAGATAGCATTAAGCAATGACTGTAAAATGCTTTTTCCTTGTTTGGCACCACTAATGATCATGATAGTAAAAGGTAAAATAATTACCGTGTAGATCAAATTTCCCACCACCATAGCAATCAAACCAGATGAGCCGACTGTTGCCAGTAATACTGGTGGTCCACAATAAGCCATATCAGGAAATGAAACCGATAATGCCTGCATTGCTGAGTTCTTTTTATCATGTTTAAAAAAGAACTTGCCGCCTAAAAAACCAATAAGATAAGAAACAATTAATCCTACCGCGAGAGCTAATAGATAGTCGATATTAAAGAAAACCGACGGAGAAGCTTGGGTTGCCGCTAAAAAGAGTGAAAAAGGCAGAGCAATTTTAACGACAAAATCAGCAAAGGCTTGTGAATACTCTCTTTTAATAAATCCATATTTACCGGAAAGCCAGCCAACTAAAAGCCCTAAGATAATAGGGCCCAGCGCTGCTAAAATGGTTTGTAGTAACATATTACCTCTGGTTGCTTAATATAGTGTCCCCACTTTATTCAATGGCTATAACTGATAACAAAATAGTTATCTATTATATGAATAAAGTAAAAATATTCGTATTATTACCTAGTAATAAAAATTAGAACATTTTAATTATCGGATATATTTAAAATCATTCAAATGATAAATAACAATATTACTTCACAATGATCAACAGGATACTTTATCGAGTAAACTAAACAGGGAAGTAAACCAACACGGCAATTAGGATTTTAAGTATTTTTACTTAAAATAAACCTAACAATGGTAATAAACAGATAATAAAAGAATAGTTTTTGAATAAAAAATAAAATAGGTAGCAATAAATTAAACCATATGGAAATGATTAATCGAGCTTATTTTAATATATATGACAATGCTATATTGCATTTTTCAGCCTAAGGACACTGTTTAGGCACATCATTTAGCTGTTGATGCTGTTGCTCAAAGAGCACTTTTTTCTTATCTGCTTCTTTGATTATTTTTAATATATAGATACTATCAAAATCACCACTTTCCCATTTAGGAATAGCTTTTGGATCACCACCAAATTGCGCCATAATATCCCTTACTACTTTAACTAAATTATCATGCTCCCAAGCAATAAAAATGACTGAATTCTGATATTCTTCACTCAGCAGTTTATTACGTAATGGGTCTATCTCTTTGGCATGGTAATTTAAATGGATTGGCAGTGATGTTTTCACCGCAAGAGGTGTTAAAGTTTGAAGAGAGCGTAATGAATTTCCAAGTTTATTTTGTTTTGGTGCTGCAGCAAATAACGCATCAGGCTGACCAAATTGTGTTATCAATCGATTAGGTAGTGCTAGCGCACGATTTAATCCCTGACAACTTAATTGTCCGCTATCATTATCAGGCTTTTCACCATGACGGATAAATACCAGCGTTTGTTCTGAATAAGCCATAAGATTAAATCCATATAAAATGAGGCTCAAAAAGATAATGATATAGCGCATATAACACTCCTTTTGAGCCGTTTGATTTTTAGCCAAAGATTTTGGTTAGATGTGCTTTATATTCTACAATATCTTTCTCAATATTAGGCTCTTTAATGACGTTGTTGGTCATAAAAGTAGGCAGCTGAGATAAACCAAGAAATTGTTGTGATTTATGAAAAGCAAAATAGACACCATCAACCCCTCGCCCATCAAAGAAATTACCAAATTCATTGAAAGCTTCAATAGGGGCATTCCAAGTCACGGAGATCATATATTGCTTACCTTGCAACAATCCCCCGCTACCATATTGTTTGCTTGGATCATGACGAGTACGTCCATCGTTTTCATATAGTTTGCCGTGACCATAAGTATAGACTTCATCCATATACTTTTTCACTTTCCATGGCATCATCATCCACCAGCCCGGCATCTGATAAATAATAGTATCAGCCCAGATAAATTTCTCTATCTCTTCATTGATATCATAGCCTTCTTCAATTTGTGTTTCTTTTACCTGATGCCCTAATGTCGCCAAATGTGCCAGAGCGATATCATGTAATGTACGGTTTAATTGTCCTGCAGAATGCCCAAATTTTTGTCCACCGTTAATAAGTAGAATATTCATATTTACTCCTAATTTTCTTACTACTAAATATTTAATATGAGCTATTTTAACAGAAAATAAACGGATGCACTTCAGGGCAAAAAATCACCAAAAAGAAACACTACAGTATTAATCACTTTTATCGAAACAGAATAAACCAACAATAAGTTAAAAATGCTAAAAAAGCAGCCATTAATCACTGTGTATTTCAATAAAGTGGATTATTGCTTTTATCGCAAAAGTCTATTGTTTATTGTCTACTTTATTGCCTAAATTGAGTTAATTAACGATAACGCTGGTGGATACTAGTGACTTACTCCTAGTTTATTTATAAATCAAAAAGTATGCTCTTACTGATTGTTGTTTAAGATCCTTGTCAGCATAAACATCTCAATATTGTATGAAATTGCGACTCATAATGAATCGCTTTTTGATTTAATCGCTGTTCAACACTGCTAATCACAATCACCATACAGATGCTTTTTATGAACAACATGGCTATTTTTCACTCTGAGCATAAAATAACCTCAAATGTTAAATCCTAAAACATTGCTAACATAACTTATGAGATTATTTATCAACGATAAAGATTTTTATCAGCTGATCTTGCTTTTTATGGGCGTTATTTTCAATCTCTCGGACTTTGTAAGCGATCGTACTTAACGCGATTTCAAATAAACAAGCGTCAAAGTCTGTAGAAAAAACAAGCAGCAAAAACAGAATAAACCTGATAGTTAAGTGGCAGAAATTTTCGCTACTTACACCCGATAACAAAGAAATAATAATAAGCGGAAAAACAGATAAGTGAGTGAAAATGATATGCTGACAATTTTCTAGTGTATGTATTATTTCCTCTTTGTTAATACCCTAACAATAGTCGTTTTAGTCACAATTAAAAATAGAGAGTAATAATAAGACATCCCTTTTTTTGGTATATATGACGATTTTTTATTAACAAAAAAGCAGATCTCGATCACTATTTTAACTTTAGCTATATTTACTAGCCGTTCAATATTTACAGCATTTTTATCTAATCACTTGTTTAAATATTAATTATCACACTGATTTGTAATACAAATAATTTACCTATTATACTAGTAATATCATAATGTAACATAAAAAAGAACTTCATCACTGATAGTAAAGTGTCAACTAAACAATTTGTATAATATTATCTTTTCTTTATGAATTTTGAATGACTAATATATCTAACATTAATCATATTCTTATTTATTGGAACAAAGTAATATAAAATAAATTAGCGTTTATTTTTTATCATCTTTATTTTCCACAAAAAAATAAATAAAAAATCTTAAAATAAAAAAACTTTTAAAATTAAAAATAAAAAGAATTAATCTCTATATAAATTTAAAAATAAAACATTATTATTTATTAATTATAATGAAAGATAAAATATAAAAAATAATTAATATCAATAATGAATATATTAAATGGTAACGCACTTTGGTTTATAAAACTGATTTTTACAACACAGACAAAAAACATTAGAAAAATTTATGATTTTATAGACATTGAATGAGCTGGATACCAATGAAAAAAGCTAAGTTAGGCTTTAATGTATCGAACAAGTTACCAGTATAAGTAATAAAAAACTCTATTTTTACTATCAAAAATCATCTTGATAACAATAACAATAAATTAATTACATTGATAAAAGTCAAAAAACAAGACAAATACTAACTAGTTAGTAACAAAAATAGATTTTTTTTATATTTGTCACACAATTGATTTTATTCTATTACATCTTTCTAAATTTTTCCTACAATAGCCCACAACCTAACCTGACAATAGTTTAAGTAACGAATGCTTATATTGTTTCTTTAGGTAACTATCTTTTTTTCTTTATGATTTATCGTTTCAGCAAAATAGAAAACCATCAAACTAAGTGCCCTACACAAAACATAAATGACGAATGAATAGGTTTGCCGGTGCAGTGATAAACGATAAAAAATTGCAAACTTAAGGATAAAAATAATTATGTCAGACTATCTATCATTTTTACTGGGAATTGTTCCTTTAGCCGTTCTGATTTTTATGATTTTAAAAATGAAATCGGCCGTTCATCACGCTGTCCTCGTTTCGCTAATTATCACTGTGGCTCTCGCTATTTTTCATTGGAATAACACCCTTCAATTTGCCTCTGTATCTGTACTTTATGGTGCGGTAAAGGGGTTATGGCCGATTATCATCGTTATTCTGGCGGCTATTTACAGCTATAACCTAATGCTAAAAACAGGGGGAATGGAGGTATTAAAAGACGTATTAGCGGGGATCAGCGATGATAAACGCGTACAAGTTTTACTTATCTCTTGGTGTTTTGGCGGTTTTTTAGAAGCAGTTGCAGGTTATGGTACAGCAGTTGCTATTCCTATCGGTATTTTAATCGCACTAGGTTTTGATCCCTTTAAAGCAGCCGTCGCTTCACTAGTCGCAAATACGGTACCTACCGCATTTGGTGCCGTTGGTATTCCAGTGTCTATTTTGGCACAAAATACCGGCCTTGATGTATTGGTGTTAAGTAAAACCATTATTATCCAACTTGGTTTATTCAATATTCTATTACCTTTTGTCATTGTTGCTATTGCTGGTGGTGGTATTAAAGCCATTAAAGGTGTCGGCTTTATTACTTTAATGTGTGGGATCAGCACCTTAATCCCTCAATATATTGTCGCAGCTAATTTAGGTGCGGAATTACCTGCCTTTGCAGGAAGCCTAGTCAGTCTGATTGTGGTTATTTTCTTGGCTAAACGCATGAAAACAGGCCATGATAAAAGTAAACAGCCAACAAAACACTCAGCTAAAGAGCTATTAGTCGCTAGCTCTATCTATCTGTTTACTTTTATTTTTATCTTAGCCTGCTCTCCGCTATTCCCTACAATCCAAACCGCAGTAGGAACTATTGCAACTAAAATTCCTTTTGTATTAAGTGATACTCAAACTGAATATCAAACTATTGCTTGGTTAAGTACGCCTGGGGTATTGATTATTTTAGCGAGTTTTGTTGGTGGCACTATTCAAGGTGCAAGCCTTTCAACGCTCTTTTCTGTATTAGTAAAAACCACAATTCAATTAAAGAACTCCATTATTGCCATTATGGCTATTGTTGCGATGGCAACGGTAATGGATTTCAGTGGCATGATTGGTAGCATTGCGGAAACATTAGTTAACTTTACTGGCGCTGGATTTATCTTTATTGCCCCAGTCATTGGTGCACTAGGAACGTTTGTAACCGGAAGCGATACAAACTCTAACGTACTATTTGGCAAGCTTCAAACCAGTGCAGCGGCAAAACTCCATGTTGATCCCTTTATTCTCGCAGCGGCTAATACCTCTGGGGCGACTGGCGGTAAGATGATTTCACCACAAAGCATCGCGATCGCCGTTTCGGCGACCAAAATGGATGGGCAAAGCAGTGCCATTATGCGAGAAACATTAAAATATTGTATTGCCTATATCATCATCCTAGGTGCCAAAATCGGCATTATTTATCACCTAATGAATTAACTATACAAGATAAGTGGTGGCTTATCTTGGCTATCACCTATCGCTTTGACATAACGAAAATAAAGAAAAATAACCAATAAGAATTTTATCTTAAATAAAAATGACAACATCTGAGCGATGTTTTGGAGTTCGGTGAATGAAAGTTAATTTTTATGCAACCTGTCTTGGTGATGTGCTAAAAGCAGATTCGGCACGAGATACCGTATTATTGCTCGAAAAATTAGGTTGCGAAGTATTATTTCAAGAGCGCCAGGGTTGCTGTGGTCAGCCAGCACTTAATAGCGGTTATGTTAATGATGCAAAACCCGCAATGAAATCATTAATTGAGACATTAGAAGTTAATGATTATCCGATTATTTCCCCTGCAGGCTCATGCACTTATGCGATTAAAGGCTATCCCAGCTATCTTGCCGATGAGCCTCAATGGGCGCAGCGAGCCCAAGGTGTGGCCGATCGTTTAATTGATCTTACCAGCTTTATCGTCAACACCTTAGGTGTGGTTGATGTTGGCGCCCGCCTTGCGGGTAAAGCGGTTTATCATCCCTCTTGTAGTTTAACGCGAAAGTTAGGGGTTGTTAGTGAACCTTTAACCTTATTAAAACATGTTGAAGGACTCGAAATGTTACCTTTCGCCAATTCAGAAACTTGTTGTGGTTTTGGCGGCACCTTCTCAGTAAAAATGTCAGAAATTTCCGGTGAAATGGTCACTGAAAAAGTAAAACATATCATGGAAGTCAGCCCTGATTACGTCATTGGTGCAGATACCAGTTGTTTAATTAATATTCAAGGCCGTTTAAGTCGTGAAAAGCGTCCTGTCAAAGTGCTGCATATTGCACAAGTTTTAATGAGTCAATAAGGGGGCTGCAATGTCTATTAAAACCAGTAATATCGATTTTAGACCACGCTTAGCGCATGAAATGAATGATACCATTATGCGTAACGCCGTTGTTATGGCACAAGAGCGCATTGGAGCCAATCGCCAAATAATGGTAAAAGAGTTAGGTGATTGGGAAGCGTGGCGTGATCGTGCAGAACAAATCCGTAACCATGTTCTTGAAAACTTAGACGCTTATCTTTATCAATTATCAGAAAAAGTGACTGAAAATGGCGGTCATGTCTATTTTGCCAAAACAGCAGAAGATGCGACACGCTATATTTGTAACGTTGCCAAACAGAAAAATGCCAAGAAAATCGTCAAATCAAAATCGATGGTAACCGAAGAAATCGGTATGAACAAAGCCTTACAAAATGAAGGTATTGAGATTATCGAAACCGACCTTGGTGAATATATTCTGCAACTGGATAACGATCCCCCTTCTCATATTGTTGTGCCGGCGATCCATAAAGATCGCTACCAAATACGTAAAGTACTAAATGAAAAACTAGGTTATCAAGGTAGTGAAACCCCTGAAGATATGACCCTTTTTATCAGGCAACGTATTCGACAAGATTTTCTTTCTGCTGATATTGGAGTCACAGGTTGTAACTTTGCGGTTGCAGAAACGGGCTCTGTCTGTTTAGTAACTAACGAAGGTAATGCACGGATGACGACCACATTACCTAAAACCCATATTGCCGTTATGGGGATGGAACGTGTTGCGCCTACTTTTGAAGAAGTCGATCCACTGATCACGATGTTATGTCGTAGTGCGGTTGGCTCACGCCTAACCAGTTATAACACTTGGGTAACTGGACCTCGTGAAGCGGGTAATGTTGATGGCCCTGAAGAATTTCATTTAGTGATTGTCGATAATGGTCGCTCTGAAATTTTAGGCTCACAATTTAAAGATATTCTACGCTGTATCCGTTGTGGAGCCTGTCTAAACACCTGTCCTGCTTATCGTAATATCGGTGGTCATGCTTATGGCTCTATTTATCCCGGCCCTATCGGTGCGGTTATTTCGCCACTCTTAGGAGGCTATAAAGATTTTCATGACTTACCTTACGCCTGCTCATTATGCAATGCATGTAATGTGGTCTGTCCGGTCAAAATCCCTTTAGCACAATTGATCCTTAAACATCGTCGAGTCATGGCGGAAAGTGGTTTAACACCAAAAGCTGAGCGTCGTGTAACCGGTATGTTTAATTACATTAATGCGCACCCCACGCTTTGGAAAGTTGGCATGAATGTAGGGGCTAAGATGGCGGGCTTGATGATCAAAAATGGCTCAACTCCAATCAAGATAAGTGTACTCAATGATTGGATGGCATCACGTGATCTCCCAAAACCCGATGGTTATAGTTTCCGTAGTTGGTTTAAGCGCCACAAAGCAGAAGGAAAAAAATAATATGTTAAACGAACAAAATCGTGCTGAGTTTCTGCAAACTATTGCTCAAAAATTAGGACGTGAGGTGACGCATACGCCAAAACCACAAGATCCCCCTATTAATAATTTAGCTAAAACACGCTTAACAAATTTAACCCAAGATGAATTATGCAAAGAATTTACTGATTTTGCACAAACCCAGCAAGTAAGATGCGTTATCACTAAACCAGAACAAGTGATAAATAGCTTAATAGCGCTTTGTGAAAGCTATGATTGTCAAGGTTCAGTGATAATAAGTGGTGATGAGCGCTTAAATGCACTTGGTGTAACACAAGCTATTAGTGAAAAATATGAAACTTATATTTGGGATCCTAAACTCGGTCATGAAAATATTATTCATGCTGAGCGCTCTCAAATAGGGATTGTCTTTGCGGAAGCGGGATTAACAGAATCTGGCGGGATTGTGCTGTTTTCTTCTCCGGAAAAAGGGCGTTCTGTCAGCCTGTTACCTGAAACCTCGATTGTTATTTTACGCAAAAGTGACATTTTACCGCGAGTGGCTCAACTTGCAGAGCGTTTACACAAAATGGCACAAGATGGGATCAGAATGCCTTCATGTATCAATTTAATTGGTGGTGCAAGCTCAACGGCTGATATTGAATTAATCAAAGTATGGGGAGTTCATGGTCCAGTTCATGCCGCTTATCTTATTATTGAAGATTGTTAGTTTAAACGAAACAATATAAAAACGATAACCAAATAACTTAACGTCATGGTCAACGGATTGACCCAAATACAAAACACCTTTTATACAGGTGTTTTGTATTTATGGCTTAATTAGTGAGTAATAATTTAGCTCGCCATTGATTTAATTTTATTTCACAAGCCAGCAGTACTTCATCAGCACCATTGCCCCCCATCATTAAAGCAGATTGACGTTGGCATTCACTACTTCTAAAAAGAATAAACTGCTCTTGTGAACTGACTAATGCATCAATAGCACTTTTAGCCGCGATAGAGTCACTATCTTCAAGGTCGCCTTTGCTTTTATTATAGATAACATTCAACTGCTCTTCAGATAATCTTAGTTCATCTAATAGACAAGCTTTAATGGTTGTTTGGCTTGCATCTGTTGACAACTCATAACATTTGGTCAGGGGATCGTGATTTACTTGAGCAAAGGAGGAAAAAGAGATCAAACTCATTGTGAGTAAACTGTAAGAAATTAAAAGCGTACCTATCTTCACGTTGGCTCCCAATAATAAATTTTTTACTAAATTTGACTGTCAAATATAAGGTATTAAAGAATTAACACCACATCTATTAGTGCGAAAACACAAATTTAGGATATGTCGCATTAAGTGTAGAAAATAAATCTTAATAAGAAGTAAAACTATAATTAATAAGTCTTTAAATCTATCTATTTTATTAGTATTTTTTATAAAAAAAGTGTTTTAATAATAATCTTAGTAAGCGTTATATTTATCTATTGAGAGGATAATATACAAAACATCAGGTTTAGTGTTTTTTTCTCGATTTAAGTCAATTTTTTTTGATCCTCCGAAGTTCTATTTTTAGCAATAGAAGCAAAAAAATAGACTTTTTTTACTTGATGTCAATAGCCAAACAAAGCGTTTTGCAGTAATCTCATCGCTGATTTTTTGCTACTTTCACCCTTTAAAACCTCTGGTGGTATGACAAATATGTTGTATAAATTTACCCCCATTATTCTGCTGATAATTTCCAATATCTTTATGACTTTTGCTTGGTATGGCCATTTAAAGTACGGTAACAAGCCGTTAATTATAGTGATCTTACTCAGTTGGTTAATCGCTTTTGTTGAATACTGTTTTGCAGTTCCTGCAAACCGTATCGGCCACAACTATTACAGCGCAGCCGAATTAAAAACCATTCAAGAAGTCATCACACTAACCATTTTTGCTGTTTTTTCGGTGACTTATTTAGGTGAAAGTTTCACACTTAACCACTTTATCGGTTTTATTTTAATTGGTGCGGGTGCGCTATTTATTTTTAAGGGGCCATTTTAAAGAATAAAAAATAGCTGCTGATAAAATAAATGAAAATTTTCAAAACCTCATTTCGAAATGAGGTTTTTTGTTTTGTAGAGCCTCGTATCAGTCGAACAAAAAACAATCAAAATAATTGATTGCTATTATTAAGTACTAACCAGTAATTCATAGCAAGATTAAGTTATATCATTCAATAAATTACCACATCCCATATTATGCACTGCATTAGTAGAAATTTGACTACAAAAAGCAAATATTGCTCTTGAAAAAATATTTTCATTCAGCGCATAATAGCTAGCTAAGAGAGGCATTGTTTCTCTTTCTTTCTTTGTTGCTTCTCTTAAGTGAAAACGATTTTCAAAAACTTCTTATATTACTTTAAGGTCAGATAAAACGGTATCTGGTATGAGCAAACATTCTAACGATTTTATTTATATGCAGGATAATCCCTGTATGCATTGTGGTGCATGTTGCGCCTATTTTAGAGTCTCTTTCTATTGGGCTGAAATGAAAAGTGGTGGTGGTGTTGTTCCTGACGAATTTACCGAACCCTTAACCCCTTTTCTATCATGTATGAAAGGAACTAATGAGAAACAACCACGCTGTGAAAAATTGATTGGTGAAGTTGGTGAATGCGTGAGTTGTGCAATTTATGAACAGAGACCATCCCCTTGCCGTGAGTTTGAACAATCTTGGGCTAATGGCGTAAAAAATGAAGCTTGCGATCGGGCAAGAGCCGCTTTTGGGCTTCCTCCTCTTCCTAATATTTCTCTACCGCATTCTGCGTAGAACATCAGAGGGGCTAGCCCCTCCTGAGTCTCTTTGATCACAATTTTGCACTTCTTTGCACAAAATAAAGAATTTTCACTAAAAATAGCATTATAAAATAATAGGTTAGTTTGACTTTATTTATAAATCATCTAGTATAGAGAGTAATCAATTAATAACGTGTATTTAGTGAGGTTTTTTATTTAAAAATAGCAATAAATTAGGAGGTCACTATGATCAGTAGCTCATTTTTCATTCTTTTCCTTTCCCTTATTTGTTCCGTTGCCGTTGTCAGTATGTTACTCGGTGGCTTAGAGGACTAATTATGAATATTTCTGATGAAAATATTCTCCCCCAGAAATAGACGCCCATACCAAAATAATTATTTTTAGTATGGGCGTCTATTAATATTATATTAATTAACTTTCTTTTTATTTTGCTATTACTCGTTATTAGTAAATATTTTTATATTCTATTTAAATCTAATTTTAATAACTGTAATGACCGGTTATTTTCCACGAAAATAAAACATCTTCAGCGACTTGTCCAAAACCAATATTATGCATCACTAAATAGCGCTGATTATCACTGCTTTTCTTGTCTATGACGAGACCAATATGAGGACGTCCATTATCTAAGCGCCAGCTAACAATATCACCAGGCAAGTAGTCTGACGCCTCTTTGCTAATAGGTTTCACCTTTCCCTTGCGCGAGAAAAAAACTTCCAAATTGGGTACTCTGCGGTGATCAATATTAGTATCAGGTCGACTAAGTCCCCAGATACGTTTACTTGGGTAAAGTGCAAAATTGGCTTTGATATCTTCATGTAACAATTTTTGTAAATCAATGCCAATTCCTCGGTAACTACGAATAATCACATCACTACACACCCCATAATGAGCAGGCACATCACCATTAGGATAATTAATTTTACGGTAGGCTGGATCATAAATAACGGCTCTAGGTAGATCCGTTGCATAAGCCACCAGCTGTTTATTTTGTGTCGGTGTTATCGCTTGGGAAACAGAAATGGGTAAGATAATCAGAGAGATAAAGCTAAATATGAATATTTTCAAAGAATTATTTCCATGTTGTATCAATCGATGATAATTAAAATCATCTTTATTTAATGACTTTATCATTTGCTAAATAGTGGGGTAAAAATATGAGAAGGATCTTAATTAACCATGACGCATCAATAAAAAAAACCGAGTTACTCTTAAAAGCAACTCGGTTGATATCAAAGAATGAAAGTGTTTAACGCAATTAGTTAAGCACAATATGGCTTTTGCGTCGTAAACTGGCAAATAACATATATACAGCTGTCACTAATAACACGACAAAGAAAAAGTTCATAATGCCGTTACTTGCTTGTGACATAAACATACCAGCGCCTAATGGCCCCATTGCTGAACCCACGCTGTAACTTAATAGCATCACCTGAGTAATTGCCACAATATAGCTCGCATTAACATGATCACAAGCTAATGTGATAGCAATAGGATAAAGTGCAAAAGATGACATTCCTAATAAAGCTAATGCAATAATTAACACCACATAGTCATTAGACAGATAAGTCATGCCCATCGCAAATACCCCAACTAAGCACATCATGGCTAATAATAGGGTTTTACTCATCATCACCGACAATTTGCTAATAATAGGCTGAACAACCATACCACCTAAAATAATTGCTGCCATCAACACCCCAATTTGGTCGGTGTTAAATTGCCCTTGATTTAAAGCCAATGGCATCATGCCATAAATACTCCCCATCACAACGCCAGAAACCATACAGCCTACTAAAGAAGCTTTATTCAGCCGGCTAATCTGTTTAAGTGACAAACTTTTATGCTCGTGGCATTGGGGTTGTCCTTGTTTAAAAAACAAAGGAGGTAACACTGCAATTAATAGCAATGCCAATACCGCAATAAAAGGAATTGCCCCTTGCGTACCAATGGCACCAATAGCAAGCTGACCTAATGTTGTGCCACCATAAAGTGATGTCATATAAAAGCCCAAGCGTTTAGCTCGCTCTTTAGGATTATCACCAATTAATAACCATGATTCGACTACAACAAAGATACCCGCAACCGCCATACCACCGAAAAAGCGAGATACTAGCCATACCGATAAATAAGGTAACAGTGGCAAAATACTCACGGTGAATGCTAACAACAATAAAAACAGCACAAAAGAGAGCCTATGCCCTATTTTTGCAATAATAGGTTCGATCATCACTGAACCTATGAGTAATCCAATAAAGTAAATGCTTGCTAACCAGCTAGCATAAAAAGTATCAATACCAAAACTATCCATAGATAGTGGAATTAAACTCATTAAATAGCCTGATGCGATAGCAAATACCGTTAAACCCGCGACAGGTACTAATGTACTGTCACCTTTGCGTACCAAAGTAGTGTTCTGTTTCACTACCCTCGTCTCCACAATCAAAACGGTTAATCATGCGCTGTTTTCTCGAAGCCAGACATTGGCACTCCTTTCATCTAGAAAAGATGAAAGCAATAGTGATGAAAACAGTGGGTGGCGTCCCTAAGTTAGGGGTGCGTGAATATAGCTCGTTACTAAAAATAAATAAAATTATAAAATCTAATGCTAGCGAGTAATTTTATTTATCCTATCCGTTATTATCGTCCTTTCACGGTAAAAAAGTAGTCCTTGACGCAAATTATTTTTTAAAATTGAGAATAATCTATAGTCTTTGTGATAACAGCGCACAGAGCAGAATAGCGGCTATTTTATTAAATAAAACAGCCGTTAATAACAACGCTTATTCTGTACTTTGTTCTAAAGCGGTTTTGATTGCATCAGGGATTGAACTGCCATGTCCTTTCCCCGTAAAGAGGTAAAATTGGCATGTTTTGCCGGCATCAGTAAGATAATCACAGAGTTGTCGAGGAGTAAGCCAGCTACTACGCGTTTGATAGCGCAAGCGTTGCTCTTCGCTCATTTGAGAAAAATCAGGGGTTTCTTCTAATTCACCTAATGTAATTGTCACCGCAACATTATTGGGGATCTGTTGCCATTTATCTTGAGTGATCCACTCACCTTTTCCCCACCAAAGAGATGTGCTAGCGGCAATATAGCGTTGAAAAGCGTCTGGATGATTAAATAATACATATAGCGTAAACACGCCACCAAAGGAGTGTCCAAACAGTGATTGCTCAGTAATAGTGATGTTTTCTTGTGCCGTCTGTGCTAGTACATAGGGTTTTAATTGGCTTACCATAAACTGATAAAACTGTTCAACATTACCGCCTTTGGCAAAGGCTTCGCCATGTACTCTTGGGGTATAGTCGTGAGTTCTTTCCGCTATAAAATAGGCCTTTTCACCTACATAGCCTAGGCTTGCAATAACAGGCAATGGCTTTTTCGCTTGCGCTAGTGCTTCATTCACAATAAGTGGAAATTGTGCATTTCCATCAACACTATACAGCACTGTTGTCTTAGGCGTATTTTTGGGGATCGCAAGAAAAAAGCGATACTGCTTTCCTTGATGCTCAACCTCTTTTTCCATAATGTGATAATAGGTTGATACTTGTGGTGTGAGTTGAGGAACTTGTTGATTAGGTCTTGCTTGCACAATAGAAGATAACATTATCATTCCACATAACATTAGTATTCTCATCAATCAGATACTCTGTAAGTTATTATCAAATGATGGCAGTAAGCCCCATAATAAATGAGGCTTACCTTTATTGAGATAGATTAAAAACTATATTTGATATTTGCCCAATAACGACGGCCTTCATCAACGACCCAGTTCCCCCCTTTATCGTTGACCGCAGGACCCGTTTCATCAGTAATATTCAATACGGCTAAATTTAGCATGGTATTTTTATTAAAGTTATAGGTCATTCCTAAATCAAAGGTTGTATAACCACTACGATAACGAGCGCCAGTATAACCATTTCGTTGAGCCGCCCAAATTTGCTTACCAGTATAGGCAGTATTGGCATAGAAACTGGTAGCTTCATCGTATTGCCAATCAACACGCGCATTGGCGCTATGTTTTGGTGTCATATCCAATGGATAACCTTTTAATGATTCACCAGAGCCTAATTTTTCGTCATCACTTTTACGCTTAGAGTTGATATAAGTGTAATTAGCACTTACTCGCCAATTATCAGCGACAGGGAATGCAACCGCGGTTTCAATCCCTTTAATATTAGCTTTACCCACATTATCATATTGGTACAGTTTTAATCCGGTAATAGGATCGATTTCACCCGTATCGTAGTTGGTAAGCTTATCTTTAAATTCTGTATTAAAGAAGGTCACATTGGCGGTAAAACCATCACCATTGTCATAACCAACACCAATTTCTTGGCTAACCGAAGTTTCAGGTTTTAAGTCACGATTACCATACATAATCGCTCGCCCTTTTTCCGTTGATGTACCATATTGAGGGCTAATTTCTCGTAAACTCGGGGCTTTAAAGGCCTTAGCAATCCCTCCTTTGATGGTAAATTCGTCGGTTAAATGGTAAACCGCGTATGCTCTTGGGTTCCAGTGCTTACCATAGTATTCATGATCATCAAGACGTATTCCCCCAGTTAGGGCTAAATTATCTGTGACACTAAATTCATCTTCTAAAAATAACGCTTTTTGATCAGCGGTGATCGTAGATTGTTTGACCTCTTTACCACCGACTGAAGATTCGTCTTTTAAACGTGCATATTGGTATTGACCACCAAAAGTCATCACATTATCAGGAAGGAATGCGGTAAATTTAGCATCGAAAACAGTATTAGTGATTTCAGGGCGGCGATCTTCATAATATTTGTAGCTATTTCCTGTCGCTTTATCTACACCTTCCGTCTTTTGAACACGCTTGGTTTGCTCTTGATAAACACTTAACTCAGAGTGCAAAATATCAAACTGATTTTTATAAGTTAATGCCCAATGGTTACGGTCATTATTCGTTTCTAACATTTTGTTTTTATCAAGACGTCCACCACGATTGGTAAATTCGCTCATCGATTTACCCGGTGTTGTCGTGCGTTGTAGCGAATTGCGCCCAGCTTCTAATAAAATGGTTTGGTTATCTGTAGGAGTAAAGGCTAATTTGGCCGTAATATTTTTATTATCGTTACGCCCTTGCCCATACGTAATTTTATCTTCTGCACGTAAGTAGCTACTACCATAAAGTTGTAAACCTAATTTATCTTCAATTAATGGGCCTGAAAGATAAAAATCACCATTGATAGAATCTCCCGCGTCACGGTTATGTTGCAATGTTCCCCCCATGGAAACTGCACCATGCCACTCTTTAGTAACAGGCTTAGTAATAATATTAATCACACCGCCCATCGCATCTGAGCCATAAAGTGATGACATTGGCCCACGTATTACCTCGATCCGTTCAATGGCATCCGCAGGAGGAATAAATCCACCTTCATATCCACCACTCCCATTAGGGCGTGATTCACGACTATTTTGACGTCTGCCATCAACCAAAATCAGTGTGTATTCTCCGGGTAAGCCACGAATAGTAATTTCTTGTTTATTTGCATTACCATTCACACTGACGCCTTCAACCCCTTTTACGGCATCAGCAAGATCGTGTATC
The DNA here is from genome assembly GCF_000069965.1 of Proteus mirabilis HI4320. Taxonomy (NCBI): domain Bacteria; kingdom Pseudomonadati; phylum Pseudomonadota; class Gammaproteobacteria; order Enterobacterales; family Morganellaceae; genus Proteus; species Proteus mirabilis. The sequence continues at coordinate 2,093,439 of NC_010554.1, forward strand.
GGTTTTTTCTCTAATTGTTCTTTGTTGATTACCGTAATGCTAGCGGGTGCATCTGTTTGTTGCTGTGCAAACCCTGAGGCTGATACAACTAATCGTTCTACTTTATCTTCTTGTGCATGTAGTGAATAAGAAGTCATTAAAATACAGGCTGTTAAAGCACTTATTTTAAATTTCATAACAAATCCCTGAAGTCAAATAATGGTTATAGTAATGAGAATGATTAATATTATCTTAATCAATTGACTGTGAGAATAATTTTCTTTTGCAATTTAGTGATATTTTTTAATCTGCATCAAAGCAATTTAGAGCAACAAAGATAAGAAGATTTGAATAGGCATTGAAGTGACAAAAAAAGCAGAGCTATTGGCTCTGCTTTTTTTTGTAATACATTGATAAATAAAATTAATTACTAATTACCAAAATACAGCATAAAGCACACAGAGGATGATCATAATGATATAAGAAGCAATATTGAACCCACTTTGGGTTTTAAATGTTGCATCAGTTAATACAATCGCCCCTACGCTATCATCACTTTTCGTTGAGGTTAAGCTGACCAAACCAATAACAACCGCGGTGAAAATAAAGGTATACATCATTTGGTCAAGGAATGGCATTCCTAGTGGCATTAATTTTAGGAATAAAGCAAAAGGAATTGAGAGTACAACCCCTATAATTGCCCCTTTGGCATTAGTTTTCTTCCAAAATAGTCCTAACAAGAATACAGCTAAGATACCAGGACTCACTAAACCTGTGTACTCTTGGATATATTGGAATGCCTGATCAATGCCCCCTAACAGTGGCGCAATAAAGCAAGCAATAATCAATGCAATCACCGCACTAATACGTCCCACATTAACTAAGCGGGTTTCTGAGGATTTTGGCCCAATATATTCTTTATAAATATCCATCGTGAAAATAGTCGCGATAGAGTTAAGCATGGAAGCTAAAGAAGAAACGATAGCTGCTGCCAGTGCTGCAAACACAACCCCTTTAGCCCCAATAGGTAAGAATTGTGTTAACCAAGGATAGGCTTTATCCGCTTGCGCTAAGGTTGGGATATGCTCCTGTGCCATTGTTCCTAATCCTGCCATCAGCGTAGGATCGGTTGTGATAACAAAAGCTGCGATCCCCGGCACAACAACTAAAATAGGCACAATCAGTTTTAAGAAAGCGGCAAACACTAAACCTTTTTGCGCTTCATTAATAGATTTAGCAGCTAAAGCACGCTGAATAATGTATTGGTTAAAGCCCCAGTAATAGAGGTTAGCAACCCATAGCCCACCGATTAGCACAGCAATTCCTGGCAAATTCATAAATTGTGGGTTTTCTTTTGCTAAGATCATTTTAAAGTGATCTGGCGCGGCGGCTGTCATCTTACTTAAGCCTTCCATTATTCCTCCATCACCACCGATATAGCTAACAGCAAGTACGGTCGTGAAAAGTCCACCGAGGATCAGGAAGAAAACTTGTACAACATCCGTCCATGCAACCGCTGAAAGTCCACCGTAAAGCGAGTAGATAACCGCAAATAGTGCCAGACCAATAATGGCATACATCATCGGCACACCAAGAATGGTTTCTAACGCCAATGATCCTAAATACAATACAGATGTTAAGTTAACGAAAATAAAGAGTGCTAACCAGAATACGGCGAGGATCGTCTTTAAATTACGACTTTTAAAACGATTCTCAACAAATTCAGGAATGGTATAAATGCCTTTTTCAATAAAAATAGGTAAAAAGTATTTAGCAACAATGATTAACGTCAATGCTGCCATCCATTCATAAGATGCAATAGCAAGACCTATCGAAAATCCTGAGCCAGACATACCAATGAATTGCTCAGCTGAGATATTAGCAGCAATAAGAGAAGAACCAATCGCCCACCAAGGCAGTGTTTTACCCGCGAGGAAGTAATCCTTTGTTCCTTTTTTAGCTCCATCTTTTGAACGAGAAACCCATAATCCAAGGCTAATAATAATGATGACATAGAGGGCAAAGATTGCATAATCTATTGTGCTTAATCCAACACCTTCTGTATGCATAATATTTTCCTTTCAGACCCATAGAGAGAAGAGAATATTAATGTAAACGTTTCCACTTGCTTTTTCCGTTACTCCGTTCACAATTTTATCGCCTATGTTAAAAATCGGATCGATAAAGCACATAACAAACGATTACCTTAACTAATAAATCAACAAAATTCGCTGATTTCACTTTATGCTCTTTTAATTGAGAAAAAAGTCATCGCTAAAAATAAACAAAATAGAGAGAGTTTGATAACGGTTACAATAAATAACCAGATAATAATAAGAATATTTTTAAGCGATAAAACAGATAAAAAAGGCGCTTAAACAAACTGTTATAAACTTCTGAGCCTATTATCAGAAGTTTGTAACATGTTTAAAGTATAATGGATGATTAAGAAAGGTGGCTTAAATTATAAACGGAGTTGCGCTGAACCAGAGTGGGTGAGTAAATACGCTGCTTTTGGGTTAGGACTTCCCCTTGAGAAAGCTTTAACGCTAATGTTGCTGCTTGCTCTGCCATCATATGTATCGGATAACGCACCGTTGTTAGCCGAGGATGAATATAACGAGCAATAAGTACATCATCAAAGCCAATCACTGAAATTTTTTCAGGAACAGGGATCTCATTTTCATCAAGCACCGATAATGCCCCTGCAGCCATAAAGTCGTTATAGGTGACCACTGCTGTAAAATCTATCGACTTGGTTAATAGACGCATCATCGCTTGCTCTCCCCCTTCGCCTTCTGGCTCGCCATATTCAACATAGCTTTCAGGCAAACTAATATTATAAGCCGCTAAAGCAGCTTTATATCCCGCAAGCCTTTGGCTGGTATCTTCAATATGGTGAGTGGATGAGATATAGGCGATTTGAGTATGGCCTTGGCGAATAAGGTGTTCGGTAGCAATCCATGCCCCTTTATAGTTATCTAAGGCGACACAACGTTCCGCAATTTCTGGGATAAAACGGTTAATTAATACCATGCTATTAACTTCATTGGCATAAGCTAACAACTCTTCATCAGAAAGTGCCTTAGAGTGGATCACTAAACCATCACAACGGCTGTTGATCAAGAGTTCAATAGATTGGCGTTCATCTTGCGCATCATGGTAACCATTACACACCAGAATATGTTTTCCCGCTTTTCTGGCGATATTATCGACCGCTTTGACCAAGGTCCCAAAAAAGGGATCGGATACGTCATGCACCAAAACACCTAATGTTTGGGTACTTTGACTGACCAGCGCTCGCGCAGCAGCATTGGGGCGATAACCTAATTTTTGCATTGCCGAATTGACAATCTCTATCGATGCTCGGCTCGCTTTTGGTGAGTTATTAATGACCCGAGATACCGTAGCAACAGAAACACCCGCTTCTTTTGCCACATCCTTGATAGTTGCCATATCCACCTCATAAATAACTCTTATTCTGCATTAAAAACCTTGTGTCATTAATCGATGGCTAAGAAAAAGAGTAAGTTATAAAACAAGTGGCATGATTATCAGTGAAGATAAGAAATTTAAAAAGTAAAATGATCAAATAAACAGTAAAAAAGGAAAGCGTTTACACTTTCCTTTATCTATTACTGATAAAATTTATATATTGTTTGGCTATGCCACGGAGTATTTGCAGCTAAAATACCTTGGTTCTCACCCCATTCAGGATGATTCGGCCCATCAGGAAAATATTGTGTCTCTAAAGCCAGCCCCGAATAATTACCATAACGACGAGTTTTTCCTTTACTCTGTGCCAAAAAATTTCCTGTATAAAACTGTATAGAAGGCATGGTAGTAAAAACATCCATTTTAAGCTCACCTTCAGGGGCAATAACTGTGGCAATCGATGCTTTATCTGCTATTTTTTGTTTGTCTAAAATAAACGCATGATCATAGCCATTAGCGGCTTTTTGACATTCATCTCGCATAAAATCGATGCCAATACGTTTTAATTGACGAAAATCGAACCCCGTCCCAGTCACATCGACAATTTCCCCTGTAGGAATATTACCCGCGCCATTTTTTAAGTAGTGAGAAGCGTGGATAACTAAATCATGTTCAAGAGCCGTTCGCTGAGTATGCTCCCCAGCTAAATTAAAATAGGCATGATTAGTTAAACTCAGCGCTGTCGTTTTATCACTAATAGCCTGATAATTGATATGAACTTCATTATCATCCGTTAATGTATATGTCACACTGGCTTCGACGGTACCGGGAAATCCTTGTTCGCCATCTGCGGATAGCAAGCTTAAAGTGACCGACTGTGTGGATTGCGCCACAATAGTCCAGCGACGATGGCTAAAATTTTGTTTACCACCATGTAGCGTATTGTTGCCTTCATTAGCAACAAGGCGATACTCAGTTCCGGCGATGGTGAATTTAGCCCCTGCAATACGATTAGCAAAACGCCCTACCGTTGCGCCAAAATAGGCCGTTTGCTGTTGATGGGCTTTCATATCTGCAGATCCTAAAAGCACATCGCGACGATAGCCATTAACAGGGACAATACAACTTAACCATGTCGCACCAATATCCATAATGGAGATAGACATACCAAAACGGTTTGTCAAAATCACGACTTGAGCAGGCAAACCATCAAAAGCGGCTTGTGTGGTCATCTGTTCAGGCTTAAAAAAACGGTTTTCATTTAATGCCATTAGTTATCTCCAGATAGCCCGCCCCTTGGCTTGCAGAGCAGACATAAATAGTTTCTTTTAAACCTGTTTGTTTTTTATATTGGGCTTCAACCGCTTGTGTCACTTTTGCGACTAAATCAGGAGTCACCAGCGCCACCACACAGCCGCCAAAACCTCCGCCAGTCATTCTAACGCCACCTTGCGAACCAATCACTGATTTAACAATTTCTACCAGTGTATCCACTTCGTTAACGGTTATTTCAAAGTCATCACGCATAGAGATATGTGATTGTGCCATCAATTCACTAAGTTTAGTAAGATCGCCTTGTTTTAACGCCTCAGCCGCTTGTAAAGTACGCTCATTTTCGGTGATCACATGACGAGCACGTCGATATACTTTATCATTCATCAGTGCCTTTTTCGCTTGCAATTGCGCTAAGGTCGCATCTCGTAATGCAGTAACATTTAATATTTTTGCCGCTTCCTCACACTGTTGACGACGCGTATTATATTCGCTATCGACTAACCCTCTTTTTTTATTTGAGTTAATGATCATCACTACCGCACTTTCTGGCATTTTTACCGCCGTAGTGGCTAATGAACGACAATCAATTAATAGTGCATGGCTCTCTTCACCACATGCAGAAATAAGCTGATCCATAATACCGCAATTGCATCCAACAAATTGGTTTTCTGCTTTTTGACCGTTAAGGGCAATTTCTTTTTGACTAATAGGAAGTTGATAAAGTGTTTTTACTGTTTGTCCTATAGCAACTTCTAATGCAGCTGAAGAGCTTAAGCCAGCCCCTTGAGGCACATTACCTGTAATGGCAATATCCATACCCTGAAATACATATTTGGCTTGTTGTAAAAAATGAATAACGCCACGAATATAGTTAGCCCACATTTTATTAGGTAAAAACTCAATGGGATGTTCGAGAGAGAATTGATCTTGCGCATTCTGATAATCAACCGCAATCACACGAATAAGATTATCATCTCGTTTGGCGGCAGCAACTACCATTTGATAATCAATGGCACAAGGAAGAACAAAACCATCGTTATAATCAGTATGCTCACCAATCAGATTAACTCTGCCTGGAGCTTGAATAAAATGTGTTGGGGCATAACCAAAAATAGAGGTAAAAGAATGAGTCACATTATTAATCAGTGCCTGCATAATAAATCCTTAACTTAAAATTAAGTAATAACAACCTGTTACATCAATATAATAGTGATGCATCCTAGGCTAGGTAGTGATTTAAAAAGCGTCCGCCATCAACCCGTTAAGCTAATTTTCTTGCTCTTTATAATGGATATCGCTTACTTGGCGTAAATTATAAGCAGCTTGCTCTGGCGTTAAGTCGCGTTGCGATTCAGCCAACATTTCATAACCCACCATAAATTTACGTACTGTCGCAGAGCGTAATAACGGCGGATAATACAGGGCATGTAATTGCCAATGCTCAATGCTTTCGCCCTCTTTAAAAGAAGGTGCAAAATGCCATCCCATTGAATAAGGAAATGAACAATGAAATAGATTATCGTAGCGACTGGTTAATTTTTTTATTGCCAAGGCTAAATCATCACGTTGTTCAGCCGTTAATTCACTCATTCTGCGAATATGACTTTTTGGTAATAGCATGGTTTCATAAGGCCATGATGCCCAATAAGGCACGACAGCTAACCAGTATTTAGTTTCAACCACGGTTCGACTACCGTCTTCAGATTCAGCTTTAACATAATCCATTAATAGATTACGGCCATATTGATTAAAATAGTCTTTTAATTGGCTATCTTTGCGTGCTAATTCATTAGGTAAAAAATCACTCGCCCATATTTGCCCATGAGGATGAGGTTGAGAGCACCCCATTGTTTCACCTTTGTTTTCAAATACTTGTACCCATAGATACTCTTTACTTAGCGCTTCTATTTGGTTATCCCAAGTATCAATGATTTTACGTAGGCTACTAATAGGTAATTCGGGAATAGTTTTACTATGATCGGGGGAAAAACAAACAACACGACTGATCCCTCTCACTGCTTGAGTCTGGAAGAGTGGATTATCGGATACTTCAACACTATATTGGTCTGTCAATAATGCAGAGTGATCGTTATTAAAAACATAAGTGCCTGTGTAATCAGGATTTTTATCACCCGAAACTCGGGTATTCCCTGGGCACAGATAACAATGTGGATCATAAGAGGGAAGTGTCGCTATCTGAGGTTTTTCATCTTTGCCATTCCATGGTCGTTTTGCTCTATGGGGTGAAACTAATATCCACTGCCCGGTCAAAGGGTTATAACGACGATGAGGATGCTCAACGGGATCAAAAATCAGTTTTGACATAATCTTCTCTCTTATTTATTAAAGATTATCTGATAGCGTTTTTATGATCTATTTCAGATAACCGTTAGGATTTTGTGATTGCCAACGCCAAGCATCGGCTGCCATATCATCAATAGAGCGAATGGCTTTCCAGTGTAAGTCTTTTTCTGCTTTGGCAGGACTTGACCAACATTGTGCGATATCTCCCGGGCGACGTGGCTGAATTTCATAAGGGATTGCTTTACCACTGGCTTTACGAAATGCTTCAATCATTTCAATCACACTGGTGCCATTCCCTGTGCCTAGGTTATAGATATGTAACCCTGCTTTTTCTCCTAACGCATTTAAGGCGGCAATATGACCATCAGCTAAATCCATAACATGGATATAGTCACGTACACCAGTACCGTCTTTTGTTGGGTAATCATCACCAAATACCGCGACTTTTTCACGACGACCTATCGCAACTTGCGAGATATAAGGCGTTAAATTATTAGGAATACCCTTAGGATCTTCCCCCATAGTGCCAGATGGATGAGCACCTACTGGATTGAAGTAGCGCAGTAAACTGATAGACCAACTCTCATCTGCAATATAGAGATCAGACAAAATACGCTCGACCATATATTTACTGGTGCCATAAGGATTGGTAGTGCCACCAACAGGTGACTCTTCAGTAATAGGCACAGTTTGAGGATCACCATAAACCGTGGCTGATGAGCTGAAAATAATACTTTTTACGCCCGCATCACGCATACAACGAACTAATACCAAAGTACCGTTAACATTGTTGTCATAGTATTCGATGGGCTTTTCAACAGATTCACCTACCGCTTTTAATCCAGCGAAATGGATCACTGATTGAATAGAGTGCTGAGTAAAAATTGTGGCCAGTCGTTTTTCGTCACGAATATCCCCCTGATAAAACAGTGGGCGTTTTCCTGTTAATGCTTCAATTCGGTTAAGTACCTCTTCATTTGCATTACTGAGGTTATCCAAAATAATAGGCGTCATGCCTGCTTCTAACATTTGCACGCATGTATGACTACCGATATATCCCATTCCACCCGTAACTAAAATTTCCACATTCACCTCTTTTGATTTATTTCAAATGAAAAGCGTCAAGCGGTTTTGTTGATTGCCTCAGAGTTTAACAAGTTCAACAAACTAATTTCGTGATCAAACCGACATTTAGTGTAAACGTTTACACGCTTTTCTTATTCCTTAACTATTTAATAAAAACGACCTAATATAACCGTATTACAGCAAATTATTGTTAATAATCGTTATATAGTTATTTTAGAGAGAACTGCCCTCTTCACCATAAAAGTAAACGATTACATTATACTGAATACTTTAATTATATGATAAAACTGATATTAATTGGTTTTTATCATACCTTATTAACATCCACGCTAATATGCTTTACAGTGAAATTAAGAGTAGCCTCAATAGATGAATTGAAGAGAAGAGAGTGTGATTTATATCTATTAGTTAATACCAATTAGGAGAACGCTATGAAACCCGTTGTAATACTTTATCAACCGCTTCCAGAAAAACTGCAACAAAAATTATCTGCCGTTGCTGAGGTAAAACAGTTTAACGCGCTCTCTCTCAATTGTGCCGATTTTAAAGCCACCCTCGCTCATGCTGAAGGATTGTTAGGTGCAGGCGGTAATATCGATAAACACTTTATTGAAAAAGCGCCAAAACTAAAAGCCGTATCAACGATTTCTGTCGGTTATGATAATGTGGATGTTGCCGCGCTCACTGAACGTCATATCAAATTGATGCATACACCTACGGTATTAACTGATACTGTCGCTGATACAATGATGGCGCTTGTTCTTGCCGTCTCTCGTCGTATTCCTGAACTAGCTGATAATATAAAACAAGGTTTATGGGTAAAAAGTATTACGCCGGATTGGTATGGTACTGATGTTCACCATAAAACCATGGGGATTATTGGTATGGGGCGTATCGGTAAAGCATTAGCACAACGCGCCCACTTCGGTTTTGATATGGATATTATTTACCATTCTCGTACTGAATATAACGATGTTAACCAGCATTTTAATGCTAAATTTTGTTCCCTAGAGATGCTTTTACAACAAGCTGATTTTGTCTGCATTACTTTACCGCTAACGCCAGAAACTCATCATCTGTTAAGCGCAAAACAGTTTGCATTAATGAAAGCTGACGCCTATCTAATTAATGCCGGACGCGGTGCCGTGGTTGATGAAAAAGCATTAATTAACGCATTAGAGCAGCGACAAATAGCTGGAGCCGGATTAGATGTGTTTGAGCAAGAGCCACTGCCAACCTCTTCACCACTTTTAACCATGAAAAATGTTGTCGCCTTACCCCATATTGGCTCTGCGACTAAAGAGACTCGCTATGCAATGGCTGAATGTGCCGTTGACAATCTGATTGCTGCATTAACCGATAATGTAAAAGAAAACTGTGTTAATTTTTAATTAAGCAAAGAATAAAAAAAAAGGTAATAAATACAATTTATTACCTTTAAACTATCAAATAGTTAACGCTAAATTAAGCAGGATCGACGTGTATCATCACACTTAAAATCTGTGCATGCTGTTTAAGTACTCTATCATGGGCATTGACCACAATATCATGACTTTGATTGACCGTTAATTCGCCTTTAATTTCTAAATGGACATCAACTAATAAATAATCACCTGCACGACGGGTTTTTAAATCATGTACCCCTTGTACTCCTGGTGTGGTGATTAATGTATTGGTGATCTGTTCAAGTGTTTCTTCATCAGCACCTCTATCCATGAGATCTTGCAAAGCTTGATAGGTAAAACGCCATCCCATACGGCCAACAAATAGCCCGACAATAAGTGCTGCTAGTGGGTCAAAGAATTTAAATCCAGCAAGGCTACCAATGATCCCTATTGCAACCACTAAAGAAGAGGCGGCATCTGAGCGCGCATGCCAAGCATTTGCCACTAACATACTAGAATCGACTTTTTTGGCTACAGCTAACATATAACGAAATAACCCTTCTTTAGCCGCTAATGCCAATAAAGCCACATAAAGCGCGATGCTATGAACATCAGGAATGATTGAAGGATCTAACATTTTATGGATAGCAGAAAATATCATTCCCAAACCAACAATCAATAAAATCGTCCCTAACACTAATGAAGCGGCATTCTCATAGCGAAAATGTCCATAAGGATGATCGGCATCGGGTTGCTTTTGACTGCCTTTATTCGCAATTAACACCACGAAGTCAGCAATTAAATCAGACAGTGAATGAATACCATCAGCAATTAAGCCTTGGGAATGTGAGAAGAAACCAATTGTGATTTGAAATATGGATAAAAAGATATTAACAAAAACACTGACCAATGTGCTTTTCTTGGCCGCTTTGAATTTGTCAGATTGTGTTTTCTCAGCCATATTCAACTCAATATCATCAATGTGATTATGTGTCATAATAATAATCTTATTCTGTATAAATAGCCTACCCTATTTGTTTATAACGAATAGAGTTCCATAGGTTATTTCAGGTTCCATAACTCATTGGTGAGGATAAAGGACGACTCTGAATAACAATCCTGTTTAGGGACTAAGATTGCTGTCCAAACATCATATTGAGATGCTATTAACGGTTAATATGCCATACTTTATTGATTAAGTCTCTAAAAAATTACCAATAAAATCCTATAGATACAGAACAATAATATAATTGATAATCATTCTTTTGTGCATTTTCCTCTAGATAGCTAATTAAAATACTTTTATTTTAAATATCATCTTATTTAACTCATTCCTGTCAATAAGTTAAGATTGATATAGTTTTATTCTGCCTTTTTAGCTTTTTATTTTAAAAGCACTAATTATTACTATAATATAAATAATTAAGTGATAGAATAATCATTCTCACTCTTATTTAGAACGTAGATCACAGCTATATTTTTTATATTCAGTGATAATAGAGTTATATTTTAAAACTAACGTTAAGTGAGGTTTGTAATGTACAAAAAAATTCTAGTTCCTATCGATATTCTAGAAGATGAGCTTTCTCAGGAACTGATCACTCACATTGAACAAATTGCTCAAGTTGGCAAACCCGAGATCCACTTCCTCACCGTTATTCCAAATGCAGAACTTTTCTTCGGTATTGAGTTTGCCGCTATTCCTGAAAAATTTAAAGACTCTTCAGAGCGCACTCGCCTCGCTTTTATTGCTCTGCAAGATATGATCAAAGATACGAAAATTCCCGATGAGCAAATTGTTTGCAATGTCGGTGTTGGTAATGCAAAAGATGAAATTTTAGAGTATGCACGTCAAATCGATGCAGATTTAATTGCTATTGCTTCACATCGTCCTAATGTTTCTTCCTACTTATTAGGCTCAACAGCATCATCTATTGTTCGCCATGCAAAAATGTCGGTATTAGTGATCCGTTAGTTGTAAAAAAAGCCCTTTGAAAACAAAGGGCTTTCCACTCAATAATAATTAAAGATCAATCATTATTTCTTTGTTGAATCTTTAACTTCGTCAGAAGTAGACCACACACGATATTTCACATCTACATCTTTTGGTGCATAGACAACAATAGGTAATTTGCTGTTATAGCGGATAAATGCCGCTTGCCCCATATTAGCTTGAACAAAGGCGGGTTTTTTAGTGTTATCAAGACAACCCATCATCGTAGACATTGGGCCATTTAAGTCGCTTACGATATAGTAATCATAACCCCAACCTTCGAGATCTTTTTTATCTAACTCAGCACCAAACCATTGACGATTACAATCAACCATCATCTCTTTACCCACGATCAACTCAACTTGGTAATTGCCTTCGTTTTCTTTTTGTTCTAACTCAATAACATGACGAATTTGATTTTCCTTTGCTTTAGGATAAGGAGCGACTTTTTCTAAACTATCAACCGCTTGTGCGCAAGCAGACAAAGACATCGCTGCAACCAAAGATAAAATTACTTTATTCATCATTTTCTCCATATTCACAGCGCCAAATCGCTGTTAACAAATTTTGCTTAGATATTTTTATTAGTAATCATCTTAATACTAGCATTTTATAATATAGATGCTAACACTTTAGCAGATCTCTCTCTGAGAGGATTATTCTGATAATTTTTTAAAGAACTCATTCTTTTATTGATGAAATGTAAATTTGTGATGCACTAACGTGCAGATCAGCTATCTATGATTATACTGAAATAGAGATCGCAATTTCTTTCATTAGGAGGTTATATGTTCTCAGAAAGACAATCACTGGTTTCTCAGTTAAAAAATACCCATCCTCGTTTCCAAGCTCTCTATGATAAACACCATCGACTTGATCAAGAAATTGCTAAATTAGAAGGACCTAATGGCGCAGGCTACAATGATGAAGTTGCAAAACTAAAAAAAGAAAAACTCTATCTAAAAGATGAAATGCAAAAAATACTTCAACAAGCTGAGAAATAAACCGTTCTTACTACGGCGCAAATATTATTTATCAGCGACCTGAAGCGATGACCTTTTGTCATCGCTTTTTTATGATTAAAAACAAAGTTTCCCTCCTAAAAAGATGCATAATAAATACATCTTATATAATTAAGGGCTAACAAATGGCATCTATACATGGTCATGAAGTATTACATATGATCCTTTCATCAAAAGTGGCGTTTACGCAAAGATCACTTATCGAGGCAATTCATCAACGTTTTGGGGAAGAAGCGCGCTTTCATACCTGTTCTGCTGAGAATATGACAGCGGCCGAATTAGTGGCATTTTTAGAAAAAAAAGGAAAATTTATTGCTGCTGATGGCGGTTTTACTACCAGTGAAAACAAAATTTGTCGCCATTAGTAATATCAATAAGTAGATTGCCAGTAAGCAACATGTTTGGCATGTTGTTAACTATCTATCTAATCAATAAAAGTAAGATGCTCTGGCAATCTCTGTTTAACTTAATTGGTCGTTAATCATCATTCGTTTGGAGCCAACTATCATCTTCCCAAACACTTTGAATTAACTCCATAATATGCTCATGCTTAGCTTCATCTTTTACGCCCGTGACTTGGATCGTATTCATGCTACTAAAAGCGATACGAAACTGCATATCAGGATAAATAGGAATAATTTTTTTTCTTAGTTCATGTTCTAACAGCGGAAATAGTGAGTCAGTGACATTAGATTGTTTGTTAAATAAAATTTCCACACGCATTATTTTCACCATACCAAGGCAAATAAACTGTATATAAATACAGTATTATATAATCAAAAAAAAGAAAAGTATTTTTGCAAAATTTTTTCTTTTTTTGCCTTAAAAATAGCCAATTAATTTATCATCCCAGTCATGCGTTATGATAAAATGCATTTTAAATGCAACAATAAGAAGTGAGAGTACCATGTCAGGTAAAAGAATTAATCGAGAGAAGCAAACCATCCAAAAAATGGTTGCTCTGTATGAACGAGCGCATCCTAATACCGACCCCGAGTATTATCAGCAATTAGTGACATATGCTTATAAAAGACTAGATAAATGTCGCTATGGTGAGGAAAAACCCGCCTGCAAACAATGCCCAATTCACTGCTATCAGCCAGTAAAAAGAGCAGCAATGAAACAAGTCATGCGTTGGGCGGGGCCTCGAATGCTAATTTATCATCCCTATTTAGCAATTAGGCATCTTATTGATGATAAGAAACCCGTTCCTGCATTACCGGCTAAAAAATCTAAACGTTTATCGGGAAAATAAAGTCTGCTTTTTTTAATCGGTATAATACATGTTGTGCTAAAGGGTGTGTTTTATCTAGAGATGGATGCATAAAATATTCAGACTTCTTCATACCGAGTTTTTTCATCACCCCTTCTGAGGGTAAATTGGTCACGGCGGTAAATGCCACCACTTCTTCCAGTTTCAACTGTTCAAAAGCATATTTTAATACTGTTAAGGCCGCCTCATAAGTGTACCCTTTACGCCAATGAGATTGTGCAATACGCCAACCTATTTCAACACACGGATTAAAAGGCAAAGGGGCATTAGGAATATTTAATCCAACAAAGCCAATAAGCTCTTGAGTCTCTTTTAATTCAACGGCCCAAAGTCCCCAACCATTTTGCTGAATAAATTTATCACGCAATGTATCAACCATTGCATCGCTTTCTGCGCGGGTAAGTGGTGAAGGGAAATAACGCATCACCGATGCTGAGGCGTTAATATGTAAAAAAAATGGCGCTTTATCACTTTCACGCCATTCTCGTAAACGTAATCGAGGAGTAGCCAATTCCATCATTATTCTCATTCTAATTAGTTAGGATAATAATGATAAAATAAAACAGATCATAAGTAATAAAAAGAGAATCGCTTTTATTTTTTATTTTCTTTTAGTTTACTTTCTGCAGTTACAGACTCTTTATTGGTATTAACTGTACCTTCTTTAATAGATACAACACGTTGCTGTGCAACGGCTTTAGCTTGGTGTTCAACCTGTTCAGATTGTCCAGTAAAGACACCGCCACGTTTAATTGACATACTGCCACAACGACTAGTGCCACGTAGTTCACCATGCTCTAGAATATCAAGATTGTTTGCGGCACAAATACCTTTAACAAAACCATCAATAATGATGTCTGGCGCCGTTAATTCCCCTTCAACTTGGCCCGCATGCATAACACGGATCACGCCATCTTTTACATTGATATTCCCTGAAATTTTACCCCAAATTTGAATATCACCATCAACGTTAATATCACCTTGAAATACAGTGCCTTTAGCAATAATGGTATACAATTTTTGCTCCGGCATAGGCTTTTTTTCTTCTGCCATAACTGGAGCAATAGGCTCCGCGGCTTTTGGTGTTTCTGTTTTTCGACTAAACATTGCCGTTTTTTTTAACCTCAAAGTTATAGAGTAAATAATAATGCTAAAAATTAGGATAAGGGTGATCAAAAGCTCACCAGCTATTTGATATCGCCAAAAAGCCATTAATGCACATGACCAAATAATCCATATTATGCTAAATATAATATCCCGCTGTGTTCGCTTATTATCCATAATTAGCTATATCTGAACCTCCCTGATAATAAATACACCAGCTCTACTTATTATTTTAATAAATAATTATTCAAGTCGATGGCGATAATAACGCCATATATCATCCCCAATTTTGGGCTTTGCTTTTTAGGGAAAAGGTCGATTTATAAGTAGATAAAAAAGAGATAACAATTAATTTTTTGCTAATTTATGAATAAGATGCACACTTTCCCATCCTATAATGATGATAATTTATAACACGAATTAACATATAGCTAATCGCATCTATTGATAACAACTTGATTATTCAAAAATCTTCAACAAATGGAGGAGAGCTAACAAAACAACAATAAAACCATCACAGATAAAATATGAGACATTAGTCACAAAAATAAACTACCGTCTATTTTTAAGACTAATTTCTTGATACATTACTGGCCATTTTTATGATAGACGTTAATTTTTATGTTTTCATAATGTTAAAACTATATAAAGACGAAAAAATATACTTGGGGAAAATTTATAGCAAGTTTATTTGCTTCTTTGCCATACTAAAAAAGATAATAATATATAGTGAAAATAACCTATAAAAATTACATTTTATTTTTTTTATCAAATAAATTCATTGCAAAAAACACTCATTTAATATACAAAATAAAAACATACACACAAAAATTTATTAACAACTCATATTAAACAACTTTATAGTGTTTAAAAAACACCCTTATTATGCTTTACAGTGTAAATTTTAAAATGAAATATAACTAATTGTTATTTATAGAATAAATAACTCTATTTCATTATCTGTCAATATATTATTACAAAATTCTACTAAATTTTGTCGCATTCTTTTCATTAAATGACTAGCTTAATTAAATTGTTTTTGCAATCTATAAAAAATGACATTAAATTAAACAAATGATTTATCTTAAATTAGAAATGGCAACTTCAATGTCTAATATCTAAAAAAAAACCACATCATAATAAAGAAAACATTCTATTTTTTATTTTTAATACTCTTTAAATAATAAAGAAGCTACTACTTTATATTCTTTTTATTTATTGGTATTAAATACAGTGATACTTATATAATAATTTTGGGCGAAAAATGAATACAATACAATGTGGTGAAAACACTAAACAAGATTGCGTTATTCAAAAACTCTCTTATTTTTATCCGCAATATCAAATATTAGAAAATAACCAAAAAGCTTTATACATAATCAGAAATAATGCGCTGGTATTACAAAACTGCACAAATACAATAACTATTAACAAAGATCAGATTATTTTCTTACAACAAGGAAATTATACCATAAAAACGCTAGGCAATGAGCCTTGTGAAACAATTTATATTCCTCTTTCTGATGATTTCTTAAGAAATTTCATGTCAAAAAATAGTGATATTCTCAGTAATATCGATAGAGAGGAAAATTTCTCATCGGCTTTTATCTGTTTTGAAGATTCACCTCTGATCCATTTTTGTAGTAATGGTTTTGATTATCTTTCTTCACAAAATTGTCCAGATACTTTTACTCAATTACGTATTGAAGAAATGCTCATTCTATTACTTTCTTCCGAACAAGGTGCCAATCTTATGGCGTTACTACGCCAATTAAGTCATAGGCAAGTTGATCGCTTGAAAATATTTATGGAAAAAAACCATCTAAAAAATTGGAAGCTAAAACAGTTTGCTCGCGAGTTTGGTATGGGTCTCACCACATTTAAAGAGTTATTTAATCATGTTTATGGAACATCGCCAAGAACATGGATATGCGAAAGAAGAATTATTTACGCACATCAATTATTATTAACAACAGAAATGAGTATTGTCGATATTTCTATGGAATCAGGATTCTCTAGCCAATCTTACTTTACACAAAGCTATCATCGACGTTTTAATATGACACCGAGTAAAGCGAGACATCTTAAATTAAAATTATAAAAAATCCGACCTATTATCATAATATCATCGTTCAATTCATCGCTAGAATATGCAAAATTTGTTCTGATGAGTGAAACTATTGTGATAAAGCGACAAACTAATACTAGCAAATACCAATATTATCGTTATTTTAATTTGCTAAAAAAAATGATGGCAGATGAAAATAAGAAAACTGTTGATAATTTATTTAATCTTCAGTTTTCTTTACTTATTACAAATAATGATATAAATGAGAAACAAATTAAAATATTATCTCGTTTATTATGCCGTGAAGCTGTAGACAGTTTATTGCAATCCACATGGTTTTTACGCAAAAAACATTGCTCAGTGCCATTAACTAAAGAAAATATTAATGCCGTAGTAAATTTGGCTGATAAATACCAATCTAATATATCAGATATTAATTGGAACGCTTTAAATGCAAAAATCAACATTGCTGATCATGCACGTTTTATTCAAGCTATCATAAAACCTATTTTTATTTGGTGGGTTGAACATATAACACCGCATATATTTACACTTTATGAGATAAAAAAAGAGCTCGAATATCAAATTAATCAATGTGAAAACATTAAATTATTTGAAGAAAAGGAACCATCAAATATAGCCTCTTCTTTTTTATCTTTAGAAGATATAAAAACAAAATTAGAAGCTGATAAAGCACGGTTCGTCGTGATAGATGATTTGTTGAAAAAGGATATTAAATTAGTTATAGAAGCTTGGGAAAAAGAGCCGGTATTCAATAAAAAAATAAATAATACATTAGAGTACTTACAAAATACACAACCGCATTCTGAGTTATTACAACCATTATGGGATATTTTAATCACTATTCCACAACACCCTGAAAATTGTAAAAAACTAAAACACTGGCTAGTAGAACACTCTTTATGTTTAATTAATGATGAATTTATGTGGCATGTATAAAATATCAGCTCTTCATTATTTATAGAAGAGCTGACAACGGTAATTTATTAAAGGGTGCTATTTGATAGCTAAAATTTCAATTGTCACTATAGACATCGATTCTGGAGGTACTTGCCCTGGGATACCATCTTTCCCATACCCGCCATCAGGTTTAATATAAATTTTAGCTTTGCCATTTAAGCCTGCTTTAGCAACAAAAGTATTAAGAGGCAGTGGAAGTTGACGGTATGGTAAAATTAACGGCTTAGCTTTGTCATAATTAAGTGTTACTGTACCATCGGTTAATTGTTCATGCATAGCGAAAACAACTGTTTTACCTGCAATTGAATCCACAGGTTTCCCTTGTTTTAGGATTTTAAAGTAAGTGTTATCATCGTATTGCACATAGTTCTGTTTTTGTATTTCCGACAGAATTGATTTATTTCGTTGGGCATTATCTTTACCGATAATTGAATAGGCATATGCAAGCTGACTTGCAATAATCTGCCCTTCTCCCATAGCTTTATCCAATTGCTGTTTTAATGTTTTATTCTCTTTTTGAACACTCGCACTTTCGCTATTTATTTTTTTAATTTCACTCTCTTTTTCTTTTAGTTGCTCACTTAATTTTAATTCTTTTTCTTCAAGTGTTTTCGTTAGCGCACGCTGAGCTTCAAGCTGCTTAGAGACTTCATTAAACTCTTTTTGAGAATTCGCTAAAACACTTTCTTGTTGCTTAAATTGAGCCGTCGATTCTACTTGCTGCTGTTTTAATGAAGCAATTAGTTGGTTACTTTCAGAATTTTGTTTTGCTAACTGATCTTTAGCTTGTGTTAATTGTGTCGTTAATTTATCAGTAAGCGATTGTTTTTCTGCTAGTTGTTTCTCTAATTGAGCATAAGCGTTATCGTTCGCTATTTTGCTCTCTTTAAGTTGCCCAATGGTGGTATTGTTCTCTTTAAATTGGGTATCCAATGCTTGATACTTATTGGCAAGATCTGCCTGAGCTTTCTCTAATTTAGCGATTACACCATTTTTTTCTGAAATCAAAGCATCAAAAGCTTTCTCACCCGTAGATAAACTTTTTTTCAGCTCAGCTAATTCATTAACCTTATTTTGTAACTCAAGCTTCAACGCTGGGATCTGTGTTAATTGATCATCTGCTTGTGCTTTTTGTTGTTGAAGAGTCACTAACGAATGATTTAACTGTTGTTGCTCTTGGTTTATTTTTTTTATGTGATCGTTAAGTTGAGCTATCTGTTGGCGTTGGGTATCAATTAACTGATTATTCTTAGCTAGAGTAGCTTCAAAAGAGGCTTTGTTTTTAGCTAATTGATTTTCTAAAGATTGGCGCACTGCTGATAAATTAGTTAAAGAATTTTGTAGTACCTCAATCTCTTTTTTAGCACTGTTATTTGTTAATAACCGTTGAGCCTGCCCATATTGTGATTGTAGCTGCTGTTTTTGTTGCTCAAGTTGAGCAACATGGGTAGTCAATTGATTTAATTTTTGTGCCTGAATATCAAAATCTTCTTGCTGTTTAGTTAATACTTTATTTTTTTCTGTCGCATCAAACAGCAACTGATCTTTTTCAGCTAATTGTGCAAGCAACGTATCCTGCTCTTTTTTAGACTGTGCTAATTCATTTTGTAACTTAGCCACAGACTGTTTTAGGCTATCATCATTAAGTAAATTATTCGCTACAGCCAGTTTATCTTGCGTTTTTGCCAATTCCGCTGTTAATTGTTGAACTTTTTCTTCTGCGGTTTGCAGTTTAGTTAAACTTTCAGTTAATAACGCGGCTTGTTCAGTAAATTTCTGATACAGACGTTGATATTTTTCGCGAGTATTTGCTAAACGATTTAATAGCTCTTTATTAAAGAGAGGTTGCTTATGGTCAAGCAAAGAACGTTTAAATTGATATAAAAAATGAAAAGGTATTTCAGTCACTGAATACACTGTATTTGGAATGAAATCTAATAAAGTATTATCAGTAGACTGATATGGCTGCCCTGGATAACGCTTACGCGTATAAAGCATTAGAGGATTATAGACCACGGATTTACTTTGATAATACCGATTCAAGTCCTCAGGGGTAAATTGCGGTTTAATCGGTACAAACGAAAGCAGTGGTGTTAAATAATGAGTGTAATCACTGTTTATTTTGTTGGTATTTGTAGATACCACAGAGCATTGTTCAGACAAAGTCACCTGAGGTACAGAGGGAGTCGCCACTACTGACCAATGCTCATTGCCTACCACGGTTTGATGTTCATTCCGTACAACAGGCTGTTTAGGCTGAATTTTTTGTTGTGGTTTTTGTGGTGGCTTTTCCTTTAATGTCACAGTGGAACGCACCGTTCCACTACGCTGATCGGGAGTAGATGAAGATGAAATTGTTGCAGAGGGTTCAGGCTTAATATCAACGGGCTGTTGTGCTTCTAAATAACGGTCAAAATCTTCAATGACAAAATTAAACTCATTATTAGCAAAAGACAGCGCCGGAAACATCATAAAAGCGAGACAAGCACTCTGCTTTAATTTCATAGTAATTATTCACCTAATTTCTTCAGTGTCGAATTCACAGACATAACCGAAAGATAGCGCACTTTAGCACATAGTACTTCGGTCTTAGATTCGATACTCATTTTTAATAATGCTAAGCTATCTTTACTAGCGGTATTTTCAACACTACGGTATAACGCATTAATTTCACTGATTTCCTTAAATTCATCCACCATAGATTTATACTCTGCTGGTGAAAATGTTTTTAAAGAATCAAGTTGCTTGATACATGCTGTTTGTGATGCCAGTTTTTGCTCCCCTACGTTCATCTGTTGATAATTATTATCAGCAGGTGAAGTTACCGTGGATTGCACCTGTGTTGGCACCACCTCCACAGGTTGGCTATCACCAGATAAAATGCTACATCCCGATAGTGTGAGAACAGTAACTGCCATAGACAGAGCTAAAACATTGTTTTTATTTTTCAATAAGGACATCATTTTTCCTTAATTCCGATCAGTCTAAATAAGAGCGTATGTAGTATCGCATTTTAAGCTATCTTATTATAATTTTCTATTGTCTATTGCGTACTAAGTCAATAACCTAGCGCATAAATGACAATAACGGCTCCTATCCTTTCATTTCATTATTTTTTCTTACAACATTGCATCCGTCACATTAAAATCATCATTAAATGAGTATCGGTATTTTTAATTGGAAAAATGTTGTCGTGTTAGAAGCAGTTATTTCTACACAATGAAGATAATAGCAGATAATCAGAAAAATAATAACATCTAATTTTATCATTTAATTACCTTTATAAGGTGTAAAATAATACTCTTTTAATGTGTTATAATTACTTTTATTTTGTTGCTGTTTTCTATTATCAGGATAAAATCAAAATATGAATATCAAAATAGTAATTGATATTCATTGTTATCCTTCAATATAGGAGAGTTAAGATGAGTCATTTTAACATTGGTGTTGTAGTCGGAAGCTTAAGAAAAGATTCCTATAATAAACAAACAGCAAAAGCATTAACCTCGCTATTTCCTCAAGAATTTACTTTTCAGTTCCTTGATATCGGTACTCTTCCTCTCTACAACCAAGATGATGACGACAAAACACCTGAAGCCGTTGTCGAGTTTAAGCAACAAATTAAGCAATGCCAAGGCATTATCTTCGTAACACCTGAATATAACCGCTCAATCCCTGGTGTGCTAAAAAATGCGTTAGATCAAGCCTCTCGCCCTTATGGTACTAATGCATGGGATAGTATTCCTGCTGGGATCATCGGTGTTTCAATCGGTAATATTAGTACTGCTATTGCACAACAGCACCTGCGTAATTCATTAGCATTTTTAAATATGCCAACCTTAAATCAACCAGAATGTTTTTTAAAATGGTATGATGGAATGGTAGAAAACGGTCAGTTTTCTGAAAAAACAGCAGGTTTTATGCAAAACTGGGTTAATAGCTATATTAACTTTGTAAAACATAATCAAAAATAGCTTAAAAATAGTCCTAAATAGATTTCACAGAGTGTAGTTTATAATAATTACACTCTGTTTTATTTTAAAGAGAGGGAAAGTAAAACTAACTTGCTAACCAATCGATAAAAATATAATTAACTATTAATTAGCAATATTTAAATAGCACCTCCTAATAATAACTAACTTTATTATAGCAAGTAACCCATGTATAAAAATGACATTTAATAATCTATTTAAAATAGTAAGTGGTAGGTATTTTTAGTCTATTAGTTAGCGCAATTTAAAAACCAATCAATAAAATCATTATGTTATTCTTTCTATCTAGCTCATAAAAACTAATAAATTAGATATTACTTTAGTTACCAAAACAAGGGGAAATAATTATTATCACTCATTTTACACATCTTGCTCCTATTAAACATATTGTGCGTTATATCTCTCAATAATCTCTTTCTATAATTGTGATATATAAAAAAATTACTTATATTAATAATCCATTAGATACTGACAGGTAAATCATGGATAACAACTTAAGAGAAATCGAATGCGAGCTCGCTGCTTTAAAAATAGTCACTAAATCTCTACTTTGTGCATTAAATGATAAGCAACGACGCGATATGTTAGGCAATATATCTTTAGTTATTGAAGATACTTCAAGCAGATATCCACATCACAATGAAGTTATAAATCTTACTGAGCAATATGTGAAAAAACTTATCCAAGCATAGACTCATTATATGATTTTAATGGTTTCCCCACCAATTTAACATCATAGGATGCACAATATTGCATCCTATGCTCTTCTTTTTACTAAAATAACGTTCACTCTTTTCTATTACTTAAGTCAAATATAACCTCTTACACTCTATCTTTATCCTCCAGTGATTAAGTTAATAAAATAGATCACTTTAGATAAAGCGCATCTGTAAAAGCGTTCTTTCTGTACTAATACATTTTTTACTTGGATTTACTTAAATAATTAATTAATATGCAAAATTATCGCATTGCTATCGTAATAGTTCCTCGGAAGAATATATGGAAAAAAAATTAGTTAACATAGAACATGAAGTTGCGGCATTAAAAGTGATTTTAAAATCACTATTACTTACATTAACAAATAAACAAAAGGAATCTGTTATATATGATATAAACAAAACCATTAGAAATGCTTATGCTGAACATCCACAATACCAAGACATAATAGAAAAAACCGAACAATACATAAAAAAGATACTCCAAAAATAGTTGTGATTTACATCACTATCAGTAAATAGCTATAACTATTTATATTGTTATTCATTATTTTTAGCTTTATATCTATAAATGCTGAGTTATTTTAATATGACATCATCAATGATTGATTGAGTTATAATATATGGCTATTATTTGCCATGTTATAAAAAAAACAACAACACAAAGAATTATTAAATTTATTAATAAATTACATACAGTTAAAATATAAAATCTATCAATGCAATATTTTTAGGTATTTGCTATCTATTTCTTGCTGATTTATCTATTTAATAAAATTCGCCAAATCCTGGATCACAGATAACCATATATTCAGAAAATGAAAATTGATAGACTTCAGGTGAGTTAAGTTTGGAGCGGGCGAAGGGAATCGAACCCTCGTATAGAGCTTGGGAAGCTCTCGTTCTACCATTGAACTACGCCCGCAGTAGATTTTCTGATTATACTCCAGCAAATTTTAACGGCAATCCCCTGCCTATTTAAATGGTTATCAAATAGACAATGTAGAGTGTAATCCCTTGAAATTTAGATATAAAAAAGCCATCTTGCGATGGCTATGAAATAGCTTTTATTGCATTGAAATAAATGGATTTATTTCTCATCGCGTCCACATATCGACCACACTAAATCATGCCCGGAAATTATCCGGGCATTTCATCAAATATCTAACATCTGTTGTCAATGCTTATTAAAATGTGGTTCTACTCATTCAATCAATGGAGGCTTTGAAATAAACTTATTTTAGGGACTTTACTTACCACAGTTCGTATCTCATCATTAGAAATTCTTAAGATTCTTCTGTTTATCGTTAGATAAGGAAAAAACATGGAATTTCTATTCATTGTATCTATTTTTTTATTTTTAATATCTGTCGTTTGCATAACTCTAGGCATGATAAAACCTAGCATCATCAAGTTAAAAAACCGCAAACAATCATTTATTGCTTTTCTTATTACCTTCGTCTTATCAATCATTGGGGTTCTTAATTTCGCTCCCGATACCCCTAACAACCAAATCACCGAAACACAAGAAACAATAACCGATTCTTTTGTATGTAGTAATAAAAATGCAATTTACCCTTCAATTTCTGCCATGATAGAAGATTTTAACGACTATCCATCAGATATGAATGGCTTTGAGCTTATTAGCGAAAACCCATTAAAAATTAGATTATCCGCTTTTGCTTTAGATAATGATTTTAGTGATGTTAAAGATAATTTAGCTAAACGAGCTCTTGTTTATGGCATATTCCGTACATTTATTAACACAAACAATGATAGTATCACTATCGTTTCTAATTTAGTTGATTACAACAATAGTTATAAAAAGCTAAAAGATAGTCCAGAATACACAGCTACAATTACCAAAGATCAAGCTCTAAAAATTACCCAGAAATATATTCCAATCAATTCATTGAATGACTTAATTGATGAAAACTGCTCATTCACAAAACAGTTTAATGAATTACGTTATGACGATAGCGGTAAAAAAGGTTTTGATAAATTCTTTAATGAATTAACGGCAAATAAATAAAACAACGCCCGGAATACTCCGGGCATTTTCCTCAAATCGCTAATGCCTGTTGGCAACACTTATCTACATGCGGCTCTACCCGTTCAATCAACTGAGGCTTTGAAATAAACCGCGTTACGGTTTCATGACTCACGAACGTCGCACCACAATTGATATTCTGGCACTGGTTATAACGTTCTTTGGTATCGGAAGATATTTGTTGACTACTACGGGTATGGGCGGCATGACCACAAACAGGACAAATCATCATAAACGGGTTACCTCTTTATGATGTGGAAATTACCTGTAATTATACACAGGCACTATTCCTTATCCATATCTATCTCACTGCTTTTAACTTCTAATTCTAACGAGGTGGTAAATCCGCTATTGTTCAAGGAATGACTCACCGTGACCAACGTCCAATAGGCCTCATCAATCTCAGGCTTAAATCCGCTAACCTTTACAGGTAATTCAGGAAAGAGATCCGCACGCCCTTTCGCAAGGGTAATACTAAAAGAGGCAACACCTCGCTGTATTTTTTCCCACGCGGCTTTCGCGGCACGTTCAGCATTGGTTTTACTCGCATAAGTATGAGACAACACCATCACATTACCTTCTTCACCGACAAGGTACTCCCCTTGTTTCTCCTCTTCTTTTTTCGGTTTATTGGTAGTGGGTTTTCTACGGCGAATTTGTGACTGTGTTTTTTCTTGCGGTTTACGGGTATTTAAATAATTGGCCGTCACACCAGTGTAAGCGCCCCTATCCACTAATGAAAAACGGTGTCCATCACCCACACTTCGGGTAATTTGTACTAGCGGTAATGCTTGACCACTGGCGGTGGTATTGCCCCCCTGCACCATAAACAGCAAATTGCCGTTTTTAACACAGGCGGTGGCACCGTTTAATTGCCCTAAGCGGGTTAAAAAACTGCCGTCTGACTCATTGGTCTGATCGATATGTTCAATTTTCACCGTATCAAGACCAGGATCAACCACCGCCGCGACATTATTGCGCCCTGCAATCGTTCTGACGATATCGCCTAATGTTTTTTGATGATACGACATTTCACGGCGCACATTCAGCGTTGCCCTAAAATCCGCACTACGGGCGCGCAATGTCATTTTATCGGGTACACCTGAATGCTCTATCTCATCAACCGTAAACGAGCCTTTATGAATAAGTCTTTCCCCCTGCCAACCGAGATGTAAAGTTAATACCTCACCGCGTTTTGGCATCATTAATGCGCCATCAGAATCATCTAACTCAATATCAAGCTGGTCAGCTTCAAAGCCCCGATTGTCCGTTAATGAAAGCGAAATTAATCGCCCTTGAATTTTGGCACTGATATCTTCATCACCAGCAATTAACACAAAGGCCGGTATGCTACTTTTACCGGTGATCATTTCTGGCAACATTATGATAAAACTCCTTTCATCGCTTCACCGGCACCATTGGCCATCATGCCTAATTGGTCGCTTAAATCTCCCAACATCTGACTGATAGAGTCATCCACCCGTTTTAATGTCAACGAGAAATCAATTTTTCTAGCGGCTCCATCTTGGAAAAATTCGGTGTGGGTGCGTTGTAAATCGGTGATCACAAACATACCGTGAATGGTGCCCGTACCATCAATAAACGACCACGCTTTACCGCTATCTGCCATTAACTCCAACGCTAACAATGAAACTTTACCACCCGTTAATGAGGGATAAAGCGC
This sequence comes from Proteus mirabilis HI4320, assembly GCF_000069965.1. Classification (NCBI taxonomy): domain Bacteria; kingdom Pseudomonadati; phylum Pseudomonadota; class Gammaproteobacteria; order Enterobacterales; family Morganellaceae; genus Proteus; species Proteus mirabilis. Next base: position 2,119,786 of record NC_010554.1, read on the forward strand.
CCCTGATAAGGTGATCACATCGGTATCAGGGCCAATAAACTGTTGTGCCGGTCGGCGTGCGACACGTTGAGTAAAACCATGTCGCCACGTTTGTTGTTTTTGTAGGGATTGATAAGGTACGGTGCGTAACTCAAACACAAATACCCCAAGTGCTGCCATCATTACCACACCTCACTGTCTTGATAACGGCTATTTAATCGTGCTTGTTTTTCACGCTCACGGCGCTCAATTTCCGCGATAACAAGCTGGGCAATATCTTGCGCGGATTGGTTTGGTTGAGGATGAATATTAATTTCATAATGTGCCGGCGCGCCTTGATAACGTTGTTGTTGAATATTCACATTAGCCGGAGCAGGACGATAGTTTTCAACGGGCAAACTGTGTGGGTGCAACGGGGCATTTTGTGCCTGTAACGAAAAGGCGCTACCTAACGATAATGCGGCAGCCGCTAACATCGCAGTGTGTTTACGACTGGTGATATTCGCAGGGCCTTCGACAATTTCAGGGCCATTTTCTCCCGCAATACCAAATTTACCACGCGGGATATAACCGCCGGAATCATACATACCGGCAAAGTTGCTGTTGTACGAATCTAACGCAGACTGCATTTTCGGATCATTACTTTTCATAAACTCAGGGGTGAGTGCTTCTTTAGCGGCGGTTGCCAATTCCCCAATGCTATTTTTAAAGTCCGTCCATTTGTTTTTGATCCCCTGAATAATGGCATCAATCAGGTCACTACCAAACTGCAAAAATTTAGCCGGTAACGCTTTGGTGTCTTCGACAATCTCATTCCATTTTGTTGATATCGTGGTTTTTATCGTTTCCCACGTTTCTTGTACAGACTTAACAATATTATTCCAACCGTTTTTAAGTGTTGTTTTAATTCCCTCCCAAACATCTGAAATTTTAGTTTTTATCATCGTCCATGTTGTTTGGGTGTAGCTGACTATCGAATCCCAATGTTTAATAATGAGCCCAAGCGGTGTCCAATTAAAGAATATATACTTGATGGCCTCCCATGCACTCTTAATAGTATCTTTTAGCGCTTGCCATGCGATAGCAGTATATTTTTTAACGGTATCCCATACCTTGTAAACGTAGGGGCCAATGGTGTCCCAGTTTTTATAAATCAGATAAACAGCAGCCGCAATAGCGGCAATAACCAATAAAATAGGGTTAGCTAATATGGCTTTACCCAATCCTAAAAATGCACTACCTAATAATTTTATCGGTTTTAATAACAGTGTGAGGGCGTTACCGCCTTTAATGCCTAAAATTGACAAGCTTAATTTCGCGGCGGCTAATGGCCCTAACATTGCCGCAATGGATAACGAGAGAATACCCAGCGTGGTAATAATGCCCGCTATCGCTAAACCGATCATCGTCAGCGTCTTAGCCAATTCAGGGTTTTCTTTCATCCACACACCGACTTTAGAAATCACACGGGTAATACTTTGTGATATCTGGCGTAATGGGCTATCAATGCCGTCAAAAATTTGAATACCTAAATCTTCCCATGCGGATTGCAGGTTTTTCATATCTCCGCTTAAGTTATCCGTCATGGTGCCCGCGACTTTTTGCGCTTCACCTTTAGCTTGTTTTAAGTCAGCAACAAGAGTTTGCAACTCCCCTTTACCCGCTTGTTCGGCCAGTACCGATAACGCCGAAAAAGCTTCTTCACCCGCAATATGTTTAAAGAACCCCGCCCGTTGCGCATTACCCATCTTAGCGGTTTTCTTATCCAACTCAGCTAATAACTCAGGAAAGTCGCGTAAGTTCCCTTTAGCATCACGGGTTTTAATACCGAGTTCTTCTAATGCTTTGGCGGCCATTTTCGGCGGTTCAGCAAGACGCCCTAAGATAGCGCGTAATGAAGTACCCGCCATTGAGCCTTGAATACCCGCATCCCCTAACTTCCCCGTTGCGGCGGCTGCCGTTTCTAAATCAACCCCTAACCCTGACGCAACCGGAGCAACGTATTTCATGGTGTCGCCCAGCATGGTTAAACTGGTATTTGAACGAGTAAAGGCCCCGACCAACACATCACTCACTCGCCCCATTTGGTCAGAATCGAGCTTAAAGCCGGTTAAAATATTGGAGCCGATATCTGCCGTGGTACCTAAATCAATATCACCTGCTAATGACATTGCCAATGTTCCGGGCATAGCATTTTTAATTTGCTCAGGCTTAAAACCCGCCATTGCGTAGAATGCCTGACCTTGCGCCACTTGGTTGGCGGTAAATGCCGTGGTTGCACCTAGCTCTCGCGCTTGTTCACGCAACATCTTAAATTCATCGGAGTTTTTATCTAAGCGCGTTAATGCCTGCACCTTTGACATCCCGACATTAAACTCGTACCCCGGCATTAAGGTTTGTTTCGCGGAATACAACATACCCGCACCGGTTGCCGTCATGGTGGCACCAGTGCCCGCCATTTTATTTCGTACATCGAGCGTCTTTTGATACTGCGATTTAGCCGCTACCATGCGCCGCTCTTGTTCAGCACTGCGCCTTAATTGGTTTTCTTGCCGGCGGAGCTGTTGCGTAGTGCGTTCAATATCACCATTCAGTCGCCGTTGCGCTTGACCGAGTTGGTTTGTTGAAATGCCATTAGCTTGTAATGCTGAGCGCTGTCGCTGTACCGACTGCTGTAACTGCTCATACTTAGTTTTGAGCTGCCCCGCTTCCCGTTGCGCTTTTTTAAACGCCTCTAACTGTTTTTTTGTGGGATTTTCACTGTTGGCAATTTCTTTGGCGAGAGTGGCAACACGTTGTGTGGCGGATTGGTACGCTTGCTGTGTGGAGGTTAACTGCTGTTTAATCTTGCGAAAGCCGTCAATTTGTGAGGCTTGCTGATTAAGGGTTTTTAATGAGTCACGCGACTGGCGTACAGCGGACGCCAGTCGTTTATTACTTTCTTGCGCACTGCGAAACGGTGCGGTTAATTTATCAACCGCACTCAGTACAACTTGTAATTTTAAGTTATTACTCATCCTGTTGTCCGCTACGTTTCGCCGCTTGATAGCGCCATGACAATAATTCTGAAAGGCTCATTTTGCCGGTGTCTGCCGGTGACCAATGAAAAATGACGGCAATATCTGCCGCCAGTTCATCGGTGGTTAATTCGCTTGGGAATCGGGCATAACCGACTTCGGTAATAAAAAATTGACCACCTGCACACTTAGGTTTACCAAGTCGCCCGCGGCTAAAGACAGCACATCGTTTTTGGTTAGCGTTGGCATAGTGATGCGCGGTAGCACCTGCATCATGCTATCAACATCCATATCCATTAAAGGCTGTAAACGCACACCGCGTAATGCGCCTGAATTGGGTTTAAGCACGGTCACTTTGTCGATTTTGGTTTCACCACGCATAATCGGTTGTTCTAATGTCACTGTGGCTTGGTCACCATTGACAACAACCCATTCAATTTGCCCTTGGTTTTGTTCTTCGATTGGCTTTTTCATGTTCTCTTTCCGAATTTAATTAAAGCCCTAGCGCGTCACGCTGTGCTTGTAACAGGTCTTTACCGTCCACTTTTTCCACCATATTGACGATATCAATTTCAATGATTTCTTGGCCGTCCATCACTAACTTGTAGTAAGTGGGTTTTACGGTAACTTTGGTTTGTGTGTTGTCGCCTGATTTCCAGTTACCCGGATCGATTTCGCTATAACGGCCACGCAGAACCACCTCTACAGCAAGCACTTCCCCCGTATCATCACGCTGATAAGCACCACAAAAACGCAGTTGTACGGCATCAATGGTTGAGGCACCCCATTGGCGGTAAACGTCGATATCAGCACCACCGAGAGTAAACTCACTATCAAGCGCGCCGTCATCAAGACCCATATCAATTTGCACCGAACCATTCATACCGCCCCCGCGATAGGCTTCTAACTTTCGGGTGATTTTGGGTAATGTGAGTTCTTCCGCAACGCCCACATAATTGGTGCCATTCATAAATAAATTAAAATTCTTTAGCTTGCGTGGTAACGCCATGATTTACCCCTTAATTTTGTTACCGAAGTCCATCAGGTATTTATCGGTAATACGCTGACGTAACATCAGATTTTCCATTGGTGGCACGGGTGTATAGTCATAATCCAGTGTGAGTTTGCCGTCTTTGAGTGCTTCTTTGCTATTTGATGTTGGGTCATACCAACATTCACCGCCTAACAAGTAGCCCTGACTGACCAGTGAACGTAATTTTGCATTGATGGTTTCAACGATATCCCGCGCTAAAGATGGCGTTAACGGTTTATCAATTGCCCACATCTGCCCTTCCGCCATGGTGTCAGCGAGGACTTGCGCGCTACGGGTATAAGATTCAAAGGCAAACAGCGGATCATCCGAACAGGTACGCGAACCCCAAAAACGAAAACCATCACGACGAATAAGCGTAGTCACCCCTTTTTCATTCAGTAAGCCGGCATCTGTCGCGGGATCTTGTAAATCCCAATAGATATCTTTAGAAATGCCCGTGACACCGTTAACGGTGATATTTGATAGGGTTTTATGCCAACCGATATCATTGTCTAACTTGGCACGCAGACCTAACGCACGCGCCGTGGCGTAAGCGGTTGATTCGCTGTTGGTGGTGCTATCCCATGAGGTAAAATCAGGAAAAATGACCATTAATTCACGCTGACCAAAGTTGTCACGGTACTTGATTGCTTCGCTGATATTTTTACAGTCGTAAGCAGACACATAACCAAAGGCGCGGAGCTTTTGACAAATCACCGCAATCTCATTGGCAACCGCTAACGTGTCATGACCGGGCACACCAATAATACGAGGTTTAATGCCGTGTTGGGCTTGTGATGCTAACAGTGCTTGTAACCCTGTTTTTAGCCCTTCTTCGGTAGTACCACCGATAATATTAGTGGTGGTTTCTGCCTCTTCTTCACCTTGTGCAACACGTACTACAATAGTGATGGGTTTAGCCTGATCTGCAATCGCTTTTAACGTGCTGGCTAAAGTACCGGTTTTCCCTGCTTTACCGATACCCTGTGATACATCGGTCAATAAGACGGGCTTGTTTAAAGGAAAGGCTTTTTCGTCCGCATCATCAGCGGTGCAAACTACGCCAACAATAGCGGTGCTGATAGTGCGAATGGGGCGGGTGCCTTCGTTAATTTCAATAACGCGCACACCGTGATGATAATCTTGTGCCATGCTCACGGACTCCTATAACTGTGTCCGTGTAGCATGAAAAATTAGCGATTAAATTGCACGAAAGCGGGATTGTTTGAGGAGCTGTACAAGTGAATAATATCAGTCTAATACATAGACACCTCTAGCACTACCATAAGTACTATCAGTCATTTTCAGCTTTTTCCCATCACTTGATACTTGAAGTTCCCAGAAGGCAGCAGCATGGACTGATACTGCAAATTTTATATTTGGTATAGGAGGGACTAAAAATCCTACATATGCTTCATTCGTGTATCTCTGGATAAATACATATTTACCTAAAATATTTTCACTTAACGTTATCTCAACAACCGCGGATTCACCATTAAAATCCCCTACCTTTCGCCATTGGCGCTCAGTGCCTTTCCTATCATATCGATTATCTCCCTGTGCTTGTGTTAATGCCCCAACATCACCCGCCGTTAAACGAATATCAGCACTTAGTGACTTACCATTTACTTTACGCGTGTTAGGTACCCGCCCATTGGCATTATTGTTAGCATTGTTTGCGGCAGTCTTTGCCTCATTCACTTGTGCCGGTGTTGCAGCACCCACATCACCCGCAGTTAAACTAATATCAGCACTTAATGGTTTGCCATTCACTTTACGCGTGTTAGGCACTCGCCCATTAGCATTAGTGTTGGCATTATTTGCGGCAGTTTGTGCTGTGTTAGCTTTACTCACTGCATCGTTAGCGGTTTTCTGTGCGGCATCCGCTTTGCTCACTCCACTGTTTGCTGTGGCCTGTGCATTAGATGCGGCGGTCTTGGCTTCATTCACTTGTGCCGGCGTTGCAGCACCTACATCACCGGCAGTTAAACTAATATCAGCGCTTAATGGTTTGTTGTTAATTTTACGGGTGCTAGGTACACGACCATTAGCATTAGTATTGGCATTATTTGCGGCAGTTTGCGCGGCGTTAGCTTTGCTTACTGCATCGTTAGCGGTTTTCTGTGCGGTATCTGCTTTGCTCACACCACTGTTTGCTGTGGCCTGTGCATTAGATGCGGCTGTCTTGGCTTCATTCACCTGTGCCGGTGTTGCAGCACCTACATCACTCGCCGTTAAGGTAATATCGGTACTCAGTGGTTTATTATTAACTTTACGGGTACTAGGTACGCGGCTATTGGCGTTTGTGTTAGCGGCATCCGCTGATTTTTGTACCTTACTTAATCCCGTGCTTAATTCGGCTTTGGTAGCATAAAGCTTAGCGACTTCCGCTAATGTCTGTTTTGATGCACTTTCAATCGCATCATTGACAAACTCACGGGTCGCCAATATCACCGAGGGGTCAACCTTCAACTCGACTGACTCGGTATGACTAACGGTTAATATCATGCGGATAGTCTGCGTTCGTCCGCTTCCCTCTTGTAATTGTGGCTTATAGGTTTCAGGGCAATTACCCACGGCAACTAAACTGCCTTCATCATCAAATAAACCAATCTCACGTATCCAGTAACCGCCCTCATTTTCAGGGATCACTTGTTCAGCAATTATCTGACTGTCGTTTTTTGGATCAACAAATAAGGTATTTAATCCCGCGCGACGTTTTTCGCCTACGAGTTTAGTTTGTTGTGTATCGGGTGTGGGCAACATTCCGCCACCGTCACCCACGGCCATTTGGGTAATTTTTAAGGTGGTGCCTAGTGCCGTGGCTTTTGCCAATTTATTGGCACCAATCACCGTTAATAAGGCAAAAAACTTAGCGCTCATGTGCGACCTCAACTTTATCAATAATGTGTACTCCGACCGCCGTTAATGGCGCACCAGACACGGTAATTTCTTCTGCAAAATAGGGGTAAACCGTTAACTCATCACCGCTAAAGGTGGCGGCAGAAAGGTAAAATTCACCTTGCGAATCAAGGTTGATAGATAACCCTAAGAGATGCCGACTAACAGGGCGTGCATCGGCAATCAAACGCTCCAATTCGTCATAAATCTCTTGGCTAATACCGTTTTCCTGCACGCCCACATCAAGGCGAAATGTGCCCGGCGGATCGTCGGTTTGCCACCACTCAGTGACTTTGATGATGTAACCGAGTGGCTCAACCACACGCTTAAGTGCGCCAATGGTACCCTTGTGGCGATGAATAAACATCGAATCCCGTACTACTTGACGCTTAACAGGCTCCGACCAATTTTCATCCCATCGATCTACTGACCAAGCCCATGCCAGATATGGCAATAACTCAATGGGGCATGTGCTGGCGTTCCATAATTGGCGTAAAGGCACGGGCAAGGTTTGCAAGGATTGACAGGCAATGGCGGCGGCTTTTTCTAATGGGCTACTGCCTGACGGTAATAAACTATTCATCCGAGCCACCAATGGTTAAGGTGCTTTGTGTGCAATACGAAGCTTGTGTTTTATCAAGCACTACATCTTTAGTGGGTTGTTTTAACTCCACACGTTGCACACCTTCCACATGCAATGCGGCATAAATCGCTGACAGACGAATATCACGCCCTAAGCGGTGTTGCTCTGTGATGTATTGCGTCAGACGTTGATTTGCTTCTTTGCGTATCGGCTCCGACTCAGGCCCCGGAAATAAAAACAACGTGGCATCAATTTGATAAGGGATAATTTGGGCGGATTGCACTTTGATGCGATCAGCAACTGGTCGCACATCTTCATCGTTTAACGCGTGCTCAACAATGCGCAGTAATTCTTCCGATGCGGTGCCGTCACCCTCACGAGATAACACCGAGATAGTGACATTTGCCGGCGTTGGGCTGATCACGGACACATCGGACACTCGACCATCGGCACTACGGGCATGAAATTCATAACTACCCACCGGCCCCGCAACACTTAGCCCCTCAAACGCGGCGGGAATGCGTAAACGCAAATCATCGTCAGACTCTAAAATCGCCGGTGTAGGCGGAATAGTGTTGTTATTGGCAGGGCGTAACACTAAACGCGATAAATTATAATTCGCCGCTAACTGATCTAAATCCGCCCCTTTTGCATACGCCACCATCACCGCGCGGGCAGACTCATTGATACGCTGGCGCAATAACAACTCACGATAGACGTTTTCTTCTAACAACTTGGTCAGTGGTTCAGACTCTAACGATAACGTGTTAGCAATCGCATCACGTAAATGCGGTGGCATCGCAGCAATCAATGCCGTTTTGCGTTCGCGTAATAATTGTTCTGCATCTAACGACTCAATCACATCGGGCGGTGTTAATTGGCTTAAGTTAATCGTAGGCATGTTATGTCACCGGTAGAGAGAAATTAATCGGTTGTTGGTTATGGGCGTAATAGCCGGTGATATCGACAATCACCTGTTCGTGTTGGCTATGAATATCAATGGCCGTCATCACAATACGTGGCTCCCAACGATAAACTGCGGTGTAACACGCTGACATTAATTGCAATCGCATCTTGGCGTTAACTGGGCCATCAATTAAATCGGCCAGCAAACTACCATATTCACGGCGCATCAATCGGCTACCAATGGGGGTATTAAAAATATCTTTAATAGACTGGCGAACGTGCTCAATATCGGTAATATGTTCACCGGTTTGTGCATTCATGCCGAGATAGTTCATTGCGGTTGCCCCGTATTACCATCACCGGTACGCACACCACTGTGGGTATGGGTTGAAACCACCACGCCATTAGAGGACATTTTCCCACCAACATGGGTAATATCACCGGTCATAGTGCCGCCTTTTTGCACCGTCAGTGATCCCGTAGTTAAGTTGTTGGTACAAATAACGGTAGGGGTATCTAAGGTGATTTTGCTTGTCGCGACACACGTAATGTCAGGTGACGTGACTTTGACCGACTCGCGGGCTTCAATCACGGCAGTTTTAATTCCCGTAACGGTTAGCGCCCCTGTTGCCGGCTCATATTCAATTACTGCCCCGTCTTTATACTCATGACGATGCGCGGTTAATGAGGTTGACGGCTCTGAAAAATCATCACTAAATATCGCCGGCAACACAAACGAGGTAGTTAAATCGCCACCGATTGATAGCAATAACACTTGTTCGCCAACATTGGGCGCCCACCATGAGCGCGAGTTACCAGCACGTGCAGTCAGCCACGGGCGCCAGTCGGTTTCATTGTCGCCCGTTTTAACTCGACACCCTTTTTCCGCACTGACATCAATCACAACGCCAGTACGGATCAAGTTTTGTATTTTTCGGATAAGCTCTGCGATATTCATACCCGCAATGTGCAACGGGAAATAAAAAAACGCACGGGATTGGGATTGTTTCAAAGACAGGACAATTAACGGGAAAGAAATTCCAGTAATTGATTTTCAATATGTTTGATATCCGCCGGTGAAAAGCCTAATAGCTTTCTTTCAGGATATTGAATTTCTAATGACTTACCTCGCACACGCTCTTTTAAACCGTAATGATGCACGGCAGCAATGCCCGCGACTTGCGGAGCAAAAGAAAGCGTGACACCTTTATCATTGGCCGACATACGCAAATAACGGGCAGTGGCTAAACGCTTAAACATGCGAGTCTGTTTATTGGGCTTTGCGGTGCTGATTTTGTCTTTTTTCACCTCAATAAAACGCAAAATATCGCGCTTATAAAAACTACGTTCGGCTTTCTTTTCCAAGTCGTAACCGGTGATCACCTCACCTTTTTTTGTTTTGCGTAATCGCCAATTTTTTAAACTGCGAGCCTGTCCTTTCCAGACAAATTTCATTCCTCGCAACACGGTAACCGTTGATGCTTTACGTTTGGTGAATGCGGTTCCATCGGGATTTTTTTGCGCGCGAATACGTTGCAAATTGCTTTTGCGTAAATCACGGGCAATTTCACGGGCTAATTTTTTACGTTCATTGGGTGACGCTTTTGCCAACATAGCGGCTAATGCTTGGGTTAACGGGCTGAAATCATCAGCGTTCATGAGCCACACTCTCCCAACTCTCAAACGGATCAGCCGGCTCTTCAATGGCACCAACAACCAATTTATCCGCTTGCACATTAACGAGGACACGCTCAGTCAACTTTAAATCAATGCTAATACTGGCGGTCTGGTTGCTATCAATAAAGGCATCAAAGGTAAAATGACTTTGGCGTTTATCGGGATTAAGGAAAATATCAGGTTGATGTTGTTCAATCCAACCAATGATCACCGCCATTAACACATCTTGGTCACCTGGATAATCATCAATAATAATATTGAGATTGTATTGATACTCATAAGATTGACTGCTTGCACCCGTTGCCACAATCGCCCCGCCGTCAATAAAGGTGTAGAGCCTATCGGGGTTATCCCCTAAATAGCTTACCTTTTTAATTAATGCATCACGCAGGTTTGCAGGCTTTTTCATGGTTTAACTCATTGATGTATTGCAATAATCGGTTTATATAATCAATCAAATATTCTGTTTGTGCCTTATTCTCCGCCATCATTTCGAGGAGACGTAAATAATCTTGTTGAGCTGTTTCGGTAAGTCGTGCGGAGGTTGCATTACCCATGCCGGCGGTGGCGGTGGTGTGATTATCGGGGTTGGGGCAATCGGCTTTGATGTACACCCGTTTAGTATTATTGCGCAACTCATCATTAAGCCGGCTAATATCATTTTTTGCATCGGTTAACGCCTTTGTGTGTTGTTTATCCAATTCTGATAAGCGGGCAAGTTCTTCCTGATAATGTTCAATGGCGTCTTGATGACTGATAACACTTTTCTTAAGGGCGAGATTATCACCCTTAAGCTGGCTATTCTCAGTGAGCAAAGCATCAAACTTAAATATCAGTAGCAAGCCCATCACACCCGCCACAATAATCAGCAGTACGTTCCTTTTCATCGTGGGATCTCAATATGAGGATAATCAGGAAAGCGGGTTTCAACGGGTAAACTGGGATCACTTTTCCAGTTTTTACCAAAACGTAATGTTACCCCTTCTTCATCTGCCGCTTGCTTAAATGCCATTAAAACCGGCTCAAAAAAATGCGGGTGCCATTCCATCCCTGGTTTAATCGCAGAAGGCAAAATATCAATGGCATCGCCTGTTAAATGACGGCTGTTTAATGTTTTTGAAACGCCTTTTTTCACATTTTCTTTTTGCTTTTTAAGTGTGCGAACACCTTCAATCACTGCAAAGTCCGCCGTAGAAATGTCTAACGCACGATAAGCAATTTTCACTAATAGCGGATTAACGCCACTAAGATTATTTTTACTGCGCTGGCTAAAGATAAATTTATTCACCAGAGACCTTCCTTAAGAATCTTTTTTCTAACGCACTGACCAATGCAGCACCAGACCAGCCCGCCATACCGGCAATAGCGCCGGCAATTTCAGGTTGCCACTGGTAATAACTTGCACCGAATAAAATCAATGCCCCTGAAAACATAGAGACAACAATTTGTGCAAATAAGATGGCAAAGCGGAACGGTTCCCCTTTCACTATTTTATTGGCATAACTGGCAATACCACCAAAAACCGCCATACCGGCAATTAATAAGGCAGTAAACCAATTCATATTATTTGGATCTTTATAGGGCATCTTCTTCATACCTTCCCCCTTAAAGGGGTTAATCCCAAAGTTGTAAAATCGGTGTGGTGCTGTGTTGTTGAGGCGTATCCGGTAACTCAATCGCGGTGCCGGTGGGTAATATTGCCCCTAATTCAACCAGCCCCGGATTGGCTTCTAATACTTGTTCAATCATGCCGGATGACTGACCAAAGTAACGCCAACAAATATCATCGACGGTATCCCCTTGTTGGGTATAAATCCGCATCAGATAAGCTCCACCGTGTTATGGGTTTCCCCTTTGATACGTTGTAACGCCCACTTGCCATCACGCCACACTTCATCAATAGCCGGCGTCATGGTGTCGGCTTTTTTATTACCTTGTGCGGTAGTATCAATATCGCGATAACGTTCGATTAAACTGGCCTTTGCAAAACAGAACACCGCTCGCTGATATAAAATCATCAATTCACTTTCACCGTTAATCTGTTCGGCAGGCACCTCTTTTAATGTTTTCGCAGCTTGACCAATACGCCACTGATACAATTCACGATTCACTTCAATCATGGCGTTCAATAACGTGCTTTTCAGCCGTTCCGGTGTCACAGTGCCATCGACGCGAGTTTGCAATTGAAAATCACGAGTTTGAATATCAGGGAAAAAGCCATTGTTTTTAATGGTTTCGTCTTTTTGTGACACAGGGTTAGCAGAAACATAATCCATAAGAAAACCTTAAAATAGGTGGGCGGTGGACGAAAGAAAGCAAATTGCTTTTTCCGTGCCGCCCTGACGTGGTGTCACTATGCTTTTTCAGCGTCACGCTGGGCTTTAAGCACTTTATCGAGTTGTTTTAATTCGGTTTTCACACCGATATTCATGTTTAACTCTAAGGCTCGACTTAATACGCAGTAGCTTTCTTGTGGGCGATTATTATCGCGTAGCACTAACCCTAAGATTTTGTAGAGTTTTGCCCTTACTTCATCAGGCATATCTTCATCATCGGTCAAAGCACGTGTACGCTCTAATGTTGCCAATGAAACCGGTGATTTCACGGCATACGCTCGCATGGCAGAATCGGCGATTTCTTCGGCAATCACGGTGCCCGTGGTGCGGTTCACACCGGGGATCACTAAACGGTTAGCTAATGCGTAAACGGCAATATCTAACGCCCCCTCATAATCCCCCGCATCAATTTTCCACAGCAAAATCGTCATTAAGACATCATCTTGCACACCGCTACCACCGGACAATGCCCCATCAACCCACGGCTGATAATTGGCTAATATCTTGCGCTTATAAGCTTCTTTGCGTTCGCGTGACTGAAAATGTTTTAGCTCTTTTTTATCTGTCGCAAGACGTAACAGCATCATGTGATAGCCCTGTGTATTGCGGCTAACATGCCCACCCAATTGGCTGGACTGTTGCGCGCTAAGGCTCATGCGGTGTTTTTCCCACGGAGATAATGCCATTATTTCGCCTTTTTATTTTCAGTTGGTGTTTCTTCTGTTACTGCTTTGTCGTCTTTGACGACTTCATTTTCAGAAGCTCCCCCCTCTTTTTTTGTTTCTGGCTGTGTCTCTTTTACATCTTCAAAAACAATATTTTCGACCAGTGCCACACCGCGAAAATCTTCAACCACAAAATCTTCATTCACTGACTCGTAGTTTTCGATGCGATCGCGTTTTGGGTTATCTAACACTTGACGACGACGAGAATCCGCAAGGAAATAAATCGACAAGTTATCAAGGCGAGTGATAAAAAATGCATTGCCAGGAAAGAACGGCGCACGTACAGCAGGCAAACCGCCGATACGTTTCTGGCTGATAATGGTATCTGCCGCCAGTTTTTCACTGTTATCTTGGTCTTTATTAACCAGTGGAAAATATTTATCTGCTAATAATTTACGGCCACAAATCACAACAAGACCGGTATCGTCCTGATATTCAGGATCAATCGCAGTATCGACCGTATCTTGCACTAATGCATCAAGATTTTGATAAGCTTGCCCTTTACCGACCAGAATAGGCTGGGCTGTGGTTGCGCCGTCTTTCGTTTCACTGCCCATCACATGCTCTGGTGCACGCTCACGGACTTTTTGTAACCAGCCTGAATTCACATCTTGCAGTAAGGGGTATTTTGTCCGATCAGAATTATCGGCGCGGTGCGTACCATTAAAACCAATCATAATGCGGTCTAATGCCTGACGGCGAATAATCGCATCGCGGATACGGGTTTGAAAGTCGGTAAACTTCGCCCACATATCAATTTTGGCGTAATCAAGGTGGGTGTCGTAATTGGTTTTCTGGCAATGATAGCTATTTTTGGTCAGCTTAATCGGATCACTTGTTTCGCGCTCTTTTGCTGTTGTATCGGTAGTGCCTGCGATAGTTGAGCCGATACCTAAACCGATGGCCTCACCCACTTGCTCATCAACGGGCACGATATTAACGTGTGTTAAAAATTCTGCTGACTGCTGAATATTGGTTTCCAGCGTTTGCGCGGCAGACGGTTCAATTTGAACCTTTGTATCACTAAACGCTTGCGCGCTAACACCGTAAATTTTACCGAGTTGCGTGAGGTACGCATTAAATTTAAAACGAGTTTCTTTTTTCATGGTCTGTTCACTACCTTAGCAATCCGTCAGCACTTCGCTATTATTTTCGCCACCCGTGGCCGGCGGACGATGTGAGAACGAGGCGTCTGTATTTTCAAATTGGGTTTTTAATTCCGTGAGTTGTTGCGTAAGTGCTTTTACCGCTTCGCTTTGGTCGGCGTTTTTTAATGCGGTAATTTCTGCAGAAAGGGTTTGTACTTCTTGGGCGCACAGCTCCACCGCCTGATGCACATCGGTAAATCGCGCATCATCACTGTGTTGTTTTTTAGAAAACATCTCTTTAATAATGCTAAAAAGCCCTGGCTTCTCGCTCTGCGGGTTTTCATCAATAAATTCAAAGTGATTTTCTTCTGCAGCAGTAAAAACGTTATCTTTGCTTTGTTTGCGCTCTGAAAGCGGGCTACTTTGTGCATTAGCACTAAATTGCAGCATTTCAGTGCCTAAACTCGCGGGGTTATCGGTAACCGCCAGCCCGACTAAATACGCTTCGCCGGTATCTGAAAAACTCGGGTCAATTTCAACAGAGGTATAGACTTTTTGACGTTTTTTATTGAGTTCAATTAAATCAGGCGTCGGATTGATCACACCATACAGTGCCAACTTACCCGCCAGCGCCCCTTCTTTAATTTCCTCGGTATACACCGACTCCACATCACCAAAGCGTGGTGCCCATGAATAGTTATAGTGATCGATATTGACTCGCGCACCATAAACCGTGGGATCAAAGTTTTTCGCGATTTGGGTTAACCATTCCCGATCAACTCGACGCCCGTCCGTTGTCGCCCCTTCAACACAAAGACGAACCGGTTTTGATTTCTTCGACATGCACTACTCCAGACTGCATCCGTTTATTCGTTGGTCTGTATGTTGTCGGTTAAAAGGGGCGTTAAACAATGGATAAGGTTTGTCTGAGATATGGCACAACGGGAATAAAGCGAATAGGTGATCAGCGGTCAATAGACTAGCCGTAACTTAAGCAAGAAATCGTGATTGTGCAATGACTATTACAGAAACATTTGATAACCGAAAAAAAGCAATGCACCTGTATTTTGCCGGTTACCGCATTGCTCGCATAGCGGAATCGCTAGGCGAAAAGGCGTCCACGATTCACAGTTGGAAACGCCGCGATAATTGGGATGAAATCAGCCCTACCGAACGCGCAGAGCTAACCGTTGAGGCACGTTATTGCAATCTAATTTTAAAAGAGAGCAAAGAAGGCAAAGATTTTAAAGAAATCGACTTGTTAGGACGTCAACTCGAACGCATGGCGCGGATCAGAAAATATCAAAACGGCGGTAATGAAACGGACCTTAATCCTAAGATTGCCAACCGCAACAAAGGCGAACGCCGTCAGCCAGAGAAAAACTTCTTTTCAGAAGAACAAATTGAAAAACTGGAAGATATCTTTCGCAATACGTTGTTTGAATATCAAAAGGTGTGGTATCGCGCCGGTCATCACCGTATCCGCAATATTTTAAAATCCCGTCAAATCGGCGCAACATTCTACTTTGCTCGAGAAGCCTTTATTGATGCCCTGACCACCGGACGTAATCAGGTTTTCCTCTCCGCCAGTAAAGCGCAAGCCTATATGTTCCGTGAATACATTATCAAAATGGCATTGGAGGTTGATGTTGAATTAAAAGGCGACCCATTGATGTTAAGCAACGGTGCAACGCTCTATTTCCTTGGCACTAATGCACGCACAGCACAAAGTTATCACGGTAATTTATATCTGGATGAAACCTTTTGGATCCCGAAATTTCAGGAGTTACGCAAAGTGACTTCGGGTATGGCGATACAAAAACATTGGCGACAAACCTACTTTTCAACACCATCAACCATGAGCCATGAAGCCTATCCGTTTTGGTCGGGTAAGTTGTATAACCGCGGACGCAAAAAAGAAGATCGCGTTGATATTGATATCTCACATGAAGCCTTAGTCAATGGACGTTTATGTGAAGATGGGCAATGGCGACAAATCGTCAATATTGAAGATGCACTACGAGGCGGTTGTGATTTATTCGATTTAGAGCAACTCAAAAAAGAGTATAGCCCGGACGAATATAACAACCTGTTAATGTGTCACTTTATGGATGATATCGAATCCCTATTCAACTTTAACATGATGCAAAACTGCATGGTGGACAGTTGGGAAGTGTGGGACGACATTCAACCGTTAGCGCTGCGCCCTTATGGTTATGATCCGGTTTGGGTAGGTTACGACCCCAGCAAAGGCGGTGAAAATGGTGATAGTGCCGGTTGTGTGGTTATCGCGCCGCCGAAAGTACCCGGAGGAAAATTCCGCATATTAGAACGCCATCAATGGCGTGGTATGGATTTTCGCGCACAAGCTGACGCCATTAAAAAAATCACCGAACGTTTCTATGTGGAATATATGGGTATTGATACCACCGGCTTAGGACATGGGGTTTATCAGAATGTTATCCAGTTTTTCCCTGCTGCGCGTGAGTTTATTTATAACCCGAATGTCAAAAATGCCTTAGTCATTAAAGCCTATGACGTGATTAGTCACGGGCGCTTAGAGTTCGATGCGCAGTGCGTTGATATCATTCAATCCTTTACATCCATTCGTCGTACCACCACCGGAAGCGGTAACCGCCCAACCTATGAGGCCTCGCGCAGTGAAGAAAGCGGACACGCTGACCTTGCATGGGCAACGATGCATGCCCTTTTCAACGAACCATTAACCGGCACCACCGAGAACAGTAATAACATTGTGGAGATTTATTGATGAGCCGTAAAAATAAAAAACGTTTTAAAACACAACAAACGGCAACCGCCAATAACAGCATGGAAGCCTTTACTTTTGGTGAGCCCGTTCCGGTGTTAGATAAACGAGAAATCTTTGATTATCTGGAGTGTGCGCAAATTGATAATTGGTATGAGCCACCGGTTAGCTTTGATGGGTTATCAAAACTGTTTCGTGCGGCGACGCATCATAGCAGTGCAATTTATGTCAAACGTAATATTTTAGTCAGCACATTTCAGCCTAACCGTTTTCTCTCTAAGTTAGACTTTAGCCGATTTGCTCTCGACTTCTTAACCTTTGGCAATGCCTACCTTGAACGTCGTAATAATATGGTGGGTAACTTATTAAAACTCACCCCCGTTCTCGCCAAATATACCCGCCGTGGTGTTGCTGATGATAGCTATTGGTTTGTGCGCTATGGCTATGACTCAAAGCCGTATGAATTTAAGCCCGGTAGTGTATTTCAGTTATACGAACCCGATTTAAATCAAGAGCTATACGGGTTACCAGAATATCTGGCCTCCACCATGTCAGTGCTACTGAATGAAGCATCTACCCTCTTTCGCCTTAAGTATTATCGCAACGGAAGTCATGCCGGATTTATTTTATACGTCAGTGACGCCTCACAAAACCAAAGTGATATTGATAAAATCCGTAACGCAATGCAAAACTCAAAAGGCCCCGGTAATTTCCGCAACCTGTTTATCCACGCGCCGAACGGCAAAAAAGACGGAGTGCAAGTTATTCCATTAAGTGAGATTGCGGCAAAAGATGAATTTCTCAATATCAAGAATGTCAGCCGTGACGATATGTTAGCGGCACACCGCGTACCGCCTCAAATGATGGGGATCATTCCACAGAATACCGGTGGCTTTGGTGACGTAGAAAAAGCGGCAAAGGTTTTCTTTCGTAATGAGTTGGCACCACTGCAAAGCAAGATATTACAGATTAATGATTGGCTAGGTGAAGAAGTGATTAAGTTTGATAAGTACACATTAGATGATGAATAACTTCACCACACAAAGAACAATACCGCCGACACTGGCGGTATTTTTTACCTGTAAGGTATAAGTATCGGTCTGACTAATAATAATAGTGACCCAATTTTATTATACCGTTTACACCCTGATAAGGCGAATCCGCCTAATTTTTACCCTCTCAAACCTGTATTAAATGCGCCTACAATCCATTTTAAGCGCACGTAATTTATTTGATATCTAGGTAACTTTTTCTTGTTTTAATCGCTCTACGCGCCGGAAATTTGCGAGGAATAATGTTTTTAACCCCCTCAAAACGCAATCGTGACCCCGCCACGCCCGCGCACTAAATAGACCGCTTTTTATGCACCTGCATGAGTGTCACGAAAGCCCGTGATATCTGGCGCCTTCGAATAACTTTGATCCTTTTTTGATCTTGCACTTTTTACACTTTGCTGCATGATTTTTTCAGTAACTCTCTTTTGATCAAGCTAATCGTAGATTTAGTATCTATTGCTGGTAATTAATCACTAAAAATTCACATTATTTATTTAATTAACAATATAAATGACACTCAATATAAGGCACTTAAAAAAATCTCCGCAGTTTATTCAACTAGCGGAGATTTTTATTAACGCTAAAGTTAGTTACAAGCCAATTTATACCTGTATGCAGATAATGAAACCACATTAGGTTCAACATTGTTAGTCATAGTTGGTGATATCTTGAAAGAAACATCATCAACTAGCTCTTGTAACATTTCTATTCTTACTTGTAACTTACTAGCTAATAACTCTGCATCAAAATCAACTTCATTGAGCAAAACCTGTAATGCATTATAAAAAAACTCAGGTTTTTCATGAGGTATTAAACAGTCCTCTTTCTCATCAATAGCTTCGCCTTTACGTTTTAGCCCAAAAAATGCTGTTTTATACTGCGCATCCGTAAGTAAAGATAATTGATGAGCCCGATAAATTATAGCTGCTTTACTAACCTTCCATTCAAGCTTAAATTGACTTAATCCTTTCCAGTCAATTCTGCCACCTATTGGCTTAGGAAAATATTTAGCCATTGAGGATCTAGGCAATAATAACGCAGAAGCAAATCTATTAGCTTGAGATTCCGTTATCCTATCTCCTGTTGAAACTCCGCCATGAATGATTAAATGAGCAACTTCATGTGCTATATCAAATCGTTGCCTACATGGTGACTTTTTCGCCGTATTCCTCACAATAAAAGGTCTATCAAGCGGAATTGATAATGCATCAACATCATCAGATACAGAATCAAAAGCAGTAACAAAGGCACCTAATTTTTCAGCCAATCGTGTCATATTATCTATGGGGCCAAAACCTAATCCCCATTCTATACGACACCATTCAGCGGCTTTCTCTATATCATCTTGAGTATGAACCTTTATTTCAGGAAACTTTACAGGTGGCAAATTTAAATATTTTTCAAAAACACTAATCAAACGCCTATACAATTCAGCTTTCGCTAATGTGGATAGCTTCGTTGATACTCTAGTTGCGCTTCTTTTACGAAAATGAACAATCTCCTCATTTATAGGAGACTGCTCTTCATTATTAAAAAATTCAGGCAATACTTGCAGAACAAAGGCTAATTCATCAGTAAGCTCTTTTGTTGGTAATGCATATCCTGATTCCAAGCGCTGTATATACTGCCGAGTTTTGCCAACTCGCTCAGCTACTTGTTCAAGAGATAGCTCGTGATACAGACGAGCCAGTCGCAAATTAGAGCCATTAAACACGATTCACCTACTATTTATTATTACGTTTTACATCTTCATCAGCCACTATTGGTCTGATTGGATCTAAATTGATAGCTACTGAAGTTGGTTTTTCATCATCAGTTGAATGAAGTACTGAGATCCTATTTTCACCATAAGTCCATTTAGATACAATCTCTTCTAATGCATTGCATCCAAGAAAATGAACTCTTGCATCTTCTCCTTCAAATTCTGGTTTTTCTATAACAAATCTGTGTATTGTTGGATCAGATAGCTCTGTTTTCCATAACTGGTCAACTTGATTTCTACGAAAATAACCTGGTTTTTTTGGATTTTCTGGATCATCAGCAAAAAACCGAACAGGAATACCATCAATATTGAAAGTAACGTCCATGCCTGGGTTTGTTAGGGATAACCACTCATATTGGCCACTCATACATAATTTAATCAAAAGCTGACGCTGACGACCAAAGGTACAAGTTCCTTTTGTATAATTATCATCTAAAGGCGTTGACAATTGTTCGTATGTTTGATCTAGAACACGCAACAGCTCTTCAGCAATAATAGTTAAACGTTCTTCTGTTAATTGGGGAAAACATTCCCACGGTGCTTTGTAATCCGCCATTATCGTCTCTCGTAAGTGCATAATTTGAAATTTGTCAACTTTGATATTGGTGCAAAATTGTCATTTTGTCAACTTTATAATAGCTACACTTTTTTAGTTGTAATTTTATTCTATCTTTCTTCACTCATACCAATAAATTTGCGGTATTTCTCTGAAATAAAAAAATATAGCCCAATAAAAATATAAAGAGGCCATAACGTTGAATAATCTATCGCTTCACCCAAACTATATTTATCGTGATAACTCTTTTTAGATTTAATAGTCCTGTATATAAAAAGAGTTACTGATACCAATAAATAGAACAAAATTAAATAGTTAATCATTTATCCCTCTCAATTTATTAACCTTAGCCATTACCCTATCTCGTGTATTTGAAATATTTTTCTGCTTCACTTCTTCAAAATTAACTTTTTCACTTTTCGTTGATGAAATTTGAATCTTCCCGCTCTCAAACCAAATCACTTCATCGCCATAACTCAGGCGCAGACCATTCATCACCATTGACCACATTGAGTCTGGTGGTAAATCCAATCCCATTTTTTCGGCAAAGGCTTTAAATTCAGGTATCAAGCGTTCCTGATTTTCACTTAATGACACCGTTGAAATTATTCGCTGACTCTTTTTATGCTCTAAAACCTCGCCAAATGATTTCTCCCAATCGCTATATTGTGAACGTAGGTCAAAAACATCAGGCTCAGAAATCCCCCATACGGGCGATTTTAAGCTCCTTTCGTGTGAATTTTTAATATCGGGTGAACTGCCCGATCCACAGTTATTGACAGGACTCCGAGGCGCGCTGATCGCGCTTTTTAAAGTCAAAACCCTCCCCGTTTCTGACTTACGCTTATGCTCAATTGCCTCAATATCCTGCTTAGATTTACGAACTAAACGATACTGACGCTCACGCGTTTTTACTAAATCGCTACTTTTTATCGGTGAATATAATCCGATTATTCGCATCACTTCTTCATCATAAGAATTCGGCTCATCGGCAACAGTACGAGCAACTAATAACGTTTGTAGGTTACGCTTAACGTTAGGCCCTCCTTGATGCTCAATATAAGCGGCGAAATCTCCCGCATCGGCAGACGCTCTTACTTTTTCCGCTATATCACCCAACTTATCAGCGATACTCACACCACGAATACGACGACACTCACGCCATACGCCTTTAGACGGTAAGCCAAACATGTGAAATTGAGGAATACGCCAAGTAGACGCCCACGCAGTAACGGCTGATGCAACCTCGGTTAATAACTCTCCCGATTCGTCATCAACTTCACCCTCTAACGCATAACCGTCGATATTTTTTGAAATATATTTAGCGAGATAACCCGTAGCACCGCCTTTATTTAAATGCTTTGCTTCAAAACGGTGTTTCTTTGCGCCCCGTTCTTCGCCGTCTTCTTCAAGGGCATACTTACGCATGATCTCAATCGCTGATGCACGTTGAGATTTATCCAGAAACATCATCATATGCCAATGTGGTGTAGCGTCATGATGTGGCTCAACAACTCTGATCCCGTAATAGTTAATGCCTTTATCTTTAAAAGCAGTGCGAATTTTCGCCCAAATTTTCACTAAATAACGTTGACCATCTTTCGGAGTGTATGCGCTGTTATTCCATTTCTCGTTAATGAGAACTTTTTTCTTTTTCTCATCTTTAGAAACATTAATTTGCTTGGTGGGATGGTATTTTGAAGGCGTGGTTAACGTAATAAATAAACCAATATCACCTCTTTCTTCGGCAACTTTTTGAATACCTGCGGCTTGCGCCATCAATTCCATACGGCGAATTTTAGGGTTAGCGATACTCGCTAATACTTTTTCCATTAAATCGAAGCGATCACCCGATTCAACGTCTTGAATATCCATCATTTCAAGATAATTCATATTCGCTAAACGTTGCGATCTGACTTCACGAACCGCATTTTTACTGGCGTAAGGTGTCTTATCTGAATTCACATCACCAAAGGCAATATGCAAAGACTCACGCCAACGTTGACGATGAGCTTTTAACTTTTTCAGCCACCAATTTTCATCTGTTAACCGGTTTAATCCGGACAACGCATTTTCTGGTGTTAATTTTCCTTTTTGAGCTTTTCCCCAAAACAACGGTGTTACATGTAAATAGGTAATTAACTCTCCTAATTGATGATAAATAGGGTTAATCACTTTTAGGTTAAGTAACACCTCACGATCACCGTTATTTTCAGCAATTGCCTGATCAGCCAATTCATCGAATAAGTTGTCACACGCGTTCGCAAATGACTTCGCCATATGACGCAATATTTTGTCATGCGCATCGGGCAAGCGATTAAAGAACATGGCTTGATCAAAATCTCTATCTAACAAAAATTGACGTTTATCTTTCGCTAAACCATAGCGCGCATTAACGGCTTGCAAACGCTGATAGACGCTTTTATGGAACTTAAAGACCAGCCAGTTATGAACTTCTTTCGGCGTTTTCTCTTTTTTAAGATGTTCGATGTACTTAAATAAGCGAGATTTAAGAAAGCGAGGCAGTTTTTCAATATCGAATAAAATCGCTTGCCCCTGAGCCAATTGCTCACGGGTAAGCGGTCTTTCATAAACAACTGGCTCATGCTGTTTCCCATTCCACCAATATGTCCATTGCATATCAGCAGGATAGGAAACAGGAGGCTGAGAAAAATCAATCAGACGGCTAGCCATTACCGCACACCGCCTAAATGCTTCGGATCAATAATTTCAATGGCTGTTTCGCACAGTTTAGCAACGTGAGTCATTACCTCTATCAATTCAGAGATAGACTTAATTTCTGCGCAAATAACACGACTCACATGCGCACCAACAACGCCAGCCGTCACATTTACTGCAGAGTCATACCACGCAATCACTTCACGGCGCACACGACCATCAATAACAGTGACTTCGATTAATCCAAATTGTTTTTTCCAATAAACGATAGCAAAACGAGTGCCAGTAATATGCACCCCATTTTTTGGATCTTGAATATCGACATAGCCCTGTTCCATCAGCACACCTCCGGCAAAACGGCGATAATTTCTTTTGCTGATTGGCGATTTCCATTTGCAGAAATAGAACGAGGTGCATCAATCTCGTGAATAATAAAACCGAGATCGGCATACAGCTCTTTGGCGTGAATGGAATTAGAGGCAGTAATCGGGTTACCTTGTGATTGATTTAATGCCTTTAATGCTTGAGCTAACTCAATTTGCTGAGCGTGAGTAAAATCCGTGTGATGATATTTAGTAAAACTACCTTCATCTCCCATATATGGAGGATCACAATAAACACCATCACCGAAATCAACGAGTGACAAAGTATCTTGCCATTCTAAACAGGCGATAATGGCATTAACGGCTTTCTCAGCGAATTGATAAATTTCTTTTTCTGGAAAATAAACATTTTTATATTTTCCAAATGGTACGTTAAATTCATCTTTTGCGTTATATCGGCATAACCCATTAAAGCAATGGCGATTTAAATATAAAAATCTAGCTGATTGTTTATTAGTTAATACTGCATCAAGCTCCTGCTTACCTAAATTAAATAACTTTCTAGCTTGGTAATAACTTTCTTCATTGTTTTGTTGTTTCCAATCATAAAGATCACTACAAGCCATAACATCAGGATTTTTAGAAACGGAACGATATAAATTAATTAAATCCTGATTGGCATCAGCAATTAAATATTCTTCATATTCCGTATTCATCATAACAGCACAAGAACCCGCAAACGGCTCAACTAAGCGCCTTGCTTTTGGCAAATGTGGAATTAATTTATCCATGATGCGGGCTTTTGAGCCAGCCCATTTCAGAATGGTTTTATTCGCCATTTCACACACTCCGATAATGCTTAGATTTCAGCTCATACACCGTTTGGCAATCTGCACAGCGAGTGCATCCCATTACCGCAATACGGCGCTTTTCGGGTATTTCACGACCGCAATCTTCACATTCAAACGCTGATACACCTATGTAACGCCCTGTTACTGCTTTTATTTGTTTATCAAGCAATAACTGTGATTGTTCGCAGGCTAAATCCATTTCTTTAGACATAATTCCATTCCTGCGCTTGATGTTCGATAGACTCGGCTTCACCTTCTAATAATTGAAATACTTGTGAAGGCTCCATTCGTTCACTTAGTGCTTTTGATGCTAATTTGCGTAAACGGGCAGAAAAAAGAACCGCCCGAGATTTTCTTTCATCTTCTCGAACGGCTTTAATTAAATCGGTTACATCACTTTCTTTAGACATAATCAGACCTCTGATAATCAAATATAAAAAGTCCTGACAAATAAATGTCATTTATTTTTTAGGTGTAATTAAATAGGCATTGCTAATTTATTCGGGATTAATGCGCTCAATACTTTTATTTGATGAAGTGCATTAATGATTTTTATTTTATCTTTCCTCTTTAATAATAAATAATCTATTCCGTTCTTTTCTTTTTCTATCTCAGCAAGGTAATAAATCATCTGATATATACGATTATTTTCATTTCTTAAATAATCAAGAAACTCACCAATCAAAATATCATCACTATTTTTATTTAACTTACTTAATAAATCAGCCCTAACTTCGGCTGTTTTATTCATACCACTGACGCGCTCATCAAATGAAAGACCATCATTGCGATAATGCTTTACCACTTTAGACTGATAAAAATCATCATTGCCTTGTAGTTGCTCTCTTGCTTGAATAAGCTCCGCGGTATTCATAACAACACCTAGATAGAAACTTTCACAAAAAACGAAACGATAACAATGGCACATAAAGCCAGTGTTGCTTTATCCGCTTTTGAATACTTTTTACTTTTATTAGTAAAAGATTCACTGCTTAATTTATATTTGTTTCTTTGCTTAATTAATTGGTTCATTGAATGTCACCTTTTAATAAGTCGATATATTTAGTTGCTTCCGCCATTGCATCAAACTTACCGAATGACTGATCATCTAACCAAACGTGATAACGAGTTATCGGTGTTACTGCTTTTCTTGGCAGTTTAATAATGGTGAAACCGCGATACATAAAACTATGCTCTGTAATTTGCTTTACTATCACCTTCATCATCCTTGTTATTGTGGTTCACCCATTCCTAACCATATCAGCCAGCCGTCACGTAATTCTTTAGGCATTCTTTTACGTGCCATACGCAAGCCTTTATTCCAATCGGTTACATCGATGTAATACTCACCGCGGGAATTATCTGGGTGCTTAACTTCTACATAAGGCAATTTCCCATCCTTACGCATATCAGACACAGCTTTGGGTGTTTTACCGATATAGCCGGCAAATTTTGTCTCAGTGACAAATTCTGAACCAATATTATGAATTTCGATTTCTTTCGACATCTGGTAACCTCTTATTAATGAGCGCCCTTTGGCGCTCTTTTACGCCTTGTAGCTATACGTGGGTGTTTCGTATTAAATAAAATTTAGAGGATCCGCAAAATTATGTCAAGTTCGAAAAATGAAAAGCTAAAACTAATAAGAGAATCAGAAAGATTAAAACTAAAGGAAATGTCTGATTTAACAGGGATTAATTACCATACATATCATGGATATGAATCAGGGAAAATGAATATGTCTTTAGAAGCAGCAACAAAACTATTTTCAATTCCAAGATTTAGAAAATATATGACTTGGTTTATGTTTGATGAAATCAATCCTGATGCTGGGCAAATCGCACCGGCACTCGCACACAGTGGGCAAGACAACACGCAATCATCCCACTCAGACAAGAAAATTGGATAACAATACATCAAGCATTTTGTGAATTTATTGATTCACAAAGCCTTTCTACCATTGGAGAGCTTTCTTATGACAATTAAGAAACTTGAAGATGGTCGATATGAAGTGGACATTAGACCGACTGGACGTAATGGAAAACGGATCAGACGGAAATTTAATAAAAAACATGAAGCCATTGCCTTTGAACGTTATGTAATGGCCAATCACAGCAAAAAAGAATGGGGGACAAAATTAAAAGACATTCGCCCATTAGATGAACTCGTTGAGCTATGGTGGAACATGTTCGGTAAACATAGCGAGAACGGAAAATCTAACTACAACAATGCAATGCGTGTCTGTAAGGGTATGCATAGTAGCAATGTATCTCAAGTTACATCAAAAAGTATCTCATTTTATCAAAATGAGCGTTTTGCTAAGGGGATAAAACCCTCCACTATTAATCGAGAACTGTATGCTATACGAGGTATATTTTCTCAATTAATTAAAATGGGATTATATGAGGCTGAAAATCCCTTTATTGAGGCCAAGAAATTAAAAATAAATGCGAGTGAGATGTCTTACTTAACCCTTGATGAAACCCGAAAACTACTCGCTAATCTGGAAGGTGATTATTATAACATTGCCGTATTTTGTTTAAGTACGGGGGCTAGATGGGGCGAAGCAATGAAACTGAAACGAGAGCATATCATTGAAAACAAAGTGCGTTTTACTTACACTAAAACAAGAAAAGCGCGCATTGTCCCTATATCGAAAGAACTCTGCGATCAAATATGCAAAGGAAAAAAAGACCTCCTATTTTCCTCCGTTTCATATCAAGTATTTAGAAAAATACTAAAAAGTGTAAAACCTTCTTTGCCCGACGGACAAGCTACACATGTGTTGCGTCATACTTTCGCTACGCATTTCATGATCAACGGCGGTAGCATCATCACATTACAAAGAATTCTAGGGCATGCCAGTTTAAAACAAACGATGACCTATGCTCATTTTGCACCCGATTTCTTACAAGATGCGATTGTAAACAATCCATTAAAAGGAGGTCTCAGTTTATAGATAAAATTGTCCACAGAGCGACCACACTTGGTCGCTTTTCATCATTTTTTAGCGCTTTTAAGCTCATAATTAACTTATTATTTTTAAGTTACTTACTGAAAATTAAGCAATAAAAAAGCCATCTTGCGATGGCTTTTTTCATATAGCGTATTTATCGTGATTCGATAATTATTTTCCCGGACGCATCGCTGGGAATAAAATAACATCACGAATAGTATGACTATTGGTAAATAGCATTACCATACGGTCAATACCAATACCTAAACCTGCTGTAGGTGGTAACCCATGCTCTAATGCAGTGATATAGTCATGATCAAAGAACATGGCTTCATCGTCACCCGCTTCTTTTTGACGAACTTGCTCTTCAAAACGCTCCGCTTGATCTTGCGCATCATTAAGCTCAGAGAAACCATTACCGATTTCACGACCACCAATAAAGAACTCAAAGCGATCGGTAATAAATGGATTATCATCATTACGGCGAGCCAGTGGTGAAACTTCTGCTGGATATTCAATGATAAAAGTTGGCTGGATCAAATGACTTTCAGCTACTTCTTCAAAAATTTCACATTGAACACGGCCTAACCCCCAACTCTTTTCAATCTTAATACCAATAGATTGAGCAATAGCAACGGCTTTATCCATATCATCTAGATCAGCCATATTGGTTTCTGGACGATATTTGCAAATAGCTTCTTTCATGGTCAGTTTTTCAAACGGTTTACCGAAATCAAACTCTTCATCACCATATTTGACGATAGTCGAACCTAATACATCTTGAGTTAATGTACGGAATAACTCTTCAGTCAATTCGATAAGATCACGATAATCAGCATAAGCCATATAGAGTTCCATCATTGTGAACTCAGGGTTATGACGTGGTGATACACCTTCATTACGGAAGTTACGGTTGATTTCAAAAACGCGATCAAACCCACCAACAACTAAACGTTTTAAATATAATTCAGGTGCAATACGTAGATACATATCAATATCTAGCGCGTTATGGTGAGTGATAAACGGACGTGCACTTGCTCCACCTGGGATAGTTTGCATCATCGGTGTTTCTACTTCCATAAAGCCTTTATTCACCATAAATTGGCGAATAGCAGACATGATTTTCGAGCGGATCTTAAAAGTATTACGTGAATTTTCATTAGAGATCAGGTCTAAATAACGCTGACGATAACGTGTCTCTTGGTCAGCTAGACCGTGGAATTTATCAGGTAACGGACGTAGTGCTTTAGTCAGTAAACGTAACTCAGTACAATGAATACTCAGTTCGCCTGTTTTGGTTTTAAATACACGGCCACGGCCACCTAAAATATCACCGAGATCCCATTTTTTAAACTGCTCGTTATAAACGCCTTCAGGCAGATCATCACGAGAGACATAAAGCTGGATACGGCCGCCCATGTCTTGCAATGTAGCGAAAGATGCTTTCCCCATAATACGGCGAGTCATCATACGACCTGCAATAGCAACTTCCACATTAGCAGCGTCTAACTCTTCTGCACTCATTGCATCATATTTTTGATGTAATTCGTCAGACATGGCATCTCTGCGGAAATCATTTGGGAATGCGTTACCATTATCACGTAAAGCTGATAATTTTTCGCGGCGAGTTTGCAGTTCGTTATTTAAATCAGGTGCCTGCTCCGCACCTTGTTGCTGTTGCGACATGTTTTTCCTCACAGGCCCGCTTTTAAGCTAGCTTCAATAAATTTATCGAGATCACCATCTAACACTGCTTGTGTATTACGCGTTTCCACACCAGTGCGTAAATCTTTAATTCGTGAATCATCTAGAACATAAGAGCGGATTTGGCTACCCCAGCCAATATCTGACTTATTATCTTCCATCACTTGCTTATCTGCATTTTTCTTTTGCATTTCCAGTTCATACAACTTCGCTTTCATCTGTTTCATTGCCTGATCTTTGTTCTTATGCTGAGAGCGATCATTTTGGCATTGTGTGACAAGCCCAGTAGGAACGTGGGTAATACGTACCGCAGATTCTGTTTTATTAACGTGCTGACCACCAGCGCCTGATGCGCGGTAAACGTCGATACGCAGATCGGCTGGGTTGATTTCAATATCAATATTGTCATCAACTTCAGGGTAAACAAAAGCAGAGCTAAATGAAGTATGGCGACGTCCGCCTGAGTCAAATGGGCTTTTACGCACTAAACGGTGAACCCCGGTTTCTGTACGTAGCCAACCATAGGCATATTCTCCTATGATTTTGATTGTTGCTGATTTTAAACCTGCAACATCACCGTCAGACTCTTCAATAATTTCTGTTTTAAAGCCTCTAGATTCAGCCCAACGTAAGTACATACGCATTAGCATACTTGCCCAATCTTGTGCTTCTGTACCGCCAGAGCCTGCTTGTAAATCAAGATAGCAATCAGCACTGTCATATTCACCAGAGAACATACGACGGAACTCTAATTGCTCAAGCTTTTTGTTTAATCCTTCTAACTCAGCAACTGCTTCGTTAAATGTTTCTTCATCATCGGCTTCAACAGCAAGGTCAAGTAAACCAGAAACATCTTCTAGTCCTTGTTCGAGTTGGTCGATTGTTTCTACAATAGCTTCAAGAGATGAGCGTTCTTTTCCTAACGCCTGCGCCTTTTCAGGCTCATTCCACACGTCAGGTTGCTCTAATTCTGCGTTGACTTCTTCTAAACGCTCTTTCTTGGCATCATAGTCAAAGATACCCCCTGAGGACTTGAGTCCGCTCAGCGACTTCTTCAATTTTGTGTTTTACTGGATTGATTTCAAACATACTTTTTCGTCTTAACGTTGTTTTTAAAAACAATTGGAATAAATTTTGAACCGCATATTGTAACGGATCTCAGCGCGGGTTTATAGCATTTATATACAATTGTCTATCGGATTATTGTGCTCATAACAGCGCGCTGCCCAATACAACCATAAAATGACTTATCTATCGCGATTAGCAAGGCCAAATATGCTCCACCAGCAGTTGTGCATTGCGCTGTCCTCTAAATTCATTGACGTCTAATCGGTAAGCAAGCTCAACCGTTTTAATACTGTTATCCGGCCATATATTAACATCAACATTAAATGCAATAGCATCAATCATTACATGGCTATTTATCGGTTGAAGCATCATTTTTAAATGTTTGCTTCCCACAATACGTTGCTGTAGTAAGGTGAATTTGCCATCGAAAAGTGGCTCAGGAAAGGCTTGTCCCCAAGGCCCTGCTTCTCTTAACATTTCCGCAATAGGTAAAGATAACTGACTGTCGCTTAACTCGCCGTCTGTTAAAATCACGCCTTGTAATTGTTCAGCAGAAACTAATTCCGCCATAAGTGCCGAAAAGTGACGCTGAAAAAGTGGAAATTTATCTTCTTCCAGAGATAGTCCGGCCGCCATCGCATGGCCACCAAACTTCACCATTAATCCCGGATTTAACGTATTCAAACGTTCTAATGCATCTCGCAAATGTACACCATGAATAGAGCGTCCTGAGCCTTTTAGTAAACCATCACCGCTTGGGGCAAAAGCAATCACTGGGCGATGCAGTTTCTCTTTAATTCGTGAGGCGAGAATGCCAACCACACCTTGATGCCACTGTGGATGATAAATAGCTAATCCATTCGGTAAGTCATCTTGGGTAGTAATAAATTGGCGAAAGATTGTCGACGCTTCTTCTTGCATTCCCGCTTCTATTTCACGACGAGTCTGATTTAATCCATCCAGTTCATTGGCAATTTCACGGGCGACACCAATATCATTAGTTAACAGTAAAGCAACGCCAACAGACATATCATCAAGACGCCCTGCCGCATTAAGTCTTGGCCCTAATGCAAAACCTAAGTCACTGCTGACTAATTGTGACAACGTTTTACGTGAAACTTCCGTCAAGGCTTTGATCCCTGCACAGCAACGTCCTGCACGAATACGGCGTAATCCCTCATAAACAAAAATACGATTATTTTCATCAAGAGGAACCACATCAGCAACCGTGCCTAATGCGACTAAATCAAGGTAATCGGCCATATTGGGGCGAGCTAATCCCTGTGCTGTAAACCAACCTTGTTTTTCTAATTCAGCTCTTAATGCGGTCATTAAATAGAAAGTGACACCGACACCCGCTAATGATTTCGACAAAAAGGCACAATCCGCTAAATTAGGATTGATAATTGCATCAGCTTGAGGAAGGGAGTGACCCGGCAAATGGTGATCAGTAACCAATACACGGATACCATATTCATGAGCAACATCAACACCTTCAAAAGAGGAGATCCCATTATCAACCGTAATAATCAGATCTACGCCTTTCTTCGCCACATCATGAACCACTTGAGGGCTAAGTCCATAACCATCATCAAAACGATTAGGAATATGGTAACTTACTTGCTGAAATCCCATTTGCCGTAACGCTTTAATAGCAAGAGCTGTACTGGTTGCACCGTCGGCATCAAAATCCCCTACAATAACGATCCGCGATTGCAGCTTTAATGCCTCAACTAATAAAGAGATAGCAACATCAATACCGTTTAAATCTTGATAATGCAATAAGCCCTTTAACGAGCGCTCGAGCTGAGTTTCAGAGGTAATACCTCGATTGGCATAAATTTGCCGTAATAAGGGATCGAGGCTTTCTGGCAATGCTGTTGCTTTCGCCACACGCCGACGTAATGTCGGTTCAATAGTAACCATAAAACGCTATCACTTCTCTTTTTTATTTAATAATTCAAGTAGATTAGTCGCCGATATATATCCGCCATAAATACTCGCATCAGGTAATACAATCGCAGGCGTACCTTGAATGCCCATCATAGTGCCAAGTTTAAAATGCTCATTGATATTAATTTTTTTACAGTCATCAATCGCAATAATTTTGTCACCTTTAAACGCACTATCGAGTGATTTTTTAGGAAAACCGCTACACCATACGGCATTCATCTGTTGACTGACCACATTATTTTTCACCCCGTTACGAGGAAAAGCCAAATAACGTACCGTGACACCTTGTTTATTTAGCTCTGGTACTTCTTGATGCAATTTTTGGCAATAAGGGCAACTAATATCGGTAAAAACAGTGATCACATATTTTTCATTAGCAGCCTTATAAACAATCATTTCATTTTTAAGTGAATCAATTTTTTTCATGATCACTTGATTAGCGATACTGACAGGCTCCTCACCATTAATATTATAAATCGGCCCTGCTGTAAGGTATTTCCCATCATCAGTAATATAAAAAATGCCTTTATCAGAAAGCACTGCATTTAAACCCACTATCGGTGTCGGTTGAATGCTCTCTGCTTTTATCTGCATTTTTGCCAGTTGCGCTTTAATAGCAGCGTTATCTGCAAACACTGGCATTGACACCATACTGAATAAAATGGGTAACCAGAGTAATTTCTTTTTCATTTGAATTCCTATTTAACACCAGCCATTCGGCGGTTATCCCCTTGGGTGATGTTGCTGATGAAGCACTTTTAAGCGCTCTGTAGCAACATGGGTATAAATCTGTGTTGTAGAGAGGTCACTGTGCCCCAATAACATCTGTACAACACGCAAGTCTGCTCCATGATTTAATAGATGTGTTGCAAAGGCATGCCGCAACACATGGGGTGATAATTTCTCTGAATCAATTCCGGCGATCACCGCGTAATGTTTTATACGATGCCAAAATGTTTGTCGCGTCATTTTTTGGCCTCTTAAGCTTGGAAACACAATATCATCGGTTTTCCCTTGCATAAGGGCTGGTCTACCATATTGCAGATATTGTTCTAACCAGTAAATAGCTTCTTCACCTAAAGGAACTAATCGTTCTTTATCGCCCTTACCTATCACACGTAACACCCCTTGCCGTAAGCTAATATCAGATAAAGACAATCCTACTAGCTCAGAAACCCGTAATCCACAGGCATAAAGAACCTCAAGCATCGCTTTGTCGCGTAATTCTATTGGCTCATCAATACAAGGAGCACTAAGTAAATTTTCTACTTGCTGTTCACTTAGGTCTTTGGGTAAACGTTTGGGTAATTTAGGTGTAGAAAGCAAAGCGCTGGGATCATCTTGGCGTAATTTCTCACGATAAAGATATTGGAAAAACCGACGTAAGGTACTTAACAGTCGTGCCGCACTGGTTGCTTTATAGCCCTCATCCAAACGAGTGGCAAGAAAAGCGTGTAAATCTAACGTCGTCACCGATAACCAATTGAGTTTTTGTGTGACCAGCCACTGGCTTAACGCCTGTAAATCTAAACGATAAGCGCTGAGTGTATTCGCAGATAACCCTTGCTCTAGCCAAATACTATCGAGAAATTGTTCTATGATAACGTCATTATCTTCTTGGTTATTATCTGTTGTCGTTTGTGTCGATAACTTGGTCTGGGTCACGGGTTTGCTCTCTCTTCTTTACGTTGTTACTTGTACATTATGCCTCATAGAAAAAGTTTTCTGGTACAATAGTGACCTTTATTAGCAAAAATATCCTAAAAATCTTTATGAAAATTGGTCTATTTTACGGTTCCAGCACCTGTTATACCGAAATGGCGGCAGAGAAAATTCGTGACATTCTCGGTGAAGAGTTTATTGATCTTCATAATGTTCAAGAGTGCGATATTACTCTGATGCAAGAGTATGACATTCTTATTTTAGGTATTCCAACCTGGGACTTTGGTGAGATCCAAGAAGATTGGCTCGCAATTTGGGAAACGCTACCAACATTAGATCTCAAAGATAAACTCGTTGCTATGTATGGAATGGGTGATCAAATTGATTATGGTGAATGGTTTTTAGATGCATTAGGTATGCTCTACCACCATTTACTGCCAAGTGGTGTTAAATTTATCGGTTTTTGGCCTATTGAAGGGTATGAATTTACCAGTCCTAAACCACTTACTGATGATGGTAAACATTTTGTCGGGCTCGCATTAGATGAGGTGAATCAATTTGAAGAAAGTGATGAACGTTTATCACAGTGGTGTATGCAAATTTTACGAGAAATAGAAGAAAACTTGTAAATCGCAATCAATCTATTGCTTCAGGTTATCTACCGCAAGGTAACACTTTTAACCTTAGTCAATCAGTAAGCATTCTAACGGTTTATATACATACCCAGAATTAAATATCTGGGTATTGCATCAGCAGTTGTGAAAAATTTCGCCACTCATTTTCCGGCATACTATCAAAAGCAACCCATAGCGTGATTTGCTTATTATTTAAGATAGAATCTAACGTTATTTTTGCACCAAATCGGCTGATCCACGGTTGTTTTGCAATCTGCCATTCATGATATTTCCATTGAATACGATTGCCATTAAGCAGCACTAAATCCCCTTTCCTTTTATTGATATTTTTTTGGCTAAAATACCAACCTAATATAAGTAAAAGTAACAAAGGAACCCAGATATAAATAAAGCCAGGTGGCCAAGGATATAACAGCAATGCTATTTCAAAAATAACGTAAACACTAGTTGAAAATAACTGTGTAAACCAAGAAACTGTTAAATGTGATTTCCATAAAGTCACGAGTGATATTAGCTCCTGCTTTAATATCTTATTATTACAACAAGATATCGTCGTCGTTTTTTAATAGCATAACTGATTTTTGTAAAAAAAGGAGAATATAAAAAATAAAATGACGATCCTCTATTTTTTCTTTGAAATGCCACGTAAAATTATTGTCACTAAGATTTAATATTACCTCATTAAAATTTTCTATTCTTCGTTTTTTACTTACTAAAACGCCCTTATTCATTTAATG
Source organism: Proteus mirabilis HI4320 (assembly GCF_000069965.1). Classification (NCBI taxonomy): domain Bacteria; kingdom Pseudomonadati; phylum Pseudomonadota; class Gammaproteobacteria; order Enterobacterales; family Morganellaceae; genus Proteus; species Proteus mirabilis. The sequence goes on from NC_010554.1 coordinate 2,154,739, forward strand.
AATAAGGGCGTGATACTTAGTACTTCAGGCTTTATTTAATGCACTTGGTTTTATATTCTATTTTTATTAGTACTAATACTTATTAACAATTTCAGCCATACGAATTCTATTACGCTCTTGAATTAACTTTACCATGTAATAAAGATCTTCATCATCAGGGCGGCCGTGGTTCATCAACCAATTAAATAAATCAGGATCAGCACATTCAAGTAAACGAACAAAGAGCCTTTTGTCGTCATCAGAGAGTGTGTCGTACTCGTTTTCGAAAAAAGGCATGATAGAAATATCTAGTTCACGCATTCCACGGCGACATGCCCAATTTATTCGTGCTTTATTTTCTATATCGATAGTCATATTCTGCTCTTTAATATGTTCACTTCAAGAAATACCACTATTTCTTCCTGCCTTGATGATAGTCTTATCGCACCCTTTTTAACATCAAAATGATCACAATTTGTCGCTTTCGTCCAATAGCAACGCTTTGAAGCATCAATAAATTGTTATGCACAAAATTCTTTCTGTGCGCTGAAAATAATAATGACTTGCATTGTCTTGTGACTCTTTTACCATAAACAGTGTATCGGATTAACTACATAGCGGGTGATGTCATGACTCAAAATTCTACTCAGACAAAACGCCCTCATGCCGCAATCAATTTACCACTCACCTTGATCTCTTTAGATGATTGGTCATTGATAACTGCAACAGGGGCTGATAGTGAAAAATACTTACAAGGCCAACTAACAGCGGATATTGCCGCATTACCGACTACAGAGCACACTTTAGCCGCTCATTGTGAAGCTAAAGGGAAAATGTGGAGTACATTGCGCATTTTCCATCAACAAGCAGGATTTGCTTATATATTGCGGAAAAATGTTGCTGAAAAACAACTTACTGAGCTTAAAAAATACGCCGTATTTTCAAAAGTGACTTTTACTGAAAATACAGATGCGGTGTTATTAGGACTTGCGGGGCAAGGCGCGGCACAAGCCTTAGCGGAATTCTTCCCTGAGATCCCCCGTAAAGCCAATGAAGTGGTTAATCACCAAAATAGCTACTTACTGCAACTCCCGTTACCTACAGAGCGCTTTTTAATTGTTACAGATGAAGAGACTGCCAAAAAACTAGCCACGACATTGCCCGCAGAAACCAGTGATAGTGACCAGTGGTTAGCCCTTGATATCGAGGCGGGTTATCCCATTATTGATACCCCTAATATCGAACAATTCTTACCACAAGCGACTAACTTACAAGCATTACCATTAAGTATTTGCTTTAAAAAAGGTTGCTATACAGGTCAAGAAATGGTGTCTCGTGCCAAATTCAGAGGCGCAAATAAACGTGCTATGTATCTGTTATCAGGTGGCGCAGCACAATTGCCCGACATTGGCGGTAGCGTTGAGTGGCAATTAGGTGAAGATAAATGGCGCAAAACAGGCACGGTATTAAGTGCGGTTCGTATGGCCGATAACACGATTATCGCCGAAGTGGTGATGAATAATGATATGGATGCTGACAGCGTATTTCGTGTCCAAGGTGATACCACCAGCCGCTTAACGATTAAACCTTTGCCTTACTCTTTAGAAGATGAGTGATAGCACTTCCATATGAACGGATTTTTATGACACAACAAACTAATGGGGCTTTTGGCCCCTTTTCAGATACCATCAATTTTATTATTGAACTCGATAAACTCAAACGCGTTTACCGCAAAAATAATGTATTAGACAATAGCCGTGCTGAAAATACCGCTGAGCATAGTTGGCACTTTGCTGTTGCAGCAATGAGTTTTCAACCTTATGCCGGTGATATTGATATAGGTAGAGCGATCCAGCTAGCTTTAGTGCATGATATTGTCGAAATCGATGCTGGTGATGTGATGGTTTATGATGTTGCCGCTCGTGAAGCGATTAAAGAGCAAGAGCAAAAAGCAGCCAGACGTATTTTTTCGTTGTTACCTGCACCACAAAGTGAATATTTTCTTAATCTCTGGCTTGAATATGATGCAGCACAAACCCCTGAGTCACAATTTGCCAATATTTTAGATCGCGCAATGCCAATGTTAATGAATCTACATAACGAAGGGCAAAGCTGGGTTGAAAATAATATCCGTTTAGAACAAGTGATTGCACGAAATCTATTTATCGAAAAACAGTGGCCAGAATTTTGGCAATACCTCTATCCTCAATTACTAGAGGCACAGAAAAAAGGCTGGTTAAAATAATTTTTTGCTGTTCATTTGATGATGACCAAAAAAATACCGAAGGTAGATTTTGAATTTACCCTCGGTATTTTATTTAGTAATAGCGCTAAATTAACCTTTATTCATAATCACTTATTGGCGCACAAGAACAATGCAAATGACGATCACCATAAACATCATCAAGGCGTTTTACTGCCGGCCAATATTTATTGCGTTTCGTTGCTTCACTTGGGAATACCGCACATTCACGGCTATAGCTATGTGACCATTCTTGCACTAATTCATACTGTGTATGTGGTGCATTCACTAGCGGATTATCATCAATCGGCCATACCCCGTCATCGACTTGTGCAATTTCAGCACGAATCGAGAGTAACGCATCAATAAAGCGGTCAATTTCAACTTTGCTTTCAGATTCTGTTGGCTCAATCATTAATGTCCCCGCAACAGGGAATGACATGGTTGGCGCATGGAAGCCGTAATCAATTAGACGCTTCGCCACATCCATTTCACTGATACCATAGTTAGCTTTGAGTGGACGAATATCAATAATACATTCATGGGCAACATAACCTTCCGCCCCAGAATAGAGGATGTCATAGTCATCTTTTAAGCGTTGAGCAATATAGTTAGCATTTAAAATCGCTACTTGGCTCGCTTGTTTAAGCCCTTCTGAGCCCATCATACGGATGTACATCCAGCTAATAGGTAATATTGAGGCACTACCAAACTGTGCTGCTGACACGGCACCTTGGGTCGTAACACCGTCCATTTCCACGACACTATGTCCAGGTACAAATGGCGCTAAATGTGCTTTTACGCCAATAGGTCCCATACCTGGGCCACCACCGCCATGGGGGATACAGAAAGTTTTATGTAAGTTTAAGTGTGATACATCAGAGCCGATAAAGCCTGGCGTCGTGATCCCCACTTGCGCATTCATATTGGCGCCATCAAGATAAACCTGTCCGCCATATTGATGAATGATCTCACAAACTTCACGTATACCCTCTTCATAAACACCGTGGGTTGAAGGATAAGTCACCATCACACAAGAAAGCTCAGCTTGGTGCTTCTCTGCTTTCGCTTTTAAGTCTGCAATGTCGATATTACCATTTTCATCACATCCCACGACAACCACCGTCATACCCGCCATATGGGCTGAAGCAGGATTTGTACCATGGGCTGAGCTTGGAATTAAACAGATATGGCGATTTCCTTCTCCTCGGCTTTGATGGTAACGACGAATAGCTAACAAGCCAGCATACTCCCCTTGCGCCCCTGAGTTAGGTTGCATACACATCGCATCATAACCCGTTATGGCAGCCAACCAATTAGATAGCTGCTCAATCATTATCTGGTAGCCTTGCGCTTGATAAGGTGGGCAGAATGGGTGCATTTCGGTAAATTCAGGCCATGTGATCGGCAGCATTTCAGCCGCAGCATTAAGCTTCATAGTACATGAGCCTAACGGGATCATTGCTTGGTTAAGCGCTAAATCTTTATTTTCTAAACGATGCATATAGCGCATCATTTCAGTTTCACTGTGATAAAGATGGAAGTTTTCATGGGTTAACACCGCATCTTTACGCAACATTGCCGTTGGAATTGAGGTCGATGAAGAGGCTACCAATGCATCTAATGTATCAATGTCATCAGAGAAAGCTTTACCACTGATAATCTCAATCAATCTGACAACATCTTCGCGAGTCGTCACTTCACTTAAAGTGACACCTACTGCGCCAACAATATCGGTTCGTAAATTAATTTCAGCATCTTTAGCACGTTGTAATACACCCGCTTTATCCGCTGTTTCAACGGTTAAAGTATCAAACCATGTCTGATGGCGTAATGTCATGCCATTTTGAATTAAACCCGCGGCTAAAATATCCGTTAAGCGATGAATACGCTGAGCAATATTTTTTAGACCTTCAGGCCCATGATATACCGCATACATGGCAGCAATATTGGCCAGTAATACCTGTGAAGTACAAATATTCGAGTTAGCTTTTTCACGGCGAATATGCTGTTCACGAGTTTGCATTGCCATACGTAACGCTCTGTTACCTGCAGCATCACGCGAGACACCGATAATACGTCCTGGCATGGCTCGTTTATATTCATCTCGACAGGCAAAGAAAGCAGCATGTGGACCACCATATCCCATTGGCACCCCAAAGCGTTGGGCTGAGCCTAATACAATATCCGCTCCTTGCTGCCCTGGAGCCGTTAATAACACCAGTGCCATTAGATCAGCCGCTACACTGGTAATAATTTTTCGCGTTTTTAGTTCACTAATGAGCTGACTATAATCATGAATTTCACCGGTTGTGCCGACTTGCTGTAATAGCACTCCAAAGACACCTTCTAGCTCTAACACTTTTTCAGCTTTATCGACAATCACTTCAAAACCAAAGGTGTTAGCTCGGGTTTTTACTACGTCTAGTGTTTGGGGATGAATATCATCAGCGACAAAAAAACGCTCCGCATTTTTTAGTTTACTAACACGTTTTGCCATTGCCATAGCTTCAGCGGCAGCAGTAGCTTCATCTAATAGCGAAGCAGAGGCTAAATCCATGCCGGTATAATCAATGGTTACTTGTTGAAAGTTAAGTAATGATTCAAGACGCCCTTGAGAAACTTCTGGCTGATAAGGAGTATAAGCGGTATACCAACCTGGATTTTCTAGCAAATTACGTAAAATAACAGGAGGCAATACAGAAGGCGCATATCCCATACCGATATAAGAGGTAAAACGTTTATTTTTACGGGCTATCGCTTTTAGTTCTGCTAATGCCTCTTGTTCAGTAGCCCCCCCTCCGACATTAGGCGGCGTTGCTAATTGGATATTATCGGGAACAATCTTTTGTGTTAATTCATTTAATGAGGAGATGCCAACAACATCAAGCATCTCTTTAATCTGTTCTGGCGATGAGCCAATATGGCGACGAATAAATTCATCACGATATTCTAATTGAGTTAAAGTTTGTGTCATTGCGGGTAATTCCTGAATTCACAATAAATGGATAAGCTGTTTTTACTGATTTGAAAATAGGCTGATAAATAAAAACGCCCCGACTTTTTAATGACGAGGCGTTTATTTTTACTCTTCGTTTTCAACTAACTCTTGGTAGCCAGCCGCATCAAGGAGATCGTTTAATTCGCTTTCATCTTTTGCTTTTATGCGAAATAACCATCCATCCCCATAAGGATCACTATTAACCAGCTCTGGTGAACCATCCAACTCCTCATTTACTGCAATAATTTCGCCAGATAATGGGGCATAAATATCTGATGCAGCTTTTACTGATTCAGCCACAGCACAATCATCCCCAAGATCAACTTCACTGCCTACATCAGGAAGATCAACAAACACCATATCACCTAACAACTCTTGAGCATGTTCAGTGATGCCGATAGTGTATTCGCCATTGCCTTCAGAACGGATCCACTCATGAGATTGCGCATATTTTAATTCACTAGGTATTTGACTCATTGACCGTACTCTCCATTTAAAATAATAATGCTTTATACCAATGCTTTACCTGAACGAACAAAACCAGGTTTTACCACCTCTACCGGTATTTCACGATTACGCAATAAAACAATTGCGCTATCTTTAATACCTGCGGGTACTCTGGCTAATGCAATACTAAAGCCCAATGTCGGTGAAAATGTGCCACTAGTAATAACGCCTTCTCTTAATTCACCTAAATCATCGGTAAAGTGCACGGCACTACCTGCACGTAACACCCCTTTTTCTCGCATCACCAGACCAACCAGTTTATCTGTGCCTGTTGCGCGTAATTTTTCTAATGCTTCTCTACCAATAAATTGACGATCTTCGGGTAACCAGGCAATCGTCCATCCCATATTAGCCTCAAGAGGATTAATAGTTTCATCCATCTCTTGACCATAAAGATCCATACCCGCTTCTAAACGTAAAGTATCTCGAGCACCTAACCCCGCGGGCTTAACCCCCACTGCTAATAATTTTTTCCAATAATCAACGGCTTGCTCTTTTGGCATGGCGATTTCATAACCTGCTTCACCGGTATAACCTGTCGTCGCGACGAAGAGATCATCAAGTTGTACGCCATAGAAAGGCTTCATCGCTGCCACTATTTGGCGATGCGATTCACTTAATAAACGCTGTACTTTTTCTTGTGCGTGAGGGCCTTGTACTGCAATTAATGCTAAATCATCACGTACTTGAATATCGACGACATAATCTTTGGCATGCTCAGTGATCCACGCTAAATCTTTTTCGCGGGTTGCGGAGTTAACCACCAGACGATAGAAAGTCTCATCAAAGTAGTAAACAATCAGATCGTCAATCACACCACCGGACGCATTTAGCATACCAGTATAAAGTGCTTTGCCTTTTTCGGTGAGTTTAGCGACATCATTCGCTAATAGATAACGTAGAAAGTCTTTAACTTGCGGGCCATGTAAATCAACAATCGTCATGTGAGATACATCAAACATACCTGCATCTTGACGCACATTATGGTGTTCATCAATTTGAGAGCCATAATGCAGTGGCATCATCCAACCATGAAAATCAACCATACGAGCACCACAGGCGACGTGCTCATCATATAACGGAGTCTGTTTTGCCATTCTTCCCTCTTTCTATTTTTAGTTTAGATGATCCAGAGAACGCAATTTGTTAAATATAAAATTAAACTTGATTAAAAATCAGCGTGTTAATTACAAGCTTAAGTTTATTTTTAAACATTATTTTAACAAATATGAGCAATTAACGTACAACGCAAACGATACCTTTACTTTGAACTTATCACTAAGAGAAAAAATAAACCATAAGTTAAAATAGGGTATTACCTCTACCAATCATAATGTAGAGAAATAAGTATGCAGAATGAATGATTGTAATTATGCGTATCAGCCCTCATTTTTAGTGAATAATGACTAAAAAAAGGGAGCAATACAAAGAATAGACTGAAAAAATAGCTATTTTTAGTGTTATTTTTCCAGTCTGTTATAAAGAAAAGTAATGTGAAATGGCGGTTGAATTAGATTTTTTCAGCTGAAACAGAATTTTTATGCTTTAGCCATTCTGGTAAATCAGAAAGTCCCATCGCCTGTTCAAGTAACTTTGGTTTTACTCCTGGTAAACTATCTGCTAACGAAAGACCGATATCACGCACCCACTTTTTAATAGGGTTATTACCTTCAAATAATTCGCGGAACCCTTGCATAGTCGCTAACATGACCGCAGCGGCATGTTTACGGCGGCGCTCAAAACGTCTTAAATAGAGATACTCACCAAAATCTTTACCTTCTGCTTTTAAACGACGGATTTCACCAATTAATTCAGCAACATCCATAAAGCCAAGGTTAACCCCTTGTCCAGCTAAAGGGTGGATGGTATGTGCTGCATCACCTAATAACGCTAACCGTGGAGCGGCAAATTGACGTGCATAGCGACCCGTTAATGGAATTGTCATACGTTCACTGACTAATTCACACTGGCCTAAGCACATATCAAAAGTAACACCTAGCGTACGTTCAAATCGCGTTTTATCTGCACTCTTATAATCTTCAGCCAATGAGCTAGGTAGCGACCACACAATAGAACAAGTATGAGGATCTGCAAGAGGTAAAAAGGCTAAAATCCCCTCACCATGAAACACTTGGCGCGCCACATTATCATGGGGTTGTTCTGTGCGTATGGTTGCGACTAAAGCGTGATGTTCATAATCCCAAAAAGTCAGTGGAATATCAGCATTTTTACGCAACCAAGAATTCGCACCATCGGCGCCAACAACCAGCCTAGCGGTTAACATTTCACCGTCATTTAAGCTGATAAAGGCTTCATTTTCTCCCCACACAATGCGTTCAATTTGAGCAGGGGAATAACAGGTAATATCACTATGACTGGTGACCTTTTGCCACAGCACTTCACGAATAAGATGATTTTCAATAATAGTGCCAAGATGAGATAACCCTTCTTGTTGCGCTGAAAACGCAATACGTCCAAAACTATCTTGATCCCATACTTCCATACCTTGATAAGGAGCTGTACGTAATGCCGTTAAGTTTTCCCATACCCCCAATTTCTTGAGTAATAACTCACTGGCAGTATTAATCGCAGATACCCGTAATGCAAAATCATCTTGCGGATGGAAATGCGTGGTGACTGGGTGATTTTCTATTATCGCTATACGTAATCCACAGCCATGTAATCCGCAGGCTAATGCAAGCCCGACCATTCCACCACCAGCAATAACAACATCAAATGATTTCATAATAAAAGTATCCTAAAAAGCAATTATGCTCAGTTTGTCCAACCTAATGTTTGGTGTGCTAATTTGTTACGAAGTGCAGGCACTAATTCCATCGTCATTAAGCCTAGATTACGGGAGATAATTAACGGCATACAACGATTCGCAAACACTTTCACTAAGCCATCAGTGATCGTAATAGTACTTTCTCTATCCTGTTCGCGAAGCTGTTGATATTGTGATAATACGCGATAACTGCCGATATCAAGACCTGATTGTATGGCCGAGGTTAATGTATTGGCTAATGTCATTACATCGCGTAAACCAAGATTAAAACCTTGCCCTGCAATAGGGTGCAAGGTTTGAGATGCATTACCTATCAATGCTAAACGATGGCTGATCATTTGCTGTGCTTTTTGCAGAACTAATGGATAGCAATGACGCTGCCCTACTTGTTCAATCTTACCCAAACGCCAGCCAAAATCCCGTTGTAACTGTGCAATGGTTGTTTGCTCATCCCATTGTGAAACTTGTTCTAATTTCTCAATAGGATGGCACCACACCAATGAACTACGCCCTTCACTCATGGGTAACATTGCTAATGGACCAAATTGTGTAAATCGCTCAAATGCACAACCTTTGGGATCAATCTCTGTTTTTACATTGGCGATCACCGCAACTTGATGATAAGGCGTTTTCTGCCATTGAATATGACATTGATGACCAATGGGTGAATGTGTACCATCTGCGGCAACCAGTAAATCACCGCTAAGTTGCGTACCATCATCAAGTGTCACTTCAACGTTATCGAGATGGCGCTGAACATGCTCCACTTTAGCGGGACAATATAGCGTAATATTGGGTTGTTTTTTCAACTGTGCAAACAGTTGACGCCCCGCATCATGTAATTCAATAACATAACCGAGTGCGTCAATATCGTAGTCCTGCGCATTTATGTTCACAAAACCGCAATGGCCTCTATCAGAAACATGAACGTGATTAATAGGTGTCACAAAGGGTTTTAAGACCGACCATAATCCGATTTGTGCTAATCGCTTTGCTGTGCCATGCGCTAAAGCGATCGCTCTAGCATCGAATCCGGGATGCCCATTATCTGGCTCTCGCGCTTCAATAAGCGAAATGGAAATATTCCCCTTATTTAATGCGGAAAGTGCTAGTGCTAACGTTGCACCCGCCATTCCGCCACCCACAATAATCACATTCATGCTGATTTTAGCCTTAAATTTTTCCTGCCATCAGAGCTTCAATTTCATCAGGATCTTTAACAACCATAGCCGTTAAATTTTCATTACCTGTTTCAGTAATAACAATGTCATCTTCAATGCGAATACCAATACCACGATACTCTTGTGGTACATCCGCATCTGGCGCAATGTAAAGTCCTGGTTCAATAGTCAACACCATACCCGGCTCTAAGATACGATCACGATCGGTGCCATAGTGTCCAACATCATGAACATCAAGACCTAACCAGTGACTTAAGCTATGCATAAAGAAGCGCTGATAGGCTTTTGTCTCAATGAGGTGTTCGATATCACCGTGCATAATGCCGAGCTTAACTAAGCCTTCCACCATGATATACACGACATGTTTAGTGACTTCTTTGATGCTTGTACCCGGTTTATACAATTCGAGGGATACATTGAGTGATTTTAAAACAATCTCGTAAATTTCACGTTGTTGACGGCTAAATTTACCATTAACAGGGAAAGTTCGCGTAATATCACCCGCATAACCTTCATATTCACAGCCTGCATCAATAAGGACTAAATCCCCATCACGCATTTTAGTTTCATTTTCAGTATAATGTAAGATACAACCGTTCTCACCACTACCGACAATACTGTTATAGGAAGGGAAACGCGCACCATGAGAGATAAACTCATGTTCAATTTCCCCTTGTAATTGATACTCATACATACCTGGCTGACATTTTTGCATTGCGCGAGTATGGGCTAACGCAGAAATTTTTCCGGCTTTGCGCAGTAATTCAATTTCAGCATCAGATTTAAATAACCGCAGTTCGTGCACTATTGGGCGCCAATCAATAAGCGTTTGTGGCGCTTTTAAATTACGGCGAGAGCCTTTTCTTAAGGTATCCAGAGCATTAAAGACGATTTCATCGGCAAACGCATATTCACCTTGGGCATGATAAACAATATCCAATCCATTGAGTAATTGATAAAGTTGCTCACCTACATCTTCGTAAGGTAGCGCTTTATCAACACCTAATTTTTCAGGGGCAGCTTCTTGCCCAAGACGACGACCAAACCAGATTTCCGCGGTTAAATCTCTAACCCGATTAAACAGTACGCTATGATTATGTGTTTCATCACTTTTAATCAACACAAGGATAGCTTCTGGCTCACTAAATCCGGTGAGATACAAGAAGTCACTATGTTGGCGATAGGGATATTCACTATCAGCATTGCGTTGTGCTTCTGGCGCAGCAAAAAAGATAGCTGCACTTGCTGGTTTCATCTGAGCTAATAATGCCTGACGACGGGATAAAAATTCTTGCTTATTCATACCCACTCCTATCCTTTATTGATCTTTTGGTTATCTAATTAATAAGGCAATTATTAATGTAATGTCCGTTGTTCATCTTGTTTATCATTTTCTGTTGTTGTCTCTTTTGAGGCGACAAAAGTGATATAGCACAGCTGAACAGAGACTTTGACATATTCTGTAACTTCTTCGAGTGCATCTTCAAGCTCTTGTTGATTTTCATCTTCTTCATAGCCTAATGCACCAATATTACGCAAATCAGTGATAACTTCCGTCAACTCTTTATGCTCAGATAACTTAGGTTGTGCAACACCTAATCCTAATAGAAAATGATTAACCCACCCTGCAAGGGCATCAGCTCGAGGAAAAACAGATTCTGTATCGTCAGGTAACAGCATAGAAAAATTAAATACGCTGTCATCAAGTTGCTCATGAGTGACGTGATAAAGTGATTCAAGGGGTTCTGATAACGATTTAGGGAACGCTAAGCCCTCATTAGTCAGTTCATGTAACAAAGTTTTCCAACTATTGTCATGTACTGCTCCACAAATAAACCCAGTAATTAGGCCATGCATCTCTGCGGCAGTTAAAGGCACGGCATGTTGTTGTAATAATGAATCAATTGCTGAGTAATCTGGTAATGTGTTTTGTATTGACATAAGAATAAACGTCGCATTTAGGGGAATAGTTCAAGATATGCTACCATCAATAGAACGCACTGTACCAGTTAAGCTATGTTAAACATTGGAATTTTTGCAGTAATAGCGTTTAATACTGCCTTATAACCGTATACACTACTAAACACGTAGCACAGATTTTATGTCAGGAAGGAATCATGTCCGCACAACCCGTTGATCTTCAAATTTTTGGGCGCTCATTACGTGTCAATTGCCCACCAGAACAAAAAGATGCTTTACTGGCTTCTGCTGCTGAACTTGAACAACGATTACAAGATCTCAAAGAACGCAGTGGTGTTTCCAATACTGAGCACTTAATTTTTATCGTGGCATTAAATATGAGTCATGAGTTGGCAGAAGAAAAGTTAAAAACGAGAGACTATGCCTACAATATGGAAGAGAAAATAAAAATGCTACAACAATCTATTGAACAAGCTTTACACGATCAAGGCAAGCACCATGATCGCACTTTTTCAACATCAAAGTAGATTTGTTCAGAAAGCATGCGCACACCACGAAATTAACAGATAATAGGTTGCTTTCTACAATTAAAATAATACAATAGTTCATAGATAAGGTGCTTAACAGCACCCACCTAATTTCTCTGAGATGTTCGTCAGTGGGTAAGTCCCCTGAGCCGATATTTCAAAAAAAATAGAATGTGGTGATCTATTACTTGTGAGCATACCTGATTCGTTCAGGCAGCCTAATGGTGATAGCACTATGTTCACCTTGGACCACGGGTTCAAGGGTTACAGCCTACAACGGCATCTTGGAGACCCCAATTCAAGTTCTAAACACTGAGTACTGATTAAGTATTTAATGTTTAGAGCTTTTTTTATTTCTTTTTCCTCTAGCTTTCTTGGCTTTTCTCTTTTTTACCTCTAAAGTGTAATAAATTCATAGAAGTGATATATTTTTATTCATACTAATTCCTTGCTGATGGATTAATCATGACACAACCCCCTGTTTTCCAGCAAAGAGATCAGATACGTAAAGCTATCCGCCAAAAACGCCGTCAACTTACTGTGGCACAACAGCAAGATGCTGCACATAAACTCTCTGAACGGGTACTCCATCATCCCAAAGTCAAGCAAGCTAAAACAATTGCCTTATTTCTCTCTTTTGACGGCGAGATTGATACCGCTCCTCTAATCACTCATTTATGGGATTTAAATAAACAGGTTTGTCTGCCTGTATTACACCCTTTTCATCGCCATCATTTACTTTTTTTACGTTACGCTCCCACCACGCAGTTAGTGAAAAATCGTTTTAATATTTTTGAGCCTCCACTCAATGTGAATAATATTATTCCAATATCTGATATTGATATTATCTTTACGCCACTGGTTGCCTTCGATGAAAGCGGTCAGCGACTCGGTATGGGCGGAGGTTTTTATGATAGAACATTAGAAAACTGGCAACGGCAGTCATTTTATCCTATGGGGCTTGCTCATACATGCCAACAAGTTCATTCGTTACCGAGCGCAGATTGGGATATACCGTTACCTGAAATTATTACACCTGATAAAGTATGGCGTTTTGATGAACGACTGATACAGAGAAATTAAGACGAGCTTTTAACGCTATCTTTGTTTTTTTATATTATTATCTTATTTTATAAGATTAAATCTCTATTTTTAACCACATTGCATTTAATATGAAAAATAGAGAAAGCACGAAATTTATAAAAAGCATCAATATCATTCTTAATCTTTCGGGAAAACAATTAGATAATACAAAACCAAACATTAATAAATACGATGATACTATCGCATCATTAGAAAAAAAACATGCTTTTAAACTAAAGAAAAAAAATATTCATTATATTTTTAAAAAACAATTACACTACCCAATAATTTTTTTAGATCGTTATAAAAATATATTTATTCTTTTAAAATATAACAATAATGAATTTCTAATTTATAATCTACAAACTGACAATATGGAGACATGGAATAAAGAGAGATTAATAAATAACAGTATAAATCACTATTACTATCTGGACTTTGCAGAAAAGCATTTTTTTGATATCACTTGGTTTGTCCCAACCTTTATGAAATATCGTATATTATTTCAAAGTGTATTATTTTACTCGTTAATTCTTCAACTGCTAGCACTTGCCTCGCCGATTATTACGCAAATAATTATGGATAAGGTAATTATCCATCAAGCCCTATCCACGCTTGATGTGTTAATAATAGGTCTTATTTTTGTCGCCGTTTCAGAATCTGTATTAAAGGGGATAAGAGAGTATATTTATCATCATACAGCAAATAAAATTGATATGTTGCTAAGTTTGAAATTAACTAACCATTTATTCAAACTTCCTATCAGTTATTTTAAATCTCGCCAAACAGGTATTATTGTTACACGAGTAAAAGAGCTTGATATCATTCGAGAGTTTATAACAAAAACCTTATTAATGTTATTGGTTGATTTCTCATTTATCTTTATTTTCCTATTTGTTATGGCTTATTTGTCATTAAAGTTAACATTAATCTTTCTTGCCACCATCCCACTCTATTTTATCTTAGCTAAATTAATTGCCCCTAAAATAGAAAAAACCGTACAACAGCTTTATCAATATTCAGCAACAAATAGTGCTTTTTTAACAGAAACGCTAGGAGGTATAGAAACAATAAAAAGCCTTTCATTAGAACCACGTTTTACACAACAGTGGCATACGCAAATTCATCAACTGACTAATGAAAATTTAAAATTACAAAATATTGATAACTTATCGCAATACATTGTTTCATTTTTACAAAAAATAACGACAGCGATACTTTTATGTCTAGGTGCTTTTGAAGTCATTTCACTTGCAATGACAATAGGTCAACTCATTGCTTTTAATATGCTATTAAACCACTGTCTACAACCTTTAAGTTCTGCAATAGAAGTTTGGGGAAAGTATATCCGAGCCAAAACGGCTATTTATAATTTACAAGACATTCTTAATCTCCCAATAGAGCAAGAAAAAGCCAATAAGAAAATGACCTTACAAGGTGAAGTGAGTTTTGAGAATGTCAGTTTTAGTTATCAACATGATGCCCCCCCTGTTGTAAGGCAAATTTCATTTAGAATAAATGAATATGAAACTATTGGTATCGTTGGGACGTCTGGATCAGGGAAAAGTACATTAGCACGCATCATCGCAGGGCTTTATATCCCACAATTAGGTCAGGTTAAGCTTGATGACATTCCGGTTTGTGAAATTCCCCCCGCAGTATTACGTCAACAAATAGGGTTTGTCTTACAAGAGAATTTTTTATTTCATTTAACCGTGCTCGACAATATCCGTTTAACGCAACCATCAGCCTCATTAGATGATGTTATTCATGTAGCTAAATTAGCAGGTGCTCATGAGTTTATTTTAAAACTTCCTTTAGGGTACGACACACTCATTGCTGAAAATGGCAGATCTTTATCTGGGGGACAATGCCAACGTATTGCAATTGCCAGAGCCTTACTCTCATCTCCTAAAATTTTAATTTTTGATGAAGCTACCAGCGCATTGGATGGTGAGTCTCAAGCCATCATCGAAAAAAATCTTCCCCTTATTACCCAAGATAAGACCGTCATTATGATTGCTCATCGCCTTTCCACAATAAAAAACTGTGACCGCATTATTGTATTAGAAAAAGGCCAGATAATCGAAGAAGGCAAACATAATGAATTGATTAGAAAAGATGGCGCTTATAAGAAACTTTGGCAACATCAACAAGGATAACAATGATGAAATCAAAAATAAAACAAATGATTGCTCACTACTTTAAAACTAAAAAAGAGCCTAAAAACTATGATTTTTACCCTAATCATATCGCCGTACTTGAGAAACCGCCGACACCTTATAGTCGTATTATTGCAATAATAATTTCATTAAGTGTGATTATATTTTTACTCTGGGCATATATAGGTAAATTAGAT
Organism: Proteus mirabilis HI4320; assembly: GCF_000069965.1. Classification (NCBI taxonomy): domain Bacteria; kingdom Pseudomonadati; phylum Pseudomonadota; class Gammaproteobacteria; order Enterobacterales; family Morganellaceae; genus Proteus; species Proteus mirabilis. The sequence continues at coordinate 2,170,326 of NC_010554.1, forward strand.
GTGCTTTCTTCAGCTATAGGAAAATTAGTGGTTTCAGGTTATTCGCAACAAATTCAAATTTATGAACATAGTCGCTTAAGCGCCATTCATGTAAAAAATGGCCAACAAGTTACCAAAGGAGAAGCGTTATTAACACTTGATATTTTAGGTGTTGATGAGGAGATTAATAATCTAAAAAATAAGATAGAAAATCTATTATTACTAAAAATTCGTTATCAAGCATTAGGTCAAAACACCCGACCTGATACAATTGATGATTTTAATTTACTAAATAAAGAAAAAAAAGAAGCGGTTCTATTAAGTTATCAAAAAGAAAAGGATGAATTTGATGCTAGTATTAATCATATTAATTCTGAAATAGAAACCAACAATAAAAACAAGCTTCTTACTCACCAAGAAATCAATTCATTAAATGAATTAAAAAACAATATTGAAAAACGCTTTAATATAAAGAAAAAACTCTATGATAAAAAAATTATTAGTACCATGGAGTTTTTAGAAAATAAAAAGGAGTTATTAGAAATTAATCAAATCATTAAAAGAAAATCATCAGAACTGGTTATTTTATCCAGTCAAGAGCAACAATATATAAAAAATCGCGATAGATTAGAAAAACAAAAACACCTAGAGTGGCATGACAAATTTAAACAATATGAAAGCGGAGTTTTTATTTATCAACAAAATCTTTATCATGTTCAGAAACGTCAACAATTAAAAATTGTTCGTTCTCCTGTTACAGGTACAGTACAACAACTCGCCGTTCATACCCTAGGAGCCGTATTGCAACCTTCACAAGCGGTGATGGTGATAGTGCCCGATACTCAGCATAATGTTGCTGAGGTGAATATTCTCAATAAAGATATTGGTTTTATCTATCCGGGTCAAAAAGCGGTGATTAAAATTGATGCTTTTCCTTATACCCGTTATGGCACCATTGAAGGCACCATTGTCAATATAGCAAAAGATTCCATACAACATGAACAATTAGGCTTAGTTTATCCCGTCCTGATTGAACTTGATAAGCAAGTGATGGGTGAAGATGAAGCACAATATAAACTGGCTACAGGTATGTCTTTAGTTGCCGATATAAAAATTGAAAAACGTCGAGTGATTGATTATTTACTCAGTCCAATAGAAGTTTATCAACATGAAGCATTAAGAGAAAAATAATAGCGAGATATCTATGAACTATATAACTAAAAATACGCCATCTCTTCATCCTTCAATTATTGATGGGCTTATTTATTTTTCAAAAAAGAATAAAGGAACATTAAAAAAAGAGCAGCTTATTCATTTTTTAGGTAATGACGACAATCTCTCTGAATTAAATATCATAGAAGCCGCTCAACAACTCAATTTAAAATGCGAATTTTCATTTTTTAATAGTGAAAGTGAGTATAAAGATAAAATAATTATTGATACACTTATCGAAATTAATGGTTATTGGTATATTCTAAAAAATAGAACAAGTGATAAATTAATTATTATTGACCCAAGCACTAACACAGAGAGTCATTATCATATTGATAAAAAAATCACTTATACCACACTGCTAATTATTAATAAGATATTTACCCCTAAACAGAGCAAGTTTAGCTTAATGTGGTGTATTCCATCACTATTAAAACAAAAAAAATCATTATATTTAATTTTTATTTTATCTTGTTTTATTCAATTATTTGCTTTAGTTAATCCAATTATTTTTGAAAAAATTATTGATAAAGTATTAACGGGGAGAAGCCTCTCTAATTTGCAAGTTTTAGGGGTACTCCTTGTGCTGATTGCCATTATAGAGCCTATCTATCTTTTATTACGAGATAAACTTTATGCTTTTGTTTCTTGTACCCTAGGTGCCGAATTCTCAGGGAAAATTTATCAACACCTTATTCGGCTACCCAGTCAGTTTTTTAATCAACGTCAATCTGGGCAAATTATTGCTCGTATTCAAGAGCTTGCTCATATTCGCCAGTTTATTACTGGCTCTGCGTTGATGATGGTACTGGATTTTATTTTTATTATCGTATTTCTTTCAGTAATGTTTGCTTATTCCGTATTATTAACTTGGATAACCATAGCAGCATTAGTCGTTTACTTTTTATTTTGGCTGATACTTGGCCCCATGATCCGTTATTGGGTTGAACAAGAGTATCAAGCAAATGCTGATAATACGAGCTTATTAACAGAAGCTATTAATGGTATAGAAACCATAAAAATAACAGCAACAGAACATCAATTTATTGAAAAGTGGCAATATAAACTCACTAATTATATCCTTAAGCGTTTTTCAGCGGCCAAAAAAGCGTTACTTGCTCAGCAATTAATTGGGGCTATTCATAAAATTACTATGGCAATTATCTTGTGGCATGGTGTTAATCTGATTATGAAAGCGCAATTAAGTGTGGGCGAATTAGTGGCTTTTAATATGTTTGCCACCCATATTACACAACCTATTTTACGTTTAGCCCAACTTTGGCAAGATGTTCAACAAACAGGCATCTCTATACGTCGTATTGGCGAGATTGTTAATACTCCCACAGAGCATCAGCATCAAGGACTTGCTACTGTACCTAATATTGCAGGAAGTATAGTATTTTCTCATGTACGCTTTCGTTATACAGCCAATACTCCAGATGTGATTGAGCAACTCTCTTTTTCGATCCCCGCGGGCAAATTTATTGGTATTACAGGCCCCTCTGGTTCAGGAAAAAGTACTATCACACGTTTAATTCAACGTTTTTATACTCCTCAACAAGGCCAGATTTATATTGATGGTATGGATCTCGCCATTGCCAATCCCCTTACTTTACGCCAATCAATTAGTGTTGTTTTACAAGATAATTTTTTATTTAGTGGCACTATTATGGAAAATATTCGGTTATCAAAACCCGATTGTAGTGAAGAAGATATTATTGAAGCGAGTAAATTAGCCGGCGCTTTTCATTTTATTACTCAACTCCCTGAGGGATTTAATACACAAGTGGGTGAAAGAGGTAGTAATTTGTCAGGAGGGCAGCGTCAGCGTATTGCGCTAGCAAGAGCACTTTTACCTGATCCACGAATTCTTATTTTAGATGAGGCAACATCGGCGTTAGATTATACCTCAGAAGCAGAAATTTTAGCCAATCTTCCGGCTATTTGTAAAAATAGAACGGTAATTTGTATTGCTCATCGACTTAATGCTATTTCTATTTCAGATTATATTTATGTTATTGATAAAGGTCGTATATTAGAAGAAGGTACACATAGCGATTTATTAAATAAGAAAACACTTTATCAGCAATTGTGGCAACAACAGACACAGCAATAAACCGTGATAAGTAATGAACCATAAAAATAAAGGCTCTAATTATTGAGCCTTTATACTTAATATTAAAATAACGATATTAGTACAACATACGAGCACGAATGGTACCCGGTAGTCCTTTTAGTTTTTGCAATACTAACTCAGCTTGTGCTTTCGTTTGTGTAGTAACGTCAATTACTACATAACCCACATTGCCAGCAGTACGCAGATATTGCGCAGCAACGTTAATATTTTCTTCTGTAAATACGTTATTGATACTATTCATAATACCCGGACGGTTTTCATGAATATGCAGTAAACGGTTTACATCATCACCATGACTAGGCAATGATACTTCAGGGAAATTAACCGCAGATAATGTAGAACCATTATCAGAATATTTAGCTAACTTACCAGCAACTTCATAACCAATATTTTCTTGGGCTTCTTGGGTTGAACCACCAATATGTGGCGTTAAGATCACATTATCAAATTTAATTAATTCTGATACAAAAGGATCGTTCGGATCGTTATTTGCCCCCGGCTCCGTTGGGAAAACGTCCACCGCCGCACCTGATAAATGTTTACTCTCTAGCGCTTGTGCTAATGCCGGAATATCAACCACAGTTCCACGAGAGGCATTAATAAGAATAGCGCCTGGCTTCATTCGTAATAGCTCTTCGTGACCAATCATATTTTTTGTTGATGGCGTTTCTGGCACGTGTAAGCTAACAATGTCACACATATTCAGCAGTTCAGATAAGTGACGAACTTGGGTTGCATTTCCCAAAGGAAGTTTGTTTTCAATATCGTAAAAATAGACATCTAAACCAACACTTTCCGCCAAAATCCCTAACTGGGTGCCTATATGACCATAGCCAATAATCCCCAGTTTTTTACCTCGCGCTTCAAAACAGCCTTTAGCTTGTTTATCCCAAATACCACGATGGGCTTTAGCATTAGCTTCTGGAATACGACGCAGTAATAACAGTAATTCCCCTAACACCATTTCAGCCACGGAACGAGTGTTTGAAAAAGGTGCATTAAAAACAGGGATCCCACGACGGGCAGCCGCATCTAAGTCAACTTGGTTAGTACCAATGCAGAAGCAGCCTACAGCAACTAATTTTTCAGCGGCTGCAAAAATTTCTTCTGTTAAGTGAGTGCGGGAACGGATCCCCACAAAGCGTGCATCACGGATAGCTTGTTTTAATTCTTCTCCCGATAATGCACCTTTATGATATTCAATGTTGGTATAACCTGCTGCTCTTAAATTCTCTACCGCACTTTGGTGTACACCTTCCAATAGTAGGAACTTTATCTTTTCTTTTTCCAAAGATACCTTGACCATTTACCCTGCCCTATTTGTGTTACATGAATAAAAACGAAATCCTGTTTCACCAACATAACAAAAATAGATTTTGAGGCAATACAACCGATTGCACTGTTGACAGAATAAGCGATAGATAAAGTGATTTTCTACCGAGCAAAATGATTTTGACAATAAAAATGGCAGCATTTTAAAGAGAGATATCTCTATCGTGTGATATATATCACTGAATTTATGGTTTTCAAAATAATTTGCAAAAAGTCATCATTCTGATTATCTAAGGGGAAAGATAAAAGAGAGTGGGAAAACAATATAGTTCACCCACTCTCTTTAGACGATACTGTTATTATCTCTGACTAGAGATGCAGTTTAATCGTATCATTTAATGGTTTTCACACCTTCAGAAGTCCCCATTAATACAATGTCTGCTCCGCGATTAGCGAAAAGCCCGACAGTGACCACCCCTGCAATACTATTAATTTTATTTTCTAGCTCAATAGGATTCAGAATAGTGAGATTATAAACGTCTAAGATCACGTTACCATTATCCGTCACGACGTTTTCACGATATTCAGGTAACCCACCTAATTTAACCAGCTCGCGAGCAACATAAGAGCGAGCCATTGGGATAACTTCAACAGGCAGAGGGAATTTACCCAAAACATCCACTTGTTTCGATTCATCGACAATACACACAAAGGTTTTTGCCACCGCTGCAATGATTTTTTCACGGGTTAATGCCGCACCACCACCTTTGATCATCTGCATTTGATGGTTAATTTCATCAGCACCGTCTACGTAGATATCGAGCGAATCAACTTCATTACAGTCAAAAACGGGAATGCCATAGCTTTTTAGTTTTGCCGTTGAAGCCTCTGAGCTAGAAACTGCCCCTTCAATTTGACCTTTCATTGTTGCAAGAGCATCAATAAAATGAGAAGCCGTAGAGCCTGTTCCAACGCCCACGATAGTACCCGGTTTTACATATTCAAGGGCGGCCCAACCTACTGCTTTTTTTAATTCATCTTGAGTCATTTACAAAACCTTATTTTTCACATTTATCGAATAAGAATAGCATAGTGCCCATAAAATCCGCACAAGGTGTATCAAAATTTGAGACACAACATTTTAACTCATAAAAACTAAAAATATGGCATAGTACACAGTAGAACATAAAATCAAAGAGAATCTGTCAATGAAACGTCCTGATTATCGGGCCCTGCAAGCCCTTGATGCCGTTATTCGAGAGCGTGGTTTTGAACGAGCCGCACAAAAACTATGTATTACGCAATCTGCCGTTTCACAAAGAATAAAACAACTTGAGAATCTATTTGGACAACCTTTATTAGTACGTACGGTTCCGCCCCAACCCACAGAGCAGGGGCAAAAGCTACTCGCATTACTGCATCAGGTCGAAATGTTAGAAGAGCAGTGGTTAGGTGATGAAAATAGTGGCTCGACGCCTCTTTTACTCTCTTTAGCTGTCAACGCGGATAGTTTAGCTACTTGGTTATTGCCTGCTTTGCACCCGGTATTAACACAACTTCCTATCCGGCTTAATATTCAAGTAGAAGATGAAACTCGTACCCAAGAGCGATTAAGACGTGGTGAAGTGGTTGGTGCTATCAGTATTCAGCCCCAAGCATTGCCTAGCTGTCTAGTCGACCAATTAGGCGCATTAGACTATCTTTTTGTGGCATCCCCTGATTTTGCCCAACGCTATTTTGCAAATGGGGTCACTAAATCATCTCTGTTAAAAGCCCCCGCTGTCGCATTTGACCATCTTGATGATATGCATCAGGCCTTCTTACAGCAAAACTTCGGTTTATCTCCCGGTAGTGTGCCCTGCCATATTGTTAATTCTTCCGAAGCCTTTGTTCAGTTAGCTAAACAAGGCTCAACATGTTGTATGATCCCTCATCTACAAATTGCCGATGAGCTAAAAAGTGGTGAATTGATTGATTTAACGCCAGGATTATGCCAACGCCGCATGTTGTATTGGCACCGTTTTGCCCCAGAAAGCAGAACGATGAGAAAGGTAACGGATGCGTTACTTGATTATGGTCGTAAAGTGCTTAAGCAAGATGAAGAGTAAAAAGTAACGTTGATGATATTGTTTCTTGATCAATATTATCGCTATTCTTAGAAAGGGATTTAACCAGTGTGTTCCATCAACCGGTTTAACTCACAGTGAGGAGTTGATGTTTTCCTCTACCGGAAGAAGCAAATTTAAGTTTTATTGGCATTTAACGGGCATAATATTGTATAATAAATGAACATAGGAAAAGGAGATTCAGATGAGCACTTTTATTCGTCGAAGTCGCAACGTTGCTCTAGCCATTGATGCTGGACGTAAAAGTGGTAGTGCTAACATAGAAGGTAATACCCCTGCTGATATTCAAGCCAGCCTGCTGAAAAGCTTAGGTGAGTTTACTGCATCTATTCCAACTACAAAACAACAACCTTACGTGAAAGGATCTCACGGTGCCAATCATAAAAAAACCTATTTCGGGCGTTGATCTCCGTGCAAGTTTTTATTTGACTTCCCAAAGTTTAGGATATCCTTCAAATAAACAGGCAATATTAATGGCTGATATTGCCACATTAATAGCTAAATGGAGGAATGGCTTAGAGGTCGAAATTTATACGGAAAATTATGAATTTAGATATGGTAGGATCAAGTCTTCACGTTTTAACGCCTCTGGTGAGGAAAGCGTATATTATGCAACTTACTTTCATACTCGTGCCAAGCCAAAGGACAATGATCCACTTCTAATAATTACTTTTGATCCCGTTGTTGGACAAGACGATTTTATGTTCATTGAGACCATTATTGATCATAGAACCTATTTTGGTTCACCGGGTGCAGATAAAACTAAATCTCATATTGAAAGACGGTCATCTGATTTAAAACGCCGTATTGAAAATGGAAAAAAAATTAGTTCCGAACCTTCATCTTCAGTTCAAAACGTTAATAAAAATAACAATGATTCGCCTGACCAAGAAAATAAGTAAAGATGCTTTTTATATATGTAATATTTTCTGACATAAAATCATTTTAAAATATAAGCTTAATAACCGTTTTTCGCACCCAAAAGAACTACCAGATCTGATCCTGCGCTATAACATAGATGTATCAGCTCACTGCTGAGCCAATACATCTTATCCTTTGATGGTAAAGATTATTTAGCTGTTTTTAATTCAAATACCACGTCAACGTAATCTTTAAACTCAATGCTTTGTTGTTGATAGGTCTCTTTTACTGCTTCCGGTGACGGGGCACTTAATGCCATAGCATCCATTTTCATTCGCGCTATCGGATAAGGTGTTGCTTCTGGTGCGCGATAACTTACACTATAAACAGCCCCTAAATCAGCACCAAACCCTTTTGCCACTGAACTTGCCTGTTGTATGGCATTTTTAATTGCCACTTCTCGTGCTTTGGCTTTGTACTGTTCTGGATCATTAACGCCAAACTCAACATTATTAATTTCATTTAGCCCTGCTGCTAATGCCCCATCCAGTAAGGTATTAAGCTGATCAAGTTTTTTGATTTTTACATCTACGGTTCGTGTTGCTGTATAGCCATTAATCACCGAACGTTCTGCTTTTTTATCATACTCATAATTAGGCTGTGTACGAATGTTGGCAGCATCAATATCTTCTTTCGTCACACCGTTTTCTTTTAAAAAGGCAAAATATTTTGCAACACGCTCATCCACTTGTTTTTTAGCTTGAGCTGCATCTTTTGCTTTTTCACTAACCTGAATATTAAGTGTCGCCATATCAGGAGTCGCTTTAATTGTTGCATTACCTGATGTAGTTATATGTGGTCCTTCAGGTACCGCCCCAGCTAAAGCGATTGAGGGTGCTCCAAGGGCTAACATGGATGCTAATACCATTGCTTTTACTTTCACAAAAACCTCCTGACAAAAATCATGTATGGGTATTGTCACTAAATTACGGTTATAACAACATTAGCATATCTGTTGTAAAGTTCTTTCAGATTAAAAGAGGTTTTTCCATCCCTGAGCGGCCAATTGCAGAGCAATAAACCACATCACACACCCCACAAACAAGTTGATGATACGTTGAGCGGTCACTTGGCTTAAAATAGGTGAAAACCAAGCCGCTAGTAGTGATAAAGCAAAAAACCAACTAATCGATGCGAATACCGCGCCAAAAGTAAACCAAGGACGTAATTCTGCTGATAATTGCCCTCCGATACTGCCAAGCACTACAAAGGTATCAAGATAAACATGGGGATTTAGCCAAGTGACGGCAACTAAAGTTACAATCACCCGCCAACGACTTTTCACTTGATTTTTATGTTGTGATAATTCAATCTCTTTTGTAAAAGCGGTTTTAAACGCATTCCAGCCATACCACAATAAAAAAGCCACACCGCCCCAAGTGATCAGTAATAAAAGATATTCTGATTGGCTCAGTAATGCACTTCCACCAAAGACTCCCCCGCTAATTAATATCACATCACTTAAAGCGCATAAAAATGCACTCATTAAATGGTATTGTTTTTTACTACCTTGTTGCAAAACAAAGGCATTTTGCGCACCAATGGGCAATATCATTGCTGCACTTAATAAAAACCCCTGAAAAAATGTTGTTAACATGCAAAATATCCTAATAATTATTCATTAAATTAAGAAAAATAATAAAATGATTTTGTTATTAGAGGAAATGAATCATTCTTATTGATAATAAGAAAAACTAATAGCGGTAAAAATAAAAGAGCCACGCTTAATCGGTGGCTCTTGAGATGTGTTTTATAACAATAGTGCTTATTCTGCTTTCATCACGGTATTTTGTGCTTGATGCATATAGACATCCATTTGTGGGAATGGAATACCAATATTATTTGCATCTAGCGCGCGTTTAAAGTTTTCCATAAGATCCCAATAAACTGGCCATGCATCATCATTGGTGGTCCAAACACGTACCACAAAGTTTAATGAAGAAGGCGCCATTTCATGTAAACGTATTGTCACGCCTTGGTTATGTTGAATACGTTTATCTTGCGCAACAACATCACCGAGCACTTGTTTGACTTTATCAATATCAGCATCATAAGCAACGCCGACAATAATTTGTGTACGACGATTTGGCTCACGGCTAAGGTTAATAACCTCACTACTGATAATTTTGCTATTTGGAATAACAATGATCCGGTCATCCGCTGAACGTAATGTGGTCGAGAATATTTGTACATCTCGCACCGTACCTTCGACAGCACCAATCATCACGTATTCACCAGCACGAATAGGACGGAAGATAACAATTAAAACACCCGCTGCAAAGTTAGAGAGTGAGCCTTGTAATGCTAAACCAACCGCTAAACCTGCCGCACCAAGTACTGCGATAACAGAAGCTGTTTGAACCCCTAATCGACCTAATACTGCAATCAAAGTGAATGCAATAACGGTATAACGCACCAAGACAGACAAGAATGTCACAACAGTTGCGTCGATATGGCGTAACGTTAAAATTCGTGCAACCCCTTTACTGACCATTTTAGCGACAAAAAGACCAATAAATAGGATCAAGAATGCAGCAACGATATTCACAGCATATTGAATAAAGAGTTCTTGATTAGCAACAAACCAACCTGTTGCTTCATCTAAACTCGCAGGTAATTCATTCATTAGACCACCTTTTAAACTTATAATCCTAATAAAAAGAATAGCAACCAATAGTATATTGTGGCAGATTTATTTAATAAATATATGGGATTTGTTAACTTCTTCTATTTTCCAGAATAAATAACCGATATTTTTGTAGCATAGTAGCAAAATCATCTAATCCACAAAATGCGATGCTTTCATTATCGTAGTAGCTCATCCCTTCTTCTAAATCATCGGTTTCAAAATGGAGAGTATTCGCCCTTACCATAATTTCCTCATCATCAATAGATAAGCTGTATTCTTTACCAATCAATTGCCACTGTTTCTCACTGCCTTTAACTTCGTCCATCTCAGTCAAAATTTGATCGATTAAGCTGATATCACCTTGGATCTCATCATTTAACCAATAACCAATCGCCTCATGATCCATTGAAAAACGGGCCAATATACCGCCAGTAAGATCACGCTGAAATTCATAGTCCATGGTGTATGCCCCTTAAATTAGCTGTCGCCTTTTTCTATATAAAATATCTATTGTTATTATGGCAAAAATAACAAAAAAACAGGAGGCATTGCCTCCTGTTTCAGACTGCTGAACAACGTTATATGTTGGAACGCAGTTGTAATCAATTTTTAGTGAAAAATCAAACTCAGTTATACCGTGGTTTGGAAAATCACTTGTGTTGCTTTATCTGTATATTGCTCTAGTTGGTCAAAATTGAGATAACGGTAAGTATCTTCCGCCGTTTCATCGACTTTATTGATGAAATCAAGATACTCTTGTGGCTCTGGTAGACGTCCTAACAGTGAAGCCACTGCCGCAAGCTCTGCGGATGCAAGGTAGACATTCGCCCCCGTACCTAAACGATTCGGGAAGTTACGTGTTGATGTTGAAACAACCGTTGCCCCATCCGCCACTCGCGCTTGGTTACCCATACATAATGAACATCCCGGCACTTCGATACGAGCGCCACTCTTACCAAAGACGCTGTAATAACCTTCTTCAGTCAGTTGTGCTGCATCCATTTTTGTTGGTGGTGCAACCCATAAGCGTGTCGGTAATTGACCTTTATGTTGATCGAGTAATTTACCCGCCGCACGGAAATGCCCAATATTGGTCATGCAAGAGCCAATAAAGACTTCATCAATTTTGCTGTTTGCCACTTCTGATAATAGACGAGCATCATCAGGATCGTTTGGTGCGCAAAGAATAGGCTCTTTGATTTCGTTTAAGTCGATCTCAATTACAGCCGCATATTCAGCATCCGCATCTGCTTCAAGTAATTGCGGATCAGCTAACCAATTTTCCATTGCCGTAATACGACGCTCAAGTGTACGACGATCACCATAACCTTCTGCTATCATCCATTTTAATAAGACAATGTTAGATTGTAGATATTCGATAATCGGTGCTTTATCTAATTTAATCGTACAACCCGCAGCAGAACGCTCAGCCGATGCATCAGCTAGCTCAAAAGCTTGCTCAACTTTAAGTTCAGGTAAACCTTCAATTTCTAAGATACGACCAGAGAAAATATTCTTTTTACCTTTTTTCTCAACAGTCAATAACCCTTCTTTAATCGCATAAAGTGGGATGGCATGAACCAGATCACGTAACGTTACCCCCGGTTGCATTTTACCTTTAAAGCGTACTAACACCGATTCTGGCATGTCTAATGGCATTACCCCTGTAGCCGCTGCAAAAGCGACTAAGCCTGAACCTGCAGGGAATGAAATACCAATAGGGAAACGTGTATGTGAGTCACCACCAGTACCAACAGTATCTGGCAATAACATGCGGTTTAACCATGAGTGAATAATGCCATCACCCGGACGCAGTGAAACCCCTCCACGATTCATAATAAAATCAGGTAACGTGTGATGGGTGGTTACATCAACAGGTTTTGGATAAGCGGCGGTATGACAGAATGATTGCATAACCAAATCAGCGGAGAAACCTAAGCATGCTAAATCTTTCAGTTCATCACGTGTCATTGGCCCTGTAGTATCTTGAGAGCCAACGGAGGTCATTTTGGGTTCGCAATATTCACCAGGGCGAATACCATCACGACCACAAGCGCGTCCCACCATTTTTTGTGCAAGTGAGAAACCACGATCGCTTTGTTCCACTGCTTTGGCATGACGGAATAAAGTGCTAGGTGGTAAACCTAAGGCGCTACGAGCTTTTGAGGTCAATCCACGACCGATGATCAAAGGAATACGACCACCCGCACGCACTTCATCAATCAGTACTTCTGTTTTTAGTGCAAAGGTTTCCAATAACTCATTGGTTTCATGGTTACGGATTTCACCTTTGTATGGGTAAATATCAATAACATCGCCCATATTTAATTTAGAAACATCAACCTCAATAGGTAATGCACCGGCATCTTCCATCGTGTTGAAAAAGATAGGGGCAATTTTGCCACCCAATACAACCCCACCACCGCGTTTATTTGGTACATAAGGGATATCATCCCCCATAAACCAAAGTACCGAGTTGGTTGCAGATTTACGTGAAGAGCCTGTTCCGACAACATCCCCCACATAAGCCAGTGGGAAACCTTTTTTATTCAGTGCTTCGATTTGTTTAATCGGGCCAACACTACCCGGTTGGTCGGGTTCAATGCCTTCGCGGGCATTTTTTAGCATAGCTAGAGCGTGTAATGGGATATCAGGACGAGACCAAGCATCTGGTGCTGGTGATAAATCATCTGTATTGGTTTCCCCCGTCACTTTAAACACGGTTACCGTGATTTTTTCAGCAAGTTCTGGACGTTCAGTAAACCATTCTCCATCAGCCCAAGATTGCATAATTTGTTTCGCGTAAACGTTGCCAGCTTTCGCTTTTTCTTCAACGTCATAAAAGCTATCAAACATCAATAAGGTATGAGAAAGTGCTTTTGCCGCAATAGGAGCCAGTTTGTCGTTATCTAGCGCTTCAATTAATGCATGGATATTATAGCCACCTTGCATAGTACCTAATAATTCTACGGCTTTTTCTGGCGTGATAAGCGGTGATGTTGTTTCACCTTTTGCGAGAGCCGTTAAAAAACCGGCTTTAACATAAGCGGCTTCATCAACGCCGGGTGGAACACGGTTAACAATTAAATCAAGAAGGAATTCTTCTTCGCCTTTTGGGGGGGACTTTAATAGCTCAACAAGTGCGGCTGTTTGTGTGGCATCGAGAGGTTTTGGAACGACACCTTCAGCTGCACGCTCTGCTACGTGCTTACGGTATTCTTCTAGCACGACTTTCTCCTCGCTTCTTTGTCATTTTGTATAACCCGGCTGTCTGCACCCTATCTAGTTGGATGCCAGGTCAGAGGATCTTTTGCTCGCATAAAACATCTATGGTTGTGAAATTATGCCCAGCTAAGGGCTATCAGCATAGCAAATTTTCAACACTATGTTAATTCGTTCACATAAAAGCAACATACAACAAACGTAAATCTCACCTTATTCATATTATGACACTCAATCTAATAGGCATTTTTCACCAGCCTCGTTTTTACCAATAAACTCAGTTAATAAATAGATATCAGTGCTACTCGGTAAACGTAACTTATCTTGTAAATTAAAGTCATTTGATTTAAGTAATAAATAACTAGAACAATAAACCTTACACATACATCCTTTAGAATTATTTTAAATAGAATGCTTATAAAAATAAACCCAACATCACCAACAAATAAAAACTTAATCAATAAACTACTATAAACCCCATATAATAATTATTTTTTGATAGAGTTTTAAAATCTAACATATTAATATGAAATAGCATTACCATGCTAATTATTTAAACAATAATTTCATTAAGTTCATTTACAAATAGCACTTAGCAATTACGTTCAACCTTTACATTTAAAAAAAGAAAATTATCGATTTATTCATTAAAATGATTAATTATATGGAGAAAGTCTTTATGGCAATTAACGAAAAATTTGTCCAAGAAATATCAAGCATTAATTATAATAATAGTATATTTTCACTCTATTTTGTCGGTCAAGATCCTCATAAAATAGCACAAGGTATCATGCCAGAAAAAGATGAAGAATTAGCCCTAAAGTAAGTGATCCACATTCCTGCTTCTGGTTTTATTTATATGGCTTCAATAATTAAAAGCATGCTGGAAAATCCATGCATAAACAAAGAGTTTGAAAAGCTAATTGCAGCAGATCTACTTCCTATTCTTCAAAATGAAACTAATATGACTGAAAATTTTACTGCCCTTCATTTAATAAAAAAAACAAATAATAGAAGAATAATTTTATAGAAGAACTTATTCATCATAAATTAACTCTTACCCTGTTTATTAATAACTGAAATAAATACAACTAATTAAAGAGAGGAAACGATTATTTACAATAATCTTCTCTCTTCAGGTTTTTTGTCTTAAAAAAGACAATTCAGTCAAGTCAGACGCTAGAAGGGTATATAGAGATGCTAGAACTACTGTATTTAAAAATTACTGTACTTTTTATTAAAAATAAGTTTGAGGGAAAATGATGTCAAAAATTTTAAAAGATTTAGAGTTTACTTTTACAGGAAAACGTTATGGTACAGATGGAAATGACGATATTGATGCCATAGGTTTTGGAGGGATCATTTATGCAGGAAAGGGACACGATACAATCACAGTCGGAACATTTGCAGTTACCGCTTACACCGGAGACGGGCACGATTTTGTCAGAGGGGGAAGTGCTTATCTTAAGATTATTGATGAGAACGGTGATTTAGATGTCAGAGGATTAAATGCATGGGGAGAAATTGAAAAGTCCGGTCATGGCGATCTGAAATATGTTGGTGCTTCTGCCGCGATTAAGATTAATCATACTGGATATGAATATGGAAATATCAATTATTCAGGAGCTGCTATTGCAAATATCATCACCCGTAAAGGCGCAATTAGTAATATCAACTACCAAGGTGCTGGCGGTTACAATCAAATTTGGCATGAAACCAATACTGGCAATATGACGTTTAAAGGGGGGGGAGGCTATAATAAATTGGTTCGTACTTGGTTTAATAGCTATCAAAATTCAAAAGGAAATATTAATTTTGAAGGATTAGGCGGAGGCAACGGAATCTTCTCTCGCGTTGAAACAGGTGATATTAAATTTACCGGAGGTGGCTTAGAAAACGTCTTAATACGCGAAGGTAAATCAGGCGATATCTTTATGTATGGAGCAGGAGCCAATAATAGGCTTACACGTATCAGCCGAAATACTGATACCTATAAAGAAACAAGTGGCAATATCTATTTTTCGGGGGGGGGAGGTTATAATCATATCTATTCCAATATAGCACAAGGCAATATCACATTTTATGGAGCTGGGGCTTACAATGAGATCATTCGTACAACTCAAGTTCATCCTCATAATGATTTATTAGTTGAATATACGAAAGCTGAAAATATTTTTCTAACAAGTGCTTATATGTTAAATCTAGACTTAGATAAAAGTATTAATTTTCTAACAAGTGATAATAAGCAAAATTTCGAATCCGGTAAACCTGTTGAAGTAAAAGCGATTAAATCATTGCGAGAACCAAATACTTATTTGTTTAAAACACCGGGCCCAGGGGATACCAATTTATTCATATCAGACTATGGTCGTCGAGATTATACCTTTAATAAAGTCAAAATTTACAATGATCCTGAAACGGGAAAACTTCAATACGATTCCGAACTTTGGCGTATAACGCCTGATAGTGGGGACATTAGGAACATACGTTTTGATAAAAAAAATTTTGAGGATACCTATAATCTTAGTGTGGTCAATAATTGTTGGAATACATTAGAAAAACAAGAAATTATCGAATCACCACGTTTCACAAAAATAAATGCTGATAGCCACTATCAATTATCTAATTTAAAAGTATTTCAACACATTAATACAGAACAAATCCAAAGAAAGTCTCTAGAAACAATCAAGTTGGGCGTAGCACAAGAACTTTTTAAAGACGATAATTCTGCTGAATGCTCTGGTGATATCAATTTCACAGGTGGTGGCGCTGGTAATGTCATTAAATCTGATGTTACACAAGGTGATATCAATTTTACAGGTGGCGGCATAGCAAATGTAATAAAACATAACTCTAATTATGGTAATACCAACTTTACTGGTGGAGGCGCAGCCAACATCATTGTAAAAAAAGGTCAAAGAGGAGACCTAACATTTGATGGAGGAGGATTAGCAAATGTCTTACTACATCAAAGTAAAGAAGGAAGAATGAACATTAATGCTACTGGTGCCACGAATGTATTAATCCGAATTGGTGACGGTGAATATAAAGCACATCTTACGGCATTAGGGAATGTTTCTATTCACAAAGGACAAGGTGATAGTCATATCACAATGTTAGGAGGATTAAATACCCATACCCAGATTGATAGTCATCAGCGTGATAAGGCTTTATGGCGAGCATTAGGCGGACTTAATGTCATGACACAAGTCGGTGCTGGTACTATTACATCTTTACTCGGCGGCGGTGGAAATGTCCTGACTAAAATGGGTGAAGGCGACCTAAGTAGCATCATGTTAGGTGGTGCTAATATCATTACACATATCAGCAATAACAAAATAAAATCAAATACTTACACTATCACCCTAGGTGGATTAAATATTTTAACAAAAAAAGGTCAAGGTGATATTTTAGCCATAATGGGGGGAGGTGGCAATGTCCTAACACATATCGGAAACGGTAACATACATGGCGTTATGCTTGGAGGTGCCAATATCTTAACTAAAGTAGGTAATGGTGATCTTTCAGGCATTATGCTAGGTATTGGTAATGTACTAACACATGTTGGCGATGGGCAAACCCTAGGTATAATGGGCGCTGTGGGGAATATTTTCACTAAAGTCGGTAATGGAACCAGTATGGGTGCCATGGTCGGTGGTGGCAATATATTCACCCATATAGGTAATGGTGAAGCTTGGGCACTAATGGGAGGTTTAGGCAACGTCTATACCAAAATAGGCAATGGGAATACTTTGGCACTAATGATCGCCAAAGGGAATGTGTTCACTCATGTGGGTGATGGAATGTCGGTTGCTCTAATGTTAGCGATAGGCAATATAGCCACAAAAGTGGGCGATGGCATGACATTAGCTGCAATGATTGGCAGTGCTAATATTTTTACTCACATTGGGCATGAAGAAACCTTTGCTGCAATGGTGGGTAAAGGTAATGTCCTTACCAAAGTTGGCAATGGATTAACATTGGGATTAATGCTAGGTGTGGCTAATATTTATACCCATGTCGGTGATGGCATTAGTATTGGGCTGTTTTCTGGTAAAGCAAATATCATGACCAAAGTGGGTAATGGAACCACATTATCAGCGATGTTTGGCAAAGCCAATATTATGACCCATATCGGTGATGGGATAACTGGCATACTTGCATTAGGCCAAGCCAATATCATAACAAAAGTGGGTGATGGCATTGCGGGAATCATTGCTGGTGCGAAAGGAAATATCGTTACTCATGTAGGTGATGGAATAACCGCTGCGATCCTCGGCGGAAAAGCGAATATTTTAACAAAAGTGGGTGATGGGCTCACCGTAGGTCTGCTGATTTCAAAGGTGGGAAATATTATGACCCATATTGGTAATAGCACCACGATTGGTTTTGCCAAAGGCAACGCCAATATCATCACAAAAGTAGGCTATGGTTTAGGCATTAATGCGGCATGGGGTAAAGCTAATATTTTCACTCATATCGGCGATGGTGAACGATATAACTTCGCCAAAGGAAATGCCAACATCATTACCAAAGTAGGTAATGGACAAGAAACCTCTGTTGTTAAAGGTAATATCAATATTATTACACACGTAGGTAGTGGAAATAATTATACTGGTGCATGGGGCAATGGGAATGTTGTAACACAAATTGGTGATGGTCGTCAGGTCGCCTTAGCAAAAGGTCATGCAAATATTGTCACTATGCTCGGAAAAGGTGACAACTATGGCATAGTTTGGGGTAAAGCCAATATTTCGACAAAAGTAGGTAATGGCACGCAAGTCACCATAGCAAAAGGCCAAGCAAATATTACAACAACCGTAGGTGATGGCCTAGGTGTTACCGTTACATACGGCAACGCAAATATCAATACTAAAGTGGGGAATGGTGTATCTGTAAACGTTGCTTGGGGGAAATATAACGTAAGTACCAAAGTGGGTGACGGCTTAAATGTTTCGGTCATGAAAGGTACCGCTAATGCAAATATCCATGTTGGTAACGGTTTAGGTATTAACGCCTCTTACGCAAAAAACAATGTCATCGTTAAAATTGGCAATGGTGATATCTACAGCTTATCGGTTGCTTCTAGTAATACTCAAAGTAATAAACTCGCTACTTTCTTCGGCAATATAAAACAGAGTGTACTTGGTGTGGTCGGGAGTCAGGCTATTAACTATTTAGTACAAGGTGATGATGTAACCACTTCCGGCTCCCGCAAAGGCAAAGGCGCTATTCATTTAATTGAAAAATCTTCAATCGACGGTTTCAAAATGAACAAAATCGACGAAGTGAAGAGTAACATTGATATAAATTTAAAAGGTCATATCACAGAGGTAGAAACCCCTAGTTTAAGTGATGTTAATACAGATGAATCCAACTTAACCAATAACAGTCCGAATTTGATCATAAATGGTGACTTTAAACATGGATTTAAACCTGTAACAGAAGGTTGGAATATTGCATATACTCAGGATAAAATTACAGCAATTAGCCAATATGGACATAGAGCCTCTATTGATACACCAACTAATACTAATAATAAAGATTATTGGGATGGTGGACTTATAGCAGAATACAAGGAAGAATATGAACCAAATATCGCTATATATCAAGATATTAGTGGTTTAATGCAAAATGAGGTGATTGAATTAAGTTTTGAGTATGAACGACAAGATAATACGCCAACAGAGAATAAATTAAGTGTTATCTGGAATGGTGAGGTTGTCTTCACTTCATCAAGTGATGATAAGTCAATAGCATGGCAACAACAACAAATTAAATTAACCGCAAATGCAGAAAATAATCGTCTTATTTTTACCATTCCAGGCTCTGATGGCTTGCAAGGAAATAATTACAGACTAAGAAATATTGTCGCTAAATCAGCTGTAGCAAATATAAACAAGCATATCTCAGATTCTGATGCGACAAAAAATGCCCTCGCTGACAAAAAGAAGGCAGATGCCAATCGTCAAAAACTAACTGATGAAAAACAACGCCTATTAGACCACATCTCTACCACACAGACTGAACTTGAATCGACCGATCACCTTGCACTGGAGAAAAACGGCCATAGAGAACGCGATGCCATTCTTGAAGAAGCTAATTCAGTAACACACAATTTGACCACAGTTGGTCAAACACTGGAAGTACTCAGCGAATATTCACAAGATGCCCCCCCCTCAGATCAACCATGGAGTGAGCCATTCGCGGAAGGAATTTTAAAGGATGTACAGAAGAGCTTAATTAATACTAAAAAAATTGTTTCAGTGCCTGTTAATAATATTAAAACTCAGTATGTTGCAAACCTTACAAAGGTGAAAAAATCGATAAAAAAATCGGAATATGGCGTTATTCAAAGTGAAGAACATTGTCAAGAAGTGCAACTCGATACTTCCAAAGCAAAAAATGATGCAGATAAAAGATACTCAGACGCGATAGATAAAAAAAATAGTGCTCAAATGGCAGAGAAAAAAGCATCAACCATGGTGGAAGATGCGAGATCACGAGGAGATACGGAGCAAAAAACAGCGACTAGCATATCGGATAAAGCACAAAAAGAAGCTAAATCTGTTCAACTGAAAGAAAGTGATAAACCTAATCGTCACAGGGCGCATGGTAGCGGTTTATCCGGAGAAGCGGCCTATGTAGAGGGGGCTGATGATAATCCATCCAGTTATATCAAACCAATATCAACTAAAAAAAATGATGGTCGTTTCAATAATAAACTGACAACATTTAATCAGGAATTACTTGATGATGCTCAGCAAGCCATTAATCGTTTAAGCATTAATGCTGGGATCCGACAAAAATCGGCAAACGTTCTTCCCTCTTTTACATCAGACCTTAATGGAGATGACGTAGCAACCTATCAACAACCTTCTCTTCGTTCAGGCAATCTTCAATATCACAAAATAGGAGCTATCGCGGTCAATCTTTCTGGATTAGGCGAAAGCCCCATTTTTGAAACGCT
This sequence comes from Proteus mirabilis HI4320, assembly GCF_000069965.1. NCBI lineage: Bacteria > Pseudomonadati > Pseudomonadota > Gammaproteobacteria > Enterobacterales > Morganellaceae > Proteus > Proteus mirabilis. The sequence goes on from NC_010554.1 coordinate 2,190,794, forward strand.
AAAACAAAAATTCAATGTAAAAATTAAGAATAGAAATACTTACTTTACTTTTATTTTGGAAAAAAATAGTGGTCGTATCCAAAAAAATATTTATTTGGATAACATCAATGATCCCACTCAGCAAAAAATAATAGAACACTTTATTTTAGCTAATTATTCAAATTTTGAAGCAATGCCTAATGAACTTCATTTAGAAAATGACAAAATTAAATCAAGTCATAACAACAAAGATAGGATACTTGCAGAATACGTAGAACATAAATGGCAAATGCTAACTGATTCAAAAGTCATGTCAGTTGATGAACTACATAAAGTTGCAAGTGTTAAAGGCAAAATACAAGGCGAAAGTTATAAATCAATCATTACAACTCTCTCGGAATACCATGAAAAAGAATCGAATACAAACTGCTTACCAATAGAGAAATTGAGAGTGCTAGCTCAGTTGCGAAACCAAATTGATGGTTACCTATTAGGACACCCCGACTCTGAACGCAATGATGGATTGAAACAGTTACAAACTCAAGTCAATACACGTTATAAACACGCATCGGCTTTAATACAAGATAGTCACACCATCAACGCTGATAGCAGCTTTAGTCGCTTATACGATTCACTTTCAAATGCCAATTTAAAAAGAAGTAAACACATTTATATTGATATTAACGGACACTTTGTCACTGAAGGAAAAAACAATCTGCAAGGGAAAAATAGACTAACCAGCGGAAAAGAAGTGATTGAGCGAGTAAAAAATGCCGTAGAAAAAGAATATGGCGCACCGATTGCCAATAAAGTCTTCAGTCAATTTGCAAATAATGAATTCGCTGAAAACGGCGAGGGTATTGATGTTTCAGGGTTAAAAAAAATTCACAGAGCTATTGAGCGGGAACTATCTCCTCATAGTGCAACCTTATATATCTGGAAACCAAGCAATCATAGTAATTTGGGACACGCCACACTACAAATAGGTCAAGGTCGCTTACTGTTAAACACAGAAGACGCACAAAATAATCATAAAGAAAACTACATCAGTTGGTGGCCTAACAAGGCGAAGTCATATTTTGATGTGATGGGAGTCCCCTCACAACCAAAAGAGTCGTTAGCATCGGATGTTGCAGCAGAAGAAAATGATGGCTTTGGTTTAAATTACAAATATAAAGAACTAAACAGATATGACCGACTCATGAATATTGCGAAAGGTGAAACGGTCACCACTGCAGATGATTTATCTCTTGCAGACGCAAAAAATATATTGACGATCCCAAATTATATAGAAAATTCAAAAATACCGCGAACAATTGGACAGCCTTTTATTGATGAATGGGTAATAACTCAGAAAAAACTCAACAACATCGCCACAAATTTTCTAGAAGCTGTACAAGGTAAATTTAGTGGAAATACCATAACTATAAATGGTGCCATGATACTATTGACAGAGCCCACGTTACTATCAAAAAGAAAAATCCCACTTTCTGTTGCACAGCCTTTTATTGAACAATGGGATAATATAAAAACACAACAAGAAGATATATCTATTCAATTATTAAAAGCGATGAAGACTTGGATACAAGAAGGTAAGGATCCAACGTTAACGAAAAAACGAATTGCTTTAGTAGAAAACGAATTTGCTGAGCAAAAACAAAAAAGTATTGACAGATTTAAAACCAGCTTACCTGATGAAGGACGAGTATTCCGTATTAATTTAGAGGGGTTAGACGTTGCTGCTATGCAAGCTGAATGGCAACGAATTAAAAATTCACCTAATGGTCGTTATCATTTATTAACCCAAAATTGTTCGAGTATCGTAGCGAAAATTTTAAAAGCGGGTGGCGCAGATGAACTGATTGGCTATAACTGGCAACCTAAATATAATATTTGGACACCAAATCAAATGTTCGCATTTGCTCAAGAGTTACAAGAAGCGCAAATGGCACGACAACAAAGTAGAATGATTCCACCTAACTTACACGCGTTGTCAGGTTCTGAAAATATCCGTCAAGAGCTAGAAAACACCTCCCCTCTTATTTCTGCTGAACAAAAGCTCAATATTGTTTTTAGTGAACAGGAAACGGGTTTTCTACTGACACAAGCATCAGATGAAACGAATGAAAAATTTATTTATATAAAAAATGGAGATAATCAAGAACAACAAAAAATAATGAGTAATTTTATACTCACTCATTATCGTGATTTTGACTCTATCCCTGAGCAACTTTATTTCTTAGATAATACAATCGTGTCACTCGATAAAAACCATTCACGAATATTATCAGAAAAAGTCGGTGAAAATTGGCAACCTGTTGCCTATTCGAATCTAATGACTGCTGATGAATTAACCTCCGCTGCAGAGGTGACAGGAAAAGCACGCGGTGAAAATTATAAAGCGATCATTCAATCGCTTAGAGATTATGAATTACAAAGTACAAATACAAACAACACACCAATAGATATATTTCAGCAACTATCCACATTACGTATACAAATTAATAGTTATCTGCTTAAACACCCTGATTCAAAACGTAACGAAGCATTGCAACAATTACGCGACCAAGTTGATATACGTTATAAACATGCTTCTATCTTATTAAGTAATAGCCAGCAAGTTGATTCAAATAATACTTTTAGTTATTTATATGAGATTTTTTCAAATGCTAACTTAAAAATCAACAAACATATTTATCTTGATGAAAACGGCAACTTTGTTACAAAAGGGAAAAATAATTTACAAAACCAAGACAAACTTATCAGTGGTAAAAATGCAATCACAAGCATTAAAAGATTGGTCGAAAAAGAGTATGGCAGTGAAATTACCAATCAGGTATTTAATCAATTTACAGAAAATGAATTTGCCCAAAATGGCCATGGTATTGACCTGTCAGGATTGAAAAAAATTCACCAAGCAATTGAACAACAAGTTTCACCAATCAGTTCTACACTATATATCTGGAAGCCCAGCAAACATAGTCGCTTGGGGCATGCTGCGCTACAAATAGGTTCTGGGCGCTTACAATTAGATAGCGATAGTGTGCAGGATAACCATGATAATAATTATGTCAGTTGGTGGCCTGCCGGGAGCAAATCGCTCGCAAACCCACTGAATATTACAACAGAAAAAAATCCTGATTTAAAATTACGCTGGTATGATTTAAGCCAACCAGTGAGTCGCTCAACAAATTTCATGACTTTACAAATTGATATTCAAGAAGAGGAAAAGACGAATTTCAAATTAAATAAAGATGAAGGGGAAAATGACAGACAGTTAAAAGAATTTAGAGATAAAACGAATCTTACCCGAGGTCTCGAAAATATTACACCTGAAATCGCAGGCTTACTGTTGAAAGCTCCTCATTTGATACCAGAAACACTTATCCCACCTGAAATTTCACACCCCTTTATTAAACAGTGGAAAAGCCCAAATAGTAATCTACTTGAAGTATCAACAAACTTTTCAATCGCAGTGAAAAACTGGCTAAAAGTCGCCTTTCCAACAGCGATGATTAACCAAACCTTTGCATTGGAAATCAAGAAAATTAAAGAAATTGAAGACCGAAAAACAGAAAATTTCAAAACAAGTGTCGCTGATGATACAAATGATGGCGTGGTGTTTCGCATTAATCTAGAGGGACTTGATGCCGCCGCCATGCAAAAAGAGTGGAAGCGCATTAATAGCCAGTCTGATCCTCGTTACCAATTATTAACCAAGAACTGTTCTAGTATTGTTGCTAGAATATTAAAAGCAGGCGGAGCAGATCAACTGATTGGTCATCATTGGAAACCTCGATTTGGCATATGGACACCAAATGAGTTGTATAAATTTTCTCAAAAGATACAGGAAGCACGCTTAGCCCAAATTGCGGTACAACAAGGCAAACCTATACATTCTAATTTACAAGCATTATCAGACCACAATAAAGTGGCTATTGATAATGACGGTACATCACCAAACGAGAGAAAAAATCTTAGCCCATTAACACGTTTTTTTAATGATCATTTTTTCGGCAGCTATGAACGTCGTAGAGACATGACAACGGTGATGAGAATAAAAAATGAAGAAAAAATAACATTAAAAGGGGATGCAGGCCGTCTTACAGGATCATATTACAGAGGAAACGACAATATTCCAGAAGCTACCGATAAGAAAGTAGTACTATTTTTACATGGTTCAAATTCCCCTACCGAAAAACAATCCTCTAGTTTTTATCATTATTATAACCAACAAGGCATCGATATGTTAGCGATTAACATGAGAGGGTTTGGCGAAAGCGATGGCTCGCCAACAGAGCAAGGAATGTATGCTGATGCACAAACCATGTTCCGTTATCTCGTTAATGATAAAGGTATCGATCCTAAAAATATTATTATTCATGGTTATTCCATGGGGGCACCAATTGCGGCTAAATTAGCCAGCGATATTTCAGCTAACGGTCAGCATATAGCTGGGCTATTCTTAGATAGACCAATGCCAAGTATGTCAAAAGCAATTGAATCTTATGATGAATATAGCCTTAAGAAATTGACTGGACAACTCGCAAAAAAAATCAATGGCCAATTCTCCGTAGAAAAAAATCTACAGGGTTTCTCAAAAGATATCCCCATTATATTGCTCACTGACTGTGGCGAGCTGGGCATTGGTGGTGAAAAAATGCGCACTAAATTACTTGATAAAGGATATCTAGTTAAAGGAGAAAGAACCGATGTTTCTCATTTAGAGAGCCTTAAGTTGATGAATCAATACGGTAAACAAATAATATCAAGTTTACTATCCCCAGAGTATGTAAATAACACCAATCACAGAAATGCGTTAGATTCGATACAAAACCCGATAAAAAAGAATAAGGTGACTGATTGGGGGATGGTATATGTAAAACCCAATGATAATGGGGGTGATAGTCGTTTTGATAGCCAGATTATTATCCAAACAGAGGATGATCCGATAGTCGCTCAAGCAGCTTCGGCACTTGCCGCTAAACATGCCAAAAATAGTATCGTGGTACAATTGGATGCCGATGGTCATTACCGCGTAGCTTATGGCGACCCAGCACAACTTTCAGGTAAAATACGTTGGCAGCTTGTTGGCCATGGTCGTGAAACAACCGAAAATAATCATTTACGCCTTAGCAACTACAATGCTGATGAGCTTTCCAATCAATTGGTTAAATTCAATACCGTATTCAGCAAAGAAAATAATATCAATACAACTCCTGAACATATCAGTATTGTCGGTTGTTCATTAATAAGTAATGACAAGCAGGCAGGATTTGCCCACCAGTTTATCAATGCATTAGATCAACAAGGCATTCGTAGTAGCGTTTCTGCTCGAGTAACAGAGGTCGCCGTTGATAGCAATGGTCACAAATACACCAAAGATAACAACGGAGAGTGGGTAGCCAAACAAACCCAAAACAAGGTAGTGTTAGATTGGAATAAAGAAGGCAAAATCACGACTGAATTTGAGCAAATACATAATGGTGTTGCTGAAGGTGATATTGATTTGACTAAAGTAGGTGCTTCAGCTGACAACAAAGTACGTGGCGCAATTGCAGATAATAATGAAGTCTTTACCGCCCCCAAAAAAGGTAAAAAATCAACCAAACAAAGCTCATCAGGAAGTGATAATTCATCACTAAGCTATTCTGGCAATATCCAAGTCAGTGTGGGTGACGGCGAGTTTACAACGGTTAATTGGGGAACCTCTAATCTTGGGATCAAAGTAGGTACTGGCGGATTTAAATCACTGGTTTTCGGTGATAACAATGTGATGGTACACGTTGGTAATGGTGATAGTAAACATAGTGTTGATATTGCTGGCTATCAAGCTTTCGAAGGTATGCAATTATTTGTTGGTACACGTAACGTCAGCTTTAATCTGGGGCGTAGTAATGATCTTATTGTGATGTTAGAAAAATCAATTCCAACCCCTCCACTGATCAACCCTTTTGATGGTGCTGCTAGAATCACCAAAGTTCTAGAGTCAATCGCATGCTCAGGTGAAAATAATGATAATGATTGGTTGTCGGTACAAAACGATCAGTGGACACTCGCTGGCGCTAAAAAATTTGCCATAGATATGTCAGGAATAGACCAAACGAGCAATGTTGACTATAAAACACTGACTGATCTGAATTCACAGAATAAGCGTAGTAGCCGTGGATTAAAGAGTGATCTAGAAGCCACACTAAACAAAAAATATAACCAGTGGTTAGGTGGTAGTGGCAATAACAACGAGATGGGAAAAATCAGCCGAGCTGAGCAACTTCGTCAACTAGATAGTAAAATCGCTTTTAATTTCGCCATTGGTGGTCAAGGTGCTGATATTCAAGTTACTGCCGGGAATTGGAACTTGATGTTTGGTGATAATATCCAGTCTATTATAGACACTAATCTTGGCTCATTATTTGGCTTAATGACGCAGCAATTTACAGCAACTGGTATGGTGGAAACCACCTTTACTTATACCCCCCAAAACTTACCAACTAAGTTAAAAAATAAATTGCTAGGTCGGTTAGCCAGCGTGAGTTCAGACACGACTCTGGGGGATATTTTTGGAGTAGACTCTACCACAGATGGAAAAATAATCTCTCGTAATGGTGAGCCCATTGATGTTGTCGCTATTTTGAAAGATATGCTCGCTGTAGTGACTGAGTTTGGAGGTGAAAAACTGTCCGCATTTACTGATCCGACTAAATTATTAGATAACCTCCAATCATCTATTAATCTGGGCAAGGATGGTATTATTTCATTTGCTGAAAGCCATGGTTTAAAAGAAAAAGCGACAGAAGATCAACAAAATGAATCTGAAGTTTCAATTAATGCCCAAACACCAATAACAACGAGTCAAACTGAAAATAGCAAGATCACAGAGGAAAATGATCGCCCTTTCGGCTTCAATTCGCTAAATATCCCCAATCTATTTGCCACAATCTTTAATAAAGATAAACAAACAGATATGCGTGATCTCGCAGAAAACCTCAAAGAAAATTTAGCAGCTGATGTACTGAACATGGAGAAGAAAACGCTCGATTTCTTGCGTAATAGTGGTCATTTAAAAGGCGATGGTGACATACATGTCTCTCTTGGCAACTATAATTTCAACTGGGGGGGAGATGGTAATGATCTCGGCGCTTACCTAGGAGATAATAATAATTTTTGGGGTGGGCGTGGTTCAGATACTTTCTATGCAACGGGGATCTCAAATATTTTTACTGGGGGTTACGGAAATGATCTCGGCGTCTTGATGGGGCGCTCAAACATGATGTTTGGAGGCGATGGAGATGACACTGCTATTATCGCCGGTCGGATCAATAATGTCTATTTAGGTGACGGACTCGATAAAGCATTTGTCTTTGGGGAAGGCGGTGAAATTCACACTAATGCAGGTAATGACTATGTTGTCACTACCGGTAACTACAATCGCATTTTCAGTGGTAGTGAACAAGATTTTGTTGTCACAATTGGTAACCACAACCAAATATCCTTAGAAGAAGGCAATGATTTTGCCAAAATTTTTGGTAACTACAATAGGTTGAATGGAGGGGGCGGTGATGACGAAATTCAACTAATGGGTTATCACGCCGTAGTTGATGGAGGCGATGGAAATGATCAACTAATTGCAGCTTCATTCTCGAAATTTAGCCTTCTTAATGGTAATACAGGTAATGATATTATCATATTAGGTGGATATCAGAACCACTTCAAAGGTGGAAACGGTATCGATAGCTTCCTGATTAATAATAATGTGATTGATTGTTATATAGACGATATTAGCCAAGAAGATAATATTGTACTTGGAGATATTGATTGGAATAAATTATGGTTTGAACGCAGTGGCTATGATTTAAAGATCTCACATATTCGCTTCCCACAAAATACAGGGGAACAAGCCACATTTGAGCGCATTGGCTCAACTACTTTTACTGATTATTTCAATGGTAATCAGGCAAAAATCGTTATCGCAATGACTGATAAAGATCACTCTGATCAGCGCGAATATACGGCTTTATCAAGCAATGCACTCGCTATTCAAATTCAGGCCATGAGTACATTTCCTATGAAGGCAGGCGCATCCGGATTTTTCGATAATATAAGTGATGAGGCTAAACAAATGATAGCCGTAGCTTGGACAGATACAATTTCAGGAAAAGGCATATTAGTGTAGTTTAGCCATACTCTATAACTATAATAAATCCTCTCCGTTGGATGTGAACTGTGACGCGAGAGGTTTTTATCTTAAGAGTACTCTCAATGGAAAAATAATATCGTATCAAATTAAATTCCTATGTTGTTTAATCCATCATAATGAAAAAAGAGCCAAGCTCATAATGAACTTGGCTCTTAACATTTACACTTTGTCTTGATTATAAAATCAACTTATTTTTTCTTTTTCGCTTTTGGATTTGGCAGGTCAGTGATGCTACCTTCAAATACTTCCGCAGCCATACCGATTGATTCGTATAGCGTTGGGTGAGCGTGGATGGTTAATGCGATATCTTCAGCATCACAACCCATTTCAATAGCTAAACCAATTTCACCTAACAGTTCACCACCGTTAGAGCCGACAATTGCCCCACCGATAACACGGTTGGTTTCTTTGTCAAAAATCAGTTTAGTCATACCATCTGCACAGTCTGATGCAATTGCACGACCAGATGCTGCCCAAGGGAAAGTTGCTACTTCATAGCTAACACCTTTCTCTTTCGCTTCTTTTTCAGTCATACCAACCCATGCAACTTCTGGCTCAGTATAAGCGATTGATGGAATAACTTTAGGATCAAAGTAATGTTTCTTACCAGAGATAACTTCAGCAGCAACGTGACCTTCATGAACACCTTTGTGTGCCAGCATTGGTTGACCAACAATATCACCAATCGCAAAGATGTGAGGTACATTAGTACGCATTTGTTTATCAACATGGATAAAGCCACGATCATCAACTTCAATACCAGCTTTACCTGCGTCTAATAATTTACCATTTGGTACACGACCGATAGCAACTAATACAGCATCATAACGTTGAGGCTCAGCAGGTGCTTTTTTGCCTTCCATTGTGACATAGATACCATCTTCTTTTGCTTCAACGGCGGTCACTTTGGTTTCTAGCATCAGATTGAATTTTTTGCTGATACGTTTAGTAAAGACTTTAACTACGTCTTTATCTGCCGCTGGGATAACTTGGTCGAACATTTCAACCACGTCAATTTGTGAACCCAACGCATGATAAACGGTACCCATTTCCAAACCGATGATCCCACCACCCATGACCAGTAAACGCTCTGGTACTGTTTTCAGTTGTAGTGCATCTGTTGAATCCCACACACGTGGATCTTCATGTGGAATAAAAGGTAATTCGATTGGACGAGAGCCTGCGGCAACGATAGCATTTTCGAAAGTGATTGTTGTTGTACCTTCACTACCTTCAACAGACAATGTATGTGAGCCTGTGAATCGAGCTTCGCCGTTAACAACATTTACTTTACGGCCTTTAGCCATGCCAGCTAAGCCACCGGTTAACTGAGAAATAACTTTGTCTTTCCAGATGCGAATTTTGTCGATATCTGTTTTCGGTGCATCAAAAACGACACCGTGTTCAGATAATGCTTTCGCTTCTTCGATTACTTTAGCAACGTGGAGTAACGCTTTAGAAGGGATACACCCCACGTTCAGACAAACACCACCTAATGTAGAGTGACGTTCAACTAAAACTGTATCTAAACCTAAGTCAGCGCAACGGAACGCCGCGGAATAACCCGCAGGGCCTGCACCGAGAACCACTACCTGTGCTTTAATTTCAGTACTCATCGTGACCTCATTATTTATTTGTCCGGCGAGTCAGACGATAATCCATATTTAACACCGAGACTTACATACCGCATGCAGTTTACAGAAATGTTAATAAACTGAAAAGCGCTCTAACATGACAGATCTCACAACCTAGAATGTATGACTGCAAAATCTGTCACGGCAATCAGAGAAACCGGCGCTTAGCACCGGTTTAGATGATTACATTACCAAACGACGTAAATCGCTCATGTACTGATTAATCAGAGTGATAAATCGAGCACCGTCAGCACCATCAATCACACGGTGATCGAAAGATAATGACATTGGTAACATTAAGCGTGGTACGAACTCTTTACCGTTCCAGACTGGTTTCATCGAAGAACGAGACAGTCCCATAATCGCAACTTCTGGCGCATTAACGATTGGTGCAAAACCGGTAGTACCGATACCACCAAGGCTAGAAATAGTGAAGCATCCGCCTTGCATATCAGATGCAGTCAGTTTACCTGCACGAGCTTTCTTAGAAACTTCTGCTAATTCATAAGAGAGTTCTAAGATGCCTTTTTTGTTTACATCTTTAAACACAGGTACAACTAAACCGTTAGGTGTATCTACGGCGATACCGATATTGATGTATTTTTTCAGGATCAGTTTCTGTCCATCTTCTGAAATTGAGCTGTTAAAGCGAGGCATATCAGCCAGTGCTTTAGCCGCTGCTTTCATCACAAAGACTAATGGCGTGATCTTAACATCCAGTTTTTTCTTCTCAGCTTCTTTATTTTGCTGTTTACGGAATTCTTCAACCTCAGTGATATCTGCTTCATCAAACAGATTAACATGAGGGATCATTACCCAGTTACGGCTTAAGTTAGCGCCAGAGATTTTCTGGATACGGCTTAGTTCAACTTCTTCAATTTCACCAAATTTACTGAAGTCAACTTTCGGCCAAGGCAACATACCTGGTAATCCACCACCAGCATTAGCAGGTGCAGATTCAGCACGTTTAATTAACTCTTTCACATAAGACTGAACGTCTTCACGTAAGATACGTCCTTTACGACCGGTTCCTTTAACTTTCGCTAAGTTCACACCGAATTCACGTGCTAAACGGCGGATAACAGGTGTTGCATGGACATAAGCTTCGTTTTCAACAAATTCTTCTTTTGCTGCTGGTGCAGAAGCAGGCGCTTTTGCTGGAGCAGAAGGTGCTGCTGATGTAGATGCTGCAGGCGCTACTGGCGCTTGTGCTGCTGGTGCGGCACCGGCAACTTCAAAGGTCATGATCAGTGAGCCTGTTTTCACTTTATCACCGACAGCAATTTTGATCTCTTTTACTACACCGGCAAAAGGTGCTGGAACTTCCATAGAAGCTTTATCACCTTCAACCGTGATCAGAGATTGCTCTTCAGCAATGGTATCACCCACTTTCACCATCACTTCGGTGACTTCAACTTCATCACCACCGATATCTGGTACATTAACATCTTTAATTGCAGAGGCTGCTGGTGCTGATGCTGCAGGAGCCGGAGCTGATGCAGAAGGTGCTGGCGCGCTACCTGCTACTTCAAATACCATGATAAGAGAGCCTGTGCTCACTTTATCACCGACAGCAATTTTGATCTCTTTTACTACGCCAGCAAAAGGTGCTGGGACTTCCATTGAAGCCTTGTCACCTTCAACCGTGATCAGAGATTGCTCTTCTGAAATGGTATCACCTACATTGACCATCACCTCGGTGACTTCAACTTCATCACCACCGATATCTGGTACATGAACTTCTTTCAGTTCGCTCGCAGCAGGTGCGGCAGCAGAAGGCGCAGGAGCGGCTTCTTGAGCGGGTGCCTGAGCACCCTCTTCAGTATCAAAGATCATGATAAGAGAGCCAGTTTCGACTTTGTCGCCCACGGCAATTTTGATCTCTTTAACAATACCCGCTTGTGGTGATGGCACTTCCATAGACGCTTTATCGCCTTCTACGGTGATCAAGGATTGTTCTTCCTCAATACGATCACCGACTTTCACCATCACTTCGGTGACTTCAACTTCATCTGCACCGATATCAGGGACTTTAATTTCAATAGACATTCACTTTACCTCTTACGCCAGACGTGGGTTTACTTTTTCAGGGTTGATGTTGTATTTTTTGATTGCTTCTTCAACAACCTTCACATCAATCTCACCACGTTTAGCTAATTCGCCTAATGCAGCAACAATCACATAAGAAGTATCAACTTCAAAGTGGTGACGCAGATTTTCACGGCTATCTGAACGACCGAAACCATCTGTACCTAAGACACGATAGTCGTCAGCTGGCACATAAGTGCGAACTTGTTCTGCAAACAGTTTCATATAGTCTGTTGAAGCAACAGCGGGTGCATCATTCATGATTTGAGCAATGTATGGTACACGAGGCTCTTCTGATGGATGTAGCATGTTCCAACGTTCACAATCTTGACCATCACGAGCCAATTCAGTGAATGATGTTACACTGTACACATCGGAACCAATACCATATTCAGTTGACAGAATTTGTGCTGCTTCACGTACGTGACGTAAAATAGAGCCAGAACCCAGTAACTGAACTTTACCTTTCGCGCCTTCCAGAGATTCCAGTTTATAGATACCTTTACGGATACCCTCTTCTGCTCCAGCTGGCATTGCTGGCATATGATAGTTTTCGTTTAACGTTGTGATGTAGTAATAAACGTTTTCTTGTTTATCACCATACATACGCTCTAAACCATCTTGCATAATGACAGCAACTTCATACGCGAAGGCCGGATCGTAAGAGATACAGTTAGGAATAGTCAGTGATTGAATATGGCTATGACCATCTTCGTGTTGTAAACCTTCACCGTTTAGCGTTGTACGACCTGAAGTACCACCAATTAAGAAACCGCGTGCTTGTTGGTCACCCGCAGCCCAACATAGGTCACCAATACGTTGGAAACCAAACATTGAGTAGTAGATATAGAATGGGATCATTGGCAAGTTGTTAGTGCTGTAAGATGTTGCAGCCGCTAACCAAGATGCACCCGCACCCAGTTCGTTAATACCTTCTTGCAGGATCTGACCTTTAACGTCTTCTTTATAGTAAGCAACTTGCTCACGATCTTGAGGCGTATATTGCTGGCCATTCGGGCTGTAGATACCGATTTGACGGAACAGACCTTCCATACCGAAAGTACGTGCTTCATCAGCAATAATAGGGACTAAACGATCTTTAATAGATTTGTTTTTCAACATTACGTTCAACGCACGAACGAATGCGATAGTAGTAGAAATCTCTTTAGATTGTTCTTCTAATAACTGGCTGAAATCTTCCAGTGTAGGAATTTCTAATTTTTCATCAAAACGAGTACGACGAGCAGGTAAGTAACCTTCTAGTTCCTGACGGCGAGCATGCAGATATTTGTACTCTTCTGAATCTTTATCAAAAGTGATATAAGGCAGTTCTGCTACTTTCTCATCGCTAACAGGGATATTGAAACGATCACGGAAATGTTTCACACCGTCCATGTTCATTTTTTTCACTTGGTGAGCGATGTTTTTACCTTCTGCCGTTTCACCCATACCATAACCTTTGATGGTCTGAGCTAAAATAACGGTTGGTTTATCTTTGGTTTCTTTGGCTTTTTGGAATGCCGCAAAAACTTTCTTCGGATCGTGACCACCACGGTTTAACGCCCAAATTTCGTCATCAGTCATATCTTTAACTAATGCGGCAGTTTCTGGGTAACGATTGAAGAAATGCTCACGAACATAAGCACCGTCGCGAGATTTGAAAGTCTGGTAGTCACCATCCAGTGTTTCATTCATTAACTGGATCAGTTTACCGGAAGTGTCTTTACGTAGTAGTGCATCCCAACGGTCGCCCCACATCACTTTGATCACATTCCAGCCAGCACCGGCGAAGATACCTTCTAATTCGTTAACAATTTTGCCGTTACCTGTAACTGGGCCATCAAGACGCTGTAAGTTACAGTTAACCACGAAGCACAAGTTATCTAATTTTTCGCGTACAGCGATAGTGATAGCACCTTTAGATTCTGGCTCGTCCATTTCACCATCACCTAAGAACGCATAAACACGTTGCTTAGTGGTATCTTTTAAGCCACGGTGATCTAAATATTTCAAGAATTTTGCTTGATAAATCGCAGATAGTGGCCCCAAGCCCATTGAAACGGTTGGGAACTGCCAGAATTCAGGCATTAATTTAGGGTGTGGATAAGAGGATAAACCTTTACCACCAATTTCTTGACGGAAGTTATTTAATTGCTCTTCAGTCAGACGCCCTTCTAAGAATGCACGTGCGTAGATCCCCGGAGAGATATGACCTTGGAAGTAAACTAAGTCACCGCCATCATTGTCATTATGAGCACGGAAGAAGTGGTTAAAGCAAACTTCATATAAAGTTGCAGAAGACTGGTATGACGCCATGTGCCCGCCGAGTTCCAAATCTTTTTTGGACGCGCGCAGAACCATCATTACTGCGTTCCAGCGAATAGCAGAACGGATACGACGTTCCAATTCCAGATTGCCAGGGTAAGCGGGTTCATCTTCAACAGGAATAGTATTGATATAATCACTGTGTACAGAGCCACCTAAAGCAATATCAAGACCGCCATTACGGGCTTGTTTTAATACCTGATCAATCAGGAACTGTGCACGCTCAACACCTTCTTCACGGATGACCGAGTCGATCGCTTGTAACCAATCGCGAGTTTCGATCGGATCCACGTCATTTTTCAGCATATCTGACATGGTGTATTCCTTATCTGTTATCTGTTTCTAATGGTTATAGGAGCCTATCTTCCCGTGATACCACGGGGATATGACGGGAAGATAGGCCCTGCTGTTATTACCGCTACCCCTGAATATTGCAGGGAGATAGGTAGTACAGACTCAGCGGTCAGGATCTGTGCTACTAAAATAAATCAGGATGTTGTTGGAGCCGGCGTAAAGAACGCTCACGACGAGTATGTTCACGACTCATATCCAACAAAACATCTTCAATAAAGGCCAGATGGCGGTGTGAAGCTTCACGGGCTGCTTCTGGCTCTCTATTAATAATCGCCTGATAAATCTGTGTGCGATGCTCACTTACAGCAGTTAACATCTCTTTACGTGTATAAAGAAACTCAAAATTTTGTCGGATATTCTGCTCAAGCATTGGCACCATACACCTTAATAAGTGTAGCAAAACGACATTATGAGCAGCTTCCGTAACGATTAATTGGTATTGCAATACCGCATCCGACTCCGCTGCGATATCCCCTTTATCATGAGCATCAATAATGCGAGCATGACTGGCTTTAATACGCTCAAGATCATCATCAGTACCGCGTAATGCAGCATAATAAGCCGCAATACCTTCAAGGGCATGGCGTGTTTCTAACAGATCAAATTGAGATTCTGGATGCCCACTGAGGAGTTGAGCGAGAGGATCGCTAAAGCTTTGCCAAAGGTTATCTTGCACAAAGGTTCCACCACCTTGGCGGCGTAATAAAAAACCTTTTGCTTCCAATTTTTGGATTGCTTCACGCAATGAAGGACGCGATACATCAAATTGCTTTGCCAGCTCACGTTCAGGCAGGAGTTTTTCCCCCGGACGTAGGGTGCCTTCTAAAATAAGATGCTCAAGTTGTTGTTCTATCACATCAGAAAGCTTTGGTTGGCGGATCTTTGTGTAAGCCATATTGCTAGAAGCCATTATTGGATAACTATTACCTTGGTTATTGAAATGTCAATTGGTAATACCAATTTAATGTAATGGATAATAAAGTAACAAAGTATTTACTAACTGTCCATACAGTTGTTGAGCGAAATCATAAAAACCTGCAAATTTTAACAAATTATTTGATAAATTCATCAAATTTGATAACTAGATCGCATTATTAGAAAAGATTAAAAACACTATTTTTTAACATTGATTAAACACATAAACAGTCACACTGAAGCGTGACAGCATTCATATATTGATTGTCAATGCAAAAATATCAATTATTAATGCATTTTGTTGTGTTATTTTGCTAATAGTGCTCGGTAATATGACCAATTAAAATGAGGTCCCGGATCTGTTTTCCGACCAGGTGCGACATCACTATGTCCGGTAATATTTTCTTTAATGCCCGGATAGTGTTCAATAAGTTGCTGAGTGAGTGTCGATAATTGCTGATATTGCTGCGGCGTAAAGTCACACTCATCGGTTCCTTCTAGCTCAATACCAATCGAGAAATCATTGCATTTCTCTCGCCCTTTATAGAAGGAAACCCCAGCATGCCACGCTCGTGCCGTAAAAGGCACATATTGCACAATTTCACCATCACGGCGAATTAAACAGTGCGCAGAAACACGCAGATGTGCAATCTCATTAAAAAAAGGATGATCATCAACAGCAAGCGTATTGGTAAACAGTTGATCAATATAAGGTCCACCAAATTGCCCAGGAGGAAGACTGATATTGTGGATAATCAACAATGAAGGGATTTCACCTTCAGGTCTATTGTCATAATTTGGCGATGGAACGTGCTTTACTCCCGTTAGCCAGCCTTGCTTAATCTCCACAACACCCCTCTTTTTTCTACATTTAAAATCATATTAGCTATTTTTATTAATAATATCCGCCAATTAATGCGAACTTGCTCTCAATAATAGTGGTTAATTTTGTATCACGCCTTTTTCTTTTCGATATTTTACTCAATTCTTAGCTTCTCTATTCGCCAATAAAACGCTTTTTTCTCATACTTCAATAGGTTATTTATCAAGGAGAGAAAAATGAATACATTAAATTATCACTCAACAGAGAATGGATTCACGCTAATGGAATTGATGATTGTGATTGCCATTATCTCAATTTTAAGCTCAGTGGCGATCCCTGCTTATCATGGTTATATCCAAAAAGCCGCCTTAACTGATGTATTACAAACCCTGTCGCCTTATCGTTCTGCAGTGGAACTTTGTCACTATGAACATCAATATAACCAATGCCATGCTGATGCCAGTTTTATGCCTCAACAATTTCGTAGTCGATACCTTACTGATATTCATGTTGCCAATGGCGTTATTAGTGCAAAAGGTAAGGCTCAACTAGAAGGACTAACCATCGTAATGACTCCTGCAGCAAACAGCAAAGAGACACTTCCCCAATGGCAAATTAACTGCACATCAACTAACACTGCGTTACAAACGCTATGCCATAAGGTTTTTAAATCTCATTAAACCAATCTAACGACAACCTCAACCAAGGTGGAAAAGCCAATAGGCTCTGTTTCTAGCCCTTACCATCCATAAATCATTTATCGTAAAAAAGAGCTTTCATGAATAATACTATCCATACAGCAACAGAGTTTATTGAGCAATTGTTACGTCACAGCCTTGCTCAACGTGTTTCTGATCTTCATTTAGAGCCACAACAAAATAGCCTGAGAATTCGCGCGAGAATTGATAATCATCTAGTATTATTTTCTCCCCCTGACAATCAATTAGCTAACGAGATCCTGACACGTTTAAAAATCCTCGCGAATATTAATATTGCCGAAAAACGCCTACCACAAGATGGTCAATTTAATTGGTCTTACCAGAAAAACAATTATTCAATACGTGTTGCGACACTTCCTACTTTATATGGAGAAAAAATAGTTTTACGGCTCATGAATAATCTGCA
This sequence comes from Proteus mirabilis HI4320, assembly GCF_000069965.1. Lineage (NCBI taxonomy): Bacteria > Pseudomonadati > Pseudomonadota > Gammaproteobacteria > Enterobacterales > Morganellaceae > Proteus > Proteus mirabilis. The sequence goes on from NC_010554.1 coordinate 2,208,234, forward strand.
ACAGCCACAATTAGCACAGTTAGGTTTTCAAACAATTCACCTAACACTATTAAAAAAATATCTTACTCAACCTCAGGGAATGATTTTAGTCACCGGCCCCACAGGGAGTGGTAAAACTTTAACACTCTATAGTTGTTTACAATATTTAAATAAAGATAATCGTAATATTAATAGTATTGAAGATCCTATTGAGTTACCTCTCCATGGCATTAATCAAACACAAATAACAGAAAAAGCTGGTATTACTTTTGCAACAATATTACGGGCGCTATTACGCCAAGATCCCGATGTTATTATGATAGGTGAAATACGTGATCAACAAACAGCAGAAATAGCAATAAAAGCGGCACAAACAGGCCACCTAGTTTTATCAACACTGCATACTAACTCTACCCAAGCAACACTCGCCCGTTTGGCTAATTTAGGCATCGCAAAAGATTTAATCGACTCTTGTGTAAAATTAATTATTTCTCAACGTTTAGTTCGTTGCTTATGTAGCAACTGTAAATACCCATCACCTGAACAGAAAAATTTCATTATTAATAATCAACAAATTATATTACCCAATTGGCAAGCAACAGGTTGTCAATTTTGTTATTCCGGCTACAAAGGCAGAACAGCTATTTATGATTGTTTTGAACTTGCCAAGCAATCACTCCCCTCACCTTACGCACTATTTAACTCAGGTATTGAACTGATAAAAAAGGGGATCACGTCTTTAGATGAAGTTTATCAAGTAGTCGGAGATATTGAATGAAATTACATTTTATCTATCGCTATAATGCATTAACTTATCAAGGAAAATGGCTAAGTGGCAACGTTGTCGCTCAATCTAAACATGAAGTTATTGATCAACTTATTCAACAACAAAAATTACCAGTAAAAATTCGCCTATATAGGGTAATAATCTTTCAAAATAGTGATAAACAATACCGCATTCAACTTCTTGAACAGTTAGCGTTATTACTTCATTCAGGCTTAGCACTTTTGCCCGCATTAACACTGCTTAAAGAAGAATGTCGTTATTTACATTGGCAATGTGTTTTAAATGATATTATTTTTCACCTAAATCAAGGAGGCGCGCTGTCTAAACAGTTAAGTCGTTATCCACTCTATTTTCCTGCTAATTTAACCCATTTTATTTATATTGGTGAAGAGAGTGGTAAGCTTGATGAAGTTCTCTTATTACAAACAACACAATTAAAAAACCAGCGGGATTTAATAAAAAAAATAATAAAAGCTTTTCAGTATCCTCTATTCTTATTATTAACATTAATCGTTATTACAATATCTATGTTGATCTATGTTTTACCTGAATATCAATCTTTATACAGTGCATTTAATACTGAGCTACCGATGCTAACATTAACCTTAATTAGATGTTCTCAATGGTTTTCTCAATATAGTTTAATTATCCTGCTGTTTATATTAATAATTTCTTATAGCTATTACACTATTAAACACCATAGTGCTAAATTTCGCGACATTGAACAACGATGTTGGCTTAATCTTCCTTACTTGGGGGTCTTATTAAGATATCACCAGCTACATATTATTTTTCAGATAATGACGATTACACAACAAGCTGGATTACCACTGTTACAGGGGTTAAAAATTATTACAGAGCAATTAACGCATTCACTGTATCAACGAGCACTCACTGATATGATAGCGCATATTACTCAAGGCAAATCACTTAGCTCATTTATGCGACATAATCCTCTATTCCCGCCAATCTGTTATCAATTGATCTCTTCAGCAGAAAATTCTGGACAACTACAGTTTTTTTGCCAGCAACTTACCCACTGGTTTTATCATCAATTAGAAGAACGTCTTGATAGTGTAAAAACATGGCTTGAGCCTATTTTAATGACACTGATCGCATTGATTACTGGCACGCTTATTATTGCGATGTATCTTCCGGTGTTACAACTAGGTGATACCATACATTGATGCTAGCAATATCCTAAAGTCATTAACAATGCGTCTAATAATCAAAACATCAGTGATACAATGCATCATCATTACATTTTGATATATTAATAGCCGATTAAGCGAAGATTTAGCCACTTACTGTAAGCTAGGCTGTCAGGGTAGCAGAAAATCGCTTATCATAATAACTGAATAAAACCCAAATATTGCGGTTATTATCTTGTGATAAAAATCAGTTTAAGCTTTAGAATATCGCAATCAACAGTAAATTTTGATTAATTAAAAATAGACGAACGCAATGACTTATACAGTTGCTCTTACAGGTGGTATTGGTAGTGGTAAAACGACCATCGCTAATGGTTTTGCCTCACTCGGCGTCCCTCTTGTGGATGCGGATGTCATTGCACGATTAGTGGTAGAGCCTGATTCGCCAGGATTAAAAGCCTTACAGCAACACTTCGGTGACACTATTTTATTGCCTGATGGCAAGTTAAATAGAGCGCAATTACGTCATATTATTTTTCAAAATCAACAAGAAAAAGCGTGGGTAAACCAGTTACTCCATCCACTTATACAACAAGAGACGCAAAAACAAATTCAACAAATTCGCGCCCCTTATTTTATTTGGGTTGTTCCTTTATTAGTTGAAAATAAACTAACACATTTAGCCGATCGTATTCTTGTGGTTGATGTGACTGAAGAAGAACAAATTACCAGAACTATGCAACGTGATGGTGTAAGCCGAGATCATGTACTCAAAATTTTACAAGCCCAAGCTAAAAGAGAACAACGATTAGCCGTTGCTGATGATATTATTGAAAATCACGATAATAGCTTAAATCAAGATGAACAAATAAAACAACTTCATCAGCATTACTTAGAATTAGCTCAAAAAAGCAATACAGGACAATAGCCATGAGTGAAGAAACCTCAACAATTATTTTTGAACACCCGCTTAATGAGAAAATGCGTTCATGGCTTAGAATTGAAAACTCATTAATTCAATTAAATAGTTTTCAATCTATTAATTCATTATCTTCTGCATTATCTTTTTTTCGTGCCGTTTCAGAATTTATTGAAGTTTTAGATCGCGGGGAGATCCGCGCAGAGCTACTTAAAGAGTTAGAAAAAAGACAAAAAAAACTGCAACAGTGGTTATCCTTTCCTAATGTCGATAAAGAGATTGTCAGTCATATTATTAATGAGTTATCAGAAAGTGCTTGCGCATTAAGTAAAGCACCACGTATTGGACAACATTTAAAACAAGATAAAATCATCAGCTTAGTAAAACAACGCCTCAGTATTCCGGGAGGATGTTGTAGCTTTGACGTCCCTACTTTGCATTTGTGGTTAAATCTTCCTCAAACGGTGCGTACTGAAAAGTTAACTTGTTGGCAGGAAGGGTTATATCCTCTACAAAATGCATTAAATGCCCTATTAACACTTATTCGTCAATCAGATACATTTAAACCGGTATTAAGCCATAATGGTTTTTATCAAGACAGTACGGAAGAAGGTGAATTATTACGGATCAAACTACTTGCCAGCCAGCAAATTTACCCTCAAGTCTCAGGACACAAAAACCGTTATGCTATTCGCTTTTTGCCTCTTGACAGTGAGCATGGCACAATCCCTTCTGAACTACCTTTTGAGATTTCATGTTGTTAATATAGCTTAATATCAACAACAGAAATCATCTCAATTAAATTCAGGAGAGATAATGAGCGAAAAATTAATAGTGAAATGCCCAACATGCCGAACCGAGGTAATATGGGATGAAAGTAGCCCTTATCGTCCTTTTTGTTGTAAGCGTTGCCAGTTAATCGATTTAGGCGAATGGGCGGCTGAAGAGAAGCGAATTCCAAGTCAAAGCGAAAGCAATGACAGCGATGAATGGAGTGAAATGCCAGAGCAAGATCCTAAGCCGTTTAATTAAACGCCCACAGCATACTCATACAGCCACAACAATCATGAAGTGGCTGTATTGATTATTTTTGCAATAAGGCAACAATAGAGCGATTAGCTGGCGGAAAATCTTCGGCATTTAAGGACATAATAGGTATCCAGCGGGAAAGTTGCCCCTCTTTACCGTAAGGTTTATTTTCCCACTCTGTGACTAAAAAGAATGATAATGTAATATGCCTATCAATAAAATCATGCTCTACCGTTTCAAGCAACTGGCATTGTGTCACATTAATACCTATTTCTTCTTGCAACTCACGGTATAATGCCTGCTCTGGCGTCTCTTTATCTTCTAGTTTTCCACCAGGAAACTCCCAATATCCTCCCATATGAGATGTCAAAGGGCGTTGGGTAATAAATACATTATTTTGCTTATCACAAATCACACCTGCAGCAATATGTAGTTTTTTTTTATCTATCATAAACAGCCTTATTAGATCATACGTTTCACTGACAAACTTCACCATTATACCGTAGATCCAATAGTATGAGGTTGATTTTCTTTCTTCACTATTCGGCATCTGCTCCCCCCCCTGATGAACGACCCGCAAAAGTTGGACTCTTTTCGTTTAAACTCAATCATCACTATTTATTAAGATAAATAAATAGTAAAAGTATAAATGCTTTTATATTTTATTTATTAAAATGAAATAATTATTCACAGAATGAATATTTTATATAATGAAATAAATAAATCACTGCCAACAAATGAAAAGTCGCTTTTAACTTAATTAAATATTTTCAAAACCGCTCTCAGTATTCTTCTTTTTTCTCTAAAAAACCTATTTTTTGGTTAATTGATTTTTTCCAACTGGTAATTTACATAGCAAAAATCACAACAAATACAATAACAATAAAAATTAAACAAATGATTTTATTTGTAGATAACGCTTATTCTCTCTAACAAAATCATACTGATTATTTTACGTTTATTGATAGTTAATACTAAAAAAAGGAAAAGTTTTACTTAAATCCATCAATTTTAAAAATATATTCAATTAAAGAGTAACTGGTATTTATTATTTTTAATTTCAATATAATAATAAAATATTATTTATTATCTATATATATTAAAGCCCTATTATTATATTTGAATTAATACCTTTATCTCGAGGTAAAATGAAAAAAAAAGTTGTTTTATTAACACTATTAAGCTGTTTTTCTACCAGTGGATTAAGCGCAAATGAAACAGGAAATTTAGGCTCAATCAGTGAATCAAGGCGTGCATTGCAAGATAGCCAACGTGAAATTAATCAATTAATAGAACAAAATCGCTATCAGCAACTGCAAGAAAAAGCGGTAAATATTTCACCTACCCCAACTTTAATTACTGAGTCAGAACACTGTTTGCCTATAAAAGGCGTTTATATTCAAGGTATTACTTTACTTACTGAGAAGGATCTCAATTCATTATCTCCATTACCAGATCAATGTATTAAGAGTGCTGATATTAATCGCCTCGTGAAAGAACTCACTCAGCGTTATCTTCAACATGGTTATATTACTGCACGTATCCAATTTTTACGTCCTAACCAACATGGCGAATTAGGTCTGTATGCTATTGAAGGGTTTGTTGAACGTATTGAAGGAGGTGATCGAGGTGTTAACACCACACTACTATTTCCTCGAATCAAAGGGCAACCATTAAAACTCGCTACACTCGATCAAGGCTTAGATCAAGCTAACCGCTTGCAATCAAATAAAGTCACAGTGGATATTCTTCCCGGTACCGAATTGGGGGGCTCTGTCATTAAGTTGTCTAATCAACGAAAATCACCTTGGCATCTCAATATCGCTAGTGACAATTATGGACAGAAAAATTCAGGCCGCTGGTTAATACGAACGAATGCTAGTTTAGATAGCCCATTAGGTTTATCTGATTTTGTAAGCTTAAATGCCAACATAACAACAGATAACCCGAATACCCGTTTTAATCGCGCTTATACTTTGCTCTATTCAATTCCTTATGGTGGTTTTACTTTTAGCTCTTTTGGTAGTTATTCGGAGTACCAATTTCACCAAAAATTACAAACACGTACTGTCAGCTTATATGGCGATACCACTCAAGTAGGTATTAGAGGCGATTATGCTTTTAGCCGTAGCCAAAAACAAATTGATACCTTAAATATTCAAGTCACTCATAAACGTATACGCAACTACTTTAGCCAAATTCGTTTAGATCTCAGTAGCCCTAAATTAACCACGATTGAATTAGGGATTAATCATTTGCAGATTATTCCAAATGGCGTATTGAGCACTAATTTGAGTGTTGAAAAAGCGGTCGGCTGGTTTGGCGCAGAGGAAACACCCTATATCACTAACGGTAATGGTAACGACTATCGCTTTACAAAAGTTAAGCTATTTGCCAATTGGTATCAACGCTTTTCTCTATGGCGTTCTACATTTTTATTCAATAGTACTTTTTTAGGCCAATACAGCCACGATACACTCCCCGGCGTTGAATGGCTAAGTTTAACAGACAAAAACGCTATTCGTGGTTTTGATCAAAGCACACTTTCTGGTGATAACGGTGGCTATTTACGCAATACCCTCTCCTATCCCTATCGACTTAACCACTTTTCTATCACACCTCGTATAGGGGTAGATATCGGTCAAGTAAAACAACATGGTAACTACAAAGGATGGCAAGGTGGTTACGGCCTAAGCTCCGGCTTAAATATTCAATATCAACAAGCACAACTCGACCTTGAAGTTGCAAAAGGCGAGTTACTGTATCACCAAACAAATTCCAATAAAACCAAAGATCCTACTCAACTACTGGTTAAATTTTCATACTTATTTTGATCTACATTCATAGCAACAAATGGAGATAACTCTATGAAATCAAAAAACTTTAAACTTTCACCCTCCGGGCGACTTGCTGCGTCTTTAGCAATAATTTTTGTCTCTCTTAATGCTTATGGTAATGGCATCGTGCCCGATGCAGGCCATCAAGGGCCGGATGTCTCTGCTGTTAATGGCGGTACGCAAGTGATTAATATAGTCACGCCAAATAACGAAGGGATTTCTCATAACCAATACCAAGACTTCAATGTTGGCAAGCCTGGGGCTGTATTTAATAACGCATTAGAAGCGGGACAATCTCAACTTGCGGGTCATTTAAACGCTAACAGCAATTTAAATGGTCAAGCTGCCTCTTTAATTTTGAATGAAGTTGTTAGCCGCAACCCATCATTCTTATTAGGTCAGCAAGAGGTCTTTGGTATCGCTGCTGAATATGTGCTTTCTAACCCAAATGGTATCACATGTGATGGTTGTGGTTTTATAAATACCAGCCGCTCTTCATTAGTTGTTGGTAATCCGCTCTTTGAAAATGGTCAGCTAAAAGGCTATAGCACCCTCAACAACACCAATTTACTATCACTTGGTAAAAATGGCTTAAATACAACAGGGTTGTTAGACTTAATTGCTCCTCGTATTGATAGTAGAGGGAAAATCACTGCCGCTGAAATTTCAGCCTTTACTGGACAAAACACCTTCTCACAACATTTTGATATTCTCTCTTCACAAAAACCCGTTTCAGCATTAGATAGCTATTTCTTTGGTAGTATGCAATCGGGTCGTATCCGCATTATTAATACGGCTGAAGGTAGTGGAGTTAAATTAGCAGGTAAATTTACCGCAGATAACGACCTAAGTGTTAAAGCCGATAATATTCAAACAGATAGTCAAGTCCGTTATGACAGTTACGATAAAGATGGCAGTGAAAATTACCAAAACTATCGTGGCGGGATCACGGTTAATAATAGTGGCTCTAGTCAAACACTCACTAAAACCGAATTAAAAGGTAAAAACATCACATTAGTAGCGAGTAGCCATAATCAAATCAAAGCCTCTGATTTAATGGGGGATGATATCACGTTACAAGGCGCTGATTTAACTATCGATGGTAAACAGCTACAGCAAAAAGAGACCGATATTGATAATCGCTGGTTCTACTCGTGGAAATACGATGTGACTAAAGAGAAAGAACAAATACAGCAAATTGGTAGCCAAATTGATGCTAAAAATAATGCGACATTAACCGCAACTAAAGGAGATGTTACCTTAGACGCGGCTAAAATTAATGCGGGGAATAACCTTGCAATTAATGCCAATAAAGATATCCATATCAATGGATTAATTGAGAAAGAAAGTCGTAGTGAAAATGGCAATAAACGTAACCATACTTCTCACTTAGAAAGTGGTAGTTGGAGTAATAGCCACCAAACTGAGACGTTAAAAGCCAGTGAATTAACGGCAGGTAAAGATCTTGGTTTAGATGCTCAAGGCTCAATAACGGCGCAAGGTGCTAAACTGCATGCGAATGAAAATGTGCTGGTCAATGCCAAAGATAACATTAATTTAAACGTCCAAAAAACCAATAATGATAAAACAGTCACCGATAATCATGTTATGTGGGGAGGTATTGGTGGTGGTCAGAATAAAAATAATAATAATCAACAACAAGTTAGTCATGCAACACAATTAACCGCTGATGGTCAATTGCTCCTTGCTGCAGATAACAATGTCAACATTACCGGTAGCCAAGTAAAAGGCAACCAAGGTGCTTTTGTTAAAACCACACAAGGTGATGTCGTCATTGATAATGCGCTGAGTGAAACCATCAGTAAAATCGATGAACGCACAGGAACCGCGTTTAATATCACTAAAAGTTCACATAAAAATGAAACTAATAAACAAACATCTACAGGTAGTGAACTCATTTCCGATGCACAATTGACCGTTGTCAGTGGCAATGATGTTAATATCATTGGTAGTTTAATCAAAAGTGCTGATAAATTAGGTATTCATTCTTTAGGTGATATCAACGTTAAATCAGCACAACAAGTCACTAAGATTGATGATGAAAAAACATCATTAGCCATTACTGGGCACGCCAAAGAAGTTGAAGACAAGCAATATAGTGCGGGCTTTCATATCACTCATACCACCAATAAAAATACTAGTACTGAAACAGAGCAAGCTAACTCAACCATTAGTGGTGCCAATGTTGATCTGCAAGCGAATAAAGATGTGACTTTTGCGGGATCTGATCTAAAGACTACCGCAGGGAATGCCTCTATTACGGGTGATAATGTTGCCTTTGTTAGTACGGAAAATAAAAAACAAGCGGACAACACAGATACCACTATTTCAGGGGGTTTTAGCTACACAGGAGGTGTAGATAAAGTCGGTTCTAAAGCCGATTTTCAATATGACAAACAACATACACAAACAGAGGTAACAAAAAATAGAGGCAGCCAAACAGAGGTTGCAGGTGATTTGACTATTACCGCGAACAAAGATTTGCTTCACGAAGGGGCTTCTCACCATGTTGAGGGGCGTTATCAAGAGTCTGGTGAAAATATTCAGCATCTTGCCGTCAATGATAGTGAAACATCTAAAACTGACAGCTTAAATGTTGGTATCGATGTTGGCGTTAATCTTGATTATAGCGGTGTAACGAAGCCAGTTAAGAAAGCAATCGAAGATGGTGTTAACACAACCAAACCGGGTAACAATACCGATTTAACTAAAAAAGTTACAGCAAGAGATGCAATTGCTAATTTAGCTAACCTTAGCAATTTAGAGACCCCCAATGTCGGTGTTGAAGTTGGTATTAAAGGTGGTGGTAGTCAGAAATCACAAACCGATAGCCAAGCCGTTTCAACCTCTATCAATGCAGGAAAAATCAACATTGATAGTAATAATAAGTTACATGATCAAGGTACTCACTATCAATCAACCCAAGAAGGTATTTCTCTCACAGCAAACACCCACACAAGTGAGGTCGCGCAAGATAAACATCAAACGACATTCCATGAAACAAAAGGCGGTGGACAAGTTGGTGTCAGTACTAAAACGGGCAGTGATATTACCGTTGCTATTAAAGGTGAAGGCCAAACAACTGATAACGCCTTAATGGAAACAAAGGCTAAAGGTAGCCAATTTACCTCAAATGGCGATATTTCGATTAATGTAGGTGAAGATGCCCATTATGAAGGTGCTCAATTTGATGCACAAAAGGGCAAAACAGTTATCAATGCGGGGGGTGATCTCACTCTTGCACAGGCGACTGATACTCATAGCGAAAGTCAATCTAATGTTAATGGTAGTGCAAATCTGAAAGTGGGCACCACGCCAGAGAGTAAAGACTATGGTGGAGGTTTCAATGCAGGGACAACTCATCACAGCAAAGAGCAGACTACCGCAAAAGTGGGCGCTATCACTGGCTCTCAAGGTATTGAATTAAACGCTGGGCATAACCTGACTTTACAAGGTACTCATTTAAGTAGCGAACAAGATATTGCATTAAATGCAACTAATAAAGTCGACCTACAATCAGCGAGCTCTGAGCGTACTGAAAAAGGCAATAATTTATCTGGAGGAGTACAAGCAGGTTTTGGTAAAAAAATGACCGATGATGCTTCATCTGTGAATGGTTTAGGTAGTGCCCAATTTGCTATTGGTAAACAAGATGAGAAAAGCGTATCTCGAGAAGGAGGAACGATTAATAACTCAGGAAACTTAACGATTAATGGCAATAGCGTCCATCTTCAAGGAGCACAAGTTAATAGTAAAGATACTCAGCTAACATCACAATCCGGTGATATCGAGATCACATCTGCGCAGTCTACTGATTATAAAAACAATTGGGGAACAGATATTGGCTTTAATGGCAAAAAAACCAATACCACCCCAAAAGAAGTTACAGAGGAGAAACCTGCTACCTCTATTCATAACATAGGGGGTAAATTACTGGTTAATGTGGAAGATCAACAAAAAACGAGCCACCAAAATGCAACCTTAGAAACAGGTACATTAACGATTAATAGTAATAAAGATCTGACACTATCTGGTGCTAATGTGACTGCTGATAGCGTTACGGGTAATGTTGGTGGTTCACTCAATATTGCTAGCCAAAAAGAGAGTGATCGCCATGTCACTGTTGGCGTCAATGTTGGCTATAACCACACCAATGATCCTAAATCAAGCCAAGTGAATAAAACGGCTAAAGCCGGAGGGTCATTATTAGAGAAAACTATCAAAGATACGATTGATTCAGGAATTAAATCATCAACCGATGCTATCTCTGATAAATACAATTCCCTCTCTTCAACTATTGCAGATAAAACAGGTATCAGTGATGAAACTAAAGCCAAAATTGATCAAGGTTTTGGTAAAGTTGGTAATGGTATTAAGAATATCGTCACAGGTGCTGAAGGTCATACTGCTAATGCAGATATCAAAGTCACTCATGTAGATAATGATGCTGTCACTAAAACCACCTCCTTAACTAGCAACAACGACCTATCATTAAATGTGAATGGCTCGACAAAACTCACCGGAGCAGAAATTGCGAGTAAACAAGGCCAAGTTGATTTAGGGGGAAGTAGCGTTAAATTAGAAAATATTGAAGGACATCATTATGAAGCCGGCGCTGATCTTGGTCTGAAATCCTCTGTGGTGGATTTAGCAAAACAACTGGTAGGTGGAGATATTTCTTTTAAATCCCCCGTTAAAACGAATGAAACCGTCAATACAAAAGCATCTATTTCTGAAAAATAGTCGATACTTCATAAAAGAGTAACTGCCTATTTTTTGTAAGCTAAGCCCACTTGATTGTCATTATTACAAGTGGGCTTTTTATTATCACACTTATGACATCTGCTCCCGATAAACTTACAATTCTTTAATATTTAAAATAAGCCAAAAAAAATAACCCATTGAATATAAACAAAATAAAAGCAAACAAAATAATTATATAATCCTTGACCTTCCCCTAATGGTAAAGCTTAAGCTTTGTCCCATACCATATTTAAGAGGGAAAGTTTGATGAATACACCTACAACATTATCCTCAGCAAATAGGCTGAGCTTACCTGTAGAAGGTATGACATGTGCTTCATGTGTCGGACGTGTTGAACGAGCATTAAAGGCAGTACCTGAAATAAAAGATGCTGCCGTGAATCTTGCAACAGAACGTGCTGATATTACATTTAGCAGTACCCCCAATCCTGTACTTGCTGTAAGCGCGATTGAAAGCTCTGGCTATAAAGTTCCTGAAGAGATCACTGAATTAGCTATTGAAGAAATGACCTGCGCTTCCTGTGTCGGGCGTGTTGAGAAAGCATTAGCTCAAATTCCTGGTGTATTAGAAGCCACCGTGAATCTTGCCACTGAGCGTGCTCATGTGCGTCATTTATCCGGCGTAGTATCTATTACTGATTTAGAAGTGGCGGTTGTCCATGCCGGTTATAAACCACGGCGGCTATCAGATAATCCAGCCAATACTCGTGATTTAAGTGAAGAGCGTCGTGAAAAAGAAGCCCGCTCGTTACGCCGAGCATTACTTATTGCCACTATCTTCACATTACCAGTGTTCGTTATTGAGATGGCTCACATTTTATCCCCGGAGTCCATCATTGGGTAACGCAAACATTAGGGCAACAGCTCAACTGGTATATTCAATTTGTTCTTGCCACCATAGTGATGTTTGGCCCTGGCTTACGCTTTTTCAAAAAAGGAATACCCGCATTATTACGCGGTGCTCCTGATATGAACTCATTAGTATCAGTCGGTACAGTAGCCGCTTATGGGTATTCTGTCGTTTCAACCTTTATACCCCAAGTCTTACCTGCAGGTACGGCAAATATCTATTTTGAGGCTGCTGTCGTGATTGTTACCTTGATCTTATTAGGGCGAAATCTTGAAGCAAAAGCCAAAGGAAATACCTCACAAGCGATTAAGCGTTTAGTGGGTCTTCAAGCCAAAACAGCACGTGTTTCACGTCATGGTGAAATACTAGAAATTCCATTAGATCAAGTTATGATGGGCGATATCGTTGTTGTTCGTCCTGGTGAAAAAATCCCTGTTGATGGTGAGGTTGTAGAAGGCCATTCTTATGTTGATGAAAGCATGATAACCGGTGAACCCGTTCCTGTAGCAAAAGAGATAGGGGCTGAGGTTGTCGGTGGCACCATCAATAAAACAGGCGCTTTTAGTTTTAAAGTGACCAAAGTGGGTGCCAATACGATACTCGCACAAATTATTCGCTTAGTTGAGGAAGCTCAAGGTTCAAAATTACCAATCCAAGCGCTTGTTGATAAAGTTACCATGTGGTTTGTACCCGCAGTAATGATAGGTGCAACGATCACATTCTTTATTTGGCTCGCATTTGGTCCTGAGCCTGCACTAACCTTTGCGCTCATCAATGCTGTTGCGGTACTCATTATTGCTTGTCCGTGTGCAATGGGATTAGCGACACCAACATCAATTATGGTTGGCACAGGACGAGCTGCTGAATTAGGAATACTTTTCCGTAAAGGTGAAGCTTTGCAAGCCTTACGTGATGTTAGTGTGGTCGCACTCGACAAAACTGGTACATTGACAAAAGGCCGCCCTGAGCTAACTGATCTGATCCCAGCAGAAAAATTTGAATATAACGAGATATTAAGTCTTGTCGCTTCAATTGAAACTTATTCAGAACATCCTATTGCACAAGCAATTGTTAATGCAGCAAACGAGGCAAAATTAACGCTTGCTAGTGTGGATAATTTTGAAGCTATTCCTGGTTTTGGTGTTAGTGCAACAGTTGATGGAAGATCTGTCTCTGTGGGTGCCGACCGCTTTATGAAACAGCTTGGGTTAGATGTCAGTCAGTTCGCTTCATCCGCTCAAAAATTAGGTGAGCAAGGTAAAACACCACTGTATACCGCCATTGATGGCCGTCTTGCTGCGATTATTGCCGTTGCAGATCCAATAAAAGAAACAACACCTGAAGCTATTAAAGCATTACATGCATTAGGTTTGAAAGTAGCAATGATCACAGGTGATAACAAAGCAACAGCAAAAGCAATAGCAAAACAACTTGGTATTGATGAAATAGTTGCAGAAGTCCTTCCTGATGGAAAAGTTGCAGCATTAAAACAACTTAGTCAGAAAGGAGATAAAGTTGCATTTGTCGGAGATGGTATCAATGATGCCCCAGCGCTTGCACAAGCTGATGTAGGATTGGCAATTGGTACAGGAACTGACGTTGCCATTGAAGCTGCTGACGTAGTACTAATGTCAGGTGATTTACGCGGTGTTGTTGATGCGATTGCACTTAGCCAAGCAACCATTCGTAATATCAAACAAAACTTATTCTGGGCATTTGCTTATAACGCATTATTAATCCCTGTCGCTGCGGGCATGCTTTATCCTATCAATGGCATGTTACTTTCGCCTATATTCGCTGCCGCAGCAATGGCGCTTTCTAGTGTATTTGTTTTAGGAAATGCACTACGACTAAAACGTTTTCAAGCGCCCATGAAAACACATTAAACATAAATTATCTTTATTGCCAGATCCGAAAAAGATCTGGCTCATGCTGATAAAGCAATTATCTCTACTTAGAAGAAAAGCGCTTTATTATCAGATAAGGAGAATAAGATGAATATTGGTCAAGCTGCAAAAAAATCCGGTATTTCAAGTAAAATGATCCGATATTATGAGCAAATTGGTTTAATACCTAAGGCAATTCGTACTGACGGAGGTTATCGCGATTACAATGATAGCGATGTAGATTGTTTTCGCTTTATCCGCCATTCACGTGCTCTTGGTTTTTCAACAGAGCAAATATCAACATTATTAGTTTTATGGAATAACAGAGAACGGACAAGTGCTGATGTAAAAGCTATTGCCCTTTCTCATATCGATGAATTAAACCGTAAAATAGCGCAATTGCAACGAATGACGCAAACATTATCGCATTTAGCACAAGAGTGCCAAGGTGATAATAATCCTGATTGCCCAATTATTGCTAAGCTAGTCGAACCCCAAACAGGGACAGAACATTAAACAACAAAAAAACAACCTTTATTACCTCCACTCTCCTATTTTATGGTTTTTTATCCATGATAAAAAAAGCCCACCTTTATTCGAAGGTGGGCTTTCTATTTTTAAAATGGTGTTACATTCTTACCCATATAATAAGCAATAAGTAATTAACCTAATTTACCGTGACAATGCTTATATTTTTTACCTGAACCACAAGGGCAAGGTTCGTTACGACCCACTTTTTTGCCTGATGCCACTTGACCATCAACGGCAGACATTTGTGATTCTTTTGTCACTTCATGGCTAAGTTGTTGCTGTTTAGCTAAACGCTCCGCCTCTTCACGACGACGACGCTCTAACTCTTCAACTTCTTCAGGTAAACGAACTTGTACTTTACTTAATGTGCTGATCACTTCATATTTCAGTGATTCCAACATATTAGCGAACATAGCAAAAGATTCACGTTTGTACTCTTGTTTTGGATCTTTTTGTGCATAACCACGTAAATGGATACCTTGACGCAGATAATCCATCGCCGCTAAGTGCTCTTTCCACAGTGAATCCAGTGTTTGTAACATGACACCTTTTTCAAAGTTACGCATCATTTCAGCACTGACAATCTCTTCTTTTGCTTTATAGACTTCGATTGATTTTTCTAAAATACGTTCGCGCAGTGTTTCTTCGTGTAGTTCAGGCTCTTTATCTAACCACTCTTTGATAGGTAAATTTAAATCAAAGTCATTTTGCAGACAGGCCGTTAAACCTTCAATATCCCACATCTCTTCTAATGATTGAGGTGGAATATAGTTATCAATCATCGAAGTAAACACATCTTGGCGAATACTGTCGATAGTTTCACTGACATCAGCAACATCTAACAACTCATTACGTTGAGTATAAATAGCTCGACGCTGATCATTGGCTACATCATCATACTCAAGTAATTGTTTACGAATATCGAAGTTACGGTTTTCTACTTTACGTTGTGCATTAGCAATCGCTTTAGTTACCCATGGATGCTCAATAGCTTCTGTTTCGTTCATTCCCAGTTTACGCATCATGCCTGATACTTTATCAGAGGCAAAAATACGCATTAAGGAGTCTTCCATTGACAGATAGAAACGAGAAGAACCCTCATCCCCTTGACGCCCCGCACGACCACGTAACTGGTTATCGATACGACGTGATTCATGGCGTTCAGTACCAATAATATGTAAACCACCAGAAGCTAATACCGCATCATGGCGTTTTTGCCATTGTGCTTTGATCTCTTCAATTTGCTCTTCTGTTGGATTTTCCAGCTTCGCAACTTCAGTCTGCCAACTTCCCCCTAATACGATATCGGTACCACGACCAGCCATATTAGTTGCGATAGTCACCGCTGATGGTAACCCCGCATTAGCAATGATATCTGCTTCCATAGCATGGAATTTGGCATTCAGGACATTATGATGAATATTCGCTTTTGTGAGTGCTTGGGAGATCTCTTCAGATTTTTCAATCGAGATGGTCCCCACCAGTACCGGTTGTCCATTTTTAGTACGTTCACGAATATCTTCAATAATCGCGGCAAATTTACCTTTTTCATTCATATAAACTAAATCAGGTAAATCTTTACGTACCATTGGGCGGTTAGTTGGAATAACGATAGTTTCTAAACGGTAGATAGAGTTAAATTCAAAAGCTTCGGTATCTGCAGTACCGGTCATCCCCGCTAATTTCTCATATAAACGGAAATAGTTCTGGAATGTAATGGACGCTAATGTTTGGTTCTCATTTTGGATCTTCACACCTTCTTTTGCTTCTACCGCTTGGTGTAGACCATCCGACCAACGACGGCCTTGCATGGTACGACCGGTATGTTCGTCAACAATGATAACTTCGCCATCTTTAACAATGTAATCAACATCTTTTGTAAATAATGCATGGGCACGTAAGGCTGCCGTTACATGGTGCATAAGCATGATGTTAGCAGGTGAGTAAAGTGACTCGCCCTCTTTCATCATACCTGCTTCGGCTAATAGCCCTTCAATTTTAACTAAGCCACGCTCAGTAATATTCACTTGACGCGTTTTTTCGTCGACAGAGTAATCCCCTTCTCCTTGGAAGGTATCTGAATCTTCTTTTTCTTGAGGCACTAAATGAGGAATAACTTTATTCATTTTAATATAAAGTTCAGAGCTATCCTCAGCAGGCCCTGAAATAATCAGTGGAGTACGAGCTTCATCAATTAAAATCGAGTCAACCTCATCCACTAATGCATAGTGTAATTTACGTTGGACACGCTCTTCAGGGCTAAACGCCATATTGTCACGCAAATAGTCGAAACCAAATTCGTTATTTGTACCGTAAGTGATATCTGCGTTATAAGCTTCACGTTTTGCTGGTGGTGCCATATTAGGGAGGTTGATACCAACACTTAACCCTAAGAATTCAAATAGTGGGCGGTTATTTTCCGCATCCCGTTGCGCCAAATAGTCATTGACGGTAACAACGTGCACCCCTTTACCTGATAGCGCATTTAAATAAGCAGGCAGTGTTGCAGTTAAGGTTTTACCTTCCCCTGTACGCATCTCTGCGATACAGCGATCATTTAATACCATACCGCCAATAAGCTGTACGTCAAAGTGACGCATACCAAAAACACGTTTACTCGCTTCACGTACAGTGGCAAAAGCTTCAGGTAAAATATCCTCTTCTTTTTCACCTTTTTTTAAACGCTCACGAAATTCATCTGTTTTGGCTTTCAATTCATCGTCGGTTAATTTTTCAAATTCTGGCTCTAGTTGATTGATTTGAGCAACCACTTTACGCATACGACGAATAGCGCGTTCATTACGACTACCAAAAATTTTGGTTACAATTTTACCTAACATAACTCTTTATTCTCATTTATGGCGTAAATACGCCGAATACAGCCTCTATGTTTATCGACGATAAATCATAGAGATAAGCATAATCTAACAAAGATTAACAAACTCAATTAAGCTGTTAGGTAAGGTCCAGCACGGATACCACGGATCTGAGCAAGCCATAATCCGGTATGATAGGAAATACGATTTTCCGTTAACACGCCACGGGAAATCGGTAAATTAACTAGGGTAGAAGATGGCGCTTGAGTCAGTAACGCATAAAGCGTATCAAGCATGACCTCAGCAACATTCGCAACAGGTGATGGCTCATCTTTTGCTTTTACCATCAATTCAGGTGAATGAATGGTAAAAGCAAAAGAGAGCTGCTTAATCACATTTTTAACGGCATGCTGTTGCCAGTAATTAAAGGTGAAGGATGAAGCAGGATTCTGTACACTCTGGCGTAAGAATAAATTATCAAAAGCGATTAATGCTTGGCTTTGACGATTTTGTGAGGAAGGTGTATCCGTTTGTGATGGATTTTCAGCATGGGCAGACACCAGCGAAGGCATACCAATACCTGCTGCTACCATCCCTAATAGCAGATGCGACCAAAAATATCGTCTGCCAAATTGTCGCCAAAAATTTATAATGCTCATTAACCTTCGTTATTTAATTTTATAATTTGTGGAGTCAAAATCTATGCGGGATAGCTACCCACAATCATTGGAAAACATCCTAAAAGAGCTTGAAGGTTCCAATAAAAGCACAT
This sequence comes from Proteus mirabilis HI4320, assembly GCF_000069965.1. Lineage (NCBI taxonomy): Bacteria > Pseudomonadati > Pseudomonadota > Gammaproteobacteria > Enterobacterales > Morganellaceae > Proteus > Proteus mirabilis. Next base: position 2,226,575 of record NC_010554.1, read on the forward strand.
TACAGCTTATACAACAGCGTGCAACAATTTTACTCAAATTAAATCGTACCGTCATGGCACTTTTACCAGCACCGTTACAAGGTAAATGCCGTGTCGCCAATTATCGCAATGCTATTTTAATTATTGAAGTCACAAACGCAAGTTGGATGACCCGATTACGTTATGAAATTCCATCATTACTTTCTGCATTAAGAAAGGAAATTTTACCATCGTTATCCTCAATAGACATCAAAATAAATCCTTCTTTAAGCATAAAAGCGGGAAAAAAGAGTGTCACTTCATCATTAAAAGATCCAACACCCGTAAAAAAACGCCATTTAAGTGTAGAGAGTGCACAATCATTGAAATATTTGGCAGAGAAAAGCCCGAAGAAATTAAGAGAAAGATTAGAACGGTTGGCTGCACTTGCCGGAGAGAGTACAAGTACAGCCAAAGATGACGCTAATTAGAGATAATTAACGTGCTTTCCAATTGAGCGATTAAGCAAAAACTGTCGATGGCGCTTTAAATGCCACTGGCATTTTCGCTTCGTCTTCAAAGGTGACGAATTCCCAAGCAGACTCTTTTGCTAAAACAGCTTGGAGCAATTTATTATTTAGTGCATGACCTGATTTAAACGCGGTAAATTCACCGATAATGTTATAGCCACACATAAATAAATCACCGATTGCATCTAACATTTTATGACGAACAAATTCGTCTTCAAAACGTAAACCATCATCGTTGAGGACACGATAGTCATCAACCACGATAGCGCAATCAAAGCTACCGCCTAAACACAATCCTTTCGATTGTAAATATTCAATATCACGCATAAATCCAAATGTACGAGCACGACTTATTTGACTCATAAAGGATTCAGCAGAGAAATCTAATTTATAACGCTGAGTACTTGCATCGATAGCAGGATGATTAAAATCGATAGTAAAATCTAATTTAAAACCATTATAAGGACGCATTTCCGCCCATTTATCGCCATCTTCAACACGTACTGTTTCCTTGATACGGATGAATTTTTTCGCAGTGCGAAGCTCTTCAATACCTGCATCAAGCAATAAGAAAACAAAAGGTGCTGCACTGCCATCCATAATAGGAATTTCAGGTGCATCCACTTCAATTACGATATTATCAATGCCTAAACCAGCCAGTGCTGCATTTAAATGCTCAACGGTTGATATACGCACATCATCTTCATTCACTAAGCAAGTACATAACATAGTGTCACGAACTGATTTTGCGTCTGCTGGAAAATCCACCGGTGGATTTAAGTCAGTACGACGGTAGATGACCCCAGTATTAGCTGGCGCCGGACGCATTGTAAGCGTAACTTTTTTACCCGTGTGGAGCCCCACACCAGTTGCTTGTACAATTCGTTTTAATGTCCGTTGTTTGATCATCATTTTATCTCGCAATATTATCCGTCCTACCAATTATTATACTTATAATTGGCAGGACAGTTTAGCACAAAAAGCGGAGATGCCAATCTTTTTGACGATTAATCAGCCTGTTTTCTTAAGAAAGCAGGGATATCTAAATAATCTGGCTCTTTGTTAGCTTGAGTAGATTGTTCATTAACCGCTTTAGCTGCAGGCTTGCTCTCTTCTACTGTAGAGAAAGAGGACATGCTATTTTGCATTTGCTGATAACGATTTTCCATAGCGTTTTGTTGATTTTGCTTATTAGTTACCAGCGTAATTTCTGGACGTTTATCCATGCCGATACCTGTAGCAACCACAGTAACACGCAGTTCATCGTTCATTTCAGGGTCAAGAGAAGTACCAATCACCACTGTGGCGTTATCTGATGCAAATGCACGAATGGTGTTACCGACGGTTTCAAACTCATCAAGACGTAAATCAAAGCCTGCTGTAATATTAACTAACACACCACGTGCGCCAGACAGGTCGATATCTTCCAGTAATGGACTTGAAATCGCCATTTCAGCGGCTTCTTCAGCACGATCTTCGCCTTTAGCTGCACCAGATCCCATCATGGCATAACCCATCTCTGACATCACCGTTCTCACGTCAGCAAAGTCGACGTTCATCAAACCTGGGCGAGTGATCAGTTCTGCGATACCTTGAACAGCACCTTTTAATACATCATTTGCCGCACCAAATGCGTCAAGTAACGAAATACCACGGCCGAGTACTTTTAGCAGCTTGTCATTTGGAATAGTGATTAATGAGTCAACATGCTTAGATAACTCAGTAATTCCCTGCTCAGCAAATGCCATACGCTTTTTGCCTTCAAAATTAAAAGGCTTAGTCACAACAGCAACCGTTAAAATACCTAACTCTTTCGCCACTTCGGCAACGACTGGCGCAGCACCGGTACCAGTACCACCGCCCATACCCGCAGCGATAAATACCATATCCGCACCTTCTAGTGCAGCGCGTAACGCTTCACGATCTTCTTCGGCAGCATTACGGCCTACCTCAGGGTTTGCACCTGCACCTAAGCCTTTCGTAATGGCATTACCGATTTGGATAGTTTGTCCAACTGCTGTTTTACGTAATGCTTGAGCATCAGTATTGACCGCGAAGAAATCAACGCCTTCAATACGTTCACGAACCATGTGCTCAACCGCATTACCGCCGCCGCCACCAACGCCGATGACTTTGATCACCGCATCGTTGGTTAATTCCATAGGTTCAAACATAATTTCTCTCCGTTTTGTGCCTTTTAGGGTCGCTTGCTCAAACGACCTCTTTTTAAATTTGTCTGATGATTAAAACTCTCTTTTTAACCAGCCAGTGAGTTTTTTTAGCCAACCACTAACTGCAGAGCGTTTTTCGGTTTCAGTTTCCTCACCAAAGTGAGATTCTTTACCGTAATGCAAAAGCCCGACTGCCGTAGAATAGAAGGGATCCTGCGCATAATCTGTTAGCCCGGTAATATTTAACGGTTTACCGATCCGTACTTGCGTGTGGAAAACACGTTGAGCACATTCAACAAGTCCATCTATTTGTGCAGCACCACCTGTTAAAACAATACCTGCCGCTAAATGGTGCTTTATTCCTTGCTGACGTAATTGTTCCTGAACACTCAAAATCTCTTCATTAACAAGATTTAAAAGCTCGGTATAACGCGGTTCAATCACCTCAGCAAGTGTTTGCCGTTGTAGACTTCTTGGTGGTCTACCTCCGACACTTGGAACTTCGACATTTTCATCTTTGCCAACTAAAGAGCCTAATGCACAGCCATGACGCACTTTTATTGCTTCGGCATCATTTGGTGGTGTACCAAAAGCGTAAGCAATATCGCTAGTCACAACGTTGCCTGCATAAGGAATGACACGAGTATGTCTTAATGCACCACCGGTATATATGGCGATATCCATGGTTCCGCCACCCATATCAACGACACAAACACCTAATTCGCGCTCATCTTCTGTTAGCACAGCAAAACTTGAAGCCAGTCCTGCAAAAATCAGTTGATCCACTTTTAAACCACAGCGCTCAACTGCTTTTACTATATTCTTCGCCATATCGTTATGGCAGGTAATCAGATGTACTTTAGCCTGCATACGTACACCAGATAACCCAACAGGGTTTTTGATCCCTTCTTGGTAATCAATGGCGTACTCTTGCGGTATTACGTGTAAAACACGGTGTTCATCTTTTACTTTGACGGATTTCGCAGTATGCACCACGCTATCAACATCATCTTGTGTTACTTCTTCTTCTGAAATTGGCACCATACCAATTTCATTTTGGCAGCTAATATGTTTGCCTGATAACGCCAAATATACTGACGATATTTGGCAATCTGCCATCAATTCAGCCTGATCTACAGCCCGTTGTACACATTTTACGACGGATTCGAGATCGTTCACGCCACCTTTGTCCATACCCCGAGATGGGCAACTTCCCACCCCGATAATATTCACTACGCCATCAGGCAGGATCTCACCGACAAGGGTGGCTACTTTGGCCGTACCAATCTCAAGACCAACTACTAATTTTCTGTCCGTCGCTTTGATCATTATTGTTCTGCCTTCGCCTTCATCGTGTCATCTGCCACGTCTTGTTTATTCATTCACATCAAGTAATAAAGGAGCCCATCCAACTGCACCACCACTGTCATAACGTAAATCGACATAATCAACCCGTTTGTCAGTCTGTTGTTGCAAGATAGGATACAGCTCAATAAAGCGAGCAATCCGTTTTTCGGTATCCTTACGCCCTAACTCCAATCGGACATCATTGTCTAAGACTAATTGCCATCCTTGACGAGCTGACATTGATGCTGCTTTTAATTTCAGATTACTGGCAAGAAGCTGATCTCTCATTGCTAAATAACCTGCTAATACCATTTTCTCACTTCCTTGCGGCCCATATAATAGTGGGTAATTTCCTTGTGTTTCCAATCGCGTTGGCAGACTGAAAATTCGGCCTTCTCTATCAAGAAAATGTGTGTCATTCCAACGGGTAAATGGCACATACTCCACCAGATGGATTTTTAATTCGTCTGGCCATTGTTTACGTACGGTCACTTGCCTGATCCATGGCATACGTTCAATTTGTTGCTGAATGATATTGACATCCTGTGTCATAAAAGTGCCTGGTTGGCCTAAAGATAAAATGGCCTGACGCACATCATCATTCGTTGTGTAATGCCGCTCACCAGTAAGTACAAGCTTTGATATCGGTAGACGATTAGCATCTTTCATCCAATTCACAACTTGTATTCCGCCCCAAATAATGGTGGCAATCACACATAAGAAGAAGATTAATCCTGATAAATAGCTACCATTACTCGGTCTATCAGAATGACGTTTCTCTTTTATCTCTTTATTATTTAGCGCTGCTTGTGACATAGTAAATTCATTCACCCCTGCGCAACATTCAAATAAGAGAATCGGCTATTCTTTTGTACGATATTCCTACGATTAATACTTCCACTAGATATATATACTCTATAAATACCTTTAGCTTTGATAATTAAATCACTAAATTGTTCAATCTGTTGAGAATTATTTACCTTAAAAGTCAAAATAGCGAGTTTTTCTTTAAATTTCGCTACTTTTAACTGATAAATTTTTCCCACATCTCTTTGAGCAAGCAAATTACCGATCGTATTTTTCGCAAATAAGATCTCTTTTTGACTAAAATCTCCCACCATTACAGTCATTTTCTTAACCATTTCACCATAAATGATGTTCACTTGCTCAAACATCCGTCTTAATCCTCGCTTAAAGATGGTTGTAATTTTGTTTCTGCTAAGCGACGCGCTATTTTACCAATATTTCCAGCACCTTGAACTAAAACAAGATCATTATCTGTTAATACACCCGCTAATATTGAGGAGATGTTCTCAACATCAGAAACCCAAATCGGATCTAGTTTGCCACGTTGACGAATAGTACGACACAGTGAACGACTATCTGCACCGGGAATAGGCGCCTCTCCTGCTGCATAAACATCGGTTAATAATAAAATATCAACTTGATTAAGCACCGTTGCAAAATCTTCATATAAATCACGAGTACGTGTATAACGATGTGGTTGAAATAACATCACTAAACGTTTATCAGGCCAACCTGCTCGTGCCGCTTTTATCGTTGCATCAACTTCTGTTGGGTGATGTCCATAGTCATCCACCAGCATGACTTCCCCTTCTTGGCCATTCACATGCTCAAGACTGAAATTTCCCAAGAAATCGAAACGACGCCCAGTGCCTTGGAAATTAAGTAGTGCGGCTAAAATATGCTCATCCGCAATCCCTTCTTCTGTAGCAACAGCCACAGCTGCGGTTGCATTTAAGGCGTTATGACGTCCCGGCGCATTTAATACCACATCTAAATCAGGCATATCTTCACGAGAAATAGTGAAAAATCCTTGCGCACCTTTTTGTTCGTAATGAGTAATGCGTACATCAGCATCTTCACTAAAACCATAGGTAGTAATATAACGCCCTACTTTAGGAATAATTGACCGAATAACATCGTCATCAATACACATCACTGCGCGACCATAAAACGGTAAGTTGTGTAAAAAAGTAATAAAAGTCTCTTTTAAATTATCAAAATTACCGTGATAAGTGTCCATATGGTCAGCTTCAATATTCGTTACCACCGCAACCATAGGTTGAAGATGTAAGAAAGAAGCATCACTCTCATCCGCTTCTGCAATTAAATAGCGGCTACAACCTAAACGAGCATGGGTACCGGCTGATTTCACTAAACCGCCATTAACAAAGGTTGGATCTAATCCTGCTTGTGCATAAATGTTCGAAATCATCGCCGTTGTTGTTGTTTTACCGTGGGTTCCTGCAATCGCAACCCCGTGACGATAACGCATTAACTCCGCTAACATTTCTGCACGACGTATCACAGGAATACGCGCTTCTCTTGCTGCAATAATTTCTGGATTATCTGCACTAATTGCGGTAGAAACCACCACAACACTAGCATCACGAATATTTTCAGGGCGATGATTAAAATAGATTGTCGCCCCTAATGCAACGAGTTGTTGTGTGACTACGTTAGGTGCTAAATCAGAACCACTGATTGCATAGCCTTCATTAGCCAACACTTCAGCGATCCCGCCCATGCCAGCACCACCAATGCCAACAAAGTGGATATGCCTAACTTTTCTCATCTCAGGCACAAAAGATCTTAATTTCGCCAGCTGTTGTGTATTCACTATTTACTTCTTCACTCTAAGTTAATGGTTACAAGTTACGTTTATTTTTTAGCCACTTCGATAATTACATTAGCGACTCGCTCAGTAGCATCCGTAATCGCAACACTTTGTGCTTTTTCTGCCATTAGCATTAGCTGATGTCTATCCCAATTTTCTAGGGTGTCAGCTATCGCTTCTGGCGTTAAATCATTCTGTTCAATAATACGCGCCGCACCGGCATTTTCTAATGGCAATGCATTCCAATATTGCTGTCTATCTTTATGTTGAAAAGGAACAAAAATAGCGGGTAACCCCGCAGCGGCAATCTCGCTAACTGTTAATGCACCTGAACGACATACAACAACATCAGCCCATTGATAAGCTTGCGCTATATCATCAATAAATTCAGTAACTTTATACTCAGATTTAACTGAATTTTTAGAAAGTTCATTTTGATAGCGTAATTTGGTATCACTTTCGCTCCCTTTGCCGGCCTGATGCCAAATTGTAACTCGCTCTCCTAATAATCCAGCCACCACTGGCATTGTATGATTTAAGATACGCGCACCTTGGCTACCACCAATAACCAGCACTCGGACAGCACCTTCTCTGCCTTTTAATCTCTCTGCTGGGGCTTCAAGTGCTAAGACATCGTCACGAACCGGATTACCAACAACAGGCGCATTAGCAAACGCACCGGGGAATGCTTGTAACACACGTTTGGCTATTTTTGACAACCAACGGTTAGTTAAGCCTGCAATACCATTTTGTTCATGTAAAACAACGGGAATACCACAGCTCCATGCTGCAACACCGCCTGGTCCAGAAACATAGCCTCCCATGCCTAATACGGCATCAGGCTGATAGCGCTTCATAATCCGACGGGCTTGAAAAATCGCTTTTATAATACGAATAGGTGCCGCAATTAACGCTTTTACCCCTTTACCTCGCAGACCCGAAATACGGATATACTCGATTTCAATGCCATGCTTAGGCACTAATTGTGCTTCCATTCTATCCGCGGTTCCTAACCAACGAATATCCCAGCCTTGGGATTGCAGATAATGAGCAACTGCTAATCCAGGAAAGACGTGCCCTCCTGTTCCGCCGGCCATCACCATTAATCGGCGTTTACGTTCGCTCATTTAGGACTCCTTACAAACGCCTGAGCCTGTGCTAGGCGTGATTCATAATCAATTCGTAACAACATCACGATAGCCGTTGACATAATAATCAAACTCGAACCACCGTAACTAATAAGAGGTAACGTTAACCCTTTTGTTGGCAACATACCGGCTGCCGCACCAACGTTGACTAACGTCTGGAAGGTAAACCAGATCCCAATCGAACAGGCTAAAAAACCTGAAAAACGTTGATCGAGCAGCAAAGCACGGCGTCCAATTTGCATCGCACGAAAAGCGATGAAGAATACCATTAAAAGCACTAAAACCACACCGATATAACCAAGTTCTTCTGCTAAAATGGAGAAAATAAAGTCAGTATGAGCTTCAGGTAGATACTCCAACTTTTGTACTGAATTTCCTAACCCTTGCCCCAGTAGATCACCGCGTCCAAAAGCCATCAAGGATTGTGTTAACTGATAACCACTACCAAAAGGATCTTCCCAAGGTTCTAAGAACGAAGTGATACGTCGTACACGGTAAGGCTCAACAATAATTAACATCACAACAGCGGCAATACCTGTACCAATAATGGCGAGGAATTGCCAAATTTTTGCACCGGCTAAAAAAAGCAACGCTAATGTGGTCACAAACAACACGACCACCGTACCTAAGTCGGGTTGTAATAGCAGTAACACGGCTAATATTAACATCACCCCCATAGGTTTACAGAATCCCCAAAAATTGTTTCTCACTTCTTCTACTTTTCTCACCAAATAACTGGAGAGATAACAAAACAGTGCCAATTTAGAAAGTTCTGCCGGCTGAATACGTAAAGGCCCAAATGCAATCCAACGTGATGCGCCATTTACTGAACTGCCCACTGCCAATACCACGAGTAATAGCAAGATAGAACCAAACAGCATTAAGCTACTGTAGCGTTGCCATACCGCCATTGGCACTCGCATTGTTACTAATGCAAGGCAAAGGGCAACAATCATATAAATGCCGTCACGTTTAGCAAATAGAAAAGGATCTTCTGCTAAACGTTGTCCAACAGGCATTGACGCCGAGGTTACCATCACAAACCCGACAACCGCTAATCCGAATGTAAACCAGAGCAAAGTGCGATCATAAGGCACGAACGCGCTGTTATCTGTTTGATAACTTCCCACCAGCCACTGTTTTAATCTTCGCATTGCGTATACACTCATCAGCCAAGCTCCTGCGCTAAACGGGCAAACTCATCACCACGTTGTTCGAAACTTTTAAACTGATCTAGACTTGCACAAGCGGGTGAAAGTAGCACCATATCGCCAGTTTGCACTGTTGGTGCAAGTAATCGCATCGCCTCTTCCATAGTCGCGGTTAATTGTGAGACTTGTGGTCGTAAATTTGCCAATGCTTGACCATCTTGTCCAAAGCAATATAAGCGAATATTATCGCCACTGAGATAAGGTAATAGCGCGCTAAAATCAGCAGACTTACCGTCCCCACCTAACAACAGGTGCAAAGTCCCTTCTACTTCAAGCCCTCTTAAAGCTGCTTCTGTGCTACCTACATTAGTCGCTTTAGAATCATTGATCCAACGTACCCCATTATGGGAGTAAACTAATTGGAAACGATGAGCAAGGCCATGATAGGTGTTTAAAACAGCCAGTGATGCTTTACGAGAAATTCCCACTGCATCAGCTAACGCTAATGCGGCTAATGCATTGGTGTAATTGTGTTGACCAGAAAGGAACATCTGTGAAGTGGCAAGAAGATTTTCACCATTTACGTTCAAGTAACGATTGGTATTATCAAGCTGATAATCCCCTTGTCCGATACCAAAACTCACACAACGTGCATCTTTGCCAGCTAAAGGCAATGTCAGAACATCATCTGCGTTATAGACACAGGTTTTAGCATTATCATAAATACGTAATTTAGCTTCACGGTATTGTTCTAATCCTAACGGATAGCGATTCATATGATCTTCGCTAATATTTAATACCGTAGCAGCCGCCGCTGTTAAGCTATAGGTTGTCTCTAATTGAAAGCTCGATAGCTCTAAGACATATAAGTCATAAGGCTGTGTTAATAACGTTAAAGCAGGTACACCAATATTGCCACCGACACCGACAGGGATCCCGTCAGCTTTAGCCATTTCCCCCACCAACGTCGTTACGGTACTTTTGCCATTAGAGCCTGTTATCGCAACAATAGGTGCTTTTGCCTCACGGCAAAATAGCTCAATATCACCGACAATTTCCACTCCATGATCTCGCGCTTCAACTAACTCAGGCGTTGATAACGCAATACCCGGACTTGAGACAATTAAATCAGCATCATTAAGCCATACTTGATGAAAACTCCCCGTATGATACTCAACATCAGCAGGTAGCTTATCTAAACCCGCGGGATGCTGGCGAGTATCTATCACTTTAGGTGTTACACCTTGGCGGATAAAAAAGTCAACGCAGGATAGACCAGTAATGCCTAGTCCCACGATAACAACTTTTTTCCCCTGATAATTTGCCATGTTAACGTACCTTTAATGTCGCTAAACCAATAAGGACTAACATAAGAGAGATGATCCAAAAGCGGACAATCACACGAGGCTCTGGCCAACCTTTTAATTCATAGTGATGATGGATTGGCGCCATACGGAAAATACGTTGGCCGCGCAGTTTAAATGAACCTACTTGTAAAATAACCGAGAGCGTTTCAACAACGAACACGCCCCCCATAATCACTAATAAAAATTCTTGGCGTAATAAGACGGCGATAGTACCTAATGCACCACCTAATGCTAAAGAGCCAACATCACCCATAAAGACTTGGGCAGGATAAGTATTAAACCAAAGGAAGCCTAATCCCGCACCGACAATGGCGGTACAAACAATCACCAATTCGCCTGCATGCATTAAATAAGGAATTTTTAGGTAGCTGGCAAAATTGACATTACCTGTAGCCCATGCAACTAATGCAAATCCAGCCGCTACAAACACCGTAGGCATAATGGCTAAGCCATCTAAACCATCGGTTAAATTTACCGCGTTACTGGTGCCAACAATGACAAAATAAGCCAGTAAGATATACAACATGCCAAGTTGTGGCATGACATCTTTAAAGAAAGGCACAACAAGTTGCGTTGCTGGGGTATCTTTACCAATCGCGTACATACTAAATGCAACCGCTAAAGCTAATACCGATTGCCAGAAATATTTCCAACGCGCTATTAAGCCTCGAGTATCTTTACGCACTACTTTGCGATAATCATCGATAAAACCGATGATGCCATAACCAATCAGCACCAAGAGTACACACCATACATAAGGATTATCTAATCGCGCCCACAATAAGGTTGATACAGCGATAGAAAATAGGATCATGATCCCACCCATGGTCGGCGTACCACGTTTGCTAAAGTGTGACTCAGGACCTTCGTTACGCACCACTTGCCCGATTTGCATTTTTTGTAACCATGCAATTAAATGGGGTCCCATCCATAACGCAATAATTAATGCCGTCAATAAACCAACAATCGCTCTGAATGTCAGATAAGAAAACACATTAAAAAATGTATGATATTTAACCAAATATTCGGCTAGCCAAACTAACATTCAAAGCACTCCTTTAATGCGTTCACGATATCCTCCATTGCTGAGCTTCGTGAACCTTTTACTAAAACTGAAACAACATCATGCTGCTGTAATAATGGAATTAATTGGGTAAGCAAATCAGCTTTAAATGAAAAATGCTCACCGCCTTTATTTTCTTGACTAATAAACTGGCTGTAATGACCCACGGTTAATACCCGATCGATACCGACTTGATGGGCAAAACGTCCCACATCACGGTGACATTTTTCTGAATCTTCGCCTAATTCAGCCATATCTCCAGCGACAAAGATTTTATATCCTGGTAATTGAGATAAAACTTGCAGCCCTGCTATCATCGACCCATCATTAGCATTATAGGTATCATCTAACACTATTTTTCCTGTTGTTAATTCAACAGGATAGAGTCTGCCAGGTACGGCTTTCAGTACCGCTAAACCTTGCTGAATATCCGTTAATGTCGCCCCTACCGACAAGGCTAACGCACTTGCGGCTAACGCATTGGCAATATTATGGCGACCAGGTAAAGGTAGGGTGATTGCTACCCCCCCTTCTGGCGTATGCAATGTAAAATCGGTGGTGAGTTGATTAACAACGATATTCGTTGGGTAGAAATCGGCTTGAGAGTCTGCAGATAAAGAGAAAGACCACTGAGTTTGACGTGAGTTAAAATGCTGTTGCCATAACGCAACATCATTACTTTGCTGATTAATAATGGCAGTGCCTTGCTCTTTTAAGCCAGTGAATATTTCACCTTTAGCTTGAGCAATCCCTTGTAAGGAACCAAAACCTTCAATATGTGCAGAAAAGAGATTATTGACCAATGCACTATCTGGTTTAACCATATTCACGGTATAGGCTATTTCACCAATATGGTTAGCACCAAGTTCAATCACGGCAAAACGATGTTCAGGGGTTAAACGAAAGAGTGTCAGGGGAACACCAATATCATTATTTAAATTGCCATGTGTATATAAGGTTTCACCACAGTGACGCAGTATCGAAGCCGTCATCTCTTTAACGGACGTTTTACCCGAAGAGCCCGTTAACGCCACAATTTTAGCATTGCTAAGCGAACGGATATAAGCGGCAATATGCCCCATTGCTAAACGGGTATCTTTTACGATGATTTGTGGACATTCAACATCGATTTTCCGATTAACTAAAACCGCAACGGCACCCTTTTGTTTGACATCAGCAATAAAGTCATGAGCATCAAAACGATCACCTGCTAAAGCAATAAACAGACATGCATCATCAATTTTACGGCTATCGGTAGAAATTGATTTGATCATTAATTGATTGGCTTGGCTTTGAGTAATAGTACTCAACGTGCCTTGAGTGACTAGTGCAATAGTTTCGAGAGAAAGCGCTATCATGCGATCACCCCCAATAACCGTGCAACAGTTAATCGGTCAGAATAATCAAGACGGCGAGTGCCAACGATTTGATAATCTTCGTGCCCTTTTCCTGCCACTAAGATCATATCAGCGGGAGAGGCTTGCATTACTACATTAGTCACGGCTTCTGCTCGACCTTCAATCGCTAATGCACGACCAGGATCCATTAACCCAGAAAGGATATCTTGAATAATGGCTTGAGGCTCTTCACTACGTGGATTGTCATCGGTGATAACCACTTTATCGGCAAACTGCTCTGCTACAGCTCCCATTAGTGGGCGCTTACCTTTATCTCTATCACCACCACAACCAAAGATACACCACAGTTTGCCAGTACAGTGTAAGCGTGCCGCTTGTAACGCTTTTTCTAAGGCATCTGGCGTGTGGGCATAATCAACGATCACCGTAGGACGATTATCCGCACTAAATACTTCCATACGACCACAAACGGGCGTTAATGCACTGGAAGCTTTAATCACTGCATCAAGAGGGTATTCAAGTGCCAAAAGTGTAGCTAAAGCACAGAGTAAGTTACTGACATTAAAAGCCCCCATTAATGGGCTTTCAATTTCACCTTCTCCCCAACTTGAATTAAAATGGATAGTGGCACCCGCATCATGGTAATTGATTTGTGTCGCTTGCACATAGCGTCCTTGCCAATTTGCCGGCAATTTATCCGCCATAGTCACCGCCACTGCATCGGGTAGATGCGTCAACCATTTATGCCCTACCGCATCATCAGCATTAATGATTTTTTCGCCACTATGGTGGGTCGAAAATAACAACCATTTAGCCTGTTCGTAATTGGCCATATCACCATGATAATCAAGGTGATCGCGACTTAAGTTGGTAAATACGCTGGCGACAAAAGGTAGCGCACTAACGCGCCCTTGAACTAAACCGTGTGACGAAACCTCCATTGCGGTAAAGGTAGCGCCTTGATTAACTAATTGCTGTAATTCTAATTGGATATCAACCGCTGAACCGGTTGTATTCATTGCCGGAACAATATGATCTAATAACCCATTGCCTACCGTTCCCATAACGGCACTGACTTCACCTAAACCTTGCGCCCACTGTGCTAACAATTGTGTTGTTGTCGTTTTTCCGTTAGTACCAGTGACACCAATCAGCTTTAATTTATTCGCTGGCTGATGATAAAAAATTCCTGCAAGTTTTGATAATTGACAATTTAGGTTTTCAATATAAATAACGGGTATACCATGACTTTCACGAATTTCGCCATGAGTAGCAATACCTTCAGCTTCCGCTAAAACAGCGCAAACACCTTGTGCAATTGCCTGAGGAATATAGCGTCTACCATCCGTTTCATGGCCTTTAATTGCCACAAACAGATCACCACTCGCGGCTTTTCGGCTATCGAGTGTCATGTCTTTAAGCGTTAAAGACGGTGCTTGTATCCCGAGTGCCCCTAATAGGTCACTTAAATTAGGATCTGCCACTTGTATCCTCTTTTTTATTAATCACTATTTCACTTTTATCGTCTGGCGTTAATGCATCAGGCTCTACATTCATCGTACGTAGAACCGCGCCCATAATTGTGCCAAACACTGGTGCAGAAACTGCACCCCCATAATATTTGCCCGCTTTTGGCTCGTTAATGATCACTACTAAGGCAAAGCGTGGACGGCTTGCCGGTGCAACACCGGCTGCATAAGAAATGTAGGCATTAATATACTTTCCATCTGGGCCGACTTTTTTCGCGGTCCCGGTCTTAATCGCAACACGATACCCTTTGATCGCAGCACGAACGCCACCACCGCCCGGTAAGGCGACACTTTCCATCATATGAACCACTGTTCTCATGACTTTTTCAGGAAAAACGCGAGTACCCGGTACAGGAGGGTCAACTTTAGTAATAGAAAGCGGTCGATAAATACCAAAACTACCGATAGTTGCATAGACACGCGCTAACTGTAATGGCGTTACCATTAGCCCATATCCGAATGAGAAGGTGGCCCTTTCAAGATCGGACCACCGTTGTTTTTTTATTGGAAATATGCCACTACTTTCACCAACTAGCCCCAAGTTAGTTGGTTTTCCGAGGCCAAAACGGGAATAAACATCTACCAGTTCAGACGCCGGCATCGCTAACGCAAGGCGAGATACCCCTACGTTACTCGATTTCTGTAAAATTCCAGTTATCGAAAGCTCACGATAAAGCGCAACATCTTTTATCTGATGACCACTAATTCGATAAGGAACAGTATTAATAACGGTATTTTCTTTAATAATATTATTGTTTAGCGCACTCATAACCACCATCGGCTTTACCGTAGAGCCTGGCTCAAAAATATCGGTGATAGCTCGATTACGCATCGCATCTTTCGGCGTTCCCGCTAAATTATTCGGGTTATAGGATGGGCTATTTGCCATCGCTAACACTTCGCCTGTATTGACATCAACCAAAACCGCCGTACCTGATTCGGCTTTATTTTCAATGACTGCATTGGTTAACTCTCTATACACAACAGATTGTAAACGCTCATCAATGCTTAACATTAAGTTGTGAGCAGCTTGGCTATCTGTTTGAGCGATATTTTCAATCACACGGTTAAAGCCATCTTTGCGTACAACTCGCTCTCCGGGGGCACCGGTAAGCCATTGGTTAAAGCTTTTTTCAACCCCTTCAATACCATCACCATCAATGTTTGTAACACCAATGATGTGAGCGGTCACTTCTCCTGAAGGATAATAGCGTTTGGACTCTTGGCGCATGTTTATCCCTTTGATTTTCAGCTTACTTATGTAATCACTAATTTCAGGATTAACTTGGCGCGCAAGATAGATAAAACGAGCGGAAGGTGTTGCAGAAATTTTTTGAGAAATTTGATTAACGGGAAGTTTTAATGCATCAGCAAGTGCTAACCAGCGTGAATCGGTCATATCAGGGTTAGCTTCTAACACAACTTTAGGATCAGCCCAAATAGCATATACAGGGACACTCACCGCCAATGGTCTTCCCATACGATCGCTTATCATGCCACGAGCTGTGGGGACTTTTTGCACACGTAAAGAGCGCAGATCCCCTTCGCGGATCAGGGGATCTGGGTTAATAATCTGTAAATAGGCAACTCGTATTAATAACGCCGCTAAAGCAATACCAATACCACCGCAAAGCAACGCAAAACGCCAACTCACAAATCCTGTTTTTTCTTCAGGTTTACGGAGTTTGGCATTTGACTTTGTCTTTGTCTTCGCTTTTGCCGAACGTGAAAATTTCATACTTGCCTTAATTATTTAGTAACCACAATATTCTCTTTAGTTGGATCAACATGAACCATGCCTAACTGTTCACTTGCAAAACGTTCAACTCGGCTATGGTCCGCCAATGCATTTTCCTCAAGGATCAAGTTGCGCCATTCAATATCCAATACATTTTTTTCTAACACTAAGCGCTCTTTTTCTGCTGTCAGTAAGCGTGTTTTATGTGCTGTCGTTACCACATAGATCGCGGAGATAATAACGGCGAAAAAAAGAATAAGTGGCAATTTGCCGTGACGCAGTAAATCTTGTCCTATCACTCCCGGTAATGAATGGCGTTCAGTAGACATTTATTCCTCAATACGCTGTGCGACACGTAAAACAGAACTTCGCGCTCGTGGATTCTCCTCAACTTCAACACCGGTAGGTTTCATTTTATGAATACTACTCAGGCGAGCACTTCCTAGTGCTTTAATTTGTTCTTCTGTTAATGGGATCCCCGCTGGAACAACAGGCCCTTTACTTTCATCTCTTATAAAGCGTTTAACTAATCGGTCTTCTAAAGAGTGGAAACTAATCACCGATAAACGTCCTGCTGGCGCTAAAATAGACACGGCGCCTTTTAATGCTTTTTCAATCTCATCTAACTCACTATTGATATAGATACGGATCGCTTGAAAGCTACGTGTTGCAGGGTGCTTATGTCGCTCTTTTACTGGACTTGCTTCACTAATCAAATCCGCTAACTGTTTAGTACGTGTTAATGGCTCTTCAGTTTTATTACGCGCCACAATGGCACGGGCAATGCGTTTCGCGAAACGCTCTTCACCGAAGGTTTTTAGCACCCAAGTAATATCATCTTCTTCGGCATTCATTAACCACTGTGCAGCTGATTGTCCTGTGGTTGGGTCCATACGCATATCGAGTGGCCCATCACGCATAAAAGAGAATCCTCGTTCAGGATCATCTAATTGCGGTGAAGAAACGCCTAAATCTAATAATACGCCATCAACTTTGCCACTTAAACCTAACTCATTGATATAGTGTTCAATATTTGAAAAAGGCCCATGAATAATAGAGAATCGTGGATCATCAATTTCATTTGCCACTGCGATAGCTTGTGGATCTCTATCAATCGCAATGAGACGGCCTTGTTCACCTAATTGCGATAAAATCAGACGAGAGTGCCCGCCACGGCCAAAAGTACCGTCAATATAAATACCTGAAGGTTTAATATTCAGGCCGTTTACTGCTTCATCCAGTAATACACTGGTATGGCTAAAATTATTCGTTGTCATTATTTAAAGTGATAAATCCAATAGTCGTGTCGATAACGGTTCCTGTGAGGTTTGCTCTGCCAAAATGTCTTCTTTGATCTGTTGATACCAGACCTGTTCATCCCACAATTCAAATTTATTGAATTGACCGACTAACATGACCTCTTTGGTTAGCCCCGCGTGCTGTCTTAGCGTGCTAGCTAACAAAAGACGTCCTGCGCTATCCATCTGGCATTCACTGGCATGCCCAAGTAATAAACGCTGCACTCTTCGTTCGGCGGGATTCATGGAAGAAAGCGCTGCCAGTTTTAACTCAATTTTTTCCCATTCAGGAAGGGTATACAGCAATAAACATGGCTGATTGAGATCAATGGTACAGACCATTTGACCTTCAGAAGCCTCGTTCAGCGTTGTTCGATAACGGGAAGGAACTGTTATTCGCCCTTTGCTGTCGAGATTAACGAGTGTTGCACCACGAAACATCCTCATTTCCCTCAGCGTTATAATTTACACCACATTATCCCACAAATCCCCACAAATAGAGTTTACGGATGGTATGAAAACGTTGTCAAGCCAGTTGTAGGACGCTTTATTGATATTTACAGTAATTTTATAATCTCATCGAAATGAACAAATTATCAGCAGGCTAAAAAAGCAGAATATTAACACTATGATTCCTATCGGTTATTTTTTATTTTTCTTATTTGTTCTCAAATAGTGATTATTTATAGAGATGAAAAAGGGAAAAATAAGATAAAGAAGTCATAAAAAGAAAATGACCTATTTAATGAGATAATGCCTATTTATTGTCGTTCATTTACCTTTAACCAACATAACAATACAAAGCCCTCTTTAAATTAAAAAACCGGCTTAATCTACTGAAAAAATAATGTGATATCATGTAGATAATTTTTTACTGTCGAGTTTTCTTTCTGCAAAGTTAATAAATAAATTATTTTATTTAAGTAATATCACTTATAGAAATATCAAAATTTCACCCGCGAATTAAACAAAACAGGATAAATTGTAAAAAAACGTTTAAGATTAATCTCAAATTTTATTTTATTTAAGTCACCCGACATTATTTAACCAAATAAACTATCCCTGCTTTAATTTAATAAAGCAGGGATAGTCATTATAAAAAATGCTGAGTCAGAAAGTGAACGCTAATTAACGAGTACGTCCTAAACTACCTCGGCGACATAAATCACGTCGAATACGTGTAATACCCGCTTGTGGTTTTTGCTCTTCTTCAAGACTTGCCAAAACCAGCTCTAATACACGTTGTGCAATATCACGATGTCGCTGAGCCACCGATAATACTGGACATTCGAGGAAATCTAATAATTCATGATCACCAAATGTAGCAATCACTAACTGCGTAGGTAAGCGTCCACTTCTTTGCAACGTTACATCCATCACACCTTGTAATAGCGCAAAGGAGGTCGTAAAGAGTGCATCAGGCATCGGGTTATTATTTAACCATTCCGAAAATACCTCTGCCGCCGCTTCTCGTTCATAACTATTCGCATAAAGATAAGTCACTTGTCGTGGATCATCTTGCCACACACTACGAAAGCCCTGTTCACGTAAAAAACTGACTGATAGTTCGGGCAATGCGCCTAGATAGAGAACCGATTGAGAAGGAAAAGCTTTAAGCTCACTCGCTAACATTTTTGCGTCTTCTAAATCATCACCGACGACGCTAATAAAATGTTCACTCTCTAACGCCCTATCTAAGGCAATGATAGGCAACGAACGATTAGCCCAACGCTGATAAAATGGGTGCTCTGGGGGTAATGCCGTTGATACAATAATGGCATCAACTTGGCGTTGTAGTAGATGTTCTACACAACGAATTTCGTTGTCAGGTTGATCTTCTGAGCAGGCAATCAGCAATTGATAACCACGTTGACGCGCTTGTCGTTCAAGATAATTGGCAATTCTGGTATAACTGGTATTTTCCAAATCAGGAATAACCAAACCTATAGAACGCGTACGACCAGCACGTAATCCCGCGGCAACAGCGTTCGGGTGGTAATTGTGCTCTCTGACCACCGCCATCACTTTTTCAACAGTCTTGTCACTTACACGGTACTGTTTAGCTTTACCATTAATGACATAACTCGCTGTTGTTCGTGAAACACCAGCCAAGCGGGCGATTTCATCCAGTTTCACTTTAGCCTCTTCTAATTATTAATAGGGTATTTATTACATTATTGCTATGGTTTTCAGTCATCATGCTGATCTGAATCTGCATTTTAACACAATTTACTGATAAAACCGTATGCGTCAACGTTTCCGTTTATACCTTTTACCAATTACTTGCATTGTTACTGCCTATGACTTACCTAAAGTGCAATAAAAAAGCACCTTTACGGTGCTTTTTTGTCTGGTGATCACGACTCTTGATACATCTGCTCAATTTCATTTCGATAGCGTTCAGAAATTATTTTACGTCTTAATTTTAAGGTAGGTGTCAATTCTCCAGACTCCATCGTAAACCCTTCCGCTAATAGGGTAAATCGTTTAACTTGATGGAAACTAGCAAAATTACGTTGCATTTCACGCAAGCGTTCATCAAATAATTCTTTGATCTTAGTATGGCGTAATAACTCTATCCGATCGTGATATTTTAAATTTAATGCTCGAGCATGTTCTTCTAATGCATCAAAACAAGGTACGATCAGTGCAGAAACAAATTTACGGGTATCTGCAATCACAGCGATATGCTCAATAAAGCGATCTTGCCCTAATGTACCTTCAATCATTTGCGGTGCAATATATTTTCCATTTGAGGTTTTCATAAGATCTTTCAAACGTTCGGTAATATATAACATCCCTTCTTCATCTAATGCACCCGCATCACCGGTACGTAACCAACCATCTTCAGTAAACGCAGCAACTGTCTCTTCAGGCTTATTAAAATAACCTTTCATCACGATACTACCGCGCACTTGGATCTCGTTTTCTTCGCCTATACGTACCTCAACCCCCGGTAACGGAGTACCAATAGAGCCTAGTTTATAATGGTTCTCTTCCCAACAAGATACCGTGGCACAAGTCTCTGTCATGCCATAACCATATTTAATATTAATACCAGCAGCTAAGAAAAAGCCGATCACCGCATCATCTAAACGAGCGCCTGCGGCAGGTAAAAAACGAACTCGCCCACCTAAAATTTGACGTAGTGGTTGAAGAACTTTTTTATCCGCAAAGCGATAACACCATTGAGATAGCACGCCTAATGAACGTCCAGCTAAGTGTGCCTGACGTTGTTTTTCACCCTGTTTAAGAGCCCATTTAAACATCCATTGGCGTAGTCGAGGTGCTTGAGAAACTTTCTCTTGAATGGCGCTATATACTTTTTCGTAAAAGCGTGGCACTGCACACATAACCGTTGGTTTTACTGCAGCCATTGCTTCCCTTACGGCATGGGTATCTGTGAGATAAACATTAATAGCCCCAGTATGCATAACATAGAAGCTCCATGCCCGTTCAAATACATGTGATAACGGTAAAAAGCATAATGAAACATCTTTATCCGATAATGAAAGGCGCTGATCATGCAGATAAAGTTGAGAAGCCAGATTGGTGTAATCAAGCATAACACCTTTAGGCTCACCTGTTGTACCCGAGGTATAAATCAGTGTAAACAAATCATCTAAACAACATTCATCAATACGTTGTTGTAGCAGAGAATCATATTGAGATTGACAGTCACTGATTAAGTTTGTCAGATGATAAGAAGGTATTGTCGGATTTAAAACGACCTGAGAATTAAACACAATAATATGTTTAAGTTGCGGGCATAATAGCGCTAACTCAGAAACAACGTCATATTCCTTTTGGTCACCAACAAAAAGAATACGAATATTCGCATCGTTGATGATATAAGCGGCTTGTTCCACACTACTTGTTGCATAAAGAGGAACTGTGACAGCACGCAACTGCAAAGTAGCAATATCGGCAATAGACCAATCAATGCTGTTTTGGGAAAAAATCCCCACATTTTCTTGAACAGCCACGCCCATATCGAGTAATGCATTTGAGAGTGCACGTGTTTTCTTTGCTACTGACGCCCATGACATGGCGATTTCAGACTTAGCATCCCACTGACGATAAGCCGTTTTTTCCCCAGAAGATGAAAATTGCATCTGCAATCTTCTAATTATATGATAATCATATAGATTATTATTATTTATCATGATTTTCCTGTTATTTATGGAAAAGCGTAGGAATAATTAAGTTGAAATAAAGAATAATGTCATCTTCTAATTTCAGCTTACACCTGTTCGCTGACTTATCTGAAAGTCTAAGTGATCCGCAAAAATAAAGGAATCTAATTTTACATAAATTTGTAAAATTGTGAGTCATGAAAAGTTTTGTCAATTTCATCATACTAATGAAAATGTAAAAATGAGCCTGAACACTTTGTGAACAAACAAAGTATTAACAAGAAAAATATAATAAAATCAAAAGATAATTATAAAAATTTATTCATTTACAAGATTAATAACAGAGAAAATAAAGAAAAAAATCGATTAGATGACAATAGTTGCAACTGATAGGGATAGGATAACAATTAGGGCAAAAATAGTGACAGCTACCCAAGAGACTTATCTTTACTATTTACTATTAAAGAATATCTTTTATTGGTTATTAGCAGTAAGCTAACGTTATCTGCCACTATTTCTGCATAATTAGCATAGAGTGCTAATTATGAGTGAATCACTCTTAGTTTTGACAAACCTCACTAAGTAAATTTTTCATCCATAAATGGCCTTTATCTCGCGCCGTTGACTCATGCCAAATTAAATAGCATGGACGTTCTACCTTCTCCCAAGGTAATGATATCGCCTTAATGTTCAATTGTTCTGAATAGCTTTCAACTAACCATCTAGGCGCAATAGCGACCGAATAAGTTTTTGAGACTAGATTTAATACACTATTTAAATCAGTACCTTCATAAGTAATTAAATCTTCTAACTCTGTATTCTTATAATAAGCCGCACTAAAAGACCCCACATCTTCTAAAGAAACAATAGAATGATGCTCATTTAATAACATCTCTTCAGTAACGCTTTCTTTAATTCGTGGGTGTTGGTTAGAGACAGCCAAAACCACTTCATCATTGAATAAAGGGTGTGAATGAAACTCTGGTTTATCAAATTGTTTATAATTAATAAAGAACTCAACTTCCTGATATTTTAATTGGTGTTCAATATTACTATTCAAATAAGACTTAATATTTACATTAATATTAGGGGTTTTATTTTTTATTCTCTCTACAATTTTTGGCGCTAACTTGATATCTAATGGACTGCAAATAGATAAGCTAAACACACGATCACTTTGTTCCGGTTCAAATCCCGCCCCTGGCAATTCATTATGGACTAATTGTAATGCTTGTCGAACAGGGCCAAATAATTGTTTGGCTCTTAATGTTGGTTGAATACCTCGGCCATACCGAACAAATAACTCGTCATTAAACATGATCTTAAGACGAGAAACTGCATTACTGACTGCCGGTTGAGACATACCTAACACCTGTGCTGCTCGTGTGACATTTTGCATTTGCATAACAGCATCAAACACCGTTAATAAATTAAGATCAACATTACGTAAATGCATATCTGCTGACTCTTTATTGGTCGTTGTTGCTGATGTGTAATCCGTCATTTTTTACTCCACTATGTTATTATAATTGGCGAATTAAAACTTATTAATAATATAAAAGCATATTAATAAATTATATATCTAACCATGACTGTAACTTTTATAAAAATATTACTACTTATTATTCATCATCCATGTACATCACAAAATGTATAACACAAACACCAAAAAATAATTCATCTTTATATTAAAGAGAATAAATTGACATTTAAATTACATATTAATGAAATGATTATACCGATATATATTACAACCTGTTTTACCTTATGCCTTGCAAATAATAAAACAAAATATGATAAAAATCATAATAAAATAATAAAATCTATCACCTTACAGGACACTTTCAGAACTATTACAGTCACCACGGTAATAATTTTTATTCTTATATTCAAAATGTTGCTCAAATTTATTGATATTGTTGTTAACTACAACCGCTCATCCCCCTGATAGTTAGTTGTTCAAAAAAAAAGCAAACAATTGTTTAATTTTTTATTTCACTCCCCGAGAGCGATTATGTGAAACATTAACCTAATCAATGATTGTTTGATAGATATAATCATTACTAAAAATTTAGATATTAGTCAGAATTACTAAGAATAAAATATAATTCACACATCAAAACAAATTAAAAAATTCCAATGCTTGACATGATGATTGGTATCCGGTATCAATAAATAAACATTATTAAGAACAAATGTAAGGATGTTTCATGTTAAACGCAATTTTACTATCAAGCCTACTACTATTCGCAACATTGATGCGCGGTCGGCTGATGGGTAAAAAATGAAACATACCTACCCTTAGAGAAAAACCCGCGCTAATCGCGGGTTTTTTTATACCTGGGAGAGCGCAAAAAACGAAATAAAAAAGTATAAGGAACAGATTATGAGCAACAATGTGATTATTTTTGACACCACATTAAGAGATGGCGAACAAGCATTGCAAGCTAGCTTAAGCGTAAAAGAGAAGTTACAAATTGCTTATGCCTTAGAACGTTTAGGTGTAGATATCATTGAAGCGGGTTTTCCTGTCTCTTCCCCTGGGGATTTTGAATCTGTACAAACCATCGCTCGAGAAATTAAAAATAGTCGCATTTGTGCGTTAGCTCGCTGTGTTGATAATGATATTGACGTTGCCGCAGAGTCATTAAACATTGCCGAGGCATTTCGTATTCATGTTTTTTTAGCTACCTCCGCTTTGCATGCTGAACATAAGTTAAAAAAATCCTTTGATGACATTATTGAAATGGGAACACGCTCAATTAAACGCGCCCGACGCTATACTGATGATGTTGAGTTTTCTTGCGAAGATGCGGGGCGTACCCATATTGATAATTTATGTCGCATTGTGGAAAGTGCCATCAACGCGGGCGCAACAACCATTAATATTCCAGACACCGTAGGTTATACCACGCCTTATCAATTCGGTGGCATTATCACTAATTTATTTGAACGTGTACCTAATATTGATAAAGCGGTGATCTCCGTTCATTGCCATGATGATTTAGGTATGGCTGTTGCAAACTCTATTACCGCAGTACAAGCAGGTGCAAGACAAGTTGAAGGGACTATCAACGGCTTAGGTGAACGAGCCGGTAACTGCGCTTTAGAAGAAGTGATTATGGCGATAAAAGTACGTGAACAAATGATGAATGTACAAACGCGTATTAATCACAAAGAGATCTACCGTACCAGCCAGTTAGTCAGTCAATTATGTAATACCCCTATTCATGCCAATAAATCCATCGTTGGCTCAAATGCCTTTGCCCACTCCTCTGGTATTCACCAAGATGGCGTACTGAAAAATCGTGAAACTTACGAAATTATGACACCTGAATCAATTGGTTTAAAAGAGGTGCAATTGAACTTAACGTCTCGCTCTGGTCGAGCTGCGGTAAAACACCGTATGGAAGAGATGGGCTATCGCGAAACAGATTATAACTTAGATTCTTTATATGCTGCTTTCTTACGTTTAGCTGATAAAAAAGGTCAAGTTTTTGACTATGACTTAGAAGCATTGGCTTTTATGGGGCAACAACAACAAGAGCCTGATGAGTTTGTAATGAACTATTTTAATACTCAATCCGGCTCCTCAACAGTTGCCACGGCCAGTGTCAGCATTAGTCGTAAAAATGAAGAAATCACTGAAGCAGCAACAGGAAATGGTCCCGTTGATGCTGTCTATCAAGCTATTTCTCGTGCTACAGGTTATCCCTTAAAACTGGTGACTTATCAATTAACAGCCAAAGGTGAAGGACGAGATGCATTAGGACAAGTTGATATCGTAGTTGAATACCAAGGACGTAAATTTCATGGCATGGGATTAGAAACTGATATCGTCGGTTCATCCGCCAACGCCATGATGCATGTTATCAACAGTATTTGGCGTTCAGAGCAAGTCGAAATAGAAAAACGCAAACACCATACAACACAAGAAGCGGTTTAATCATTATGTCTAAACATTATCATATTGCAGTATTGCCCGGAGATGGCATTGGCCCTGAAGTTATGGCGCAAGCACAAAAAGTGATCGATGCGGTAAATAAACGATTTTCACTGAATATCACGACCAAAGAGTACGATATTGGTGGTATTGCTATCGATAATCATGGCACACCATTACCGGCAACCACCTTAGCTGGATGTGAGCAAGCTGATGCGATTTTATTCGGCTCTGTGGGGGGGCCTAAATGGGAGCATTTACCGGCAGATCAACAACCGGAACGTGGCGCATTATTACCTTTACGTAAACACTTTAAATTATTCTGCAATCTGCGCCCAGCTCGTTTATATAAAGGTTTAGAAGCTTATTGTCCATTGCGTGCTGATATTGCACAACGCGGTTTTGATATTTTATGTGTTCGTGAATTAACTGGGGGGATCTATTTCGGTCAACCTAAAGGCCGTGATGGTGAAGGTCGCGAAGAGCGTGCTTTTGATACCGAGGTTTACCATCGCTATGAAATCGAACGTATTGCTCATTTTGCTTTCAAATCAGCGCAAAAACGTCGTTATAAAGTCACGTCGATTGATAAAGCCAACGTTTTACAAAGCTCTATTTTATGGCGTGAAGTCGTCACTGAGGTCGCTAAGCAATACCCTGATGTGACCTTGCAACATATGTATATCGATAATGCGACAATGCAATTAATTAAAGATCCAGCGCAATTTGATGTATTGCTGTGCTCCAATATCTTTGGCGATATTTTATCAGACGAATGCGCCATGATCACCGGTTCAATGGGCATGTTGCCCTCTGCAAGCGTAAATGAAGCACATTTTGGTTTATATGAACCCGCAGGTGGCTCCGCACCAGATATTGCCGGTAAAAATATCGCCAATCCAATAGCACAAATTTTATCAACCGCCCTATTACTGCGTTATAGCTTTAATGAAGATAAAGCAGCCCAAGCCATTGAAGAAGCAATTACAAGAGTACTAGCAACAGGCTATCGCACCGCAGATTTAGCGGGAGAAGGAAACGCAATAACAACCGCAGAAATGGGTGATCATATCGCTCAGTTTATTCAAGAAGGGGCATAACATGGGTAAAACATTATATCAAAAAATTTACGATGCACATGTTGTCAGAGAAGTAGCGAATGAAACACCTATTATATATATCGATAGACATTTAGTGCATGAAGTGACTTCACCTCAAGCTTTTGATGGTTTAAGAACCAAAGGTCGTGCTGTTCGTCAACCCAACAAAACCTTTGCCACAATGGATCACAACGTTTCAACTCAAACCA
This sequence comes from Proteus mirabilis HI4320, assembly GCF_000069965.1. Taxonomy (NCBI): domain Bacteria; kingdom Pseudomonadati; phylum Pseudomonadota; class Gammaproteobacteria; order Enterobacterales; family Morganellaceae; genus Proteus; species Proteus mirabilis. The sequence goes on from NC_010554.1 coordinate 2,253,262, forward strand.
AAGATATCAACGCCTGTGGTGATATGGCGCGTATTCAAATGCAAGAGTTAATGAAAAACTGTCAAGAATTTGGTGTGACCTTGTATGACTTAAATCACCCATATCAAGGAATTGTTCATGTTATGGGGCCTGAACAAGGCTTAACTTTACCAGGCATGACAATTGTTTGTGGCGACTCACATACAGCAACACATGGTGCCTTTGGCGCATTAGCTTTCGGTATTGGCACTTCTGAGGTTGAGCACGTATTAGCGACACAAACCTTAAAACAATCACGTGCTAAAACCTTAAAAATCGAAGTACAAGGCAAAACAGCCAATGGCATCACGGCAAAAGATATCGTATTGGCGATTATCGGAAAATTGGGTAGTGCGGGAGGTACGGGGTATATCATTGAATTTACGGGAGAAGCTATTGAAGCTTTGAGTATGGAAGGGCGAATGACGTTATGCAATATGGCGATAGAGATGGGGGCAAAAGCAGGCTTAGTTGCTCCTGATGAGACTACATTTGCTTACTTAAAAGGACGTCAATTTGCCCCTCAAGCCCCATTGTGGGATGAAGCTGTCGCCTATTGGAAAACGTTAAAGTCGGACGAAGATGCTATTTTTGATGCTACTGTAACGATTAATGCCGCAGAGATTGCACCACAAGTGACTTGGGGGACGAATCCGGGACAAGTGATTGCTATTGACCAAATTGTTCCGCGATTGAACAGTTTTAACGATCCTGTTGAACGAGCTAGCGCCGAAAAAGCCTTAGCTTATATGGGATTAACTGAAGGTGTTAACTTAACTGATATTACAATAGATAAAGTTTTTATAGGCTCTTGCACTAACTCTCGTATTGAAGATTTACGCGCAGCCGCAAAGATAGCTAAAGGGCATAAAGTCGCCTCCCATGTACAGGCAATTGTTGTTCCCGGCTCAGGCCCTGTTAAAGCCCAAGCAGAAGCAGAAGGTTTAGATAAAATTTTTATTGAAGCCGGTTTTGAGTGGCGTTTACCCGGCTGCTCAATGTGCTTGGCAATGAACAATGACCGATTAAATCCCGGAGAGCGTTGCGCATCGACCAGCAATCGTAATTTTGAAGGTCGCCAAGGTCGTGGTGGCAGAACTCATTTAGTCAGTCCGGCAATGGCCGCTGCCGCCGCCATTCATGGACATTTTGCTGATATTCGCACTTTTGCAACAGTATCATAACGGAGAGCCTAATGAATAAATTCACACAACACACTGGAATTCCAGTACCTTTAGATGCTGCCAACGTGGATACTGATGCGATTATTCCCAAACAATTTTTACAAAAAGTCACTCGCACAGGATTTGGTAAACACTTATTTCATGATTGGCGATTTTTAGATGATGAAGGCACCCAGCCTAACCCATCATTTATTTTAAATCAGCCCATCTATCAAGATGCTTCTATTTTATTGGCGCGCGAGAATTTTGGTTGTGGATCTTCTCGCGAACATGCGCCTTGGGCGCTCACAGATTATGGCTTTCATGCGGTGATCGCGCCGAGTTTTGCTGATATTTTTTACGGCAATTCCTTTAATAACCAGTTATTGCCAATCAAATTAAGTGATGAGCAAGTTACCCAGTTATTTAATTGGGTAACAGAGCATGCTGGTACGCCTATTACCGTTGATTTAGTTGCCCAACAAGTGATCGCTGGTGAATTATGCTTCTCATTTGAAATCGATGCATTTCGCCGTCATTGCATGATTGAGGGATTAGACAGTATCGGATTAACGTTACAACACCAAGCAGAGATAAGTGCTTATGAAGCTAAACAACCAGCTTTTATGCGTTAATCACTGACTCAATTACCTTATTTCACTGTTTGTTATCTGTAAAAATTTAAACTTTGTCATTCTCGCCGCTATTTACCTCGCGGCATTTTTTTTCAGTAAAACGAACAAAAAAGCCAGTGAACTATTATCACTGGCCGGTAATCACCGCATGCTCAAAGGGGGAGTCTGTTAGTATTCATAATTTGTGATAACTAACATAAGAGCTAACTTTAAACACAAACATTATCGGTCTAATATAAGGAAATTAAAATTGATCACTTTAATAAGGGATTTCCTCTTTTATGACATCACCCCGCTTAGAGTTGCAATTTATTCGCTTATGGCAAGCTTTTGAGGGAAAAGAGACTGAAACCACATTACAAGAGCTTGCTGAAACATTACATTGCACTCGTCGCCATGTGCGTTCGTTACTAAACAAAATGCATCAAACTGGTTGGATAGATTGGCAAGCAGAAGTAGGAAGAGGAAAAAAATCCACCCTGACTTTTCATTCTAACGCCTTTGACATCCAACAAAGCCGAGCAGAGCGATTACTGGAAGAAAATGATATAGAAAAGCTCGTTGCACTGATGGGCGATAAAGACTCGTTACGGCAAATGGTGCTTTCACAGATTGAAAAAAGCTTTCACCCTAGCCAACAACGTCTACGAATAATTTACTATCGCCCTTTTCGTAATTTATTACCCGGTACGCCGCTTCGGCGCTCTGAATTACATTTAATGAGCCAAATATTTAATTCATTACTTCACTTAAAAGAGGAAAATGGGGAAGTCGAAGCGGAATTAGCCCATCACTGGCAGATGATCAGCGAGCAACATTGGCGCTTTTATTTACGCCCTGCTATCTATTTTCACCATGGACGAGAATTAACCATAGAGGATATCAGCACCTCTTTAATGAGAATGAAAGTCTGCAATCCACTTTATGCACATATTGAGAAAATAACCTCACCGCAACCTTATGTTATTGATATTTATTTAACCGTACCGGATAAACAATTTGCCACCCTATTAGGTAGCCCACAAGCAGCGATCTTACCCCAAGAATGGCGAACTCTCGCTAATTTTTCTCAGCACCCCATTGGCACAGGGGCATACCAAGTGATGAGCAATGATCAACATAAACTGCAAATCAAAGCGTTTGATCGCTATTTTGGTTTACGCGCACTATTAGATAACATCGATATTTGGGTGGTTCCTGAATTAAAAGACAAAATGGTTTGCTCTACCCTTCATTTAACCGATGATGATACTCATAACAACTCACTGGAAAGCCGCAAAGAGGAAGGCTGTTATTTTTTACTTTACGATAGCCGCTCAACACAATGCCAACAACCTGAGATCCGCGAATGGCTTAGTAGTGTATTAACACCGGTGAATATGTTGGCCCATTGTGCGCCCTCTTATCAACGCCATTGGTCACCTGCTTATGGTTTATTGTTACACTGGCACCATAGCAAACTGATCCCACCGCATACTAAACCCGCTTCACTCACAAAACTGACCATTACACTGTATAAAGAGCACCACGAATACAGCACTATTGCTGAACTGATCAAAAAAATCTTATCTGACTATGATATCGAATTATCTATTCAAGTGCTTGATTATGAACAGTGGTATTATGGTGATGCAAAGAGTGATATCTGGTTAGCTACCGTCAATTTCTATAAACCGCTCGAGTTTTCTATTTTTGCAGCACTTTATGAACTGCCCCTATTTCACCAGTGCATGGGTGAACGTTATGAAGATGCCCTAGCCTTATGGCGTCAAAAAGTATTACCGCTTGAAGAGTGGTGTCGCCAATTAACACAAAATAATTGGCTTTTCCCGTTATTTCACCATTTACTTGAATTACAAGGGCAACGTACGATACGCGGTGTAAAAATGAATACCTTTGGTTGGTTTGATTTTAAATCGGCATGGTTTATACCTGATTTAGAAACGCCCCCATTAAAATAGCGTTTTCACTTATAACTATGTTAATTCACAGAAACCCGCAAAGTTATAAACACCAACAGTAAGGTCTAGGGGATTTATTCACTTTTTCTGTGGATATCTATGTGAAAAAGAGTGAGATAATCAGGGTATAGTTTTTATATTAGCCTACAGACTGTTGAAACATTTTTTAAAATATCACTTATAATTCAAATTAGTAGATAAGTTTTTATCCCTATTTCAACGATTGGATAAACCAATGAATAAAGTCCAATGGTTAAATTGTACAAAAAACAATCATAGTCGGTTTTATCCACAGGTTGTGCCGATTAGTTAATCGAAATAGGCAGATTTTGGGGAATATCGGCAAAAGTCAAGGCTGTAAATCAGAACAGTGATCTCACTTTTGCGGAGTTATCCCACAAAGCTGTGGATAACCTAGTGCAAAAGCCTGTTTATGATCTAAGGATAACCCTGAACAACTTATATCATTTATTATTAAAACCTCGATTCACATAAAAAAATGATGATATATCATGCTATTATGTTTTAACTTAAATCAGTGAAAAAACATTTTCCATCATCCTTTTTTTCTGTTTATTTATTGTACAGGAAGACAGTTATTTATGTTTACGCCACCAGCAGCACCTGAAAATGAATCCGTTTTACTCGCACGAGCACAAGCGCTGGCTGGTTATACCTTCGGTGAACTCGCCGCTTTTGCACAGCTTCCTATTCCTGAAAATTTAAAGCGTGATAAAGGTTGGGTCGGTATGCTATTGGAATACTATTTAGGTGCCAGTGCCGGCAGTAAACCTGAACAAGATTTTTCTCATATCGGTGTTGAGCTAAAAACCATCCCTATCGACCGTTTTGGTATGCCATTAGAAACGACCTTTGTTTGTGTAGCCGCACTTACAGGAAACAGTGGGATCACATGGGAGAATAGCCATGTAAAACGTAAGCTGTCGAAAGTATTATGGGTACCTGTAGAGGGAGAACGGGAGATCCCATTAGCACAGCGTAGAGTCGCTTCCCCGCTACTTTGGAGCCCCAATCATCTTGAAGAAGAGCTACTGCGTCACGATTGGGAAGAGTTAATGGATATGATTGTCTTAGGAAAAGTAGAAAGCATTACTGCGCGTCACGGACAAGTATTACAAATTCGCCCTAAGGCTGCTAACAGTAAGGCATTAACCGAAGCCATTGGTGAAAATGGACAACGCATCATGACACTTCCCCGTGGTTTTTATTTAAAAAAGAACTTTACAGCGCCACTGATTGCTCGTTATTTCCAACTTTAATGCGTTACAGTAAACAAAATGCCCCGAGTTATCTTAGTGAATAACTCGGGGCACATCGTATTTTTTGCTGGTAAATTATTAAACACAGTGAGTTGATGCTAATCGAACGCCTACTGCTCTGGTGATTTCTGTCAATGTTGTCAGTGTTGGATTACCATTTTCAGATAATGCTCGATAAATATGTTGTCGAGATAATCCTGATTTTTTCGCAATCACGCCCACTCCACCATGAGCCTCAATAATTTGCCGTAATGCAATTAAAAATGCACCTATTCCCCCAGGCTCATAAATACCTTCTAACGCCGTTTGCAAATACACCTCAGCATAATCAGGATCTTCTCGTAGTTCATTTATCATCTCTAAATCATGGTCAAGATATGCAGGAACAGTTTTTCTTTTTACTACATCTATTTTATTGGTCATTTTTCATCCTTACATGATAATCTTCAAGATAGTTCACTGCTTTATCAATATCTGCTTGTTGAGTACTTTTATTCCCTCCAACAAGTAAAAGAATAATAAATTCATTTTCTATTGAATAATAAACCCGATATCCCTGCCCGAAGTTTATTCGTAAAGCCCAGACTCCATCACGAACAAATTTATGATCGGCGAAGTTACCATAACATGCTCGAGTTACTTGTACTTCAATTTTAGCAGCCGCTTGAGGATCTCGTTTCCTAAGCTTTTGTATCCACTCTCGATAGGGTACTTTTTGGTTTCTGTCCTGATAACGCACTATTTTATATGGCATTTGCTTTCCTTATTGCCAAAGTCCTAATTGTTGCTTATAAATCACACTAAAAATGTAACTTATAACAGACAAAAATCAAAGAGGAAATATTTTTCGTACACATATCATAAAAAAATGCCCCGAGTTATCTTAGTGAATAACTCGGGGCACAAATAACAATTATGATTAAGTAATCAATAATTAACGATAGACAATACCGCCATCGGTTAAGATAGCTTGGCCCGTAATATAGTCGGAATCATCACTTGCCAAGAAGGAAACTAACGCAGCTACGTCATCAGGAGTTTGAGCACGTCCTAGAGCAATACCGTCCACATATTTTTTATAGGTCTCACCTTTTGGTGCTCCAGTAATTTCAGCGAAACGCTCGTCAATCTCAACCCACATATCGGTGCCGACAATGCCCGGGCAATAAGCATTAACAGTGATGCCTGCGCTCGCATACTCTTTAGCTGCCGCTTGTGTTAATGCACGTACTGCAAATTTAGTGGCAGAATAAACCCCTAACATGGCAAAACCATCGTGCCCAGCAATAGAAGATGCATTAATAATCTTCCCTTTATGGCCTAATGCTTTAAATTTCTCAGAAGCGGCCTGAATACCCCACATCACACCATTAACGTTAATTTTGAAGATCCGATCCATATCTTCCGGAGTCACATCTGCAAGAGGTTTCACCTGTGCAATACCTGCGTTATTGATCATAACATCAAAACCGCCTAAGGTTTTTTCAGCATGTTCAACTGCCGCAAAGACTTCATCACGGTTGCTAATATCTGCAGCAAAGGTCGTTACTTTACGCCCTAACGCTTCAATTTCTTTTGCTACATCGGATAATTTATCTGCTTTTAAGTCAACCAGAGCAATATCGGCACCCTCTTTAGCAAGACGTAATGCGATACCACGACCAATTCCCTGAGCAGCACCTGTAACTAAAATTACTTTACCATTCAAAGCCATTGTCTTTCTCCTGAATATTTACAGATGAAAAAGCTCTTCCAAAAAAGAACTTTATTAATAATTTAACAGTAGCAATTAAAGTGCGATGTGACAAAGAAATGATCATTCACTAGTAAACACAATAAGTAGAATAGAATATAGTGAAAATAATTATCATTTAGAATAACAAGTTACCAAAAGGCCATCATCTGTTGCAAAAGAGCAGATGATCTTTTTTACTCATTAACTTTATAGTTAGCAAAAAATGCTTAACTCATTCATTTAATGGATAAAAATAAGGCAATATCTAAATAGATATTGCCTTGACATTATTTATGACAAAAAAGTAATTATTTTTTAGCCGCTTGCAGATATAGCATATCAAGTGCAATGGTTGCTCCGGCAAGGGCAGTAATATCTGATTGATCATACGCTGGCGATACTTCAACTAAATCCATGCCTACAATATTTAACGGCTGTAGAGCACGCAGCATTTTCAGCGCCTTATCCGTGGTTAATCCACCCACAACCGGTGTTCCTGTACCCGGTGCAAATGCGGGATCAAGGCAATCAATATCAAAAGTCAAATAAACAGGAAGTGAACCCACAATCTCTTTAATTTGCGCGACTAAATCATCAACCCCACGATCATTAACTTGTGCAGCATCCAAGACAGTAAAGCCGTTATTAGTGTCATGCTCGGTACGAATACCAATTTGCACTGAATGCTGTGGATCAATCAAACCTTCATTAGGAGCATGATAGAACATCGTACCGTGATCAAACTTACTGCCATTAGCATAAGTATCGGTATGAGCATCAAAATGCACCAAAGCCATTTTGCCAAAGTGTTTAGCGTGAGCACGTAATAGAGGTAATGTCACAAAGTGATCACCACCAAAGGTTAAACATCTTTTACCTGCTGCTAGCAATTTTTCCGTATGAGCTTGTAGCTTATCACTCATATCTTGCGCATCACCGAAGTTAAATACTAAATCACCACAATCAACAACTTTGAGGCGTTCACGCATATCGAAGTGCCAAGGCCAGCGATGTCCTTCCCACGCTAAGTTAGTCGAAATCTGGCGAATAGCGCCGGGCCCATGGCGAGTACCTGCACGACCTGAAGTTGCCATATCAAAAGGCACCCCAGTGATCACCCAATCAGCATCACTGCTATAAGGTTGAAAATTCAGTGGAAAACGTAAAAAACCAAATGCATTTGAGATCAAAGAATTATCAGTCTCATTACCTAACGTACAATTTTTCATGCCATTACCTCTGTTACTTATTTTAACAAGCAACATATAAATCAATATGATAGATAAAGAGTGATGTATCAACACCACTCTGCATTAGGAAGTAAGCATTACTCCTCTTCTTCCAGATAGGTATAACCGTATAAGCCACTTTCAAATTCAGTTAGGAACTGCTCTTGGAGTGCTTTATCTAACTGTGCATTTTTCACTTGAGTACGGAAGCGCTCCAACAATACCGCAGGATTAAGTTTTACATATTGAAGCATATCCGCAACGGTATCACCCTCTTCACTCAACTGATAAGTAAGATTGCCTTTCTCATCAAGATAAACATCAACAGCAGCTGTATCACCAAATAAGTTATGCATATTTCCAAGGATTTCCTGATACGCCCCCACCATAAAGAAGCCAATCATTGGTGGATATTCAGGATCATAAGCTGGCATTGGCATCGTGGTTTCGACCCCATCACCATCGACATAATGATCGATAATACCATCTGAATCACAAGTGATATCTAGCAATACAGCACGGCGATCGAGCGGTTTATCTAAACCTTCAATTGGTAATACAGGGAATAATTGATCAATTCCCCAAGCATCAGGCAATGACTGGAACAGTGAAAAGTTGACATAGAACTTATCTGACATACGCTCTTGCAGTTCATCAATAATCGGGCGATGGGCTCGATTACTTGGATCTAAATCATATTGAATATGACGACAGATATTCAGATATAACTCTTCCGCCCATGCACGCTCTGTCAGACTTAACATACCGTGTACATATTGAGTATGGACATCATGTAAATCTAATTGGCTATCATGCAGCCATTCACGCAATGAACGGCTATTCCCTTTGGTTTGCATCTCTTCCCATGTTTCCCAAAGGCTTGCGATAGGTCTTGGAGCATCTTCGGCCGGCGGCGTGATTGCAGTAAATTCGTTACGTTCAACACCAATAACATTGGAAATAAGCACCGTATGATGCGCAGTTAATGCTCGACCTGATTCTGTAATAACGGTTGGATGAGGTAATTCATTTTCATCACAAGCATCACCAATCGCCCAAATAACGTTATTAGCGTATTCATTCAGGCCATAGTTAACGGAGCAATCAGATTGTGAGCGCGTACCTTCATAATCAACGCCCAAGCCACCACCAACATCAAAATACTGAATATTGACCCCTAACTTATGTAGCTCAACATAAAAACGGGCTGATTCACGCACACCTGTCGCAATATCACGGATATTAGCCATCTGTGATCCAAGGTGAAAATGCAATAACTGCAAACTATCTAAACGACCAGCTTGGCGTAGCGTATCAATCAGTTGTAGTACTTGTGTTGCAGCAAGGCCGAATTTTGATTTTTCACCCCCACTGGCTTGCCATTTACCGGAGCCTTGAGAAGCAAGGCGAGCACGAACCCCTAAGCGGGGGATCACTTCTAAACGTTCGGCTTCTTCAAGTACCATTTTTATCTCAGACATTTTTTCAATGACCAAGAACACTTTATGACCGAGCTTTTCCCCTGTAAGGGCTAAACGAATATATTCGCGATCTTTGTAACCATTACAAACAATCACCGAACTGGTCATGTTGGCATGAGCAAGCACTGCCATTAATTCAGCTTTAGAGCCAGCTTCTAATCCTAATGGCTCTCCAGCATTAATTAGCGATTCAATCACACGACGCTGTTGATTGACTTTAATTGGATAAACTAAAAAGTAATCCCCTTTGTAGCCATAAGACTCACGTGCACGATGAAAAGCGGCATTAATTGAGCGCAAACGGTGCTGTAAAATTTGTGGAAAACAAAACAGCGCAGGAAGGCGTAAATGTGAATGCTCTTCTTGTACTTGCTTAACTAATTCTGTTAAATCCAGCGTTGCTTCAGGCACATCAGGATTTGGGCAAACACTAATATTGCCGCGATTATTCGCGCAGTAGTATCCTCCCCCCCAATATGTGATGTTATAAGTCTGTTGCATCTTACGAGCGATGTTATCATTCATGACATTCTCCTTAGGGAGTATGAGTTTATACCTTGCCTGTCACTATAGTAGTCAATAATTTCATGGCTAGCTGAAATGACCGATAAATAACAGTTAGAAGTAATGACTCACTATATATTTTTGTATGATTATCCAGCCTAACGCAGGATATAGTAGTAGAAAGCGATGAAGTTAACCGACTAATAGTTAACACAATCACCTATTGGCAAGTAACAGACAACTTCGCTCTAAAGAAAAAGAGCTCAAAGAGGAAATCACTCTAGACATACTACGGGTATAGTATTGGCGAGTACTGTTTTGGTTTTTGAAAAGAATAACCAGTAGACAATGGATCATTACCCATTCACTCCACACATGGCTTAACCTTATAAGCCATTTCCCTAACAGAGAAACAGGATCAGCAATCCTGCGGTTTACACTGTGATTCAGTTTTCACAGTAACGGCGAGGTTATACCTGTAGTTGAATCAAAATGCAAAAACAAAATAGATAAATCGCTTTTTTTTATTATTTTTCTTTTTGCTCACTTGAAAAATTGTGTCACACAAAAAATGATATCAACTATTGGATGCGAGTTTATCCCTATATTTGATTAAAAAAAGCTGGAATTAAAGAGAAAACAGTCCTAAAATGGACGTCTAGATGTTAAAACATCCATCCTTAGACCATCTGTATTAAGGTAACGAGATATAATGACTACACACCTTTTTACTTCTGAATCAGTATCAGAAGGTCATCCAGACAAAATTGCGGATCAAATTTCTGATGCCGTATTGGATGCAATTTTAGAACAAGATCCAAAAGCACGTGTTGCCTGTGAAACTTACGTTAAAACAGGCATGGTGATGGTAGGCGGAGAAATTACCACCAAAGCTTGGGTTGATATCGAAGAGATCACACGTAAAACAGTACGTGAAATCGGTTATACCAGTTCAGATATGGGCTTTGATGCTAATTCCTGCGCCGTTATCAGTGCGATTGGTAAACAATCCCCAGATATCAACCAAGGTGTTGACCGCGCAGATCCCCTTGAACAAGGTGCCGGTGACCAAGGCTTAATGTTTGGTTATGCCACTAATGAAACTGACGTTCTGATGCCAGCGCCTATTACTTATGCTCACCGCTTAGTCCAGCGCCAAGCTCAAGTACGTAAAAATGGCACACTACCATGGTTACGTCCAGATGCTAAAAGCCAGATCACTTTCCAATACGACAATAACAACATTGTTGGTATTGATGCCGTGGTTTTATCAACTCAGCATGCTGAAGATATTTCACAAAAAGACTTACATGAAGCGGTAATGGAAGAGATCATTAAACCTATTCTGCCAACAGAATGGTTAAATGAACAAACCAAATATTTCATTAACCCAACAGGTCGTTTTGTTATCGGTGGCCCAATGGGCGACTGTGGATTAACAGGTCGTAAGATCATTGTTGATACTTATGGTGGTATGGCACGCCACGGCGGTGGGGCATTCTCTGGTAAAGATCCTTCCAAAGTTGACCGTTCTGCGGCTTATGCTGCACGTTATGTTGCAAAAAATATTGTTGCTGCGGGCTTAGCAGATCGCTGTGAAATTCAAGTGTCTTACGCTATCGGTGTTGCAGAGCCAACATCTATTATGGTCGAAACATTTGGCACTGAAAAAATCCCTACTTCACAACTGATCTTATTAGTACGTGAATTCTTTGATTTACGCCCTTATGGCTTAATTCAAATGCTGGATTTACTGCATCCGATCTACCAAAAAACAGCAGCATACGGTCATTTTGGTCGTGCTGAATTCCCTTGGGAAGCAACAGATAAAGCTGAGATTTTACGTGAAGCTGCGGGTTTAAAATAAATTTCCCTTGTTTCATAGCAAACTCATTAAACCACATCTTTTAGGTGTGGTTTTTTTATTCCTGAAATTTATCTGTTTGTTAACCATAAAAAAACCCCGCAATATTAACGGGGAACTCAAAGTCAGTAAGAGAACAGGGAGTGATGATGAAATAAACAAATCAATCAGGGTAGTCTATCCACTCTCCTTCATTTAATTTGATATAAGATTTCCCTTGATAATCAACCACAATGGTATTTTGATTTTCTGATACCGTCGCGGTTTGTGGTAATTCACGGGTTAAAGCATTCCAATCAATGGTGGGTTGATTAAAGATATCGCCATTCACATTACGGAGAATAAAATCGGATAACGCTAAATAACTGCTTGGTTTATCTATCATCATAGGCGTATGAGGTAAACGTTGATTTTTAAGTCCAGTAAAACGAATACCGACAGGAACTGTAGTAATACTTTGGCTTGGAATATCTCGCAAACCAGACATCTGAGTTATATCACCTTGTAATGCGGCTCCATGTTCAGGAACAATCACTACCATCACTTTTCTGCCACGTTTATCAAGGGTATTAATAAAAGCATTTAAGTTATCAAGTAGTGCTGAGGCTCTTTTGCCATAATCAGCCGTTGTATTTTCGCCAACGAACCTATTACCATCATGAAGTGACACTAAATTGACAAAGGTCACCGTCCGTTTTTCATCTGATTTTTCTCGTGCTTTTAACCAACGCTCTAAGGTCTCTTTATCGTTATAGATTTTAGAGCCATCAAAAGCGGTAATTTGATGAGAGAGTCCGCTTTGATCTTGCAACGGCACATTAAGATTACCTAACTCTCTAATTTCTTGAAGATAATGACCAAACTCGCCATTATGATCGAGCACCAATTTCTTCTCAAAACCTAAAGCAGCCAGATTATCCATCAATAAGCATTGCATATCGACAGGATCATACAAATCAGCGTGTTGTGTTTGCCCACAACTGGCTCTTAATAAACGTAATGAAGCGGGGCCACTATAAGAAGCAACACTATTAAAGCGATTAAATAACACATCAAAGTTACCCCAAATAGGATGTTGCTGTAATCCGACGGCTGCCGCATCAGCGGTAGAGAGTGAACAAATATTAATAATTAAAATATCAAAGGGTTGTGCATAAGAAGAGAGCTGAGCGGGAGCGGGTGTGCTGCGTTTATTTTCGTAACGATAAAACTGAGCAAGCCATTCATCTAACACTTTGTTATTAGCCGGCTGTTTTTGTGGCGGGTAAGGTGAACTCAGTACGTTATTATTTGGCGCTCTAGTCTGCGCTGTCGATAATATTTCTGTATTTTGCGGTTGTGGCTGATCGATAGATGTGTTGGTTTGCTGAGTAAAGCTATTGGCAGAAACAGCAGAAGCCATAGCGCCTGAAAAATGGGTAAAACCACTAATATTAAGCCACACTACACCCGCGATAATAAACACCGACACTCTTACCCACTGTTCAATAAAGAGATACCCTACCAGTAAAATAAATGCCACCCCGATCATCTTTAAGTTAATAAAATTAACAGCTAATTCAATGAGGTAAGAGAATGAAAAATTTTTTAACTGCCCTCCTTGTTCTAATACCGTTGAAAAACTAGGTAGCCAAGTGTCGTGGTAGAAAAGCATAACCCCTATAGGGATCGCTATCCAATTACGTAATTTATGCCAAAATTTTTTCGGTAATGGAAATAATAAAAATGCTAGAAAGAGTAAATTGCTAAATGCATCAAATTTTAAATAACCATACCAAAGCAAAACAAACTTTAGCAAAAAATAAAAATTCCAGGCGCCCAACCCATGCCAGTAATGTAAAAAACTGAACCGAGTTGTTTTAGTCTTGTTCATTTTAATTACCTACTTATTCGTATCTATATAATATCCGACATTGATATGAATATTCATATTTGCCTTTTTATACTTCTTATTTTTATAAATAACTATAAAGTTAACTCTTAATAGAATATTCCCCCATCAATTAGTAAAACTACTTACATGTAAAAGAAAAAGTACATAAAATAAATTACTGACAAATAAATATAAGCAATCAACTTAAAAATAATTAAGTTGATTAATAAACAAAACGCCACTTTATATTTATATAATAGACATAAATTTTATAGTTGTGTTGTTATTTTAAAAAATAAATAGCAACACAGAGTTATCTTATTTTCTTATATCCAAAACCAAACAAAATAATCACAAATAGAACGGTTAAATTAACAAATGCATTACAAAACAAACACTATAAGAACATAAAGCTAAAAAACAAAATAAAAACAATAACAAACAGATGATTTAACTAATTTAATGGTATTTTACTTGATAAAAATCAAATCTTTTTTGATCATCTAAAAAAGACTATCTTAGAATTTGTTATAAATAGGTAATTTACAATTATCTTATATTTCGTTTTTTTTGACTAATAATGGTTTATTTATTATTTAAATGAATTTATTGAGAATATTATCATTGTCAAAGAGGGTTATTATTTATTCCCAATAGAATTTAAATTCGTATATTTAATTTATGTATTTATACGTAATTGAAATAACTATTTTTAAGGCATATCCTTAAATAAAGAATATTAATATTTTATTTAACACTTACCCCTTCTTTGACTAAGAAAAATAAAATTACAGGTTAAGAATTTATTTTTACATGAGGGTTAAAAAATGGAAAATAAAAAAATTATTCGCTCGGAGATAAAAAGAGAAAAAGAGAGTACAAACCAAGATATAAATAAATTAAAGAAATTATTTTCAATAAACAACTATCACTATAGAGATATTAATAACGAAGAAAATCAACATAGCCTTATTTATCGTTGGCCATTACTCAACACATTTAATTCAATAACTAAATGAGAAAAACTATGCCACTAATTGTATTAAAAGGGCTCAGAGGTGGAGTAGGAACCACCTCAATAACCGTTGCACTGGCTCGCCAATTTCATCACCATAAATACAATGTCATTGTTATCGATAACTGTGTGAATAATATCTTACATTTCTATTTTCCAGAAAAATCACAAGTCACCACATTAGGACAAGCACTACTCGCGCATACCCCAATAGAACAAGCGATTTGTGATTATCAAAACGGTTATCAAATTTTACCTTTTGGAGTCGTTAATTCAGAAGATAAATTGCACTTGCAAGCATCTGCCACTGCCAACCAACATCTACTGCATTTTTTTACCGCTTTTACTCAACAATACCCAGACACTTTAATTTTTCTCGATTTACAACCAGAGCACGATACCCTTTTTAAATCATGGGTTGCGAAAGCCAATATCGTATTAACCGTTACCACACCTGAAAGTAACTGTCATATTCGGCTTAACCAACATACCTTTGCTGCCAATGAGTATATTCTGGTGAATCAATTTTGTGCCACTAGCCAAATCCATCAAGATTTTTATCAATTTTGGCAAACCAGTCAGTTTCCTTTCTGCCCAATAAAACTTCATCGCGATGAAGCATTATTAGAAGCCTGTGCTTCACGCTTACCTTTATATGATTACCGCGCTAATTGCATGTTAGTTGAAGAAATTAATCAACTTCTACAATGGTGCTTGCCTTTATTGTTAAGCAAAAAAGGATAGCCACAATGTCAACCATCGATTATCCAGAGAAAAAAGCGTCCCGCTCGATAAGGCAACAGGCTACTGTGCAGCCGCATATCTTAACCCGTTATTACAAATTTTATCGTCATAATGGGGCTTCATTCAGTGCGGCTATCGTGAATGAGCTTTTCTGGGTATTAATGTGGCTCTTTTTGCGTATGGAATCCCCTTTTTGGCAGAAAATAGCACAAAAACAACAACAACTATTTCCTCATATTAATCCGCGTCGCCCTAAATTATGCGATCCGATCCGATACTTATTACAAAGTATTTGGCTTATTTGCCATTATTTGATGCTCACCTTGGTGAAAAAACCGATTCAATTTATTGTCTATATTAGACAGTATTATCAAAATCTCTTTGCTCGCTTATCTCCTGTTGCGCGAGATATGATCCATCATAAGAAAAAAAACACGCCACTATGGCAATACGCTCTATTATCGCTCGTTGCTGTTTTTGCCATTTTTATTATCTTATTAAGTATTACTCAACCTTTTGATTTAAAACTACAATTTGTTTTTGTTCTCGTGATTTGGCTGATAGCCTTAGCTATCCGCGATATCCCTGGCCGACTGTCTTCTATTACCATTATTATTTTATCGCTGACTATTGCTTGCCGATATATTTGGTGGCGCTATCAATACACACTCTACTGGGTGGATAATCTGAGCCTTTTCTTTGGGATCTTACTATTACTGGCTGAAACTTATGCATGGATTGTGTTATTTCTTAGTTTTATGCAATGTATTTGGCCACTCCATCGACAACCTATTTCAATGCCTCAAGATACAACACAATGGCCTACTGTCGATATTTTTATTCCCACATATAACGAAGCGCTACAAGTTGTAAAACCAACACTTTATGCCTGTTTAAACATTGATTGGCCTAAAGATAAATTAACTATCTATTTATTAGATGATGGCTCTCGCCCTGAGTTTGCGGCTTTTGCTAAAGAAATTGGTATTCAATATATCACTCGTGAAAAACATGATTTTGCTAAAGCCGGCAATATCAACCATGCATTGAGCAAAGCCTGCGGAGAATATGTGGCTATTTTTGACTGTGACCATATTCCGACACGCTCATTCTTACAATTTACTATGGGCTGGTTCCTAAAAGACGAAAAAATGGCATTGGTACAAACACCACACCATTTTTTCTCTCCAGATCCCTTTGAACGTAATTTAGGCAATTTCCGCGAAACACCGAATGAAGGCACGCTTTTTTATGGATTAGTGCAAGATGGTAATGATACTTGGAATGCAGCTTTTTTCTGTGGCTCCTGTGCTGTATTACGTCGTTGTGCTTTGGATGAAATTGGCGGGCTGGCAGTTGAAACTGTGACCGAAGACGCACATACCTCATTACGCTTACATCGCCATGGTTGGACTTCCGCTTATATTCGTATCCCTCTTGCCGCAGGATTAGCAACAGGATCACTTTCAGCACATATTGGCCAACGCATACGTTGGGCAAAAGGAATGATACAAATATTTCGTTTAGATAATCCACTCTTTGGCAAAGGGCTGACACTGCCACAGCGCTTTTGTTACCTCAATGCCATGTTGCACTTTTTATCAGGCATACCAAGGATGATCTTCTTATTAGCACCACTAACGTTCCTTATCTTTCATGCCTATATTATTTACGCACCCGCCATCGCTATCGCTTTGTATGTCGTGCCTTATTTATTACACATTTGGTTAGCCGCGACCAAATTACAAGGTCCTTATCGCCACTCATTTTGGGGAGAAATTTATGAAACGATTTTAGCTTGGTACACCACTCGCCCCGTATTAAGCACCCTATTCTCACCTTATAAAGGTAAATTTAATGTCACAGAGAAAGGGGCAATTATGAAGAAAAGTTTTGTCGATTGGCAAATTAATCGCCCCTATATTCTGTTTCTTAATCTTAATTTGTTAGGAATTCTATTTGCTTTCTGGCGTATCGCAACAAGCGATCCCGATGAAAGGTTAGCCGTACTCATGTGCTTAGTTTGGGTATGCTATAACTTAGTATTACTAGGTGTTGCCATTGCTGTTTCTGTAGAAGCAAAGCAAGAGCGACAGTTCCCACGGGTACGTCTAAGAGTACCCGCAATGCTATTACTCCAAGACGGTTCGCTTTATTCTTGTCAGCTCAATGACTTCTCTGATAATGGCTGTGCCATTGTATTACCAGATAATTTTACAGTTCCCTTATCTTGTCACCAAGAGATCACCGTTATTCTCAAACAAAATCAACGTGAATATGCTTTTGAAGCACGTATTTTACGGATTGATAATCGCATTATTGGCTTACAACTGCTTAATATGGATACACAAAAATCCATTGATTTTACCGCCTGTACTTTTGAACGAGCCGACACTTGGGCTAATTGGCAACACGCTCTCCCTGCCGATAATCCACTGAATAGTTTAAGAAATATCATTTATATCAGTATGCGGGGCTATAACACCTTACTTAAACGCGCCCCGTATCTTGTTTACCTCTTATTTCGTTTATTAGGGCAGTGTTTATTGTGGCTATTATCGCTACTTCCACGACGTGTCAATGTTTCACAAATATTTCATTAATCTTAACGGTAAAACTCAGCTTTTTGGGAATTTATTAATGAACAATAAGATCTATGGGTAATAATAATGAAAAAATATTTTCTACTATTCGCCTTACTTATGCTTTCCGGTTTAGCTTATAGTGATGACGAAAAAGAAGTGCCAGCGGTTATAACGGAACAACCTTTCATAACGGTTGAAGAAGAGAAAATCACTTTAACATCACCGGATCAGATAATCCCATCTCGCCAAGAAACACGACTATTTGCAACAACAGCACCTACTTATGGAGCTCTAAAATTACAAGGCGCTAGCCCTGATGGTTATCTAGAATTTGGTGTTCGTAGTGATGAATATGTTTCACAGGCAATATTAGATCTAGAGTTTACCCCCTCGCCTTCATTACTGCCTATAGAATCACATCTTAATATCTATTTAAATGATGAGATCATGGGCGTGATCCCCCTGAAAAAAGAAGAACTCGGCCATAAAAACCACATTACATTACCGCTCGATCCACGGTTTATTCAAGATTTTAATCATTTAAAATTTACTTTTATCGGCCATTACCGAGAAATTTGTGAAAACCAAGCCAATACCACCTTATGGCTTGATATCAGCAAAAATAGCCAACTGCATCTCACCTATCAATCATTGAAATTGAGTAACGAATTAGCCAATTTCCCCGAGCCTTTCTTTGATAGTCGCGATTTTGGTACTTTTACCTTACCTATGGTGTTTAGCCAATCCCCTAATCTTACCCAACAAAAAGCGGCGGGAATACTCGCTTCTTGGTTTGGTACACAAGTCGATTGGCGCCAGCAACACTACCCTGTGTATTACAATCAGTTGCCCAATCAACACAGCATTGTATTTGCCACTAATAAACAACACCCCAACTTTCTTAATACACATGCCAATGTCAATGCTCCCACCATTGAATTAGTCTCACACCCAACGGATCCTTATGTAAAACTGCTGTTAGTAATGGGTCGTGATGACAATGACTTAATTACCGCCGTCAATGGTATTGCCCGGGGACAAGTTATTTTTAGAGGGGATACCGTCACCATTAATGATGTCAATCTATTGGCACCACGTGAACCTTATGATGCACCTAAGTGGGTACAATTAAATAAACCAATCTACTTTAATACCTTGCAAGATTATCAAGGTCAGTTGCAATCTCGTGGACTAGAGCCTGCTCCCATCACACTCAATATGACCTTACCTCCTGATTTATTTATGTTTAATAATACAGGACTACAGATGCAATTGCGTTATCGTTATACCGCTCCGGCATTTCAAGATGATTCTCGTATGTCGATTTCAGTCAATGATCACTTTATCAAAGCCTACCCTTTAGAGAGAGATAAAAAAGAGAACTTTATTGTGGCTTATCTACCGTTAATTCAAGGTTGGATCGAAAACAAAAATCTCCTCAATATCCCCGCGGTAAAATTAGGTGAACGTAATCAGATCCGTTTCTCTTTTGACTATACAAATCCGATCCCCGGAGGCTCCGTTGATCAATGTATTACTTATCACCCAGTCCCTAACACGGTAGCATTAGATGAATTATCAAGCTTTAATTTTACTGGTAACTATCGCCACTATATTGCTCTACCTGATTTGCGTGTTTATAGTCATGCTGGGTTCCCATTTAGCCGTTATGCCGATTTGTCAGAAACCCTTATTTATGTCAACCAATCC
Source organism: Proteus mirabilis HI4320 (assembly GCF_000069965.1). Classification (NCBI taxonomy): domain Bacteria; kingdom Pseudomonadati; phylum Pseudomonadota; class Gammaproteobacteria; order Enterobacterales; family Morganellaceae; genus Proteus; species Proteus mirabilis. Next base: position 2,273,059 of record NC_010554.1, read on the forward strand.
CCTTCACCTGAGCAATTAACAACGTTATTGATATCATTAGGTAATATTGGTGCACAAACTGGCTATCCCGCGTTAAATGTCTCTTTAACTGCATCATTAGAGGAATTATCAAAACAAGAAGCTGATTTATTATTAATCGGGACAATTCCCCCAGCACTCAATAATGATAAACAGATGAATGTCTTGATTGATAAAGCACGTAGCGAAATTACACTGCCATCACGTGAAATCACCATTTTTAGTCATACCAATTATCAAGATCTAGATAAGCGCCCAGATAGCAGAACATCTTTAACATCAACCGGATCACTCGGCACTATTATTGGTTTTCAATCTCCGTTCTTTTCACAGCGTAGTGTCGTGGCGCTATTAGCCGATAGTCCCCAAGGTTATCGATTATTAAATGAAGCGATAAGTGATAGTGGTAAACGTGATGCAATGCATGGCTCTGTGGTATTAGTCAGAGAGTCTGGTGTCCATAGTTTACGTGTTGGTGATACCTATTTCGTCGGTTATTTACCTTGGTGGGAAGAGGTTTGGTATGTTTTTGCTTCGCATCCTATTTGGCTAGGGTTAGCTGCCATTGTCGGTATTGTGCTTATTTCTCTTCTTATTTGGCAAGCAATGAAAATAAGAAGCCAACGTCGTCTTGCGGATAAGGAGTAAGTTATGATGTGGCGCATTTGTTATCAATATCGCCAATATCTCCTTGCTCTTAGTTTGCTGGCAGGCATTTTGCCTGTCACGCAAGCCGCAGATGATCCGACTGAAACTTTTTTATATGAGCAAGTTAGACTAGGCAACTCGAAAAGTAACGATGTTTTAGTTTCTCAATCACTGTATCGTTTATCACTTATAAAACCGAACGATCCTAGTGTGTTGTTAATGCGTATCCAATTTGCTGTAAAACAAAAAGAAACAGCAAAAGCACAACAACTGGTTGAGCAATTACGTATGCATGGCGAAAATACTGAACAATATCAACGTGCGATTAAGCTACTATCATTAACCCATGAAGATAACCGCCAAATCCTACAAAAAGCCTACCTTTATCAGACTGCGGGTCGTTATGATGAAGCCTTGCAATTATATGATGATATTTACCAAGGCACGCCCCCTGATGAAGGGTTAGCCCTTGAGTATCTCAATGTATTAATTGCTTCAAGCCATGCCAACAAAATGGCACGTATTAAGCAGATTTATCACACTTATCCCAATAACCAACAGATAGCTAATATCTATCAGCAATATCATCTTACCCCAGCATTATCTACCGCATCGGCGGGCTCTGTCTCCTATAACACACTATCTATTCGTGCATTAAAACAGCAGTTACGCCAGCAGCCTGATAATGCAGATATAATCGGAACATTAGGCGTGCGCTATTCGCGCGCAAATCAACGAGCACCCGCGATTTATTATCTTTCTCAAGCACTCACATTGGCTCCCAAACACAACGATAGTGATTTGTGGCGTACGCTGTTGCAATCAAATCAATATTGGCATTTACTTGCCAAGGCTGATGAAGCGTTATTAAATCAAGAGTACTCTACCGCTAAGCGCTATTTTACCCAAGTACGTCAACTCAGCCCCTATAAAAGTGAAGCTTATATTGGTTTAGGGGATATCGAGTTGGCGCTGCATCAATTAGAGCAAGCTGAACGTTATTATCAACAAGCGCTACAATATCAGCCTAATGATGCGGCGACTTTGCATAGCCTGACCAAGCTCTATCGTCAACAATCGCATCAAAAAGCCGCCCAATTTATGGCTAACTTAACATCACAGCAATACAAAAATTTAGCCCAAGACTATGGGTATATCATTTCAGGTATACAACAAGACTTAGCTGCTGATGATGAACAGCAACAACACTATCTCAGTGCGATTGAGAAACGTAAGGCTATCGCTAAAGCGTATCCTGATGAAGTCTGGAATATTTATCGTCTGGCGGATGATTTACTTATCACTCAACAACCCCAACTTGCTGAGGATTACTTTAATCAACTTAATCAACGACGACCTAATGATCCCTCTCGACGATATGCCTATGCGTTATATCTCAATAAAACAGGGCGAGCACAACAAGCACTTAACACCTTAAAGACGATCCCTTTATCGCAGCGCAGTGAAAGTATGAACGCCTTAGATAGCCAATTACGTTTTGGTCAAATTATGGCGCATGCACAATCACTAAGAGAACATAACCAACAACAGCAAGCTGTCGAATATCTTTTCACCCATATTCCTCCTGAGCAAAAAATAGAAAGCTATCTGTTATTAGCGCAATGGGCCGAAGAAGATGACCAACTCAATCAAGCATTAAATTATTATCATACAGTATTAAATTTAGCGCCTAATAATGAAACAGCACTATTAGGTGCAACAGAGATATCTTTAGCGCAACATCAAATAGATCAAGCTCGTTATTACTTAGCTCAGATAGAACAATTATCTCCTGAAAAATTTAACCACTATTCACTAAGACGTTTAGCAAACGCTGAAAAAACGGCGGGAAATATTGATAAAGCCAAACACTATTTTATCTATTTAGCTCGCCAAGTTGACAAGGAGCCAGATAGTGCTGATGGATTAATTTTACGTGATATTGGTCGTTTTTATCGTGATAGCCAACAAGTTCAATCCGCTCATCACTATTATCAACAAGCGATGCTAAAAGAGGGTATCACGGATACACTGCCAACAAACAATATTGAATACACCACACTTATGCGTAACAACCCAAATGATAATTGGCTATCACGTAGTGTACGTGATGATGCAAGTACCCTTTATCGTCAACAAGAGTGGCGTTTTGCCCTAGAGCATGATTATTGGGGATCAAATGGCAGTGAGGGATACTCTAAATTACGCGCTCATACCACCATGTTACAACTGGATCATCCTATTTATCATGGCCGTTTCTTTTGGCGTACTGATTTTGTGCACTTAAATAGTGGCACATTAGGTACAGCGCCATACGATGCTAAATTTGGTAGTTGTTATCGCATAGGTTGTTTCCCTCTAAAGCAAAAAGCCTTTGGTGTTAGTCCTGCTATCGGTTGGGAAAATGAGCAATGGCAATGGGATTTAGGTACCACGCCACTCGGTTTTAATGTGACTGATTGGGTAGGTAAAATTGCTTATAACGATAGTTTTTATCATCTCGGTTGGAGTGTAGATCTTCACCGTCGCCCGGTAAATAGCTCACTACTTGCCTTTGCTGGCCAACGTGATAGTTGGACCAATCAAATTTGGGGGGGCGTTAGAAAAACGGGGCTTCGTTTAAGTGGCAGTTATGATCTGGGAGGCAAGGATGGGTATTGGGGAGAAATATCGCTTGATAGATTAACAGGAAAAAATGTTAAAAATAACAGCAGTGTAAAAGCCATGGGTGGTTATTACTATAAGTTAATCAATGAAAATGATCGCCGCATTTCTGTTGGCTTAAATAGCATGCTTTGGCATTACAATAAAGATCTTAGTGGCTACACCTTGGGGCAAGGGGGTTATTATAGCCCACAACAATATCTCTCATTCTCACTGCCCGTTAATTACCGTCAACGTACTGAAAATTGGTCATGGGAAGTATCTGGCTCTCTCTCTTGGTCTTATTCAAAAACCTATGATAGCAGACGTTATCCATTACAAAATCTCGGTTCAAGCGATAAATTTAATTCTGATCCCATAAAAGAAATATTTAAGCATGAGAGAAATATCATTGATAAGGGGGATTCGGGTCATGGTTTTGGTTATACAGCAAGAGCATTAATTGAACATCGAATAACACCACATTGGTTTATAGGTGCCGCTATCGATATTCAGCAAGCGAAAAACTATACGCCAAGCCATGCACTAATGTATTTACGCTATTCATTTGATGGATGGAATGGTGATTTAGATCTTCCGCCTAACCCGCTTATTCCTTACGCAGATTTTAAATAATCCCGTAACAAGATTAAACAACAAACAGACAGCTAATGCGGTCCGTTTGTTGTTTTTTATCGCGTGTGATTAAAATAGTGATGATTATTGTGGTTTGCGAATTAACCCAATAAATAGCCACCCAACAATCATAGCTGACACAAATAATACACCTTGGGTAAAACCACCCCCCGCTAATACCAAACCCGGTCCGGGGCAAATACCCGCAAGCCCCCATCCTAAACCAAATAAGATACTGCCGAAGACGAGAGGTTTATCAATCACTGTTTTAGTTGGAATGGCCAGAGGACAGGCTAATAAACTTTGTTGACGATGACGTGCAATTTGGTAACTAATAGCACTGACGATAAGACCCGCCCCCATAATAAATAACAATGACGGATCCCAATCTCCACGAATATCTAAAAATGCCAAGATCTTTTGTGGGTTGCTCATACCACCGATGATCAATCCAGCACTAAATAATAGGCCACTAATAAAAGCAATTAATTTGGTCATTATCTTAGCCTCCGATGACATGGCGTTGAATATACACAGTCACAAATGCCGTCACCATAAAGACAAGAACTGCAACAATAGAACGACGCGATAATCGTGCTAATCCGCAAATTCCATGCCCACTGGTACAGCCATTCCCCAGACGTGTACCTGCTCCCACCAGTACACCGGCAATGATCAACTGCCAAGGTGAAACGTCGATAATAGGTGTTAACGGTTTATCGAATAGATAAAATAGTGTCGGTGTAATCAACATACCGAGTAAAAATGCCCATCGCCACCCATTACCTTGTTGGTTAGTGGTTAATACTCCTCCTAAAATCCCACTAATACCTGCAATACGACCATTAAACAGTAATAAAATAGCCGCTGCTAAACCTATTAATAGCCCACCCAATGCCGAGCTCCAAGGCGTAAAGTGAACCCAATCTATATTCATAAGTTAACCTGCTATAGGACAATATAGCTGATAAAGTGTATTTAATAGCACCAATACTTTTTCATCAGCAATAGAATAAAAAATACGTTTTCCATCACGACGAGTATTCACAAGCCCTTCATTTCTTAACACAGTAAGTTGTTGAGAAAGCGTAGGCTGGCGGATCCCTAAACTTTCTTCCAATTCACTGACACTTTTTTCGCCCTGACTTAATTGGCACAATAAGAGTAGTCGATCACCATTGCCTAGCGTTTTCAGCATACTAGAGGCTTCATTAGCCGCTAATTTCATGGCTTCCAATAAATCAGGTTGAACTCGTTGTGTCATGGTAAACTCCATAATCAATATACTTTTTAATAATATGTTAATTTATATATTGTGCAAGTTTTCTTTTATTGCGTGTTTTAATAAGGCGCTATATGCTCTCTAATATGAAAACAGTAAGAGTCCCTATCGCCTTAGTGCAAAGTGTTATGCGTACACTGCGTGAAAAACTGCAACAGGCCAATAAATATCTTAATACAGATTACCCAGAACCCACTCTACAATATAACCAGAGAGGAACTATTGCAGGCAGTGCCTATTATGCAAATTGGGAGATCCGTCTTAATCCTACATTATTGATTGAAAATAAACAGAATTTTATTGAAGAAGTTATTCCTCATGAATTAGCACATCTGCTAGTTAGTCGCCATTTTGGTCGTGTGGCACCTCATGGCAAGGAGTGGAAATGGATGATGGAAACTGTGTTACAGGTGAGTGCGAAACGGACCCATCATTTTGATATCAGCAATGTAACAGCAAAAACGTTTAGCTATGCTTGTCGCTGCCAAGAAATACACCAGTTAACTCTTCGCCGACACAATAAAGTACAACGAGGAGAAACCCAGTATCGTTGTCGTCATTGTCAGGCGATTTTACAATTAATTAAAGAGTAAAAAAAGTAAGCTTGGTCTTTAAGACTAAACGTCAGCCGAGGTTCTGAGTGACACTGAGCAGGGATGTTAGTATAAACACTGGCAATAAAACTGCGGGAAGTCATTTCAAATCTTGATGAATTCAAATGATCAATTAAGTAAAAGTATATCAGGCAAAAAGATAGAGAAACTTATTGAATTTTATGCAAACTATATTCAAATACTTCACAAAATTACAGTGAATTTATCAAACGTTGCATCATTGCAAGTAAGGAAGTTTATGATGAAAATAGAAAGGCAAATGCAATATCGCATGTAATTCAAGTAAAGCCTGAAGAGCCAAAGAAAAATATTCCTACTAAAAAAGATCAAGAGTAATTTCTCACTGAGTCATATAGCCAAGATCAAATCATCTAGCCCATCCTTGGGATGGGTGATGGTATATATCCTTTAGCTTTAAATGATGTATACTTTGTATGCGTATCTATTTCAGCGAAGGTAATAAACTATGATTTCTGAGGCTATTATGATGGCAATGCTATCAAATCCAATGGATAAAAAAGATGTGGATTCAGGCTTGGCTAATTTAGCCATGTCGATAGCTACCATTGTTGATAAAAAGGCAAAAGGTGATGTATCACCAGATGAAATTATGGATTTAATTGTTGGTGGTAAGACCGTGCTAACGACCCTTGTTACATCAATCGATGAAATAGTGGCTTTACTTGATGACCCAACAAAAGATGACATAAAAAAATATGCAGGTAATAACCCTGATGAGGTTATGCGTGAATTGGAACGAATGATTAACCATGGTAATAATGTAGTTATGATGATTGAGGCAATGTATAGCATTGCTAAAACTACCAAGGCTTTTCATCCATTTGAAAGCATAGCTGATGGTTACTTCAAAGAAGTTATTATTAAAATGGCTGCACTAAGAAACCATACACAAGCACTTTATAGACAATTTAATCAGCATATTAACCCGTTACCCGCAATGGAGGTTGAAGATGGATTCGGTGAAGAGGATATAGCATTGTTTAATTCCTCAATAGCTGAATTTAATCAAGATCTGCTTGCAGGTAACTTGCAATGCCGATAGTCACAATCACGCCCAGATATAAAGATAACGGTGTTTATCGGAAGTATGCGGCTAAGCTATCAGCTGCTCTTAATGGCTCATCCCTCTCTGGGTATGTAGGTAAATTTGCTGATTTTAGGAATAGCGCCATAGCGCGTCAGTCATTTATTGAAAAGGTTCATATAAGAACGCCAAATGAAAAACCTTGGGATGGCGAAACTCGACAGGCTGTTAGAGTGAGCGATAACTTTTTAGTGTTTTGTAAGCACTGTATGTACGATGATTATTACCAAATTCTGGCAATCATAACTCCTGATGCACATGCTCGTTCAGCTGCGTTGCTTCCAATATTGGCAGATATGGCAGAAACTTATTTTCATTCTTTATCGCTTAAAGAGTTAGCTGGATTAGATCAGTTCTAGCCACACATAGCTCAAGGACGACTTGCTTGAGATCACATAGCGGGTGGTTTTATATTTAAGACGCTGACGCGACTTAAACAGGCTAAAGCCCATAACAAAAAATAAAGCCGATAACTTGTTAGTTTATCGGCTTTATTCGGTATAAATAGGGGAGAATTGATATATTAAGCAAACACACTCATAGTATGAGATGCTATTTCAAAGTAGATAATAAGCCCAGTGCCATCAATAAACGTTGCAATAAAAGGTGCAGACACCACCGCTGGATCAACACCAATACGCTTTAATACCATTGGAATAATAGAAGAGACAATAGCACTCCAAACCGTAATTGAAATTAGCGTTAATCCCACCACTATCATCACTTCCATGCCAACCCCTAAGGTCCAAGCACGAATAAATCCTGCTATTCCCATGGTTAAAGCCACCATTATCGAGGTCGTGATCTCTTTTCTTAATACTGACCATACATTACGCAAACTCACCTCACCTAATGCCATGGCACGTACTAATGTTGAGGTAATTTGTGTACCGCTATTGCCACCAGTACCAATTAATAATGGAATAAAGAAAGCTAAAGAGATAGCAGCTTCAAGTCTGTCTTCAAAAGCATGTAACACCGTACTGGTATAAGCTTCAGCAATAAACAGCATTAATAGCCAGACAACACGTTTACGCCACAAAGTAACCGGACTTGTCTCTAAATAAGGTTGTTCTAATGGCGACGTTGCCCCCTGCATTTGTGCATCTAGCGTATTTTCATCTTCAATTAAATCAGCAATATCTTGAGGTCGTAATACACCAACTAACTTACCAAAATGCATCACAGGTACACTGTCTAAACCACTTTGGCTAATTAACTGATAAACATCATGTCGGCTTTGCTCCGGTGAAACTGAGAAAAATGTTTGGCGCATAATATCCGAAACAAAAAGCTCATTATCAGCAAGTAGTAATGATTTAACCGGCAAAATACCGTTAAGATAATTATCTTTATCTACGACATACAGATAAGTTGGAATTAATTCATCTTTTAAATCATTAACCAGCTGTGCTTTTACATGTTCAACCGAATCTGCGACAGAAACAGAAATATAATTCTGGCTCATATAAGCACTAACGGTAGCATCATCTTTTAAACGATGATGTTGCTCTTGTATTGAATGATTATTGGGTGTGTTTAAGGATGCGCCTGCCATTAATGCAGCATCCATTTTATGTTGAGGAGTAAATTTCATTTTTTTGGTTCCCTATGACTGTTTGTGTTTAGCAAATCAGTTCTCAATAGGGGCGAAACCAGATGCGAGAATGCAAAAGCTATCTACACGTCTCGGTTTTAGCACTATACAACGTATCCGATGAATACTGGAAGTTACATGGAGATATACCTTCGGTCGATATATCTTGTCCTAATCTTGGGCGTCTCTCGACGTCGTCAGATCAGTAACCTGTGTTTGTATAGGAGCCTCGCCTAACGAGATACTGCACTTTTCTTGCGAATGCGGCGCGCATTATAACCACTCACATTATAATGAAAAGTCTCATCGTAGTTTTGTTTAAGTTCTATTGATAAATCTTAAATCGCTTATTTTTACATCATTAATTAAATACTCACCTCAAATAGAGATGAATAAAATAGTTTTAAATAAATTGGTTATTAATTGATTATTTTAATGCTAATTTTTGTACTTTTATTTCTTCAGCTTGTGAGAAGATCTCATTGACTGTTTTACCATCTAACGATTGACACATTTTTCGCGTGATCATATCAGCATTTTTATTGCGCCCAGCAATGACTAAATCATTAAAATTAATATCATTTAGCATGGCTAATTCTATTGCTTCATCAAAGCGTTGCTGCTCTTCAAGCGGTAATGAATTGCGCATTTCTACAATCGATATTCGTAATGACTCAACATTAGAGCCATCTAGGGTTTGATTTTTTTCGCAACCAGAAAGTATGACAGTAAATAAACAAATAAATAACAATTTTCTCATATATCCCCCCTTTCCCTATCATAAATTAAATAATAGCAGAATGTGTATCAGTAAACTGCTAATTAAGTAAAATAAATATTTAATTCATTATAGCTTTACGTGTTATATATTATATTGAATAAATAAACTCTCTTTTTAAAAATAATAACAAAAAACCCCGCTAATAAATTAGCGGGGTAAAATAGAAGGATAGATAAAGAATAGATAATAAAATGAATGATTAGGCTAGTTCAACATCACCTGTTAATCGACAACTACAGGCTAAAACATAACCTTGTGCTATCTCATCAGCAGTTAAAGTACTGGTGCTGGTGACCTCATAATCACCTTTCACAATGCGTGTTTTACAGCTACCACACACTCCAGCACGACAAGCAGCCAAAACAGGAACACTATTTTCTTCCATCGCTGTTAATAATGTCATCCCCACCGGTACGTTAATTTGCTTTAACGGATGACGAATAGTCATAGTAAGTTGTTGTGCTTCATCAACACACATTGGCTCATCACCAAAACGTTCCATAAAAATATTCTCTGCACAAACACCAAGATTTTTGGCAAAACGCGCAGTATCTTCCATATAACTATTAGGCCCACAACACATAACTGTACGATTGGCAATATCAGGCACTAAAGCGGCTAGTTTTTCTTGAGAAATACGTCCACTAAAAATTCCCTTATCATCCGGCAACTTAGGCATCATAATAAAATTGAGATTATAGGGATAAGCATTAGCCAACTCTAACCACTCTTTTTCAAAAATAAATTGGCTCTGTTCGCGAATATTAAAAATGACCGTGATATCCGCTTTAGGTTGATTATTTAACAACCAACGCGTCATCGACATAATAGGGGTCACACCGCACCCCGCAGCGAGCATTAAATAGCGCGTTCCTTCTCTATCTGCACAGGTGAACTCCCCTTGTGCGTCTGATAACCAGAGATAATCCCCCGGCTTAACTTGGGATGTTAACCACGTTGACCCCACCCCATTGTCGATACGACGAACCGTTAAAGAGACAAAAGGACTTAATCCCGGAGAAGACGAGAGCGTATAAGCTCGCATCGTTTCATCGCTATTATTAATACTGACTAGTGCAAATTGGCCGGGTTTATAGCGATAAAAATCATGGTTAATTAAATTCAGTGTCCACACTTCCGGGGTTTCCTGATGGATAGAGTGAACTTGCATACGATTAGGACAAAGAGCTGTTGGCATCGTCATGGATATTGCTTCCTTACCGAAGCCTTTAGGCTTCGGCAATGATGATGAATAAATAAATTAAGCAGAAAGAATTTCTTGAAGATCTTGTTCTGGCGTGGTGATCGCACGCATACCAAATTTTTCATTAAGTATTGCGAGCAAATTATCGGTTAAAAATGCAGGCGCAGTCGGCCCAGTATAAATATTTTTTACCCCTAATGAGAGTAGGGTTAATAAAATAACAATCGCTTTTTGTTCAAACCACGACAAAATCAAGGACAGGGGTAAATCATTTACACCACAACCTAATTTTTCTGCAAGATTAACCGCTAGCATAATCGCAGAGTAGGCATCGTTACACTGACCCACATCAAGTAAGCGCGGTAAGCCCTCTAATGTGCCAAAATCAAGTTTATTAAAGCGATATTTACCACAAGCTAATGTCATAATTAAGCAATCTTGGGGAATGGCACGAGCAAGATCGGTATAGTAGCTACGTTCACCACGACTACCATCACACCCCCCAACTAAGAAGACATGACGAAGTTTTTTCTGTGAAACTAAATCAATCACTGTATCAGCCGCATTTAATAGTGTTTGACGACCAAATCCAACAGTAATTAAGTGTTCAATTTCACTGTACGGAAATCCCTCTAAAGAGAGCGCTTGCTCAATCATTTCAGAGAAATCATCACCTTTAATGTGTTTCACACCCGGCCAACCAACAATACTACGCGTCCAAATACGATCGCCATAGTTCCCCACATTAGGATCAATAATACAGTTAGATGTCATTAACACAGGGCCAGGAAATTTGGCAAATTCACTTTGTTGATTCTGCCAACCACTTCCGTAGTTACCGACTAAGTGTTTATATTTTTTCAGCTCTGGATAACCATGGGCGGGTAACATTTCACCGTGCGTATAAACATTAATGCCTTTACCTTCGGTCTGTTCAAGTAGCATCTGTAAATCTTTCAGATCATGGCCTGAAATTAAAATAGCTTTACCTGCTACTGGGCGTACATTAACGGAAACAGGGGTTGGATCACCATAAGCTTGAGTTTCACCTTTATCCAATAACGCCATAATACGAAAGTTCATTTGACCAATGCCCATTGCATTGTCTAGCAACTCATTCATATCCGCAGGATCGGTACCTAACCATGCCATGTAACGATGATATTCAGCATAAATTTCATCATCGTACTGGCCTAAAACATGAGCATGCTCCATATAAGCAGCAGCACCTTTTAAGCCATACAAGCAAAGCATACGTAAACCATGTAAATCATCCCCCACTTGCGCTTTATCATTATTTAATGCAAAGCGTTGGGCTTGTTTCTGTAGACTGGCTAAGTCGTTGCCTTCTAATTGAATTTCGGCTTTAGGATGAGCGACTTGGATGGCTGCATTTTTGGCTAACGTACGTGATTTTAAGCTTTCACGTAAATAAATAGCCTCTTTGGCATATCCAACAATACGTTCAGAATCAAAATTAACATTGGTTAACGTCGAGAAGAAAGCCCGTGGCGCAAAGCTGTCTATATCGTGATCAATAATATCAACACTACGCGCAGCTAATGCCCATGCTGACAGCCCTTCTAATACTGCCACCAATAAGTCTTGTAGATCAGAGGTTTCTGCTGTTTTACCGCACATACCTTGTGCATAGGCACAACCATTACCAACAGGTGTTCTCATTGTTTGTTCACATTGCACACAATACATATCGAATTCCTTCTATAAGATGACGCTTTATTTTTATAAGTTGCATTAAATATGCAACATAAGAATACGCCATTTTTATAGTAGGAAAAGTGTCAGATGAAATAATCTGCGCCATGTTTGATCTAACGCAATTTATTGCTGTGCTTAAGAGCTTGCTTTTTTTTCTGTTGATTTGGCTTCACACCTCGTAAGAGGGTGAGTAAACAAAGTAAAGGGCTTTTCTTATAAGGGAAATTGAGAAGAAATGTTGCAGTGTCGCACGGGATGATTTTGTTACATCTCAGCTAAAAAAGAGTGAGATGAATCGATTAAATTAATTAGTTCTCATTGTATATATAATATCTATTTATTATTTTTGATAGTTAATATTACCTATTGCATCAATAGCTAATAAAATTACTACAATTGATATATTTTAATAGTACGAGTATTACGAAATGAAACTATAGAATTTGACGATACTCCCCCTACACTGGAGATTAAAAATGATTAAATTAAATAATGTTCCATCCGAATTTCGTCCCTTAGAAAGCTACAAAATGTTAATCGGCGGCGAATGGGTATCCAGTACATCGCAACAAACGACCAAAACCTATAGTCCCGCAACCGGTGAGTTATTAAGTGAATATCCATCAGGTACAGCTGAAGACGTTGATCTTGCTGTAAAAGCGGCTCGTAAAGCTTTTGATCATTGGCGTAAAACCTCTCCTGCTCAACGCCAAGCGCTATTATTAAAAATTGCTGACCGTTTAGAACAAGAGCAAGAACGTTTTGCTTGGATTGAGTCTCTTGATAACGGTAAACCACTCAATGAATCGAAAAACATCGATTTACCCGCCTCTATTGACCATTTTCGATATTTTGCAGGCGTGATACGCTCTCATACCGATGAAAGTGCTGTCTTAGACGAAAATACCCTGAGTCTTGTTATTCGTGAGCCCATTGGTGTCGTTGGACAAATTATTCCATGGAATTTTCCATTATTAATGGCTGCTTGGAAATTAGCCCCTGCCATCGCCGCTGGAGATACCGTTGTTATTAATCCAGCCACACTCACCTCACTTTCATTATTAGAGCTAGGTCGTATTTTAAATGAAATATTACCAGCCGGTGTTATAAATATTGTTACTGGTCGTGGATCTGTTGCTGGACAAGCTATTCTAGAACACCAAGACATTGATAAACTAGCATTTACCGGTTCAACCAATGTAGGTTATACCGTTGCAGCTGCGGCGGCGAAAAAAATGGTACCAGCCACTTTAGAATTGGGGGGTAAGTCAGCCAATATCGTCTTCCCTGATGCGAATATGAAAAAAGCCGTTAAATATTCCGCACTAGCGATATTGATGAACCAAGGACAGGCCTGTGAATCTGGCTCCCGTTTATTCTTACATAGAGATATTCATGACGCATTCTTAAAAGAGTTAAAAGCAGAATTTGAGCGTATCCGTGTTGGTGATCCACTTGATCCTAATACACAAATGGGTACCCAAGTCAGCCAAGCGCAAATGGATACCATTTTAGGGTATGTTGAACTGGCCAAAAAAGAAGGTGCAACCATACTCACAGGAGGTGAGCGTATTACGGGTGAAGGGTTTGATGATGGCTTTTTTGTTCGCCCAACCATTATTATCAATGCCACAAACCAAATGCGTGTCGCACGTGAAGAAATTTTTGGCCCTGTATTATGTGTGATCCCATTTGATAATGAAGAAGATGTTATTGAAATGGCTAATGACTCTGAATATGGCCTTGGTGGTGGTGTCTGGACTCAAGATATTAACCGCGCACTACGAGTTGCAAAAGCCGTTAGAACTGGCCGTATGTGGGTAAATACTTATCATGAACTTCCTGCTCATGCACCATTTGGCGGTTATAAAAAATCAGGCTTAGGTCGTGAAACGCATAAAATGATGTTAGATGCCTACAGCCAAGTGAAAAACATCTTCATTAGTACCAAAGAATAATTAACCTCTAGTTAAGCATATTCTTATAAATATAATTATCTATACTCATCTCTTAGCCTTCTCCCCAGAAGGCTTTTTATTTGCTGTAAGCAACAAAAAACCGTATGCGCTTTTCCTAATATCTAATATTAACTGCTCACATACGGTTATTCGTTTAGATGGTCATTTAGCCTTAGATAAACAAACGCGTTTATTCCGCTTCTGCTTCTTTTTTGCTTACAGAATTCACTTGTTCATTTAGATCAATATCAACCGCATTAACATCTTTTATATAGTCTTTTGTTAGACGATAAACGATGGGGCTAAGCAGTGCTAATGCAATTAAGTTAGGAATAGCCATCATCGCATTTAATGTATCAGCAAGTAACCAAACAAATTCTAAGGATTGAGTCGCGCCAATTGGCAAGGCAATTAACCATGCAATACGAAAAGGCATAATGGCTTTCGGTCCAAATAGATATTGCACACATTTCTCACCGTAATAGCTCCAACCTAAAATAGTGGTAAAAGCAAAAACAGCCAATGCGATCGCAACAATATAGTTACCTCCAGGGATAGCCATAGAGAACGAACTTGCAGTAAGTGTTGCCCCACTTTGCCCTGTCAGCCACTGTCCGGTGATCACAATCGTTAATCCGGTGACAGAACAGACAATAATGGTATCAATGAAAGTCCCCAACATGGCAATTAAGCCTTGACGGATCGGGTTTTGTGTTTTGGCTGTCGCATGAGCAATGGGTGCACTACCTAATCCTGCTTCATTGGAGAATACACCTCGTGCAACACCAAAACGTATTGCCGCCCAAACAGCCGCACCAGCAAACCCACCTTGCGCAGCAACCGGTGTGAAAGCAGATTTTACAATCAACATAAATGCATCAGGAATAGCAGTAATATTCAGTGCAAGTACGACAATCCCTGCCCCAAAATACCCTACTGTCATAATGGGCACTAATTTACCGGCAACATCAGCAATACGCTTAATTCCACCAATTAATACAGCACCGACTAAAATAACTAATGCAATTGCTGTCACTGTGGTAGAAATACCAAAATTACTTTGCAAAACATCCGCCACTGAGTTTGCCTGTACCGTATTACCTATACCGAAGCCGGCAAAACTACCAAAAATAGCAAATAGCGTTCCTAACCAAAGCCATTTTTTACCTAAACCGTTTTTAATATAATACATCGGTCCGCCAACGTAGTTGCCGTATTTATCAACCTCACGAAAACGTACCGCTAACACAGCTTCTGAATATTTAGTCGCCATACCGACTAAAGCAGTCATCCACATCCAAAATAGCGCTCCCGGTCCACCTAATACAACCGCTGTAGCGACTCCAGCAATATTGCCCGTACCGATAGTGGCAGAAAGCGCCGTCATTAATGCATTAAAAGGTGAGATTTGTCCCTCACCTCTTTTATCATTTTTCTCAAATAAGAGTTTAAATCCTGTACCTAATTTTCTAATTGGCAGAAAAGAGAGTCTAAACTGCATAAATAGACCGATGCCTAGAATGCCGACTAACATCGGTACTCCCCACACCACGCCATTAATAGCGCTTAATATATTTGTGATGAAATCCATACGTTACCCTTTTTATCCAAATGTTATGTAAATATATATTTTTTGTTATCAGATACACTAAAGATGAAAAAAAGGAAATATGCTAGAAAAAAAACCGACTAATTATGAAATTGATTACATTATGTGAGAAATATCACTTGATGATTAAATTACGCTATTATTAGATACATTGTTATTTATATATAAAACATAAATTATGTATCAGCGAAACACGATCAAAAAATCGCAAAATCAACAACGCTTTAATTGGTTTAGAAAAGCGAAAGAAACTAACCTTGCCCCGGTGAAAACGCTTATTCTTTCCGCCATTATCGGTACGTTAGCCGGATTAATTGGGGTACTATTTGAAAAAGCCGTTGGCTGGGTCATTCATTTAAGACAAGATAAATTAGCCGAGGTATTAACCAACCCTTATCTTTTGGCTATTGGCACGTTACTTGTTTCCTCTCTTTTAGCCATGAGTGGCTACTACTTAGTGAAGAAGTTTTCACCAGAATCTGGTGGTTCAGGTATACCGGAAATCGAAGGGGCAATGATAGATATTCGGCCAGTTCGTTGGTGGCGGGTATTGCCAGTAAAATTTATAGCCAGTATCGGTACCTTAGGCTCAGGTATGGTACTTGGTCGTGAAGGCCCCACCGTGCAACTAGGGGCTAATATTGGTCAACTCATTAATGATGTCTCTCGCGTTAAAGATAAAGGAACGCGCCAAACACTATTAGCCACAGGGGCTGCTGCCGGTTTAACGGCTGCCTTTAATGCTCCCTTGGCAGGCATTCTATTTATTATTGAAGAGATGAGACCACAATTTAAATATAATCTTATCTCTATTAAATCCGTCTTCATTGGCGTGATCATGTCTTGTATTGTATTTCGCCTAATTAATGGTGAAGGAGGCGTCATACAGATAGGTAAATTTTCTTCAGCGCCGATGAATACACTGTGGCTCTATTTAGTGTTAGGAATGTTATTTGGTGTTGTTGGGGTTATTTTTAGTAAATTACTGTTTTATGTTCAAACACAATTCCAACATTTTTATCAAGATAAAACCTCACGTTTTGTTTTAGCCGGTGGCGTGATTGGTGGTGCATGTGGTTTACTTGCGTTGATTATTCCTGAAATAACCGGAGGCGGTTTTAGTATTATTCCTGCATTAAGTGCCGGAGGATATTCGTTAACTGCACTGCTAATATTTTTTGTGTTACGTACCATCACCACCATTATCAGCTTCTCCTCCGGTGCACCAGGAGGAATTTTTGCCCCCACATTAGCCTTAGGCACACTCTTTGGTAGCGCTTTTGGATTAATGGCAACCTATCTTTTCCCTGATTATCAAATTCAAATTGGCACTTTTGCTATTGCTGGAATGGGTGCTTTATTTGCCGCAACGGTGAGAGCACCACTAACTGGGATTGTGTTAGTTCTAGAAATGACCGATAACTATCAACTTATTTTGCCAATGATAATTACCTGTCTTGGCGCAACCATGCTGGCGCAATTATTAGGCGGGCGACCTATTTATACGGTTCTACTCGAAAGAATACTACAACGCTCAGAAGCCAAAGAAAAAACAGAGGCTCCCAAAGAGCCCCTATAGTTTTCAAATACTAAAATACCCTCGCTGTGATCTAACGAGGGTATTTTTCTCACCATCTATTTATTATTTTTTACGCGCAATTAATGTCGCAAAATTAAGTTGAATACGATTACCATTAGCATCAGTTTTATGTAGATGCCCTGGATTTTCATTATATTTAATAATATCCCAGCCTTGGTAATAATCCGCTAACTCACCTTGGCGCAAGAAGGTTTTGAAAGGAACTTCAGCAGATCCACTATTTGCTGTTTCAACAGGACAAACAATGACATTAATCCCCTCTGGATTTGTACACTCCTGCATATTTTTAATAATATCTGCGATACGTTGACGCTGGCAAAACATCAAAACCACAGTAGAAATAATAATATCGTATTTCTCATTTAATGCTGCTTCATTTATATCATATAAGCCGCTTTTGATCGCTAAACCGGTTTTAGCTTTGACGGCTTCAATTGCATCAATATGAGCGGCATTAATATCTAATGCGGTCACATCATAACCTTGTAATGCTAAATAGAAGCTATTACGACCACGCCCTGCGCCTAAATCAAGCACTTTACATGGGGTAGTCAATGTTGCCATATAACGCACTTCCGAATGAGGTAATGACAAATCATTTTCTTTAAAAAATTTATCTTCGGGAGTGCATAAAAAAGAGAGCTGGCAAAGCACATCATCACTCGCTTTATCGATTTTATGCCATTGCTGAGGTTGAATAAGCGGAGGCTGATTTTCGCTATCACACTCTAGGAACACTTGTTCTCCATTATCCTTAAATAGCACAAATGTCATACTCCCTTGTAATATCCGCATTTGCGCATAAGTGCCTTCTTTTGTGTTATGACGCTCTAATAATGCTAAAGGGATCGCTGTTAAGTGCCATTCAGGTAGCGTTTTATACGTAACAAGTTCCATAATTCAACCTCTCTTAAGATGCATTTTAAATACATCTTATTGCAATCACTCTCTTAGGTAAAGGGTGATTTTTGACATACATTATTTTAAATATTTATTGATTAATAAATCAGTAACATCAGACGAATTAATAGATTCACCACAAAGGACTTTCATCATAATTTCTTTGCCTAACGAAGCTAAAGACAACAGCATATCTGGACGTAATCGACTTATTTTTTCTCTATTCTCATCTTTATTAATGATAGTGATTAATTTCGCTTGAAGATCTGGGCACTCTTGAATAGTTAATAAAATAAAGGTATTTTCCGCATCACTTTCAGATAACGTCGCCACCCAACTCGCTTGGCGAATATTTGCCGTTTGTAATGTTTTTACATTGGTTGGATCACCTTCAATAATATTGGCTTCTTTATCATACATGGCTTGCTTTTTATCCGAACAAATCGCAATAACCGGTTTACCTTGCTCTCTAAGCCCTTTCTCTAATTGTGCTGCCAACATTGAAGAGCCAATAATAATAAAATGATCATGCATTTTAGCGATCCTTTTCTTCACAATATCGCGAGTACCACGAGCCAAAAATCCCATCACATAAACAATAGAAGTCGTAAAAACAGTGATCCCCAAAATAACCACTGTTAGGGTAAACATTCTCGCATTACTTGAGATAGGAACGATATCGCCAAAACCGAGTGTTGTCATACAGACAATGGAAAAGTAAAAAGCATCCATTAACGTTGTGATATGTGGTTTAAATTCATCACCAATATAGAGGCTGCCTAACATAGAGAAACACAGTAGCGAAATCGTACAGATAAAAGCAACAAAACCGGCACTGGTTAAACTATGATGAGGAAAAGCACGCCGGCTGATAACCAATACAATGGCTAATGCTAATGAAGTATAGGCTTGAGTACCAGCTTGGTGATAAACCGCGACATCTAAAAAAACGATCGTCACTAATAATATTAATGAAACGCACCACGCAATCCGCGCCCCCATATACATAAAGAAAGAGAGCAAAATAAGTGCACTCGCTAACATCACTTTAGGAATATCAAGTAATTTCAATATACCTAACGATTTTAGCCAATCAGCAAAACCGTGTATTTCCCAATCAAGATAAACACCACGAGAAAGTAATATCGAGTAAATAATAAAAAGACTATTCAAGATCAATAAGAAAGACATCGTCTTTCTGCTAAAAGACGATGTCTCCATAAAATTAACGACTGCCGATAACTTCATTTTTATCTAATTTCTATTAATTTTGTATTGGTATATTTTCTAACCCTTTAAATTTAAAAGGTTTCGCTGGCTTAAACTGAGAGCTTGCATCTCCTGAATAAATCGTTGACTGCTCTTGGCCTAACGCTAACATCATCACTTTTCCTGTTTCTTTTGAAAAATCAATTTGTTTCAAATCAACCCAAAAAGTATTTGGTGATAATGCAGATTCAAAAAAGTAGAGCTGATTTTTATGATCAGCGACAGTTCTCCAACGAGTCGATGATATTTCTGGAGATTCTACGGTACTTAATCCATAAGGCACCGAAACATTGCGGATCACCCCAAATACACTGGCAAGTGATTTTTTGCTCGATTGCGATTTAGGAATAGCATTAATATAAAAAGAGGCTCTTGCAAAACGATCCGATGCTCTATTAGTACCCGGTAACATTACCGTACCACCAATCTGCTGCCAATAGCTATTTAATGCTAACTGTTCAGAAAATATAGGGGAGTTAGTCATCACTTGATATTTTCGGCTATGGTGGATCACCTGTTTACCATCAATATATTCAATAATTGCGCTATCACCAGAACTGTCAGACAATGATAAATGTAACGTTGCGACTCTATCCTGTCCGGGTACTTTGTCTGTTAAGACAATAAAAGGCTCATCTTTTAAAGCAGTTACCGCCTCTTCAACAGTAGCAAAATTATCTAATACATATTGTGCCCATGCAGAAATAGCCATTGCAGGCTTATCTTTGGAATAACTTGGGTAATCTGATTCAGCAAGCCATAATAAATTAGCCACTAATCCTTTTTCATTAATACCATCAGTAGTAGAAATATCATAACCTGATGCAATCACACTACCATATTTTGATTGCCATTGAACTGAATTATCACCAGCCTCACCAGAACGTTGCATTCCTTGAGGGAATATCCATAAATTAGTACCAATTTCGTATTTCCAGTCCATAGAACGAGCGGTAATTATTTGGTTATTTTCACCTAAATAAACAACTCGGGTACAAGCTTGCGCCGTAGTTATACTACTTAAAAAGGTACCTGAAATAATTAATGTACTTAATAAAGTATGTCGTAATTTTTTTAGCATAATTTTTCACCTTTAAATTATTAGATAAGCTTAATCTTATTTTCCTCATTTTGACCACTTTCTTATCACTTATAAAAAATAAACTCTCTAATAATTAATAACGATTTATCTATCTTACAGAAATTTTCTTAAGTAAGTATAAGACAAGTTACGTATCTTAAGTAAAAAAAAACTGATGCTAAAAGCATCAGTTTTTAATCTATTAGGTGATATCGCAAATTATTGCTTACCAATATTCGCTACGTTTAATTTTTTTTCACACCTTCAACAGAGATGATTAATTCTGCTTCTTGCGATTTTGGTCCTAAATCTGATTTAAAGTTAAACTCTTTCAGATTAACTTTACCTGTTGCTTCAAAACCAGCGCGATACCCTTTCCACGGATCAGTACCTTCACCAATTAATTTTGCATTTAGTGAAATTGGTTTTGTAACGCCATTAAGTGTTAAATCACCCGTCACCGTATAATTTTCACCATCACGAGTCACTTTGGTTGAGACAAACTTAGCTTCAGGATATTTACTGACGTTAAAGAAATCAGCACTACGTAAGTGTTTGTCACGTTCAGCGTGATTAGTATCTAAACTACCCGTTTTAATCACAACATCGACTTTATCTTTTGAAGGATCTTCTTTATCGTAAGTGAAGCTTCCATCAAAATCTTTAAATGTGCCGTATAACCAGCTATAACCTAAGTGTTGGATACGAAATTGCACAAAAGCATGTTGCCCTTGTTTATCAATTTGATAATCAGCCGCTAATGCTGAACTAGCATTAAATAATAATGCACCTGCAGTTAAACTCAATAACGCCTTCTTAAACATTGTTCTCTCCATAATATTGTTATTAACAGGGTAATATAAATTTAATTATTGTGTTTTTATGCCAAGCATACGTTTCAATGTAATATCTTTATCTATAAAGTGATGTTTTAATGCACCCGCGGCATGTAATAGCGATAACACAACAACCGCCCAGGCTAAATAAAGATGTACATCACCGGCTAAATCAGCTTGTTCCCCTTCCCCTGTGAAAACAGCAGGTACTGAGAACCAATCGAATACAGATATTGGCTGACCATCAGCAGTAGAAATTAAATAGCCACTTATAATGATGGCAAATAAAATTAGATATAACAGCATATGAGCCACATGGGCACTAATGCGAGTAAGTCGGCTATAGCTGGATAATGCTGTTGGTGGAGGAGAAATCCAACGCCAAATTGCTCGGAAAAGAAGAACAATAAATAGAATTATCCCTATACTTTTATGTATTTCAGGGGCTGAATGATACCAGCTATCGTAATAGCCTAAATTTACCATCCACAATCCTAGGGCAAACATGCCATAGACGGTTAATGCTGTCCCCCAATGTAAAAGAAGCGACAAGTGCCCATAGCGAGTAGATGTATTCCGCCACTGCATAATGATCCTCAATCGATATTTTATTAACAAGCCGTTAACTATATTAGTAGATTAAATATAAAATGTTAGTCTAAAATTCAACAAATTATTTGTTTATCTTTTTCAATAATAATCAATGAGTCATTATCGCTTATTAGTTGCCTTATTGATTAATTTATCAATATAATTATTGATTATAATATATACAAAAAACAGTATATAGGCGATTTATGTAACAGTAAAGTCGAAGGTGTAACAAAAAATTAACTTAATATTATTACTGTATTAATATTGTTACGATAAAAGAAAAGTAGCGAAATGAAATGAGAATAAATAGGCGAGTCAGTTAATTTTAATATCGAAAAAATTTACAAAGCTATATATGATTTACTTAACATCGCCTAAACTCAAGAATTAGAAAAAATGAGTCCAACCACAAAAATTAACAGCGGTAGTGTAAAAAAAACAGATAGCCAGCGCATTTCATGAATAATACCCCAAATAATTCCAATAAAGCTAATAATAAAAATAACTGAAATAAGTTCAGAATAGTGTTCATGAAAATAACACATCAAGAAATAAAACCAAACATCCTCACTATCCATACAACAATCTAAGCCTTCAAAATAATTTAAAATAAAGATAGCAATAAATTACTATTATTATCTAATAAGGCAAGTAACCTATTATAAATATTAGCCATTGCGCACAAAAACACTAATCTATTTTAAATTAGTAATAAACACCAACAAAACAACTTAAAATATGGTAATAAATTAAATTTAAAATGAATTAAAAAACACAATCACAAATAAAAAATAGCCCACCATAAGACTTAAAATAATATAATGGGTTTTACTTTAGACTTGAAATAATTATTTCACCCAAAGTTAAACTCAAAAAAATAGTTTCACATTATGATAATAAACCATCTTACTTTTAACACGAATAGAGATTTTAACATTGAATAATTACCTTTAGGTTATTTATTTAATTAAAATTAACTCATGATTTCATTTTAATAGTTATTAACTAAAAACATTCAATTTGACTTGAAAAAACACTACAATTGTAGCCGTATTTTTATTGAGGGCACTATGTCTACTGCAACAAATCTGAATGAACTACAGGAACAAGTTCGCTCCCGCTATAATGGATTAAGTAAAAGGCTACAGCAGGTTGCACATTATCTTTTGGATAATAAAAACAGTGTAGCATTTGATACAATCGCGATCCTTGCAGATAAAGCAAATGTTCCTCCATCAACATTAATCCGTTTTGCCAATGCATTTCATTTCAAAGGATTTAATGAAATGAAACTTTTATTTCAACGTCATTTAATGGGTGAAATGGATAATGAAAAATTAACCTATAAGCAGCAATACAAAAAGGAACCACCAAACTTAAATGAGCCAGATTATATTCTGCAAGAGTTTGCACAAGCCAATAGCCACGCTTTGCAACAGTTAGCTCATCAAACCCATAAGGATATGTTAAATAAAACTATACAACTACTTGAGTATGCAGAAACTATCTATATAGGTGGTTTTCACCATTCTTTTAGTGCTGCGAGCTATTTTTTTCACGCGCTTTCTCATATCCCTTGTGAAACCGTCTTTGTTAATTGCCTAGGGGGAATGTATAAAGAACAACTTAGGAATATTACACATAGAGATGTGCTGTTTGGCATCCATTTCCACCCTTATTCAGAAGAAATGCAAAAAATGTGTGAGATTGCAGCTTATAAAGAGGCTAAACAAATTATTGTAACAGATAGCCCCATAAGCCCATTAGCAAGTCTAAGTGATGTTTGTTTAACTGTAAAAGAAGCACAAATAAAAATGTTTCGTTCTCAAACCTCAACATTATGTTTACTACAAGCACTTTCAGTTGCATTCGCTTTTAGAAAAAAGAGCCATTAACATATTATTTAAAACTGCATCTTATATAAGGTGCGGTTTTATTAAAAATAGAATAAATAATAATTAATAAAAATAAATTAAATAGCATGCTATATTAAACAAAATTAATTTTAAGAGTGATTTCATTTATTCTAGATTGTGATGAGAAAAAGAATCATTTAGCATTTATTGGCAACTCTGTTATCCATTACAGGACGAATAACATGCTATTAAAAAAAATATTTTTAGTGTCTTTTTTATTCCCTACACTCTCTTACGCTAATACCTTACCAACATCAAATATAGATAATTCACTAACTCCCAACCATGATAATCTTGCCCGTTTTTCACTCGGTGACAATAGTCAAGCATCCGGCAGCGGTGCCACTGCTATAGGTATCAATAGCCAAGCCACCAATACTCGTTCGGTTGCTATTGGTTATGCTGCATTAGCCAATGAGGAAAATACGGTTTCATTTGGTAATAGTGAAGAGAAACAAACAGCACGACTCACCAATGTCAGTGAAGGTAAAAATAATACTGATGCAGTCAATCTGGCACAAACAAAAGCACTACTTAGTAAAAATAAAAGGTTAACTGATAGCCAAATAAATGTTTTTAGAAATCAAACTAATAATAACTTAAACACCATCAAAAAAACCATTCATGAGTTTGATGATTATTATCGAAGACGACAAGCATCAATTACCGATGCAATTGAAGCACTTGATAAAAAAGTTATTTCATTAGAAAAAAAAGTCTATGCAGGTATTGCTTCCTCAATTGCCATGAGCAATATTCCTTATCTTACTCATCATACTTTTAGTGGTGGCCTCGGTATTAGTAATTATCGTACTGGCATAGCACTTGCTGGAGGTATCCAATATCAGCCAAATAATGATATAGCATTTCGATTTAACTCATCAATTAATAGTGAACAAGAGCTTATTTTTGGCGGCGGATTAGCTTATGGCTGGTGATCTTATTAATTAACCTCACCTCTTAATAAGAAAGTTTTTTATTATTTAAGCAGTAGTATCCTTATTGCTGCTTAACAATATTTTTCTAAATAAAATAAATGCATAACACTTATTAAAAAGATAAGCTTATCTTCTGTTTTTATTCCCTTTTGTGATAGTGACATTTTTCCTATAATGACATAATTCTCCATAACTGAAAGAGACACAACATGAGTTATCCATTACGAAAAATGACCCTCGCTGATATCAAAGCAGTGACTTCATTACTACAAGAAAACTCACAGTCACAGCAAGGTGGATTATATGGTGATTATCCACACGATAAAGTTGAAGCTATGTACCAAAGTAGTACCAATGCCATAGTCGCAACTGACCAAGAACAGATTATAGCAGTTGTTTTCAGCTTTCCGGTCAGTTCTTTTTCTCTTCCACCTATTGCTCAAGAAATTAACCGACGTTTTCCTAGCCTTACATACAATAATTGGTTTTACGGTCCTGTATGTATTGATAAATCATACCGCGGAAAATCGCTATTAACCGATCTTTACCAATATATTTGTGCGTTACAAGGTGGTCGCCCGATTGCATTTATTAATAGTGAAAACATCCGCTCGCTAAAAGCACATCAAAAATTGGGTATGAATATTGTTGAAAATTTTCAATTTCAAGGAAAAGCATGGTGGGTAATTAGTGGATAATGAAAACAAATGAAAGAAAAAGTACGCATATGTATTCTTCAATGAGTTACGATATCGAACAGTGATAATGAGTATTATTTATAACAAAAATAAATTTATATATAAAATTAATTAAAAATCAATATGTTATTAGTATTTCATAAATTAACTCATAATTATTAACAATATTTGAACCCGACTTTTCTCTATCAAATTGCTTACAATTTGACACCATTCTGTGATCTCTCCTTCAATTCTAGATCTTTCGTTAACTTACTTTTTGATCTTACATAAAAGTATAAATAAGATAAACACCACCAATTCGAAAGCAAACGTAAAATAGGAGGAAGCAATGACTGTTTCCCGTAGAACTTTTATCAAAGGTCTTGCCGCCAGTGGGGCTGCAATCTCTGTTTCTACACCTGCTCTTGCTACTTCAGGTGACTTTACAGCAAGCAAACGCACTCGACCAGAAAATGCACCTAACTTATTAATTGTTTTTCCTGATGAAATGCGAGCCCATGCTCTACAGTTTATGGGGGAAGATCCATCGATTACACCAAATCTTAATAAATTTGCCAAACAAGCCAAAGTAATGACACAAATGGCATCAAATTACCCTCTATGCTCCCCTTTTCGAGGCATGTTTATGACGGGTCAGTACCCTGTGCGTAATGGTATCACAGGTAATGCCCATGATTACGGTGGAAAAGTAGGTATTGACTTGTCTCCTTACGCAAAATGCTGGTCTGACGTACTTAAATCCTTAGATTATAGCACTGGGTATATTGGCAAATGGCACCTTGATGCTCCCTATGAGCCTTTTATTGAAAGTTACAATAATCCAATGGAAGGTCGTTATTGGAATGAATGGGCTGCTCCAGATAGGCGTCATGGTTTTGATTTTTGGTATTCTTATGGTACTTATGACTTACACTTGAAACCGATGTATTGGGCAAACGATACACCTCGTGATAAACCGATTTATATCGATCAATGGGGGCCTGAACATGAAGCCGATATGGCAATCAAGTTCCTCAAAAATGAAAATAATCAATTTAGAGATAATTCAAAACCATTTGCATTAGTGGTTTCAATGAACCCACCTCACTCTCCTTATGATCAAGTACCGAAAAAATACCTCGATGCTTATCAAGGTAAGACATCAAAAGAGTTAAATACACGCCCTAATGTACAGTGGGACAGTGAATATCAAGAAGGTTATGGGCCTCAATATTTCAAAGAATATATGGCAATGGTCAACGGTGTTGATGAGCAATTTGGTCGCATTGTCGATGAATTAGAAAAACAGGGCCTTGCAGATAATACTCTCGTCGTTTTCTTCTCTGATCATGGCAGTTGCTTAGGATCAAATGGACAAGCAACAAAAAATAATCCGTATGAAGAATCGATGCGTGTCCCTATGATGTTTCGCTTACCGGGTAAAATCAAACCAGGTTTTGATGATGCATTAATGTCAGCACCTGATATTTACCCAACTATTTTAGGGTTACTTGGTTTATCGGAATGGATCCCTGATTCAGTAGAAGGCACAGATCTTGCAGATAGAGTCATCACAGGCAAAGGCGACACAGCAAACTCTCAGCTTTATCTTTTTATTCCTTATGGTGAACCTTCATTCGGTAAACGAGGTGTAAGAACAAAAACTCATACTTTGGTGATAGATAGGCAAGATGGGCAACCATTAAAATATACTTTATATGACAATGTGAACGATCCATATCAAATGAAAAATATTGCCAAAGATAATATGCCTTTAATTGATAAATTAATTAAAGAAGAATTAACCCCTTGGTTAGAAAAAACAGGAGATTCTTGGAGAGCGACTGAATTTATTACAGCGACAACGAATAAATTAAATAAAAAAATATCAATATGTGAAGAAAAATAATAAAAACATCTGCGCCATAACCTTATGGCGCTATATATAAACCTAATTCGCTAATATAAAAATCCTTTTAATAAAATAAAAGGAAGACGTCCTACATCTAAAAATAGATATAAATAAAAGCGAATAAAGAATTGGATATAGACCATGAACAAACTTCGTATTGTGCTTTTCTTACCTCTTTTTGGCTTAGCTTTAACTTCTTTTCATTCTCACGCAGCAACAGTTAATGCGATGTTCTCGTGGGAATCTGCTGATTATGATACATCGAATAACTATTCTGGTTATCGTGTTGATTTTAATATTAATCCAGACAAATCGAACTGGTATTTTGACGTCGGTTTTCGTCAGCGTGAACATGACAATAAAAATCGTTATCAGCGTTATGATTTACAAGGTAGTTATCGTTTTAAATTAAATAATGGTTGGATACAACCAGGATTAAAAATACGTCAAGATTTAACTAACTATGATAATGGTAGCCGTTTAACTATCGACTTTTATGAATCAAAAACAAATTATCAATTTCCTATTAATAAAGACTGGGTTTTAACCGGTAGTGTTTTGTTTGGATTACAAAAAAAAGAGGACAAACGAAGTAATGGCGTCACTAATACGGATTATTTAGGTTGGGAAATTGAACCCGGTATTCGCTACTTTATCACCCCGAATCTAAATACAACAGTGGCTTATTTTGATGGTGGAAAACAAGCAATAAGACATGAAGAGTATGATACAAAAGAAACAAATCACAATCAGCAATTACGTATGTATGTAAACTGGACGACACCTATCGGTGTTATTATTTCGCCCTCAATGCGTAAGTCTATTTTTGGAAAAATAGAAGACAGAACAAATAAAGGTGAATATATCGATAAAGATATGACTCGTTATACCTTACAAATGGCTTACCAAATATCTCCTCAATGGCGTGTTATGACAGAATATTATAATGAGCGTGTTGAGAATAAAAATAACGGCAGCAAGTCAACTCAAGATTATTTTAAAGTATCGGTAAGAGCAACTTTCTAATAATTAAAACCATATAATAGTCATAAGGTTATATCTCATGAAAAATAAAAATTTGTTATTTTTAAGTGCTGCTGTCCTTTCAGCTATATATGGCTCAGCCGTAGCGGCTGATTGCGATAGTACTTTAACCATTTGTGAAACCGTAAACATTAATAATGGCGATACAGCGCAAATAAATAAAGATGTTAATGTATCACAAGGTGACGGTGTAGTATTTAATGGCTCATCAACAGAATATAAAGCTCAAGCAATTACAAAAAATATTACTGTTACTGGTAATGGAGCAAATGCAATTAAAATAAATCAGGGAGCTACTTTTAGTAGTAATATTAATTTAAATGGCGCTAACGTTACTAGTGAAAATGGTACAGCAATATTAGTTGAAGGTAACTTTCCTAAACGAGGAACAGGTGTTTATATCCGAGATGGCGCTATTATCAGAGGAAAAACCGCAGCGATTGATTTTAGCACTTTAAAAACAGGCTTTAGAAGTGATGTTAATGGCGAGATCCACGGTGATATTTTAGGGAATAATCATGTGGATACCAAAATCAATTTTGCTTATCAGGGAGGAGCACAAAATGCATTATTTGACGGCTATAAAATTACCGGTGTTCCTTTAATTGAAAACCATGGCAATTTAACTATCCAAGGTAAAGATAAAACCATTCAATGGGAAGGTAACTTCATGAATAAGGAAAATAGCCAGCTTATTTTCCGCCTTGATGATAATACCAATACTGATGAAACTATCTTACATGTTACCGGCGATGTCACCTTTAAAAAAGGTAGCCAAGCAAAACTTGATTTTAAAGGCACCAGTGTTGATAACATCATTAATAAAGATATTGTATTAATTGCTTCAGACTCGGCAATTAAAGATGAAGCGGGCATTACAGTGACTGATGCAAATGCCATAGCGCCAGATATTTCACCTTTATTAGAAAAAACCGATTCATGGTTAGAAACGACACCACCAAATATTAGCGGTGGTGTCAGTGGTAATCAATTAATTGCGCGTTATGGTATTAGCTACGAAGGGGGGGATAATTTTATTAGCGCTGCTGAACGTGGCAATGTCACAGAGAATGGATTAGCAGCAGCTAATTTTATTATTCCAACAGTATTAAATGAATTTAATAATACACGTAGCCAAATTTCAGATGAAGCATTAAGTTTATTAGTCGCCGCTGGTAATAATGATAATAATATTGCTGCACTATCAAATGATCTGGCGCCCATTGCTGATGGTAGTGATATTCAAGCAGGATTAATCATGGTTGAAGATATGCGCAACAATATTGCTCATCGCTACTTACGCTATGATAATCAGCTCCCCATTGAAGAAAGAGAAATAGGTTGGAATAGCTGGGCAAATATTCTGTACGGTTATGGTACGCAAAGTCAACAAGGTGGAATTAACGGCTACAATACTTATCGCACTGGTATTCAAATCGGTACTGATTATGAAATAAATCAAGATGCGCTAATTGGCATTTCTTTAGCATATAACTACGCTAAAGCCGATGCTAAACAACGTAATGCAAGCAAAGAAATTAGCCATTTTGAATTTATGCCTTATGCCGGTTGGTATAGTGATACATTATTCTTAAACGGTAATTTAAATATTGGTTATTACACTGTCGATAGTGAGAGGGATATTGGTGGTAATACGGGATGGCAAGGAAATACCAAAGCAAAAGGTGACTACTCTGGTGTGCAATTAGGCTATCAGATTAACGCTGGCACCTATTTGGATTTTGATTTTATCCATATTAAACCGATGCTAACTTACCAATATCAATGGCTCAATATTGATTCTTGGGAAGAAACAGGCTCTACATTATCTATGCGTACTTATGGCCAACGCTACGCAGTTAATCAATTAGGTGGCTCTGTTGCTTTATGGAATGACTACCAAACCTCTTATGGCAAATTAACCCCTTCTCTTAACCTTCGTTATATCAAAGATATTGCAGGTAATAACGATATTAATCAACGCCACAGCCTTACCTATTTTAATACTGGAGGAAGCACCTTCGATATTAAAGGAAATACCGTTGGTGGTGACATCATTAGTGCTGAATTAGGTGCAAACCTTGATATTACCCAATCGTTAAATTTAGGTACAACAATGGGATATCAGCGTTATGACAAATTCAATGAAGGGCGTATCGGCTTTACTGTTAGCCAGCGTTTCTAAGGAGAAAATATAATGCCGATATTTCGTTTTACTGCGCTTGCAATGACATTGGGGTTATTATCAACCCCCTATCATGTTATTGCTGCTACCAGCAATCCTGCATTTGATCCCAATCATCTTATGCAATCAGAAATCTATCATTTTGCACAAAGTGATCCATTAGCTGATTTTTCATCAGATAAAAATTCAACACTAACTTTATCTGATAAACGTAGCATTATGGGAAACCAATCCCTTTTATGGCAATGGAAAGGTGGCAGTAGTTTTACTTTACATAAAAAGCTTATAGTTCCCACAGATAAAGAAGCCTCTAAAGCATGGGGACGCGCTTCTACACCTGTTTTATCATTTTGGCTTTACAACGAAAAACCTATTGATGGTTATCTCACTGTTGATTTAGGGGAAAAGCTCAATGCCACCAGCGAAGCCCAAGCTGGCTTTAAAGTAAAACTAAATTTCACTGGCTGGCGTGCTATTGGTATCTCTTTAAATAACGATCTTGAAAATCGTGAGATGACTTTAAATGCAACAAATACATCATCCGATGGTACTCAAGATAGTATTGGTCGCTCTTTAGGTGCGAATGTTGACAGCATTCGTTTTAAAGCCCCTTCTAATATCAGTCAGGGTGAAATTTATATCGACCGTATTATGTTTTCTATTGATGACGCCCGTTACCAATGGTCTGATTATCAAATAAAAACACGATTATCAGAGCCGGAAATTGAATTTCACACCGTACAACCTCAATTACCTGTAACACCAGAAAATTTAGCTGCGATAGATCTTATTCGCCAACGTCTTATCAATGAATTTGTTGGTGGTGAAAAAGAGACGAATCTTGCTTTAGAAGAGAATATCAGCAAGCTAAAAACGGATTTTGAGGCACTGAATATTCGCCCTCTTTCGGATGGAGGAATGCAAGGTCGACATCTTATCACCGATAAACAAACTATCATCTATCAGCCAGAACAGCTTAATTCTCAAGACAAGCAACTTTTTGATAATTACGTCATTCTTGGTAACTACACCACATTAATGTTTAATATTAGCCGTGCTTATGTGCTCGAAAAAGATCCAACACAAAAAGAACAGCTAAAACAGATGTACCTCTTGATGACCAAGCATCTATTAGATCAAGGATTTGTCAAAGGTAGTGCCCTAGTAACCACTCACCACTGGGGATATAGTTCACGTTGGTGGTATATCTCTACATTATTAATGGCTGATGCACTAAAAGAAGCTAATCTACAGACAGAAGTCTATGATTCTCTACTTTGGTATTCACGAGAATTTAAAAGTAGTTTTGATATGAAAGTTGGCGCAAATAGCTCTGATTTAGACTATTTTAATACCTTATCTCGTCAACATTTAGCGCTATTATTACTTGAACCCGATGATCAAAAACGTATTAACTTAGTCAATTCTTTTAGTCATTATATCACTGGTGCCTTAACTCAAGTACCACCGGGGAGTAAAGACGGTTTGCGTCCTGATGGTACGGCATGGCGACATGAAGGTAATTATCCCGGCTACTCTTTCCCAGCATTTAAAAATGCCTCACAGCTGATTTATTTATTACGAGAAACACCTTTTGCTGTAGGTGAAAGTGGCTGGAATAACCTAAAAAAGGCAATGATTTCAGCATGGATCTATAGTAATCCTGAAGTTGGCTTACCTTTAGCGGGAAGACACCCCTTTAACTCACCTTCCCTACAATCTATAGCACAAGGTTACTATTGGCTCGCGATGTCTGCCCAACCAGCGCCAGATAAACAGTTAGCATCTATTTATTTAGCAATTAGTGGTAAATCGCGAAATGAATCTCCCACTATTTTTGGTGAAGAGATAACGCCAGCGTCCCTTCCTCAAGGGTTCTATGCCTTTAACGGTGGTGCCTTTGGTATTCACCGTTGGCAAGACAAAATGGTGACATTAAAAGCCTATAATACCAATGTATGGTCATCTGAAATTTACAATAAAGATAACCGTTATGGCCGTTATCAAAGTCATGGTGTTGCTCAAATCGTTCGCAATGGCTCTCAACTTTCACAAGGCTATCAGCAAGAAGGCTGGGATTGGAATAGAATGCCTGGCGCCACAACCATTCATCTTCCGCTTAAAGAACTTGATAGCCCTAACCCACACACCTTGATGCAACGAGGTGAGCGAGGATTTAGCGGCACATCAGCCCTTGAAGGAAAATATGGCATGATGGCGTTTGATCTTCTTTATCCCGCTAATCTTGCGCGTTTTGATGCTAACTTTACCGCTAAAAAAACCGTCTTAGCGGCGGATAACCATTTAATTTTTGTCGGTAGCAATATTAATAGCAGCGATAAAGATCACCCTGTGGAAACAACGTTATTCCAACATGCTATTACGCCTGAGTTAAACACTATTTGGATTAATGGCCAAAAAATAGAAGGTTTTCCTTATCAAACTACGCTAAAACAAGGAGATTGGATAATCGATAGTAATGGTAACGGTTATTTAATTACTCAAGCAGAAAAAGTGAATGTCAGCCGCCAACACCAGACTTCGGCTGAAAATAAAAATCGTCAACCCACGCAAGGAAATTTTAGCTCCGCATGGATCGACCACGGTATTCAACCCAAAGATCATAGTTATGAGTACATGGTTTTCTTAGATGCAACACCGGAAAAAATGGCGCAATTAGCCGAGAAATTCCGTGCTAACAATGGGTTATACCAAGTTATTCGTAAAGATAAAGATGTACATATTATTTACGATAAACTCAGTCAAATAACAGGTTATGCATTTTATCAACCAGCAGTCATTGACGATAAATGGATCAAAAAAGTCGATAAGCCGTCCATCGTTATGACACATCAGGAAGGAAATATACTGACGGTGAGTGCTGTAACACCTGATTTAAATATGACTCGCCAAAAAGCGGCAACCCCCGTCACCATTAATGTGACAGTGAAAGGGAAATGGCAACCCACAGCTCAAGACAGTGAGGTAAAATATAACGTTTCTGGGGATAATACCGAACTTATTTTCACCAGTTACTTTGGCATTCCACAAGAAATTAAACTCTCTCCTCTCTCTTGATTAAACCTTTAAAGGAGCGCATTCGCGTTCCTTTTTTATTTTGCAGGAAATCTGATTATGCTAATAAAAAATTCTTTAGCTTATGCGATTACACTAAGTTTCTGCTTATCCTTACCCGCACAAGCATTACCTTCTCTTTCTCATGAACCTTTTGGCGATCTTTATCTTTTTGAAGATGAAATGCCAAATACCTTGAGCACCTCAAATGACCATCAGCTATCACTAAGTAAAGAGCATGCTAAAGATGGCGTACAGTCACTCAAATGGCAGTATCAACCCCAATCAACATTAACACTTAATAATGAAGTTAATTATCAAGATGATAAAAATACAGCAACACCACTCACTTTTATGATGTGGATTTACAATGAAAAACCACAGTCAACGCCCCTTACATTACAATTTAAACAAAATAATCAAGTAGCATTAAGTTTTAAAACGGAACTGAATTTCACAGGTTGGCGAGGTATTGCAGTTCCTTTTCGTGATATGAAAGGCTCAGCAACAGGCAAATTAGATAAATTAGTCATTACTGCACCAGATCAAGCAGGTACGCTTTTTTTTGATCAAATAATTATGAGCGTACCTTTAGATAATCGTTGGCCTATTCCTGACTATCAAATTCCATATGTTAATAATGCAGTAAATACAATGGTGAGTAAAAATTGGAGTGCATTATTGATGTACGATCAAATGTTCACAGCGCATTATCCTACATTAAATTTTGCGACTGAGTTTCGCGATGATCAGCCTGAAGTGGCATCTATTTATCAACGTTTTGAATACTATCAAGGTGTCAGTCGTGATAAAAAAATCACCGCTGAAATGATCGACAAAAATTTAGCATTATGGAAAAAATTAGCCTTAGAACAACATGCTGATGGCTCAATAACCGCAAAAGCCCTTGATCATCCTAATCGCCAGAATTTTATCAAAGTCGAGGGGGTCTTTAGTGAAGAAACCCAAAAAGCATTACTTGATGCCAACATGCTAAGAGATGTAGGCAAAACGCTTCTTCAAACAGCGATTTACTTGCGTAGTCACTCCTTATCAGCAATCGATAGAAAAAAATTAGAAACGCTCTATTTATTAGGCACTCGTTACGTTCTTGAACAAGGTTTCACACGGGGGAGTGGTTACCAAATTATTACTCACGTAGGTTATCAAACAAGAGAGCTTTTTGATGCATGGTTTATTGGTCGCCATATTCTAGCAAAACATAATCTGTTAGCACCGACACAACAAGCCATGATGTGGTATAACGCAACAGGGCGCATATTTGAAAAAGATAATGAAATCGTTGATGCAAATGTCGATATTCTCAATACCCAATTACAGTGGATGATAAAAAGTTTATTGATGTTGCCAGATTATCAACAGCGCCAACAAGCCTTAGCACAATTGCAAAGTTGGCTAAACAAAACCATTCTTAGTTCTAAAGGTGTCGCTGGTGGCTTTAAATCTGATGGCTCTATTTTTCACCATTCACAACATTATCCAGCTTATGCCAAAGATGCATTTGGTGGCTTAGCGCCTAGTGTTTATGCCTTAAGTCATTCCCCTTTTCGTCTTTCATCACCAGCACATGCACGCTTAAAAGATGTATTATTAAAAATGCGTATCTATACCAAAGAAACACAAATTCCTCTGGTATTAAGTGGCAGACATCCTACGGGGTTACATAAAATAAGTATTGATCCCTTCAAATGGATGGCTCTTGCAGGTACGCCCGATGGTAAACAAGAGCTAGATACTACATTAGCAGCCGCTTATGCAAAATTAGCAAACAAAGATAGCTTTGAAGGTATTAAAGCAGAAAATGAACCGGTAGGTGCATGGGCAATGAATTATGCTTCAATGGCAATCCAGCGTAGAGCATCAATAACAGCGCCACAGCAAAGCTGGCTTGCTATCGCTCGTGGTTTTAGTCGTTATTTAGTGGGTAATGAAAGTTATGAGAATAACAACCGTTATGGTCGTTACTTGCAATATGGGCAACTTGAAATTATTCCTGCGGATTTAACTAAATCTGGTTTTAGTCATGCAGGTTGGGATTGGAATCGATATCCAGGAACGACTACGATCCACCTTCCTTATGATGAACTAGAAGCAAAACTAAGCCAATTGCCAAGTGCAGGCATAGAAGAAATGTTGCTTTCAACACAACGTTATTCTGGTGCCAATACACTAAATAATAACAGTATGTTTGCCATGAAATTACATGGTCACAGTAAATATCAACAACAAAGTCTAAGAGCGAATAAATCCTATTTCTTATTTGATAATAGAGTGATCGCATTAGGCTCTGGTATTGAAAATAACGATAAACAACATACAACAGAAACGACACTGTTCCAGTTTGCTGTTCCTAAGTTACAATCAATTATAATTAATGGTAAAAAAGTGAACCAACTCGGTACTCAATTAACCTTAAATAATGCCGATACATTAATTGATCCGGCGGGTAACTTGTATAAATTAGCTAAAGGGCAAACGGTAGAATTTAGTTATCAAAAACAATACTCTGTTGATGACAGAAATTCACAGCAAACAGAACAATTGTTTGCAACAGCCGTTATCTCTCACGGTAAAGCCCCTAAAAATGCAAATTATGAATATG
The DNA here is from genome assembly GCF_000069965.1 of Proteus mirabilis HI4320. Lineage (NCBI taxonomy): Bacteria > Pseudomonadati > Pseudomonadota > Gammaproteobacteria > Enterobacterales > Morganellaceae > Proteus > Proteus mirabilis. The sequence continues at coordinate 2,309,526 of NC_010554.1, forward strand.
CAATAGCCATAGAAGCACAAGATAATAAAGCGCCTGAATACACCGTATTGCAGCATAATAATCAACTTCATGCAGTAAAAGATAAAATCACGCAAGAAGAGGGATATGCTTTTTTTAATGCCACCGAAGTCAATTCATCTCAAGCTTTATTATTATCAAGTGATTCCCCCACTATGGTAATGGTAAAAAAACAAAAACAACAATTAACGCTAAGTATTGTTAATCCTGATTTAAATTTATATCAGGGTATTGAAGCTGACCAAATTGATAATAAGGGTAACCAGGTTGAAGTGAGTGTTTATTCTCGCCAATGGCTTACAGCCGATCCTCAACCAATAAGTAGTACAGTTACTGTAAAAGGGATTTGGAAATTAGCCACACCACAATTAGGTGTTAATATTAGATATCAAAATAATAATACGCTAATTACAACAACGACTATACAAGCAATACCAATAACAGTTTATTTAATTAAGTAAAAGTCGTAACTTTTAAATTAAAGAGTCTCGATATAAAACATCGAGACTCTTTTTATTTATAAATCAATTTAGCGAATCAATTATTTTATTTAAATAATAATAAATCATATCTTCATTTATTATTGATAATAAATCTGTTGTCTCATTTTAATAATTTGTTATGCTCTGCGCCGGGTGCTTGGATCAATCTGGTTCAAGCATTATGCCAATACCAGAAAGAGAAAAGCCCCGGAAAATATACAGTATATTAACCGAGGCGGACTCAAACATAGACAATTTGATTCTGCCTCCATTCTTATCGGAGCGCAAGAGGAAATGAAAAAATATTCTTTAATCGGGCTAATAATGGTCGCCATGATAACACCGAGTAATCTATTATTAGAGCAGAAGCCTGTTGTTTATTCCCCGCTAATAAGGAGTATTTAATGGTTCAGGTTAATACTTCACTAATTGAGTATTAATCTTGTGGGGGAGTTATCCCCCACAATTTCCTAATTCGATTGTTGTGTTTTAATCTAAGCACCCTAATTTATAAGAAGAGGTAACAATTTTATGTTACCTCTTCTTTTATTTATAACTCAACTTAACGAATCAATTACTTTATTTAAATAATAAATAATCATATCTTCATTTATTATTGATAATAAATCTGTTGTCTCATTTTAATAATTTGTTATGCTCTGCGCCGGGTGCTTGGATCAATCTGGTTCAAGCATTGTGCCAATACCAGAAAGAGAAAAGCCCCGGAAAATATACTGTATATTAACCGAGGCGGACTCAAAAACACACAGTTTGATTCTGCCTCCATTTTTATCGGAACGCAAGAGGAAATGAAAAAGTCGACTTTTATTTTAGCCAATATATTAGTTAGAAACAAATTAAAAGGAATAGGTATTAAATTACCAATTATTAATATAAAGAGCTAATTATTTAACGTCATTTTTAATACTTCACTACCCGCTAATAAGTATGCTCCAGCGCCATAATCCATATTATGCTCAAACTTTACCTCTCGCGGATTAAATGCCGGAAGTTGTACCCAACCAATCATGCCATTATCATGAATACAGGATTGTAATGCTGACCACGCTCTATGTAATGCGGGAAAATATTCTTCTTTATTTAATTCACCCTGATTTATTCCCCATGCAAGTCCATAACAAAAAAGCGCCGTAGCTGAACTTTCAGGTGCAGGGAAATTATCAGGATCTAATAAACTGGTGCGCCAAAAACCATCTTCATGTTGGTAATCTAGGATAGAACGCGCTAATTGTTTAAACAGTGTTATATAACGATCGCGCTCATGATAATCATCAGGCATATATTGAAGAATGCGAGGAATAGAAGCCAAAACCCAACCAATACCGCGACTCCAAAATACTTTTTCACCATTAGCTTCACGCATTTCATTTCCCTGACCATCAGGAATATAGCGGTGATCGCGGAAAATAAGTCCAGTTTCAGCATCACGTAAATGTTCAATAGCATCCCAATAAGCGGTATGCATATAATCCAAATAACGTCGTTCGCTAATAATTTCAGCCAAAGCAGCAAAACCAGGAGGTGCCATAAAAAGAGCATCGCACCACCACCAGTCTTCACGCCCTGGTTTTGGATCATTTAGCATGATATCAAACGCTTTAATCGTCGGTTCAAGAATTTCAGATTGTTCAAACAAAGGACTTATCGCCAAATAAGCTTGAGCGCAAACATGATCATCCGCAAAACGTGCATTAGGACCTGTTCTAAATCCAGTATGTAAGGTGTAATTTAACACACCATTAAGGTACTCTTTATCTTGTGTCGCTTGCCATGCCGCACTTACACAGGTCCATAAAACACCGCGTTCCCAATCTGTATCTTTAATAAAACGAGTTTTACCACTACGGCGACGAACACTACGAACTTGATGAGCAGATTGATAACGATAAACCCGTTTCATATTTTGTAACACGAGATCTCTTTGTAAAGCCTCTGTATTAGCGTGTTCCATCCTAGTTCTCCATAAGATTATCGAGCTAACCAACCACCATCAACCGCAATGGTATATCCATTGATATAATCACTAGCTTTAGAGGCTAAAAATATGGCAGGACCTGCGACATCTTCAGGTGTTCCCCAACGCCCCGCAGGAATACGCTCTAAAATAGCAGCATTACGCGCTTCATCAGCACGAAGTGCAGCGGTGTTATCGGTTGCCATATAGCCAGGAGCAATTGCATTTACATTAATATTATATTGTGATAATTCCGTCGCTAATGCTCGTGTTAATCCCATTACCGCGGATTTACTTGCCGTATAAGAAGGAACTCGGATACCTCCTTGATAAGAAAGCATTGACGCGATGTTGATTATCTTGCCACCTTCGCCTTGTTTGACAAACTGGCGAGCCACTTTTTGCGATAAGAAAAACAGTGTCTTTTGGTTAATATTAATCACATCATCCCAATCTTTTTCACTAAATTGCAAAAGATCTTCACGGCGAATAATACCGGCATTATTCACTAAAATATCAATACGTCCCATCACCTTAACAGCCTCATCCACTAAAGCATCTAATCCATCTTGTTGGATTAAATTTTGCGTGATGTAATGAAAACGACGGCCTAACGCTTCGACTTTTTGACGCGTTTCAGGAGCATCTTGAATACCCACGCCAACAATATCCGCACCGGCTTGTGCTAAACCTATTGCCATTCCTTGCCCTAAGCCTGTATTACACCCAGTAACAATGGCAACTTTGCCTGTTAAATCAAATAAATTCATGATTAAAACCTCTAGAAGTGTGGCAATAATTGCCACACTTTTTTTTGTAGGAATAAAGAATAAAATGTAATTAATTATCTGTTATTTCAGATCTTTCATAGCAACATGATCCATATCGTGGAATACCTGGTTTTCACCCACCATTCCCCAAATAAAGGTATAAGATGCGCTTCCTACGCCAGAATGAATTGACCAACTAGGACTAATGACAGCTTGTTCGTTGCGTACCACTAAATGACGAGTTTCAGTTGGCTCTCCCATATAATGGAAAACCACATTGTCATCTTTCATATCGAAATAAAGATATACTTCCATACGACGTTCATGAGTATGACATGGCATTGTGTTCCACAAGCTACCCGGCTCAAGCACTGTCATCCCCATGGATAATTGACATGTTGGTAACACTGAAGGATGTAAAAACTTATAAATCGTACGAACGTTACAATTTTCTGCATTACCTAACTTTTCAGGTGAGGCCTGCTGTTGAGTAATTTTGCGAGTAGGATAAGTGTGATGTGCTGGTGCACAGTTAATATAAAAACGCGCCGGTGTCTCTACAGAATCACTGGTGAATTCAACAGATTTGGCTCCCATACCAATATAAATGGCTTCACGAGGGCCAATTTCAAATACCTCACCGTCTATAATAACTTTACCCGCACCACCAATATTAATAGCCCCTAATTCACGTCTTTCTAAGAAGAAATCAACACCAAGTGCTTTACCCGCCATTAATGCTAAAGGTTGAGTTGTTGGGACAACTCCCCCAACAATAATCCGATCTATATGGCTATAAGTGAGATTCATTTCCCCTTCACAGAATAGGTTCTCAATCAGGAACTCTTTACGAAGTCCTTCTGTATCAAGCCTTTTAGCATGTTCACTATGAATTGGCTGACGAATTTCCATTATAAATACCTCATTTTTACTGATGGGAGCATAACGAAAAGGTTATGCATTATCCCCGGATACAGAGTAAATATGATTTCCTCTGATGAATGTATCGGTAAGATGAAAACACTCATCCACCACGGCAAAGCTGGCTTGTTGACCTGCTTTGATATAACCCAATTTATCCCCTATGCCGAGATATTCAGCGGGGATCGCCGATGCCATTTGAACTGCTTCCCACTCAGGAATATGTGCAAGTTGCACCATGTTTCTTAACGCACTATCAAGACTGCAAGTGCTACCAGCTAGCGACCCATCGGCAGTTTTTGCCTGTCCATTGGTGACGGTGACCGTTTGAGCACCTAATGTGTAATCACCATCAGCTAAACCTCCCGCTCGCATACAATCTGTAATTAGGGCAATCTGTTGATATCCTTTCATGCGATATGCCAGTTGCATCATTACAGGGTGAACATGGATACCATCAGCAATAAGTTCAGCTAATACACTGTGATATAACACTGCACCACAACATCCCGGCTCACGATGATGAAGCCCGGTCATGCCGTTATACAGATGCACACCACAATCAGCACCGTGTGAAAAAGCTCGTGAAGCTTGTTCATAAGTTGCTGCTGTATGTGCCACACTTGGTTTAATTCCTCGGCTGACCAACCAATCAATCGCATTCATCGCACCTTCAGCTTCAGGTGCAACAGCAACACGCAATAGCGATCCCCCAGCACTGTCGAGTAATGTTTCTAATTCACAGATGGTCGGCGCTTTGAGATATTTCACAGGGTGTGAACCACGATGGCGTTCTGTAAAATAAGGGCCTTCTAAAAAGCTACCGAGTAACAACGCACCTGTTGCTTGAGGTTTTGATACAAACTCACGGACTTGTAATAGCGCATGACGGATATCCTCCATCGGTGCTGTGACAGTCGTTGCAACCCAAGCCACAACCCCTGTTTTAACCAGCGCATCGGCTATAGTTTGTAGTCCTTGTTGCGTTGCATCCATCACATCAGCCCCTTCACGACCATGAATATGGATATCCACAAAACCGGGTAATAATGATTTTCCTTTTAAGCGAATAACTGGGCAATCTGTTGGTGCTTGTGTGGTGATTGATTCAATATTTTCACCATTAACATGGACATAGCAGAGATAACGGATACCTTCAGGTGTAAAGGTTCTATCTGCTAAAATGGCATATCGCTGATTCATAAGCCGTCTTCTTCTTCAACATCATGACTATCTATTTGTGCCAATTGCTCTCGAATATCTTGAATGCTGTCTTGACCAATTTCGCGTAGCGTTTGCACCAATTCCGTCGTTGAACACCCTTCCCGTTCAAATGCCGCATTTACAATCATGGGTAAATTAACCCCAGCTAACACCTCAACAGAGGGATTTTGCATCATGATTGCCATTGCGCGATTACAGGGGGTACCGCCAGGTAAATCTGTTAAGAAGAGATATTGCTGGCATGACATAGCGTTAATCGCTTCACGCATTTTTTGTTCAAGCTCATCCGGAGAAATTGACTCAATAAAATCAATAAACGCGATATTTTCTTGCTCACCAGCAATCGCCTTTACAGCGGATGCCATACCTGTAGCAAAATTAAGATGTCCTGAGACAATAAGACCTATCATGAGTAACTCCTTGCGAGTAGCAGATAGCTCTACTACCCGTTTGTAGCAAGTTAATAATGTATTTCGATTAACAGTGTCGACAATTAGGGCATCTCTTTTTTATAAGAATCCTAATACATGCCCAATAACGCCAAATGCTAGGGTTGAAAAAATCAATACCGGTGGCTTACCCCAAAAACCGGTACTTTTCACCATTTTGTACATTAAGAAAACTAAGCACAGTGGCAGTAAATTCGGCATAATTTTGTCGAAGAGGGCTGTTTGTAATTCAACGACTTTTCCGCCAAGTTCCAGCGAGGCGGTGGTTTGCACTTTGATAAAGGTCGCCGAGAGCGCACCAATAACAAAGATCCCCATAATATTTGCCGCTTTCGCTAATTTTTCAGTGGCATCGCTCATATTGACCATTGCCGCAGTACCTGCGCGATAGCCCATAAACATCAGTCCGAAATACACTAAAAAATGCACAATTTGATACAAGAAGAAGAAAACGAAAGGTCCTGCAATCGAGCCTTCCATTGCAATAGAAGCACCTAATGCTAAGGTCAAAGGCATTAAGGTCATATGGTCGATAGCATCGCCAATACCCCCAGTCGGCCCCATTCCTGCCACTTTCATCACATTAACAGTCGATGGCTTTTCTTTGTTCTCTTCCATTGCCACCGCCGTTCCTAATAAAAAGGTAAACAGCTTTGGACTGGCATTAAAAAATTGCAGATGGTTTTTCAACGATGTTGCATAATCGCGTTTATTATTGCCGTGAATTTTCTTCAATGCTGGAATAATTGAGAAAGCAAATCCACCACCTTGCATACGTTCAAAGTTGAAGTTACCTTCCATAAATAAGCCACGGAATGCACACTTCCAAAGTATGCCTTTAGTAATAACTTTTCTGACAGCAGTATCTTGATACTCATCAATGCCATCAATCAAAGAACCTGTTTCTGGTTTATCCTGCGTTTTCAATGCGGTGCTGTTATCAGATACCATCTTCGAAATCCTCATTCTGCTGACTTGAATTTTTATTGTTACCACTAAAGAAGAAGTAGAGTGCGGCGGCTGATGCGCCTAAAATAGCGACGGCCATAATTGGGAGTTTGAGATAGGTTGTCATCACGAAACCAATAAAGAACACACCGGCCACTTCTTTTGACCACATAATTTTTAGAAGCATTGCAAAACCAATTGCGGGTACCATTTTCGCCCCAATACCTAATCCTTCTAATAAGACTTTTGGCGTGTTCTCATCAATCCATTGAGCAGCATGTTCACCAAAATAAACAGTAACAAAAGCGACTAAAGCATAAAGGAGTGAACGGACAATAAGTGTAATAATCAGCAAGCGAGAGATCCCCGCACCGTCAGCCTTTTCTGCATATCGATCCGCTTTACCCATGGTAAATGCAGTCATAGCAAAGAAACCAATCACCAACATCTGCATTAAAACAGCAATAGGCATACCTATTCCCATTGCAACTTCCGGTGATTGTTTTGTCATTACCGCAAAAGCAACTGCTGCAATGGTGCCTAATGTCACATCTGGTGGCTGAGCTCCGGCATTAGGTACAAGCCCTAACCATGCAAGTTCTAAGGTAGCACCTGCAATTAATCCTACTTGCATATCTCCCATAATCAGACCGACAACGGGCCCTGTAATTAATGGTCGATGGATATTTAATGCCACGTCGTACTTATCGATACCGCAAAAGAAGGCCCATAAAGCCACTAAAGAAGCTTCAAAAATCATAAATTATCCTCAAACCTGCCTATAGCAGGTTTTCTTGATCAGGAAATAATCAGGCTGATGCGAGTGTTAGTACATCAACAGGAGTTTGATCTGGTGTGTTTTGGACTGTGCAAGTAACCCCTTTTTCGATAAGACGCTTAAAAGCACTAAGATCTTTTTCATCGATAGAGACTGTTTTCGCAATTTGACGTTTACCTTCATGAAAATGCATATTGCCAACATTACAATGAGTAATAGGCACGCCACCTTCAACTAAACGGGCTACATCAGTTGGGTTATTACACAGAACAAAAATTTTCTGACGAGGAGATGCTTTGCTAATAACATCAATAGTTTTTTGAATAGAGAAAAAGCGAACCGCATATTCGCCGCCAGCAGATGCTTTCATTCCCGCCTGCATAAATGCAGCATTGGGACCTTCAGCAGCATCATCATTAGCGACTAAAATTAGGTTTGCTTCCGTATGTTTACCCCATGTAATGCGGATTTGTCCATGAAGTAAACGTTCATCAATGCGGGTCCAGACAATATTAGGTGTGTTCATAACTAGCTCTCTTATTATATTTTATTAATTTAAAGCAGACTGTGTGTCTTCTGTTTTAAGTGAGAACGGATAAATTGTGACGCCTTGTACAACTCGATTGATTTCTCCGGTTGGAGATGGATTATCAGGCGTATTCCCTAGTGCAATAGAACTGTGAAATGCAAATGATTGCGCCAACATCAAATAAGGGAACAATAGCGCCACATCTGAACAGTTCTCTAACGCTGGAATATAAACAAAACTCTCTGGTGAAAAAGTTTTATCATTTCGTGCGGTGATCGCGATCACCTTGCCTGATGCATTATCGTGAATAACCTCTCGTAATAAATCTGTCTCGTATTGACGTGTATAAGGATCATTAGAGAAAAACATCACCACAAGGGTTTCTTTATTTACGATGGATTTAGGCCCGTGTCGAAAGCCTAATGGGGTATCAAAATTGGCTACGACTTTACCCGCCGTCAGCTCTAACATTTTTAATGCGGCTTCTTGTGCTAGCCCTTGTAATCCTCCGCTACCAAGATAAATAACGCGTTTGAATTTTCCTGCGTATTGATGGCGGATAATTTTATTTGCTTTGTCAAATTGCGCTTTGTAATCACTAAAAAACGGCGCAATAGCATCAGTAAATACACTATCGCCTAAAAAGATAGTGACCGCCGCCATCATCATTGAAGAAAAACTTGATGTCATTGCTAATGAGCGATCGTTTGACTCTTCCGGCATTAATAACGCCAATGCCTTATGACTATTTTGGCAATATTGATAAAGCTGGCCCTGAGGGTTACAGGTTAAAACTAAGTGGTAACATTGCGATAAGCACTTCTTTGCAATATCTAACGCAGCCACACTTTCGGGGCTATTCCCTGAACGAGCAAAAGAAATCAGTAATGTAGGGATATCTTCGGCTAAATATTCTTGAGGATCAGCGACTAAATCCGTTGTGGCAATAGCATCAACACGACGTTTTATAGCTCCCGTCAAAATAGGTGCTAACGCTCTACCGGCAAACGCGGATGTTCCAGCTCCCGTAAGAATTATTCTGCTATTTGATGCCTCCAATGCTTTTTCTAAAAAAGACTCAATATCAGCACGTTTTTCTCGAATTGATAGCCATGTTTTTTTCCAGCACTCTGGTTGCTGGTCAATTTCTTTCGCTGTCCAAAATGCGTTTAACTGCTCAAGTTCAGCGGTTTGATAGCTTAAATATTCCATGGTTTCCCTCAATTAATGGACATTGCACGCATCGGCATAAACCGACAACACATCACGAATTTTCGCAATAACAAATGACTCAGGCGTACCCGCAATTTTCCCCTCTCTAAACTGGGTAAATTGATAAGGCAAATATTGGCTAAGTAAGGGAAGTGGAATAGGCTTAACAGATAAATTATCCATTAATGTGTCAATAGCAGTATTAATCTCGGCATCAGGCCAATAATAACGAATACGATCACTAAAACTATAAACACGAGCAAAGGCGAGTTGACGTTCATCACCGTGATAATATTTTTGCCAAAAATTAGGCTCACGGCACATCAATTGTTCCATTTTTTCACGTAATCGAGAGCACTTTTCAAGAGGAAATAATGTTTCTTCAATGGCGCAAAGAGCATATAAACCTTCACGCATAGCAAATGTTAGCGCCGGCCCAACTTTTAAAATAGCAAAGTGATCATGGACGAGTTGCTGATAAGCTTGATTGGTTTGATAATCTGTAGAGTGAGCTTCAAAAACCAGATGAGAATAGTCATTTACTACTTGGCTTAACGCTTGTGCTTTTTCAGATTGATAATCAATAATACCGGTATGATCAAATTCAACCCCAGGCTGTACAACTAAACCTATAACACGAGTCCAACACTCTCCCACACCAGCGTCATAAAATGCTTGGCGATGGCACGCTAATGTTTTACGGGCAGCATCAGGTGAAGTCACCTCAACGGTATCAAGCTCTTCAGCAGCGCCACCAGGAACGGGGACTTCTGTGCCAACAACATAAACAATATCACTAAAACCAAATGTCTTTTTGGCGGTATTTTCTGCAATAACAGCAAGACGAGCTGCACGCGATGCCACGATTTCATCTGTTAAAGGAATAGGATCATCTGCACAAGACATACTGCAATCAAGATGGATTTTTTTAAATCCCGCGGCAACATAATGTGCAATAAGTACATCCGCATTTGCCATCGCTTCTTCAGCATTAAGATGCTGCCAGCGATTAGGCCCTAAATGGTCACCACCAAGGATAAGCTTTTCGACAGGAAAACCGACATTTTCCGCTTTCTCAATAACATATTGGTAGAAATCAGCGGGAGTCATACCTGTATAACCACCAAACTGATCAACCTGATTAGAGGTGGCTTCAATCAGCAGAAAGGAATCATCGTCCAGCGCTTGTAATAAAGCAGCTTCTATTACTAAAGGGTGGGCAGAACAAACAGAATAAATACCATTCTGTTTGCCTGATTTATGTTGCTGAACAATCTTTTCTAAAGGATGCATGTAAATACTAACTCCATAATCAACACCGGCGGTGTTGCTAATGGAGTTAGCAAATTACGCTGTCTTATCGTCCACGATGATAACGTCGATTTTATGATCTTTCAGTTCCTGAACATACTCATCAGGAATACCCGAATCCGTCACTAACACATCAATATCACCAAACTCTCTGATCATATGACAGCTGCGTTTACCGAATTTCGTAGAATCTGCAACCGCAATAATCGTTTCTGAGATATCACACATTAAACGGTTAAGACTGGCTTCCTGTTCATTGTGAGTAGTGATACCAACACGTAAATCAAATCCGTCAACACCAAGAAAAACCTTATCGAAACGGTAATTTCTTAGACTATTTTCAGCTTGTGAGCCAGAAAAAGACAATGCACTTTTTCGCAATACACCACCTGTCATTAAAACTTCAACACCTGTGGTATTTGCTAACTCCATTGCGACATCCAGACCGTTAGTCATGACGACTACATTTTCGCGCGACTTTAAATGTGTCGCGATTTCGCGTGTAGTTGTCCCCGAGTCAAGAATGACGGTGTCTCCATCCTTTATCAGCGTTGCGGCAGCTTTCCCGATTAATGTTTTAATGCCCGCATTTTGTCCACGTTTTTCATGGATACTCAGTTCAGCAATAAAGCCTGTATTAGGAATTGCTGCGCCATGAGAGCGAACGATATAGCCATTTTTCTCAAGAAAACTTAGATCGCTGCGGATAGTGACACTTGAGACTTTAAATAATTCAGCGAGATCTTCGACTCTGGTTTTGCCCTGTTGGTTAACCATATCGAGGATTTCCATACGCCTCTCAACTGCCGCTTTCACTTTCGTCTCCTTACGAAACCAAAAGATTTACTTTCGATTGATTTCGAATGTAGTTTACTACGCCAAATTTAACCGACAACGCAAAAAAACAAAACTTTTGATCTCTTTCACAAAGTTTCGATTTCACTGTCGATTTCTTACGATTATTTTCGTGTCATGTCAATGATAGCCTTGAGGGCATCAGTTTCCAATAAATAAAATGATATAAGGTAATGTCACTCTTATGATTACACCATATATAGCTATATAAAATGCCATGAAATAGAATTAATAGCGAAATATTTCACAAAAATCAGATTAAAAATTCAAAATGATTATTTATTTTCGAAAAATAAAAGAGTCATATCGCTCAAATAATCAAAAGAACACGAAATTATCGCCATGAGAACATCGTTAAATTGAAAATTATTGTGTTATATACTTATCAATAAACTTTCATTTACTTTCGATATTCTATATTTGTGATTTTAATCTCTTTTGTTTTGTAAAAATTTACGTAATGTAACAGGATAAAAAATAAACTCAGGAAATAAATAATGGCATCAAATCAACCTGCTTTATTTCATATGATGGCAAAGCCGACAAGCTACCACTGTAATATTAAATGTGAATATTGCTTTTATCTGGAAAAAGAAAATATTTTTCAAGATGAGACAAAAGAAACAGGCCATACAGTGATGCCTGATGGTGTACTTCGTCGTTATATTAAAGACTATATTCAGTCACACAGTGGCGATCAGGTTGATTTTGCTTGGCAAGGTGGTGAACCAACGCTGGCAGGATTAGCTTTCTTTGAAAAAGTGGTCAAATACCAAAAGCAATTTGCTAACGGCAAGACAATTACCAATAGTGTACAAACCAATGCGATTGCCATTAATCGCCAATGGGCACAATTCTTTGCTGATAACCACTTTCTATTAGGCGTTTCAATTGATGGCATTGAAGCCGTTCACGATAAATATCGTATTTCAGTCAATGGTAGCCCAACATTTGAACGCGTAAAACGCGCCATCAATTTACTAAATGAGTATGGTGTTGAATTTAATACATTAACCGTTGTAAATGATCAAAACTGGAATAAAGGAAAAGAGACTTATCAAGCTTTAAAAAATTTAGGTTCAACTTTTTTTCAATTTATTCCCATAGTCGAAGTGGATAGACGTTTCCCACACACTCATGGCGGACATTATGCTCCCGGTCCTAACGCACAATTAGCGGCTTTCTCTGTTCCCGCTGAAGGTTACGGAAAATTTATGACCGATATATTCAATGAATGGATACGCCAAGGTGATGTAGGAAAAATATACATTCGCTTATTTGATAGCTTATTAGGGACATGGATGGGATATCCTGCATCAACATGTATTCAATCTAAAACTTGTGGTCAAGCATTAATTATTGAAGCCAATGGTGATGTTTACTCTTGTGATCACTATGTTTATCCCGCTAATAATTTAGGCAACATACAACTAACAAGTCTTGCACAGCTCGCAACATCAAAAACACAGCAACGCTTTGGTCAAAATAAATACGATAAACAAACCAACCTTTGCAAACAGTGTGAAGTGCAAAGCTTATGTTATGGCGGTTGTCCTAAACATCGCATTATTGCGATAGAAGGCGAAAAATATCGCCACAATTATCTATGTCACTCTTATAAAAAAATATTTTATCACACGGCAATCGGCATGCAATTAATGCGTCAAGCGATAGCTCGTGGAGGCCTTGCCAGTGATGCACTTGGGGCGATGCAAAAAAACTATCTCAAGTGACTCTTATTTTATTTCATTTTATTTATTTTGGAGACAATCTGTGACCTTACCTTTTGTTAAAAAAAACATACTCGCGGGGATCATTGCCACGTCATGTTTAAGCCTTCCAATATCAGCCCATGCTGGTGGCACACCTGAAAAACCGAATGTACTGTTAATCGTAATGGATGATTTAGGCACAGGACAACTTGATTTTGTACTGGATACCTTAGATGTAGATGCGTTAGCTCAGCGACCAACACCTCCTCGTTATAAAGGTGATATCAATAAAATGATAGAAGCCGCACGTATTGCGATGCCTAATGTCAGTGATATGGCAGAAAACGGTGCAAAAATGACTAATGCATTTGTAGCTCATCCCGTTTGTGGCCCTTCTCGTGCAGGTATCTTTACAGGACGCTCGCCCGCCAGTTTTGGTACTTACAGCAATGATGATGCCATTTTAGGTATACCCCAAGATATCAAATTGTTACCTTCACTTTTCCAAGAAAATGGCTATGCCACTGCCAGCATTGGTAAATGGCATAATGCAAAAGTTATCCGTAAACCGAAAATAAATGAAAATAAACAAACCCGTGATTATCACGACAATATGATCTCAACCCCTGAAGCGGGTTATGCGCCTCATGAGCGGGGCTTTGATTACGCCTTTAGTTATTATGCATCAGGTGTTGCCTTATGGAATTCGCCTGCATTTTGGCGTAATGGTGTCAATGTTCCTGCTCCGGGTTACACCACCCATCTATTAACGGATGAAACACTAAAATTTATTGATGAACATAAAGATAAACCTTTTTTTATCAATCTTTCTTATAGCGTTCCACACATACCGTTAGAGCAAGCATCTCCTGCTAAGTATATGGATAAATTTGATACAGGGAATGTGGAGGCAGATAAATATTTTGCCGCCTTAAATGCAGCAGATGAAGGTATTGGACAAATCATTGCGAAATTAAAAGAAAATGGTGAGCTAGAAAATACATTAATTTTTTTCTTATCTGATAATGGTGCAGTTAATGAATCCCCCATGCCCATGAATGCCATGGATAGAGGCTTTAAGGGCCAGATGTTTAATGGTGGAGTTAGAGTACCTTTTATTGCTTATCAACCCGGAACTATTCCCGCGGGAACAAAAAGCGATGCGATGATCTCCGCACTTGATATTTTGCCAACCGCGTTACAAGTCGCTGATATTCAAATTCCTGATAGCCTGCAAGTAGAAGGTAAAAATATTATGCCATTGCTTAAAGGTGAAACAACGCGTTCGCCTCATGCTTATCTGTATTGGGCAGGCCCCGGCACTAAGCATTATAGTGAAGAAAACCAAGAGTTTTGGCATGGTTATCATCAATGGATCACCTATCAACGTCAAACGCCTCCAGTAAACCCTAACTTAGAGAAACTGTCTAAAGGTGCTTGGGCAGTGCGTGATGGTGAATGGGCGCTCTATTTTTATGATGATGGTAAAAATCAACCACAGCTTTTTAACGATAACACCGATCCTGGCGAATCAATCGATTTGGCAAAACAAAATCCACAAAAAGTGGCTGAACTAAAAAATGCGTATTACCAGTGGATCAAAGATAAACCTAAACCTGTTATTTGGGGGCAAGATCACTATCAAATACTAGTAGATTCAGCCAAACCTTAAACTCAACTTCCGTTTTGTTTCGCAAGGATGCGTCTTTTTTCTGAGATACGAAAATGGTTATTGAAATTGCATCTAAACCACGGCCTAAACTGCCTTATGAGCACCCTGATGTAAAAATTTATCAACGCTTATTTAAAGAAAATATAATCCGGCGATTAGTCAGAAAATCGGCTTATCACCGTCATGATAATGCTATTGCTGATTTTTTTAAGGATGAGACACACTCTCTTTTTTCGCTCTGTGAAAGACTTACTCAGTATATTACAGAAGCTTTTCATCACTATCAGGTTTGGGGTTATTCCCATGCCTATTACCCCGGTAGTCCTGGCCAACAAACCGTCAGAACCGATGCGCTAGAAGGGGTCAGTCGAGTACTTCCTTTACTTGCCGCATGGACAGTAAATAGCAAAAAAAGCACATTACTAGGTTTAAACCAGCAAATTTACCATTTACCCTCAATGATAAAACAAAGCTTTATTCATGGAACAGATCCTCTTCATAAAGGCTATTGGGGAAAACTTGAAAATTACGATCAACGAATTTGTGAGGCATCTGATCTCGCTCTTACTCTTTGGATCAGCCGTGAATGGGTTTGGGATACGTTATCTTCGGAGATCAAACAGCAAATAATTAACTGGTTTGAACAAGTTAATCACTGCGAAATTGTTGATAATAACTGGCATTTTTTCCCACTAACCGTCCAATTTGTTATTAAAGCACTGACAGGTAAAGATACCATTGCCCATTGGCGTTATGAAAGATTAAAAGAATTTTATGTCGGTGATGGATGGTTTCGTGATGGGGCAAAAGGTAATTATGATTACTACAATGCGTGGGGGTTTTATTATTCTCTTTATTGGCTAGCGCAAATTGATCCACAATTTGATCATGATTTTATTACTCAATCCCTGAATAATTTTAATCAACACTACCTTTATTTTATCACCCCAAAAGGTATTCCTTTTTTTGGTCGTAGTGCCTGTTATCGTCTTGCTGTTTCTGCGCCATTACTCGCAGGCGTTGATTTACAATGCCCTTTTGTCAAAGTTGGAGAGGCTAAACGGGCTTTTGAAAGTAGCTTACGTTATTTTATTTCTCAAGGTGCACTCAAAAATGGCGCTCCCACTCAAGGGCTATTTAATCATGATGCTCGTTTAGTTGATAATTACAGTGGTCCAGCAAGCTCTTTTTGGTCATTACGGGCTGTCATTATCGCTCTTTATTGTGCTGATCGTATTAATTTATGGCAAGCACCATCACTTCCTTTACCTATCGAAAAAAATGACTTTCGTTTCGAAATACCCGCTATCCAAGCATCAATTATCGGGGTGAAAGCAACACAAGAAGTCAGTGTTATTTTTCGAGAGGATTATACACAACAACAATCACCTTTAACTCGCCGTTTAGAAAAACAAACGCGAGTACAAAAAATCACAGAAACTGTAATTGGACAATCAAGACGCCCTAAAAACAACCTATTACGCAAAGGAGTCACCAGTTACAGTTCTAAAATGACACATTTCTTCTGACTTACTTTCATTTGCTTTCGGTGCGAAGGGAATAAAAATGTGATTTAGATCTTTTACCTTTCTATTTCTTTCGTTTATTATTAATCGTAATTAAACGAAAGATGAGAGGCAAACATGTATCTGGTTTCTACTCGTAATATGCTCAATAAAGCACAGCATGAAAACTATGCTGTGCCCGCTTTTAACATTCATAACTTGGAAACTATCCAAGTGGTAATGGAAACTGCGGCTGAAATGGCATCACCTGTGATCTTAGCAGGCACACCTAGCACGTTTGCTTATGCTGGTAGTGATTATTTAATTTCGATTTGCCAGCAAGCGGCTGAACAATATCGCATCCCAGTAGCACTACATTTAGATCATCATGAAAATATTCCTGATATTTGCAATAAAGTGATTTCGGGGGTGCGATCAGCCATGATCGATGCTTCTCATTTTCCTTTTGAAGAAAACATTCGCCTGGTTAAAGAGGTCGTCAATTTCTGTCATTATTGGGATTGCACCGTAGAAGCTGAATTAGGTCGTCTTGGTGGGCAAGAAGACGATTTAATCGTTGATGCGAAAGATGCGCTATTTACCGATCCTGATTCAGCAGTACAATTTATCAAAGCCACGGGAATTGACTCATTAGCAGTGGCGATTGGTACAGCACATGGTATGTATAAACATGAACCACATCTTGATTTTGATCGTCTACATGCCATCCGCCAAAAAACAGAGATCCCTTTAGTACTACATGGCGCGTCAGGTATTCCTGATACTGATGTACGTCATTGTATCGACTTAGGTATTTGCAAAGTTAACGTAGCAACCGAACTTAAAATTGCTTTCTCTAACGCAATTAAGCAGTACTTTTTAGATAATCCTGATGCCAGTGATCCTCGCCATTATCTAGTGCCAGGTAAAGCGGCGATGAAAGCGGTGGTTGCAGATAAAATTCGCGTCTGTAAAAGTGATGGGAAACTGTGAAAATAAATAGAACTGTCGCCATTATTGGCGAATGTATGATAGAGCTAAGTGGCCAACCTTTTTTGCCACAACAACAGCGTTTTGGGGGCGATACATTAAATACAGCACTGTATTTAGCGCGCCTCATTCCTACATTACATCCGCAATATATAACAGGTTTAGGCACTGATAATTACAGTGCCTTAATGCAAAAAGCATGGGAAAAAGAGGGGATCAACTGCAAGTCAGTGATCACCATTCCCGAAAAACTTCCCGGTTTATATGCCATTGAAATTGATACTTGTGGTGAGCGTAGCTTCCATTATTGGCGTAGTGATGCCGCTGCACGTTATATTGCAACGGACAACCGTTTTGCAACACATCTAGATACCTTGCCCGACGATAGTGTTATCTATCTTAGTGGTATTTCACTGGCCATTTTAACGCCGAAAGGAAAAGAAGCGTTAATCACGCAATTAATCCGCCTTAAACAGCGAGGGATCACCTTAATTGTCGATTCAAACTATCGGCCTCGTTTATGGGATCTAATACCTCATGCGCAAGAGTGGTTCGAAAAACTATATCGACTCAGTGATATCGCTTTAGTCACCGGAGATGATGAACAAGCTCTCTGGCAACAACCCAGCCTTACTGAGCAAAAAATTGTCGAACGCCTTCATCAATGGGGCAATAAAAACGTCATTGTTAAACTAGGAGCAAAAGGGGCTTTCTGGTCTGATGGTGAAAATACCGGTTATATCTGCCCCAAACCGATACAGCATGTCATAGACACTACGGCAGCCGGGGATTCTTTTAATGCTGGTTTTATTGCTGCATGGCTACAAAACTACCCTTTGCCTACATGTTGTTTATGGGGAAATACATTAGCAGGATTAGTTATCCAACATCATGGCGCCATTATTCCCCATAACATCACTGATTCATTCTATTCACTCATCAAGGATAACCATGAGACAGTCAATTGTTGATACACTTTCAGTACTGAAAGTGATCCCCGTGATCCAAATTAATCGCGCCGAAGATGCAATTTGGCTGGGTGAAATACTAACCCAAAATCAATTACCTATTGCTGAAATTACCTTTCGTACTCCAGCAGCCGCCAAAGCAATAAAGCTGATGAGAGAACACTTTCCTGAGCTTATTCTTTGTGCGGGTACCGTATTAACAGCGCAACAAGCTGATATAGCAAAAGAAGCGGGTGCAAGCTTTGTTATTTCTCCCGGTTATAATCCAAAAACCGTCGATTATTGCCTTCATAATGGCATTGATATTGTGCCTGGAATAAATAACCCAAGCCAAATTGAAGTTGCTCTTGAGCGGGGTTTAACCTTGCTAAAATTTTTCCCAGCAGAAGCTTCTGGTGGAGTAAAAATGCTAAAAGCAATGGCGGCACCTTACTCTCAAGTTCAATTTATGCCTACTGGAGGAATTAGTCTAAACAATGTTAGTGATTACCTCGCTATCGGGCAAGTTATCGCATGTGGTGGCAGTTGGATTGCTACTACTGAGGCAATTGATAATCAAGACAAACAGACTATTGCTCGCAATATTCAAAATATCCATTCATTACTTAAGAATAAAGGATAAACAAAATGAAACAGGTTGCCGTTTTATTGGCTGATGGTTTTGAAGAAGGTGAAGCGGTTGTTTTTATTGATATCATGCGTCGCCTTGATATTCATGTAGATGTACTTTCTTGCATGGATACACTGGTGTTAAACACCTATTTTAACACTAAGATCAGTGCTGATTACCTATTAACCGAAAAATTCACACACAGTTATGACGCAGTAATGATGCCGGGTGGTCCTAAAGGTACAGATCGTCTATGTGCAAATTCACTCGTGATTGATTTTATTAAACGCCATATTGCACAAGACAAATACATTTGTGCTCTATGCTCTTCCGGTGCAAAAGTATTAGCAGCACATCATCTTCTTGAAGGTCGTTATTACAGCACTGGTGATAAACTTGCTGATAAATATGATGATGGTCATTATCTTGACCAAGATGTTGTTGTTGATGGGAAATTTATCAGTGCCAAAGGATTAGGTGTTAGCTTTGAATTTGCCTTTACGGTAGCTAAATATTTGCTCAGTGATAATGTAGAAAAAGTAGATTGGCAAGCTAATCACATTTACTTTAAACATTGGCCGTTGTCTTACCTTGACTAAATATTAAATAACTAAGCCCTCTTTTTAAACCGCCGTTAATAACAGTGCGGTTTATTAGAGGGCTTTCATTTCTTATCAAAAAAAAGAGTTAGAAACGATACAGACTAAATGGTTTGGCATCTAATACAGGTTTTTTGCCTAATAATAAATCTGCTGTAATTTCTGCTGATACAGGGCTTTCTGTCATTCCCCAACCTGTTGCAGTATTAATAACTAGACCTGGATACTCTTTAACATCAGAGATAATTGGGTTTTCATCTGGTGCAATCGCCATCGCACCACTCCACTGATCAATTAACGTTGATTCTTTAAATGCTGGGAACTCTTTTTTCAGTTTTTCCAGTGAGGCATTTAATTCTGGCAGATCAGGCAGAGCGGTCATATCACGATATTTTTCAAATGGCGACTCTTCATTAAGATCCCAATGTGTTGATTGCATAAAGGAATTAATCAACTGCTCATTTAACGAAATATGTACTGGGAAATCAGGTAAAGCCAGCAGAGGTAAATATTTATAGCCGTAAGTAAATGATTCTTTTACTACCGGAGCAACAATGACACGAGGAGAAGTTGCATACGTTCCATCCGCTTGCTCACGGAAGAAAATTCCGCCGGGTAAAGCAACGTTTCCACCTGGCGCATTTGGTGCTGCGCTAATTAATTGCTGTGATTGATAAGCAGGTAATGTTGGTACATCAACATTTAGGTTCTGCATAAATAAACGTGACCAAACACCACCGGCGACAACAACACGAGAGGTTTTAATTGGTCCTTTTTCTGTTACAACATCAGAAATAACACCAGCTTGCGTTTCTAAACCACGGGCTGCACAGTTTGTGAAAATTTTGATACCCATTTTTTTGGCATATTCTGC
The DNA here is from genome assembly GCF_000069965.1 of Proteus mirabilis HI4320. NCBI lineage: Bacteria > Pseudomonadati > Pseudomonadota > Gammaproteobacteria > Enterobacterales > Morganellaceae > Proteus > Proteus mirabilis. Next base: position 2,329,928 of record NC_010554.1, read on the forward strand.
CATCACAAAAGTCGCAACTTCAGGATCGAAGCTTCCTGAGTCTTCTTCGAAACCAGCAATTTTCCAATCAGTGGTAGCGCCACGTAAACGCTGTTTTAACTCAGCGCCTTCAATCATTTTTGTTCTAAATGGAATGTCTGAGCCAACATCTTTGCTTTTAGCATCAATCCATTTTCTTACGTTTTCTAAATCTTCTTCATCTAAAGGAACTTCTACACGACCTTGTGTACGATAAGTGGTATCAATACCAACTTTAGCGTTCATTTCACGCCAGCGGTGCTTCCCGAGGTGATGTAATAAGAAGGTTTCATCTGGCATTTTATAGCTAATAGCTTGACCATAGAATCGAGATGATTGTTCGCCGGCAATATTTCCTTTTTCAACGATTGTGACAGATAAGCCACGCTCAGCAAGGTTAATCGCGGTCATGATACCTAAAATACCCGCACCAATTACAACAACATCATCTTGTTTCGGTAATGGACCGCCAGTTCCCTCAACAAAACCATGTCTCGGCGTACCAGGAACAAAACGCCCTTCTCGCGTTAACATAGGTGTTAAAATCCCAGCGCCTGCAGCAACAGCAACCACTGTGCCACCAAGAATAAATTTTCTTCTACTTATTGCCATTTCGAAACAATTCCTTTCATGCAGTGAATAATTATCATTATATAATCACGGCATTTTATTCTATTTGTAACGCAATAGTAAACTAGTTGTGATTATTTTTTTGGTGAATAGTATATGAATGAGCTAATATATTCAAAATGTAAGCAATTGATTCAAGGTATTAATATTTAAGGCATTATTGGATTAAAATAATTTTTTTAATAAAAAATTTAATATTTTCATTAGGTTTATATAAATCAAGTTCATAATAACTGATAGAAAAATAACCATTGATACAAAATTTTTCACTAAAAAAGCTATTATCATGGCGTTTTTTATCATAGCGGTGTTAATATAATTTCATCTATTAACGCACTTTTTGATCAAAGAATATTCAGGCAGATAAATAACGTTGGAATAATGTTAATCTTTTCCTCTATTTTAGAGATGCGTATTGATGCTTATTTCAATAGTGTGTTGTTCTTTCAGACTAGATATTTATATAATTCAAATTGCTTAAAAAATAACGCCCTACCCATCATCAAAATTAATTATCTATTAAGTACTGCTATCCCATTATTTAACAACTATAAATCAATCGGTTAGCCTCAAACACGGTGAGTAAATGCAAAATCAAGTCGCACAATCAATGAAAAACAGTATCAAGGTATACTTGGTAAACTCATTTACTCGTGATCATTGCGGTGGCAACCCTGCCGGAGTCGTCCTCAATCCTCCCAAGCTAACGACAGAACAAAAAATCGCCATTGCTCAACAAGTTGGATTTTCTGAAACGGCATTTGTCTATTCGGGTGATGACACTGATTTTAAAGTAGATTTTTTTACTGCTGAAGGAGAAGTTGATTTTTGTGGGCATGCAACATTAGCGGTTTTTTTCACTCTGTCATCGCTTAAGTTACTCAAACCTGGCGATTATAGCCAAAAAACCAAGGCAGGAATTTTAACCGTTACCATTAATCACGATAATATTGTGATGGAACAAACGCTTCCTATTACCCGTAAGGGGCCTTGTGTTAACGATGTCGCAAAGGCGCTGGGCATTCTACCTGAAGTGATAGAAAAGACAGATTTACCAATAGAGATTGTCTCAACAGGATTAAACGATATTTTTGTTCCCGTACAATTTGGCTATTTAGATGCCTTACAGCCTGACTATCAAGCTATCGCTGCTTTAAGCCATAAATTTGATACTATCGGCTTTCATGTCTTTGAACTTAGTCATGATCAAAATATTACTGCCCACTGCCGAAACTTTGCACCACGCTATGGCATTAACGAAGAATCAGCCACAGGTAGCTCGAGCGGTGCTTTAGGGTGTTATCTTGTTCATCACCTTTTGCCAAACAAAAGGCAATTTTTGTTCGAACAAGGTAGAGCAATGCAATGCTCTTCTTTAATTGACGTATTTATTGATTCGACAGCAAAAAACGTCACTCGCGTTCAAGTTGGTGGAAAAGCGACATTGATTGGTACAAAAATAATTGAGATCTAAAAATACTATATTTAATAAGTGGCGTTGAACCGATGATTATTTATCATTTGGCAACGCCACTATTACGAATCAAAACAAGTTGATAGAGCAAAACGTCACAATTTAACAGGTGATAGTCACTGTGTTGCTCTTAATTAAACAGTGAAAGCCGAAGCACTAAAGCAACGAGTGTAACAATGAGCACAGGGATAGTCATGATGATCCCTGTTTTGAAATAATATCCCCATGTGATCGTCATATTTTTTTGTGATAAAACATGTAGCCACAATAATGTTGCCAAGCTACCTATTGGTGTAATTTTTGGCCCCAAATCAGCACCAATCACATTGGCATAAATCATCGCTTGTTGAATTACCCCTGTCGCGTCACTTCCTTCTATGGATAGAGCACCAATTAATACCGTTGGCATATTATTCATTATTGATGATAAAAAGGCGGTAATAAATCCCGTACCAATTGTTGCTATCCATAACCCTTTATCAGCAAGGTAATTAAGTATTTCAGAAAGATAATTAGTTAATCCTGCATTTCTTAAACCATAAACAACCAAGTACATACCTAAAGAGAAAATAACGATTTGCCACGGTGCGCCACGCAACACTTTTTTAGTATTAATCGTACGGCCTTTGGCTGCAATTACCCAAAGAATTAAAGCGCCAATTGCCGCTATTGCACTAACAGGAATGCCTAATGGCTCTAAAATAAAAAAACCAATGAGCAATAACAACAATACAAGCCAACCTGCTTTAAACGTAGTCATATCCTTAATAGCTAAAGCTGGCTCACTCAGCTTTTTAACATCATATTGGTTAGGAATATCTTTACGGAAAAACCAATGTAGCATCACAAGCGTTGCAACAATTCCCGCAATATCGACTGGCACCATAATTGATGCATATTCAGTAAATCCAATATTAAAGAAGTCCGCAGAAACGATATTCACGAGGTTCGAAACAATCAGCGGCAAGCTCGCTGTGTCTGCGATAAACCCAGCTGCCATAACAAAGGCTAATGTCGTACCTTTGTTGAAACCAAGTGCAAGTAACATCGCAATCACAATAGGTGTTAGTATCAATGCTGCACCATCATTAGCAAATAAAGCAGCAACCATTGCACCAAGTAGCACGATATAACTGAATAGTAATCTTCCTTTCCCACCACCCCACTTGGCAACATGTAATGCCGCCCATTCAAAAAAGCCACTTTCATCTAAAAGTAGGCTAATAATAATTACTGCAACAAATGTCGCTGTGGCATTCCACACAATGTTCCAAACAGTCGGAATATCTTGAAAACTGATCACACCAAAAAGGAGTGCCAATATAGCGCCGGCCGTTGCACTCCAACCAATACCCAACCCTTTCGGCTGCCAGATAACCAAGGTGATCGTTAAAACAAAAATTAATGCAGCAACAAACATAACAACCTCGTTTAAAAGGTGCATTCACACACACCTAATCATATATGTTTTTTCGAATATATTTAGTTAAATTTTTTACACAGAACAACGATGACCAGACTCTTTTTTCTCTAGGATCTTGAGTAAATCTGCAACTCTATTTTTCTCTGTGGTATAAGTTATATCAATGATACTTTTCACCCACGGCAGTAATACAGGAGATAATCGATAATGAACCCATTTGCCTTGCTTCGAATCGAGCAAAAGACCCGACTCTCTCAGCATAGCTAAGTGTCGAGATGTCTTGGGTTGCGATAAATTTAACGCAGTATAGATATCACAAACACATAGCTCACCAGATACTTTTAAAAGCAATACGATGTCTAGTCTGGTTTGATCACCTAAAATTTTAAACAGTTGTAATGGTTTCATGTATCCCCCTTTACGATCTTTAGCTTAAAAATACCCCCATCAAACACATACGTCAAATCATATATGAGTTATACATTATTGTGGCATAATCTCGCTATCTATTATGCCTATAATAAATACTTATTATCGAGTTCTATTTAAATGAATTATTAATTTAATTAAATATTGATAGGAAGATCATAGAGTTCAAATAAGAAAATCAAAATAAGATACGTTATTTATCATAATTTCACTGCCACATCCAACCTATTAAAAATAAAAAGTTCAACTTGAATTATTTAAATGAAACCTACTATTAAAATAACATCAAATTAAGAAAGTCTTAATTAGAGAAATTAGAAATATATACTTACTCATTATTAATTAAATAAATAAAAGGTGTATCATATGTATATTAGTTTGTTGTCTACTTTATAAAAAGGAATAATTATATGAAAAAAACATTACTCAGTCTTGTTATGCTGACTGTAATATCAACGCCAGTATTGGCTAAAACGCCTATCGCTAATTTGAAAATCAATGGTGATATCAAACCACCAACTTGTACTATTAATGGCGCAACACAAAGTGATGTTATTTTTGATTTAGGTAAAATTAGTCCATCGTTGATCCCTAAATCATCAAATTATATATATCCTCATAATACAACCTCGACTAACGTCACTATTGAATGCGATGCAAACACTTATCTTACATTTAAAGCCACTGATACTTATGTAAACAGTCAGCTTGATCTTGATCAAACCAGTAAAACTAAAGCTAGTGGGATATTTCACCTGGTTAATAAAGACCAGGTAGACACTTCCGTGGGGGGAATACTATTCGTTTGGTACAATGTGACTGTAGACGGAAAACCCGCATTTATTAGCCGGGCAAATGATGCAACGGTAGGTTTTTCAGATAATAAAACTGTTATAGTTAAAGAAGTCACTAATGGTTGGACGACAAAACAACAAGAAAATGTAGATAAAAATAGTTTAGATTTAATGCCAGGTCAGATTTTTTCTACCAGCATTTCAGCAGGGAAAGCATCTTCTGCATTTATTTTATCTAAAGATTCATTAAATAAAAAAGGTATAGATATTTCTAACGGATTAGATTTTATCGGCGAGGCTGTTCTCACTTTTAACTTTGGTGTCTAATTTTTAGAATAATTGATAATCACAATATAAAGATTTATTATATTGCGATTATCTTTTTATACTAATATGAATGTTATTTATGCTATCCTAGCTTTCTTCCTCTTCTTTCTGTCTGCATTTTTTCCGCTTTCTGTGCTTCTTCTATCTCACGTATTCTCACGAGAATAGAACCGTCCTCTATAACTGCAGAGTCGTCCCAAATAAGTGACTGTTTATTAACGTCGAGTGGCGTTTCAATACTGTTATCAACACAGCCCAATTTAGTTGACAGAGAAAAGTAAAACTACGTTATGGAGAATGTATGCAAAGAGAAAGGAGTTTCCAAAACCACAAAAAACGAAAGCCGGCACATTTTTAAATTAGCCAGAGCATGTCTATGAAGAGTGGGTTAGAAGTGAAAAATGGTAATGCTAATTTGACCCGTTACTTGACCCGCATATCTCGCAGATTTTTTTAAAAATCGCATAAGGTGTTGATTTTAAATGGTACGCCCTACAGGATTCGAACCTGTGACCTACGGCTTAGAAGGCCGTTGCTCTATCCAACTGAGCTAAGGGCGCCTAGAGGGGAAATAGACGTTAGCATTTATGCTGATAACGGGTGTGAATTATACTTTCAACATTCTGAGAGTCAACGATTTTTCCACAAAATCAAACTAGATGGTTAAAATATGGTAAGTAATCAACTGACAGATTGCTTATGATCTGACAAAATAGAGCAATACCATAATTGAATAATTTGGATGTATAGATGTCAGCAAGAATTATAGATGGGAAAACGATTGCGCAGACCATCAGAAGTGAAGTGGCAGAAAAAGTAAAACAACGTATTAAGATAGGAAAACGTGCACCGGGTTTAGCGGTTATTTTAGTCGGTGATAACCCTGCATCGCAAATCTATGTTGCTAGTAAACGTAAAGCTTGTGATGAGGTAGGATTTATCTCTCGCTCTTACGATCTACCGGATACTACAAGTGAAGCAGATTTACTCAATCTCATTGATACTCTAAATGAAGATAATACTATTGATGGTATTTTAGTGCAGCTCCCTTTACCTGCGGGAATTGATAACGTCAAAGTATTAGAACGTATTCATCCTGATAAAGATGTTGATGGCTTCCATCCTTACAATATTGGTCGGTTGTGCCAACGTGCACCTAAGCTACGTCCTTGCACCCCTCGTGGTATTGTCACACTCTTAGAGCGTTGCAATATTCCAATGAATGGCTTAAATGCGGTAATTATTGGTGCTTCAAATATTGTTGGTCGCCCAATGAGTTTAGAGCTACTGCTTGCAGGCTGTACAACGACTGTCACTCATCGTTTTACTAAAGACTTACGTTTTCATGTTGAACATGCTGATTTGGTGGTTGTGGCAGTTGGTAAACCTAACTTTATTCCTGGTGAATGGATAAAACCTGGCGCTATTGTCATTGATGTCGGTATTAATCGCCTTGAAAACGGTAAAGTGGTTGGTGATGTTGATTTCGCACAAGCCTCTCAACGCGCGGGGTGGATCTCCCCTGTTCCGGGTGGTGTAGGTCCAATGACTGTAGCGACTTTGATTCAAAATACGTTGCAAGCCTGCGAAGAATATCACGATCCTGATATAGGAAATAATTAATCAATGGAAACATTTCAATTAGATGGTCACCCCTATGTAGAACTGTGTGATCTATTAAAACTCCAAGGCTGGACAGAAAGCGGAGCCGCTGCAAAAAATATTATTGCTGAAGGCCTCGTTTGCGTTGATGGTGAAGTAGAAACACGTAAACGCTGTAAAATTACTGCCGGTAAAGTCGTCACACTCGGTGAGTTTGCTGTCACTGTCAGCAACTAGTTCAGCTAATCATACTCGTTACTCAAGCGTTACTCTTTAGTAACGCTTTTTTTATCTTTCTACCCTTTTTTTACTAAACACGCTATTTTTCGAGCTTTTATTTAAGTCTGTAAAATTAGTGGACTAATCCATTGATTTTAAATTGATTTAATTGCATCAATTTAAGATAATAATAGTAGGTTATTATTTTTGCTATTCATATCAGTGGTAATACTTTATCTCGTTTCAGCACATTAACGCTTTGATAAAGAATAAGTTAAATATTGATTACATAACCTATTATTTTTTATATAAATAATACTTAGTCTGCTAGTAGTAAGAATTTCAGCAACCTTATTCCGTTGGATGATTTTTACGTATTAATAATCGCTTTAATATGCTAAAACGTGATTTAGATCTAACTTTTCCTTTGTTTTATTAGGCAAAAGAACATTGTTTATACTAAATTAGACATTATAGTTTGAAACGATTCAGCCTGATAATAAAGTATGAAGCGTTATTTTTAATTTTTATGTTGTATTTGATCCTTAATCTAATAGGAGTTCTTATGTTTAACCTACCAATCCAAGGTGTCTCTCTGCTTTTCTTGCAACAGAAAAGTGATACCTATGATTTTACTACAGGTAAGGTACAAGCATGAGACGTCGAGTCGCTACCATTACATTAAATCCTGCTTATGATCTTGTAGGATTAAGTACCCCTATTGAATTGGGTGAAGTTAACCGAGTAACAACGGCGGGATTTCATGCTGCCGGTAAAGGTATCAATGTAGCAAAAGTATTAAAAAGCCTTGGTATTGATGTCACTGTTGGCGGTTTTTTAGGTAAAGAGAATCAAGATGGCTTTCAAAAAGAGTTTAGTGAAGCCGGGATTGCTAATCGCTTCCAAATGGTTGAAGGTCGCACACGTATCAATGTCAAACTCACTGAACCCAGCGGTAAAGTAACTGATTTTAACTTTTCAGGGTTTGAAATCACTAAACAAGATTGGACTCGTTTTGTAAATGACACACTCAGCTGGGCGGGTCAATTTGATATGATTTGTGTCAGTGGAAGTGTACCACCAAGTATTGATTTAAATGATTTTACTGCTTGGATGAAGCGACTACGTAGCGAATGTATGTGCCTTATTTTTGATAGTAGCAGAGAAGCATTTGTCGCGGGGTTAAAAGCGTTACCTTGGTTAGTAAAACCCAATCATCATGAACTAGAAATTTGGGCAGGTAGACCCTTACCTGAACTCTCTGACGTAGTACAAGCTGCCCATGAATTACGCCAGCAAGGTATTGCTCATGTTGTTATCTCGTTAGGTGAACAAGGCGCTATGTGGGTTAACGCCTCTGGTGCGTGGATGGCAAAACCGCCTAAATGTGATGTGGTCAGCACGGTAGGTGCCGGTGACTCTATGGTAGGTGGGTTGATTTATGGTTTGATGATGAGGCAAACCAGTGAACATACCTTACGTCTTGCTACAGCAATTTCAGCTCTTGCCGTCAGTCAAACTAATGTTGGAATAACTGATCGAGAACAATTGGCAAGAATGATGACCGAAGTTGAATTAACGCCACTAAAAATCTAAAAAAAATATCGGATAATAATTACCCGATATTTTTGACTTTATTGCTTTATCAATAGGTAGCAATATTAGCTATTACGACGCCATGTTGTACCTTGTGGGCCATCTTCTAATACAATCCCCATTGCTGTTAAAGCATCACGAGCGGCATCCGCAGCTGCCCAATCTTTATTCTTACGAGCATCATTACGTTGTTGAATTAACGCTTCAATTTTTTCTACTTCATCAGCATCGTCTGCTTGCGCACCACTTTGTAAGAAGTGTTCTGGTTGTTGCTCTAATAGGCCTAATACTTTGGCCAATTTACGCAACACCGCTGCTAAACCATTAGCCGCCTCCATATTGACGGTTTTTAAGCGATTCACTTCGCGGGCTAAATCAAATAACACAGAATAGGCTTCTGGTGTATTGAAATCATCGTTCATTGCTTCAATAAACTGCGCTTCAAACGCTTCACCACCAGCAGGTTGAGCATTTGCATCAGTGCCACGTAAAGAAGTATATAAACGCTCTAATGCGGTACGCGCCTGTTTTAAGTTCTCTTCGGTATAATTTAGTTGGCTACGATAGTGTCCTGATAATAAGAAATAACGTACCGTTTCAGCATCGTAATAGGCAAGAACATCACGAATAGTAAAAAAGTTATTCAGTGATTTAGACATTTTTTCTTTGTCTACCATCACCATACCGGAATGCATCCAATAGTTAACATAAGGACCATCATGAGCGCAGGTTGATTGTGCAATTTCATTTTCATGATGCGGGAACATTAAATCTGAACCACCGCCATGAATATCAAAATGATGACCTAATTCTTTACCATTCATGGCTGAACATTCAATATGCCAGCCTGGTCGCCCTTCTCCCCATGGTGATGTCCAACTTGGTTCACCGGGTTTTGACATTTTCCAAAGCACGAAATCCATAGGATTGCGTTTTACGTTAGCGACTTCAACCCGAGCCCCTGCTTGTAGTTGCTCTAAATCTTGACGAGAAAGCAAGCCATAATCCGGATCGGTATCAATGGCAAACATCACATCACCATTTTCTGCTACATAAGCATGACCACGTTTAATTAATGTCTCGGTAAGAGCAATAATTTCTGCAATATGATGTGTGGCTCGTGGCTCTGAATCAGGGCGTAAGATATTCAATGCATCAAAATCTTTATGCATTTCCGCTAACATACGTGTCGTTAATTGTTCGCAAGTTTCATTATTTTCAATCGCACGCTTGATGATTTTATCATCCACATCGGTGACATTGCGCACATAATTCACATCATACCCTAAATAACGTAAATAGCGGGTTATGGCATCAAATGCCACAAATGTACGTCCATGACCAATATGACATAAATCATAAATAGTGATGCCACACACGTACATACCTATTTTTCCTTTATGGATAGGTTTAAATTCTTCTTTTTGTCGAGTAAGAGTATTAAAAATCTTTAGCATCAGAGGACGTTCCCATTTTTAACTGTACGTGTTGATTACGTATTTATGTATATAAAATAACGACTACAGCGATAAAAATAACCACATAACATTACCTTTATAAGGGTTTTAATGCCTAAACTCAAAGGTAATCCAATTAATAGTCTCTTATATTACTCTGCTCTGCGTTTATTTTCACTGTTCAATCGTTAACAGTAAGGCGCCAAATTGAGTTTATTGGTGAAATAATTGGCGAAAAATGTTTTCTATTACTATTTTCGCGATTTTTAGCCTGAAAGTCGCCATGAACAAAAGATGAATACTGACTAAATAAGGTAACTGTGGTATAAAAAAACGGTCTATTGTTTCAGCCCACATCTGGGTAAAACTAAAATTATACTAGGATCTGAATATGGTTACTTTTCATACCAATTACGGCGATATCGTGATTAAAACATTTGCAGATAAAGCACCTGCAACCGTAGAAAATTTTTTAGATTACTGTAAAGAAGGGTTCTACGATAACACTATCTTCCACCGTGTTATTAATGGTTTTATGATCCAAGGTGGTGGTTTTGAACCTGGTATGAAGCAAAAAGAAACTAAAGCCCCGGTAAGAAACGAAGCAAACAACGGTCTTGCCAATAATCGTGGTACATTAGCGATGGCTCGTACCAACGATCCACATTCTGCAACAGCACAATTCTTTATCAACGTAGCAGATAACGACTTCTTAAACTTCCGTGCAGAAAATGCCAATGGTTGGGGATATTGTGTATTTGCTGAAGTTGTTGAAGGAATGGATGTTGTAGACAAAATCAAAGCCGTTTCTACTGGTCGCAGTGGTTTCCACCAAGATGTTCCTCGTGAAGATATTATCATTAACAGTGTTACTGTTAGCGAATAAGTAGCGCTTTTTATGTGCACCCTGTTTATTGCAGATCTGCATTTAAGTGAGCACGAACCGGCAATTACTGCCGGTTTTCTTCGCTTTTTACAAGAGCAAGCGATCCACGCAAATGCACTTTATATTTTGGGCGATTTCTTTGATTTTTGGATTGGTGATGATGATCCTAATCCACTACATCAGCGCATAGCCCAAGCATTAATGGCATTAAAAAATGCGGGAGTGCCCTGCTATTTTATTCATGGTAACCGCGATTTCTTAATCGGCTCTCGCTTTGCAAAAGAGAGCGGAATGACACTGCTACCACAAGAAAAAGTGCTTGAGATAGAGCAACATCGTATTTTAATCTTACATGGTGATACGCTTTGCACCGATGATGATGCCTATCAACGCTATCGTAAAAAAGTCCACAATAAGTTTATTCAACGCTTATTCCTACTCCTTCCTCTGACCATTCGATTACGTATTGCTAAAAAAATGCGCTCTCGTAGTCAAAGTAGCAACCAATACAAATCTGAAGCGATAATGGACGTTAATGCTCAAGCCGTTATCAATACCTTTAAACAATTTAATACCCAATGGATGATCCACGGTCATACTCATCGACCGGCGATCCACACCGTCGACATTGATGGGAAACCACATTATCGAGGTGTATTAGGAGCTTGGCATACGGAAGGCTCAATGTTTAAAGTCACCTCAGATAAAATCGAACTGATCCAATTTCCATTTTAAATAGATGATACTTTTTCGGCTATTGTAGCATATTTTTCTTTACGCAAACGTTTTCCTTGACGTGTTAGCGTGATACTATCATGCTCAGTTTCTCTGGCTATATCCGTTTATGCTTACAGGAGCAGTTAAGTAATGTCTTCTCAAGTTGGTCTCAATACCTCATCCCCTCGTATCGCCATTGTGATGGGTTCGAAAAGTGACTGGGCGACAATGTGTCATGCCGCAGAAGTCCTAGACACGTTACAACTTCCTTACCATGTTGAAATTGTTTCCGCACACCGAACACCGGATAAATTATTTCGTTTCGCAGAACAGGCCAAAGAGAATGGTTTTGACGTGATTATTGCGGGTGCTGGCGGTGCTGCACATTTACCGGGGATGTTGGCAGCCAAAACCTTAGTTCCTGTATTAGGGGTTCCTGTACAAAGTGCTGCATTAAGTGGTGTTGATAGCCTTTATTCTATTGTACAAATGCCGAAAGGTATTCCCGTTGGCACACTGGCTATTGGTAAAGCGGGGGCTGCTAATGCCGCGCTACTTGCCGCACAAATTTTAGCATTACACTCTGCTGATATTTTTAATGCATTAACACAATGGCGAGCAACACAAACACAAGAAGTCCTTAATCACCCTGATCCAAGGGAGGCGCTATGAAGCCGGTTTGTGTTCTTGGTAATGGACAGTTAGGTCGAATGTTACGTCAAGCGGGTGAGCCATTAGGTATTGCGGTATATCCCGTAGGGCTTGATGCTGAACCCGAAGCGGTACCTTATCAAAAGAGTATTATTACCGCAGAAATTGAACGTTGGCCGGAAACCGCATTAACCAATGAGTTAGAGCACCATGCTAACTTTATTAACCGAGATATTTTTCCATTACTCGCAGATCGCTTACCACAAAAACAACTCCTTGATGAACTTCATTTAGCGACGGCACCTTGGCAACCATTAACTTCGGCTGAGCAATGGCCTGAGCTATTCAATCAGCTAGGGGAGTTTATTATCGTTAAACGCCGTGTTGGTGGTTACGACGGACGAGGTCAATGGCGGATACACCCAGGTGACGAACAACAATTACCAGCCGAAATATATGGTGAATGTATTGTCGAACAAGGTATTCCTTTCTCTGGAGAAGTCTCTTTAGTTGGTGCAAGAAATCGTCAGGGGGATTGTGTTTTTTATCCACTCACTCACAATCTTCATCAAGATGGCATTTTACGCATGAGTGTTGCGCTACCAAATCCTCCCGAGGCATTACAACAATTAGCAGAGGATATGCTTAGCAAGATCCTCAATAAACTAAATTATATCGGTGTAATGGCCATGGAATGCTTTATTGTCGGTGATAAATTACTGATTAATGAACTCGCACCTCGCGTCCACAACAGTGGTCACTGGACACAAAATGGTGCTTCTATTAGCCAGTTTGAACTTCACTTACGTGCTATTCTTGATTTACCGATGCCCAAACCTAATGTTTGCCAATCGGCGGTAATGGTTAATCTTATTGGAACGGAGATCGACATCAAATGGCTATCATTACCTTTAGTTCATCTACATTGGTATGAAAAAGAAGTGTGTCCAGCCCGCAAAGTAGGGCATCTCAACTTAGTACATAATAACCATCAAGCTCTGCAAAAGAGCTTAAGTACATTAAGTCCCCTGCTCGATGAAGCCTATCAATATCCGATTAAATGGGCGCTAGAAAAATTAAGCTAGCAGTCCGACTCAGAAAGTTAGAGAATAATAGCCTTTAAATGTACTGGCCTGTGAATACAAGGCCAGTTATTCGCTATTTTTTCCTGAACATTCAGGATACTGCACCCGTTCTATGGAGTCAGGATGCCAGTCACGCAACAAAATTTTGGTCCTATCTATCAGTGGAGCATACTGATACTGCTAGGTTTAGTGTACTTTCTCGCTACCGCAACAACATTTACCTCTTTAGGTGTGGTTCTACCTAGTATGATAGCTGAACTAGAGTGGAACTGGACACAAGCTGGCCTTGGTTTTACTTTATTGGGCTTAACCTGTGGACTTGCGAGCTTTTTACCCACTTTACTTATCCGTAAATTAAACGTCCGCTTCACACTCCTCATTGGACTGATTATTTTTGTCAGTGGATTCTATTTTCTATATGAAACCAATACCATCACACGCTACTTTCTTGGTACCGCCTTACTTGGGGTAGGTTTTACGCTATTAGCAACCGTACCGGGCACTTACGTGCTATCGCGTCTATTTGAAAAACAGTCTTTTGCTTTTGGTGTCTATTTTACTATTGGTGGATTGGGAGGAGTTGCAGGCCCTTGGATCTATTTTTTAGCCACACACCTTTGGCACACATGGCGTATGCATTGGCTCATTTCAGCTATTATTCTATCAATTATTACCCTGCTGACTATTTTAGTATTACGAGAAGGCTCAGCAGAAAAAGCGCATGCGAAAAAAATCAGTCAATTACAAAGTAGCAAACGTATTTATCAAACCAAAGCGATATGGACCGCACGTCATGCTTTACGAACATGGCAATTTTATGTCATTGCTGCCACTTACACCGCTTTTCTATGGTGCGGGATCACAGTAAATAGTTTTGCAGTTGCACATATTATTGAAAATGGTTTTAGTGAAACTATTGCTGCAACGCTACTGAGCACCATGGCTTTTATCAATGCATTCTCACGATTAGCCGGTGGGGCGATTGGTGAATGGTTAGAGCCTAAAAAATTACTGATTGCCAGCTTAACGATTATTATTATCGGTCTATTAGCACTGAGTATGGCTAATAGTTGGATCTACCTAATGCTATTTACCCTTTGTGTGGGGATCGGTTATGGTATGACCTTCTTAGCCTCAAGTGTATTACTGGCTAACTATTTTGGTCGCGCACCTTATTTAGAACTATTTTCGGTGATGAACCTGATCTCAACATTGGCCTGTTTAGCCCCCTTCTTTGCTGGGGCTATTAAGGATATTTCAGGCAGCTTCACACCTGCATTTTTAATTCTCACTATCCCTGTTTTAGTTATTTTGGTGATCACACTATTTATGCGCCCACCAATTTATCCTAACTTCCAACATGCCAGTGAAAAACATAATGCGCCAAGATAAAAATAAAACCGCAAATCTAGTTTAGAAATCCAATCAATATTATAGAGAAGCGGTTTTAGCGAGGAGAGATCGAGCAGATGAATGAAGAATTAATCATGAAATACTCAATTGGTATCGGCATAGCTTTGGCGTGTTTTATCGCCTTTCTTGCCATATCTTTTTTACATGATAAACAAAAAAAACGTCGTAGAAACATAATTATTCACATCATCCAAGCTATTTTACTTTGTAGTTTAGTGGCTATTGTAAGCCAATACTGTGAAATGGCGGTGGTAGATTTTAAACTACACTTTATCTCTTTTCAGATGATTAATTTCTTTAGCTATCTTGCTATCGCATTAATCCTGATGAGAAAATTTTTCTTACTCATTAATTTATTAGAAAAATCACAAATTAAAAAAGGCAGTGATCCTACCTCAGCCCGTATTATTTCGCGTATATTTAAAATCACTCTTCTTGTCATCATGATCTTACTGTTCGGTGAGCATTTTGGCATGAGCTTATCGGGCTTAATGACATTTGGTGGCTTAGGCGGTATTGCCATTGGTATGGCAAGTAAAGACGTTATGAGTAACCTTTTTTCAGGTGTTATGCTCTATTTTGATCGCCCTTTTAACATTGGTGATTGGGTACGTTCACCCGATCGCAATATCGAAGGAACTGTTGTTGAGATTGGCTGGCGTATCACGAAGATAATGACCTTTGATCATCGCCCGTTATATATTCCAAACTCAGTATTTTCCTCCATTAGTGTTGAAAACCCCGGCAGAATGACCAATCGACGTATTGAAACAGAATTAGGGTTACGCTATGAAGATTCGGACAAAGTTGGGGTTATTGTCGAAGATATCCGCACAATGCTACAACAAAACGACAAAATCGACACCAAACAGACTTTATTGGTCTATTTTAATCAATTCGCCGATTCATCATTAAATATTATGGTGTACTGTTTTACCAAAACCACGGTATGGGCAGAATGGTTAGATGCGCAGCAAGAAGTTTATTTAAAAATGATTGATATTGTGCATCAACATGGCGCTGACTTCGCCTTCCCATCACAAACTGTATATATTGAAAAATCATCGCCTGTATCACCATAAGCATCCGATAAAAAAATGCTGATATCCGTTCGATATCAGCATTTTTAATTCAATATCACGTATCACTTCATTTAATGATAACTAGATAACTAATGGCGACTATTCTCCCTGAATACGACGATATTGGCCTTTATCTTGTAATAGCCTAACCCCTAAAATACTGCCACAAAGTGAAAGTAATACGGCGGCAAGAGCGGGAACAACTATCCACATCATCCATTGTGGTTGCCATGGGAAATTAAATACCGATTTTTGCAACAACCCTAATGCAACTTCAGCCCCTATCGCTGCAGCTAAACCGGCCATTAACCCTAATAAGGCAAACTCCGCCCAAAGCGTGCGTCTTAATAGTGACTTACTCGCGCCTAATGTTCGATAAACCACCAACTCGATACGACGTTGTGTCATACCGACTTGAATTTGTGCCACTAATAGCAATGCCCCACACAGCATAACTAATCCAACCATAATTTCTAATGCTCGGCTGACTTGCTGTAAGATCTGCTGAACTTGCTGAATTAATGCCCCCGTATCTAGCACACTGACCGTAGGAAATTGTCGATTTAATGCGGTGATCAAACTTCCATCACCATTGTAATAAAAACTGCTCATCCATTTTTCAGGCTGATTGCTTAGCCCTTCTTCTGCGAAAATAAAGAAGAAATTTGGTCGCATATTTTCCCAATCAACATGGCGAATGCTGGTGACAACAGATTTAAACTCGCGAGTATCACCAACAAAAGTTAGCTCATCCCCCAGCTTTATTTCTAACTTTTGTGCAACCCCCTGATCGATTGAAACGCCATTACCGACGGGAGGCCATGAGCCTTCGACAATAACATTATCTTTAGGAAGTTCACTGTGCCACGTTAAATTAAGCTCTCTTCGTACGGTATTATTCCCCGCATCCCGTGCATCTGCCCACACTTTCGCATTGTGATCATTAATCGCTGTTAAACGTGCTAACACAACCGGATAAGCATCTGTCGGTGCCACATGATAAGTGGCTAATAATGTATTAATCTGCTGTACCTGAGGCTTTGACATATTAATCAAGAAATAGTTAGGACTATCTTCAGGTAACTGCTGTTGCCATTTTTCCAATAAATCCCCTTGCAGCAAAACCAATAGCGTCAATAGCATAAAGGATAATGAAAAAGCGGCTAATTGCGTCATGGTTTGGAAAGGCTGGCGTAATAAACGTGTCACCGCTAAACGGGCACTCAATTGCTTAAATTTAAATTGCTTTAAAAGCCATAATCCAAGCCAACCAATCACGCCGAGCAAGAAAGCAATGACGACGATACCTAATAAAATAGACCACAATAAAACACCCGTTCCGGCAAACAGAGTTAAAGCGCCAACAACAATCAATGCAACAATGGGTAAATAATAACGTAGTGGCCAACTAGGTGCCGTAGTACCACTTCTCAACACGCGGGAAGGTTGCGTTGACATTAATTGGTGATAAGGGCGTAAACCCGTCAATAACGCGATGAGTAGTAAAGAGCCAACTGACCATAGCCATGGCATAAAGCTCGCATCAGGTAAACTTTTTGGTAATACCGGTGCTAAAATCTGCAACAATACTAATTCAAAGCCCCAACCGACCAGTGAGCCGACCACGATAGCCGCAACAATAATCACACCCCACTGACCTATAATCCATTTACGTAATGCATGATTATCAGCACCTAAGGTTTTTAATACCGCAATTAGCGTATGTCGACTACGGCAATAATGTGTCATTGAAACCGCAACGGCAGAAATCGCCAATAGTAGTGTTAATAATGCAGATAATAGTAAAAAGTTTTTTGCTCTCTCCATTGATTGAGATAGCGCACCATTATCTTGTTTTAAGCTATTCCAACGCTGATCCGGTTTTAATAAGGGATCAAAGCGTTGTTGGTATTCATCAATTAATGCTTCATTACCCGCAAACATATAACGGTAAGTTAAGCGGCTTCCCGGCTGAACGGCACCAGTCGCTTCAACATCAGCAAGATTAATTAAAATACGCGGGGCAATTTGAAAAGGATTAAAACCACTATCAGGCTCTTGAACTAATACACCGCTAATTGTAAAAGTGGCATCACCGACATCAATATTATCACCAACCTTGATCCCCAAAAGCGCCAGTAACCTTGCATCCACTAACGCCGTGCCTTTCTCCGCTTTTAGCCCTACAGGCTGAGTTTCTAGCTCACCATAGAGTGGATATAAGTTATCCGCGGCTTTTACCAACGCCAATTGAGGAGTATCACCTTCTGGGGCATAAGACATGGTGGTAAATTGCATTTGACGACTAAGTGTTAGCCCCATTCTTTTAGCTTCAGCTAGCCAATTTTCATCAACAGGATACGAGGCGCGTAGCACTAAATCACCGGCGATAAGATCACGACTTTGAGCATAAATACTTTTATCAATGCGATCACCAATACGCCCTAACGCCAGCACACAAGCCACCGCCAGCGCTAAAGAGAGCCAAACAATTAATAAAGCCGGCGAGCGCCACTCACGCCAAAACCAACGCCAGATCATGACTCCTCCTTAAGTTGCCCATCAACAAGACGTAATCTTCGCTGACAACGAGCGGCAAGCTCATTATCGTGGGTGACCAAAATTAATGTTGTGGCATAATCACGATTAAGGGAAAACAGTAAATCGGCAATTTTATCTCCCGTTTTTCGATCAAGATTACCTGTTGGCTCATCAGCAAACAGGATCGCCGGTTGGGTACAAAAAGCTCTTGCTAATGCAACACGTTGTTGCTCACCACCGGAAAGTTGTGCGGGCATATGATACAAGCGCTCACCCAAACCCAATTGTTTAAGTAAATCAACGGCTCGCGTATGGCTCTGTTTTTCTGACTCACCTTTTAATAACGCAGGAAGTTGCACATTCTCTAAGGCATTTAACGTTGGAATTAGCATAAAAGATTGAAAAACAAATCCGACATGTTGTGCACGTAATTTTGCCCGCTCTTCTTCATTCATTTTGGTCAGATCGTGTCCCATTAATTGCACACGACCAGCGCCTCCATCATCTAATCCTGCAATAATACCTAAAAGTGTAGATTTGCCCGATCCTGACTCACCAATTAAAGCAATTGTCTGTGCAGACTCGACAACTAACTCAACACCCTGCAATATAGAGATCTGACTATCACCTTCTCCTACTTGTTTGGTTAACTGATGAACTTCAAGAACCTTTTCCGTCGACATACTTGTTTCCTTATCGTCATGATGATGTTTAGCTTTAAGTCTATCGCTGCTGATACCTTTTTGATCTTTGGTGACAGCCTAAGTGCCGGATATCGCCTTCCTATTGAAAGCGCATGGGCGCAACGCCTCGCGGATAAGTGGAAATTAACTTATCCTGAAATAAATGTCGTAAATGCAAGCATCAGTGGCGAAACCGCATTTCAAGGTCAAAATAGGCTCCCTGATTTATTAAAACAGCACCAACCTCGTTGGGTTTTGATTGAACTGGGTGCAAATGATGGCTTACAAGGCTACCCTGTAGCCCAAACGAAAGAAGCGTTGCAAAACATCATTACCCAAGTAAAAGAAGCGGGAGCAACGCCACTCTTTATGCAAATTATGATTTCGCCTAATTATGGTAAACGCTATACGCAATCTTTTTCTGCGATTTACCCACAATTGGCGAAAGACAATGCTCTTGAGCTTATCCCATTTTATATGGAGCAAATAGCAGATAAACCTGAGTGGATGCAAAACGACAGCATTCACCCAAATGAAGCGGCTCAGCCTTTTATTGCTCAATGGATGGATAAAACCCTATCCCCTTACCTAACACGTTAAACTATTGTGACAGTAGTTAACCTAGATTAAATGAGATTAATTGTAAAATTATGCAAAAAACGGTATTGATTACAGGAAGTTCTAGTGGGATTGGACTGTGTGCGGCAAAAACACTCAAGCAAAAAGGATATCGAGTACTGGCTGCTTGTCGCAAAGAAGATGATCTTAACCATATGGAAACATTGGGGTTTGAGCCTATTTTTCTTGATCTCGATGACGCAGAAAGTATCGAAAAAGCCATATTAGAAGTCATTCGCCTTACTAATGGGCGTTTATATGGATTATTTAATAATGGTGGTTTTGGGGTTTATGGTCCATTAAATGCGATTAGTCGCCAGCAAATGGAAAAACAATTTTCCACTAATTTCTTTGGCTTACATCAGCTTACTATGGGGTTACTGCCGGCGATGTTACCTCATGGCGAAGGACGTATTATTCAGACGAGCTCGGTAATGGGATTAATATCCACTCCCGGCCGAGGTGCTTATGCGGCGAGTAAATATGCCGTTGAAGCTTGGTCTGATGCATTAAGAATGGAACTTGCCTCTACGGGGATAAAAGTCAGTTTAATTGAGCCGGGTCCAATAAAAACACGCTTTACTGAAAATGTTAATCAAGCCCAACAAGATAAACCGGTAAAAAATCCGGGGATTGCGAGTCGTTTCACATTAACACCTGATGATGTAGTGAAAAAACTAATCCATGCTTTAGAAAGTCCAAGACCTAAGTTACGTTATCCTGTGACCTTACTCACTTATGCCGTCAAAGTGTTAAAACGACTCCTCCCTGATAGACTTATGGATAGGATCTTAAACGGCCAAAGTAACAAGGCTTGATTTTTGTAAAATTCATCCTTATTTATTAATGAAATAGCGTAATAAACAGCATTTATATTTAAAACTCTCAAAAAGGGATAAGTTAATGTTAGCAACTGCACATATTGTTGATGTAAATGAATCGAATATTCAGCAAGTTATAGAACAATCGATGACAAAACCGGTCATGATGTACTTCTATTCAGAGCGTAGTCCTCATTGTGCAGAGCTTGGGGCAACGTTGGATAAACTAGCGGCTGAATTTGCTGATCAGTTTGTATTAGCTAAATTAGATTGTGATGTTGAACAGATGATTGCCTCGCAATTTGGTCTACGTGCGATCCCAACTGTTTATATATTGCAAGAAGGTCGTCCTGTCGATGGGTTCCAAGGCCCACAACCTGAAGAAGCTATTCGCCAAATCCTTGCCAATATCTTACCTAAACCAGAAGAATTAAAAGCAGCGCAAGCTTCAGCACTATTAGCAGAAGGTAAAGCAGACGAAGCATTACCACTGTTAAAAGAAGCACACCAAATTGATCCTAAAAACAGTGAAATTACCTTAGCCCTCGCAGGTGCTTTAATTTCATTAAATAAACATAATGAAGCAGAAGAATTATTAGCCGCAATTCCATTGCAAGATCAAGATAGCTATTATCATAGTTTATTAGCTCAAATTGAACTGCAAAAACAAGCTGCCGACACACCTGAAATTCAGCAATTACAAGATAATTTTAATCAGCAACCTGACAATACTGAACTCGCTATTCAACTGGCGTTAAAACTGCATGAAGTGGCACGTAATGATGAAGCCCTTGAATTGCTATTTAATTTTCTGAAAAAAGATCTTAATGCCGGTGAAGGACAAGTTAAGAAAACCCTGATGGATATTTTATCTGCTTTAGGGACTAATGATAATCTAGCATCTAAATATCGCCGAATGGTGTATTCTTTACTTTATTAATATTCATTTTATTTATTAAAGCAGGCTAAGGACAGATACATGGAAATAGTTATTGGTATTATTATCTTATTCGCCATTATTTTAGTTTTAAGTGGTGTAAAAACCGTTCCACAAGGTTATCAGTGGACTGTCGAGCGTTTTGGACGTTATACACGTACCCTTGCTCCAGGCCTTCAACTCCTTATTCCATTTATTGACCGTATTGGTCGTCGTATTAATATGATGGAACAAGTATTAGATATCCCTTCTCAGGAAGTGATTTCTCGTGATAACGCCAATGTCAGTATTGATGCGGTCTGCTTTATTCAAGTTATCGATCCAGTAAAAGCTGCTTATGAGGTGAATAACCTAGAGCTTGCAATCATCAATCTAACGCTAACCAATATCCGTACTGTGTTAGGCTCTATGGAACTGGATGAAATTCTTTCACAACGTGATCAGATCAATAGCCGTTTATTACTGATTGTTGATGATGCAACTAACCCATGGGGTATTAAAATTACCCGTATTGAAATTCGTGATGTGCGCCCACCACAAGAGCTAATTTCAGCCATGAATGCGCAGATGAAAGCTGAGCGTACTAAGCGTGCTGATATTCTAGAAGCAGAAGGTATCCGTCAAGCGGCAATCTTAAAAGCGGAAGGTGAAAAACAAGGGCAAATCTTAAAAGCAGAAGGTGAACGTCAGTCTGCTTTCTTACAAGCCGAAGCCCGTGAGCGTGCAGCAGAAGCGGAAGCAAAAGCGACGCAAATGGTATCAGAAGCTATCGCTAAAGGGGATATGCAAGCCATTAACTACTTTATTGCACAAAAGTATACCGATGCCCTGTCACAAATTGGTTCTGCCGATAACAGCAAAGTTGTAATGATGCCATTAGAAGCCAGTAACTTAATGGGTGCAATTGGTGGTATTTCAGAATTATTAAATACCAAAAAAAGTGACTCAGGTAACAAGAGCAATTAATTATGATTGAATGGATTAGTGCTCAGCCAGCACTTTTCTGGCTTTGTCTTGGTGTCTTACTATTAATCGCCGAAATGCTGGGCACTGCAGGCTACTTACTATGGTCTGGTATGGCCGCATTATGTGTTGCATTAATCGCATGGATCTTACCTATTGGTTGGCCCATTCAAGGTATTCTATTTGCATTACTCACCGTTATTAGTGCAATCCTTTGGCGTATCTGGCTTAAACGCAAAAAGTTATCCAAAGAAGCAGAAAACCTAAACCAAAAAAGCCACCAACTTATTGGTATAAAAGCAGTTTTGTTATCGGATACTGAAAATGGTTTTAGTCGCATAAAGCTTGCTGATGGGAGTTGGCGAGTCTATTCTGACACGCCATTAAAAGCAGGTGATACAGTCAAAGTGATTGCTATTGATGGTATCACCTTGCACGTCACCTCATTTTCTCCCACCACTCGCTCGGCATCATCAACACAGCATGCTGCTGTTATTGATGATGACAACAACCAGAAAGATGATTGATGATTGGGCATTCCGCCCCATCATCGCCAGGGCATTCATTTGCTAATAAGAGAAGCCGTTGACGAATGGCATTTAATTCGTTAATGGTTTTCTCTATCTCAGCCACTTTCTTTAAGGTTGCCTCTTTCACATCAGCACTGTGACGTGAGGGATTACGTAATAACATCAGCAATGAACGACACTCTTCTAAACTAAACCCGACTTCACGAGCTTGCTTTAACAGTGTTAATTCTTCGATATGTTGTGGTAAATAGTATCGATAGCCATTTTCACCCCGATGAGGTGGGGTTATCAGATCTTTTTCCTCATAAAAACGGATTGCTTTTGTCGTCAAACCGGTTTTGGTTGCGATTTCACTAATATTCAAAATTCCCCCTTGACCTTCCCCTTGCGGAAAGGTTTAGCCTTTATCTCAGATAAGAAAAAACCTTTTCAAGAAAGCAAGTTATCCCATATTACGCCATAATAGAGGTAATCGCTTTTTATTTGGAGATATTGACCATGGCAAAAACTACGCTACTCGCACTACAAGGGCTTTCATGCTCCCACTGTATTAACAGTGTAAAAAAATCACTTGATGCCCGCAATGATATAGAACAGTCCACGGTGACTATTCAATACGCTAAAATTGACAGCGACGCAACTGTTGAAAGCTTAATCAAAACAATTGAAGAAGCCGGATATGAAGCTCATCTAGCCACTCAAGCTGATGTAAAACTAAATTTGAGTGGACTTAACTGTATGAAATGCGTTGGTAAAACAGAAAATGCGTTATTAGCCGTTGACGGTGTTGTTGCGGTCAATGTAGACAAAACATCAGCTGAAATTTTTGGTACAGCAAACGCAAAAGATTTAATTGCCGCCGTTGTTGCTGAAGGTTTTGAAGCCTCATTAGCAAACGAAGAAGAAAATAAACCAAAAACGATTGAACTGACTTTATCAGGCTTAAATTGTGGTCATTGTATTAATTCAGTGAAGAAAGCTCTTGAAGGGACTGATGGGGTAGAAAGTGCACAAGTGGAATTAACTCATGCCACAGTAACAGGTACGGCAAACACAGAGCGTGTGATCACAGCCATTCAAGATGCTGGTTATGATGCAAAATTAGCAGGAGCCAACCACCCAAAAACTGAGCCGCTGACGCAAACGGATGCACCACTGGAAGCATCGTCAGCGGCGATTTGTGATATTCCAGTAGAAGAAGCCATCCTTGATAATAATAATGCTGATATCAGTATCGATGATGATAGCACTCAGCTATTAATCGACGGTATGACTTGTGCAAGCTGTGTTAGCAAAGTACAAAAAGCCTTACAAAGTGTTTCCGGTGTTGAAAATGCACGTGTTAATTTGGCTGAACGTAGCGCACTTGTAACCGGTCATGTTAATCATGATGACCTGATTAATGCGGTCGAAAAAGCAGGCTATGGGGCAGAAATTATTCAAGATGATGTAAAACGTAGAGAGCGTCAACAAGAAGTCGCTGTTGCTAATATGAAGCGTTTTCGCTGGCAAGCAGCCTTAGCCTTAGTCGTTGGTATTCCTGTAATGGTATGGGGAATGATCGGCGATAATATGATGTTAACGGAAGCTAATCATAATATCTGGTTAACTATCGGTATTATTACGCTTATTGTGATGATAGCTGCAGGTGGGCACTTTTATCGTAATGCGTGGCAAAGCCTAAAAAACGGCAGTGCCACCATGGACACGCTCGTTGCGTTAGGTACAGGGGCGGCTTGGCTCTATTCAATTAGTGTTAACTTATGGCCTGAGGTGTTTCCTGCCCAAGCAAGACATCTCTATTACGAGGCCAGTGCGATGATCATTGGTTTGATAAACCTTGGTCATATGCTTGAACAAAGAGCCCGTCAGCGCTCTTCTAAAGCATTAGAGCGTCTATTAGACTTAACACCACCAACAGCAAGAGTAGTAACAGATAATGGCGAAGTTGAAATGCCATTAGCGGATGTGAAACAAGGTATGATCTTGCGTTTAGCAACCGGTGATAAAGTTCCCGTTGATGGTGAAATCACCCAAGGTGAAGTGTGGATGGATGAGGCAATGTTAACTGGTGAGCCTATTCCACAACAAAAAAGCCTTGGTGATACCATTCATGCAGGTACTACCGTGCAAGATGGCTCAGTGCTGTTTAAAGCTGCAGCAGTAGGCAGTCAAACTACCCTTGCCCGAATTATCAAACTGGTACGTCAAGCACAAAGCAGTAAACCCGAAATAGGTCAATTAGCAGATAAAATTTCCAGTGTATTTGTTCCTATCGTCGTCGTTATTGCGTTAATTGCAGGGGCTATTTGGTACTTTTTTGGTCCTTCACCACAAATTACTTATGCACTCGTCATTATCACAACGGTATTAATTATCGCTTGTCCTTGTGCTCTAGGATTAGCGACCCCCATGTCGATTATTTCAGGTGTGGGACGTGCCGCAGAATATGGCGTATTAGTGCGTGATGCGGATGCATTACAACAAGCAAGCCAATTAGATACCTTAGTTTTTGATAAAACAGGTACCTTAACTGAAGGCATGCCACAAGTAACTGAGATCCACACATTCAATCAGATAAGTGAAACTCAAGCGCTAGCATTAGCAGGCGCACTAGAAAGTGGCTCTAATCATCCATTAGCAAAAGCGATTTTAACCAAAGCTGAAGGTATTAAATTACCGCAAATAAGCCAATTTAGAACTCTTGCAGGTATGGGGTTAAGTGGTGAAATTGACGGCAATATTGTGCTGTTAGGTAAACCTAAACTAATGAAAGAATCTGGCATTGATATAAGTGAGATAAACGCCTTAATAGAAAACCAATCAGCGAAAGGGGTAACCCCTGTCTTATTGGCGCAAAATGGGAAAATAGCGGCCCTACTTTCTATTCGTGACCCACTGCGAGAAGATACCGTTAGTGCATTACAGCGTCTACATCATCAAGGTTATCGTTTGGTCATGTTAACTGGAGATAACCCTATTACGGCTAATGCGATAGCTAAAGAAGCGGGTATTGATCAAGTGATTGCAGGCGTTATGCCAGAAGGTAAAGCGCAAGCGATTAGTCAACTACAGGCAGAAGGTCGTCGCGTAGCAATGATTGGAGATGGTATTAACGATGCCCCAGCACTGGCTAAAGCAGACGTTGGTATTGCGATGGGTGGTGGCAGTGATATCGCCATTGAAACCGCGGCCATTACCTTAATGCGCCATAGCTTACATGGTGTTGCTGATGCGGTTGAGATCTCAAAAGGCACACTGCGCAATATGAAACAAAACTTGTTTGGTGCATTTATATATAACAGTTTAGGCATTCCTATTGCTGCCGGTATCTTATATCCTTTTACCGGTACATTATTAAACCCTGTGGTTGCGGGGGCTGCCATGGCCTTATCATCAATCACTGTCGTCAGTAATGCCAACCGATTATTACGTTTTAAACCGAAAAAATAGTCGCAATTAATCAGTCAAATACAGCCTCTTCTATCTTTAGATACCAGAGGCTTTTTTATTATCCAGAGAGAATTATCATCATTTCAATAAGTTAAAAAAAAGCCGATATTGCTATCGGCCAGTCAAAGAGGAATTTTTCATTATACAAGAGAGTCATCACTCCGCCCTCTTAACGATAGAATAGCAATTTATTATCAATAATTCATTATATTTTATTATTTATAAATATATTCATTAATAAAAATTAAAAGGCGTTTTATTTATAGTGATTAAAAAAACATTTTATAAAATAAGCCACTTATTTTTATACTTTATATTTTTATAAGGACTTTTTAATGAATTATAATAAATTATTTCTTATTTCTTTCTCTTTAATTTATTCTGCAAATGTTTTTTCTAATACTGATAGCCCATTACCAACAGATAATCCTTCACAATTAGGAAATGGTTCTATGGTAGAATCAAATATAGGTATTCCCTCAACATCAACAACTCATCTACCACAACCACCATTAATGGGTAATCGCGCACCAGTAATTAGCCCAAGCCCATTGCCAACAGGTAATACTTCACAATTAGGAAATGGTTCTATGGTAGAATCAAGTGTAGGTTCAGAAACAGAACCAACGACTCATCTGCCACAACCACCATTAATGCCTCATCTACCACAACCACCATTAATGGGTTATGGCGCACCAACAATAGGTAATACATCAGGATATAGGACACAATTTCCAAATACAGATGCTAATCCAATTAAAACAATTAAAGCAATTAAAGAAATTAACACATACCTTGACATGACTGACCCTGCAACCAATTATCATAGTAAATTGATAGGTGAATACATTTCAGCCTTTATTTCTATTTCTAGACCTTCTACATCTACATCATCTGAAAATACTGTAGTCAGCCTTTCTAAACCTTTTTTTGATCGTATGTCTAAAGCAATAGATGTTGATTCTGATGAAGATGGAAGTATGTTAGTGGATAAAAGTAAAAAGGATATCGCTCGTACTATGTCTTCTTATTTAGAAAATCTAGAAGCAGACTTTTTAGAAACAATGAACGATGAAAATACTAGTGAGGATGAAAATACTAGTGAGATAAGACTAACACAGATGGCATTATTACATCAGATACAAGATTTTAAAAATATTGTTGACGAAAGTATAGAAAAAGGTACCTCTTTTACTATTGTTGCAAATCAAGATCTAGAAACAGCAGAACCATTAACTGAAATCCAAATGATTACTAAGCGATTATCGCAACCAGTAACACGAGTTGATATTGCTAATGCATATGTTTTATTATCAGGAAAAATAGATAATGAAGTTGGAGCTATAGCGAATCAACAACAAATAACTACTGAAACGTTAACTTTACAGGATAATAAAATTACTAAAGTAGAAAGTGATGTGAAAAAAAATGAAGGTAATATAGCTGTTAATAGAGAAGGTATTACTAAAGTAGAAAGTATTGTAGAAAAAAATAAAGAAGATATACAAACAAATAAAGAAGATATACAAACAAATAGAGAAAATATTAATCAAGTTAAACAAACTGCTGACGAAAATAAAAAATATGTAAAGCAATACCTAGCTAATGATTTCGATGTTAATGAACAATCTAAAAGTTTAGTAGGTCATCTTGGCTCTTTATATGCAGGAAATAAGTTAAACACAGATAATATTAATGCCATTAGAAATGATCTTAGCCATTTTAAAAATGAAACCAATAATCGTTTCTATAAAGTTGAAAAGCGCGCTAATCAAGGGATTGCCTCTGTTGCAGCGATGAGTAATTTACCCTTTAATGATGCAGCAACCTTTAGCACCGCAATGGGTATCGGTAATTATCGTAATGCCACAGCATTTGCATGGGGAATGCAATACCGTATCAACGAAAATGTTAAAGTTAAAGCTTCAACCGCTTGGAATGACGCTAACAATTGGGTCTCTGCGGGGGGGATCGGTATTAGTTGGTAATATAAATTTATAAATATAGCGGTAAAGATAAGGAAAGCTAAGTAAAACTCAGTTTTCCTTGTTTTATTCAATACAAAATCCGTTATGCTACAACCTTGTGGTTTATCCCATGAGGAGCGTATCAAATGAAGGATATAATACAGAAAATCAAGAAATGGATCGGTATACAGAATACATCTGATTACCCCTATCCTGCTATTGATATTTCACTCCCTAATCATGTCTCTTTACATCTTGTTGGTAGTATCCATATGGGCGTGCCAACGATGTCACCATTATCTAATGTGCTGATTAATAAAATAGCAACAGCGGATGCGGTTATTGTCGAAGCTGATATTTCAACCGAAACTCAGCCCTTTGATCAACTATCGTTATTGCGAGAGCCATTAGAACAACGAGTAAATGAAACACAACTTGCCACTATCATCAGCCATTGTGATCTTCTTTCTATTCCACGTTACCAAATTGATGATAAACCACTGTGGCAAATCGCGCTGATATTACAATCAACCCAAGCGATGCAACTTGGATTACAACCACAGCACGGCATTGATTATCAAGTTATCCAACAAGCCAATAAACAACAAAAAGCGATTATAGAGCTAGAAGGTATTGAGCGTCAGGTCGCATTATTATTAGATTTTCCACAAGATGGCGCACAATTACTCGAAGATACGCTAAAAAATTGGCATGAAAATGCACGGGCATTGCAAATTATGATCAATTGGTGGTTAAATTATACCAGTGAAAAGCACCCTTCTCCTTTGCCAAATACTTTTAGCAAAGCGGTATTTGATATTTTAATGGAAAAGCGCAATCAAGTCTGGGCAACAACGCTTTCTAATCTTCCAGCAGGCCACTATGTTGTCACCGTCGGTGCTCTTCACTTATTTGGTGAAGATAATTTAGTTGATCGATTAACTTATCAAGCATAACAAGATCACGTTCACCATTGCTCTCACCTTATTGAGTAGGAATAATTATGACTCCCGCAGTGAATTTACTGGAAAAACAAAAAATTAAATTTACTCTTCACCCTTATGAACATGATGCGAATGTACATAACTTTGGTGATGAAGCCGTTGAAAAGTTAGGGCTAGATAACCGTCAAGTGTTTAAAACGCTTCTCGTTGCGTTAAATGGTGATGCTAAAAACCTAGCCGTTGCGGTCACCCCAGTATCAAGTCAACTTGACTTAAAACGAGTCGCCAAATGCCTTAAAGCTAAAAAAGCAGAAATGGCCGATCCACAAATAGCACAAAAAGTAACAGGTTATTTAGTCGGCGGTATAAGCCCATTAGGACAAAAAAAGCGCCTTCCCACGGTGATTGATGATCAAGCACTTAAGTTTGACACTATCTATGTCTCAGGAGGTAAGCGAGGGCTGGATATTGAACTAACGGCTGAAGATTTATGTTCAGTATTAGGTGCACAATTTGCCCTGATCCGTAAAGAGGATTAAGAGTAACAGATTGCTTATTTTAGGCTTTTATATCAACCAAGCTGCCAATAAGAAATAAAATAACAAAAGGCGACATCCTCTG
The DNA here is from genome assembly GCF_000069965.1 of Proteus mirabilis HI4320. NCBI lineage: Bacteria > Pseudomonadati > Pseudomonadota > Gammaproteobacteria > Enterobacterales > Morganellaceae > Proteus > Proteus mirabilis. The sequence goes on from NC_010554.1 coordinate 2,359,809, forward strand.
CCGCCTTTTGGGAATTATCTATTGTATATTTTCAATAAATACTATTTTTTATACACAATCTCGCCTTGCGGTTCAAAATCAGCCGCTTTTAGTGGTGAGTGTTTTTCGATATAACCTTTTAACACTTCTGCATCAACAAAACCGGTATTGACATATCCTGGGTGTGAATCAATCTTAGGATAACCATCACCACCAATACCGTTAAAGTTTAATGTCGCCATACGATAATTTTTAGTTTTATCTAATGGTTTGCCCGCAATTTTTACATCACTCACTTTACAATCTGCATCTACGGTTAAACTTACATTGTAAAATTGTGCATAAGCGCCTGAGTCTACTTTCATGCAAGCAACTGCGGATAGGTAAGGTTCAACTTCTTCACCTTTGAAATCAACATAGACGAGTTCGTTAGCAAAGGGTTGTACTTTTAATACATCTTTATAAGTAATATCGCCAGATTCAATCGAATCACGTACACCACCACCACTCATAATGGCAAAATCAGCATTTGCACGCTCCGCCTGAGCAGATAACAGTAAACGCGCCATATTCGTTTGTTCAAAACGAACTTTGCTACGATCGCCTTCTAATTTACCAACAACTTCCCCCACTTTCACATTCAATTGCTCACCACCTTTCTCTTGATAAGGGGTCAGTAATTTCATCATTTCAGGGTTATGAGGGATCTCCTCTGTGTAGTAAACTCGCTCAGTGGTTCCGTCTTCTTTTTTCACTTTCTTATTTAAGTTAATTGGAATTAACTGATAGTGTTTTAATGTGAACTCACCATTACGGAACTCAAAATCAGCGCGACCTACATATTTACCCCATTCATGGGCTTGAACAATCCATGTGCCATTTTGATTATCTGGAGCGCAAGGCGTGCCGGGAACATAATCTGCTTGTTTGTAATTTTTATTCTCTTGAGACATACACACCGGATCTTGTGAGTGTCCACCAACAATCATATCTAAATAGCCTTTCGGCAAAGCACGCGCCATTTCAACATCACCCGGTGCATTAGAGCCATGATTACCATCGTCATAATGCCCCATATGGGTAGCAGCGATAATAATATCGGGTTTTTCTGTGGTACGTAATTCTTCAACGACTTTTTTCGCTTCATCTGCCGGTTTACGGAACTCAGTATCAGGGAAGTTAGCAGGATTACCAATACGCACAGTATCATCGGTAGTTAAACCTAATACCGCGATTTTCACTCCTTGTTTATCAAAAATAGTATAAGGTTTAAATAAACGTTCACCGGTACTTTTTTGATAAATATTCGCAGAAAGGAAAGGGAAAGTAGCCCATTTTTCTTGTTGGCGTAGCACTTCGAGTGGATTATCAAACTCATGATTACCCAGCGCCATAGCGTCATAACCGACAAGATTCATCCCTTTAAAATCAGGCTCTGCATCTTGTAAATCAGATTCAGGAACCCCCGTATTAATATCACCACCAGACAGAAGCAATACGCTACCGCCATTTTTAGCGACTTCATCGCGAATATTGTCAACGACGGTTTTTTGAGCAGCTAAACCGTACTCACCATGATCATTGTGCCAAAAGTGACCGTGGTGATCATTAGTATGTAGGATGGTAATTTGGTAAGTTTTATCTTTTTCCCATGCCTGAGACATCACAGGCGCCATTGCTAAAGTCACTGTCAGTGCGCATGCAGATAATTTAAACGATAAGCTCATGGTCTATCCCCATGTATATTATTTATTGAGAAGGCTCTGCCCTGTATTCACAGTAGAAAAAGCAGAAAGAAGTAAATAGTTTTACTGTGTTTTATGACGTAGGTTATATATTTTTATTATTATTTCATTGTTCCAATAGTTTTTTTGAGACATCAGTCAAACTCTATTTGCTTTGACATCCTCCACGCCCTAAAGGACGTGGATCCCTACTGCGTTCAGACTGATGTCTGAATCACCTCGGCGAGTTCCTGCTTCGACGGGCGGTCTGACTGCACCCTCCCTTCACAGGCAAGCACGGCATGTCCTGCCGCTAAAATGTTACGTGCCCCGTTGATATCAGCATTCGCTGTATATCCACATTCAAGGCACTCGAATTGACTTTGTGACTGGCGGTTTTCCTTTGCTGTATGACCACAGCAAGCGCACTTCTGACTGGTGTAGGTATTGCCAGTACCTGACCACCTCGCCAGAGCTGCTTGTACTCAAGCTGACGGCGCATTTCATACCAGCCCTGCTCCAGTATTGAGCGGTTTAAACCAGATTTAGCTTTTACGTTCCGTCCATGCCGTTCTGTCGTACCTTTTGCCGATTTAGACATGTTACTGACCTTTAAGTCCTCAATGACAATCATTGCGTGGTTTTTGCTGATTTCGCTGGTGACTTTGTGAAGGGAGTCTTTCCTGATATTGGCAATATGAGAATGCAGACGTTGAATTTTGCGCTTTTGTTTTTGCCAGTTGGCACTGAATTTGATTTTACGGCTTAATTTCCGTTGAAGCCTTGCCAGCTTTCGCTGGTTTACTTTAAAACTGCTGACGGGCGGGTATACCGTACCGTCTGAAAGCGTGGCCAGTTTTGTAACGCCTGCATCAAGCCCGACTATTGAGGTTGATTCAGGTTGTGGTTCTGTCGCTTCATACTCAGTCTGAATGCTGACGTACCATTTACCGCATGACTGACTGACCGTGACGTTTCTCACTTCTCCGACGACTTCACGACTGTTGCGGTAGCGCATCCATCCCAACTTTGGCAATGATATACGACTATTGGATTGATCCAGCTTCACGCCCTGCGGGTAGCGAAAAGCGTCATTTTTACCGCGTTTCTTGAATCGAGGAAAAGCGGTACGCTTCTGGAAAAAATTCTTGTAAGCCCGTTCCAAATCTTTAAGTGACTGTTGTAATGGTTGTGATGGGGCTTCCTTCAACCATTGTGTCTCTGTGTCAGATTTCCACTCGATGAGCCATGAAGCCATTTTTGTATAGGGAATGTATTTATTCCCTGCTTCGTGATTCTTATTCTGACGTGCTAATGCCCGATTGAAAACAAAACGACAAGCCCCTGCAAAGCGTCTCATCTCACGCTCTTGCTGACCATTGGGTCTTAACTGGAATTTAAAGGCTTGTAGACGTTTCATATTACCTATTATACTTTGGTCTATGAAAAATGAAACTAATATTCGCCGTGGCAGACATTGTGTATTCCTGATGCCGTCCATTTGGTCTTTGTCACAAAATACCGGCGAAAAATATTTGATCAGGATGCAATTGAAAAATTGCGAGGCTACTTTGCCAGTGTTTGTGCTGATTTTGATGTTGAACTGGTTGAAATAGATGGGGAACGGGATCACGTTCATTTACTGATTAATTACCCGCCAAAACTGGCGATATCTAATCTGGTTAACAGCCTTAAAGGGGTATCGAGCCGATTACTTCGACGTGATCGTCCTGATATTGCCCAACGTTATTACTACAAGGGGGTTCTTTGGTCGCCGAGTTATTTCGCGGGGAGTTGTGGTGGCGCAGCAATATCCATTATCCGCCAGTACATTGAGCAACAGGAAACACCGAGTTAGTTAAAAAACCGCGCCTTATATCCCCGACCTGAAGGACGGGGTTTTACGGTGCTTTGGATAACAATAGCAATAACTTACTAACAAAAAAGCATACATTAAGTTGTGATAACAAATTTTTGGCTATTTTTACTCCATTATAGGTAAGAACGACTATAATTTAACTTAAAAAATAAATTTCAGTTATGAACATCTCGGGGACAATGTTGCCCGTTCCCCTATCGCAAAAACAAAGTCTGCTTATTGATATTATGTTAATCACAGCATTTTCTACTGTGTAGCATAGTGCTCAATAGTTATTCACTACTGAAATAACCATAGTTAGCATTTTTTATTTTATCTGAGTTTTACTTGGGTCAATATGAGGGATACTCGTCTTAGCGATTGCTCTCTAATTTAAAAAAACATTGAACATGTTGAGCCTAATGACACTTATCTATCTTTATTGATTATTTCCATACTTTTTCTTCACCAGATCCTGACCAATAAAGCTAAATAAGTTGTATTTATTTTTACAACCTACAACCAATCTAAATAGTCTATATCAAGCTTATACAAAGAAGATCTACCAAAATAACACAGAAACACTCAGTTACATTATAAAACTAAATCAAATTGCTATTTTCATAAAAATTCAATAAATTTTAGCGAAATTATCGCTTAGATACGTTAAACTAACCGTCTGCTGTACCACTCGCCCCCCGATACATGTAGTTTAATAACAAGAAGGAGAATTGATGCCGCATTCAACCCCACTCATTACCACCATTGTTGGTGGCTTAGCACTTGCTTACATCTTAGGCATGATTGCTCAACGGCTAAAAATCTCACCTTTAGTAGGATATCTTGCTGCGGGTGTGCTCGCTGGCCCATTTACCCCCGGCTTCGTTGCTGATACCTCTTTGGCGCCTGAGCTTGCTGAAATCGGTGTTATCTTACTGATGTTTGGCGTAGGTTTACATTTTTCTTTAAAAGACCTAATGGCTGTAAAAGCTATCGCGATCCCCGGTGCCATAGCACAAATTACCGTTGCCACCTTATTAGGGTTAGGGTTATCCACTTTCTTTGGCTGGGGTCTATTTAGTGGCATTGTCTTTGGATTATGCCTTTCAACGGCAAGTACTGTGGTATTGCTACGCGCACTCGAAGAAAGAGGTTTAATTGATAGCCAGCGCGGTCAAATCGCTATTGGTTGGTTAATTGTCGAAGATCTCGCTATGGTATTAGCCTTAGTACTACTACCAGCTATTGCCAATATGCTTGAAAGTAGTGACCAAACAAGTATTTCACAGTTATTAATTAACTTAGGTATCACTATTGGTAAAGTAGTTGCCTTTATTTTAATTATGATGATTGTCGGTCGTAAGCTTATTCCGTGGATCTTAGCTAAAACGGCTGCCACTGGCTCTCGTGAGCTTTTTACCCTATGTGTGTTAGCACTAGCTTTAGGTATCGCTTACGCAGCAGTGACGCTATTTGATGCCTCTTTCGCATTAGGCGCTTTCTTTGCCGGTATGGTACTTAATGAGTCTGACCTCAGCCACCGAGCAGCACAAGATACTTTACCTCTACGTGATGCCTTCGCCGTTCTGTTCTTTGTCTCTGTCGGCATGCTATTTGATCCTATGGTATTAATTGAGCATCCTCTAGGCATTTTAGCCACACTTGCGATCATTATTATAGGTAAATCCTTAGCAGCCCTAGTGCTCGTTCGTATGTTTGGGCATTCACGCAGAACCGCATTAACCATTTCAGCCAGTCTTGCGCAAATTGGTGAATTTGCCTTTATTTTAGCTGGAATGGGGGTTGCACTAAATGTTTTAGAGCCAGATGCACGTAACTTGGTTCTTGCCGGCGCCTTAGTCTCTATTATGCTTAATCCTGTTCTCTTCTCTTTGTTAGACCGTTATCTAGCAAAAACAGAAACCAAAGAAGAGCAAGAGCAACTTCAACAAGAAGAGATGGAAGAAGAGATGCCTGTGCCTGTCGATATTTGTGGGCATGCCATTATCGTCGGTTATGGTCGTGCAGGTAGTATGCTAGCTGAAAAGCTACAACCACAAGCTATCCCATTGGTCATTATTGAAAATAGCCGTAATAAATTTGCTGAGTTAAAAGAAAAAGGCTTAAACGCCGTACTCGGTAATGCTATGACCAAAGAATCGCTGGCATTAGCGCGTGTTGATTGTGCTAAATCGCTACTACTAACTATTCCTAACGGTTATGAAGCAGCAGATATCGCAGAAACGGCAAGAAAAATGAACCCTGATCTCAATATTATCGTTCGTGCTCATTTTGACGATATTATTGTTCGTGCTAACTATGATGAAGAAGCTTCCTTTATTCTTGAGAAAGGGGCAAATCATGTGATAATCGATGAAGATCAGACCGCTTCAGCAATGGCTGAGATGCTAATACAAGAAGTCGAGTTCGGTTGCGCCATTGATGACACACCTGAAGAGGGTCAACAAATTATTGCGCCCAATGCAGCGCAATAATAGAGATTTATTTTTAAAATAAAGGATTAACAAACTAAAAAAGCAACACCTTTATCGCGTGTTGCTTTTTATTTTCTCTCTTTCACAAAAGAAGAGCGCGACGACTTAACTTAACGTTCCCAGTAAGCTTCTTCTAAGCTATCTTCTTTTTCAGGCAAACCGCGAGTCAAACGTGGTGAGTGTTGACTTAATACTTGATAGCTTACACGGTTAGCATATTTACACACTTGCGCCAATGAAGAGTAAGTCAAATAACTACGTGGGTGTTTACTCGAATTAGGTACATTAATGCGATGATAACTATTTGCCGTAATATCATGTAATAGTGCAGATAATGCCGCATCGCCAGCACCATTGGTATTCATGATTTTTTCCGGCCCTCCCATATAAGGCTCTATATGCGAATAGACTTTTTCCGGCGTTTGGCAATCTTTAAAACGCATAGCACGGCTAAACTCGTAACGATTAAATTCAGCAATTGCACCTGGAAGTAACGGATGAGTGGTTTGGCGTTTAAAATCACTCTCTGTAAAACCTGCCATATACAACCCTGCAGGGCCTGCGGTACATAAGACTAAATCAACCCACTCTAAAGCCGCATCTGATGCTAACAATGGATCAGCATGACCTGTAAGCTCTAGGGCTTCATCTTCATTCATTGCCACTACAGAGACATGCTCTTTTAAGAAATCTCTCCACCACTGAGGATCGTCGGCAATCACGTATTTAGTACCTAATGTTAAGACAACCGGTACATCATGCTTTTTGGCATATTCTATCGCTTTCATAGTTGCCAACGGCATTGGCTCTCCCGGTTTGCAACGGACGAGATAAGCAGTTAAAACTAATGCCGATGCATCTGCAATCACATCCTCAGGAATACTTTCGGGCTGAAGTTGATTCATTTGACCAGGACTGATAGCAAAAGTACGTTCACCATTTTCAGTAATGAGGGTAAAGCAACGCCCTATTGCACCATCAACACCTTGTAAATAGTTTAAATCAGTACGGCTTGAGGTATTACATAAGTAGCGATAAGCATAACTACCAATCTGAATATTGTTGCACATAGTCCCCAATAAAACAGAACGATCATCCGCTAATACGGAGTAGTTATGTAGTGTGTTACCAATAGTGCCACCCGCAAATTCATGGGTAATAAGATTATTAACCGTTAATTCGCGATAAAGGGCTTCCGCTACATCATCTTCAATAACCAGAGAGTGTCCCTGACTCAAGTTATAGCGATTGATAAACGCTTCATCTACCTTAGCTTCAATATCAACTAATGTTTGGTCGATGCCAACAATATAAGCCCGAGAAGATTCGCTCTCAGTCATATTGATGATAGGTTTTAATAATGGATCTCGTAAACTAACGGGAAAATAGTGTTTGGATTTTCTTTTGCCAGGGAATTTCATTGTGAACGATGCTACAAGCTAAAAAAGATGCGCAATGTTAACACAATATTAGTGGAGAGACAGTAGGTGTACGTCTGTACACCTACTTTTATTTGTGGATATTTACGCTGTTTTACGGCGATTTCTTGCCATATAGCCCAGTAAAACACCCATTACAGAAAGGATAAAACCAACAAATGCGGCACCGACTAAGATTAATGCACGTTTAGGCGCATCTTTCTTAGTTGGTTCATAAGGTTTTAGCATATATTTGAAAGGAACAAATTGCAGATCACCCAATTTTATTTGTTCTAACTGCTGGATATTATATAAGCGGTTTTTTAATTCAGAACTGACCGTTGTAGGATCAGTAATCGCTTCTGTTATCGCTAATTTACTACTAAGTGCATCAGCCCCCATGGCAATGGAGTAATCAGGATCATCTTTAATTTGTGCGCCTTCACTAGAAATAGGCTTTTTAACTCCCGCAGCATTGGCAATTTCTAGTGCATATTTTAAGCGCTGAACATTAACATTACGCGCATTAGCAATACGTTCTAAATCCATTTGATACGCTTTTTGCGCATGGTTTAATTTACGCTCAATTTGATCATCAATTTCGTCTTTCACTTCTACCCGTACTTTAGTAGAAATAAAGCGAATATAACCTGACAGCAAATCGTAAGCTTCTTCAGAAGTTGGCGCAGTAAAGCTTAAGTTAATTTCGCCACTAAATTCTTCATCACTATTTTTACTGTCTGATGCTTTTAAATTAATATCTTTAGTAACAATAGTTTCGATTAATTTACGTTTATCCAATGGCGTAGGATCGTCCATCTTAGCCAATAAGTTTTTATAGTAATCCGTATTGACTAAATATTCTTCACGTAATACACGGGAATTGTAGTTATTGATAAATTTTTGGTAAACAGAAGAAGCATTTACGCCAGTATCAACATCAACCAAGCTTAAATCATTTAAGGTAGCTCTTAACTGCTTCATCTCATCTAACATTGGTTTTGTAATAGCAGCTTGGCTTGTCCATTTCTGGGGCAGAAAGCTCGCAACAGTAAAACCTACGATAGCAAATAAAAGTGTGATCCCAATAATGACAAATTTTGATTTATAAAGAACAGAAAATAACTCAAACAGATCGATTTCATCGTTCTGTTTTAGATAAAAATCGTCGAAATGCCCTTTATCAACTTCTGAAGATTGTGGTTTTGAAAGCTTACTATTCATTTTCCTGCCTAAATTTGTGTAATGCAGCGTCCGTTTATCAGCCATTTTAGTGCACAAGACTAAAATGGTTAAAAAATGAGAAAAGATAAGTTTATATATAACTGAAATATGATCAAATGAATATATCACCTAATCCGATAATCGTATTTAGTGAGCTTATCTATTATTTTTCACATATGTCGCGGATTATAGCTTCAAGTAAGTCAATATGCTCAACTTTATCATTCAAAGCAGGAATGTATTCATACTGTTTTCCACCACCATGTATAAAGAACTCACGGTTCTGTTCATTAATTTCTTCTAATGTTTCTAAACAGTCTGATGAAAATCCGGGACAAATAACCTGTACATGTTCAACCCCTTCACTACCCAGTTTTTCCATCGTTTTATCAGTATAAGGTGATAACCAAGGCTCACGGCCAAAACGTGACTGGAAAGTCATCATCACTTTTTCTGCTGGATAATCAAGTTGCTGTTTTAATTTTTCTACTGTAAGGCAGCATTCATCAAAATAGATATCCCCAGTTTTAATAAATCGTTCTGGAATGCCATGAAATGAAAGTACTAAACGATCCGGCTTACCATGTTGCTTGAAACTCTCGTCAATGCTATTTACCAGCGCTTTAATATAAAGTGGATGTTGAGCATAACTACGAACAAAATGCAGTGAAGGAATAGTTCGCATCGTTTTAAACAGTTGGCTAATACCATCAAATACCGCCCCCGATGTCGAACAAGAGTATTGAGGATAAAGAGGTAATACAATTAACTTTTCAACGCCCTGCGCCAATAATCGCGTCAGTCCTTCGTTGAGGGAAGGATTGCCGTAACACATACCTAGTTCAACAGGTATATGCGCAAAACGTTGTGCTAACGCTTTTTGCTGTGCACGGCTATAGACTAAAAGAGGAGAGCCGTCTGGCAACCAAATTTGTTGGTATAATTTGGCCACTTTAGGTGAGCGAAATGGCAAAATAACCCCATGAAGAATGGGTTTCCAAATCCACGGGGAAACATCAACAACGCGAGGATCGCTAAGAAACTGAGCTAAATAGCGCTTCACTGCATCTGGTTGAGGTGCATCAGGGGTGCCAAGATTGACCAAAAGAACGCCGTATTTAGCATCATTCATACCAAGACTCCTTAGAGCTGTTTTATTAACATAACCAAAAGTAAAAGAGTAAAGGAAAATAGTGAACTCTGTTTGTCAATTAATCGGATTGTATTCTTTTTATAAATATTTTGTAAAAAAAATCCCGGTCTAACCGGGATTGCTCTTCGGTGTTATAGATTAACCGAGGATGTTTTTCAGTTCAGCATTAATTTCGCTTACTTTCTGTGTACCATCAATTTTGTGGTACTGCGCGTTACCCGCTTTAGCTTCATTTTGGTAATAAGAAACTAAAGGTGCTGTTTGAGAATGATATTCGATTAAACGTTTACGCACTGTTTCTTCTTGGTCATCTTTACGAGTTGTTAACTCTTCACCTGTCACATCGTCACGGTTTTCAACTTTAGGTGGATTAAATTTAATGTGATAAACACGACCTGATGGCGCGTGCACTCGACGACCAACAATACGTTCAACAATAATTTCATCAGGTACAGCAAATTCCAGTACGAAATCAACATTGATACCCGCTTCTTTCATTGCATCAGCTTGTGGAATTGTTCTTGGGAACCCATCCAACAAGAAACCATTACGGCAATCGTCTTGTTTGATACGCTCTTTCACTAATGCTATTACTAATTCATCAGTCACTAATTGACCGTTATCCATCAATGCTTTTGCTTTCAGTCCTAATTCCGTGCCTGCGCTAACCGCAGCACGTAACATATCACCGGTTGAAATCTGTGGGATACCATAGTTTTCTTTAATGAATTGAGCCTGAGTGCCTTTACCAGCGCCTGGAGCGCCTAGTAGAATGATACGCATCGCGTAAATCCCCTTGCATTTAATTTTTTATAGTTAAACTCGAAAACGCATTACCATACCATTTTGTGAGGTCATCGCTCAAGAAATCACGTTATCGATTGCACTTTATTTTTATCGCAAAAGAAAAAAACCACGCTCTCTTGCGCAAAGAACGTGGTTTAAATGATTGAAAACGAATATGGTTACGCGTTTTTAGCTAATAGTTGGTTCACTAAACGAATAAACTGGTTTGGATCTTCTAAAGTTCCTCTTTCAGCAAATAGCGCTTGATCGAGTAATAAATTGATCCAATCCGCGAACTGTGTTTCATCAGTCAACTCAGCCGTTTGTTTGACTAATGGATGATTAGGGTTTAACTCAAAGTTGTATTTAACTTCGGGGACTTGTTGACCTGCAGCCGCAAAAAGTTTTGCCATTTGCGTACTCATTTCATCCGCACCAGTAGTAACAATAGCAGGCGTGTCCGTTAAACGATGAGTTAATTTCACCTCTTTAACTTTATCACCTAGTAAGGTTTTTACACGCTCAACAAAAGGTGCCAGTTGTTTATCTGTCTCCTCCTGCTGCGCTTGTTTCTCTTCATCAGCCAGTTTATCTAAAGATTCATCTGCTTTGCTCACAGATTGGAATGATTTACCATCGAATTCAGTGAGATAGTTCATCATCCACTCATCAATGCGATCGGATAGCAGTAGAACTTCAATACCTTTTTTACGGAATAATTCTAGATGAGGGCTATTTTTGGCCGCAGCATAGCTATCTGCAGTGATGTAATAGATTTTATCCTGACCTTCAACCATACGACTCACGTAATCTGCCAATGAAACAGTTTGTGCATCGCTGTCATTATGAGTAGAAGCAAAGCGCAGTAATTTAGCAATGGCTTCAATATTAGCGTGATCTTCTGCAGGACCTTCTTTTAACACTAAACCGAACTCTTTCCAGAAAGTTTGATACTCTTCAGGATTATTGTCAGCCAGTTTCTGTAACATTTGTAATGCACGTTTAGTTAATGCGCTACGTAAATTACGTGTCACAGAGCTATCTTGTAAGATCTCACGAGAAACGTTCAACGGTAAATCGTTAGAATCGACTAATCCGCGGATAAAACGCAAATAGTTAGGCATAAACTGTTCAGCTTCGTCCATAATAAAGACGCGCTGTACATACAGTTTTAAACCATGTTGATGTTCACGGTTCCATAAATCCCAAGGTGCTTTAGAAGGAACATACAGCAGGCTGGTGTACTCTTGTTTACCTTCAACCCGGTTATGTGCCCAGCACAGCGGATCAGCAAAATCATGAGAAAGATGCTTATAAAATTCTTTATATTCATCATCACTGATTTCTGACTTATTACGCGTCCATAACGCTTGAGCTTTATTTATTTTTTCCCATGTAACGGTGCCGTCTTCTTCATTTTTAGTTTCTATTTCGACAGGTAGGGAAATATGATCAGAGTATTTGCTGATAATACTACGCAGACGCCAATCATCTAAATATTCGTCTTCACCTTCACGTAGATGCAGGGTAATTTCGGTACCACGATCCGCTTTTTCAATATCAGCAACCGTATAATCACCTTCACCTTGTGACTCCCAGAAAACACCTTTATCAGCAGGTTGCCCCGCGGCACGGGTACGTACCGTCACTTTGTCTGCCACAATAAATGCGGAATAAAAACCGACACCAAACTGACCAATTAATTGGCTATCTTTCGCTTGGTCTTGTCCAATAGACTCTAAAAATGCTTTAGTCCCTGATTTCGCAATAGTCCCTAAATTATCAATCACTTCATCGCGGGTCATACCTATGCCGTTATCACTGATAGTCAGTGTTCTTTTTTCTTTATCAGTGGCAATGCGGACATGAAGTTCACCCTCATTTTCATAAAGAGCTGCATCGGATAATGCACGAAAACGTAACTTATCCGCCGCATCCGATGCATTAGAAATCAATTCGCGAAGGAAAATTTCTTTATTAGAGTAAAGAGAATGGATCATTAATTGTAGAAGTTGCTTAACTTCAGACTGAAATCCTCTCGTTTCCTGATCTTTCATACTCATTTTTACCTCAATTTATCCTAATTTGGCGAAAAAAATCGATATGACTTAAAAGGTGGGGATAGTTAAGCAAGTTTCAAGGGAGCAGAGCTTAATAACATTAATAAAAATACTGAAATGCCATAAAGGCAAGCATGATATAAAGCCATTGGCGGTATGTAGATCACCGCGATAAATGGTTATCACCATCATGGGCTAAAATCGCTTGTGCACCTAAATTCGCCTCTTCAATAGCATGTTTTATGGAATCGGCATGAGCAAGCACCACGCCTAAACGACGATGTCCTGCGATTTCAGGTTTAGCAAATAAACGAATTTGTCGATTTGCCTTAAGCGCTTTTTCTAACCCCGTATAGACAATATTAGTACTAGACAACTCAGGTAAAATCACCGCGGAAGCACAAGCACCTAATTGGCGAATACCACCGATGGGATAGCCTAAAAAAGCACGCACATGGAGCGCAAATTCTGATAAATCTTGTGAAATTAAGGTAACAAGCCCTGTATCATGAGGACGCGGTGATACTTCATTAAAAAACACCTCATCACCTTGGATAAATAGTTCCACACCAAATAACCCATAACCGCCCAAATTCTCCACTACTTTACTGGCGATATGTTGTGCTTTGGCAAGGGCAATATCACTCATTTTTTGTGGTTGCCATGACGCACGATAATCGCCTTTTTCTTGCCGATGACCAATAGGCTCGCAAAAATGAATACCATCAATAGCACGAATCGTGAGTAATGTTATCTCAAAATCAAACGGGATCATCTTTTCAACAATCACGCGCCCTTGCCCTGCTCTTCCCCCTTCTTGAGAATAAGTCCATGCACTAGTGAGATCTTGCTCTGAACGAATAACACTTTGTCCTTTTCCAGATGAGCTCATCACCGGTTTTACAATGCAAGGAAAACCAATCTCAACCGCCGCTTTTCTAAAAGCCGCTTCATCATCAACAAATTGATAAGGAGAAGTCAGTAAGTGTAATGTTTCTGCAGCGAGACGGCGTATTCCTTCCCTATCCATAGTGAGTTTTACTGCACGGGCACAAGGTACAACTTTTTGACCATTATTTTCTAATTCGACTAATAATGAAGTAGCAATAGCTTCAATTTCAGGCACCAAAAAATCGGGTTTTTCTTGAGTTATAATCTGTTTTAATGCCTCGCTATCAAGCATATTGACGACATAATGGCGATGAGCAACATGCATTGCCGGCGCATTGGCATAGCGATCAACCGCAATAGTCTCAATGCCAAGACGTTGGCATTCAATGATCACCTCTTTACCTAATTCGCCTGCACCTAATAACATCACTTTTGTGGCATTAGTGGTCAGAGCCGTTCCCAAAATGGTCATTTTCGATCCTTATCTCAGTCAGATAATACGCATTACGCAAACGTTTGCATTTGGTGGTAGCATAACGGAATTTAACAAAGAGAAAAATAGCCATAGTAAAATTTAAATACTTTATATTTTTTGGCTATGCTGACCTTTATGAATTTTTAAGGCATTAAGGCGCTTTCTAATCAGCGCAAAAATACAACACAATAGCCCTAACCAAATCAATGAAAAACTTACTCCTTTCACAGCATCAAATGCTTCATGGAATAGGAATACGGCCAGTAAAAATTGCATTGTCGGTTCAATATACTGTGCTAAACCAATAACGGTTAAGGTGGTTCTTTTTATTGCTGCGGTAAAAAACAGTAAAGGGAGAATAGTCACTGGCGCGGTTAAAATATAATAGAAACGAGTTAAATTGTCTGCAGAAGAAAACGCACTTTCATCTCGCATAATCAGCCAAATCATCGCCCCTATAGCGACCGGAATTAGCCACAAAGTTTCAATAAATAATGAAGTTATGACATCAAAACGAATAAATTTACGAATGAGTCCATAAATCGCAAATGCTCCTCCCATCACGAGTGCCAGTATGGGTAATTGACCATACATCCATAATTGATATCCCACTCCTGCACAAATTAATATTACCGCCCATTTTTCAGCAGGATTTAATTTCTCTTTAAGAAAGATAACGCCCAATACAATAGAAAAAAGTGGATTAATAAAATACCCCAGACTGGCGGCTAAGACTTGTTGATGCGTAAGTGCATAAGTAAAGGTGCACCAAGAGACTGCCATTGCTAATGAACTAAATAAACACATAAAAATAGAGCGTCTATCTTGGAGAACAGCACGCCAGCGAGTTCTATTTTTAATAAATAATCGAACCAGTAATAACAGGGGAATAGACCAAATAAGACGTTGTGCAAGTAACTCTAATGGTTGAGCACCGGGTAATAGCCGATAAAAAAGAGGGGTTATTCCCCATAAAATATAGGAGCAAATGGCTAATAACACACCTGACTGAGCCCACATATGACTTTCCACCAATAGCGTTAAAGAGACCTTACTATCATACGCCGAAAACGAATCAAACAATATGATCATATCCGCTACTTATCAGCGTCAAAGTAAGCGATTATCAAAATAAACCACTGAGTAAAACATAAAAAAAATCTCTATAAATAAAGTTGTATAAACCTTATTTATAGAGATCACAAAAAGACCAGAGCAAAGGGGAAAATAGGACTTACAAGCAAATAAACAAATAATCCATTAAAAAATATCTCGTACATGTAACGGCGGTTGTTTACTGACAAATTCACGCAATACTTTTCGGCTCGGTGCTGCAGCAATAGCGCCCTTTTTAGTGGTTGCTAATGCGCCACAGGCCGCGGCTTGCGTAATAATTTTTAATAAATATTGTTCATCATCAGCAAAACCATATTCTGCAACTGCGGCTAATAATCCAGACATAAAGGCATCACCTGCCCCTGTGGTATCAACACAATTGACGGTAAAGGCACTCAAGGCAACTTGTGTTGTAGGCGTCAACACTAAACATCCTTTAGAGCCTTGGGTGATCACTTTTAAACGAGCAGGATAATCAGCTAATTTTTTTAATGCATTTTCTAAGGTAATTTCCTGAGTCATCCAAGTCAGTTCATCTTCAGATAATTTCAAAATATCTGCTTTATGAGCATATTCATCGATGATCGCACGCATTTCTTCATGATCACGCCACATTTGGGGGCGTAAATTAATATCGAAACTCAGTAAAGAGTCGCTATTTTTTACTTTACTAATAGCACTATCTAGCGTCGAGCGACAAATTGGATTAACTAAAGCAAGTGAACAAAAATGTAAAATGTCTTTTTCAAATACAGGCAGTGATTTATTGGTAAGAAATTGATCAGCAGAGTCCGCAACTAAAAAAGTAAAATCTCGTTCGCCATTTTCTTGCAACGAAACTAAGACTGTACTGGTACGATGTAACTCATCAAATTCCATTGTGCTGGTATCTACACCGAGATCAAATAAGGTTTTTTGCATAAAGTGACCAAATGCATCTTCACCGACCCGACCAATAAAGCCACTTTGCTGTCCTAATTTTGCAACACCTGCAGCGACATTCACTGGTGCTCCACCAGCACATGCTTCATATTGCATATTTTGCAGTGGAATTAGGTCAACAACCGCATCACCTAAAGACCAGACTTTCATAATCTCTCCTGAAGATAAGCCACTATTTTTATTCACTATATTTTATTTTTATCAGTATTAATAACTAAAAAAATAAAGATATTGCTCGAAAAAACATCCTGATAACGTTAACATAATGGTGTACAATAATAAAGATAAATTCAAACAACACGCTTTTTAACCCTAAATGTTATCGCTAATAAGGGTGACATATAGCTTACAGAATAACTGATAAAATCAGGATAATGAGATGAAGCAACGTTTAGAACAATCGACAACTGCCCTAAATGCCTTACAAAAAAAACGTGGAGAGCAATTTTATCCTCAATTCCATTTAGCCGCTCCTGCGGGATGGCTTAATGATCCTAATGGCCTTGTTTATCATAACGGCTTATATCATGCATTTTATCAACATCATCCTTTTTCTGAACTTTGGGGGCCGATGCATTGGGGACATGCTACCAGCAAAGATATGATCCACTGGCAACATCAGCCAATCGCCCTTGCTCCGGGCAATGAGTATGATAAAAGTGGTTGCTTTTCCGGATCAGCGGTAAGTCATGAAGGTAAATTATACCTCTTTTATACCGGCCATAACTGGTTAGCAGAAGAAGGCGATGACAGCCAAATTTACCAAGCACAATGTGTGGCAGTCAGTGAAGATGGGATCCATTTTGAAAAGAAAGGCATTATCTTACCGCCACCACAAGGATATATGCACTTTCGTGATCCAAAAGTTTGGTTTCAAGAAGGGAAATGGTGGATGGTAGTCGGTGCCCGCGATGAAAAAGACCAAGGCCAAGTGTTACTTTTCTCCAATGACACCCTATTTGAAGAAGGGAAACAATGGCGTTCGGAGTACAAGGTATTAGGCAAAACCGATGATAAAAACGTCTACATGTGGGAATGCCCTGACTTTTTTCCTATCAGTGATGATAACGAATTTGCTCTTGTTTTTTCACCACAAGGAAAACGCGCTGAAGGTTATCAATACCGTAATCTGTTTCAAACCGGTGCACTGATCGGTCAGTGGTCACCAAAACAACCTTTTATCATACATGGTCATTTTACTGAGCTTGATAATGGTCATGACTATTATGCTCCACAATCTTTTGTTACTGCTGATGGTCGCCGTGTTTCTATGGGATGGATGGATATGTGGAACTCCCCTATGCCTTCGCAACAGGAGTTTTGGGCTGGTTGTTTCACGCTTCCTCGTGAAATTAACTTTGATAAAAGGGCAAACCGTTTACGTATGACCCCGATAAAAGAAGTTGAAAGTCTAAGACAAACAAGAAATACGATAGAGATGACCACACTCAATAACCAAGCGCTTAAATTACTCGATAAGACACCGGCTATTGAGTTAAATTTAACCTGGTCATTAGATAGCCAAGCGGAAAAATTTGGATTATGGCTAGGAAAAGGTTTAGAGGTATTTGTCGATAATCAATCAAATCGCTTTGTGATCCGTCGCCATTATCCACAATATAATATCAGTGGATCACGTAGCACACCGTTGCCAGTAGGATGCGAAATTAACTTACGTATATTTATTGATCGCTCATCAATAGAGGTTTTTATCAATCACGGAGAGCTGACCTTTAGTAGCCGTTATTATGCAGATGAAAATGATCGCGATTTATCGCTATTTGCCACAGATGGCAGTGCCACATTAATCGCCGGTGAATATTGGACACTATCAACGATAAGTTGAGCGTTGTAATGTTTCTATACTCTCTAACGGAAAGAGAGTCTCGTTACAGAGACTCTCGTTCAATTAACTGACAGGGGACTTGTACTGTTTTATTATGATTACGCTCTTGAATAATATGTAATGTTGCTTCTTTACCTAAGTCATAATGTGGCAACTGTACTGTGGTGAGTGGCGGATAGAATAACTCCCCCGTTCCTATCATATTGTCATAGCCTAATACAGCCACTTGCTCAGGAATACGTAATCCCATCGACAGTAAAACTTGATAAGCCAAAAATGCGATACGATCATTACCACAGATTAAAATATCAAAATCTGCTTTTTGCTGACGACAGTGTTGTTGTAACAATCCAATCACATCACGGTAATGTTCATCGCCAAATAACATTGTGTATTGACGCAATGATGACAAAGGTAAGCCGGCATCTTGCCAAGCATCTTCGACCGCTTTACGGCGAATAGGGCCTGCAACGGTATCTTCGGGTAGATAAAAACATAACGGATGCCGATAACCTTTTTCAATCACGTGTTTTATCGCAAAATATTGTCCGTGATAATCATCAGGAATATAGGTTGGAAAAGTTTGATCTTTAGCTAGGCAGTTGGCAAGTACCACATTTTTATCACGTAGCTTTTCATGTACCGTGATTTCTCGCAATCCCATTGTGGTATAGATGATACCATCTGGACGTTGAGCTAACAGTTGCCAAATGGCTTGATCATACCCATCTTGTTCAGTGAGGTTTACAACAAATGAGCTCCAGCCAAACTGACGAGCGGTACGCTCGATGGATAAAATCATTTCCACGGAAAAAGGGGTCGTTGCGGTATCAATACCAAGCACACCGATCGATGAGACCTTAGTCCCTTGACCTCGAATTTTTCGCGCTGAAAAATCGGGCACATAATTCAGTTCTTCGATTGCGCGTTGGACTTGTTTCAACGTATCTGGTTTTAATAACTCAGGGTTATTAATCGCTCTTGAGACTGTCATCAAAGAAACAGATGCAAGTCGAGCAACATCTTTCAGTGACGCCATAATATTGGCTCGATTGGGTTGTTAAGTAAGGTAATTATAAATAATGCTCTATTTTACAATAAGTAAAGAGAGAAATCCACATTCTCAAGACCATACAAATATAAGTATGACAAATTATTTTAGTTAATAAACTAATCAAAAAACAATTATCAATATTAATTATACTCACACTAGATGTTTAATATAGTTAAAAACACTTACGATAAAAAACTTAGTTACAATTAATAACAGTTATATGAACTTCGTTTATAGAAGAAAAATATCTTTAACGATAAAATAGAAATATTGAAACAAAACAAAGTTCTGATATTTTATCTATAATATAATGAAAAAGTATTAATACTTTTTTATTTAATATATCCTTATTATGGCTCCGTTACGTGAATACTACTCTACATAGAAAATTTATAAATTAGTCAAATTTCGTTACTCATTTACTCTTGATTAAGAGAGGAATAAAATTGGGAGCAACATATGGAATCGATAATCCATCTGATCACTTTCGAAGATGACAGCACAAAAGTTCAACTTAAAGCAGTGCTTTCTTCTTTAGCGGCAAATGTGAAAACCTATTCAAATGAACAGGCATTTTTAAAGTACTATTTTTCATCAACTAAAGGGGCTCATAAAGAGTGCATCATAATTAACACTAAAAGTAGTGCATCGCCATCAATTGCGTTGGTAAAAGAGTTAAACAAATTAAAGAATATCATTCCTGTTATAATTATTTCGGGAGATGCATCGATAGAAAGTTGCCGTAACGCATTTAAAGCGGGGGCTTTCGAATATTTAACTCGCCCTTTAAACGTCAATGAGCTTCTTAATATTGTGTCAGAATCTTTTTTACACTATGAAAGTGAGGTTGAGCAATTCAGAACCTATATTTCTTTAAAAGATAAGTTTAGTAAACTATCAAATAGAGAAAAAGAGGTAATGGAGATGATCCTTGACGGTAACACCAGTAAAGAAGCAGCCGAAAAGCTCTCTTTATCACCAAGAACAGTGGAAGTTCATCGTTCGAATATGTATACAAAACTAAAAATAAGATCACTACCACAACTAGTACAAGAATATGATTTCTTTAAAAAATATGACTTAAGAGCCAATTAAATTTAGCCCGTATATCTTCTTTATCATTAGATGATATCCAGCGCTTGTATAACAGCTTAATCGACTTTCGTTTCATTATTATTTATTAATGAGAGTAAACTGTATTGTAAAAATATTCTATTTTTGATGAATAAGTATTGAATATGGAAATAATAAATATACTAAGCTCCATTCTGCAACAGAAGGGAAGGCTATCCTATTTTGACGCCTCCCTTTCATAAGTCATACAAATACTCCAACCTCTAACCTGAACAATTAGTATATTTTATTTTTATAATCGCTATTATTAATAACGCCCTCCCTATTCATTGTTAATAATGGCGAAACGATAAAATAAACACTATTTAATTTGACATAAATCATTTTTCACCTCTTACAGACATAACTACTATTGACAATCAATTTCTGATTTACTGTCTTATTTTTTAACTAAAAATATTGCTGATTAAAAAAGAACAAAAAAGGAATCGCTGTCTCTTTTTTATGTCTAGATAAAGTACAGTAATTGTCTAGTGACTTTAAATTAATCTATATTTACCTTATAGAAAAAATAATTAAAATAACAAAAAAATCATAAACAACCTCATAAAATAGCTGATGGATGTCATAACTCTGGTTCTTTTTAGTCTATTATTTAGAAATTAATTCTCTTTATTGTTGAGCTATTTTAATATATAACAAATTTTTTCTACTCACCCACATCATAATAGGAATATCATTTTAGGAAAAAATGATTACGTAAAAACAACTAAACAAAAATAAGTATTAACACCTAAAGAATAAGTATTTTTTGTCGATTGAATATTTATCCTAGCTTAATCAATGAGCCTACTTTTTTATTCACTTATAAAATTTATTAGATAATCTTATAATTTGATCTTCATTTTCTTTTTACTTAAACGTATTATGCTAATACCTTGTGTACTCACTAATATTTTTTTGTAAAAAAAATGAATAATGAAGAAAAAAATCGTCGTCCTATAAAAGCAAGACAAACCAACTGGGCAACTCGCTGTAGTCGCTGGCTGCAAAGCAAAGGCGCTACCCCCAATGGGATCTCTTTATTTAGTATCCTATTCGCTGCTATCTCCGGTTTGTTTCTCTACTTTGCTCTCGCTCACTCCCAAGGCCTACTTCAATCAATCCTTCTTATTTTAGGTGCATTAGCTATCCAGGGTAGACTTATCTGTAACCTACTCGATGGTATGGTCGCAGTTGAAGGCGGATTAAAAAGTCCTGCTGGTGCCGTTTATAACGAACTACCAGACCGAATAGCTGATACATTGATTATTATTGGTGTAGGTTATGGTTTATCCATCACTTTTCCTATCGCTATTACCTTAGGCTGGGTAGCCGCTTTCTTTGCGGTAATGACAGCTTATATCCGTGTATTAGGTGGTAGTTGTGGGTTAGAACAGCGTTTTACGGGGCCAATGGCCAAGCAACATAGAATGGCATTATTAACCGGTATTGCCATTATCTCTGCATTTATTCCCGCTGAATGGGGAGCATGGCTCTGTTTAGTCTCCCTGTGGATCATTATCTTCGGCTCAGTACTTACTACCATTTTGAGAACTCGCCAAATTTTACGCGATTTAACACAAGGAGTTGATGAATGAAAAATGGCAAACTCTCTTTCGATGCAAAAATCATATCATCAGTCTTAGTCTCTATCTGTCGTTTTTTAACCGGGATCAGAGCCAAACAAATATCTCCGATTGAGAAAGATAAACCTTGTATTTATTACGCAAATCACTCAAGTCATCTAGATGGTTTAGTTATTTGGTCTTCACTTGCCCCCCATATTCGCCCATTTGTGCACCCTGTTGCTGCAGAAGATTATTGGAATAAAAACCGTTTACGTCGTTATCTTTCTCGTCGTATCTTTCGTGCAGTTTTGATCCCACGCCACGCGAATAAAACAAATGTTACTGAAGGAAATGGTGAAACAACAACTGCACCTCAGAAAGTAAATGCTCTTACACTGATGCAGGCTGTTTTAGATAAAGGTGAATCGCTAATTATTTTCCCTGAAGGGACAAGAGGTAACGGTGAGTCTATTCAGGATTTTAAAGCCGGTCTTTGGCATTTGTCCCGTAACAATCCACAGGCTCAATTAGTCCCTATCTATCTTGAAAACTTAAACCGCGTACTTCCTAAAGGCTCTCGGCTTGTCGTTCCTATCATTTGTAGTGCCACATTTGGCCCGCCTATTGAGCCGACACATGAAAATGAAGATAAGACTGAATTTCTATTAAGAGCCAAAAGTGCGTTAGAGGAGTTACATCATGGATAGTATCAACAATGAAATTCTCTGGATCTTTATCGGGCTATTCTCCTTTTTAATTATTGCCAGTATTATTGGTGCGATCCTTGCGGCACTCAAAGGTCCTACCTCAACCATTACCAATCTTAATTCTCGAATTAAAGCTTGGTGGATCATGTGTATCATTTCTGCCGTCGCTATTAGTATTGGAACAATAGGCTCAGTTATCCTCTTCGCCTTAATTTCATGGCTTGCATTACGTGAATTGGTTACATTAACCCCGACTCATCGAGGTGATCACGAAGCACTTTTTTGGTGTTTCTTTGTCGTGCTACCTATCCAATATATTCTCGTCGGTGTGCAATGGTATAATTTGCTAGCCATCTTTATTCCGGTTTATGCCTTCTTATTAATTCCAACACGTATGGCGCTTTCCGGAGATACTCATCACTTTCTCGAGCGCATGGCAAAAGTGCAATGGAGTGTCATGATAGCTATCTATTGCCTTAGCTACGCTCCAGCATTATTAATGTTACCGATAGAAGGCTTTGAAGGACGTAATATTAACTTATTACTGTTTTTGATGATCGTGGTACAGACTTCTGATGTTTTACAATATGTGTTTGGTAAACTATTTGGCAAACATCCTATCGTACCGAAATTAAGTCCTAATAAAACCATCGAAGGTTTCTTTGGCGGCATTATTTCAGCCAGCCTTATAGGGATGATGTTATGGTGGGCAACGCCTTTCACATGGTGGGCTGCTTTTTTACTCTCTTTAGTCATCACACTCGCAGGCTTTGCTGGCGGTTTATGTATGTCAGCCATAAAAAGAGATAGTGGCGTAAAAGATTTCGGTACTATGATTGAAGGCCACGGCGGTATGATGGATAGAATGGATTCTTTGTGCTTTGCCGCCCCTATTTTCTTCCACGTTATTCGCTATTTCTACGTGTAATTCCCTTTTGAATAAATGCTGGTAATCTGCAAAATTATTACCAGCATTTCTATAAATAAATCATCGAGTTATTATCGTCAATGTAATTAATCGCTTGTTTTAACTCAATTAAAAATACCTATACTTAAGCTTTATTTTTATAAATCAACATATTAAATAAGAATAATCCCATACTCGAAATCCGACCACTTCTTTTTTTAACTTATTGTCATAGATCACATTATTACTATCTTTTAATCTAGCGTTTCCTTTTTATTTTTTTGTAGATAATTATGATCACTTGGTTACTTCTTGCTTTATCTTTATTGTTATTAGGGTTCCATCGCAAACTTGCACTTACTACTTTAGCTATAACCACCATTAGCGCATTTATAACAGGTGTTATCACTTGGTATGTACTTCCGGTTATATTGAGCTTGATTTTACTCTCTTGTGCATATCGCCATTACAAAACAAATCGTCTTATTGCCACTATTGTTATTCTTGCATTTATCGCCATTATTGTTGGGTTAACTTTTCATTTTATTCCTGGTTTTAATAACTTACGCTACATTAAACATGTTCCATTAGGGCAATATAGCCCCCCTTTCTCTTTTTATTTCAATGCCGATAAAGCATTAATCCCTTTTATTTTAATGATTTTTATTCCTACATTATTTAAAACAGAGCCAGTAAAAAAAGCCAATAAATATCAATGGGTTTTACTGGCTATGGCGATCCCCGCACTGTTATTATTCGCAATGGCATTGGGTGGACTCGCTATTGAATTACATTTGCCACAATGGCTACCCGCCTTTATGTTAGCAAATATTTTCTTTGTCTCTCTTGCTGAAGAAGCACTATTTAGAGGAGCCATACAGCAAAGTCTATCTCGCTATTTATCTCCCTATCTTGCGCTATTTATTACCGCTATTTTATTTGGGTTAGTCCATTTTGCCGGGGGGATATTACTCATTATCTTCGCCTCATTGGCAGGTATTATTTATGGCTTAGCGTGGATGTGGAGCGGTAGGCTTTGGGTTGCTACACTCTTTCATTTTGCACTGAATCTCACTCACCTGCTCTTTTTCACTTACCCTTTTAAAATCGCGTAAGTGCTATATTATTCTGCTGTATTTTAAGTTTTAGTCTTTCCGTCTCTTTACTCGTTTAATACTAATACGAGTAAAGAGGATGGGTGAAACGTGAAAGCAGTCACACTATTAACTTATCGATCATCTTAATTTTCCCATCATTAGCTGAAATTTTTTGTTAGTATGCCCTTTATCGCTTATCTATAAATAACAAAAATTTTATACAACATATAATAACAAATAAGCCAAAATAACAGCGATTGACAGCATAAAAAATACCCACTATTGCACTGTGATAGGTATCCATCACACAAAAATAGATTATTTTTACCATACACATTATGTGACTTTTACCTCTTTCACCATCAGGAAAAAGAATATGTTAGATCAAGAGATGATCCGTACTTTTATTCAAGTAGCAGATTGCCAAAGCTTTACTAAAGCGGCGGAGATGTTACACAAAACATCTGCGGCCATCAGCTATCGGATCAAAACCCTAGAAGAGAATATTGGTACACAGTTGTTTAATCGTACGACAAGAACCGTCACATTAACGCCGGCAGGGGAATATTTATTAGAGAAATGTCGCCAGTGGATTGTTTGGCTTGAATCAATGCCTATCGAGCTACAGCAGATGAATGCGGGAGTTGAGCACCAAGTTAATATTGTTATTAATAACTTACTCTATGATCGTACCGCCGTGGCCAGTATGTTAGCCTGCCTGCACCAGCGTTTTCCTTCTACCCAATTTCATATTACTCGACAAGTTTATATGGGAGTATGGGACGCGTTAATTAATGAAGATTACCATTTTGCCATTGGTGTCACAGGTAATGAATCACTGAAAAATAATATTAATATTTGTGCTATGGGGGAAATTCAATGGCAATTTGTCGTGGCACCAAATCATCCATTAGCCAATGTTAGTGGGGTATTAAGTGATGATCAAATGCGGATATACTCTGCCGTCAATGTTGAAGATACTTCACGCCATCTTTCCAAACGCACCGCTTGGCGTCTATCTGGACAACATGAAATTAAAGTGCCTGATTTACATACTAAACTAGCATGTCATTTAAAAGGTGTCGGGATCGGTTTTTTACCATTAAGTCTATGTAAGCCACTGATTGATAGTGGACAACTTATTGCAAAGGAAGTGAAAAATCGTCGCCATAATTCTCCCCTATCACTAGCTTGGTGCGAAGATAAAAAAGGTGCCGTTGTCAGCTATCTGGTTGATTTGTTCCGACAAGGGCATCCCAGTGTGCAATCTTTTTACGATCCCCTTAACTAAAAAAGGCAAACCGAAGTTTGCCCTTGTTGATAACATTAAACTTAATGCGTTAGTTGGTCGCTGTGGCGTCAGGATTTTCTTTAATAAATAAGCTTGCCACAATACCTATGCAAATCAGGATAGCAGCAAAATAGAAGCCGGAATCCATACTTCCTGTTTTATCTGATAAAAAACCCGTTAATGTAGGGGCAAATACTGAACCTAGCATACCAATACAGTTATACACACCAAAAGATGTCCCTAATGCATGGCGTGGTGAATTATCTGCCACTACCGCCACTAATACTGGATTAGTACTAATTTTCCCTACGATCCCGTATAAGATCAGTGCACCAATCAGTACCGGCATAGAATCTGACATAGGTACAGCAAGAATAGCCACTAAAGATAACGGTAACATAATTAATAGCACAGGCTTACGACGGCCTAATTTATCAGAGAACCAGCTAAATAAGAGTGAGCCAGGAATAGCAAACCAAGGCATGAGTGATGCTATGGTAGAGATCTGTGTTCCTGTAATACCACGCTCGGTTTCAAGATAATAGGGTAACCAAGTGACTAAAACAAAGAACCCATAGATTGAACAGAAGATAGTAATATAAGCAAGGTTAATATTACGGTTACCAAATAAATCTTTAAACGTCAGTTTTGTTTTCTGTTTTGGTGCATTAGGAGCCGTATCCGTAGCTTTCGTTTTAGGTTTATCTTTTATTATCCATAACATCATCAAACCAATGATAATAATAGGTACCCCAATAATATAGAATGGTGCACGCCAGCTCATCCCCATCTCACCGACAGAAATACTAGAGATGTAGTAACCGATGGATAAACCAAACGCCATACCACTATTGATAATGGCACTACCTAGCGTAATACGATGTTTTGGAATAGCTTCTGAAGATAAACCATATTGTGGACCATAATAGAATCCTTGGAATACCCCGACCATCACCCATGCAAACATAAAGGTGACATAAGTTGGCATCATCCCTGCGATAATGGTAAATCCACCAAAGAGCACAACCCCCGTGACTAAGACTTTTTTCTTACCTAAATAGTCACCAATTATGCCTGATGGAATGTTCAGTGCTGTATAACCAATAAAGAAAATACTCATAATTGAGCCAAGTTGCGCTTTGGTAAGATCAAACTCAGCACCAATATTCACCATTAAAGGACCGACAATGGCACGGCTACCATACAGTGCAATCCAACCAAAAAAGAAAATAATCGTCAGCTTGACCCAATAAGGGACTTTGCCTTTACTCTCATTCACTTGTGCATCGTTCATAATGACGCTCCTGACAGAATGTTATTAAGACTTATAAATTAAAGTGCCAGACTGACCTTCAATAACCTGTTGAATGTTTTGTAATGCGCCAATATGAGCTTGTTGTCCTGTGGCATTTACAAAATCACTGACAGCCATGATTTTTGGTCCCATTGCGCCATCAGCGACTGCCATTGGTGCAAGTTCTTCTGGTGTTGCTTCACGAATAGCAGCTTGTTCTGGTGTTCCCCAATTTTTATAAATGGCATCAGCCTCTGTTAAAATAACAAAGTGCTCTGCATTTAACTCACGAGAAATTAAAGCTGCTGTTAAATCTTTATCTATAACGGCTTCACTACCAATAAATTCATTATTTATATTATTAACTGGAATACCTCCTCCACCGCCACAAATAACAATATGACCTTTATCTAATAAAAGCTTTACTGCCTCTATATCAATTATTTTTTGAGGTGCTGGTGAAGGTACGACACGGCGATAATATTGCCCATCTTTTTTAAATGTCCATTGATATTTATTTATTAATTCTTCTTTTTCTGCTTCCTCATAAATAGGACCAATAAATTTACTCGGCTCTCTAAAAGCCTCATCATTAATATCAACAGAAACACGAGTCATTACTGTAGTAATTGCTTGCGTAGGATTATTTTGATTAATTTTCTGCATCATCATATAACCAATCATCCCCTGGCTTTCCGCGACCAAGATATCCAACGGATAGGCTGGAACCGCTTGATAAGCAAGATTTTGTAATGCTAACAACCCAACCTGAGGCCCATTACCATGTACTAAAACAACACGGTACTCTTGCGCTAATTTATTAATTGTCTCTGACATTAATTCAATATTTTTATATTGATTTTCAGCAGATAAAACTTCGCCACGCTGTAATAATGCATTTCCGCCTAAAGCAATAACAATTGTTTTCATAATTATCCGTTTCCGAACGTTTATAATTTCTTTTTAATAAAAAAGATTAATCTATACGCTGTTGTTGTTTAATTTGATAACCAATCCATAATCCCAGTAAAGTATCTGCACCGGAATGATGACCGATAGAGAGTATTTCCAACATATCTTTAAAAATAATCTCTTTATTTTTTATTTTTTTACCTAGTTGAATAAGATAGGTAGAAAATATTCCCCGTGTGGCGTATTCCAAATAATGTTGACTCACTATCGTAGTTAATGACGATAATGGTGGTGTTTCATTAAAAAAATGTTCAATCGATTTTTCTGGCTCTGCTAAATAATGCGCAAATAACATTCCCACCAGCATATCATCTGAACTCGGTGTTAACCCTGGACCTTTACCAATAAACATCGCCCAATTAACCGCTTTTCCAGACAATTGATGATAAAATAACTTTGTTAATAACTTAATTTCATCAAGTCGGGCGATTTGACGATAGTTTTTTAATGGCCCATAGAGTCCTGTCGCTATCACCGGAGATAATAGAGAAAAAAAACTCTCTAACCATCGTAAATCTAATGTCGCTTTATCTTGTAAACGCAAATTTTCACTATCACCGGCAATCAATGTCATATTATCTGCGATTGCGATTTGATTGTTTTTCATCCGCATTTTCAAAGCGGGATGACACTGCTTAGCCAAAGAATCAAAATCGGCTTGTTTCAGTAGCCACCCCATCGGGCTTAATCCTCTTCCTTGCCGATGAAAAGTGATTAAGCGTTGCTGAGGGCAAATAAAATTCAAAGCATGTTCATAAATGCCGACACATTTAAACTCACCTTCAAAAGCAAAGATATGCTGACTGGTTTGAAGTGCTTGAATTTGCATATTGCCCCCTGACGACCGTGTTATTACAAAACGTGATTAAGCTTCAATGCCTAATTCTTCTGCTAATGCCACTATCGCTTTTTCAAAACAGCCTAAAGGTGCACGTACCGTTCCTGCGCCAATTTGCCCAACCCCCGGCTCTTTATGAGCAATACCCGTATTAATTAGCGGTGTAATACCCGTTTCAACAACTCGACGAGCATCTAAACCTAAACACGCACCTTGGAAATCCCAAGTCGGTATTTGTAGCATCATATTACGAGCAAGGTAGATTTCAGCCATCTCTTCTGTCACTTCACGTGCTGCATCCATACCACCCGATGCTCCGACAAAGCGGGTTACTCCCGGAGCTGCAACCATTGCTGCACCACCAATACCGAAAGTTTCAGTAATAGCACTATCACCAATATCAGGGTTGGCATCTGCTTGGCTAAAACCAGAGAAGAATAATCCTTGTGGCGTATTAACAGGTGCTGTAAACCATTGATCACCCATACCACTTATTTTGATGCCAAAATTACTACCATTACGTGTCATTACCGTCACAATCGTACCTTGCTTAATTTGTGCTCCTGCGTCCATCGCCGCTTTACAATAAGCCATGGCTAAATTAAGGAAGAATTGGTCAGTAATACTGAGGAATTTGGTCACTTTAGTTATCTCAGCCGCATCTAAATCCAATGTGCTAAGAATTGGCGCCAGCTCTCGTAACAATAGTGCAGAAGCTGCAATATTACGTTGGTGGAATTCATCCCCCATCGTAATGGCTTGACCCATAATTGCCGTAAGGTCTATCCCATTCTCAATGGTGGCTAAAGCTGCTTTTAATACCGGAGCTAAGCTATTACGCATCCAATGCAAACGTTCTTGTACATCAGGACCATAAGCACCAAAACGCATCACTTTACCAATACCTTCGTTCATATTGCAGTAAGCATAGTTACCGTGAACATGGTTTTTAATCACTAGCATTGGCATATGAGCAGAAGTAATACCGCCCATCGGCCCTACGGCATTGACATTATGGCAAGGAATAAACTCAATCTCTCCCGCCTCTAACATAGCCAAGGCTTGTGCTTCATTTTCAGCCCAACCTTCAAATAAGCTAGCACCAATACAGGCGCCACGGACAGGGCCACTCATTTCTTGCCAAGTTACAGGAGGTCCCGCATGCAGTAATTTTTTTCCTGTTGCTAACGTTGGCACTACTTCTTTTGCTAAACTCACATCACACCAGTGAGGACGGGCTTCACGGATACGTTCGATAACTGCTTCATTCGCTTGTTCGATAGTTGAGTACATATCTGCAATTCCTTATTTCAATTTCTTTAATATTTCAGCCAGTTTTTTATTACCACCTGCGACAGGTGCCCATTGATAATGAACAACAGGCGTACCACTGGATTGCAGATCGTCAGCAAAACTGCGTAATCCGGCGTTGATCACGGAGATCCCATTTAAAAGTGGTGAAATTTCAGCAGCGGCTTCTACTGGATGTGGCTGGATTAATTCTTTGGCTAACAGTACGACTTCTGGCAAGGTATCCATCACAATAATACCTGCATCTTGTAGCTGTTTTTGTTGCTCACTACGGTTTTGAGGATCTTCCTGCGTACCGGTAATAGTGGCGATAGTAATCAGTGGATTAGCTTCACCACGTTTTTCATTTAATTTTTTAATTTCTTGAATTAATGCACCTGCTGGATCTGACGTTGCACCATAACCAATCACAAAGTCGACCAGTAATACGCCAATATCATGCTTATTACTTAATTCACTAATAAATTTATTGCGAGTAGAAGGATCTATCATTGGATGGGGTTTGCCTTGGGTATAAAAATCATCGCCCATATCAATAATTTTATGCCCTTGTGCATCGAGCATCGTACCTTGCTTATGTTCGTTATCTACCGCCACATTGAGTTGCTCAGATAACAACATCGCGCATTCTGCCGCTAATGTTCCACCCGCATATAATCCAATAATCTTTTTACCTGCCACTTTGGGTAACTGAGCAGCACTATCTTCAACACGTGCTAACGTAGCCGCAATACGCGCCGTTTCGTCTAAGGTGCGAGTAAAATAGATATTATCGTCTTGATATTTCTCTGGTGTTGTTCCTAAGAATTGCGCCACTATCGGTTTATTATGACGCTTCATTTCTGCAATAATTTTTTCACGTACTGCAGGCGCGGGAGGTTTAGAAACAAAAGCAATCACACGGGTTTGAGGATCTGCCGCCAGCATATTAATAGCCGTGATAGCACTAATGCCACCAATTTGCTCGCTGAGATCTCGTCCCCCCAGACCTATTGCATGAGAAACCCCTTGGCGTTGTAATACAATTTGTGAGGTGATCTCTTGAATTCCTGTCCCTGATGCACCAACGATACCAATAGAGCCTTTCGGTGCAATGTTAGCAAAGGCTAAAGGTGCGCCAGCAATATTTGCCGTACCACAGTCAGGCCCCATGACTATCAATCCGTTAGCGGCGGCTTTTTCTTTTAATGCTTTTTCATCAGCAATAGAGACGTTATCGGAAAATAGCATCACATTACAGCCATCTTCTAATCCCGTATCAGCTAATTCTGCAGCATACTCACCGGCAATAGAAATAAGCAACATATTAGCGTTAGGACTTTTTTGTTTAGCCGTACGCCAGCTACGTACAGTGGTTAATTTATTACCACTTTTTTGACCGTTAGCAATATCAGCTAAGGCTTCTTCTAACGCACTGGAGATAGTCTCGATAATAGCGGGATCGTCTGATTCAGCTTTAATCGAAACACAGATATCATTAGGTGTCGCTTCGTTAAAAATGTCATGCCAAAAACCGGTGACATCAAGGAGAGATTTATTCGCTGGTGTTCCCATCATGACGGAAATTTCTTCCACCTCAGGGGCTTCACTTAATTTTCGGGAAATTATCATCAGGCTGACGGAATCCTGAAAGCTCCCTTTTTTAATAAAAGCATGGATCATTATAATATCCTTAACGCATTTAATATATGTAACTGCACATATCTAGTTGCATTTCGTTTTTTTGATAATAAGAAGCCTATTTACTTAATAGCTTAAGTAATATAAATAAAATTCGAGATAGACATGTTTGAAACTCTGTATACAAACATACTGAATAAATATCAAAAAGTAGAGTGATTAAAGTCACAGTTATTTATTGTAAAAAATTTTTATTTAATCAGTCGCTATTTATTAAATAAATTATAATGAGTGGAATGAGTAAAAATAAAAAAACAACAGATTGAGTAAATTAATTTATATAAAATAAATTAATCATATAGTTAGCCATACCAAATGGTATGACAAATCAAGGAATTTATAATAAATTTAACAAACAAGTAACATAACGCAGTTAGCCGATATTATCAACAAATAAAAAGCACTTTATTAATAAACAAAGTGCCTTAAATAATTTTCATATAAATAAACATAAGTCTACATTTTACTTTTACACCCTTGCTAAAAATAATATTATTGAAAAAAAGCAAAAATAATGCCTATAAAAATAATATTTATAGGCATTTTAAAATTAATAAGTTTTAAATAAATTCAAGAACAAATTAACGTTGTGAATCTAAAGTTTCATTATTCTTTATAACATCTTGAGCTTTACTATAACTTTCAATTAATAACTGATAAGCAGGGAATATTTGGGTATAAGCTTGAGCCCATTCAGCGGCATCTGCACGGTTCCAAGTTTTTTGCATTTCAGAAGCCACTGCTGCCGTATCCATAGGCACAACACCGGCTTGAACAATACGTGCTAAGGTAATTTCTTCTGCCATTTTGCTATACGTTCCTGATGCATCAATCACAGCAAAAACTTGATAACCTTCAGCAACAGCACTAATTGCTGGGAACGCCATGCAAACACTCGTAATAGTACCAGCAATAATTAATTGCTTTTTACCCGTTGCTTTCACAGCTTCAACAAACTCAGGGTTATCCCATGCGTTAATTTCACCTTTACGGGCAACATATTTAGCATGTGGTGCATTTTGATGAATTTCTGGAATTAATGGGCCATTAGGACCTTGAGGGACAGAAGCCGTTGTAATAAC
Organism: Proteus mirabilis HI4320; assembly: GCF_000069965.1. Taxonomy (NCBI): domain Bacteria; kingdom Pseudomonadati; phylum Pseudomonadota; class Gammaproteobacteria; order Enterobacterales; family Morganellaceae; genus Proteus; species Proteus mirabilis. Next base: position 2,392,693 of record NC_010554.1, read on the forward strand.
TGGCATCTTCGCTAATGTTGCCATTTTTGCTAATACCGCAGCACGAGCACGTAATTCCGTCATTGGCATATCGCCAACGGTTTGGAATAAACCACTTTGGTGATCGATCAATAACATAACAGCATCATCTGGATTAATAACTGGACGTTGACCATTGAAATTTGCAGGAGTACTCATTTATTTATTCCTTCTAATTAACAAAAACGATTATTAACAATATGAAGAAGATATAAGGAAATAGCGTTAATTATCTCCTCGCTCTCGATATAATTAACAATAGTCAATTAATTAAAAAGTCGGTAGTAGCAATAATGATAAACACTATTCTAAAAATAGAACACTGAAACACTTTTGTCATTGTTCTATTTTTAGAATAATGAAACCTATTTTCCCCTCTACTCAAATCAATATAGCTCATTAGAATACCACCTATAGAAATTTTATAGGAATATCATTATGAAAAAAATTATTGGTGTTTATAAAGCGCCTCGTCAACATTGGGTCGGTGATGGCTTCCATGTACGCTCACTATTTAGTTATGGTGATCATGGTAAATATTTAAATCCATTTTTATTATTAGACAGAGCCGGCCCGACTGATTTCCCTGCCTCTCAAGGCCATAACCGTGGTGTAGGCGAACACCCTCACCGTGGGTTTGAGACTGTGACTATTGTCTATAAAGGGGAAGTGGCACATCACGATTCTACAGGTGAAGGAGGAGTGATTGGCCCTGGAGATGTACAATGGATGACCGCAGCATCAGGTATATTACATCAAGAGTATCACTCTGATGCCTTTAACCAAGCGGGAGGCATACTTGATATGGTGCAGTTATGGGTAAACCTCCCATCTCATGCTAAATCAGCGCCTGCTGGCTATCAGTTACTCAAAGAGAGTGCTATTCCAGTGCTTCCATTAGCGAATGATGCCGGACAACTGCGCGTGATTGCGGGGGAATATCATCAAACTCAAGGGGCGGCAAAAACCTTTTCACCTGTTGACGTTTGGGATATTCAATTGAAAAGTGGTAAATCTACGACCTTACCAAGCAAAAAAGATCGCTATGTGGGATTAGTGATACTCCATGGTAGCGCCTATCTTGATAGCCAAACTCAATTAAATACGGGCGATTTGGTTATTTTAGATAATCAAGGTGGCTCAATTAATCTTGAAGCCATTGAAGATGCGATTGTGTTATATCTTAGCGGAGAGCCAATTAATGAGCCTGTAGTTGGTTATGGTCCATTTGTGATGAACAGCAAAGATGAAATTAGGCAAGCTATTGATGACTTTAACCAAGGTAAATTTGGTCGTATCCCAAACGAAATATGATTAATACTCTCCTTGCTCTATAACTTTTATAACAAACGGCTGCTCACTTAGAGCAGTCGTTTGTATCTATTTTTTACTCTTTATATGGAGCCATATTCTGCGCTAAATAATCTAATAACACTTGAATAGCGGGTAATAAACCTTTTCGTGACGGATACACGGCATGAATAACATCTTTAGGAAAACGCCACTGTGGTAAGACTTCCACCAAAGAGCCATCTGCTAACTCTTTCTCTACGACACTCAATGGTAAACGCGTGATCCCAAGTCCCTTTAATGTTGCTTTATATAAGGTCATCACATCCGTTGTCGCTAATTTAGGTGTAACATGTTGCGTTGAAACAGTACCATCATTATGGGTAAGCGTTAGCGTATACTGCTGCGAATGTTCGCTATTAGCTAAAATAGGATAATCAGCAAGTTGCTCTGGAGAATCAGGCGCACTGTTGGTTGCAAATAATAGCGGATTAGCAACCAAAACACGGCGAGAATAACCTAATATTTTCATCGTTAAGCCAGAATCATCCAAAGGTAATGCTCTAACTCGTAAAGCTAAGTCAAGACCTTCACTGATCACATCCACAGGGCGATTGATCGCTAAAATTTGTATATTGATATCAGGATATTTTGCCATAAAATCCACCAAAATATCTTGAATATAAATTTGCAGTAATGCAACTGGGCAAGAGAGTTTGATCGTGCCGTGAGGATGCCCCTGTGCTGAACAAATAACCTCTTGAGCAATCTCCGCTTGTTCAACGACATTTTTACACTGTTGGTAAAAAGTTTGCCCTATCTTAGTGACATGAAATTGACGAGTTGAACGATAGATCAGCGAGACCTTTAGTCTCTCTTCTAAATCAGCAATACGACGACTAAGTTTTGATTTAGGAATACCTAACGTTTCGGCCGCTTGTGAAAAACCGCCAAACTCCACCACTTTAACAAAATAATAGAGGTCATTTAGATCATACTTCATCGCCTATTACCTATTTAATTGTCATTATATAAAAACTGAATTGTTTCAGCTTCGGAAATTATGATACATATATTATGATCTATTTTCACGCTAATAATATATTATAGGCTGATATTTTAGTAAAATAAAAATAACCATTAATTATAGCAATATAATATAAATAAAAATGGAGATTATTTTAATTCTGTGATGCTTATTTTTAATTACATAACACAATAAAAAATAAAAAAACAGGGATAGTTAAAAAGATTATTACTATTTAAATTAATTTAACACAAAACAACTAGCCTGAGTAAACAATAAATCACCTAAACAATAATGACTATAAAACAAATAGTTATTTAAAAACTTAATTACAAACCAAGATGTTAAGATTTAATTTTATTTTTATGATATTAATCAATGTATATTTAAAAATATGTTAATAAGATTATAATTAATAAAAATACTTATTTACATAATCTGTCACTTACAATTATTTCTTACACCTGTTTTTAATGGAATAACCTGATGAATAAATTAACTCCATTACGACCTATGCCTACCTTAATTGCGGTTGCTATTACCCTTATCATTTGGTTTGTTATCCCTGTTCCCCAAGGGGTAGATCCCAATGCTTGGCACTTGTTAGCGCTGTTTGTTGGTACTATTGCGGCTATTATCGGCAAAGCCTTACCTATAGGGGCAGTATCCATTATTGCTATTGCGCTTGTTGCCGCAACAGGCGTCACTAACCCAGACTCAACTAAAGGGGCGATTAATGATGCATTAAGTGGCTTTTCCAACAATCTTATCTGGTTAATCGGTATTTCTATTATGGTTTCAATGAGTCTTAATAAAACCGGATTAGGTGCTAGAATTGGTTACTATTTTATTTCGTTATTTGGTAAAAAAACCATTGGTATCGCTTATTCCCTAGCTATTGCAGAAACGATCCTCGCCCCTGTTACTCCAAGTAATACAGCTCGAGGTGGCGGGATTATTCACCCAATAATGCGATCTATTGCCGATAGCTTTAATTCAAAACCCGAAGAGGGTACTAGTGGTAAGATTGGTCGTTATTTATCGCTAGTCAATTATAATATCAATCCTATCACCTCAGCGATGTTTATTACTGCAACCGCGCCTAATCCTCTTATTGTAAGCTTAATTATCGGTGAAACAGGGTCTGAAAATGAGTTAACTTGGTCAATGTGGGCAATAGCGGCTTTTGTTCCCGCCATTGTTTCATTATTTTTAATGCCGATTGTGATCTACTTTTTATATAAACCAGAGATAACCCATACGCCGAATGCTCCCCACTTTGCCAAAGAGCGTTTAGCTCAATTAGGCCCTATTTCATTGCCAGAAAAAATCACTTTGGGAGTATTTGCACTGTTATTAATTATGTGGGCAGGAATACCCGCACTATTATTTGGTGATGCTTTTAGTATTAATGCGACTACTGCGGCTTTTATTGGTTTATCAATCTTATTATGTACTGGCGTATTAAATTGGGATGATATTTTAAAAAACAAAGGTGCATGGGATACCGTGGTTTGGTTTTCCGCATTAGTAATGATGGCCTCTTTTTTAGGAAAATTAGGTCTAATTAAATGGCTCTCATTAAGTGTGGGTGCCGGTATTGATAGTATGGGGATAAGCTGGGTAAGTGGTATGATATTACTCGTGCTGATTTATGTCTATTCTCACTATTTCTTTGCTAGCACCACGGCTCATATTACCGCCATGTTTGCTGCATTCTATGCCGCAGGTTTAGCTCTTGGCGCGCCACCAATGTTATTAGGACTTATTTTAGCTTTCTCTTCTTCATTAATGATGTCTTTAACTCATTACGGTACAGGTACTGCACCGATTATTTTCGGCTCAGGCTACGCGACCTTAGGTGAGTGGTGGAAAGCAGGTTTTGTTATGAGCATTGTTAACCTCATTATCTGGATAACCCTTGGTAGTTTATGGTGGAAGGTGCTGGGGTATTGGTAAAATAATAAAAACCAAAATATGATGCCTAATCAGTCTGTTAGGCATCATATTAACTAGCGCCAAAGTTCACACTTTTCGACAATCGTCTCAGAATGATAATAACTTTCTTTATAGGCTATTCCTTCTTGATCAAAACAATCATTTATATCCTGAAAAAAATAATTTAATTTAACTTTAAAAATATAAGATAATAAGTAAATTACATCCACATGAATATTGCACTCCCCATTTTCAAAGCGTGATTGATGTTGCTGGCTTACTCCTAATAAAGCACCAAGCTCACTACCCGTCATACCATGTTGTTGTCTTAACATTTTTATTCTTGCGCCAACTATCTTTGATATTTTTTTATTCATAATCGCCTCGAATGACAAAACCATATCGAAAAATATATTATTATCACTCATATAAGATATTTACTGTTGCTGTTGAGTTAGCACTACCTGGCGTTATTTTATTACCTGTTTTTATATATCTTGCTTTCCAACCAAATATATAATCACCGGAGGAGACCCCATTTTGTAGACTATTTTTTGTATTTAGTTTTATCGGGTTATTGTTTTTATCTAATAACTGAATGGCAACACCAGTGGCTCGATTAGTGCCCGATAAGTTTAATTTCCCTGTATTTACATCTATATATCCAGCACTACTTGTCACTGTCGCTTTAATGTTAGTGCCAGCCGCACAGTTTAATGTAATAGGAATATCTACACTTTTACTGACATCACCAATATTTTTAAATTGAGTATCATACCAAATCCCCATATTAATATTATAATTTGATGATTTTGTAGTACATTTTAATGAATTTATCTTTATTGCATTAAGAGGCAAATAAAGTGAAGTTAAGTTCCAAGTTGTGTTTTTAGGTTGTGTATTATTTTGTACTGCTTGAGCAATCTTGCCCCATTGAAGGCTTCCTGATTGCGTTACTCTGCCTGTTTTCATTATATAAACTGTCCAATTCGGGTATTCAAATAAATATGAGTTGTGTGTTCCATCGCCTTTCTTAGACCAAGTGGTGTTTAACGCGCCAAATTTATTGAAATAAACTTGAATTCCTATACCAGGGATATTTGTCTGTACTATTTTCTCAGCATTTGGTACCCATCCATTAGTATAATTTGCCGAAATTATAGAGTTACCACATTTCCCATCATTACCTGAAAAAGTTTTTATAGGTCCTGCTCTATAATTAATTATAATCTTATCTAATATACCTGTGCGCATATCATCATATTGAAGTGTATAAACTTTATTGGGTATATTAACCCAAATATTTTTTAAATTAGGATTTTGAATACAAGCCGCAAAGGAGTTAGCTGAGAAAAACAATAATGTAGCTAATAAAAAAATTTTTTTATTTATTAAATGATTCATTTTTATTCCCTATTATATTTGATATTTTATTTTCTATTTCTACTTTATCTTCATCATCTAATTGAAAAAGATCACTTAAACTAATACCGAAAAAGCAAGCATATTGATAAAGCCTATCTAGACTCACTCGATTAATTCCCCGTTCATATCTTGATTGCTGCTGTTGACTTATACCTATTTTCTTAGCCAATTCACTTAATGTGAGGCCATTAACCCTACGGTAATAAGCGATTTTTTTTCCTACCATCTTTGATGCTGGATAAGAGCGATTCACTTGAAACCCCTTTATGACACATTTAATTATAAATAAGAGTAAATTCAAGATGGCTCTTAAATGATCCCACCGTTATATTATTTCCATAGCCAACCATTCTTGCCGATAAAGCAAATTCCGCATTATGGTTATATTTATTAACAGCCGTCATTAATTTATCATTATTTTTTACAATACCTTTATTATTTTGCATTGCTAAATTTAGTGCTATATCTTTAGCAGTCCCACTATTAATAAAATATTCCGAATAATTAGGAACACTTTGGCCTCTTAAAATCATAGTGACTTTCTCTGTATTAACTGGGCAATTTTTTAATTTTATAGAAAAATCTATCCAGTCTGATGCTTGACCATTTTTAATATTTCTAATATTGATTTTTTTTAAATCAATTAAGTGGTTTTTCGTTTCTAACTCACAAGGTGAGGCTACTACTGATCCATATACATTAATATTAACAGTGTTGCTTAATGCGATAGGAGAATATGAAAATAATAAAAATAACGTTAGTGATTTCCACATAACACCCTCTTTTTATTGATAAATAAGCGTTGCTGTTATTTTGGCGGACACCGTCCCCGGTGTTGCATTACCTAATTTACTAAATGCTCGTGTTCTTAGTGGAACAGTAACCGATGGTTTACCATTAACCGCGATATATAAATTTTTTCCATTACCTAATGGAATTTCGCCATTACTGTTTTTATTTTGTAATTGAACGGCAATATTTTTTGCCGTCCCCTCATTTTTATATAAATTATTCACATCTGCATTATCAGGAGTTCCAGAAAAAGTCAGCTTTACTTGATTTACCCCCGGAGAACAATCTATTAACTTAATATTAAAATCATTCCAAACAGAACTAGAGTTTACTTTATTAAATAAACTTTCTGGCATCTGTTTCAAATCAATATTAATATTTTTACTACCAGAAACATTACAAGTCGCGGCTTTTATATTTCCAGAAAATTGAAGTGTCACAGTACTTCCTGCAGATGAAAAAAAACTTATTCCAATAGTAGTTATAAGAAGGAAGAGCCTCATTACTTTTATCATTTTACTTTCCTACAGGTAGCAAACATCAATAGCTATAAAAATAACCATGTTTGATATTTAAATTAATTAATAGCAAGTTACAGTAGTTTTATAGAGCCCTAAATAATCTGGAATATCAGATAGATCATAATTTACCTGACAGCTTTCATTGTTGTATTTAATAGTAAAGTTTCCTTTCTGTTTTAGCCCTGATAAATAAACTTCTCCATCATTACCTACAATACTATTTAACTGACTATTGTCTTTAAAAATAGCTTGAGCGCCAAATGGTACTGGCTTTTTGTTTTCCAAATTTATCGTCATTAATACACGATAGCCTACATTTGCTGAAAAATTCGCTTTTACTAAAGCCCCTCGACTCGGTAAAACCGTCTGACTGGTAAGTTCCATTTCAGCATTCTCTGGCAATCTTAATGTATCGATCTCGACAGTATTTTTACGATATGGTGTGACATAAGGAACTAATGCATACCCTGAGTTATTAGTCCTAACTCCCGCTTGATTTAATATCGTAATATCACCCGCATTAGGAATATCTACGATTGCCGCGGTTTCTCCCAGTTGCTGTCCAAAAACAACTCCCTGAGAATGAGCAACGACGCTACCGCTCACACCATAGTAAAGATTATGATTATCTTTGCTATAACTGTACCCCCCCGTAATATCACCTAGTTGGCCTTTGTAGGATGCATTGATATTTCCAGAAGATCCTTGATCTTGATTGGTAAATGCTTGTTGCACACTCCAATTTAGTCGATTATTTAACTGAGATGCCGATATACCTACACTTCCTGTACTTGAACTATTATTGTTACTATTCGCATTAAAATTATAATAAAAAGTATTATCAAATACGCTAAAGGGCACATTCACCGAAAAAGCCAACAAATGTTCATCATCATTTTGTCTTTTCTGATCAGCAATATAAGAATGATTAACTGTATTTTTATTGTAGGTATAATTTATTCCATAGCTGATACCTTGCCAGCTATTATTATAACCAAGTGTTGCTGATTGTTTTTTGCTTTTGCTGTTCCAATAATCCTCTTGTATATATCCGATAGCTAAAGAGCCATATTTATCACCTAAATTTTGATTAAGTGTTATCTCCGCACGATGACGGCGTTGCTCAATTTCAGGGCTATAATGAGTACGACGAAAACTATCAAACACTTCAGATAAACTATAAAAGCCACTCGTTGAATAGCGATAACCTGCTAAAGCAATATTGGTTCCTATATTGTTCAAATTCTTATTATATCTAAACCGATAAGACTGACCTTGTTGCTTCCTTCCATCATTAAAAGTTGACTTAGCCTGTGTAACATCAACAGAAACAGCACCAAATGAGCCTAAATTCTTCCCAACACCTAGGGAGTAAGATTGATAATTTTGACTCAACTGACTTCCCCCATAAGCAGTAGTGCCATAAGGTAAACCATAAACTAATGTAAACTGACCAAACTTCGTTTTATCTACATTATTATCATAAGCACGATATTCACCGCCCGTTACGCTATAAGTGAAATGACCTTCACGCTGTAATACAGGTAAAGAGGCGAAAGGTACGATTTGATGTTGCTCACTACCATTAGCACCCTTAATCGTAACGTATAAATCCCCACTACTACCTGATGGATATAAATCATTAATTTCAAAAGGGCCAGCTGCCACTTCAGTTTGATAAATAGTATATCCATTTTGTTTGATAGTTATTTGCGAGTTACTTTTTGCAATCCCTCTAATGATAGGCGCATAGCCTCTTAAACTTTCTGGATACATCTCATCATCTGTTGATAATTGCATGCCTCGAAACGGAACACTATCAAAAACATCAGATGAAGATATCCCATCCCCTAGTATTAACTGACTTTTTATTTTATTTATATTCCTAGATAAATAGGTATAAAGGGTGTTCCACTTCCCTGATTGATTACTTGTACTCGACCATGTTGTGTAGTTTCTTAAACGCCATGGTCCTAAATTTAAACCTGGTCTTAAATTTATATAATTTGAAGTTGTATTTGAACTGCCATTCTTACGATCATAGTTTTTAGAACCACTATAACTATAGTTTAGTAATAAGGCATTTATACCATTATCAATATTATCTAACTCTATATATCCTCTTGGGTTTTTAGATAATGCAATTTGCGGAATACTTAAATATAACCTTTGTGAATCAAAATCTAATTCACTTTTAGCTTCTGGTATCGCAGACAAATTGACACAGCTAGTATATTCAGAATAAAGCCCAGGATAATCTGTTGTTTTAACCCCAAAGTCATTTAGATCATTTACTGATAAACAAGGTTTAAGCTGATTATTTTTATCTTTATCAAATCTAATATTTTTAGTTAAAATTAAATTAGTGTTAACATAAATATCAACATAATAGTCACCTGCTAGCTGTTGGTTATTCTCAAAAGAAGATAAATCAATAATATCTTTATTTGGCAGCTCTAAAAAATCTGGATCAAAATAGATATCATCTAAATTATTATTTTCTGCATATAATAAAGCTGCATAGCCTAAGTATAAAATGAGGCTAATACATACCTTACTTATTTTCATATTAGAAACCTAATTATTATATTCTAACTTCGGATAAATCCACATTAGCCCCATAATCATTAATAAGCTCCCAGCTTATAAGACCATGTTCATTATTATCATTTATATCAAATGATTTAGTTGAAAAAGGTTTAGCATAAGAAACATCATCAACCAATTTTCCATTAAATTTTATTGTTTGAAAATTCATAAAATAAGGTGTGGGATTATAAACTATGACTTTCCCTCTTTCCTTTGACCAAGATAATTTCTTTTGTTCTTCTTCAAAATTAACGTCTTTTAGACTTTTAGGTCTATAGATCAATTTCATTTGCGTTTTAAATGCAATTTGTAATGAATTTTCTGTTTTTTCTGTAGCAGGGATCGTTTTTATATTTAACCAAAAAAGAGATTCTTGATCACTTGGTAGCCCTTCTTCTGTTAAAAAGATCCTCAATGTATTCTCTTTATCTGGATTCAATCTAAATAAAGGTGGCGTGATCGTAAATTTTGACTGTTTTTTTTCCTCAAAATCATCTATCCATGACTGGATCAAATAAGGCATTTTATCTGGGTTTTTCACGTTAATGCTGACATTCTTATTGCCTTCATTATAAATTACCCTTGTGCCACTAATAATAACACCTGCATAAGATGTATTAATAATAAATAAAGAAATAAAAAATAGAATAATAGACTTCATATTATCACCATAAAATGATTGTATAATAAGGTTTAAATCCCTTTAAACCTTATGACTTACCTAGTTATTTTTAATTATAATTAATAGTAAATGTTGCATTCGCATTTGCTAAACCCGCAGTGACAGAATCTGTTTTAGCAATATAACGAGCTCTAAAGTCTAAATTATTTTCAACACCTTCTTTTAATGGATAAGTTTTAGATGCGGTAAATAAAGGGACAACAGTATTTGCATCATCCGTAATTTGAATACCGACACCTGTTGCCACTCCCGACTCTTGTTTTAGCGCAATAACAGTATCGTCTCCAGAATAAGACTCTGCATCAAATTTAACAGATGCAGTACTTACTGTTGCAGGGCAATTAATTAATTTAATCGTAAATTTAGTTGCCGCAGCAGTAACTCCGGCACTAGGTAATGCTGTTTTAGATACCTTACCTAAATTAACTTTTAGAGCATCAGATCCAGCTGCTAATTCACATGCGTTATCGATAATTTCTCCTGTAAAATCGATTGTTCCATCTGCAGCTAATGCATTATTCGCGACAAAAATAGACGTTGTAGCAATCAACATTGCAATAAAGCTTTTTCTCATTTATTTCTCCAAATAATTATTTTAAACACATTGAGATAATAGAAATAAGATTAATTAACTCAATACGCGAGTATTATCTATTTATTATTTGAAATAAACAAGTTTCGGTTATTACAGTATAATGTTGATAACATTTTAATATTAAATAGTGTTATTAACTAATAAAACACAGTATAAGTTAAACAATATTTTTTACTTTTAATAAATCTTATTTTTAATAATTTGAAACAAAAATAAAAACAAAAATAAAAATAAAATTTTTCTTTTTTAAATAAAATATTTTTTTGTTTTTTTTTATAACTCATATAGTGTTAATCGTATATTAATGTTCAATAAAAATGAGTTTTCTGATTAAAATAAAATAAATTCTAGCTGTATATAAGCTCTAAATGCTTATTTAAGCAACACTATGGCTAAAAAACATCAATACTATATTCTAAATACCTGTATAAGTTAGTGATTTACTCTAAAGAAAAGCTAAGAATTTTTTCAAATTTATATAAAAAGCATTATTTATCACAAAAATCACAGTTCGATTGTTTTCCAACCAAAAAAATATTTACTATTCATCTTTAATGATAAAAATCAAAAACCATGCTTTGTAAAAGGAAATACTTTGGTGTAAAACTAAATTTAGTTTTTACTTATATCGCATTAAGCAAAATTTTCTGCCACGTATCTATTAGGAAGCACTATGAAATATCAAGATGTAACAAAAACCCCCTGTGAGAACGCTTATTTTCTAGTCTTTAATCTTATTAACTCATCGGAAACCCGCCCTACTCTTATCGACTTTTGTAATAATCTATCAGGTCTTCTTCGTAGTATGAGAACCCGTTTCCCTGAATTAGACGTAAGTTGTGTGATGGGATTTGGTGCTGATGCATGGTCTAAACTATTCCCTAATCAAGCTAAACCGCGAGAATTAAATACCTTTAAGCAAATCAACGGCGATGTGTATACCGCAGTATCGACACCTGGCGATCTGTTTTTTCACATACGGGCACTAAAGGTATCCGCTTGTTATGAATTAGCTGCAATTATTAGCCAAAAATTAAACTCTATTGCCACCTCAGAAGATGAAGTACATGGTTTCCGCTATTTTGATGGTCGCTCAATTATTGGCTTTGTGGATGGAACAGAAAATCCTGAGTTTGAAGATGAGCGTGTCGCTTATGCGGTTATTGGTGATGAAGATCCACTGTTTACCGGTGGAAGTTATGCATTTGTACAAAAATACATTCATGATATGGCGGCTTGGGAAAACCAATCTCTCATCGAGCAAGAAAAAGTGATCGGTAGGCATAAATTCAATGATGTTGAACTAACTGATGAAGAAAAAGATCCAGGCTCACACAATGTCGTCACCAATATTCAAGATGAAAACGGTGATGATTTAAAAATCGTACGAGCAAATATGCCGTTTTCAAATCCCTCCAAAAATGAATATGGTACCTATTTTATTGGTTATGCTCGCTATTTCTCAACAACAAACCGTATGTTAGAAAATATGTTTGCAGGAACACCTGAAGGACATACCGATAAACTACTAAAATTCAGTACTCCCGTCACGGGCACATTATTTTTTGTCCCATCTCCGGCGTTTTTAGATGATATAGAATAAAAGTTGATTATCAGTACAAACAAAAAGTTAATAGCAATAGCTCATACACTGCTCTATATTCGATAAGAACAAGAAAGAGCTATTGCTATTCAATATGATGACGGCATTAACTTACAATATTAAGCGCCTGATCAGTCAACCAATACCCGCAAAATAGCACTTCCTTGAAAACTACCTTCAACAGGGTTTCTTATATCATTAGGATGAAAGGTTGATGTGATAGAAAATGTTTTCGCAGCACCTGCGTTAAGTTTAAATTTACCTTTATATTCGGTATCGTTATATTTCAACTCACAAGAGCCACCATTACCACATTTTGTATAGTTTTCCGTTTTTCCAGAAACAGGTGCACTTCCTATTAATGAAACGGATACTGATGCATCATAATCACACGTTAGTTGATAGTTATAAGGCGGGGTAACATTGTTAATAGATTCTTCTGGGGTCATATTTCCATGAGATAAGTTAATAACTTGGTTTTTAATATTACATTTACTTGTGATACTCACAGGAATATTAATATAACTATTCATATAAGGCTTCATTGCATTACCAAATTGAAGATAACCCGTACTGTTACCACCAGACCCTTTATTTTCTTCATAAGCCCATGCAAAAGGAATATTTAAATTATATGATCCCGGATAAGCCGTCGCTCTGGACACCGCCACAGTTAATGACATAGAACGATCTAACGGAAGCACTGCAGAACCTAATCCCCAAACGGTTCCAACACTATGGCAACCACTCGGTGACTGCTTAGCATAATAATTTGGCCCTACATAAACCTGATTATTGTTATTATTGGTACCTGCTAGTGTCCAAGAGAGATTGGACAAATAATAGCTCAATCCTGATGAATGTTTTTGCCAAGTATTTGTTTGTGGCAATCTAATCCAATAGCGGTAATTTCCTTCTTCTGCCATTGAGCCTGAACCACTACAGTAAGAAGCGATAACCCGCCACCCTTTAACCTGAGGTATGGTCACCTTAATTACACCACTGGCGTTAGCATCTGTCACATTAAGCGCAGGGGCTGTTGCTGATGCAGTACTACCATTTGACGGTACATGCAAAAAATTTTGTTGCCAGCCTACCGCATATGGTGTGGCTAAAGAAAATAAAGCTATTCCTATTAATGTCTTATTCATTTAAACCGTCCTACTTTTTAGGATTACATAAACCTCAGTCTCTGATACTCATCATTGACTCTGTTTTAGGTTTAGTTATAAACAATGCTTAATGATGCGGAGGCCGTAAAATTTCCAGGAGATAAATCAGCAGTACCTGTTTTAAAAGGAACAGCAGTAATAGTAAATTGGCTCCTGTCTTGCCCTGTATTAGAAAAACCTTTTGTAATGGCATAACCTCGAGGGGCTGAACCATTCAAACGCAAAGGATTATTCTCATCAACACTCTCTCCTTGATATAAGGCAAGGCCAAATCGATTTGAATTCACGCTATCTGCGGAAACTTTAAGCACATTATCAGGCGCTCCAGCTAACTGAATGCCAGATACTTTGACGTAAGGTGAGCCCTTAAAATAAGTACATGTAATAGGAATATTTTTTGTGATAGCGCTTGTTTGACCATCGACTTTATAAGTCATTATTTGATTAAAAGAAAACTGTATAGGGATATTATTATTAACAACACAAGGTGGAACATAAATAGCGCCTGTAATAGCTATATTTATATCAACTGCCCGTGCAGTTCCTGATAGTAAATATAAAAAAATAGGCAGTATAAAATATTTACTTTTATTCATAAGAAACCTCAAATTCTACCGTGGCATTATAAACTCCAGGTACAACACTTTTTTCCTGTATTGCTTTTGGTGTCGCTTCAACAAATGCATTAAAGGTCAGCAACATCGTGCCATCGTTAAGTTGAGTTCCATTTCCACCGTTATGGTTTTCACCTAAAGTAATACGTTGGTTTCCATCTATATCAATTAATCCAATGGCTAACTTACTTTTATTAACGCCAGATGAAAGTGTAAGGTACTTTTGTTGTTCAGCCCCCATCTCTGGCTCTGGCTGCCCATTAAATTTAATTTTCACTGATTTCCATAACGATTTTGCATCACACTGGATCAGTTTAATGGTAAATTTTTCTGCAGGTCTAACCGCAGGATATTTCCAATAATCCCTTGGTGTGCTATTTAAAAAAACCACATTTTGATTTAAACTTGGCTGATCAATTCTACATGGCGTATCAATCAAAGTACCATCAAAATTCATTGTTGTAGCCGCATTTGCAACAGGTAAAAAAATAAGCATAAAAAATAATATTTTTACCCATTCTCTATAAAAATAAATAACCATATGATCTACCTTAAATTAATTATACTGCAATTTAAGAGTTAATATATTTAACTTCCGGTCAAGAATATTTCTCTTTATTTCATCTGAAAAGAGGTAATTCAAAATAACATTATCTTTATAATGCTTTAATCTATTCATTCTTATATCAATATTTTCTACGTTATCGTTGATTTTATTTGTGAAACTTAACACACTAGTAAACGCAGGTTTACTATTTGAGCTGTTTTTAAAATCACTATAAATATTACAACCACCAATAACGACATCAATATCTTTTATGTATAGCTCTTTTAAACTAATTTCATTCGAAATAAGCTCACAAGGAGCATTTAAAAATGAGCCTTTTATATATATAAAACCATGTTGATTTTTTTCATTTTGATTATAAAAATCAATTTTTGCTCTATTAATATTAAAGAATGATTTATCTCGAGCAACAGGTTCTGCAAAGCCAATTTGAGAAATAAAAAGGCCATTAATGTAAAGCATCAACATAAAAATAAATTTTCTATTCTTCACCTTTCTATCTCCAAAATCAGTTTTTATTTTTTCTCTGCTACACAACGATTAGCTTGACATTGAAATTTAATTGTCGGTCTTCCACCATAATCATTTATATAAGATAAGTATGGCGTTGAGTACACTTTACTATTAACCCTTTGTGACGATTTAGGGGCAATCATGACTGCATTAAACTCAGAATCAACCGCTTCTTTCTTTGAACCACCAATACCGAATACAGTGACGTAATAAGGTGTTGGATTCTCTATTTCATAACCGTCAGATAGCTTATTTAAAACTAATTGATCTTGCCAAATAGCATTTGGCTCTCTCAATATTTGTTTCGGTCTATAAAACAATTTTATTTTTGTATGTAAGGCAATTTGTAATACATTATTGTCTTCAGCTTTAGGTGGAACTTCTCTAACATTAAAATAAAATAATGTTTCTCTATCGTTAGGTAACTTTTCAATATCTGGTGTCGCAGATACTTTAATTAACGCTTTATCACCAGGCTCTAATCGCTGAACTAATGGTGTGGCAATTAATGGCCCTAGCTCAATTTTTTCATTCTTATCATTTTCAATCCATGTTTGGGCTAAATAAGGTAATTGTTTATTATCATTAGTAATATTAATAACTAATGCATTTGACCCACCTTCGTATATAGCTCTTGTTCTATCTAAAGAAATTGCTGCATAGGAGTTTGATGTAACCATTAATCCTAATAATAAAAATGATATTTTTTTCATTTCAAGACCTTTGTCGTTTATTAATTACCGATATTTATTTTTCACACAATAATAATATCTTATTACTCGGTTCTATTTTATTTGGAAGTTTAGCGACACATTGTTGTTCAGCTCCCCAAGATACTCTAATTTCTTCATTTGGGTTAATACCTGTTAGCCAAGCAAAACCATCATCACTAATTATTCCTAGCTCTCGTCCTTTAGCATTACTAATTATTGAACCAAATGGTGGATAAGAGTTATCAGCTAACCTAATTATTGCAAAGGCCTTCTCACCTTTTAACACTTCAAATTTTCTATAACCAATAGCACCTTCAGTTAATGAAGATTCTACAATCGCCTGTGTCGCTTCTATATTATTAGGTAATTTAGTTAAATCGATCGTTGTTTCATTGCGATAATAACTATTAATATCGGTAACAACACCATAACCCCAATTATTGGTTGTTACACGGCCACCATCAACTGGTACTCCTGCAACACCTTCAGTATCAACTAATAAGCGAGTACCACCATTAAATCCATCTGGGTGAAGTGCTGCTCCTTTAGCGGTAATCGTTAAGCCCCCATTAGCAGAAAAACCAAATGATGAGGTATTTTTATTTGAGATAGTGGCATTCGCATTAATATTAGCGATTGAAGTATAGCGTCCATAATAGCCAGAGAAGCTTGAACTACTATCCATATCATCGCCATATGTCGTTGAAACATTTAAATTATAATTAGCTAAGTTATCTTCAGTGGTATTAAAGTACCCTATATTATGCGTATAGTTCCCCGAATTTCTTGAGCCATCATAATTTATAAATCCTCTATTATTCTCTAATGGAATACTGACTCTTGCAAAGAAGACATCATTATCTTTGCCATAGTATTTAGATCTCGATGCAGATAAATTTAATGAAATATTTTTAACTGCAAAAACATCCATATATTTATTTAAGTTAATAGAATAATAATCGGAATTACTTTGATCCCAATATGTCTGATGATTATATTGCACCCCAATTGATGTGTTATATTCAGAAAGACCTTTATTAAAGGTTACTGTATAGAGTTCTTTCTCTTTTCCAGTAAAATCATCACGATAACGTGCATCTAAATAATTTTGCATCGTCATATAATTACGTTCATTAAATCGGTATCCAGCGAAGGTTACATCCGCATCCAAATTATCAAAACGTTTAGAGTAACTGACTCGCCATGACTTACCTTGCATAGTGCCACGATCAGGTAATCGAGCATAAGATTGTGTAATATCGGCAGATACCGCACCGAAAGCGAACATATCGCGCCCAACCCCAAGTGCTACACTATTATAATCACCGGCGAAAATGGTACCACCATACATAGTCCAAGCATTACTTAAACCAAAAGCAGCTTCAGTCGTACCAAATATAGGTCCTTCTGTATTATGTAATTTATCTCTAGAGCGTCCTGCAACAACCTTATAACGAACTTGTCCCGGTCTTGTTAAATAAGGAACATAGGCTGTATCAATTTGAAATTTATTCGTCTTTCCATTTTGCTCAATAATCTCAACATCCAATTTACCACGCACCGAACTGTCTAAATCTTGAATGGCAAATGGACCTGCGGGTACTGTTGAATCGTAAAGAATACGTCCTTGATGCTTAACAACTACCCTTGCGTTAGTTTCAGCGATCCCTGTAACTTGTGGTGCATATCCCCTTAGTTGAGGAGAGAGCATCCGATCATCACTTTCTAAACTAATCCCCGTATAACGCCAGGAATTAAATATATTGGAGTTTATAAAGTTTTCACCGATGGTTAGGTTAGACTTTAAACTGCGGATCGCGCGATATCCATAAACTCGAGTAAAATTTAATAAATCTTTATTGTTTTCCGCATCACCAGAGGTTCGATTATAATTCCCTTGATAATCAGAACGAATACGCCAGCTACCGAAGTTATAACCAACAGTACCATTGTAATAAATACTTTGCGTATTGCTTCCTTCATGAGGGATATTAACATTGGTGTTAATATTATAATCAAGGATCAAACCTGAGATCCCATCATCCCAGCGAGATGGTGGTAACCAAGTAGCACTTGTATACTCAAGCCATATTTGAGGTATTTTAATTGATAATATACCTTCATTTAATTTTGTTGTAACTTCAACACCATCTAGGCTTAATAAGTCAATACATTTTCCATCATTCCATGTTGGTAGATTATTTTCTATTTTTTCCTTTAATCCTAAAGATGAAATAATATCACCTGTTAAACAGGCTTGAGATAACAGTTTTTTATTTTCATCTTGAGATTTATTTTCTCTTTCTAATACGTTAACAGTATATGTTGATGAACCGATCCCTTGTCCATTAAGTACTAAGTTAAGCTGATATTTACCCGGTAAAATATAACCGGCTTCACTAAACCTAGCAAAGTTAATATTATCTTTAGATTTAGAGTCAACAACATCTAAGTTAAACTCTACAGAATATACATTTTGAGAATAAATTATAAATAATATAGTTGCCAAAATGCTTGTAGATCTTCCACTCATATTCTCTCTGTTCATATTGGCTAATAACCTTAATTATTTAAGTCTTAAAGTTTTAATGAGAAGTTGAAAGCAGCTAATCATTCATAATTTATTTTGAATAAAACGCTTGCATAATAATCACCAGGAGTAATTACATCCAACTTTTTTACAACGTCTATTTTGTAATATAGATATGTATTATCCCCATCAACATATATTAATGGTAATGACTCTCCAGAATTAGCGCTATATCCATATTCATCTATTATTTTAAAATAGACTTCATCACTGTTATTAAATGAAAATAAATCAGCTTTAGATCCACTAACATCTGAATAAAATGTTAACGTAACGCCTTTCACTTTATCGATATTTTTAGTCTTATTAATAAATTGGCAATCAGATAATTTTATTTTTATTTTTTTACTCGCTAATAAATCATCATTATTGTTCATTTTATTAACAGGTATAGTACCTAGATCAACCAATTGATATTTACTATCCATATCTAATGTGCAAGCAGGCGAAATTACTTTTCCTAAAAACTTTGCTGTTCCTTGCCACCAAACTTTATCTGATGGGATATATTTATCCAATACAGCTCCGCTTGCATATGTTGAAAAGATTTTAGTGAAAAATAATAATATTATGATTTTTTTAAACATAGATTTTGGCCTTAAATAATCGAGAGCAGATTAACTGCTCTCGTTAAATTTAATATTTTTTATTCATAGGCTAATGTGAAGTTTGTTGTAGCGTTAAACTCACCTTCAGCAATTGTTCCGTTTGTTGCTTTCTTAGCCCAAGCTGTATACATCAGCGTATTATCATTATTACCCAGTGCTTGTAATTCACCTGCTTCATTGAATTTAACCATTGAACCAGTTGTTGTTCCTGAAATAACAATAGCAGTCCCTGTATTACCAGTTGTTGCTAACTCTTCTGTTGCACCAGTAATAGTATTTCCATTAAAGGTTACTTTTACGCCTTTATAAGAACCTGCAGCACCAGTATCAGAACCGGCTTTAGTTAAATCACAATTAACCAATTTAATTGGGATTTGTTTAACTTGAGAAATACCATCTTTCTCTAATAGGCTTTTGCTGATTTGACCAAAATCGATAGCTTGGTTAGCACTTTCGGTAGCAATACCACAAGGTGCATCAATAACTTTACCAGTGAAAGTAATAGTACCATCACCTGAAGCCGCTTGAGCAACAGTCGCAGAAAAAGCCATTGATGCAATAGCGAACATCGCTAATTTATTCAATTTCATATTTTTACCTTTATATTTAACGTAGGAATTAAAGCGTTAAAAAATTAACTATGATATATAGTTACACACATTATCCTCATCCCATCCAGAGATGATATTGTTACTTCCATTACTTTTAAAAACTTATGACTATTTAAATTTTTATATAAAATTTAAACTGTATTTATACAGATGATATAAATCATCTAAACACGCAAATAGAATGGAAACGAATCACTATTTTTTAATTTATGTTTTATAATATCTACGACAAGAACTTTTCGATAAAACTCAGACCAGTCAGCATCCAATAATTTTAATATCATATCTAATGTTTCAATATTGATACTTGTTATTCCATTTTCATATCTTGATATTTGTTGCTGACTCACATCAAGTAATTCGCCTAATTGGGCTCCTGTTAGAGATTTACGTATACGAGATTCTCTAATAAAATTTCCAATATTCTTCCTTAATAATAAAGAATCAGATCCTCTATTCTTATCGATATTCATGAAAAGCCACCTTCGTATATGTAAATTACCACTTACTTTATTCTCATTAATAAATTTAAATAGAAAAATTTAAAATACGATTTACATCTGATTTGCAGAGACAATAGTTTGCTTATCAATTTATGTAAACATGTTTAAAACGATAGATAATCAAAATACGATAGTTTACAACTATTGTTTGTTAAATATTTATCTATTTTTTGTTTCATGCATGTAGAAAAAAATGAATAAATTCAATAGTAAAATTACTTAGTCTAAATTCGTTAATAAATGCAATTTTACACGCACTGCGTGTTAATTATTTTCACTTAAGTTAAATTAATTTAGTTTACTTTAATTTTTGCGATATATTTACAATCAAAAAAAGAGCATCTCAATAAGATAAAATTAAGTAATTGATGTTTTTTTAATAATTACAACGTTCATTTTGCTTAAAATAACACGGCTATATTGATTAGATATCCCCATCAAAGTGGGTAAAAATTATGATGAGAAAAATCGGTTTTGCTCAAATTCGCAAATCAATTTTTTTAAAATCATACTAATTCAGATATAAAAATAGCTGGTGTCTATCTCAAAAATAAGATTAGTAACAGGGTTTACTGACAATGTCGATTAAAAATCAGACGACCAAGCAGAAAAAGAAGATGTAAAATGGGTTGGATAATGTGAGAAAAGACAATATGGGGGCTTAAAGATAACGCCCAATAAACCATCTGGGCGTTTAATCGTTTCATTATATCAAGTCAGATCATTACTTATTTATTTGCGTCCTTTTTTAAGGTCTCAAATTGTGTTTGATTTAGGCCAAAATCGCCAAATTTAAGTAACGCAGGATCATGGAAGTCACTACCGCCACTTTTTAGCAAACCAAATTTATTAGCATAGTTTTGGGTCAGTTCATAGTCGATAGGTTTCATTCTAGAATGACTTATTTCTAATCCTTTCAATCCAAACTGGACATATTTTTCTATTTCATCATAGTTGTCATAGACACATGGGTGAGCAAGTATAGGAATACCACCATCTTGTAAGATAGCAGCAATTCCTTCATCAACAGGGATATATCCCATTTTTAAGTCTGTTTCTATTTTTGTTTTAGAGCCAAAAAGTTGTTTATAACGCTCTTTGGTCATTTCCTCTGGATATTTTTCTCTCAATGCTTGGAATATATTCATTTTAAAAACGATATTATATTTTGAGAACTTTTTCGCATCTTCATAACAAATATCGTAGCCTTGTTGATTGAGAGATAATATTAATTCTCGGTGAAACTGATCACGACAGTTGAGAGTGTTATCACACAGCTTGTCAACGTTGGGCGTTTTTTCGTTAAGCCAAAGTCCCACTACATGGACTTTTTTATAAACGTCAAAGTCATAACAACTCATTTCAACACCTTTGACGATATTTAATCCAAGACGCTCCCCTTCTCGGTAAATTTCGTCATAATGATTGGTAGTATCGTGATCGGTGATCGCAATAGTCTTAATGCCGTTTCTAAATGCATTTTCAAGGACATCTTTTATTTCACAAACACCATCACTATGGTTTGTGTGAACATGTAAATCAGCATAGATCATGAAGAAGTACCTCTGTTAATTCTTCCATTAAAAATAGTCGCGCAATAATCGTTAGTTACCATAAGCTTGTTATTCATATTGTTTTAACCCACGGTTAGTAAAACTGTATTTTGGTCGACATGTTTTTTATCGGTCTGAACAACGTCTAGCTTATTATCATCATTAGTAATGATGATCATCGTTGTTGGATCATAGCCTGCGGCTATTATCGCATCTAAATCAAATTCAATTAGCGTATCACCTTTTGTCACCTTCTGACCTTTAACGACACAGCATGTGAAGTGCTGTCCCGCTAAGTTAACGGTATCAATCCCCACATGGATCAGCATTTCAATATTGTTAACCAGTGTTAAGCCAATCGCATGACCAGAAGAAAAGGTAATATCAACAACGCCATCTGCAGGTGCAATCACTTTTCCTGTTGTGGGGATAATTGCCATGCCAGGTCCCATAATGCCAGAAGCAAATGTTTCATCATTAACCTCTGAAAGTGCAACCGTTTTACCTTGTAGAGGTGAAATTAACCCAACAGGTAATTTACTATTCGCTATTTGTGGTTTTTTGTTGGTTGATGCAGCTTGTTTATTATTTTCTTCTTCGTCACGGATTGGGTCATCAGTAGGATCATCAAAACCAATAATAAGCGTTGCAATAAAAGTGGCTACACTGGCAATCAATAAGGTGATTATTGCATTTACCACTTGGTTATCTGTATCAGATATCCACATTGGTAAACTTAATAACCCCGGAGTGACATAGACGAACGCTTTTAACTTAACAATACCAGCAAATAATCCTGCAATAGCACCACCAATCATACAAGCGTACATTGGTTTTTTCAGTTTGAGGTTAACCCCATACATAGCGGGTTCAGTTATACCACCAAAAAAGGCGGTAATACTGGCAGAAAAAGCTAATTGTTTTAAGGTTTTGTTTTTAGTACGTACAGAAACAGCTAAAGAAGCAGCAGCCTGAGACATATTAGAACATAGCGCCATCACACGAATAATGGGATCAAAGCCTTTTTGTTCCACTAACATAATACTGACAGGACTAAGTGCTTTATGCATACCAATAGATACTAACCATGGATAAATAGCCACTAATAATGGAATAGCAATAAAACCGGTGTGCTCTTGGATTAAGATCACCCCATCAGCAATTAATTGAGCGAACCATGAAGTGACAGGACCGACCGCAATCAACGCAATAGGTGTCGAAACTAAAATCACCAATAAAGGCACCATAAATACTTTAACCATTTCTGGCACAATACGAACAATAAAGCGTTCTATATAAGACATCATCCAAACAGTAATTAAAGCAGGGATCAGTTGAGATGAATATTTAACCAAAGCGACAGGAATATGCATAAATTCGACAGGCTCACCGGCTTTAACTAAGCTTGTCCATTCAGGGCTGACCATCGCTAAACAGACCATCGCAGCTAAATATTGGTTACAATTAAATATTTTCGCCGCCGAGAAACCAATAAATACCGGCATAAAATAGAAGGCCGTATTAAAGATAAAGTTAAGGATATAATAGGTTTGGTCACTTTTATCCAACCAACCTAGCATCGTTAATACAATAAGTAACACTTTCCCCATACCGGCACCCGCTAACAGAGGGATAACCGGAGCGATAGAGCCAGTAATTGCTGATAATATTTTATTTACGATAGACTGTTTCTTCTGGTCTTTATTATTATCATGAGGAGTATTATTTGTTTTTATCATTTTTGTTAGTTCATTAAATACTTTATCAACATCATTACCGATAACCAGTTGATATTGTCCTCCCTTCATCACATCAGATAATATTTTACTATTTGCTTTGGCTTTTGAAGGATCAATTTTATCTTCATTATGTAATGTAAAACGTAATCGAGTCGAGCAGTGTACTAATGACTTTATATTATCCTCGCCACCAACAATAGCGAGAATTTGTTTTGCAAATTCTTTATAATTCATAGCATTGCCTTTTATTTATTCTGTAAAAATAAATTAAAGATATATGGATAGAGTTGGTTATCGCCTAACCAACTAAATTTAAATGATTTATTATTACGGCATATTTTTTATTTATTCATCTTTTTATTATCCTCTGCAATTTTTGCAATATGGATTATTAGATATAAAATTTCATTGTCATCTAAGGTGCAATTATATTTATCTTTAATAAATTTACTTATTTTCAAACAGCACATATAAGGTTGATGGTACTTGTCTTTTATTATATCGAGTAACTCATTTTCTAAAGGTTCGTGATCATTTTCAGGTTGTGAAAATAATCGGATGGAGAAATAGCGAAGGTGTGTCACAAAACGACGATAATTTAACGATCCTATGTCGTACTCTATATTTAAATAATATTTGACTATATTAGTAATGCTTTGGATAAAGTGGGTCACTTTGTAGGTTTGCTGAATATTATCGTTTGTTCTAATACTGGCGATATGTAATGCAATAAATCCTGCTTCATCTTCTGGCATTGAAATGTTAAATCTATCATTAATTAATTTTAAGCCATAAAGACCAATATCAAACTCTTCACTATAAAAATTTTTTATCTCCCACAATATTTTATTTCTTATAAAAGTCCCTTCTTTATACCGTTCAATGCTGGCTTGAATATGGTCAATCAATGCAATATAGATACTATCTTGTGTATCTAAGGTCATTTTTTCTTTTGCATACTGAATAATATTGTCCGCAATTTCTACGTAATCTAACGTAATATTCGATAAAAGATCGAGCACTCTCTGCGGACAATTTTTAGGACTTAAGATAAATTTTTTGGTTATTTGTTCAGATGTTATCTCATCACCTACTTTTTTGGCGTAGGCAATCCCTTTTCCCATGACGATAATTTCTTTTTCTGCTTCATCCAGAGAGATCACAACACTGTTATTTAATATTTTTTTAATTTTCATGTTCATCTGGCATGCTCAAAAATTTTCTTTTATTAAGGCTTAAAAACGCAAAAACCCATTTGTAGACAAAAAATACTTTTCATCTACAAATGGGTTTTGTGTAGTAAGCCAGGTACTATTACAATCCCTACGTTTACTAGGACGTTAACATGGGATATTTATATCGTCAAACTTAGCACAGTAAAGTTAGTAATAGATCACATATTTATCCGACTTATTAAAAAAAGATTGTTTAAGGTAAGAACGATACCGGCTGATGGCTTTATATTTAAATTTATAACCATATGATAATATTTTATAAAAAATAAATATCCTCTAGATTAGCTCCAACACTTAAAAATAACTTTTTTATCAGAAAAAATGACATTAATATCATTAGTATAAGTTTATTTTAATATAATAGGTCTATCTAAAGGTAAAAAATGTTAAAAATTAGAATATCACGCCCCTCAGAAGCACCAAAAATCATACAAATCTGGAAAAATTCAGTCGATGCTACACATGACTTTCTGACAGCTGACGATCGCCAAGAGATTGAAAAAGAAGTTATCGGTTTTTTTTCCGAAACACCGGTATGGGTTGCTACTAATCAAGAAGACTGCCCACTCGGCTTTATGTTTTTACATGACGGTCATCTAGAGGCGCTTTTTATCGATGCATCAGCACGAGGGTTAGGGATAGGAAAACAGTTAATATCACACGCATTAACTCTTCATCCTAATTTAAGCGTTGATGTCAATGAACAAAATCAGCAAGCCGTCGGTTTTTATCAGCATATGGGCTTTCAAATATCTGGACGTTCGGAGTTGGATAATCAAGGAAGAGCGTACCCATTATTGCATCTAAGTAGAGCTAAGTAAGACAATAAGAAAACATAACTATTATTATTTTTCCAAAAAAATAAGCCATCACTCATACTTTTATTGGCAAAGATATTTAGATGATTAAAGCAACACACTGAAACCTTATGGTATGATGCCGTATTATGTTTGTGAAATAAAACCAGATAGAGTTTAACAACCAACACTCACAAACGAGATAAACTTCAATACGTTAAGAAAGACGACACCATGACTGACAGCCAAAATTTCGAATCCCACACCCCCATGATGCATGGGTGTGTTAACGTTGATGTATAACGATATTTATTGATTTTTCGAAAAAACATATAATTTAACCTACACTTAATTAATCCTTTGATTTATAGGTAGTTATTTTTTTATTTAACCTAGCCAGCGCTTATACTCTAAATAATTCGAGGTGCAGCTAGGCGACAAGTGAATGAGTCTCTAAGAGCATACATAAGTATGTGACTAGTGCGAATGAACGTAGTCAACAACGATGCAACTTGAAGTATGACGAGTATAAAATGAATAGATATGATGTATCTAATAGCGAAGGAAAATTTGCTGACGGCTCTGATGAAGAGGTACTGGCTAACAAGCTAGGGCTTTCAAACGTTGATGATATCAATGATGCTGAGCTTGTCCTGTTAGAAAAACTGTATCAAGTCATTTTTGAAGAACAATTTCCCACTGAGCAAATTACCGTATCACTTATTCAGCGTTGGCACCGCCAATGGCTAGGAAATGTTTACGAGTGGGCAGGTCAATTACGCACGGTGAATATTAGCAAAGGTGGCTTTATGTTTGCCCCTGCGGGACGTGTTGCAAAGTTACTTGCTCAATTTGAAAAAGAGCATCTCACAAAGTACACACCCTGCACCAATATGAGCCGAGAACAAGCCATAGAAGCTATTGCCATAGTACATGTGGAATTAATTCTGATACATCCGTTTAGGGAAGGAAATGGGCGCTTATCGCGTTTACTCGCAGATGTGATGGCAGTACAAGCTGGTTTCCAGCCGTTGGATTATGAAAGTTGGACTCAACACCCCGAACAGTACATCGCAGCAATCCACGCTGGGTTAAACCTGAACTATGACCCCATGAAATATTGGGTTAATGAAGCCTTAAAAGAAAACTAAATCGCCAGTTTCAAATGTCCAAACTTCTCACGCTTCGCTTTCATCTCTTCTTCAAGACGACGAGACTCCTGCCCTGTTTCAATCGCCGTAGAGGTTGCTACCGAACGAATAAGTTGAGTACGAGTTGGTCTTGTTGCTTGAATTAATTCGTTCTTTTTCATGGTAGTCTCACTTCAAACTGACGATAATGCATTTTATCACCGTTGTTTTATATGGCAACATAGATCACTTTTCTAGTTAAAAATTTTATAGTGCAATGTCTCTTTATTTTCGTCTGCTTTGAGCGATAAGCGGACATATTCACTGAAAATTATTGGAAGCCTTTTCTTGCCTAGATTGGCTTTATCTGTAGATTTTCAAGAAAATATGTACCGTTATCGACACGCATATCAAAAGCCGGAAATGAGTCAAATGACGTTTTATCTTTCATGATTCTTTTTTTTCTGTGACTTCAAAATTTTCTTTCCGTTGCCGAACTAGGCTGAAACTTAACTTTCCGGCCGGAACGGTGATAATACCCAGACACGCAACTATTAGACCGACGCCAGCCCATCCTATAGGTGGCAATCTTTCACCGACGAGCAGAATGGCAAGGAGCGCGGCTATAATCGGCTCCAACAGAGTGATTGTGGTTGCCATACTGGCCGGAATGCGCGCAAGCCCGTAGCCATAACAGACATACCCAAGAAACATCGGAACCAGTGCCATATAAATACCGACGGCGGCATTATTCCATGCCATTAGTAGCGGCGCTCCTGTTACAAAAAGTACAGGCATAAGTAAAATACCGCCAGCACCAAAAGTGACCCCCATTGCGGCGCGAGAGGCTATCCCGACCTCCATTAACCGCCGTGCAGACCACGAGTAAAAGGCATAGGTGAAGCCAGCCAACAGTCCCAGAAAGATCCCCACCATGGCATGGTCATTTGTGGTACTGCTTCCACTACTTTCTGCCAAGCAGAGTAGCACCATGCCTGTAACGCCAACACCCGCTCCGCACATCCACTGCCGGGTCAAACGAAGAGCGTCAAGTCGGTATTCAATCAGGGCGGACAGAATCGGCGCAGAGCCAATGGAAATAACCGTACCTACCGTAACACCTGCATTGTGCATGGAAGCATAAAAAGCGAGAGGGTAAACCGCTACCGCCACTGATCCGGTCAGCGAGAAATACCAGTTCTGGATAATCAGAGCACGCTGGCGAATTATTGTTGTCGCAGCGATAATACCCTGTAATAGCCCACCAATCCCCATCGCCACAGCTCCTATGGCTAAAGGACTCAGACCTGGGGCATATGTCGCAGCAGTGCCAGTCGTTCCCCAGAGAATAGCGGCGATAAGCACACCTACTATGCCGCCAAGTCGCTGTCCCGAAGAAATCATTAGTACATCTCCATCAACTGTTCTGCAATATTGCTGGCCTGTTTAACGCAGTTACTGTTACCTTCCAGCCCGGCTCGTGAAATGCTGCCTTCCAGCAGAAAGGCAAGATGTCTTGCCATACAGTGTGCGCTTTCAGCCTTTCCCTTCATCAGTTCCATTAAATGCGCAACCAGAATCGCTTCCACCTCTTCTTTGTGCTCACGAACGGCCTGACGACCCGGAACTCCTGCGGGAAGTTCGGCTGCCGCATTCAGAAGGCCGCAGCCGCGAAAACCGTTCTCATAGGCAAATTCAGCATGATCTTCATAAGCATAGAAAACAGCCATTACCCTCTCTTTGGGTGTCATGGCTAGTTCCAGCCGGGTTTTATACAACGAAAGCCATTCTTCATGCCGAACTCTGAGATAGGCTGCCACCAACTCATCTTTGGATGCAAAGTTGTTGTACAGGCTTTTTTTAGCAACGCCGGCTCTTTTTACTATGGCGTCAATTCCTGTGCCATTAATACCATGATTATAAAAAAGAACACGTGCAGCACTGAGCAGTTTTTCTCGGGCAGTTTTTGAACCTTCAGATAAAGATGTCATGATCAGCCTCTTTGTTTATATGTAGGTAGACCAGTATACCTACTTGGAATACCGAAGCAACAAAAGTCTGCATTTATCACAGGCAGTGCGATCCTTAATAAGGTGGCCTAGCGAATAGAATGAAGTAAACAAGGTAGTTATATGCCGCGTCAGTAGCAATACGACATCAGTCAGCATGTTTATATACGAGAATAAATGTCCGCTTCTGGCACAGAACTGCCATTCAAATAAGTATGATTCTGTGCCGCGGAGAAAGTACAAACTAATCAAAAAAAATTAATTTTAATTCAACTACTAACAGCCATGCTTCAACACTATATCCAAATATGGGTGCTTCCAATCGCCATCAGACAGCTTACGCAAGCTCACAAATCCATCATGTTCTAATGCACAAACACCGCTGTGTGAACTCACATAATCATAGACTGCACCGCTTTCTAGTCCTTGAATCATATGGGCAAGCAACTTTCGCTTCATCTTTTTACTATCTTTAGTCCATTTTTCCACTCACCGCTATGTGACTTCCTCCACGTTGTGTTAAATGGATGTCCTACAGCATTTGTAACACATAACCCATATCCATTCTTCTTTCCTGTCTTTAGATACTCGTCAAGAAGTAGGTTTAAACTGTCACAAAGTTCTTTTGTTTCTAATTCCCAATGTTTCAGCATTTCTGATACATAATCGTCGGAATAGAGCTTTTGTAGCTTTTTCACCATACTTCCCTTCGCTGACAAACTAACAGAGCCAGCATTAAATATAGTGCCGTAGCGGATAGTTTTAACCAGCGCATCATCGACCCCTAGCGTATCTTTGATAAAGTCGGTTTCTAATACAGATAGTGAATCGGTGCTAATTCCATATTTATTGAATTCTTGCTCTAGAATAATCAATTGGCACCCTTTAATATCATAATTGTACCCGTTAGCTAAACATGCCCATTTCATCTTGCTGGGTAAATATTGAAAACCTGTACCTATCTCAAAAGAACGGCTCCCCACTTTGGCGGTTTTATACGCTTGTCGATACTCAACGATTAGTAGCGTTTTGCATGCTCATTAACACAATAACGCTACACTTTCACAGAACATCATAAAAATAAGCCATCAATCATACTTTTATTGGCAAAGATATTTAGATGATTAAAGCAACACACTGAAACCTTATGGTATGATGCCGTATTATGTTTGTGAAATAAAACCAGATAGAGTTTAACAACCAATACTCACAAACGAGATATTCAATACGTTAAGAAAGACGACACCATGACTGACAGCCAAAATTTCGAATCCCACACCCCCATGATGCAGCAGTATCTTAAGCTTAAGGCAGAGCACCCAGAAATCTTACTGTTTTATCGTATGGGTGACTTTTATGAACTGTTTTTTGATGATGCTAAAAAAGCCTCACGCTTATTAGATATTTCATTAACAAAACGAGGTCAGTCGGCAGGTCAACCTATTCCTATGGCTGGCGTTCCTCATCATGCGGTTGAAAATTATCTGGCTAAATTAGTGCAATTGGGGGAATCCGTTGCCATCTGTGAACAAATTGGTGATCCGGCCACCAGCAAAGGCCCTGTTGAGCGTAAAGTGATCCGTATTGTCACACCAGGCACCGTTACGGACGAAGCGCTACTTGAAGAGCGCCAAGACAATCTATTAGCCGCTATCTGGCAAGATAAAAATGGCGCTTTTGGCTATGCCACTTTAGATATTACCTCTGGACGTTTTCGGGTCACTGAAATGCCGGATAGCGAAAGTATGGCTGCCGAGCTGCAACGCACTCACCCAGCAGAACTACTCTATCCAGAAACCTTTGAGTCAATGGCATTAATTGAGCGTCAGCAAGGTTTACGCCGACGTCCAATTTGGGAGTTTGAGTGTGAAACCGCCAAACAACAACTTAATTTACAGTTTGGAACCCGTGATTTAACTGGATTTGGTGTTGAAAATGCCCGACTTGCACTTTGTGCCGCAGGTTGCTTATTACAATATGTTAAAGATACGCAACGCACTGGGTTGCCTCATATTCGTAGCATTACCATGGAGCGTCCGCAAGATACCATTATCTTAGATGCAGCCACTCGCCGTAATTTAGAATTAACCCAAAATCTTGCTGGCGGTTGTGATAACACATTGGCATCTGTACTTGATCTGTGCGTGACCCCAATGGGAAGCCGTATGCTCAAACGTTGGATACACACCCCTTTACGCCAGCGTGAACAATTAATTAAACGCCAAGATGCGATTAGCGCCTTACAACCCCTCTATTTTGAGTTACAGCCTTTTTTACGTCAGGTGGGGGATTTAGAGCGGGTACTTGCTCGTTTAGCATTGCGATCCGCTCGTCCTCGTGACTTATCACGTATGCGCCATGCCTTTCAACAATATCAAGATATCCACCAAGTGCTTGATCAAGCGGATATGCCCTATATTAAAGAATTACAGCAGCGTATCAGCCAGTTTGATGAGTTGCGTGAATTACTGGAAAATGCCATTGTTGAAACACCCCCCGTATTAGTACGGGATGGGGGGGTGATAGCCTCTGGTTATAATGCAGAATTAGATGAATGGCGAGCACTGGCTGACGGTGCGAGTGACTATCTTGAAAAGCTTGAAGTTCGTGAACGTGAAAAATGGGGTATTGATACCTTAAAAGTTGGCTTTAATGGGGTTCATGGTTACTACATACAAGTCAGTCGCGGCCAAAGCAATTTAGTTCCAATGCACTATGTGCGTCGTCAAACACTGAAAAATGCTGAACGCTATATTATTCCTGAACTAAAAGAGTATGAAGACAAGGTATTAACCTCTAAAGGTAAAGCATTAGCAATTGAAAAAATGCTCTACGAAGAGCTTTTCGAAAAACTATTACCTCATCTAACCGCCTTACAAACCAGTGCTGAAGCGTTAGCTGAAACCGATGTTCTGGCTAATCTCGCTGAGCGTGCAGAATCACTCAATTATACACGCCCTGAATTAACAGAAAAAACAGGTATTCAAATCACTGGTGGACGTCACCCTGTTGTAGAACAAGTACTGAGTGAGCCATTTATCTCAAATCCTCTACAACTCGCGCCTCAACGTCGTCTACTCATTATTACCGGCCCTAATATGGGGGGTAAAAGTACCTATATGCGTCAAGCGGCATTAATTACGCTACTGGCTTATATTGGTAGTTTTGTGCCCGCAGAAAAAGCGGTAATAGGCCCAATTGATCGTATTTTTACCCGCGTGGGTGCCTCTGACGATCTGGCTTCGGGTCGTTCAACATTTATGGTGGAAATGACAGAAACCGCAAATATCCTTCATAATGCCACTGAAAACAGTTTAGTGTTAATGGATGAAATTGGCCGAGGCACTTCTACTTATGATGGGCTTTCTCTCGCTTGGGCTTGTGCCGAAAATTTAGCGAATCGCATTAAAGCGATGACACTCTTTGCCACACACTATTTTGAATTAACGACACTGCCAGAAAAACTAGAAGGCACTGCCAATATTCACTTAGATGCGGTAGAGCATGGGGAAACAATTGCCTTTATGCACAGTGTTCAAGAAGGTGCAGCCAGTAAAAGTTATGGTTTAGCGGTTGCGGCATTAGCTGGTGTGCCAAAAGAGGTGATCCGCCGTGCAAAGCAGAAATTAAAAGAGCTGGAAACCCTATCAGGTCATTCAGGGGCAAGCCATGTAGAAACGTCACAACTGATGTTATTAGCAGATATTGAGCCTTCTGAAGTTGAATTAGCATTAAATAAAATTGATCCGGATTCATTAACACCAAAACAAGCGTTGGAATTGCTCTATCACTTAAAAGAGCTAAATAAATAACAAAAGAAAAGCCGATTAGTTAATTTAACTAATCGGCTTGATAACGCATTGAGCACCTAAAGCAACTAGTTCATCTTAAAAAGTGCCTCTATGCATAATCCTTGCCCTTGCAGAATATCTTTTAAACGACGCAATCCCTCAACTTGGATCTGACGAACCCGCTCTCTTGTCAAACCAATTTCTCGACCAACATCTTCTAATGTTTCAGCCTCGTAACCCAGTAATCCAAAGCGACGCGCTAATACTTCACGCTGTTTTGGATTTAATTCAAATAACCATTTTACGATATTTTCCTTGAGGTTATTATTTTGAATGGTTGCTTCTGGCCCTTCTTCATTTTCGTCTGAAATAATATCTAGTAAGGCTTTATCTGAATCCCCACCAATCGGTGTATCAACAGAAGAAATACGTTCATTTAAACGTAGCATTTTGCTGACATCATCGACCGGTTTATCCAGCGTTTGCGCAATTTCTTCAACACTTGGCTCATGATCGAGCTTATGTGCTAATTCTCTTGCGGTTCTTAAATAGACATTGAGTTCTTTAACGATATGAATGGGGAGACGAATAGTGCGGGTTTGGTTCATAATGGCACGTTCAATAGTTTGACGTATCCACCATGTGGCATAGGTTGAAAAACGAAACCCTTTTTCAGGATCAAACTTTTCAACAGCACGAATAAGGCCTAAATTACCTTCTTCAATTAAGTCAAGAAGAGCTAACCCTCGGTTCGTATAACGGCGAGATATTTTAACAACTAAACGTAGATTACTCTCTATCATCCGTTGTCTTGATGGGATATCACCTCGTAACGCTCTACGAGCAAAGAATACTTCTTCTTCAGCACTCAACAATGGAGAATAGCCAATTTCTCCTAAATAGAGCTGAGTTGCATCTAACGCACGCTGATTGACTCCTTCAATGAGTTCAATTTCATCTTGAGCGTCAGATTCATTTTCAGCCTCTTTTGTTGCGGCTGCTTCATCGAACTCTTCCATGTTCTCATCAATATCATCAGTATATAACTCGTCTACTCTTAGCGTACTTTGGCTCATCAGCTGCTCCTACCCTTGATAATTTAGGTAAACGACGCTCTTAATGAGATCGATTTACCAGTTTATCGCTGTGTCACGACACAACGGGTTTACTGATTTTCCCTTGTAACGAATTACAAAATAAAAAAATAACATAATCTGTTTTACTGTTAATTTACTTTATAGTTTATTCAATATATTTATTAACTATAAGTATTAGTTATTAACAGCAATTATTATTATTTTACGTATATTTATCTATACGTATATTCACTGTTTAACAAGCAATATGTGACAATGTACATCAAAAAAAAGATAAACAAAAATCCGCAATAATAAAATAATATTCAATAATATATATTATTCTAAAGATAAGACAAAAAACAAACCTATAATAAAAACAATAAGTTAATTCAATACACTATCTTTGAATACATTAGATTTTTATTCATACTTTTAACTAACGTTTTTTAGCATACTCATTCATTGTTCGATAATCAACAGTCTAATTTAATCTTATCTATAATTTGACAGAAATATCTCATTTTGCTTACGTTACAACTAAGCAATCTTACTTAGTGAAAGAAATTTATTTTCAAGGTTTTAATTAATTTAATAACTAAAAAAGCCCTTTTGTTAATATTAACAAAAGGGCTTAATTTTCAGATTATTCACTAACAACGTTAAGCGTTTATTTATCTTTTAGGTAAATAGCTCATTGGGTTAAGTGATTTTTCTTTATAACGGATCTCAAAGTGTAATCGAACAGAACTAGTACCAGTACTTCCCATGGTCGCAATTTGCTGTCCTGCATTTACATTTTGCTGTTCACGTACCAAGATTGTATCGTTATGAGCATAAGCACTGAGATATTCATCATTATGTTTAATGATAACTAAATTACCATAACCTCGTAATGCGCTCCCTGCATAAACCACTTTACCTGCGGCTGTTGCCACAATGGGTGAGCCTCGTGTACCACTAATATCAATACCTTTATTACCACCAGGTGCATTTGAGTAGCTCTCAATAATTTTACCTTGTGCTGGCCATACCCATTTACCTGTTGCGGCTGCAGGTTTAGAGGTTGCCGTTGTGTTATTACTGGTTGTTGCCGAAGTTGTTGGTGTCGAAGTCGTTGTCTTTGGCGGTGTCGTTGTTGTTGGTTTCGTGATCAACGGCCCCATTGAGCTATTATTATTTGACGGCTTAGTTTGTGCCGTCTGAACGCCTTCACTACTTGGTTTATTAATTACTGAAGTATTTACATTGGTATTGGTACCGGTATTAACTTGACGGTTACCAATCTTAAGTACTTGTCCAACATTTAAGCTATATGGCTCTGGAATATTGTTCATCGAGGCCAAATCTTTTACATCACTATCCGTGATCCACGCAATATAAAACATTGTATCGCCACGTTTAACCGTATAAGTGTTACCGCTGTAATTCCCTTTAGGGATATTGTCATAATTACGGTTATACACAATGCGTCCGCTACCATCCGTATTGATATTTTGAGGGGTAACATTTTGCGTACGAGGCTGGCTTTGAGGCTGCGCGGTTGTGTTATTCACTCTAATAGAAGGAGGAGGCGTTGTTTGTAACGGAGTTGAACCTCTTTCAATAGGTGTTGCCACTCCTGCATTACTGTTAGTTGTAACAGGTGATGTAGAAACGGTACGATTTGACGAACTATCATTGACAGAGGTTATCGGTGCAGGACGATAAGGCGTGTCGGCACAGCCTGTTAATGCAAATCCGATTACCGAACACATGATTGCCCAGCGGACATGCTTAATTGGGCTTTCTGAATTCATACTTCCTTCTCCCTTTTAAAAGGCATTAGCGTCTAGCAATTTGTTGAGTAACACAAAGAGACTGCAATTTTTTGAAAATATTTCATTTATTAGTGCAGATTACGACAAGCTACAAAAAAGCAGTAATAAAAAATGGTCAGATTTATCTGGAAGTTATGCTAACTCACCCGCAATTAGGGGGACAAAGCGTACAGCCTCGATAGATTGATAGTGAAAATCATTACCTAAACGACGAATAAACTTAAGCATCTGCTGCTGTTCACCGACAGGAATGATCATCCTGCCACCATCAGCTAATTGCATCAAGAGTCGTTGCGGTACTTCTGTTGCACAGGCAGTAACAATAATAGCATTAAAGGGGCCTTTTGATACCCAACCTTCCCAACCATCGCCATGACGAGTCGATATATTATGTAAATCAAGGTGTTTAAAGCGTCGTTTTGCCTGCCACTGCAATATTTTTATCCGTTCAACTGAACTTACATGATGCACTAAGTTTGCTAATACTGCAGTTTGATAACCAGAGCCTGTGCCAATCTCTAACACAGAATCCGTTGCTTGTAATTCAAGCAGTGATGTCATTTTAGCAACAATATAAGGCTGTGAAATAGTTTGACCATTACCAATAGGTAAAGCCGTATTTTCATAAGCCTTATGGGAGAGCGCTTCATCAATAAATAGCTCTCGGGGTACTTTGCTCATAGCTTCCAACAGACGCTCATCATTGATGCCGTGTTGTTTTAACATTGTCAGTAAGTCTTTCATTGACCGACTTAACATGTTTTTTCGACCTCTGCTTTATTTAACCAATCTTTTAATAACTCAAGCGCTTTATACGCTGTTGAATCAACATGTAATGGTGTGATGGAGACATAACCTGCATCAACCGCTGCAAAATCTGTATCCGGCCCCACATCATTTTTTTCGCCAGGAGGCCCGATCCAATAAAGGGTATTTCCTTTTGGATCTGTTTGTGTATAAACATGTTGTGAAGCATGACGACTTCCACAACGTGTTATACGA
The DNA here is from genome assembly GCF_000069965.1 of Proteus mirabilis HI4320. Lineage (NCBI taxonomy): Bacteria > Pseudomonadati > Pseudomonadota > Gammaproteobacteria > Enterobacterales > Morganellaceae > Proteus > Proteus mirabilis. The sequence goes on from NC_010554.1 coordinate 2,429,217, forward strand.
AAACCTTTGATCTCCGCTAACGGAATATCAGGCACATTAATATTTAAAATATTCCCAGCTCTTAAAGGCACTCGTTGTAGCATAGCTAAAACATCACAAGTCACTTGGGCTGCTGTGTCAAAATGCGTTTCGCCATCAAGTGATACCGCAATCGCAGGTAAACCTAAGAACCGGCCCTCTGTAGCGGCAGCAACCGTACCTGAGTAAAGCACATCATCCCCTAAATTAGGGCCATGATTAATGCCAGACACCACAATATCTGGACGCGGTCTGACGAGATGGTTAACACCGAGATAGACACAATCCGTGGGTGTACCTTCAACTATCGCAATATCACCATTTTCATGTCGCTGTTTACGTAACGGTCTATCAATAGTTAATGAATTGGATGCTGCACTACGATTGCGATCCGGTGCGACAATTTGTACATCATAACGCTGGCGTAAGGCTTTTGCGAGTGTCTGTATCCCTTTTGCCATAACACCATCGTCATTACTCACTAATATTTTCAGCATCAATATTCCCTAATAATATCAATTCACGGACAACGCTAGTGGCAAAACTTCCTGCTGGCAAAAAGAACGATAAAGAAACCGTAGTATCATCTAACCAATGCCATGACATATTTTCTGGTAGCAAATTAATCGCACGGCGAGTGGTATCAACTCGCTCTTGTTGTGCTAATGACCATAATGCTTCGTAGTCAGCTAAGTTGTCGGTTTCAAATATCAGTGCTTGTGCTTGTGTACCTAAGTCACCTTTACCCGGCAATGGAGCGGTAATATGTATATCATGCTCTTCATAGCGTGTTTGTATTTGGGCAAGTTCCGCTCCTTCTGCCACAAACCAACTTCTTTTACCGTGCAATTGCATCGCATCACCACAAAGCACTTGAGTATAAATATGACGCTCAAGTCGTTGGCTCACCAGATGATTAAACATCGCACTACGTGCAGCTGAGAGATAAAAGCTACGTTTGCTACGCTCTTTTACCCGAATTTCATTGGTTGCCCAACGCCATGCTTGGCGTAAATTGTCGCCATTACGACCAAAGCGTTGCACACCAAAATAGTTAGGAACCCCTTGTTTTTGTATCTCTACTAGACGAGTTTCCACCGATGTCACATCGGAGATATCACGTAATACTAAGGTGAAATGGTTCCCTTTTAATGTCCCAATACGTAGCTTACGTTGCTGGCGGGTGGTTGTTAATATTTCGCAACCTTCTAACGTAAATTGACTAAAGTCGGGCATCTCTTTACCCGGCATACGCAAACAAAACCATTGTTCCGTAACCGCATTTCTGTCTTTAAGCCCAGCATAACTAGCATCTCGAGGATGAATACCGGCAAATTTAGCTAACTTTTCAGCCACAAAAGCCGTATTACAACCTGTTTTTCTGACTCTAACCATCACGTGTTCGCCTTCACCATCTAAGGTAAAGCCGAGATCTTCGCTGACCTTAAAATCTTCTGGTGTCGATTTTAATCGCCCTGTCGCTGTCGGTTTGCCATGTAGCCAATGAAGTTCTGGTAAATCACTCATTAAGATAAAGACTCTTTGATTAATAACACCACCGCTTCACAAGCGATACCTTCTTTGCGTCCTACAAAACCTAATTTCTCAGTAGTGGTCGCTTTAACATTGATATCATCGACATGACAATGGAGATCTTCAGCAATATTGACACGCATTTGTGGAGTATGAGGTAGCATTTTAGGTGCCTGAGCAATAATAGTGACATCAAGATTACCAATACGGTAACCTTTAGCCATCACTCTTGAAAAGGCTTCACGCAATAATACTCGGCTATCCGCACCTTTATAAGCCGGATCGGTATCAGGAAATAACGTACCAATATCGCCCATCGCAACAGCACCTAAAATGGCATCTGTCACCGCATGTAGTACCACATCACCATCTGAATGGGCTAGGAGACCTTGTTCATAAGGAATTCTCACACCACCAATAATAATTGGGCCTTCTCCGCCAAATTTATGTACATCATAACCGTGTCCAATTCTCATATTATGTGTTCCTTATGCTGGTAATTTGTCGAGAGAGGAAAAATTCTGCAAGAGCCAAGTCTTCTGGTTGTGTGACTTTTATATTATCCGCACGGCCTTTAACTAATAAGGGTTCATATCCACCAAATTCCATCGCAGATGCTTCATCAGTAATGGGTACGTTTTGTGCCAATGCGTTTTCAAGATTTTGTTTTAACAAGGCCGCTGGGAAAAATTGTGGCGTTAAAGCATGCCATAGCGTGTCTCTTGCCACTGTTTTTTCAATATGGTTATCTTGTTGATGACTACGTTTCATCGTATCACGCACAGGAGAGGCTAAGATCCCACCACAAAATTGAGGATCAAGATGGTTATCATCAATGAGTTGAATAAGATTATCCAAATCACTAAAGGACAGGCAGGGTCTTGCCGCATCATGAACTAGCGCCCATGTATTTTGCGCAAGATGTTCTGTAATATAGCGAAGCCCTGATAATACCGAATCAGCACGTTGTCCCCCTCCTTTAACGACAATAATTCGTTTATCTTTAGCAAGAGCTAGGTGATAAAAATAGTCATCTTCTGGGTTAATTGCGACAATAATTTGCGAAATGCGTGGATGTTTTAATAGCGCATTAATAGTATGTTCAAGGATAGTCAATCTGCCAATTTTAAGGTATTGCTTCGGGCAGGTTGCTTGCATTCGACTACCTATGCCAGCAGCGGGAATAACCGCCACAATAGGAAAAGTAGAGTTTGGTATATTCATTATAGTATTTATATCAAGGCACACTATTAATTCAACAAATTAACGACGTGGTTGGGATTTATCATTAACAATACGATAAAAGCTTTCATTAGGCTTTATCATGCCAAGTTCACTACGAGCACGCTCATCTAACGCTTCTTGCCCGCCATTGAGGTCATCAATCTCCGCAAATAAGCGATCATTACGCGACTTTAATTGTGCGTTTTGCGCTAATGCAGATTCAACTTCTTGACTTACTTTGTTGTAATCGTGAATACCATTTTTACCTAACCACAATGAATATTGTAGAAAACCAAGTAAGATCAGAAGTAAGACTGTTAATTTCCCCATTACCACCCCCAAAATGAATGGGCTAATCATCCCACAACTCTCCCATCTGCGCCACAAAAGCGCGCAGATATATTACATGAATATTCGTATTCCCCCCACCCTTAACATAAACAATCACGCTATTTTTCAGATAAAGTATAAGTTGTATGCTTAAAAGCGCGTTTTTATCTGCAGAAGTGGTAAGTAAAGAAGTGGTATTTACACTGTATTTGCCGCCAAATCAGTTTATTAAAAAAACCCTTCTATCCCTACATATTTTCCCAGATAAGAGAAAATGATGTAGAGATATGATTAGCGGTAAATTTGTTGTTGCTGTAAATAAGCGAGGATTTGTTGTGTAAGCTCATTAATCGCGAGTGAGCCGTCTAAATGAATTTCTGGCGCAGTGGGTGGTTCATAAGGTGAATCAATGCCGGAAAACTGTTTGATCTCTCCTCGTCGTGCTTTTTGATAGAGGCCTTTAGGATCACGTGCTTCACAAAGGGCTAAAGGTGTATCAACAAAGATCTCAATAAATCGCCCTTGAGCAAACCTTTCTCTTACTTGTTGTCTATCTTGCTGATAAGGAGAAATAAATGCTGTTAAGACAATTAATCCGGCATCGACCATTAGTTTAGCCACTTCCCCTACACGGCGAATATTTTCATGCCTATCTTGTTCACTAAACCCAAGATCATGGCATAAACCATGGCGTAGATTATCACCATCTAATAAATAGGTGCGGATAGGCGCATGGAGTGTCGAGTACTGATATAAGGTTTGCTCTAGCGCATCAGCCAGTGTTGATTTACCTGAGCCAGATAACCCAGTAAACCAAAGTACACATCCTTTGTGTACCTGTTGTGCTTCACGCTCTTTTAACCCTATTTGATGAGGATGCCAGACAATATCTTGATGTATCGTCACTATTTTCCTCCCAGTAAGTCTCTTGCGCCCCAATGCGGAAAATGGCGGCGGATCAACTGATTGAGTTCAATTTCAAATGCATCGTATTGGGAAGTTGTGGGTTGCACGTTGTCGCGAATTTCTCGAATAAGACCAGCACCCACCGTGACATTGCTTAATCTATCAATAAAAATAAGCCCTCCTGTTTGTGCATTAAGTTGATAGTTATCCAGCACCAATGGCTCTTCAAATAACACTTCAACATGCCCAATGGCATTTAGCGCTAAACTTTCGGTCACTTGTTGAGTGAGCTTATCCACATCAACTTGATAGTGAATATTCTCTATTTTGGCACGACTTTTTTTGCCCGCTACTTTGATATCAAGGGTTTGCCCCTGTACTAACGGTTGTTCTGACATCCATACGATATCCACCAACGCATGATTGCTAACATTAGCAGTAGTATCGTTAGCATCAACAATAATGTCGCCACGACTAATATCGATTTCATCCGCTAACACCAGTGTAATCGCTTGACCCACTTGCGCCTGAGTCAGATCGCCATCAAAAGTCACAATACGTTTAATGGTTGAACGCTGTCCTGAGGGTAATACTTTGATCTGTTGTCCTTGATAAAGAGAGCCTGATGAAACTGTGCCACTGTAGCCTCTAAAATCTAAATCAGGACGATTCACATACTGTACAGGAAAACGCAATCTTTGAGATTTAGCCCCTAATTTAAATTTAACCGGCGCATCTTCAAGTAATGCCAACAGTGTTTCTCCTGTATACCAAGGCATATTTAATGAAGGAGATACTACATTATCTCCCTCCAGTGCAGAGATAGGCACAAATTCGATAGTGAGATCGCGCGGTAATTGTTGTGCAAAGTGCAGGTAATCTTGTTGGATCGACTCAAAGATCTCTTGTTGATAATCAAGTAGATCCATTTTATTAATCGCGACCACTAAGTGACGGATCCCAAGGAGTGTGCTAATAAAACTATGGCGGCGAGTTTGCTCTTGTACCCCTTTTCGAGCATCGATCAGCAGAATAGAAAGCGTACTCGTTGATGCTCCTGTCGCCATATTGCGGGTATATTGTGCATGTCCCGGCGTATCGGCAATAATAAATTTTCGTTTGGCTGTTGAAAAATAGCGATAAGCTACATCAATAGTGATCCCTTGCTCTCGTTCAGCCGCTAAACCGTCCACCAGCAAAGCGAGATCTAATTTTTCACCTTGAGTACCAATCTTTTTACTTTCGTTTTGTAAGGTGGAGAGCTGATCTTCGTAGATCTGCCGCGTATCATGAAGTAAGCGACCAATTAAGGTGCTTTTTCCGTCATCAACATTGCCACAGGTTAAAAAACGTAATAACCCTTTGTTCTGTTGTGTTTTTAAATAATTTTCTACACCACCTGATTGTGCTATTTCACCGGCGATCAGTTGGTTGGTTTTGATGGCTGCAAGTCCCATAGTGACTCCTATTAAAAATAACCCTGACGTTTTTTAAGTTCCATTGAAGCAGACTGATCACTGTCAATTAAACGCCCTTGTCGCTCGCTACTGGTGGAAATTAACATCTCTTCAATAATGGCGGGTAATGTGTCTGCTTGTGAAGGAATAGCACCCGTTAATGGCCAGCAGCCTAATGTTCTAAAGCGTACTTTTTGTTGTGTGATCACCTCTCCAGCTTTTAGGTCGATTCGATCATCGTCAACCATAATCAAGGTACCATCCCGCTCAATGACTGGACGGTGTTTAGCGAAATAGAGCGGCACAATATCGATATTTTCTAAATAGATATATTGCCAAATATCTAGCTCCGTCCAATTTGATAATGGAAAAACGCGAATACTTTCCCCTTTATTAATTTGGCCGTTGTAGTTTTGCCATAATTCTGGACGTTGATTTTTCGGATCCCAACGATGAGATCTATCTCTAAATGAGTAAATACGCTCTTTAGCACGCGATTTTTCTTCATCACGACGCGCCCCACCAAATGCGGCATCAAAACCATATTTATCCAGAGCTTGCTTAAGACCTTCTGTTTTCATGATATCTGTATGCTTGGCGCTACCATGAATAAAGGGATTGATCCCCAATTGTGCCCCTTGGGGATTACGATAAACTTTGAGATCAAAACCATACTCTTTGGCCGTTTTATCGCGAAACTCATACATCTCACGAAATTTCCAACCCGTATCAACATGTAAAAGAGGAAAAGGTAATTTCGCCGGATAAAAAGCCTTACGTGCTAGATGCAACATCACCGAAGAATCTTTGCCTATTGAGTAAAGCATGACGGGATTTTCAAATTCAGCGACAACTTCACGCAGTATATAAATGCTTTCTGCTTCTAATTGCTGAAGATGGGTTAATTGTGTTTCATTCATAACAACCTCGTTTAGGCAAAATGAACCAAAGATGAGTGGATGGCAGAGGTATGTTGAGTTTGTCTATCACCAAACCACGCAAGTTGGTGATGTAATGCAGCAACTTCTCCAACGATTAATAATGCCGGGGTGGGAGCTTGCTTAGCTAATTGCGCTAATTGTGTTAAATTTCCCGTTAAGATCTGTTGATCATGGCGTGTACCGCAACTAATGACGGCAATAGGGGTGAGTGGTGAACGACCTTGCTCTATTAAACGCTGGCTAATAAGTTCTGCTTTCGTCGTTCCCATATAAATTGCTAACGTATGATTAGCTTGCGCTAAAGCTTGCCAATCTGGCTCTATCCCCCCTGATTGGCAATGCCCAGTCATAAAAGTGACACTTTGCGCATAGTTACGATGAGTTAATGGAATACCCGCATAAGCACTGGCCCCACTAGCTGCGGTAACACCGGGAACAACTTGAAAAGGAATGCCATGTTGTACCGCAATTTCAAGCTCTTCTCCTCCGCGTCCAAAAATAAAAGGATCGCCCCCTTTTAGTCTGACAACTCGTTTACCAAGCTGAGTATATTTCACGATCAATTGATTGATTTCTTCTTGCAACGTACTGTGTTGCCCCGCTCTTTTACCCACACAAATTCTATCAGCATCACGGCGCACCAGTTCTAAGATATCTGCACTGACTAAACTGTCATAAAGTACCACCTCGGCCTGCTGGATAACTTGCAAACCTCGTAAGGTTAATAACCCGGCATCACCCGGCCCAGCTCCCACTAAAGCAAGCTCACCTTGTGGGCTATCTGGATGAGACAGTTGTTGTTCGAGCTGTGCTTGCGCTTGTATTAATTGACCACTTGCCACTAATGAGGCAAATTTGCCGCTAAACGCTTGCTCCCAGAAACGGCAACGTGCTTGAAAACCAGTCAGTTTTTGTTTCACTTTATTGCGCCATTTCCCCGCAATAGTCGCCATAGTCCCTAATGAGGTAGGCAATAATGCCTCTAGCTTTTCCCGTATCATACGAACTAAAACAGGGGCTTTGCCCGCTGATGAAATGGCAATTAATATCGGATTTCTATCGATAATGGCAGGAAAGATAAAAGAGCATTGGGGTTGAGAGTCGACGACATTGACAAAAATGTGGCGTGCTTGCGCATCTAGATACACTTGTTGATTTAATACCTTATCGTCTGTTGCCACGATCACCAACATCATGCCAAGTAAATGCTCTGCCTGATATTGCCCAGCAATCCACTCAATTTGATTTTGCTGATAAGCAAGATGCAATTCATCACATAACTGTGGCGCGATAACACGTAACCGAGCGCCCGCTTTTAATAACAGTACGGCTTTACGCGCAGCGACATGCCCACCGCCAACCAGTAATACTGGGTGCTGTTTTAATTCCACAAATAAGGGTAGGTAATCCATACGCGTATCTCACATTTTTATTGTTTACTTATATGAATAACGACTATAAAAGGTGCATTCGGGGTTATGAAATGACAAAAAGCTATGTGATGGAACAGAAAGGAATAAGCAAAAATATAATAATTTCAAATGGTTATTATTTTACTCACGACAAAGAGGGCAACAGATGACTCTATTGCCCACTCAAAATAAATAGCGATATTAATAATGAATAATAATATTATTCGTGTAATCCACACTCACGTTTTAAGCCAAAGAATCGCGTCTCTTCTTCACTCATTCCCTCTTGCCATTTGCGTGTCGTATGCGTATCACCCACAGACAGATAACCTTGTTCCCATAATGGATGGTAAGGTAAATTATGCTGTTTAAGATATTGATAAATTTGTTTATTATCCCAATCGACTATCGGTAGTAACTTAAAAATACCTTTCGCTATGGATAAAACAGGTAAATGCTCTCGACTTTTTGATTGCTGGCGTCGTAGCCCTGCAAACCATGTCTTCGCCTGTAACTCCTTTAATGCCTTTTCCATTGGCGCAACTTTATTTATTTGGTTATAACGTTCGATACCTTCAATCCCTTGCAACCAAAGTTTGCCGTAGCGTGCTTCTTGCCAAGATGAAGATATTTCAGCGCGATATACTTTTAAATTAAGTTGTAGTGAAGAGGTTAATTCATCAATAAATTGATATGTTTCGGGAAAGAGATAACCTGTGTCTGTCAAAATTACAGGTATATCGGGATATTGTCTGGTGAGCAAATGCAAACAAACTGCCGCTTGAATACCAAAACTTGAGCTTAAAACAAACTGGTTAGGAAGATGTTCTAAAGCCCAAATCACCCGCTCTATCGCCGTTTTTTGCTCTAATTGTTGGTTGATTTCATCAAGCGCCAGTCGCTGCTCTTCAATCGATAGCAACACCAACTGAGAAAGTGATAATCGACTCATATCACCTCCTGCACTTCATAAAAATCAATGGCTGAATTAACAACGGGTTTGATAACATCAGTGCGAATAAGAAAATCACCAAAACCTTCATTTAATTCACGTGAAATAGCCCACTGACCAATTAAAGTATCAAGAATTTCAATGATTTCTTGTGATGAAATATTTTCACGATACATTCTAGGAATGCGAGTACCCATGCGGTTTCCTCCTAGATGTAAGTTATAGCGATCGGGGGCTTTACCCACCAGTCCGACTTCCGCCAACATCGCACGACCACAACCGTTAGGACACCCTGTTACACGTACAACAATATGCTCATCACTGACTCCGTATTTAGCCATGATATTATCAAGGGTATCGGTAAATGCGGGAAGGAAACGCTCCGCTTCTGCCATGGCTAATGGGCAAGTTGGAAATGAAACACACGCCATGGCATGTTTACGCAGCGGTGTAACCTCATCATTAATTAAACCATATTGACGCGCTATCGCCTCAATCTGCTCTTTCTGTGCCTCTGGTACACCAGCAACAATCAAATTTTGATTAGCTGTTAAACGAAAGTCACCAAGATGCACTTTGGCAATTTCAGCAACCCCCGTTTTTAACGGCGCATTAGGTTTATCGATTAATCGACCACTTTCAATAAATAAGGTTAGATACCATTTGTTATCAACCCCTTTTAACCAACCAATTTGATCACCACGGTGAGTAAATTGATACGGTCGGATCATATCAAACATAACGCCTGAGCGACGTTCAACTTCCTGTTTAAATGTTTCAATACCAACACGCTCTAAGGTGTATTTGGTTTTGGCATTTTTACGTTCAGTACGATTGCCCCAATCTCGTTGCGTCGTCACAATCGCTTCAGCGACTGCTAATGTTTTATCAATAGGAATATAACCAAATTCACTAGCTAAACGCGGAAAGGTTTTTTTATCACCATGGGTCATCGCAAGGCCGCCACCGACTAGCACATTAAAACCAACCAAATGCCCATTTTCTGCGATGGCAATAAAATTCATGTCATTGGCATGCAAGTCAACATCGTTATAAGGGGGGATCACCACCGATGTTTTAAATTTCCGAGGTAAATAGGTTTCACCTAAAATAGGCTCCTCATCCGTTGTCGCCACTTTCTCTTTATCTAACCAAATTTCTGCATAGGCATGGGTGCGTGGCAATAAATGCTCGGATAGTTTTTTGGCCCATTCATAAGCTTCTTGATGCAATGAAGATTGTTCAGGGTTTGAGGTACATAGCACATTTCGATTAACATCATTGGCGGTTGCAAGAGCATCAAGGCCTGTTGACGCTAGCATTTGGTGAGCCGGTTTAACATGACCTTTTAAAATGCCATGAAATTGAAAAGTTTGACGATTAGTAATACGAATACTGCCATAGAGCGTATTTTCACTAGCAAACTTATCGATACTTAGCCACTGCTTTGGTGTGATGACACCGCCCGGTAAACGACAACGTAACATCATGGCATGACGAGGCTCTAGTAGCTGTTGGGCACGCTCGGCACGAATATCTCTATCATCTTGTTGGTACATACCGTGAAAACGAATTAATAAAAAATTATCGCCCTCAAAACCACCGGTTAGACCATTTTGTAGATCATCACTAATAGTGCCTCGTAAGAAATTACTCTCTTTTTTCATACGTTCACTATCAGATAGTTTTCCTTCAACCACTAAGGGCGCTTGAGTTTGTGATTTCATTTTAATAAACATCCCTCTGATAACGACGTGCTAAACGTAGCTCACTTAAATAATCATCTGCTTGTTCAATATTTTTATTGCCATGGGTCATTACTATTTCTAACAATGTTTGTTCAACATCTTTAGCCATTCTTGATGCATCACCACAAACGTAGAGATAAGCACCTTGCTGTAACCATTGCCAAATTTCCTGACCTTGCTCCCGTAATTTATCTTGCACATAAATTTTATCGGCTTGATCACGCGACCATGCTAAATCAATACGTGTTAACAACCCGCTTTTGACATAACGTTGCCATTCCACTTGATAAAGGAAATCTTCTACAAAATGAGGATTGCCAAAAAAGAGCCAGTTTTTCCCCGTCGCACCTTCACTTTCACGTTGTTGCATAAACCCTCTAAAAGGCGCAATCCCCGTCCCCGGGCCAATCATAATCACAGGGACTTGATTATCTTCAGGTAAACGAAAATGATCATTACGTTCAATAAAAACGTTTACTGTATCGCCTTCTTGAAGTTGATCAGCTAAGAACCCTGAGGCACCTCCTGTATAAGCACGCTGATCGACGTTATAACGAACAACACCTAAGGTAAGATGAACTTCATCATCAACTTCTTGTTGTGATGAAGCGATGGAGTAAAGACGTGGAGTTAATGGGCGCAATATATCAATAAACTCTTGAGCATTAGGTTGCGCACTATATTGACGTACCATTTCATTAATTGGGTAGGTTTGCGCATATTGCTGAAGTTTGCTTTTATCAGCCACCAGCGATAATAACTCTTCGTGGCGGGATAATTGGGCATACGCTTTAATAATTGGTGCACTATTTTGAGTTAATTCAACATGATGCAATAATGCTTCTTTTAACGTTAATGTTTGTGATTTAACATTTACCTGCTCATCCCCCGTTAACCATAATAGGGTAATAAGCTCATCCACTTTTTCTTCCGAATTCTTAAACCATACTCCTAGTGCATCTCCGGGAAGATATTGCAATTCAGAGCCTGCTAGACTGATTTCAATATGACGGATATCTTTATCTGAATGTCGACCGGTGATCTTCTGATTAGTTAATAAAGTGGCACTAAAAGGTGCATCACGATGGTAGCGTGCGGTATCGACACTGTCGGTTGTTCCTGATTGTGTTTGTTGTAATACTTGAGTGTTTTGCTCAGGTATACGTATTTTTAAAATATCAGTCAGCTGAGTTATCCATTTATCAGCGTCAGCTTGATAATCAACATCTGCATCTAATCTTTCTAATAGACTGGTCGCGCCAAGTTGCGCCAATTGATGATCAAAATCTTTACCTGCTTGGCAAAAATGTTCATAGCTACTATCGCCGAGACTCAGTACAGCATAAGCCGTTTGCTTCATTGGCGCGGCTTTTTTAGAGTGCAAATATTTATAAAATGTGATGGCTTCTTCAGGAGGTTCACCTTCCCCCTGTGTTGAGGTAATAATAATTAAGGTTGTCGTTTTGTGGATCTGCTTAAATTTATATTCACTCGCACTATAGAGCTCAACATTAAGTTGATTACCAACCAATTTATCGCGTAATTGTTCAGCTAAACGACGTGCATTGCCAGTTTGTGATGCTGATATCACGGTGATGGTTTCTTGTTGGGGAACCTGACTTTGTACACTTACCAGTTCATCTTTAGTGGATGAATGCTGATTGAATTGCCCCCAAAAATAGCCAGAAAGCCAAGCAAATTGGGCTGGAGTTAAGTCTTTCGTCACATCCTGTAATTTATTCAATTGCTCCTGTGTTAATGGAAGCATTGATAATAATGGGGGTTGATTGCTCATCGATCCTGCCTTAAAAAAACATTGCACTGCATCGGTGCTGTTATTGTGGTTGGACTTTTTTAATGAATAAGAGGGTATCGCACGATCAGAGCACGACTTAAAGACTGGTTTGCTCTATCTAATAACCTTAAAGACTAAATTTATTTACCGATTTCCTTTATCGATATAATGAATAAACGAAAAAGAATATAATAAGTCGCTAAGGTTAAGCGATTAGGCGTAACACACTAAATCAGATACACTAAATAGACACCGTTTTATCTGTATTTTTTTACTATTTAAGTCAAGAGAGTTTTGATGATAACCACCATCTTTAAAGATTTTCAGTTTGAAGCTGCGCACCACTTACCCCATGTTCCCAAAGGCCATAAATGTGGACGTTTACATGGGCATTCATTTTTAGTGAGATTAGAAATCACTGGTGAAGTAGATGCGCAGTCAGGTTGGCTAATTGATTTTGCTGATGTGAAAGCCGCATTTAAACCGACTCTTGATAGGCTCGACCACTATTATCTTAATGACATTGAAGGGTTAGAAAATCCAACCAGCGAAGTACTGGCAAAATGGATTTGGCAACAAGTTAAACCATCACTCCCCCTGTTATCCGCCGTGATGGTTAAAGAGACATGTACCGCAGGATGTATTTATCGTGGTGAGTAATTTTCACCTAAAAAAATCAGCCACTCATAGGCTGATTTTTTTTAACGATAAATGACACACTAGGCGATATTTAAATATTTATGTGTTTGCATTGAAAAACGCCAATTACGCTCAATACAGGTTTTAATACATAACGCTGTTGCACTCTCTTTACAACTGATTGGTTGTAAGGCAACGATCGCCATAGGTTGTTGAGTTCTTAATCGCAGTAAATCATCCAGTGCTTCGATATCTTTTTCACGAGCAACAGGGTGTTTAATTTCATTGGCACGATTAATCGCACTAGATAAAACACTCAATCCACCTCGCATACCAACTTTCGGCGAAAGTGTTACCCATGTTGCTTCACTACAGAGGATGTCATGCGTGCCACTGGTTTCTATTTGGCAATCAAAACCTGCTTTTTCTAAGCCTTCCGTCAACGGCCGTAAGTCATAAAGGCAAGGTTCACCTCCCGTTATCACCACATGCTTTGCGCTATAACGTTGTTGCCGGAAAAGTGATAAAATATCTTCGACAGTGGCTATACCCCAAGTATCACTTTCTTGTGTTTTAATGGGAATATCTCCAAGAGGGACTTTCTTGCTCTCTTCTTTTTCCCAAGTATGTTTGGTATCACACCAACTACATCCTACAGGGCATCCCTGTAATCGAACAAAAAGCGCAGGAACGCCAGTAAAAACACCTTCACCTTGCAAGGTTTGAAACACTTCATTAATGGGGTATTGCATAAGAAACTCTGATATCCAATGAATGCTGATGATTATTACAGATAACTGTCTCACCGTAAGAGGCTTTATGATAAGGTACATGCTTTGTTTTGGATAGCTAACGTGCGAAAAGACACTGAAAAAAAGAGAGCCGATTTTTCGGTTGGACAGAGATGGGAAACACTTTAGATGCAAAAAGAGAATAAACTTTCACGAGGACTATCAGGGCGGCATATTCGTTTCATGGCGCTAGGCTCTGCTATTGGGACAGGGCTTTTTTATGGTTCAGCCGCGGCGATTGAAAAAGCAGGCCCCGCTGTACTTCTTGCTTATCTTATTGGTGGTGCCGCAGTATTTATGGTTATGCGCGCATTAGGGGAAATGGCAGTCCATCATCCAGTGGCGGGTTCTTTTTCACAATATGCTAGCCATTATATGGGACCATTAGCCGGATTTTTAACTGGCTGGAACTACGTTTTTGAAATGCTTATCGTTTGTCTTGCAGACGTAACCGCATTTGGTTTTTATATGAAACTTTGGTTTCCCGATGTCGACCAATGGATATGGGTATTAGGCATAGTCTGTTTTATTGGTGCCTTAAATTTATGTCATGTGAAGATATTTGGTGAAATGGAATTTTGGCTCTCTATCGTTAAAGTGACTGCGATTATTGCCATGATTATCGGTGGTGTTGCCATAATGATCTACGGCTTTGGTCAGCAAACAGAACATCCAATTGGTATTTCTAACCTATGGGAGTTTGGTGGCTTTATGCCAAATGGTATAGAAGGCATTATTGCCTCACTCGCCATTGTGATGTTTGCATTTGGGGGTATTGAGGTTATTGGTATTACCGCCAGTGAAGCTAAAGATCCAGAAAAAACGATCCCTAAAGCTATCAATGCGGTGCCATTTCGTATCTTACTATTCTATGTACTGACCATTTTTATTTTAATGTGCATCTTCCCATGGCAACAAATTGGCCATAACGGTAGTCCATTTGTACAAATTTTTTCCAATCTGGGTATCAATTCAGCCGCTAACATTCTTAATCTTGTGGTGATCACCGCCGCTATCTCTGCCATAAACAGTGATATTTTCGGTGCTGGTCGCATGATGTACGGCATGGCACAAGAAGGGCAAGCACCTAAATCCTTTATGAAACTGACGCGTAACGGTGTGCCTTGGATGACCGTATTAGTGATGTCAGTAGTGCTATTATTAGGGGTTGTGCTTAACTATCTTATTCCAGAAAAAATCTTCGTACTTATTGCCTCTATCGCGACATTTGCCACTGTATGGGTCTGGTTGATGATCTTACTTTCTCAAGTGGCTATGCGTCGCCAAATGAGTGCTGAAGAGGCGAAAAAACTAAAATTCCCTGTACCATTTTGGCCAATAGCACCCGCCATTACCATTATTTTTATGGCATTTGTGATAGCAATTTTAGGCTACTTTGAATCAACCCGAATGGCATTAATCGTTGGGTTAGTATGGGTGGCTATTTTAACTGTTGGTTACTATATTGGTATCAAACCAAGAATAACGCAGAAATAATCTACTGTTATCAAGAAAAATAAAGGCTGTGAGTCATTCACAGCCTTTTCTTTATCCATTATCTGCGCTCAATATAATTAGGCTAGCGCTTGGGTTAAATCAGCAATTAAATCATCAACGTCTTCAAGACCGATTGATAAACGAATTAATCCATCACTAATACCATGGCGTTGACGCTCTTGTGCACTGTATGTCGCATGAGTCATAGTCGCAGGATGCTGAGCCAATGATTCACAATCACCTAAACTCACCGCTCGAGTAAAAAGCATTAAGCGATTAAGAAATTCTCTGCCAGCTTTTATTCCACCATTCAACTCCATACTTATCATGCCACCAGGTAACGCCATCTGCTTTTTGGCAAGTTCATATTGAGGAAAAGAGTTTAATCCGGGATATGAAATCGTTGCCACCTTAGGATGATTTTCAAGAAATTGCGCAATACGCTGCGCATTCTGGCAAATTTTTTCCATTCTAATGCTAAGCGTTTTTATCCCTCTTAAGACGAGTGCTGCATCATGAGGTGATAAACAAGCCCCCGTCATATCTTTTAAGCCCTCAACGCGAATTTTATCTGCTAATTGATAATTAGTGATAATTGCGCCCGCCATCACATCACCATGACCTGATAAATATTTAGTCATAGAATGTACGACAATATCCGCGCCTAAGGTTAGTGGCTTTTGTAAATAAGGCGAACAGTAAGTACTATCAACCATGACTAAAACATCATGTTGGTGCGCAATATTAGCGATCTTTTCAATATCACTAACCCGCATATTAGGATTAGCCGGTGTTTCAAAGAAAATAAGCTTTGTTCTATCTGTAATTGCTTCGGCTAATTTTTCAGGATCGGTTAAATCAACATGTTTGATAGTGATACCAAATTTAGCCAGCCCATGATTAAAGAAAGTAAAAGTACAACCATAAACGGTCATATCAGCAATGAGTTCATCTCCTGGCTGCAATAATGACCAACATGTTGAAGTGATAGCTCCCATACCGGAAGAAAAAACAACAGAAGCGTCTCCTTGCTCTAACTGAGCTAATCGTTTTTCTAATAAATCCAATGTAGGGTTAGATATACGAGTATAAAAATGCCCTTTTTCTTTCCCAGCAAAACAATCAGCACCATATTGAGCCGTGGGAAATGCAAAAGTGGACGTTTGAAAAACAGGAGGCACCAATGCCCCCTGATAATCTAACGGAGAGTAGCCATAATGTATTGCTTGAGTATTAAAACACTTATTACTTTGCGTCATTATATCTCCTTGACATTAATTAAACTTCTATTTTCTGATTATTTTCCCCAATAATTTGTAATGTCCTTAGTACAATAGTTAATCCTTTTAAGGTGTCAGGATTTTTTAATAATGAAAAAGTCGCACCTAAGGTATATTTTTTATCCTGATAAAGAGATTCTTTTTTAGCCATATTAAAGGCCGTAGTTAATTCCCAAACCGGAATTAATGTTTCTTCAAAAGCAACCGCCAATTTTTCTACCGTTGCGTTATCCATAATATCGACGGTATCTGAGGCTAAGGATAATAAATCAACAATATTATCTAGGCGCTTTAATGCTAATAAAGGCCTTATTTTTTCTAGTAAATGTTCTAAATGAATTTTATCTTCATTAGATAACAACGGTTTTTCATTTGGGCTTAAATTATTTTCACTCATTATTTTATTCCCCTACAATAATCCTCTGACCGTTGCCCAATATAAGCCCCGGTTATAACCGTTACGTAACATGCCACCGAGTTTTGTTGGAGGTGTTGGAATAACATCATGTTTATAGTCATACTGTAATGGCATACCCGCTGATAATCCCATTTGGGCAACAGCTTGTACTCGACCATCATAAATTGCAGCCGGATAACCATAACGCAGTTCACCACAAATATTATTAGCTATAACACCCGCTTGGTTATGACAGCTACCACCGGCCTTACTAATAGGCAAATCAACCGTATCACCTAACACATAAACTTGATTTAACCCATATACCTGTAATGTTTCAGGGTCGGTCGGTAGCCAGCCTTCACCATTGTTATATTCACTTAATCCTGTATTACGAATGGCTTCTACCGCTGTTATAGGAGGTGTGCTCATTAAGATATCAAAAGGCTCTGCTTCTCCTTCTTTCGAATAGGCGATTTTCTTATCAGGATCAACATGACTTAATGTAAAACCACGCTTTGCTTTGATATCTCGTTCAGAAAAGACCGCAGGAAGTACTTCACAAACTTCTTGCTGCATAAAAAGACAATTTCTTAATAGTTGAGCTACGGTAGGATAGGTATAAACAATTTCTATATTACTTCTTACCCGTCGCTGACGTAAAAATTCATCCAGCATCAAGGTTGTTTCCATTGGTGCAATACCACATTGGTGAGGTACATTTGGCGTTTCAGGGAAAGTTACCGTGATAAATACACGCCCTTTTTCAATGGTAGCAATTTTATCTGCTAATTTTCGTGCAGCTTCATATTGATAAAAATGATTTCCAGCTTCAGCTAAACCTTCAATTCTATCAAGACGAGGAACACATCCTGTGGCTAATACGAGAAAATCATAGTGATATTTTTTCTTAGAACAACAATAAACTGTTTTATTATTAAAATCGAAACTTTCAGCTTTATCTATAACAAATTCAATTTCTGGTCTTAATAAACTTCTTTGTGATCGCATTAACTCTTCTTTTAAGAAAAGGTTAAATGCAATATACATAAATGCAGGTTTGTAATAATGGTATGGATTATCTGAAATAAGCGTAATTTTTATTTTTTTTGAAAATATTTCATCATTTAATTTTTTAGCTAAGATATTAGCGAGAATAGTACCCCCCGTACCACCGCCAATAATAACTATATTTTTTGTTGCCATATTATTTCCTATATTTGTAGGGAATTAGATAGACAAAAAAAGTATAGTAAAGCGCGTTAATATAACAAATAGATTAAATAGATAGATAAATTAAATATAGAGTAATAATACTAATCAATAATAAATACAATCATATTATATTAAAATATTTATATTTTAATATTAACGAATGTTATTATCACGAGTTAAGAAAAGGTCGCCACCAAAGGATTATGATCAGATGCATCTGTGATTAAGATTTCCGCTTTATTTAGTGATAATCCACGATAAAATATATAATCAAGTGGCTTACCAAAAGCGCGAGTGCGTAAATCCTTTTCAAAGATCACTTCTTTAAGTTTTAATCTTCTAGCAAAACGCTTTAACACATTAACTCTTGGACGACTCCAAGCGTTAAAATCCCCCGCCAAAATAACAGGCCCTTTATGATCGATGATATGAGTCGATAAGCTGTTTAATTGTCTTTGATAAACATCAACACCGAAACTAAAATTGATCGCGTGTACATTTATCACCATTAAATGCTCACCAGTAATAAGTGGATAAACCGTAATTAATGCAGATTTAGCAAGCCTTAAAAAAGGCTCTTTTTCTCTTAATGGGCAACAATAGATAGGATGAGAACTTGATAAGGTCATAACACCCGCAGGGTGCTGTTGAAAGGCTAAAGCAGGAACTTGATCAGCAATTAAATGGTTTTTACCCGCAAAACGAACTAATTCAGGTGTTGTTTGCGCTTCTTGTAAAAGTAATAGTTGAGTATCGGTGGCAAGCGTTTCCAGCATACTACGCCAATTGACCCGTTGCTGTTTGTAAATATTCCAAACAGCAATTTTTAAAGTGCCTTCTGTATATAGTGGCATCCCAATCGGTAGCATCTCTTCTATTTGGCCTAAAGGTAGACTAGGTTCAATCCTTTCTACAGGTTGACCTGCTACAAAACGTACTGAATAAGTCGGTTTTTTCGCCATTAAGCAACCTCAGATAACCAATAGGATCTCTTGCTACCTATCTAGTATACCAAAGCTGGGATCTCCCCTCACCCTTTTAAAGAATATAATGATAAATAAGTGTAACTATTTTTGTAAAAAATAGCTTTAATGGCGAATTATTATGAAATAAGCACAGGTAATGTAGGCAACTTTAAATTTTAAACAAAAAAAAACCTAAGTCATTAGACTTAGGTTTTCTTATGTGTTGGCGGAACGGACGGGACTCGAACCCGCGACCCCCTGCGTGACAGGCAGGTATTCTAACCAACTGAACTACCGCTCCGCTTATTCTTTACGCACTTAACGTCTTTTTACATTAAGGCTTTAATTTAATGCTTGGCAGTTCCCTACTCTCACATGGGGAGACCCCACACTACCATCGGCGCTACGGCGTTTCACTTCTGAGTTCGGCATGGGATCAGGTGGGACCACCGCGCTATGGCCACCAAGCAAATTCGGTTTTAATTACCCGTTATCTTCTGTTATCACAGTCTATAACCAGTAATTCAATCTTGAACAAGCTGACTTCATCATTTTGTCTCTCTGACAAAACACTTTCGGTGTTGTCAGGTTAAGCCTCACGGTTCATTAGTACTGGTTAGCTCAACGTATCGCTACGCTTACACACCCAGCCTATCAACGTCTTAGTCTTAAACGTTCCTTTAGGTCACTTAAAGTGACAGGGAAGACTCATCTCGAGGCAAGTTTCCCGCTTAGATGCTTTCAGCGGTTATCTCTTCCGCACTTAGCTACCGGGCAATGCCATTGGCATGACAACCCGAACACCAGTGGTGCGTTCACTCCGGTCCTCTCGTACTAGGAGCAACCCCTCTCAATCTTCCAACGCCCACGGCAGATAGGGACCGAACTGTCTCACGACGTTCTAAACCCAGCTCGCGTACCACTTTAAATGGCGAACAGCCATACCCTTGGGACCTACTTCAGCCCCAGGATGTGATGAGCCGACATCGAGGTGCCAAACACCGCCGTCGATATGAACTCTTGGGCGGTATCAGCCTGTTATCCCCGGAGTACCTTTTATCCGTTGAGCGATGGCCCTTCCATTCAGAACCACCGGATCACTAAGACCTACTTTCGTACCTGCTCGAGCCGTCACTCTCGCAGTCAAGCTGGCTTATGCCTTTGCACTAACCGCATGATGTCCGACCATGCTTAGCCAACCTTCGTGCTCCTCCGTTACTCTTTAGGAGGAGACCGCCCCAGTCAAACTACCCACCAGACACGGTCCCCGACCCAGTTTATGGGCCTAGGTTAGAACATCAAACGTTAAAGGGTGGTATTTCAAGGTTGGCTCCATGCAGACTGGCGTCCACACTTCAAAGCCTCCCACCTATCCTACACATCAAGGCTCAATGTTCAGTGTCAAGCTATAGTAAAGGTTCACGGGGTCTTTCCGTCTTGCCGCGGGTACACTGCATCTTCACAGCGAGTTCAATTTCACTGAGTCTCGGGTGGAGACAGCCTGGCCATCATTACGCCATTCGTGCAGGTCGGAACTTACCCGACAAGGAATTTCGCTACCTTAGGACCGTTATAGTTACGGCCGCCGTTTACTGGGGCTTCGATCAGGAGCTTCGCCTTACGGCTGACCCCATCAATTAACCTTCCAGCACCGGGCAGGCGTCACACCGTATACGTCCACTTTCGTGTTTGCACAGTGCTGTGTTTTTAATAAACAGTTGCAGCCAGCTGGTATCTTCGACTGGCTTCAGCGCCGTCCGCAAGGGACTTTACCTACCGCCAGCGTGCCTTCTCCCGAAGTTACGGCACCATTTTGCCTAGTTCCTTCACCCGAGTTCTCTCAAGCGCCTGAGTATTCTCTACCTGACCACCTGTGTCGGTTTGGGGTACGATTGTTGGTAACCTGAAGCTTAGAGGCTTTTCCTGGAAGCGGGGCATCAATTGCTTCACCACCTTGGTGGTTCGTCATCACATCTCAGCATTAAGTGACCGGATTTGCCTAATCACTCTGCCTACCTGCTTGAACCGGGACGACCGTCGCCCGGACAACCTAGCCTTCTCCGTTCCCCCATCGCAGTTACCACCAGTACGGGAATATTAACCCGTTTCCCATCGACTACGCTTTTCAGCCTCGCCTTAGGGGTCGACTCACCCTGCCCCGATTAACGTTGGACAGGAACCCTTGGTCTTCCGGCGTGCGGGTTTTTCACCCGCATTATCGTTACTTATGTCAGCATTCGCACTTCTGATACCTCCAGCATACCTCACAGTATACCTTCGCAGGCTTACAGAACGCTCCCCTACCCAACAACACTTTGTGTCGCTGCCGCAGCTTCGGTGCATGGTTTAGCCCCGTTACATCTTCCGCGCGGGCCGACTCGACCAGTGAGCTATTACGCTTTCTTTAAATGATGGCTGCTTCTAAGCCAACATCCTGGCTGTCTGAGCCTTCCCACTTCGTTTCCCACTTAACCATGACTTTGGGACCTTAGCTGGCGGTCTGGGTTGTTTCCCTCTTCACGACGGACGTTAGCACCCGCCGTGTGTCTCCCGTGATAACATTCTTCGGTATTCGCAGTTTGCATCGAGTTGGTAAGTCGGGATGACCCCCTAGTCGAAACAGTGCTCTACCCCCGAAGATGAATTCACGAGGCGCTACCTAAATAGCTTTCGGGGAGAACCAGCTATCTCCCGGTTTGATTGGCCTTTCACCCCCATCCACAAGTCATCCGCTAATTTTTCAACATTAGTCGGTTCGGTCCTCCAGTTAGTGTTACCCAACCTTCAACCTGCCCATGGATAGATCACCGGGTTTCGGGTCTATACCCTGCAACTCATTCGCCCAGTTAAGACTCGGTTTCCCTACGGCTCCCCTATACGGTTAACCTTGCTACAGAATATAAGTCGCTGACCCATTATACAAAAGGTACGCAGTCACCCCATCCTCAAATGTCCCGCTTGCCTTTGCGTTCAATCTTGCCCGATTTTTTAACTTCCGTTGCTCGTGTACTTCTAGGTACACTGCGCGACGGCTTGAAAAAATCGACCAACCTTGTTAGCAAATTCGGCGCTATTTTCGGTGATGTTATTGCATCACTCAGTGCGAGGCACTTGAGTGATGGGGCTCCTACTGCTTGTACGTACACGGTTTCAGGTTCTTTTTCACTCCCCTCGCCGGGGTTCTTTTCGCCTTTCCCTCACGGTACTGGTTCACTATCGGTCAATCAGGAGTATTTAGCCTTGGAGGATGGTCCCCCCATATTCAGACAGGATAACACGTGTCCCGCCCTACTCGTCGAGTTCACAATAACAGCATCTTCAGATACGGGGCTATCACCCTTTACTGCCGGACTTTCCAGACCGTTCTCCTGACACTGCTATTGATTAAGACTCTGGGCTGCTCCCCGTTCGCTCGCCGCTACTAGGGGAATCTCGGTTGATTTCTTTTCCTCGGGGTACTGAGATGTTTCAGTTCTCCCGGTTCGCCTCATTAACCTATGGATTCAGTTAATGATAGTATCCATTGGATACTGGGTTTCCCCATTCGGATATCGTCGGGTATAACGGTTCATATCACCTTACCGACGCTTTTCGCAGATTAGCACGTCCTTCATCGCCTCTGATTGCCTAGGCATCCACCGTGTACGCTTATTCGCTTAACCTCACAACCCGAAAGTGTCTCTTTCAAAGACTATCTGGGTGGTGATGGCTGCGCAGATTACATTTCTTCGTTGGGCAGTGCTCGCAATGCTCACATACTTAAGTATGCTGCGCTTGCTGTGCGCTGTCCGCCTCGAACTGTAAATTGCTCGCTCATCCCACTTTGATGTCAAAACACATTCAAAGTTTGAGATTTTGAGAGACTCACCAATATACCTCGTTGATATATTGATTTGTTTTCAATTTTTCAGCTTGTTCCAGATTGTTAAAGAGCATAATAAGTAAGATAACTCGTTTGAATTAGCTTAGTTATTCTCTGACTCTCGTCAGATAAGTGGTACGCCTTTCACTCATACCGCGCATTGGCGTCCCCTAGGGGATTCGAACCCCTGTTACCGCCGTGAAAGGGCGGTGTCCTAGGCCTCTAGACGAAGGGGACTTCTGTCAGCTTCGCAGACGCGCTTTTGCTCGTTCTTCATCAGACAATCTGTGTGAGCACTGCACATAACACGTATCTCTTAGGTAAGGAGGTGATCCAACCGCAGGTTCCCCTACGGTTACCTTGTTACGACTTCACCCCAGTCATGAATCACAAAGTGGTAAGCGCCCTCCCGAAGGTTAAGCTACCTACTTCTTTTGCAACCCACTCCCATGGTGTGACGGGCGGTGTGTACAAGGCCCGGGAACGTATTCACCGTAGCATTCTGATCTACGATTACTAGCGATTCCGACTTCATGGAGTCGAGTTGCAGACTCCAATCCGGACTACGACAGACTTTATGAGTTCCGCTTGCTCTCGCGAGGTCGCTTCTCTTTGTATCTGCCATTGTAGCACGTGTGTAGCCCTACTCGTAAGGGCCATGATGACTTGACGTCATCCCCACCTTCCTCCGGTTTATCACCGGCAGTCTCCTTTGAGTTCCCACCATCACGTGCTGGCAACAAAGGATAAGGGTTGCGCTCGTTGCGGGACTTAACCCAACATTTCACAACACGAGCTGACGACAGCCATGCAGCACCTGTCTCAGCGTTCCCGAAGGCACTCCTCTATCTCTAAAGGATTCGCTGGATGTCAAGAGTAGGTAAGGTTCTTCGCGTTGCATCGAATTAAACCACATGCTCCACCGCTTGTGCGGGCCCCCGTCAATTCATTTGAGTTTTAACCTTGCGGCCGTACTCCCCAGGCGGTCGATTTAACGCGTTAGCTCCAGAAGCCACGGTTCAAGACCACAACCTCTAAATCGACATCGTTTACAGCGTGGACTACCAGGGTATCTAATCCTGTTTGCTCCCCACGCTTTCGCACCTGAGCGTCAGTCTTTGTCCAGGGGGCCGCCTTCGCCACCGGTATTCCTCCACATCTCTACGCATTTCACCGCTACACATGGAATTCTACCCCCCTCTACAAGACTCTAGCCAACCAGTTTCAGATGCAATTCCCAAGTTAAGCTCGGGGCTTTCACATCTGACTTAATTGACCGCCTGCGTGCGCTTTACGCCCAGTAATTCCGATTAACGCTTGCACCCTCCGTATTACCGCGGCTGCTGGCACGGAGTTAGCCGGTGCTTCTTCTGCGGGTAACGTCAATTGACAAGGGTATTAACCTTATCACCTTCCTCCCCGCTGAAAGTACTTTACAACCCTAAGGCCTTCTTCATACACGCGGCATGGCTGCATCAGGCTTGCGCCCATTGTGCAATATTCCCCACTGCTGCCTCCCGTAGGAGTCTGGGCCGTGTCTCAGTCCCAGTGTGGCTGATCATCCTCTCAGACCAGCTAGAGATCGTCGCCTAGGTGAGCCTTTACCCCACCTACTAGCTAATCCCATATGGGTTCATCCGATAGTGCAAGGTCCGAAGAGCCCCTGCTTTGGTCCGTAGACATTATGCGGTATTAGCCACCGTTTCCAGTAGTTATCCCCCTCTATCGGGCAGATCCCCATACATTACTCACCCGTCCGCCGCTCGTCAGCAAGAAAGCAAGCTTTCTCCTGTTACCGCTCGACTTGCATGTGTTAGGCCTGCCGCCAGCGTTCAATCTGAGCCATGATCAAACTCTTCAATTAAAAGTGTTTGATGCTCAAAGAAATCGAAAACTTAGCTTATTCATTATATGAATTAACTTGTTAGTCACTCTTCAAGACTTGATACATCTAATTTTTTAGAAGATATCGTCTCTGCGAGTGCCCACACAGATTGTCTGATAATTTGTTAAAGAGCAGTGCAACTATCGCTGCCGTTTCCGGTCTTCTGCGTTGTTGCGAGGAGGTGCATTCTACATCTTCCTCATTCAGTGTCAAGCGCTAATTTATCAGGCTTTTCACTTTTTATTTTGTTCTCTCAGCCGGTTCGCTTAGCGCCCTGTGCCGTGACAACGAGGACGCATTATAGGGAGTTTTCTGAGGCTGGCAATAGTTTTTTGAAAAAAAATGTTTGTTTGTTGGTTAATTAAACGAAGTGCCTATTTTTTGTGGCTTTTAAGCCATTTTGGCAAGTCGGCTAAGCTATCTAGAACAAAATCTGCACAAGTTTCGGCCTCTTCTGTAATCGCTTTTCCTGTGCGAACGAGAATTTTATGCCCAACTCCAGCCGCTTTTGCTGCCAACATATCTTCTTTTTTATCTCCCACCATATAAGAAGATGCCATATCGATGTTTAATTGTGCTTTCGCATCCATAAACATACCTGTTGCAGGTTTACGACAGTCACACTCTTTTTTGTATTCTTCTATAATTGCATCTGGATGATGTGGGCAATAATAAATGCCGTCTAAATCGACGCCTCGATCAGCTAAAGACCAATCCATCCATTCAGTTAAATGTAAAAACTGATCTTCACTATAATACCCTCGACCAATACCTGACTGATTAGTCACTAGCACTAAAGCATATCCCATGGCTTTTAATTCAGCCATTGCTTCAATCACACCTTCGATAAATTCAAAGTTATCAATTTCAGATACATAACCATGATCGATATTAATCGTTCCATCGCGATCTAAAAAAATCGCAGAAATCCCCTTGCTCACAGCATTACTCCTTTTAGATATTTGCGCTTAGTATCGCATGTTTTTTCTTATATAGAGAAGCATATCCACCTTTCTTTCTTTTATTGACTATTATTACCTATTACGCTTCTGCTCTTTTTTGTTGACTTGGACGTCTAGACGCCTTAACATCTATTTTAACTCGGGCAGAATAGCGTGAATGTCCCATATTCTACTTATATAAAGAACAAGATGATTAAACTGACGAATATAAATAAAGTATTTAAGCAGGGAGCGCGTTCAATACAAGCGCTATCAAATATTAACCTGCATGTGCCACAAGGGCAGATTTTTGGTGTGATTGGGTCGTCAGGTGCAGGTAAAAGTACTCTCATACGCTGTGTAAACATGTTAGAAAAGCCGACATCAGGTGAAGTTTGGGTTGATGGTCGTGATCTAACAAAATTATCTGATAAAGAATTAACCAAAGCACGTCGTGGCATTGGCATGATTTTCCAACATTTTAATTTACTGTCCTCAAGAACGGTATTTGATAATGTTGCCTTACCTCTAGAACTTGATAACACGCCGCGTGCAGATATTAATAAACGTGTTAATGAGTTATTAGAATTAGTGGGTTTAGCAGATAAAAAAGAGTATTACCCTGCCAATTTATCAGGGGGACAAAAGCAGCGTGTTGCGATTGCTCGAGCATTAGCTAATTCACCAAACGTTTTATTGTGTGATGAGGCAACTAGTGCTCTTGATCCCGCAACGACGCGTTCTATTTTAGAACTGTTAAAAGATATTAATCGTCGTTTAGGATTAACTATTTTACTTATCACTCATGAGATGGATGTTGTAAAACGTATTTGTGACCAAGTTGCCGTGATCAGTGGTGGTCAATTAGTTGAAAGTGATGCGGTAAGTGAGGTTTTCTCTCACCCTAAAACACCCGTTTCT
Organism: Proteus mirabilis HI4320; assembly: GCF_000069965.1. Taxonomy (NCBI): domain Bacteria; kingdom Pseudomonadati; phylum Pseudomonadota; class Gammaproteobacteria; order Enterobacterales; family Morganellaceae; genus Proteus; species Proteus mirabilis. Next base: position 2,455,926 of record NC_010554.1, read on the forward strand.
CAAGCATTTATTCAATCAACATTACAATTGGATATTCCTGACGATTATAAAGAACGTATGAAGCCAGAGTGGGAAGAAGGCTTATTCCCGCTGTTAAAGCTTGAATTTAATGGGTTATCTGTTGATGCGCCATTAATGTCTATTGTTGCTCGTCGTTTTGATGCTGATATTAATATTTTAAGTTCTCAAATGGACTATGCCGGTGGAGTAAAGTTTGGCGTGATGCTAGCAGAATTACACGGTAAAAATGGTAACACAGAAAAGTCTATCGCGTTTTTAGAAGAGCATCATGTGAAAGTAGAGGTTCTCGGTTATGTCTGAAGGAATGATTTATTTATTAATTAGTGGGATCTGGGAAACCTTAGTCATGACATTTGTCTCAGGCTTTTTTGGTTTTGTCATTGGATTACCATTAGGTGTCTTACTTTATGTGACTCGTCCAGAGCAAATTATGGCGAACTCCCCCGCTTATAAAGTGATTTCTGCTTTAGTTAATATTTTTAGGGCCATCCCTTTTATTATCTTATTAGTTTGGATGATCCCTTTTACACGTATGGTAGTAGGAACATCCATTGGTTTACAGGCGGCTATCGTTCCGTTAACTGTAGGAGCTGCACCTTTTATTGCACGTATGGTAGAAAATACCTTATTAGAAATACCTCATGGTTTAATTGAAGCTTCTCGTGCCATGGGGGCAACACCAATGCAGATAATCAAGAAAGTTTTATTACCAGAATCTTTACCAGGTTTAATTAATGCTGCGACCATTACACTCATTACATTAGTCGGTTATTCCGCAATGGGGGGCGCTGTGGGTGCCGGTGGTTTAGGTCAAATTGGTTATCAGTATGGTTATGTGGGCTATAATGCCACAGTAATGAATACCGTCATTGTACTACTTGTTATTCTTGTTTTTATCATTCAGTTTATTGGCGATCGTTTAGTTAAACTGACAACACATAAATAAATGAATTAAAGGTTTCTATTCATCTACTATCTAATCAATAAATGTAGTTTGTATGAAACCTTTTATTTAACCAGTTCAAAGAAAGGGTAAATCTATGTCATTGAAATTTAAATCACTTGCTGTAGTCAGTGCGTTAGTCGGTGCTTTAGCTTTAGCAGGTTGTGGCGAAAAAGAAAAAGATCCCAATCATATCCGTGTGGGGGTTATTTCTGGTTCTGAACAACAAGTTGCTGAAGTTGCTAAACAAGTCGCTAAAGATAAATATGGACTTAATGTTGAACTCGTCACTTTCAATGACTTTGTCATGCCGAATGAATCATTAAGCCGTGGTGATATTGATATTAATGCCTTTCAACATAAGCCTTATTTAGATCAACAAATCAAAGATCGTAATTACAAAATTACGGCTGTAGGTAATACCTTTATTTACCCTATTGCTGGTTATTCTAAAAAAATAACGGATTTAGCCGATTTACCCGATGGTGCACAAGTGGCTATCCCTAATGATCCAACCAACTTAGGTCGTTCACTGCTACTTTTAGAAAAAGTAGGATTAGTGAAATTAAAGGAAGGGGTTGGTTTATTACCGACTAAACTGGATATCATTGAAAATCCGAAAAACATACAATTAGTTGAGTTAGAAGCACCACAATTACCGCGCTCTTTAGATGATCAAAAAATCTACTTAGCGGTTATTAATACAACCTATGCGAGTCAAGTTAACTTAACTCCAGCAAAAGATGGTATTTTTGTTGAAGATAAAGATTCACCTTATGTCAATATTATTGTTGCCCGTGAGGACAATAAAGATGATGAAAATGTGAAGAAATTTATTCAATCTTATCAAACAGATGAAGTTGATAGCGCTGCGAATAAGATTTTTAACGGTGGTGCAGTAAAAGGTTGGTAATCATCTCACAACTCAACTTAATAATAAAAAAGGCGGACATTTGTTCGCCTTTCTCTTTTTTACTGGGCTAATTTGCATTAAATTAGGGCGGTTTAATTTTTGTATAGACAATAATAAAGAGGATATACCCATGCACATGCGCTTGCTACTTATTGGCATTATAGCGCTGTTTATGACCGGCTGTTCAATGCAGAAATCATCTGATGTTGATCAGTCTAAGTTTACGGATATGCGTTTAAATAAACCTGGCCAACCACAAAAGCCCAAACAGCAAACTTTATCTCCTGTTCGCATTGTTGAAAAAACAGAAGATCTTTTAGGTGCGCCTTTTAAAGATTTAGGTGTTGTTGCCGGTGAATCTTGCCGACAAACACTACAAGATCCACCCGCAAGCTTACCTGCTGCGAAAAAAAGAATGGCTATCAAAGCGGCTTATAAAAATGCGAATGCAGTTTTATTACATGAATGCCAAATAGTCACAGGAATGGGTTGCTATCAATCGGCAATCTGTGAAGGTTCAGCACTATTAATTACTCAATGAATAGCTACCAAATAACATCTATAGGGCATATTATCAGCCCTTATAAAGAGAAATTTGCCGTTCCTCGCCAACCTGGATTAGTCCAGGATGGCGTAGGCCAGCTAATACTACACACACCTTATAATCATCCTGATGCAGTAAGAGGCTTAGAACAATTTAGCCATCTTTGGTTATTATTTATTTTTCATCAAACAGCGCAACAAGGTTGGCATCCATTAGTGCGCCCGCCAAGATTAGGGGGGAATAGCAAACTCGGGGTTTTCGCCACTCGCTCAACTTTTCGCCCTAATGCTATCGGCATGTCATTAGTCGAGCTAAAAGATATCATTATTGAAAAGCAATCGGTGATTTTGCAACTAGGCAGTCTAGATCTTATTGATGGGACCCCCATTATTGATATCAAGCCGTACCTTCCCTATGCTGAGTCTATTGCGGATGCAACAGCAGGCTTTGCCCAATATGCTCCTCATGAAGAGATGGAGATTCTTTTTTCTGAAGATGCCACACAGCAGTTACAATATTACTCTCATCAATATCCTCATCTTATGCGATTTATCACTCAAGTATTGCAACAAGATCCGCGTCCTGCTTATAAAAAAAGCGAACAAAGTGATAGAGTATATGCCGTGCATTTACTGGATTTTAATATTCGTTGGCAAGTCAATGGGCAGCAAACACTTGTTCTTAGTATAGAACCGCGCTAACTTGCACTTACTAACATTGAAACTTCTTGTCTTTAAGCAAATCAGATTGAAAAAAATGCTTTGCCTCTTTTGGCAAACCTAAGTCACTGGTAGACTAAAGACTTTCTCTATTTATATTGATGTAGACTGGCCTGACAGTCAGCCTAAGTATTTTTGTTCTAATGGAACCTAATAATGCGTACTAGCCACTATTTGCTCTCTACTTTGAAAGAGACGCCTGCTGATGCCGAAATTGTCAGCCATCAACTCATGCTTCGCGCAGGTATGATCCGTAAACTCGCATCTGGTCTTTATGATTGGATGCCGACCGGTGTTCGTGTCCTGAGAAAAATTGAGAAAATTGTTCGTGAAGAGATGGACAACGCAGGCTCACTTGAAATTTCAATGCCGGTTGTTCAGCCTGCTGATCTATGGCAAGAAAGTGGCCGTTGGGAACAATATGGCCCAGAATTGTTGCGTTTTACAGATCGTGGTGAGCGTCCTTTTGTTTTAGGTCCAACCCATGAAGAAGTGGTGACCGATATTGTTCGTAATGAAATCACCTCTTACAAACAACTACCACTCAACCTTTACCAAATTCAAACTAAATTCCGTGATGAAGTACGCCCGCGCTTTGGTGTTATGCGTTCACGTGAGTTTATCATGAAAGATGCCTATTCATTCCATATCTCTCAAGAGTCTCTACAAGAGACTTACGACAGAATGTATCAAGCCTATAGCAATATCTTTACTCGTATTGGTTTAGACTTCCGTCCAGTATTGGCTGATACAGGCTCTATTGGTGGTAGTGCCTCTCATGAATTCCAAGTATTAGCAGATAGCGGAGAAGATGATATCGTATTCTCAACAGCATCTGACTATGCTGCTAATATTGAATTAGCAGAAGCGGTTATGCCAGCAACACCTCGTTCACCAGCAACAGAAGAGTTACGTTTAGTAGATACACCAAACGCAAAAACTATTGCTGAATTAGTTGAACAATTTAATCTGCCTATTGAAAAAACAGTTAAAACACTTATTGTTCATGCAACTGAAGAAAGTGGTCATAAATTAGTGGCTTTATTAGTCCGTGGTGATCATGAGCTCAATGAAATAAAAGCAGAAAAATGTAGCATTGTCGCTTCACCTTTAGTTTTCGCGACTGAAGAAGAGATCCGCCAAGCTGTTAATGCAGGTCCAGGCTCTCTTGGTCCAATTAACTTGCCATTACCAATCATTATCGATCGCGCTGTATCTGTTATGAGCGATTTTGGTGCTGGTGCAAATATTGATGGTAAACACTACTTTGGTATTAACTGGGAGCGTGATTTACCTCTTGCTGAAATGGCGGATATCCGTAATGTTGTCGAAGGTGATCCAAGCCCAGATGGTAAAGGTACTTTACTTATCAAACGTGGTATTGAAGTCGGTCATATCTTCCAACTAGGTAAGAAATATTCTGAAGCATTAAAAGCAACGGTACAAAACGAAGAAGGCCATAACCAAGTTGTGACTATGGGTTGTTATGGTATTGGTATTACTCGTATCGTTGCAGCGGCAATCGAACAAAACCATGATGCCCGTGGTATTATCTGGCCTGATGCTATCGCACCTTTCCAAGTTGCCATTTTACCAATGAACATGCATCGTTCTTATCGTGTAAAAGAAGTAGCAGAGAAACTCTATGCTGACTTACGTGCACAGGGTATTGATGTATTATTTGATGATCGCAAAGAGCGCCCAGGTGTGATGTTTGCAGATATGGAACTGATTGGTGTACCACACACCATCGTGATTGGTGATCGTAATCTGGATAACGAACAAGTTGAGTATAAAGCACGCCGTAGTGATGATAAATCTCTGGTCAATGTGAATGATGTTGTTGCCTTTATTAAAGAGCAACTGGTTTAATCCATTTAATATTGTTTAGCCCTTATGGGCTAAACTGACCAAACTTAACGACTGCTGTTACCACTTTTGTTAACGTAAAAAAAACCGCTTTATTTAAAGCGGTTTTTTTATAATGAATTAACTTCTGCTATTACGACGGCTATTGCAAGAGCCATGACGATCAAAGCGTGGTTTATTATCGGTAACCACTAATGCACGATCATACTGTCCATCTTCCATTGAAGGACGAATACTATAGTAACCTCTGACCTCTAGATAGACAGGTGTTCCGCCATCAACGCCTGTAGCAAAATAGCCTTTTTCTAATACTAATCCATCAGCGGCATAGACACGTCCAGATTGGCAATCTTTAAAGGTTCCAGCGTCAGCAAAATAGGTAAATTCACCCGCTAACTGCTTAGGTTGAACCTTTGCTAAGGTATAATTAAGACCCGAATTAATTACATTACCATCGATATCCAACATAACTAATTTATCTTCACGAGGTAAATAGTAACTCTTCTCGCCATAACTATTAGTCAAGGTCAGTTTATCTTTACTTAATGACCAAGTACCTGACTCAAAAAAACTTCGATTGTCATCAGAAGTGCCTTGGTAACTTTGCTCCATTACATAAGAGCCATCTTGATTGACAAGAATAGTCGTGTCGATACCAGAACAATCGGCACAAGGTAGAATACTGTTATATGTTTGATCAACAATTTTACCATCGAGTGACAGGCCAATATTATTCTGGCAGCCTGACATAATAAATAACCCTGCAGCAATGGCTGCAAATAAAAGTTTTTTCCCCATCATCAACTCCCTAAGTTCTGGGTACTTTCTAATTTCTCGTTTTCAATACTAGTTTAGCATTTTTTTAAGCAAAAAGGGTGAATAAAACCCCCTTTAAGATAATTACACTACGTTTTAGTATAAATTCTTAAATCTTGTCGCAGAATGCACTATTTCAGAAAATTATCACAATAACTATTGTGATCACTTCGAATAACAGCATAATGATTTTATTCTGAATTATTCACTGGCGGCAATACCGCCACGAACGAGTGGTGAGGGAATATGTCAACAAATACAGAATATCAACCAATTAATTGTGATGATTATGAATATTTGGAGTTAGCTTGCCAACGAGGCTTAACACTCCATATTGAATTACATAATGGTGAGCAAATTGATGGTGTCGCAGATGATCTCTTTTTAAGTAAAAAAGTTGAATATCTGAAAGTAAAAACATCTGAGGGTGCAAAAGATTTACGACTGGATATTATTGCCAGTTTTTCTCATCCCGAACTTGGCACTATCATAATCAAATCTGAATAACTATTTACATAAACAACCGCCGTAATTGGCGGTTGTTTACGACGCTTGCCACTCAATTGTTATACTTTGTTCTGTTGTTGCATTTCCCTCTAAAGTCACAAAAGTATTAACCGCTGCAATTAATGTATCGTTATAATAAATCAATGGGATACGAGTTCTTTGCCATGGGGCAATATTAAGCTCTTGCCAAATTTTCTTGCTTGATCTGGCCAAATCTCGCCCAACAATACGTAAAGATGAAGCCGTTAAGCCAAAACGAACCGTCACTTTTTCATCTGCTAACGGTGCTCTGCAGATTGTTTTACCGCTATCACGACTCACCGCTAATATCCCTAACTGATTAGGCAAAATTAAAGGTTGTGATAATGACCATTCGATAACCCTATCCGTTAGTTCTTCCATAACTGGCACAAGATAGAGGCGTTGTTGATAACGCCTAACTTCATCTTGGAAAAAACGTAACCGTGGCTCTGCATCTGCTTTAGCTAAAGCAACTTCTTGCCATAGCCGCGACAATTGAGATCTTGATGGCATGCTTTTATTACATTTAGCAAACCAACGACGCAACAATGCATTACGTTTTATTTCGCTACAGCGGGACAATAAATTGATATCTAAACTCTGATGCTCATCAATCAATTGCTGCAATTCTACATCGAGTAACTCATCTAAGAGCGCTTCTTGTTCACCACACAGTGCGGCACTACGAGTAACTGCTTGAGAAAAATGTGGCCAGCGCTGAGTCAATAGAGGCATAACATGTAAACGTAAGAAATTGCGATCATAGCGATCATCTTGATTACTATCATCCTCAATCCATAATAAACCGTGCTCATGTGCATAAGCTTCGATTTGTTCACGTGTAATATTAAGTAATGGTCGTAATAAATACCCTTGTTCAAAAGGCATTTTTGCAGGCATTGAAGACAACCCTGCCGGTCCACTACCGCGTTTAAGCGCTAATAGGAAAGTTTCCGCTTGATCATCTTGATGTTGTGCCGTCACTAAAACTTGATTAGGCTGTAAATATTGGCGATAAGCTTGATAGCGCGCTTCTCTGGCACCCTGCTCAATCCCCCCTTCTTTCCCATTGACTTGTACTCTTTCACTGATAAAACTGACCTGCCAGTTATGACAAAAATGTTCGCAATGCGTGAGCCAATCATCGGCTTTTGAATTCAATCCATGATGAACATAAATTGCCGTTAATTCTAAAGGAAGTTGATATTTATCACGTAAGCAAACCAACCCATGCAATAAAACGGTTGAATCAACTCCACCACTAAAACCCACTAAAATATGAGTATGAGAGCCAATTTGTCGTTTAATTTCGTTAATAAGAGGACAATTTTTCAGTTCCATAGCATTATCAGTTATCGAGGAATTCAATGGGTTATGTTAAGCCTTTCCATTGCATTTTGCACGAACACAACCTTTCGCCACAACATAATAAAAAAGAAAGCAGAATATAGCTTTTCACTTAAGCTGATAACGATACTAAGAAAATGCTGTCCTCATCGCTGTCATGGGTTTAAATTATGCCGTAAAACCACCATCAACGAGATAAGAAGCCCCTGTGACAAACGAGGCAGCATCACTTGCTAAAAAGGCAACAACATTAGCCACCTCTTCAGGTGTACCTAACCGACCAATAGGGTGTAAAGCGACGAGTTTTTGTTTGTCTAATTCACGCCCCTCTAATAAAGGAGTATCAATATAGCCTGGACAAACAGCATTAACACGAATACCTTGACTGGCATAATCAAGCGCTAACGTTTGTGTGAGTAATTTAATGCCCCCTTTAGAGGAGCAATAAGCAGGAAATGCATGCTGGCCGACAAAAGAGCAGATTGAACTACAGTTAACAATAGCGCCTGTGGTTTTAGTTTCTAACCAATGTTGAATAACCGCGCGGTTAATAAGAAATAGTCCATTAAGATTAACATCAAGCACTTTTTTCCATTGATCGTAATGTAATTTATCGGCAACGGTATCGGTTAAAACACCCGCATTAGCAAATAAAAAATCCACTTTGCCATAATGTTTTACTACATGCTTAACCAGTTGTTGATTATCTTGCTCATTGGCGGCATCCATTTGAACAAATTCTGCGGAAAACCCTTTATCTTGCAAATAGTTTTGTGCTTTTTCCCCACGACCTGAATGACTTCCAGTAATAACAACCGATGCCCCTAGTGATAAAAATTTCTCAGCGCTAGCTAAACCGATACCACTATTACCTCCGGTGATAATGCCTACTTTGTTGCTAAATGAAATCATAACTTTTCCTTCTTTGATTAACGATAAGCCTTATCAAATCATAGGTAGGGTTACGTATTTTTTAAGCAAAGATAAACATAAATCTTATATTTGAGATCGAGTTAACATATTGATATATAATTAAAAATGAAAGTATCACAAGCTATTACTATTAACAATAGAAATAGTTTTATAAAAGAAAAATTAGCTGGAGTGATAGTGGTGTGATAATAGCCTGATCCTATTCGCCATAAAAAAAACCCCATGCTATAGCATGGGGAGTGATCTTTTTAATGGCTAGCTAAGTACCCGCTCAATCAGCAATAGCCATATTCCATTAAGCGTTGATAACGGCGGTTAGTGAGTTCTTCTGTATCAAACTCATCTAACTGCGCTAAATCAGCTTTTAGCTGTGCTTTTAGTGATGCTGCCATTTCATCATAATGACGATGAGCACCACCTAAAGGTTCAGGGATCACCGTATCAATCAATTTTAATTCTTTTAAACGATTTGCCGTGATCCCCATAGCTTCAGCAGCTAATGGTGCTTTATCAGCACTCTTCCATAGAATAGAAGCACAACCTTCTGGCGAAATAACGGAATAGGTGCTGTACTGCAACATATTCACTTTATCACCCACACCAATCGCCAAAGCACCACCAGAGCCACCTTCGCCAATAACGGTACAAATAATTGGCACACCAAAGCGAGACATTTCTCTTAAATTACGAGCAATCGCTTCTGATTGTCCACGCTCTTCAGCGCCCACCCCCGGGTAAGCTCCCGGAGTATCAATAAAAGTGATAATAGGTAATTTAAAACGTTGTGCCATTTCCATTAAACGTAGCGCTTTGCGATAACCTTCAGGAGCTGGCATACCAAAATTACGACGAATTTTTTCTTTCGTTTCACGTCCTTTTTGATGACCAATGATCATCACCGGACGACCGTCTAAACGAGCAATACCACCGACAATCGCTTTATCATCAGCATAAGCGCGATCGCCCGCCAACTCCTGAAAATCAGTAAAAACACGATTAATATAATCAAGGGTATAAGGTCTTAATGGATGACGAGCAAGTTGTGCCACTTGCCATGCACCAAGATCAGAGAAAATTTTTCGAGTAAGTTCTAAACTTTTTTCTCTTAAGCGTGCAACTTCTTCATCAATATTAATATCAATTTTTTCATCATGTTGGCTAACTGCGGTTAGCGAATCGATTTTCGCTTCTAACTCGGCAATTGGCTGTTCAAAATCCAGAAAATTAAGACTCATAACATTCCTATTCTAGTCAAATTCTAATTCCACCTGCTCATTACCCAGCAGAGTTCGCAGATCGGTCAAAAGCATATCAGTCGGCGTTACTCGCCATGTTGCACCAAAACGCAAACGTGCACAGGCATCATGCTTTTGAAAATAAAGATGAACCGGGATCGTGCCTGAACGATGAGGTTCTAAAACGCCGCGAAGACGATTTAATAATTGCTCATTAATTTGCCTGTCTGATAACGAGATAGCAAGCCCTCGAGCATATTTTTCACGCGCTTCGTTAATATCCATTAATTCGCGGACTGTCATTTTAAGCCCACCGTTGAAATCATCAAAGCTGACCTGCCCGGTAGCAATTAAAATCCGATCTTGTTCCAATAGATGTTGGTATTTATCTAATGCATCGGAAAATAACATAATTTCCAAACGACCAGAACGATCATCTAACGTACATATACCAATTCTATTCCCTCGTTTAGTGGTAAAGACTTTCGAAGCAAGGACTAATCCTGCCACTTTTACCATCTGACCTCGGGGGGTAGGTACTAAATCTTTTAGACGGGTTCCTGCCGCATATCGTTCAATTTCTTTTAGATAACGGGTGATGGGATGTCCCGTTAAATATAAACCGAGGGTTTCTCGCTCACCTTCTAAAACAACTTGATCTGGCCATTTAGGTACATTGGCATAAGAACGTTCCACTTGCTCTGGGGCTTCTGCCAATACACCAAACATATCGGATTGCCCAATGGCTTCCGCTTTTGCGTGTTGATCTGCCGCCTTTAAGGCATCTTCCAGCGAAGACATTAATGCTGCACGGTGAGGCCCTAATTTATCAAATGCGCCTGACATTATCAGTTTTTCCATCACTCGGCGATTCAATTTTTTGGTTTCTGTTCTCGCACAGAGATCAAAAATATCTTTAAAATGACCACCTTGTTGACGCGCTTCGACAATTGCCTCAATAGGGCCTTCTCCAACCCCTTTGATGGCCCCTATGCCATACACTATTTCGCCTTCATCATTAACATGGAAATGATAAAGCCCACTATTAATATCTGGAGGAAGGACTTTTAAACCCATTCGCCAACATTCATCCACCAGACCGACCACTTTTTCGGTATTATCCATATCTGCAGTCATGACTGCCGCCATAAACTCCGCAGGATAGTGAGCTTTTAACCAGAGCGTTTGATAAGAAACTAAGGCATAAGCCGCTGAGTGCGATTTGTTAAATCCATAACCGGCAAATTTCTCTACCAAGTCAAAGATTTTCATGGCTAATTCGCCATCAACACCGTTTTTAATCGCCCCCGCTTCAAACACAGAGCGCTGTTTTGCCATCTCCTCAGGTTTTTTCTTACCCATCGCGCGTCGTAACATATCCGCGCCACCCAAGGTATAACCGGCAAGTACCTGTGCAATCTGCATCACTTGCTCTTGATACAAGATAACACCATAAGTTGGCTCTAATACAGGCTGTAAGCTCTCATGTTGCCATTTAACATCAGGGTAGGAAATCTCTTCAACACCGTGTTTTCGGTCGATAAAGTTATCCACCATCCCCGACTGTAAAGGCCCTGGGCGAAACAGTGCAACTAACGCAATCATATCTTCGAAGCAGTCTGGTCGCAGACGCTTTATCAGATCTTTCATGCCACGGGATTCCAATTGGAATACCGCGGTGGTTTCAGAGCGTTGCAACATATCGAAGCTACGCTGATCGGTTAATGAAATGGCTGATATATCAACAGGCTCAAGTGATTTTTTAGCCCGCCGAGCATTAATCATTTCTAATGCCCAGTTGATTATCGTCAGTGTTCTTAACCCTAAGAAGTCAAATTTAACAAGACCGGCATATTCAACATCATTCTTATCAAATTGTGTAACCGGGTTATTCCCTTCCGGATCGCAATAAAGTGGCGCAAAGTCGGTAATTTTGGTTGGAGAAATAACGACACCACCGGCATGCTTACCCGCATTACGGGTTACCCCTTCTAATTTACGCGCCATATCAATAAGCGATTTCACTTCTTCATCAGCTTCGTAAATTTCAGGTAACTGAGGCTCGGCGGCAAAGGCTTTTTCTAACGTCATTCCCGGATCAGGGGGAACAAGCTTGGAAATTCTATCAACGAAGCCATAAGGGTGTCCTAAAACACGCCCAACATCTCGAATAACAGCTTTGGCCGCCATAGTACCAAAGGTAATGATTTGCGATACGGCATCACGACCATACATATCCGCAACGTGATCGATAACTCTATCGCGCTTCTCCATACAGAAATCAACGTCAAAGTCAGGCATTGATACACGTTCTGGATTAAGAAAACGTTCAAACAGTAGATCAAACTCAAGAGGATCGAGATCTGTTATCTTAAGCGAATAAGCCACCAGTGAGCCAGCACCTGAACCACGTCCTGGCCCTACAGGAACACCGTTATCTTTAGACCACTGGATAAATTCCATCACTATCAAAAAGTAACCGGGGAATCCCATCTGGTTAATAACTTTAAGTTCAATCTCAAGGCGCTCATCGTATTCAGGACGTCGCTTTTCTCTCTCTTGCGGATCAGGAAATAAAAAGGCAAGGCGCTCTTCTAAGCCCTCTTTGGACTTTTTAATTAAGAAATCTTCTGTACTCATATCCCCGGTCGGGAATTGAGGAAGAAAGTATTCACCTAAACGAATGGTCACATTACAGCGTTTGGCTATTTCAACACTGTTTTCTAATGCTTCAGGAATATCAGCAAAAAGCTCACACATCTCTTCTTCTGTGCGCATATATTGCTGAGGACTGTAGTGTTTAGGACGTTTAGGATCGGATAATGTGAAACCATCATGAATAGCCACGCGAATTTCATGAGCATCAAAATCATCACTATCCAGAAAACGGACATCATTTGTCGCAACAACAGGAAGCCCTTTTTCTGATGCTAAGGCTACAGCTTCGTGTAAGTAGCTCTCTTCATCCGGACGCCCAGTACGAATAAGCTCTAAATAATAGCTATCAGGAAAGTGCGTTTGATAATATTCAAGACATTGCTCAACTAAAGCTCGATTACCGCGTAGTAGGAATTTACCAACATCTCCCATTCTACCGCCAGAAAGCAACAAGAGACCTTCTTTATATGTTGTTAACCACTCTTGTTTGATAACCGGTCCGGCAGCACCATAACCATGTTTATAAGCTTCAGAAATCAATAGTGTTAGGTTTTGATATCCCACATTATCACGGGCGAGAATGGTTAAATGCGCGTATTCATCACCTAATAGTTCCGTTTCCAGATAGACATCTGCACCAACAATAGGTTTGATACCGGCACCATGAGCCGCTCCATAAAATTTCACTAACCCACATAAGTTAGTGAAATCTGTAATTGCAAAAGCAGGCATACCCAGCGAAGCCACTTTCTTCACAAGAGGCCCTGTTTTTGCCAATCCATCGATCATTGAATAATCGCTGTGTACCCTTAGATGGATAAAACGAGGATCTGCCATATCTTATTAATTACTCTGTGGATTAGACTAAATTTAAAGCACGTTTTACAGGCGCAAAACTTTTACGATGATAAGGCGTTGCCCCTAATGAAGCCAGTTTTTCCATATGGAAGGCTGTTGGATAGCCTTTATGTTTGGCAAAGCCGTAATCAGGATAAAGTTTATCTAGCTGTTCCATTTCCCTATCACGGGTAACTTTAGCCAGTATTGACGCTGCGCTAATTTCTTGAACTAAACTATCACCTTTAATCACCGCTTGAGATGCCATTGGCAAGTTAGGACAACGGTTTCCGTCGACTAAGACCATATCAGGCGTTATGGATAATCCCGCGACAGCACGCTCCATGGCTTTCATCGTTGCCCAAAGAATATTCAGTTTATCTATCTCTTCAGGCTCAGCACGTCCAATAGCCCAACATAATGCTTTTTCTTTTATTTCATCATAAAGCGCATTGCGTTTTTTCTCGGTCAATTTTTTCGAGTCCATTAATCCTTGAATAGGATTAGCTGGATCGAGGATCACCGCAGCAGTAACTACCGCCCCCACCAATGGTCCGCGACCGACTTCATCGACGCCAGCAATTAGGTTTGCTTTAGGATAGACAAATTCCATTATTGACCTGCTAATTCTAAAACTGCATTCGCTGCTTGCTCATCAGCACGACAACGGATAGCTGAGTGTAATTGTAAAAATATCTCTTTTAAGTGTTGTGCTTTTTCCGCATCCGTTAATAGGGGGAGTAATTGTTCTGCCAGTGCTTCTGGTGTGCACTCTTCTTGCAGCAACTCTTTAATTATTTCCCGTCCTGCTAATAAATTGGGTAAAGAGACATAGGGCGTTTTAACTAATTTTTTTGCTAACCAAAAGGTAAATGGTTTCATACGATAACCCACTACCATCGGGCATTTCGTTAACATGCATTCTAAGGCGGCTGTACCAGATGCTAATAAAGTCGCATCACTGGCGGTCATCGCCTCTCTTGCTTGTCCATCTAAGAGTTGGATTTCAAGTTTTGGGGCAACACTTTGATGTATTTGTTCAAATTGTGCCCGTCGCTTCGCATTTACCAAAGGGACAACAATATGTAATGCGGGGATCTGTTGCTTTAATCGCTGCGCTGTTTTTATAAAGTCCGCACTGAGCATTTCCACTTCAGAATGCCGACTTCCTGGTAGCAGAGCTAAACAGATTGCCTCTTGATCAATACCTAGGTGTTCACGAGCCGCTTTTTTATCAGGGTGTAACGCAATTGCATCAGCCATTGTATGACCGATAAAGCGACAAGGAACCTGATATTTATCGTAAAACGCTTTTTCAAAAGGAAGGAAAGCTAAAACCAAATCCGTTGCTTTACCAATTTTAAAAACCCGTTTTTGACGCCAAGCCCATACTGATGGACTGACATAATGGATAGTTTTCAACCCTTTTTGTTTTAAGCGACCTTCAAGGGTGATATTAAAATCAGGAGCATCAATACCAACAAAAACATCTGGCTTAAGTTGTGTAAAGCGTTGAGTGAGATCTTTTCTGATCTTCAATAATCGTGGCAAACGTTCAAGTACTTCCACGACCCCCATCACCGCAAGCTCTTCCATTTCATACCAAGCTTCACAACCTTCTGCTTGCATCAAAGGACCTGCGACACCAACAAAACGAATATTGGGATGCATTTGTTTAAGAGCGCGGATTAATCCCGCGCCCAAGATATCACCGGACGTTTCACCAGCCACAAGGCCGATAACTAACGGACGCTGTTTTATAGATGATTGGCCTGACAAGGTCATATCCTAATTAGCGAATAATACCGCGGTTTGATTTTGCTGAGTTTTCCAGAAAATCACTGAATATTTTTACATACTGATTATTATTGTCTGCGGCTAATTGAGCAATCTCTTCTCGCGCTTCTTCAAGCGTTTTACCATTACGATAAAGTATCTTGTAAGCGTTACGAATGGCATGCAGATCTTCTTTTGCAAAACCGCGACGTTTTAATCCTTCAATATTCAAACCATAAGGGGTGGCATGGTTTCCTTGTGCAATCACAAAAGGAGGAACATCTTGTGCTACACCGGAACAGCCGCCCACCATGACATGTGAACCAATCTGACAAAATTGGTGAACCGCACTCATACCACCGATTATCACATAATCACCTAAAGTGACATGTCCACCTAAAGTACCGTTATTTGCAATAATACAGCGATCGCCAATGATACAATCATGAGCAACATGGGTGTTGATCATCAATAAGTTATCATTGCCAATTTTAGTAATATTACCGCCTTGTGTCGTACCACGATGAATAGTGACACTTTCGCGGATAAGATTGCGATCACCAATAATGACTTGGGTCGGCTCACCACGATATTTCAGATCTTGGTTTACTTCACCGATAGAGGCAAATTGGTAAATCTGATTATCACGGCCAATGCGTGTATGGCCATTAATAACCACATGAGATTTGATATCTGTACCTTCACCAATCTCAACATGGCTACCAATAACGCAAAAAGGGCCAATGCGAACATTAGCACCAATTACCGCACCCTCTTCAATAATTGAAGAAGGGTGAATTACTGCGGATTTATCAATCATAAGCTAGACCTCACGGCGGCGAGCACACATCATCTCAGCTTCGCAGGCAATTTCTCCATCAACTTTAGCGACGCCTTTAAAGCGCGCAACGCCACGGCGTTCTTTAATGAATTCAACCTCAAGAACCATTTGGTCTCCAGGTAAGACAGGACGTTTAAAGCGAGCACCGTCAATAGCAGCAAAATAGTAAAGTTCACCGGGTTCCAGTTTTCCTACGCTTTTGAATGCTAAAATACCTGTTGCCTGCGCCATTGCTTCGAGGATCAGTACACCAGGGAAAATAGGTTTGCCCGGGAAGTGACCTTGAAAGAAAGGCTCATTAAAAGATACATTTTTTACTGCTCTTAGAAATTTCCCTTCTTCAAAATCAAGGACACGGTCAACCAATAAAAATGGGTAACGGTGTGGAAGTAAATCTAAAATTTCTTCGATTTGCAGAGTATGATTATCACTCATTGCAATACTCTTCCTGTCTAATAAAACTGAATCTAATTAAGAATGACACGACCTGCTGTGACTCAAAAAGGGAGTTAACGCGCAGGTCGCAAAATAGGTAACAACAACCGTCAAAGATGCTACTTGTTACTTGTCGCTATTTTCTACTTGACGTTCTAGCGACTTTAGCCTTTTTTGCATTTCATCAATTCGCAGCACCAGTGCTGCGGTTTTACGCCATGCTTTATTCGGTTGTAACGGAATGCCAGAAGAATAAACCCCAGGTTCAGTGATAGGACGCATAACCATCCCCATTCCTGTTACCGTAACTTTATCACAAATTTCCATGTGACCATTGATAACACTTGCTCCACCAATCATACAGTAACGCCCAATCTTCAGGCTCCCCGCCATGATGACACCACCTGCCACAGCAGTATTGTCACCAATAATGACGTTATGTGCGATTTGGCACTGGTTATCAATGATAACACCATTACCGATAACTGTGTTATCTAATGCGCCTCTATCGATGGTAGTACATGCACCAATTTCGACACGGTCACCAATGATCACTGAGCCTAACTGAGGAATTTTAATCCAATTGCCACGCTCATTGGCATAACCAAAACCATCAGAACCAATGACAGTACCAGATTGTACTAAACAATCTTTACCAATGATAACTTCATGATAAACAGAGACATTTGCCCACAAACGGCTATTATCGCCGATATGTGCTTTTTTACCAATAAAACATCCTGCACCAATAACTACGTTATTACCTAACTCAACACCTGACTCAATGACCGCATTGGCACCAATTGAGACGTTATTCCCTAATTTAGCATCAACGGCAATAACAGCAGAAGGATGTATATCTTGTGCTGGCGCGGGCGTAGTATCCATAATCTGAGCCATTTGTGCATAAGCCAGATAAGGATTTTTCACCACCAGTGCAGCAACAGGACAAAAAGGAAGATCAGCCTCTGTTAATACCACCGCAGCGGCCTGACATTCACTTAATTTTTCACGATAGCGACTATCGGAAAGAAAGGTAATTTGTTCACCATTTGCTAAGCCCATTGAAGCAAGACCGGCGATAGTGATATCACCATCGCCGTGTAACTGTGCATTCAATTGCTGAGCAAGATCAGCTAATCGAATTGAAAACATCTATTATTTAACCTGTTTTTGAACCTGAGCAGTAATATCTTTACCGTCTGCGAAATAAGGAACAGTGTTTGCATCTAAAATCACATCATAACCTTCTTTTTTCGCTACAGCATCAACAGCGTCTAATACACGTTTCATGATTTTATTACGCTCTTCTGCTTGACGACGGCTAAAGTCTTGCTCAAAAGCTTGTGCTTTTTGTGCATAAGCTTCACGTTTAGCAACCAGATCTTTTTCTGTATTAGCACGTTGTGTCGCATTCATGGTTGGTGCATCTTTTTGGTATTTCTCAACCGCAGTTTGTAATGCTTTACCTAAATTTTGCAATTCGGTATCACGTGATTTAAATTCATTTTCCAATTGTTTCTCTACCGCATCACGGTTAGGCACTTTTTGGAGAACTTGACCGATGTTCACAACACCTACTTTATCTGCAGCTTGAGCGCCTGCTGACATCGTCAATGCCATTCCTAGGGCAGCGGCACATAACAATTTTTTCACGATAGACTCCTTAAAACCCAAAATAAATTTTTTGTCAGATATGAGATGTCTTTTCTCAATATATAGAAAAGGCATCAACTTTACTTACATCGCTACCACGTTCTACCAATATTAAACTGGAATTGCTCAGATTTATCGCCTTCGTAATCTTTAATTGGCTTCGCATAAGAGAAGACTAACGGACCTAAAGGTGATAACCACTGTAAAGCCACACCGGTTGAAACACGTATATTACTTGCCTTACCAAAATCAGGCATACCAGCAGTCCAATTAGAATTAGTACTGTTCCAGTTGGTATCCCATACCGTACCCGCATCAACAAACATTGAAGTTCTGACGGATGAGGAGTATTTATCATCAATAAATGGCGTTGGTGTGATCAGTTCAAAGCTAGCCACCGCCATAGCATTACCACCGACCGCATCGCTAGATAATGAAGGATCAATTATCGTACTCCCATCATCTTTTGTAATTTTTTTCAAATAAATCGCTTTAGGACCGATATTATTGGAACGGAAACCACGTACTGTACCAGAACCACCGGCATAGAAGTTTTCATAGAAGGGTAATTCTTTACCCCCTAAACCGTCACCGTAACCTAAACGACCTTTGAACAAGGTGACCCAAGACTCTTTTTCATCAAGAGGGTAATAAGCCATACCGTCCCAAGTTACTTTATAGTACTTGTTATCAGAGCCCGGTATAGTAATACGTCCACTTAAATTACTTCTTGCCCCAGAGGTTGGGAAGAAACCACGGTTTAAGTTATTAAATGTCCACCCAAGACTGACAGTATAGTCATCCGCATTAAAGGATTCGCGTTTATCAAAGCCTGGGTTTTCCCCCATACTTTCAAGATAACGCCACATCGCCACTTGAGGTTCCATCCGTGACAGGCCGTTATGGGTATAGCCTAAGCCAAGACGAGCCGAGTTGTATTCATTGATAGGGAAACCTAAGGTGCCGTCTAACCCATAAGATTTATTGGTATAGCCGGATAAATCTGCATCATTAGCTCGGAAATCGTTATAGAAAATACGACCTCCTAAGCTGACACCATTTACAGTAAAGTAAGGATCAGTGACTGACAATTCAGCATACGTTGAGTAATCATTTTTACTGGCATTAATCGCAACGGCATTCCCCGTTCCTAACCAGTTATCCTGTGTTACCCCAACTTGGAAGCTGACACCACTTTCTGTACCGAAACCGACACCAAAGTTAAGTGAACCCGTATTACGCTCTTTGACACGATAAACGATATCAACTTGATCAGGAGATCCGGGAATACGCTGTGTTTCCGTTTCGACTGTTTCAAAATAACCTAAACGGTTTAAACGCTCTTTACCTTGTTCAACTAAATCGCTACCTAACCAAGCCCCTTCCATTTGACGCATTTCACGACGTAAAACAGAGTCCTTGGTTATATCATTACCCGCAAAACGGATTTGACGCACATAGAAACGATTCCCTGCATCAACGTTAACATGCAGTTTTACCGTTTTATTTTCATCATTAATTTCAGGATTTGTCATCACCCGTGGATAGGCGTATCCATAGCGACCTAATAGATTTTTAATCTCATTTTCTGTTTTGGTCACTTGAGCACCGTTATATAGTGAGCCTGGTGCGATTTGGATCAGATCTTCAATCTCTTTGGTATAGCCTGCGGTATTACCATTGATTTCGGTACTTTCAACCGTGTATTTATCACCTTCTTTCAGGTTAATAGTAATATAAATACCTTTTTTATCAGGCGTTAAGCTAACGTTTGTGGATTCAATATCAAAACGTGCATAACCACGATCTAGATAAAAACTTCGTAATGTCTCTAAGTCACCAGCGAGTTTTTGTTTCTGATATTTTTCATCAGCCGCTAAGTTCCACCAAGGCACATCATCACGTAGTTGGAAGCGGTTAACTAATTCAGCAGTACTAAATGCTTTATTACCAACAATATTGATTTGTTGAATAGTAGCTGAAACACCTTCGGCAAATACCAGTTTTAAATCAACACGGTTACGAGGAAGAGGAGTCACAACAACTTTTACTGTGGCGTTATATTTACCAACACTATAGTAGAAATCTTCAAGACCTTTCTCAATATTAGCCAACATTGTTCGGTCAAGTGTTTCACCAATACGGATATTGGAAGCATCAAGATTTTGCTTAAGCATATCTTCTTTAATTGCTTTGTTACCTGAGAAAGTAATACTCGCAATTGTTGGACGCTCTTTAACTTGAACAATAAGTACATTTCCGTCACGCAGAACCCGAACATCATCGAAGTTTCCTGTCGCAAATAATGAACGGATAGTTCGACTAATATCATCATCACTGACCGAATCTCCAACTCGGACAGGCATGTTCAGTAATGCTGCACCAACGGCGACGCGTTGAAGACCTTCAAATTGAATGTCCTGAACTACGAATCCGTCTGAACCGTATGCAGTGGCGCTGCCCAGCAGCAGCGACGCTATAAGCAACTTTTTCATCGCCATCGTTGTTTTGTGTTTTCCTAACCGGTCCCTGCTTATTTTATTATAAGCGAGAGAAATCATTGAAAAGTGCAAGTCCCATTAACAGCATCAGTGCCATAACACCGAAACGATAACAGACATCTTGTACACGCTCAGATACCGGCCCTCCCTTTATCTTCTCGATAACCAGGAAAAGCAGGTGCCCACCATCTAAGACAGGCAGGGGAAACAAATTAATGATCCCCAGATTGACACTGATAAGTGCGATAAACATCAAATAATAAACAAAACCTGAATCCGCAGACATTCCAGCGCCTTTAGCGATAGAAACCGGTCCACTAAGATTTGTTAACTTGACATCACCAACCACTAACTTGCCAATCATTTTGACAGTCAAACCCATTAACTGCCATGTTTTATCAGATGCTTCATATAACGCTGAAAATGGGTTGTATTGTTGCATTATCAAGTATTGCTCATCTGGCGGTAATACTTGTAGCTTCGCACCCACTTGTCCAACTTCGCTACCATCTTTCAGCGCTATTGCTGTAGGAGTAATATTTAACACCAAAGAAGCACCGTTACGTTCAACTAACACTTCCAACGTTTTGTTGGGGCTTTGTCGAACAAAATAAGTAAATGGGTGCCAAGTATCAATTGGCTGACCATCGACTTTAACGATCCGATCCCCTGCTTGTAAACCTGCTTTTTCAGCCGCAGAGTCTGGTGTTACTTCTACAACTTTAGAGTCCAACCGTGCGCCAACAGGCATGATGCCTAGGGATACGATAGGATCTTGTCTTTCAGGATCAAAATTCCACTGTTGCAAATTCAGTATATTCTCACTCTCAGAAAGAGAGTTAGGCTGAGTTACAACGAAAGTCACCTCTTTTGCACCAATTTTACTCACTAATGCTAAACGAACAGCATTCTGATCAGGCGTTTCGATACCTGCAACGGATTTTAGTTCCATTCCCGGCGTTAATTTTGCTTGTTCTGCGATAGAATCAGGGCGAATATCTGCAATTATTGGCTTTAATGCCGGCACCCCTATCATAAAAACAAGCCAATAAGCCACAATGGCTAATAAGAAATTTGCAATAGGTCCGGCGGCAACAATAGCGGCTCTTTGCCCGACGGTTTTATTGTTAAAAGCGAGATGACGACGCTCTGGTGCAACTTCGGCGACACGCTCATCCAACATTTTTACATAGCCACCTAAAGGTATCCATGCAACGACAAATTCGGTGCCATGTTTATCTGTTTTACGCCAAATCGCTTTACCAAAACCAATAGAAAAACGCTCAACATAAACGCCACAGCGTCTTGCTACCCAAAAATGTCCAAATTCATGTACCGTAATAAGAATACCTAAAACGATAATAAACGCGGCTAGATTCCACAGGATACCCATTGCTTACCTTTACATTTGAAAGCCAGAAGAAACTAAAAACACCAATCCAGCGAAAACAGGGATCGCCGCGGTCAAACTATCAATACGATCTAGCACACCACCATGCCCAGGGATAAGCTGACTACTGTCTTTTATGCCAGAAACACGTTTAAACATACTCTCAGCCAGATCGCCGAATACGGAAACAATCACCACGATGCCCGAAATCAGTAATAGATGGTTAGGCACTTCAGTAATTGGTGCGAAACGCGTAAATAGCCATGAAACAACACCAGCAGTGATTAACCCGCCCACCAGACCTTCCAAGGTTTTACCCGGTGATACTTTCGGTGCCATTTTATGTTTACCCATTAAACGGCCAAATGCATAAGCCCCTGAGTCCGCAGCCCAAACCAATAACATGACATACAGTAACCACCAGGCCCCTGTATATGAGTTTGTGCTATATCCCAACATACGTAGCGTCATCATGCCACAATAAAAAGGAACAATCGTCAATATACCGAACAATAACTTAAGAAGAACAGAATTTTTCCACATATTGGCTGAATTCGGATAACTGACAACTAATAAAATCGCCGCTACCCACCAAAAGAGCCCAGCCCATAAGCTATTCTTAATCATTGCTGTATCAAGCAGGTGATCAAAATCCGGTAACGAGGCTTGCATAAGAACTAAGAGTGCAGCAAATCCAACACCTGTAGCAATACGTTTACCTTGAGAATGCCAGCCGATAAATTGAGCCCATTCCCAACCCGCTAAGCCTGAAATGGCAATAATAACTAATCCAAATCCTGCGGGAGGAAGAAGAAATAAAGCAGCAATAACAATAGGGATTAGTATTAATGCAGTAATGACACGATACTTAAGCAAATTATCCTCCCAGATTTACAGTATCTGTTTCCGATGTTGTACCACCGAAACGTCTTTCCCGTTTAGCAAAAGCATCAAGTGCATTCTGAAAAACTTGTTCATCAAAATCAGGCCATAAAACCTGTGTAAAATATAACTCAGCATAAGCAATTTGCCAGATAAGGAAATTACTTATACGATGTTCTCCACCTGTACGGATCACAAGATCTACAGGCGATTGATCGTGTAAACACAAGTGTGAGGATATCGTATTTTCATTAATATCTTCGACAGCTAACTCCCCTTTTGCGAGGGAACTCGCTAATTGTTGTACACTTTGTGTAATATCCCATCGCCCACCGTAATTGGCAGCAATATTTAAATTGAGTCCGGTATTATTTGCAGTCAGTGCAACAGAGTTTTTTATTCTATCTTGTAAACGGCGGCTAAAACGGCTGATATCACCGATAATTGTTAATCTGACATTGTGTTTGTGTAGGCTTTTCACTTCATTATCTAATGCAAAAACAAACAACTCCATCAAAGAACTCACCTCTTGTTCAGGGCGATTCCAGTTTTCGCTGCTAAATGCATATAACGTTAGTGATTCAATTTTATGTTTGACGGAAAAGCTAACCGCATCTCGAACTGCTTTAATTCCCGCGCGATGGCCCGTAACTCGGAGTTTCCCTTGTTTTTTTGCCCAACGTCCGTTGCCATCCATAATGATGGCAACATGCTTTGGTTTTGATGCGGATGAATCGTCACTGGATAAGTTCACTCAATTTAACCCTTTGCTAATCTGATACTGATACAGACAGTCCTCTTCGGATAACCTACGCACAAAAAAACCGTGTGACTCCACGGCCTTTGGCAAAGCCTCAAAGTTGCTAAAGCGGTTGCTTTAGTAATGAACTGTTAATTTTCATTATTGTCTTTAGTGATTTGGCAACTATACCATTAGCCAGAAAGACGAACAAACACACTCTGGTAAATATCATCATCATTATACAATTTGTGCGATAATCTGCTGTGTTTGTAACCTTGCTAATTTATCAATTTCTAAAACATCGTCGATACTTTGAGGCTCAGAGAGGTCAAAATGTTCAACCACTTTGCGATTAATTTTAGCAATATCAGTGAATTTTACTTTTTCGTTTAAAAAAGCATCAACAACAACCTCATTAGCGGCATTTAATACCGTTGTTGAAGCTTGTCCCCGTTGCGAGGCTTCGATGGCAAGTGCTAAACAAGGATAGCGCTGATAGTCTGGACGGATAAATTCTAGGGCTTGTATCTCAAAAAAATCTAATGCTTTCGCGCCCGATTGGGTGCGATGAGGATATGCCATGGAATAAGCGATAGGCGTTCTCATATCTGGCTCACCAATTTGTGCGATAATGCTACCATCACGATAGCGAACCATTGAATGGATCACCGATTGGGGATGAATAATGACTTCCATCTCTGCTTCCGAGGCATTAAAGAAATAACGAGCTTCGATATATTCCAAGCCTTTATTCATCATAGTGGCTGAATCAACCGAAATTTTACGCCCCATTGACCAGTTTGGATGTGCGCAAGCTTGGTCTGGAGTCATTGCATCTAGCTCATCTAAAGGCGTATAGCGAAACGGTCCACCGGAGCCTGTGAGTAAAATACTGGTGATGCCATGGGCTTCTAAAGATGCATGGCCTAAATTGTCTTGAATACCTGTAGGTAAACTTTGGTAGATAGCATTATGTTCACTATCAATAGGTAAAACCTTCGCACCATATTTAGCCACCGCATCAAAGAATAAACGACCACTCGTGATCAGGGATTCTTTATTGGCTAATAAAATTCTTTTCCCTTTTTCTATCGCAGCCAGTGTAGGCTTAAGCCCCGCCACCCCTGTAATAGCAGACATCACTTGATCGGCTTCATCCAATGCAGCAATTTCATTAACAGCATCAGAGCCTGATAATATTTCCGTTTTACACGATGTATTGGCTAATAATTGTTTCAGCTCACCGGCACTTTTTTCATCTGACATCACCGCATATTTAGGCTGAAAAGCGCGACATTGCTGCGCCATTTTAGTTGCATTTTTTCCAGCCACTAAAGCAAGCACCTGAAACTCATCAGGGTTATTTTCAATGACGGATAACGTACTTGTTCCGATAGACCCTGTTGAGCCTAATATAGTTATTTGTTTCATTATTAATCAATCAGTATATCAATAACATTTTCATTAAAAGGAATTATATCAGCATGACGAGATAAATGAGGGGAAAGATGATAACTTTAATAAATAATGTGATAAAAAGAAGATATTAGGCATTTATTTTCCAGTAAATGCTCAAAAATAATGCCACATTTCAGTGGCATTATCAGAAAAAGAATAAAAATTAGAATTCCATTAACTCAGCTTCTTTCAGCGTTAATGCTTCATCAATTTTTTTAATGAACATATCAGTTAATTTCTGAATTTCATCTTGTGAACGGCGTTCATCATCTTCACTAATTTCTTTATCTTTCAGTAATGCTTTGATTTTATCATTAGCATCACGACGGATATTACGAATAGAGACACGACCTTGTTCTGCATCTCCACGCACAACTTTGATTAAGTCTTTACGACGTTCTTCAGTTAACGGAGGCAGTGGAACACGGATGATCGCGCCTGCTGATGAAGGATTTAAGCCTAAATCTGATGCCATAATCGCTTTTTCAACAGCAGGTGCTAAAGTACGATCGAACACCGTAATTGCCAATGTGCGACCATCTTCTGCCACAACGTTAGCAACTTGATTTAATGGAGTTGGTGCGCCGTAGTATTCTACAACAATACCATCTAATAGGTTTGGAGACGCACGGCCAGTACGAACTTTATTAATTTGGCTTTTTAGTGCTTCAACGCTTTTGTCCATGCGTTCTTGAGCATCTTTTTTGATTTCATTAATCACGTTATAAACCCTTGGGAACTGGTTATCTTCCAGACGATATCAAATTATGATATCGACATAAATGAATTGGCGTACTTTAAGATGTTAACGCCAAATTATACCATTGTCTCTGTGTATTAAGCGTGAGAAATCAAAGTTCCTTCACTTTCACCCATTACAACCCGACGTAATGCACCCGGTTTATTCATATTGAATACGCGGATAGGTAAATTATGATCTCGGGCTAATGTGAATGCAGCAAGATCCATGACTTTCAATTCACGTTCTAATACATCCTGATAAGTCAGCTTTTCATATAATACCGCATCAGGATCTTTGGTTGGATCGGCTGAAAATACACCGTCAACTTTTGTCGCTTTCAATACAACGTCAGCTTCAATTTCAATACCACGTAAACACGCAGCTGAGTCAGTCGTAAAGAATGGGTTGCCTGTACCTGCCGAGAAGATAACAACTCGGCCATGGCGTAATAAGCTAATAGCCTCAGCCCAACTGTAGTTATCACAAACACCATTAAGTGGAAATGCTGACATTAATCGTGCATTGACATAAGCACGATGCAATGCATCACGCATTGCTAAGCCATTCATCACTGTGGCGAGCATTCCCATGTGGTCACCCACAACACGGTTCATACCTGCAGCTGCTAGACCAGCGCCACGGAACAAGTTACCACCGCCAATTACGACACCGACTTGTATGCCCAATTCAACGAGTTCTTTAATTTCCTGAGCCATGCGATCAAGTACGCTCGCATCGATACCAAAACCTTCTGCGCCTTGCAGGGCTTCGCCACTCAGCTTTAATAAGATTCGCTGATATACGGGTTTTGCATTGGTTGCCATGGTGTTCTGTCCTAAGCAGATTAGTTAATTGGAGGTTTTAGATAGCCTTACTCTTTTCAAAGAAAAGCAAACTGTCAGTGGAGATTGTAACAAAACAGAACCGCCTTAAGGCGGTTCTATTAACGCAAAGCGTTATTATTTGCTCATTGCCGCAACTTCTGCTGCGAAATCAGCTTCAACTTTCTCAATACCTTCACCAACTTCGAAACGAACGAAGTTAATGATTTCAGCATTGTTTTCTTTCAGCAGATCGCCAACAGTTTTGCTTGGATCCATAACGAAATGCTGACCAGTCAGAGAGATCTCACCGGTGAATTTGTTCATACGACCAGTAACCATTTTTTCTGCGATTTCGCGTGGTTTACCTGATTGCATTGCGATGTCCATCTGGATTTGGTGCTCATGCTCAACAACATCAGCAGGCACATCTTCAGGGCGAACATATTCTGGTTTGCTTGCAGCAACGTGCATAGCAATGTGTTTGATCAGTTCTTCGTTAGCGCCTTTAGCTGCAACTAAAACACCGATGCGAGCACCGTGCAGGTAAGTACCTAACTCTTCACCTTCTAAGATAGCAACGCGGCGAATGTTGATGTTTTCACCAATTTTTGCAACTAATGCAGTACGAGCGTCTTCGAATTTCGCTTTCAGTGCTTCGATATCGTCAGTTTTGTCTGCTAATACTGCAGCCATAACATCTTTACCAAATGCGATGAAGCCAGCATCTTTAGCAACGAAGTCTGTTTCACAGTTCAGTTCAACCAGCGCACCGAATTTACCATCAGCAGCAACTTCTGCAAGGATGATACCTTCAGCAGCAACGCGACCTGCTTTTTTAGCCGCTTTTGCTTGACCTGATTTACGCATGTTGTCGATAGCTAATTCGATATCACCGTTAGCTTCAACCAGCGCTTTTTTACATTCCATCATGCCTGCGCCAGTACGTTCACGCAGTTCTTTTACCAATGCAGCGGTAATTCCAGACATTTGTTTCTTCCTCGACTTTTCTATGGGCGAGCCATAGATGTTCTCATAGCAGATGTGTAAAGGGGGCCTATTGAGGCCCCCTAACCAATATATAGCAATACCTGGTTAAATAAGGGCTCTTACGAGCATGCCTTATTATTCAGCTTCGACTAAGCCTTCTTCAGCCTGAACAGCCAGATCTTGAGAACGACCTTCACGAACAGCTGTTGCTGCAGCGGTCAGATATAATTTAACCGCACGGATTGCATCATCATTACCAGGGATAATGTAGTCGATACCATCTGGATCAGAGTTAGTATCAACGATAGCAAATACTGGGATACCCAGGTTGTTTGCTTCTTTGATAGCAATGTGTTCGTGCTCAGCATCGATAACAAACAGAGCGTCAGGTAAACCGCCCATGTCTTTGATACCACCCAGGCTGTTTTCTAACTTACCAAGTTCACGAGAACGCATTAACGCTTCTTTCTTGGTCAGTTTGTCAAAAGTACCGTCCTGAGATTGAGATTCTAAATCTTTCAGACGTTTGATTGACTGACGAACAGTTTTCCAGTTAGTCAGCATACCGCCTAACCAGCGGTGGTTTACATAAAACTGGTCACAGCTTTCTGCTGCTTCTTTAACAGCTTCAACGGCAGAGCGCTTAGTACCAACAAACAGGATTTTGCCTTTACGAGAAGCAATTTTGTTCAGTTCAACCAGAGCTTCATTGAACATTGGAACAGTTTTTTCCAAGTTAATGATATGAACTTTGTTACGCGCACCAAAGATGAATGGTTTCATTTTTGGATTCCAGTAACGAGTTTGGTGACCGAAGTGAACACCGGCTTGCAGCATATCGCGCATTGAAACAGTTGCCATTTTAGACCTCTATAAGTTTAAATTTGGGGTTATTTCCTCCACAAATCCCATACGACCGACTCATCAGCTGTAAAGATTAAACCTTTACATAAGAGCACCCCGGCGTATGTGTCGATTTGTGTGTGTCATTAACACAATTGAATGTTTTCAGATTTACTGCTATTTCTTAAACCTCACGCGGTGAAGTCATAGCCAATAACAGAACTCCGGCGCGCTTTATACCATAAATAACCTCAAGAAACCACTATTAGTTACGGTTTCACTGCCAATATATCGGTTAACAACAGCAAATAAAAAAGCGCAATATGTAAAGACAACAAACAATATAAGGCGTAATGTGCCTGATTATTGGCGATATCAAACAGATTACTCCTATCCTCTTTGATTGGCACACCCACTTTCTGCTGATATCATAAATGGTAATTAGAATTATTTCTCACCATCATAATTCATAGACCTGCAATACCATGCAATAATGATTGTATTGTGGCTTTTAAATCTATTAATGAAGAACTCAAATGGCTATTGTAATCAAGACTGAAGAAGATATTCAAAAAATGCGCGTCGCGGGTCGTCTTGCGGCTGAAGTCCTTGAAGTTGTCGCACCCTATGTAAAACCCGGCGTAAGTACAGCGGAATTAGATCGTATTTGTCATCAACATATTGTTGATGTTCAGCAAGCTATCCCTGCTTGCTTAAACTATCATGGCTTCCCTAAATCAGTGTGTATTTCTGTTAATGATGTTATTTGCCATGGTATTCCTAGTGAAGACAAAATCTTAAAAGACGGCGATATTGTTAATATTGATGTTACTGTCATTAAAGAGGGTTTTCATGGCGATACGTCAAAAATGTTTATCGTCGGTAAACCGACTATTCAAGGTGAGCGTCTGTGTCGGATCACCCAAGAAAGTCTCTACCTTGCAATAAAAATGGTAAAACCAGGTATTCGCTTACGTGAATTAGGTAAGGCCATTCAAAAATTCGTTGAAGGGCATGATTTTTCTGTGGTACGCGAATATTGTGGACATGGTATTGGCGAAGGTTTCCACGAAGAGCCTCAAGTTTTACACTATGATGCTGATGACGGTGGTGTTGTGTTACAAAAAGGCATGGCATTTACTATCGAGCCGATGGTCAATACTGGAGATTACCGTATTCGTACCATGAAAGATGGTTGGACAGTAAAAACCAAAGATCGCGGTTGGTCTGCTCAATATGAGCATACTTTAGTGGTTACCGACAATGGTTGTGAAATCATGACACTGCGTAAAGAAGAAGAGCCATTTATTTCTGCCGTATTAGTCAACGAATAAATCGCACTCTTCTAAAATGTAAAAACGACATATTTTTTCGAGGTATGTCGTTTTTTTTATTTTCAACTTTGGTAAGAAAATAGAAATGCTAGTCAGGTTACCGTTTTAACATTACTCTTAATATAATCAGCATATATGAGTGAGATGATTAACTATGATAACCTCCAATACCTTTCAAACAGCACCACCGTCCCCTTCGTTGCTGACTGAAAATACGCTAGATAGTACTTTACTAAAACACTCTATTGAACAATTTCAGTCATGGTTAGCAGATGCTTTTCATCATGATGCTGATGTTGCTTTGTTACTACAAGCTCGTAGTCACTTTATCGACCAACTACTCACACAATTATGGCGTTATACTGAATTAGCGGATCACCCTGATCTCTGTATCATTGCCGTGGGGGGGTATGGTCGCCAAGAATTACACCCTCTTTCTGACATTGACTTGCTATTTTTAAGTCAACAGCCTCTTCCTCCCCAACTTGCCGAAAAAGTGAGTCAATTAATTACCTTGCTTTGGGATATCCGCTTAGAGATAGGTGTCAGTGTGAGAACGATGGAAGAGTGCCTTTTAGAAGGACTGTCTGATTTAACTATTGCCACCAATTTACTAGAAGCGCGTCTTGTTTGTGGTAATAACGCACTCTATCAACAATTAATTAAACATATTTTTAGCCAAGGCTTTTGGCCATCGCCTGATTTCTTTGCAGCTAAAATTGATGAGCAAGAACAACGTCACCAACGCTTTCATAGCACCAGTTATAATCTAGAGCCTGATATTAAAAGTAGTCCTGGGGGACTTCGTGATATTCACACCCTTATATGGGTCGCTCACCGTCATTTTGGCGCAACATCAATATCTGAAATGGTCAACTTTGGCTTTTTAACCCCTGCCGAAGGACAAGAATTACTCGAGTGCCAATATACCTTATGGAAGATCCGTTTTGCGCTACATTTAGTCCTCAATCGTTATGACAATAGGTTACTGTTTGATCGCCAATTAAGCGTTGCCCAACTTTTAAATTATCAAGGTGAAGGCAACCAACCTGTCGAAAAAATGATGAAGGATTACTATCGCGTTACTCGCCGTGTGAGTGAGCTAAACGATATGCTACTGCAACTCTTTGATGAAGCAATCCTCGCATTACAACCCAATGTTAAACCTCGCCCTCTTGACAAAGAATTTCAATTAAGAGGTACATTAATTGATGTTATAGACGATGAATGTTTTCTTAATGATCCTATTGCCATTATGCGGTTATTTTTACGTATGGCAGAGCATGCAGAGATAACCGGAATTTATTCGACCACACTACGCCATTTGCGTTATGCCCGTCGTCATTTAGTACAACCTTTATGTGAGTACCAACTAGCTAGACAAGTATTTATGCAAATCTTACGTCACCCTAGGGCGGTTTCGGGGGCATTTGTCCCAATGCATAAACATAGTGTATTAAGTGCTTATTTCCCACAATGGAACAATATTGTCGGTCAAATGCAGTTTGATCTATTCCATGCTTATACAGTTGATGAGCATACTATCCGTGTATTACAAAAACTTGAAAGTTTCGCTGATGATGCAAATCGAAACCGACATCCTCTTTGTGTCGATATCTACCCGAAACTACCTCAAATTGAGTTATTAAGACTTGCTGCTCTATTTCACGATATTGCTAAAGGGCGACATGGTGATCACTCTTTATTAGGTGCACAGGATGTTATTAGCTTTGCTCAACAACATGGACTAAATCAACGAGAAATCGCTTTAGTTGAATGGCTTGTAAGTCATCACTTACTTATGTCTGTAACGGCACAAAGACGTGATATTCAAGATCCCGATGTTATCTTCCAATTTGCCTCTGAAGTCAAAAATGAGAGCCGTTTACGCTATTTACTCTGTCTCACTGTTGCTGATATTTGTGCAACAAACAGTAGCTTATGGAATAGTTGGAAACAAAGCTTACTGCGTGAACTATTTCTCGCTACGGCCAATCAATTACGCCAAGGGATGCACTCTATTCCAGATTTACGGGAACGTATCCGTGATCACCGTCAGCAAGCACTAACTATTTTACAACAGCAACAGGTCGATGAAGAAAAACTGCAAGCGATTTGGGCTCGTTGTCATGCGGACTATTTTTTACGTCATACTCCAGAGCAAATTGCTTGGCATGCTCAGGCACTTATTGAGCACAATAGTGCTGAGCCTATGGTATTGATTAGCCAACAAACCGAGCATGGTGGTACAGAGATATTTATTTGGTGTGCTGACCGGCCTTCTCTATTTGCTTCTGTTGCAGGTGAGTTAGATAGACGTAATTTAAATATTCACAACGCACAAATTTTTACTAATCGCGACAATATGGCAATGGATACCTTTATCGTTTTAGAGCCTAATGGTAAACCACTGGCGATTGATCGCTATCATGCTATACGCCAAGCGCTTATTCGCGTTGTATCAGCCCCTTATAACGCCAATGCCAAAACCCGTGCTTTACCGGCTAAATTACGCCATTTTGAGGTACCCACTAAAATTAACTTTATCGCCTCTAACCATAATAAACGTACTTATATGGAGTTATTTGCACGTGATCGCCCAGGCTTATTAGCTATTATAGGTAAGGTTTTTGCCGATCTTTCTCTTTCGTTACATGGCGCAAGGATCACCACTATTGGCGAGCGTGTTGAGGATTTTTTTGTATTAACAGATAACGAAAATAATGCGTTAAACCAAAAAATGAAGGATGAAGTCGTAGAAAGGTTGACAAAAGCCCTCGTTTCAAAGGATAAAATATAGAAACCCACGACAATACATATAGGAAATACTATAGATGCAAGCATTACAATCTATTATTGATAACGCCTTTGAACAACGCGCTGAAATCACACCAGATAATGTTGAACCACAGGTACGCGATGCGATTAATAACGTTATCGCTCAACTAGACAGTGGAAAATTGCGAGTTGCTGAGAAAATTAATGGTCAGTGGGTTACTCATCAATGGCTAAAAAAAGCGGTTCTACTCTCTTTTCGTATCAGTCACAATCAAGTGATCGACGGTAGCGAAAGCCGTTATTTTGATAAAGTGCCAATGAAATTTGCAAATTACGATCAAGCTCGTTTTGAAAAAGAGGGATTTCGTGTTGTGCCACCTGCTGCCGTCAGACAAGGGGCCTATATTGCTCGTAATACGGTTCTAATGCCTTCTTATGTCAATATTGGTGCTTATGTTGATGAAGGAAGTATGGTGGATACATGGGCAACCGTTGGTTCATGTGCGCAAATTGGTAAAAATGTCCATTTATCCGGTGGCGTTGGGATCGGTGGCGTATTAGAACCTTTACAAGCTAACCCAACCATTATTGAAGATAACTGCTTTATTGGAGCACGTTCTGAAATTGTTGAAGGTGTGATTGTTGAAGAAGGCTCTGTCATTTCAATGGGTGTTTATATTGGACAAAGTACCAAAATTTATGACAGAGAAACTGGCGAGATCCATTACGGCCGTGTTCCTGCTGGTTCAGTGGTGGTTTCTGGTAATCTACCTTCAAAAGATGGTCGTTACAGTTTGTACTGTGCTGTGATTGTAAAAAAAGTCGATGCTAAAACACGTGGAAAAGTGGGTATTAATGAATTGTTAAGAACTATCGACTAATATAATAACAGCGGATAGAATGAATTCTGTTCGCTGTATCTCATTCATCTTTCTATCTGGTGCCAATATATGTACGATAATTTAAAAAATTTAGGGATCCAACATCCTGAAGATATTGATCGCTATACCCTACGTCAAGAAGCTAACAACGATATTTTAAAAATTTATTTTCGCAAAGATAAAGGTGAATTCTTTGCAAAAAGTGTAAAATTTAAATATCCACGCCAACGTAAAACAATTTCTGATACTCAATCAGGACAAGGTTTTAAAGAAGTCAATGAAATCAACACTAACTTACGTTATGTGATTGAAGAATTAGATCAAATTTGCCAGCAAGATCAAGTGGAAGTGGATTTGAAACATAAAATCCTCGATGATTTACGTCACCTTGAGCACGTTGTTGCCAATAAAATTGCTGAAATTGAAGCCGATTTAGAAAAATTGACTCGTCGTTAATTAATTGTCTCAATTTTATAATAAACACCGCTTATAACTATTCACAACTTAATAGTAAGCGGTGCTCTTTAATAAGATAGCCATGATCCATCAAATTATTGCTCAAGTAACCGATTAATTTAATTCAATAATGTAGCCCAGTTTTCCAGCCAATTTATAGCAAATACTTCTGGCTCGGCAATATCCATACTGTCTATTTTTAATATTTCACCAATACGCTTTGCTTGATGCTCTTGTAATAACGCTTCAAATTGCATACCTGCACCACAAAAATTATCGTAACTGCTATCACCTAACGCAATTAGGCCATAATGTAAATTAGGTTGATAACCAACATTATCTCGTAGCTCATAAAATAAAGGTGCTATTGTATCGGGTAAATCGCCTTGGCCGGTTGTAGAGCTTATCACCAGTACTGTTGAATATTTTTGCCAATCGGCAAGTGTACCTTCTTCATAGATATTAGCTTGATGTTTATGCTCAAGCAAAATGCGCTGCGCTTCTTCAGCAACCGCCAATGCATTGCCATAAACAGTACCAACAAAAATGCCGATTTTAGCCATAATGTCCCCTATTTCATTTATCTATAATCATAGTAAATCGCATACTATATTATTGATATACAATTTATGCTCTATATTTCTTCTCTCTTTCTCTCTACAATAAATGATCTATCTACAATAAATGATTTATAAATTTTATTCCATTCTGTGCGCTCTTTAGAGAATCGCCAAAAAATATCATTTCTAGGCATTGATTCATTTATTATTTTTGCTACTAATTTGCAAGTCCAGTCAGGTACATAATTATTTTTAAAATCTAGAGATTCAAGCAAAAGGAATAAATCCCTATCCAATATTTCTAATTTTTTAACAGCATTATCATTTATCTCTTTTTTTCTTAGGTATTTGTTTTTAAATAATAATTTATATAGTTTAAGGAAAAAACCTTTATTTTCCTTTAATGATTTATTATAAGAAGATAATTGAGAAAACATATCTTTTATATTATTAAAAAAAACCTTTTTAAAATTAAAATTAATCTCGTTAACTGTAGTAAAATTAGATTTATCTGCTTCCTTATAAAAAAAATATAACTGATTAGATTTAAAACCATCCATCTTTTTTATAATTTCATTAAGTTCTTCAATTGTTATTTTTATGTCACTTAACTCTATCTCAATATCTTTTTTAGATAAAAACTGACTATCTTTGTTAAAGACATTACATTTTTTTACCAAAGTTTCAATAGACATTTTGAATTGGTCAATGAGGTCGGAATTACAAGTACCATTATCAGTTTTAGAACTAATTAAATTAGATAGATTATCTATATACTCTACAGTTTTTAATAACCCTTGGCTAGAAGTAGCTAACAACTCATTCATTTTCTGTTTATCTTTATCAAGTTGTTCCATCAGGGCTGCTTTTTTTGATTTTTTGGTTTTTTTTGAGAGGTCTGTTTTTTCTGTTTTTTCAAAATTATTTTTATTATGAGAATCATCTTTTGTTATATCAGTATTCTCTGGTTCCTTAAAAATTTTATTCGAAATAGTAATTATATTTTGATATTTATTTACATTATTATATAATGTAAATTTAGGTTTACGCATAATTTTATTTGCAATATTTTCTATGTCATCAGAAATCTTTTTTTCTTTTTTAGAGATAAAACTATTAATTATAGTATTTTTATTACTAAATATTTTATTAAAAAGTGTACTAGAATCATCTTTATTCTTTAACAAAGAGGAAAATAATACATTTATATCATTAGCATCTTTTATTCCTGATACAATTACCTTATTATCAAGTATTTTTATTTTATCAGTTAATCTTTCTTTTTCAATAATATCTTTTAATTTCTTCAGCCTATCTTTTTTTTTATTTTTTTCAAGTATGTATTTTTCCAGAGCACATTTCAACTCTAATGTAAATTTAAGAAATAAAACTTCTTTATCTTTATTAACAATCATAAAGTCTCTATTACTATTGCTTATAAGTAAAGATAAATCTTTTATTCCTAAAGAAATATCATCTTTTCCCAAAGAGATGTTTTTTTTATTCCCTATAGAGAGCACAAAAGTTTTATATTCATCATCTTTTCCAAATAATTTCATTGTCATTTAATCTCTTAAACTCTGTTTATGTTCTAAAATAATTACATAATTAACACCTATATTATTTCAATAAAAAAACACTCTTAGCTGATGCATAAGAGTGTTTTCTAATTTAGTCAAAAATAATTTATTTTTCAGTTGTACCTATAGACCGAATATATTCATCCATTTCAGTTTTTAAATTATCAGACTTAGGGCCAAAAATGGCTTGAATACCGGATCCAACCACCACAACACCAGCCGCTCCCAGTCTTTTCAGCTCATCACGATCGACCTTATCAATCTCTTTTACACCAATACGCAAGCGTGTAATACAAGCATCTAAGCTACTGATATTATCTTTACCACCGAAAGCAGCGACTAAAGATTGTCCCATCGCACTTTTATCCGCTTGTTTCGCGTTTTTATCTTCTACTTCTCGCCCTGGGGTTTTCAGGTTTAGTTTCACGATTAAGAAACGGAAAATAGAGTAATAAGTTATCGCATAAAGTATGCCAATAATTGGGAATAGATACAGTTTACTGCTATTGCCACTCAATACGATAAAGTCGATTAAACCATGAGAAAAACTTGTACCGTCACGCATACCTAACAAGATACAAATAACAAATGCTAAACCGGCAAGAATGGCATGAATAACATAAAGAATAGGTGCTACGAACATAAATGAGAATTCAATTGGCTCTGTGATCCCTGTTAAAAAGGCAGTCAATGCCGCAGAAATCATGATCCCGCCAACTTTTACACGGTTTTCAGGACGTGCTGTATGCCAAATAGCAATGGCCGCCGCAGGTAGACCGAACATTTTAAATAGGAAGCCACCTGATAACATCCCCGCAGTTGGATCACCTGCCATATAACGTGGAATATCACCGTGGAACACTTGTCCTGCGCTATTTACATACTCACCCACTTGCATTTGGAATGGTACATTCCAGATATGATGCAGACCAAATGGCACTAACGCACGCTCAACAACACCATAAATACCAAATGCAACGGCTGGATTTTGATACGCAGCCCACTCAGAAAAACGTTGAATAGCAGTACCAATAGGAGGCCAAATAAAGGATAAAAGAATACCGACAAAAATCGCAATCAGACCAGAAATAATAGGTACAAAACGTTTACCTGCAAAGAAGCCTAAATATTCAGGAAGTTTAATACGATAAAAGCGGTTAAACATTGATGCGGCAATAATACCGGCAATGATCCCACCGAGTACCCCCGTATCAGTTAAACGTTGTATTTCAACACTATCAGGAGATAATCCTAAGACCCAAGGTGCCACCACCAGCATGGTTTTTGACATAATGCCATAGGCAACGACGGACGCAAGAGCTGAGACACCATCATTATTGGTAAAACCTAACGCCACACCAATAGCAAAAATCAGTGGCATATTAGAGAAAACCGATCCCCCCGCTTCTGCCATCACTTGAGAAACAGAGACAGGGATCCATGATAGTCCCGCAGACCCAACCCCTAGTAAGATACCGGCAATAGGTAGCACAGATACCGGTAACATTAAGGATTTTCCAATTTTTTGTAAAACAACAAATAGGTTTTTAAACATCAAGCAGACTCCCGAATATGGGTTGTATGTGTTATAAGTTTTTTATTTGTTTAAAGCTAAGGTAGGTTTATTCAATTAACTTATCTAATAATAAGCTCTATTTATTTTACATCATAAAATAAATCTATTATTGAATATATGATAGCTGTCACGTTTCAGTTCATATCTTTTATCAATAAAAGTAACTTTTTATATTACAACCAGTTATTGAGCAATAAATATTGCGCAAACTATCAAAACTTAAGTAAATAAGTCTTGATAGTCACGACAGGTAAGCAATATTCAAATATCAGAAAGTACAAAATGGTGAGCTAAATCCTCACCGAATTGCTCTAATTCGGGCTTTAGACCACGCCAGCCAAACTGATTAATCAGATGTTGCCATGGCAGATCCCACTTCGCTGTTAAGTTAAGTGGTTGTTGAGTGATCGGATGAATTAAGTTTAGCTGACTTGCGTGTAACATCAAACGATGTGATTGAAAATGATTTACGACCCCACGATTTTGTCGTAAATCGCCATGGGCTGTATCCCCAATAATAGGGTGACGAATATGAGACATATGACGGCGCAATTGATGCTTACGCCCCGTTTCAGGACGTAATTCCAATAAGCTAAAACGCGATGTTGGATAGCGCCCTATCGCCACTTCTTTTTCCACTTTTGCAAGTGGCACACAATGCGTAATACAGTGTTGAATTTTAGGAGGTTGAGAGGCAAATTTGTCAGCGATTTTGTCATGCTCTTCAACAAGTGGACTATCAATTATCATTGGCTCTTCAACATAGCCACGCACAACTGCATGATACACTTTCTCCATTTGATGTTGTTCAAAACAGACTGAAAGTGTTCTTGCAACCTCGGAAGAGAGCGCCATTAATAGCACTCCGGATGTGGGTCTATCTAAACGATGAACAGGAAAAACATGCTGACCAATTTGATCTCTTAATGTTTGCATCACAAACACGGTTTCATGCCTATCAAGCCAACTGCGGTGAACAAGCCAGCCCGCCGGTTTATTCACCGCCACAAGATATTCATCTTGATAAATAATATCTAGCATCATTGACCTTATTGCTTAAATAACGCATCAAGTTCACGAAGGTGATTGAGTAAATCCACATAATCACGCGTCTCATCGTCCTTAAATGCTTCTTCATAATAAGGTGCGATAGCAAAAGCCGTCGGCAATGCCATACCACTGTCAATAAGAGAAGATAAACGAGGGATCAGAACCCATTGCAACCATTCATGCGCCTCCATTGTATCAATACAAAAAGGCTCTGAGCTTGCAAAAGCCTCATCATTAGGCGCATCCAATTGCCATAACCCTATGTTTTTCATCTCTTCTTCAATTAATAACAGTCTTGCTAAAATGTGTTGTTCTGAGGTCATTGTTTATTCCTTACATAAAAACAGAATAAGCATAACATTGGGGCTGAAAGAGTGAAAAACAAATAGAAAATAAAGGGGCCGTAGCCCCTTTAGACAAGAAGATATGATTATCTAATATAATACCTGCATCCTAGCAGAACCGTTTTATTGTCATCTGTCATCCATGATGATGAAAGTCTATATCTTGTATTAATGGAAATATCCTATTTCCTACATCCTTGATTACTTTCTTTATCACGGTTACCAAATAATCCCTTAGTTGGCGGAGGTAGAATGCCAATAATTGGTTAGTGAAACAACCCACAAAACAAAGGTAATCAATAAAGAAAAACCATCACGAAAAACAATGTATGATTAATCCATTGAAATTATTTAACAAACAAAAAAATCATTACGCAACATTTGCATTTAGTAAGCTAAAGACACTCTTTTTGTAAGATATATCTCACAGAAAAAATAGCTAAATGATTACCTTACTTATCAAAAACAGGGGTTAATTTTGTTAAAAATAGTGATAAATTATCTGCAAGCACTTCCCTTTTCTTTTGACCAAAAGTTTCTAGTATTACTTCACCTGAAAGATTACATACAGAAATAATATCGTTTTCAGACGCTGTTGTACCGATAAACAAAGTCGGGGTGAGCTTCAATCGTTTTTGTGTCACAAGATGTCCGATCATGTTCTCTTGTAGACGAATAAAATCCTCTTCACTCCAAATTTGAAGCAGAGTAAAGTTGAGCGAATCAAAACGGACTTGCATATCACCAGCATATTGCGTAGTAAAATAGTCATGTAATTCAGAGCGAATAATAATCCCCATCGCTTTTTCAACTTTTTCTAATTTATCTCGACCCGTAAAAGGCTGTGGTAACCAATAAACCACATTATCTCCGGTACGAGAAATACAAGGAGAAGGAACACCATAAAGCTCATGGCTGGCAGGAGGAAACCCTGACTCTTGTTGCCATAAATCAACATAATTTTGCGTAAGCTGTTTTAATTCAGTGGAAATATCATTCATCGTTATCATCGTCTGTAGGCATAAAAAAGAGAAATATATCCCTTATGTTACCTGATAATACCGGTAATTTTGAGCGCCAATAATAAAGCGTTCATATACTCTTGATATTTCGCTAGTATAATCACGGCTCTTTCCATTTTTTGATGACATTAGGATATCGATTATGTCTTTATATCAGGGAGATAAGGCTCTCGAAGCACTATCATTAGGCAAAGAAACACAATACCACACACACTATGATGCGAGTCTATTACAAGGTGTACCTCGTCGCTTAAATCGAGATTCACTCTCTTTAACTGCTGACAATCTACCTTTTCATGGTGGTGATATCTGGACAATGTATGAGCTATCTTGGCTCAACAGCCAAGGCTTACCTCAAGTGGCTATTGGCCATGTAGAATTAGATGCAACGACAGAAAATCTCATCGAATCAAAAAGCTTTAAGCTCTATCTCAATAGCTTTAATCAAACTCGTTTTGAAAATTGGCACATTGTTGAAGAAACATTACTCAAAGATTTAACTGCTTGTGCTAAAGGCAGGGTGCATCTAACGCTTTACCCACTTTCCCATTTTACCTCACAGCCTATTGTCGATTTTGTAGGAGAGTGCATTGATAACCAACCTATTGAAATTGATAATTACCAATTCGATAGCCAATGGTTAAACGGATCAACAACAGATACACTGGTTGAGGAGACGCTTGTTAGTCATCTGCTAAAATCAAATTGCCTGATCACGCACCAACCTGATTGGGGATCTGTGATGATCCAATATAAAGGCAAA
Organism: Proteus mirabilis HI4320; assembly: GCF_000069965.1. Taxonomy (NCBI): domain Bacteria; kingdom Pseudomonadati; phylum Pseudomonadota; class Gammaproteobacteria; order Enterobacterales; family Morganellaceae; genus Proteus; species Proteus mirabilis. Next base: position 2,496,710 of record NC_010554.1, read on the forward strand.
AAAATCGACCGTGAAAAACTACTACGCTATCTTGTATCCTTTAGACAGCATAATGAATTTCACGAGCAGTGTGTTGAGCGAATATTCCACGATATTATGACATTTTGTTCACCAGACACATTAACTGTTTATGCAAGATACACTCGCCGTGGAGGATTAGATATTAATCCTTGGCGTAGTAATTGTGAGTTTGTTCCAGAAACTGGTCGCTTAGCCAGACAATAACGTGAATAATGCCTGTATGTTAATATGATCTATGTTATACAGAGATCAGTTGCACTTCAGTTTGTTATTTCGGGAGAAAAAGGAGTCCTACGTGATAACTCATGTCAGCCCATTAGGTTCCATGGATCTGCTTTCACAGCTAGAAGTTGATATGCTTAAAAGAACAGCCAGCAGTGATCTTTATCAACTGTTTCGTAACTGTTCACTTGCAGTTCTCAACTCTGGTAGCCTTACTGATAGTAGTAAAGAACTGTTATCTAAATACCAAGATTTTGATATTAACGTACTGCGTCGCGAACGTGGTGTAAAATTAGAGCTAGTTAATCCCCCAGAAGATGCCTTTGTTGATGGAAAAATTATTCGCTCTCTACAAGCAAACCTATTTGCTGTACTGCGCGATATTTTGTTTGTGCATGGGCAAATAACCACGGCAAAACGCGACCTACATTTAAACCTTGAAAACAGCACCCATATAACAAACACCATTTTCTCTATCTTACGTAATGCAAGAGCGCTGCATATCGATGAAGATCCAAATATGATCGTTTGCTGGGGCGGACACTCCATCAATGAAACAGAGTATCTTTACGGTAGAAAAGTCGGTAATGAATTAGGGTTACGCGAACTGAATATCTGTACTGGGTGTGGACCTGGGGCTATGGAAGCTCCCATGAAAGGCGCTGCAGTGGGGCACGCTCAACAACGTTATAGAAATAGCCGTTTTATTGGTGTTACAGAGCCATCAATCATCGCCGCAGAGCCACCAAATCCTCTGGTTAATGAACTTATCATTATGCCAGATATTGAAAAACGTCTGGAAGCTTTTGTTCGTATTGCCCACGGCATTATTATTTTCCCAGGGGGCGTAGGAACCGCAGAAGAGCTACTCTATCTACTTGGTATTCTGATGTCACCAGAAAACCAAGAACAAGTACTCCCACTGATTTTAACGGGTCCTAAAGAGAGTGCAGACTATTTCCGAGTACTCGATGATTTTATTGTTAATACCTTAGGTGAAGATGCACGACGTCATTATCAAATCATCGTCGATGATGCGGCTGAAGTGGCTCGTATTATGAAGAAATACATGCCATTGGTAAAAGATAACCGTCGTAGCACAGGGGATGCTTACAGCTTTAATTGGTCAATAAAAATTAATGCGGACTTACAACATCCTTTCGAGCCAACTCATGAAAATATGGCATCACTTAATTTAAGCACGCATCAATCTCCTGAAAAACTGGCGGCTGATTTACGCCGCGCATTTTCCGGTATTGTCGCAGGTAACGTAAAAGAAGTGGGAATGAAGGCGATAGAAGCTCATGGCCCTTATAAAATTCACGGTGAAAGCGATATTATGCGCCGTATGGATATTTTATTGGCGGGGTTTGTCGAACAACATCGTATGAAGCTACCTGGTGGTAGTGCCTATCAACCTTGTTACGAGATCATCAGCTAATTAATTATGGTACATTTGCTGATCATTGATGCATTAAACCTGATCCGCCGTATTCATGCGGCATCAGGTTCTTCATGCCTGACAGTGTGTGAACATAGCGTGAATCAATTGCTTAATCACACACGGCCTACTCACGCGGTTGCTGTTTTTGATGAAGATGATAGGGAAAATAGCTGGCGCCATCAGTTATTGCCGGAATATAAAGCAGGCCGCTCGCCGATGCCGGCTGATCTGCACCAACAGCTTCCAGAAATTAAAGCAATGCTACTTAACTTAGGTATAAAAAGCTGGCATTCAGGAGGCGATGAAGCGGATGATGTGGCCGCAACTTTGGCAACAAAAGTCGCTCAAGCCGGACATAATGTGACCATTATTTCAACAGATAAAGGTTATTGCCAATTACTTTCCCCTGCCATACGTATTCGTGACTATTTCCAAAAACGCTGGCTCGATCTTGAATTTATTAATCAAGAGTTTGGTGTTAAACCGACACAATTAACTGATTATTGGGGATTAACAGGCGTTAGCAGCAGTAAAGTTTCCGGTGTCCCCGGTATTGGCCCTAAAAGTGCAACAGAACTTTTGCAACTTTATCCTAATTTAGAGTCACTGTACCAACACATTGATGAAGTGCCCAAAAAATGGCAAACCAAATTGAGTGATAATAAAGAAGTTGCTTTTATTAGCCGCCAAATCACCACACTTCGTACTGATATTCAGTTAAACGGTAATTTACAACAGTTACGTTTAAAATAGTTTAATCAATAAAAAGGCTAACGCTCTGTAATAGAGAATTAGCCTGTTAATGATTTACTCATCAAAAGATGAACTTAACTCTATGAAGTTAAAACTCGCGATCAGGACGATAAGCAGCCCAGATATTTTGGATATGTACCGTGATCTCTTCTCTGTCATGATACAAATGCTTAGCCTGAATTTTAGCATTAATGCCTTTCTCAGCTAATTCAGCTCTAATTTTATCAAGGATATGCGCAACTTCTTCATAACGCTTTTTCATCGGTAATTTTAAGTTGAAGATTGCTTCACGACACCATTCATTAACTATCCACGTTGTCATTAATGCAGCCACTTTGGCAGGCTTCTCAACCATATCACACACCAGCCAAGTAATATTCTTTGACGTCGGCTCAAACTTAAAGCCATCAGCTTGATGGTGGCGCACTTGCCCTGTTTCCATTAAAGAAGGAGCCATAGGACCATTATCAACGGCATGCACCATCATGCTACGTTTAACTAATTGGTAAGTCCATCCTCCGGGACACGCCCCAAGATCAACCGCACTCATCCCACTGGCTAAGCGCTCTTCCCACTCTTCATAAGGAATAAAAACATGGAACGCTTCTTCAAGTTTTAAAGTTGAACGACTTGGTGCATCGGCTGGGAATTTTAAGCGAGGGATCCCCATATAGAATGGCGAGTTATTAAAGCTATAGGAATAGCCCACGTAACAACATCCCGGAGCAATAAAAAAGACATGGATCACCGGACGGCTATAATTTTCAACTTTTAATAAGATCTTTTCTTTACGTAATTGATTACGCAAAGGAACAGTGAATTTGCGGCAAAATTTTAATAACTCTTTGCTTTCATTGGTATCAGCGACTTCAACACGTAACTCACCTGCTTTTTCTGTACTACCTTTTAGCTGGTCAATAATGGGAGTAATACGATCTTCTGGTGGTAAGTTCTTTAATAATTCACCACAAACAAATAATTGGCGTGCAAAAATAAGTCCTCTAAAATCCACATCACGAGCAATTTTATCTGCATCACCTTCTTGATAGCATTCAAAAATGACGTAACCACTTCCCTCTTTCACTCGAGAAAAGCCATAAACACCTATTTGTCCTGCCTTATCCGTTATCTCCGCCGCGCACTCTTTTTCAAAACCAGGGCGACAATATAATGCTACTTTATTCATGGCGAGATGCCGGTGTCCTTAGACGCAAAGCGCCAATAAAAATTAAAATCCAACCAATAAGAAAACTAAATCCACCAATTGGCGTAAAATAAGATAATAACCTAACCTGTGTTAGCGCCATACAATAAAGGCTACCACTGAAAAGTAAAATGCCTAAACCAAAGAAAATACCTGCCCAATAAAGCCATAAAATGGTTTTGCGCATTAATATCGCCGCTAACCCTACAAGTAGTAAAGTATGTACGATTTGATAACGCATAGCTAACTGAATATATTCCCAATGCTGTGGCGATAAATGAGGGGCTAATTTATGGGTAGCGAATGCCCCAAAAGCCACATAAAAAAAACCACTGATTGCGGAAAACATAAGCAATGTACGACTATTCACTGTTTATTCCTTCCTGTTAGGAGCTAATTTACCTAAACAAATATTAAGAAGTTGCCAGTAATCCTAATTTTTCCTGTTCATTTGCCGCTTGAGATAAAATCCATTGACGGAAAGCAGCAATTTTTCCTAATTCAGCCTGACTATCTTGGCAAACTAAATAAAAGGCATTTTTACTGACAAGCACATCTTGAAAAGGCCTAACTAATCGACCTGATTCAATTTCACTGCGAGCCATAACATTATTAACTAATGCAACACCTTGTCCATGTACTGCAGCCTGTATCACCATAGAGCTATGGCTAAAGATAGGCCCTTGTTGCACATTAATCTGGTTTTGGATCTCCAATTGACGAACATAAGCTTGCCAATCACGACGCGATGTATCATGTAACAGTGTATGATAAATCAGATCGGACGGGGTTTTTAGTGGTTTTTCACCTGTCAGCAAAGAAGGAGCACAAACCGGAATTAAATATTCAGCGTAAAGACGATCTGTACGCAATCCAGTCCAGTTCCCGCGGCCATAAAAAATAGCCACATCCACATCATCAGCAAGCTTATCTTCTTCGCGATCAACCGCCTGAATACGAACATCAATCCCCGGATAAGCCTGATTAAACCCTGATAACCTCGGTACTAACCACTGAATAGCAAAACTCGGCGACAAGCTCACTGTTAAAGCCCCTTTTGCGCTTCGCGCAAGTAATTTTCTTGTCGCTTCATTAATTGAAGAGAAAATTTCTTTGATATCAAGATAATAACTTTGACCTTCTTCGGTCAGTAACAAAGAACGATTGCGTCTTCTAAATAATTTTAGTCCAAGAAATTCTTCTAATGTTTTAATTTGATGGCTAACCGCTGCTTGAGTCACGAATAATTCTTCAGCCGCTTTAGTAAAACTTAAATGACGTGCTGCCGAATCAAAAACTCTAAGGGCATTTAGTGGAGGTAAACGTTTAGACATATTCTGTTGTGAAACCCCTATTTTGGCTGTTGGTAAACCCTAACGTTAGTTATTAGTTTTTTTTATGCGAAGCATTATAATTTGTCCCTTGATGATTAGCCAGTAAATACCTATAGTACTCGCACTTCCTAAGCCGGAACGAAAAGTTGTGTAGTAGCAATACTGCAAAACTTTTGGCTTTGTGGTTGTGATGTTGTGTTTGCAAGTTGTCTGGAAATTCCAGACTTTGTAGCTGATGCTACTGTTTTTTTTCACTTCCTGTACATTTACCCTGTCTGTCCATAGTGATTTTATAATGCACCGCCAAGGCGGTGCTTTTTTTATATATAATTTTACTCTAACTTCGTAACGCTGACGGACTGCACATCCTATTTTTATGCTAAATGCGCACCTACTTAGCTATTATTATGCTAAAAAAGTGTAACATCTTTTCCCCATAGGCAATAACAGCGCTGAGTAGATAAACATCTATTCCATTTTCGATGCTATAAACAAGCTCACCTTTATCGTGTTACCATAAAAATCTATCGCAATTCACAGTAAACAAATTAGCAATTTCATTATAAATAAATATTATTAACCGTATAATCTCGCGGTTAGATTTTTACTTACTATAACGGCGTTTTCTAGACTGACTAACACAAGCTCATTATGAAACCATTTTCCCCTACTGTTTTTCGCCAACAATTTCCTGCTATTGAGGAAAATATTGTTTATCTTGATAGTGCGGCTACCGCATTAAAACCTGTAGCTATGATTGAAGCTTCAGATGAATTTTATCGCCATAGCTCAGCGACGGTTCACCGTAGCCAATATCAACAAGCTAAAAAGATGACACAACACTTTGAGCAAGCACGTCAGCAAGTCGCTCAATTACTTAACGTCGCAGATAGCGATACTATTATTTGGACGCAAGGCACCACAGGCTCACTTAATCTTATTGCTCAAGGCTATTTCCGCCCACGATTACAAGCCGGTGATGAAATTATTGTTAGCGAACAAGAGCATCACGCCAATCTTATTCCTTGGTTAATGTTAGCAGAGCAGACTGGGGCCAAAATTATTCGCTGGCCGATTGAAGATAACTTTTTACCTTCAATCGCCACACTGACGACATTACTTACGGCAAGAACAAGAGTAGTGGCAATAAGCCAAATGTCGAATATCACCGGTGCACAAATCGCCTTAGATAAAGTTTCTCAATGTGTACATCAATATGATGACTGTTTACTCGTGGTTGATGGTGCACAAGGCATAGCTCATCATGCAACGGATATCAGCGCCCTTGATATCGATTTTTATGCTTTCTCTGCCCATAAATTATATGGTCCCAATGGCCTTGGCGTATGTTATGGAAAGCGCGAACTTTTAGAAGTGATGTCTGCGTGGCAAGGGGGCGGAAAAATGTTAACCACGGCAAGCTTTAACGGTTTTGTACCCGCGGCTATTCCTCATCGCTTTGAAGCAGGCACCCCTAACATAGCTGCTGTAATTGCTTTTTCAGCAACATTAGATTGGTTACAAACGCAAGATATGGCGCAAGCCAATCAATACGCCTTAACTCTGGCAGATAAAGCACAGGCGCGTCTTGAGCAACTGGAGGGTTTTATCAGCTACCGCGCGCCTCATTCACCGGTACTCGCTTTTAATTTTGAGGGTATTCATCACAGTGATTTAGCGGCATTAATCGCGGAACAAGGTATTGCTTTACGCACAGGGCAACACTGCGCACAACCCTTAATCGATGCTTTAACCATCTCTGGCTGTTTACGCGCTTCTTTTATGCCATATAATCAACTTTCTGATATTGATAGGTTAGTTGATGCGGTTAAATTCGCACTGTCCTTATTAAAAGATGAAGATTAAATATGAATAATAATACACAACACCCTTTTGGTCATGACATTACCTTAGATGGATTATTTCAAGACTTCCAGAAATCTAAATCATGGGAAGATAAATATCGTCAATTGATCCAACTTTCAAGAAAATTACCCGCATTACCTGATGAATTAAAAACAACAGAAAACGAAATCAAAGGGTGCGAAAATAGAGTATGGCTAGGTGTTGAGTTAAACAATGACGGCAAATACCATATTTATGGTGATAGTGATGGGCGAATTGTAAAAGGCTTACTGGCGGTTATTTTAACAACAGTTGAGAATAAGACGGCACAAGAAATAGCCAATATCGATATATTAGCTATTTTTGAACAATTAGGATTGACTAATCAAATTAGCCAATCACGCACTGATGGTGTCAATGCCATTATTGCGCGATTAACGTCGCTGACACAGACATCTCAACCCTAACAAGTCAATGTGTATAGCTTGTTGTATGGTGGATCAATACGCTTAAATGCTCCAAAGTGCAACTAGGTGACTAGTGCGATTGAGCACCATCAACAACGCGACAACTTGAAGTATGACGAGTACGTTGCGCCTTAGCTAACATCTTCTTTAATACATGAGAAACGGCAATAAAACCAAAGGAAGCGGTAACCATTGTCACCGCGCCAAAACCCGCTGAGCAGTCCATACGCTTGACACCATCGGCAGTACTTTTGGCCGCACACACCGTACCATCTCCTTGAGGGTAGACTAATTGCTCGGTTGAAAAAACACAATCTATGCCTAATTTACCTTTGCTATTTTTCACAACATTAAAATCAGATTTTAAACGCTCACGTAATTTAGCGGCTAATGGATCTTGAATGGTTTTCGCTAAATCGACGACTTGGATTTGAGTTGGATCAATCTGTCCGCCTGCGCCACCAGTGGTGATAACAGGAATTTTATAGCGACGACAGTAAGCTAATAATGCGGCCTTTGGTCTAACACTATCAATAGCATCAATCACATAATCAAATGAGTTTTGCATCATTTCTGCCACATTATCAACCGTAACAAAATCATCAACACAAGTAACTTTGCATTCAGGATTAATTTGCAAAATTCGCTGCTTCATCACTTCACATTTAGGCTGGCCGACATGCTCTTTTAGCGCATGAATTTGTCGATTGGTATTGGTGACACACACATCATCCATATCAATTAACGTAATAGCGCCGATCCCACTGCGAGCTAAGGCTTCTGCAGCCCAGCTACCAACGCCACCAATGCCGACAACACAAATATGTGCCTGAGAAAAATAATACAGCGCTTGTTGTCCATAAAGACGGCCAATACCAGAAAAGCGTTGCAGATAGGAGTCTGATAATGAATTTTGCATAATGCGATAACAACCTAGATAGCAGAAATAATCATGGCTATTGTTAATCAATAGCCATGGCGTTTGCTCATTTTACCGTTAATATGACAATATAAATAGTCAATCGTTTTACTGTATGGGGTTCAGTAAGGTGGGTTGCGATTTTTTTAATACCCATACACGTCCATAATGATTATAAAAACCCGCCATTTGTCCGGCTTCTTTACCAATACCATGATAAATATCGAAATGATGTCCTTTAATGGCTCCCCCCACATCCAAAGCAACCATTAAACGCATTTGGTATTGTCCAGTAAACTTACCGGTATTATCTAAAATAGGGATTTCCGCTAATAATACGGTTCCTGCGGGGATAATACTTCTATCAGAAGCCACTGACGCTTTAGCAATCAGCGGAATAGCACTTGCCCCTCTTACTGGCGTAAAAGGTTCAGGTTTAAAGAAAACGAAAGAGGGGTTCTGTTCTAATAATTTTCTGACTTCTTGTTCACTATGCTTATCAGCCCACTCTCTAATTGCCAACATTGACATCGCTTCTTTTTCAACTTCACCATTATCAATCAGCACTTTACCAATACTGCGGTAGGGATGACCATTTTTCCCAGCATAACCAAAGAAGGTTAAAGGTTTACCATCACCATAATCGACATAGCCACTGCCTTGCACTTCCATCATAAAGTTATCCATGATGGAGTTACTATAAGCGGCAATTAAAGTGGGACTTAAAGCACCGTTATAGATAGCCGCTCGTGAAGGCAATTTACCACGCACTTTGGCTGGCATGCGGTAGAGCGGATATTTAAAGTCACCTTGTGGCGTTAAACGTGCTTCTAAAACAGGGGTATAATATCCGGTAAATTTTACATTCCCATAATTATCTTCCCCTTCCATTTGAAAGGCTGCGATATTAAATTGACGTAATTGACGCGTATCTGCCCCTGAGCGTAACCAATTTTCCACTGCTTGATAAGTATCTTGATTACTATTGTATAGACGTGAAGATGTTTGATTTATTTGGTTAATTTGTTCAAGGTAATCTGAACCATTAATGGGCTTGCCTTGCGTATTTGGCGAGTTAACTTCAATAAGATCTTGCTTAAGCTTACCATCTTTATACTGTTGTCCCTGATCTGTTGGACGATGGCAGCCTGTTAAGGCAAGCGCTAATATCCCCAAAAGAAACGATTTTCGCCAAGTAACCATTTTTTACTTATATTCCTACTTTAAAAAGAGTTGATGACAAGAAAGATACCAAAGCCAAATCAAGAAAGATATCGATACAGAAGTGGTTGCAGTTTTTTTAATTATCGGCTTCACCATTTAGTGTGTTATCTAAAGTATAACTGTCTAAAATTACACCTCTGTGTATTATTTCTGACCGTTTTTAAAAGAAAATGGCAAAAATTACATAAAAAACTTGCAAGTTATCAGATCCTGAGTATAGTGCCCCTCTGTGGAGACGCGGGGTGGAGCAGCTTGGTAGCTCGTCGGGCTCATAACCCGAAGGTCGTTGGTTCAAATCCGGCCCCCGCAACCAATTCACAACATATGCAGTAAGTTAAAATTTATAGATTCAGTCGCGGGATGGAGCAGTCTGGTAGCTCGTCGGGCTCATAACCCGAAGGTCGTTGGTTCAAATCCGGCTCCCGCAACCAATTTCTATAAATGTTTTCGGACGCGGGGTGGAGCAGCATGGTAGCTCGTCGGGCTCATAACCCGAAGGTCGTTGGTTCAAATCCGGCCCCCGCAACCAATCCTTTCCTAATTTTATTTTCTACAAATTCCCATTAAATACTCTCTTAATCCCTACTCTATTTACAATAACCAATATACTCCCTGTTACTGAGTTATGATTTAACTTATTGGGTAAAAAATAATAAGTTGTTACCTCTAGTAGAAAATAACTATTTATTTCCCACTAGAAGTCTCAAAAATAAGTTGTAGTTGTATAGCGAGATCAGCCTCGATCAGCTAATGTCAGTTCACCACCATTAGCAAAATAGGCTTTAATACCTTTGAAAATAGATTCAGCAACTTGTTGCTGGAATTTAGCCGTTTTGAGCTTTCGCTCTTCTTCAATATTACTAATAAAAGCCGTCTCTACTAAAATAGAAGGGATCTCAGGGGCTTTTAAAACCGCAAATCCGGCTTGATCGACCTTATTTTTATGTAGCTTATTCACGCCACCTAATAATTTTAATACCTCACTACCAAATTTTAGGCTGTCATTAATTGTCGCGGTCTGTACTAAATCAAGCATTGCGTGATCAACATAGCGATCACCACTTCGACTCACCCCACCAATTAAATCCGCTTCATTTTGGGTTTGAGCTAGGTAACGTGCGGTATTACTTGTTGCGCCTGTTTTGGATAGCGCGAAAACAGAAGAGCCTCTAGCCGAGCGATTGGTAAATGCATCTGCATGAATAGAGACAAAGAGATCAGCCTGCATTTTACGCGCTTTCGCTACTCGCACTTTTAAGGGGATAAACACATCCTCATTACGCGTCATATAAGCTTTCATTTTGGCATCTTTATCAATCAAAGCTCTTAAGCGACGGGCAATTTGTAGTACAACATCTTTCTCACGAGTTTTATATTTCCCCATCGCTCCCGGATCTTCACCACCATGGCCGGGGTCAATCATGATAATAATCGGCCTATCTCGTCCTGCTCTTCCGGGCTTACGCGTATCCGTTTGTTCAGGCACTGCTTGTTGTAAATCCCCTTCGTTATATTCACGCAATAGCGCTAATAGCGGATCATCTTCACTCGTCGCCGCATGGCTTGGATAGAAATCGAGCACTAAGCGATTTTTAAATTCAGCAACGGGTTTTAAAGTAAACATTTGTGGCTGAACGGGGGTTTTAATTTCAAACACTAAACGAACCGTAGTTGGGGTATTTTGACCGACACGAATAAGTTTTAAGTAAGGATCGTTTGTTTGCACTTGACTAGCCATACCTTTCAGAACGCTATTCAGTTGGATACCTTCAAGATCAACCACAATTCTATCTGGTGCTGATAACGCAAACTGGCGATATTTCAAGGGTCTACTTGATTCGATAGTCACACGTGTATAAGTCGATGCAGGCCATACCCTGACGGCAACCACTGATGATGTTGCCGCTAAGCCAACAGGACTAACACTTAATAACAATAACGCGCCAATTCCTTTAATAAGACGACGACGTGTTTGATTATGTTCTGAATGACTCATGAAAATATTCCAAAAAAAACGATTAACATCAAAAAGTGCTAAAACAGACGGTCAAAAAATATCTGAACGAAAAACTTTACCGAATCCACACTTCACTGTCACTTAAAAACAGCACAATTACACACTTTTATACAAATATTCTGCCTTCTGTTAAAACAGTAAGATCGGATTTTACTTGCCATTTCCGCTCAAAAAGAATAAAAATACATTAAATGCGAATAAAAATTCACCTGAGAGGGGCTTTATGAAAGAGCGTAGCACCGAATTGGTCGATGGTTTTCGACACTCGGTTCCGTATATTAATGCACATAGAGGTAAAACATTTGTCATTATGCTAGGGGGAGAAGCAATAGCCCATGAGAACTTTCCCTCTATCATTAACGATATTGGTTTATTGCATAGTTTAGGAATACGGTTAGTGGTGGTTTATGGCGCTAGACCACAAATCGATGTGGCTCTTGAAGAGCAAAAAATTTCTCCGCTCTATCATAAACACACACGAATTACTGATAGTAAAACCCTTGAAGTAGTTAAACAATCTGCCGGTACTTTACAACTCGATATTACTGCTCGTTTATCAATGAGTTTAAGTAATACGCCCTTACAAGGAGCGCATATTAATGTGGTTAGCGGTAATTTTGTCATTGCCCAACCTTTAGGTGTCGATGATGGGGTTGATTATTGCCATAGCGGTAAAATTCGCCGTATTGATGAAGAAGCCATTCATCGTCAGTTAGATAACCATGCCATTGTGTTAATTGGCCCTGTTGCCGTCTCTGTTACAGGGGAAAGTTTTAATTTAACCTCTGAAGAGGTCGCAACCCAGCTAGCTATCAAACTTAAAGCACAAAAGCTTATTGGCTTTTGCTCTTCGCAAGGGGTTGTAGATGCAAGTGGCCAGATTGTGTCTGAACTCTTACCTAATCAAGCAGAAGAACGAATTCAAGCATTACAAACTACAGGCGATTATCACTCAGGTACTGTACGTTTTTTACGAGGTGCGGTAACAGCCTGCCGTCGTGGTGTTGAGCGTAGCCATTTATTAAGCTATCAAGCGGATGGTGCCATTGTTCAAGAGTTATTTTCTCGTGACGGTATTGGTACGCAGATTGTGATGGAAAGTGCCGAGAAAGTCCGTCGCGCCAATATTAATGATATTGGTGGCATATTAGAGCTTATTCGTCCATTAGAGCAACAAGGCATTTTAGTGCGTCGCTCAAGAGAGCAACTTGAGATGGAAATTGATCAATTCACTATTATTGAGCGCGATAATCTCACCATTGCTTGTGCTGCCCTCTATCCTTATCAGTCTGAAAAAATAGGTGAAATGGCCTGTGTCGCCGTTCATCCTGATTATCGTAGCTCTTGTCGAGGTGAAGTGTTGTTACAACGCATATCAACCCAAGCTAAACAGATGGGGTTAGATAAATTATTTGTGCTCACGACTCGTAGTATTCATTGGTTCCAAGAAAAAGGCTTTACGCCTGCTGAAATCGATAAATTACCTATTGAAAAACAGGCTCTGTATAATTATCAGCGTCGCTCTAAGATCTTAATTTTAGATCTACATAAAGAGTAGTTTTATTAATAAAGTAAAAAAGACAGGCTCCCCCTCTCAAAGCCTGTCTTTTGCTATTTACTATAATAATATTAATTCGTATTAACTTAAAAAATCACTCAGTAACGCAGTTTTTCAACTAATCCACTGCGGCGTTGAATACGTGTCTGGATCGCCATTTTCACCATATATTCAGAAGAATAAAGTGATAGCTTCTGCTTGGCTCGCGTTATCGCCGTATAGAGTAATTCTCGGCTAACAATAGGAGAAAATTGTGTTGGCAACACCAGTGCCGTATGGGTAAATTCCGAACCTTGTGATTTATGTACTGTCATCACATAAGCAGTCTCATGTTGCGGTAAACGACTAGGTTGGATAGCTTTCAATGTGCCATCAGGCAACTGAAAGAAAGCTTTCATTTCTCCTTCATCGTTATTAAGCATAATGCCGATATCACCATTAAATAGCCCCAATGTGCTGTCATTACGCTGGATCATAATTGGTCGTCCAATATACTCCCGCTGATAACTATTTATAGGTCGTCGTATCAAGCGTTGGCGATGTAACAGCATCTCAATACGTTCATTTAGTCCTGTGACACCAAAAGGCCCTTCTCGCAAAGCGCACAATAAACGATATTGATTAAAGCTATGAAGAATAGTCTCTGGTGCTGCTTTTTGCGCGACTAACGATAGATAGTGATGATAAGCCTTAGCAACATCTTGAAGCATCTTCATATAGCTCTCATCGGTGTCTAATGAGATAAATTCGATGTCCTGCGGATCGGTATGTTTTTCTCGCTCAGTGCTCTCTTGTGTTACTGTCGCTTTTTTCAGTAACGTCATAGCACTCTTCACTTGTCCTTGATTAACCGCAAAAGCTAATTGACCAATACCTGAATGTGAGCCAAAACGATAACTTTTACGCAGTAAACATAGTGAATCACTGACCACCGAAACTGGCGTAGTAGAAGTCGTCATAGAAGCGGGATCTTTCTGTAATTCACCTTGTGTTAAGCGATCAATCTGCTCAAAACGGCGTTGGCTAAACCCCTGATCCGCAAAACGACAAATATCCCCTAAAACGGCTCCTGCCTCTACCGAAGCGAGCTGATCTTTATCTCCCAGAAAAATAACATGGCAATGTTCCGGTAAGGCCTCAATTAAACGCGCCATCATCGGTAAATCCACCATAGAAGCTTCATCTATAACCAAGATATCAAGTTGTAGCGGATTATCGCGATGATAACGAACTTGCTGACTTTCCGGTTGGGCACCTAATAAGCGATGAATGGTTTGCGCTTGATCGGGCATCCATTTTAACTCTTCTTCACTTAGTGCCAATTGCGCTAATGCTTTACCTAATGATTCGGTCAATCTAGCTGCCGCTTTTCCCGTGGGTGCGGCTAGTTGAATAATGGGTTTTTCATTCGCCGTTAGCATGACAAAAGCAGCTAAAATCTTTGCTACTGTCGTGGTTTTCCCTGTTCCTGGGCCACCCGAAATAATCGAAATAGAGCTTGTAATAGCAACCGCTGCGGCGACTTTTTGCCAGTTAGTTTCAGCATGTGTTTTAACGCTTGGGAAAAGTTGATTTAATACGTTTGTTAATTGATTTTCATCGATATCAACCACCCGTTGCTCTTGGCGAAAAAATTGCGCAATTTGCTCTTCATAACGCCACATTCTTTGTAGATAAAGTAATCCGTTATCGAGAATAATAGGTGAAGGTAAGTCACTATGGCCTTGATTAACACACTCGCTCTGATTAAGCTCTGCCAGTATTTCTTTCGCTGATGGTTGCGCCATTTCCTGCCAAATGGCTTGTGAAAGCTCGGTGTGTCGCCCATCAAACAATTTATCTTGTTGTATGATATTTAACGGTAAGCAAACATGGCCCGCCCCTGTTTGAGCACTGAGATAGGCAAAAATAAACAGTAGGATAGGATTTTCATCTGCCACCAGCATTTGAGCAAAACGTAAATCTAACGGGCGCAATAGGTTTTGTGCAATTGCTTGTTCTAATAATTTAATCATTTGAATTGTTCTCACCCAGCACGTTCACTTTACTGCCGTTAACCTCAAGCGCTTCCCCTTTAAATAGCGCATCTAATGCTTCTACAAACTTTTCTTCAGGTAGATAGGTATAGACGCCATTGCCCGGGTAGTCAGTATCAATGCCACGTAAGAAGAGATAGCAGATCCCACCAAAATGACGTTGGTAATCATAATCAGGTAAGCGTTGTTGTAAAAATCGATGTAGCGCTAAAGTATAGAGTTGATACTGTAAATCATAACGATGATCGCGCATTGCATTGCTCATCGCCTCTTGCGTGTAATCCTCACTCGATTCACCAAGCCAGTTAGATTTATAGTCAACCACATAATACTTGCCCTCCCAACAAAATACTAAGTCAATAAAACCTTTTAGCATGCCTTGCACTTGCTGAAAATTGAGGGCTGGACATTGCGCAGATAAAGGATCGTATTGACGGGTTAATTCTGTTAACTGTGCCGCCGACATCTCCTTTTCAATAGGCAGATAGAATTGTAGCTCATCGAGTTGATGCTCCTTAGGAATATCAGCTAAACATAAGCCTTGCGCATTTAATGGGGTGTGAAAAAGGGTTTCCATCCAAGCCACCAACAATGGCGTCCATTTTTCCTCAAAACCTTGGGCAATAAGTTGCTCTTGCATCCAACTTTCATCAATAGGCTGTGAAAAATCAAGCTCTTCAAGCAAACTATGTAAAAATGTCCCCGCGACTGCACCACGAGGGAAGTGATGAATAGAGAGTTCATCGCTGTGTTGCGCTGTTTTCTCACCTTTAGCATCGGTATCTAAGCCCGGTGCGATAGATTGTACCAAGGCATCCAAATCAGCACTATCAAATAGATATCCACGAGCAGAGTGTTGTGCCGTTAATCCCGAATAACTGGTGATACGCCAATTATCATTAATTTTTCGCTTAAATATGGCGGCATCTAAAGCAATATCCGTTGTATGTGGAGATTGATATCGATGCGTTGAGGTATCACCTAACGTGATCACTTTTATATTGTCATCAAGCAATTGATTAATGGATTGATGTAATAGCTCACTATTACCCTCTTCCCCATGCTGCAACAGATATCCCAGCGCATTTTTATGCAAATCAGTTAATCCTGACTTACGTTTATTTCCTTTAACCAAAGGCGCAACACCAACATAACAACAAAATTTCGCCCGAGTTAATGCCACATACAACAAGCGTAAATCCTCTGCCAGTCGCTCTTCATCAGCAAGACGCACGCTATCAGGTTGATTAAAAATATCTAATTTTGCGTAAAATTCATCTCTATCATGATAAAGCGCGCCCTTTTGTTCTTGATAATTACAGGCAAAAGGTAGGCAAACAATGGGATATTCCAATCCTTTAGATTTGTGAATGGTACAAATTTGCACCAGATTTTTATCACTTTCCAAACGCATTTGCTGACTTTCCGCTTGTGCATCTGGTCGAGAAATTTGCTGGGCTAACCAACGAATAAGGGCGTGCTCGCTATCAAGCTGTAATGATGTTTCTTGTAGCAACTCGCCAATATGCATGATATCGGTTAAACGTCGTTCTCCTGCTTGGCTTGCGAGTAAGTTCTCAGCGATTTGGTTTTCTATCATGACTTTACGTAGCATAGGTAACACACCACGTTTTTGCCACAAGACAAAATAATCAGAGAATTGCTCCACATAGCGGTTCCAACGCTGTTCATCTTGATTAAGTTCGTCAATTTGTTGTGCGTTAAATCCAAACAGTGCACTGGCAAGAGACGCTCTTAACACCCGTTCTTTTTCAGGGGTTACCACTGCTTGTAGTAACCAAAGTAGATCTTTGGCTTCATTGGTTTCAAACACACTTTCTCTATTGGATAAAAATACTGATTGGATAGATAACAGATCTAATGCATCTCTGATCAATAATGCTTCTCGGCGACTACGCACTAGCACCACAATATCGGCAGATGTGACAGCTCTTTTATTATCTTGTTCGATTAACCAAGCTTGTTGATTGTCACCAGCTGATAACCAGTCACGAATTTGCATCGCACATTGCGAGGCCATTAATTGTTCATAATTACCAGTTGAAAGGCTTTCACCTTCAGCTAACCAAAAATTTAATGGGGCAACCGTTTTTTGCTGGTAAATAAACTTCATATGCTGATTTTTTTCAGCCGAATTGACCTCAATAAAAGGAATATGATCAAACAAAAAAGGGGTTTTAGAACGTAAAAACAGTTTATTAACTGCACTTACCATACCCGGAGCCGAGCGCCAGTTAGTATTCAATGTATAGTGGTGATCGGTTTGTTGCCGTGCCCGAATATAGGTAAAGATATCTGCACCACGAAATGCGTAAATGGCTTGTTTGGGATCACCAATAAATAGCAAACCACTCTCTGTATGCTCACCATAGATAGTATCAAAAATACGATACTGCTGAGGATCGGTATCCTGAAATTCGTCAATCATCGCAACAGGATAACGTTGGCGAATAGCATCTGCTAATGCTTCGCCACCTTCTCGTTGCAATGCCTTATCGAGACGCGTTAACAGATCATCAAATCCCAACTCACCACGACGCATTTTTTCATTTTCTATCCCTTGGCGTATTTCAGGAATGGCATTAGCAATGATCACATCACGTAACGTTAAACTTTGTTGGCAAAGTAGTTCGATTTCCGCAAATAAAGCGTGCTCAGGCGCAGCACCCTTTGTAGTTTTTTCATGTAGGGTTGCTTGCGAAAAACGACTTAAACAGTCAGGTAACTGATAACTTTTAGTTTCGAGTGGAGTGGCCCATGCGGTGATTTCATCGATCCATTTAGGTAAGAAACGACTACTGTAACTGCGTTTATCAACACCAGATGAAGTTATCCAATCTGCAATTTCATTGCAATGATGACGCCATAGTGTTTTAACTTTATCAATAGCCTCAATGACTGCTTGATGACGCTGTTCAACAGTCTCTTTTTTAGCGTCGAAATCAATACCTTGAATTTCGGGGCATTCACCTTGTAAATAGGGTTGAATTTCATACAGCAGTTGCTCAGGGCCAGACCAAATTTCGCTTACCGCATAGGCAACATCATAAGAAAGGGGATAACAGTGCCTGCGCCAAAAATCAGCGCAAACACGTTTTTTTAACTCATACTCATCTTGGATCAACACCTGTTCAAACAATACACCAGATTCAAAGGCGTTAGTGGCTAACATGCGCTGACAAAAACCATGAATAGTATAAATGGCGGCTTCATCCATTTGACGCTCAGCTTCTAATAGCCATTGCGCCGCCACCATTTTATTCGGGATTTGATCTAATAATATTTGGTAAGCGTTATTGTCATTTTCTACTTGATGACGGATACAGGCTAGCCTTAACTGATGAATATTTTGACGAATACGGGCGCGTAATTCATCCGTTGCCGCTTCGGTAAAAGTAACGACTAAGATCTCTTCAACACTTAAGGGGCGATGAAATGCTGACTCGCCCCCTAATCCAAGCAGTAATCGTAAATACAATAACCCTATAGTGTACGTTTTCCCTGTTCCCGCAGACGCCTCAATGAGGCGTCTTTGATACAAAGGAAGTGTATAGGGATCTAATACCTGTGCCTGTATCACTTCACTCACTCTTTAATTTCCTCAACAGGTAATGTTTTTTGTAATTCACTCACGGTTGAATAGATTTTCCACTGTTTATTTTGCGCATAATCAGCGTTGTTACCCTCTTTCCCGATTATTTGTGAAACAAACACGAGTCCTGTCGGTTTAATTATCGCTTTTTCATAAAATTCGATTGCTTGTTTTAGCGTTACCTTATTCAGTTGGGCTAAAAACTTCTCACGACCATCATATTTTAAGTTATTACGATAGAAATCATTACGATAAAGAGAAACCTCTTCATAAAATGTTTGCGGTGGTTGTTTTACTTCATCAATAATGGCTTTTTTATATTGATTAAATTCAGCTTCACTTAGCTTTTTCAAGCGATCATAAGCTTGTTGATAAAATGCATGATAGCGCTCATTGAGATAAACAGGTGGTTTAGCATTACTTTGCAGTAAAAAGCCTAAACCGGACTGCTCACCCATTGAAGCTTGGAAAGCAAAGACCGCATAACCTAATTGCTCTTCTGTTCTGAGTTGTTCAAAGAACCAAGGATGCACGATAGAGGATAATACTGATGTAATTGCTTTTCCTTGTAGACGCTCATAGCCAACAGGGATAAACAATTCACCTAGCGCATTATCGGTGCTTTTAGATTTATTTTGGAATGTAACTTGATTTAATTTATCAAAAACTAATGTGTCGCCAATCCAATATTCTGTTCCTTTATTACCTAATAATGCCTGTGCCGATTTAACTATCTCACGGCTCTGCTCTGGCGTTAAATTACCGATAATTAATGCTTGAAGCGCTGCATTTTCAATGACATCACGACGATTATCTTTAATATCTTGTAACGTTATCGACTCTAACGCCTTAAGTTTATCGGCTTCTTCATAATAAGGGATCGTATTTAAGCGACGGGCAGGTAACATTGCAGCATCATACGCTTTAAGGTTATGCGTCACTTCCAGTTGTTCACGATACCAAGATTTAGCTTGATCAAGCTCTTGCTGAGTAGCTTCAAACGTTATATAGCTTTTTAGTGTGGCATTCACTAGCTCTGGTAAATGTTGAGTATAACCATTGACTGAGAAATCGACTCCACGCCCAGAAGAAGAGGAGATATTCATGCCGGCAACAGAAGCTTGATAAGCCAGTTCACTAGAGGTTAGATCAGCAAGGTAATTGGTCAATGTTTGTATAACTTGCTGTTTAACTGTGCGATCTGCATTTTTATTCACTAAACTTAACGTCACACTGGCTTTCGGCTCATCAGAAAAATAGTGCGATGGCATATAGAATAACCGAGCATGACTGTCTTGCCATAATAGTTGAGGCTTAGTGATGTTACTATCAGCATCAATAAGTGACAGATTATCAGGAATATAAGGGTTTAGTGTCGGTAATGACAATGAGATGTCGCTGGCTAATTCCTGCCATGAAGCTAATTGCTTCGCAGTAATTTTATCCACTTGATAAGGTGCATGAACAAAATAAGCTTGCTTATTTGAAGGCTCATTAGGGCTAATCACCCAAATACGCGCATTTTCTGGTGTAAGCGATCCTAGACGAGAAAGGATCGCAGAAGGTTGATAGTCATCGGCAATAAAATCTGCATTAAGAATATTTTTAATCGGATAACGCAGCATCATATCGGAGATATCTTCAATATAGTTCATATCTCTAACAATAGAGCCATAGCGGAATGAGAGGTCAAGCACATTGGCTATTTCTTTAAAATAGCGCTCACTGACCCCTTTATTTTGGATCAGTTGAATATAAGAAAATATCGCTGAAATAACTTTATCTTTCTCAGCAAGGCCTTTGTCTGTTAAAGAAACATAAATGGTAAATGAACCTTGATTGCGATCGATATAGGATTCAGATGAAGCACTAATATTCTCTGCTAATCCTTGCTCTTGTAACCAAGTTGCTAGTGTTCCCGTGCTACGATTGCTAATAAGGTAGCCAATATATTCATCTGATTTACTGCGAAAATCGGCAAGATTATTATCAATACCAAATTCGATTTGTAAGGTTTTTTGTGGCTGAGCTGGGACTAAGTGGATCATTATCCCTTTTTCTTTTTCTGTCATCGCAGGCACCGTCGTTACTGGTGCTTGGGTGTTTTTATTAGGAATACGGGAAAAAGTATCAGCCGCTAATTTAGCGAGTTCGTCCAGTGATTTATTACTATAAATCACCCCATTCATTAAGTTACCAGAATAGTATGTTTGATAGAATTTCACTAATTCATCTTGTAATTTACTCTCTGGCTTATCACTTAATGTTTCTAAGTTTCCTCCCATAAAACGAGAGCTTGGATGAGCCGGATTCAAGGTTTCAGCTCTCACTTGCCAAAAACGCATTCCATCGCGGGAGCGAGCCATGGTTAATTCCGCATTAACCGCATTACGTTCACGATCAGCATATTTAGGATCAAGTAATGGCTCCGCTAATGCATCTGCCAAGCGATCAACTGCTTCATTAATGGCACTATTTTCAACTTCTAAATAAAATGCGGTGCGGTAAGTGGTTGTGCTGGCGTTATGAGAGCCACCATTTTTATTTAAAAACTCTGTCAGATCCCCTGATTTTGGGTATTTGGTCGAGCCCATTAACACCATATGTTCTAAATAGTGGGCAAGACCTTGTTGGCTATCTGGATCTTCTAATGCACCGACAGGCAGAGCAACGGCGGTTAATGATTTGACCGCTTTTTTATCTGAAACCAGTAATACGGTCATATCATTAGCTAATTTAATAGCCTGATAATCACGTGGATCACTTTCACTTTTTTCAATGCTATCCGGCAATACTTGCCAAAGTGGATCTGTTGCGAAGCTGTTGATACTGACTAGCATCAATAGCAACATAATCCAAAGTTGCGATAAGTATTTTCTCATCTGATATGAGCTCCCTTATTTTTTTATAAATGGAATGATTGGCTTAAATATGGCTAACGTGGTCTGTTTTACTGCCTCAAGAAAAGGTGCATCAAGCTGATGAAATACACGTTGAATATAGATATCATTCATTTCACCTTCTCGGTTATAGCTATCGGTTAAATATTGCGTTAATACCAATTCTGCCTTGTTTTGTATCTCTTCATCATCAAATAAAAACGTCTGTGTTTTTTTATCGAAGCAAGCTTGTAACCAAGCCCAACCACTGTTGGCGAATAAGGCTAAAGGTGTATTCATACCTGTTTGATAATCTTGGATCAATCTTTCAAGGGTTGAATACGCTATATCCGCAGACACCGGTGATAGACACCATTGCGACTCTTTTCTACCATAAAAACGGCTTTCGCCAGTTCCACCACTTAAGCAGTACACGAGATGTTCTATCCATAATTGCAGTAGATCATTAGCTGTTAATGTGGCGGGTCGCCAACGGAGTAACCCATCGGCTTGTACTTCATTTAAACGACCAATTAATGGGATCGTATTAAATTGGTATTCTATTGTGACAGAATGGGTTGCTAAACGTTCACTTCTGACTTTTTCGGCTAAAGGTTGCAACGTTTCTATTTGTTGCTCCCAATAAATTTGACCAAACGCACTAGCTGGTAATTTTCCAGCAGCTTTAATGCGTTCATAAAGTGCTTCTGTTGATGTCCCTTCGATTAAGGCTTTTAATAACCATTGGTTTAATAGATAACGTTGTAATGCATTAATGACAAAAGGCTCTTCTTCCGGTAGCTCGGTCTCTTCAATAACAAAATTCGTTTTTAGACTTTGCTGGAAAAAAGCACGTACGGGATGGCGATAAAAGCGTGATAGTTCATCTAAAGAGACTTTCTCAATTTTTTTATTTAATGGCGTTGAAAATGCTTGGTGAGCAGTTCCTTTCCCACTTGCTGCCGGTAACCATTCAGCGGCATAAGAGCGATATAGGGCATCCGTTTTAAAGTTTTCTGGCGCAAAAGGCACTCGACTATGTTGGGTTAATAAGTGGCTGATGATACGCTGCGCACTGTCATCAACATTTAATGATGCATCTTCCCTTAAACGGAAATTTTGCCCAATATAATCTTGTAACTCTTTAATCAATACCGAAGGATTACATTCACGATCGTCACGAATAGATTTACCAATATAACTGATATAAAGGTATTTTTCTGCTGAGCTTAATGCTTCTAAAAACAGGTAGCGATCATCATCACGACGTTTTCTATCACCTCGACGACGTTTTTCTGCCATTAAATCAAATCCTAATGGCTGAATATTACGTGGGTAGATCCCATCATTCATTCCCAATAAACAGACTGCTTTAAATGGAATTGAACGCATTGGCATTAAGGTGCAAAAATTAAGGCTTCCGGCTAAAAAGCGTTGGCTAATTTTCTCATCATCAAAACGCACTGTAAGTTCATCGCGGATCAGCACTAATGGAATTTCATGTTGATAGTGCGCCTCTAGACCATTTTTTATCACCTTTTGCCACTGTTGTGTGATAAGCGCCAATACCAGCTCTGTCTCTTCATCAGTGTCAAAAAAAGCATCAACAAGCTGTTGACCGATATCAAGCCACTCTTCTAAGTTGCGAGTTTCGCTTAATCGTGTGCGCCATTCACTTAAGGTATATAGAAAATCTGCTAGATGCCCTGCTAACTCAGCGACTAGGCCACTTGATTCATCGTAAGGCAATACCCCTTGCCACGGCCCTGCCTCACTGTCCATCGCATAACCAAGAAGCATCCTTAATAACCCAAACTCCCACGTATTTTTTCCTGTCACAGGTAATAAAAAGGAGGCCACATTTTCATCATCTAATCCCCAACGTATACCTGACTCTTCAACCCAGCGCCGTAGTAGCTTCAACTCATTTTCAAAAATGGCAAAATGTGCAGCTAAGGCGGGTACTTCAAGTAATGCAAGCACTTGCTCTGCGGTAAAACGGCTTTGAGGTAATTCTAATAAAGTGATAAAAGCTTGTAAGACAGGATGTACTTGGCGAGCTTTTCGGTCTGAAATGGCAAAAGGAATATAACGCTCTGCGGGCGCATTACCAAATACGGCTTGAATATAGGGCGTATAGCTATCAATATCCGCCACCATAACAATAATATCTCGCGGTAATAAATCAGCATCTTGCTCGAGGAGATGCAGTAATTGGTCTTGTAATACCTCGACTTCCCGTTGTGGGCTATGGCTAGCATGAAAGGTCAAAGAGCGATCATCATTGGCGATGATCCGTTTTTTTTCACTACTTTGGTAATCCTCAAGCGTCTGACCTATTTGTGAAAAATCCTCTAAATCGAGTATATCGGCCTGAAGTTGATGTAATAAATTATCTCTTGGTATATCAACAAAAGCATCTAACACATCGCTATATTCAAGCTCAGAAAGAAAATAGAGATTATCTTTACCTAACTTTCCCCAAGACGCTAATAGTGGATTGCCGACATTTTGCTCCCCTTCTTCATTAAATAGTGTCGATGCATTTTGTTCATCTTTAAACCAAGGTAGTTCATGAAGTTGCTGATAATGTCGAGGCTTTCTACTATTTAGACGAGCGAGGAATTTTGGATCTTGAATATCTCCCCAGTAATAGCGGCAAGGATTAGTAAACAATAAATAGATTTCGGTATGTCTGCCGATTGCTTGCAGTGCTTGCAAATAGACTTGTGGCAATGCTGAAATACCACAAATAAAAATACGCGATGGAAAACAGTGCGCAAGCGCCCCTACTGGCGCATCATTCAAAGTAGAAATAAATTGTTGATAAAGATTAGCACGATGCCATTTAGGTTGCGCAAGATCTTCTGTATAGCGTTGCAGTGCCAACCACAGTGTTTTTTGCCAATATTGATTGTCACTCAAGCCATCAATTAGTTGATCATTTTCCCATGCCGACAACCAATCAGGACGATAAACCAGATATTGGTCAAAGAGATCCGCCACACGCCCCGCTAGTTGATGTAATTTACGTTTGTCTTCATCATCTTTAAGATAATGTCGCAAGGGTTTAAATGCCGGATCATCAAGGTAATTAGGCAATAATGCCATTAGTTTCCATGTCATGGCATCTTTAGAAAACGCACTTTCTTTAGGTATACCTGATAATACCCGAGTAAACATTTCCCAAATAAAAGTAGCGGGTAATGGATAACGGATATTAGCAGCAATACCCAAACTTTCTGCTAATTGGATTTGTAACCACTGCGACATTCCGGGACTTTGCACTAAAATCACTTCTTGCTCAAAAGGCGATGATAGTGGCCGATTTTGCATAAAATGTACCATCAGTGATTTAAGTAGTGATAATTGATTTGAATGGTAAATATGGAACATCAGATCCTCATTTTATTAATCACATGACCAATGGTATAAGCGTGTCACATAACCTGAATGGTGGGTTATCGATCCCTCTATTTTTTGACAGCCTTCCGCTTCAATAAGTGATTGTGTCATTATTTTAAGGTTATCAACAGAGTTGAATGACATTTGCCCATAAAAAGCAAAAAGAGACGCTCCGGCTTGTTGGATAGCCACTAAGCGCTGAAAATCAACTTTTAAGGCTTGGCTATACCCTATAATAGCGACAAAGCTAATATTAAAGAATAGCAATACTGACACCATATTAATTAGCATACTATCTTCTTTTCTTTCATGATTAATTAAGTATTTATTATCAAATACAGCCTTCTTTAACTAGTGGACAGTAGTCTAGCCAACCATTATGTTGGGCTTCAATATGCAGTTTTTCCTTACCAACCAGATTAATCCATTGATAATGAGATATCTTATCTCCGCTATGACTTTTAGCCTCTCCGAGTAGTAAAGCGCTTGTCTTTCCTCTCAAAGAGAAACAGCTTTTCATATTAGACTCAGCAGTAAAAGTACGACATTGCCATTGGTAAAGACGAGAAGGCGATAAATCCCATGTTAAGGTCATTCCCCATGACAACGCAGATCCAGCGAATAAAAAGGTCTGCTTTGCTTGTAACTCTTGCATCACCATTAATTGACATTGACGATAATGATAAGCAAAACTTGTCAGTAACGATAAACTTATCACCATAAAACCTACTGCAGCCATCAGACCGATGACACCCTGTTGCTCCTTTATTGTTCCCTGTGTCGTTATCACGAAATATTCCTTAATAGTATTGATGTTTGATAGTGTACTTTTAGGTTAATATTTTGTTTTGCTTGGAATTTTAATGATAATGATAGATAGTTAAATGCACGTTTTTTTATTGGAGAATAGTGTGTATAGGGAGTTAAGATAAATTCTGTCACCTCAATTTCTTCTTTTTCGAAGATCTGTTGCCAACCTGTTGAATCACAATTTTGCACACCACGACGTTGTTCAAGCTGACCGTTTTTTAATCTAAAACCAAAGTAATCACTCTCTTGTTCTTCTGGACTCTCCCAATGGCCGTTATTGTTCATATCGTAAACAAACAAAACACAAGAGCCATGAGGGTGATAAGGATAATGACCTATTTTAAGTGGTACAGGTAAAGAAGCCTTTTTAACAGTGCAATCACCATTGCAGTACCCTGCTCGCCTTAATTGCGTCTCCAGTAACTGCAAACGCTGTTTTAGATAAATCTCTAAACGATATTGTTGATAAGAAGAAGTTAACTCATTGATAATATAAGGATAAGCACGTCCAATACAAACTAATAAAATACTACTTATCGTCATCACAAAGAGGCACTCCATCAACATAAAACCCGCAAAATCATGATGTTGAATAGACAAAGGACGCTTTAGCATACTGAAAATGCCTTTATTGTCTGACTGCACGCTCGAATACGCCCTAATGAAGAGATAATAATTTTGACCTCTTCATCACCATTTGACAGCACAAAATGCATCGGTCGTAATGTTTGGCGTAAGCCACAAAATGTAAAGCGTGTTGCTGTAGAGCGAATAAGCTGATTGTTTAACCCTAATTGAATACTTTCTTTGGTTGTGGGTGTTGTTAACGATTTTGCCTCTAATTTATTAATAGGTGATAGCCACAATACAATTTGCACTTTGCAATTAAAGAGCAGTGAGCGTTGTTGTTGATAAGCTAAAAACGCCATCACTTCTCTTACACTTTGAACTAACTGGCGTTGGCGTAACAACTGATGATATGAGCTCAAGGATAAAGCGCTCAATATTGCTACTATAGCCATAACAATAAGCACCTCGAATAAGCTACTCCCTAAATGTTTAGAGTGGGAATAATGATTGCCTGTCATCCATGCCTCCTACTTGTTTTCCTTGTCATTGTTACTGTTTTATCTCAATAACAATGCAGGCAAAAACCAGATAGGTAAATAAAAGCTCATCAAATTTAAGAGAGGTTACGCAATACGATATTTTTTTAAGTTAATAACAATAAAATGACGATTTTTTGATATCAAAAACCCCCAATAATTAAATTCAACTATTGGGGGTCACTTCAAAGGTTCGGGCTTAGCTGGAGTGCTACATTTCAAATTTTTTTACTGGCTTCGGATCTTTACTTCCATAAATATCTGTTTGGATAGTGACTAGCAGTTCATGAAGAGTAATTTGTAAAAATTCAAGAAAATCTGGGTGAAGGAGAGTTCTATCTACGACAGACACAGGTAAGAATCGCTTCATCTCTCCCTTAAACTTTTCACTCGCAACCAATGCAGGCAAAGACTCAATTCTTGCTTGCAACCATTCCTCAAAATGCTCATTGAGCTTATAATCGGCAACCTTTTTCATTACCAGTTCAGCGTCTGGTTTAACCCCTTTCTGGTGCAACCACACCAAATCCCACATATCTCTATACCGAATACGTGAGGTTGTTGCTGGGAATGAAACCAATTTATCAGCCATGACCTCCGTGAGCTCTTCCACTCTAATAATCAGGTCAGAATAGCCACTAGGAAGCTGCTCATAGTTTTTAACAAGCGTTCGAAGGGTGTTGGTGTATGCAGGAATGTTGGCTATTTCCACTTTGATCTTCTGCTTTGGTAGGTCTTTTTTTCCTGGATTGGTAGTCACTGATATTTGCCACTTATCGACTTTTACATCTGCATAATCAGGTTCTTTTCTTAGCTCTTTTGGCTCTTTAACCACAACCTCCAAGCCATATCGTTCACCAACATATTTCTCAATACACGCTTTAATCTCAAGCAGTTGCGCTGAACAGAAGTCACGACCACCAGCAAAGTCCAGATCTTCACTAAATCTGTTTGATCCATAGCAAAGCCTAAGCGATGTACCGCCCTGAAATGTGATGTGCTTTAAAAGCCCTGTGGCGGAAAGAGCATAAAGAATGTCATAATGTAGCAATTCTTTTTCCACGACAGGCCTGTTCGCGCCGTAATCCTTTTCGATGACAATGCTGTCAACTAGCTCATTAAAATTGACAAAATCAGACATAGTTTAATTCCTCACGTTGGATGAGGTGTGTATTTCTGCCAACCTTCATTAGATCCTTAATGGCAGTCTCCTTTGTTGCAATTCTTAATGGCCCCCTTCCTTCCACCGTAGTATTGAGTATTTCAAGAGGCTTCTTGGCAGTATGGGTAACCTCAATAACGCCCCAAGGCGTTACAAACTCTCCAGACCGGCCTGTGGACATAATCGTAAGTCTGTCGATGGGGATCTGTGAAATTACACCGTACTGAGATAGAGCGGATTCCAAACTAATGTAGTTGTAGTGGCCTCGTCGAATATTTTCGGCCAGACGTTCTAAAGGGTAAGGCCCCAATGAACCTTGAGTATAGATATATACACCTTTTGATGCTCGGCGTAGCACATCATGCGCGATCAGCCGGTCAACTGATTTTTGTAATGTTTTCGGAGACTCATCAGGAAAAAGCATTTTTAAATCTTTGGTGAGGAAGATATTTCTACCTTGCTTACTGAATTTGTTAAAAACATTAATTGCTCTTATTAACTCCATATCAACCTCTACTAAATCACCCCCAACGAGGGGTTATTTTGTATATTTGAGTATAGTACATTACCTTGATATACAAATAAACCCCAATAAAGGGGGTGTTTTGTATATCAAAACCCCCAATAATTAAATTCAACTATTGGGGGTTATTAAGTGTTAAACCAAATCAGTGAGTTAAACTACACCGTAAACGGGTATTTTATCGCCTCGTGACACTGATAACCTTCAACACTAAAGTCATCTGTCGTGACCCAAGTTTCTATATCATCTAATGTCTTAATGTTTGGATTAATATGTAGCTTAGGTAATGGCAATGGCTCTCTTTTTAGTTGAACATCACGCATCAGAGGTAATTGGTTCTCATAAATGTGAGCATTAACTATCTTATGGAATGCTTTACCTGGTTTATGCCCTGTGATTTGAGCCACCAGCGCTAATAATACAAAGCATTGAATTTGATTAAAATTCAACCCTAATGGGACATCACAGCTACGTTGATATGAGGTTAAATAAAGCCTGTCACCGAGCAATGAAAAAGTATGTGTATGCATGCATGGACGTAAACACCCTAACGCTGTTTCTCCGGGATTATAAAAAGTGACTATCTCACCACGATCGTCAATACCGTTAGTTAAGTTATCTACCACTTTACGTAATTGATCAAAGTGCGAGCCATCAGGGCGTTGCCATTGGCGTCCTTGAACACCATAGACTCGGCCCATATCATCTTCACCCTTACGATGCGGATTATTTAACCATGCGCTATTTTCATTAGCATTCGCGTTCCACGTATTACAGCCAATAGCACGAAATTGTGCTGCATTATCATAACCACGTAAGTACCCTAATAGTTCCGCAATCGCGGCTTTGTAAAAACTTTTACGCGTTGTTATGAGTGGAAATTGGTTATTGGCAACATCATATTCCAGATCGGCATTTATCACCGTTAAACAACGGGTTCCTGTCCGTTTATTATCAATCCATTCACCTTCATCGATAATGCGTTGACACAATGCCAGATACTGCTTCATGTAGTCTCTCTTTTTTGTTAGCTAATAATAGTTAGTGTGTTGTTGGCGTCTGTGGAGTGGCTTTATCGCGACGATACGCCCACACCATAAAGATAATGCCTAATATTATCATTGGAATGGAAAGAATTTGCCCCATGCTGATACCGCTAAATAAACCTAATTGCGCATCAGGTTGGCGGAAGAATTCAACAATAATACGGAAAGCACCATAACCAATTAAGAATAACCCCGATACACTGCCCATAGGACGATTTTTGCGCACAAAGATATTCAGAATAATAAATAATACCACGCCTTCTAGGAACATTTCATAGAGTTGCGATGGGTGGCGAGGCAATACGCCGTATTGCTGAATGATAGGTAATAGTGTAGTGGGATCTTGCGCGACAAGCTGTAGATCTTCTGCACGGGAGCCTGGGAATAAAATCGCCCACGGGGTATCTAAGGTGACTCTCCCCCAAAGCTCTCCATTAATAAAGTTACCAATACGTCCTAAACCTAAACCAAATGGAATTAATGGAGCAACAAAGTCTGCGACTTGAAAAAAGTGACGTTTAGTGCGACGAGCAAACCAAATCATGGCGCAGATCACCCCAATTAAGCCACCGTGGAAGGACATTCCGCCATCCCAGACTTTAAATAGGTAAAGTGGATTATCTAAAAATACCGGTAAGTTATAGAATAAAACATATCCTAGACGCCCACCAATAAACACGCCCACAAACCCTACATAAAGTAATGTTTCGACTTCACTTTTTTGCCAACCACTGTTAGGTTTTGCCGCTCTGCGGTTTGCTAGCCATAATGCAAACACAAATCCAATCAAATACATCATGCCGTACCAGTGCAAAGATACTGGCCCGATAGAAAACATAACTGGATCGATTTCTGGAAATTTAAGGTAGTTTATACTCATTCTTCCCTACTTCACTTTATTAATGATTTTCTATCTATGGGTCGATGTGGATAACCCCTTAGACAAAAAGTTTATACGAAGGCCTATCAGATACCTCCGCGAATTAATCCACCTAATCCTTGTCTTTCCATAAAATCAGCAGACAATTTTTTTATCTCTATTGCCGTTTCAGCTTTCAACACCTGTTGCATAAAAGGCTGTAAGATAGCAGGATCTAGATGGCGCAATAAGTATTTTACCCTAGGTAAACTACGGCCACTCATGCTTAACTGACGAAAACCTAGCCCTATTAGTAGCAATGCCCCCATCGGCGTACCCGCCATTTCACCACAAACACTGACTGGTAACTGATAACGTTGGCATTCTAAAGCAATAATATTAAGCGAACGCAGTAATGCAGGATGCAAATTATCATAGAGCAGTGCTACATGGGTATTATTACGATCGACTGCAAGTAAATATTGCGTTAAATCATTGGTACCAATCGAGATAAAATCTACTCGATGTGCTAATTGCGGTAACATAAAGACCAATGAGGGGACTTCAAGCATGATCCCCACAGGTGGTAGAATGCATTCGCATTTCATTTCTCGGCTAACTTCAGCACATGCTCTTAGTAACAATGCTTTCGCTTCTTCAATTTCATCAATACTTGTCACCATCGGCAACAATATTTTCAAATTTTTAAATTCAAGATTAGCTTTTAACATCGCTCGTAGTTGGATCAGAAATATTTCTGGCTGATCGAGTAATATTCTGATCCCCCGCCACCCTAAACAAGGGTTCTCCTCATTTATCGGCATATAAGGAAGCTGTTTATCTGCACCTATATCTAAAGCACGTAGTACGACGGGTTTATTGGGAAAAAATGATAAGATTTCACGATAACGGTTTTTTTGTTCATCTTCGGAAGGAAAACCGCTTTGTAACATAAAAGGGATTTCTGTGCGATAAAGACCGACACCATCTATGCCAACGCTAATACGTTGTTCATATTTAATGCTTAGCCCTGCATTTAATTGCACACTGATGGATTCACCATTTTTTAATACCGCTTGCTGTTCAAGCTGCTCTTCAGCAAGTTGACTCAATACTCTTTCTTCATCAATAATTTGCCGATATTCCTGCATGATAAAGGGTTCTGGTTCAATAAAAATCTCACCACGATAACCATCAAGAATCAGCATTCGGTTGTGAAGTAGCTCCGGTTGAATATCTGCCCCCATAATGGCAGGGATCCCCATTGCTCGAACTAAAATCGCTGAGTGTGAATGAGTCGCACCATCACGAACTATCACCCCCGCCAGTTGTTGTTCTGGCAACTCAGCCAATAGATTGGCACTAAGCTCATCCGCCACAAGAATAAAGCGATCTGGCCATGTATTTGTCGTGCTGAGATCATCATCTAAATGAAATAGTAAGCGCTGACCTAATGCTTTTAAATCTGAAGCTCGTTCTCGCATATAACTATCTTTAAGACTTGAGAACTGTGCAGAAAACTTCTCTATCACCACTTTTACTGCCCACTCAGCAACATAGCCTTGTTGTATAACCCCAGTCATTTTTTGTCTTAATTGGGGATCGTTAAGTAAATGCGAATAGAGATCGAAAATAGCCGCACTCTCTTTTTGTGAATTTGCCATAAAGCGCTTACTAAAACGGCGACACTCCGATGTCGCATCTTCTAAGGCGACCGTTAATCGGTTTAATTCACTTTTTATATCCAGTGCGCTGGCTTTAAAAACATGATCTAAGGTTGGCTGAGACATCTCTTGCCAACCATATGCCATCACTACCCCCGTAGAAACGGATAGGGCTTTAATACGGCTTTGACGATATTGTCCAAATAATCCTTTCGTTTGCACTTGCGACAATATCGCCCCTAATTGGGTGGCCAGTGTCACCATAAAAGATTCTTCGCTTTCATTAAATAAGCGTCGCTCTTTTTGCTGAACCACCAGCACCCCAAGTAACTGACGACGATAGACAATGGGCACGCCGAGAAAAGCGCGCAGATCATCCTCTTTTACTTGTGGCAGATAGGTAAAATTAGGATGTTCACGAATATCAGCCAGATTAATCAGCTCAGAAAGACGTCCTACTTCACCCACCACCCCCTCATCAAATGAGAGGCTGACGGCACGCCCTTTCGGCTTTTTCAATCCTTTTGTGGCCATTAAATAGAAACAGCGATGAGGAATATCGGCAAGATAAATAGAACACACATCCGTGTGCATAGCTTGACACGTTTCTTTCACTAATAGTTCAAGTGCTTCTGGCAGACTCGCTGCCATAGCCACTTTTTCTACAATTTCCCGCAAACGTGTCAGCATAGTGTTATCTAATACCTTTTACGGCGATATCCATAGGAAGGACGAGACATAGACACTTGTTCTTGTAATGGCATAACTACTGGTGCGAACTCTTTCATCACGCGACGATATACATCTCGCTTAAAAGAGACGACTTGACGAACAGGATACCAATAGCTAACCCAACGCCAACCATCAAACTCTGGCGTTTTGCTCTGCTGAACATTAATGTCCTTGTCGTTACTTGTTAACTGCAAAAGGAACCAACGCTGTTTTTGTCCAATACAAACAGGTTTTGTGTCCCAACGCACCAAACGCTTAGGTAACTTGTAACGTAACCAGTTACGCGTGGAGGCAAGGATTTTAACATCCTTACGACTTAATCCAACTTCTTCGAACAACTCACGATACATGGCTTGTTCTGGTGATTCTCCAGGATTAATTCCCCCTTGAGGAAATTGCCATGAATGTTGTCCATAGCGACGGGCCCAAAGCACTTGCCCTTGCCGATTACAAATTACAATCCCCACATTCGGGCGGTAGCCATCATCATCGATCACCAGACTACCTCAATAACCAAACTTGAAAGATAACTCATTGTTTCATACTACCCACAAACGGTAAACCACTATCAACAGACTTTGCACAACGTGAGTATTTATCTACAATGGGAATGTCTCAACGGGGTGCTTTTTTTAAGCTGAGAAAAACTCGTGGAACCTGATCCAGCTAATACTGGCGTAGGGATTTGAGTCAGGATGGCGCAATAATAACTCATTTGCCTCCTCACTCCTCAGATCCTACTTGACTTTTTACTGAGGAAAATAGCGTGTTAATAAATTCTCTTCGTTCAACTCTCTTATTCAGTGCACTAGGTTTGTTCAGTGCTTTTGCCACAAATGCACAACAAACCAAACCCACACTTACCGTCTATACCTATGACTCTTTTACCGCGGATTGGGGGCCTGGTCCGGCAATTAAAAAAGCATTTGAACAACAATGTGATTGTGAGCTAAAACTGGTTGCCCTTTCGGATGGGGTTTCTCTCCTTAATCGTTTACGTATGGAAGGGAGTAAAAGTAAGGCAGATATTATTTTAGGGCTAGATAACAATCTTATTCATGCGGCAAAACAGACCGGACTTTTTGCACCAAGCAATATTGATACATCAAAACTAGCATTACCTGAAAAATGGACTGATGACACTTTTGTGCCTTATGACTACGGTTATTTCGCTTTTATTTACGATAAAAATCGTATTACTCATCCCCCTAAAAGCATGGATGAGCTGTTAAATAGCCAACAGCCGTGGAAAATCCTTTATCAAGATCCACGTACCAGTACCCCCGGCTTAGGCTTAATGTTATGGATGCAATCACTGTATCCAAACAATACCGCTGAGCAGTGGCAAAAATTGGCGAATAAAACACTGACAGTAACCAAAGGCTGGAGTGAGTCCTATGGCTTATTCTTGAAAGGAGAAGGGGATTTTGTGCTTAGTTACACCTCATCTCCGGGCTACCATATTTTGGCTGATAAAAAAGACAATTATGCGGCAGCTATTTTTGATGAAGGACACTATTTACAGGTAGAAGTTGCAGCCAAGCTAAAATCCAGCAAACAGCCAGAATTAGCTCAGCAATTTATGCAATTTATGCTAACCCCCGCTTTCCAAGAAACCATCCCAACCACTAATTGGATGTATCCTGTTATTGATATGCCACTACCTGAGGTCTACTCCGTTATGCCTAAACCGCAAAAGTCATTACAATTTGATGCTGATGTGGTAGCCAAAGAGCGCCAAACATGGACACGTAATTGGCAATCTGCGGTTAGCCGCTAATGGGTAAATGGCTTATCCCGGGGCTATGCGCCTCGGGATTATTACTTACCGTCGCCCTTCTCTCCTTCGGTGCTTTATGGTTTAACGCGCCAAGTGGTGATTTATCGACTATTTTTGCTGATAGTTACCTATGGCATGTGGTGCGCTTTACTTTTTGGCAAGCATTTTTATCCGCGCTATTTTCCATTTTACCGGCAATTTGGTTAGCAAAAGCGCTCTATCGACGCCAGTTTGTTGGCAGAACGCTCTTTTTACGCTTATGTGCAATGAGTTTAGTTCTACCGGTGTTAGTGGCGCTATTTGGCATTTTAACTGTGTATGGTCGCATGGGGTGGCTGGCTCAAATATGCCAATGGTTAGGGATTGATTACCATTTTACGCCTTATGGTTTACAAGGCATTTTACTCGCACATATTTTTTTCAATATGCCACTGGCTACCAGAATGTTGTTACAAGCCTTGGAAAGTATTTCTACCGAGCAACGCCAATTAGCATCACAATTGGGAATGAATGGCTGGCAACGTTTTCGTTTTCTCGAGTGGCCCTATTTATGGCGACAAATCCTGCCTACTGCATCACTGATTTTTATGCTCTGCTTTGCAAGTTTCGCGACTGTATTAGCGCTGGGAGGTGGGCCTGCGGCAACAACTGTTGAATTGGCAATTTATCAAGCATTAAGTTATGACTACGATTTACATCGTGCAGCGCTATTAGCATTAATTCAGCTATTTTGCTGCTTAGGATTAGTACTTGTTAGCCAAAAATTAAAGGGAACACTCTTTGTCGGTAGTCATCAAAAACTAAGCTGGCGTGATCCTAGCGACTCATTAATCAATAAAATAACGGATAGTTTAATTATCGTACTTGCTATGCTCTTTTTACTTCCTCCGTTATTAGCGGTGATAAGTGATGGCTTAAACAGTCAATTATTAGGTGTTCTACAACAGCCGGTACTTTGGCAAGCCTTTACAACATCATTAATTATTGCACTTGGCGCTGGGGGACTTTGTGTTATTTTAACGATGATGTTGCTCTGGAGTAGTCGAGAATTACGCTTACGCCATTTTAAAAAGGCCGGACAAGCGCTGGAAATGAGTGGACTCATTATTCTGGCTATGCCGGGCATTGTATTAGCGACGGGCTTTTTTCTATTATTAAACAGCACAACCGGATTACCTGAATCTCCCTATCTTTTAGTGATCCTCACTAATGCGCTTATGGCTATTCCATATGCTTTAAAAGTACTTGAAAACCCAATGAATGATATTGCAGCCCGCTATAATCTATTATGTGCTTCCCTTAATTTGCGAGGTATTAATCGTCTACGTTGGATAGAGCTACGCGCTTTGAAAAAGCCACTATCACAAGCACTGGCTTTTGCTTGTGTCATTTCCATTGGTGATTTTGGTATTGTTGCCTTATTTGGAAATGAAACTTTTAGAACATTACCTTTTTACCTCTATCAGCAAATCGGTGCTTATCACACACAAGATGGCGCTGTCACCGCGATGCTCCTTTTGCTGTTATGTTTCACGCTTTTTAGCCTTATCGAACGCGTTTCAGGAAAATCCTATGATTAAGTTAGAGCAGCTTTCTTATACCTATGAGCACCAACATCTGACCTTTAATTTAACGGTAAAAGCGGGGGAGCGTATTGCTATTTTAGGTCCCAGTGGTGCAGGTAAAAGCTCATTACTCAGCTTAATAGCGGGTTTTCTGCCCTCAGAGTCAGGCTCGTTATTTTTAAAAGGGAAAGATCATACCAAAACAGCCCCTGCCCAACGCCCTATCTCGATGTTATTTCAAGATAACAATCTTTTTCCTCATCTCACGGTAAGACAAAATATTGGTTTAGGGCTAGATCCAGGGCTAAAGCTCACTGTGGCACAGAAAGCACTATTAGAAAGTCGAGCCAAACAGGTTTCTTTAAGTGATTATCTAGAGCGTTTACCTTCACAGCTATCAGGAGGTCAACGTCAACGAGTGGCAATTGCCCGTTGTCTGGTACGTGAACAGCCTATTTTATTGTTAGACGAACCTTTTTCCGCCCTTGATCCCGCATTACGTATCGAAATGCTGACATTATTAGAACAAATTTGTGATGAAAAAAATCTCACTTTACTCATGGTGTCTCACAGCTTAGAAGATGCTCATAAAATCGCACCAAGAGCGCTTGTTATTGATAATGGCACCATTGTCTATGATGGAAATACAGCGTCATTAATCAAAGGCGAAGTGGATCAATCACTGCTGTTAGGGATACCTTTTAATTAATCTATTGAAATATAGCGATATCGAAAGAAGCTTATTCCCCCCTACAAGCCTCTTTCGAATATTTCGAATACTTGACTATTTTTCGAATATTTCAGATAATCTAGTTATTAAAAAGGGGGAAATACTAATGAATACGATAAGTGAGAGACTTAGTGCTGAAGATATTGCATTAGCAAAATTAAGTAGCCAAGAGCTATCCGCTGTTATGGATATTAATGGCAAAACGCAGAAGCTATCCATTATAGATAAGACGGGTAATAATCATATTGTACAAATACCAAATAGTGCATTACGCCTAATGATTGAAATTCTTACTCAACTAGGGCAAGGGAATACTGTTAGTATCACACCAATCCATGCTGAGCTAACGACACAGGAAGCGGCTGATATACTCAATATGTCCCGTCCTACATTTGTAAAATTATTAGATACACGAGCGATACCCTACTCTAGAAAAGGAAATCGTAGGAAAGTTGCTTATGCTGATATTGTTGCTTATAAAAATGAATTGGAGCAAAAACGACTTGATGCCCTTGCTGAATTATCGCAATTAGATCAAGAAATGGATATGGGGTATTAATGACAAACTATACTGTTTTGCTTGATGCCTGTGTCATGTATCCAGCCCCTCTTAGAAGTTATTTAATGTATCTTGCTAATACTGGTTTATTTAGAGCACGTTGGAGTAATCAGATCCATGATGAATGGATCACTAATTTATTAGTCAACAATCCAACATTAACAGCTGAGCGACTAATACGAACCAGAGATTTAATGAATGCACATGTTCCTGATTGTTTAGTAGAAGGCTACGAACCGCTTATTTGTGGTTTAAAGCTACCTGATCCTAATGATCGTCATGTGCTAGCAGCAGCAATAAAAGGGCAGGCTCAAGCTATAATTACATTTAACTTAAAAGATTTTCCGCAAAAATACCTTAATTCTTTTGATATTTCAGCTATCCATCCTGATGAATTTTTGAGTGACATGTTTGAATTAAATCCTAGTAGCTGTATTAAAGCGGCGCAACAACATAGACAAAGCCTAAAGAATCCACCAATGACCGTAGAGACCTTTTTAGGCTGTTTACAAAAGCAGAAATTACCCCAGTTTATTTCCCATTTACGGGCATTCCAGATATTATTATAAGTACATCAACCCGTGTAATATCCCATTTCCTATCATAACAAGGCTATGATTAATATTATAATTAATAGTTAACGATCTCTTTTTCAAGCTTCAATATCTCGCTTATTAGGAAATTATGACAATTCACACAGAGCAAGGCTTTATTCTTACCCGCCATTGGAGTGATACCCCACAAGGTATCGCTGTCTCCTATTGGTTGGCGACAGAAAATGGACCGCGTAAAGTCACGGTTGCAAAGCAGTATGCTATTGGTTTTGTTGCCCAACAAAATGAAAGTATATTACGCTCAGTGGTTGGTCATAATCGCGATATTGATATTCGTCCTCTGGCGTTAAAAGACTTTGAAAGACAACCTGTTTTGGGGGTTTATTGTAAACAATACCGCCAACTTACCCAGCTTGAACAGCAATTAAAACAGTATAATATTCGCCTGTATGAAGCCGATATCCGCCCACATGAACGCTATATGATGGAGCGTTTTATCACCGCGCCTGTATGGTTTCGTTATCAAAATAGTCATACTGTCACGCTAAAACCTGCCAGTGATTATCGTCCTACATTACGTACCGTCTCTTTAGATATTGAAACCAGTGAGTTTGGTGAGCTTTATTCTATTGGATTAGCCGGTTGCGGTGATAACGTTGTTTTTATGCTTAGTGACACCCTCCCAGAAGTTCAAGAAAGCCAACAACCTGAAGGCTATCGTCTGTGCTATGTAAGTAGTCGATTACAACTCCTTGAAAAACTAAATGCTTGGATACAAGAGTACGATCCTGATGCGATTATTGGTTGGAATCTTATTCAATTTGATTTGCGTATCTTGCATACCCATGCTCAGCGTTACGGGATCAATTTATTATTAGGACGACAAAATACCCCATTAGAGTGGCGTGAACATGGCTTTAAAGCGGGGCACTTTTTTGCCTCAGCACAAGGGCGTTTAATTATTGATGGTATTGATGCTTTAAAAATGGCGACATGGAATTTTCCCTCTTTTAGCCTAGAGTCAGTTGCTCAAACACTGTTAGGGGAAGGGAAAGCGATTGATACACCTTATGCCAGAATGGACGAAATCAATCGCCGTTTTAAAGAAGATAAGCCCGCCTTAGCGTATTATAACTGGCAAGATTGTGTCTTGGTTAATCGTATCTTTGATACCACACACTTAATGGAATTCTTATTAGAAAGAGCCAGTGTAACAGGACTGGCAGCAGATAGAAGTGGTGGCTCTGTCGCAGCATTTACTCACCTCTATTTACCCTCAATGCATCGTCTTGGTTATGTTGCCCCCAATCAGGGTGAAAAACCCGAAGAGCATAGCCCTGGTGGTTTTGTCATGGACTCAACACCGGGTCTCTATGACTCAGTGGTGGTACTGGACTATAAAAGCCTATATCCCTCTATTATTCGCACCTTTTTAATCGATCCGGTGGGAATGATTGAAGGTATGCATCACCCTGATAGCACACATGCCGTTCCCGGTTTTCGTCAAGCGTGGTTTTCACGAGAAAAACACTGTTTACCCACCATTGTTTCACAAATCTGGCATGAACGAGATAATGCTAAACGTCATAACAACGCCCCGCTCTCTCAAGCATTGAAAATTATTATGAATGCTTTTTATGGTGTATTAGGCTCGGTAGGCTGTCGTTTTTTTGATCCTCGATTGGCTTCATCAATTACTTTACGTGGTCATGAAATTATGAAAAAGACCCGTGAATTAATTGAGTCAAAAGGCTATCAAGTGATTTATGGTGATACTGATTCTACTTTTGTTTGGCTTAAAGCCGCTCATAACGAAGTACAAGCAGAGCAGATCGGTCGTCAATTAGCGCAAGATGTTAATCAATGGTGGAAAAGCTATCTGACTGAAACTTACCAGCTTGATAGCCAATTAGAGCTTGAGTACGAAACCCATTATCGCCGATTCTTGATGCCCACTATTCGAGGTATGGAAACCGGAAGTAAAAAACGTTATGCAGGACTAAGTCATAATAAAATGGTGTTTAAAGGATTGGAAACAGTCAGAACAGACTGGACACCACTGGCGCAAGCGTTTCAAAAAGAGCTTTATACACGCATCTTTAATCAGCAACCTTATCAACAGTTTATTCGTGATTATGTTGCTGATACGCTATTAGGAAAATATGATGATAGACTGGTTTATCGAAAAAGATTGCGACGAAAATTATCAGACTACCAGCACCATATCCCCCCTCACGTCAAAGCAGCTCGATTAGCGGATGACTATAATCAGTTACAAAATAGGCCGCAACAATATCAGCAAGGCGGTTGGATTAGTTATATAATTACTCACTTGGGGCCAGAGCCGTTAGAGCATATCACTTCGACACCTGACTATGAACACTACATTAATAAGCAATTAATGCCGATAGCAGATGCTATTTTGCCATTTCTACAAGATGATTTTTCTACCTTGTTAAATGGGCAAATGACGCTCTCTTTTTAAGATGTGTTATTTTGCAGGTGACGGCTTGCTTTGCATCTATTAACATAACGCCCCTTTGGTGATAATCACCTTTTTTCTCATCTTGAGAAAGATACTATTTTTTATCCCGTAGATTGGATGACAACACCGCAATACTGCATTCATTAATAATGATTTTATAAATTATATATTTGAGAGCTGAGTTTATATATATGCCTTTTACTCTTGGTCAACGTTGGATTAGCGATACAGAAAGCGAACTTGGACTAGGTACTGTTGTGGCAATTGATGCCCGTATGGTGACCTTACTTTTTCCTGCATGTGGCGAAAATCGTCTTTATTCCCGCCATGATGCCCCAATAACGCGGGTGATGTTTAATGTGGGGGATACTGTCACCAGTCATGAAGGCTGGAAGCTCGCCATCGACAACGTTGTGGAAGATAATGGCTTACTTATTTATCACGGCGTACGTTTAGATACCGAAGAGCCAGCACAACTGCGTGAAGTATTCTTAGATAACAAACTCACTTTTAATAAGCCACAAGATCGTCTTTTTGCTGGTCAAATAGACCGTATGGATCGTTTTGCTTTACGCTATCGTGCGCGTAAATTTATGAGCGAACAGTTTAAGCAAGCACAAAGTGGTCTACGTGGTATTCGCGCAAGTCTTATTCCTCATCAGCTCTATATTGCGAATGAAGTGGGTAAACGTCATAACCCACGTGTTTTATTAGCGGATGAAGTTGGGCTGGGTAAAACTATCGAAGCGGGTATGATAATCCACCAGCAAATCATGGATGGACGCGCTGAGCGTGTTTTAATTATCGTTCCTGAAAGCTTACAACATCAGTGGTTAGTTGAGATGTTACGTCGTTTCAACCTACGTTTTTCACTGTTTGATGATAGCCGTTATAGCGAATCTTTATTAGATAGCGATAATCCTTTCGAAACAGAGCAGATGATCATTTGCTCATTAGACTTTGTGCGTAAAAACAAACAACGCTTTGAACACCTTGTTGAAGCGACTTGGGATATGTTAGTTGTCGATGAAGCCCACCATCTGGTATGGAGTGAAAAGGCACCAAGCCGAGAATACCAAGTTATCGAAACGCTGGCTGAAGCGATCCCTTCTGTATTGTTATTAACCGCAACACCGGAGCAACTTGGTCAAGAGAGCCATTTTGCCCGCTTACGTTTGCTCGATCCTAA
Organism: Proteus mirabilis HI4320; assembly: GCF_000069965.1. Taxonomy (NCBI): domain Bacteria; kingdom Pseudomonadati; phylum Pseudomonadota; class Gammaproteobacteria; order Enterobacterales; family Morganellaceae; genus Proteus; species Proteus mirabilis. Next base: position 2,538,415 of record NC_010554.1, read on the forward strand.
TCGTTTCCACGATTACAACGAATTTATTAATGAACAACAAAAATATCGCCCCGTGGCCGATGCGGTAACCATTTTGCTTTCAGAAGATGATTTAAATAACGAACAGCAAAATAGCATCAGTGAGATGATCAGCGAGCAAGATATAGAGCCGTTGCTAAAAGCCTCTAATACCCAAGGTGAAGAGCGTACAAAATCTCGCCAAGCACTTATTCATATGTTGATGGATAGACACGGTACGGGTCGTCTGTTATTTCGCAATACTCGCTCCGGCGTCAAAGGCTTCCCTAACCGACTGTTGCACGCAATAAAAATGCCACTACCAACTCAGTATCAAACCGCCATTAAGGTGGCTGAGATTATGGCAGCGAAAAAGAGCCTCGAAGTACGAGCAAAAGAGATGCTCTATCCTGAACGTATCTACCAAGAGTTTGAAGGTGAAAATGCCACATGGTGGAACTTTGATCCACGCGTTGAATGGCTACTAGGCTTTTTAACCGCCAATCGTCATGAAAAAGTATTAGTCATTTGTGCTCAAGCCGCCACAGCATTGCAATTAGAACAAGTTTTACGTGAACGTGAAGGTATTCGTGCTGCAGTATTCCATGAAGGGATGTCTTTACTTGAACGAGATCGTGCAGCCGCTTATTTCGCCTCAGAAGAGGAAGGCGCACAAGTGTTACTATGTTCTGAAATCGGTTCAGAAGGGCGTAACTTCCAATTTGCTAATCAACTAGTGATGTTTGATCTCCCCTTTAATCCTGATTTATTAGAACAACGTATTGGTCGTCTTGATCGTATCGGTCAAAACCGCGACATTGATATCAGTGTGCCTTATCTTGAAGGAACCGCTCAATCTGTTCTATTACGTTGGTATCACGAAGGGTTAGATGCATTTGAACATACCTGCCCGACGGGTCGTACAATTTATGACAACGAATATGATGCGCTAGTCAATTATCTTGCTCAACCTAATGAACTAGGTGATTTTGATAAGTTTATCGTTTCTTGTCGTAAGCAACATGATGAGATGAAACTCAAACTAGAACAAGGTCGTGACCGTCTATTAGAAATGCACTCTAACGGCGGTGAAGTTGGCGTTGAGTTAGCGAATAAGATTGCAGAGCAAGATAACGATCCCGATCTGGTTAACTTCGCCTTAAACTTATTTGATATTGTGGGCATTAACCAAGAAGATCGTAGTGATAGCTTAATTGTATTAACGCCATCAGATCATATGTTAGTTCCTGACTTCCCTGGATTACCGCAAGATGGTTGTACAATTACCTTTGATAGAGAGCACGCACTCTCTCGTGAAGATACGCAATTTATCAGTTGGGAACATCCTATTATCCGTAATGGTTTAGATTTAGTCTTATCTGGTGATACAGGTAGTTGTGCGGTTTCTTTATTGAAAAACAAAGCATTACCTGTAGGTACGCTATTAGTTGAACTGATTTATGTCGTAGAAGCGCAAGCCCCTAAACATCTTCATTTAACTCGCTTCTTACCGGCAACTCCAGTACGCTTATTACTTGATTTAAAAGGTAATAATCTTGCATCACAAGTTGAATTTGAAAGTTTTAACCGCCAATTAAATGCGGTAAATCGCCACACATCCAGCAAATTGGTCAATGCGGTACAAAATGAAGTTCATCATGTACTAAAAGCATCTGAATCCTTAATGGAAGCGGAAGCGAAAACGCTAATTGAACAAGCGAAGCAAGAAGCTGACAACGCATTAACACATGAGTTATCACGCTTAGAGGCATTACGTGCCGTTAACCCAAATATACGTGATGACGAAGTTGAAGCAATTGAAAATGAGCGTACGCATATTCTTAACCACTTAGATGAAGCGACATGGCGCTTAGATGCGATCCGTTTAATTGTTGTTACCCACCAATAATCACTGTTAAAACGGGGGAAAGCTTTATCTCCCCCGTTATTTTGCTGAGATATCCACTATGATGGAAGTTTATAACCCCCCCACTGATCCTTGGTTACACGTTTTATATCAAGATGAGCATATTATTGTTGTTAATAAACCCAGTGGATTGCTATCTGTACCCGGCAAAGCGCTAGAACATCACGACAGCATTATGTCGCGTATAAAAGCCGATTTTCCTGATGCGGAATCTGTTCATCGCCTTGATATGGCCACGAGTGGTGTGATGGTTGTTGCGCTTAATAAAGCCGCCGAGCGTGAATTAAAACGCCAATTTCGTGAACGAGAGCCGAAAAAAACCTATATTGCCCGTGTCTGGGGAAAGCTTGAAAAACCACAAGGATTAGTTGATCTGCCGTTGATCTGCGATTGGCCTAATCGACCTAAGCAAAAAGTATGTTATGAAACAGGAAAGTCTGCACAAACTTTTTATGAAGTGTTGGAATATGAAGAAAATGCAACGCGGGTAAAACTATCACCAATAACCGGACGCTCCCATCAGCTACGGGTTCATATGCTAGCATTAGGTCATCCTATTTTAGGGGATCGTTTTTATGCCCATCCGCAGGCAAGAGCACTCGCACCTCGCCTGCAGTTACATGCTCAGGAATTATTTATTACGCATCCGGCCTTTCATTCACCGATACATTTTGAATGCCTGGCAGATTTTTAACCTGTCTTACGACACTAAAACGGTCACCGAACTTAGTGAAGCAAGGAGCAGACAGAGCGCTAATCCTATTACCCCAACAAGAACACGGACGTTTGACATTGATATAGTTCCTTTTATAAGAGAATGAGAGTGAAATAATTAAATTTCACTTATATTTTACCGTGACAAATAATAATCTCAACTAAGACTGAGTTATCTTCATCACGGATTAATTCTCTCTTTTCTCATCTTTATTTACAAGATGTTAACGAAATCCTTTTTCTTTTTTAATCAAATCGTAAGCAACTTGGATAGCTTGTGCTTTTTGTTTTGCAATTTCCATCATCTCCGGTGGTAAACCTTTTGCAACCAATTTATCAGGATGATGTTCTCCCATTAATTTTCGATAAGCTCTTTTTATTGTTTTAACATCATCCCCCTCTTTAATACCTAACACTTTATAGGCGTCAGAAAGCGTTGGGCCTTGAGTTTGTGGCTGATAATTTTGCCCTTGTTGATAATGAAAACTTTGCCCCGCCTGCATCATGGCTAATATATGTTCAAAACGGGCGCGAGAAAATCCGAGCTCATCAATAATAATAAACAGCATTTTACGTTCGTTAGGATGTAACTGCCCATCAGCAAATGCGGCTTGTAATTGAATTTCCAGAAACATCTGCAGTAAATCACGGCGACCGGCACAAATTTGGCGAACACGTTGTAAGGTGGCTCTAAGTGGGAAATCAACCTCTTTACCTTCTCGAAACGCCTGTTGTGCTGCTTGACGTGCTGCCCCATGTAAATTCATTCTATCCATTAACGTACTGGCTAATGTGATATCGGTTTGTGTCACTCGTCCTTTGGATTTGGTTAAATGCCCTAAGACTTGGAATGTGGCAGCAAAGAAATAGGCTTGTCTATCACGATTATAGCGCCCACCATAGCTTAATTTACTTCTTTGTACGTCATAAAGGTGTCCTAGAAAAACCCCAATCACAATGCCCCAAAAGCCGATCCCGGCAAAACTACCGATGATAAGGCCTAATAATTTTCCCCAATAGCGCATAGACTCCTCAAATCTTCAATGCCCTGCTCACAATTTTGCATTATCATACTATTCATTTGCTTTCACACCTAACATCAAGCAAGCTCAAATAAACTTTTTCTTAAAATGATGAGGTTTTCGCTAGCTGCTTGCACAGAGATAATGCTGTTTTCGTTTAAATTGTGTTAAAGTAAAATAAGTGACCAAACGAATAACTTTAGCGTTGTTATGCAGCACGAAATACCGCACAAGCGCGGTGTTTTTTTGTTTCTAATAAAGCTATAAACCGATTTCAACATAGAAACATCGAAAAAAGGGAACTGCTCTTTTTTCGGTTACCGTTAGAACAATGTTCAGGACGTTGGGCTAGTGTTGCATAACTCCCTGCGTTAGTTTCTCGCTATTTAGCAGTAGAAGCCACTGATGACGGAAGCACATAAATACTCATGAAAAAAAGTTATCCCACACTGCTGGCCACCTTAGTTTGGGCCACAATTTATGCTCAGCCTGCATATGCTGATCTTGCCTCTCAATGTTTACTGGGAGTCCCTGTTTATAATAAGCCATTAGTCGAAGGCGATCCTAACTCATTACCTGTCACCATTACGGCTAAGGATATGCAAGGGGAATACCCACGCATGATCCAATATAGAGGCAATGTAGACATTAAACAGGGAAATCAAACATTAAGCGCAGATAATGTTGAGTTGACCCAAACAGAAGGTGAAACACCATTAAGAATGGTCACCGCGACAGGTAATGTCTCTTATGATGATCCACAAATCATCTTAAAAGGCCCACGTGCTTGGTCTAATCTAAATAATAAAGATACTGATATCGAAGAAGGTAAATACCAAATGGTGGGCCGACAAGGCCGTGGCTACGCGAATAAAATGCAAATGCGTGGCGAAAACCGCTATACCATTATGGATAAAGGGATGTTTACCTCTTGTCTACCCGGCGACGATAGTTGGAGTGTTGTCGGCTCTGAGGTTATCTTAGATCGTGAAGAGCAAGTAGCAGAAATTTGGAATGCACGTTTTCGTGTTGCTAACGTCCCAGTTTTCTATAGTCCTTATCTGCAATTACCGATTGGCGATAAACGTCGCTCTGGTTTCTTAATTCCTAATGGTAACTATTCTCGTAGTTCTGGGTTTGACTTCCAACTGCCTTACTATTGGAATATTGCCCCTAATTATGATGCGACTATTACCACGAATTATATTAGTCGCCGTGGTTTAAAGCTCGATAATGAATTTCGTTATTTAACAAAACCGGGTCGCGGTACGATTGCGGTTGATTGGATCCACCACGACAGTCAATACAATAAAGATAAAGCAGACGAAAAAGCGGGTTATCTGGCGCGTGATTCTGCTACACGCTGGTTATTCTATTGGGGTCACAGTGGGGTGATGAACAATGTGTGGCGCTTTAATGTTGACTACACAAAAGTCAGTGATAACAAATATTTCACCGACTTTACTTCGCAATATGGTAATACCACTGATGGTTATGCGACGCAAAAATTCAGTACCGGTTATGCTCAGCAAAATTGGAATGCCACATTAACCACTAAACAGTTCCAAATTTTCTCAGATAATAAAGATGCAAGGGCTTATCGTGCTGAGCCGCAGCTTGATCTTAATTATTATAAAAATGATATTGGCCCATTTGATTTTCGTACTTATGCACAATTTGTCCGCTTTACCAGTGTCGGAGAAAACACCCCTGAAGCGAACCGTTATCATATAGAGCCAACCATTTCCTTACCTGCCTCCACTGGCTGGGCAAGCTTTAATAATGAGTTTAAATTGATGGCGACTCATTATGATCAAGATATTCCTGATGCTTATAAAAATAACGCTAAAAATCCAAGACTTGATGATAGCGTTAACCGCGTACTACCACAATTTAAGTCAGATATGAAAGTGGTATTTGAACGCCAATATGACACTAACGATATTACGCAAACGTTAGAGCCACGAGTACAATATCTATATGTACCGTATAAAGATCAGTCTAATATCAATAACTTTGACTCAGCGCTATTACAATCCAACTATAGCGGACTTTTCCGTGACAGAATGTACGGTGGTCTAGATCGCATTGCTTCTGCAAACCAATTAACGGCGGGTGTTACTTCACGTTTTTATGACAGTGAACTGGTTGAACGTTTTAATATTTCTGTTGGTCAAATCTATTTCTTTGAGCGTCCGAAAACAGGTTCATCGAATGAAATTATCAATAGCAAAGATGAAACCGGATCTATGGTATGGGCAGGCGATGCATATTGGCGCATTACTGATACTTTAGGTATGCGTGGTGGTTTACAATATGACCGTCGTTTAGGCAGTGTCTCTATGGGTGATGCGATTATGGAGTATCGCCGTGATAGCGACCATCTCTTACAATTGAGCTATCGTTATGTAGACCGTGATTATATTCAAGCAACACGGGTTCGCCCTTATGATGGCGGGGTCAATCAACTACCAGAATACCAAAAAGGCATTTCTCAAATTGGTGTTGTCGGCAGTTGGCCTTTAGCAGAACGTTGGGGACTGGTCGGCGCTTATTACTTTGATACCAAAGATTCAGAGCCAGTAAGCCAAATGGTTGGCTTACAATATAACACCTGTTGCTGGGCGGTAAACGTTGGTTATGAACGTAAAATTGTTGGCTGGAAAGAAGACCACAGCGATATTGACAACAAATGGTCAATCAATTTGGAACTCAGAGGCCTAAGTAACAATCATAGTTTAGGTAGTCAAAAAATGCTTGAGCGCGGTATCTTACCTTATCAAAGAGCGTTTTGATTAACCCAAACGACAAAATTGGCTGAATGAATATGTCATCGCGCAAAATGCGGAAAACACATAATGGGAAACTTATGAAAAATTGGAAAACGCTGGTTATCGGCTTAATGATCACGGTTGGTGCAGCCACCAGCACAACCACTTTTGCAGCACAAGAACTCAACCGCGTATCGGCTATCGTCAATAACGGTGTCGTTCTGGAAAGCGACGTCAATAGAATGTTACAAACGGTGCAAATGAATGCCAAAAATGCCGGGCAAGAAATGCCTGATGAGCAAGTTTTGCGCCAACAAATCTTAGAGCGCTTGGTGATGGATAACATCATCTTGCAAATGGCTCAACAGATGCAAATTGATATTCCTGAAGCTGCCGTTGAGTCAACCATTCAAGGGATTGCCGCAGAAAACAACCTGACACTAGAGCAGTTAAAAAAACGTCTTGCTGCCGATGGGATTGCCTATAACGATTATCGTCAAGATATTCGTAAAGAAATGATGTTAGCAGAAGTGCGTAATAACGAAGTTCGTCGTCGTATTACGATTTTGCCACAAGAAGTGGACTCATTAGCTAAACAAATTGAAAGCCAAGCAAGCCAAAGTATTGATCTTAATCTTAGCCATATCTTAATTCCATTATCAGAAAATCCATCACCTGCAGAAATTGAAAAAGCACAGCAAGTGGTGAACCGTATTAAGAACCAGCTAAAAAACGGTGCTGATTTCGGAAAATTAGCTGCCACTTATTCTGCCGATCCACAAGCACTTAATGGTGGTAATATGGGATGGGCATCAATTGATGAGTTACCGACAATCTTTGCTAAACAGCTTGCTAATGCACAAAAAGGTGAAATTGTCGGGCCACTGCAATCAGGTGTTGGTCTACACATTATTAAAGTCAATGATATACGTGGTGCTTCAAAAACCGTTTCTGTGACTGAAGTAAAAGCACGCCATATCTTACTAAAAAGCTCGCCTATCATGAATGATGAGCAAGCTTATGCCAAACTACAGAAAATTTCCGCCGATATTCGTAGCGGTAAAATCAGTTTTGCGGATGCGGCTAAAGAGTATTCTGAAGATCCCGGTTCAGCATTACGTGGCGGTGAGTTAGGATGGTCAATGCCTGATATTTATGATCCAGCTTTCCGTGACGCGTTGATGCGTTTAAACAAAAATGAATTAAGCCAACCTGTGCGCTCTAATTTTGGCTGGCACTTAATTGAACTTGAAGATACGCGTAGCGTTGATAAAACAGATGCAGCGAATAAAGAACAAGCTTACCGCTTACTGTTTAACCGCAAGTTTAATGAAGAAGTGCAAAACTGGATGCAAGAGTTGCGTGCAGGCGCTTATGTGAAAATAATGAACGAGAATAATGCAAACTAAGCTAAAAAAACCCCTCGTTATCACCCCCGGCGAACCCGCCGGGGTTGGTCCTGACCTGATTATTTCATTAGCACAGTCACAGTGGGCACTTCCTTGGGTAGTATGCGCTGATCCTCAATTATTACGAGCAAGAGCACAGCAACTCAATCTCCCACTCACTTTAGTTGAATATTCCCCAGATAATCCACCTACAGCACATATCCCTGGCCAAATTTGTGTACTTGCCGTTGAATTAACCGACCCTTCGGTTGTCGCAGGTACACTTAATACTGCCAATGGCCACTATGTGGTACAAACGCTTGCTCGCGCTTGTGATGGATGTTTAAACGGAGAGTTTTCTGCTTTAGTCACAGGGCCGGTACATAAAGGGGTTATTAATGATGCCGGTGTGCCATTTACAGGGCATACAGAGTTCTTTGCCGATCGTAGCCATTGTCAACGAGTGGTGATGATGCTGGCAACGGACACTTTAAGAGTCGCTCTCGCCACCACACACCTGCCCTTAAGAGAAGTTGCTGATGCGATTACGGGTGAGTTGCTTAATGAGATCATCACCATTTTAAACCATGATCTAAAAACCAAATTTGGCATCTCATCACCACATATTTACGTATGCGGTCTAAATCCTCATGCTGGAGAAGGCGGTCATATGGGGCGTGAGGAGATCGATATTATTGAACCCGCATTAGAGCAATTACGCCAACAAGGTATTCAACTTCATGGGCCTTACCCTGCGGATACCTTATTCCAGCCTAAATATTTAACACATGCAGATGCTGTGCTTGCGATGTATCACGATCAAGGATTACCTGTGCTAAAATATGAAGGTTTCGGTCGTGCTGTGAATATCACGCTCGGTCTACCTTTTATTCGTACATCTGTTGATCATGGGACCGCCCTTGAACTTGCAGGTACTAAAAGCGCAGATGCTGGCAGTTTTCGCACCGCATTAAATTTAGCCATTAATATGATACAAAATTGTAATGAATAATAGAGTCCATCAGGGGCACTTTGCCCGCAAACGCTTCGGGCAGAACTTTTTAACAGACAGCTATATTATTGAAAGTATTGTTGAATCTATTTATCCACAACCCGGTGAAGCCGTTATTGAAATCGGTCCTGGTTTAGGCGCGCTTACTGAGCCGGTGGGGGAAAGAATGGATAAAATGACGGTCGTCGAAATTGACCGTGATTTAGCTGCACGCTTAGAAGTTCACCCTACATTAAAAGATAAGCTAACCATTATTCAGCAAGATGCGATGACGATTGATTTTGCCCAATTAGCAAAAGAGCGTCAGCAACCTCTGCGGGTTTTTGGTAACCTACCTTATAATATTTCAACGCCATTAATGTTCCATCTATTTAGTTTTGCTGATGCCATTTCTGACATGACTTTTATGTTGCAAAAAGAGGTGGTTAATCGCCTAGTGGCAAGTCATGGTAGTAAAACTTATGGCCGCTTAAGTGTCATGGCACAATACCACTGCCAAGTCATTCCTATTATTGAAGTGCCACCAAGCTCATTTAAGCCAGCCCCGAAAGTAGATTCTGCCGTTGTGCGTCTGATCCCTTATAAGGAAAAACCCTATCCGGTGACAGATATTGCTATGTTAAGCCGTATCACATCACAAGCCTTTAATCAGCGCCGTAAAACGTTACGTAATAGCTTAGGTGGACTACTTACAGCAGAAGATATGCTGGCATTAGATATTGATCCCACTGCACGCGCAGAAAATATTTCTGTTGAGCAATACTGTAAAGTGGCAAACTGGTTATCATCACAACAGCAACACGCTGAGTGAAATAGCGCACACTAGACCTAGGAGGTATTATGTTTACTTCATCCAAAGTGGCGATACAGGTACAAAGCGTTTACATTGAGAGCCAATCTTCGCCAGAAGAACAGCGCTATGTTTTTGCTTATACCATCACCATACATAACTTGAATAAACATGCTATTCGCCTCCTACGTCGCTATTGGTTGATCACCAATGCACAAGGAAATACCACTGAAGTTCAAGGTGAAGGGGTTGTTGGTGAACAACCTCTGATTGAAGCTGGCTCACGGTATCGTTATACCAGTGGCGCAGTTCTTGAAACGCCGATGGGCACCATGGAAGGTCATTATGAAATGATTGACGCACAAGGACGTCTGTTTCAAATTGACATCCCTGTTTTCCGCCTTGCTATCCCTACATTGATAAATTAATTATGGCTACTTATTTAATTGGCGATGTTCACGGCTGTTATCGTGAATTACGCCAACTTCTCAATCAAGTTAATTTCGACGCCAATCAAGATACACTTTGGTTAACGGGGGATCTGGTTGCTCGAGGACCTGATTCACTTGAAGTATTGCGTTTTGTCAAAAGCTTAGGCTCAGCGTTAAAACTCGTATTAGGGAATCACGATCTGCATCTACTGGGGGTATTTGCAAAGATTAGTCGTAATAAACCCAAAGATAAGCTTAATGAATTACTCAATGCACCAGATGCTGATGAATTAATTAATTGGTTACGACGTCAACCGCTATTACAAGTTGATGAAGAAAAGAAAATCGTTATGGCACACGCAGGTATTACCCCTCAGTGGGATTTAGCAACAGCTAAAAAATGTGCCCGAGAAGTAGAAGCCATATTAAGTAGCGATAGTTACCCCCTTTTCATTAATTCCATGTATGGTGATATGCCCAATAATTGGTCACCCGAATTAACTGGCTTACCGCGATTACGCTTTAGCACCAATGCTTTTACTCGTATGCGCTATTGTTTTCCTAACGGGCAGTTGGATATGATTTGTAAAGATAAGCCTGAAAATGCGCCTGCGCCATTAAAACCTTGGTTTGATTTACCTAATCAACTACCAAATGATTACAGTATTATCTTTGGCCACTGGGCCTCTTTAGAGGGAAAAGGCACCCCTGAAAATATCTATGCGCTAGATACTGGGTGTTGCTGGGGCGGTGTTCTAACCTGTCTACGTTGGGAAGACAAACGTTATTTTATCCAACCTAGTCTCACACACTTACCATAATTTTGTAGCGTTAAGATAGCATAGGTGTTGATTTATTTTACTATGCTATCTGGGCTATCTACTCTCTTCTGAGAGCCATCACAAAGATAACTTGATTTAAATCAATAGGTTATTTTTTCTCAAAACAAATTAAGTAGCTTTTTTATAACAACAAGCAGAATTAACCGCTATATTGCGCTATTTATTATAGATTATTCTTTATAAAGATATTTATTAAAAGATAAATAATGAATATTTAATTATAGGGTACTCTTTATAGCTAATTATATTTTAGTTATAGTATCTATTCATATTTAAATATGAATATATTAATAAATTAATAAAAATAAAAAGGAGATATTTAATCTCCTTTTTTATTTAAATTTTGTTATTTTCTTCTTTTTAATATTTCAAAACAGTAGTTATGCGAATTATTTTCATCTGCCTCATGGTATTCCATAAAAGTAGAATCCCACTCATCAGGCTCATAATCGGGGAAAGTTGTATCACCAATCACTTCAGCATCAATATGAGTAAGGTATAATTTATTCGCCATTGGTAGGAATTGCTCATAAACCTTACCGCCACCAATCACCATGATTTCATCATTATTTTCAGCAGCTTGTAGTGCTTCTTCAACGGATTTCACCCAAACAACATTGTCATCATTTCCAGGCTGACTGCTTAATACAATATTGAGACGATTAGGTAAAGGACGCCCGATAGACTCATAAGTCACCCGGCCCATAATAACGGGTTTATTTAATGTATTTTTTTTAAACCATGCGAGATCACCAGGTAATGTCCAAGGCATCGCCTTTTCCATACCAATAATACGATCCGCCGCTAATGCTGCGATTAAACTAATATTCATTTACATACCTACGGGTAAAAATGGGAAAACTATTTATACTATACGGAAAGCGAAAACTTGAGTCGATACAATTTATGCTTCACCGATAATAAATAATTGCTTTATACAGGAAGTGTTAACTTAATCATGAAAGCTTTAAACATTATAATAGTGCTATATGGCAGTTGCTATTATATTTGAAAATTCTTTAGGTGTTTTTACAATTACTTTACGCTCATTACAGGCGCGAGAACCTTACTTTTTTCTCATCGTAAAAAATGTAGCACTTTATCAATAACATGCGAAAAGAGGCACTGCTACTTCTCATTGACTGGCTTATAGCACTTTTAACATTAAAGTATCACCTTTCGTTAAGGCAATCATACGATTGTTGACATCCTCCACGCCCTAAAGGACGTGGATCCCTACTGCGTTCAGACTGATGTCTGAATCAACTCGGCGGGTTCCTGCTTCGACGGGCGGTCTGACTGCACCCTCCCTCCACAGGCAAGCACGGCATGTCCTGCCGCTAAAATGTTACGTGCCCCGTTGATATCAGCATTCGCTGTATATCCACATTCAAGGCACTCGAATTGACTTTGTGACTGGCGGTTTTCCTTTGCTGTATGACCACAGTAAGCGCACTTCTGACTGGTGTAGGCAGGGGGTATTGCCAGTACCTGACCACCTCGCCAGAGCTGCTTGTACTCAAGCTGACGGCGCATTTCATACCAGCCCTGCTCCAGTATTGAGCGGTTTAAACCAGATTTAGCTTTTACGTTCCGTCCAGGCCGTTCTGTCGTACCTTTTGCCGATTTAGACATGTTACTGACCTTTAAGTCCTCAATGACAATCATTGCGTGGTTTTTGCTGATTTCACTGGTGACTTTGTGAAGGTAGTCTTTCCTAATATTGGCAATATGAGAATGCAGACGTTGAATTTTGCGCTTTTGTTTTTGCCAGTTGGCACTGAATTTGATTTTACGGCTTAATTTCCGTTGAAGCCTTGCCAGCTTTCGCTGGTTTACTTTAAAACTGCTGACGGGCGGGTATACCGTACCGTCTGAAAGCGTGGCAAGTTTTGTAACGCCTGCATCAAGCCCGACTATTGAGGTTGATTCATGTTGTGGTTCTGTCGCTTCATGCTCAGTCTGAATGCTGACGTACCATTTACCGCATGACTGACTGACCGTGACGTTTCTCACTTCTCCGACGACTTCACGACTGTTGCGGTAGCGCATCCATCCCAACTTTGGCAATGATATACGACTATTGGATTGATCGAGCTTCACGCCCTGCGGGTAGCGAAAAGCGTCATTTTTACCGCGTTTCTTGAATCGAGGAAAAGCGGTACGCTTCTGGAAAAAATTCTTGTAAGCCCGTTCCAAATCTTTCAGTGACTGTTGTAACGGTTGTGATGGGGCTTCCTTCAACCATTGTGTCTCTGTGTCAGATTTCCACTCAATGAGCCATGAAGCCATTTTTGTATAGGGAATGTATTTATTCCCTGCTTCGTAATTCTCATTCTGACGTGCTAATGCCCGATTGAAAACAAAACGACAAGCCCCTGCAAAGCGTCTCATCTCACGCTCTTGCTGACCATTGGGTCTTAACTGGAATTTAAAGGCTTGTAGACGTTTCATATTGCCTATTATACTTTGGTCTATGAAAAATGAAACTAATATTTTCCTTGGCAGACATTGTGTGTTCCTGATGCACATCCATTTGGTCTTTGTCACAAAATACAGGCGAAAAATATTTGATCAGGATGCAATTGAAAAATGGCGAGGCTACTTTGCCAGTGTTTGTGCTGATTTTGATGTTGAACTGGTTGAAATGGATGGGGAACGGGATCACGTTCATTTACTGATTAATTACCCGCCAAAACTGGCGATATCTAATCTGGTTAACAGCCTTAAAGGGGTATCGAGTCGATTACTTCGACGTGATCGTCCTGATATTGCCCAACGTGATTACTACAAGGGGGTTCTTTGGTCGCGAGTTATTTCGCGGGGAGTTGTGGTTGCGCACCAATATCCATTATCCGCCAGTACATTGAGCAACAGGAAACACCGAGTTAGTTAAAAAACCGCGCCTTATATCCCCGACCTGAAGGACGGGGTTTTACGGTGCTTTGGATAAAAAGAACTAAAATAGGTGTAAATAATTATCAATGTAATAGGTGTAATCGATTATTAATGAATCAAAATTCCAATCCTTATCGTCCCTTAAGTAATCAATAATATCCAGTAAAATATCTTTATATTTATCTTTAAGATCATCACACTCATTGTCTATTTTTTCTAAAATATTCTCATGATTATTTCTAATAACATTAGCAATGGTATATTTCATTTCATCACTATTTTCATTCTTAGTAAAAATATTTTGCATTCTTCTATTATGTTTAGTGATAAAACTCTCGTCTTCCATTGTCATTTTTTTAGCTTTAATAATATCTTTTTTTTCTAACACTCCTAATGTAAGCATATCATCTACAAACTTTTGAACGTCTTCATTATTTCTTAATTTATTAGTCAAAAAATTTGATATTGACTTTTTAAAAGCATCGTTAATATAGTTTACCGTATTATATTCCATTGCTTTATCAATAAAACATTTAGTTATATTGACAATAAACGCTTTATCCATCTCCACCGAATAAATACTATACATTATAGTAACTAAATTCATTATTGAATTAATTAATTCATTATTATCTTTTCTATTAATCTCTTTACAAACATAACTTAATGCCATATCAATATGTTGTTTATAGTTAAAATCACTATAATATACCATATCATCGCACTTTGGGTGATATTTCTTCAATTGTTCAAACATTTCTTTTGGATAATGATTAATTATATTGAAAGCAATGTTTATTATAGTAATAAAGTCTCCTTTTGTTTTTGATTTTTCATAAAGATAACATTGTATTAATCTTTTAACATCATCATGACAATCATTTTTTATTGCATAACTTAAAGTTAAAAAAAATGTATCTAAATGTTTATTCTTAAAGCTAACAAAATCTGAGTTAATTAGCTTACAGTTTTTAAAATATACTTCCCCTCCATTTCTCATCAAAATGGATAATGTATTAATTTTCGCATGTTGACTTTTGTCTAATAGAAAAACCACCCCAACATTAATATTAAAAATACTCTTTATAAAAAATGATATTTTAGATAGTAAAGTAATCTTTTCCCTTTCAATATAAAGACTTGAAAGCGTATTTAACACATCATTGATTTTATTTTTTATTTGGTATTTCTCTTTTATATTTTCATCGTATTTTTTTATTGAAGTAACGCTATCAAAATTATTTTTTATATGCATAAAAACTCCTTATCTCATAGTAAAACTATCTTTTATTTATCTACATATTCATACAAAAAAAAGCCCTTATTACTAAGGGCTATAAATATCAAAAAACAAATAAGGTTTAGAAATTAATTTTCAATATTGCATTAATACCACTCGAATTGATATCACTATTATATTGACCTTGATAAGAGATACCGAAAGTGGTTGATTTACTTAACTGCGCATCAACACCTAGACCAACACCAAATAAATTATCTAGTTTACCACCTCGTAGTGATGCCTCACCTGAATTGGATAACCATAGACGTGATTCAGGGCGATTATCACCAAACAGATGGCTTGCTGATATATCACCTTTTAATGCCATATTAATATTGCCTGCCATAAATGGATATCCACCACGTAAACCAACCGTAGCAACTTGAATATCTTGTGCATCTGTTTTAGTGGTAAACTTCATATTACCCACATTTTCATTGATATTATCAGTGGATACTCTTAACCAACTAAATCCAGCATAAGGTTCAATTGAGTACTGGCTAGTATTCAATTGAGTATAAGCACCTTCTAAAAAGAATTGACTAATTTTCGCATCGTAACTGGTTGAGTTATAACCTGCAGTTTGTCCTATCCAGAGTGTTCTTTTGGCATCTCTATCTTGGTTTGTATGTGTAAATCCATAATTTAATGAGGCAACATCATAAAGATTAGAGATCCCATAAGCACCAATATGAATATCATTACTATCTATCTTTCCATATTGATTACCTTTATATTTGGTGGAGCCTGCACCGAAAAATAGACCCGCTTTAGTATTTTCAGTAACATCAATTTCAGCACCTAATAACCCAACATAGAAATCAACATCCATATCACTGTGGCCATAATCCGTCTTACCCCACTGACCCATGCCGCTGATCCAAATACGCGCATTACTATTACCTAGTTGTGCATGGCGACCATCACCGATACCAATAGCCTGATCTTTCACTGTACGAGTTAAACCCAATACATTAACAATACTGGCATTATTGGCATTTAAATACATATCACTACCCAATGATTGATAAGTGGTTTTCAGATCATTTTCATTCATCGGTAATACAGCATTAAATAGCTCACCATTCCCTGTATTATCTAATGCATTAGCAATAGCACGACCATTTTCATTATCAGCAAAGGTGGCTAAAGTCGTATTTTCTTTCTTAGTTAAACTACCACTGATGGTTTTATCTGTTATCGTGATATGTTTATCAAATAAAGCATAATCATTATTGGTGACAGTAGTGGTTGTGGCTGGATCTGCAACCACACGGTTACTGGCTAACATTTTCGTTTTAGTGCGATTATCAACTAAACTATCTGTATTCACCTCACCGACAACAACACTATTATTAAGATAAATATCTTTTAGTTGCCCAACATTATCCGCCCCCACATCAATATCGGCTCCTTGATTAAGCACTAAGTTACCAATATTAACATTGTGTCCTGCGGTCACTAAATAACGACCTTTATCATTAATATTAATGTTTACTTTATGGTTTTGGTTTGAGGTTAATTGGCCTTTTTGAGTAAAAGTATCGTTATAACGCTCAATAATACCTAATTTCCCACCATTAACATTGACGGCTTGCGTCCCAAAAGATCCGCTAAAGCCATATAAAGTACCTTGTTCGACAGTTGTACCACCACGGTAACTATTATTTCCCGTCATGACTAACGTACCTTCGCCTCGCTTCACCAAAGCACCATCATATAAGCCAGCATCAATTTTAGCTTGAATAGCATCAGCGCGTTTTTGGTAATATTCTTGACGCCATTTTTCAGCATCTTCTTGGCTAACAATATGCGATGTAGGATCAGGATTGCCATCATTAATCACAAAATCAGTACCGAGATGATAATCACCTCCTGCCGCAATACCTTTTTCGGTATATTCTTTCAACCATGCGAGATCTTCTTGCTTACGTAGATCTAAAGCTGTTTGGGAAATATCATTAGTCCACACATCAAGCGGTGTCGCATTTAGGTTATATTCAAATTTACCTAGCAATTGACCCGGACCATACATCCCTTTATCTAAATCTGGTGTTCCCCACCCATAACGTACATCGGGAGTACCTTCTGCAGCCGTCCAGCTCTCATATAAAGAGCCATCAGGATCACGATGGTTAGCGGTAGTGAACATGACATCACGAACTTGAATGGCGTTCATGGAAGGATAACGAGACATTAATACTCCCATCGCCCCCGTCACATGAGGAGCTGCCATTGAAGTACCACTAAAGGTATCCCAACCTGGATTTCCCTCTTTATCAACCACTGTAGAATAGATATTTCGACCTGGTGCAACCACTGTCCACCATTTTGCATTACCCGCTTCATTGAAGACTTTTTCTAATACATAACCGGTGTTATCCGCATTTTGCTTCAATCCTGCCACCGCAATCCAATGCTGTTCGGCTTCGGGATTAAAATAAGGATAAAGAGGACGATAATAAGGTTGAGCAAAGTCGCGATTACCCGTTGTAAAGACCTGAACAACATTCGTTCCTTTAACTGCATCATAAGCAGCATCAACAAAGGAAGGTTTATCACCATAGACTTTTTTAAAGTAGAAATATTCGTATTCTGTCTGTGCCGTGGTGTTAACAGGCATATGTATCGTGGTATTACCACCATCAGGCCCCTCTGTTTTATCTGTATTAATAATGCGCGGGTTAGTCCCCCAGCTATTATTAATCACTTGCGCACCCGCGTCGACCATCGCTTTCCAGCCAGTATAGAAATAGGTATAGTCTTGATAAGGGCCATAGTTATTGCTGTCTGTTGCCCCAGTATTCCCTAAATAAATATCAGCCCCCCACGCCACACCATGCATACCATTACCATCACGGTTAGCCCCCACAGTACCAGTGACATGTGTGCCATGGGTATCATTCACCCCTTTGATCCAATTACCATCAACATCAAAGACTTGGCCTTTTTCATAATGTCCGCCCATTTCTTGTGGATAGCGCATTCCCGTAGAGCCATATTCACCTTTGGCTTTTACTGCATGAAAACGAGATCCACTCAACTCTTGATGTGAGAGCAGTGCACCAGAGTCCATCACCCCGACTTTAGCACCTTGACCATGAAAACCCAGAGCATAAGCACTAGAGGCATTCATGGCTGCAAGCCCCCAGTCTTTTTGATATTCAGGGCTTTCCCAACTTTGTTTATTACCTAATTGTCCAACTTCTGAATATGCAACAGCATAGCCAGAAAAAAGAAGTGCCGAAGTAATAAGGGAGAGTTGAAATAGAGAGTTTGTGGTATTTTTTTTCTGATTAATGGGATGGTGACTTAAAGCTATTTCTTTGTTCATTCTGTACCTTCTGTTATGTTGAAAGGGATAACATTAATTAAGGAATAAAAACAAAAGACGTAGCGATCCTCTCTTTTTTATAACAATAATTACTTGAGGGATCTCTCAAATATACGAAGCTAAACCACAAAAATAGATAGATTGCCTAACAAATCACAACTTAATAGTTTAATTAAACAATTTTAAAACATAATCTAATATTATATAAATAAATAGATTTAACGTTTTCTACGGTAATACTGACAGCTTTCAATAGCTAAATAAAGCTGATAAAAAGCAAACCAATAAAAAAACATAATAGCTAAATTAATTAACAATTTATTTTATAATCTGATTTAGCTATTTAATTCTAGTATGAAAAATTTATTTTTCTTAATTTTATAGTAATAAAAAAAACAGTATCTTTATTTTAAAAATACTGTTTTTATTTTAATTTTTGACGTGATATTACTTAATTTTTATTCTGATGGCGTGATTTCCATTTGCCCCGCAATCCCTTTATCCGCATTTTCGAGTATTTGGCTATAATAAACAAAAGGGAAATGGGAATAAGAAGGCTGTTTTAGCTCAACTAATAATTCACTCTGTTTTTCGATCCACACTGTATCTTTCCAACCAAAATCAGCAGGCGCTGGTTTTTGTCCATCATGATTAATCACTTTAAAACGTGCACCTTCAATATGAAAAGGTTGTGGTGTTTCCACTGTCACTAACCAACGTTCCCAGCCATTTTGTTTACCGACAAGATCGATCCTTGATAACTCCCAACGCGCATTATTAATACCAGGAGGACTGTTTTGTAATTGGATCGTTCTCGGTTGAATTGAGGTGGTAATTTGTGTGTCATCCACCACCAACTGTTGTGGAACTTTATCGGTAACCAGTGACATCAGTCCAGTAGGCTTGATGGTTAGCACATTGGTATTGCGCAATAAGTTAGAAGGTTCAAAAATACCACGTAATCTATCCATAAATCCGGCACTTTGCCCAGCAGTGATAGTCACTTCTTCGCCTTCTGATAGATCAATAAGAATTTCACGTCGCTCACCCGGTGCCATAGGAATAGATTTCAATTCTACCGGTGACGTTAACAAACCTTGATCAGAGGCTATCAGATAGAGTGAGCGACCATCATTCGCCGATAACTCATAACGTCGAGCATTCGAGGCATTAACTAAGCGTAAACGAATCCAACCTCTTGATACTTCAATATAAGGATCTTCACAGCCATTCACTAATAATGTGTCACCATAAAATCCCTCTGTCGCGGCTTCTTTGTCGTACTGTGGCGTTCCAAAGTTATCAAGGCGTTTATCTTGAAGAATAATAGGAAAGTCATTTACCCCATAATGTTTAGGCAATGGTAACGATTTGCTCTCTTCGTCTTCAACAATCCACATGCCTACCAATCCGTTATAGACATGAGGCGCCATTTTAAAAGGCGTATTCGCATGATACCAGCAGGTGGCCGCTTTTTGACGAATAGGCAACACCGGTGACCAATAGGCTCCCGGAGACATCATCCTTGCAGCTCCACCTATTTGTGTTCCCGGAACTAATAAGCCACTTACGGTCATAGAAACGGGTTCATTAAGGCGATTGCTATAAATCAGTTTGACATCATCACCGCTTTTTACTTTGATTGTCGGACCCGGCATTGAGCCATTAATGCCCCAGACTTCTGTTTTTTGTGTGCCATCAAAGGCCCAATGCACTTTTTGTAACGTTACAAAAAGAGGCTGACCATTACGTGATTCAAGTAATGGGGGAATAGGTAGTTTTCTATCACTAACTGATCCTGCACGAACAGATGAAGATAATGAGCCCAGACATACCGCTAAGCCTGAAGCCTGTAAAAACTGGCGACGACTAAATGACATACTTTCTCCGCAACAAAATACCCATATTCCTATCCCACGAGTGAGGATCAACTGATAGGAAAAAAGCTGCTGTGATATTTAAAGACAAAAGACTTAAATCAAATTATGACAGCATAATAACGCGGATATGACATAAATCCTAAAAATAGTTGATAACTTAGTGCATTTTAATTTATTAAAGACAATATCCGTCCGAAAATCGGGATATATTCAAACGATCAATCAACCTATAACGTTTATTGTTAGCCATTATAAAGTATATAATTAAACCATTAAAATCATGATGTTATAAAAATGCCAAATCTAATCGATTTGGCATTAGGTATGATAAACAATTAAATAAATTACAGACCGTTAATTTAACTTACCTGCAAAATCGCGTTTATTCATTTCTTCCACTTCTTTATCAAGCTCTTCAATTTTAGCCTTCATGATCTGACGACAATCTTCAGCTAATTCTCTCACCTGATCTTTGTTATATTTTGATACATCAATGGGAGGCAACATTTCAACAATCACGTAGCCATTATTCCAGCGATTTAATTTTATCTTACCTTGTGTGGTAGAGACACAAACAGGCACAATAGGCACCCCCGCTTGCATCGCCGCGTGAAAAGCCCCTGTTTTAAAAGGTAATAAACCACGTCCTCGGCTACGTGTTCCTTCAGGAAACATCCATACAGAGATTTTTTTCGCTTTGATTTGCTCTGCAACCTGAGTGATGGTGCTATGGGCTTTAGAGCGATTACCTCTATCAATCAAAATATTGCCAGTGATCCAATAAAGCTGTCCAAAGAAAGGAATAAACACCAAGCTTTTTTTGCCCACCGTCACGGTATTAGGTTGTACCGCATTCGACATTGTCACCATATCAAAGTTATTTTGATGGTTACCAATATAGATACTGGGTCCATAACTTTTAGCTTCTTTAGGAAAACGCTCAACTAATTTGATCCCAAAGACATGTGATAATTTGCCGAATAAACGTCCATAAGTCATTACGTGTTTCGGATTTCTGGGAGAAAACATGCAATAGATCATCCCAAAAGTCACCACAATAATGGTGTACAGAATGACAATAATGCCTCGAATAATGGCTAGCATAAGCTTTTAGCGTCCTAATAATAAGTGGGTCATATGACCCACTAATCTACATTGAAAGTTAAAATTAATGAGTTTCGATATCTATATGATCGATACTTTGTGCACCACGAGGGAGCGAGGTTCCACGACGACCACGTTTGGCTTTAAATGTCTGTAATTCATTCATCGACATCGTGAGTTTACGTTTACCAAAATGCAATGTAACACTGGCATTTTCTGGTAATACCCGCAACCAAGCGACTTTATCTTCACCACTTGCAGCCTGTGAAGCAGGAATAGAAACCATTTGGTTACCTTTTCCTTTTACCATAGTTGGCAACTCAGAGGCTTCAAAAATCAGCATTCGCCCACCCTGAGTAATGATCATGATCAAATCACTCAATTCATCATTTAAGCGTTGAGGTGGTAATGGTAATGCATTTTCAGGTAATGTTAATAATGATTTACCAGCTCTATTTTTAGAGGTTAAGTCATCAATACTACAGATAAACCCATAACCAGCGTCGGATGCCATTAAGATCTTATCGCTACTTTCCCCCATCACTACATGACGTAATTGAGCCCCTTTTTGGACTTTTAATCGTCCAGTTAAATCATCACCTTTACTACGGCCTGATGGTAATGCGTCAACATCAACAGTATAACTTTGACCCGTGGTATCAATCAGATGTACCGCTTGATTGCTCATTCCTTCAACTGCGTCAAAATAATCATCCCCTGTTTTAAAGCCCACTGATTTCGCATCAATGTTATGGCCTTTTTGGCAACGGATAAGCCCTTTTTCGGACATGATCACGGTAACCGCTTCAGGGTGAAGATGTTTTAATGGGATAGGCTCATCGCCAACATCACCACTAAAATAGCTAATCTCTTCTGCTTTTAATGTTTGTTGTTGACCATCAACAGTAAATGTGAGGGCTTCATTTTTTGCTATTAACACGATTTGTTCGATAACATCACTTTGCTCTTTGCCTAATGCAACTAAGCGAGTGCCTCGACCTTTCTTATTCATCTCATTTAGATGTTCTGCAGATATCGCCAGAATACGTGTTTTATCGGTGATAATAACTAACCAATGTTGATTGTTTTTCTTTTCTGCATCGACTAAGAAAGGCGCTAGCAATTCTGTTTCATCTGAAACCGTTAACAGCCCTTTACCGGTTTTATTTTTTGTCTCCATCTCTTCATAACTGAGTACAGAGCCATAACCCTCTTTTGTTGCCAGTAAATACTCCTGTTTAGCGGCTCCCGCTAACATATATTTTACGCTGGCGTCAGGTGGGAAGGTCAATTTACCGGTTAAAGGCTCACCTTGGCTACGGCCTGATGGCATGTCATTGGGACTTAAACTATAGCTTCTACCCGTTGAATCAAGGAACAATACTGGCTGGTTGCTCATACCCCGTACCGCACTATGATAACTGTCTCCGGCACGATAACTCATGGTACTAGGATCAATTTCGTGCCCTTTCGCACTACGCACCCATCCCATTTCAGAAAGCACAATAGTCACAGGCTCTGATGGCAACATATCTTGTTCATTAACCACTTTCGCCTCTTCTTGAGGTCGAATAGGAGAACGTCGTTCATCACCAAACTCTTTAGCGTCTGCCTCTATCTCTTTTTTCAATAACGTATTGAGACGGCGAGGAGAATTTAACAGTTTTTCAATACTGTCGCGCTCTTTTTCCAGTTCATCACTTTCAGCTTGCAGTTTTATCTCTTCAAGCTTAGCTAAGTGACGTAAACGTAACTCTAAAATCGCTTCTGCTTGAATATCTGATAATGCAAAACGACGCATTAATTCCGCTTTTGGCTCATCTTCATAACGGATGATCTCAATCACTTCATCAATATTGAGATAAGCGATTAATAAACCTTTTAGAATTTCTAAACGGCGTAATACTTTTTCTAAGCGATGGTTTAAACGATTGGTTACGGTTTGACGGCGATAAACTAACCACTCATTTAAAATGGTTAATAGCCCTTTCACAGCAGGACGGTTATCTAACCCAATCATATTGAGGTTAACGCGATAACTTTTCTCTAAGTCTGTATTTACAAATAAGTAATACATGACTTGTTCTAAATCGACGCGATTACTACGAGGAACAATCACCAATCGAGTAGGATTTTCATGATCTGACTCATCACGTAAATCATCAACTAAAGGCAATTTTTTCGCTCGCATTAATGCAGCAATTTGTTCAAGTACCTTAGCACCAGAGACTTGATGAGGGAGAGCTGTTATCACCGCACAACCCTCTTCTTTTTGCCAAACAGCACGCATTCTAATAGAACCACGTCCTGTTTTATAAATCTTTTTGATATCCTCAGGAGCGGTGATCACTTCCGCTTCTGTTGGATAATCAGGTCCTTGTACATATTGCATAACATCAGATAACCCAGCATCAGGATTATCTAATAGCATGGTTAATGCTTGGCCGATTTCCCGCGCATTATGTGGCGGAATATCCGTTGCCATACCGACAGCAATCCCCGTTGTCCCATTTAATAAAATATTAGGTAAACGAGCAGGCAACATTTTTGGCTCTTGCAGGGTGCCATCAAAATTGGGGATCCAATCAACAGTACCATGTCCCAATTCGCTTAGCAGGATCTGTGAATATTTAGATAAGCGAGACTCGGTATAACGCATAGCTGCGAAAGATTTTGGATCATCCGGAGCCCCCCAGTTACCTTGCCCATCAATTAATGGATAACGATAAGAGAAGGGTTGCGCCATCAATACCATGGCTTCATAACAGGCGCTATCACCGTGGGGATGATATTTACCTAATACATCCCCCACTGTTCGTGCTGATTTTTTAAATTTAGCACTGCTGTTTAAACCTAATTCAGACATCGCATAGACGATACGACGCTGTACTGGCTTTAACCCATCGCCAATAAAAGGCAATGCACGATCCATAATCACGTACATTGAATAATTGAGATAGGCATTTTCCGTAAATAAGTGGAGCGGTTGGCGCTCTACACCATCATGAGTCAGTTCACTCATTCAATATTTTCCTCAGACGCTTGGTGAGTTCCATTACACTTCGATGTCAACTTCGTCGCCTTTTTCTTGCAACCAGTTACGGCGATCTTCAGAACGTTTTTTGGCAAGTAACATATCCATCATGCCCAACGTTTCTTGATAATTTTCATCATCAATCACCAATTGCACTAAACGACGTGTATTAGGATCAAGCGTTGTCTCACGTAATTGCAGTGGATTCATCTCACCTAAGCCTTTAAAGCGTTGCACATTTGGCTTACCTTTTTTACGGCTAAGGCGTTGCAAAATAGCGTTCTTTTCTGCTTCATCAAGGGCATAACTCACTTCTTTACCTAAATCGATACGATAAAGAGGTGGCATAGCCATATAGACATGACCTTGCTTTACTAATGCCGGGAAATGACGAACAAATAAAGCACAAAGCAAAGTGGCGATATGTAAACCATCGGAGTCCGCATCCGCAAGGATACAAATTTTTCCGTAACGTAATTGGCTTAAATCATCACTATCAGGATCCATCCCGATCGCCACAGAAATATCATGCACTTCTTGTGACGCTAATACTTCATCAGAAGAGACTTCCCAAGTATTAAGAATTTTACCACGTAGAGGCATAATCGCTTGATATTCACGATCGCGAGCTTGTTTAGCAGAGCCACCCGCTGAGTCCCCTTCAACTAAGAAGAGTTCGGTATAACGTAAATCTTGCGAAGTACAATCTGCTAATTTACCCGGCAATGCAGGCCCCGAAGTCAGTTTTTTTCTCACCACTTTTTTAGCCGCACGCATACGTCGTTGCGCACTGCTAATAGCCATTTCTGCGAGTAATTCACCGACTTGAACGTTTTGGTTTAACCATAAACTAAATGCATTTTTTACTGCACTAGCAACAAAGGCACTGGTTTGACGTGACGATAGACGCTCTTTGGTTTGTCCTGCAAATTGAGGATCTTGCATTTTTACTGATAACACATAAGCACAACGCTCCCATGTATCATCTGCGGTTAATTTAATGCCTCTTGGCAATAAATTATGGAATTCACAAAACTCGCGCATGGCATCTAATACACCTTGGCGCAAACCATTAACGTGTGTACCACCTTGTACGGTTGGAATGAGGTTCACATAACTTTCTGTGAGTAAATCACCGCCTTCCGGCAACCAAAGCATTGACCATTCAACGGCTTCGTTATCACCTTCAAATTTCCCTGTAAATGGCTCTTCAGGCAGGCGAACAAATTCAGCGACAGCTTCACTTAAATAGTCAGTTAAACCATCAGCGTAACACCACGTTTCTTGGGTATTATTGACTTTATCGGTAAAAGAGACATTGACGCCTGGGCACAACACCGCTTTGGCTTTTAATACATGAGATAAGCTTTTTGATGAGAAACGAGGAATATCAAAGTAAGTGCTATCCGGCCAGAAATGAACACTGGTTCCTGTATCTCGTTTAGCACACGTACCTATTTGATGTAGCTCTTCAACTTTATCACCGTTCTCAAAAGCAATTTGATATATTTTGCCTTCTCGGCGCACGGTGACTTCAATACGCTTTGATAACGCATTAACCACTGAGATCCCGACACCATGCAAGCCACCAGAGTATTGGTAGTTTTTATTGGAGAATTTTCCTCCGGCATGAAGATGGGCAAGGATCAGCTCAATAGCAGAGACTTTCAGTTCTGGATGGATATCAACCGGCATTCCTCGCCCATTGTCGATAACCTCAATAGATTGGTCTGCATATAAGATAACTTCGACCTTGGTTGCATGCCCCGCAAGCGCCTCGTCCACGCTATTATCTATCACTTCCTGTGCCAAATGGTTCGGTCTAGTGGTATCGGTATACATACCAGGACGCCGACGTACAGGCTCTAGACCATTAAGAACCTCAATATCCTTTGCATTATAACTTGATTGAGTCATTGTTTTAATCTGCGGTTCACTGTTTGAGAATACTGTTTATAATAACAGGTGTTAGCGGTAATATGATATTCATTTTTGAATTGAGACATCAACCCCAGTATTGCAGGTTAATGAGTCGAAAACGATGTTATTTTCAAAAACTGAACAATTTCCGGGAAAAAACGTTCAAAATTAACAAAAGCATGGTTTCCTCCCTGCTCTACTGTTTGCTTACAAGCGCCAAGATATGAAACCGCTTGACGATAATCAAGTATTTCATCTCCAGTTTGTTGAAGCAACCAAATAAGATCGGGGGAAGTTATCGTAGGAATACGTAAGGCAAGTAACTCATCCATATGGTGAGGTGCTAATCTATACTTTTGATGAGTATAAGGATTTTCATTATCGCCTAAAAAATCCTGTAGCAAATCAAACGGGCGAACCGCAGGATTCACCACCACTGCAGGTAAATGAAAACGTTGTGATAACCAAATAGCAAGATAGCCCCCCAGCGACGAGCCAATTAATCCTAACTTATCATTGGCATTATCTTTTACTAATTTTTCAATTAATTGAGCGGCTTGCTGAGGATAAGGGGGTAATTGGGGTACAAGTAGCTCAATATCAGGATGAGTGACTGATAACCATTGTTTAAACCCTTGCGCCTTGGCTGATTGAGGCGAGCTATTAAAACCATGTAAATAGAGGATACGAGACATGACTTAATAGCCATCCGCGTCAAGATCTGGACAAAAATCTTTACCCGCTAGACGATGTACTTGAGTATCAATATTCCTCTTACCCTGTGCAGATAATGATAACTCCAAATAGCGCCAACCTGGCGAAACGGTATCTAAAGAAAAATTAGTACAATGCGGGCGAAACTGAATACAGGTAGAGGGTGTTGCTAATAAGCGAATACCATTCCACATTTCATCCATTTCTTGATGAATATGACCACATAGCATCATTTTTATTTGAGGGTGATCTTTAACACGCTCAGCTAACTGGTGAGAGTTTCTTAAACTATGTTGATCTAACCAAGTACAGCCAGAAGGCATCGGATGATGATGCAATAAGATCACAGTATCTCTTTCTTTGTGGCTTTCTAGACAGCGTGTTAGCCAATCTAACTGACAGTCAGATAACTCGCCATGGGGAACACCTTGAATTTGGCTATCTAATAATAACAATTGCCAATGTTCACCAATTAACACTTGTTTTGCCGACAGAATGCCTGCCTGATTTAAAGCATCAATCATTGCTGGTTGATAATCATGATTACCGGGTAACCACACACAAGGTGAAGGTAATCTTGCAATCCCATCAGCAAAATGCTGATAAGCTGCAAAGGATTGATCTTGAACTAAATCCCCAGTAGCAACAATCAAATCAATCGATAACCCTTGCTGTTTAATCGCGTCCAATACCGCATGATAGCTACGATAGGTATTAATTCCCAACAAGGTATCATCCACATTAGCAAAAAGGTGGGTATCTGTGATTTGTAATATTCTAACGGTGTGTTGTTGATCCACCGACAATTCAAGCTGGCTTTCCAAAAGGTTTCCTTGTTTCTCTCTTACTAGCCGTTATTTTAACGTAATTTTGTATTAAAGATCTGCCACCCAATACACATTTCAAAAGATTATTGAGAAATATTCTCGCTACCAGTCACATTTTTTATCTCTTATGTTCAAGCTTAATCGATTGTATATTCATATACTTTAAAGATAATTACGTCATTTATCATATCTTTTCATAGTGACGAATAAAGTTTCTTTTGGCAATTATCACAACCAATCTTTTCTTAAGGTGACATGATGAAGCTGTAACCACTGAAGTGCGATGACGGAAGCGGCATTATCAATTATCCCTTCTTCAACCCATTGATAAGCCTGCTCTCGGCTGACGACATGAACACGAATATCTTCATTTTCACAAGCTAGCCCATGTATGCCTGTTGCTGTTGTGGCATCCACTTCCCCTACATAGACATACATCCGCTCACTGGTTCCTCCGGGGCTTGAAAGGTAACTTACAATGGGCTTACAACGACCTATTGTGATCCCCGCTTCTTCTGTGGCTTCCCGTCTTACCACCTCTTCAGGGCTTTCTCCTTCTTCCACCATGCCGGCAATCACTTCTAATAACCAAGGTGTTTGACTGGTTTCATAAGCTGGAATACGAATTTGTTCGATTAATACAACTTCGTCTCGTTTAGGATCATAAGCCAATAAAACACCCGCATGACCACGTTCGAACACTTCTCGCTTAACTTCGGCACTCCATCCTCCCTTAAATAAACGGTGTTTGAAACGATACTCGTTCATACGGAAAAAGCCTTTATAGAGTGTTTTTTTACTTATCAGCTCAACATCATTACGTGTATATAAAAATGGTGTATTTTCCTTTTTGTTCATACAATATTCCTCTGGTTATACTTAAGTCTTTTTTTATTGCATACGTTTAATACAGATTTAAAGATATTTGCCCGCAAATCCTGTAAAGTTAACCTAAAATAAAAGGATATGGCACAAATGGCTACCCCTACTTAGGGAAACAATCTGCTAGAATTGTTTCTATACAAGATTAACAGAGGCAACTCAGCGAAACTGTTGCAACAAGGAATTAAAATGAAAAAACTGCTCTCTCTTTTAGTCACGATGAGTTTGGCAGGGTTCAGCACTGCAAGTCAGGCTGAGGATCTGCTACAAGTTTATCAAAAAGCAAAGGACAGTAACCCAGAATTACGTAAGTCATTAGCTGAACGCAATCAAGCTTTTGAGAAAATCAATGAGGCACGTAGCCCATTATTACCACAATTAGGATTAGGCGCTTCTATTGATTATAAAAGTGGCTATCGTGATGCTAAAAATACCGAGTCTAACTCTCTTGGTGCGAATTTAACGCTGACTCAGACTATTTTTGATATGTCTTTATGGCGTCAATTGACCATGCAAGAAAAAACGGCGGGTATGAGTGATGTTACCTATCAAACAAGCCAACAACAGCTTATTTTAGATACCGCAACAGCTTATTTTAATGTTCTGCGTGCCATTGACTCCTTATCATTTATTGAAGCACAAAAAGAGCAGGTTTATCGCCAATTAGATCAAACTACACAGCGTTTTAATGTAGGGCTTGTTGCGATTACTGACGTACAAAATGCGCGTGCAAACTACGACAGCGTGTTGGCACAAGAAGTGGCTGGACGTAATGAACTGGATAACGCATTAGAAAAACTGCGCCAAGTCAGCGGTGTGTATTATATTAATCTGGCTTCACTTAATATCGCACGTTTTTCCACCACTCCACCAGACGCCATTGATAAACTGTTAAAAGACGCAGAAGAGCGTAACTTAAGTCTACTCAGTGCTCGTTTAGGTCAAGATTTAGCACGTGAAAATATTCGTTTAGCGCAATCAGGCCATTTGCCAACCGTAAATTTAAATGCTTCAACGGGTGTCTCAAACAGTCATAATCATGGTAGTGCTTTACCACCAGAAACACCTGCTAACAGCCGTAATAGCTATAATGGTCAAAGCAGCATCGGACTCTCTTTAAGCATTCCATTATATACAGGTGGCAGAACGAGCTCACAAGTAGAACAAGCTCAATATGGCTTTACCAGTGCCAGTGAGCAGTTAGAATCGGTATACCGCTCTATCGTACAAATTGCACGTTCTTCTTATAACAATATTTCAGCCTCCATCAGTAGCATTAAGGCCTATCAACAAGTGGTTGTGTCAGCGCAAAGCTCTTTAGATGCAACTGAAGCTGGCTATCAAGTGGGTACTCGTACTATTGTTGATGTCTTAAATGCGACCACAACGCTTTATGATGCTAAACAAAAATTATCAAGTGCACGTTACGACTATTTGATTAACCAATTAAATATTCAATATGCACGTGGTACCTTAAACGAAAATGACTTAATTCAGTTAAATAATGCGTTGGGTGAAGAGATTTCTACTTCCCCTGACAACATTATTCGTCCATTAACAAGTCCCGTACTGAATACGACAAATTAATCGTTAATAGACACCGTTAACCATCAAAACCGCTTACAGTGATATACGGGTAAGCGGTTTTTTTATACACTAGCGAGAAAAAACATTTTTGGTTACAAATAGATTAAAAATAAATTCACCTAATGCCCATTACTTAAGTTTATAAATAACCCAATCATTATTTGTTTAATAAATAGAGGATTTAGCTGATTTCATTGCCATTATCCCTATGAAGATCACAAATTTCTGCTAATCGCTGATGATTAGGTGTTTCTTATTTATTTTCTAACCTATTTAACCTATCCTAGCTTTTATTTTGAACGTTTTACTTTTTATGGATCTTACCAATATGACAATGAAACGTACCAAATCGATTAATCGCGATGCTTTTCGTAAAGCATTTCGCCCTTATCGTCTGGCGCCTGTTGCCATCGCCATCACCGCGGTATTCGCCCTTTCAGGGTGTGAAGAGAGTGATGAGACGGTTTCACTGTATATGAATGCACAAGAATGTGCGCAAGCGAATCCATCACAAGCAGCACAATGTGAAGATTCTTACCGCACGGCATTACAAGAAGCGCAACGTACTGCACCTAAATACGCAACAATGGAAGATTGTGTTGCTGAATTTGGTGATGCGCAATGTACACAAACTGCCTCAATTGATGGTAACCCCGTTAACACCGAAAACGCCAATAACCTCAACCCTGATAGTTCACAAATGGCACAAGCTAACTCTGGTGGTAGCTTCTTTATGCCACTGATGGCAGGTTATATGATGGGGCGTTTAATGGGTGGTGGCGCACCAGCACAGCCTTTATTTAGCTCGCGTAATCCAAGCAGCCCAGCTAATGGTAAGTTTGTTGATGCAACGGGTCGTAACTATGGTCCTGCTGTCGGTGGTCGTCAAATGAACGTCCCTAAAACAGCTATGACTCCAAAACCATCTACAACATCAACCATTACGCGTGGTGGCTTTGGTAATACCGTTTCACGACAAGCGGCAGCTCAACGTGCAAGCGCGACGAATAACAACCGTAGCTCAACAGGCTCCTCTTCATATCGTGCAGGTGGTTAATTAAACCATGAAACGCGAACAAATTATTGAACGTCCTGATTGGCGCGAAAAAGCCACTGAATATGGTTTTAACTTCCATACCATGTATGGCGAGCCTTACTGGTGTGAAGATGCTTATTATCAATTCTCAATGGAAGAAGTGGAAACATTAGAAGAAACCACGGAAGAGCTTCATCAGATGTGCTTACAAGTCGCTGATAAAGTGGCTAATAGTGAAGAGCTATTGACTCGTTTTCAAATTCCTCGCCATTGCTGGGATTTTGTCCGTGAGTCATGGAAAACCTCGCAACCATCGCTTTATTCACGTCTTGATTTAGCTTATGACGGTAAGGGGCCGGCAAAATTACTCGAAAATAATGCCGACACACCAACTTCATTGTATGAGTCTGCTTTTTTCCAGTGGATCTGGCTTGAAGATCAAATCAATGCGGGTCGTTTGCCACAAAATGCCGATCAATTTAATAGTATCCAAGAAAAATTGATCGACAGATTCGCTCAATTGCGTGATCAATATGGTATGCGTTATCTGCACATGTCATGTTGCCAAGATACGCAAGAAGATCGCGGTACCGTACAATATTTACAAGATTGTGCAGAAGAAGCCGAAGTCACTACCGATTTCGTTTTTATTGAAGATATTGGTTTAGGTGAACGGGGTGAGCTGACCGATCTACAAGACCAGATCATCAGCAATATGTTTAAACTCTATCCTTGGGAGTTTATGTTCCGTGAAGATTTCTCGACCAAACTTGCTGATGCAGGGATCCGTTGGTTAGAGCCAGCTTGGAAAAGTATTATTTCCAACAAATCGTTACTGCCAATGCTGTGGGAAATGTTCCCTAATCATCCTAATTTATTACCGGCTTATTTTTATGACGGTAAAGCGCCAGATTCATTATCACGCTATGTCATCAAACCGCTCTTTTCACGAGAAGGGGCGAATATTCGTATCGTTGAAAATGGTAAAGATATCGCTGTTGCTGATGGCCCTTACGGTGAAGAAGGCTTTATTGTTCAGGACTTCCATCCACTGCCAAAATTTGGTGATAGCTATACATTAATTGGTAGCTGGCTAGTTAACGACCAATCTGCAGGTATTTGTATTAGAGAAGATAAAGAGCTTATCACGCAAGATCTGTCTCGTTTCTATCCACATATTATCTTAGATTAATAACGCAATTGCTGTGATAGCAAAACTTATTGTCTAGCATTGACCCCCTCCCCGCCCTGAGCTAAAGGGCGGGGCTTTATGGCACACCTAAAAAATAAATTTAGGCTTAACATTCTATCAATTAGTTTTATTGAATATTTTACCCAATTTGAAAGGTCATCATGCTAAGTGATTTATTAATAATATCATTATTTAATAAAGTTACTTTTTCATCCGGCTGTTTTAAACCGAGTAGATATAATGCAGGTAAAAAATGTTCTGCTGTTGGGTGTGCGAGTTGCCCTTCTTGCGTTGATAAAATGGTAAAAAGCGCTTCAGGCACTTTATCACTTTGTAAACAGCGCTCTACTGTTTCACTAAAAGATAATGCCCAAGAGTAAGGCTCTGCTTGGTCATTTTGCCAATCCATCATTCTTAAATTATGAACGATATTTCCACTGCCAATCACTAATACACCTTCTCTACGTAGTTCAACCAGTTTTTTTCCAAACTCATAGTGCCACTGTGGCGATTGGTTAGCATCAATACTTAACTGAACAACAGGAATATTAGCATTAGGGTACATCTTCTCTAATATTCCCCAACTACCGTGATCGAATCCCCATTGCTCCATATCCAGTTTTAATTTCATCGGATCAATCAGATCTTCAATTAATGCAACGAGACCAATGGAGCCTTTTGCAGGATATTCTATTTGGTATAACTCTGGTGGAAATCCATAAAAATCATGAATTGTTTTAGGATGAGTCATCGCTGTAATATAAGTCCCTTGCGTATACCAATGCGCTGAGATGACTAATATTGCTTTAGGCTTAGGCAGTGTCTCTCCTAACGTCGTCCAGAGGCGAGTATATTTATTATCTTCCAATACATTCATTGGACTGCCATGTCCAACAAATAGCGCTGGCATCAATTTTCTGTCCATAATCACCTCTTATCATCTTGCTATCTATGGCATTTAGCATACTGCCTTCTTACTTGAAATATAGTCAAAGAAGTGTGAAATAGTTATTCAAAAAATATGAAAAAGCCACTTAGGGAAACTTAAGTGGCTTGAATAAGTGTGTGTGTGTTTTCAGTGTCGTTTTAACTTGTTAATTTCAGCCCGCTTTCTTCTCCTCGCGAAGACGATAAGCCACTAAATCTTCAATCGTTAACACTGGCATATCATGCTGTTTAGCAAAAGTGACAACTTCTGGCGCTCTGGCCATGGTGCCATCGTCATTGGTTAATTCACATAACACGGCAACAGGTTTAAAACCCGCTAACGTTGCTAAATCAATAGAAGCTTCAGTATGTCCACCACGTGTTAATACACCACCAGGTTGTGCTCGTAATGGGAATACGTGACCTGGACGATTTAAATCACTTGGTTTTGCATTATCAGCAGCAGCTGCACGTACTGTCGTTAAACGGTCTGCTGCTGAAACTCCCGTAGTCACCCCTTGGGCCGCTTCAATAGTTACCGTAAATGCGGTATGAAAATGACTGGTGTTATTTTCTACCATCATAGGTAAATCGAGTTGTTGACGGCGCTCTTCGGTAATACAGACACACACAATACCACTGCCATGACGAATAGACATCGCCATTTGTTCTGTGGTCATGGTTTCTGCGACAAATACCATATCGCCTTCATTTTCACGGTTCTCATCATCAAGCACCATCACACCTTTACCGGCACGAAGGGCTTCAAGCGCACGCTCAACACGCTCTAATGGAGAGCCAAATTCGGAAAGTAGCGTCTGATTCATGGTAAAAAAACCTCAATAATTAATGAAAGTTACCAGAACCAGGGCAGTCTTAGGAGTGGATCTCTGCTGTATAAATAGACAAGCAGAAACAACAGGAATGGATACAAGGATCCCACTGATGCTATTTTATTCTCTCCCATCCAGACTTTAACTGTCGGCTCCAGAATTACACTGGATCTGCTGACCTTTGCATCACATTGGTAATACAAAGCGCTCGCGGGCTTTACCTGATTATTCAGGTATCTACCGCCGGTGGGGACTTTCACCCCGCCCTGAGATAAACAGAGAAACTATACGCTTTAAAATAATAAGAGGCAATCCCAATCCACAATAACCCTTGTCAAATCACACTAATCTGTTATTGATAGGCAAATAATTTAACGATTTATCATAAAAATATAACAATAATATCGATATCAGGTTTTATTCCCACAGCCCTCATATTACACTTAGCATAGCTTTCTATTTTATTGTGAGGACTATCCATGCTGGACCCAAAAAAAATTGAACAAGTCGCTCGCCAAATCCAAAATGTACTACCACAAGGTATCAAAGATTTAGGTGATGATATTGATAAGAAAATCCGTGCAATACTTCAATCTCAATTAAACAAATTAGATTTGGTTAATCGCGAAGAATTTGATGTGCAAACACAAGTGCTGTTACGTACTCGCGAAAAATTGGCTCGTTTAGAGCAACGTTTAAATGAGTTGGAAGCAGGACAACAAGCGCCAGCGGAAGTTGCACAGATTGAAGAAGTTGATGTTATTGTTGAAACTGGGAATGACAGTAAAGCTTAGTTGATAGTGTAATAACACCCTGTGCCACATTCGGACAGGGTGTTTTCTCAAAAATAACTTTCATTTGTTAATAAATTCTCTTAGTTCGGCTATTGTTTGTTCTATTTTATCTTCAAAATCAATATCGAGGATATTAAAAAAAGCTTCGTAACCAATATCTTTAATTACTGTTTTACAGTAATATTTACTTTTACAATTATCAACCCCGATTGAAGGTAAATTAAATCTATTATTTTCTTCAGTATATTTTCTAAAAAACTCATCTTCTATATCTAAAAATGGACTATATAAGATATTATCTCCAGATACTTTACCTCGAGAGTCACCATCTAAAAAAGAAATCATATGTTTACTTTCACAAATAAAGTTTTCCCGCTTATTTCTTCTCATAAAATCTATAACATTTGAAGCACCACCTATATAAATAATCTTTACTGATTTATTTGTATCAATTTTAGAAATTAATCTTTTTAAATAAATTTCCAACATTATATCTTCTGTTAGAATATATTTATCATAATCTTTAAAACCAAAAAGCTCACCCACAATATAACTATATGAGACTTCTCTCATAATTAGCCTGGAATTAATATTCTCTAAATAAAATATAGACTCACCAACCTGTTGATATAACACTCTCATAATAGGAAGAGAATGTGTTGTAAATATTATTTTTTTCTTATATTTATCACACAAATTATTGAGGGCTTGTATTAATCTAACTTGAGCAGAGGCATCAAGAGAAATATCAATTTCATCTACAACAATTAATTTACAATCAGAAGTTACTGTCTTATATAGATTTATTACAAAGTACTCTCCAGAGCTAAAATAATCCTCTCTAATATATCTATATCCATCAAGAGGAAGAAAATAATACTTATTACCTCTTATTATTACCTCTTTGAGTGATGAGAATCTCTCTCCTATATAGATTTGGCTCAAAAAATAAATTATTTCTATATTTTTATTAAACTCTCCCTTAATATAACTCTCTCTTAATTCTTTATCAATATTACCTAAAACAGGAAAATTAGAGAAACGTTTTCCATAAGGAATAGGGAGTTCAACATTTAAAAAACTTTCATCAATAATATCTTTTGAATCAATTTCTCCGTTATTACAATAATAATGATAATTGTTTTTATTTATAGATATTGTTATATTAGTTTCTTTATTTATACTGAAAATTGAAGATGTCTTATTTAAGACACTTATATCTTTTAATAAGCATAATGATTTTACTATAGATGTTTTCCCTATTCCATTCCGGCCAGTTATACAAATTAAATTCCTATTGGAAAAATCGAAATCTAATAAAACATTATTAATGTGTTGTAATGATTTAATGTTTAGTGATATAAACATCACAAATCACCTTTATTTTTAATTAATTTATTAATTATTGAATTACCATATTTACGTCTTAGCTTATTTATATAAACTGGATCAACACCTAATGCATAAGATAATTTTCCAGCTAAAGAAAATATTGCACTCATTTCATCCATTTCTGAAAACTTGACAAATTTATCTTTATTATTAATAAGAAAAAATATTTTAACTTCTATCTCTTTTTTTAACTGACGACTTATCGAAAGAGTTCCTACAGGAGAAATGCTTATACCTAATATATTCCTTTCAAATTTTTTTGTTATTATTTTTGTTTTTTTATCATTTAAATGAAATACATTATCCTGATTATAATTCAATATATTATTAATCTCTTGGTTAATTGAATTCTTATCTAAGTTATTTTTACCTGATAAAATAATATCATCCGCATATCTTGTATATATTAAATCGTTATTTTTAGCAAAACAATCTATTTTACAATCAATATCATACATAACAAAATTACTTATAGCTGGTGATGACGAAAAACCTATAGGTAGTTTTTTATCTATAGTAACTAACTCTAATATTCTAGATAAATGAACCATTACATCATTTGTATCTAAAAAAGAAATATCTTTTACTTTTTCTATTATTTTATTTTTTATTAAGTCATAGCCTATAGATGGAAAAAAATTTTCAATATCTGTTTTATATATATAATTATTAAACCTATGAGGAGAAATACAATCTACTACATTAACTCCTTTTCGATAAGAGTAAACTAAATCTTTTCTAAACTCTATATTTTCAAAAATAAATTTAGATAAAAATAGTTGAATTGTTTTTAATTCATCACTGATTGAATAACATTTTTTATTATTAAAATTAAATTCTTTAATATGATCATTTAAAGATAATGTATAAAATTGTTCGAAACTCTCTTTTCCATTAAAATAAAAATTAAAGACTTCCTCTAATTTCATATTCTTTCCCCCTATATATTAGAAAGGGTGAAGAATCTCTCTTCACCCTTTCTAATATATTTATACTGCCTTTAGGGACTCCCTTTATGACTGGAGATAACTCGCTAGTCAGGAGTATGGTTATATTATAGCCATTTCCAACATAAACGGCAAGTACATCCAACAAAAGCACTCATTAGAGTGCCCTTTCAATTATAATAAACAGCTTAATTATTTCTTTTTAATGGCATTAATAATATTAGTTGTGGAAATACCATCTTCAAAATTAAGTACTTTCACTTCACCACCCGCAGCCCACACCTCTTTACTGCCAGCAATGTCTTCGGGTTTATAATCGCCACCTTTTACTAAAATATCAGGCAATACTGATGCAATTAAACGCTGTGGGGTATCTTCTTCAAACGCGACAACCCAATCAACCGCCCCTAACGCGCCTAATACGGTCATTCGTTGCTCTAATGGGTTTACTGGGCGACTCTCACCTTTTAAGCGTTTAGTTGATGCATCACTATTTACCGCAACAATCAGGCGATCACCCAATTTACGTGCATTAGCTAAATAACTAACATGTCCAGCATGAAGAATATCAAAACAACCATTTGTCATCACTATGCGCTCACCACGTTGACGCGCTAAAGCAACCGCTTGTTTGAGTTGTGACTCTTCCATAATACCAAAGCCGTTATCAGCACGCCCGCGAATAGCATTTTCAAGCTCAATAGGAGAAACCGTTGACGTTCCCAGTTTCCCCACAACCACACCAGCCGCAGCGTTGGCAAGAAAGCACGCTTCCGCTAATGGTTTGCCTGCAGCTAACGCAGTGGCAAGCACACCGATAACCGTATCTCCCGCCCCTGTCACATCATAAACTTCTTGTGCTTGAGTGGGTAAATGCAATGGCGCTTCATTGGCTTGTAATAAACTCATGCCCCGCTCTGAACGAGTGATCAATAGTGCATCAAGTGCTAAATCTTTTACTAGTTGAGTGCCCTTTTCTACTAGCTCATCATCTGTATGACAAACGCCCACCACTTGCTCAAACTCTGACATATTCGGTGTTAATAGTGTGGCACCACGGTAGCGTTCAAAATCACTGCCTTTAGGATCGATTAGTACCGGCACACCTGCTTTTTTAGCTAATTGGATCATTTGCTGTACGTGAGAAAGTGCACCTTTAGCATAATCCGATAAAATTAAGGCACCCATTGAGGGTAATGCTTGTTGAATACGCTCATAAATTGGCTCTGGAGAGACATTGCTAAATCCCTCTTCAAAATCAAGGCGGATAAGTTGTTGGTTACGTGATAGGACACGTAATTTAGTAATAGTTGGATGTGTCGCAATAGAGACGAAATCACAACGCACATTAACCTGACTTAATGTATTGCTTAATGCTTTTGCCGCTTCATCGATGCCGGTTAACCCCACCAAACGAGAATTAGCCCCTAAAGAAGCAATATTCATTGCAACGTTAGCTGCACCACCCGGACGCTCTTCTATGGTATCTACTTTTACCACAGGCACAGGTGCTTCTGGTGAGATCCGACTTGTAGGACCATACCAATAACGGTCTAACATGACGTCACCGACAACCAGCACATTGGCTTTATTAAAATCCGGCAGCGTTACTTTCATCCCATACTCCACATTATTTTCAAAAATAAGCCGAAATAATACCATAACTTGTTACGCAAAAAGCGAAACTCATCAGAATAGTGTGAACAAAAAAGAGCGTTTATTCATCTAACCATTTTTGTTTACTACTCAATACCCATTGCCGTTCTGTAATAAAACAATCTCCATCAACAACCGCAGGTAATGTTTGTAATGCAAGATGATGAAGCTCATTACGTAGGGTGACATAAGCTTGAGTTAATAACTGAGCCTCTTGTTCACTCATCACTTGGTATTTTGCCATTAATTCCAAAATTCGCACATTATCAGACCAACGGGTCAAAGCCGGATATTGATGTGAAAAGCGCAATACCAAATATTGTGCGATAAACTCAATATCAGTGATCCCCCCTGATGAGGCTTTTAAATCAAATGTATTGCTTTGAGTGGGTGCCAAATGCTGTACCATTTTTTGGCGCATCTCACGCACTTCCTGCTGCAATACAGTTGCGTTACGTGCTAAACATAATGTTTCATGGCGAGTACGTGCAAACATCTGCTGTAATTGGTCATCGCCATAAATCATTCTTGCACGAATTAATGCTTGATGCTCCCAAGTCCAAGCTTCATTTTTCTGATACTCATCAAAGGCTTGAATAGTACTTACCAACATACCTGATTCACCGGAAGGACGTAAGCGTGCATCTACTTCATATAACACGCCGGAAGAGGTTCTGGTGCTAAATAGATGAATAATACGCTGCGCTAAACGTAAATAGAATTGGCGAGCATCAATCTGTTTTGCCCCCGTTGTCAGAATATTCATTGGGCAATCTAATAAAAAAACCAAATCTAAATCAGAACTATACCCTAATTCCCAGCCCCCTAATTTGCCATACCCAACGACCGCAAAACCTAAACCGTCTCGTTGCGCTAAATGCGCAGGTTCCCCATAGCGTTTCACCATATAGGACCATGCTTGGTGAACAACGGCATGGATAATGGCTTCCGCTAAATAGGTTAGGTGATCGCTGACTTTCATCACCGGTAATACTCCTGCAATATCCTCTGCGGCAATACGCAATAGCTGGGCTTGTTTAAATTGGCGTAATGCTTCTAAACGTTGCTCTTCATCTTCTTCTGGCACACGCAATAAATATTGACGTAATTCGTCCTGATAGGCATTTAATGGTAATGGTTGATAGAGGGAATGAGGATCGAGTAATTCATCCAATAATAATGGATGTCGTGTTAATTGTTCAGCAATCATCGGTGATGCAGCACATAAGCGCACTACGTGGGTTAATACTTCATCAGACTCTTGCATTAACTCTAGATAAGTGGTTCGACTTACAATGCCCAATAGCAACGGGGTGATACGCTGTAAGATCACCAACGCTTGTGGTTGAAGGCACACTTTAGCCAATAACTTAGGCATTAGCGCATCAAGCACATCACGCCCTCTAGGCCCTATAGTACGTTTACTGATATCTTGGCGAAACAGTTGCAGTGTTTGACAAATAGCTTGCCTATCTTCTGCCGTTAGCCCTTGATGAAAAAGCGTTGCGCTATCAGGTAAACGCCCTAATAACCATAATCGCTTAAATTCGCTGACATCTTCTTCATCTTCATTTTCATCATCTTCGCCAATCAGTTGCGTAAAAATAACGGAAACAGCCTGCATTTTTTGGTTAATTTGTTGATAGAGCATTTGCCAATCGTCAAATCCCATCGCAAACGCCAGTCGTGCCTTATCTTCAAGATTGTCAGGTAACGTTTGTGTTTGTTGATCCGCAATAGATTGAAGAAGATTTTCTAATCGACGTAAGAAAAGATAGCTATCTGCTAACTGTGATGTTTCTTGTGCAGAGAGTAATTCCAATTTAGCAATGACATTAAGCACCGTTAATAGTGAATGACTTTGTAGCTCAGGCTCTCTACCGCCTCGAATTAATTGAAAAACCTGAGTAATAAATTCAATTTCACGTATCCCCCCCGCCCCAAGCTTTATATTATCAATCATCCCTCGACGACGTACTTCACGACTTATCATCGATTTCATATTACGAAGAGATTGGATCACACTAAAATCGATATAGCGACGATAAACGAAAGGGCGCAACATTTGGCGTAAGATTTGGCAATACTCTTTTTTTTCTGCCCCCAAAACACGCGCTTTTACCATTGCATAGCGCTCCCAATCACGTCCTTGCTCTTGATAATAATCTTCAAGCGCGGCAAAGCTCATCACTAAAGGGCCACTTTCGCCAAAAGGACGTAAACGCATATCTACACGATAAACAAAACCATCCATTGTATGTTGATCTAACACTTTAATCAGTTTTTGCCCTAATCGGGTAAAAAACTGAGCATTATCTAATTCACGTCGCCCACCTTGAGTCACACCATTTTCAGGATAGGCAAAAATAAGATCGATATCAGAAGAGAAATTCAGTTCAAGTCCACCTAACTTGCCCATTCCCAAAATAAGTAATGGCTGAGGTTTTCCCTCTCTATCACAAGGCGTTCCCCACTGTTGGCAACATTGCTGATATAGCTTATCTTTGGCGACACTAATCAAGGTTTCCGCGAGTACACTCAATTGCTTGAGCGTACAGGGTGTATCACAGAGTTGGAAAAATTGTGACCAGGCAATACGCACTAATTGTTGATGACGGAACTGTCGTAAAATGGCCATCAAGTCATCTTCATTATCAACATGAGTGAGTTGTTGCTTTAATTGAGATGAGTAATTTTGCCACTCATCACTAACAGGTGGTGTTTGTCTGATTTCCGTTAACCAGTGAGGATTGACACGTAAATGCTCGGTTGCAAAAGGGCTAAAGGCAAAAAATTGCTGCTCTCGCTCACTAAAAGGGGCAAGCTCGTTGAGCTTTGTAGAAAACGTGCATTGTGCTTTATCCCATAATTGTTGAAACACACTGTTAGCAGACATAATAAACTCTCAATTGTCAGAAAATTAAGCGATAGCCAGCAACCACGCCATTGCAGATAATTTAAAATTCAGCCATAACACATGATAATAATCCGTTGCGCGGGTAAAGGATAACAACGAAAGATTATCGAGTGCTTGCTGCATTGATTCAGGTAACTGAGGCTGCTTTTTACACCAATCAGAAAACAGTGCTAACATAGCGGGCATAGTGAGTGTTGGTGGCGTCGGATTAGCAAAAATAGCTTCTTCTAACGCTTGAATAGCCGCTAACCACTTAGTCAGTTGTTCCGCTATTGTGTCATTAGGTGCAAGATTGACCACACTTAACGATAATGCGGGCTTATCTTTAGCAAGATAATAACCACGGGCAGCTTTACTGCGTGAAGCAAGTCGTAATCCCCCTTGTTCACCTAAAAAAGTCGCCAAAGCAATCACATCCGCCACTTGGCCTTTTTTTAGCTCCAGTTCAAACTCTTCAATAGGTAATTCATATTGCGCTGTACGAATAGTGCCTTTATCTAGCACCACTTCAATTTGACTCTCTAAATAATCCACCAGCCAAATTTCACGATGAAAATCGGTATGAAAAAGAACCTTTAATTGTGCTTGTAATGCCGTTAAATCGGTCTTATCCGGCCAAATTTCTGCGGGAAAACGGGTTAAATCGAGGGTTGGCTCATTTAATGTCACATTATATTCTGGGCGTTGATGTAACCCCGCAACTACTTTACCCGCTGTTTTAATTGTCATTTCATAATGAGAGTCAATGCCACGGATACGTAGCCCCATGTCCCAATTACGCATCTGATTATCGGAGGTTTCAAAGTAAAGATTAGTCAATTTATGCGGTGGTGTATGCTGGTATGGCAAAGTCAGAATGCGCTGAATAATCTGAGGAATAGC
Source organism: Proteus mirabilis HI4320 (assembly GCF_000069965.1). Lineage (NCBI taxonomy): Bacteria > Pseudomonadati > Pseudomonadota > Gammaproteobacteria > Enterobacterales > Morganellaceae > Proteus > Proteus mirabilis. The sequence continues at coordinate 2,581,347 of NC_010554.1, forward strand.
GGCAGGTATCGCACTAAGTTTGAGTTCGGTTTCTAATTGGCTCATTCTATTTCCCTTAAGTAAATCAATCGATTAGTAAAATATTTAACGCATTGTTATTTCGCAAATGGTAGTCTATTCACAATAATGAATAAAAGGCAGATTACCCCTATATTCTATCAGTTAAGACTGTTCTCATTCTGGTTTACTATTTGCTTACGCAAACTTTACTCTTTAGTATCAGTAAAAATATTCTCTTGTATAGATAAAAAAGTTGAAAACATAATGCGAAAATTACCTTTACTTTTTCTTTCCTTACTTGGCTTAGGCGTTTCTCTGAGCTCACACGCAGAAACTCGTTATGTTTCCGATGAATTATCCACCTATGTTCACAGTGGCCCTGGTAATCAATACCGTATTGTTGGCTCATTAAGTTCAGGGGCAACAGTTACGGTACTTTCTCGTAATGCCGCTACAGGTTATGTGCAAATCAAAGACGATAAAGATCGGACAGTTTGGTTACCAGAAAATCAATTAAGTACACAACCGAGTATGCGCACTCGCATTCCGGCTATGGAAAAAGAGATCCAAACCCTACGCGATAAATTAGCGAATATCGACCAAAGCTGGAACCAGCGCACAATTGACATGCAAAATAAAGTGTCAAACAGCGATGAAATTATCAATGGTTTGAAAAAAGAAAATGAGCAGATGAGAACAAAATTAGCGGTTGCTGAGAAAAAACTCGATTTTGCTAATCAACAATTAGATGATAGGCAGCGTGATATCATCCTACAGTGGTTTATGTATGGTGGTGGTGTTGCCGGTGCTGGTCTTATTTTGGGTTTAATATTGCCACATATTATTCCTCGTCGCCGTAAGCGTAATGACCGTTGGATGAATTAATCACAGGCAATTAAGGATCAAGATCCCGTGAAAATCTACCTTGTTGGTGGTGCTGTGCGCGACCAACTATTAAATTTACCGGTAAAAGACAGAGATTGGGTAGTGGTTGGCGCAACGCCAGAGACACTATTACAACAAGGCTACCAACAAGTGGGTAAAGATTTTCCGGTTTTTCTTCACCCTGATACTCACGAGGAGTACGCTTTAGCGCGTACCGAACGAAAATCAGGCTCAGGTTACACGGGATTTACCTGCTATGCAGCCCCTGATGTGACCTTAGAAGATGATTTGCAACGGCGTGATTTAACCATTAACGCCATTGCTTACTCTGCTAAAGGTGAATATATCGATCCCTATCATGGTATTGATGATATTCATGCCAAATTACTGCGCCATGTTTCTGATGCATTTAGTGAAGATCCATTAAGGGTACTACGTGTCGCTCGTTTTGCGGCTCGTTTTGCCCCTTTAGGTTTTACAATAGCGCCGGAGACGATGTCATTGATGCAAGAGATGACAAACAGCGGTGAATTAAATGCCCTCACGGCTGAACGAGTGTGGAAAGAAACGGAAAAAGCACTTCACAGCCAAGCCCCACAAGTCTATTTTGAGATCTTACATCAATGTGGCGCTCTAAAAATACTTTTCCCTGAAATTAATGCGCTCTTTGGCGTTCCTGCCCCTAAAAAGTGGCATCCTGAGATTGATACGGGTATCCATACCATGATGGTATTAGCTATGGTCAGCCGGTTGACTGACGATATCGCGGTACGTTTTAGCGCGCTTTGTCATGATCTTGGTAAAGGTGTTACCCCGGTAGAAAATTGGCCTCACCATCACGGACATGGCCCTACGGGTGTTCCTTTAGTTGAGGCTCTGTGCCAACGTTATCGTATTCCTAACCAGATACGTGATCTCGCCAAACTGGCAGCCAAATATCACGATCATCTCCACCGCATAGAAAGAATGCGCCCCTCAAAAATAATTCGACTTTTCGATGCGATTGATGCTTGGCGCAAACCAGAACGCATCGATCAACTCGCTATAATTAGCGAGGCCGATGCAAGGGGACGCCAAGGATCAGAAAATTTGCCTTATCCCCAAGGAGTATTTTTTCGTCAAGCCTTTAAGATTGCCAATCAAGTTGATGTTAAATCAATTGTCAGTCGTGGTTTAAAAGGCAGTGCCATACGAGAAGCATTAACTAAACAAAGAGAAGTCGCGATAATAGAATGGAAATCGCGACTTTAACTATTGTGTGTGGCAAATATTAAGCGTAACGCTCAATAATCACCCCGACGTTGGCGGCTTGTGCTATCGCCCCTGGTTTAGCTAATTTTATTTTGACTCGTGGTACAGAAAACTGAGTTATCAGTAGCTGTGCCACTTCTTCAGCAACACGCTCGACTAATTCAAAACGTCGCTTTTCCACATACTCTATTATGGCGTGACTGACACTGGCATAATCTAAACAGTGAGCAACATCATCGGTTTGGGATGCGCGTTTATTATCCCACTCCATTTCGATATCGAACACTAACTTTTGCTTAATGGTTTTTTCCCAATCATAAACACCGATTGTGGTTATTACTGATAATTGTTCAATAAATACGATATCCATCACGTCATCTCTTATTTTTTCTGCTCATCGGATACCACTTCCGATGAAATATGCGTATTATCCATACATGTCTAACGAACGTTCATCAACATTGGAGAATACAAATGAGTGCTAACGCACTTGGAATGATCATCTTCGCCTATTTGTGCGGCTCAATCTCCAGCGCGATTTTGATTTGCCGACTGGCAAGACTCCCTGATCCAAGAAAATTTGGCTCTGGTAATCCTGGCGCCACCAATGTGCTACGTATTGGTGGTAAACTTGCAGCGGCATCTGTGCTTATCTGTGACGTCCTAAAAGGGATGATCCCCGTTTGGCTCGCCTATTACCTAAATGTGCCTCCCTTTTATCTCGGTATTGTCGCAATAGCGGCTTGTCTAGGCCATATTTACCCTGTTTTTTTCCACTTTAAAGGCGGAAAAGGGGTTGCTACTGCATTTGGCTCTATCGCTGCTATTGGTTGGGATCTTAGCGGACTGATTGCGGGAACATGGCTACTAACTGTTTTACTCAGTGGCTATTCCTCACTGGGTGCTATTATCAGTGCATTGCTTGCCCCATTTTATGTCTGGTGGTTTAAACCCGAATTCACTTATCCCGTTGCACTATTATCATGCTTAGTACTTTACCGTCATCATGACAATATTCAACGTTTATGGCGAGGACAAGAGAGTCGCATTTGGCATAAGCTGAAAAAAAAGACAGAGAAAACAGATAAAGAGATAATCCAAGAAGCCAAAGAGCAAGAAAAAGAAGATTAACGCTTATCCTTATTAAAAAAAGGTCATTTATTAACTAAGTGACCTTTTTTATTTAATAATTAAATTCTATTATAAAATATAAATAAATTAAAAATAATCACACATAAAAAAAACACCCTTTTTATATTCGAAAAATAAAAATAATAAACAACATTATTAATAATACCCTTCTATATTTAGATTAAATATATCAATATTGGTTTTATTTATTACAAAAAAACATTAAAAATAAAAATCTTAAATAAGATAAACTTATATAAAAAATCAAAATTAACGAAATAAATCGCTTGAAAAAAAACCAACTTACATCTATTAATTAATAACCATAAAAAAATAATCATTTAACTCTGTGAAACATTGGAGTTCACCATGCTACAAAAAATATCTGCCAATAAAATTGCATTAATAAAAAGAATGCAACTTAGTACTCCTACATTAGTCGATATTCTCGATAGTTTAGGAAAAACCATTGTATTAAATAGTCAATTAAAAAGTATTAACCTAGAAAACTTTTATTCTGTTGGACAAGCTTATACTGTGCAATGGAAATTAATTAGAAAACAAAAATCTATTTTAAATAAACAACCTTCTACGTGGGAACAAGTTAGTTCTTTTTTAGTCCCTGAAATAACAGATGCAAAAGGATTATTCTATATAGCCGGAGGACATGAACTAATAACAGAAGCAGCACTTGCAGGTGGCATGAGTTGTACTTATTTTGAAAAATTAGGCTTTGAAGGAGTTATTTTAGGGGGAGCGGTACGAGACAAGAAAGATCTCACCAATCTAACCATTCCAGTCATTGCCACCAATCTTACTCCTACAGATACACAAGGCGCTTATTTTGTCAGTGAGACTGGCACTCAATGCACCATTGAGCATGCCACAATCTGTAGTGGTGATTTAGTGATATCCGACCCTAATGGCACCGTGATTATCCCTTTTTCACTCGTCGATAATGTTCTAGAAGAAGCGATTAAGATAGATAGCATTGAAAATAACATGCTAGAAAAAATCAAACATGGACAACGTTTACCAGAACTTATCAATATAACGGGACGTATATAATAAATAAAGGTGACTGACCATGATAAATATTCATACATTGGGTCCTGCAGGAACAAACTGTGAGAAAGCCGCTTATTATTGGCTAAATAAAAATAATCAACAAGGAAATATTATTCTTCACCCTACATTAGAAACCGCAGTAAAAGAAATGGAGGTAAGCCAAAATAGTATTCTATTAGGTTGTATTGTTTATCCTTTTTTACACAATATTGTTTTTAATAATCTCTCTTTTATCAAATTAACAGATTGTTTTGTTATGGATACCCATAACATGCTATTTGCTAGCCGATTTAATAATATTAAGGAGATAAAAAAGTTAGGTTCTCATCCCGCACCACAAGATCTATTTAGAAAAATAACAGAACTCGATAATATTGAAAGAGTTCTTTTTAATTCAAATAGTGAAGCAGCACTTCAATGTGGTTTAGGGCGAGTAGATGGCTGTATTACCACACTTAGTGCAGCTAAAAAATATCATTTAAATATTTTATATGATTTTGGCCCTGTCCCTATGGGATTTTCTATTCATTCAAAATTAAATTAAGTAATTAATTACATCACAACAGTCAAAACGTTAATTATCTAGTCACTTGGTTAATAAAAAGGAAAAAACTATGAGCTTATATTTATCTAGTGAAATGATCTCTTATGATATGGATCTAAATAGAAACGAAGGTGAAGAAAGTAAAATTCAAGCTAAATTTATTCATGGCTCTAATTTTACAATGGCATTTTGGACATTTAAAACTAATGCCATTATTCCTGAACATAAACATGAACATGAAACTGCCACATCCATACTAAAAGGCTCTTTGAAACTGACGGTAAATAACCGCATTGTTTATTTACATGCTGGCGACTCTTTTATTATTCCCTCATGGGCCGTTCATCACGCAATTGCTTTAGAGCCTTCTGAGGTTATTGATGTCTATACCCCCGTTAGAGAAGACTATGTTGCAAGGCAAAATGGCGTTATTAAAACCTATTTAGAAACATCTCAACCCCAAGGATAACAAAAAGCGAGGATCACCTCGCTTTTTCTATTCTTACTATAATCGCAGGAGCACTTTCTATGTTTAGTACCTATAATATTGATGTTTTAACAGAACAAAATCATCAATATTTACCAATAGAAAACACCCTATCATTACAGAATATATTTTCCATCTCTTGGCACCCATCATTATGGAAATCTTTACCCGCCAAGCAACTCCCTGAATACCCAGATATACATGCCTTAAATTATTGCAAAGAAAAGCTTAAGCATTATCCCCCGCTAATTTTAGCTTCCGAAATCAGAGCATTTAAAAATTTATTAAAACTTGTTGCAAATGGTGAAGCTTTTCTTCTGCAAGGAGGAGACTGTGCAGAATCTTTTGATGATTGCCAAGCCACTATTATCCGTGATTTAACATTCACTTTATCGCAAATGTCCGCATTAATTGAACAATCAACGGGATTGCCGGTGATTAAATTAGGTCGTATGGCTGGACAATACGCTAAACCTCGTAGCCAAGCATTTGAAACACAAAATGGCTTAACTTTACCCAGCTATCGAGGAGAAATTATTAATGGTCTTGATTTTTCAGTTAAAAGTAGAGAGCCAGATCCGATTAGAATGATAACTGCCTATCATCACTCAGCAGCGACCTTAAATCTGTTACGTGCGATGAATTATACACAATATACCAAGCAACAATGGGCCTTGGATATTAACGCTCATCCTGGCTCTACAGAGCCTGAGCATTATTTCCATTTGCTAGAACAACTCTATCATTCACAACACCATATTATTAATAAACAGCCCGATACCTCTTCCTATTATGTTAGTCATGAAGCTTTGTTACTGCATTATGAGGAATCGATGACTCGTCAAGATTCCATTGACAACAAATGGTATAACTGTTCAGCACATATGGTTTGGGTAGGAGAACGAACAACCGATATTGATCATGCCCATATCGAGTACCTACGAGGTATTGAAAACCCTATCGGTATAAAATGCAGCACCAGAATGTCTGGAGAAAAACTGATTAAGCTAATAGATACTCTTAACCCGAGCAATGAAGTTGGAAAAATTATCTTAATCATTCGCGTGGGTAAAGATGCTATTCATGCATATCTTCCGGAATTAGTAAGAACGGTAAAAGAACATCAACGAGCGGTTATTTGGCAAATAGATCCAATGCATGGCAATACACAATCAGCAAATGACAGTATGAAAACCCGACATTTCAATGATATTGCCGAAGAAACTCGTGCTTTTATTCATATTTTACATGAGATGGGCATACAGGCTGGGGGGATACATTTAGAAATGACCGGACAAGAAGTCACTGAATGTACTGGAGGATTACAACAAATTCGATACACTGACCTAAGTCATGGTTATCAAACTTTATGTGATCCTCGTCTTAACCGGACACAGTCATTAGAGTTAGCGTTCTTGGTTGGACGGCATTGGCATAATTCACTTTAATTGTAACCAAATATAAGTGCTTAGTACTTAAGCCAAGCACTTATCATTACCAACACCGCCAATGGCTAATTATTTATCCGCTAAAGCAGGTAATTCAGCTAAAGGCCAACGCGGTCTCACTGTCACCCCTAAAGGCCCCTCGGTACCACCTTTAAAACGGATCATCCCCGCCAAAGCAATCATGGCACCATTATCGGTACATAACTCAGGGCGAGCATAAAACACTTCCCCTCCGAGTTGTTCCATTATCATTGCCATTTTGGCGCGTAAAGTACGGTTAGCACTTACACCCCCCGCCATCACTAAGCGTTTAAAGCCTGTTTGCTCTAATGCTCGACGACATTTTATTGCCAGAGTATCTACTACGGCATCTTCAAAAGCACGCGCAATATCTGCTCGAGTTTGCTCTGAATCATCGTTTTGACGAATAGTATTAGCGGCAAAGGTTTTTAAACCAGAGAAACTAAAGTCGAGTCCGGGTCTGTCTGTCATAGGGCGAGGAAAAACAAAACGTCCTTCTACACCTTGTTGTGCCATTTTTGATAAAACAGGGCCGCCGGGATAATCAAGCCCCAATAGCTTGGCTGTTTTATCAAATGCTTCACCGGCAGCATCATCAATAGACTCACCTAACAGGGTATATTCCCCAATCCCTGTTACACTAATTAATTGTGTATGCCCCCCCGAGACAAGTAACGCCACGAAAGGAAAATCTGGCGTTTTCTCTTCAAGCATCGGCGCTAATAAATGCCCTTCCATATGGTGAACTGGAATAGCAGGCACATCCCATGCAAACGCCAGAGAACGACCAATAGTCGCCCCCACCAGCAATGCCCCTACCAGCCCTGGTCCTGCAGTATAAGCGACCGCATCAATATCTTTTGCAGTTAAATTTGCTTCTTTAAGGGCGGCTTGGATCAGTGGCACTGTTTTGCGGATATGATCTCGTGAAGCAAGCTCGGGAACAACACCACCATAGTCGGCGTGCAGTTTTATTTGGCTATAGAGTTGATTCGCTAACAGACCGGCTTTATCATCGTAAATTGCGATACCGGTTTCATCGCAAGATGTTTCAATACCTAAAACTCGCATGACGCTTCCAAATTCTTCCTCGCGCAATGGCGTAATGGATCGATTGTAGCATTATTTCACTAATTTAATACGCTTTCGCCACAACTTTTACATACCAGTATGTGACAAATTTCTTTTTCTGGTCTATAATTATCCACCTATTTTACATGATTTAAATGTGTGGTTAGCAACTATCACGTTGTGTTTTGAATAAATTAAGACACAAAAGTGAGAGTTTGCGTTTCAATTTTGTGCATCTCTTTACAAAGTGCCCTGCTTTGAAGTAAAATTCCGCACCATTTTAAATGTCGGCTGGCTAAAATCATGCCAGCACAAACCGATTTCTATTGAGGTGAGAGGCACATGCCGGTAATCAAAGTACGTGAAAACGAGCCATTTGACGTTGCTCTTCGTCGTTTCAAACGCTCTTGCGAAAAAGCAGGCGTATTAGCAGAAGTTCGTCGTCGTGAATTTTATGAAAAACCAACGACTGAGCGTAAACGCGCTAAAGCATCAGCAGTAAAACGTCACGCTAAAAAATTAGCTCGCGAAAACGCACGTCGTACTCGTCTGTACTAATATTTTGCGGCTGATACCGCAATTTATGCAGACACTGTAGTCGCAGTTAAAAGGCCGTGCTTTCTTATGAGAGCGCGGCTTATTCTCGTTCAACAACAGGCGTAAAAGGGCTTATGGCTGGACGAATTCCACGTTCATTTATCAATGATTTATTAGCACGAACCGATATCATCGATCTTATCGACGCTCGTGTGCCGCTTAAAAAACAAGGCAAAAATCATTCAGCGTGTTGTCCGTTTCATAATGAAAAAACGCCCTCTTTTACAGTAAATAGCGACAAACAGTTTTATCACTGTTTTGGTTGCGGTGCGCATGGCAATGCTATTGATTTTTTGATGAACTACGACAGACTTGATTTTGTCGAAACCATTGAAGAGTTAGCAGCAATGCATGGGTTAGAAGTTCCTTATGAATCAGGAACTGGCAGTAGCCCGATTGAGCGACATATAAGACAAAATCTCTATCAAGTGATGGAGAAATTGAATCAGTATTACAAAAGCACCCTCAATACCCCTGACGCTCAGGAAGCAAGAAATTATCTTGCGCATCGCGGGCTAAGTGAAGAGGTTATTACCCGCTTTTCTATCGGCTTTGTACCTACGGGTTGGGACAATATCCTAAAACGTTTTGGGCAAAATCCCGATAATCAAGCCCTGTTACTTGAAGCAGGAATGGTAATAACAAACGATAAAGGTCGCACTTATGACCGTTTTCGTCAGCGCGTTATGTTTCCGATTAGAGACAGACGAGGTCGTGTTATTGCATTTGGTGGACGTGTATTAGGTGATGATTTACCCAAATACTTAAACTCCCCAGAAACAGAGATTTTCCATAAAGGCCGCCAACTTTACGGGCTTTATGAAGCACAACACACTCACCCTAACCCAGCTAAGTTATTAGTGGTTGAAGGTTATATGGATGTTGTGGCATTAGCGCAGTTTGGTATTGATTATGCTGTCGCCTCGTTGGGTACATCAACAACCGCAGAGCATATCCAGTTGCTGTTTAGAACTACGGATAACGTTATTTGCTGCTATGATGGTGATAGAGCAGGACGAGATGCCGCATGGCGAGCATTAGAAACTGCACTGCCTTTTTTAAACGATGGCCGTTCTTTACGTTTTATGTTTTTACCTGAAGGCGATGATCCTGATTCACTGGTTCGCCGCGAAGGGAAAGAGGCATTTGAAAAACGAATGGAACAAGCACACTCTTTATCTGAGTTTTTATTTGATTCGCTGGTTCCACAAGTGGATTTGAGCACCCAAGAAGGCAATGGCAAACTCTATAGTTTAGCGCGCCCATTAATTGATCAGATCCCAAGTGAGACTTTACGTCTATATTTATTAAGAGAGCTTGGAAATTTAACGGGAAATCCCGATATTGAGCAGATGGATCGTTTATTTGGTAGAAACTCGCTACATCACGAAACATCGTATCAACCGACAAAACTACGTACTACACCAATGCGTATTTTAATTGCCTTGTTGATACAAAATCCCGAGTTTTGCCAATTAGTGCCACCGCTTGAGGGGCTAAATACAGAAAAAATAGCGGGTTTATCGCTTTTTATTGAATTAGTTTCTCTTTGCCAAGCGCAGCCAGGCTTGAATACAGGTCAGATTATCGAACTCTATCGAGAGAATAAATTCGGTAAACAACTTGAAAAACTGGCGATGTGGAACGATATAGATATAGATGAGATAGCTGAAAAAACATTTACAGATACGTTAGATCATCTCTTTTTAACCGCAATGGATGAACGTTTAAACGCCCTCATTGCCAAAGAGAGAACTGAAGGTCTAACACAAAATGAACGCGAAGAAGTCCAATTGATAATACAGGCTCGCGTTAAAAAGTAAAACCTAAATTAAGATTAAAAACACGGCTTAATTGCCGCTATCGGTAGGTATAAAAAATAACCTACATTTGCTACGCTGAGGGGATCGTAGCAATCGACAATGAAAATGCCCCTCCGTAGTTATTGTTGGCTGAACCGTTTATCGCCGACCGACACCAACCCAAATTACTTTGAAGTGTGGATACCGTCTTATGGAGCAAAACCCGCAGTCACAGCTGAAGCTACTTGTTACGAAAGGTAAGGAGCAAGGCTACCTGACCTATGCTGAGGTCAATGACCATCTGCCGGAAGATATCGTCGATTCAGATCAAATCGAAGACATCATCCAGATGATTAACGACATGGGCATTCAGGTCATGGAAGAAGCACCTGATGCCGATGATCTGATGTTGGCAGAAAATTCAAATGACACTGATGATGATGCTGTCGAAGCCGCTGCTCAGGTACTTTCTAGTGTAGAATCTGAAATTGGCCGTACAACCGATCCTGTGCGTATGTATATGCGCGAAATGGGAACCGTTGAACTGCTCACCCGGGAAGGTGAAATTGATATCGCAAAACGTATTGAAGATGGTATTAACCAAGTTCAATGCTCAGTTGCTGAATATCCTGAAGCAATCACTTATCTTCTTGAACAATATGATCGTGTTGAAGCCGGTGAAGCGCGTCTTTCTGATTTAATTACTGCCTTTATTGACCCTAATGCCGAAGAAGTGGCAGAAAGTGATGATGTCAATTTAGGCAAAGACGACGATGAAATCGACAACAGCGCCGATGACGAAGATGAAGACGAAGATGAAGATAGCGACACAGACAGCGATAGCGATGATGATAACAGCATCGATCCTGAACTTGCTCGCCAAAAATTCACCGAGCTTCGTGAACAGTACGAAAAAACGCGTCAATCTATTAAGGCCAAAGGTCGTAATCATAAAGATACCGAACTGGAAATTTTACAGTTATCAGAAATTTTCAAACAGTTCCGCTTAGTGCCAAAACAGTTTGATTATCTGGTTAACAACATGCGTGAAATGATGGACAGAGTCCGTGCTCAAGAGCGTCACATCATGCGTCTTTGTGTTGATCAGGTCAAAATGCCTAAGAAAAACTTCATTACTCTGTTTACAGGAAATGAAACTAACGACACATGGTTTACTGCCGCTCGTGCGATGAATAAACCTTGGTCTGAAAAACTGGCAGGTATTGAAGAAGAAGTACAACGTAGCTTACAAAAGTTACAACAAATTGAAGTTGAAACAGGACTGACAATCGAACAGGTTAAAGATATTAACCGTCGTATGTCTATCGGTGAAGCAAAAGCACGCCGTGCGAAAAAAGAGATGGTCGAAGCGAACTTACGTTTAGTTATCTCTATCGCGAAAAAATATACCAACCGTGGCTTACAGTTCCTTGACCTGATCCAGGAAGGGAATATTGGTCTAATGAAAGCGGTTGATAAATTTGAATATCGTCGTGGTTATAAGTTCTCAACTTATGCAACATGGTGGATCCGTCAGGCTATTACTCGTTCAATCGCCGATCAGGCACGTACCATTCGTATTCCGGTACATATGATTGAAACGATTAATAAGCTAAACCGTATCTCGCGCCAAATGTTGCAAGAGATGGGACGTGAGCCTTCACCAGAAGAGCTTGCAGAACGTATGCTGATGCCTGAAGATAAAATCCGTAAGGTACTAAAAATCGCTAAAGAGCCTATCTCCATGGAAACCCCAATTGGTGACGATGAAGATTCACATTTAGGTGATTTTATCGAGGATACTACCCTCGAATTACCTCTGGATTCAGCAACATCAGAAAGCTTACGTTCAGCGACACACGAAGTATTAGGTGGTTTAACACTGCGTGAAGCTAAAGTCCTGCGTATGCGCTTTGGTATCGATATGAATACCGACCATACATTGGAAGAAGTGGGTAAACAATTTGATGTTACCCGTGAACGTATCCGTCAGATTGAAGCAAAAGCGTTGCGTAAATTACGCCACCCAAGCCGTTCTGAAGTGCTACGTAGCTTCCTTGATGAATAATCAATCTCTTTGATTTTGGTAGTAATACAAACGCCTGTGACTCACAGGCGTTTTTTATTATCTGGTCTAAACCATATCTGTTTTCAGCGCTGATAATTTGCTTTTATCATCCCTATTCTCTTTTGGTCTATCTTAAGTAACCGCTATCGTTTTCGCTAAAAATCTGCTGATTTTTTCTACCTCTATTTACAAAAAATCACCCTTTTATTTTTACCCTTGTCGATTTTTTACTCATCAAGTCTTTCTTTTTAGACTATCTCATTGAAATAAAAGATTATTATTTAATTTATTTTTTCTGCTCTATATTGAACACAAATTGCGCATACAGTCACACAAAGGCTAGACCTCGCCTCAAATGGCACGTATAATCTCACACCATTAAGGCCCCTTAGCTCAGTTGGTTAGAGCAGTCGACTCATAATCGATTGGTCACTGGTTCAAGTCCAGTAGGGGCCACCAAATTTTAGCTGTTAAATCAGCATATTAAGCCACTTCTTAGTAAGTGGCTTTTTTGTATCTAAGGGTTATTGCCCCCTTTTTGTCCCCTGAGATTTTTTTACTGCCCTAATTTTTTTCATGACATGTTACGACAACTTTTATTTTCTCAAAGTATGTCATGCTAATTTTCCCCAATATATTTGTAATTCATTTCAGTTTCAAAAATCTCTATAGCCACCAGCTTAACGGACAGTTCGCCAGCACGCGGAAGCGCATCACAAAACCGACCATGTAGTTTGGTGTATTTGTGACAAACTGTGCTCAGCATATACAGATCCCCCTCCTTACTACTGACGAAATTTGATGGAGATGTAGGTAAATCGTTCCAATATAAAAACCAGATTTTTGTTTTTTTAACTACATAAAAAATATAATTAATTTAAGGTAAGTATTATATTATTATAAAAAATTGTAATTATTATTTTATAAGGGTCGGTATGTATTTTTTTCTTGGTTTTTTGTTATTTCTAATTGTTTTGATGGTTATTTGCAGGATTAGAGTTTTATGGTTGGCAAGAAAAAATACAATAACTGAAAAGAATTTTAAAACCTTCAAAGAGTATAACAATATTGAAGATTATGAAAAAGAAGCAAAGCAAGCTGTTTATGCTGCAACAATAAGCAAAACTCTTTTTGAAGAATGCCAATGTCTCATAACCTTAAGAACAATGCTTGAATCCCTACACACTGATTATGAAAAATATGAAAAAGTAAATCCGTTATTAATGGAGCTATTACGCAAAAAATTTACTTTTACATACTCCGCTTTCATTACTATCTATCCAGAACCCATCGAAGAAAGCGGGCTAGAACGATTTAGTTTAATTAATACAAAAAAATACTGTCCAGAACATGTATGGAAACATATTCTCAAATCCGCTATTTATACCAATGAAGAATTGGATGACTATTTTGGGTCGCAGGAATTACTCCCACTGGAGCGGATGTGTACAGATATGGATTTATATAACGAGTTTAAAGGCACGGTTTTATTTGATGAAGTGATCGGGTGCTATGTTAATGAAGAAAACGAAGGATCTCAAATTTTTGATAATGAGGTTTATTCTGTTACCGAAGAACAGTTACGCCAGTGGCTAGATGAAGAGCTTGCATTTCTGAGTTATGTCACTGAAGGTCTTTTGAATATTTGTATTGAATACATAAGAAAAGAGAATGGAATTATAAGGGTTTGAAGTGATGGACAAAAACAAACTTAAAAATCTTAAGTTTTTTTTGAAAATACCCCATTGGTTCAGCATTTGAATTATTCCCTTTCTGAAGATGAGGAAAGAAATTAAGTGTATTATGAAAGTCTGAACTTTCGGACTGGGCTATATCAACTATATTGTTGATATAACAATCTTAATCTTTCAATAGAATTAATTAGATTATTATTTATTTTATTGCGATAATAACTTAACAAACTTTCTTTTTATATCACTACTATTATGGTCATACGTCCTAATCAACACTGGTTTTTTCGGTTATTTGATTGGCACGGTTCAGTGCTATCAAAAATAATCTTTCGTTTATGTCTTAATATTGCAATGTCTATTATCGCTATTTTGGTTTATCAATGGTATGAATTATTAGGTATTCATTTAACTGTTGCCCCATTTAGTTTATTAGGTATTGCTATCGCAATATTTCTTGGTTTTAGAAATAATGCAAGTTATAGTCGACTTGTGGAGGCAAGGACATTATGGGGAAATATGTTAATTACCCATCGCAACATATTAAGAAATATAAAAGCCTTATTACCGGAAGATAAACAATTTAATCGTGACTTTTCTAATCTACTTATTGCTTTTAGTTGGAGTCTAAAACATGAGCTAAGAAAAACAAACCCAATGGTCGATCTCTATCGCCTCTTACCCCGACCTTTATTTGATGAGATAATGAATAGCCCTTACCCCACTAATCGGATTTTATTACATATTGGCCTAAAAATTGGCGAGTTGCGAGATAACAAAGTAATAAGTGATGTTATCTTTCAATCAATTAATAAAGATATTAATAACTTATCTGATGTATTGGGTGGCTGTGAACGTATTTCAAATACTCCTGTACCTTTTGCCTATACGCTCATATTGCAACGTACGGTATATCTATTCTGTGCTCTGCTACCTTTTGCATTGGTTGCCGATCTCCACTATATGACGCCATTTGTTTCCGTATTTATCTCTTATACTTTTTTATCTTGGGACTCATTAGCTGAAGAGTTAGAAGATCCATTCGGTGTTTCTGCCAATGACTTACCATTAAATGCAATATGTAACACCATAGAAAGGAATTTATTAGAGATGCAAGATATCACTCCACTCCCCATCAGAGTTAAACCTGACCAATATTATAATTTATTGTAATTAATAAAATAAAAACAAATAAAAAAGGCAGTGTTAATTAATAACACTGCCTTTTTTATTAATAATACATCTTTTATGTTATTAATGCGTTCTCATTCCTGCGCTGTACATTAATAATTTAAATAATGAGGCGATAATTGCAAGACTTAATACACTTAAAGACCAAATAATTATCATCCATCCGATTTGTTGATACCAACGAGCTTTATTTTTCGTTGGTTTTATTGTTAAAAAATGACTAATGATAACTTTCATTGGCATTTACCTTTCCACGAAATACATAATAACTCCAACTGGTATAGGCTAATATCACAGGAATAATTATAACCGCTCCAACTAACATAAATTGCTGACTTAAAACAGGTGCTGCCGCCTGCCAAATCGAAATAGAAGGTGGAATAATATAAGGAAAGATACTGATCCCTAATCCTGCAAAACCAATAAGTACCAATAAAAGTGATAATAGAAAAGGCTGATAATGACCATAATTATAGGCACTACGAACAATGCCCCAAGCACAAGCCAATACGAGCAACGGAACAGGTAATAAAAAATATAAATTAGGTAAACTAAACCAGCGTTGTGCAATATCTGCATGTGTGAGTGGTGTCCATAAGCTTACTATTGCAATCACCACCAGCAATGTAATAGCCAGATACACCGTTATAGTGCACATTTTACGATGCAGTTGATGCTCTGTTTTCATAATCAACCATGAACTGCCTAACAATGCATAAGTGACTAACAAAGCAAAACCACAGAAAATAGGGAATGGTGTTAACCAATCCAATGCCGAGCCACTGAAATGGCGCTCTGTCACATTAAAACCATTAATAACTGCACCTACTGTGATCCCTTGGCAAAAGGTAGCAAGAAAAGAGCCACCAATAAAAGCTGAATCCCAAAATAGGCGATGTTTAGGAAGTGCGTTAACGCGAAATTCAAATGCCACACCACGGAAAATAAGCCCAATAAGCATCAATGTCAGTGGTATTGTTAACGCATCAATAATAACTGCATAGGCAAGAGGAAAAGCACCATAGAGCGCAGCCCCTCCTAATACTAACCATGTTTCATTGCCGTCCCAAACTGGTGCCACACTATTAATCATGGTATCTCTTTGTATTTTATCTCGGGTAAAAGGCAAAATAATGCCAATCCCCAGATCAAATCCATCTGCAATAATATACATAAGTGTGGCAAAAATAATGATCGCAAACCAAATCATCGAAAAATCAATATTCATTATTTTTCACCCTGTGTTAATTGGTCGGATTTAAGCACTACAGGGCCTTTCTTCATCAGATGCACCATATAAAAATACCCGATGCCAAATACTGAAAAATAAACCAAAATAAAGGCCAATAAGCTCAAACTCATTTGAATATCACCATGAGCAGAAACGGCATCTTTGGTACGTTGTAGACCATAAACAACCCAAGGCTGACGGCCAATTTCTGTGGTAAACCACCCCGCAAGGATCGCAATCAGTCCTGTAGGCCCCATTAATAAAGCAAAGCGTAAGAAAAAGGGTGAGTGATAGAGTCTTTTCTTCTTACGTAAAATAATACTCAACAAACCTAAACAAATCATCAGCATACCTAATCCTGCCATGACTCTAAATGACCAAAATATAATGCTAGAATTAGGTCTATCTTCCGGTGCAAAACTTTTTAATGCCGGAATTTGCTTATCTAAACTATGGGTAAGGATCAGGCTACCTAAATAAGGAATTTCAATCGCATATTTTGTTTTTTCTTCCGCCATATCTGGGATGCCAAATAAAATCAGCGGAGTCGCTTCTTTCGTTGCATTATCCCAATGCCCTTCTATAGCTGCGATTTTAGCCGGTTGATGTTCTAGTGTATTTAATCCATGAGCATCTCCTACAAACGCTTGTATGGGGGCAATAATTAGTACTAACCATAAGGCCATAGAAAACATTTTTCGTACAGGTGCTGTATTTTGTCCTTTTAATAATAACCATGCGGCACAAGAGGCGATAAATAAAGCACTGGCTAAAAAAGCCCCAATAGACATATGCAATAAACGGTAAGGGAAGGAAGGATTAAACACGACCTGTAGCCAATCAACAGGCACGACAACACCATTTTCAATAGCATAGCCTTGTGGTGTTTGCATCCAACTATTGGATGACAAGATCCAAAAAGTAGAAATCAATGTGCCAAGCGCTACCATACAAGTTGCAAAGAAGTGAAGTTTTCGCCCCACTTTATTCCAACCAAACAACATAATGCCAAGAAATCCCGCTTCTAAGAAAAAGGCGGTCAAGACTTCATAAGTTAGCATCGGCCCTGTGATACTACCGGCAAATTGTGAAAAACCACTCCAGTTAGTCCCGAATTGATATGCCATCACTAACCCTGATACCACCCCCATGCCAAAGTTTACGGCAAAAATTTTTATCCAAAACTGATATAAAGAAAGGTAACTTGGTTCTTTTGTTTTTAACCATAAGCCTTCTAATAGGGCTAGAAAGCTAGCTAATCCTATGGTGATAGCAGGGAATATAATATGAAATGAAACGGTAAACGCGAATTGTATTCTTGCTAGGTGAAAAGCATCTAATCCAAACATAATGCCTCTCTCGATATAAATCTATATTCTATAAATTTATTCATTTTCTATTATCCTAATTATATTTTTCTCACAAAAATCTTATTTAGTTTTTATTATGAATGCTGATTAACCTCACTTTATTTTCAGAAAGTAAAAACTGAAGATAGTGAGTTTATATAGATATACTATTTAAATCCCCCTCTCTTAATTACTAAAAAAGAGAACAACAAAAAATCATTACGTAATAAATCACATAACGATACCATGGTAGCCAACAAACTGTTATTTCGTCATTTTTTCAATAAATCAAGTTTAAAAAACTTGTCCATTAGCGTATTAACATTTTTAACCAAGTAATAACAGAGAGTCAAATAAATTGATTTTATCACACGATAGATATGCTCTATCATCATATAAAATAAAGTTATAAAGCGTCATTTAGCCTATTTTACTCATTGACAATATAATTACATTATTTTAACTTCTTAAGTAACAGAAGAATTGCAGATTATATAACTTTAATACCAATAAATTATTATTTATTGGTATTAACAAGTCTAAATATATCCTTTATTTCTAGTAAGAAATATATTTTAAATTATATAACCTTATTGCTTTTTATATTCACCTGCTAACTATTCATCATTAAATATTATTATTAACGTTTTAGGAATGTCTATATGAGTAAGAAAAAATCACCTATTCCTGGAGTGAAACCCTATAATGGACCCGCAGGAGGATGGGGGGCATTAAAAGCAACAGCTATCGCGGTACGCACTCAAATGGATGCTTTTATTGCACCTAAAACATTGCTTAATACTAATCAGCCTGATGGTTTTGATTGCCCCGGCTGTGCATGGCCAGACAAAGAGCATCATTCTACTTTCCAATTTTGTGAAAATGGAGCTAAAGCGGTCACATGGGAAGCAACAAAAAAAAGAGTCACACCTGAATTTTTAGCACAACATACCGTAACAGAATTGCTGACAAAGTCAGACTTCGAATTAGAAGGCTACGGTCGTTTAACCCATCCTCTCGCTTATGATGCAGATACTGACACTCTTCGTCCTGTGACTTGGGAGCAAGCATTTACTCGTATTGGTGAGCTATTAAGAAATATGCCATCACCTGATAGTGTTGAATTCTACACCTCAGGTAGAGCTTCCAACGAAGCCGCGTATCTATTCCAACTGTTTGCGCGAGAATATGGCACCAATAATTTTCCTGATTGCTCAAACATGTGTCATGAACCGACTAGTGTAGGCTTACCTCAATCGATTGGCATAGGTAAAGGCACAGTTTCTTTAGATGACTTTGATAACACTCAACTCATTATTGCCATTGGACATAACCCTGGAACTAATCACCCAAGAATGATGGGAACACTGCATGAAGTAGCTCGTCGTGGTGTACCTATTGTTGTATTTAATCCATTGAAAGAACGTGCTTTAGAGCGATTTACCGACCCTCAAAGTGTTATTGAGATGGCGACTTATAGCTCAACCAATATCGCCTCATCTTATTATCAAGTCAAAGCCGGTGGTGATGCTGCGGCGTTAAAAGGCATTATGAAAACCTTAATTGAGTGGGATAATGAGCGTGGAGATATTCTCGACCACGATTTTATTGCTGAGCATACACTAGGTTTTGAAGCCGTAGTTGAAGATCTTAAACAAACTTCTTGGCAAGATATTGAAAGTGAAAGTGGCCTTTCGCAAGCAGATATTGAGAGTGTCGCACTCCTTTATGCCAATTCTCCGGCCACCATTATTACCTATGGTATGGGGATCACCCAACATAACAAAGGTACAGCGAATGTGCGTCTGATTGCTGATTTGTTATTAATGAAAGGGAATATTGGTAAGCCGGGTGCTGGCATATGTCCATTACGTGGGCACTCTAATGTGCAAGGTAACCGAACTGTTGGGATCACAGAAAAACCATCTGTCGAATTTTTACAAAAAATAGAACAAACTTTTGGTTTTAAACCACCTTATAAACATGGTCACGATGCAGTTAACGCAATGCAAGCGATGGTTGATGGCAAAGCAAAAGCGTTAATTTGTTTAGGGGGTAATTTTGCCGTGGCATTACCCGACCCTCAACAGTCATTTGCTGCAATGAGAAAGCTTGATTTAAGTGTACACATCGGCACTAAATTAAATCGCTCACATTTATTAACGGCAAAAAATACCTTTATATTACCTTGCTTGGGGAGAACAGAATTAGATGTACAAGCATTAGGTCGTCAATCCATCACGGTCGAAGACTCAATGTCAATGGTGCATGCCTCTTCTGGTAAATTAACACCCGCTTCACCATTATTAAAATCAGAGCCTGTCATTGTTGCAAAAATGGCTGCTGCAACACTGACAGATAGCAAAACCCCATGGCTAAGATTTACGGAAAGTTATGATCTTATTCGCGATATGATTGAAAAAACCATTCCCGGATTTGATAATTACAACCAACGAATTCGTGTTCCCGGGGGTTTCCGTATGCCACTCCCTGCCGTTGAGAGAGTTTGGGATACCCCCACAGGTAAAGCCATGTTCTCGGTATTTAAAGGTGTGAAAGAGAATAAAATGGTCATGGGTGATGATGTTCTTCGTTTAGTCACTATTCGTAGTCATGACCAATATAATACGACCATTTATGCACTTGATGATCGCTATCGTGGCATCTTTGGTAGACGCGATATACTGTTTATGAATAATGTCGATATGATAGCAAGAGGCTTAAACGAAGGTGATAAAGTCACCATTGAAACGGTCAGCGAAAATAGAAAACTACAGCTTGATAATATAACTGTTGTTTCATTTAGCATTGCTCCTGGCACAGTGGCCACTTATTACCCAGAAGCCAATGTCCTTGTACCATTAGATTATATTGATAAAGAGAGTGGAACCCCCTCTTATAAAGCAATACCTGTCAGAATTTATGATAAAAAAACACAAGTCGCTTAATCATAATTCATACGCAAAACAAAAAACAAAGGCGAGCTATTTATTAATACTCGCCTTTTTATCTCTATCCATCTATAGACCTGTACTTTCTAAGTAAGTACGCATTTGTGCAAAACATTTTTCAATTAATATAGAGCGCGGCTCTTCTTTGCGGATCACAATCCCCAATGGGGCATTAATGGTTGCATCAACAATAGGTACAACATCTAGATCTTGGCTGAGATTTTCCATACCTTTAGCAATAGGGACAATCGAGGTGCAAAACCCTGCATTAACTGATTGTATAAGATGTAATGTAGAACTACTTTCGACCAACACCTTGGGGTGTAAGTTATAACGCTGAAAAGCTAAATCCACGGATTGCCTAAAGTGATTCTCTTTATTTAATAAAGCCAATGGTTGTTTAACCGCTTCATGCCACGAGATAGTTCTTGTTGAAGGCATAAAGTGATTGCGATGAAATAAAAGCCCTAACTCCGTTTGTTTTAATGCATAAATTTCATGCTGTTGAGTATTCGCTTTTTCCAAATAGCAGATACCAATATCAAGACTATTACTATTAAGTCGATCTATAATATTTTCGCTATTCGTTGAGAGCACCTGAAAACTTATCTCTGGGAATAGTGCCGATATTTTCTGCAACATCAGCATAGGATTTAAATTGGTTAAAGGCACAATACCTATACGCAGTTGCCCAAATAGTTGCTGTCGAAAGTTAGCGGCTTCTGCTTGTAATCCATCGTAAGCAGATTGCATAGTTTTCGCCCATTTTAATATTTTCTCGCCTTCTTCGGTAAATCCCTCAAAGCGAGAGCTACGCTTGATAAGAACCACATCAAGCTCTTTTTCTAAATTACGTAATCGCATTGATAAGGTAGGTTGCGTAACATGGCACATCTCGGCAGCTTGACCAAAATGTTGCGTTTTATCCAAAGCGATTAAATAAAATAACTGTTTAATATCGATACGCAATAACCTCGTCATTTGCAGGTGAAGGGAATAGTTATCTGTTTTTATATTGCACTATTAACAACACTAAAGTTTGCGCTGTCTATAATTATTTTTCAATAATAAACGAAGAGAAAAGAAATAATCGCCTTATCGATTAGCCATAAAATAAAAAAAACTCACCCTAATATTTCAACTAAGGTGAGTTTATTTTTACTAAAATATTAATGTATTAATTAAAGATAAGCTTATTCTTTGATTTGAAAAACTGATACTTTATCGATCAGATTTTGTGCTTTTTCATCTAACATCATGGTTGAGGTGGCTCCTTGTTCTACTAAAGCCGCATTTTGCTGAACCACAGAATCCATTTGATTTATCGCGACGGCTATTTGTTCAATTCCCACTTTTTGCTCTTCCGATGCAATGCTAATTCCCTGCATGATATCGCTTACTTTGGTAATTGAGGTGACAATTTCTTGTATATGCTCACCGGTTTTATTAACCAGTTCACGACCATGTGCGACATCCGCCACAGAAGCTCGAATAATCTGATTAATTTCACGAGCGGCTTCCGCACTTCTGGCCGCTAAATTGCGAACCTCTGTTGCAACAACTGTAAAACCCCGCCCTTGCTCCCCTGCACGAGCGGCTTCCACTGCCGCATTCAACGCAAGAATATTGGTTTGACTGGCAATATTGTTTACCACGTCATTGATTTCAGCGACTTTTAACGTACCGACTTCAATTTTTTTCATCGAAGTAATGGCATCATTCATAATGCTAGCGCCATCGATAGCCAAATCACGCGTTTGTGCTGTGATAGAGTTTGCTAATACGGCATTATTGGTATTATTCACTACCGCAATTTTTATCTCTTCCATGCTGGCTGCGGTTTGTTGCAATGCACTCGCTTGCTCTTCTGTACGAGAAGAGAGATCTTGATTACCTGCTGCGATTTCTGCTGAACCGCTTTTGATCACTAATGCCTCTTCTTTCACCAAACCAATAGTCGATGTCAGTGCATTTTGCATATCACCGACATGAGAAAATAGTGTACCAAACTCATCTTTTCTATTTTTGGGTAACGAGAAGTTTAAATTCCCTTCTCCCACTTTTTGCAAAATGGCAGAGAGCGTATTGAGGTTAAAGAGAAAGGTTTTATTAACCCAACGGATCACTAAATAAAGCAGTCCAATCAGTATCACTAAAGCAATACATGTAGTGTAAATAAAGAGTTGAAACATCCATTTTTGTTCGTCTTCAATTTGATCATTAACATTTTGAGTTATCACTAAGTATTCATCAAACAACTCAGCAAGTTTTGAAAAATCTTTCGATAAATCAATATTTTCATAAGCTAGCGTATCAATAGGCGCAATAATAGTATCGACGAGTTTGATAAATAGTGCCGATAATTGTTCTGAGTTTCTTTGTGCGTCAGCACTGATTTTGCTTTCCCTTTCCCAAGCGTTAATTGTCTCTTTTGATTTAGCCGCTAATGTTTTAGCTTCAGAAACTAATCGAGCTTTGGTTTCTTGCATATCTAAATTTTCATGACCAATATTGACTAAAAAGTTAACATGAGAGCGTATGGTTGCTAGTTCATATCTTGCCTCTTGTACATTATTTAATCTCGTGGTTAACGAGTTTAATGAAGCAAAATTATCCTGCATTTGATAAATAAAAAACGATGATAAAGCTGATGTCACTAAGAAAATAGCTAATAGTATAATAGAGCCTACTTTCGCTGTTCTTTCAATACTCATGAAATAATCCACCCCGGTAATTAAATAACATAAATGTATTCATATATCGGCAGTGGATAGATTTTATTTACTCATTAATCAGAATTATCGACACAAATGTTTTACACACACCACCCTCAGTGATAAAAGATGATGTTTTATACTATTATCGTAGTTTATTCTTGTTCATTGATTAACTCTTGTTTCTGCTCTGGCTCTTTTTCAAGATCGTCAATATTAAAGACTGCGACATTATCCATCAGCACTTGTGCTTTATCGTTTAACATCATGGTAGAAGAGGCGGCAAGATCGACCAAAGAGGCATTTTGTTGTACTACCGTATCCATTTGATTAATTGCTACTGCAATTTGTTCGACACCAAGACGTTGCTCTTCCGACGCTAAACTAATCCCTTGCATGATCTTGTTTACTTTTGAAATGGAAGAGACAATCTCTTGCATGCACTCACCGCTTTTATTAACTAAATTTGTACCATAGGTAACATCATTGATAGATGCTTTAAGAACTTGGCTAATCTCTTTTGCTGCTTCAGCACTTTTTGCGGCTAAGTTCCGTACCTCAGCGGCCACAACGGTGAACCCACGCCCTTGCTCGCCAGCTCTTGCTGCTTCTACGGCAGCATTTAAGGCCAAAATATTAGTTTGATTGGCTAATTTATTAATAACATCATTAATTTCCCCAACTTTCACTGCACCTTGTTCTATTTTCTTCATCGATAACACGGCTTCTTTCATGACATTAGCGCCATCCATAACAATGTCAGTAGATTGATTAATAATATTATTTGCTTCAATTGTGTTATCGGTATTGTTAGCAACGGCTATTTTGATCTGCTCCATACTGGCAGCGGTTTGTTGTAAAGCACTGGATTGTTCTTCTGTACGAGATGAAAGCTCTTGATTACCAGAAGCAATTTTAAATGCGCCCCCTTTTATATCCATAGCCTCTTTTTTGACAGAAAAGATTGTCGAGGTTAATGCTTTTTGCATATCACTGACACGGGAAAAAAGTTTACCAAACTCATCATTTTTTACTTGTGGTACAGAAAAAACCAAGTCAGCATTACCTACTTTATTTAATATCTCAGACAATGTATTAAGATTAGAGACAAAGGTTTTATTGATCCAATGAAGCACAAAGTACAAAACAATTAATAAAATAATTAATGAGATAATTGTTGAGTAGATAGAAAACTCAACCATTGAATCTTGTTTATGAGTAAGGTAGAGACTATTTTTATTTCTAGTCTGAATATATTTTTCAAATAATTGATCAAGATGTTCAAAATCTTGATCAAATTGATTAGCTTTTATCTTTATTGTCGCTAATTTATTAGGATCTAAAACTAATTTATCTATCAGATTATAAAATAACGTCGAAATATCATCAGCATTTTTTTGTGCTGCAACAGTCATTTTCTTCTCTTTCACCCATGTTTCCATGGTGTTTTTAGCCATGATAGCTAGCTTTTTATTTTGCTGAATAATTTTGTTACGATCTGCGACACGACTATCTTTGTCTTGTAATAGATAATTGACATTAGAACGCATAATAGCCAGTTGATAACGAGCCATCAACACATCGTCATAACGTGCAGATAAGACATCAACTTGAGTAAAATTGTTTTGCATTTTATAAATAAAAAATGAAGATAAGGCAGACGATAGAATAAAAATCAATAACAGTAAAGAAGAGCCTAATTTTACGGTTCGTTTAATACTCATGATAAAAATACCTATATGCGCATATCGATAAGATTTATTTTTTATCGACACAATGATATTTTTATTTAATTATTAGAGATAACACTAGGTCATTGATTTTTATTTTAAATAAATTTTTATATCATAAACAAAATAAGTTATTTTTAATAACTGCTATAATTATTAGTATATTATAAAATAAAACAAACCAATTCTTTTAAAACATAATTCGCTATCAATTAGTGCATTCTTCTTTATGCTCAATATCAATTTTCATTTTATATGACTAATATCATCAACGATTAAAAATAAAAACCTTATTTTTTCAATAAGATACTGATGATACTATCTCATTTTGAGAACAATGATATAATAGGCGCTTTACCTCATAAACTCTGATGATTTACGGAGCTCAATATTTATGCAACCACAATTTGAAAACGCAAAAAACACCGTAAAAACATTATCAGTGTTTGATTTTGATGGTACTTTAACCTATCACGATAGCTTTATCCCTTTTCTAAAGTTTGCCTTTGGGCGTCGTAAATTTGCTCGTCGTATTATCAAAATGGTATTCCCCACATTACGTTGTTTTAGACGTAAACTGACTCGTGATGAATTAAAAGAAGTGCTGATTAAAACTTTTTTAACCGATATCAAAGAAGAATGGCTCAAAGAAAAAGCCGAAGCCTTTTGTAAAGCTTACTGGAGTAAGTTAATGCGTCCTGCAGGTTTATTAGCCGTTGCTGAAGAGATTAACCGTCATGCTGAAGTGACCATTTGTTCAGCTTCTCCAGCTATGGTGTTGCAACCTTTTGCGGATCGACTTGGTATAAAGTTAATAGGAACAACACTTGAAGTGGTTGATGGTGTGCTGACAGGAAAAATCATTGGCAATAACTGCCGTTGTGGCGAAAAAATCAAACGATTAGAGCGTGTCTATGGCGATCTTACTCAATACCACTTAAGGGCGTGGGGCGATTCACGTGGTGATCATGAATTACTCTATGCTGCACAAGATCCACATTGGCGCTATTTCCACACAGGAAGTAATAAGTCAAAAAAATCACCTATTAAAATAACGCTTAAAAAAGACTCATAAGTGTTTATATAAAAATAAAGCGGGAAACGTATTTTCCCGCTTTATCCATAAACTAACTATTTATCTAGTCATCTTGGCGCTTTTATTAGCGAAAGATTAAATATTGACGCCATGTTGTGCGGCTAGTGCGCCTAAACCACCCGCAAAACCTTGGCCTACTGCTTTAAATTTCCAATCTGAACCATGACGATAGAGTTCACCAAAGATCATCGCCGTCTCCGTAGAGGCATCTTCAGAAAGATCAAAACGTGCAATTTCAGTGTTATTGTCGTTATTATAAACGCGCATAAAACTGTTGCTCACCATACCAAAGTTTTGTTTGCGGTTTTCAGCATCGTAAATAGTGACAGCAAAAACCAGTTTTTTCACTTCAGCAGGAACTTTGGATAAAGTGATTTTGACTTGTTCATCATCACCTTCGCCTTCTCCAGTACGATTATCGCCTTGGTGTTCAACACTACCACATTGGCTCACTTTATTATTAAAGAAGATAAAACTTGCATCTGAAAGCACTTTTCCATCTTCACCGACCATGAATACTGACGCATCTAAATCAAACTCAGCGCCATCTGTCACGCGGGCATCCCATCCTAAACCAACCATAGCCACCGTCATGGTTGGTGCTTCTTTAGTTAGCGAAACATTACCACCTTTAACAAGGGAAACAGCCATATCAAAGCTCCTACTGTGTTGAATAAACTGACAATTAGGAATAACTGCCAGTAATTTGTGATTTCATAACATACGATTAAGAGGCGTTAATACCATATTGCGCACATACTGAGCCTAAGCCCCCTGCATATCCTTGGCCTACAGCACGGAATTTCCACTCACCGTTATGACGATATAACTCACCAAATAACATCGCCGTTTCCGTTGATGCATCTTCCGTTAAATCATAACGAGCAACTTCAATTTGGTTGTCATCATTAACTAAACGAATAAACGCACCAGATACCTGACCAAAGCTTTGACGACGCGCTTGCGCTTCATGGATAGTCACTACAAAGATAATTTTTTCGACATCACTGGGGATGGTATCTAGTTTGATTTTTAGTGCTTCATCATCACCATCACCTTCACCTGTTCGGTTATCACCAGTGTGAACAACAGAGCCGTCGGCAGATCTTAAGTTGTTATAAAAAATGAAATCGGCATCGCTACGTACTTTTCCATTAGCGGCTAACAGAAATGCAGATGCATCTAAGTCAAAATCTTGACCATCTGTAGAACGGGCATCCCAACCAAGTCCGACTAGGACGTTTTTCATCGTTGGGGCTGCTTTGCTTAAAGAAACATTACCACCTTTAGAAAGAGAAACGCTCATCTTCAACCTCTTCAATTTATGTTGCGATATTCTAATTTCCCAAGAATATCGGTTATCATTATTTACCTTATTTATTCTTTTTTTCTGGGAATACAAAACTTGCCAGAATACCCAGAGCAAGAACACCAAGCACTACGAATAGGCTGGTTGTCGCGGAAATGCTATATCCATGCTGCCAAATATGATCTGTTGCATTAAGCCCCAGCTTTACAGCAATAAAGAACAGCAATGCAATAACCGCTTTTTCAAGGTGAATCAGATACTGTTTTAATGCCTCTAACACAAAGTAGAGAGTACGTAAGCCCAAAATAGCGAACATCATTGCACTATAAACAATCAGTGGCTCACGACTAACGGCAATGATTGCAGGCACCGAATCGAAAGCAAACATCACATCAGAAAGCTCTACCACCGCCACACACAACATAAGCGGTGTCGCATATAACGCAGCTTTTGTACCTCGCCCGATAGTTATGTCTTTGTTTTCCGGTTTTGCTAACTCTACATCAACCTCTTTTTGTGTTAATAAGAAGGCATGTCCAGTAATTTTTGGCCATATAGGGAAAAATCGTTTTACTAAGCGATAAGCAAGATGCTGTGAATAGTCTTCAATTTCTTCACTATCATTCCCACTTCTCAGCATCATTACGGCTGTCCAAGCAACAATCAGAGCAAAGACTATCTCAACGTAAGGCCCTAAACTTAATAAGCCGGTACCAATAGCAACAAAGATCGCACGGAATACAATGGCACCAATGATCCCCCAATACAGAATGCGGTGACGGAAACGATCAGGAACCGCAAACCAAGAGAAAATCGCCATCATGACAAATAGGTTATCGACAGACAGTACTTTCTCTAATGCATAACCCGTCACGAATAAGCTTGCAACTTCTGCACCATGGTGGACGTATAAAAAACCCGCGAATGCCATGGCAACGACTACCCAGAATATTGACCAAAAAACAGCATTCTTTAACGTTATCGGCTTATCTGCACGATGCATAAATAAATCGATAAAAATAGCGCCTATCGCAAGTACAACAAAAACAATGACAGTTTCTGTCGGAAAACCAATATGTGTGGATACCATAATTATTCCTAAACGGTTCCCTATATAAAATTAATTACAAATCAAACTCTGCGGGCTCAAAGCCTAATGCAACGGCAATAGCACGCACCGCCTCTTTTTCGTCATTGTCAAAATCACCATCACTTTTCGCAACAGCAATACCGACACGGATCGCTAATTGTGCAGCTTCTGGCTGATCTTTCATTGCCAGAATATACTTCATCGTTTCACCTTTACCGACTTCAGTATCAAATTCAAAACTGCTAATTAGCTTATTAAAGAATTCGATCACCTCGGAGGTATCAAAGACTTTAAGCTCTTCTGATGCTTTTAAAAAACCGAGCATCTTCTGCTTTTCTTCAGAACTCACACCATCGCTGGCAATAGCGATACGAGCACAAACTGCGACCGTACCTTGCATAAATTTTTTGTTTTTAAAACGACTGACTTGCTTAGTTAACTCCGCTCGCCCGGAATTAAAACCTTCTTTTAATTTATTGAAAAAACTCATTTTTATTCTCCTTATTTCGTGTATTCACTTAGATCCAGCAGTCCAGCGAAATCCCCATCCGTAGGCATTATCCATATCGCGATGGCCTTTAAAAAATTCATTGAGACGTTCAACTTTGATTGATCCGTTTTCATTAACAAGTCGTGCAATGGCACACATAGCTCGACCATTATTACCATCCGTTAAACGTGTTTCGATAGGTGGTTGCTCGGGAACATGAATAGTGACCACACCATCTGTTTTACTCCAGTTAGGAACCCCTTCATAAATAAAAGTAAAAATAAGCACTTGCTTGATATTTTTCCATTCACGTCCATTGATAAAAATCCACTCGCCACCCGCTACATCACCAGTGCGATCATCACCTTGTAACTCAACATAAGGCATGCGATTAAAATCACCGAATCCATTTCCTAAGGCTTGGATCACTGACTTATAACCATCTTGTAGTTCAACAAAGGCGCCAATATCTAAATCAATACCTTTGTTACCACCAAATAATCCACCTAATAACCCGGAACCACTGCTTTTACTTTCTCGATGCCAATCGAGGTTAATGCGGATTTTGCCGAAATCATCCTTTTTAGTTAAGCTAATTGCAGGTTTCTCTTTAGTTAGCGAAACCTTGCTTAAATTCACTGAGCTCGGTGCTGGTGCTGGTGCTGGTTCAGGATCAGCAATATCAACACCAAAATATTCCGCCAATGGTTTTAATCCACCGTTAAATCCTTGTGCAATAAACCGAAATTTCCAACTTCCATTGCGACGGTATAGCTCACCTAAAATTAATGCCGCTTCAGTGCGTCCATCGATATCAACATGGCCGTTCGCAACGACATTATTGTTAGCATCAACTTGAATAGACAAATGTTGTAGATGAGCAATGGTTTGTTGCCCTTCACAAGTTGCAGTAAAAGCAATTCTATCGACATCCGGTCGTAAGCGAGTTAAGTCAACCGTAAACGACGTGCTATTACCTGCTGTTGCATAAATAATAGTACGATCATCATTAGTGGTTTGACCATAAAACACCATATCAGCATCACCGTTCACTTTTCCTGAGGCATAAAGCCTAAATGCAGATACATCAACAGGTGAGCCTGAGTGAATACGCACCATTAACGTTTGATCAGGTACGGATATATTTCCGCCAGGTGTTAGGGTCATTTATCGCACCACCGTCGCCAAAATATCTGGCATCATCTCGTCAATGACAAGCCCTTTACAAGGTGAGCCAAAAGCCGTGAAATCCCATTGTCCTTGATTACGTTGTAAAGCGGCAATCACGATCCCTGTATGAGCGCCTTGTTCCGTTAATTTGTAATGAGCAAGCTCTTTATTGGTTGTTTTATCGACAACTCGACAAAACGCATTTTCAACTTCATTAAAGGTCTGCCCACGGAAACTATTGACAGTGAAAACCAAATATTCAACCAATGAAGGAAGACGATTTAAATCAACAAAAATAGTTTCATCATCACCATCACCCTCTCCTGTTAAGTTATCTCCTGAGTGAATAACGGACTGACAAGTTGATTTTAGTTTACGAAACCAAATAGTATCGATTTGTTTACCATTTACATCGAGTAATACACAACTTGCATCTAAATCTATCGAATTATTACCACCAAAGAGTCCACCGAGAAATCCCTTTTTCTTAATAGGATCCCAGCCTAAACCAAACATTAGGTGACTCAGTGCAGGGGCTTGTTTACTGAGAGAGACTGTCTGATCCTTGCGTAATGAAACCATAATTAACTCCCTTCAAAGGTAGAATGAAACAACAATATCACTTGCATATAAATACAAATTATAAATCATCATATCATGATGAAGTAGTTCGGCAAGTCTATTTTTATCAACTTACTTCAAGAGATTGTAAACATATTGAAATAAAAGAAATTTTTATAGATAAACACAATTAAAACTTAAGTTAAAAACAAAAAATACCGCATTAACCTAATTATTTTAAATTAAAGTAAAATAGATCACATTATGATTGACATGATAAAATAGAAACTTCATGATGAGAAAACAGGTTTTAGCTTAAACATTCACAGTATGTGACGTTATGTTCAACACGGCTTAGCTTATACCCAGATAAATGCACTTAAAAAACTAATTAGTACGGATAATAAAGAATAATGAATAGTTTGATTGGCTCTTCTGTTTATCGTCGCCAACTCACTTGTGGCACATTAAGCGTAACGCCAAATTGCTCATTAGAACATCTTGATGAACTTTTTGATATTGCGGAAAGACGCAACCCTAAGCGCGCTTTTTTGTTTGTCAGTAAAGTATTAGGGCGCCATATTCCTGTTTCACCTAAGAAAATGCGTGAAACTTATCAACAAATGGCCAAACAATTTCCTCAATCACTCGAAGGCCCTATTCTTTTTATTGGTATGGCAGAAACTGCGGTCGGTTTAGGTGCGGGGATTTTTGATGAAGTAAGAGATCGCTATCCTCAAGCCCTCTACCTTACTTCAACGCGCCATCCTATTGCTGATGGTGAATTATTCTGTAAATTTAAAGAAAATCACAGTCATGCAACTGATCACCTACTTTATTTGCCTCATAACCTAGAACAACGCCAATGGATCCAGCAAGCGAAAACCATTGTGTTAATTGATGATGAAGCAACCACAGGTAATACCTTTCTTAACTTGCTGTCTGCATTACGTGAAGAAGGCAAGTTAACACAAATTAAGCAGATTATTGCTGTCACATTAACCGATTGGAGTGGTGATGCTCTGCAAAAGCGTTCACCATTACCCATAACAACCTTCTCTTTAGTGCAGGGAAAATGGCAATGGCAAGCCAATCCCGATGCACCATTACCTGTTATGCCAAATGTCAATATTACTGCTTCAGGACAGGTTGCTATCACAGGAAAACAAAGCTGGGGACGCTTAGGCATGACAACCCCTGCTAATGATCTTGGCCTATTTATTCATGTTTCTGAGGGTGAAAAAATATTGGTTTTAGGCTCTGGTGAATTTGTCTGGGAACCCTTTTTATTAGCAGAACGCTTAGAAAAACAAGGGGCTATTGTAAAATATAGCTCGACGACTCGCTCACCTATTGCCACTAATTTTGCTATCCAATCAGCGATAACTTTTACTGACAATTACGGATTAGGCATTCCTAACTTTGTCTATAACGTGGCTCATCAGCAATTTGATCGCATTCTGCTTTGTTGTGAAACCCCTGCCGAAAGTATTGATAGTCAACTTATTAAGGCTCTCTATAAAGTTGCCCCTATTGTTGAAGTAATTAGCTATGACTAACCCTGTTATTTTAGCCGATCTTGACGATACCTTATTTCAAACTCGTCGCAAAATGGTGGATGAGTTAGCGCTTGCACCCTATAAAACTGGTGCGTTGGATAGAAGTTTAGCGCCACGTAGCTTTATGACTCAAGAGCAAGCTATGCTGGTTGATTGGATGCTAGAACATGCTGATTTAATTCCAGTCACAGCACGTGGAACGGAAGAAATGAGCCGTGTCACTATTCCTTTTCATTCATGGGCTATTACCACACACGGTGCTGTTGTCTTAACCCCAGAAAAAGTCGCAGATGAACAATGGCAACACCATATCACACAAAGCTTAACACCTTATAAGCAACCTTTACTTAGGTTACAGCAATCTATTACCCAATTAATGGCTGAACGTAATATTGATGGTTGGGCGAGAATTAACTATGAATATGATGATTTACCCATTTATTTAGTGATGAAGCATAACGATAGCGCTCGATTAGATGAGCTATATGCTATCGGTGATGAGATAGAAAAAATATTCTCAACCAAAGGTTTTTATATTCATCGTAACAGTAACAATATTGCTTGGTTACCTGAGCCAATTGAAAAAGGTAAAGCCGTCACTTATTTGCTTAATAAATTAAAAGCAGAACGTGGCGTTTTTCCTGTGATTGGTTTCGGCGATAGCCTAAGTGATCATCGCTTTATGAAATTATGCAATTGGTATGCTATTCCCCGCCAAAGCCAATTCGCGAATGCGATCAACACAAAAATTTTTGGAGAATAAACATGATGGATCATCAGCCTTTTTCAGGCTCTTATCTACTGGGTGATGTTGATTTTTTACTGCAACCCGTCAAGATTGAAATGACACCTGTTGAGTTAAAAGAAGAACTTATACAGTCTGGTAAACGTCACTATTCTGATATGTTAAGCCAAGAGCCAGAACCCACAACCTGGCATCTTGAACTGTTTGAAAAAGCACTGGCTGCTGGCGCAACACGTTTAGCAACACAAGTAATTATGCTAGCAAAATCACTTATTGCGCATTTTGGTGACACCCCTATTATTCTGACAAGTCTTGTGCGTGCGGGTGTTCCACTTGGCGTGATGTTACAACAGACCTTGCGCAAAATGGGAAAAACGTCTTATCACTATGGTATTAGCATTATTCGTGATAGGGGTATTGATAACGAAGCGCTTTCATGGATTGAGCAACGCCATGGGACAGAAGGTATTGTATTTGTTGATGGGTGGACAGGAAAAGGCGCTATCACAAATGAGTTAATTCGTTCATTGGCGGGACGTGAAGGTTTTCCTGCACAACCCCATCTTGTCGTCCTTGCTGATCCTTGTGGTTGCGCTTGGTTAAGTGCCAGTGATGAAGATTGGCTAATCCCTTTTGGGATTATGGGAGCGCCCGTTTCAGGATTAATTTCACGTTCAATTTGGACAGAGCAAGGCTTCCATGGTTTTGTCGATTGCCAACATTTAAAACAATATGAATGTAGTCGCTATCTTGTTGATACTGTGGGAAAAATAGTTGACGCCTTAATAGATAACGATATTCCACTCGCCACATTTAAACATCAACCGTCAGACTTAAAAAAACTGAGCGAAAATGTCGTTAGTTTACTTGCCAACAAATATGACATTTCAAATATCAATCGTATAAAACCCGGTATTGCTGAAGCAACTCGCGCCGTTTTACGCCGTGTACCTGAGCATATTCTGGTAAAAGAAATTGCAGATCCTGATGTTGCATTACTGATTTATCTTGCTAAACAAAAAAATATTACTGTAACCGAGGCAGGTAAAGCATTAGGACAATATCGTGCCGTTACTATCATTAAAAAGGTGCAATAATGATTGAACGATTATCCCCTTGGAATTTAGGGGCAACGCTGTATATGCCCGCAACACGAACCGATATCGCCGCAACAATTATTGATCAAAAAATTGATGGATTACGTTCATTAATTATTTGTTTAGAAGATGCCGTCAGTGATACTGATATTCCACAAGCATTACAAAATCTAGCAACATTATTAACCACATTATCAGACTATAAAAAGCATCATGATTGTACTGAATGGCCGTTGCTATTTATACGCCCCCGCCATACAGAAATGGCGCAATGGCTGGTTGAGCATGTAGATTTAACCGTGATTGACGGCTTAGTATTACCTAAATTTACCCAAGCTTCATTACCCCTTTGGTGGCGTATCATCAAACCCACCCATTTATGTATGATGCCAACATTGGAAACAGAAGAAGTGTTCGACGTTCTTCAAATGACCTCACTGGCAGACTTGCTACTAGCCCACCCTTGCCATAAGAGAATTATTGCCTTACGTATCGGTGGAAATGATTTAATGAATGTTATTTCTCTTAGACGTAATCGCCATTTAACACTCTATGATGGACCTATGGGATACGTGATAAAAATGTTGGTTGCTGTATTTGGTGCTCGTCAGTTTGCGCTTACCGCTCCTGTTTGTGAGCATATTGATGATCAACAAATTATGGATAGAGAATTAGCCCTCGATATTGCCAATGGTTTAGTGGGCAAAACCGCTATTCATCCCAAGCAGATAGACAAAATAGAACAGGCATTAATGGTATCTCAGTCTGATCATTCCGATGCGTTGCGCATCTTAAATTCAACACAAGCCGTATTTAAATCTCATGGTGCCATGTGTGAACCGGCAACACATCGCCGTTGGGCATTAAGTATTTTAACTAGAGCAAAACTGTATGGCATTATTCCCAATTCAAAAAATAGTGTTCAACGATTTAATACACCATAAGTTTAAATATTCGTTTTTATATTTACTATAAGCATTTTTTTATTTATTAATATTTTAAACTTAGTCTCTAGTTAAAGAATAATATCTTTAACTAGAACTCCTATTTATAAAACTTTAACATATTATTTAACAATATTTTTATTTCGGTTGTTATTTTATAAAATCTTTAATATTTGACATTATTTCAGATATACTTGTAGAAAAATAATACAGACACAATAAAAGCTGGGTCTAATTTCTTAACACACAATTGACAGATACGTGGTAACCAAACATGCAATTGAGCTCTCGCCAAATCAGAGTTTTTAAGCTGGCTATACTTTTAAGTACAGGGAAAAAAGTCCCCACGATTAAGATTATTTCTGCTCTTGAATGCTCGGAGCCAACGCTCACCCGTGTTTTAAAAGAAATAAGAGAGTCTTATAGTGCTGAAATTAAGTACAGTAAATCATCCAGATCGTATCAAATGACTGAACGAGGTCAGCTTGATAATAAAACATTACGTCGTATGCGAGAGGCATTATCTTCGAATGAAGAACTACAACATAGTGGCACAACGAGTCGTGTTTATTTAGATAAAGATAAGAAAAAATCAGTATCACTATCTTTAAAAATGTCAGCACTACGGAAAATAGATAAACTTTCGTTTTTAAGAAGTACAACCCGAAGTCAGACGGTTGAGTTTCTTGTTGATAATTATGTAGAACATTTAATTCAAGTTGCTCTCCAAGATAAAAAATAAATAGGGTAATTATATGAAATAACTTGGTATTTAATATCGAGTTATTTCATTGATATTTTTCAATAACCCTGTACGGATAATTGTCATTCCCCCTAATGGTAAAATAATGTTTATACGTTATTTATTTTATTCATTTAATGTGATTGATTAAATCCGTTATGTTTCACATTTTCTAATCTGAATTGTATAACCACTTTTAAATCTTTAGCCGGTTTACCTGATTCGTATCGCCAATGCTTCATCGCCAGTGAAACAGAGGGAGCAAATATCGCTGCAATAGGATCATCTGATATCCTAATATTTTGTACATTACCATTTTTATCCACATCAAACCTAACCTCTACATCGCCTTCAATATTAGCGGTTTTAGCGCCTGTAGGATAATAAGGAAATTGTCGTGATACTATTTTCGGTTTTTCGACAGAAACTACAGTAGCTTCTTTTTGCATATCCAAAGGTATCGTTTTTATTGCATGAGCAACAAACCCACTTAATAAAAGAATACCGCCAAATACCCCCAAAAGAATAAATTTTATTTTCATAATTGTTATCAGAGTAATTTTTAAGACATTAATAATTCTAATGATAATTTGCTAACTTAAAAAGAGTATAGCGATTTTAAAAAAATACTCTATATATTAAAATTCAAGATTACGAATAAAACGATAATCCGCAGACGACTTCTTAAGTCGATAGAGACTAGCAGGGCGTCCCTTCTCAGCACGTTTTTCTCCGGTATCAATTAATAAGTCGGCTTGTTCAATCCTTCGTCTAAAAGATTTTTTCTGGATCTCTTTACCTATCAATATCTCATGCACATGCTGTAATTCAGGCAAAGTAAACACTTCAGGTAACGCAAATCCTGGCACAATAGAATAAAGCGATTTTTGCTTTAATCGCTCTCTCGCTTGCGCAATCAGTTCATTATGATCAAATGCCAGATTTTTCTGTGCTACTTCATCAATAGGTAACCACATCACATGATCCACACTATCAATATGCGCTTTACATGCTTGGTGAGCAATTAACGCCGTGTAACATACAGTAACAGACCAACCTCTTACATCGCGCTGATTATTTCCCACTGAGCAGAGTTGTTCAATGTACGGCGGGATCACCCCTGTTTTCTCTTTTAATTTTCTAAGCACAGTATCTTCTAGGCAGTTGTCTTGTGTTTCATCAACAAAGCCACCAGGTAATCCCCATTTTCCTTTTTCAGGATGATTAGCTCTTTCCACCAAGAGCACTTTTAACTGCCCTTCATGGTAAGTGAATAGTACTGAATCAACAGTAATAAGCGGCGATAAAAAATCACGGCGATTGTAATTTGCTAAAAAATTTTGTTCGTTCATGGTCTGCACTTTGTAAAAAGATAATGAGTTTATTTTAATGTTAAACACATGAAAATCAAATTTTGTCATAAAGACACTAAATGACTTGACACCAATAGTGTCCATAAGACAATATACTGTTAATGTCATAAGGACACTAACTGGAGAACACTATGTTTAACTTAAATTATTTCAAAGCAGACTCATCAACATTTATTATTAAATCGGTCAACGGGAAAGTGCGCCAACAAGGTAAAGGCTTAAGTTTTTGGTATAATTCGGCGACAACATCTATTGCAGCACTGCCGTTAAATGCACAAGAAGCCCCTTTTATCTTTAACTTCCAAACTGCTGATTTTCAGGCACTACGTATTCAAGGACAAATTTCATTCCAAGTCACATCACCTGAAAAAGCTGCTGAAGTCCTCAACTTTAATTTAAGTAAGAATGGCAAATCTTACGCCAGTGAAGATCCCCTAAAGCTCAACGATCGCGTGGTGCGTATTGCTCAAACCCTGATCCAAGCCAAGATCCAAAGCACCCCTTTACGAGAAGCACTACAACTTAGCCAATCCTTGGTTACTTTAGTGATGAAACAACTTACTGAACACCCTTCATTAGAGGCCTTAGGTATTACTATTTTAGATGTTTCTATTGCGGCCATCTCACCCTCTCCCGAAACGCTTAAAGCATTAGAAGCTGAGGCGCGGGAATCCTTACTCAAAGAGGCTGATGATGCAATTTATGCACGTCGTAAATTCTCAGTAGAGCAAGAGCGCACCATTAAAGAAGCTGAATTAGAAACAGACCTATCTATACAGCGTAAACGACAAGAAATTGAAGAAGCTCGTTTAGAAAATGAACGTACCCTATTACGTGAACAAGCCGAAATAGAAAAAGAGCGTCTTGAAGCCAAAGTCAATGCCGAAGCAAAACGTAAAGAATTAGTCGCGTTAAGTGCGGAAAATCAACGCATACAATCTGATGCTGATGCTTATGCTATTGAAGCAACTATGCGAGCTTACCGTGAGTTGCCCGTTGAAAATCTCAAAGCAATGGCTCTAGCAAAAATGGACTCACAACAATTAATGGCAATGGCATTTGAAACTTTAGCGCTTAATTCAGGAAAAATTGGTGAATTAAATATCACTCCTGATTTATTTAGGCAATTTATGAAAAAAAGAGGATAACCTATGAAAAATAATACCGATTTTCGTTTCATATTAGTGATGCGAAAAAGTCGCCTACAAGAATTAATTGAGCGTTTTAACACTTGGTCACAAGCCAAATTCTATTTAGAACATAACCATGTTGAGGTAACAGATTATCTTAATGAACATAATCTCTATCAAAAACAACTCACAGAAGCTGAGCTTATTTTAAAATCATTTGGACGTTTTCAGCTCTTGGAAAGAGGATTATTGCCTAGTTATCAATTTTCCTCTCATGATATTGTAGTGGTAATAGGTCAAGATGGCCTCGTCGCTAATACTCTGAAATATCTTAATCAACAACCCGTTATTGCTATCAATCCAGACCCTTCAAGATGGGATGGTAAGCTCTTGCCCTTTGAAATAGGGCAATTGAAAGAGATTATAATTAATACAATAAATCACAAAATGCCTTTTAATTCGGTCACTTTTGCACAAGCAAAAACCAATGATGGTCAATCACTGTTAGCGGTTAATGACTTATTTATTGGCCCTAAAAGCCACACTTCCGCACGTTATATCTTACAATGGGGAGACTCTCAAGAAGTGCAATCCTCATCAGGCATTATTGTATCAACGGGACTTGGCTCTACAGGGTGGTTTCAATCTATTCTTGCTGGAGCCATGGCCATCACCGGAAAAGCATCACACCCTCTTTTACAAGGGTTTAGCTGGAGTGATAAAAAATTACAATTTAGTGTAAGAGAGCCATTTCCTAGTAGAACAACAGGCACCGCTTTAACTTTTGGCACGATTGAGCCGGACTCTCCATTGCAATTAGGATCTTTAATGCCCGAAAATGGTGTTATTTTCTCAGACGGCATTGAAGAGGATTATTTACATTTTAATGCTGGCTGTATTGTGCAAATCAATATCGCAGATAGACAAGGGCAACTCATCGCCCCTAAGGGGCGTCAGCCTATTTAATGATGATTATTTAGCACTGTTTCTAGCCCTGAAATCATCACATCGAGCACAAAAAGGAATGCAGCTTCACCATTATCACTATCCATAATATCAATAGCTTGCGTTAATAATGGTGGGTAGTTTATCTCTATTTTTGGCACTTTTTCTCGCTCTTTTTGGCTCTCTTGATGTTCTTGGGTTTCAAGCACTGAACCAAGTGTAAAATGCGCGATGGAACTTAATGCATAAACAGCTTGCGTTAACGTAAAGCCAGCATCGCACAAAAATTGCAATTGTTGCTCTGATGTCTCAAATTGATTGGCTGATGGTCGTGTGCCTGCATGGATCTTTCCACCATCACGATACATTAATAGCGCCTGACGAAAACTTATTGCGTTATTACGCAAAAAATCCTGCCAACTTTCATTCGCTAATGGCAAAACATGATGATGATGCTTTTGTAAAATAGTCTCAGCTAAAGCATCTAATAACGCACGTTTATTCTTTACATGCCAATAAAGTGTCGGTTGCTCTACTCCTAATTTTTGCGCCAACTTACGTGTTGTTAACCCTTCCATACCGACTTCATTTAATAAAATCAATGCGTTATCAATAACCTGTTCTTTATCTAATTTTGCCATTTGCGTCCTCATAATAAAATATTCTTGACAATCTATCACTGATAGAGATATTTTTCACCTCTCTATCAGTGATAGATTTTTAGGATATTTATGAATAAATTAATTATTATCATACTGCTTGTCACAGTATTAGATGCCATTGGTATTGGCCTTATCATGCCAGTACTACCAACACTATTAAACGAGTTTGTGAGCGAAAACAGACTCGCCAATCATTACGGTATATTATTAGCACTCTATGCGACGATGCAGGTGATCTTCGCACCTATTTTAGGAAAATTATCAGATAAATATGGCAGAAAACCTATTTTATTATTTTCGCTATTGGGTGCGGCATTAGATTACCTATTAATGGCTTGCTCTACCTCATTATGGATGCTCTACATTGGACGCATTAT
Organism: Proteus mirabilis HI4320; assembly: GCF_000069965.1. Lineage (NCBI taxonomy): Bacteria > Pseudomonadati > Pseudomonadota > Gammaproteobacteria > Enterobacterales > Morganellaceae > Proteus > Proteus mirabilis. The sequence goes on from NC_010554.1 coordinate 2,621,867, forward strand.
TGCGGGTATAACAGGAGCCACTGGTGCAGTATGCGCATCAGCAATGACTGATGTTACTCATTCTCATGAAAGAACACGCTATTTCGGTTTTTTGGGTGGTGCATTTGGTGTGGGTTTAATTATTGGCCCCATGTTAGGGGGATTACTGGGTGAGATCAGCGCCCATACGCCATTTATCTTTGCGGCTATTTCTCATTCGTTATTATTTATATTTTCATTACTTTGTTTCCAAGAAACTCAAACCACAAAAATATCGACTGAAATATCCGCATTAAATCAGGAAACAGCGCCTCACTCTGCCACTGGTTTTATTAAAAAGAGTCTCTGTTTTTGGCTTATTGCCTATTTTATTATTCAACTAATAGGGCAAATTCCGGCCACCATTTGGGTGCTATTCACACAAGTGCGTTTCGCTTGGCACACTACTGAAGTAGGTTTATCTCTTGCATTTCTTGGCGTATTACATATTTTTTTTCAAGCGGTTCTCGCAGGAAAACTGGCGCAAAAATGGGGAGAACGCAACACGGTTATCATTAGCATGTCAATTGATGCATTTGGTTGCTTATTATTAGCCTGGATAAGCCATGTTTGGGTTATGCTCCCCGCTTTAATCTGTTTAGCTGCGGGAGGAATGGGACAACCTGCTTTACAAGGATATTTATCAAAATCTGTTGATCATCATGTTCAAGGACAATTACAAGGAACGTTAGTCAGTCTAACGAATATAACTGGGATTGTCGGCCCGTTACTCTTCTCTTTTATTTATAGTTACAGCGTTGAATATTGGGATGGCTTATTGTGGTTTATTGGTGCAATGCTTTACAGTGGGTTACTTGTAGCCAGTTATTTTAAACAGAAATCACCAATATTAAAAAAATTTCCCTCATAACATACTTGTCATTAAACAGGTTGAAGATCAAGACTGGCTTCCTTGCAGACTTGATCTTCATTTATCGTGATAAACGTTCCTTGTCTCCACGTCGCGCAGTCTCGATACTCATCTTGAGCAACCCAATTTACGCTACTTGCAATCCATACCAATCAATAGCGCTATTGGATATCACTTAATTCCCTATGATACGAAACCACACAAATATCATAAAATACAAATATAACGCTCAACTTATTGATTATTGATAATTAATCATTGGTCACTTAGTTTTTCTTCCGTGAAAATAGCTCATTTCCTTTTTTCCTTAGCCAAATTTCGACAAGTTGATAACCGGCGATCCCCAGGGCAGAGCCGATCCCCATAACCGCAATAGGATGAATACCCGGCCATAAAATCAACAGAGCACCTGCCACAACAGAAACCGCTGATCCTAGGATGATCCTGCCAATAAATAGTCGTAATGTGATAACTTCATTAGCAACTAGCATCTTCCCTAATGCAATAAAAGCGCCAACAACTACCAATGATACTAGTGTGTGATCATATTCATCCATGAATATACCTCGCATTCGCTTACAGTATTTAGCCGTAAAAAGAACCCTCACCTCCTAGTATCAATCAGATAATCTGTATGGAATATGCAAGATCCTTTTGCTCAAGGATAAATACAACGTCCTTTTGTACTATCCTTGCCCACTTCCTTGTTAATTTGTAATAGGTTATCCATTACCTATTTTTCTCCACATATTAGTCATTACAACAAATTAAATAATATTTAAATTCAATACGTTGTATCTCCACATGTAGGTTTAACGTGAAATCATTATCTATAAATTTTGTATTTTATACTAGTAACTTTGTTCGGTTATTGTCGGTTAATGGTGTTTAACCGAGGTTAACCGAATTATTTTTAGTCAAATAAACAAATAAACTTGTTTTTCATGATGAAAATCAGTTAACAACAAATTAAAATACAAAAAAACAATAATATTACTGGTAATTGTACAAACTTAGGCTAATATAGAAGGTGGTGATAGATTGATAATAAAGAGAAAATACCATGCGTGTTTTAACAATTTACTGTCCTGAATGTGGTGAAAAAGCGATGATAAAGAAAAGTAATCGCAAGCATAAAGAGTTAACAGATCTTTACTGTGCCTGCCGTGATCCGCTTTGTGGGCATACCTTTGTGCTAAATCTTACCTTTAGTCATACTCTAAGTCCCAGCGCCAAAAAACAAGATGCCCTTTTATTAGCAATGATAAAAAATCTCTCGCCACAGCAACGAGAAAAAGCCTTAACCTTGTTACAAGAGATATAACGCTTTTTTACTTACTCTATTTTGCCTTGATTTTATGATCCTGCTCCCATTCTGGTAGGTAAATAAGTTAACTGGTTCTTATATAACCATAAATGATGTAGATTTAATTTAATCCAACAGAAACATTCTTATATCGCTTATTAAAGCAACATAGCAATTCAACAACCACAGAACGCGGTTTTGATTAAAAAAGCCATAAAATGAGTCATTCCTTTAATCAGAATTTGTCGAAATCTTATGTAACAGCATTCTGTTACATAAAATTTCAATACAAGTTTCAAATGGAGTATATAGATGAAAAAGCTTATTAATCGTGTTGATGATGTTTTATCAGAACAACTGCAAGGTTTTGCTAAAGCCCACCCTGAAATCAATCTCCATCCCTCTTCTTTTTATGTCACCCGTCATGATGCCCCCGTAAAAGGTAAAGTAGCCCTTTTATCTGGAGGTGGCAGTGGACATGAGCCAATGCATGCCGGTTTTGTTGGAAAAGGCATGCTTGATGGGGCATGTCCTGGTGAGATCTTTACCTCACCAACCCCAGATAAAATGTACGATTGCGCAAAAGCAATTGATAGCGGTGAAGGTGTATTAATGATCGTTAAAAACTACACCGGTGACGTACTCAATTTTGAAACTGCGACAGAGCTACTACATGATGAAGGTGTAAAAATTGCTACGGTATTAGTTGATGATGATGTTGCGGTTAAAGATAGTCTGTATACCGCCGGTCGTCGTGGTGTAGCGAATACCGTATTAATGGAAAAATTACTAGGTGCGGCGGCTGAGCGTGGCGATACACTCGATGATTTGGTTAAGCTAGGTCATCAAATTAATAATAATGGTTTTTCTATTGGTATTGCACTACAGGCTTGCACCGTACCTGCTGCAGGAAAACCCTCTTTTACTCTCCCTGAAAATGAAATGGAATTTGGCGTTGGGATCCACGGAGAGCCAGGAATAGACCGTCGCCCATTTACTTCATTAAATGATACCGTTGATGCAATGTTTAATACTCTAATTGAAAATGGTCACTATCAGCGCACCATTCGCAGTTGGGATCGAGTCAATGGTGATTGGATTGAAGAGACACAAGAAAAACAGCCACTAAAATCAGGTGATCGTGTTATAGCCCTAGTCAATAATCTTGGCGCCACTCCCCTTTCTGAATTATATGGTGTTTATCATCGCCTTGCCCTGTGCTGTGAAAACTTTGGTCTTAACATCGAACGTTCGTTAATTGGCTCTTATTGTACATCGCTCGATATGTCGGGGATCTCAATTACCTTATTAAAAGTAGATGACGCGCTACTTACTTTGTGGGATGCACCCGTTGCTACACCTGCGATGACAAAATAAGTTTTCCTATAACGATAACTAAGGATCAGAAAATGGTATTAACTCATCATCAAATTATTCTTTGGCTACAACAATGCGCTCAACTTTTTGAACAAAACAGTGACTATCTCACCGATCTTGACCGTGAAATTGGCGATGCTGACCACGGCTTAAATATGAATAGAGGCTTCAAAAAGGTAGCGGAGAAATTACCTGAATTTGCCGATAAAGATATTGGTTTTATCCTTAAAAATACCGGTATGACATTACTGTCTAATATTGGTGGTGCCAGCGGTCCTCTTTTTGGCACCTTCTTTATTCGTGCCGCTAAGCCCACCGCATCATTACAAAGTCTCGATGTAAATCAACTTTATGAAATGACTAAAGAAGGTGTTGATGGCATTGTCAGTCGCGGTAAAGCACAACCAAATGATAAAACTATGTGTGATGTTTGGTGGCCTGTGGTTGATAGTTTAAAGCATGCGAATGACCAAAGTTTATCTATAGAAGATGCTATTGATAATGCACTGAAAGTTGCAGAAAAAGCGGCGGAGGAAACTATTCCTATGCAAGCGAAAAAAGGCCGTGCCAGTTATCTTGGTGAGCGCAGTATAGGACATAAAGATCCCGGCAGTGCCTCTGTGGTATTGATCCTCCAAGCGCTGTCTAATGCTATCCACGCATAATCATTCACAATATAATCAAGAGAGGTCTGCCATGATTAATATCGTGATTGTTTCTCATAGTAAACATCTTGCTGAGGGTATTGAGGCGTTGGCGAATCAAATGCTTAACCCAACGCATTGCCGATTAGCCATTGCCGCAGGTGTTGATGATGAAGCGCACCCTATTGGTACTGACGCTGTTAAAATTATGACGGCGATTGAATCGCTCGCCGAAGCTGATGCCATTATTGTTATGATGGATTTAGGTAGTGCCATACTCAGTACAGAGACAGCAATTGAACTGCTTGATACAGAATTAGCGCAAAAAGTGACACTATGCTCAGCTCCACTGGTAGAAGGAACATTAGCCGCTGTTGTCGCAGCGTCATCCGGAGCTAGCTTAGAAAAGGTTCTCGAAGAAGCCAACCATGCACTAACCCCTAAAAAGATGCAATTGGGTGAAAACATGGGTGGCTCAGAGCCAAATGATGTCACGCCTTCTATTCAAATGCACGGCAAAGAAGCTCATTGGGTGGTAAAAAATCCTCATGGTTTACACGTTAGACCTGCAGCGACACTGGTTGAGCTACTGTCAAAATTTCGTGCTGACTATCAATTAATTAAGGGAGATAGACGCATTAATCCCCTTAGTTTAAATCAACTTTCTCTTATTCAAATTCGTCAAGGTGATGAAATAACCTTAATTGCTTCAGGAGAACAAGAAAATGAGGCTATTGATGCCTTTTTAGCACTGGCTAAACAAGGTTTTGGCGAAGCATTACCGGATGAACTCACGGAGCAAAGTTTAACCGGTACTCTCGTACCCGCTTCCCCCATCAAGGGACCGGCTTTTATTTGGCATGAGCTAGAATTAGCTCCTATTGAAAATTTATCTGCACCACTCGATAGCACAATACAAATTGAGCAATTTAATCAAGCGATAAAAGATACACTCAATGATTTGAAGCACTATGCTGAAAAAGCCAATCACACATTAGGTGAACAAATAGGCGCTATTTTTAACGGCCATATCATGATGCTGGATGATGAAGAATTACTCACCAATGTTATCGATCGTATTAAAACAGATAACGTTAGCGCTCAGCAGAGTTGGACGAATGAAATGAAAGAACGTATCCAACTCTACCGTACTCTCAGTGATCCTTATTTGAGAGCACGGGAGTTAGATCTTCGTGATCTGCGCAATCAAGTTCTTTACCATTTACAACAGAAAACGCCTCCTAAATTTACCCCATCACAACCCTCTATTTTAGTGGCTAAAGAGTTATTCCCCTCGACATTAATTCAGTTTGATGCAACTCAATTATTAGCCATTACCTTAGCTGAAGGGGATAGTTGTTCTCACAGTGCCATTATCGCCACGCAGATGGGGCTACCTATGTTAGTTCATTTAGGTGATGGATTATTAAAAATAAAAGAAGCACAAGAATTAACCCTTGATCTCAAGAGTAGTGAATTAATTATTGGATCAATAAATTAATGTGCTAATGCAATAAGCGCCAAATGGCGCTTATTGATAACTATCAAACCTTAGGTTTATAACTCTCTTTATCCAGTTCATGCTTTTTCATGCGTAAATAGAGTTTTTTACGTGGGATACCTAAATAATCAGCCACATCGCTCACACGGCCAGCAAATAAATAGAGTGCATCTTCAATTAAGCGACGCTCATAATCATCAACTAAGTTATCTAAAGGCCCTTCAGGGGGGATAATGGCACGATGTTGCTCACTATCAACCATTTTCACAATACCAACAGCATAGAGTTCAGCGACATTCCGTAGCTCACGAATGTTTCCAGGCCAATCATAACGTTTTAATATATCGAGATAATTACGATCAATTTTTGGTACGGCGATCCCAAGCCGCTGAGCACTTTGCCGTAAAAAGGCTCTAAATAGAGGAATAATATCCGGGCGTCTTGCGCTTAATGGTGGCAAAGAAAAAGTTATTTGCGAAAAGTAGTAATAGAACTCAGGTATCAATCGCCCTTCAGTGACTAATTGCTGGGTATTATTTTCTAAAATCGCGATCGTTCTAAATTGGCGCTTACCCTGCCTTTCCATATCTAATAGGTAAGCACTTAACCAACGTTGTGCACCAGAAGGTAAATCATAAGGGGAGCGTAAAATAAGTGTGCCGACTTCCTCTTGCTCTATTTGAGCAATCAGTGGCTTAATATCTACTAAATTTTGACAATCTACCGTAGTCACCGCTTTATCGCTGTGAGGACTTAATTCATGTAATAACTGAGCGAGTAGATGTCGCCCTGTCCCCATCTCACCTTCAATCATTAAGTCTTTATCAATATCAGCAATTTGCTGTACTTGCTGTCTAATGGCGGTAATTTGTGCACTATCGCCAACTAGACGCTCTTGAGTGGTGGTGATCATCGTTTTTCTAAGTGAAAGAAGTGATTTTCGCTCTTTATGCGCTTTAGCAACTAACTCTAAAAATAGCGGTGGATTAATGGGCTTTTCAATAAAATCATAAGCGCCTTTTTTAACGGCCTCTACAGCAAGGGGTATATCACCGTGGCCGGTGATCATAATCACCGGAATACGAGGATCAATTTGTTGAATACGCGCTAAGACTTCCATGCCATTCATCGCAGGCATGTAAATATCTAACACTACCGCACCTTCATATTCTGGTGTCAGCAGACTCAATGCTTTTTCTGGCGAATCAGTCACTCTGGCAACCATTCCGGCAAGATTAAGCAAATGACGATAAGATTCGAGAATATCCTCATCATCATCAATTAATAGTACATCAATATCAGACAGCAGTGACTGTGTCATGAGTAAACTCCAAAACAACCATCGCACCGCCATTTAATGCCGATGCTAAGTAAATTTCATAACCAAACCGTTGCATAATAGAACGGCAAATCGATAGCCCTAACCCTAGCCCAACATCTTTGGTGGTGGTAAAAGGGGTGAATAATTTTGGTAAAACATCAGCATTAAATCCTTTGCCACTATCGGTAATGGCCACTCGTTGATATTTAGCTTCATCCGATAATAGGTCGACGCTGATCTGACTTTCGCCCATTCCTGCGACTGCATCCATTGCATTAACAAACAGGTTAACTAAGACCTGCTCTATTTGTGTTGGATCAGCACAAATATTCAGTTCACTGGGGATATTATTGATAATGGTGCACTGCTCTCGTTTAGAGCGCGATTCCACTAATACCATGGCACTTTCCACCAGCCCTTGTAACGGCGCTGAAACATAGCTAACTTCAGATGAGGATTTTTTAGAAAAATTACGTAATGCCGTAATGATCCTATTCATACGAGCACATAATTTTTCAATACGCTCAATGGGATCAGGAAGTTGGTCATATTTCTCCATCTGTAGTGTTAATTTAACGCTATATAAGTAGGTATTAATGGCTGAAAGCGGTTGATTTAATTCATGAGCAAGACTGGTCATTGCCTGTCCTACTACTGCCATTTTGGCCGCTTGCACTAACTCTTCTTGTGTCTGAATTAAGTGTTTTTGTGCTTGTTCACGACGCACAATCTCTTCATTTAATTGTTGGTTCTTTTCTTGTAAATCTTGGGTTTTTAATGCCACAAGATGTTTTAATTCTAATCGACTTAATTCTTGGCGAGTAATATCCGTGATCGTCACAATATATTTATGCTCGTCTTTATGAGGATATTCGCGAATATTAAATTGCAGAAAATGAGGCTTTCCTTGTTTTACCATGCTCACAATAGACTCACTTTGCCCAAACAAATAAAGCGGACTTGTGGGACTAAACTGCGCTCTTAATATCGTATTGGCTTCACCACTAAATAATAACCATAATGGTTTATTGCTCTGTTCATGACCAATACCTAATAAAGTAGCAGCACTGGGATTGACGGTTTCCATACGTCCATCATGATGACAAGTAATTAAACTGGCATCGGTATTATTAATCAGATTCAGGGCATTCGTGGCTTCAACTTCTTTCATTTGACGCCAAAAGCGCCGCAAACGGCGACTTAATAATCCAATTTCATCTTGCCCTTCAATTAATACAGGCTCTGTTAAATGACCTTTAGCAACATGGGCGAGATCATCACTCAACTTATTTAATCTAGCAATCAGTCGCCTATCTATTAAGATTTTCATGACAATAATGCTGAGCAATAGTGAAGCAACGACAATTAAGATAATGACAATTTTTCCCGTTGCCATCAGTTGTCGCGTATTATCATTGAGCTTATTCAATGCTTCACTGGTGGCAAGCACATTACTTCTTACTGCATTATCAAACTGAGATAATTTTTCATTTAATTTAGGAGTAAGTGCTTTAAGTTTTTTTTCGGTTTCGACATCATCAATCAATGTTTGATAGATATCACCGTCAAAACGAGTGATCGCAATAATTTCTTGCAATACTTGGCGATGAGCAATGGTAGAAGGATAGCTTTTTAATTTTTGATTTAAAGCGATAATTTCATCAATTTTGACACTTATATAGTGAAATGCGACATCAATATCACGGCTATAGCGTTGATGTGCAATTTCTTCCACTAAGCTAATTAATTCATTTTCTGTAGTGAATAACTCTTGAAGTAACGTTGATTCTAAAAGCAGTTGTAAGCTATTTTCCTGTACATTTTTTTCATTAAGCATTTGGCTGACATGCCACTCAATTTCATTAAGTAGAGGCTTAATATCTTCACCTACCGCATCATGCATCCAAGCCAATTGACCTAAAAGCTGTGCTAACCTATTTTCGAGTTCACGACGTTTATCTAATAAAATATCTTGCTGCTCAATTAAGTTTGATAAGTCATCCACTAATTGATTATAAAAAGTGCGTTGTGATTGTTGCTCAATCGGAAACTCGCGCAGATTATCTAATAGTTGATAAATCTGCTGTTTTTGTTGTTCTGAAACTGATTTACGTTGTGTTTGTTCACGCTCTTTTAATAGCATCTGTAAATTAGTGCTGTAACGCTCCATATTATAGCTGGTGGTTAACATAGGTAAGGAGTCACCAACAGACGCATTGATTTGAGTGGCTAATTTTCCCCACATAAAAAATATCACCCCACCAATCAATAAAGTGAGTAACGAACTAAAGATAAACGCCAAATAAAGGCGTCTACCGAGTTTGCCCGATTGCTTAGGCATTAATATCTGCATCCATCATACCTTTCAAAAAAACAGTATTTTCAACTGTATATCTGAACCACAAGGCGGTTAGGGAGATTTAGTTTCTTTCAATAAAACTAATGCTTGTTCAAGTTTTTCCGCTTCTAATGTACGCCATTGGTACAATACGGCTAACGCTTGATCTGAATATTCCCGCTGATCGGCTTCTTTCATAAATAAGGCTTGTAATGTCGGTGAATTAGCTTCTTTTTCGCTAATTAGTACTGAACTGGCTATTTTTCGGGCTTGATTGGTTGCTGCGATCCGTTCTGGTGATCGATTTTGTTGTTTTTCTGCCTCGTGGATCTCATTCCAAACTTGGCGCATTAATGGAAAATTATGGGTGATCATTTGATCAAAAAGAACATTGACCACTTCGCTACGGCGATAAGCTTCATTACTGTTTAAAATAAACTCAGTATTATTAGCAAGCTCATCATTATTACGTAAAATTTCTTTGCTGAGGGGGATCTTCGCCATATCACTTTTATAGATAATCTCTTGTCCTTCATCCGATAAAAGAAAGGCGATAAATTTGGCCGCAGTATCTCTTTTACTGCTTTCAGCCACAATAGCGACATAAGCAGGTAAAATAATTGATTTATCAAAATAACTAAAATCAACAAAATCAAAGCGTTTTTGGTGGTTAAAAGCGTAATTATCAATAATAGGCCCCGCCCCCACAATACCTCTGGCAATAGCGTCACTCACTCGTGAACTACGTGCCGATATCGAAGAAAGGTTACCACTGGTTTCTAGTAAAATTTGCCATCCGCGCTCCCAACCATATTCTTGCAGCACATTTTCAACCATCAGTTGCATCGTGCCAGAGTTGGCTGGTGTCGTCATAGTTAAGTGCCCTTGGTAAATCGGATCACTTAAATCAATCCAACTTTTAGGTGCCGGAATACCTAACTTTTGCAAGTATTGTCTGTTACTCATGATCCCAATACCTGAATAACCCACCGTGGTTATTTTGTCATTTAAGATATCACTATGACGAGTTAGCCATTTTGGTGTTTCATAGTTAATCGGTAAGCGCGCGAGTAGTCCTTCTCTATCTAAATGATGAAAAAAATTAGCCGAAGAGGACATCACTATATCAACAGGTTGCGTAGGATACTGCTTCATCATCCGTGTAGCGATCGCAACACGCCGATAAACCACTTGTACCTTAGTTTCAGGATAACGAGCACTAAAAGCTTCGGTAAGTGGTCGCATAGGTGTATCTGAAAGTGTCGTCAGTATAACCAATGGCTGCTCATCACTTTTTGCTGGAGTGATAAACAGCCAACTAAATAATAGTATGAGGCTAAAGATTATTTTTATTCTCATGACATACCCCTGATTTTGTGTTGAATAAACCTAAAAATGTGTTGAGCATCAAATTTCTGATATTTAGCAATATTTATTATTTTCAGTGAATGAGTCCTTAATGACCCATTTTCGATGATGATACGACGATATATTCACTCATTTTTAGTCCAACACCTAATAGCAATGTTACAAATTTGACTCACCGATTCAGCAGAATGTGTCAGCTCTGACTCAAATTAGCGCTTTTGCCCTCTGATGGCCTAAATGAATAGCATCTGCCCTGAAAAACAAAATCAGCTTCAGGCATGAATAATATTCGGAGTCATCTCTATGTTAAGTTTCTTTAAAACCAGAAAGGATCTGCCGCTAATCGAAGCGTCCAATGAAAAGATCCGCTCAATATATAAAAAATATCAGTGGCAGGTTTTTCTTGGGCTAGTACTAGGTTATGCCATGTTCTATGTGGTACGTATGGCACTTGGTGTCGTTAAAAAGCCGATGCTAGATGCCGGTATTGTGACCACTGCAGAACTGGGTTTAATGGGGTCGGCGTTCTTCTTTACCTATGCCTTTGGTAAGTTTTCCAATGGCTTCTTGTCGGATTATGCCAATATTGGCCGCTTTATGTCCATCTCGCTGATTGCGTCCTCTTTTGTTTGTATCTTTATGGGAATGTCGACTGCGAGCCTATTCTTCATCTTATTGTGGGGAATTAATGGTTGGTTCCAATCGGTAGGATCTGCCCCTTCTTGTGTGTCTATTTTCCAATGGTTTTCTCCGAAACAGCGCGGTACAGTCTATTCTATCTGGGGTGGCTCACGTAATATCGGTGAAGCAATCACTTGGATATTAACTGCGACCATAGTGAGTTTCTTTGGCTGGCGTGCCGGTTTTATCGGTGCAGGTATCGCGGGTATTGCAGCAGGTATCATCTTACTGATGATCTTAAAAGATCGTCCTCGTACTTATGGTCTACCTGATCCTGCCAGTGCATATGGTGAAGAGTCAGAAGCCGTTAAATCAAGTGATCCAAAAGAAACTCGCCGTGCTCAATTATTTGTCCTAAAACAACCTACCGTATGGATCATCGCTGCAGCTTGCGCTGCTATGTATATCTCACGCTACGCAATCAGTTCATGGGCGGTGCTTTATCTGCAAGGCTCAAAAGGCTATTCACTGATTGATGCTGGCTTTGCTATGTCAACTTACCCTATTGCGGGCTTCTTTGGCGCCATCTTAGCCGGTATGGCATCTGACAAACTATTTAATGCCAATCGTCATATCCCAACACTTATTTATGGTATCGCCAATATTGCCGGTTTCGCCCTCATGTTCTGGGGACCACAAAGCCGTGTTATGGATGCCATTGCATTAAGTATGATTGGTTTTGCTATGGGCGGACTGGTGGTGTTCTTGGCGGGCTTAACGGCTTGCGACCTGATGCCAAAAAACGCAGTAGGTGCAGTAAAAGGCTTTATCGGACTTTTTGCTTATATTGCCGCATCCGCTCAAGAGCTTGTTTCTGCCTCGCTGATCAAAGTCACGCAAGTCGGTGATATCACTCACTATGATTTCACAACGGTACAGTATTTCTGGATTGGTTCTGCCATCGTGTCCATGATCTTAGCTACGCTGGTCTGGAATGCGAAAAAAGTCACCATGGATTAATAAATTAAGTTGTTATCAAGGGATACTTTTCAGTATCCCTCTTTAAAAAAGAGAATGTCACTATGCGTAAGACAAAAATTGTTGCGACTCTTGGCCCTGCTAGTTGCTCAGAACAGATGATTGAAAAACTGATTTTAGCTGGCGCTAATGTATTTCGTTTAAATTTTTCACATGGTACTCGCGAACAGCATCAGTCCACAGCCGCAACTATCCGTCAGGTCGCAAAAAAACATCGTGTATTTATCGGCATTTTAGCTGATCTGCAAGGCCCTAAGATCCGTATAGCGAGTTTTAAAAATAATGCTATTCAATTAACACAAGGGGATAGTTTTATCCTCAATGCAGATTTAGACAGCACACAAGGCGATGAACAACAAGTGGGGTTAGATTACCCACAACTTGTACAAGAAGTCACACCAGGGAATATTCTGTTACTTGACGACGGTAATATCCAATTAAAAGTCCGTGCAGTAAATAATAATAATATTGAGACAGTGGTCACTGTCGGTGGAAAATTATCTAACCGTAAGGGAATTAATTTACTCGGCGGCGGTTTATCCGCACCAGCCTTAACGGACAAAGATAAGCAAGACATACACACAGCAGCCGCTATTCAAGCAGATTATATAGCCGTTTCTTTCCCTCGTAATGGTGCAGATATTGAATATGCCCGTCGTTTAATTGTTGCTGCTGGCAGTCAGGCAAAAATTGTTGCCAAAGTAGAGCGTGCAGAAGTCGTTTCATGTCAAGCCAATATGGATGACATTATTCAAGCATCGGATGTCATTATGGTAGCGCGAGGGGACTTGGCGGTTGAAATTGGCGATGCCTGTCTTCCTGGTGCACAAAAACAGTTAATTGCTCGTTGCCGTGCTCTAGGCTGCCCGGTTATTACAGCCACCCAAATGATGGAGTCCATGATTGAAAATCCCATGCCTACCCGTGCGGAGGTGATGGATATCGCTAATGCAGTAGGTGATGGCACAGATGCGGTGATGCTTTCTGCAGAAACAGCTGCAGGTAAATATCCTGAAGAAGCCGTTCGTGCAATGGCTCGTGTTGCAGAAGGTGCAGAGCGCTCTTTTGCCGCCAATGCCGAAAACCCATGGCAATCCCCTTCTTACTATTCACAAACAGGCCGTTGGATTGCTTTAGCGGCGACCACAGCAGCTTTTCATAATGATAAACATCTGAGCGTTGCTGCTTTAACTGACAATGGTCAATCAGTCACGCTTCTATCGCGCTTTATGCCAAATAACAATATCTATGCATTAACAGATAACCCTGCACTTGCTGGTCAGTTGACTGTATTACGTGGTGTAACGCCTGTCACTTATCAACGTCAAAATAATAATGATGGTGATGAAAACATCATGCAAAAACTGCAAACAGAAGGATTATTAACAGATATTCATTCACTCTTAATCACCCGTTTATCGACCTTTGAAAAAACCGGTGAAAGTGACTGTTGTCATCTGGTTCCGGTAAAACAAGTTACAACAGCTTTAACTTAATTGTCTGTTATCAAATAGCTTATGAGAGAGGCAACCTGAAGAGGCCAATAACAAGAAAAACAGTATAGCCAATTATTTTAGCCACATGGAACGTGGCTATTTTTCTTTTTAATGCACCTAACCATCATTATCTATTAAAAAATAGTGCTCCTAGCTGTTGTTTTTTTCGACAGCATCCCAATATTAATTCCTATATTCACTGTATTAATAGGAGAATATGATGGCAAGTGGATGGGCAAATGATAGTGCTGTTCAAGAACAAATTGATGCCACTATTGATGATGCCATTGCAAGAGCGCGTAACCAAATGACTCAGGGAGAAAGTGCTGAGTTTTGTGATGAGTGTGGTGAAGCAATTCCATTAGCTCGGCAAAAAGCGATTCGAGGGGTTCGCTATTGTATTAACTGCCAAGAAGCGATAGATAAAAAATATAATACCTTTAGTGGCTATAATCGCCGTGGTAGTAAAGATAGCCAACTCAGATAATGAGCACACTTCTTATACAAAAAACTGTACCTTATGTAAGCTTACTCAATCAAGGTACAGTTTATTTTATTCAATCAACTCACGAGTTAAATTTTGCTGACTTTCTTAGCACTTAAACTATGGCTCATTTCAGTAATTATCTTTAAGAAATTATCAATATGGGAACGTTCCGTATTCGGGTTCATAAAGACAGCTTTTTCCCCCGGAATATAAACATAGCGATTATTTTTTGCATACTTAGAGCAAGCAATAGAATCAACCCAGTTGGTAAATAATCCCTTTTTACCCCGTTGTAAGAATAATTTTCTATGCCATTGTGCATTATGTACCATAAAGTCATAGGCTTCTTTATCTGTCGCACAGGTTGATTCTAGATCAAAGGCAACATTAGGATCAGAGACTAAGTTTGGATCATATAATTTAAACCCAACACTTGGGCCTTGGTTTTGAGGCACTATGACTTTGGCATTCCCCATAGCAAGTAATTGATGGCGCATATAGTTCGCGTTTTGTAGGCAATGGGCAATGATGGTTTGATAGCCTTCAATCCCCATATAATGCATTGCAGAATAAGCCCCAAAAATACCAACCCCACTACGTGTACATTCAATAGTTGATTGTAAATGGGTTTGACCTTCTAATTCATGTTCAAAGTAAGTGAAGTTTTCCGGATCATTTTCAAGGGCAACAAAGTCATTACCATTTTTCACTAACACTAAACTTGAGGTATAAGGTACATATCCCCACTTATGGAAATCGATAGTAATTGAATCAGCATATTTTAGATGTTTAAATTTCGCCACATTTTGGCGTAAACCTTCTAAAGTAATATCGTTGATAGCCAGAGGGTTGCTATTAAAATCATAATCTAAGAAGAAAATAATTGGCCAACCTACTGCTGCATCGACGTGAATATGTGGTTTAACCGCGATTTCAAATTCTTCACACAGACGATCTCTTAATTCGCAAACGCCTTTAACATCATCAACGCCAAAGGTGTCCGTCGTCCCTGTCGTCAGCATAATAGTTGGTACTTTACACTTAACAGTAAAACAAGCTCTTAATTCACGCTCTAAGTGTTCTAAATTAATCGTATTATCTTCGGACACCTTAATGCGGATAGTCTTGTTATTAACATCAACCCCTAATAGCGCCAAGTTGGTCATATTAGAATAATGACCCCCTTGAGAGTTAATAATACGATAATCCTGATCGGCTGCCATGCCTAAATGTTTAGAATTAGGCATTGATTTACGTAAACCAAATAGATAACCATATAAGTTACACATGGTGCCACCCTGGGTGAAAACCCCAGAGGCAACTTCGGGATCGTACCCTACTAATTTAGCTACTTTTTTAATGGTGACTTTTTCTAAAACATCAGCAACACCAGAGTATTCACAATAAACCATATTAGGATTGCCCATTAATCCTAATATTGAGCCATAAACACCCGGATCGCTTGGCATCGCAATGACATTTTCAACCGCTAATGGATTTTCCCAGTTTTTGCATAACGTCGACACTAACATGAGTAACTCGTTAGGATCATTCTCTGGATAATTAATATGTTGCTGGATCTGCCCATCAGCCATTAAACGGTCAAATAACGCCTGCCCATTCTCATAACGCTGTAATTGATCCTTATCATTCGTCATGGTCTTTCTAAACTGTGTAATAGACTGAATGGTTTTATCCTGAAATATCGGCCAATACTGCGGATCACGGCTGAAAAAGTGAGCAATAACATCACGGTACTTCTTCTCAAATTCAGCATTTAGAATGTTAGCAGAAGATAAACCCAACAAATCTTGATTTTTCACTATATTCTCCAAATAAAAACCGACAATAGCTTAAATAAACTGAATAGCAATACTATACATTTTCTTATTAAAATAGTTAGTGATCTATATATAACAGTTGTTATTTAAATAGTTAACTAATAATTTATTTTATTTAAAACATATCAATAAGATAGGGATAAATGGCAAGCTATATTGACAGTCATCGCACTCCTACCCTTGCTTTTATGTGACTGACATCACAATAAAAACAGGCTCACTATTAGCATTATCGTCGGAATTAACTGTAATAATTTGATATATAATGAAAAAATATTAAAACCAAATAACTTATTGAAATTATTAGAATAGATATTTAATTAAATTAATTAATCTATTTTTAATGAAATTAATGCAATTAAAATTGCATTTAATGTAACTACAACACTCAAAATAAGAACAAAAAACCATATTATGCTTTATTGATAGATAATTTATTTTTTACTTAACTTTTATGTGACATTAAATATTAAAATAATAGTTAATGATGCTAAAGAGGCTTAATAAAAACAATCAAGTCAATAACATTAGTTATTTATACTAAAAATAATTAAAAAATTAGCATAAGTTAAAAACTTAATATATTAAACTGTTAGGTCAAATAGTATTGCTAAGCGATGATAACGAACTTTACCAATAAACTAATAATAATGATGATACAGCTGAAATAGCTGATAGAAGATTGAGTAGGAAAATCAAATTGAGATGGGGATTAATACATAAAGCGGGAAAAGTACTCCTTCCCGCTTTATTAATTAGAATTCGACCTTAATGTACAAAAATTAAAACAGTCCCAATAATGTGCCAACACCTAGGGTAAAGAAGCTAAATAGCCAAATCCAACCAAATGAGTAACGTAAATGTTTACCCATATCAGTGCCAGCAAGCCCCATAGCAAGCCAAGCGGCTGGTGAGAATGGACTTACAAAGGTTCCGGCATTATTACCTATGGCCATAGCATACACAACATCAGCAACATGGACACCACCACTAGCAGTGACCTCCTGCACAATAGGCAATAGTGCAAAATAATAAGCATCAGTGCTGGTAAAGATATCCATGGGAACACCTAATATACCTACAACAATATGCAAATTATCGACCCAATGAGAAGGTAATACTGCTGCTAAATCAAGGGCAATAGCTTCCAGCATCTTCCCATTAGACATGATGCCTAAAAAAGCACCTGCCGCTAAAATAATTGCTACCATAGAGAGTGCTTGAGGAGCATGATGATTAATTATCGCTATTTGATCTTTTGGCTTAGGATAGTTGATCACTAGAGCGGCTGATAATGCAACCATAAAAATATAAGGTGCCGAAAATAATCCTAAGGCTAAACACGTAATTGAGCCGATAATTAACAGAAGGTTGATCCAAAATTTTTGTGGTTTTTCTGTTCCTGTTTCTGGCTGATCTTCATCAAATTGTCTTAATAAAGAATCTTGCTCATAAGGCGTAGTCCCTTTTAGTTTTGCTTTAGCAATACGTTTGGTTTCTCGCACCCCCATAACCGCGGCAAAAAGCATCGAGCCAAAAATACCAATTATCTGTACTGGGATGATCTTTTGCCACAATTCCGCAGCCGAAATACCGGTTACAGCCGAGGCTCTACCTAAAGGCCCTCCCCAAGGTACCATATTCATCACCCCCATACTGGTGCACATAATTAGCAACATAAGATAAGGGCTCATACCTAAACGGCGATATAGCGGTAAAAAAGCAGGAATAATAATTAAGAATGTCGCCGCACCCGAACCATCTAAATGTACAACAGCCGCGACTAACGCTGTGACAATACACACTATAATGACATTGCCACGGGTGATACTGATCATCATACGGATCAGAGGGTTAAAAATATGCAGATCTTTCATTATGCTAAAAAAAAGTATCGCAAATAAAAACATCGTTGCGACACTACTCACCTTTTTAATACCTAATTCAAAAAAAGTAGATATTTCAGTAAATGAATAACCTGCGACAAGCGCACCAATTAATGGTATGACCGACATTGCAATAATTGGGCTTGTTTTCCCCATCATTAGTAATGTCACAATAGAAATAATAATGAGTAATCCGATAATCGTTAGCACATGAGGATCCTTGTAGTCGTTATTATATTTGCACTTTATGTTACAAAAATGATAACCACTCATGTAAAAACAGTTTCAATGATGTGAAGTTAATCACCGATTATTTTCTATATAAATATACTTAGTAAAAATCCTAATTATATTAAATAAAGTTAAAAATCAAATGAATAAAAAGAAAAATAGACATAAAAAAACCCAATGCAACATTGGGTTTCAATTCAATTTAAGCAACGAAATGTATCAATTAGTCTTCTAATAACAGAACAGATTCTAATGCAATTTCAATCATTTCATTAAAGGTAGTTTGGCGCTCTTCTGAGGTTGTTTGTGTACCTTTCTTAATGTGATCAGAAACAGTACAAATTGTCAGGGCACGTGCACCATATTCCGCAGCTACACCATAAATACCTGCTGCTTCCATTTCAACACCTAAGATGCCGTATTTTTCCATCACATCAAACATTTCTGGATCAGGCGAGTAGAAAAGATCCGCTGAGAAAATATTACCCACACGAACTTTAATATCTTTTGCTTTCGCAGCAGAGACAGCATTTTGTACTAATTCAAAATCAGCAATAGCCGCAAAATCTTGGTCTTTAAAGCGTAAGCGGTTAACTTTAGAATCTGTACATGCTCCCATACCGATCACAACATCACGTAATTCAACATCTGGTAATACCGCACCACATGAACCCACGCGAATAATCACTTTTACACCAAAATCAGTAATTAGCTCTTTAGCATAAATTGAGCAGGAAGGAATACCCATACCGTGGCCCATTACAGAAATTTTACGGCCTTTATACGTACCAGTAAAACCTAACATGCCACGAACATTATTTACTTGACGTACGTCTTGTAAAAAAGTTTCAGCAATGTATTTAGCACGAAGCGGGTCGCCCGGCATTAAAACGACATCAGCAAAATCGCCCATTTCTGCGTTAATATGAGGGGTAGCCATAATTCTTCCTTTTAATATTGATCTTTCACTATTCAAATATAATTCGGTAGACATATTGCTATGCCTACCGAAGTAAAATTAAAACATTGCTTTACCGTATTCTACTGGTGATAAACCGAAGTATTTCACAACAGTTTGTCCGATATCAGCAAAAGTTTCACGGTGACCTAATGAACCTGGTTTAACTTTTGGCCCATAAACCAGAACCGGAATGTGTTCACGGGTGTGATCTGAACCTTGCCAAGTTGGGTCACAACCATGGTCTGCGGTTAGGATCAAAATATCATCTTCTTTCACTAATTCCATCAGCTCAGGTAAGCGACGGTCGAATAATTCGAGTGCTTCACCATAACCGACAACATCACGACGGTGACCATAAGATGAGTCGAAATCAACAAAGTTAGTGAAAACGATAGTGTTATCACCTGCTAATTTCATCTCTTCAATCGTTGCATCGAACAGAGCATCAATACCTGTTGCTTTCACTTTCTTAGTAATACCTACATTTGCATAGATATCAGCAATTTTACCGATAGAGACAACGTGGCCTTGTTTTTCATCAACCAGTTTTTTCAACATAGTTGGTGCTGGTGGCTCAACAGCTAAATCATGACGATTACCTGTACGTGAGAAATTGCCTGGTTTGTCGCCAATAAATGGACGAGCAATGACACGACCGATGTTGTAATCACCTTTGTTTAGTTCATCACGAGCAATTTCACATAGCTCATATAATTTATCTAAACCGAAGGTCTCTTCATGACAAGCAATTTGGAAAACGGAGTCAGCAGAAGTATAGAAAATAGGTTTCCCAGTTTTCATATGCTCTTCACCCAGTTCATCCAGAATAACCGTACCAGAAGCGTGACAGTTACCTAAATAACCCGGCAAATTGGCACGTTTAACAATGTTGTCTAGCAACTCTTGAGGGAAAGAGTTTTTCAAATCTTTAAAGTATCCCCAATCAAATAATACAGGGACACCCGCGATTTCCCAGTGGCCTGACGGTGTATCTTTACCAGAAGAGATCTCACTCGCGTAGCCATAAGCACCAATAATTTCCGCATCTTTGTCTAAACCAACAGGGAATTTACCTGTTGATTCTTCAGCCGCTTTACCTAAACCTAAACGGCAAAGATTAGGTAGGTGAAGAGGACCTTTACGACCATCTTTATCCGCTTTACCTTCTGCAAATGCTTGTGCGATATGTCCTAAAGTGTCTGCGCCTTGGTCACCGAATTTCTCCGCATCACCAGCAGCACCGATACCAAAGGAATCTAATACCATGATATGTACACGTTTCATAATTCTCTCTCCTGTGTCATTTTCCGTAGACCACGGATATGTCACTTATAAATCATCATTGAGTTCTTATTCGCTGACTTGGCGATACACCATTGGTGACGTTTCACGTTTTGTCTCACCAATTACCATCGCTTTACGGACTTCTGCCGCAGCTTCTTGCCATGATTTTTCACTATTGGCATGGATCATCGCGAGTGGTGTATCTGTATTGATTTCTGTTCCTAGTGCCGCGATTTCACTTAATCCAACACTGTAATCAATAGCATCAGTTGCTTTACGGCGACCACCGCCTAAAGTCACAACTGACATACCTAAAGCACGGGTATCCATTTCTGTGACAAAACCGGCTTTCTCAGCAAATACAGGCTTACTTAATACCGCCGTTGGCAGGTATTTATTGTAGTTTTCAACAAAATCTGTAGGACCATTTTGGGCTGCAACCATACGAGCAAAGACTTCCGCTGCTTTACCGTTATCCAGTACATCTTGCAGTTTTTGGCGAGCTTGTTGACGTGAGTCAGCTAAACGACCTGACACTAACATTTCTACACACAGTGCCATCGTAACTTCAAATAAGCGTGGATTACGGTATTCACCCGTTAAGAATTGTACTGCTTCACGGACTTCTACTGCATTACCTGCACTTGATGCTAATACTTCATTCATATCAGTCAGTAGTGCTGTAGTTTGGCATCCGGCGCCATTTGCTACTTGTACAATTGATTCTGCTAGCTCTTCCGATTTCTGATATGTTGGCATAAAGGCACCTGAGCCAACTTTAACGTCCATCACTAATGCATCCAAACCTTCAGCTAATTTTTTACCTAAAATAGATGCAGTGATAAGCGGAATTGAATCAACGGTAGCAGTAATATCACGTGTAGCGTAAAAGCGTTTATCAGCAGGTGCTAATGAATTGGTTTGCCCAATAATTGCTACACCAACATGACGAATAATATCGCGGAATTTTTCATCATCAGGGAAAATATCAAAGCCGGGAATAGCCTCAAGCTTATCAAGAGTTCCACCAGTATGACCTAATCCACGACCAGAAATCATCGGAACATAACCACCACAAGCAGCGACCATTGGCCCTAACATCAGTGATGTAACATCGCCAACACCGCCTGTTGAGTGTTTATCAACAATAGGACCATTTAAGTTTAGACTCTTCCAGTTTAGTACAGTACCGGAATCACGCATGGCTAATGTCAAAGCCACACGTTCAGGCATGGTCATATCATGAAAATAAATTGTCATTGCAAGTGCTGCAATTTGACCTTCAGAAACAGTATTATCTCTGACGCCATTAATGAAAAAACGGATCTCTTCTTCAGTTAAAGGATGACCATCACGCTTTTTACGAATAATTTCTTGGGCAAGAAACACTGCAACCTCCTGGTGTTATAGCATTGATAACGCCCACCCATTGTAGGGTAGGCATACTTCATAAATGAATTAATAACCACTAGACGATTTTTGTTCGCCATGACCGAGTGTGGCTAATAAATTACCTAACAGACTTGATGCACCAAAACGGAAGTGGCGAGCATCAACCCAGTTATCGCCCATAATACGGTTTGCTAATGCAAGGTATTGCGCAGCTTCTTCAGCTGTACGTACCCCACCCGCTGGTTTAAAACCAACTTCTTTGCCAACACCCATATCGTGGATCACTTGAAGCATTAATTCAGCGCTTTCCAGTGTTGCATTAACAGGCACTTTACCTGTGGATGTTTTGATAAAATCAGCACCTGCTTTAATTGAGATTTCAGATGCTTTACGAATGAGCGCAGGATCTTTCAACTCACCCGTTTCAATAATAACTTTCAGTAAAGCACCCGCTTTAGCGCAAGCGTCTTTACATGCTTTAACGATATCAAAACCGATTTGTTCATTACCTGCCATTAATGCGCGGTAAGGAAAAACAACATCAACCTCATCAGCACCATAAGCTAATGCTGCATTAGTTTCAGCTAATGCGATATCTAAATCATCATTACCATGAGGGAAGTTAGTTACGGTTGCAATACGAATTTCTGGTGTTCCCTGTTCACGTAATACTTTACGAGCCAGTGGAATAAAGCGTGGGTAGATACAGATTGCGGCTGTATTACCTTCTGGGCTTTTCGCCTGATGACATAGTTTTGTCACTTTTTCATCAGTGTCGTCATCATTTAAGGTGGTTAAATCCATCAAAGACAGCGCAAGGCGCGCTGCAGCGGTTAAATCTGTCATAAAACTCTCCAACGATGTTTCTCAAGCCCTCTATGGGCATACGCTTTAAGGTTAGCGATTAATTTTGTTGGCGAGCGGACTTGGTTCCTTGAAGATGTGGTTGTAACAAGTGCTACAACGACAGCTGAGCTCCCTCTCACCGCGCTATGCTCACTTCGGCGACCCGTCATTGAGCTTTCGCCATTCCATGAAGTTTCAGCACATCTTATTTGAACACGCTAGAGAACAATTAGATGTGCTTTCTGTCACAATAATAAAATGAAACTTGCAACTAAAGACATTAAATTGTGATCAGAATCACAAAAATTTTATTTTCTGGTTTAATGTTACTCGAATAAAGTCAGTAAGTCGTCTTTATAACGTAAAAACTTTTACTTTTAATGAAATGACTCATTAATTGGCTAACTTCTCTACAAGTTGCGAAGTAACTCACATATATATAAAGGTAGTTAACATTACAACAGAAAACAAACAAAAAGAGCAGATAAGCAATTACCTATCTGCTCTGTAAATACTTTCTTATTTAAGCAGCAACCACAGCCATTGCGGTTAATGCAAAAAAGAAGCCGGCGATGGTTGCACTCATTAAGTTAGAGAGTGTACCCGCCAAAACAGCTTTCATACCTAAGCGTGCGACATCTTTACGACGGTTTGGTGCCATTCCCCCTAAACCACCCAGTAATACCGCAACAGAGGAAAGGTTAGCAAATCCACACAGCGCAAAAGAGATAATCACTTTTGTTTGTTCAGACAAGGCCATTAAGCCTGCTGCTGCTAATTGTGATTCATCTTGCAGATATTTACTAAACTCCGAGTAAGCATAGAATTCGTTGATCACCAGTTTTTGACCAATAAAAGAGCCAGCAATGGTTGCCTCACTCCAAGGCACACCAATTAAGAAGGCGATTGGTGCAAATACCCAGCCTAAGATTAATTCTAGCGAGAAGTCTTCATAACCGAACCAGCCACCAATTCCGCCAAGAATACCATTAATTAAGGCAATTAATGCGACAAAAGCGAGTAGCATTGCACCTACGTTTAACGCAAGTTGTAATCCTGAAGAAGCCCCTGATGCCGCAGCATCAATAATATTAGCGGGTTTTTCTTCATCACTTAAGTTATCAAAAGCATCTTTTTGATCATCAGGTGTTTCTGTTTCAGGAACCAAGAGTTTTGCGAAGAGTAAACCACCTGGTGCCGCCATAAATGAAGCGGTGATCAAATACTCCAATGGCACACCCATACTTGCATAACCTGCCAGTACCGAACCTGCCACTGATGCTAATCCACCACACATCACCGCAAAAAGTTCTGAGGTTGTCATTCTAGCAATATAGGGGCGAACCACCAGTGGTGCTTCTGTTTGTCCAACGAAGATATTGGCTGTTGCAGACATTGATTCAGTACGAGAAGTGCCTAATACTTTTTGTAATCCGCCACCTAAAATCTTGATGACAAATTGCATGATACCTAAGTAATAAAGTACTGCTATCAATGAAGAGAAGAACACAATAACAGGTAAAACACGCAAAGCAAAAACAAAGCCACCGCTGCCAAATAGCTCAAACATTTTGTCGGAAACTAAGCCAGCAAAAAGGAAGCTCATGCCGTTTTCACCATAATCGATGACATTTTTAACGGCATCAGAAATAGCCAATAACACTTTACGGCCACTTTCTGAATAAAGTACAAATGCGCCTAAACCAATTTGAATAAGGAATGCGCCACCGACCGTGCGTAATTTAATTGCACGTCGGTTGCTGGAGAAAAGAATGGCTATCAATATCAATGTGGCCATTCCGACCAAGCTCATAATGAGGTGCATTGAAGGATCCCTGTTCATATAAAAATTTAATGGATTATCAATAAGCTTGTTACTAAGTTTATTGACTCTTTTTTTGCCAGATAATTATACCTAGTCCCAGAAAAGAACCCTCTATATCCATCACAATTAGCATCTTAAAAAAGTAACATAAAAGTCACAAATGAGATCTAAATCACACTAAAAAGCAAAAAACGCACTTAATGGATAAAGTTTATTTGGAAAAGTGGTTAGCAGTTTAATAAAAAACGGTAATACGAATGGCAGAGTAATTACTAATTTACTTAAAACTAGGCATCATCTGTTAACTGAAATAATTGTAGACTATTCAGGTAAAGTTGGTTTGCAATAACCTCTGCTGACTCTTGACGCAATTCACAAAGAGAAGAAAAAACAGCGAGAATTCGCTCAGGGCGGTTAGGCTCGCCTTGAAAACCACTTACAGGCATATCAGGCGCATCCGTTTCTAATAACAAGCGCTCTAAGGGTAGAGAGGCAATTGCACGACGTGTTTTTTGTGCACGTGGATAAGTGATAGTGCCCCCTACCCCAATAAAATAGCCTTGTTGAACAAAACGTTCTGCTTGTTGCAGACTGCCGGAAAAACCATGGATCACACCTTTACGAGGAACTGAATAACGGCGCAAAATAGCACTTAGATTATCATGAGTTTTACGTGAATGAAGGATCACTGGTAAATCAAATTCTATCGCCAATTTAAGTTGTGCTATTAAAAATTGTTGCTGTTTTTCCGGATGTGGATTTGTCATATAGTTATCCAAACCCATCTCCCCCATTGCAACACAACGTGGCGTCGTTTTTAGGCGTGTTTTAAGTTCAATCAAGTGCTGCTCTGTATGCGCTTCAATATATAAAGGATGCAAACCTAGTGCACAATATAGTGCATTGTTATAACGAGACAATTCCGTTACCGCGTCCCAATTCCACTGAGCAACCGCAGGAATAATAATTTTTTTTACCTGAGCCTGTTGTGCTAAAGCAAGGCTATTCTCAAGGTCGTGATAAAAGACGGGAAAATCAAAATGACAATGCGTATCAATAAATCGACTCATTCTTGAACACTCCTTACTTCAGGGTGCACACTCCGAGTTCTTTTTTGAATGATTTCGGCATCTTCCGCTTTATCTGCTTTTGCTTCATTTTCAAATAGGCTAAATATTTTTTTATCGTGTTGCTGAAATTTTTTCTTAGAGAAGTGTTGACCAATAGTGGCTAGAAAATAGCGCCCACAGCGTCTACCAACATGATAATCATGATTTAATGCACTTAAACGGCTTCCTAATGCACTAGATTGTAGTGTTGTTGGTGGATATATTTCAATGATAACGGCATCTTCAGGTGGAGATTGGATAAATCTTAGTGTGTCAGTATAAGTTTCAATATGGACTTGAGCCATATTGAGAAAGCGTTGAAAACGGCCATTCTCAAACCATTTTCCCATTTTATCCACCCACTCGGTGGTATATTGATATTCAGACGGTACTGTTCGTATAACGACAATTGTACGACAACCACGACGATAAGCCTCTTTTACTGGGATCGCATCACTAATACCGCCATCATGGTAAACAACATCTTGAAATAAAACACCATTGCGATAAAACGCGGGGATCGCACTGGAGGCTTTCACAATATCAAGCCATGTGCTTTTTTCTGGTTGAAAATAATTTGCCTTAAAATTGTCGGAGCGACTTGCCACCATATAAAACTCGCGACCACTATCGAAACGACGTAATGCTTTAGGCATATTTAAAGGCATTTCTTTCGAAGTGGTTTCTATATACCAGTCAAGATCGAGTAAATTCCCCCCACGAACAAAGCGAATCGGATTAAAGAATTGGTTATTGGTGGTATAACGGTTAATGACTCTGCGGGCGTAACCCCTTTGTCCACAAGCAAAAGCAGATAAGTTTTGCGCCCCCGCGGATACCCCTAGGAGTAGATCAAAAGGATCAAATTGAGAGCGCATAAATTCATCAAGAACACCGGCAGTAAAGATGCCCCGCTGTCCACCGCCTTCGCAAACTAATGCAACTTTGCCTTGTGGTAAGGATGATTGAAATTCAAGTGCAGTAATATTATTTAATGTAACCGGTATATACTTCCCCATAGAGTCTCCTTAATACAACCTTATAAGGATACTCGCACCTGTTTTCAAGGTCATTCTTTTTAATCACTAATTAAAATAAATTAAGTCGCTATTAAGTTAGCCTTGAATATTCACTGATGATTCAACGCTTTTTACACCATCAATTTTTTCAATGATCTGAATGATTTGTTTTTCCTGCTCTGCATTTTTAACAAAGCCGGCAACTGTGACATGACCAAATTCAGTACGAATTGAAAGTGATCCACTGTCAATGGAGGGGTTAGGTAATAGTGTTTCTTCGATTTTTTTCGATATTGCCGTATCGCTTAATTCATTGTTAACATTACTGGTAGTTTTATCAATTTCGTTATACCACGATGTCTCCGCAATAGTTGATGTACTTATCATTGTCACTGTCATACCCGTGACTAGCGCTAATACTAATTTTATTTTTTGTTGATTCATTGCTTCCCCCTGCTCATAAATTAATCATGACAGGAAATGTGTGTATTTTTTATCAAATTATTAACAAGTACTTCAGTTACACTACTAAGTTATGAGTAGCAAATAAAGTAATAAATAGTAAATAAAGATAACTTTTTGTAATTTTAATCTGAAAAATAGCCATTTATATGTAAAAAGTTTTTATTTTATTTATACAATGAGTATAAAAATATCATTATTAGGATAGCAAAGAATAGAAAGAGTAATAGCTGATTAAAGGGTAGTTTTTATTAGAATATCGACGGAATATAAATAGTATAGATAAGATTATTGAGTAAATCTAAACAGATACTGGGGTTGATTTTACAATACATCATTGTGAAAAAAGCCATAAAAAATATGGCTTTTTATATGATTTATAACAGAAAATTAGTGTTCACGCGTTTGATGGAACTCAATATCAGGATAGCGTTCACGGGTTAAATTTAAGTTAACCATCGTTGGTGCAATATAAGTTAAGTTATCACCACCATCTAATGCCAGATGTTGCTCATTTTTACGCTTAAATTCTTCGAGTTTCTTTTCGTTACTACATTCAACCCAACGAGCCGTCGATACATTCACTGATTCATAAATGGCTTCAACGTTATACTCACCTTTTAAGCGTGCAACCACGACATCAAACTGTAGCACCCCAACTGCGCCAACAATTAAATCATTATTAGCTAGGGGTCTAAACACCTGTACCGCACCTTCTTCAGATAATTGCACCAGACCTTTTAACAATTGTTTTTGTTTTAGCGGATCACGCAGACGAATACGGCGGAATAATTCCGGAGCGAAGTTAGGAATACCGGTGAATTTTAACATTTCACCTTGAGTAAAAGTATCACCAATTTGAATGGTACCGTGATTATGCAGGCCAATAATATCACCAGGATAAGCATGCTCAACATGAGAACGATCCCCTGCCATAAAGGTCAATGCATCTGAAATCACCACATCTTTTTTCGTGCGTACTTGGTGCAGTTTCATCCCTTTATCATACATGCCTGACACCACCCGTAAAAAAGCAACACGGTCGCGGTGTTTGGGATCCATATTAGCTTGAATTTTAAAGACAAAACCCGTGAATGTCTCTTCAGCCGCTGTCACTTCTCGCATATCAGTTTGACGAGGCATTGGCGCTGGCGCCCACTTCACCAAACCATCAAGCATGTGATTAACACCAAAGTTACCTAATGCGGTACCAAAGAAAACCGGAGTCAATTCACCCGCTAAGAAAGCTTCATGATCAAACTCATGTGATGCACCTAACACCAACTCTAGCTCATCACGTAATTGAACGGCTAAATCATCACCAATCGCTTCATCTAACTCAGGATTATCCAACCCTTTGATTACTCGTGAGTTTTGGATAGTATGACCTTGGCCTGTTTGATAAAGATAGGTTTCATCTCTTAAGATATGGTAAACCCCTTTAAACAGTTTTCCACAGCCAATCGGCCAAGTAACAGGACTACAGGCAATTTTTAGCTCAGTTTCAACTTCGTCCATTAATTCCATCGGATCACGAATATCACGATCCAATTTATTCATAAAGGTCAAAATTGGCGTATCACGTAATCGAGTCACTTCCATTAATTTACGGGTACGATCTTCGACCCCTTTTGAAGAGTCAATGACCATTAAACAACAGTCAACGGCAGTTAAAGTACGATAAGTATCTTCAGAGAAGTCTTCGTGCCCTGGGGTATCAAGTAAGTTAACTAGACAATCAGCGTAAGGAAACTGCATAACAGAAGTGGTAATGGAGATACCACGTTGTTTTTCCATTTCCATCCAGTCTGATTTAGCATGCTGATTTGAGCCACGCCCTTTTACTGTTCCTGCACGTTGGATAGCTTGTCCGAATAACAACACTTTTTCAGTGATGGTTGTTTTACCCGCATCGGGGTGGGAGATGATAGCAAAGGTCCTTCGCTTATTGATTTCATTAAGAAAATCTTGGTTTGCCATGTATAAATTCTTTTAGTTTGTACACGGATTTGTACACACTTTTGGAAGTACTCTCTTTTCAGTTCTTCGCTTGTCAAATCCGTCGTGTTAATCGTAATTGGCCGCTATTTTCGCTGATCTTGACTTTATAAACAATCAATGGTTATCTAATCGGTTACCATTTACTCTCAGCGTGCGCCAATGCTCAGTTGTAGCTGTTTGCAATCGTTGCTTCTTCAGCTCATGAACAACTGTGGCTAAACCACAAATTCCTTCGCTACCAGAAATCGATGATAGCTTGTCGTACTACACCGATGATGGTGCAGTTGCCGTTGATCGGTATTGCAGGGTATTGCGGGTTCAAAGGTTTTAGGTACTTCTGTTCACCATCAATAACTAACTGCTTAAAGGTTGCTTCTTTCGAATCATCCAAACGCGCAACAACCAATGAACCTGAAGAGTAAGGTAACTCAGGATCAACAACGATCACTGCCCCCTCAGGTATGGATTTTTTTCCGCTTGGATTTTCCATACTGTCGCCTTTTACGCGAAGTGCGAAACAACCCTCATGTGCTTTCCCAGTGACTTCACGCCACTCCTCAGCATCTTCATGGGCAAATCCCTCCGCTATTTCAGTCCAATCACCGGCCTGAACCCAGTTAATGAGAGGAATTCTTCCCTTAATATCAGGCCCGACTTCTACATTACCGACCCCCAAGCCAATCTCGCCATCACCTGTGGCGAGCCAATGAGCATTCACGCGAAGCGCCTCCGCGATCTGCATGGTGTAACGAGACCTAGCCGATTTACCAGAGCAAATCTGGCTGATCGACTGCTGTTTGATACCAATGCGACGAGCCAACTCAGACTGAGTTACCCCAGTAAGCTGCAAGGCATGGTTTAGTCGTTCGGATAAAGTTTTCATAAGCCCGCATTCTACAAATAAAACTGTAGTCTTTCAACAATTTTAACTGTTGACTTATCTACAGTTTAAACTGTAACATTCAATCTTGTAACAGTTATTATTGTAACAGGAGACGGTATGGAAGTGTTCAACACGACACAAAAACATCTCCGCCGTGCCATTGACTTGGTCGGCGGGCAATCAGCATTAGCACGAGCCATCAACTCAAAACAGCAAAACGTCTGGTTTTGGTTGAATAAATCAGGGCGTGTTCCCGCTGAATTCGTTTTACCCATCGAACAAGCTACGCAAGGACAGGTAACCCGATCCCAGTTAAGACCGGACATCTATCCCGAATGCCCAAGCGAGCTGAAAGCCAGTAACCAGTAGGATTAAGGGCAAATAATGGTCAGCATTTTACGTAAACACAAAAGCGAGTTCCTCCATGCGTGATTATGGCAAGGTCTATACCCGCTTTTGGCTAAAGCAAAACGTTTTGTCCTGGAGTGACTCAGCTAAGTTGCTAGGACTGTATTTGCTTACATGCCCACATTGTAATTTGCTTGGCTGCTTTCGATTGCCGATTGGTTACGTTGCTTCTGACTTGAACTGGGAAGAGCAACAGGTTGCCAAGGCTCTAAATGAGTTAGAACAAGATCAGTTCCTCATTCGTTGCGAGGAATCCGGTTGGACTTTGATTCGGAGCTTTCTGAAGCACAACCCAATCGAAAACCCTAACCAAGGTAAGGCAGCCTTTCGGTTGCTTAAAGATGTACCTGCCGACTTCGTTGGTATGGCATCGCTTTTGAAATCTCTTGCCGCTTTTCAAGCTCGGCTTCCAGAAGAATTTTCATCATTGTTTATGCCTGATGGCAACCCGGTAAGGGACTCTCAACGGTCGGATGACTCTGAGAGAAGCAATAAGCCAACAGTTAAAACTGTTAACCAGATACAGTTCGAAGACTTCTGGGATGTACAAATACGCAAAGAAAAAAAAGCGAAAGCCAAAGAAGAATGGCTTCGCATGGGCCTCAATGAAGACCATGAACTCGCCTTGGAAGTGCTAACACGCTGGAAAGAGCAACGAGACAACCGATTGCAGTATCAAGATCGGACTAAGACCCCTATGCCACATAACTGGCTTTTAAACCGGCAATGGGAAGACGAGTACGTTCGCATTGATGAAGTACAGCAATCATCGACGAGCCTAAAGGGCAGCAATCACCAATTGAATATTGAAGAAAGCAATCGCCGCATCGCCGAAAGCTGGGCCGGACCAGGTATTCGGGAGGTTCGTTCAAGTGCAGGAGGTTGATAAACGCGAGTTTGCTGAGGTTTGGGGAGCCGCTTGGGCCATGTATGGCAAAAGCGTATCACCGCAATTGCTATCCATCGCATTTGAAGCCCTTCGTGCTTATAGCATTGAAGAAGTGCGAATCGGTCTGACTCGGCATATTCAATCACCGGATACTGGGCAATTTTTTCCAAAGCCCGCTGACGTCATCAAGCATATCGACGGCAACTCGGGCTCAAGAGCCATGGTTGCTTGGAACAAAGTTGACAAGGCTGTTCGTCAGGTTGGCGCTTGGACATCAGTGATGTTTGACGATGCGCTTATCCACCGCGTGATTTCAGATATGGGTGGATGGGTTGAACTCTGCAAGGTTGATGACAGGGAATACCCCTTTAAGCAAAAAGAGTTTTTAACACGCTACCAGGCTTACTTGCTGCGGGACGAAGTGGGTGAATACCCAAGGCTATTACAGGGTATTGCAGACCATCAGAACCAGCAAAAAGGATTTGATATGCAAGCGCCTGTTGCCGTGGGCGACTGGTCAAAAGCGGCACAAGTTTACACGAGAGGCATCGCCAACTTTAGCGCAGTGCCTTTAAAAAGAATAAGCCCGAAAGCCATTCAGGCGCTTCTCGGAAATCAATTAGAGGACAAAAATGAAAACGATTAAAGCAAAAACCATTGCACTAGCGATAGCCATGTCCGCAAGCACTTCAGTCTATGCTTTTCCGGGCTATCAGTGGGAAAAAGCAGCACAAAGCGTTGGTATTGATCCAGTCATGCTCTACGCCGTTGCCTTGGCTGAGTCCGCCTCACATCGCGGTCTCAACATGACCAGTCCATGGCCATACGCAATTCGCAATGGTTCAAATGCAACCTACGCCAAATCTCAGACAGAAGCGGAGCAACTGTTAAACCAAGCACTGCAAGAGAGTGAAAAATACCAGCTCGATATTGGCCTAATGCAAATCAATTTGCATTGGCACGGACATCGGGTGAGCTCAGCGGCGGAACTGCTAGACCCCATCACCAACCTTACCGTCGGCTCCAGTATTTTGGCCGAAGCAATCAAGTCTTCACCTAACGATTTAGAGCTTGGCATAGGCCGCTATCACAGTTGGAACGAAGAGCGTGCACGCTGGTATGGGCAAAGAGTGCTTTCTATTTATCGCAATATTTTACATGAACTGGAGGTCCGTCAATGACAACCAATCAACAAGACTTCTATCAATTAAACTTGGCGTACCTGCACGCAGCACGGGAATTGGCGCGCATTGATCCGCAAGAGGCTGTCTTGCGCTTTGGACTTACACGCGATGTGGTTGATGCTCTGATTAATGCTGGTGTTGACGACCTGCAACGAGTAGCGACCTCATCATTCATGCTGTTTCAACCAAGGGGTAACCAAAGCCAACTGATTGAGATGGTGAAGAGCAAAGGCACAGGTATCCCAAGAATCGCTTATTTATTATCAACCCTAAACAACAAGGGGGATGCATGATTGATAACCTGTCCAAAAGTGAGCTGTTTACCCGAGCCTCGCTACTTATTAAATACGGATTTAGGACAACCATTATCGCGCTCGATACTGGTTTGCCAATCCACATTATCAGAAGGCTTCACAAAGAAGTGACTGGCAAGTCACCTTGCCCTGGTCAATTGCCAGAATCTGATGCCATTGTTAAAAGCAGAAGAGCCTTAGTTGAAGGCTCCCTGCTGATGGCGCTTTATGTCAATATTGGTGGTGATAATGTCTACAAGCAATTAAATATTGATGCTTTGATGAAGGCTTACGATGCGTACTTGGTTGCAAGGGAAGAAGCAGATCTTCCAGCTGAAATCCCCTGGAAAAAACTAACCATCAATGAAGGTTGGGTTCTAGCTCGTGATTTAAGATCACAGCTTGCATCCTTACACCGGTGTCGGTGCGGCAGTCTGTATTTGACGGTATCACAACAGCGCATTCAGCTTAAATGCCCTGTGTGTGAGATTATGGCCGAGCAAACCACTAGAGCACTTTTTGAGAACTAACATGCTGATGCATGATTTGATTGTGCACCGCCCGTGCACTTTGAGAGTACTAAGAAGATGACAAACTTACTTAAATCTTTAACAGCACGCTGCTGGTTTATATCACTGGGGCTTTTTCTGGCGACTTTGGCTGCGGCTCATTTCTTTCCATCAGAAATATTAACGGCATCTGCCAAGTTAGCGGCTTTGCCATTTCTGTTCTGCACCGTCGTTTTTTTCAGCTACTTGGGATTCAAAGCGACCTGTAATCCCATCGGACTTATAGCCATAATCACTATGCTTGTAGCAATCGCATATTGGCAAGCGAGTTGGACAATTGTTGGTTTGGGACTCTTTTTCTTAGCTATTTGTACTGGAATTAGATTCTTGAGTAGCCAAGTTAAAGATTCGGGTAGAACTTTGAGCATTGAAGAAAAATGGTATTGGTATAAGCTCCATTCGTTTTTTGATGGCTTTTATCCAAGGTATCCCAAAAAGCCAAAAAAATAGCCAGCCAACCACAAGCTGGCTACCTTCTATTTTCAGTTCCTTCCTGATGCCTGATTATAGGCCCTAATATCGATCAAGTTGTTCTGAGCATAATCTCCCGCAAGCGATGCATTTGAGATCACCGCTATCTGCTTATCCACAAATGCTTTA
This sequence comes from Proteus mirabilis HI4320, assembly GCF_000069965.1. NCBI lineage: Bacteria > Pseudomonadati > Pseudomonadota > Gammaproteobacteria > Enterobacterales > Morganellaceae > Proteus > Proteus mirabilis. The sequence continues at coordinate 2,655,936 of NC_010554.1, forward strand.
TCTTCTTCGGACACACTGTCAGGAATGTAAGCGCCACTCTCATCCTTTTGACGATACTCATTTAGCATTTGCTCCCTTAGACCTAGCATTTCAGGCGACCAACTCGATGAGTCTTCAGAGTTGAATACGCGCCCCGCCAAACCTTCATTGAAAGCTTGAGCAAACACTTGACTTTGAATCGGGGTCAATCCCATTCTCTGCCCTTCGCTGTATGCTTCCTGTTTAAAATCATCGGCGTACTGTTCTAAGAACTCACCGTATCGATTGTTAACTGCCGCACCGAATGCCCCCGCCAACATGGCTTCAGACTTAGTGCCCCAGTTTACTTCGGAGGCATACTGCGAACTCGATCCACTGTATGCATCATTAAACGCCGTCAAAGGATTTTCCAAAGAGGTTCCGGCATCAACGGCTGCTTTTAACCCATCCCATGTTGATTTGCTGGCCACAGTTGCATTGTGCAAGAAACCTCGTGAGCCAGGTTCTGCAAGGGCTTGCTCCTTGTAACTCTCATAGTCTTCGCCAAAATGATTCAAGGTATGCAATGCTGCATCAGTATGCTTGCCACTGAAATCACCAATAGCACTGGCGCTGTTGAAGAACATTTCAGCACCAGAGACTCCGCTATCATCAGCCATAATGCGAGATCGCCACTGAGAGCCAGCTTCACTGTTTAGTCCAGATTGATAGGTACTTGTGTCAGAAGCTACGGCCTGCTGGGCTTGTTGCTGATGCGCATTCAGCTGTCCATCTACACCAGAAAGATTGGTTTGGTAAGCAGATTGAGCCGAATTGAACTGCGTTTGAACTGTTGCAGCATCCTCATAGCCTCCCAGAACACCGGATTCAACTTGGCTTTGAGTGCCACCAAAAGTAGGTGCCGTTGATGACAAGCCTTCATTAGAGCGTGGCTGAATAGATCGTAAATCGGCTCCGGTAGCCATGGCCATAACAGTCATTGCTGCTTGATAGTCATTGTCTCGTTCAGCGGGCGTAGAGGAGTTGCTATAGGTTAAAGACTCCATAGCTGCGGCCACATACGCCTGATTATCATCAGGTAGCAAGCGCTGATACATTGGAAGGTTTTCACGTAATCGGTTACCTGCTTCAACATGCTGGTTCATATAGCGACCTAAATAATCCATGACTTCAGGATTATCCGCTGCTAATCGAGTTAACGTCGCACCATCCGTGTTCCTTTGTCCTGATAGACTGTAGCTGGCCTGATCAAGCTCACTAAAGCGGTTTGATGCCGTGATAACGTCTTGTGCTGAACTCTGAAGTGACTGATAGTCTTGATTAGACAACGACATCTCAACGCCAGAGCGTCTTGAATCTGAAAGGTCCTTAACCATCGCATCGCGAAACTCAGCACGTCGTGAATCACTCGATGCCAAGCTTTGCATCTCCCCAGTGAGCGTATTTGCGGTCGTAGACCGAGAACTGCCTTCTGACGACTCAACTTGGCCACTAAAGTTACCACCTAGATCCAACCCAGCTCGTACCCTTGATAGTTTTGGTACACGAGATGAATCTGGCTTATCAACTCCAGGCAAATTACCTTGTGGAGAATCATTGCCTCCCGTTCCAAGAAGCCTCCCAAGAAAACCCTTATCGGCAACTTCTTTCTCACCGGGATTAGTAATGGTTCCATCGCCACCAACCCTAAGGCCTCCCGATAACACGCCCGATACCAAGCCACGTACAGCGTCTTTTTTATCGTCTCCGAAACCATACCGTGTTTGCAGGTCATCAGTAACCTGATTAACAACGGCGCTAGATGCGGAATTAGAAGAACCGATCTGACGTCCAACCGAAGAAAGGTTGTCGTAACTTAGCTTTTCACCAAAGGTTCGACTCATGGTATTGCCAACCTGACGGCTAAAGGCTTGAGTTGCCTGAGTCATGGATTCTTTTGCAGAGCCGACCATTGAACCCACTGCGTTTCCGACAGAGAAACTGCTTAGTAGGTTTGACGCGCCGGTCATAGCAGAACCAGTGAGGGCTGAATTTTGGAACATTGACTGTGATTGCATCACCGGGGCATTTTTCGCGACATCTGGACTTGCCATCTTTTCATCAATTGCATCACCGTTTTGAAGACGTCCAGCCAAGTGGGTAGCGGTTATTGCTGAGCCATACACGAGCATGAGCGAAATCGCCGGAACACTCGACGCCAACATGCCGCCAGTAGCTATCCAGGTTTGCAGCACTGAATCCATCTGCATCATCCCAGCAAAAGATGGCACTTCTGTACCTGCAAAGGCATCAAGAGCCGACATTTTCCCAGCTACAGTTAAATGGATATATAGGTTAATGATGGCCATGACAGGCATCCAAAGTTGAATCCAAAGCAGGATTAACAAGTACTTCCCGGCCATTCGCATCCCGATTTGGCCAAGGGCAATCACAAAGGCCATCAATGGGGTGATGGCGTAAATGAAACCCTCAAAAAACGTCATCATCGGACGAACGATACTTTGGAACAGGGTCTGCTCCGCCGCCCATTGCGTATTGCGCTGCTCAATCGCTTGGTTAACCATCACGGCGGCGGTGAAAGCTTGATCATCCATATACTTGCCCGTCACGCTTTGCTCATAAATAGGCAAAAGCACCGACGCGGTCATGTACTCTTGGGTGTTAACCGAGGCCAAACCAAGATTATTCAGTGCATTTCGGATCACGTCATCAGTGTCCGTTGCTGACGAAGTCCCCAATGAGGCCGACAGAACCTGTTTAAGCCTTGGAATGAAGGTTGATTCTGTCATGAGTTTCAGTTGGCTGTAGGCATCGGTGCAGTCCAGATCGCTACTGCTACCACTGAGCATGATGCGTGTGCCATAAATACGCGAATCAAACCTAATCGCAGTCATTGGGTTGGGGTCACTCAGCACCTGATCGAGGTTCTTTTGGCCAATGTCGATACCAATCAAGGTGCACTCTTTGATGTAGTTAAACCACGATTGCTCGATGTCCGAACCGGCGACACGATTTGCATCACCCAACCCAGAGCGATCCATCACCTGTTTTCTCACTTTAATCAGTGACTGTAAACTGGATGCAAAGCCGTATTCCGTCATGGCGGGAGTTGAGAACGCCGTTTCAAACAATCGCGTGATTTGAAAGCCAACAGTCGAAATCGTACTGCCTGCGGCAGCAACACCGATGGGCACATTATCAACCACTCGAACTTGTCCCGTGTACGCATCCTCAATGCTCACTCGGGTACTGGGTCCAAACATGGTTGCAAAGACTAGCCATGAGACTAAAACGTGTTGAAAGTTAATCCCACGACCGCCTTGCATTAAGGCCTGAACAGAGACCATCAATACCCCAATGAGCAAGCCAATGCGAACCATTGAAGTAAAATCGCCTGTACCAGTGATCATCGCGACAGCGTTCAGGACCTGCTCTAAAAAAGCCGAATCCCCGATGGAATAGATTTCCCACATGACCTATTCCCCCAGCGCCGTAGATTTAACGGTGTAATAACGCTGTTTGCGAATGGTCTGAATCACCTGGTTAAAATGCGCCAGCAATTCTTGCTCTGAGCCGTATCTTCGCTGCAACGCAGCGTACTCATCATTGATTTGGCGACGTGCACGTTCAAGGTCTTCGGTTAACAACTTCGCATAGGCATGATCTTCCACACCCGATGTGCTTCTAGCTGCATTGAGCATGTCTTCAACCAATGCCCGGGCCATCTCAACAGCAATAAATGGTGCCGCTCGTGAAGCAAACGACCTAGCGGCCCCTTCATTTAATGCAGAAAGTGTTCGAATCATGCCGCCAATACTCGCAGGAGCCGAGGTCATAAAAGCCTTTTCGGTGGTGCTAGCAGCCCCTGTATTTCGAGCAAACTTAAAAATAATGCCGTTACTAGAACCTGTACCAAGAAGTAAATTTTCTACCTGAGTTGATAACCCGGTAAGAGTCACGTTAGTGATTGTTGGGTTCAGACAACCGTCTTGCGTCACTGTGTCACATCGGTACATAGCGACGTTACCGCCATGAATTAGATGCTCAATAGTCACTTTATTGCCATTTAGTCTGGTCAGTTTTGGGGCTTTACCTTGGCCATCAGCGGCATTCGCTAAATCACCAACGATGATCGAACCAGTCACCGACATAACCGCTTCAAGAAAACGATCATCCCCCGATGCAAACCAGCTTGATGCCGAGTGACGTTTCAGTGCTCGCCAGACCAAGTTACCTTTAATTGTTTTGTTCACATCCGATGCCGCGACACTTGAAGCGTTCTCATAAGGGTTCTTACCATTGGACTCACTCCAACTGGTAAAAATGTCTCCAGCCCCTTTAAGTGAGCTCAACATGCTGGCTTCTGTTTGCCCCTTTTTACCAAAAGCAGCCAGGGTATCGTTCACGACTCCCTGAGCCATTTGACAGGAATTGCCAAAATACTCGTTCAACTGCTGTATTTTCTTTTGCAGTGTCTCCATGTGCTGAGAGCATTTCTCACACATAGCACTGAGCGCTAATTGGAATGCGTATCCCTTGGCATTTGCCGCTACAGAGCGAAGTAATTGAACAAACTGATCTGCATTAACAAATGACAAACTTCCAGCGAACATATCAATGCCGCCACAACCTGCTTGGAATGAAGGAGGCACCATTGAGACGAGGTTTTCGTTCATGATCCTGTTACGGACAACAACGCTTCCACCAGATATAACGCCACGCCGCTGACTCTCGAATACACCAGGCGCAGTGGTGTTGGTCATTGAACCAAACAACTGATTCATCTCCTGTTGCAAGCTTGCTTGGCTCATAGATGAAAAACCAATCGCACAGGCGATAAGCGATACTCGGAATACTTTTTTCATCGTTATAACCCTCCTTGTGCACGCAGATAGCGAACAAGAAACTCAGGGTTCTGTAATATCTTTTCGTTAAGCTCTTGGGCTGACATCGCAAGTGACACGCCGGGTTGAACAGGTCTGGTGGCATAGTAAGTTTGATCGTCAATCCAACCGGCTTGATGGGCTGCGAGAATGATTCGATTATTGAGCTCATCGAGGCTCATTGCACCTTGGCCAATCGGAGTTATGACGTTAGGCGGGTCAACTAAGAACACGGCAGGGACAGTCGTAACTGACAATGATTGAGCTTGTCCTGAATCGACTTTGTAATTAGGAAACTCTCCACCAGGTAAAGGCAAGCCATCGACAGCAATAGCAAACACCTCGAAACCGTAGTTCAAAGCCATGGATTCGATGATAGGAGCTTGAGCATGGCAGTAAGGACAATCCGAACGATAGAAAAAGAACAAGCCAGCCCGTTTTGCTACTTCACCTAAAGCTACATCACGTTGAGCGCCAGCTTCTCGATCCATCCGATTGGCAGCATAAGTCGCCAAGGGTCTGCGACTGATTTCATCCAAAACAGGATCGCCCATGACCACCTGCTGACTAACATCAGCAAATAGTGAGCCCTTATCCATCATGACGCGCTGAAGATAAAGATAGGCTCTGACATTCTCACTCGTTGGCTCATCAATTGCCTTGTCCATGAACGACTGCATGTGCTCACGAAACCAGGCAGCACTGAAAGGCTTTAGCCCGCTCTTACTCGACTCTGCCGCACCAGATTCCGGCTTAATAAGCTCTTCAGCCTCCGCTGGCCCAGGAATGACTTGATACCAAAACCAGCCTTCCTGACCACGCTGATAGAATGGCTCGTCACTGGCATAGGCGGGTAAGATGAATAGAAAGAAAATAATGATTGGGATGGTCACCCATAGGATAAACCAAGGTAACAAAGGCGTTCTCATTGTCAGCTCCAGAAAATTTCATAGAGCTAACATGCTAAAGAACGCCGTTAAGGTGATTGGCCAGATAGATGAAGAAATCGTGTGTGTTTCTGACTAGCTGTTATGACCAGTAACAGTAACAACAGCTAAATTTAATGAGCCAAATTTATAACTGGACCGCTTTCTGCGAGGAGCGGACGGTCGAACAAACTCGTTTTGGGACATAAATGAGTTACAGATTTCGCTTAATTAGCAGTTAAAGAATTAGAAAAGGTATTACAAAACCTCAAATGGGGCGACCAAATAGATTATGCCACTACACTTGGTTGGATCGCATACTCCTGAACACCAGCGGCCGTCAACAACTCATAAAAATCTGCGACGTTGGTTCGTTGCCCTCTTTGCTGACAATAGGAAAAAATAGCCCTTTGTTTAGCGCGAGACAGTGCTACAAAAAATGTCGATAGTCCTTCCTTATCACCTTGCTTATAAGACCACCAAGCGTTGTCGTCTATCCCCATGAAAATGGTTGTATCGAATTCAAGCCCCTTGCTTTTGTGAATAGTCATAAGAGGAATATGGTTCGTGCCTTCAAACTCATCTAGCAAACCTGCCCAAGAGTTCTGAGTATCAACACAGTTTATAAAAAATTCTTCGAGTGCTGCCAAGTTTATTTCAAGTAAATTTCCTGTAGCGTAACGAGAAAAGGAGCTGCGAAGATCGTCTGAGTTAATAAATTTTATAGTTCGCTCAAATACATCGCGACCATTTTCCCGTGTCAGAGGCTGTTGCATTAACATCCGTAGTGTAGAAATGAACTTTGTTAGCTCGCGTTCAACCTGTCGTAGTGCCTTTTCGTCTTCCTGGTTCGTATTACGAAGAATTCGAATATCTGATGATAGTTGATTCCACGCTTGTGCATTTCGACGGACCAGTCCCAGCCTAAGCAGAGTAGAGAACAAAATGGTCAGTTCTTCAGCAAGCAAATCTTGTAATGTAGTTTGACCTATTTTCACACTCTCATTTCGTAAGCTCAGTCCATGTTGAGCGAGATAATAAGATAGCTGTTGTTCATAATCTTCTGGTTTTTGACGCACCAGAATAGAGTAGTTTCTTGGATTCAGTGACCTACCTAGCAAGTCATTTGCTATCCACTCAGCCAAATGAGCAGCCTCCTGATTTATATTGTAACTACAACAAATCCAAGCGGCATCACCAGAAATTAAATTGATATTACTTGTCTGAACCTCTCTCACTTCATGGTCAATAGCTTGTGCAATAACATGTTGTATCCTGACCAATTCAGGTGAAGAGCGGTGATTAAGGAGCAATGAATGTCGTTCTGCTGAAAAGTCAGCCTCAAATTGATGAAACACATCACCTTTAGCACCGGCCCAACCCATTATTCTTTGCTTGTAATCTCCTACTGCTGTTACCTCAGCCTCACTTGATTTAAAAACAGAAGATAGAAAATCATATTGAGCAAACGTGGTATCTTGGAACTCATCCACAAAAACAATAGGATATGATGCTCTAATAGATCTACGAACATGATCGTTAGTGCGAACGATATATTCAGCAAGTCGATTTAGCGCCGGAAATGACACTCTGGAAACACCGTCGGGGTAGTTTATTTGCTGACTCAACCAAAAAGTTAAAAATTCCTCCTCCAACCATGACAACTTGGGATCTCCTATACGCACACTTCCGATAAACTGATTCATGTTTTGGAGTCTTTGCGTAAAGCTATAGATACCTACTGCGTTCCCAAAATTATTTCTGAAACTACTAATAAGCTGCTTCTCTTGGTGAAAAGATGGAAAAGAGATTTCATATCGCTTTGATGGGCGATGATGCTCGGGCAAAGCCATGCGAAATCGATCTATTAAATTCTTAGTGAATGCATCAAAAGTCATCGAAATAAATCGATTGCTGACTTCTTCTGAACAACGCTCTTTCACTCTATCTGCGAGATTTTTTGCGGCATCAGTCTTGAATGAAATCGCCAGAATTTTTTTGTTTGATGGACATAGGCCAGTCTCAAGCAGATATGCAGCCTTTTGCGCTAAAAACTCTGTCTTTCCGGCTCCAGGGCCAGCGATAATACTTGTGGACTCTCGTTGCCTTAGTGCTTGCCAAGCATTTGGCTCAAGATCGTCGATCCCCTTCGGCTGCCAGTGGTCAGGTCGAATAAACTTCACCTTGCCTCCTGGTTTTGAAGGGTTGTGTGAATAGCTAGAACTAAAGCCCGTAGCTCTTCTGGCGCGTTTTGAGCCAACTGATCTGGCGGAATAGAGCCAAGCACTCGAATATGCGTACTTGGTTTACCTCTTCCTAAGAACAGATATCTGTACCAGCGCAAGTTAAGTACATCATCCGCGTAGAAGCCAGGATACCCTTCATCTCCCATAACAGCATTGCCTGGATCACCATGCATAGATGGTCCATTAGAGCTTTCATCTGGGACCACCCGATAATGGCTAGTGAATGCTTTTAACATCGAATAATCAATGTCTAATGGGCTTGAAAAATAAACTTTGTGCCGCCTGAGCCATTGAACCCACTGATTAATGTTATTCCAATCTGAAACCGGATAATTATCAAATGCAGCAAGGTTATGTTGGTAGCCTAACAGATTGAGGTTTTGCCCAAATATCTCACTTGGGTCGAGCCCATACTCTATCAATTTGGCAACTGCATTCTTAATCCTTCCCCAGCCACCGCCGTGCCGTCCCCAATCCAGATCGAGTAATGTTAGAAAAGGGATCTGTAAATCTGTTAGCAAACGCCACATGTGGTTTACATGGCGGCCCCCTAATGGAACCATGGCGACAAAAGATTTATCAATTGGTATGCCCATAGCTTCTGATATAGCAGGAAGAATTACCTCCTCGGAAGCCCCTTCCCCGAGAACAACAACTTTAGCGAAATACAACTCTGGATAGGCTCTCACCGCTTGCTGGATGTACTTTGCAGCTTCATTCTCCTCATAGGGTAAAGTCAGTTGACGAACGACAGTGGTGTTTGATTCTGTTGCTAGTCTGAAGTGCCTTACTTGTGTTGGCTGGATTCTGGCGAGAATGCTCGGCGAATGGCTAGATAGCACTGCTTGCGCTCTTAAGCCATGCACTAAACTGCTGATCTGACTTATGATTCGAGATAGATAGTATGGGGCTAGGTTATTCTCCGGCTCCTCAAGTGCCAAAATAGTCAACGAGGGCAAGAACAAGTCTGCACCGAGAAAATCTTCACTCTCCGGTTGGGCTAATATCTCGGTTTCAACATCGAGAGTAGCTGAAGTCATGGCGATGTGAAACAGCGAACTTTGGCCATCACTTAGCTCATCAATGCTCCTATCCCGACCACTTTCATCTGGGTGCAGCAGTACCTCCACCTTACGAACGAATTCTTCAAAGCGTAGGTCGACCGGGCGAAACTTCGGTGTACTATCAGTTCCAGCAGAGTGCAGTTCATGCCAACGCTCTGTGAGCTTTCCGGTAACGATACTAATCGCCTTTTCACCCTCAAAAGATTCGTTCAGCTCTGTGGCTTTTTGAGTAAAAGATGACCGAACTTGTTCCGACCAGTTAATAGCCTTCCAAAGTCGGCTTTTCAGAAAAGCGGATACCTGAGAAACTGCGCATCGTGTGGCAGGGACGTAAATCAGTTGGATTCGAGAACGATCCGCTGGACGTACATTTTGAAAATCAGCAACTTCTGGCTCGCCCCATGTCGTAACCGCACGGAACTGGCTCGTAATGTACCCGTCTATTGAGCCATCATCTTCCCATTCCGCGTCCAAGCGCAAACGACACTTCAGTTTTCCACCCTCATCTGTAACGCTCATATGATGAAAAAAATCTGGTATCACAGAGTGATCTCCATCTTCATCATCCAGTTCGGGGAAGGCGACAATGGCTTCAAGCGTGAGAGTCCGCTTGCTGGGTATTTCTTCTTCCAAAGAGGGAATATGAAAATCCTGACGGCGAATCGTCCGCTGCTCATTGGAGATGCCAAACATTCGCTGTAAGGCCTGCATCAAGACCGTTTTCCCAGCACCATTTGCTCCAACCAAGGTGGTTAGATCCGGATCGACAGCTATGCTCTGCCCTTCTGGCCCGAAACTTCTAAAGTTCTGTAGATTTATTCTCTCGATATGCACAGCAGCTCCCTCTCCTATATGCCCATAGATTATATGGGGCTTCTATTGCAAACTTTCAACTGACAAAGTACGGCCATGTGATCGCGTATCGGTTACTGGATCAAAAACGACCACCTTGGGGTGCCGTAATAAGAGCTACGTTGAAGTCGCTTCAAGCAGTGTTATCAGGTTAGTTATCCCCCTGACAACTGTTTCAAGACTCTACGATAGTCATCTCCAGACATCGAAGCACTGACGCCGTATGCCAAGGTGGGAGCAGGCAAAGTCATCACAAAATCTACCTTAATGGTTTTATCGAAAATTGACGGCATCAACGCTTCTAGCTCAAATGAAGCGAACAGGGGCACCACTTTCTTCTCCCAAATTTTAGACAATGTAGGGCAAACTGCATAACGTGGTTTGAGTGGTTACGCGTTGCTGGCACGGAAAGGGGCTGAAAGGAGTTACGCTTCAAGGTCCACTATTGGCACGTAATTAATATTCAGAAATTTCGAATACTACATTAGCTCACTTTACTGCAAAAACCGTAACCAACGTTTTCATTGAGTCCTCAGAAATCATAACAAAGTGCATTTTGCTACCAACATGCTGCCAAAACTCTGCCTCTTGTACATATTTTTTTGCTTTTTGGATAGAGACGCTTTCTGGTAACTCGGCTTTAGTTAGCGCAGAACATAGCAGCATTGAGCATAAAGCCTTCCAAGGATGCTTGGGCACTCCATTAGAAAGCCGTTCCACAAACCGTTCCAGTGCATGACGAGTCACCACGACAGGTCCAATGTTCGGAACGTTGATTACCTCATCGATTTCTCTCACTGTAGCATTATCGACGCTGTATTCTTCGAAGGAATGTGAGAGCCAATCGCCCCGCTTCTCTACCGAGATCTGTGCTTCTTGGTAACGGGTGAGCAAGAACCTAGTCAAGCTGTAAAGTGAATGCTGAGTTGAGCGTTGTTTCTGTAACTTTCTGATGGCTCCTTTACTGACCCGGATTTGAAGCCCATTGCCGCTTCGGTTACTCCCCATCACCTCTTTCACTGACAATAGGTGATGAATAGCATAGAGCTCAGCTGCAATTGGCTTTTGCTGCTCAGGTAGCTTGTCGTATTGCTCACCTAAATCGACCTTTAGCTCACCACCTCTTCGAAGGCCGGTCTTCCAGTAAACCGTAAACTCACCATCAATCTGCTTTGTTAACAGGGTTAATACCATCATGTTTGTTTCTCCTATTGGTTATCTATTTTTCATTCTCCATGTTTTTTCAAATATGCAAGGCGCAAAAAAAGGGGCCGAAGCCCCTTGGATCAGATATGAACTTTCGTAAAGCCCATGGCACCGTAAACATTCAGCACATCATTCCAATCCCAACTTTTCACGCCGAGTGACGTTGGTATCGGGGGGATCAGGACTTGTGTCAGAATGCCTTTTTGCCAGGCTTTTTTCTTGAGTTCATTCGCTGCATTCAGGCCGGTCTCAGAGAGATCGTGATCTGCCCAGATGTACAGCATTTTCACATTACTTGGTGGTTCAAACCTAGCCAGTAGGGTTGCATTCACAACCGACCAACATGTTTGTCCCGTTGCTCTGGTAACCGCTAAAGCTGTTTCGATGCCTTCAGAAACACCTAATACTTCACCAGGCTCACCAATCGGAATGGCACCGCCAGTGATTGTTCTGTCACTTGGTATGGGCATCATCTTTTTAGGCTTTTCAACCGGCGCTTTGAATCCATCTTCACTTAGGTAGATCCGATGAAACGTGGCCGAACGCCCTTGCTGAGTAACGATTTTACCTAGCAGCGCTGGGTAGCTATCGATAAACAGACCATCTTCATCATGGTAAGGCAAGTTTGGATGAAACCTCAGCACCGAATCCCATTCAGGACGAAGCCGGGTAACAATGCCACGACGATGCAAGTAGTTCCAAACTGGTTGCGCACGAGTATCTGCAAGAGATAGCGTTTCTCCCCAGGTTTGATTCAAGCGATGGATAATCGCTTTGTCCTCGTCCTGCTTTCTAGCCTTCCAATCAACAGCGTTACGCGTTATTGCCCGAGAAGGTGCTTGTATTTGTCCGGGTTGAATACCAAGAACTTGGCCAATTGCTTCAATAGACTGAGCAAAGTTCCACCCATTAATCCAAGACAACAGTTCAAAGCCATCATGAAAGATCCCGCAGGTGTTACAAACGCCACCTCCGGTATATTCAGCATCTTTGAACAGCCTAAAACCATCACGACCGCCATGAACAGGACAAGCCACATGACGGCCTTTTCGAGCAATAGCGGCATCAAGTTCTGGCACCAACGCCGCCAGTATTTGAAGCCATTGGCCATTAAGATATGGCCTTACTGTTTCAATTTGTAAAGGTAACGCCATATAACCTCCTTAAATAAAATGCCGACTCCTACCACAGGTGGTAAAAGTCAGCTTAGGTCCTGCATTGAGCCGTTTGGTTAATGCAGGAACGTTAGTCAAGCTGGATACCATGTCGTCTTAATAGCCACATGATGGAATCACGAAGCACATCAGGATCGACAACCGCAGCCATCGCGCAAACACGAAAGCAAAATGGCGCTATTTCGTCATTTTGAATCCACGACAACACATCCTTTCGCAATCGAGTACTGACACGACCGTCCAGCAATACACGGATCGCATCCAATAGAATGCCTTCGCGTAACTGCCAGATTTCCGTGTCAGACCAAGTGACTGGGGCATCATCAAACTCAAATAGAAATTCGAGCTGTGCTGATGTGTGCTGATAGGACTGCTTTTGTGATGAAGGAGAATGGGCAATGCGCCCATTCATTAAAGATAACCGCGTTCGGCAAGCGAAACGCAGCCCTCGGATGCGACCACGACATGGTCAAGCGTTCGAATATCAACAAGTGACAAGGCGTCACGAAGTCGATGAGTGATGCGTTTATCAGCTTCACTGGGTTCAGGATCACCCGATGGATGGTTATGAACCAGTATCACTGCTGCCGCATTAAATTCCAACGCCCGCTTTGTTACTTCCCTTGGATACACGCTCGCTGCATCTAAAGTGCCTTTGAACAGCTCTTCAAATCGAATAACGCGATGCTTTGTATCAAGAAACAGCACGCCAAAGACTTCGTGCTCATACTCGTGCATCAGTGTTTGCAGGTATGAGAACGCCGATGATGGCTGTTCAATTTTGCGACCTTTACTCAATCGACCACGGGCAAGCTTAAGCGCCATATCTAAAATATCCGCTTCAGTCACTTGCTCAGGAACGATGTAAGTACCGGCTTCTTCGCCAGCTAAGAATTTTTTGTTTTTCATAGGAGTCTCCAAAAAAAACGGAGACGAACCCATTCCCTGAAGGGGACGGAATCGTCCCCGCAGGGTGGTAAAATTGATGTGGTTACTGAATTAACAGTTGTTGTGTTACTTCGAATAACTCACGCTTCAGATCTTTGACGTCGTTAATCACGATGCTTTGAGGAAAGAATTTCTCAACACTGCGTGTTTGAATCCCTATTCCCAGCAGCTCAAAGCCACTTCGTCTGCACCGGTCAACAATGTCATGCGTGGCAGCCCAATCATCTGGGTCACCATCCGTTAGCACTATCATTAGCTTTCGCTTCTGTTTTTGCGCTAACAAACTATTTGCCGCAAACCACATCGCTTGTGCCATAGGCGTACAACCTCGTGGTTTTTGGTCAAAACAGGCGGCCCGATGTCGAACCGATTGCTTGGGCAATAACGCGATAGAAACTTCCTGATGAATACCAGGAAAATAACTGACCGCAGGTACAACACCCGGTATGCCTTCCAGTGCCATGGCCAAAGCCAAAGCGGCTTCATTGGCAACATGAAAGTACTTTCGATTACCTTCGCCAATGGGTTTACCCATTGAACCCGATATATCGACCAGCAAGTGCACAGCAGCATTAGGCGCAATGCGAGGTTGCCTTTGAATAAACAATCTCGACTCACCGGCTTGTGAAGCGGCAAGACGATGGGTTGCAACTCGAAGACCGTGCCTTTTGGCATGATTCCGATTGTCCTGACTGGACTGAACCATGCCCCTAAGTCGGGCTCGAATTTGAGCGGACTCAGACGCCGATAAGGTCAAAATGGCCTCATCACCCAACATAGCTTGCTCTGCTTGGGGCAAACTGAGTGGAGTGACACCCTGATGGCCTTCAGCTTGTTCCGACAACACTTCTGCCACTTGGGCAAAGGTATCGGGTTCAAACTGCGCGGCACTGGCCTCTAAGGCTTGTCGCAAATTGTCAGCTTGATCAGAGTTATCTGAATCCCCCGTTTCAGCAGCATCCCCCATTGCAGACGAGTCTGCTTCCGGGGTTTGACTGTCACTACTGTTATTGCTGTCATTACTCGCATCTTGTCCAATGTCATTACCGCTATCAGCATCCGACTCATCCTGTGGTGGACGAGATTCGTCTTCCAACATGGCAACGATGGCATCGACAAGTTTCAGCACTTCACCTGTAGATGCCAGGCTAGGCACTGCTGTCAGCATGGCGCTTAACCGGCTCATCGCTGCGGCAGGAAAGAGTTGTCTCACTCTTTCATCAACTGCTTGATACAAAGGCGTCAGTGCTTTCTGACCCAGAAAATGGCATCTCAAGCGGAACAACAACCATGCTTGCAAGTTAGATGCAGGCTCAAGCTGTTCAGGTACACACATTTGCTGAGTGTCCACCATGTACTCAATCACTTGCGAAATACTGCGCCGGGTTCCGGGGTAATCCTTTGCCAATTCGTTTTCAATTCGCACATCCTCAATGATATTGAGAAGTGCCTTACGGATCGGTTTGGACGACGCCTTCTGCACCATGTCAAAATTGGTATGCCGAATATGCGCCGCTTCATGAGCCAGATAACCCCAAGCTATCTGTTGATAGTGTGGGTCGTCTGGGTTTGCTGTTGGGATCACAATCCGCTCACCATCGGTAAACGCATCTTGTCCTTGAATAAGCACCTTCACACCAAACTTTTCGCCATAAGCGGCGGCAACGATTGGCAGTGCGTTTTTTAATGGATGATTCATGGGAGTCTCCTAATCATTAGGGGGAATACTCCCTCAGCGGGAGCGTTTCCCCGCTGCGAATGTAAGTGTTTAAACCTGTGCTTTTAGCTTATCCAGATCGTATTTTTGACCTAACCAAGCCACCAATTGAGCTGGACTCTCGTGCTGCTCAAATGACGTTTTAAGCTGGTCTAAACTCAGGATGTCATCCAATGTCAGACCGTACTGGTCTTGTAACTGAGTAGACACCTCGTGTTGATATTGCATCCAGGCCCGCTCAAAAGCGGTTTGCTGCAATGCCATGTTTGGAACAAATACCATGGCCGTTACCCAAGCTCCTTGTGCGTCCGCATCTGCGATCAAAACAGGGTTCTTGGGGATCACGACACTATGTGTTGAGTACGACCGTTGTACTAACGTTCGACAACACGCCACTTCTGGTATCGATTCACTTTCAACCGCATCAGTCACACCACGAAAATGTGCTTCAAACTGGTTCAGTTGGCTGGGGTTATGGATGGTTGATTGCATAATTTCCTCTTACATAGTTCAGAGGACATGCGCCCTTCAGGGCAACATGCCCTCAAGGACGTTAGAAATAAAATGAGTTTGGTACAGTCGAACCAAGGTTTGGTCTGACGGTTGGTTGTGGTATTGCACGTAAGTTATCTGCCTGAGCAGAAACTGGCTGTGCGGGTTTAGGTTCAGGTTTGGGCATCAGTTGTCTGATATCCAATTGACCTTCACCGTGCATTCTCATCTTGTCTGGATCAGACAAAATTAAAATGGTCGCCATCAGTTCGTGATAGAGATTGTCTATCACAGGGCCGGTCTTCGGCAGACGAACAAATAAATTGTCCATCGCTTCAACCATCGGCTGAACTCGATGATCCAGGAAGGACAAACCATCCAACTTGTCTCTTAACCGCTTGAGAGGATTAAGGGCTCGCTGACTGATTTGATTCTTACCTGCAACGGAACGCTCAAAAAGCTCATTGGCATCACGAGCCACCTCCCTAAAGAGGGTGTGTCCCATGCCATTGACCTTGTCATCTAAGCCTCCAGCTTGTTCAGCCGGTTGCATTCGATAGATGGCATAATCGAACTGAAGCCGTTGTTCCACGTCTTCGATGGGTGATAATGCACGTCGGATTGCATCTGCAAATTCCGGGTGTTTTGCAACCCAGTCAAACGTCACCTGATCATAGTTGTCCAGGAACAACTGCTTACACTGCGCAAACTCCTGACCGATCCGGTCAAGCTCAGGAACAATCTGATCAATTCGATCTTCAGGGACGGCATAGCCACCTAAAAACCGTACACCGACTTGCTCACACAAGCGCTGCGCTTCTTTTTTAAGCCTTTCAAAGTTCGCCAATGCCTCTGGGTCGCAAATTTTTTTACTCCCTAAGCTGGCAACATCCTTCGGTGGAAGTTGGCTGCCATTAGCTAATCTGAAATCTTCAGGCCTTAGTTTTTTTCTACCGCTCCAGATGGAACAGTCGATGTGACAAATCAACAGTTTGTCGAGGGTTTGAATACTCATAGTGCATCCTCATGCGAGATGGGGACGCACCACTCCCAACAGGAGCAATGGCCCCCGTTTGAGTGGTAGTAGTTGACGCGCTAATGGCAATACCACTATCAGAAATAGTAATTTTGCGAATCAGGCGACGATTGGTTGAGATCGATTTTCACAGGCATTAAGTCCAGTGCTTCAGCTATCGGGCGAACCCGCTCTAAATCACTGCCTAGCAACCGCAATACATCTTTTTCCAACTTCAGTTGGTCGGATACTTCTATCCCTTCAGGACTCGCTACTGTGAGCGAACACAGTGGTGGTAATTGACGCTTAAAAGCCAGTAACAGCAACAATGGCCACGGGCCATCATCAGTGTTAACAATGCCAGCACCTTCACCTGACACCATGCTGATTTGATTGGTACTAGGTAATCCGCTTTTGCAAAACCCTAATGACCATTCTCCAATCCTGACCTGGTTATCATCAATGACAGCCAAGCCATAGGCTTCAAGCAGCTTTGTCATATCGAACAACGCTTTTTGCGCCAGCGAGATTTGGCCATTGACGTCCTTGCGAGTACGAAACTCCCAACTGACGTTATTGGCGCACGCGACGCTATCAAGCGCATTTGAAAGTTCAAATGGCCGCCCTTGATGATCAATGCCGACTTGTCCAACCAATCGATAACCCTTGTTGATTTTCTCATTGATTCGTCGGTCTGCTTCAGCGTTAGGATCAGTCGAGTCAATCAATCGCTGCTGCGACAATTGACCGGCTTTTCCAAACCGAACTTCAATCTCCTGGGTATCCGATCCAACGTAAATGGCCCATTCTTTGGCTGTCCCATCAGAATGACTGTAACGGTAAAGAGCAAAGCACTTATCCATCATCAATCCTCCCAATGGTCACCGAAGACATCAGCGGCAATACGGTGAATGGCTTCACGTTGCTCCAACTCAGCACGAGCCGTCAAAGACCGAATCAGTGCATATTCCACTGCGTTAGGAGCGCCTTTAAAAGCAAGTGTTAACTTTGCCCAGCGCACCAAGGTCCGAGTGGACATGGTGATACTAAGCTCAGCACCGCCATCCGCGCCCCCAATAAAGAGACGACGAATGTCACCAGCCACTTTCACCATTTTCTGGCGAAAGACTTCTGGCAAGCCCGGCGCAACGTTCTCCAGAATGGCTTCCTCTACAGAAGGCTCTGCATAGGTCGCTTCGATGATTCTAAAGCGATCAAGAAAAGCCAAATTCTGTTGGAGCACACCTTGATACAAGCCCGTTTGGTCACCGCTGCCCGCACTGTTGCCGGTAGCGATAAAACGAAACTTGGCATGTGGCATGATGATCTCACCGCCATTTTGTGCGATGACCAACGGGGCACCTTCCAAAATGTCATTGAGCCCAGCCAGTTCAGCAGGCTCAGCAAGATCCATTTCATTAATGATCAGCAAATGGCCATGCTTGACAGCCAGTGCCAGCGGTCCATACACAAAGGTCATGTTGCCATTAACCAGCGTGTGGTGACCGATAAGATCGGACAACTCCAATCGACCATGTGCAGTAATTTGCTGAACAGGCCAATTCAATCGAGAAGCAACTTGGCAAATTAGCGAGGTCTTACCGCATCCCGTGGGGCCTGTAATATACAAACCGTCACCGTCGGGGTTAGACAAGAACGCCAATACGTCACGTAAGTCTTCTTTTCTAAAAACATACTCGTCCTTGCGAACGGGAATGTTTGGATGGGTAGTGTCGGCACTAAATCCTTCCAGAACGAAAGCATCAGGAGCCGGGACATTAAACGCTTGATTCACTTGAACCAAAAATGGGGATTGTTCAGTCATGGTAAACCTCATCTGTTTTGACGAGGCCCCATGCCCCAACAGGGACTGAAGTCCCCGTCGGGTGGTGTGTTGATTGTGGTATGGCTGTGTATGTAAGAGTTCAGCTCGCTCTATCATTCGTACCCAGCATTGGCTACGAGTGAAACTGCTTTCTGATGCACTCGATGTAAGCGCATTAGAAAGGAGCCGAAATCGGCTCCAAGTGAACGTTAAAAATAAAATGAGCTCGGCGAGTCACCTGGCAGAACCAAGTTCTCTTGCTCAAGGCTAATTTTGATTGGTGTTTCAACGGGCTGATCTGGCTTATTGGTGCTGATGCGCAACCGCTCTTGTGGCGCTTTTCGGTAGGCTGCTAAAACCTGTTCGTCCAGCTCGCCTAATTTATCGGTGGCCAATTGCTTATAGTCCACCGTACCCGCCATCATGTAGCGGCTGAGTTTGACCCCAGCATAGTCGGCATGAGCGTAGTTACCCATCATGGCGACCAATTTTGACTGAGCTTCTCGCATTTCTTCTTTCAAAGATTTGATGTGACTTTCCAGTCGAACCACCTCGGCATGTGCTGAGCAATATTGCCGAGACAGCGATGTCCAGCGGTATTGGGCTTCACCCTTGGGAACAAAACAATCTTGCTCAGGGCATTTTGACGGTTCTCTTTTGGTTTGAACTAACTCCCAAAACTGAAGCGCCGTTTCTTGCAATTCAGTTAAGAACGCCGCGTCTCGTTGTATTTCAAACTCAATCAGTTGATCCTCAAAATAGAAAACTAACCAACCACGCGTGCTATTGGCGACCTGTATTTGATGCTGTACCTGCACCCAATACAACTGGTACGCCTCGCTTTGTTCTCTGTGAGCTTGCACATCCTCAAAAACTGACTGGCAAGGACATTTCAGTTCAACGGGTTCGCCCGCATCGTTGATGCCATCAAAGCTGGCTCGAAAGATTGCGTTATGATCGGCTTCTGCACATAACGGCAGAAGAAAGTCATTATGCGCATTCTCAAATGCTCGCCTTGCTTGAGGCTCCAACCGAATACCGCGAAGCACATTAGGATTATTCGACAGGTCTTCCGGTAATACGAATCCGGTTTTTTCTGCCCATAATCGCCAAGGTGTTTTGTAGGGAGAACGCCCCATAATAATTGGGGCTTCAGATGCCGTAACCCCTGCAATGCGCCACTGGTGCCATGCAGGAGTACGCTGTGATAGGTCGATAACCTTCATATTGCCTCCTTTGAGGGGAGACTCCCCCGAAGGAGAGAACTCCCCTTCAGGGTTAAGTGGTTACTTTGCAGCTTGTGCTAACGCTGTTTGGTGCTGAACAACACTTGCTTGAACCGAATCAATTGCCGCTTTACCGGCTTGAATCGAACCTACGACAAGGGCAACAACCAATACCAAGCGAAAAAGTGAGGCTGATTTAGTCATGGAAGATCTCCAAAAAAAAAGACGAGACCTTCCCCCTGACGGGAGAATAATCCCGCCAGGGTTAGTAAAATGAATGCTTGTCGCTAAGAAGCTAAAGGCTGTGTGAGCGCTTTGGCTGCTTGTTGCTGAGCATTAAAGATTTCTTGCTTCGCAAACGTCAGCTCAACACCTTGAAAATGTTCATTGGCATATTCCAATGCACTATTCCATGCGTTTGAAGC
Source organism: Proteus mirabilis HI4320 (assembly GCF_000069965.1). NCBI lineage: Bacteria > Pseudomonadati > Pseudomonadota > Gammaproteobacteria > Enterobacterales > Morganellaceae > Proteus > Proteus mirabilis. The sequence goes on from NC_010554.1 coordinate 2,675,915, forward strand.
TTCCGCCCGCTCGATAAGCTTGTAAACAAGCCCTCGGGTTCGATCATCAACTTGCTCGGGTGGAATCACAGATGGCTCAACAACGTGTGTTGCTTGGCCTTCGATAATTCGCTCCGCTTCGTCTTGATCGAAAATTCCCACAAAGCCAAACGCAATGCGGGAACACTGGATCATGGATTTATGTCTTAGCATTCGCTTAGTGTGCGTCTGCCATGGACCATCTACACGGTAAGGGCCATTTTTGCCGTTACCCTCAAAAGGCGGTCGATAGACTTCATCCAGATACTCAGTGATTTTGACTGGGTGCGAACGGTCGCGCCGATAGATGATGCATTCCATCCATTCAGGGCATTCTTTCGCGCCATCCAGTGAGACTTTGTTTTCTGAAGTCTTAAACTCCATGCCATCAAACTGGTCGTGTTGATTGATGATGCGAGACCATCCATCGACACCTACCACTGGGATAATCCCAGCTTGTTTATCAGGGAACGCAAAAATCTCTTTGGTGAAAGGGTTCAAGCCGTACTGATCTGCAACCACCAAGAGCGCCATCATCTGCTCATTGGTAGGTGCACTACCGTCACGTTGCTTGAATGCTGTTGCTTTTAGGGTATCGAACAGTTTGTTTGGATCGACACTAAAGCGCTCAGCAAAGCGTTGGATTAGCTTTGGTTTTTCCATTGTGGACTCCGACAATCAAAGTGGGAGTCTGCCCCTGACGGGAAAGTACTCCCGGCTGGGTTAAAGCATTTTTGCTCGGTTAAAAATCTGGTTCAGGATAAGTTTGTGCCCAATTAGCTTGGGAGCTCGCATCATCCGCCGGTGATGGCTCAGATGCTTTATTCACACTATCAAGAAGCAGAAACTCGTCCGCGTCCACTTCGGTCAATCGATGCTTAATGCCATCTTTCTCCCATGAGCGCGTGCGCTGGGGCCCTTGAACAAAAAGCTTCGCTCCTTTTTGGATCAAATCTTTTGCCCTTAGCCCTAACTTAAATCCACCACGATCTCGAAAAACAACCCGATGCCATTCCGTATGCTCTTTGAGCTCATTGGATTGACGGTCGCGCCATTTCTCAGAAGTGGCCAGCGAAATGCTGGTCACCAAATCACCTGATGGATAGGCTCGCGTCTCTGGCTCAGAGCCAACGTAGCCTATGAGTGTTACTTGGTTTTTCATGATGTTCTCCTCGTCTTAGTTGAACTCTGTGCACACAGTTGCTTCTACCCGGCTGGGCAAAGAAGACTGACGACGCAGATAGGTTGGTATTTCGAGTAAAGCCATGTCGTACTGATGTGGCTCTTTGTAAAACGCAGATGTCAAACGGGGCATACCAGGAGCTTTAGGCACCGCCATTGGACGACGTTTTGGTTTTGGTGTGAGCAATCGCTTGATTTGAGTAAGTACAAATCGAAACGGGCGCACGCTTTGACGAGCAAGCAATCGCAAAAGCGACCAGCTCAGTTTTGCAAGCAACATAATGCCTGCGATTTGGATAATAAATCCGAAGATATATTCCATTGGTGACTCCTTATATTGGTTTTGAAGGAGTCACCCCCAACTGGGGAAAACTCCCCCAGTTGGGTGGTGAAAAGGCGAACCGTAAGGAACGCATGGTTGAGCATGTAAAAACATGCAGGCTATTTGTTTAAGGAGGCTAGCTACCTCTTAGTACCACTGAGAATACTCAGCGGCGGGCTTCCTTTGAGCTCATGCTCTTAGGCGCAGATATCACTGAAACAGATCAGCAATATTTGATAGTCAGTGTAACCGTCTTATCCAGACAGGATAGTTAGAAAGATGCTCAATTCTTCCACCTAGCTGAAAGGCCATTACCTCACAGAGGATTAGGCTAGGGACTGATTATTGTCATATCAGGAGCAAACTTATGGCCCAAGCAAAACCCAATTACTCAAAACCCATCTTTGAACAATCATTCACAATTAACAGCTTACAGGCACAACGTGTCGTTGACCGTGTTTTTAGACGGACGGTCAGTGCGCTTTACGGAATCGATGTCATCCTGCGCATCATTGGCGATGAGAACGAAATTGATGAAGTGGAACAGATCATTAGCCAGTTGATCGAGGATTGCGCTAAAGCGGTAGACAGCGAACAAGCTCGTTTGGACAAACTAATGGAGTCCAACGGCATCGATGAAGTACCTGACTACACCGACCCAATTACCTTCAACGCCAAAATAAGCTCGCCCCAAGTTGGCCAGTTTGTTGGCTTAGTTCGCAAACTCGATGCGTTGATGATCTCAATGGACACACTCTGGTTATCTAGCGTGCTTAGCAACAAGCAACGTGTTGATGGTAACTACGCATGGCAACAGCGCATCATCAAACTGGCTCGACGCATTATTGATATCGAAATTCGAGCACGAAAATCAGCCCAAGCGAAGGGTAAAGAAGCAGAGGTTGAACAAGCGGTGCCTTTAACCGATGACGATATCACTGAAGAGGAAACAGATACCCCCGCCAACTAGCCAACTAGGCTCCCATCAACCAGCCCCTCTCGAAGGGGCTCTTCATCTTGCTGTATTTTCTATCAAAATCGTTAAAATGAATTTAACTGTCATTTTTGGCCAATTTACATGAATAGAACTAATTTGCTCGTTACTTTCTTTATAGCGTTGTTCGCTATCCCTGCATTTGCAGAACACCCAACATCGTTCAGCCAGGCAAAACGATTTGCCCGAGAAATTTACCAAGACAACCAGAGTACGTTTTACTGTGGATGTAGCTATAACAATGATGGTGCGATTGATGCTGCATCTTGCGGATATGAACCAAGGAAGCAACCGAAACGAGGTGAACGCTTAGAGTGGGAGCACGTAGTCTCAGCTTGGGAAATTGGCCATCAACGCCAATGCTGGCAAAATGGTGGTCGTCGGAACTGTGAAAAGAATGATGCTGAGTTTTCTAAAATGGTGTCGGACCTCCATAACCTTGTACCATCAGTAGGAGAACTCAATGGGGATAGATCAAATTTTCGATTTGGCATGATTCCGAATGAACAAAGAGCCTACGGTCAATGTGATTTCGAAGTTGATTTCAAAGACCGTCGAGCAGAACCACCAGCTAACCGTCAGGGTGATATTGCTAGAATTTATTTCTACATGCGTGATCAATACGGCCTAAGACTAAGCAGGCAACAAACTCAACTATTTGAAGCTTGGTCAAGAATGGACCCTGTTGATGAATGGGAAATTACACGAGACAATCGAATTAAAGCCTTACAAGGCAATAAAAACCACCATATAAAATAGATAATAAAATAAAATAATAGGGGCAGTATGCCCCTATTCTAGATTCCCACTAATTAAACTGTATTTATCTTGAAATCTCACTTTGCAACTTAGCTACGAATGGATCTATGGATCTATCGTATTCATTGTAGTGATCAATGCCCGCCATTGAACCATATTCATCGTCAGCTTTTTTTGCAACATTGTTGACCTCCGAGTTTAAATCTGTGAAAACCAACAACGAACCATCAACTTCCTCAAAACTCTCACTATAAGAAGGATTTAACAACCTTACAGTGCTAGACAAATTACCTAAAGCCGCATTAAAACCGGAAACGTCTAAGATCGCATCGGCTTTACTTGAGCCATCCAACTTAACAAGTTCAGACTCTCTATCGCTAAAAGCCTTTGATATTAGCGACTTCCTATTCTCAAGTATTGCTTCTCGTATGAGTTTTTTCCTTAACTTTGTACGAGTAGACTTCGCAGAAGATAGTGTACTACTTGAACTTGAGCTATATGATGGCTCATCATCTTCAGTAACAGCATCATATATTTTTTTTGCCCCCCATATAACAAGAGGAGCAGCGAGCCACCAAGCCATAAATACCTCCCATCAAAAGTTAGTCGCTAGACTTAAGAATTAATAACGTGTCATCGATAAGTGAGACACATACATCAACTTCATCAATATCATATTCAACTTTCGCATCAGCCTTTAAATTTTCAATATATTCATCAGTTTTGATGATTAGCTCATCCAAACCAGCTTTGATTGCCTTAGATGTACTATTCCAATACTCAGTTACAGCTTTCTCTATGTCATCAAACACCGACTCTTTACGAATTGCTTCTGCGGCTTTTTTTGCGAGTGATTTTTGCCAACTACCACCAGCTAGTCGATATATTATGTAACCAATTGCCGCAGCAAGAGCAATACCTATGGTAATAGGACCACCGATGGCTGCAACGAATGAAGTTACTGTAGTAACACTTCCAACCAACCCTAAAGACACCAATACTCCAGCTGCCTTTCCAACTAAAATATATGCACCTAAATTACTTGCTATAGTCGATACATATAATGCCATAGCTCCAAGACTTCCTAATCCCGCAAGACCTCCAACAAAAGCCGCTCTCGAGTTAAATGCACTAAACTCTGCACCCAATCCAGATATTTGGGTATCAACTCCTGTAGTTGAGATTGTGGGGGCAGCTTCCTGCCATCTCAGCAACAAAGAATCTAATTCCGTCGATACGGCTTTACCACTAGTCTTTAATGTGCTTTCTAATTTTGTAGTCAAAAGCTGACCAATATAATTGCCTAACTCAGATTGAGCCTCTTTCTTGTCCGAATAGGTGTCATTGATAAGCTCTTCGAGACCTTCAACAGAAGTATTGTATTTGTAATAGGTACTCATAACATCCAAGTCGTGTTTTTTGTGGCTATTACATGATTCAATGAGGGAGTTAAAATCTTTTATCAACTGAGTAGACAACTCACGAAATCGCGCATCCTTCTCGTTGACCTCCTTAATTCTTTCGAAAGTCTCCGATTTCTTGTTCTTTAGATTATCAATCTCACTCAATAGCATATTTTCGATATTCTTTAGAATATTAGAAATATACTTATCTACTATTGATGCTTGGTTCAAAGTTAGAGACGAAGCCATTTCGGTGATTTTTCGCAATGTATCACTACGATAGTCATTATTTTCACGCCAAAATGGTTGAACTCGTGCTGTTAGTTCTGAACTTTCTGGTAATTGCGTAATAAATCCATCTTCCATCCATGATGAAAATATTAAATTATCTAGTTGCTTCTTAATTCTCTTGAAGGTTACACGACCTACAGCTTCCACATCATCCCTGCTTATTTCAGAGTGACAATGAGACTGGATGAACATTAAATGATCAAGTGGTTTCTCCTTATCCACTGGTGGTCTCTGCCTGATGATATTTGATGCAAACCCTAAATCACTATCTTTGAAAAACCCGGTATGATTTGAAACAAAAACAACACCATCAGCAAGTTCTACACCACCGAGAGCCTTCTCAGTATCAGACTCATCTGAACCGTTAAGATCCCCTGGGGTATCCAACAACCAAACCGAACGAAGTATCTCGGAATCTGAAAAAACAATTGCGATATAAGCCTCATTTAATACATCATCTTCATGATTGTGTACTCCTAATCTATCCAATATTTCTGAACCACCTTGTTCAATTAAATATTTTTCGACATCAACTGGTGAATGAACCATATGCGGCTTAAAGCCCTTCTTAAACACAGCCACATTTCCTGAAATTGTTTCAGGCTTATCTGATTCGTGCATAAGAAGATTAACAACACATGTTGCTGGTTGGTATTTGGTCGGGAGCAGTGACTGATTGATAACAGTGTTAATCAGTGTTGACTTACCTGCATCAAAATGACCAAAACATCCAATTACAGGCTTTCTATTAAGTCCATCTACTACAGCCTCAAGCTGTTCAACCTTACTTTTAAGCCCTATTGAATCGATATACTCATGATTGTAGCAATCGATACTATCTTTCACTGATGAAATAAGCGACTTCGCTGCCTCTACCTTAATTTTGATAGTTTGCTCACCAACTTCTGACATAATGTAATCATCCTCTTTATAAGTGTATTCCGTTAAAATTTCATAATACTTGCTTGGCTGAATCCCAACAGCTGATAAATACCCAGCAATCTTAATTGCATCAGCATTCATTGGTTGACTTTCAATTCTTGAAACAGCCCGTTGATCCAGTGTTCTTCCAATTCCAAAAACCTCAGACCTTGCAGCAACATCACTTTGGGACAAACCCGCATTTTCTCGGCTTGAAATTAAGAAAGTTCTTAAACGCTCATTTAGTTCATCGTGTTTCATTTTTCAGACCTATGATTTCAGCCACTTGTATATACCGTAAGTTCCAGCACCAATCGCCAATGGAGCTGCCGCAGTAATTGCAAGTCCGGCAACCATTCCACCACCAACTACACCACCTATGGCGGCAAGACCGGAAGTGACACCAGCAGCGCTTAAACCTGCAACGGAACCTGCCGCTGATACGGCACCAATTGAACCACCTACACCGCCGAGGCCACCAACAGCACCAGCGACTTTCGCTTTATCTTCCATTTCCATACCAACCTCTAGACAAATATGACTAACACAACAACAATTTAGACAATTAAGTCTAACATATCAACACGTCAGACCTATTTGTCTAAATTTTTTACGTTAAATGTAAATTGAGAACTGTACAGCTCAGCACGCAAGGAATACAAATTCCAAGGTTGGGTAATGCTTTCTCAGAAGTTCAATGGTTATTTCATATCGATATAGAAGGCTTTGCATCACAAAGCCTTCTGTTCTAAGAGTGCGCTCAATTATTTCCAGAAATTTCTTCCGTCGCCTCCTGACGCAGTTTCTGGGCATCCATGCCGTTTAGCCGTTCAATGGCCCTGTCTGCGGCACTCTGACGATTTCCATCAACGTTTAGCGTGCTTCCTGAGCCGGTGAGTCGTTCCAGATCCAGTGACGGCACTTCAGGTAGGTTGCCCGTGATCGACAAAATACCTATCCATTCATCCAGATTGACTTGGCTCCAATCTACCTGGTTTAACTGACTCGCGGTCAAACCTTCACAGTTTGGTGACTTGGCACTGCCCCAACCAAGGCCCAATTGAGGACGTACTTGTTCTTGAATAATCCGTGAAAGCGGCGAAGTAAAGCAGCAATATGATTGCCGTTTCTCAACACAGGCACCTAAGAACTTAGACTTGCAGTAAGAGCCTACGTAGTGGCAACTCTTCAATACCCGCTTAGCGTTCATCTCAAACTCACTCTGCTCACATTTCCAGATAAGCTGAATGAGGATCATGGTGACTGAATAAATCATGTAGGCCGTCATAACCGTACTCAGAACCGCGCCCGCAGCGCCACCCAGCGCAAAGTTACCACCCGAAACGACACCATCGGCTCCAACCGCGCCACCAACGTTACTAAACAGAGCCGATTGTGCCCCCGAACCAAAGGTCGTACCTACCCATTCAGCCGTTTTGTTGGTCAACACCTGCATGAAGCCTGTCGCTGCTTGCTCTGCTCCCGCGCCAGCAGCCGTTGATGGCCCAGCCCCCATGAGAGAGTCCCATGCAGACACAAAGGGCTCTTTGACCGCACTCCAGGTACTGGTGATTGGTTCCCTGAGCGTATTCCAGGAACCATAGATTGCCGAAGACGGATTCATGGCCATGACTGCCGTATCAAGCTTGTTGACCGCCACTATCATCGTGATGTAGTCCGATAGCGACACGCCACTTGGCTTTTCACAGCAATCCACTATGCCGCCAACGGCTTTTTTGCACTGGCCAGCATTACCTTTAAAGACCGTACACTCGACGTTGTCTTGGCCATCAGCTCCCGTGCATGACATATCATTGGTCATAAACTGCGCCGCATTAAGCATAGCTGCGGCTTCTGCAAAGTTAGCCTGCTTGATTGACTCTGGCTCTAAACAATCTGTGCCCATGCAGCGAACTGGCCCCTCACAGTTGTATTGAGTTTCCATTCGTGCATTTTGCACTTCAACGCTTTGTCCGCAGTCATACACCAAACTTTGGATATAGCAGAAGCCTTCATGACCAGCCCCGCCTTCAGTGCATTCGGTTCTGACATACTGGCAGGCCGGGTTTTGCTCCAGCGCGGCACACGTATTGGTGGTCGTGTTTTGTCCGTTATTGACGATGGTTTGAGTATTACCATTGGCATCTACCCAGCTATCTGAGCTGCCCATGTTGAACTCTGGATGAGAAGTCGAAGCATTGTAGGTCGCTCTTGCCCTCCAGCATGAGAGCCCCAGTCCATCAGAACTGCCGCGACTGGTTAAATGAGCAGGAGACGAAACAACCGCCGGATAAAGGCTTCCCAGATTGGCCAACTCGCCACTACCAACCGTTAACCCGTCGATTCGTTTTGTGCCCGTATCCAAACACCGCCACTGAACCGCAGTAAACTGATCCGTTTGCATCAAGCATTGGTCTATGCCCGGATCACTTGATTGATGAACAACGTCTTGCTCTAAGTATTTGCCAGAGAAGGCCAATGAAGCGCTCAGTTTCCCAGGAGCCAAACACTTCTGAACTTCTCGGCTGCAAGTATCGAAATCGACTTTGTTCCAGCCGGACTCACATTTGGAACGCGTGACTTCCTGCGGTTCATGCCACGAAATAATCGACCCATTAACGACCTTGCACAATGAGCCAACCAAGGTTCCTTTTGGACAGGTCATTTCAGGGTATTTAATGGACGGTTTCGTCTCTGTGACCGTCTCCTTGTTGCCCTTAAGAGAGAGTGTCGTTTTCCAACCATTTGCCTTAGATGGCGACTCAGTGATTTTTATCTCAGTATTTTGATTATCAAAAATCCTCAGTGTCGCGTTTCCAGTTTGCATGGTGGTGCTGTGCTGTGGAACAAAACTGATGATTTCAGAGCTAAAGCAACCACGCTCAATGGACCAGCTTTGTTGATGGGTTTCAGCGGATACACGTCGCTCTAACTGACACTGAGTAAGCGTGCTGATCTTCTCGCACACCTGGTAATCCGGTACATGCTTGGTTTCAGTAAATGGCGTAATCGTCTGGGTAGGCTCACAGGCCTCAAAACTACTTGGCATAAGGTTGGATACCACACACTTTGGATCGCTGGTTTGCAATCCACAGTCATAGGTATCGGTAAAACGAATGCATTCACCTTTATCATTGGTCTCGGCACATTCTGACGACATGAATCCACAGGAAGGATTCGCTTCAAGCACTTGGCAGGCCTGGTTTTCAATCCCCTTATAGCTTTCATCATCCACACTCACTTGAACACGCCGACACAAAGGCGATATGCCAGCCACTGGGCTTGGGGCAAAGTAGGATTCACAAACTGAAACACCATTGACCACCGTACATCCGTTGGTTGAAGACGGCTGATCCGTGCATTGAATACTGTAGTCTGAAAACTTCGCCGGGATATCCGCGGCTTGTTCGATACAGGACTGTGGTGACCAACTATCATTCATCACCACCTTGGTTGGATCAAAGCGCACCTTGATGCGTGCATACCCCTCACCACTACCCGTAACCGATACGCGAATTTTTACCGGCACTTCTAAACCGGGTTCTACCGCTTTTAGCCTGGCAGTGAGATCGGTATTTGGATTGCGCTCCCAACTGGTACTGAGCTCGCAGCGACCTGCCGTTTCTGGTGGAAAGTTATTGTTCGGCCCAGACCAGACTTTCTGATCGCCAAGCCACACTTGCATGTAGTCATCCCATTTGGCGTACTCAAGAACGGCTGAGGTAATCGCATCGGGGTTCACTACTTTGAGTGTGATGGCCTGTTCAAACACTTTACAACGGCCACTCCAGTAGTTGTCGCCAATTCGTCCAATCCAAACTTCAAGACATCCCTCACCACAAGAGCGAAGGTTCATTGGTCCTGAAACATGCTCAATAATGCCTGCCGTGTAATCGTGAGTAATAGTGCAGCTGTTAACCGCTGTATTGAGCCTGTCGCATTGCTGGTAATTTGGGCTACCTTCACCTTGAGACTCACAGCCTGGGAAGCTTTGTGTTAATAGATTTGGGTCAGTTTGAACCGCATCAGTTAATGCCCAAAGCGGATCATTGACCATATCTGGCCGAGACCTGTCTTTGATTTGCTGTAGCGAACGAAATGCTTCACCCGTAGCGCCACTTTCGGATGCCATGCTCTCTTGGCGCTGTGTCCCCAATTGATTCATGCTGGCATCAGAGCCATAAACGCCCGTTAAGACATCCAATGAGCCCTGATCCATACCAGGGAAAAGCTCTTGCAAGTTAATGGACTCATTACCACTGCCATTCGGCACCGACAATGTATTGCCATTGAGTGCGGGCATCGTCCAGTTTTGCAGCAATTGCTTACCTTCTTGTTGTCCGCTTAGGCCGGATTGGCGCTGTACATCAGCGGCCACACCATGTAAGGGCAAGCACGCCATAGTGATTGATAAAACACCCGCTAAAACTCGGGTAAAAAGTGTTGGTTTCATATTTAACCTCCCGAGTTACAGCAGTCTTGCCAGCGCCACAAAATGTAGAGCGCATCTTCACCGGCACCAGGGATTGTTCGCCACTCTCCCCATTTCATGGTGCTTTCACCGATGACATGCGCACTTTCAGTTTCCGGTACAGGGAAGAACATACTCATCTTGTATTGGGATTTCGGCAGCATGGGTTCGATAACAGGTCGGCATAGCGCACTGTTCCCCATTGTTCGCCTAGCAAGACCACGCCTGTGTTGAGCCGCGATTGCACGCGCCGCTAAATGGCTGGTATTTTCTGCTAATGAGCCAAAGGCTAAGGTGTGGCCAGATAACGGATAGAGATGGCCCCAACTGCCAGCACACCAAAACAACTGGTCGATGGGTTTACCAAGCGTTGATGAAGCAGCGTCAGCGGTACAAGCAGATATAGCCAATGGATTGGCAACGGCAGCCGCTTCAGGCTGAGTAAAAAAGGCCAGTTCATCGTTCAGCCATGTTGGGTCCAATTCCGACAAATACATCAAGTCAAAGTCCATGTAACCATCGGCATTGCAATTGCCATCCATGAACAAATCGAGCATGACCAAAAGCGGAAAGGCGTAATAATGGTAATGGTAGAAAGCAAGATCACCGGTATCGTATTCACCTTCACCATGACCACCTTGCAGTCGTCTATCACCTAACGGTAAACGAATCCCTCCCAGGGAAGGCGAACAACCCGGCGTTCTGACCAGTTCAATCAGACGCGCTGGCTCCCACATGCTGGTAACAATACCTGGCCTTGGCACGCCTAAGTTGTCTTCACACAAGCAAAATGACTTGTTTGATGCGCCGCTTGGGACATTTCCAGAACCAAGAGGAAGACCGGCAACCCGGATAGGAAAAATGCATGACCAGCAAACATCCGTCAGCAACTTGCCGGACAATAACCCCGCGTCTGGGCAAGTCAATTCGGCTTTTGCAGGAATAGATGCGCCCAGGACAAGCATGACAACGAGAGTCCGCATCAGACGATACGTATTATTGAGCTTTTTCATGAACAAGCTCCTTTGCTGGAATTTCTTCTATTTCAAACGCGAGCCCCTTTGCTTGAACAAACGATGGGGTGACTTGCAAATCAAAGCGCTGCTTTAGCGAGGCATTGAGAAGGTAAACCGGACTATCCAATGTCTTTTCGAGCGCATTTAGGCTATTCCAACCTTGAGTACGGTCGAGCTGCGTGGTGATAAGCGTAATGCGGCGCAGTGTCCTATCTTGCGTCTCAAGCCAATGCGCAACTGCGTCCACTTCTTCAGCGTTCGACGCATTAAACACCACAAGCTGCTGAGTAAACGGCAAGGCTTTTAGCGGGTTAATACGCGTTCCTGCTGGGATCAATGTTCGGCCATTGGCATCCAATAGTGGCCGCTGCATGACGATGGTTGGATCAACCGTTCTTATCCGATACTGCGTGGCTTTGGGTAAGTCAGTGAAAGTTTGGCGAGACCAGAATCGCTCAATGGCTTTTTTCTTTAACGCGCCCAGGTCAAGCGACTGTAAACGCTGCATCGCCACTTGCATCAAATCCGGTTCTAAAATGGAATGAATCGGACCGCGTTGACCCAATGAACCGGTATTGCCTGTTTCAATTTGACGCTGCAACCAGTCCTTGCTGTAAACCCCTAGTGCACTTGCAGTCACCTTGTCATCTTCTATGCGGAAAATGGCAGGCACGCTAGTCACCCGCCAGTGCACAAAGGCTTTCGGATCGATTCGAACCTGAGGAACAGGATCAAGTCCCACCATCAGCGTATGCCAATCACGGATAGCCGCCCCCAAGGTCTTTCCTTCAGGAATTCCCCGAAACAACACAATAGCGCCGGTTGCACTGGCCTCTTTAAATAGCTGCTTCAGTGAGGAATCCCCCAGTGAAGACGACGCAAAAATCAACCATTCATCGTTGTGTTTGAGCGACGCAGGTTGTTCAATCGGTGAAAAAGGCTCGATAAATTCAGATGAACCATCCACAGCACTTTGTAAAATGCTGCGGCTCATTTCAACGATCTTTTTGTCCTCGTCAGACAACGGATAAGGCTCTTGTGCCCAGGACACTTGAACCCAAGCCAATGGAGCAACCAACAAAAATAAGAGGCATGGTCTTCTCATCATCCACCTCCTACCAAAGCGGCCAAGCGCGACCAACAATCTGCTCGCGCTTAACGGCATTCCAATAGCGGGAGTCGAAACTCGTTGCAGCCTCGCCGGAAAACCAATATTCGTTTTCTTGCAGCGTCAATGAGCGGCTAAATTGTGATTCCGCCACACCAAGACGCTGGGCTAATGCCATGCCGGTAGAGACTTCAGCACCGTTCACCAGCACATGCTCAGGCGTCACATTGACTTCATCCCCAGGCATCCCTGTTAGGCGTTTCAGCATCCGAGTACCGTCGTTATATAACGGAGCGAGTCCTTTTGAGTGGAAGGCATACAAACCATCCTTAACGGGCTCTTTATTCCATAGGTCAATCAGATACACCGTGGTATCAGGCAGGCAGCGCTCTTGCTGGGTATCAATACCTATTCTGTAGCGCATCATGGCGTAGGTGCCTACCATTGCCATGATTAACGCAAGGATGGTCAAACGGATGAGATATGGCCGCCAAGGCATTCTTTTACGGAGTATCTGCATGAGACACCTCCTTTGAGCCTACTGGCACGAATACAGAATCATCTGCACCCACCACCGCTTGGGCATCCAGCACGATAAAACCGGCTGCTTTTAGCTTTTCAATTTGCTGATTGGTCTGAAGCAACCTAGATTCGATGTCTTGTTCGCTGGCATTGGGGCCCAGTGACAACACCACCTCCCCAAAATCCACGACTGCAATGGGCGTACTTAACGCCAACTGGCTGTGGATGGGTTCGACTGTTTTCATTAAAAGCCAACTGGTCATTAAACCGCTACCAGCAATAGACAAAGTAATAGAGGCCATAAATGGCCAAAGCGTGGTCTTATTCATAGCCTCGCTCCTTTAACAACTGGGAGATGGCATCAGCAACAGAAAGGCCTTTGCGCGTTAACTGCTTAATCGCGTTTACATCTTCTGCACGGGACGAGTACAACAGCTTGTGAAACGGATCGACGATAAGGCGGCCAATCCCGGTGCCCATCTCGGTAATAAAGAAAATCTCGGAATAGACACCCGTGACGGTATGAACCGTTTTCAGGTATTCGTAGCCGCCTTCACCTAATGGCAAACGGCCTTCTTTTTTGAGCGCGTTGATGGTTTCGGCTTTTTGGCCAAGCAGGTACATATTGGCCGAGTTTTCAGCGATGGCTTTACCTGTAGGGCTGTCGTATAAATCGTTGACCGACTGCGTTACTGTTACAGCACTGCCGCCATATTTTCGAAATCGACGGTAACCGGTTTCGATGAACTTACCGACATCACCTTGAGTCAGCAGATCCCAGGCTTCGTCAATGAACACAATCTTGCGACGATCCCGCTCACCTAAGTACATCTCTTGTTGGATTTGGTAGATAAGCTGAAGCAACACCACTTGTTGCAGGTGCTTACGCCCCTTGAGCTCTTCTAACTCCAGAACGGTGAAACGGTTTTTGAAGCGAATATTGTTGTGGCCATTAAAGAAGCGGCCATATTCGCCTTGTGTCGTAAACGGATAGAGCTGCTCACCCACGTCTTGCACACGACGGTCATCGTGATTTTTCAAAGCCTCTGCCACATCATCAACCAACATCGCACGACCTTTTTTCTCCCACAGTTCACGGGTCTGACGTTTTAGGTTGGCCATCTGAAAATCGGTTAATGACTGCGTAGGTGCGGCCATTGCGGCCAATAACCCAACCAACACATCCGCTTCTTCGTCATAGTCCTCAACGATTTCAAACGGATTCAAGCAAATGCCACTGTCCCGGCCGAACTGTAAGAACTCACCATCATAGACTTCACACAGCTTTTCATAAGAGCGGCCAACATCAATCACCCAGCATTGGCCGCCTTCAGATAAGTAGGAGGAGATGATTTCGTTCACCAGGAATGACTTACCCGACCCCGATTGCGCCGCGATGCAACAGTTGTAATTACTGCCCGAGTCATAAAGGGACACACTCATGATCTGACCATTACGGGAAACAAAGTTAATCACTGGCGTGCCCGTGCCTTTCCAATCCGCAAACAAAGGCAACAGAGGGATCACATGCCGTGTCGCCATGGTCTTGAATCGAAACAAGTCGTTCATCGCCTGGCGGTCGGCACCAAATGGCAGGGCATTCAAGAAAATTGGCAAACAGAAGTACTTGTCTTCCATCAGCTCAAATCCGAGTTCTTTGAAATAAGTTCGAGCATTTGAAACAGAGCTGATGGACGCCTCTTCCGTTGGTGAAAACAGCGTCAAAGTCATATTTGCCCGAATAGGACGATCACCTTCTTGCAAGGCTTCAAAAAGAACATCAAATCCCTTTTTCTTGGCTGCAAGCACCGGCACAAACTTGAGCATCGGGCCATAGGCCTGATTGACCGCCCATTGACGCTTCGTCTCTAAACGAGATCGCATCGCCTCAGCTGAGGGAAAGTGAATGGTGACATTTAGCAAAAAGCTGCCGCGTAAACCGCGACTGCCCGTCATCATGTCGCCCGCAAAACTTGCGGCATGACCAAACCAGATCCGCTCAGGCAGGCGCTTAAACGATAGGGTTTTAACTCGGTAATCACCCAGCATCAGACCTTGACTATCCACTTTGATAGCCCGGTCATAATCCAACACTTGCTCTCGAAGTGGCTTATCTGCCTCACTGCGGATTGGTGATGGATTACGCCAGGAAGCATCTTTTCCCCAGTTAAGCTGCGCACTTAATGCCGCGAGCCAGTTTCGGTCAGTCATCTCAGTGACGCGAAAACCAACCGTTGCCAGCGCTTGAGAGAAAGAAGCCCGAAGCGCGGATGCTCGACTTAATTCACGCTCAGTCGGTATAGGACTTTCCAAAGGCAATTTGCAGGTGACTATCAGTTGAAAGTTGCGTACCTGAGTCTGGGTCGATTCTTCTATCGGTTGAACCGTGCCCCCATCGAGAAAATCCGCACGTTTGCGTATCGACGCCCTGAGTAATGGATCGGATTGACGATGCCGTAAGCCCATCATGCGCTGAAGGTCGGTTTGAATATCAGGCGAGGCGTACAGGCCAAATTGCAGCAAAGTGTCTTTTGGCCAGTCGTTGTTGAGAAGAACATTAACCCTGTCTGCAACAGACTCATCACCACCCGGCAATGGGTCACATAGAAAACCAAAGCCAACACTCTGGTCTTCCATGAAAAACAGTTGCTCATCGTCTGAATAGGCCAATACTGGCAATAGCTCAGAAGCGCGTTGCCCTGAATACAGAGAGGCTTTCATTAACGCCCCTCCAACCAAGCAGAAAGATCATAAGGACGGCCTCGGCTGATGCGACCATCATTGGCGACGATGAAAGGCACACCTTGAATGCCCAGGATTTGAGCCGTCACCAAGGTACGCTGCATTGGTTCTAAGTTGCAGGCATCATCCTGTTCTAGGTTACCAATCCGGCCATTCAGCAATGCATCGGTGGCCGCTTTTTTGTCACGCGCACAGCCAAGCTGGCGAACCTGACGCTCTGAATCAGGACCAAGCACTGGCACAGGGAGTATTTGGAAGGTGTATTCTTTGGTTAGCGGTAAAGCTTGTTTCAAAAGCTCATGGCAGTGCGGGCATCGTGGATCAACAAAGACCACCACTTTCTTTTTGCCTTCGCCCAGCGTCAGTGGGTTCAAATCATCCATTTTTAAACCAAGACGACTTAAGTCCAGCGTGTTTCCCGCTTCTCGAATTTCTTCAAGGCTAGTAAGCGGCTTTTTCGACCAGGCATCATAGAGCGTGCCATCAATGACGAACCGGCCACTGTCTGACATGAAAACAATACGGCCATTGCTTTCAACCGCTTTCATACCCGTGACAGGCAAAGAAACCATGCCGTCAATTTTGCCAACGGGCGACACTTCAGACACTGGTTCAGCTTGAACCAAAGGAGACAGCGCAAGCGCCAGAATAATTGGAGATAGTTTTCGCATGAGGAGTCCTCGCTAATGTAAATCGAGGCTCCAGTCTATGCAGTTGTCCTATGTGGACTCGGTTAGATAGATTGAAGAAATCGCAATCTAACTAGGGGGCTTATAGCTCGTTGAGGTTTGTTATAAACGAATTACTCGGCGTTTGCGTTAACAAGCCAATCATCAAGCACTTGCTTCAATTTATCTAATTGCTCTTGATGTTTTGCTTGATTCTTTGCCAATTTGTTAATGTTCTGCAACTTCCAACGAATCGCTGGCAAGTCTGCTGCATTAGGATAGTCAAACAATGCCCAGTCAGGTTGCCCTCTTTTGAATGACATAAGGAAAGCATGATCCCTTTCTGTGAAATGTTTTTGCAGTTCAATTAACATCATGGGCCTAACAGAGGCTAAGTCTTCGCATTCAACTTTTTCAAAAGTCATTCCGTCAAATTCTGCCTGAAATTTCTCATTTAGAGGCTGCCAGTTTGGCGACATGACTTCATTAATAGGCCGAGGGTGACTTAATGTATAGGTTAAAAAACCCACCAAAATCTCTCTCGAAATCCCTTCACTGCCAAGTAACATACGGACATCAAATAAGTCGCGAGGATGTTGGCGATCCATTGCAGCACACAATTTCCCACCATACAGATCGGGAAGACTGACTACCTGAATCTCAGCATAACCAAACTCGTCTTCAACAGACTCTTGAACTGGCATTATCTCTGCACTATGCAATGTACCTCTGGCGACGGGCGACACTTCAATTTTAATTGTCGCAACCGGACTTGATACAACGATTCTCAGTTCATCAGCTTTATTATCCTGAAATGCCGCTCGGATATCTGGTTGAGTATTGATTCTGTCTGTAATGCGCTGCAATGCAGCCCTGACATTAACCAAAGCCTCATCTCTTGGTTCAAGTGGAAGATAAGCAAGATCAATATCTACAGATAACCGAGGAAAATCTCTCACAAATAAATTTATGGCGGTGCCGCCTTTAAGTGCAAAAACCGTCTCTGTGGCTACCACAGGAAGCATTCTTATGAGCAAGGAAACCTGTTTGTAATATGGGCTGTCTTTATCCATTATGTTGTTCACCTTTTTTGACGCTTAATATCTCTGGCACTGTGATTTGATATCGCTCATCAAAACGTCCTTTTTCGACAACCTGCCGCTTTCCTGCACCTAATTTAATTCTTGTTTCATCTACGCGATTGACCCACTGGTGATCGTAGTATCGACCCAGAAATAGAAATATTCGGTTTGCCTGAACAGAGCTGCTTCGTTCAAGAATATCTTGTACTTTTCTAGGACTAAGATTGACTAAACCCTGAAATAATTCTGCGACATGCTCAAATGAAATCAGCTTCCCAATCCCGTCTACCACTTCATAGGCAGCAAGTTCTGCACAGCTGACAGTGAGTTCTTTCTCTTTAACCGTGATCCTTTTCAAATCTTTCTCGGGATTCACTTCAAGCTTATGATTTCCACAGTAAAACCAATTCTGATAAGGGAATTCACGAAACCATTTTGGTAAGGACGACTTATTTTTAACGCAAATCCAAACTTGCTCTTTGTTCAGCTGTAAATAGTGACTCAGTCCTTGGTGAGTTAAGCTGCTCAATCCAGCCAAATGAACTGAAACGCCCAATTGCACATCTAATGCTTGAATGGCATCAACCCAAGTTGGCTTTATATCGCCCCGCGCATCTGGACGATAATACACGCCAGAACATAGCTTCTTTAGCCAACCGTTCTGCGCGTACTTTTGAGCCAAGGAATAGCTCACACCGTTTTCAGTCAGCCATTGCTGAAGTACTAGCGCACCAGGAGAAGTATGAGCAACAAGCCAGTTTATCTTAGATGACATTTTAACACCCAAAGTATTAATATCACGAACAGTATAAACCATATAGTTTATTATGAAAGTGATTTTAACACTTTAGGTATTAATATACCAAATACTGTAAACCAAGCCCGCTAATGCGGCGTTGTTGAAATGAAAAGGTCTACACAACATCACCAATAACCCGATGTTGTGTAGACCTAGTTTGATTACCTTAAGTGAACTGCCTACTGTGGTTCACATTCAGGTGCCCAGTAAGACGGCGCTGATTGCTGGAACTGTTGTGCCAATGACTTCTTGAGTGCTGGCAACAACAGGTAAAGTTGCAGACATAACACTTTCAACGACTGTTGGCGTATTGTAGAGACCCATACCGCCACCAATGCCCAAGGCAAAAGCCATCAAGCTTTGGCGAGCGATACCGCCCACAATACCCACCAGTACCATGGCTCCCGCTACGATCCGTCCCAAAGTACCTTGGGTCCAGTCTTTTAGGGTATCCCACACATCGGTGAAAGCATCACCACCGGTGCCCGCAAATGAGGGCTCCGAAATCATTAACGCCATTAAACCAAGCGCACCAATGGTCATTAGGCGCTGAGTTTGAATGGTGCGAACTGCATTTGTCATTCGTTAGTTTCTCCGTAGATACTCAAGTTATCGCGCTTACCATCAGCTCCCGCTGAGGCAGAATCGCTTTGAGTCTGAAGTGGACGTAGCACTGGCGAAACCGTTCGAGGTGCTGACACCCCAATATCCCACCGGCGCGGTTCAATTTCGGTAAACACGTAGCTGGATAAATTCAGATCTCCACGGTCATCCTCCCAAGGCGCAATCCAAATTCGCATCACCCTTGAAGGAATGCGAATAGGTGCAGATTGCTGCGTCTCAGGTAATGCTGGATGGCTCAACAGTCCTGTTTCTAAATCAGATTGTGAATACCCAGAGGGAGAACCAATTCGAGTCGCCACAGCATCAATCGTCTTGGGTGCAGCGCCATTACTGGTAAGCTCATAGACTTCACGCGCGGATAAACAGCGCACACCGTCAGGCATACCTGGGCATCCATATTCACTACTCCCAAGACCCAATGAACTACAGCCAGACAATAAGGTTGAGCCGACTGCCAATAAAAGTAATCCAGCTTTAGACCACTGTTTTGACTGGTGCTTTGGGTTGTTCTGCATTGATGTCGTCATGGTTAACTCTCCTCTGGATACACATCTTATTGTCTGAAACGGACTTCGATCGGTTAGCAACATGCAGGATTTTTTCATCTTCTTGCACCTACACCTTGTGAAGTGGCCAACGACAACGAGGCCCCACGAGTGACTATGACTTCAATTTTCCTTGCAGCGTCTACCTCTATGACTGGGAACATATTTTCAGCCATGTCCAAATAGAACTTGGCCACTCGATCCAATGCTTTACCTGTGCCTTTAATCGCAGCGCCTTGTAATGCTTCTTGGCTCATGACTTGCTGGTACAGCTGAGTATCACCGGCATTACCCGTCTGAATCGTTGGTACAGGATTCACATCAAATGCGCCAGCCAAGCCCTGAAGGAATCCGGCCATCATCGATTTGGCCACCAGCTGGCCTTGTTTCGACACTAATCGGCCACGAATACCGGCTTTGCCGTCTTCACCCACGGCATAAGAATCCAGTCGCGTTTCAATGACGCCACCATCTTCTCTCACACATGAAATGGTCTCGCCTCGCAAATAAGCACGCTCAGAGCTCAAATCACCGTAACCTGCGGCGATCAAGAAACACTCTTTGATATCCGCTCTAAATCGGTTGGGTAAAATGGCTTCCTTTTGAATCCTCAGCAATGCAGGAAAAGGTTCACGTCTTGCGGACTCGTGAGTAGGTGCATCCAAACCGGTGATCAAAGTACCTGAGATGATGCTGCCCGCCGGTAGATACAAAGGCGGCGCTTCTTGCACAACAACCTCTGGTTCAGCAACCACTTCAGGCTCAATCATACGAATCGTGATTGGCGGCAATGGAACATCTCGTGCTCGTGTACCTTGGCCATTGGCTGGCTGCTGATAGAGCGGATCAGGCAGCGGCGCATTGGCAAAATAGTCGTCTGGGTTAGACGGCAGTGGCCTTTCTTCTTTAGGCAATTCCATGGCAGATAAAGGCACTTCGAAACGGCTATTTGTGCCTTCAACAGCTGCATCACCTCCAGCGCGAACATCATCAAGTTCCGCTCGAAGGCGAGCCAACTCCGCATTGACCTCACTTGGTATAGAAGGCGAACCTGGGCTTAGCCGTCCTGAATCGACGTCACGACGCAAGCGCTCAACTTCACGACGTAACTGTTCATTGCGCTCACTGAGTAGTTTTACGTTCGCAGCCAAACTATCGACCCCAACATCACGAGTATTGGTATCCGTAA
Source organism: Proteus mirabilis HI4320 (assembly GCF_000069965.1). Taxonomy (NCBI): domain Bacteria; kingdom Pseudomonadati; phylum Pseudomonadota; class Gammaproteobacteria; order Enterobacterales; family Morganellaceae; genus Proteus; species Proteus mirabilis. Next base: position 2,696,571 of record NC_010554.1, read on the forward strand.
GAATGTGCCGGATCGTTTCCTGCCGGTTACGACTGCTTGAGCCATCGTCAGGATTAGGTGAAAACACCATCACCATAAGGATGAGACCACCAGCAATACCAGCAACCGATAGACCCCGCTTCATGTTCGGGCTCATTTGCTCCCATTGTGCTTTCATCGTTATTCACCTCCCACAAGAAGCGAAGGTCGCTGACTTTCCACCGCTTCTTCACGATGATTGCGAACAACCACATACAACTCAGTCTTTTCACCCGGCAACAAGATATTGCGTGGCCAGTAAGCACTTGCCACTATATCTGGTGCATGACAGGCTAATTCACTGGCTTCTATCGGCTCATCGGCAAAGCTTTCAACCAGTCCTACATAGACGGTGAAGTAATGTCCCGACACAATTTGCCCCTGCTTAAAACCAAACTTTAAGCCCGGCTGAAAACATTTCGGGCTTGTGTCAGTTTGGCCAGCTAAACGGATGTCATAGCCTTGTGGTAACTCATTTAGTGCAAGGCGTCTGAGTAAGTCACGTAGGTTATCGACGTATGGCTGAGCCGTTTCCCAAGTGGCGGCTTTTCGGTTCACGACGCCCTTAATAGGCCACTGCTGACCATCAATAGCTAAGGTGATTTCACGCGGTGGAATACGACGAGGTACTAAGGTGACTGATAATGCGGGCGCTTCCTGACCAGGCGGAGTGATGTAAAGTGAAACCGGTGATTCTTTGTCCGTGGCCACATATACAACATTCCCCTTGATTTGCGTCTGAGCATCACTGGTTGTTCTTACCTGAGGCGATTCAAACGGCGTCACAATCCGGTTCAGATGGCCAAGTGCTACAGGGATCAGTTCATTAATCCCCGGTGTCATCAGCAGCGTTGTTGGCACATCCGTTGAAGCCGTATTGGTTTGAGTCGGTGGATTTGCAGTAGCAGACTGCTTCATCACACTGGCTGGCACAATCGGCAATTCCACGTCTGCATACGACGCTTGTGATAACAGGACGCCACTCAAGCTAATTGCGATTAAGCTTGGTGTCATCCATCGACTAATTTTGGTTCGCATCATTCACCCTCCGGTTTTGCTCTTGGGTCAACTTTTCACGAACTCGCTTCGTTCTAGCTTGCCCTTCATACGTATCCATCCAGCTAAGTTTTGGACGGTATTGCTCAATATCGATATCAAACTCATAGGTGCGAGTTTGGCGCTGCTCATCTCCAGATGGTCCAGAGACCAAGGAATAACCGGTCACAAAGACATGGCCGGTTTCATACTCATACTCCACTTGTCTGGGTTGGAATTTGAGCGTGACTCGGTCTTCACGGATCTGTCTTGCCTGAATCTCCAGTGCATCGACCACTTGCTGGTACACCGCAGGTGAAAGTAGCGGCTCGATAGCAACCCGGATAAAGGACACATTGCCCGGCGTCACGTTGCCCATAAGCTCAGCCAGGTAGAGTCCCCAAGATTCCAGGTAAGGCTGAGTGGCCTGGTTTCGTGACACTTCAGCCGTTTCAGACAAGGTTGGTGGTTGAATGGCCACCACGGTATTGCGAGAAAATGCCGCTACCGCAAGCAGCAAGTTAGATAGCACCAGCACCGCAATCAGGAACCGTTGCCATCGGTTCTCTAATTGCGTGCCTTGCCATGATTTTAAAAACACGTCGAACTTCACGGCAGATAGCTCCTGATAAATGGGTTAGGGATTGTCTTGGCTTTGGTTGGCAACAGCCCGGCCCAGTAGATGGCGTGAAGAATAAAACCATCTGGGCGACCATCACGAAAACGCCGATAGAGCTTGGTTGTCACCAACCCCAACAGGCATAAAACCAAGGCATTACCGGTAAAAATGCCGATCACTAGCCCCAACAGAATGGGAGCCATCTCATCGGCACTCCAAAGCAGGAAGTGCGGCGGGTCATCGATATAGGACGGAATACTCACAGGTTCCATAGTCACTCCTCGTTGTTTGAATTGAGAAGTGAAGGATGCCTTGGGATTGGCAGGTTCAGTGGTCAGCTAGATGCCGAATTCTTGAAGGTTTTGAGGGTTCTACTCAGACAATACTAACAATTGATCTTTTTGATGCGGTTGATATGATGGGGATATTGGTCGTGTCGAGACCAGCTGCCCACTTTAGCAAACCCGGACGGGACGACATGCATATCAAATTTATTTTTTGCTTAGGTTTTTTCTGCGACCTCGGCAGTGGGCACCGTATTCGCTAATAGGAGAAACTCAATGCAAATTACTAAAATCATTTCCTCTGCCACGGTTGAACGTTTAAAGCAAAAAGCACGAAAGCTTAAACGTGAAAAATCTATTCCACACACTCAAGCACTCGATGAAATTGCAATCTCTGTTGGTTTTAATCATTGGCATCAGGTTGTACAAGCTAATGACGTACTGAAACCAACAGAAGTGGCATTATCTTCAGGATGTGTCATGGCTTTTGATGTCAAAGATGGTATGGATGTCGATACCAGTGATGGAATTTTAATTGAAGACCACTTCTTGGAGATGCTCACTGAAAAGCAGCTATTCGAAATTTATGCCAATTCCCCTGATGAGGACGACGAACAAAACAGGCCGCTAAAAGAAACGCTATCGGATTCAGAGCTTCATGAGTATTTTCGAGATTATTGCTCATTCATGTACTTCCGTCTTGCCGAGCCTCATGCAAACAAACCGCTGAAAGAAGTATTGGCTCTTATACGACAGTACTCGTTTTGGATGCCGCAATATATTTGGCTTCAAGGCCACCTTATTGATACTTACCATTTGCCTGCTGAAGACGAGAACGGCAATACCGTAGGCGTGAGGTTTTAGCTCTACAAGATGAGGCCTGACAGGCCTCATATCTTCTTCTGCAAGTGACTTAACGCCAACCCTGCCATCAATGCCAAGCCGATGATCAGCGACGGTAGCACCAACGGTGGAATAGCCAGCGGGGCGAACAATCCCATAAACAGCAAAATGACGCCTGAGCCCAGGATAATCATGCTGTAGCGGTGAATGATAGGGCTCGAAAAATCAAAGGTTGTTTTCTTAATCTTCCAGGTCATTAAGCCGTCCCACAGTGCCGGTAACATGAGTATAAGCGCAAAGGGCAACCAGACCATCAGCAAAGCAAATCGAGTGAACACTTGGTACAACACATCAAAAAATGCCTGAATACGGTCTTCTACCCATACAAACCAAAAGCCTCCCATGTTCTCCATCCCTTTAGAACGAAGTCGTTGTTCTTCTGTGGGGATTAGAAAATCACGCACAGATTGCTCCATCTGCGTATCCACAATCCATGACTGATACCAGCCATGGCTAGTTTGACCAATCCAATAGCTTGTTTGTGCGCCCAATTGGTTTTGGATCATCTGCTTCTCTTTACTAATAACCCGGCCAGTCCAATCACCAGGCACTAACACGCCAATGGCAATAATCTCCAGCATCAGTGCCAGACACAGCAGCCAAACCGACTTATGCTTGCTCATGCCAAACATCCTCTTCTACTCGGGCCAGCATGGCTGCAACGGTTGGCGTCATAATCCGGGCTTTAATCACTTGTTGAAGCCGCTTTGTCGATGTATGGCCACTGACATAACGCACCTCGATGCGTCCTTCTGCCAGATACGCCATCCGATTAAGACGATTACGAATCCAGGTGTGGAAATACACACCATCCACGGCGGCCCACTCGAAATGGTCAGGATCACGCAGGCGAATCCCCGTTAAAGCACTGGCGGCAGTCCAGGTCAGTGCCTCAATGAAATGCCAAAGGCGTACACTATCATCATCACAACTGACTTCTTCATAACTGCCCAAGCCATTACACAGACACAAATCAAAGATGGAATGGCCATCTAACGTGAACGCATCCGTCAAGTAGTCCGCCAAGCAATACACCGAGGCCAAAGCATGAGGCCAGTCTGTTTCAAGCAGTCTTAAGGTTTCCTTGAACTGGGGGTTATGTTGCTGCCACTGAGCGAGCATTTCTTTACTGGTAAGTGTTGTCATTTTCAGACAGACAGAATGATGCATACAGACTCCTTATGCTGCCTGTGTAGAGCTGGTTAAAATAGGAATGCGGCCTTTGATCACGCGGCCACCTGAAAGCTTGGCGATGTACTCTAGGTTGGGGAGCTGGCCTAATAACTGCGGTGGAAACATATCGCCTTCTTCCTCCATCAAGCGTTCGCCATGATTGCCGGTAAACAACGCGGGGCTGTCCGAGTTGGACGACATACCTTGAGTTTGCATAATGTACTGCAACCGAGTCTTAGGCAGATTGTCGGTAATGTACTGCTGCGTTTCGGCGTCCATCACCCGAAGGGCTATCAGGTTGTTGATGTTACCTAACACCTGGCGAGCCTTAGCTTCGCTGCCTGTACGAGCTGCAAAGTCAGCAAAGGTCTGAGTAGCAATCACGCAACGCATTTTTGCGCCACGGCCTTTGTTGAGCAGTTGAATGAAGGGATCGTTGACGACTTCAGCCGCCTCATCGATGAAGATATTTACGGGACGATTATCAACACCATAGTTATAGCGGTCACCGGCCACGGCGGTGAGATCGGATAAAAGCAACGAACCGATGGCGCTGCCAACCATGGCGTCAGTCAATGAATCCAAGCCGATATACGCCACTTGGGCATTGTTGATAATACGGCCAGAATCCGTAATTAACCGGCTGTCATTCACATCGTTTGCAATCGGTGATAGCAGTGGGCCAAGTTCACTTGAAGTGAGCATATTGAGCACCGGCATCAGTGAAGCCACCATCTTGGAATAGTGGGTTCTGTCATGTTCAAACATGCTCAAAAGGCCTTCCAAATCAGTATTGGCGGCAACGGGCTGAATGCGTTCGTAGTAAAAAAGCAGCATCGCCATGGCTTGTTTAGCCAAGGTATTGGCCTTTTCAGTAAAGCGTTTAATCTCCACACTAAAGTTCGGATACACCTGCTCCCCCCAGGCTGTGACGGCTTTTACTACCAAGCCCTCTGGGCCACCTTCCAAGAATCGTCTCAGTGTTTTCAGATCAGGACGCTGTGAAGTAAGCAACAAACCTTGCACGATGTTGTTCAGTGCCATTTGGCCAAAGGCTTTAAATGGATCAGCACCGGTTTCGGATGGGATTAAGGCCGCAATTCGGCTGGCAATTTCAGTGCCCCGGTTAAAGTTTCTCAGGGGATTAAGACGTACTGAATGCTCTGGAAAACCCGGATGAAAATACACAAAGCGCTCAGGACTACCGGCGGCAATACAGGCTCGCTGTGCATTATCCTTAAGTTCTTTGTCTCCCTTGGGGTCAATAATTATCACGGCTTCATTGCGCAAAATGGCCTGAGTGATCATCGCATCAAAGCATCGGGTTTTTCCGGCACCGGTCGTACCAACTATTAAGGTATGCCCCTCAGTGTGACCAACTGGCTGGTACACATCTTCTTCTTTGGGCTCGACACCATGAATCCAGGTCGAACCCATTTGCTTGCCGTGACCTTGGTTAAGCAAGGTTTGCTTATCCCGCTTTAAGATTTCATAAGCACGTTGAGCATGGCGTTGGTCCCACTCAAAGCCATAACCTAACCACAATTCATCAGGATGTTTTGCCATTACCTTTTGCAAATGCGACAGCGCCATAAATGCCAATGGTTTGCCTTTTAGCCCCTTCTGCAACTTATAAAGACGGTAAGCCTCAGGCAGGCGATACAACGCCATGCCCGAGGAAATCCCTGTCATCCACCAAAATGGTTCGGGCGGTAACTCTGTCAGCATTTCTGCGGCAATCGCCCCAGTGGCCCCAACCAGCCAACCTGCTGCTGCCATGGCCTCATAGTTCGTGCGCCAGGGCATTTCGTATGCGTTTTCTTTCATTCATGCTCCGCAAAATAACCGTTTGCAATCCACTTAAGTTCAAATGGATTAACGTTTAGCGTGAGCGGTAAACAGAACCGTTTCCCCCTCATCAAACTGGCATTCGTCACTGGCCGAGATCCCCCGAAGCAGCTGTCCGGCTGGAATGCCATGCGCATTGGCGACTTGGCGTAAGGTTTGAATCGTGACGCGAATACCATCGGCACTATGATCCACGTCTGGGTAATCACCATCGGTCAGTAAGATGGGCAAATCTTTCACAAAATTAACCATCTGTTGGCGCTGCACGTATTTGGGGTCTGTACTCGATTTCGCATTGGGCGCAATCGGCTTTTGCTTTCGCTCCGCTCTTGTGGCGGGCTCTTTTGCTTGGGCATTAGTTGTCTTAGTTCGACTCGGACGCTGTAAAGCCTCTTCGTTCTGAATTGCTGTCGCCGGTTCTGTGTCTTGTTTGGAGATGTCTATCAGTGCAATTAGCCTTTTAGAAATCGATACCTTCAGAAGTAACCCTTGCTCCTGAACGCCATCATTCGTAGTCACAGTTCTGGCCTTACGAGTCGGGTTTGCAGGATCTAGTTCAAGCCAGTCTAATCGACTGAGTTCAGCAAGCAGTTTTCGAGGAGCACACCAAGGCCTTACTGCATCGGGATAACGGATCAGGACTTGCTCACCAACCACAACCAACGCACTGCTGGCCTCTGGGAGCCACGCCAAAGATTCAGGTAGATTCAATGCTGCTTCGTTTTGCTGATTTACGTTATCTGCGATAGCGCCATCATATGAATTGTTAGGCTTTTCGCATTCATCACCTGGAGCATTTTCAGTTGCCTGGGGGTTATTAACATCACTGGCATGACGAAGTTCATCATCTTGTTCGGACGAGTTTGTCGATGGTGACTGTGCCGAACTACTATGTTCAATTGATGATGACGCTTCAGACAAGCCTGGATGCTCACTGGAACGACTCTGAGGCTCTGCTTGTGTTTGTTGTGTTGCTTCCCACTCAGGTTTACTAAACAGTGTCACACCACTTGGTACATTCGAGCTGAACAATAAATCGGTCTCAGAAATATGCAGCATGGGTAACCAGATTGGCTTGTCGTCTTTGATCAGCACTTCAGGGGCAAGGCTTTCATATCGCTCATTTGAGCCGGATTTAGTGGCCAATCCTCTCTCAATGAGGATGTCCGCAAGGGTATCGGGATCTCTTGGGATGCCAGGTATCTTGTCTTTGGCCAAAAGCTCAATGATGTCCTTAGCCGCGCTTTTCCAGACCAGGTAAAGATTGGTTGATTGATTCGATTTTCGTACCCAGACTCTCGCATCTCGCTGATTGACCAACCACTGGGAACTGGCAAGCAATCGCCTCATGGCATCAAGTAAATAGCGTTCGACTGGGACACCAAGGGCATTGTCGTCAACGGAAATTCGTTGAGCTTTCAGGTCTCGCTGGACACTGGTTTGGTCAGCTTCAATAACCAATTTAGACAGGACATGCTCGGGATCGGTATTGCCAATTGCTTCCAACATGGCTTGCAAAATCTCAGGGCCCGGCTGGGTTAACCAGGCGAGCAACTCAGGTGTCATCACCCGGTTTAACACCAGAATTGAAAATTGCTCGTGCCGCTTGCACCGTCCGTCGCGCCAGCGAATGAAATAGCGTTCAATGCGGTTATTAGTGGCCCACTGGGATAAGGTTTGTAAAAAAGGGTTCCACTGATAGCGTCCATCTTCGTCTGTGATGGACAAATCTGAAACAGGCTTACCAATATCATGGAACAAACCGCCAAGAGCCGCCGCAACACGCCACCTTGGTTCAAGCTCTTTTTTCTCAACCGGTGTGCCACTGGCAACAAAGATGATCCCTTCAGCAGCTTGTGCCGCCCAGAAAGCAACTTCCAAAGAATGACGTAATAAACCACCAGCGCCACTGTGATGATGATGCTCAGAAGCTGGCAACAAATGAACATAAGCAGCCAGATGATCAATGCAGGGCTGAATTAGCCTTTGAAAATCACGCTGGTTAAAGCCAAGTATCTGGCGCAGTTTGGCAATTAGCTCGTCTTGTGTGGACTGCAAATCTTCAGGTGACGCAGCTGGCAACCCCTTCAGGAATGGCGGGTAGCGTGGAATTTCCGCATCCAGTTGTGATGACAGCTCTGGAAGTGCTTTGGCTTGAAAAAATAGGTTTTTGAACATAGGGAACCTCCGACACGATAGTGTGAAGGTTTTCTATAGCTACCTGAGTCAAAATAGATAATAAATTTATGCAACTATTCTCCCTTTACTTGGTTGTTGAATAGAATGGAAAATCACTCATATGGCCTTTCGTGAGAGAAGTACTCCACCACATACAGGCGAGATATCCAAAACATGGCTTCACATACCCTATGTGAAGCACAATTTTAAACAAGCTCAAATTGATATCTGGGCAATTATAAAGATAACTAAATCAAGTAAGGGCTTAGTTGTCCTGACGATGTAACGACGAGACCCTTTATTGCTCTTGTTGCAGCAACGTGTAATAGCGCTCTTTCGTTGAAATCGTAATCGCGTTTTTCGACAGGATCTTCGGTAATAGCCATTTGCAATGGGATGACACCTTCGTTTGCGCCTGCAATGAAAATATATTGAAACTCGAGCCCTTTAACTCGGTGCATCGTAGCAAAACGAAGCCCTGGTTTATCGTTGTCAGAACTCTCTGAAGAGAGCGAGTAAGAATCGAATCCAGCTTGTTCAAAAGCGCTTTTGTAGTTGTCACGAAGTGCGTTCGTTCGCGATACAATACAAATATTCTTCAACGGCACACCACATTCAATAAGCGATTCTATCTGCTTGCGTATGAAGCCACACTCCTCATCGAAACTGGTACACGCTTGCACAATTGGCAAATCACCATGGAAAAGAGATAAATAGTCACTCGATTTATCAAAGTCACCATCAAGATCATCGACTGGCACATTTTCTAAAATAGCTGTGGCAAATCGACGGGTTTCCTCAGTGGTACGATAGTTAATCTTTAACTTTTGAGAACGACGTCCACGAACATTGATGCCGCAACGGCCAAGTACCACCTTATTGCGATAAATGCGCTGGTGGCCATCACCAACAATAAATAGGTCATTCTCTTGTTCTGGCACGATACTTCTCAGTAGCGTGAAAGCTTGACTCCCCATATCCTGAGCTTCATCGACGATGATCGAACTATATGGAAGAACGAGTTGTTGCTCATTAATGAGCGCCATCGCGTCTAACATCGCATCATTAATTTCTCGAATTTGATTTCGGTTAAGTTGGTTTCGATATTCTTCGAAAACAGGCCAAACGAGAGAGCGCTGCAAACGGCTCAATGAGGTACCTCGCCCAACACGGCTTACCTTTAAATACTCTTGCTTGGTTTTAATCCCATTTGCTTGAACAATCAGGCGCCATTCTTCTTGATAAAAAGAATCTGGGAAATACGGCTCGGCAGGCGCTTGGCTAACAGCGATATCCCAACATTTTTTTCGTTTAGCATCACCCTCATACACTACTTTGTAGTCATATTTAAACTGCTTCAACAGACGAGAAACCCAGCCATCAATGTTGACGACTTCAATTCGTGCCAATTGTTCATCTGTTGCTATTTTTTTGATGTTTGCTTTAATATCAGAGGCTAAATTTTTGGTAAAAGTCGTTAATAAGATCTTACGATTACTCTGTTCTAAAATAAGCTTCTTCGCCAAATGGACAGCGCGATGCATCGCCACTACAGTTTTCCCTGTCCCTGCACCGCCGAGCACTCGGGTTGGACCTTTAGCCTCTAGTGCAACCAACTTTCGTTGGCTTGGGTGCAAGAATACTCGCCATTGTTCCAACGGTGCATTAAGCATCTTTTGGAGTTCAAGGTCATCGGTAACCACTTTGAAAGAGCGCAGAGTAACGGCTCGTTGCAACGCCGCATCAAAGTCTTCTACATCAATCTCAACATCGCCATTAATTTGGTCGTTATAGGTGTTATAAACAGATTCATAGTCGTCTCCAGCGGCCAACATAAACAATGCCTCAAAGGCTTCAGTTGGCAAACTCTCTTCCAACTGTTCAAGTTGTTTCTCAGTCGCAATTGACATCACACGTTGGATAAAACTTTCTGGTACACCAAGCGCGAGAATTTGCTTTTCTTTAAACTGTGCAAAAAGTGGTGAGTTTTGCGAAGAAATCCCTTGTGTCGGCTCAACAATCTCAGCTTCCACATTAGAAACATCAATAATCTGAATGGCGCCTGTTGACGGGTGAATTTCGCAGCGATGAGTACGAGCCCAATCATAAGCATCATCATGCAAAGCAACAAACATCAACATGTAAACGTTGCCTTTTTCTGGTTTAAGAACAATGCCTCGATAAGCTTGATCGATTCTTACCGAATGCACATTCTTACTTTTCGCATCACGGATTTTTTCATAATTAATCGCAGAGCTTGTGGGGTTTTCACGAAACTTGCTCAAAAACTCTTGCACCTTCTTTTGTTGTGCTTTGGGAATCGCAGCAAAAGAGAGCAAAAAATCGGATGCAATTGCAATTTTTGGAGTATCCATACCTGACATTGTGGTTACCTATCATTATGTTTTAATTTTAAATTTAGCTGCTCAAAGACGGTTTCATTTAATGCGCCAACAATGACGAACCACCCCTTTGATTCAAATAGATCTACCGCCTCTTGCTGCTCAGGCAACAACAAGGCAACTTGACTACTCGGCCAAGCCAATTCTGCCTCAGCCAAAATTTCGCCTTCTTCGCTTGTTAACTCATAGCCAACCTCAGGAGCACTGAGGGATTTTGCCATCATCGCTTCAATAACCTCCGGCTCTAGCAGTTGATGCTCAATAATAAGCTGCCATTCTTCATCCGCTCCGCCCACCGAAGATGGCGAATTTACGGTAACAGAGGCGGTTTGATTCGGCATCAGTGTACCGTCATTCACGTCGTCTTGGAGCAGTACACGGGAAGTGCAGGAAAAATCACGCATAAACTGGCCGATATTCACCAGCTTCCAAAAGCCCGCGAGGTACGCTTCAAAGTGCTCATCGTGAATGTCACGATCATCAAAGCAAATGTGCAAACGTATATTTGCTTCAACATACTCGAAAGGTGTTTGACCTTTCACTGCATCTTTCAGCACATAAGCATATGACTCAACAGGAAAAACAGTTGCAATTTCCACTAACCTTTGTGAAGTGCCAACTGAATCAAGTAAACCACCGAACAGATATGGCGTATCCATACAGAGTTCGCTAAAGCGACTCGAGGCGCTATTTTCACGCATTTCGTATTCAAACTTCGCTTTCACCGATAAGTCTCGTGACTTATTGAACGCTAGCCAATAGAAGCAGTTCGCCGTCGAAGCTTGACGGAAAAATACGGATGTTTCGATGGGTTGATGTAACCATTTTTTCAGCAAACTAAAGTTATTTTCCCCTTCATAAACGCTGCGCAATGTTTGGTAATTACGCTCGATGAACTTAGGATACAACGCTTCTTTAGGTTGAATTTCTTGGCGATGCAAACCAAAAAACTCTTTCAATTTACTCTTATCACTTTGAACAATATCATGCCAGCCTAGTGTCCACGTGTTATAGCGCCCGCTATCACGCACTGCATTACGCTTAGCTACATCGTCAAACACTATTTTTTTGTGGAACGCGAAACCATCAAGATAAATGGCTAAAGGTTTCACACCAGCCATCTGAGATGCGGGATACAAAACAAAATCAGGACGAGTTTCTATATAAACGCCGTCGTTTGAACCGAGTTCGACTTGCGGAACCAAATGCCAAGAGACATCAGAGTTAATTTTTGACGCGATAAACCAAGACGAGCGGTTATGGAAAAACTCTTTGGTTACCACAAACTCTTTGGCAAGCCCTTTCAAGGTTTCAATAAATAGCCGTTCAAGTTCAGACTCCACTACGCCATCAATTTCAATATCTGAAACGCTCTTAATACTGATCAGCTTGTCTTTATTATCGATGATAGCTCTGAGCAACTTACGCGCATGTTCACGGGAAATTGAGCGCATTTTGTTGCGATCACGGTAAGCATAAACACAGTGGTAACAACCATCCTTACCTTCCGAGGCGCAGGCACAATGTTCAATGACCTCCAGCGCCATCGATAGCAGGGCGATTAGGTTGTCAGGCTCCTGCATTAATTCTTTAAGAGCCCCTGTACCTCCAGGCACTGAATCATAAATGACTAAGTAATAACGATAGCTTTCACCTGCATCTGCCGGTTCTTTATAAATCGTGCCTTTTAGATGATCGACACTGCCCTTAAAGTATTTTTTCATCCCCAATTGCAACGCAGCAGCCAAAGAAGACTCCGTGACTTCACCTAACCCATAGTTACTCACGGGCAACAAAATTCGAATGGCCTCAGATTCAAGCTCGCGATAAAGATACAAAACGTCCTCATAACGCGCCTCTTCAGGAGAATTTCGGTATTTACAGGCGATTTCGTGCGTTGGTTGGCCATAGTTTTTTTGTACAAAGCCACAGTCACTGCACACCTTAAAGCCTGTTTTCTTTTTCTTCTCTCCTGCAACGTAGAACTCTTCCCCTTCATCAGATGCACTACCAAAGTTAATATCTCGCAACGTCACTCGGTTTAAGAATTCAAAACCAAAAGGCATTTCTTTATTAGGAATGTGGTAAGCGTAAGCGACATCTTGCGGCATGAAGTTCACCAACATTTGTCGTTGGAAAAACGCTGGAGTACGAGTGTCAGCATCGTCAGCAATTTTTGAGTCACGCGAGCTAGAACGCGCATAAACCTGTCTGAGTTTCAGCATGCGAATTTTCTGCTCTGCATCCCCCCAACCGGAATGGCCACATTTGGGACAGAAAGAATGCTGATCGGCCTCAATGCGCTCACTATAGTTACAGTGGCTACAAACTCGCCATGTCTCAGGCTCAGACACCTTCATGTCAATTTGTTCGATTTCAACTTTATGCCCACCCGCGTAAAAATGGCTCGTTGGTGCAAGCTCAGAAAGCGCGGCCGCTGCCGGACGCTCGTACTCAAAGGTACGTGTCACGTATTGGCTTGAGCCATCTTCCGTTTCAATGGTGTCCTTTTTACGCCAAAGCACTGAGCGAAGCGTAACGCCCGCTTCAGGGAATGCATAGTTCGGCAGTAAGCCCTCATCCGTCATAAAGTTGAGAGTATTTTTCCCGTTAATCTCTCGAATCAGCGCCAACAGCGCATTGCGCTCGTTTTCTAACTCATTGAGTTCAGATTCAAAATTGAGGTCTTTAACTGGCGACAACTTCAATTTATCAATACTACGTTTGAGTTTTTCGGCGCGACTGCGCAACGATTTACGGTCAGTCGCCAAATGGCTCAATGACTGCTCAATTTTGCTTTCTAAGCTGTAAGCGACATTACTGCCAAACATAAAGGCACGTAACTTATCAACTGAGTTTGGCGATAGGCTGTGGAAAATAGAGATGAAGAGATCAAACAACTCCTGCTGTTTACCTTTAACAAAAGTGAGGAAATTGTATGGATATAGATCGCGCTGGCCACTTTCTGTCGCATCCAACATCTGTTTTACTCGCTTAGGAATCGCACTACTGGTCACACCTGTTTTAATCCAACGGTCCATACAAAACGCCGTTAACTGACGTTCCAAAATGGCCGAAGCATCAAGATAGACACCCGGTGCAGTGACACTGCCCGCCATCATTTCCAATGGTTCTTGATAATAAAAAAGATCGTGCGGATTACCTTCTGCGACAGTCATGTTAAAGGCATTACCGTCCTTTCGCCCTGCGCGGCCGATACGTTGTAAATAGTTCGCTTGCGCTGGTGGTACTGAGCAAAGCAGCACTGATGACAATCCACCAATATCGATACCCATTTCAAGCGTCGGCGTCGAGGAGAGCAAGTTCACAGCCCAGCTTGATTGCCCTTTGATAAATGAGTTTTCAACTTGTTCACGCACATCACGCTCAAGTAAGCCGGTGTGTTCACTGGCATTGACACGGTGTGTTTGTGCAAAATGCCACTCTTTTTCCGCAAGCGGCAGATCGCGCGTATAGCGCCCTTGACAGCAATCATTATGACAAGGTTGAGCATACCAACTGGCATAGGCAGTTTTAGCGACCACCAAACGTTCGGTACAACGGTCACAACCGATTGCTTGTAAATTGGTCGTCAGCTTAAGACTTTCAGGTTGCAAGCCCCAGACTTCACTACCTTTGACATCAAATTGAACAATGATGCCCGCTTTGCGTAGCGCATGCATTAATCGGCTATAAATCGTCTGGGTATGCGAGGAGATCATCACGTTGTGCTGATTACCCAAACATTTGTTAAGCCAGGTTTGGTACCAACTGTGGTGATGTTTAGAACCAAACAAATTATCAAAGCGTTGGATCTTACCAAACGACAAAAATTGAGGGGTGCGCGTTCTGTCACTCCAGTTGGGCATAAATTTCGAAGTTAGGCGGTCAATTTTAGTTAGATAGTAGGTTTCGCCAGCGTCTTGAATGTAGTGTTGTAAGGCTGAATGATTTATCGCCCCTTTCAAACGCATGCGGTGTAGTACGCCCAAACAGAAATGCAGCAGATGTTGATCGTTCACTCCGCTGAACTCATTCCCCAGTTCATCAACCAGTTCAGCATGCAGCTTTGAACAAAGTGCGACCAATTCATCACTGCACACATCGACACTCACCTCGCCAGTGCGCTCAAGGGTTCGGCCAATCGCTGCTCGCAAGCCAAATTCTGAATGCACTTCCCAATTAAGTCGTTTCGCCACTAAATCTGGCAAATTGCTATTGGTGGGTAATGTGGCGGCATCGTTTCCTTCCACCAGCTCGCGATAATCGTTTAACCATTCCATATTCGGCGCCGTAAACGTTGCGACAAACGATTCAGGAGTCACGAGTTTAGCTTGGGCTTCTTGTGTCACTTTCGTGGCGAAGCTCGCCAGATCAAGCCCTTCAAATTGCTGCGCAACGGTGGCGATATGTCCTCGCACCATTAACGGCCAAGTACGTGCAGCAAAGAAACCCGCTCGGTGAGCGGCGTCTTGGACCGAGTCAGAGAAGGTGATGAGTTTTTTATTGTCGTTGAAACGGCTAGCATAAAGCTGATTGATAGCAACACTCGACAGTGTCGCGGATTGCGCACCAATAATGCTCAGGCCATTTTTGCTATGACAATAAGGGCACTGATTGTCAAAGTGTGGGCCTTTAGTTTCGGTTGTTTTTACCAAATCTGGGATAAACACACGGATCAGTGCGTCTTGCTCATGACCACAGTGGATCGGGGCGCTGTCCGAATTTAAGGTTAGGCAGGTTGGGCAAACGCGTCGAATAAGCCCTTTGGCCGGAATATCTTCACCTTCGTTGATGGGGAATAACACGCGCACGCCTTGATGACGAGCGAAGAACAAGCGGTAGAACACCTCCAAATCGTTCTCGAGCTGATCGCTGTAGCCATCGCCATAACTACCCCACCCTGTTGCATGACAGTCACGGCAGTGGATCACTGGCATATGTTGCTCGCCTTCGTGAAACGCCAAATCATCACTAAAACGCAGCACCGGCTTCGGATGGATTTGTGCCACCAAACGGCGTAGCTCGCGCAGCCAAATTTGGTAACGCACTTGCAAAAATGGCAGCACGGGGCGCGCTTTGCCCAGTGCGATTCGTTCTTGCTCGACCTCTGGCGGTTCATCTATCCCTCGGCGCGCTATCGACACCAAAGCAATAAAACTCTGCAACAACTGCAACGTGGCTTGATATCCGAGTGACAAACTTCGGTCGAGTTCATTCACCAGCACATCCAGCGCGCGAATTTTGCCATCCAGCAATCCCAGTAGTGAATGGAAAAACTGATGTGTAAGCAGAGCCTCCCCTAATGCGATGCGCACGGCTCGCCCTTCATCCGAATCGAGATCGTCTGGCAAGGCTAAGTTATGCTCGGGAAACCACAGCGCTAACTGCTGATTTAAATAGGCGACTTCATCGGCGAACTGAGAGGCATCAAGCAACGAGAGCTGCTCATAACTCGGTGAGTTAAACACTTGTGCTTGATGAGCCTGTAAATATTCATCGTGGCGATAACGGTCTTCTCGTACCACGGCGCTTTCATCAAACGGTGCATCAAAAATGGTGCTGGCGTATTCCAGCAATGGGGCTAAATCATCACCGACAGTCGCTGAGGTGCCAACACACGCAAAGCCTTGGTTATCCACGCTTAAGTGGAACTTTAAACGGCGGATCAAACAAGCCAAGTCCGAACCTTGAGCGCCATCAAAGGTGTGCAGTTCATCCACCACCAAGTACTTTAATGTGCCCGGTTGGTTATGTAGCCACAGCGATTGATCTTCAGGGCGCATCAGCAAATAGTCGAGCATTTTGTAGTTGGTGAGCAAAATATCGGGGGGGGTATTGCGCAAATGCTCTTTGCTGGTGATCACGCCATCTTTACTCATGACAACGCTGCCTTGACCATCGCCACCGCCAACAAACAAGCCGACCGTGACTTTGCCTTTTAAGCCCGCATTGTTGTACACCGTTTCTGCAAAACGTTTAGCTTGGTCAGTTGCCAGCGCATTCATCGGGTATATGACGATCGCTTTCACCCCCGGCTGGTTGCTTGCTGCACAGTGATTCAAAATAGGGTAAAGAAAACATTCCGTTTTACCCGAGCCCGTGCCGGTTGCGACCAAGGTGGCCTGTGGGTTGTCACCACCAAGGCGCTGATAAGCAACCGCTTGGTGTGCGTAGGGCGGAAAAGGTAAGCGTACTTGCGAAAAAAAATTCAGCGCCAGCGCGCTTTGCCGAAAAGGCAACTGAATGGATAAATAAGGGCCTTTGACCAGATTATCGCGCTCGTTTAAAAAGCTATCGATCATCGAGTTATCTTCGCTTTCAAAGCATGGGCTGTTCATGGTAAAGGCGGATTTTACGTATTTTTTGACGCTGCTTGCGACTTGGTCACTCACCACTGACGGTAACATGGTTTCACTGTCCTTTTTGCATTGTTTTTTGCATTCTTTTCTCGCGCTGTTTTCTCGCGGCGCTATTTTCTCACGATGGTTTCTTTCGTTATTCTATTGGCTAAATGCAAGTGATTCGGCGGTTCGAGCGCCGTGGTCGAAGCCTCGGCGCTCTTGCCTACATTATTCAGCGAATGTCTAACTGAGCTTCAACTAGGCAAAACGCTCACTAAACACCGCCCATGCGGTTTCGTAGTCTTGCTCACGGTCGCACTTGTCGAATGGGGCGATGTATTCAATAGTGCGTTCAACCGGCCCGCCGGGTTGCGTGTCATCCATGTAAGTTTTGTAAACCTTGCCGGATTTCAGTTCGCGAATATCTTCCCAACCGAGCGCTACATTGCTCTGCGTCCACGGCTCGGCTGCACTGCCCTGCCCGCTGGTTTTATCGGCAAACACGCCATCTTCAATCGAGAGGGTAAACCCGTTTTTCTTATTAAACTTACGGTCTAAACCTACGCCCACCAAACCTTTTGAGGCGGTAAACACAATACGGCCAGTTCGGTCGTACCAAGTATCCGCCTCGTATTGACGCATTACTGGGAACTGAACACGGTAGATGGTTTTGAGCTCTTCCAAAGTCATACCCAACGCCATTGCTACCAGCACATCGATTTCAACTAAGGCTTGGCGGCGTGCGTAATCGGTACGTAGTGCACAATCGCGACGCCATTCTGCGGTTAGGTTTCTAAAAAAACGGTTGGGAAGACGAGAATCCTCTTTTGCCCAAGTTTCATTCTCAAACTGCGCTTTAAAGCACTTACCCCACAACTCTTGATAAGCTGTTGTTAAAGCAACCAAAGCTAAAGAGCGCAAATGAATAGCCACGCGATAAATATCATTTGAAAGAACTGGTAGCTGATTGATCAACGTTGTATTAGCATGCCCCATTCCTGTACTTTTAACGCGGTAATCGATTGGAACAGATAACGTCATACCGAAATAATCCAACAAGTCAGCATGGCGTTTAAACACCGTTCCTAAACAAGTGTTTATATGGCCAACCCTTTTTGGAATTATCGTTGAGATCATTGTTCGCTCCGAAGATGGCCCTATCATTTCACGATTCACAAATCGATAGTAATCTGTCACGGGTCTTGGCTCTGGCATTTCTTCCGGTTTTGCACCCTTTTCCTGCCATGCGGCCAAATCGGCTTCATCTATCCAAGGTACTTTGGGGGTACGTCGCAGATATTCTGCTTCATCGCAAGCTGGGACATAGTTGGTACGAGGGAGGTAGTTGTCAGGTATCGTTTGGAGATCGACAATATCGTAATGCCCTTTTTCGGTACAAATTGCTCTTGGCGTTTTATAGACTGGCGTGCCTACATAAAAATGTGGGCCAGATAACACAAAACTACCTGTGTGATCAGGATGACAAGTCTGTCGTTCTATTGTTCCGTCTTTTTGGGCGTTCACTTCGTTCCAGTGTTGAGTGGTAACGAAACTTTTTCTTATACAGGATAGTTTTTTCGGCTGACTGGCTAATTTTTCTAAAACGGACAGTAATTGGGTAGAATGTAAAGCAGGCAATCTGGCTTCAAGCGAAGGGGTTCCTTCTTCGTCATAAAGTTGAGAAAACAATTTTAGTGTATCTTGATCAATAATTAATAAGCGATTTTTATGCCCACTCTCATCCCAGTTCCCCTCATCATTCTTAATTCCTCCTACTATTCCTGAGCCATTATGGTGGATTGATAAGTCTAATGTTTTTGGTAAAAACAAGTTAGACACGTTGATAAAATCGACGGTGTCATTCTCTCGGGATGTAAATATGTTTACGCTATACTTATTTCGATGCCCTATTGGAAATAGCATATGTTGATTTTGAAATTGAGCATGTAGCCGCAATCGTTTATAAATCTCAGCTCTCAACCTACCACCATTGGGGTCGTCATATACACCTTCCGGATGCAACAATCCCGCTGTGCCATTTTTACTTCCAATAGACCAAGATAGTGGTAAAAAACATTTATATAGATTCGCTTTACTACCCTTGAGCTCAGGATAGTTCGCCAAACTATTTAGAAAGTTTTGTGTTGCTGATGCTTCTTCATATTCAGAAAAATACGCATGTTCTAGCGCAGGCATCTGTAGCAGCATTTCTTCACGTAGAGTATTTAGCTTGGAAGCGGAAAACTTACGCAATACAAATTGTGGCTCAAAATCACCCATAATGCCGCTTTCTTGCCATTCCACTCTCAACCAAGGTGGGTTACCAAGAATCAGATCAAAACCGCCGTGGTCGGCAAAAATATCGGCAAATTCCAGTTCCCAATGGAAAAATTTATAGCGCGCGGCCAGCTTATCCACCAGCGCTAAACGCGGGAAGACCATATATAAGAAGTCTTTATTGACGGTACCGCTGTTATTGGTGGCAAACAGATCTTGCGTTTGAGACTCTGCCATTTCATCGAACATACCTAGTTGGCCAGAGCCAGATTCAACAAGATTAAGACTTGCTGTTTCTGCATAGCCTTCGAGTACCTGCTCAATTTCACCTAGGTATTCCGCGCGGCTTGGCAGATCATCGGCACTCTCCATTGGCCAAAACCACAGCGCACACCAGTAATCCATCACCATTTTTAAGCGCGGGTAAACGGCTGAACCTGACTGCTGTGATTGACTCAGTAACTTATCTTTATCGTTGGTACTTGAACGCTGTGCTGAGCGCGCGGAGTTTGGCCAAATTTGCAGGTTATCGGTGGTGATATTGCGCTCTTTTCGGCGCTGCTCAACATGCGCTTGCCATAGCTCATCAATTTTTTGGCAGATACGTTTTAGCTGATCTTTTTCTTCCATGCTAAACGAGCGAACAAAGGTTTTGCGCCATGCATTGATGGTGGCAATTTCTGTTGGCTTAAGCGCTTTTACCACTTTATCACTGTAGTTTGCCATACCGTTATCGGGCAGCAGGTAGTGATAAACCTCATGCGGACTGCGCGCTTCATTATGGCCTAAACGTTTTGGCTCGATGTTTAACCAGCTTGGGTCTTTGGCTTTTGTGTAAGTGAGGTCGCCAGTCGAAAACACCTGGCGGCGTGCGCCAATTAATGAGTTACCATTGTAAAGCTGATAGCCAAACCAAGGTACAAAGGCTTCATCGCTAATGGCGTTAAGCCACAGCGAGACTTCCGCCAGCTCGACGGCGACGGGGTTTAAATCCACACCGTAAACGTTGTTATCGGCGATGTACATTTTTACCCGTTGCAGCTCTCGGGTGTATTGCTCTTGCGGTATACGGGTATCTTCTGCCAGTTGTTTTAACTCAAGGTACTTTTCAGCCAGCTGATTTATCGCTTCGTTCAAGAACGCCGCGCTGCCCATGGCTGGCTCACACACTTTGATGGTGAGGATTTTATCGGCCTGTTCCGCAACGGTTGCGAGGGGTTCGAGCTGCTCTTTATACAGCTCTTTCAGCGCATATTTCACCAATGACTGAGTGAGCACTTCTGGGGTGTAGTACGAGGCCGATTTTTCACGATCTCGCCCCGCCATGCGGTAAATAAAGCTGCCTTTCGGGTGGCTGAGTAAGGTGCCATCTTTGCGAAATACCTTTTCATCATCTTGGTATTCGGCCAACTGCTCGGCACTGACAAAGTAGCCTGTTTCCAGCTCATTGAGCTCTTCCCCAGCTTTTTTCACTTCATATAAGTCGGTTTGAGCAAAAAAGCCACGGTAGGAAAGCAAGGCTTCATACACGGCGCCCAACTGGTTAATCCCCAACTGCGCGTAAGAGATGCGGCCACGACGCTTGCCTTTGCCTTTTCCTGGGCGGCTTAACGACATTAACTTGATCACGCGCTGTAAGGTTTCGTTACGAAATACCACACGCGCCAAATACGGCATACGCGCGTCATCGAATAAGTGACTTTCAAGTTTGCGGATGGCAAAACTTTTCTGAATATCATCAAATAAGCTGCTCTCGCTATCGCTCTGTTTGCTGTTGCCAGCAAAGCCTTTGGCCACGAGACGAAATAGCATCTGCAAGCTGTCGTGAATATAGCGACCATTGCGCGATTCTTCGGTAGAGAGATCCACCATTTCCAAATCGCGTAGTGCTTCTAAACTGTACCCTTTGAGGTAGACATCGGAGTTTGTCGGTGCGTATTTTAGCTCTGGCCTTGCTTCGATATAGAACAAAAACAGCATGCGATACATGTACCGTAAGCATTCAAGGCTTAGTTGGCTGGCATCAATGTTGTTTTTGCCGTCGTAGGTAAACCCTTTTTCAATCAGCTGTTTTGCGGCTTCATCCCCCAACAGCTCAATGGATTCACGCAGCGCGTACTTGAGATCTTCGGATACTGAAAACGCATGCTTGTGTGAGCTTTCATCTAAATTATCCAGTAGGTTCTGACCTTGCTGTGGGCAGATGGAATCTTTATGCAAAAGAGCAGCCATCGCTTTGAGAGTATCGCTCTCTTTACGACCAAGAATCTCTTCTAAATCAAAACGTAACAAACGGTTTTGCGCCCACTTGGTACGATCTAGCAACAAGCATTGGCGATTGCCCAATAACAGCAACCAGCGAGGTGGCTCCGGGGCGCTAAAGATTTTTTTCGAAATTAAGTCCTGCCAACTCAGCTCATCACCTTGCTGTGTTTTTAATAGAACCTTACGCTGTTCTGGTTCGAGTGCTTCTAACTGCTGTGATAACAGGGGCAATGACAGTGGGTCAGCGCAGTCATCCATGGATGGATCATGGGCTTCGAGGATCCATAACAGAGGCAAACCTTGATGGTCTTGATAAGCCGACAAAACCGGTAGCTGACCGTTTTCTAGCAAGACTTGTGTTGGTTTTATCTCAAACCCGAGCGCATGCAAGATGGGGCTCCAACGCGCACGCTGATTACTAAGGCGTTTGTTGATGTCTTTAACACTGAGATGCTGATTTAACTCGCGAAAGTACTCACCGCTATAACTTGCCAGCTGGGTGTGAGGTGCACGATAGCCACGCTGCGGTTTACCACCTTGCTCTTTTTCCGCACGTTCAATTTCGCGGGCTTGGTTTTCTTTTTCTAACCACTGTTCTAATACACCACGAATATCACCGACAAACACTTCGCTCAGATAATGGTGTGAGTAAAAGTCGTTTTCGTTGTAAATACCAACCAATGCCATGGTTATAGCCCTTCCGATCCGGTTAATACTGCCACCAGTTGAATGTATGGTGAGGTTTCTGTGGTCATGGTGTCCTCGATCCAGCGTAAATATTCATCGAAGATCTGTTCAATTTCCCGTTGGCGCTGTGCTTTTTTGTCATTAACGATTTTTTCTGCTTGCTTGCTATCGCCAAAGTCCAGCTCCAATTGCTTCATTTGCTTATCGCGTAACTTATCGAGTTTTTCCATCTGCTGATTGAGCTTTTGATTTAACTCGGCTTCTTTTTCATTACGAAGTTGTAGCAAGTATGGGCGTACTGCATCGATCGCTTGGCTTAAAAGCGCTTCTTGGCGCTCGTGGCTGCGTTCACCGCCTTTATTAGACAGCACTTGCTGGTGGAATGGGTAACGCTGAATAAAGTCTTCAAAGCGCTCAATGCCCGTGAGTTCACCGTCCTCAAAACTGACCACCAACCATGGGTTGACTACCGGGTGTGATTTACGGTTCGGAAACAAGCCAGAAAGCACAAAGTGATCTTCATAGCTTTCGAAAAGTGCAGGCATGCGCAGCACTGGCGCTTGGTGGCGACCAAACGCGCCCATCATTTTATCGCCCAGCCACTGTGAAACCGGGTTTATCGGCCAGAGATATTGGATTTTCGGCCAAGCCGTTTGCTCACTGCGACAACGTATAATTTCCTGGTTAATCACATCAAGCCGGTTACTCAAATAGAGGGTATGGTTGTTCTCTTCTTTGGGCTGTATTTCCGTAGGTAAGAATTTAAAACGCTGACGCAGGTCTTTAGGGGCAAATAACGAAACAACACCTTTGTTGTCCACTTCGTATTTGAGCTTTTGTCCCTGCTGGTTAAGATACTTCAGCGCGTGCTCACAGTAATCGATATCGTCTTTAAACAAGGAAACAGCTTGGGCCGTATCATCGCCTTCTTGCGCATTGGACACGTCGTTTGCGAAGCCTGCAAACAGGTCTTCTTCTTGCTGCTCACTATTTTGGCTGTAGAAGTTGTCAATCCAGTCCGCAGGGTCAAAGCTGATGTCATCGCTCATCATCTGATCAGCAATTTGCGCTTCTTCTTCTTCTTGAGAATACGCACGAGTAAACTCCGAACTATCACCAATGTTTTTCTGCGCCTGATCGTCTTTATTGATCAGCACTTCCAGTACGCGGGTATCTCCGCTAATTCGGGGATTGTCGCTTTGCGTTAGCAGGTAGCGGATTTCTGGCTGGTGTTTCTGTCCATAGCGATCGATACGGCCATTACGCTGCTGGAAAACCATCAACGACCAAGGCACATCAAAGTGGACCATTTTGTGGCTGAGGTGATGTAAGTTGATACCTTCTGATGCCACATCAGAACAGACTAATAGGCGCAATTTCGAGTTTTCTTTGCCAAACTCCTCCACGACGCTCATGATATCCGTGTCTGACATGCCACCATGTAACTGGGCAATAGCTCCCACAGCTAAACCAAAATCTTGCTGCAGATTTTGATACAGAAACTCTAGGGTTTTGATGCTTTCGGTAAAGATCACTAAGCGGTCATCGGTTTGGCTTTTCTTCCACTGAAGATCTTTTTGCATCGTCGTAAGTAACTGTTGGTACTTGCTAAAACTGGCTTTATCGACGTTGCGCAAAGCGGATGCGAGATGTTCAAGCTCATTAATGTCTTCTTGATAATCGACATCACTAGTGTTCTTAAGCTTCTGTTCTAATTTTTTTATGCGGTTTTCAACAGTAGACAAACAAGCCATTGGGCTGGAAAACAGTGCCTTTTCAAGCGTTACTTTAAATAGTTTGGTGCCTTTGTTACCCGACTCTAAGCTGCGCAGCGACATTTCGACTAAGCGACGATAAACCTCTTCTTCTTGTGCGCTGGCTTTGGCATAGACTCGGTCAATGTGCCGTTCTGGAAACTCACCCACCATTTGGTCTTTGACGTCTTTCTTAAAACGGCGCACCACTAGATTTTTATCTTTAAAATCGTCGTAACTGTAATCACTAGGGTTGGCAATGGCGGTTGCGTCCAGCATGTTCATCAAGCTAGCGAAACTTTCAGCCTTGCCATCGTGTGGCGTTGCAGAAAGCATCACTAAGGTATCGCTACGACGAGCCAGTAATTTGGCTAACTTACTGCGCTGCGAGTGTGAACCACGTTCTGCTACGTTGTGCGCTTCATCAATGACTATGATGTCCCAGTATGCACTCTCTAGGTAATGGCGATACTCGACATCTTGCTTGAGCGTATCTATCGAGATAATGGCTTTATCGTAGTAGTAAAACGGGTTGTGATTAGTGGGGATGCGATTGCGTACCTGCTGAATCCCGGTTGAATCAAGACGTGTTAATGGAATAGAAAAACGGCTCCAAAATTCTTTTTGGAACTGCGTCAACATTGATTTCACCGCTAAGACAAGAATACGCTTACCTTTACCACGACGAATAAGCTCTGACACTAAAATGCCAGCTTCAAGGGTCTTACCCAAACCCACGGCATCAGCAATCAAGATACGTTGACGAGGCTGCTTTAACACCATTTTGATCGGGTCGAGCTGGAAAGGTAATGGGTCCATCGCCGCTTTATGACCAAGATGTACTTTCTCATCTGTTGGCACCCGTTGGCGCAGCATACTTTCGATGTATAACTTGGAGGCGCTATAGCCCGAGGAGTCATCCTCTACCAATAGGGTATTTTTGGGGTCTAGTATTTCAATTTTGTTTTCCAAACTCGTCAAGAATCGCCCTTCTCGACCGCGTACTAACTCGGAAATCCCTTCACAGGTTATCAGCAGACCACCATCTGAACTGCTGTCGACTTTTTGAATTACCCATTCAGCATCGCGTATCACAATGCGCATGCCGGGAGCATAATTGACTTGTTGGTTTATCATTAATGTTCCTTTAAAAGAAAAACATCTTTTCCGTTTTTTGTGTGCTTGGCAACCTGTGACCTCATAGGCAGTCATCTAAGAATCAATGATTTACTCACCGACTAACTTGTAATTCCCGGAGCTAGCATGATGTTTTTAACTCCATAAAGTGTTGCTCTGTTCTTTAAATACAATTGAGCTCCACCATCTTTGAGTGTGGCGTTGGTAGAACAATCCACATTCCATTGTCTGAGTAAGTAGCCTGCCGATGCCGCTCTAATCTCAACCTTTAGAACGCCCCCCGTCATGCCATAATCCAGCTCAATCGCTTCGCTGTGCTCAATACGTGGGTGCGGCACTAACTCAAGTTCAACAAATCTGTTCCATTGCCGGTCTTGGGTTTCAAGTTCGGCTTCAGACAGCGTGGAGTCTTCAAGCACAGCCGCTGCTTTAATTCGGGTCAGCACAAAGTCACGGAACTCGCCATGCTTGCGGTCAAAACCACGAACATGCCAACGCAGGCCATTGTCCACCAGCGTATGCGGAACAATTTCACGCGTTGTTTCACCACTCGATAACGACACATAGGTGATACTCAAGGCTTTGCCTTTGTGTATGGCCTCGGTGACCTTCGCCACTATCGATAAACTCGGCTTGTTAAGGTGATAAGGCGCTTCACAAGCCAATGGTGGTTTTACCTTGCCAGTGAAGCCATCTCCGTATCCTTGGCTAATGGTTGCCAGAGTTCTCACAACGTCGTACTCGAACAGGGGCTCAAAAGCTTCACCACGCTTATGTAATTTGAGCTTTTGGTCATACTCAATGTTGCCTGGCGCAAGCTCTCGATACATTGTGAAGTCTTTCGTTGCTTGTGCAGCGGCTATGCTGAAGCGATCGACTAAATCAGCTCGCACCGCTTCGCCCTTAAACAATAAAGTGAAATCGATGTGGGCAATGCGATCCCTGGTTGCTTGTGGCAACTGCGCTATCTGCAAAAGCCTATCTGGCTTCGCCACTACTGTTTGTTTCAGACCATCATTTGTCATGCGTCTTGTTTATCCAATTCAACCAGATTCTTAAAACTCTGTTTATAAAGTACGGTCAGACATCGCGTAATCACATTGAATAGTGTCACTCAATGCTGCTCTTCATCCGCAATGACTTAACAATCTCTACCGGTTGAAGCTGGACAGATGGCCATAAAACACTGAATAGGCTTCAACCTAATTAATTTTATTAGGTATCATCCTATCACAAATTATTTTGTAGGGAAGACTAAGCGGCAACTTTTTGATCTGGATTGCAATTGCCGCTCAGGTATCGGTGTGAAGACCTTGTTTCGTGTCATTGGTGATAGCCGAGTTCAATGCGCTACCCGAACCAGTGGCACCACGATGTTACCGCGATGAGATACCCCTTTGTCCGTCTTTGTAGACATCAGGGCTCGTTGCTCACTCTCCCGAATGCGCCTGGCAACTTCTGCCTGAGCTGGTAGCAATGGCAGCATCCCTTCAGCAATCGCGTCCGGTGCAGATTCTTGGCCACAGGACATCAAGTGCTTCCATGGATCTTTAAGAAAGCGCTCGAACGTGATGCCAAATTCAATGATGCGGGCAGAGACGAAGATTTCGCCCCAGTATTCAATGTAGGTGTCTTGGTACATGGAAAGATTCCTCTTTTTGGTTAAACCATGAGTTCACTTTCCATTTTCCAGAGGTTTTCAAATATGCAAGGCTTACCTTGTAGAGAGCTACAAAGCTTTAAATCGATTGCGGGCATCTTTGTAGTCATAGTGGGCATGTTCTGAGCCACGATGATACAAATCATCTAGGTAAGTTTGTTCCTGCGGCAACTCGTCTTCGCTGATTTCGCGCCACCAATGTTTGTTGGCACCTTTCACACCGTCATGCCAGCGGTAACCACGCTCTTTTAAATAGTCCTTTACGTCAAACGGCGCACCAAACGCACGAACTAATACAGTTCGCCTGTCTGCTTCAGACAACAAGTTTGCAACGGACTCGGGCAACAAATAGAACAACCAGGCCATCGCCAAACAATCGGTTGCAGCTCGGTGTCCTTCATAGAACCAACCTAAGCGAAGCAGCAGGTACTCAAGCTTTCTACTTTCAAAGCCCAGTGCTTTCCAATCTATGCCACTGGCTGAACAGGCCCAAGATAGATGGCCTAATGCAGCAAACCGATTTTCAAAGAAAGGACGATCAAACTGTGCATTGTGTGCAACCACCAGCGGATCATCGGATAACCAACTCGCTACCAGTGAATCATCAATGTGCTGGCCTTGAACCATATCATCGGTGATACCGGTTAACTCGGTAATCAGCTCGGGGATTGGCTTGCCGGGATCTTCATACAAGCTGATCAAATCAATAATCGACACAATCCGCTGAGCAGAGGGGCTGTAAAGCACCTTAACCATACCAAGCTCAATAATGGACTCATCATCGGCAGACAGTCCGGTTGTCTCTGTATCGAGCAGCACCATTGGCTGTTCATCACCGACCATAGGAGAAAGTTCAAGTGGCCAGGACTGCGGCTCACGCGTTAATGGAATACGCTCCAGCAATCTAAAATCTTCTGGTCTTTCTGGGATATCCGCGAGGCGCTCTAGCGGAAATGGCGCAGGGGCTCTTGTCATTGATGGTTCCTCTTCAATTCTATTGTTCGCTTTAGGTTATTTCACTGTGCCCTGTCCGTTTATAAACGCATTTGTACAAAATGCACATTGGATACCTCAGCGTTTTTTTAATCTTTCTACTGGGTGACCCCATGTATGAAGGCTTTGACTAAGCCTTTCGGAAAGCCTTAGCTAAACCGTTTAGGTAACCCTTACCGATACCCTTTACGTATGGCTTAGCCAACCCCTTTTCAAACGGTTGCAAAAGGCTTGAACTAAGTTCGACTGAACATTTTAAAGATGCTCATGACTTCGCTTTAAGCCAGTAAATTCAATACGAAGCAGAATTTTACTAACTGTTTTTAAACCCTTTGCAAAGGGTTCAACAAGCCTTGTTTGACGGTTACTTGACCCATGCGTTAACCAGTAGCAGTAACAGGATCAGTAACAGAAACAAGAGCAGTAGGCAGAAGCAGTATTGTCCAAGCCTTGCAGGCTTTGACGAGGGCGAGCGATCCCCCACATCTAGTTTTTCATCACAAAAAAGAAATCACCCACGACACAACGTCTTACTCGAACAACTACAGTTTTACCTACAATTTTACTTGTAGAAATCAGCATAGCATTAGATACTGTATAAATAAACAGTATCAATTGTGATTTTTTCGAGGTTCGTCATGAGTGTCTCGCTGATATGCCGTAGCGGCGCACTTGCCTTCATCAAAGCCAAGCGCCTTCGTATTCCATTGTTTATGGAACGTGTTTCTGCTGGTTTTCCCTCACCAGCGCAGGATTATGTTGAGCAAACGCTCGACCTCAACGAGCTGTGCATCAAGCGACCGGCTGCAACCTTCTTTGTGCGTGTTGAAGGTGATTCAATGATTGATGCTGGGATTCACCCAGATGATATTTTGGTGGTTGATCGATCTGTCCAAGCCGAACACGGTGACATTGTCATCGCGGGTATCCATGGTGAACTCACGGTAAAGGAGCTTCAACTAAGGCCGTGCGTCATGCTGATCCCAAGAAACCAGGCGTATGAGCCCATTCATGTTTCTGAAGGGACAGAGTTAGAGATATTTGGTGTGGTCACCAATGTGGTGCGAAACATGCGCCGCAAGTCGTGACTATCCCATGCCAGTATTTGCCTTGGTGGACTGCAACAACTTTTACGCTAGTTGTGAGAAGCTGTTTCGTCCTGATTTAAAAGATACGCCGGTTGTGGTGCTGTCCAACAATGACGGCTGCGTGGTTGCACGGTCGCGTGAAGCTAAGTTACTCGGTATTAATATGGGCGTACCCGTCTTTCAAATCAAAGCTGAAATGCAGCGCCATGGTATTTTGGCATTCTCGTCTAACTATGCGCTGTATGCAGATTTAAGCAGTCGAGTGATGCGCACTTTGGAAGAGATGGCACCACGAGTAGAGGTTTACTCCATTGACGAAGCGTTTTTGGATTTAACCGGTATTGAGTCTGTCCTATCCCTTGTCGAGTTCGGACAACAAGTGCGAGAGCGCATAGGCCACTGGATTGGGATCACCGTTTGTGTAGGCATTGCACCGACTAAAACACTCGCCAAGCTGGCTAACCATGCCGCCAAGAAATATCCCGCCACTCAAGGGGTTGTAGATCTAACTAATCCAGATCGGCAACGTCGATTGCTCGCATTAGTCCCGGTTGATGATGTTTGGGGCGTTGGTAGACGGCTTTCAACGCGATTAAATGCTCTGGGTATCACCACAGCCCTAGACCTCGCCAATGCCTCTCCTAGAGCCATCAGAGACCAGTTTTCAGTGGTTTTAGAGAGAACCGTCAGAGAGCTCAATGGTGAGTCGTGCATTGAACTTGAAGAGATCCCACCAACTAAGAAACAAATCGTCTGTAGCCGTTCATTTGGCGTAAAAGTAACGCAATTTGAATTGTTACGTGAAGCTATATGCGAATACGCAACCCGCGCCACTGAGAAGCTACGCAAAGAACAGCAGCAAGCCAAAGTGATGACCGTGTTCATACGTACCAGCCCCTTTAAGGACAACGAGCCGCAGTACAGCAACTCTGCATCGGGTGAATTGCTAATCCCAAGTTGCGACACGCGGGATTTTATCGAGCTGGCCAGTCACTTACTCAAGCGGATATGGAAGGATGGTTTTCGTTATGCCAAAGCGGGCATCATGCTGTCTGACTTTTACGATCCTGGCATGTTTCAACCAGGACTATTCGATGACGTATCGACCCGCTCTAATAGCCAACAGTTGATGTCTGTATTGGACACCATTAATCAAAGCGGTGCCGGAAAGGTTTTCTTTGCTGGACAAGGTACGAAGAAAGATTGGTCGATGAAGCGAGAGCATTTGTCTCCCGCTTATACAACACGCTGGGACCAATTACCGCGAGTGAAGTAGCGCCGATAATTCAGTAGGCATTCACTCTGCGACGCAGCATGTTGAGCTTATCAACTTGGCGTCGAACATCACTGAAGAACTCCTCTTTCTCCATGGCCAGCGCTAGCTCCCATTCTTTGGCCAAACCTTGGCAGTCCAAAAATGAGTATCTCAGCTTCGTCTTTGAGATACGCAGCCCCTTGCTAAAGACCACGCGTTTGCCTCGTTGACCGTGAAAACTGTTGATGTACCACTCTATGCCAAAGCCATACTTAAAGTCTCTGATACGGACACCAAGCAGACCCCAGTCTTTAAAGGGCTCATTCTCACGAACCTTGTAATGGGTAACCCAAAAGTCATCAACTTCAGCTCGTGCCAGCGCTTTTAGCCTGTCCGTTTCTTGCTGAAGTAAATCTGATACCTCTACTTTCCATTGTTCATTGACGATTTCTACCAAACCAATTTCCCCATCCAATTAACCCCAAAAGCCAAAACCACTATCCGTTTGGCTTTTGGATCGAAACGCCAAACGTAAAACTGCCGTAACAATCACTGTTTGGCGTCTCGATATAAATCAACTCGCGCAATCCCATACCTGACAAGGGATACAATCCGATTTCACTTAAAAAAGCCTGAAAAGACGTATCGCCATGAAGATACAAACCGTTTGGCGAGTTCAGGCCAGAATGCAAACGACGTTTGGCGTCTCGATTTTTTTGGCTCAGTCATCCGCCGCAAAACAGAGCCTATTCTCATACTTTTGCGAAAATGCAATCGGCAGATAGATGAAAGGATTTGTCACCTTTCTGCCCACCGCCAGTGCACCGAATCCTGATAATGACATTTGAGTGAACCGCCAGAGCACTTGGAAATGCCCAAGCGTGAACAGCGCGGTTGATTGAAAACCGTTAGAGCACTTTGAGTGCACAGGAGATAAGTATGTTTGTACTAGGCGTAGATATCGGTTACTCAAACCTGAAGCTGGCAATTGGCCAATCAGGCAATGAACCGAAAACCATTATTCTGCCTGCGGGTGCCGGTCCTGCGGATCGTATGCCGGAGCGTATCGGTGGAGGCGATGATGAAACTTGTTTGTATGTGTCTGTCGATAATGAGCGTTGGGCCGCTGGTGTGCCTGCTGGACGCCTTCAAGGCTGGGAACGAGAGCTTCACCCGGAATATCCCACCACAAAAACCTATAAGGCGCTTTTTCATGCCGCCTTGTTAATGGCTGAAACAGAATCCATCGATTTGGTTGTCACTGGATTACCGGTTTCCCAGTTTCATGAACCACAACGTAAGTCTGACCTTGTGCAGCGTTTAAAAGGTGTCCATCAAGTGACGCCAAAGCGCAGCATCACCGTTCATGACGTCAAAGTGCTGCCGCAGCCTGCCGGTGCCTATATGGATCTGGTTCAAACAGGTGGTGATTTGGGCTTGATTGAAGAAGGTCGCGTCGTCGTCATAGATCCCGGCTTCTTTTCTGTTGACTGGGTTGCCCTTGAGGCCGGAGAAATTCGCTACAGCTCATCAGGAACCAGTCTTCAGGCAATGTCCGTGCTACTGGAAACTATTGATAAGCTGATTTCGGAAGATCACGGTGCCAAAGTAGGTATGGATCGACTTGAAAAAGCCATGAGAACCGGCGACTTGCAGGTCCTGCTATTTGGAGAAAAAGTCGATATTTCACCTTATCTGAATGCTGCCATGAAAAAGGTAGCGCCAGTTGCTCTTACAGCCATGCGCCAATCTATGCGCGACGAAAGCATTAATGCGGACTTGGTATTGATCGCCGGAGGTGGAGCCTTGGCTTATAAGGAAGCGGCCAAGGAGATTTTTTCACGAAGCAAGATTATCGTGCCGGAACAGTCTGTTTTGGCGAATGTCCGAGGCTTCTGGTTTTATGGGGCATGATCATGAGAGTTGTCGTCAACATTCCCCCAGGGAGCCACCCTGAACTGCTCAAAGAATTGGAAAAGACGCCACCACGGGAACGCGCTGAGCGTCTGCGGATGCTGGCCACCTTTGGGTTAATTCACATGAGCCAACCCAATCTATCCACGGCATCTGTACCGGTGGATGGCCATGCACCAGATGGTGAAGTGACTTCTATGAGTACAGCGCCAGAACCCAAAGCAGAATCACGTAAACAATCATTAAAATCAAAACTAGGGATGGGCTTATAACATGGCGTTATCAGTTAGCTGGCTCGATGCCAGGTTAAATAAAGAAGCAAAAGAAACCGTAGTAAAAGCCGACCGAGATGGGCTAAGTGCTCGGGTATCGCCCAAGGGCAAAATTGTTTTTCAGTTTCGTTATCGATTCGATGGCAAGCAACAGCGGGTAGACATAGGTACTTACCCACTAATGAAGCTTGCTGAAGCCAGGAATGAGCTGGATAGGTTAAGGGCGGTACTCGACCAGGGCAGAAACCCCAAGCTCTACCTACAGCAGGAACGGGCTAAGTATTCTGCCAACCAAAGCTTCGAATCGATTTTTCGAGACTGGATAGACTCTGCCGGTAAGCAAGGGCTAAAGGAGAAAACGTGGCACTTCCAAAAACGCAGCAGTGAAATATATTTGCTGCCCCGACTTGGCAAGTACCCATTAACTGACATCAATGAACTGTCCTTAAGAAACTGTCTTCGTGAGGTTTCGGAGTCGTCCCCTTCAAACACAGAACGCCTAGTGTCTGTACTGCATAAGTTCTATGACTGGCTGATTGATGAACAAATTTTGGAAATTAACGCTGCTGCTGGGATCACAGCAAAGAAGGTTGGCGGTAAAAAAGGAAAACGAACTCGGGTGCTAAATGACAACGAGATCAGGATACTTTGGCGCTATTTGCATGAGTCAAAAATCACTGAGAAGAACCGCATCTACATAAAATTGCTTCTGTTATTGGGAGGCCGTAAGGGAGAACTCATTCAAGCTGAAAAGCATCACTTTGACTTGCAATCTGCAATGTGGACAGTGCCCATAGAGATCCGCAAACAAGGTGAGAAAATTGGAGCGCCGATCATGCGGCCATTGATTAAGCCAGCTATTGAGCTGATTGAACTGGCGATGCAGATGAGCAAATCAACCTACTTGTTTCCCGCGAACGGACAAGAAGAGCTTGCCACAAATGGCTTTGATACCACTATTCCTAATAATGTGAAAATCTGGGCTCGCAGATCGCTTGGTATTGAGATGGAACACTGGTCTATGCATGATCTTCGCAGAACGATGCGAACGCGAATGTCTGCCATCACGACGCAAGAAGTTGCCGAGTTGATGATTGGCCACAGCAAAAAAGGGTTAGATGCTATCTACAACCAATATCAGTACCTGGATGAAATGCGTCATGCTTACGACGTTTGGTATCAACAGCTAGAAACCATCATCGAACCGACAGGCTTTCCATTCAACTGGCGTTTCGGACAGTAAAATAAAAGAAAGAGGCTCAGTCCTCTTTCTTCTCATACTCCTCCAAGTCTTCAATGTGCCACAGCTTGTTTCGTGTATTTCGGTTGATACGAGGTTGCGGCAAGCTGCCATCTTTTATTCTTCGCCAGAGCGTCGTATAGCTAATGTGGTAACGAGCCATCACTTCGTAAGATGTTAGAAAAGGGGTTATCTGGTGCGCTACTGCTGTCATCTGCATTCTCCTGAAAATCAATGTAAAGCTATCATCGCCTGATTCATCACTTGTTGATGGTCAGAAAGATGCATGATTTGTTCAGAAGATCAGCCTTATCAAAACACAAATGTTGCTATTAGGTACTTTTCAGCTCAAACCTATGAATAACAAGGGCTACAAGGCGGTTTGTGTCATGAATAGCAATCAACATGCCTAACGTGAAAAATTTGTACACACTGTTTGTACACTCGCAACGATGACACATCAAAAACCACAATGACGAACCGTTTAAATTCATAAGCTTACAAACATAAAACTAGAGATGATCGCATTTATTCCGCTTTTGTAATGTCGAAACCAAAGTACCAAAAGCAGAAGGTACTTTCTTCATCAAACCCAGTAACCACAAGGCCTACAGCCAGATTTGTGTCATGGAATTTTCGCCAAAGGCCTCTAAAACGGAATTTGTACTCAAGTTTGTACACACTTTCCGAGGTTACGCTTGAACATCATTGAAAAGCAAAGAAACGAGAAAAAGACAAAAAGCCTTTAAATTCAGTACGTAGAGATGTGATTGTGGTGTGCAATGAAAGGTGGTTTTAAGCGTTGAAAGGCTGGGCGGCATCAGGGTGGGAAATAATGGCAAAAGTTCTACGACGAGCAACTTCTTGCTGAAAAATAGGATTAGACATCAATAGTGATCTTCTAGTTGATAAACAAGTGAATGCACTGCACTGAGATATTTCTATAACGACTTATTAAAGTGACTATAAAGCACATTCACCCGTAAGTTAATCTTAGTTGGCGCTTATTTTCGCCTATCTTGGCTTTATAAACAATCAATGGTTATCTATTTATTCTCAGCATTGTACCAATGCTCTGTTGTCGTTGTTTGTAATCGTTGTTTTTTTAGCTGATGAACATCCTTTTAATCCTCCCCATAAATAAAGTAAACAAATTTGATCCTTTTTAGTGTCATTTTTGTTTACTTGATTCACACCAAAATTAAGTATACAGTTATGACATGTTTAAGTGTTATTTTTGATAACTAAAGGTGTATTGTGAAAAAGATTGAGGCAATTAAAAAGCTCTTAGAATATGACAAGCGCGGTCGCTGCGTTTTTACTAATTCAGATCTGGCCAACATCTTTCATCAAGATAATGAACGAGCATTGCGTGCAGGAATTAAACGTTTGCAAGACGATGGCTTACTCACTAGGATCATTAATGGTGTGTACTTATACAATTTAGCGCAGTCAAAAGGCAGCGATACGTTGGAGCAAATTGCTAAAACTATTCGACGTGGGGAATATAACTACATTAGCTTGGAGTCTGCCCTTTCTGATTTTGGTGTTATTTCGCAAATTCCAGTAGATCGCTTAACTGTTATGACAACGGGACGTTCCGGTGAATTCAAAACGCCTTTGGGTACAATTGAATTTACACATACAAAACGAGCTCCAATCGACATTATAGAGAATACCACTTTAGTCGGCAGACCACTTAGATTAGCAACAAAACAAACTGCATACAGAGACTTAAAACGAGTCGGCCGAAATACACATTTAGTAAGCAAGGAGGAACTATATGAAAATTGATCAAGAAAATTTCGCGCTATTGGTGAATAAAGCAATGCAGGTCGGAAATGTATCTCACATGCGTTCCGTGATAGAGAAAGAACTCTTACACTACGATATTTTATTTGCGCTAGAAAAAGGTGGACTTCTAAACAAACTGACTTTTCAAGGTGGCACTTCATTACGTCTTTGTTATGGTGGTAATCGTTTCAGCGAAGATCTGGATTTTGCTGGCGGGAAGGATTTTAGCTCAGCAATGTTGGCAGATATGAAACATTGTATAGAAAAATACATTGGCGAACGATACGGGCTAGAAGTAACAGTAAAAGAACCAAAAGATCTAAAGCAAGATCCTAAATATTCTGAATTGAGCATTGATAAGTGGCAAATAGCAGTAGTGACTTCTCCTGAGAGAAAAGATCTACCAAAACAAAAAATCAAAGTAGAAGTGGCAAACATTCCAGCCTATACAAGAGAGCCCCAACCTCTGCAAATAAACTATGATTTTTTGCCTGATGGATACAGTGATATGCTAATTTTGACAGAAAGTTTGGATGAAATCATGGCGGATAAAATCATTTCTTTGCCAGCCACTACAAGGTATGTCCGCCACCGAGATATATGGGATTTAGCTTGGTTACAGCAACAAGGCGCGACACTCAATATGGACTTAGTTAAAAATAAGGTATCAGATTATAAACTTGAGCACTTCAACAAAATGTTGGAAAACTTTCTCGAACGACTTCCTAGTATTGTATCTAGTGAAGCATTCATTGCAGAAATGAAACGTTTCTTACCAACAGATGTATTTGATAGAACCCTCGCTCAGGATAAGTTTCAAGTTTACCTGCAAAATACTTTGGCGAAACTATTTAAAACTGTGAGTAACGAATTACTAGGCAAGGTCACTAATAGTGAATTTAGAATGTAAATTAATAAATGGCTCAACTTGATGGGATTCACTTCAGTATTTTCCTATCTTAATAGGCTTTTTATAAACTAACGATAAATTTAAGAACTAAAGTAAACATGCGTTTTACTTATTTTAACGCCCTTCATATTGTCTTTATTATTCTCACAATATGTTTTACTAAATACCCCTTGTAACTAAAGTAAAATTATTTACCAAAATATCCATTAGGTAAAATTTAAATAAAAGAATAAAAGTCTACTCACTTCACATAAAATAAAAAAAGACGCCTAATAGAAGACGTCTTTAATTTAACTTAAATAAGTATTTAATTAGAATTTAATTGGATAAGCCATGATTATCGCATCTTCTTTTCCCGTTGCTGTTGGATAATAATTCTTACGTACAGATACTGAATTAAATCCTATAGATTCATAGAGATTAGATGCTTTTTGATTGGATTCTCTTACCTCAAGCCATAATGTAGCAATATCTTTTCTTTCAATATTATCAATAAGTTCTAATAACAATGCTTTTCCATAGCCTTTACCTTGATAATCAGGATGTATCGCGATATTAAAAAGCGTTGCTTCATCTAATATTAATTGCGTAATAGCAAAACCTACCATAATATTATCAATGCAAATTTTTAGATTAAAATAATGATCACCTTGGTTACTATAGAATGTTTCTTCGCTCCAAGGGAATGAATGACTTAGTTTTTCAATTTCCCATGCTAAAGGTAAATCAGCAGGGTTTAATGGGGAAATGGTCTTCATGTTGATAGATTTGTTTCCAAAGATCGCGTTTTGCATTGGCATCAAAATATAATTGATGTAATGAAGGGCTTCTCAGAGAAGTATATTGAGCAGGTAGAGTGATATCAGTACCTAATAGCCAACAGGCTGGTGTAAATGATCCTGTGAGCAGGCTCACATCCTCTGAGGTAATACAATAGATTTCACTTTTATCTATTCCCATAGTGCTAAAAATATCAGAGAAAAGCCCGTTATTTAGATCAACAACATCATCAGTAATGATAAGTAAACGAGTGGTATCCGGAAATTGCACAGAATGTTCGCCTTTTAATACAGCAGGCTTACGAAGTACCCATTGACGAATTCCAAGTTGGGCTAACATTCTGTCTTTACGGCTCATGATATTTACCTATCAAGTGTAGAACAACGGTACATAGTATCAGAGGGCATAAACTACGCCAATAAATAGCGTCAGTTTCTTTATATCTGATATCATGCGTTTTATGTTTTTTAAGGAGTAATAATCATAATGTCCTCATTGTCCCCTGCCAGCGAAGTTATTCTTCGTCATCTAGATCATTTCGCAGACAGGCACGTACTCATAGCAGGTGATCTTCAAGACACGCTAGCATCACAAATTCAGGCCAAAAGTGTTAGAGCCTATACAAATCAATATCACCAGTGGCTACCGCTACTCAAATCCATGGGTGATAATGCATTTTTTGGTTTAGCGGCAGATCAATCATTCGTAAAATATTGCGACACTTTGATTTATTTTTGGCCTAAGAATAAGAATGAAGCAACTTTTCAGTTACGTAGCTTATGCGCAAGTTTATCTGTCGGGACTGAAATCTTCATCGTCGGCGAAAACCGTAGTGGTGTAAAAAGTGCTACGGAATTAATGAATGGTATAGCAAAGCTAAAAAAAATAGATTCAGCACGTCGTTGTAGCCTCTTTTTTGGTTCACTAACCTATCAAACACTCTTTGATCGAAATAACTGGTGGCAAACTTATCGTTATGACGATTTAACGGTGATGGCATTACCCGGTGTTTTTAGTCAAACCGCATTAGATGAAGGCAGCCGATTATTACTCTCTACATTTGATGATGCAATGGTAGGTGACTTACTGGATATGGCCTGTGGTTGTGGGGTGATTGCCACGGTATTAGGCAAGAAAAACCCGATGTTAAAACTCACACTCTGTGACGTCAATGCAGCCGCTATTTCATCCAGTATTGCCACGTTAAATGTTAATGAATTAGAAGGACGGGTTATTGCAAGCAATGTCTATTCTGCGGTAGAAGAAACTTATGATTGGATAGTCTCTAATCCTCCTTTCCATGATGGCTTAGGTACCAGCTATCAAGCTGCAGAAGACATTATTCGTCTCGCGCCTAACTTTTTGAAAAAAGGCGGTAAACTGCGTATTGTTGCCAATGCTTTCTTACCTTATCAAGATATTCTTGATCACGTGTTTGGCTCTCATGAAGTGCTTGCATCAACAGGTAAATTCAAAGTTTACCAAGCAACCAAGAAATAGTAATCACCAGCACTATTATAAAAACCGCCAGTAATTGATTTTTCAACTACTGGTGGCCTTCGGTATTTACTTCCTTTTTATTATCAGCAGGTTATCATGCCTTTATTTACGGTTATCTACCCATGATAGGTTAAAAAAAAGGTCATTAAGCTATAGGTGATCACAACGCCGGCGGGGATCATCACCCACATTTGTAATTTCTTATGAAATAACATAATGGTAGATAGCAACATAGAAATAACAAGAACCAATGTAAATGCTGCTGTTCCTGCAATAGAGTGGGTGATCACAGTAAATAACGAAGCAACAGCCAACATTTCCCATAAACTAATACGAGATGTCCAAGAAGAGACAGAGGAGATACGTGTTGATTTAGCCATGAGAGCCACCATCTGTTAATGATAATGATTTTCATTATTATATAACACATTGGTTAACTCAATGTCTATCAAGAAAAAAAAGTAGCCATACCCTTAATTTTAAAGAGGTTAAACAAAAAACGCTTTACCGCTGCCAACGATAAAGCATTTTAGAGTCATCAAATGATGATGTAAAATAAGTGATTAATCTTCTTTATTAAAATTAAGCACTAAATGAATATCTTCAGGCTCTCTTTCATAAAGCTCAGTATCAGGCACATCAATTAAACGACAGCCCATATGCTGATAAAAATTAACACTATTTTCAGAAGGCGTTGAGGATATATATAATCCGCTAGCCCCTTTTTGCTTCGCATATTCCACACAATAATCAAACAATATACGGGCTAATCCTTGCCCACGCTGCTGGTGGCTAATATGTAAGAAAGAGAGCTGTAACAAGGTGTTATCTTGGCCTCGCCACTGTGGATCAACACTGGTAGCAGCGACTAACTTGTCATCTTCAAAGACTCCCCAAAAAGGGGCACCGCGCTCAGCGCTTTCAAGTAAAACAGGGGTATAATGTTCTGCCTCACCTTCAGGCCAGCCTTTCATATCAAAACGCTGTTCAGATAACACCAGTTGCCCTTGTTGTAAAACATATAGCCTTTCAATCAATTCTGTTCTATCAATTTCCCAAACGCGAGGGATTTCATTATGTGTTAATAGACGAATATTTTTTTTCATTGTTGAAGATTAACCTGTTCTGAAGAAGATCCGCTCCGCTCTAATGCGTGGTAAGCCACTGCACAGAATAAGGAGTTCAACCGTTTCATATCACCCAACAAACTGGTATGCAGCGAACTGGTTTCAATACTTTGCATATTATGCAAATGAAGACGTTCTACATGAGCAAACGAGTAACGTTGGTTGAGTAAACGGAATCGATGTTTTGCTCGGCGTAATTTACGCGCATGCTCCATATTGCCGGAAACAAACACCGACATCGCCAGATTCAGATTACTTTGCAGACGCTCAAGGAGTGTCTGTAATTCACGACGTCCTTCCTCCGATAAATTTAAGTGATGATCTAAACTTTTATTCACCACCTCACCAGACATACGCGCTATGATAGCGGAAGATTGTTGCAAATTCATCGCGGTATCAATAATTTCTGCCCAGCGACGAGAGTCTTCAGTACCAAGATCATGCTGCTGAATTTGTGCCATATACAATTTAATACTGCTATGGAGCAATTCCACTTCCTCTTCTAGCTGGCTAATCTCCCTTTTTTGCAGACGATCCCCTTCCATTAAGGCTTGAAAACGTTGCAACATCTGTTCAACCACATCCCCTAACCGTAATGTCTCTCTGACTGCATTAGCAATAGCTAAAGAGGGAGTATCAACGGCGGATGGATCTAAATAACGAGGTGCAACTTCTGTCCCAGTAACGGGTAATTCCGGCACTAATTTTTGACATAATTTCGCCATTGGCCCCACAAACGGCAACATCAACACACAGCGCACTAAGTTATAAATCACATGAAAATAGATAATCACTTCCGCAGGGGAAAAATCATATTGTTGGATTTTTGTCGCAATGATGGTGATCCACGGCAATACCAGCAAGGCGCCAATTAATTTAAAAAACAGACTTCCTATGACGACTTGACGTGAACTAATACTTTGACCACGACTACTGATTAATGCCAACAATCCACTACCAATATTAGAACCAATAACAATACATAAACTAATATATAAAGGCATAAAGCCTGTTGCACTTAATGTTGCGGTAAGTAATACCGCCGCTAAGCTTGAATAACTAACCATCGCAAAAATAGCGCCGACCAATAGTGCTAAAATCGTATCCCCGCTCAAAGAGGTAAAAATAGCTTGTACTGCACTGGCATGGGTTATCGGCTCAGCAGAAGTCACAATCAGTTGTAATGCTAAGATAATTAAACCAAGGCCTATTCCCACTCTACCCAGTTGCCCGATACGCTCTTTTTTACGACTTAAAAAAGTCATGACACCCAATAAAATCAGTAACGGTGATAACCACGAAAGATCGAATGTCAGCACCCGCGCCATTAGCGCTGTACCCACATCAGCCCCTAGCATAATCACCAAAGCGGGTGTAATAGAAATAAGGCCTTGAGTGACGAACGAAATCACTAGCAATGCCGTAGCATTACTACTTTGTACTAAGGCAGTAACACCGACACCGGCAAGAAAAGCATTCGATTTTTTATTAATACTTTTACCTAAAATTCGGCGTAAATCAGAGCCGAACACACGCATAATACCGGTGCGAACAATATGTGTTCCCCAGACTAAAAGTGCCACGGATGAGAGTAAATGAAGCAGTGTTAGCATAGAAATTAGTCACCTTATTTTTTATCGTTGTTTATTGGCTCATTTCTCCTTCAATGCCATAAAAAAGAGAGAGATCCTACGCAGATAACCATATCTGAAAAATGATTTTTATAGATAACGCCCTAATCAAAACGACGTTATTAGGCAAAAAGATATTGCGACTTAAGTGCAATAATCAATGGAGAAGTTAAGAATAGTATAAGAATATCATTGTAAATTCTGTTAATTATAGCAAACAAAAAGTAACTTTCAAAATTAGACTGTAAATAACGTCTTGATTTATTATCGTTTTCTTATTTTTTGTAAAGAAATCATAGAAAAAAACGCGACTTGAGGGTATCTCTCTAAGTCGCGTGAAAATACAACAATTTTAGTAAGACAATTCAACTACATTTCAGACAGACTACAATTCAGTCACCTTATCAAGGTTATTTCAATCCCATCGCATCGCGCATAGTAAAGAAAAGATCTGTTTGGTCTGTTAACCCTACGACATTAGCAGCATGTGGACCATAAGCGGCAACGCGTAATTGCGCGCCTGTATGCTCTTGTGAATCCGTTTCTGAGTTACCATAATTCACCACCATGACAGCGCCATCTTTGGTAATCAATGCTTGTGTTAAGCCGCTTGATTTCACATCAGCTTCAATAATTTGACTAGAGTGAGCGTGATCTGCGGTCACTATAATAAGCGTATCACCATTTTGTTTAGCGAAATCTAAACCAATTTGTACCGCTTCATCTAATGCCACCGTTTCACCAATTTGACCACAAGGATTAGCATTATGATCTTGTTTATCAATGGAGGCGCTTTCGACTTGTAAGAAGAAACCATTTTCATTCGTTTTCAGCAAATCAATCGCTTTTTTGGTCATTTG
The DNA here is from genome assembly GCF_000069965.1 of Proteus mirabilis HI4320. Taxonomy (NCBI): domain Bacteria; kingdom Pseudomonadati; phylum Pseudomonadota; class Gammaproteobacteria; order Enterobacterales; family Morganellaceae; genus Proteus; species Proteus mirabilis. Next base: position 2,738,519 of record NC_010554.1, read on the forward strand.
CGCTAATGTTGGTGCATTCGGGTCTAATTTTGAATTCGGTTTACACTCTAAAGGAGGATTCTTTAAATTACCTTGATAAGTGGCTTTTGGCCCTTCCCAAGCGACGGCCATATTACCGTCATGAAATAGACCTAACACAGGTTTATCTTGATTTGCTAGCGTAATCGCCTCTAACGATTTAGCATCTTTCACAATTTGATAGCCACGCTCTATTGCTTGTTGCTCGAGCGTTTTCCCTTTATATTCACCGGCCGTTGCTGTTTGAGCAAAACTTTTCGCGCCTCCTCCCAGTGTAATATCTGCACGAGTCACTAACAATTGCTCAGAGATTGAACCTCTACCGCCATTTTCTAGCGCATTCGTTGAGCATTTTGCTAACGTTTCTACAGGCCCATAACACTTACGCCCGGTAACATGTGAAAATAGCGCAGCCGGTGTTGCATCTTGAATTTCAGAGGTAGTGACATTCCCCGTCGCTTTACCATTCGCTTTTGCTAATTCCAAAATCGTTTGGTGATCTTTACCAAACACATCAATCCCTAATGCCCCATTATAGGTTTTAACCCCTGAAGCCCATGCTGTTGCTGATGCGGCCGAATCTGTTACATAATTAGGTTTTTGTGTTTTTCTATCTAAAGAATAATGAGTATATTGGCCGGTCATCGGTAACGCATCAATCCCTTTAAAGAAGCCACCAGCCCCTTCGGCATAGTTACGTGCTACCGTTATCTCAGAATCCCCCATCCCATCACCGATAAATAGGATCACATTTTTAGCTTGATGATTATTAAGTGCTGCTTTTAATGCTTCAGTTTGATCTGAGGTTATACGACGAGCACCACCAAATTCCGTAATATTACCTTTTGCTGCGCGATCTTGCGCCAAAATAGTATCGGCAGTGACGGGGGCTGCAAAAGAAGAGAAACTCACGCTTGTAAAGAGTGTTGCGACGACTACAGATAACGCAGAACGTTGATAACGTAGAGACATAGCTTTTTCCTTGCACGCAAAAAAATAAAGAATTTTGGGGTTTATGTTTTAAGTCACAAAGAGCTTACGAGAGTAAAATGACAAACAGATGAAAGAAAAAAGCGATTTAGATGACAGCTTTATGGCAATTGACATCCTCCACGCCCTAAAGGATGTGGATCCCTACTGCGTTCAGACTGATGTCTGAATCACCTCGGCGGGTTCCTGCTTCGACGGGCGGTCTGACTGCCCCCTCCCTCCACTGGCAAGCACGGCATGTCCTGCCGCTAAAATGTTACGTGCCCCGTTGATATCAGCATTCGCTGTATATCCACATTCAAGGCACTCGAATTGACTTTGTGACGGGCGGTTTTCCTTTGCTGTATGACCACAGCAAGCGCACTTCTGACTGGTGTAGGCTGGTGGTATTGCCAGTACCTGACCTCCTCGCCAGAGCTGCTTGTACTCAAGCTGACGGCGCATTTCATACCAGCCCTGCTCCAGTATTGAGCGGTTTAAACCAGATTTAGCTTTTACGTTCCGTCCAGGCCGTTCTGTCGTACCTTTTGCCGATTTAGACATGTTACTGACCTTTAAGTCCTCAATGACAATCATTGCGTGGTTTTTGCTGATTTCGCTGGTGACTTTGTGAAGGTAGTCTTTCCTTATATTGGCAATATGAGAATGCAGACGTTGAATTTTGCGCTTTTGTTTTTGCCAGTTGGCACTGAATTTGATTTTACGGCTTAATTTCCGTTGAAGCCTTGCCAGCTTTCGCTGGTTTACTTTAAAACTGCTGACGGGCGGGTATACCGTACCGTCTGAAAGCGTGGCAAGTTTTGTAACGCCTGCATCAAGCCCGACTATTGAGGTTGATTCAGGTTGTGGTTCTGTCGCTTCATACTCAGTCTGAATGCTGACGTACCATTTACCGCATGACTGACTGACCGTGACGTTTCTCACTTCTCCGACGACTTCACGACTGTTGCGGTAGCGCATCCATCCCAACTTTGGCAATGATATACGACTATTGGATTGATCGAGCTTCACGCCCTGCGGGTAGCGAAAAGCCTCATTTTTACCGCGTTTCTTGAATCGAGGAAAAGCGGTACGCTGCTGGAAAAAATTCTTGTAAGCCCGTTCCAAATCTTTAAGTGACTGTTGTAACGGTTGTGATGGGGCTTCCTTCAACCATTGTGTCTCTGTGTCAGATTTCCACTCAATGAGCCATGAAGCCATTTTTGTATAGGGAATGTATTTATTCCCTGCTTCGTGCTCCTCATTCTGACGTGCTAATGCCCGATTGAAAACAAAACGACAAGCCCCTGCAAAGCGTCTCATCTCACGCTCTTGCTGACCATTGGGTCTTAACTGGAATTTAAAGGCTTGTAGACGTTTCATATTACCTATTATACTTTGGTCCATGAAAAATGAAACTAATATTCGCCGTGGCAGACATTGTGTATTCCTGATGCACGTCCATTTGGTCTTTGTCACAAAATACCGGCGAAAAATATTTGATCAGGATGCAATTGAAAAATGGCGAGGCTACTTTGCCAGTGTTTGTGCTGATTTTGATGTTGAACTGGTTGAAATGGATGGGGAACGGGATCACGTTCATTTACTGATTAATTACCCGCCAAAACTGGCGATATCTAATCTGGTTAACAGCCTTAAAGGGGTATCGAGTCGATTACTTCGACGTGATCGTCCTGATATTGCCCAACGTGATTACTACAAAGGGGTTCTTTGGTCGCCGAGTTATTTCGCGGGGAGTTGTGGTGGCGCACCAATATCCATTATCCGCCAGTACATTGAGCAACAGGAAACACCGAGTTAGTTAAAAAACCGCGCCTTATATCCCCGACCTGAAGGACGGGGTTTTACGGTGCTTTGGATAAATGACAAATTAGCCTAAAGAAAAAGGATGTGTAGTTCACCACCACTCACATCCCTTTAAGATAAAAAAGATGAATAATTAATCGTTAGTTAACGCTTTAGTGCCGATATAAAGCGCCTCACACCAAGAGATATAATCATGCCCGCTCGCCATCTCGAGCGATTGCACAGGATAGCCCCTTTGCTGTAAAACCTGCTTTAATTGGCGATTATTATTTAATATTCCTCCAGCGCCTTCGCGAGACTCAAATAACCCAGCCTCTAAGAAAAACTGTAATGGTTTTTTATCCGCCTGTTGATATTGGCGAATTAACCACTCTGGGGCTTCGTTTTCTGGCGCCCACCAATAAGAGCCGGACATACTAAGCACTTTCCCAAAGCGATCAGGACGGTTAAATGCCACCCATGCAGAGGCCAATCCCCCATAGCTTGAGCCTGAGACTATAGTTTCCTTAGCGGCTACTTGCAGGCCTTTCTCTTGCTCTAACCAAACCAAAAGTTCATCCGCTAAAAAGCGGTGAAAATCAGGATTAGGTGGTAATTCAACACTACGACGATCACTATCAATACTATCGACAAATAAGATAGCAATAGGAGGTAATTTCCCCTCTTCAATCAACTTATCAAAAAACCGGTCTATGCCATATTGTTGGCGATAAATTTGTCCATCAAATAGCACCAATAGTCGCGGTGTCGTCATTTTCTGTGCGGGTAAATAAAGCGCAATCTCTCGATCATTGTTTAAAATTTCACTATGAAAACGACTGATTGATGTATTGCCATTCATTGCCCTATCTAAGATATCTGGCAACTGGCATTCACGGGGATAATCAAGTGACAGCAATGAAAAGTAATTATAACGATCGTCCGCTTTACTTGGTGAAGGGTGAAGATTAAAAGGATCGGCCTGTGCCGTCGTTAAAATAGCACGGCGCTGCTGTGCAGCTGTTGCATTTTCAATGACTGGCACATCTGGTGCTAATTTATATTGCATTAATGTATCGTTAGGCACGATATAACTACGATACCAAATATCGCTATTGGCTAAACGCGTTAACGGATCATGATCACCTGCAGGCGATCCCAATAGATATACATTAGATTGCGCACCTTGCCATAAAAAAGTCACGCGCTTGTTATGATTATCGTAAGGTTCAACAAGGGGAGTTCCCTCTTGCTGTATCTGTTGCCAGAATAACTGTATATTGCTGGCGGTGAGATCTTGTGCCAGCATTTGCAATCTAGGGCTAGTTAATGCTATACCCGCATCTTTATCTAAAGGCTGATAAGGGTATGTTTTCAGTGTGATATGCCACTGTACCCCAACTTCTCCTTGGGCAATAAACTGATAATTTGCCGTTTCAGGTAATAGGAAGCGTATCTTTTGTTGTTGTCCATCAACGGGCACATCTTTTAATAAGCGACGAACATGAGTGCCATCTTGGTTTGCTAATTGTAGATTTTGTATACCTTTAACATCTAACTCAGCATAACGCTGGCTCTGTAAATGTGTAGAAAAACAGAGTGCCTTATCGTGATTAAACTGGCCTGTTATTTCTTTATTTTCTGTTATTGATAAGCAATTGGCGAAACTAGAAAAAGAGGCCATCAATGCGCAGATCATTAGAGGAGTTCTCACTGTATTTTCTCATTATAATTTAGGTAAGAACTTATAGTAATGATAATTGTTATCAATTCAATAAGGATTTATTGGTGTATGAATTTGATCACTTAGAATAATAAAAAACTCCACAATCTTTTGGTTTTCTTGTGGAGTTTTAGTAGCAAAATAATATTCAAAGGGTCTATCAACGCTCTTCTAATGGATAACTACGAAAGCTCCATAATCCTAATGCTTTTAAGCCATCGCGATAAATACCTTGTAAATCAGATTTTGATGTTTTTTGTAATTCAGCTAATGGCTTATCGGGGGCTACAACCGTTAAATAGGTGATATCACTGGGGCCACTTTGCCAACTCGCAACCGTAAAAATAGCATCAGCACGACGAACATGACTACCAGAGCTAATAATCACCGCTGTTTTAATTCGGTGTTTAGTTAATGCATAACGGCTAAATAACGCATTCTCCACCGTTGAGCGTGCATAATTGTCTTGGAAAATTCGCTCTGCGGGAATACCTTTTTTAACTAACCAATCCGCCATTAATTTACCTTCAGTTTGATGTGCTTTCGGCACACCACCTGTCACAACAATCATTGCATCAGGTAACTGTTTTGCGACTTCAAGGGTTTTATTTAAACGATCAATCAAGATCTGATTCATCGTACCATCTGGATTAAGTGCATAACCCAATGTCACAATGGCATTATTTCCTTTGGTTTTATTTAGCGTTGCCAAATCTGCTGGCGTTAACTTATCACTTAATGGCATTTTGCTTACACGATCAATTTGAGCAAAAAAGCGGCTTAGCTCTTCAGCTTTTGCCGGATTAAGGGATTTTAACTTGTTAAAATAGGCTTCACTTTCTTTATCTTTACCTTCAAAACGCGTCCAAGAAGTCACATAAATTAATGCATCAATATCATCCGGTGCGGCTTCTAAAATTTGTTTATAAATCGTTACCGCACGCTCAATTTGATTGTTATAGACATAAGCACTGGCGGCACTAAATAGTAAATCTAAGCGATAAGGCTCTAACTTATAAGCTTGTTGTAGCTTTTGTGCTACGACTTCCATATTAGAAGGTAGTTTTCCCGTAAATCCAGCGTCAGAAACACGCGCTGGCGATTTAAATGCCTCTAATGCATCTTGGATCAACATATCTACCGTTTGGCGCTGAGAAATATATTGCTGATAGCTATTATCGGGTTGATGGACTTTTTGATAAGCCAATGCAGAAGAGGAAGCCGTAAAGCCTAAAGCAGCAATGGCTAATGAAATAACTGTTTTTTTGATCTGAAGTGAAATACGGGAAGGTTGCGCCATTATCTTGTCCTTTTGCGAAAATAAATCTGTTTCTTCAATTGGTTAAGCTTATGAAGACAAAGTGTGTGACTCCTCACACTTAAGAGAAAAAGAAATACACACCGATATATCTATACCTAACTTTTATCATAGAGATCTACCATTAATTTGCAGTAATCATTTTCACTAATTTGAAAAAAATAGCATTATTATGCTAATCGCTTAATGAACAGCCGTTTTTATCCATACTTTAGGTTTAAACAAAAATTTCATTCTTATTGTGACTATATAGCTAGCTATAAATAAAAAACGCCAATTAATGGCGTTTTTAAAAATACTTATTCGATATGCTTTGATTGCATCATCAGCAATTCCCTGACTAATTCGACACAACGAAGAAAGCGCTCATCATAATCAGGAGGATCTACTTTGACATATTCAATATTGTTTTTATCTAACATCTCTATCAACAATGTTTGAAAACGACGGCGCTCTTTATCACTCCCTAAACTACGTAAACCATCGGCAACCCATGGCGTATTGTTCTCTAGCAGAATAACTAAATCAAAACGATATTCATCAATCAATGCCTGTACAAAAGGATGTTCTTTTCCTTCATAACGTAAACAAAAAGCCTGTGTTGTTACAAAATCAGTATCGATAAATGCAACTTTATTAGCATATTTAACTGCAAAATCAATATATTGGGCATGACCTAAAGCGATTTTATCATAATCAGAATACTGCAATGCCATTTCGTCTCCTCCTAAATGAGAGAAGACATAATCACGGCCATATTCCCACGCACTGGTTGTATTAAAAATATTAGCAAGCTTATTTACTAAGGTCGATTTGCCACTCGATTCACCACCTAATATAGCCACTGTACGCACGAAAAAAGGTTTTACTTCGGTAGGAATATATTCCCAATATTTAAATGGCGCTTGACGGATTTGACTACCGCTAATATTCATAAACGAGCGCTCAGGATCGACCAGTACCGTTTCAATACCTAAAAATGCTTCATATTGACTGGCGTCCTCTCGTTCACTGGTATAGATAAAATCCGGCGCGATCTGTTTTTCTTGTAGAAAGGCTTTGATACCCTCACTCCACATTTCCCAACCATGAGGTTGAGGCTCTATACCATGTTCATTAAACTCATGAATACGAATATTTTTCTGATACTTAAAAGTTTGTAATAACCAGCGCAACCTATCACTTACCGTCGGCTGTTGTGACATCGCACTATTGATAAATAGCTCTTTATCACGAGGTTCGTCATGACATAAAATGACATGCAATTCATCCACTTGACTACAAGCTCGTTGAATTAAATAAATATGCCCAGTATGAAGAGGATAGAATTTACCAAAAATCACCCCAATGGTTTTCTGTTGTAATGGATATTCTAATCCCAAAAATTGGTGTAATGCGGACATTTTTTGTGCACTGGGGCTTTTGATTTTGTTATTAATAAGCTGGCTAAGATAGCCCTTTGTCATCTGACTTTCATCGGCAACTTGCTGTAAGGTATAGCCATTCTTTTTTATTGCCTGTTTGATATAATCAAAAGATCCCATGATTTACTCCTTTAGAAGTCGTCCAAATCATCAAGTACAGATAACGCATCTGATAGTTTCTTCACTCCATACACTTTCATATCAGGTGGATTTTTCTTTGGCATATTCGCATTAGGCACAATAGCACGTTTAAAACCGTGTTTTGCTGCTTCTGCAATTCGCTCTTGTCCACTTGGTACAGGACGAATTTCTCCCGCGAGTCCTACCTCACCAAAAATAACTAAATCACGCGGTAAAGGACGATTACGAAAACTCGATACTAATGATAGTAATAAAGCTAAATCTGCACTAGTTTCGGTTACTTTGACACCGCCAACGACATTAACAAAGACATCTTGATCAGACATCTGTAAACCACCATGACGATGCAAAACCGCTAATAATATTGCTAAGCGATTTTGCTCTAATCCCACCGCAACACGGCGAGGATTTGATAACATAGAGTGGTCGACCAATGCTTGGATCTCCACCAGTAATGGCCGCGTTCCTTCCCAAACCACCATAACAGAACTGCCTGAAGTCACCTCATCACCACGACTTAAAAAGATAGCCGATGGATTACTCACTTCGCGTAAACCTTGTTCCGTCATGGCAAAAACACCTAACTCATTCACCGCACCAAAGCGGTTTTTATGACTACGCAATGTTCTAAAACGTGAGTCCGTTTCACCATCAAGCATCACTGAGCAGTCAATACAGTGTTCTAATACTTTAGGTCCCGCTAATGTGCCATCTTTGGTGACATGACCCACCATAATAATGGCAATATCATTCGTTTTAGCAAAACGAGTCAGATAAGCAGCTGTCTCTCGTACCTGTGCCACACTGCCCGGGGAAGATTGAATATCGGCCATATGCATTACTTGGATCGAGTCAATGACCATTAATTTAGGTTGCTCTTGAGCAGCAATTAAACAAATTTGTTCAATACTGGTTTCTGACAACATATTCAATTCGGTTGTCGGTAAGCCTAAGCGGTGCGCCCGCATGGCAACCTGCTGTAATGACTCTTCTCCCGTGACATACAAGGTTTTCATTTCAGCGGCTAAACGACACATGGTCTGCAGTAATAGTGTACTTTTACCTGCCCCCGGATTTCCGCCAATTAAAATGGCACTTCCCGGCACAACCCCTCCGCCTAACACACGATCAAATTCTTTAAATCCAGTAGAAAAGCGAGGTAATGCTTCAAGGCTAATTTCAGAGAGCTTTTGAACACGGCTTATTCCTTTCGCATCTCCGGCAAAACCGCTAAAACGATCGTTACGGGCAGAAGGTGTCGCCGCAAGGCGCACTTCCGTAATGGTATTCCACGCATGACACGCAGAACATTGTCCTTGCCAACGCGGGTAATCGGCACCACATTCATTACATACAAAGGCTCTTTTGGCTGCTTTTGCCACACTGCTCTCCCCGTTATTTTCTTGACTGAAAACTTATCGTTCTTCGTGCTTTAATCCTGCACTTAAAATACACATCACACCCATTAAATCAGCATGACGAATAGCTACTTTGGCTTGTGCATATACTTTAGGTTTGGCATGGTAGGCAATACCTAAACCCGCCTTTCTAAGCATTTTAAGATCGTTTGCGCCATCACCTATCGCAATGGTTTGTTCCAGCGGTATATCTAAATCTTTAGCTAAGCGTGTAAGCACTTGCGCTTTATATTTAGCATCAACAATAGGGCCTTTGACTTTGCCCGTTAATTTACCATCTTTAATTTCTAGCTGATTAGCAACCGCTGCAACTAAACGTAATCGCTGTTTTAGGTTATCAGCAAAATAAGTAAATCCCCCTGATGCAATCGCAATTTGCCAATCCATTGCCTGAAGCTTACGCACTAAACTTGTTAACCCGGGCATCAGAGGTAAATTATCCATTACTTTTTGTAAAATATTCGCATCAGCTCCCGCTAATTGTGCAACACGCAATTTTAGGCTTTCACTAAAATCCATTTCACCTTGCATCGCTTGCTCCGTTATCTCGGCCACTTTATCACCGACACCGGCCAGTTTAGCGATTTCATCAATACACTCAATTTGAATAGCCGTGGAATCCATATCCATCACTAAAAGTCCCGGAGAGCGTAAACGTGGGATCTGCCCAAAGGGTACAACATCTAAACCACATTCATCAGATAACCGACGAATACGACGGGTTAAACTTCCCGCAATACGTACCACTTGGTAATCATCAATACGCCATGAAGAAACCACCACAATAGCCACACCTAATTTATGCTGGAACTCACTTATTCTTTTTTTATCAAGTTCTCGTCCATAAAGTAACCATCCGCTATCGCCTGCACGATAATCCAGTGGCATCACTTCTTCACCACTGAGTGATAGCGGTAGACCTGGCCATTTACGGATCTCATCCGGTAAATAGCAATAGGTCAGACTATTTGACATACTTATTCTCCTGTTTTCCCCTGTCTGAACAAAATAATTGTTATTCAGCCTATTCTATCTGTGATTCATCTGGCAACATGCACATACTTGCTTACGCAAAAGGTTGAACATGCTTAAAGATAAACTAAAATTCAAACTACAAAAAACAGCGATTATACTGATTTGTATCGCATTATTGGCTTTTTTGATGCAAGGCGCCTCTTATTTTAGCCGTGCAAATCAGCACGCCCGTATCACCCAGTTTGAAGAGCTTGCCAAAACACTGGCAGAACAAGTTGCCTTCTCATTATCCAATTATATGGATGACAGTAGCAAAGATAACGTAAATCCACACATTATAGCTAATTTAAATCATCTAACTCACGATAGTCGGGTACTGGATGCAAGTCTTTATTGGCAAGATGGCACACAAATAGCGCATAGTGGTGAAAATGTGACGGTAAAAGAGCGATTGGCCTTAGAAGGACAAAAAAGTGGCGGTTCTTTTAATCATCAGCTGGTGGTGCCTATCCCTGGTCAAGATCAGCCAAAGGGTTTTCTAAGATTGACGTTAGATACACACCAACTTGTCACAGAATCTGGCCAAGTCGATAACACCACTAATTTATTGCGTGTGATGCTATTGGTTGCTCTGGCGATTGGTTTTTTACTGTCCCACAGCTTATTGCAATTAACACCAGTGCATTGGCAGCAATCGCCCTATTTATTAACCGCAAGTTTACCCACTCGTCATGAAAAAGAAGATGATGAACAAAAAAGTGATCAGCAAGAAGAAACAGAAAATAGATCTGAAGTTAAATAACACTGCCACAAATTAACATAATAAGGTGAGTCATTAGTACTCACCTTCATTTCTTTATTTCTATATTTCTATCTAAAATAGGTCAAATTATTTTAGATATATCTAATTTATACGTATTTTCGTGCTATTCCCTTAAACTTTGAATGGGCTTTGTTTAAAATCACAGTAAATCTCAGTCAATTTATTAACCTAATGCGATAAATAAATCTTACATCTTTCTTTTGCTCTTGAGTTGCTGAGGTGGTTATGACTGAACAATCTGTTATCCAACGTTGTCAACAAATCGTAGAAAATCCAACCCTTTCCCCCGAACAAAAACGTCATTTTCTAGCATTAGAAGCGGAAAATATGTTGCCATACCCGACATTATCTAACGAGGCGAGCCTTGCGCTAAATGAACGGGTTATCTGCGATATGTATGAAGGTCATGCCCCTTATAAACCACGTTATGTATTACCTGATTACGCGAAATTCTTAGCACAAGGCTCGCGCTATTTAGAGCTTGAACCTGCCCAAGATTTTGATGATGCGCTAAATATGCTGACTATCCTTTATCATCATGTTCCTTCAGTCACTTCAATGCCGGTTTATTTAGGTCGTATTGATAAAATCTTACTACCTTATGTGGGGAATTTGACGCAAGAGCAACTCTATCCAAAATTAAAGCGTTTCTGGCGCTATCTTGATAGAACCCTTCCTGATGCCTTTATGCACGCTAATATTGGCCCTGAAGACTCTATCATTACACGTTTAATTCTTAAGGTAGATGTTGAACTTCAACAAGTAGCCCCGAATCTCACCTTTATTTATGACGCGGCACTAACACCTTCTGATTTATTGCACCAAGCAATCACCAATATTTGTCATAGTAGTAAACCCCATATTGCTAACGGTACATTGCAAGATGCTGTATTTGGTAAAGATGAATACGGTATTGTTAGTTGTTATAACTCTCTACCGCAAAGTGGTGGCGGTAGCACTTTAGTTCGTATCAATCTCAAAGAAGTAGCAAAGCGCAGCCAAAATAGTGCCGACTTTCTAGAGAATGTATTGCCGTTTTACATGCAAAAACAAATCGAGATCATCAATGCTCGTTGCGAATTCCTCTATGAAAAATCAAACTTTTTTCAACAAAGCTTTTTAGTAGAAGAAGGTTTGCTCTCACCCGATCGTTTTGCCCCGATGTTTGGCATTTATGGTATGGCTGAAGCAGTTTCTCTATTACTTGAAAAAGAAGGTCATACAGCAAACTATGGTCATAGCGAAGCGGCCAATAAACTTAGCTATATTATTAGTGAAAAACTGGCCCAATTTGTTGCACAGACCCCTGTAAAATATGGTTGGAAACAGCGTGCCATGTTACATGCTCAATCAGGCATAAGTTCTGATATTGGTACTACACCGGCGACCCGAATTCCTTATGGAACAGAGCCTGATCCTGTTACTCATTTAATGACCGTTGCCCCCCACCATCAATTTTATACTTCAGGTATTAGTGATATTTTAACCGTGGATGAAACTATCAAACAAAATCCTGATGCCTTAATGCAACTGTGCTTAGGGGCGTTTTCTTGCGGATTACGTGAATTTACCGCTAATGTGGGTGGCAATGATTTAGTCCGTGTCACTGGCTATATGGTGCGGTTATCGGATTTAAAAAAATATAAAGAAGAAGGCTCTCGCCTAAATACAACTTGGTTAGGAGATGAAGCAACAACCAATTGCCATATTGCTGAACGAAAACCACGAGTGATTAGCCATGAACAGCAGATGCGCTTCGATAAATAAAATACTGCCTTTTTCTTGTGTTGATGGCCCAGGCAATCGCCTCGCCATCTTCCTACAAGGATGTAATTTACGCTGTAAGAACTGTCACAATCCCTACACTATGGGGATTTGTGATAACTGCGGGGATTGCATTGCCACTTGCCCTCAGCAAGCTCTCTCGTTGCAAAACGGAGTAGTAAATTGGAACTCTCACCGTTGTGAGCAATGTGATACTTGTATTCAGCAATGTCCTCGCCAATCAAGCCCTATGACATTGACCTATACAGTTGATGAACTAATTGCAATTACGCGTAAATATGCCGCTTTTATCAATGGGGTAACCGTAAGTGGCGGGGAATCTACGTTACAACTTCCATTTTTAATTGATTATTTTAAAGCAATCAAAGCAGCCCCTGATCTTCGACATCTTACCTGTTTAATTGACAGTAATGGCACTCTTTCACTTAATGGTTGGCAAAAAATCGCCCCCTTTATGGATGGTGCGATGATTGATTTAAAAAGTTGGAGTGAAGAAACACATATTTATTTAACCGGACGTAGTAATCAACGTATTAAAAAATCAATCAAATGGTTAAGTGAGCATAATTTACTTGCAGAATTACGCCTTTTATATATTCCAGAAAAAACCGATTATTTAGAGAATATAGAACCGCTTTCCCAGTTTATTAATTCACTTGATGAATCCATTCCAATTCGTATTAATGCGTTTCATCAGCATGGCGTATATGGTGAAGCGAAGAATTGGCGATCCGCAAATAAAGAACAAATCATAAATCTACAAAATGAATTAATACTTAGAAAAGTAAATTTAATTAAAATACCAAATATATATACATAATAATAATTTCTTACTCATTATTATATATTAAATTCATTTCATTTTATTCAATTGACTTTAATTAATACAGAGGTTAACCTCCAGTTAAAATCTTATTTTTGGTATATAAAATGAAAATGAAAAATAAATCAATATTATATATATTGTGTCCTCTCTATATATGGCCTATTAATTGCTACAGCAATTATAATATAAATGATATGGGAGACTCAATTTATAACCCTTTTAGTATTGCAAATAATGCAAGTCAATATTATGAATTCAATCATAATAGATATGAATACATTAAACATCTCCACGGCCGTGTCTTAGATAAGCATAGTTACAACCAACAGTTAATGACGCCGTTTGGAAGCACTTACATATATGCAACAATAAGTGATGATACACTTTCATTATATAATCGTATAGCTGATGAAGGTGAACGTAATATTCAAAAAAAGATACCTAATTATAATGTTAGAGAAACCGTTTATTTCTCAGAAGAACTCTTACCAAATGAATTATTTATTAGTATAGATGGCGGAAAGACCATAAAAAAAATAAATAAAGAAAATAATCCGCAATTAGATCTTCTTTACCTTTCCCATATTTCAAAAAATAGTAAAACTGTTGTTGGGTATGCCTTTGCAGGTGCTAGAGCCAGATTAGAGCAGATGGTTAAAAATAATAGTATTTTTGAAGATACTATCGGTTGTGGTACATACAATGGATGTTATGTATTTGCCTATAACGTATATAACAATACATTTTCTATTTTAGATAGAAATATGGAGATTAGATATTTAACGAAAGATGGTAATTTTATTTTATATGAATACAAAGGTGATGAGAGAAAGAAGCTATATATTTATGATATCTATAAAAAAGAAAACTTCGAATTAACATTCGATAACGTTAATAAGTATTTAGCTAATCATCTAGAAAAAGCAATTTTACTTTCACCAATTACTGAATATCCTTTCTTAAAGGGAATAAAAAGAAGAGGTGTTGATATTCAAAAAATCAGTGATAATGGTCAAGTCTTTATTGGCCAGCTAAACCGAGATTTGCCTAAAAAGAAATTACTGGATAGAGAATATCCTAAAGTTGCCTTTATCACAACAGCATCAGGCCCTATACGAGAACTTAGTCTCTCTGAATTTGGATCGACAAAACTTGCAGATACCTCAGCAGATGGGAACTATAGTGTTGGCTGGGGAGATGTTTGGCATAATAATTATGCAATTAGGTTACCTACTAGAACAAAAACTTCTTCAGCAATTTTTAGTCAAGCATTACTCTATGACTTCTCTAATGATAAACTCATCAATATTGGTAACCTTTCTACAAAAAAAGAAGAATCGGAATTTAGAAATGCTAGAGCACTTGATATTACTGCTGATGGTAAATATGTTGTAGGGTGGTCTGAAACTGATGAGTATAACTTAAAAACCATTCCAAAAGATCTAACAGGCACTGGTCCTCATGCCTTTATCATGTTTCATCGTCATGGTTTTATTTATTTCAATAATCATATGTATGACTTAGGAACACTTGACGGGGGAAAAGATTCAGAAGCACATGCCATCTCAGATGATGGAAGAATCATTTATGGTGTAGCCACTAATGAACGTAATAACTGGCGTCAAGTTATTTGGAGAAATGATGAAATCGATGATAAATATTTCAATACTGAACAACAAGAAATTGCAGATGAAAAAGATAAGCAAGCTGAGCAAGAAAAGGCTGAGCAAGAAAAAGCGGAGCAAGAGCGCCTAGCCAGACTGCAAGCTGAGCAGGAAAAAACGGAGCAAGAGCGCCTAGCCAGACTGCAAGCTGAGCAGGAAAAAGCGAAGCAAGAAAAAGCGGAGCAAGAGCGCCTAGCCAGACTGCAAGCTGAGCAAGAAAAAGCAGAGCAAGAGCGCCTAGCCAGACTGCAAGCTGAGCAGGAAAAGGCGGAGCAAGAGCACCTAGCCAGACTGCAAGCTGAGCAAGAAAAGGCGGAGCAAGAGCGCCTAGCCAGACTACAAGCTGATAAAGAACTTCCCCCTGTAGAAGATGAACAAGTACAACAGGCTAAAGCAAAGGTAAAAGAGAAAGAAACAGCAAAATCATCGACAGCTATCAGTAAACCAATCGATGTAGAAAACAGCTATAAATCCATGCAATTAATGGCTGAAAATAGCTATAAACTTATCGATATGCAACAGGGTCAATTGCGTTATTTAGCTTCCGCCACCTGTTCTGTCGGTACTGAAAAAGCATGTCTTAGTGGCTTCACACACTATCAAAATATTGATAAAGCCAACGCTATACAAACGGGCATTAGTGGAGCTTATCGTTTTGATATCAATCAAACACCATTAGTGGTTGGTCTTGCTATTGATAGCGATAGCTACTCTTCTTTACCCACAGGCTATGAATATCAAGGATACCCTTTACCGTTAATTGGTTTTAGCGTTGATTTAATCCCGTCACTAAACCCAACCTCGAATGGCAATGCATTACATCTTTCATTAAAAGGGGCATATGTAAACCGCAAAGTCACGATTAAAAGACCAATATTAGATAATACCGAAGCGGGTAAAGGCCACGCAAAGATCTCCGGTTATTATATTGATTTTCAAGGATATTATCCTTACACACTCAATAACCTTATCACTGTAACGCCTTTTGCAGGACTTACTTTTAATCAAACATCACGCTCTGCTTATAGCGAAACACAAGGGACTAAACTTGCAGTCCATTATCAAGAACTTAATGCACATTCATTGCTTGCAAAAATAGGATTAGGAATAGAGTATACAGTCAATGCCAAACTCAAACTGGACAGCAAAGCGGGTTTATTATGGCATTTATCACATCACCAAGGTGACTTCCAAAGTCATATTGATTATCTAGGTCAGCAAAAAATTAACTATAACGACAACAAAAAACAGTTAGCACAGCGTCCATTTGCTAGTGTAGGGCTAACTTACCAACTAGATAAACAGTCATCTGTTAATACGACAACAAATTGGCAAATGACCCCTTATCGTAATCAAGATATTCATATGGGTATTGGTTATACATATCGTTTTTAATTCCTTATTATTATTATAATTAGTAGTAATAGTTTGCTTCCTATATTTCAAAATACAGGAAGCTTTTTTTTATTAAAATCGCTCTAGTATCCTTTTTACTATCAACATATTTTTTCCTTATCTACCCACCATATTCTGGTAGATACTTTTTCTAGTAAGGCTTTATTGTGACTAAAGATAATTAAACTTAAAGGACGTTTTTGACTTTCATCGATTAATACTTGCCAAATTTTGGCTTGGATCTGTGCATCTAATTGTGCAGTCACTTCATCTGCAATTAATAATTGTGTTCGAGGATCAAGTGCTCGTAGTAATGCAATACGTGCCAATTCTCCTCCTGATAACTCATTAGGCCTACGGGTTAACCACTCTGGCTCTATCATCAATTTTTCAAGCCACAGGCTATCAGGCACCCATGCATCACGTACACTCTCTCCGGTTGTTCTAAATGGATTAAAACATTTATCAGGATGTTGCGGAACCAATTGAATGGGACAATAACCTTTCTTAGGCAGAGGTTGCTGATTAAAAAGAATTTGCCCACTAGTCGGCATTTGCCATTGTGCTAATACACGACCTAACGTTGTTTTTCCTCTACCACTTGGCGCAGAAATGCCTAAGCGCTCTCCCGCCTCTAATGAAAAAGAGAGATCATGCCATAACATCTTACCGGCTTGTTGCACAGAGAGTTGTTGTAGCGCTAAAAGTGGCATAAAAATAACCTCAAAAATAGGGTTCTCTAAGAGAAAAAGGTATATAAAGAAGATAATCTATCACTGCTCAATATGGGTATGGGTTGCAAGCCCCCTCTTGTAGATCTAAAAACTGCTGTTCAGGCAGTGCATTCCACAATGTTTTTAGCCATTCACTCCCACCATGATGATAAAGCGCTTTAGCAGCGACTATCTCATTTAGCTCCCCTTGCCTCAACACAGCAATGGTATCGGCATAACGAGCAGCCAAAGCTAAATCATGGGTGACCCATAGGACTGATTTACCTTGATGACATAACTCTTTTAAATGCTCTAGCAATAAACAAGCGTGTTCATCATCAAGCCATGATGTTATCTCATCAGCCAGTATATATTGTGCATTAGATAATGTTGCATTGCAGGCGAGTACTCGTTTAGCCATTCCCCCCGATAATTTTGCGGGGTAAGTTTTCACTAACGAGCTAGAGAGGTGATATAAACCAAATTGGTGTTTAATATCTTCATAGGTGATATCAGCACCACTTAACCGCGCTGAACGGCCCAGTTGTTCACCAATGCTAATTAACGGATTAAGCGCTGTTACACCTTGAGGAATATAGCAAAAAGTATTACCACGATAAGCAATAAGCTCTCGCTCGGTTAACGGATGCCCATTAAGTTTAATTGTGCCTCGGGTTCGCATATTAGCAGGTAGTAGTCCCAATGCACTTTGCAGGAGTAAACTTTTACCTTCACCGCTGCCCCCCACTAAAGCCAGCATTTTGCCAGGTTTAATATCAAGAGAAATAGATTTTAATAAAGGCTGCCAAGTGCGCTTTCCTAACCAACGAAACTGCGCAATATCAATGGAAAGCTGTTCAAAACTTAACATCCTGCCCCTCTTAACCATAGTTGTTGCATGGCTTTAGCAAATTGATCAAATATCAATACCAAGCACATTAAAATTAATCCGGGAAAAAACACCATCCACCAAGCACCGGTACTTAAATAACGTAAGGCATCCGCTAATAGCAATCCAAGAGAAGGCTCATGCGCTGCTTGCCCAAAACCTAAAAAGCTCAACGCAGCACTATGCAATACCGCATGTGGAAACATAAGCAACGTTCCTACAATCCATTGCGGTAATAACATTGGGATATAGTGTTTTTTCACACACTCAAAAGGTGTATTGCCAATACGGCGAGATAGCATCACATAATCTGCTTCACGAATACGTTGAATTTCACCACGTAAAATTAGGGCTAATTTGGGCCAATGGGTTAATGCAACAGCCCAGATAACACCTTGCTGTCCCCCACCTAAAGTAAAACAGATCAAGATCAACAACAGTAAATGAGGTAATGCTAACAAGGCATCAACCACCCCTCTGACCAATAAATCACAATGGCGATTAATGGAGGAGATCCCAGCAAATATCAAAGCAATAGCACCACTGACAACGGCACTAGTGACACCGATATTTAAGCTACTTAACATACCTTGAAAACAGCGTAACCACAGTGAACGGCCTAAATTATCCGTGCCAAACCAGTACTGAGTTGATGGCGCTTGGTTTCTAGCTAAAAAATCCATCACAATATCAGTATGAGAAACAGATAAGCCATAAATAACCAGCCCCACTAATACGATTGAGACAAATAGCAGTCTAAATAAAGGCTTATTGGGATCGTAAATCATAAGTCGCGCAAAATTCCTTTATTAATTCGTCGTAACAAGTAGTTAGAGATACTGTTTCCAAAGAAAATGAGAATTGTGCTAAATACAACAATCCCCATTAATAGGGGGATATCCCCACGCAATCCGGCATCTACTGTCGCTTGCCCTAATCCCGGATAAGCAAAAACCTTCTCCGCCAATAATGAACCACCTAACAATTCACCAATTGATGCAAACTGTAAGCAAAGTGCGGGAGTAATGGCATGACGTAGAACATGAAAAAGCATCATAGCCCAACCTTTATCACCTTGGGCTTTAGCAAAATGAATAAATTCACTGCCCATCACTTCAGCAACTTTTGCGCGAGTATGCAGTGCGATATTACCTGTACCTAATAATCCTAACGCTATCATAGGTAAAATAAGATGCGAAAAACGTTGGCCCAATGTGGCTGCTTCAGCACTACTGCCCATCGGCCATGCACAGCAAATAGGTGCCCAGTGTAACGTTACCGAAAACAGCGATAACAACAGCAATCCAACCCAAAAAGTCGGTAATGAGGCCAGCAAATAAGAGAGGGTTGAGATGATCCTATCAGGCCAACGATTAAGATATCGTCCTGCCACTAACCCCATTAACACCCCTATTACACCTGAAAATAGCCACGCAGAAAAAAGCAGGATAAACGAAGGCCCTGCCCGTTGGCGAATAACATCAATAACCGGCATGTTATAGAGTATGGAATAACCAAAATCACCTTGGATTATCTGGCTAAACCAGAGCCAAAAACGCATCCATAGTGGCTGATCCATCCCCCAGCGAGCCGCTATCAGCGGATACTGCTCAGGCGGAACGTTTAGCAAATCACTACCGATATAGGCCTTGATCGGATCAATCGGCGAAAAACTTAATAAAATAAAAACACCTGCTGTTGTTACCAGCAGCAGGCATAATAATCGCAGGAAAAATCCTACTGTTTGACGTATTACTGACAAGTCCACTTCCAAGTATCTACGCTATTTAATAATGACCATGAACCGTGAATTTCCGGAGCGCCAGTGCCTAAATCAACACAAGGATCGGTTAAGTAAGTATGCTGAATATTCATTAACCAAGCCCAAGCAGCATCACCTTTGATACCGACGCCATTTTTACCATCCCACTCTACCGCTTGCCAATGTGGTACCGCTTGTTGCCATGTCGGTGCATCTAATGCTGCTTGTAAATGTTTTTCAACGGCAGGATTTTTATAATACCCAGGATTATAGTAACCCACACCTGCGGCATTCATACTATAGTGATGATAGAGCTCCATCGGATCAAGACTTCCCCAACCAAACAAAGTCGGGTTTGAGTGCATATAACGCTCTACGGTATCCCAGCTTCCTGACTTAAGATCCATTTGAATGCCAAGAGGTTGCACTAACGCACGAATTGATTCAGCTAAATCGCGACGAGTTGCATCACCACTGGTGTACCAGAGTGTTAATTTCGCTTCTAGACCGTCTTTTTCTCGAATGCCATTTTTATTGAGTTTCCAACCCGCATCATCAAGAATTTGTTTGGCTTTTTCAATATCACCATCTTTAAATGCAGCCTCGGTTTGATCCCAAGGTAATCCTTTTACGCCGGTATAAGCAGGAACTGCATATCCATCTAATACTTGCTCTGCCAGTAATTGGCGGTTAAGGGCATAGTTAATCGCTTTACGGATGGCGATATCTGCAGTGATATCATTACCGATATCATACCCTTGTGCATTTTTCTCACCTGATTTCACCATAGGAAAGACGATACCACGATTTTCAACACTGGCTCTTTCCCACAATTTTACATTAGGCAAATTTTTAGCAATGGCTGCGGTGGCAGGAGGAATACGAACAACCCCTAGTTGTCCACTTTGAGCGGCAGCAAAAGCGGCATCTTCATCAAGAAAAACAAAGATAAGCTTTTCGAAATCATTTTTCTTACCCGCATAATAAGGGTTTGCCTCAACGATGAGTTGCTGACCCGGTTGAAAACTGACCATACGATAAGGACCGGCACCAATCGGCTTTTGTGCATAGGTTTTTTCATCATATTTATCAGCTGAAACAATGCCTAGCGAGCCTAATACATTAACAAAAGTACTTTGAGGCGCTTTTAAAGCAATAGTGACATGTAAATCATCATCTGCCGTTGCAGAAAGAAAGTTTCCCATATCCACTTTACCGCCACTTGCCGCAGCATTGTTATAGGTAAAGGCAACATCTTTTGCGGTTAAAGGGGAACCATCAGAAAATTTCAAATCTGGTTTTAACGTCAGCTTCCATGTTGTGCCCTCTGCACTAGGCTGATAATCACTGAGCATATTGCTATACCAACTCAGATCCGCATTTTGCTTTAATAATGGGCTGTGTAGCAGTAAGTAGCTACCATGGCTCCACCCTAACATGGGATCAAAACCTTCTGTCGGCTCTTCACCAATGGCTAGTTTTAAGGTTTGTGCTGAAGTAGTAACAGGAACGCTAAGTGCGGCTAAGCAGGATAAAGCAATAAACGATTTTCGCCAACTAAACCGAATAGACATAAATATTCTCCGATTTTTTAGATACGACTTATCATCAGTCTCAATCTGTTTGAAAGAGACAGAAAAGAAATAAGTTAACTGTTGTTATTATGATGTTCTGCACATTGATGCAGACAAAAGGATTAATTGCTTGGCATCATAAAAGCTTTTCTTGAATTACTCGAATAATATCCAACATTTTATTGATTTTACATAAACTTTCATCAAGCAATAGCGTTCAATATGACAAAATTTTAAATAGAGCACAGTTTTTTTCTAATAAATCAGTTATATAGGTTATGCTCATTCTTAATCATGAGCATATAACAAAATAAATTGCTATTTTTACGAAATAACCTAATTTTACGATAAGTATATTAATGAAAAAATAAAGGGTGCAAATTATTACACCCCTTTATATTTATTCTGCTAATATTTTTTTCAGTCGAAAATAACGCCGACCTAAACGCCATTTTAATCTAAAATCTTTCGCATTTTTCCAAATTAATGCCCAAATTCCCCGCTCAAAAAATACCTTAACTATCTGTTTTTTGGTTTCTGGTGAACTAATCGCATCAATAGAATGAATAATACCTAAACCTTCTTTGGCTATTTGCCAATAACAAGCATTGATCGTTTTTGCTATCTCAGCATGGCGTTGATTAATAGCATCCAGCATCTCAAGTATTTTCATATAATTATAAATTGTTCTTACATGAATACGATCATCGGGTGTCGTATGCGACACGGAGCCAGAATGAATAAAATAGTCGTAATAACGCTCATCGATATATTTTACCCGTTTCGCCGTTAATAACACTTCTGTCGTCCAAGGAATATCTTGGTGATGCAAACCCGGCTCAAAGTAATAACCATGCTCCAATAAAAACTGACGTCGATAAATATTTAGCCATGTAACATGTAAGAACTTTTTCGATTCAAGAGCACGTTCAAGCCATTGAGGCCCGGTTAATACCTCTGTGGTTGTTAAACGCGTTGAAGGAAAGATAGGGCGTGTTGGTCGGTTTTTATCATCATAAACATAATTCCCATTACAGGTTGCCACATCCAAATTATCGGCTTGGGCAATTTCAAGTAATCGGGGATACATGCGTTTATCTATCACATCATCAATATCAGGAAAAGCAACGTATTCCCCCTTTGCAACAGCAAATCCTGTATTACGCGCAACGGAAACACCTTGGTTTTCTTGTGTTAAAATAGTGACATTGGGAAAGTGTTTTTCCCATTTATCTAAGATCTGACGAGAGTTATCAGTAGAGCCATCATCAACTAAAATAAGTTCCCAGTTTTCCAGTTGTTGTGCATGTAAACAATTAAAAAACTGTGGTAAAAATTTTTCACCATTAAAAACCGCCACCACAATACTTAATTGGGGAAAAGAAGAGGACATACCGAACCTTTTATTTTTTTAATAAGACAGAAATATTTTGTCGTGAA
Organism: Proteus mirabilis HI4320; assembly: GCF_000069965.1. Taxonomy (NCBI): domain Bacteria; kingdom Pseudomonadati; phylum Pseudomonadota; class Gammaproteobacteria; order Enterobacterales; family Morganellaceae; genus Proteus; species Proteus mirabilis. Next base: position 2,761,182 of record NC_010554.1, read on the forward strand.
CATTTTTGCTTAAGGGCATTAAGGGTAGCAAAGATAGTTAGCTTAATATGAAGCTAATCTTGCTATGTTACACTTAACATTAATCAAAAAGTGCGCTTTTTGAGCCAATTAGGCCTCTAAAATTCACTAGTTAGGCTAAGTATAAGTAATTTTGTCTTGATACTGATGAAGAAAGGGTTAAGGATGTGCGTTTTTTAAAAAAGATAGGCTCAAGATGACTGTTTATCCATGAGTGATATAAGTTACAAAACTGTCTTTTTTTGGCGGTTGTGACACTTATATCACTCATTAATATAAAACATCCGCAGAACGGATGTTTTTTACTTATGGATACTTATTTATACTTTATGTTTTTTATACTTTAATTTTTCTATTCTTCGATATCGTCTTCATCACAGACTTCAAGCTCAGGAAAGTAATCAACTCGCCAAGACTTAATGCCTTGATAAACTTTATCAACAGCGTTTCTTACCGCTTCGGTCATTGGGTAATAGAATCCCACCAGATCGGGCTGGATCCCCAAGAAAGTAATATCGGGGATATCGTCCTTTAATTGATCTATCAGAAAATTTAACGGCATGTTATGGGTGCTCATAATAAACATTTCTGCAATATAATCAGGATCTATTACCCTTATTTCACCAGGTTTTAAACCAATATCAGCCGCATCAACAATGACAACACATTGCGGTTGTAATGCTCTTATTTGATAAGAAACATTCTCTGGCGCACTTCCCCCATTGATAACCATCCAACCATCAATCGGGTTTGCTTCCATTAAGTCCGCTAATAGAGGACCGGCTCCATCATCCCCCATCATGCTATTTCCTACCGTTAATACGACCTTAGGTGCTGTCATTGTTTCACTCATGGTTTTCTCTTTACTATCAAATAAATCGCTGGCTCTATAACAATTTCACCTAATAAATTAATCAGCGTTTGGCTCCACTCACTAAAAAGTGGATCATCACTTTTGGCAATAGGATCGAAAGCTAAAGCTAACATGTGAGTATGTTCAGAATTGATATTGATCTCACCGAAAGTTAGCAATCCTTGCATTTTTCGTTTTGCTTCCCCCTCAGGTAATAAATCAATCCATGCTTGATATTTTTCTAAAGGACAAACCAACTCTGTTTTTAAGCAGTCAATCATGCCGACGTGATGACCAATCGCCAACGAGTAGTACATCACTTGTTGCGCCTGCTCAGGTATATCATCATCGCTATCAACAAACTTTTGTCTTAATGACCAAAAGTAAACTTTAGCGTCATCAGACATGAACGCCTCCTTGGTTTAATGAATGCACCAGTCGTTTTACAATTTCCGCTAAACGAGGATCATTCGCTTGGCGTAACCATTCATCAACACGCCCACTGACTTCTTGTACTGTGGCACCATCAAGTAAAGTGAGGAAATGATCACTAATTTGTCGCCCTTGATAATAACCAGCAAGACGACGAGCTTCACGCTCTATCATTACGCGTGTATCAAGAGGGATCGACGGCAGTAACAGTGACGCTTGCTCATTATCCACTTCAGTGTGATTTTGACCTTTTAGTTTTTGATCTAATAAGCCTAATGCCACAGCAAAACCATAAATAGTTGCTGCAGGTGTCGGAGGACAACCAGGGATCCACACATCAATAGGAACGATGGTTTCACTCCCACCCCATACACAATAGAGATCGTGGAATATCCCACCACCACAACCACAAGCCCCATAAGAGATACAAATTTTGGGATCTGGTGCTGATTCATAAGCACGTAATGCCGGTACACGCATTTGGCGTGTTACGGCACCAGTAAATAACAAAATATCAGCATGGCGAGGTGAAGCAACCACCTTGATACCAAATCGCTCGGCATCAAAAACAGGTGTAATTGCAGAGAAAATTTCAATCTCACAACCATTACAACCACCACAGTCAACACGATAAACATACGCGGAACGTTGAATATCTTTCAATAACGTTTTTTTCAGCTTTTTCACCTGATCACTTAATGTGATAGGTTGGCTGACATGATGATTGATGGGAATTTCTGGTAGACTCATTTTTTCACACTCCCGACATTGCCCATACTAATATTTTCTTGACCATCAGAGAGTAGGTTATGTTTACGTTTACACTCAGGGCAAGTTTCAAATTGTGGACGCATTGCCTCAACAGTTTGTGCATCCCAACCCGATTGCACCAGCAGTGCCATAGCGTAATCAACAGATTTTCTAGGTGTAAAGGGTTGATGACACTCACGGCAGCTTAATAATTTAAATGTACCTTTAATATAAAGATCTGATTTTTGTGTGACTGCCGTTTCAAACATATCTGATAATACAATTGCCCGAGTTGGGCAGACTTCTTCACAACGGCCGCAATAAATACAACGACCAATAAATAACTGCCAGTGACGTTCACCCGTTTCGAGGTTGGTTTCCATGGTCAGTGCATTCGCAGGACATGCAGAAGTACAAGCCCCACAAACAATACATTGCTCAGGTGAGTACTCAGGTTTTCCTCTAAAACCATCAGGGAGTTCTAATGGTTTAAAAGGATATTTTGTTGTTGCATCGCCTGTTTTGATAATGGTTTTAAACAATTTTAACATCGTTCAGTCCCTCACTTGAGCGGCGAATTTTTACGTTCGATGCTATAACGTTCAATTTCTTTATAAGAAACTGTTTTCGATTTACGTTTTTTCACATCGACAAGCGTTACCCTGTCAGTACAGGAGTAACAAGGATCGAGGCTACCGATAATTAATGGTGCATCAGAAACCGTATTTCCTTGTAACATATAACGTAGTACTGGCCAGTTAGCGTAAGTGGCCGCACGACAACGCCAACGGAATAATTTTTGATTATCACCCAACATACTCCAGTGAATATCTTCACCTCGTGGAGCTTCGGTAAAACCAAGTGCAAATTTATAAGGTTGGTAGGTAAAGCCTTCTGTTAATAACGGTCCTTCCGGCAGATTATCTAAGGCATATTCAATCATTGCCATAGAATCAAGCACTTCCTTAATACGCACCATCACACGTGAGAAAACATCCCCACCTTCATAACTAAATAGGGTTAATGGTAAGTTGCCATAATCTGCAAATGGGTGATCAAAGCGTACATCACGTTTAAAACCACTGGCTCTGATCATGGGGCCTACCGGACTGAAATCACGCGCGACTTTCTTATCTAAAATCCCGACCCCAACGGTACGCTGTTCCATATTTGGCGCAGAAAGTAAGATGTCGACTAATTCAGTGACTTCTTTGCGCATTTCTCTGACTAATTGGATAGTTTTAATACGTTGATCTTTTAAAATATCGCGACGAATACCACCAATTAAGTTTAAGCCGTAGGTCTTACGTGCTCCCGTCAGCATTTCAGCAATCTGCATGGATTTTTCACGAATACGGAAGAATTGCATGAAACCGGTATCAAATCCGGTAAAGTGACTTGCTAAACCGATATTTAATAAATGACTATGTAGACGTTCAACTTCTAATAAAATAGAACGGATAGTATGAGCGCGACGAGGCACTTCAATACCTAACGCATTTTCAACAGAAGTGGTATATGCCACGCTATGTGTAAAGCCACAAATCCCACAGACACGGTCTGATAGGAAAGTCACTTCATTATAGCCCATACGGGTTTCTGCCAATTTTTCCATACCACGGTGTACATAGAACATGCGATAGTCAGCATCAACAATATTTTCACCGTCAACAAATAAACGGAAATGTCCCGGTTCATCAGACGTAATATGCATAGGGCCGATAGGAACGACACGCGCATCTTGTTTGCCTTCGTTCACAAACGGATAGGTTTCTGTTTCTGTGGTTGGCGTTGGACGTTGGCGATAATCCATGGCATCTTTACGTAACGGATACATATCTTCAGGCCAATCATCTGGAAGCACTAAACGACGCTCATCCGGTAAGCCCACAGGAATAAGACCATACATATCACGAATTTCACGCTCTCCCCATACTGCTGCAGGAACTCGCGGGGTAACAGAAGGAAATTCAAGTGTAATAGGACTAACGTGTGCTTTAACGACTATCCAGCACTTTTCACCCTCTTCCATCGATAAGGCGTAATAGACGGCATAATCACCATTTAAACTACGTTCATCGTTACCAAATAAAACAGGTAACCAGCCTCCTAAACCGTAATATAGATACTCCACCACTTCAGGCAGTGATCCCGTTTTAACTGTTATCGTCAATTGATCAGCGGTTTGTCGCTCTTCATCAAGAATAGCTGATGGGAATTTTTCTCGAACTTTAGCAATATAACCCGCACCGAGTTCGTTTCCCTCTTTTCTACTGACATAATTTTGATAGCTCACGTTACTTCTCCTGAACCGATATTGATGGATTGCTGATTAACGTTGTTGGCCATGTATAATTTGGTGATCCACTCTCATCGATATTCATCACGATATTGGCTGCGTTCTCCAATAACTCACTGACTGGCTTAGGAATATGTGTTCCCATTAACAACATAAGCGCAATCAAAATGATCATCGGTAGTGTGGTTAACAGACCTAATTCACCTTTGGCAACCACATCCGGTTTTGGACCAAATACCGTTTTAGCTACCATACGAACTAATCCACCTAATACTACGGTTAATAACAATAATAATAGAATTGTTAATCCCATATGCTTAGCTGCTAAGCCTGCAACAACAATCATAAATTCACTGATAAAGACATTAAATGGTGGCATGCCCCCTAATGCCAAAGCACCGCCAGCAAATAATGCAGCACTTAATGGCATTACTTTAAACATACCTTTCACGACATTTAGATCCCGTGTACCGTATTTCAGTAACACGTTACCAGAGCCGCAGAACAGCAATGCTTTTGCTAAGCTGTGGTTTAACGTGTGGAATAAAGCCGCCAAAATCCCAATCGGGCCACCAATACCCAGAGCCACTGCAATTAACCCCATGTTTTCCACACTGGAGTACGCTAATAAGCGTTTCATATCGCGCTGGATCAGAATAAAGAACGCGGCGATAGCAACAGAGAGGAAGCCAAAGATTAACAATAGGTTACGAGTGAATTCAGTGCCTATTGCTGCATCAATAATAATGTAGTAACGAATAATGATTAACAGCGCACAGTTTAATAACACCGCAGATAACAGCGCACTAACAGGGCTTGGCGCTTCACTGTGAGCATCTGGTAACCATGCATGCATTGGGAATAACCCGGTTTTGGTACCGAAACCGATCAAAATAAATACAAAAGCTAAATGCATCAGTGTTGGATCTAACTGATGTGTATATTTCAACACTTCTGTCCAGAAGATGGCCTGATCAGGATCAGGCATAAAGCTTGCTGCATTGGCATAAACTAAAATTGTGCCAAAAAGACCAAATGCGACACCGACACTACAGATAATAATGTACTTCCATGCAGCTTCTAATGAAGAGCGTTGACCATAAATCCCTACTAAAAAAGCAGAGCTTAATGTTGTGGCTTCAATCGCGGCCCACATCAAGATCAAGTTATTACTGGTGATCGCTAATAACATGGTGAAAAGGAAGAGGTGGAAGAAACCATAGTAGTTACATAAAGTACGAACAGAAATTTCGCCCTCATCCACTTCATGATTCATATAACCAATAGAATACAGGCCGGTTAAAAAACCAATGATGCCTAAAATGGCTAGAAATAGTGCCCCTAAACTATCAACATGAACCCATTTCGCTGCCGCCAGTATTTCGCCATGGGACATCACATCAGCAACAGTGCCTAACGCGGCAATGACTAAGACAAAAATACCTATAGTATGAATGCCTGTAACGATAGGACGTGCCGCTGCTTTCAATAATGGGCTTAAAAATGCCAATATCGAAAATACCAGCGGTGCAAACATTAAGATTGTTAACATGGTTGTTTGATTCATCTCCTCACCCCTTCAGCGCGGTCAGTTGATCCACGTTCAGTGTGTTGAGCGTGCGGTAAATCTTACGCGCCAATACTGCCATGACAATCACAGCAAAAATGGCATCCGTTGCTATACCAATTTCTACCAACTCTGGTGCCCTCCACGCTAATAAAGCGAGTGTTAAGTGAGAGCCGTTTTCCATTAAGCAGTAACCAAATGCTTGTTTTAGAATATTTCGTTGAGTCACAATACACAGTAGACCTAGCATAAAATGGCCTAAAGAGACCGCTAATGCAGGTTTCAATTCCGCCACCATAGGTATTTGAATTGGCTCAACCACAAACCAACATAAAATCACAATCACGGCGGCTAATAACATCAATAATGCTGGTTTAATGACACTGATATTGGCGCTCGGATCGGATAATTTGCGGAAGGCAAATCCTAAGATAAGTGGAACGAGTAGAACTTTGGTAAAGAAGGCGGTTATCGCCCAAAGTGTCAGTTGATGTGCATCTAGCGTATTTGCTAAAGTGACAAAAATCATCACCAAAACAAAGGATTGCAGAGCATAAAACCAACAGGAAGCAATAGGCTTTCTTGCGCCTATCACCAGTAGCGAGGTGATCATCATTAACCCCGCTAAATTATTAACAATAAGTGCTCCAGTCATGATTTATCCCCTTATCCTAGCCAAGTCACAGCAATAACACTGGATGCGAAAGACATAATAATCAGTATTCCAATCACAATTTGCATTGCCATAGGAACCGGTTGTCCTTGCGCAACTTCTTTACTTGGTTCTCCTGGCACCACACGGCCAAACCAGTAGATAAACCAAGTGAAACTTGCAACAGATTCAATCAGTACCAGAACCATAATAGGTGTCATTACCCAGAACACACTCGATAATTCAAAGCCTGCTGCAAAGATAGGGAATTTACTAAAGAAACCATTGAGTGGTGGTACACCTGCAATCGCTAACGCAGCAACACAAAAGCCCACACCCAGCAATGGATATTTATTAATTAACCCTTTTAAGCGCGGTAACATACGAGTACCACAGCTATAACTCAGAGCACCTGCGACTAAGAAGAACAAACTTTTAGCAAAAGCGTGGTTAAAGATATAAGCCACACCACCATTAAAGGCTTCACGAGGTCCAAAGATTGAGATAGATAACGCGAGGAAGATATAAGAAAGCTGTGTAATGGTTGACCATGCTAACAGACGTTTCATATCTTTTTGTGGCAGATACATCATAAAGCCATAAATCAGAGTGATAACCGCCATGGCGATCCCCACCCAACCAATGATATGAGGGACATCACCGGCTGAAATAATGGCACGAGCAAAGATATACACACCCACTTTAACCATTGACGCAGCGTGTAAGTAAGCACTTACAGGTGTTGGTGCTTCCATTGCATCAGGTAACCAAGCTTGTAAAGGAAGCTGTGCTGATTTACCCCAAGCAGCAAACAGAATACCGCCAAAGACAATCAGTTTTGTTGGCTCATCTAATGTTGCTATCGCAGTTAGTTCAAACGAACCCGTACTTACAAACAAGGTTGCAGCTGCAAGATACAGACCGATTGACGCAACATGAGTAATTAACAATGCCTTCATTGCCGAACGCAATGACTTCTCTGATTGGTAATAACCAATTAATGCCCAAGAACAACCACCGGTAATTTCAAAAAACAGCAGTTGCCCTAAAATGGTAGATGACAGTACTAAACCTGCCATAGCACCAATAAAGATCAACAGGAAAGCATAATAACGACGAGTCCCATCATGAGGATGCTCACGGTTACCGTTAGTGAGATAACCCGTTGAATAAAAACTGACGAGTAATCCTAAGAACACAACGGCAAAAGCAATTAAGGTACTGACGCGATCAATGGTAAAACCAAATAGCGCAACATCACCATATTGTACTAGCGTAATTGTGGTATCGACTTTACCTTCAGCGAGGAACTGCCAACCTAAAACAACAGTACCTAATGTGGCTAATAAAGCGAACAGTGTACATAACCACTTCGCCATCCGATTTGGCAGTATGGACGTAATTAACGCCCCTGCAAATGGGATGAGTAAGGTCGCAAGAGCTATATTTTCCATTGCAATCATCGCTCCTTATAGACCAGTTAAATAGAAAACAAAAGCCAGTGCCGCAACACCGAACCCTAACCATGTCACATGCTGAGTCAGTAAGAAGCGACCACGCGCTAAACTGTTTTCAACTAATGACGCTAATACAAACACGACCAGCAATTTCACGGCCATTAACACTAAGGCGACAAGAAGCGCGACAAAAGTAAATTCAGTCGCTTTGCCAAAAGGAATAAATACGGCAAGGAACAGCTCAGCAATCACCACTTGTTTTAAACCAATACCCAGTTTAACCATGGCAAAACCAGAGCCGGAGTACTCGGTTAGTGGTCCTTCTTGTAATTCTTGCTCTGCTTCCGCGACGTCAAAAGGCATTTTGCCCATTTCAATAAATGCCGCAAAAGCACAAGCCAATAAGGCTAAAAGTGTAGCTGTGGGTGATACCCAACCTTGGGCGAGTGTCGCACTGATAGTGCCGACATTGGTTGAACCCACAATCAATGCCACCACAATCAACGAAAGCACTAAAATAGGCTCAACTAATACACCCAATGTCAGTTCACGGCTGGCCCCAATACCCGCAAATGGACTACCTGAATCCAAACCCGATAAAGAGAAAAAGAAACGAAATAGCGCAAACAGATAAATTAATGCAATTAAGTCAGCTGCACCGCCAAACAAAGAGGTTGCCGTAAAGACAGGCAATGCCATTGCCACTAATAACATACTGCCTAATAACACATAAGGCATCACTTGGAAGATCACGCCGGATTGCTCAGGGGCTACGGATTGACGTTTAAGTAATTTAAAAATATCTCGGTAATCCTGCCAAATACCAGGACCTTGACGCGAATGCATCTTGGCACGAATTTGGCGAGAAATACCTGTACATAATGGGGTTATCGCCAGCAGAAAGAGTGCTTGAATAACCGCGAATATTCCCATCATAAACGAAGGTGTTTCTTGGAAAGTCATCATTCCCTCTCCTTACGCTGCGATAACTAAAAGCAAGATGACCAGCGCTGCCACCACGTACAGACAATAGAGTCTGAAATCGCCGCCTTGTAGGCATTGGATACGTTTAGCAAAACGTTGGATACCACGAACCAATGGATAAATAATGCTTTCATCCCAGAATGGTTCGACCTTTTCAGCACCGCGCTGTGTTTTATTAAAGCCACGTGAAAGCCAAGGTGATGGATCAAGCTGTTTACGCATACGATAAAGTGGTGCAAACATACTACGTAGTGCTTGAGTAAAGCCCCCAGCGGACACCGCCATGTCTTTTTCCCAGACATAACCACAAGCCCATGGATTACCTTTACGGCGAAATGCAGGTTGACCACCTTTTAAGCCGAGATAAATTAAGAATGGAATTAGTGGTAAGGCGATTAATAAAATAAATGTTAAGGCAGGAGAGAACATCGCTTGTGATGCACTATCAGGGACTAATATCGCACCTTGAGTCACTGTTAATGCACTGGTTTCGCTAAGTGACATTGCAATATTGGCAATAATTGGCGCAACAAAAGCCGCACCCACACCTAATACAACACAGAAAAGTGCTAATAACCCCATAGCAATGGTCATTGGCAACGGTACTTCTTTAGCTTTAGTCGCTTGCTCACTACGTGGGCCACCGCAAAAACTGACGCCATAAACTTTGACGAAACACATGGCCGCTAATGCCCCGGTAATTGCCAACATAATAATGGCAATAGGACCACTTAAGCGCATGACAAAGTTACCATCGTAACTCATCGTAAATAGTGATTGATAAGTATACCACTCACTCACAAAACCATTTAATGGCGGTAATGCTGAAATTGCCATACAACCAATTAAGAATGCCGTTGCAGTGTAAGGCATTAGTTTGGCTAATCCACCCATCTTATCCATATCACGAGTGTGAATTTGATTAATAATGGCTCCGGCACCTAAGAACAATAATCCTTTAAATACCGCGTGATTTAATAAGTGGTATAACGCACCAAGCAGACCGAGAGCGGCAATCACTGGATGATCGGTTGCCATACCTACCATGCCAACTCCCACGCCCATCAAGATGATGCCGATATTTTCAACGGTGTGCCATGCAAGGAGACGTTTTAAATCGTGCTCTGCTAATGCGTACATAACCCCTAATACAGAAGAGACAGCACCGAATGCGAGAACGACAATTCCCCACCACATTTGTGAAGCACCTAATAAATCAATGCCTACTTTGATGATGCCAAAAATACCAATTTTCACCATCACCCCAGACATTAATGCTGAAGCGTGAGAGGGTGCTGCGGGGTGCGCTTTTGGCAACCAACTGTGTAATGGCAACATACCGGCTTTGGCACCAAATCCGAAGAAGCCCAGTAAGAACACCACAGAAGCCATTGCAGGGGAAAGAGAAAGTTGACGGAATGAATCAAAATCAAGGCTACCGCTTTCACGCCACATTAAGAAGAAGGCTATCATGATTAGCACAGAGCCTGCGTGAGCGATAAAGAAGTAGAGTAAACCGGCGTGGATAGATTCGTCATCTTGGTCAGCGATGACTAAGAACCAAGATGCTAACGACATCATTTCAAATAGGATAATAAAGTAAAACGCATTATCCATAACAATCAGTCCTACCATGGAAGCAATAAAGAGATTCATAAAAAATCCCATACTCCATGCGCCGCGACCTTTGTATTCTTGAACATAAGAGAGTGAATACAACGCACAAACAGTGACGAGTAAAGAAATGACAAACACCATAAAGGCGCCAAGCATATCCATACGCACCACAAAAGCGGCGAAATCAAATGGCCCAGCCATAGCAAAACTGATTGTTTCACCATTTAAAATAACTGGTAATGCGCTTAAAACACCTAATACACCACCGATGATTGCGCTGATCCCCGATATTAGGATTGCCAATCCTTCCTGTTTCTTTAAAAACAGTGCAATAACGCCACCAACAACATACAGGATGATTGACCACATCAGTAACTGAAGAGGTTCCATATTACTTGCGCTCCTGTGTCAACGTAGATAGATCATCAAGACTTGTCATAGGTTCCATCACAGAGTCTAAACGACGCGCTTTCATCTGCTCTTCAAGGCTATCTTCTTCAACTAGATGTAAGGCATCTGTCGGACAGACTTTTACGCAAGCAGGCCCCTCATCTGAGAAAGCACACAAGTCACATTTCACTGCTATTGCGCGAATACCCGCATTCCATGCAAGGAATGGATTGGTAGTAGGAAGACTTGCGGGCACATCTGCCAGCATCTCTTCAGGCACAAAATGGTCAAACACAGCCGGTAAGTTAACGGGTTTACTGCCTGATGGTGTAATCGCACCAAAAGGACATACCAAACCGCATAACTTACAGCCAATACACAAGCTCTCATTAAGAAAGATCATATTATCTTCATGAGTAATGGCATTGACTGGGCACACACTAGCACAAGGAGCATCCTCACAATGCCGACAAAGCATCGGGGCGGTCTGATCCTCCACTTTTACCACTGTAAGACGCGGATGCGCCTGTAATCCCACAGCTTGGTGTACTTCCGAACAAGCTGCCATACAGGTATTACACCCTATGCATCGTTGTGGCTCTGCAATAACAAAGCGATTCATTCGCCACATCCTCCGAGAAAAACGTTTAACAGCTCACGGCTGTCGTTAATTTTTCTCTAGATGAAGCATATTTCATGCCAAGAGCAGTAATATTTTATTTTTGTTAAAAATCAATGCATTATAAATAAAAATTAATTTACTTGATGACGTGTCGACAATTATGACGTTGACACTTAAGTGGTGGGAAAGAGTGATATGATTGAAAAAGCCTGCAAAAGCAGGCTTACAAAAAAGGGATTAGTCAGTATAAATGCGCTTTTCAACTTCTTTCATGGTCTGTAAGCCACATTGTAAATCATCTGGGGTCGCTTCAGAAAACCCTTGTGTAAAGGTTGCAGATAAATAAGCATCTACCATCATATTGGCTTTAAAGGGAGTAATCAGTAAACCCCCCATGGCTAGCATATTGCAATTATTAATCACTTTACAAAAACGCGCAGTGGTAACACTCTCACAAACCCCGCAATAAACATTTTTATGTTTATTAGCACTAATACTTACTCCCATCCCTGTGCCACAAAAAACAAAACCAATATATTCAGGATGTTCTGAAATAATAGCGCCAACTTTATCACCAACATCACAATAACCAATAGGTCCTGATTCGGTAATATCTTTTATTGTGTAATTTTTTGCTTGTAGATGAGATTTGACGGCATTTTTAAGTTCATAACCTGAAGGATCTGCCCCCATAACAATTATTTTCTGTTCCATATCGCCTCCTAAATAAATTGAGAGTCATGGTCAAAGAAAAGATATCTGATTGATAACCATTAAAACCAAATAAAAACATCTCACTCAATGAGTTGTTACTTATTAAAGTATAGACGATAAATATTTTATTTATATTCAAAAATTTTAAATTTCTCTGTAATCAATTTAGAGAACTTTAAATAACCATCATAATCATAAGGTTTTATTTTTGATGAAAATCAAAAAAAAATTAATGACAATAAAATTGTGTTTATAGGATAGGAAAAAATTTTTTTTAAAATAACATACTAATCTGATTATGAATTTACACTTAAGAGAATTTACGTATAGAAAAAGGACCAAAAAGCATCAATCTAGTATAAAAAGTGCTAATTATCAGATAAATAAGAACGAAACGTAAGAAAAGAAAAAATAAAAGAGATATTTTAGATATAGTATTATATTGGAAATAGTTTCCCTAGTACAAAAAATAAAAATAAAAATAAATATCAATAATATTACAGGATTACAGTTTTTATCTATATTCTTCAATATCTCTAAAAGGAAAGGTCAAAATAAATTAAATAAATATTGCTGTGGATTATCTTTACCAAAATAATCAACAACTACATTGTAAAAAAATGGCTATTTTTTACCAATTCCAATCTGGCATTGCTCATGCTGTTTTGGCATAAATAAAGAATGAAATAATATATTGATTTTATATTATATCACTTATCTATATAACGATTTTATAAAACACCGTATTAAAGTAAATTAATCAATTTTTTTAAAGATAATTTGTTATATTTATCAAATTTTTTGCGTATAAAATAAAAATACCACAATCAAGAGAGCATATGTGGTATTTTATATTGGTATAAACGTTCGGGAAAATAATCGCGATGATTATTTTACGCGTGATACATATTCACCAGAACGCGTATCCACTTTAATCACTTCACCGATTTGTACGAACAGAGGTACTTTAACCACAGCGCCAGTGCTTAATGTTGCTGGTTTACCGCCTGTACCCGCAGTATCCCCTTTCAGACCTGGATCGGTATCAACGATTTCTAACTCAACAAAGTTTGGTGGAACAACAGCAATAGGACGATTATCCCACAGTGTAACGATACACTCTGCTTGGTCAATCAACCATTTAGCATTTTCGCCAACCGCTTTTTCGTCTGCAGCTAATTGTTCAAAGGTTTCGTTGTTCATGAAATGCCAGAACTCACCATCGTTGTACAGGTAAGTTAAGTTGATATCCATGACATCTGCACCCTCAGCAGAATCAGTAGATTTGAAGGTTTTTTCCAGTAATTTGTTAGAAATCAGTTTACGCAGACGCACACGAGCAAATGCCTGACCTTTACCTGGTTTCACAAATTCACATTCAGTAATGACGGCTGGCTCGCCATCTAACATGATTTTAAGACCTGAACGAAAATCGTTGGTATTATAAGAAGCCATGAATATCCTCTAACTTTTTTAATTTAAAATGGCATAGCCAAAAATGGCACACATTGTAACTCATAATCACACCACCAGAGAAGTCTGGTTAACACAACTCGCGCAGGCAATCAGTGATCCTGTTGAATTACTCCAACTTTTAGCGCTGGAACATCACGCTGAACTACAACGGGGTGCTCAGGCGAGACGACTTTTTCCTTTACGGGTTCCCCGTGAATTCGTTGCGCGCATGAAAAAAGGCGATCCTAACGATCCATTACTTTTACAAGTATTAACTGCACATGCTGAATTTACCCTAACGCCGGGATTCTCTACGGATCCATTAGATGAGCAACAAAATGCGGTGCCGGGTTTATTACATAAATATCAGAATCGTGCATTGCTTTTGGTCAAAGGTGGTTGCGCTGTCAATTGCCGTTACTGTTTCCGACGCCATTTTCCTTACGAAGATAACAAGGGAAACAAAGCTAACTGGCAAAAGGCAATAGAGTATATCAAAAATAACCCAAAACTCGATGAAATCATCTTTTCGGGTGGCGATCCGCTGATGGCCAAAGATGACGAGCTAGATTGGTTAATTACTCAGCTAGAAGCCATCCCCCACATTAAACGTTTACGTATTCACTCTCGTTTACCTGTGGTGATCCCTGCGCGTATTACTCATAGGTTATGTCAGCGCTTACAGCAGTCACGTTTACAAAATATTATGGTATTGCATATCAATCATGCAAATGAAATTGATGATGCGTTAAGAGAAGCTTGCTTAAAACTAAAAAATGCCCATGTTACGCTATTAAACCAAGGGGTATTACTGCGAGGGGTTAACGACAATGCCCAAACCCTTGCTGATTTAAGTCGTGCACTATTTGACGCAGGCATCATGCCTTATTACCTTCATGTGCTAGATAAAGTACAGGGAGCGGCTCATTTTATGGTACCAGACAGTGAAGCGCGCGAAATAATGAAATCATTAATGAGTCTTGTCTCTGGCTATATGGTTCCTAAACTCACGCGTGAAATTGGAGGAGAGCCAAGCAAAACCTTGCTTGATTTAGGCTTACGACAAGTATAGTGGATAGGAACTTATAAAATAACATTGAATACCGTTATTTGGCCTAGACAATAGGCCTATCCGGTAAAAATAGTAGTACCTCATAAAAAGCAAATAAGAATGATCGCGTTCTTATTTGCCCAATATTACGTTAATGCATATTACTCGACTAAAATCGCTACATCGACACTGCCCGAGTATCTATCTGCGGGAATATTACTATTTGCACAAAGATTAAAATATAACGTTTGATTAAAAACTTTGGGCATAGCATTAACTAATTTATTACTACCGACATAACTTAACGCATCACTGGAATTAGGTTCACAAATAGTATTTTGTTGTTGGCTAGTTAGCGAAGTCACCACATAACCGCTTTCCTGCGCTTTAGTGCCGGTTAATTCCATTCCCGTATTACTGCCTTTGACTAAGGTATTAAACGGTCTTAATGTGATATGTACATTCCCAGCATAGGGACAATCAACATTTATACTGGCAATATTCTCATCGAGTTTAGTCGGTGTAGCAAAATTTTGTGCTATTTGACTACGGTAATTAATCGATGTTGCTGTTTGTGGCGTCACATCGCAGGCTTTTAATGTATGGACTGTTATCTTTGTACTAGAATCTGAAAAATAAGGCCTAGCATCAATTGAAAATCCAGAACTAATAGCTACATTAAATTGCAAAGAATGATCTCTGGCTAGACTATAATTTCCCGGCTCTAACGCACCAATAGCGTAAACTGAATATCCACTGATAGTGCCAATAGAAAGTAACAATACATTTTTTTATTTGCGGGAACGTCATTACTCTTTGCCTTTACATAACAGCATTGCTGGTTATCACCTTGTTTAACTTAATAATTATAAAAATTATTGACAATTAACGGTCACCATTCTTATTGGGTTTTGTTGTGATACTTCAATCTTTTCAAGCTCTGAATAACTAAATTGACATGAATGTTTGCCCGTATTGTTATTCCAAGTCACCACGACATTCCCATCATTGGGTAACCCACTCATATAAAGAGATTGATAGGCATCAATAATACCGGTATTTACCTGTTTATCTTTTTCATCTGTCAAAGAAGCCATTGCACCAAAAGGTATCGCTATATTTTCCGCTGTTTTTATATCAAAAATAACCTGATAACCCACTTTAGTTTGAAATTGTCTTGCTAAAATAGCCCCTTCGGTTGGATAGACTTTCATTGACGTTTCATTAAGTGTCACATCATCAGGTAATGTGCTGACATTTACGCTAATACTGTTTGTATCATAAGGACTTAATTGAGGGACAATGGCATTACCAAATGTATCTATTTTCACATTTCCATTGATTTCTGCGCCCTTTGCTTTATCTGCGCTCACTATGGCAATACTGTCACCTAACATCCTTGATAATGTCACTCCTTTTGAGTGCAGAACAACACCACCAATAAGGCTACCATTAAAGCTATTTCTATTTTTCCCATAGCTATAACCCCCAGAAAGCGTTCCTTTACTTCCTGAATAACTCATATTCATATTGCCACTATAACTATCTGCCTTGTTATCTGTATTCTGGTAGATACCATAAGAGAGTTGATTATCAAATGCAGAGCCATTTAAACCGGCTTGTTGCGAAGTTCTTCCATCATTGCTATGTGTCAGAAGATAGCTTGCATTCATATTTTGCAAGCCACTTGCATTTGAGAACACACTCAGTGGCATATTCATATTAAAATTAATTTGTCTATTTTCTGGCCATGTATTGTCATCACTTTTTAGGCGAGAAATAGAATAATCTATATTAAATGCAATACCTTTCAGAACAGTGTTATAGCCTAATGTGACACTATTATTAACACGGCTATTCCCCCAATAACGGCTGGTTTCACCACGAAGATACATGGAACCGTATTTTCCTAATGATTGTGAAATTGAAGTTTGAAAACTAGATTTCTGACGTTGGCTTAACCAAGGTGCAATACCTTCTCGCAATTCATAACCTGAGTTATTGTAATCACTAAAGTCATAGTAATCTTTAGTTGAATAACGTAATGCGGTTAAATCAAACGAAGTCCCTGTAGATAATAAACTCTTAGAATAACGAACCCGATATGATTGACCGTGATAAGTTTTATCCAAATTAGCTCTGGCGAGAGTGACGTCCGCAGATAAGGCACCTAATAACCCAAGAGAAACACCCGAACCGATAACACCAGAGGTATAACCATTGGCAATTAATAAACCACCGTATGCAGTGATTGAGTTATTGATACCATAACTAAACGTTCCTAAAGCAAATTTACTTTTTTTGGAATCTGTCGTGATACCACCATCATATTGCCCCGCACTAAACTCATACTCAAATTGCCCTTCACGCAACATGATAGGCAGCGATGAATAGGCTTGTGTATATACACGTTTAGAGCCATCTTCTTCTTCAATGGTTATTTCAAGGTCCCCACCAATACCGCCGGCGGAAATATCATTAATAATAAAATTCCCAGGAGCAACAAAAGATTTATAGATAATTTGACCATTTTGACGAATGGTAACGGTTGCATTGCTGTTGGCAAAACCTCTTACCACAGGAGCATATCCACGCATACTACTTGGTAACATTTGTTGGTTAGTGGCTAAAGAAATCCCCTTTATCGGAATACTTGAAAAAATATTCCCTCCAGTGGTAATTTCACCAATTTTCAGCATTGATTTTAAATAAGCGATATTTCGCATTACATAGGTATTACTAAATTCAGAATCACTTGAAGAACGCTGATCTGAACCACTCGAATTATTATAAGAATAATTTGTTCTTAAACGCCAAGGGCCTATATTTACACCACCATTAAGATTCAAGAAAAAGTTGTTATTATGGCTTGAATAATCACCTGTCGTTCTATTTTTAATAAAGTTAGCCATATAATTAAGGATAACAGCACTCACGCCATCATCTAATAATTCTGCGGGAATTTCACCTTGAAAGCTCTTATCCATATTAACTTGGGGAAAAGATGCATTTAATGTTAATTTATTAATATTAAAGGTTAGCCTTGAATTAGGAATATACGCTTCTATATTATCAATTTCTGTATCTTCGGGTAGATCACTTAGCTTACTTATCGCTGAAACATTAACCCCAAATAGCTTCAAATCTTTGATTGTAACAACTGGGACAACTTTACCTTCTTTGTTTGCTTTAAATAAAATTGTCTTTTCACCTAATGGCTCAGTATTAACAAAAACGCTTAAACTATAGTCTCCTGGTGCAATGTAGTCTTCTTTGCTGAAATTACTTAAATCAATATTGTCGTTATTATTTAGTAAAAGATTCGGATCAAAGTAATTATCAGACAATGCGATTTTCGGCATTGCCACAGATAAAACACAAAGATTGATACAAAGAATTTTATGCAACATAGGTTTCATAAACCACCCCAAAGACCACCCATAAATAAGAATTATTGTTAAGTTAATATTCTTTATCTTTTATTATAAAGAAATTTTCATCATTGAATCTCCAACTCAGCTTTCCTTGAACATTTTTAGGTGCTTCAACTGATACTGTAGAGAATGGTTTTACCGTTATTGCTCTACCATCATTTTTTATTTCAACCTCGCCCACTTTTAAATATTCAAAAGTCATATAAAGTGGTGATTTATTATTTATAACTATGTTCTCATTTACCTTTTCAACAATAACATCATCAATAACATCTTTATTTTCCAATGCCATTATTGACTCAGGTCTATAAATTAATTTGAAGAAGAAAGTAGGTGTTATCGTTAGTGACACAGATTTCTTTTCCTCAATTTTACTATCCTTAAGAGGAACTGCTCTAAATGCAATCCAAAATAAGCTTTCTCTGTCTTTTGGTAACGCCATATCATTAGAACCTTCACTAATACGACGAATATTCCAGCTATATTCACTAGAGGGTTCTAAACGATACAAAGGTGGTAAAATCATAAAAGGTGTTCTTTCACGATCTTTATTCACTATAGGTACATTTTTATCATCATCATTAAATAAAATAGAGCTATTAATTAAATAAGCACTATTGTTATTATTTTTTAAAGAGATAGAGATACCTTTTATATCACTTTCCAGATAGATATATCTTTTTACTACAAAAGAAAAACCATTTTTCCCGAAATCTGTTAGATCCACAGTATCGTTTTCTATTTTTTCAACTGCTTTCGATGTGACTGAATAAGATAGAAAAAATAGGCAGAATATGACTATCTGGATAATATTTTTTTTTCTACCTCTTAAAAAAGATAACATTTAGTCACTCCACAATTATTTTATTTTCAAATGTATTTGATAATCCACCAAAATCATCAATATATTGCCAACTAACCTGTTTAATTGATTTATCTATAGCTAAATTGAGTGACGAAAATGGCGCAACCATAGGTGCATTTGCTGATTGATAACTTTTGCCATCGAATTTTAAATTTGATACCGTAAAATAATAAGGTGTTGGGTTATTGACTTGCACATTATTACCTACTTTTTTAAAGGTTATCTTCTTAGCATGACTATCTAGTGATGTTATGGCTAATTCATTTGGTCGATAAAATCCTTTTATGATAATTTTTGTTACCATATTAATTTTTAGTGATAAATCACCACTATTATTTTGTTGCCCTCTTTTTGTTTCAGGTATCAAATATGCAGTGAAAAAAAAGAGTGATTCCCGATCACTTGGCAATGTATCTAAAGAGCGTGGTAAAATTTTTATAGAAACCGATGACTGAGGCTCTAATCGTTTTAACGGTGGCAATACAATAAAATGTTCATCTTTTTTGCCATCTAAATCAGCCGTTATCATATTTTGAGATAAATAAAGATTATCTGTATCATTATTTATTTGTACACTTTGACTTTTATCTCCCTCAGAAAATATAATGCGACTTTGTGACAAAGATAGCCCTGCATAACTATATGATGCAGAAAAAATAAAACAGCTAAAAAGTAATGAAATCGTTTTTAATATATTCATATTTTAATCAATCAGAAAAAAAGCTAAGCACTACTGTTGCCGTAAAAGGGCCAACCTCTGGAGTACATCCCTCTTTTTGACAACGCAACTTTGCTGTTAATGATTTAGTCGAGCTTTCTGAGGTTATATTATCCCACACAACAGAATCATCAGAAGGTTTAAAAACAGAGCTATTATTTACTTTATATGTTTTACTACCACTGTCGTCTGTAAGTTGAACACCAAATGACCCAGAAACATTGTTATTAAAAAAATCTCGAGTTCCGGTTAAAGTAACACCTTGAGATATATAAACGCTCGTTCCACTTAAAGAACTTGTTGAGCAATTAGTTAACGAGATAGGGATCTGTTGACTAATTTTATTATTTTTTATGTCATTAGCACTAACAGAACTAGCCCCTTCACCACTAGTGAAAGTAATATTATCTGGAACAACAATTTCACACGTTTTAGCGAGAAAAACGACTGAAAAATTATATTTCACTGATTGCGCTGCAACTGAAGCCCAACTCGTCAATAATAAACAAAGACTAACTATTAATATTGACACTTTTTTTGTCTGCATAATTAATCCTGAATATATTCAAATAAAATAGTCGCCGTTGAATCACCAGGTGTCATTTTATTATTGTTACGTCTAACAAAATCGACGATGTAGTTAATACTTATCGCTGAATTAGAGTGAGAAGAAAAAGATAACTTTTTATTGTTTTCTAGAATTTGGCAACTCGCATTTTCACCTTCAAGACAGCCTTTTACTAAAAAACCGGTTTGGGTCGTATCGCCTTTTCCATAAAAAACCTGATCTGAATATTCAGTATTCGCGCCTGTTTTTACATTAATCGTGATTTTTTTCTCACTATCAGGTTCATACTCTTTACAATCGATAAGATAAGTAAATTGCTTAGTGCCGAGACTCCCTTTAATAGGCGCCTTTATTGGTGTGTCTTCTGCATCACCAATAGTAAAAAACTGTTCAAATGAGACATGTTTACTCAGCTCATTACTATCGCTAAATTCACAAGTGCCACGTGTTACATTAGCAGAAAAGTTGAGAGTACCATTATTTGCGGATTGACAGTTTACTGCATACACCATCATCGCTAACAATACTGTTCTTTTAAAGTTTTTTATTGTAGACACTTTCTCCGCCTAAATCGTTGATAATATGAATATTAACAGCACCTGTTTTATTACTTACCACATAGTTTTTAGAAGAAAATGGTTCTATCATATTATTAATTTTATTTAATTTTATCGTTTCATTTTTAACGGTAATCTTAAAAAGATTAATATAATAAGGCGTAGGGTTCTCAATACTGATCCCATTAGGCGTTGCTTTTACAACTAATTTATCACCGGCTTCTTTTGGGTTTATCGCTAAATTAATAGGGCGATAAAATACCTTGATAATATTTTCCATCGCTATTTTTATCCCATCTTCATTTTTATTTGTTGATGGAATATTTCGCGAGTGGAAGTAATAAAGTGATTCTCTATCTTTAGGAAGATTTGTTGGTATTATTTGAATTTTTATTGTATTTTCACTTTCCGGAGCTAACCTGAAAATGTTTGGAGTAATAACAAACATACCACTCAAAGGTGGTGATGAGGTATCCAGTTTTTCGGTTATAAAGTTAGAGACTAAATAAGGTTGTGCATTATTATTTCTAGCGCTAATAGAGGCTGTATTAGTATCCCCATTAATAATAATACGAGTCTGGCTTAAACCGACACCGGCTTGAACCTGAAATGATAAAAATAATACTCCTAAAACACACAACGAAATATATTGAAAAAAGCGTATTTTGTTTACCATCTGCCTATCACCTTATTGCACTGCAACTTTACTATTGGTAGTAAAACAAAATTATGGAAAAGGAATAAATTCCTTTCCCATAACATACTAATATTAGTTATAAGCAACACTAAAGGTTACTGGAACATTAATATCTTGTGCTTTCAGTGAGTCACCAGTTTCTGTAGCAAATAAACCTGCTTTCATAGGAATAATCAGGTTACCTTCACCTTCTGCTTTTAAGTTTTGCAGTTCTGTTGACTCATTTGGTTTCAGTACTACAGAGTTCATTGCAGTTAACTTGATACCAGCTTGAGTTGCACCAGCGCTAGCAAATAATTGCTCATTACCAACTAGGCCATTACCGCTTGCTAATAATTCAATATTAGATACAGTTACAGCAGGATCTTCACCTTCAGCTGGTTTACCAATCTTAGTACAGTTGTTTAACACTAAGTTGAAATCTTTTTCAGATACAGCTTGGTTAATATTTTGAATATCAGTAGTTGCATAAGTACCTAAATCAACACGATCTTGGCTTGCGCTGATATCACAAGTTGCTGCAACTAAACGTGCAGAAAATGTAACGTCTGCGTTTTTAGCGGCCATAACTTGAGTTGATAAAGAACCCATAAGAAGTGCACCAGCAACCATTACGCCTAATTTATTGAATTTCATATTAACTTCTCTTATAAAATAATCTAAAAATTATCAATATCGTAATAATTTAGACCCAACGTATTGTACTAAGCCAACATGTGATCCTTACTATATAAATGATATTGATCCTTACAACGATTGTTTATAACCCATTAATAAAACTAACTTTACATCAAAAATAACATCATATAATGTTGCATTTCTCAGTATTTATTTTTAGCTCATCAGAAAAATGACAAAAATAAACATTGAAATCACAGAAACATCAAATATATATATACTCACTCACTGTATAAAGTAAGCATAATATATTTTTTGAAAAAACAGCGGAGTTATTTAAATCACATAATTAAATCTCACCATATTAAAATATTATTTTAAGCCAAGTTAAAAATTTAATGAGAAATATTAATTCTTAAATCAGTATATTCTCTGAGTTGGGGAAAGTAAAGCAACCACAATAGAAAAAATTACATTTACTTATATATAAATTTACATTATATACATACGATAAAATAAAAAAACAACCTTTAAAAACAAATGGTTATGATTTTAATTTTGTTTTTTTATTAAAATAACCTTCTGATAAATATTAATTAGATTATCTTTTGTTGATTATAAATAAATAATAAAAACCAAACCACTCTAATTTAAATAGTCATATTTTGTTATTTCTTATAATTTATTAATTTACTTTTATGACGCTTATATAAAATATCTTATATAGATAATCTAATTATGATATATTTTTAATTTTATCCATTAAAATTACAATAAAAAAATAATCAGCATCTATACACATTGATATATAAGTATTTTTATTATAGTAAATATGATAGAACATCATGATAGTATCAGTATGAAAATATTAATATGTGCTTCTCATTTAATATAAATTAAATACTATCACTTATTAAAACTATCTATTAGTCATATAATTATCTATCCTAGTAGAATTGGATATTTTATTTTTTAATTTATTGTATTATTTGCATTTGGCTCTAAAAAAATCCTACTACGCTTATAGTAATAATCATTAAATGATAGTTTTTACGGTACATAATTTACCTGATTAAAAAATAAGTTTTAAAATTAAGTTCAGTGTAAAGAGGAGCTTCAAACACGAAATTGAGATTTTAATGGAGGAAATATGAATATTCTCGTCATTGGCGCTAAAGGTCGAGTAGGTCAGCGTTTAATCGAAATATTACTTGCTAAAGGTCATCATGTCATAGGTACAACCCGAAAATTATCCGACACATCAGTACATCATCCCTCACAGTACCATGAAATTGAATTGGACATAACAAAGCCGTTATCATCCATCACCGATTTATTGCCAGACAATTTAGAGGCTATCTATTTTACGACAGGCTCCCGAGGAAAGGATTTATTACAAGTTGATTTACATGGTGCTGTTAAAACGATGCAAGCAGCAGAAAAAAAAGGAATAAAAAGATATATTATGCTCAGTGCGATTAATTCATTATCACCTGATAAATGGACTGAATTAATTGATTATTTTACTGCTAAATATTTTGCCGACCTCTACTTACGGGATCGTACCCAGTTAGATTTCACCCTTGTTCAAGCAGGCTATTTAACTGAAAAACAAGGCACATATAAAATTACGACCAAATTGGAAGATAATGCTACAAAAGGTGAAATCACTATTGATAATGTCGCGGCAACATTAGCAGAGATATTAGATAAGCCGAATACATTTAAAAAATGCATTCCTATATTAGATGGTGACGAGGCGATTAAAACAGCCCTCAGTCGAATTTAGAAACGATTAGTTTACTGATTTTGATAAAAAACAATCTGACCCTGATAGACATTAGGGCCAGATATGTTAGTCACGAGCTAGCTTATCAATGTACACAACCATTGTTTGTTACTGACATTTATAAACTTGTCCACTCATTTTGCTATCTAGTGGCGCAAAGCTATCGACAATGCTACCTGCACCTGTACCAACATTAAAAATAACATTACCACCCATAGCGGCTGCTTTGTTGCGTAAATCATTAGCAGCACCGCGTAGTGATTGGCTTTCAGTACGAGAGCCTGATAACCAATTATTCTGAACGCCGGTTACTGTGCCTAATAACTGGCACTCGCTGCCTGGTTGCGTATCAGTAATTTGTACCTGTGAACCTGCACTGGTCAATGTATTTGTTGCAGAACAGCCTGCTAACAACAACGCTGCAGTGGCTCCCAATAACAATTTAATTCGCATGATCCCCTCATTTCTTTGAGTGTCCGTTTAGTCATGACAACAATATACCCTGTCACTCCTCTTAAGCGCAAAAATAAATCATCACTATCTTACATTAGCCTATAGTCTTAAGAGGTTATTTCCACTTGTTACTTATTTTGATTTAATGATTTAGCTTTAAGATAGACAAAGCAATATCTATTTATTTTACACCGCTTTGCGGCTTTTAAAACATATTGTGTGCTTTTCAGACACCACAGTGCGAGACTGGGCACATTATTTGGTCGTCGTTCTTAGCCTAATCCTCTGCTTTAATAGCATAATCAGGCAATAGGCCATTGATAGAAATTATTTTTTGATACTTAAATAATAGGGAACATTAAATCATTATGTACTGGCTCAATAATAAATTTAACATTATTGCTATCATCGTTGGTGTACTGAGTATTTTTACTATTTTGATTAATCAAAGTTTGGAGCGCGAATATGTTCAAATGAGCCCCAAACTAGAACAAATCGTCCATGAAAAAGTGAGTAGCTTAAAAAAATCAGTCGTTGATGCGATAAAAGGGAAAACTTATCAAGCTGCTGCTATAGATATCGAGGCAGAACAGAGGCAACAATTGTTAAAGCGGATGGAACAAATCAAACAAATTGGTGTAGTTCTGAGTGTATTAGGGATTATTTTTACTGCAATTTCATTTATTCGACATGAAAATAAATACTCTTGTCGAATAGCCTTAGCACTTAATGGAAGTATCCTGTCTATTTCTCTTTTAATGTATGTTGCAACAAGCATTGCTAGTATTGTTACCATATTACTTCTTATATGGCTGCTAGGTAATATCTTCGGTTTCTGTTAAAGACAATAAAAATGATATAAACAGCCAGAACGACTTATTATGTAAAAAAACCCGAGCCTAAGCTCGGGTTTTTGGTGTAAAACAGCTAGCTGATGAATTACATCATGCCGCCCATTCCACCCATGCCGCCCATTCCACCAGCAGCACCTAAATCCATTTTTTCGTCTTTAGGTAAATCTGTCACCATAGCTTCAGTGGTGATCATCAGACCTGCGATAGAAGCTGCGAATTGCAGAGCAGAACGAGTCACTTTAGTTGGATCTAAGATACCCATTTCAATCATATCGCCATAAGCTTCTGTTGCAGCGTTATAACCGTAGTTACCTTGGCCTGCTTTCACATCGTTAACTACCACAGAAGGCTCTTCACCTGCGTTAGCAACGATTTGACGCATTGGCGCTTCCATTGCACGTAGTGCAACACGGATACCAACTGTTTGTTCTTCGTTATCACCTGTCATTTCACGCAGCGCATTAGCAACGCGAACAAGTGCAGTACCACCACCAGCAACAACGCCTTCTTCAACTGCTGCGCGAGTTGCATGCAGAGCATCATCAACACGAGCACGTTTTTCTTTCATTTCAACTTCAGTTGCTGCACCAACTTTAATTACCGCAACACCGCCAGCTAATTTAGCCACACGCTCTTGCAGTTTTTCACGATCGTAATCTGAAGTTGCATCTTCGATTTGTTGACGGATTTGAGCAACACGGCCACTGATAGCCTCTTGTTCACCCAGACCATCAATGATGGTTGTCGTATCTTTGTTGATAACAACACGTTTCGCTTGGCCTAAATCTTCCAGCGTTGCTTTTTCTAACTCCATACCGATTTCTTCAGAAATCACAGTACCATTAGTTAGAATAGCGATATCTTGTAACATTGCTTTACGGCGATCACCAAAACCTGGTGCTTTAACCGCAGCAACTTTCACGATACCACGCATGTTGTTGACGACTAATGTTGCCAGTGCTTCACCTTCAACATCTTCTGCAATGATCAGCAGAGGTTTGTTTGCTTTAGCAACACCTTCTAAAACAGGAAGTAATTCACGGATATTAGAGACTTTTTTATCAACTAATAGGATGAATGGATTTTCTAACTCAGCTGTACCTGTTTCTGGTTTGTTGATGAAGTAAGGAGACAGGTAACCGCGGTCAAACTGCATACCTTCAACAACATCCAGCTCATCTTCTAAGCCAGTACCTTCTTCTACAGTGATGACACCTTCTTTACCCACTTTTTCCATTGCTTGAGCAATCAGAGTACCAACGGTTTCATCAGAGTTAGCAGAAATAGTACCTACTTGAGCAATAGCTTTAGTATCTGAACATGGAACAGACAGTTTTTTCAGTTCTTCTACTGCGCCCACAACGGCTTTATCGATACCGCGTTTCAGATCCATAGGGTTCATGCCAGCGGCAACTGCTTTTAAGCCTTCGGCGATAATTGCTTGTGCTAACACTGTTGCAGTTGTAGTACCGTCACCTGCCGCATCATTAGCTTTAGAAGCAACTTCTTTCACCATCTGAGCACCCATATTCTCGAATTTATCTTCTAATTCGATTTCACGGGCAACAGAAACACCGTCTTTAGTGATAACAGGTGCACCGAAAGATTTATCTAAAACAACGTTACGACCTTTAGGGCCTAAAGTTACTTTAACTGCATCTGCAAGAACATTAACACCACGTAACATTTTATTACGAGCGTCTATACCGAATTTGACGTCTTTAGCTGCCATCGTATATTTCCTTTGAATTCGTTCAGTTTAAGAAGATCTTAAAAGAGAAAAATTATGCTTCTACAATTGCTAAAATGTCGCTTTCAGACATGATAAGCACGTCTTCGTTATCAATTTTTTCTGATTTAACACCATAACCATCGTTAAAAATTACGATATCGCCAACTTTAACATCGAGTGGTTTGACTTCACCGTTTTCCATAATACGGCCGTTACCAACTGCTAAGATTTCGCCACGAGTTGATTTACCCGCTGCAGAGCCAGTCAGTACGATACCACCTGCTGATTTAGCTTCGACTTCTTTACGTTTAACAATAACACGGTCATGTAATGGACGAATCTTCATTAATAGATCTCCTATAAAAAAGTCCATATCAGGATTAAGGTTGATACCAGTGCCTAAGATGAACCAGTACCATGACGATACAAGTGGGGGCATCCAATAAAACTTCAAGGGGGAGAAAAGTGTTTTTTTTCAAAAAATCCCCTTTTTAGATGATTATGCTTATAGTTAATTATTTTTTATCAGAAAAATGGTCATTATCCTGATGTTCATCCTTATTATTCAGTTGCTTACTAGGTGAATCTTCTTTACGTTGATATTCACCTTCAAAAGTACTCCCACCTTGATGGGAAGAAAAGCCATTTCCACCCTGTCCGGGGGTATAAATTTTGATACGCGTAATCAGTTTTGTTACCAATAGCGCTTGTAATGGGGGTAACAATAAAAGTAAGCCGAGGAAATCAGTAAAGAAGCCAGGGATCAATAATAAAATCCCTGCCAACACCAACGAAACGCTTTTCACCATTTCAGCCGCAGGCACTTCTCCCATGGCTAATTTTTGTTGCATTGAAGCAATATTTTTCACACCTTGATTTTTGACCAAAGAGATCCCGACACAAGAAGTCAGTACCACTAGGAATAGGGTTGTAAGAACGCCAATTGAAGAGGCAACATGCACAAAAATCACAGCTTCTATATAAATAAGAAGGCAGATAACAATTAATGGGAGCCAACGCACTTGGTTCTCCTTTTATAAAAAAGATTCATATTATTAATAGAAAGGAGTGTGAACCACCTCTAAGCTAACAGCTTATACACTCGCTTTTTCTTAGTTTATCTACATAATAATGGGGAGCCTAATCCTCCTTTTCAAGGGAGCATAAAAAGAGAAGTAGAACTGTAAAATCCATGAGATAGATCACAAAAAGAAAATAATTCAGCGTTATTTACTTATAAAGTGATCCAGCTTAAAGGTATTTGCTTACAACCCGAATATGATCGTGTCAGTACCAAGCAAAACGGTAAGTTATATTACATTATTAACCGTTAACGATATATTTTATTAACAAGCGCATAACTAGACAGTTAAAATTTTAATAAGAAGGTTCTCATGTCAAATAAAACTCGTATCGAAGAAGACCTGTTAGGTAAAAGAGAAGTTCCTGCTGATGCTTACTACGGCGTCCACACTTTACGTGCAATTGAAAACTTCTACATCAGTGATCGTACAATCAATGATGTTCCAGAATTCATCCGCGGTATGGTCATGGTGAAAAAAGCCGCTGCATTAGCAAACAAAGAGCTTCACACTATTCCTCGCGAAATCGCTGATACGATTATCAAAGCCTGTGATGTTGTTTTAGAAACAGGCAAACACATGGATCAATTCCCAGTTGATGTATTCCAAGGTGGTGCTGGTACTTCATTAAACATGAATACTAACGAAGTTATCGCAAACATCGGTTTGGAATTAATGGGTCATCAAAAAGGTGAATATCAATATCTGAACCCTAACGATCACGTGAATAAGAGCCAATCAACAAACGACGCTTATCCTTGTGGTTTCCGTATCGCAGTTTATAACTCTGTTATTAAATTAACTGAGTCTATTGAGCTACTGAAAGCAGGTTTTGATAGAAAAGCAACTGAATTTGAAGACATCCTGAAAATGGGTCGTACTCAATTACAAGATGCTGTACCAATGACTTTAGGCCAAGAATTCCACGCTTTCTCAGTATTAATGAAAGAAGAAATCAAAAACCTAAAACGTACTGCTGAATTACTGTTAGAAATGAACTTAGGTGCAACTGCTATCGGTACTGGTTTAAATACTGCACCTGGCTACCAAAAATTAGCTGTTGAAAAATTAGCAGAAGTAACTGGTTTACCTTGCGTTCCAGCTGAAGACTTAATCGAAGCAACCTCTGACTGTGGTGCTTACGTAATGGTTCACGCTGCATTAAAACGTCTAGCAGTGAAAATGTCTAAGATCTGTAATGACTTACGTTTACTTTCTTCTGGTCCTCGTGCCGGCCTGAAAGAAATTAACCTGCCAGAATTACAAGCAGGCTCTTCAATCATGCCAGCTAAAGTAAACCCAGTTATCCCAGAAGTTGTGAACCAAGCTTGCTTTAAAGTTATCGGTAATGATACTTGCGTCACCATGGCAGCTGAAGCAGGTCAATTACAATTAAACGTAATGGAACCGGCTATTGGTCAAGCAATGTTTGAATCAATTTCTCTATTAAGCAACGCTTGCCGTAACTTAGTTGAAAAATGTGTTGATGGTATCACTGCTAATAAAGAAATCTGTGAACACTTCGTATTTAGCTCAATCGGTATCGTAACTTATCTAAACCCATTCATCGGTCACCACAACGGCGACATCGTTGGTAAAATTTGTGCAGAAACAGGTAAGAGCGTACGTGAAGTTGTATTAGAACGTGGCTTATTAACTGAAGAACAACTGGATGATATCTTCTCTGTTGAGAACCTAAAACACCCGGCTTACAAAGCAAAACGCTTCGATGATTAATATTTATGTTTCATAACATAATCATGTTAAACATAAGAATGAGCTCTTAAAAATACAAGGCACGGACTCTTTAAGAGACGTGCCTTTTTACTTGATTGTAAAAACAAAAATTTAACTTATCTTTCTCATTTTTTTAATTATCTCAAGGAGTAAACGCTATGTTAGCCGTAGAATTGATTATCGTTCTGCTGGCCATTTTCCTCGGTGCGAGACTAGGAGGAATTGGTATCGGGTTTGCCGGTGGTTTAGGGGTGTTAGTATTAGCCGCTATCGGTGTTAAACCAGGTACAATCCCTTTTGATGTGATCTCCATCATTATGGCTGTTATTGCCGCAATCTCTGCGATGCAGGTTGCTGGTGGTTTAGATTATTTAGTTGATCAAACAGAAAAACTATTAAGACGTAATCCTAAATACATCACAATACTTGCGCCAATTGTGACTTATTTATTAACTCTCTTTGCAGGTACAGGTAATATCTCTTTAGCTACATTACCCGTTATTGCTGAAGTTGCTAAAGAGCAAGGCATCAAACCTTGTCGCCCATTATCAACAGGTGTGGTTGCTGCGCAAATTGGTATTACAGCATCACCTATTTCTGCTGCGGTTGTTTATATGGCATCAGTCATGGAAAACCCTGCAATGGTCGGTGAAGGTAATACAGTAAGTTATATCACTCTGTTATCTATTTTATTACCAGCGACCTTCCTTGCTATTATTCTGATGTCATTCATCATCTCTTGGGTATTTAACTCAAAACTGTCTGATGATGCGATTTATCGTCAACGTTTAGAGCAAGGTCTAGTTGAATTACGTAATAGTAAAGAGCGTAGAGAAACATTACCGGGTGCTAAATCTTCTGTAATGCTATTCTTACTTGGTGTTATTTGTGTGGTCACTTATGCCATTATCAATAGCCCAAGTTTAGGCATTGTAAAAGAGCCGTTAATGAACACCACTAACGCTATCCTTATCATTATGCTGAGTGTGGCAACACTTATTACTGTTTTCTGTAAAGTTAAAACAGATAACATCTTAAACTCAAGTACATTTAAAGCAGGTATGAGTGCATGTATTTGTATTCTGGGTGTTGCTTGGTTAGGTGATACTTTCGTTTCAAGTAATATCGATTGGATCAAACTGACTGCCGGTGATTTAATCACAGGTCATCCTTGGTTATTAGCGGTTATTTTCTTCTTCTGCTCTGCCTTATTATATTCACAAGCGGCAACAGCAAAAGCGTTAATGCCAATGGCTTTAGCTTTAGGTGTTTCTCCATTAACAGCGATTGCATCATTCTCAGCAGTTTCTGGTCTATTTATTCTACCAACTTACCCAACACTGGTTGCTGCCGTTCAAATGGATGACACTGGTACAACTCGTATTGGTAAATTAGTCTTTAACCATCCATTCTTTATCCCTGGTACTATCGGTGTGATATTAGCGGTCGGATTTGGTTTCCTCTTCGGCGGTATGATTTTGTAGTTTAAAACCAATATTTAAAAAGACATTGCAAAAAGCTTTACTTTTTAACTAGATATAAAAATAAGTCCCCTCACCCAAATGGATGAGGGGATTTCATTTTGACACTACCCCACTCGCGGCTGTTACTTTCATTTCTGATTAAAATCTGTTAATTATGGTGCTCTTGCGACACTATGATTTAAGGAGATTTCCGTGCAACGTGAAGCATTATTAGACCACGTACTTATCCAATTAGAGCAACATGGGCTTGCCGCTACGTTGCCTGAGTTATTGCAGGGATTTGATATTACTGAATCTGAACTCCAACCTTTTTGGCCTGATAAAGACGCGTTAATTTTTGATTGTCTGCGCCATCATGGACAGCAAATTGATATTTGGCAACGCCAAGTGATGTTAGATGATACGCTGACCACAGAGCAAAAATTACTAGCACGTTACGATCAGCTGGCTATGCGCTTAGAAAAAAATCGTTTCCCAGGCTGTTTGTTTGTTGCTGCTTGTAGTGCTTATCCTGATGAGCATTCACAAATCCATCAGTTAAGCCAGCGCCAAAAGCAAAGCTCATTTGAATACTCTAGAATGCTACTACGCAAGCTTGATCTTGAAGATAGTGAGTTAGTTGCTAAACAAATGGAACTCATCTTAGAAGGCTGTTTAAGTCGCTTAATGGTCAATCGTCGTGCTGACGATATCACGACAGCAAAACTATTAGCTCAAGATATTCTTAAAATCGCCCAATGTCGTAAAAATGGTGCGCTAAGCTGATTGCATATCAATATTGCAATTAGAGTAATTGCTCATTTCGTTCTCTTATTCCATTACTCTCGATGAGAGGAAGAGCAAAGCGGTTAAGTGATAAGCAAAGGAAAAATATCTCTTTAAAAGATAAAAATGGACTATCTTTACTGATTGTTATTTAAGCATTTTTTATTAGAAAATCGCTTATGCTGAAAAATCAGACTCAAATAGAATAAAAAGAGAGCAAACAAACTTATTTTTGCATTTTTTATTAAAAAGACGTTGACGCATCACGCTGAATACGGTTTAATGCGCCTCGTTGCCCGGATAGCTCAGTCGGTAGAGCAGGGGATTGAAAATCCCCGTGTCCTTGGTTCGATTCCGAGTCCGGGCACCATCTTTCCTTTCGGAAATGGTGTAACCGTTTCCCTAGCACGGTCGCTGGAAGTGAGATCTCCAACGCTCGGTTAAAACTTGAATTTCAGTTGTAATCACGTTCATGACTTCTCACGTGGTTGACAATGATTTATCAAGTAAGGGTGTTTTCCTAGAACACCCTTCTCAATCAAATCCAGCTTATACACAAAGTTGATAAAATAGTCAACTTTGTGTAAATATTTTTTATTTATATCACATCCTCTGTCTTTTTGATGCTAGCCTTGTAAGTTCACCACCTAATCCCATTGTTAAAAACTCACCTAACTCATTCTCCAAGATCCTGACTGTACTGTATGCATCCAGAGCAATATATTCCATAGTTGAAGAGAGACTACGGTGTCCTAACATCTGTTTCGTCAATTGCATATTACGTTCAGGATGTTTCATTAATGTCGTCGCCAGTGTATGTCTGAAACGATGGGGACTGACATGAAATCCACATTCCTTTGATAAACGACGGAAAAAAGAACGTATCGTCTGACTGAGTGGAGTTTCAGAGCGGGATAGTCGTTTATGATAAAGACGATGAACATCAAACAAAATATCGTTTTTATCCGCCCCGTGACAACGCATTTCCTCAACCAAGGGCGCCAGTAAACAACGTAGTGGCTGAACAAAAGCAATCTGATATTCCCGGTGATTTTTACTGCTTTCACTGCGCAATGTGATCGTACACTCCTCAAAATCCAGATCGCCAATATGCAGGTTAATCAGCTGGTTAAAACGAATAGCCGTCAGCCTCAGCGTTTCCAGCACAGCAAACCAGAATCGAGTGGGATAAACCGCACATGCCTGAAAGTGAGCCTGATCAGGTGGCAGCATATTTTCCTGTTGCTGAAATTGTTCCAGAATACGATAAATCGTTCTCAGTTGTGATTGTGTATAGACTTTTTTCTGTTTTTCACCCGGTTCAATTTGTGTTTCTGAGAACGGGTTTTCTTTAAGTGAAACAATCCCTTTTTTGATCCAATAATTATACAGAGACTGCATATGCCTGGTTTTTGTGTTCCATGTCCGTTCCCGGACTTTCTGAATATTCAGCTCATTTCTTCGCCATCTCAGCACATGCTCATGTGTCACTTCATCCGGTAGCGGTAACGCATTTTCACAAACTCCGCAATAACGCAGAAAAAGACGTACCATCTTACGGTATGTTTTCTCCGTATCCGGCCGTAATACTTTATTGTAAAAGTAATTACTCAGCATTTGCTCCCATACATCCACTTTCTGCTGATGTTCATCAGAACTGTGATTATCTTTCATAAACACCTCCTGCTTTTAACTTCCGACAATACGAATAAACAATGATTCCTCCGGCATATTCATGCCAAAAATCTGACGTCCTTTAATCATGTAACCATTGATTTTTTTATGGGATAACGTAATTAATGTTTTGTTATCACTCAGCGGATTCAGTTTTTCACCATAAATTCGAGCCCTGAAATGCCCTGTTTGTCGGGTATCATGACGAATAATCCGGTGCAATTTAAGGGATTCAAAAGAAGAAATAATATGGCCGATATCATCCGGATTTTTACCCGCCTCCTGTATGTACTGATAAAAAACAGCCGGACTCTGGCAAAACAAATACTCCATGACACAGTGAACCTTCGCATCCGGCGTATTTATTGCCAGTTTTCCGCCCAATAATCCGGACTTAAACCACGCCCAGAAAGCCTCTCCTTCATTTTTTATACTCAGACAGTTTTCGCGCTGTTCATCCTTCTCATCACGATTGCCCGTCTGAGTATCAGATAAGATTTCCGGCATTAAACCTGATAATTCAAGTGCATATTTCATATCCTCAGATAACGGAGGAGACATATCTGAGACAGTTTTTTCATCAGCAGAATCAAGTGCCCCATGGACAACCGCACCTTCTGCTTCTGCAACTACCATTAGCGGTATATCGCAGTGAATTCCGTTCTCTGTTTTTTCTGAAGTAACAGACTCCGGAGGCAATACAGATGTTACAGACGGAGTTTCAGGTTGTGGCTTTTGCGCCAATTCAGCAGGCGCCAATGACGCGATATCATTCTCCGGCTGCCCTGATAGCACTGAAGACGAAGCATCAGGCGCTGACATAGAAACAACGGAAGAAAATGCCGGCAATGCACCGGCGGGGAACGCAGCCAGAGCCTCATTCAGCACACGCTGTAAATCATTATCACCGTTTACCGGCTCGGTCACCACGTCAGACAACGCCTGAAGCGCCTTTGGTGTACCCGACAACCAGTGGATTACCTTCTCCGGTAATAGCCGGAAAGCCATCATGGCCCCCGTCGTCCGGCGAAAATGCGTCATATCCGGCACCGGCTCATGAAAGCGAAAACGATACGGTACGGTGGGCGCACTCATCCCCGGCTGCCACGCCGACAGGCTGTTCAGTTGTCCCTCAAACTGTGCCGTTAACGGTAACCAGTAAAACAGTCCGGTATAAAAAACACACACATTCCAGGCGCTGAACTGACGGCTCTGCTCTTCCGACGGAAGCCCGCGGGGCAGCATCTCTTTCTGGGACATCCGCATACACCAGGCTGTCGTATTCAGCGTTAAATCCAGCAATCCCCCTTCGCCGGCATATTTCCCGGTTTTTGATGCCGGCACACACTGAAGTCGTTCTGCCAGCATCTGCAAAGGAGACAGGCAAAGTGCCCGGTACTGGTTATCCGGTAACGCTACCACCCGGCTGATTTGCTGTAACCAGTTTTGCCGCTGCGGTGTGGTCAGCAATACGTCAGCTGCCTGCGGTAAATAAAAGCCGTCACTGTCACGGATAAATAATGGCCTTTCCTGCGTGTTTCCCGGGGAAACACGCAATGTTTTCTCTTCCGCTTTCCGGGAAAGCGATTTACGAAACCACGGTAACATCGGTGTTACTGCCTCTTTAATTCGGTAAAAACAACAACGCAACATTAAATAAAACATAAATTATTTTAATATCAGGATAAGAATAAATAATAAATGCACCTTATTTTCATTACGTTAACTCATCCACAAAAATAATTCCGGCAACAAAACAGAAGATTACATGAATAATGTTTTATTATTCTGTCTCTGTCTGTTTCTGCTGCCAGGCACGGATGGCCTTTTCATACGCGTCCGCATTCACATGCTCCCGGGTCATTCCGCATTGCAGAATATTTTCCCGACCTGACCAGAAGCCCGCATTTCTGTTTCTTTCCACCAACTGACATTCCGTCAGGTAATAACGCCCCCACTCAGCCTGGCGCTGTTCATCCCAGACCAGGAAAACGCCCACAACCAGAATCAGTGGCAACAAAAGTCCGGCTGTGACAAAAAAAGGAAACAGAATTTCATTCCAAAAATCCTGAGCCCACTCCCTCACACCCTGCCCAAATTCACATCTCATCACACTCTCCCCCATCTCATTCAATGACGGCATCACGATAACAATGCGGGAATAAAACAAAAGCCGAAATTAGTTTTCCGAAAAAAATAAAAAAACCCGGTATCACTACCGGGTTTTCAGTCAGTTAAATCAGTACGGAAACCTCACCCTCCGTAATGTGGCAATGAATCAAGAATATAGTCCGGTCCCGTCACATCCTGGAAACCGTCCTCA
Source organism: Proteus mirabilis HI4320 (assembly GCF_000069965.1). Taxonomy (NCBI): domain Bacteria; kingdom Pseudomonadati; phylum Pseudomonadota; class Gammaproteobacteria; order Enterobacterales; family Morganellaceae; genus Proteus; species Proteus mirabilis. The sequence goes on from NC_010554.1 coordinate 2,797,393, forward strand.
TTCTCTTCATCACTGAACTCAATCTCATCAGATTCATGGTCGGTTAACCGGCCATGGTCATACTCGCTGTATCCGCAGAAACCACAGCCTTCTTCGGCATAGACATGACGGACCTGACAGCGGAAACGCGCAGACAGAGCACACAAAACCGCTGCTGACGGCGGCCCCCACGGAGTATCAAACTCTGCGGATAACTCCGTCGCATACCCGCCATCAATACAGTGAAAACCACTGCCGTTCGGCCATTTCACACCATAACGGCACTGATAAAGGTGATATGTACTGTTACCGGGGGCAAACGCCTGCCAGCGCGCCTGCCGCCAGATGACCTCCGGTGTTTTCCATAAACAGCCGTTAAAACCGTGTAATTCAGCCGCAAGGCTGGTCGGTAACAGAGTCCGCATATCCATCGGTATGGCTTCTCCGGTACTGCGAAGGTACTGAATATCCTCCCAGGCTGTCGCCACCCGGCTCTCATCCTCTCCGGTAAACCGGTTAAGCCAGTCAAAACTGCTTCCCGATAACAACGGGGACAGTCTCGCTTTCTGCGTCGCCGTCAGCGAGTCCCAGGAATGGTACGCCCCGCCTTCAGATAACCACATCTGATACCACTGATGGATTTGCTGACAACATGACGGTGTCAAATCCGGTGCAGTCATCAGCAGGTCAACCCAGTGCGTGAAAGCCGTGTTTCCCGGGGAAACAGGCCCGGTTGCACCGTATGAAGTCAGTTCCGGTAACGGCGGAAAAGACAGCGGTCTGACCGGTTTCAGTATCCCCGCGCAGCCGGCCAGCAACAAATGCAGACTTTGTGCTATCGCCGTCTGCCAGGCGGGTATCCCATCATCCGCATATATCCAGTGTTTAAGAGCCGGCATATCCGCCGCGTTGTGTAAGGTGATGTCAAGTCGGTTCGAGCACCAGTTTGGCATGATGATGTCCTCTTTTCAGAATAAAAAAGAGGGCTTATCCCGTGAGGAACAAGCCCTCACGGGAAAGATGTCAGTCGTTAATCGTTAAGGATTATCCGGCATGACATCCGGGTTAATGGCACCGCTCAGCTGAGCCTGTGCAAGTAAGGCATCGCTGTCACTGACATACGGGGATGCCGGCAGATAACAGGATGCATTCAGTTTATCCAGGTGGTACTTATCCACCAGACGGTTGACCACCGATACCGGCGATATCCCGAGTTCAATCATCCGGGACACCTCAGCATCATCGGACAATCCGGTATCACTCAGCGTAATGCCGTAATGCACTTGCAGTAACTGATGTACCAGTAACTGAAAGCGGATAATGGTCATTTTGTTCATCGCAGTCTCCTACGCGGCCTGTCGGGATGCGGCCACATTCAGTAAAAACTCACAGGCCTGGCGGGCCTGCCCGGCGGCCCGGAACAACGCTTTTTTGTCCGATTTCAGTACCCGCAGCCAGCTGTCAAGATAGCTTTCATGGTTCACTTCTCCCTCGACGCTTAACTGCGCACAAAGAAAAGCGCTGCCCATTTCCGCAACCAGCTCCTCAAAACTGTACAGCGGGTCACCAAACTTCAGGGACGATGAGGTGATGCCTTCACGGGCCAGCCTGGACGGATGACCGGTACTGTGCACCAACTCATGCAGTAAGGTGGCCTGGTAATCGGCATTCCGGTCAAACTGTGACGACAGCGGCATCACAATCCGGTCCTGTGACGGACTGTAATACGCCCGGTTCTGCGCCGCACTGGTCACCTTCACGCCGCTGGCATTCAGGATATCCAGCACCCGGTGCGTGGCCGGCAGGGTTATCCCTGCTGTCTCCTCTCCGGGTAGTCGCCGGTTTTCGTAAAAATGCGCCGGCAGGTCATCACACTGGGCTATGTTAAATAACGGATTCGCCTTTATCATCGGCACCTCCGTCATCACCACCTCACCGTGTTCATCCCGCAGCAGCTCACCGTGACGGTCTTTTGCCGGCACCTTCACCGGTTTGAATATCACAGTATTCGTCGCCATTTCGCCTTTACGGACATGGCCACCCAGTTGCTGTGCCTGACGGTAAGTCAGCCAGATATCGTAACCAAAGCCCTGCTCCGCCGCCGACAACCATAACAGCAGCACATTTATCCCCTGGTAGGAATGACCGGTCAGGGCGTTCACCGGAAAACCGGTGCCTGTCCCTTCCGACGGCCGCCATGGTCGTTTCCACGGACGGGTGCCTTTTTCCAGCGCGGCCACAATACGGTCAGTCACTTCCTGATAAATATCGCGAACCGGCTTATCCGCTGCCGGACGGCGTTTACGGTCAGATTTTTTCATCGGAATACCCTCAATAAAAAAGGTGTATCCCGTCCTGACGGTGAGATACACCATCAGGTGAAAAAACAATATGGTTAATTTTCAACCGGCGTTTCCAGTGGAAACACTGATTAAAATGTGTTCAGTGCTTCCCGGGGAAACACCTTACCTGATTACCACCAGGCCACAAAAAACAGTGACTCTGCGTCAAAGTCAAACGTCTCCGTTATCTCTGACAGCCAGCGTCTGACGCCTTCCACATCAGCCCAGTACGCCTCATCATAAGCCGTTGAACCAAAGAAAAAGCCCTCAGTGGTCGGGAACCGTGTCTGACAGTTTTCCGGTGTCAGTGCCTGCAAGTCCTGCTGTAAAGCCCGCAGATGGGCCTCTGTCACCAGCACCTTTTCACAGTTCTCAAAAGCCCCGATATGGTCATGCACCCACTTAAACAGCGCATTAACCTTACGGAAATACCCGACTTCAATATCGCCGTCGCTGTCCGCTTCTGCGTAACGTGAGGCGGGTATCCGGCTTTTGTCTGTACCACGCTTTTCACTGGCATAAAAGTAAATATCGAGTCCCTTCTGCTCAGCATCTCTGACACACGATAACGCACACGCCAGCGTGTCCCAGTTGATCCCCAGCTCCGCATCAAAATGATGTGCAACATGCGTTAATGTTGCCCGTGTCTCTGCCGGACAAGCCGTTTCATCAACATAGGTAACATCATCGGGGAACCACATCTCACACAAGACGAATGCCTCCGGATTGCAGCGGGATAAATCCGCTATCAGTTCCCGTATCGTACAGGCTCTGGCCATTATCCTGCCTCCGGTAAACCTATCCCTTCCGGTAACGTCAGGATAAGATAAGGAAATACCTGACTGACATAGTCCAGCACCGGCTGCCAGTCCCGGATATCCCCGTCAGAAGAGACCGAAAAATATCCCGGGCACAGGTTGTACAACAACAGTAATGCCGCGACTACAAACACGTCATAGGGTTTGTATGCTGTCTTGCAGAAATCCCAGTAGTCCTCTACGGGGATTTCGCGCTGAACAATAAACGTCTCATGATTCATGTCATCAGCCGCATTACCGTTAAAACAAAGCGCCTCACCGTCGTCGGTGAATAATGAGCCATCATTCAGCCGTTTTTCCTCCAGGCCATCACACAACACAATAGGTTTATCTGGGTATCCGCCGCAAATCTGCTCTGCGGATATGGGATTGGCCAGATAGTGGTGATAGAGCTTGTCCAGATGTTCACGGAAGTTCTGCCACATCAGGGGGTCAACGCTTTGTTTTTGTGTAAAATAATGTGTATATCCCATGTGATAAATCCTCATTCTGATTAAAAAAATGGCGGATTCATCTCCTGACGGAAATCAATCCGCCGGGCGGGGTCATAACAAAAAGTCAATGGTGCTATCAGTACAACAAATCAGCGACACCAGGCATAACGCACCTGTGCCAGCTGGTATGTCAGTGCAAATCCGGCACGGGAGGCCGCTTTTATGGAACAAAATGTCCTGCTGTCCAGCGAGGTTATCAACGAATGAAAGCGGTATTCTTTCGAATGCGCGCCCAGACGTACAGTAATGCGGATCCTGAACTGCCGGGGATTCACTTTCACCACCGTCGCACGGTAAGCGCGCCGGCCGGTTCGGTTACTTATCCACGGTAATTCACCGGGTATCCCTGACGAAACAAACGGTATACGGTCATAAAAACGGTACAGCCGTTGCATGATCAGACTCAGAAATGAAAACGGTTTGTTTTCTGGCAGTAAAACAGACATGTGTGTTTCTCCGGTAAAAAAAGACGGAGAAACGTCCACCTGACGGGGAGTTTCCCCGTCGGGTAGGTAAGTAAAAAAAGAATGAATGCCGGCAAATCAGTCGCTCAGTTCGATACCGACAAGGTATTCATCAGCCATCTCCATTGCCATCCATTCACTGACGGTCTCATCCAAGCCGGCTTCACAGCCTTTCTGCCAGATCACTGCATCAATCCGCTGACCGATATCCGGTAAACAGCGAAGCAGACATGCCGGCCAGGGTCTCATCAGACCATCCGCACGCCACAGTAATAATCTGCCGTAAGCAAATCCGGCATCATAAAGCGTACACTTCATCAGCGAAATGGAATGAGGGCGGTTTTGCTCACCGGCATACCTTTCAGCCAGTTTCAAATCAGCCTCAACATTTCGCAGTGTCCGGGCTTCCTCAACCAGCCACATCAGCCATTCCCAACTCCGGGAATAGCGACAGACGTGATCGGCCACAAAGAACAGTCCGCGGGTAATGCCATAAATCATGGTTATCAAACCTGATCAGTAAATGGAAGCAGCCCCATTTCAGGGTAGCTGACTGACACCTGTGAGTCCGTTAAATCAGTCGGTTACATGCTTTTCATTTTCGTGTTGCAGGCAGCAGCGGTAACCCCAGCGCCAGGCTTCATTCCAGATTTCCGGATCGAGCCGCTCAGCGATGACTGTCAGCCGGTGAAGCAAAAATGCGGGGGCACCGGTTTGCGAGTCCATAGTAAATCAGGGCGCCAAAACGAAATGCCGTTGTATACAAATCAAGCTCAATAAACGGCAGTTCTCTGTAATCTCCGCTCTGATACATCCGTTTTTCGTCCAAACGTATCACCTCCAGTTCTTCTGCGGTGATTTTCAGCATCCGGGCATCATTAGCAACGGCCTTCAGTTGCTGAGAAACACGGGAATGCGGAAATAAATAACTGGCAATACCAGACATTACGTGGGCAACACCATAATTCAATGTAAAAAGAGTCATAAGGGCTATCCTCAGATAAGGGAATACAGCCCTCACGGGATGTTTTCCCGTATGGGTCATAAAATCAGTGAATGTCCGCCGTTAAGCACCAAACATCAGCGCTTCAACCGGATCTTCAAACTGTGCATTTTTGATCGCATCGTTGTAGATACGGCGAAAGTCAGACGCATAAGGCGTTTGCTCAGCCGCTTTCCAGACAGCGCGGACCATTTTCTCAAGATGTGGACGGGTAAAATCAGCCTCCACAGATAACGCGCCCAGTTGCTCTGCAACGGCACTGATTATCCAGAAGTTTGGCGGAAAATTATCTTCGTCCGGGTGCTCGCCAATATCCAGACGGACAAAAGCAAGAACCATGTCGAGCTCACCTGAGAGGTGATGCAGTTGCGTGAGAGAGTGCAGATCGTCAAAAAAAGACGATTCCGGAAATGTAGATACCTTCATTGAATTTCTCCTGAAAAAACGGAGAAATTCCCTGATGACGGGTGATTTCCCCGTCAGCGGGCAGGTTATATGAAGCGTTGCGTAAAAATAATCCTGATGATAACGCTATTCTGTTATCACCCTCCGTCGATTTCAAGGACGAACGGAGTTCTGTCATCGCCCGTAGGCTCCCGTCTCAGATGACCCGAGGATTGGCAGTGGCAATCACCCGTAGGCGTTCCTCTCAGATTGCCGGAACATTGGCATTGTTGTCACCCGTAGGCGCTTCTCTCAGACAACCGAAGCATTGGCAAGTTGCATTACGCAACGAGATAAGCAGATTCATTTTTAGCCGTTTTTTTATCTTTGTCAATCCTGCCCATTCAGGATTTTTACCACTTCTCTGATCACCCGTACTCCCCCTTTACGGGTAATATGTATTCCATCATCAGTTCGTACAGTTTCATTATGAATAACAGATTGCCATTGCGTTCCTAATATATGAGGCTGATTAATATCCAGATAATGAATATTTAATAACATCGCACTGTGTTTAATTATATGCCGGGTATGTATTAAATAACGTTCATGTTCCGGATTTTTTAAATGTGGTGGAGATATCCAGACAATTGTCGCTAACGGATTTTCACTTTGAATTTCAGCAATGAATTGAAATACCAGACTGTAATATTTCAGCCATTCATCCGAACCATATTGAACAAAATCATTTGTTCCGAGACTAATAATCACATTATCAAACTCCCGCAAATCGAAATTATTCACGAAAGCGATCCAATCTTTTTTACTTTTATTTATTAACCCCGAACCGGAAACATATTCTGTTTTTATTTTTTCATCCAAAACATATTTTGCTGACATTTCATAAACAGCCGTTAATGAATCACCTAAAAATAACGTCTTCGCCATTAACGGAAAACAAAAAGCAAAATTAATAAACAAAATAATTAAACAGACTTTCATTTTTATCTTATTCCTCAATATCTCCTTTCTGACTATAAACCCGTTTAATATAATCGCCACGACCGTCACCATGCCCTAAATCCATGGAGGTTAATGCATAGGCTTCCTTTTGACTGAATCCCTGACTGAGATAATATTTTTCAACATCCTGAGCATAGGCATACCGTAAACCATGATTTGATTCTTCGTGAATAAATCCGCCTATCCGTCGCATCACATTAATATAACGATCTTTGGCAGAATGTAATGACGGACGATTAATTAAATAACCGTTATGTTTATCCGCATATTCAATGGCTTTATTAATTAATGTTAATACACGGGCTTTATCCGGCACTAATGCTTCACGGGGTCTGCCTCCTTTTGTCCCAAAAACCACATGAACGCGATCTTTACCGTTTTTAAGCGCCTGTTGCCAGGTCCGTAATGATTTTACTGACTGCACGGCTTCTTCATTTCTCAATCCCAGACTACGGGATAACTGCATAGTTAATGCCACCCCCTGATCATAAGGCTCAATCCGAGCGAGCGCTTCGTGAAAGCGCTCGTCCGATATCGCGGTACGGGTGCCAGCCCTGCTGGCACCTGAAAGCCCCAGCGCCTCATTACTGAGGCGCTCATGTTTAGGGTCAGCCAGTTTATGACGTCCGGCAACACGAAATATCGCCCGGATAGCCGACATTTCGTTTTGACAGCTGCGTAAACTGATATTCTGTTCTCTGCGGGCATGGATATACATTTCAATATGGCGGGATTTCAGTTGCTCAACAGATCGTATCTGAATATTCAACCCGGCCAGCTCTGCCGCAACCCGTTCTGCAATTTTGACCCGGTCTGCAATGGTTTTAAAGCTCCCTCCGGCCTGACGTGCAAGGATATGCATTTCACGGGACAGGGCTTTTGCTCTTCTGGACATTCTCTGATTCTCCGCCTCTTTCGCTCTCAACTGGTTACCTTTTCCCGGCGCGACGGTTTTATATTGCGCATCCTGCGACCTGACAGATACCTGAGCACCGGGGCGATAAAAGGTTGAGTTGTTGAGAGGTATCAAATCAGTTCTCTGAACTGTTTGCGGTCATCAGACCGGCCCCCGTTATCAGGGCACCTCCGTCCGTCAGTTTCCTGACGTCGCCTTGGTATCGTGTCGTTTTTTCTCCTTTTTTCATAATGTTATACGTTTTTATCATCATATAAACGTTGAGCGTTGAAAGACTTTCAGCCGTTCTGAGCAATGCATTACATGTCTGTCAGATTGTCAGTTTTGCTGTAAGACCAGTATTGAAGCGTTCTGAGCGTATGCACTTGCGTGCGTCACTTTGTCTTCGTTTCACTTGACGAAAGTGACGCACGCCCATCATTCTGCTGCTCAATGTATTGCTCCGAAGATGCCGCTTTCCAAAGCTGCGCAATGGAAACGCGTCATACCGGGCATACAAAGGTTGCAGAAAGCAGGACGTATTCGTCAGAACACATCAGAAGAGGCAGATACACGTTATCGCATACTCTGCTTTTTTGTGGATATCCGGGTGACCGGATAGCTGTGACATGGTCACTGAAGTGCAGTTAATCCTGATGATAACGCTATTCTGTTATCACCCTCCGTCGATTTCAAGGACGAACGGAGTTCTGTCATCGCCCGTAGGCCCTCGTCTCAGATGACCCGAGGATTGGCAGTGGCAATCACCCGTAGGCGTTCCTCTCAGATTGCCGGATTGGCATTGTTGTCACCCGTAGGCGCTTCTCTCAGACAACCGAAGCATTGGCAATGTTGCATTAAGCAACGGTGTAACGTGGTAAATTTAATCAAACTTTCTTTTTTCGTCAATACCCGATAAAGAAAAAGGAGAATATTTTACATCCTCCTTTTTCTCTTTATTAAATATCCCCTTGTTGGTTCTTCATCGTATTAATAATCAATGCCATCTTTAATCACGAAAACTCAACAATCAGATATGTTTTTATTTGGATTTATCATAAACATCCCAAACAGGCGGTTTATTTTTCATAGAGTCAACAGAAACACGTAAGAAGGGCATATTAGTTTTAAATGTTAAAATAAAATCCAAGGACATTCTATTACAAACAGAAAAAAAACGTTTTTGTTCTTCATCAGTAAAATTTTTTTGTTTTGGGAATATAAATAAACTCCCTAAACTAACCTGACAATGTATATAACATTTCTCACCAAACCAGCTCACTAACTTATCATGATATTTTTTTCAGTAATCGTAGTCAAATATTCTTTTCTGTAAAATTTAATACCTCTCTCGATCATTAACCAAAAGAAACTTTCTTTATTCTCAGAATAAAAATTATTACAATCCCCATTACCTTCCAAAGCATCATTGTCATTTTTTTTATTATATAAACATCCTTTGTTACCATTTAATGTTGTTTTTCTCCTTGAGTATTGCTTCCTTATTTTACTGAACCACCCCCTCCTCCTCCACAAATATCCCGCCCCTATTAAGACCACAAACCAAAAAATAAAATTCATATTATCATCTCCTATATACAAGGACTCGGATACATATTAAAAACTTACTTAAACTGACATAAAAAATCAAATTCAATAAATCCATCCAGATGAAAGAATAAGATTTTTATATGAAGGCAACAAAAAAGTTATACACATACCCACCGCCACCATCAGGGCCGATGCCCTGTACGCTCCCGTTTACCCGATTGCTTGTTGGCATCGGGTTGCACTGGCTTGGTGACCGTGGATATGTGCATAACTCACAAGATGTAGACAATGATTAAAAATCGACCTAAAATTGTATTAACGATAGACGACAAGCATGAGATAAATCAGACTCACTGATTACCGGAGGGGGAAATGAGTGATAAAACAGCCGCTTCCAGAGGAGAACGCTGGGGCATAAAAGCAGCTTATAAAGCAAAATGGCTAATCAAAAAATTGAAGGCTTTCGATAAGAACTGTGTGGCAAGCGCCAAAAGCAAAAATATGCCGGGTTGGCTGGGGCATATTCCACTGGTATCTATAACTCTCGCAGTCATCGCGTTACTGGCTTATTTCAGTTTGTACATCCTATTTACCTTTGGAGCGTTGGTGATTTTATTTTCTGTAATAGAACACATTGATATTTCTTCAGGAAATAACATTCAATCCACTGATAACAATAATGAATGGCAATCCAATCTCGTTGGCAATAGTGACGACTTTAGAAATGGCAACCAAGGTTTTGGATATTATATGAACGGAATAAATATTGACGAAGATTAGCCAGCCACAAAACTAAATTTTGCAGCTGGCTTCAAAATATTATTAGTTAACTTTTTTAGAAATAGCTTGTTCTGCTAACTGTCCTCCTTTCCCCCCCGCACTATGCGCAGGTGAAGTCGCGTTAGATGTCATATTACCTAGCTCGGACCCAACTTTAGCTCCAGCCCAACCAAATGCTGTCAACCACAACGCCGGCAACACCAAAAACATCGTTCCCATTACCAGGTTCATAATGACATCATCAGACGTGTTCTGAAGCCCGTTCATATTCCACTGACTGTGCGTATCGGAATTATACAGTGCCTCCATCATCCAGCTGTCTATCCAGCGTGCCAGCTCCCACCAGAATGTCAGAAAGTTCAGCGCAAATATCACAAACGTCACCGTTATCGCCGTCTTAAATTCATACGCCGAAAACATCAGCACCATCGGGATCATGATATACACCGCCATTAACATCAGCCCCTGCACCATCGGTAAGGACTGTCGCATCGTATCAAAGGCAGGGAATGCCCCCAGTGACGCCAGCGAAGTCCCGGCTACCCCTCCCATTCTGGCCAGCTCATTCATCACCGTCATATCCGCATTACCCCCGTATCCCCGGTATACCCGGCCGCCGGAGACATCCAGATTCGCCGGACTCACCAGCCGGCGGACGATGGCCTCCTCAAACTCTTTCGAGTTTTTATTAATCAGCTTCATCGCCGCCCGGGCACGCAGCCACATCCCTTCATCGGTCTGCTCTTTGACAAGTTTCAGTAACCCTGCATTCGCATCATTCCACCACTGATAACAGGTCGGGTAACCGTTGCCGTTGACATTCGCATACCCGTCATCCCGGTCGGCATCCCAGGGAAAGCCCGCCCGCGGTGTCCGTGACTGGATCTGATGATATTCCCCTTTCATAAAGGTGGCCGAGCCTATCCAGGTGATATCCTGTAACGTTTTTTCATCCTGTGTTTTTCCCTGATCTTTCGCTTTCCAGTCATACAGGGCACGTGAGTAACAGTCATCCGTAAAATCCTGAAGTGCGGCAGCCAGCGCCGGATTTTTAATGTTGCTGTGCTGCACCTCAAAACGCACCTGACGCAAATCCGGCCGGCACGGAATGCTGGCCACCGCCGCCTGAGTCACCCCTTTCGACAGCTTATGTACCAGCATCCACCACAGCGGGATTTTGGCTGTCTGATTATCCAGTGACGACACCACGCCGCTGTAACCGGATTCCGCCGGCTTCACCGGGGTCCAGGTGCCGCAGGTTTTGGTCCGGCTGGTATCAAATTGCAGGGTACTGACACTCACCTCCATCAACGGCACACAACAAAACAGGATCACCACAAAGGCGCCGTAAAGCGCGTTCTCGATACGCACAATTGCCAGTGAACCTTTGTTACCCTCATCCTCCCCCTCTTCCCGCACTTTCAGCCAGATCCCCAGCACTTTAAAGACCAGCGGCAGCGCAAACAGCCCGGTGCTGGTCAGTACCGACCACAATCCGTTATTCACCACCCAGGCCAGCAGCGTGAGAAAATACTCGAGATAACTGTTTGTCATCATAAGCCGTCACCTCCCGCCCAGACTGACCATTCACTCACCGCCACAAAGGCGGCCATCGCCAGCCCGCTGCGCTTCAGACTGCGCCGGGCCGTCTCACTGACTTTCGGGTGGTGATACAGTTTCCATAATCCAACCGCCACGGCTCCGTACAACACACACCGCCAGACCAGCCAGAACCAGCGGGCACGGTAAAACGCCCGGCGCAGACTGTCCGCCTCACCGTAATAACTCAGCCCCAGCTGAGCCACCGCCAGCAACACCACCATACTGAGCAGGGTCAGCCCGGTTACTTTCAGCACCGGCCATAACCGGCGCCCGGTTTTTCCTTTCGTCATTTAACGTCCTCCGGTGTCACTGTTTTGCTCCAGTCCCTGTACACGCACATCCGTATTATCTGGGGTCTGGGTGGCAGGGTTCGCCTGTGTCCGTTGCTGATCACGCTCAATCACCGTCAGCATCGCGTTATTGGCAATGGATTTACGCACTTCCATTTCCGTTTGCAGCATCCCGATTTCGCGATCCAGCTGGTCAACCGACTGGTTACCGATCTCCTGGGCTTTCGGAAAATTACCGGCATTCGGCTCCCCCTGGCCGGTGATCAGCATCCGGCGCATCGTCAGCGCCAGCTCCATCGTGTCCGCCATCGCCAGCTCACCGGCCAGACGCTGTGTTAATGCCGTTTTATCCGGATCCCGGCGCAGCGCTTCAATCACCCCCCGGGAGACCGTCAGGCTGCCGGTTTTCAGTTTCGCCAACTCTGCCGCCCCGACCGCGCCCCGGCTGTTCACCAGTTTATGCAGCTGTTCCAAATTTTCCCGGGTGGTGGTCTCCAGCACCGGTGCCAGCCCGGTTCCTGGCTGGGAACTGCCCGGTTGCTCCGCCTCACCGCCGCTCTGACAATCCGCCGGATTGGTGCAGGTGCGGACCGATTTGCTGCCCAGCACCTGTGTGACCACCTGAGCGGCTTCCTCACTGTTGGCAAAGCGCCTGCAAGCGGCTCCGTTACACTGGCCGGCCGGCACCGGGGCCGTACTGGTTGCCGGCAGACCGTTCATGATATTAAAGCCGGCCTGTGCAAAATCCTGCGCCGGCTGAATCGCAGGCTGACCAACCCCACCGCGCTGTTTCCCGCCTATCCATACAACCCCTTTATCGCCACTGCTTTGCTGAATTTGCTGGTCAGTTTTTACCGCATCCCCGTCACTGTTATTGATGATATTCTTTGCTTCTTCGAGGATCGCCGCCTGCGTCCACTGATTATTTTCTGAAAAGTCCATCATCCGTTTAGCCATGTTCTGACAGTTCAGCTGCGCCTTATCAAACGCCACATTAGCCTGCAACACCCCGTTGGTCAGCATTTCATACAGGCCGGGATTCGCCCGCTGGATAGCCATCGCCGGCAGACTGGCCACCGCCCCGGTGGCATTCTGGATCACCTCACTCATCAGATTCTTAAAGCCGGCCGTCACCCCGTTCAGCTGGTTGCCCACCGTGGTTTTGATATCAAAATTGCCGCACATCAGATCACTGTTCCAGCCCATGCTCATCCCCAGACGTTGCAGATTACTGCGCCCCGGCGGCTGGGATAACACCGTGCCGCCGCCCAGGTTGTAGTACAGTTTGTCGGAGACCGCGCCGGAAACATTTGCGCCGTAGCCGATATCATTCGCACCGGCAGAAAAATCCAGCCCGGCCCGGACAGAAAATGCCGGTACACTGCATAACACCATCAGTGTCAGCGCCGGCGGAAAAAACGTGTGTCGTTTTGCTTTCATCATCTTAAAATCCCTGCTTAAAACGTTGTGCTGTACAGAAATTTTTGCCCCATGCGCTTGCAGCAGCTGTACGGCTGCCACAATGCCCAGGCATAATTACCGTCCTGTGCCTGTGCTCCGCCCTCATCCGGAAACACCGCACAGCTGTTTTTCAGCCCCGGCGACAGGCGCTGCCATTTATGGTTTTTTGTCCCGGTATTCTCCGTCACCGCGTCCGGCGGCCAATAGCCATCCCGGCGGTTGCCTTTCAGGGGCACATAGGTATGCGCCTGCCCGGTGCGGGTCATAATATCTGCCACGCGCTGCGCCACCACAGCCGCCGCTTTATCCCCGTCCTGCTGGTTGACAAAACCGCTGCGCGGATAGAGATTTCCCCACATGTTGCCCCGGCTCTGCCCCCCGATTTCCCGTTTCCCGGGAATTATCGCTTCCGGATACGCCATTTCCGGCACACCGAGCCGCCACGGCACACTGTCGAGCGTGCTCAGGTAATAAGGAAACAGCGGTGTGGCTGCGCTGTCACAGGAATACCCCGGAATACTGCCGCCGATAAGGGTGGTTGCCGGATGACCGATAGCATCCGCATAAAAAAAGTGCAGGGCGGTTTTACGTTTTGCCTCAAACTTCTGTTCACTGTTTCCGCCCCCGGCAGATACCCCGCTCAGCACGCCGGTCACGGCATTTTCAATCCCGCCGGCCGCCCCGCTGACCAGTGACATTTCCCGCCACGGGTTTTCACCCGGGGCATGGTAGGCCGAGACCACCGCCTGCGGAATAAAATGTGACACCCGGACAGATGTCCGGATACGGCAGCCGCCCCAGCCACACTTCAGCCAGTAGCAAATCCCGCTGATACGCCAGCTGATACACGACGGTGAGGCCGCAGAAGCGACCAGAGTGGCGGTACTCAGACTGGCTTCCGCCACCGGCACCAGTGAACAACCGAGTAACAAAGCCCCCGCCAGACGCCGGCGATGTGATTGTCGGGTCATGGTTGACCTCCTCCTTCCTGTTGTTCCCGGTACTGCTGTATCTGCGTCACCGCCTGTGCAATATCGGTGGTGCCGTAAACCACCCACTGCGCATCAACGACGACCGCCGGCAGAGATGACACCCCCAGCTGCCAGGCCTGAACCACGCCCTGATAAGCCTGCCGTAATGCCGTTTCTCTGGCCTGCCAGGCCGGACTTTGTAACAGGGCGGTGATGTGCGGGGCATCCGCTTCACTCAGTTCCGTCCCCGGCTGAAGCAGGGCCTCATCCAGCAGGCGTTCAGGCGCATCCAGATACACCACCTCAAACGGGATGTCCGTCTGCGGCAGAGCGTCATCCTGCGTGGTATACAGCACCACTGCCGCCCCGGCGGTCAACGGCAGGCATGACAGCGACAGCATCAGCAATCCGGAAAGAGATAAAAATCGTTTTTTCATTCGGTCAGTCCTCACAAACGAACGGTGAGAGAAGAAAAGCGCATCAAAACCCGCCGGTGACCGGCGGGTTTTCACCGGTTACCAGCCCACCGCAAACCCGGCGCCGATACTGGTATCGCCGCCGTTATTCCATGACGCATTCAGGCGCACATTGGTATTGGCCGTCGGCTTATACTGCACCCCGGTGGCTATCGCCTGTGCATCACGGTAATGCCCCATCGCCATCCCGAACGAAAAACGCTCACTGTTCACATACGGAATGGAAGATATTGCGGTCACCCCGGCAATCCCCGCATTGGCCCGTTTCTCCACCTGACTGATTTTATTGTCCAGCTGACTGAAACGCTGGTCGGTATACTGCCGGGCATTGTCCAGCACCGTGTGGGTCACCTGCCCGAACGTCTCATCGGTATAGCGGTTTGCGGCCGCCAGGGTCTGTTCCTCCCCCTCAATACGGGCCTGCTGCTCTTCCGTAATCCGCTTGTTTATCTTCGCCTCACTGTACTGAATGCTCACATCGGTGTAGTCCATGGCCTGTTTCAGCGTCTGCTTATCGCCGGCAATACGCGCATCCCGCTCCTCATCCAGTTGCCCTTTGTTGACCGCATCCGTTTTTGCAATGCCGGCCGCCACATGCGTCAGAAAACGTTCCTGACCTTCACGGCCGACGGACACGCTGTTATCCCGGTCAGCCAGGCTGCCGTCCCCCAGTGCCACACTGTTTTTCGCCAGCGCCCGGGCATCCACACCCAGTGCCACGGATTTTTCGCCCAGCGCCAGACTCTTATCCCCGACCGCAACAGCCTGTTTACCCTGACTCAGCGTACTCTGCGCCTCATTCAGGGCTTTATCCGCCGCCTGATATTCCGCCTGTTTCTGCGCCAGTTCGGCTTTCACCTTCTCCAGATCCCGGATGTTTTCCAGCTCGGATTGCGTCGGACGCAAATCAGACAACTTTGTATCCAGCGCGGAGAGATCCTTTTCCAGCCGGGAGAGTTGCGTTTCTGCCTGCTTCAGTGCCTGATCGGTGACGGCTTTTTCCGCCGATAACTGCTGTTTCAGCTGTGTGGCCTGTGACGACATGGCCTGTGTGTGACTGAGCGCATTGTCCTGAAGGTACTGATCCACTTTTTGTTTCAGCGCCTCCGGGTTGGTATTCAGCCCGACGGTGTTATCCCGGGGACGGCTTTCCAGTACCAGCAGTTGCTGTAACTCTTTGGCATAATCCGGGCTGTCCGGCGATAAACTGTTGACCTTATCCAGCTGGATCAGGTAGTTCAGCTGATTCTCATAGCGGGTGAAAATACCGCTGACCATCTGATTAAAGGTGCCTTCATCGATGTTATCCAGATACAGCTCTGACAGGATCTGCTTCCCGGCCTCTGTCACCCCGGTGAGCCCCTGCTCAATTTGCTGCCAGGCATTTTTCTGATAAGCCTGATACAGATTCTTTTTCCCGTCCGCAGAGGTGATCAGGGCGATTTTGGCCAGCTCTTCCTGATAACCGGCAACGCCCTTCAGGGCCGCGGTATTCAGGTGTAAACGGGATAATTGTTTCTTCTGCTCGCTGTCCGTGACCGCATCCGACCACAGCATCGCTTTATCACTGTGGCCGGCACTCAGTACCGGGGACAGGGCCACACCCTGATAGTTGGTCGTAATCTGAGAACCGGTTTTCTCTTTGATGGTTTCATTAACCAGAGCACTTCTGGTTTTCGCTTCAATATAGGCATTAACATAACTGACATAAAACTGCGTGTCATTACTGACCGACGTATCCTGCTCAACCCGTTTTTTCACTTCCTGAGCCAGACGGTCAGCCTGCCCCTGCTGCCACAACGCCACAAAATTCTCATCCACAATCTGTGAAACCGCCCCCAGATTGCGTTCATAAATCTGTGCCATCCGGTCAGCGACCTGCTGTGCCTGTGTCACCTGCTGCTGTTGCGCGGTACGCTGACCCGCCAGGGTCTCCTGTTGCTGCAACAACGGTTTCATCGCTTCCTGACGCTCCAGAATATTGCTGTTCGCCAGCGATTTACTGTCAAACAGGGCCTGCGTCTGCATGTACTGCTCATGCGCCTGCGCCCTGTTCTGCAACAGGGCATTCTGGGCTTTCATCGCCGCCTGCGCCTGTTCCGCCGTCATATTGTTCCCCAGCGCCATACTGCCCTCACCGACAGCCGTACTGTGCTGCCCCGTGGCCACGGCCGTGTCCCCCAGTGACACGTTTTTGGCCTGTAAAGCGCAGGAATAACTGACAACCAGCGACAAAAGCGTTACTTTAACTCCCGTCGTTTTCATGACGTCATGTTTCCTCTTTTTAACATACCCAATGAAGCGGCCGGGTAAGCCGTGCTGCAACACGGTTTACCCACTCCCTGCTCCACCCGTTTCATCATCCCGGCACCCGGGGCGGTAACCCCCGTTTCCGGTCAAGTTCATCTGCCACCCTGAACGCCGCTTCCAGCTCACTGCATCCGTATTGCTCCATCAGCACCCGCCGTTGCTGCTTCTCCTCTTTTTCCGTCATCCCCAGCGCCAGATATAAGCTCGGCTGTACCACCCGGAACAGCGCCTCCACTTTCCGCGCCAGCACCACCCCTTCCGTGTAACAGCCGGAGAGTTTGGCTGCGGACAGCAGCACCTGTTTCTGCTCCTCACTGAGCGTCTTAAAGCGGGCGATTGCCTCCACCTCTTTCTGCGGCATCGTCAGACACACCCACCACTCCGCCATATTGAGCATTTTCTCGGCACAGTCCGGATAGTCATCGAGGTTCTGGGTCGCCAGCCACAGCCAGGCCCCCAGTTTCCGCCACATTTTCACCACTTTGGTCACATAGGGGGATAACAGCGGGTTGACCGTCACGATATGCGCCTCATCCACCACAAAATTAATGTCCCGGGCCCGGTACTGATCCCGCTCGGCAATATTGTTGATGGAGTTGATAAGACTCACCATCGTCAGCGCCATCTGGGCCTCATACCCTTCCCGCGCCAGGTGCCCCAAATCAATCAGGGTCACATCCGCCTCCGGCCACAGCTCCCCCGGCAGATTAAACAGCTCATGCTCAAAACTGCCCGGTTCGGTAAACATCCCCAGGGATTCCGCCATTTCGGCCGCTTTCGCCCGGCGCTGCGGATTTAATGCCCGCCCTTCCTCTTCACCTTCCCCCCGGGAGAGGGCATACAGCGCCTCCTGCAAATCCGCCGGCAGCATCTGCCGGTCGGCGGCATAAGACGCCCGGGCCCCCGCCATCAGCGCCCGGCGGATCATCGCCCGGTCAGCCCGCTTCAGCTCCGCTTCTTCCCGCACATCCCCGCCGGTGATCATCATGCGGGCGGAGATTTCCATTTCCCCCAGAATGTCACGCTGCCCGTCATCATCCTCAGATTCACTGTCCGTCTCTGGCAGTTCATCCGCATTCAGTGCCAGACGCTGTTCATCCATCATCAGCAGCTGATGCGCATCCGCAAACAGCGGCAGACGCACCCCGCTGCCGGGCTTGACACTGACCTTATTGACACTCAGCCCCAGACTGGCGTAATAGTCCGCCAGTAAACCAAAGGAGTTACCGGCCTCCGCAATAAACAGACGCGGACGGCGGACCGCCATCAGCTGCGATAACTGTGCGCATAAGGTGGCGGATTTACCGGCCCCGGTGGGACCGAATAACAGCAGATGCGCATTCTGGGTACGATCCTGTTTATTCTGCGGATCAAAGGTCAGCACCCCGCCGCCCCGGTTAAAGAAACTCCAGCCGGGATGCCCGGTGCCGCTGGTGCGCCCGGTCACCGGCAGTAATCCGGCCAGGTGCTGTACCCAGGTCAGCCGGGTATACCAGTGTTTTTTATCCGTCTGCGGGTCAAAACACATCGGCAGGGCACGCAGATACCCGTTCAGCGGCGCCACATCATATTCCGGCTTCACCGGCTCCAGACCGGCATTCAGCAGCGTGGCCGTCAGATCCACGCGCTTTTTGTTCAGTTCCTCCACCGAGCCGGCACGCAGCAGCAATGACAGGGAGGCCCGGTAAAGCTTATGGCGGTGCCCCAGTAAACCTCTGGCGGTTTCCACGTCCCGGCGGGTACGTTGCGAGTCGGTGTTTTCCCCCACCGAGTTTTTCCCCAGCCGGGTAAATTCCTGCTCCAGCGTATCCTGAGGCTGTGTGACGATGGTCATCGACAGCATCGTCCCTTCCGGAAACAGGTCCATCAGCGCATTGATATTTTTGTCACCGCGCTTCTGCTCCCCGGTCAGGTGCCCCGGCCCCGGGGCTTTACGCAGTTTTTCGATATTCACCACACCGTGCGCCAGGTTATCAAACCACCACACGCCGTTTTCCACATCCGACCGGGGCGGGGTAAACCACAGCGTTTCCGCAAAATCCTTCAGCACCGGCAGGGTGCCCGGGGCTTCCTCCGCCGCCGGCCAGTACGCCCCTTCCCGGTACAGCGTCTCCCGGTCCACCCAGTCAGGGGCCGGATTGAAATGACGCAGCAGCCACTGATGCACCTGCCTCCCGTCCTGGCGGACACACTGCACGCCGGCACTGCCCAGACTGCTGACCAGCCGGTCACACATCTGATTGAGCATCGCCACCGGCGGCATCGGATCGGTATAGCTGTTCCCCAGCCGGCGGTAAACCACCATCCGGGTCCGGCGCTGCTGTCCGCGCCAGGGTTGTCCGGTCACCTCCGTGTCCTTAAACAGCCCTTCCGGACGGGCAATCCCCCGTAAATGACGCGCCATTTCGGTCAGCCAGGCTTCGGTAAACGCGGTGCCCCGGGCCGCCGGCAGGATATAGTCCCGCAATGTGGCCAGTGTGACGCTCACGTCGTCCTCATCCTGACAAAAAAACTGCACCACCCACGGGTTATCATCATGCTCATCCAGACTGTCCTGAAGCGCATCCTCCACCGCATCCCGGATTTCGAGCAGACGGCCGGCAGAGCGCCCTTCCGTCGGCGCCGGCTCAACGGCATACACCGCCCCGACCGACACCCCGTCATCAAGCAGCAGGCATTGCTCCTCATCCAGAAATTCCACCCAGGGCAGGTAATCAATAAAGGACGGATTCGCATGGTAAATCTTCTGCTCATCCGCCCGGGTCATTTTTCCCGGCCGGGAAAGCGGCTGACGGCCTAAACCGGCATTCTCTGCCGGTGTACTGCGGTGTACGGTTTTGTCAGCCTTGTTTTCATCCGTTTTTTCAGCAGAAACCGCCTGCGCTTTCCGGCGTGAGCGGAATAATGAAAATCCCATCACAAGCCCTCCACACGCTCACCCGGCAGGGCATACTGCACTTGATGGTAAAACGGAAACACCGTACTGTATCCCGGCACCGGCAGATTGCCGGCCGAGAGATGCGGGAACACATACATCACCATGTCCGGGTTCGGCAGACGCGGAAACTGCTGATGGATCTCACTGCTTTGTGTCCGGGTATACGCGGTGTCCGCCTGCTGAAGGCGCGCGGCTTCATCATTCGTCAGGGCGCGTCGCAGGGCGCTGCGGGCGGTCTCCGTCACCGTCCGGCTGTCCGCCGCACCGTTCGGATCAGCCTGTCTGCCGGACCAGATGGCCATCATGTCGCTGTTTCCCGCCGGCAGCAGCTCCTCTTTGGAGGTGGCACAGCCGGCCAGCAACAACACCAGTGCGCACAGCACTCTGCTTTTCATCACACATTTCATCATTCTCATGATATGACGCCTCCCGCGCCCTTCAGGATCGCCCCCCGGCAGGTCAGCCGGGCAAACTCACCGTGACAGCTCAGTTCAGATAGTGAAAAAGGCACACATTGCCAGCCGGCTTTATCCGGCGCCTCCCCTTTAAAAACGGTGTACAGCAGGCGATCCCAGTCACTGTCCTGCGGCCACGCCTCATCCCGCGGGGCAAACCGGTAAACGGTAATGTCGTTGTCACTCAGCCCCACCCGGTGACGGCCCACAGACAGAACCGCCCCGGGCGTCTCACCGGCGGTACTCTGCCACGCCAGCTGTATCGTCGCCGGTGACATGCCGGCAATCAGCTGCTGTTGCTCCTCATCAAACACCTGATGACCGGCCACCGTCAGGCAAAAATGACTTCCAGTACAACCGGCCTGTCCGGCACTGAACACAAACACCAGCGGAAACGTCACCGGCGTCACAGCCAGCACCCCCGGCTTCGCAAAATACGTCACTCCAGACCTCCTTCCTCACCCTCTGTCAGTGAAAAACCGTAATTCACCCGGCGTCCCTGCGATTCATAATCCACCGGGATCTGACGGCTGATATGCACCGCGACTTTCTGCCCCGGCGGCACATACACCGCATCAAAGGTCTGCCCGTAGCGGGATTTCACCCAGTCCGCCACATCCTTAAACCCGCCGCCGATGGCACTGCCCAGCGCCGCTTTCCCCGCATCCCCGGAGAGCGAGGAGGTGATACCGTACCCGTTGTTCTGCGCGGTATACTGACTCTGCGACATCGCATCCCCGGCCGAGGCCGCTGCCGTCAGGGCAAACAGGGTCGGCAGATAGGTGCCGGCATTGGTTTTACGTTCACCGCTGATACACGGGATCCCGCTCTCATCTGAAATCCAGCCGAGCGACCCGCCGTTATTACGGGCATTCTGTCCGCTGTTGGCCTGACTGCCGCCGTCCGTCCGGTCAGCCGGCTTCGGCACCGTGCGGATCGTGCCGTCCGTAAAAACAAAGGTGATCGAGGTGATATCCCCGCGCACACAGGACAATGTCCAGTCACCGGTGGCCGAGCCGCTGATCACCGCCCCTTCCACATCCGGTAACTCAATGCCGTTCGCCGTGAGGTTGTCTTTTCCCACCACCACCTTGAACGGATACGGATCGGTCACTTTACCGTCAATGGGCACCCGCCCCAGCAACGCCGTCATCGCCTGGCTGCCCACCAGGGTGGCATTCTCCGGTATCGTGTACGCCGGTTCGGTATGGGCCTCACCGTCCACTGTACCGGAGAGCGTGCGCTGATTTTTGGCCACCCGGTCCAGTTCCGCTTTCTGACGGGTAATGGCGTTATCCTCCAGAAAAGAGGTCGGAAACGCCGGTTTAGCCGGTTGTCCGTTCACCATCCGCCCCGGTTCAGCCGGTTGTGCATCCTGCGGCTCAGCCCACAGCAACCCGTCTTTCACCGTCAGTCCGCTGCCCCCGGTATCCAGCCCCAGTCCCAGCGGAATATCGCCTTGTCCGCTGCCCTGAGCCGGCTGACCACCTGATGCTGTCAGCGTTTCCCCCAGGCTATCCAGACGCCGCATCAGTGTCTGCTGCTCCTGTTGCAGGGCACGCTGCTGACTCTCCGCTTCCTGACGGACGGAAGCCACCGCAGACTGGATCTGCCCCGACACATTCTGCTGCCGGTTACGCAGCTGCGCATTCTCTTCCAGCAATTTCTCATTCTGGGCGATCAATTCCGCCTGACGGTCACGTACCGTTTTCATAGTGCCAATCAGCGTCCTCAGTGTATCGGCCGGGGTATCCCCCTCAATCCCGAGTGACTTCAGCTCCCCTGGGTCAAGGTCATTGATTGACTGAGACAGGTTGTCCTGTCCGCTGCCGGTGACCGGCGTGTCGGGCTGGCAGCTTTTGATACCAATCAGCACCGCCAACGCCAGTGCGGACGGCACCAGAATTTTGACCAGCGTATTGGATTTCACTTTCATCGGGCTTTCCCTCCCGTCCTCCTGACAGGCGGCTCCGCAGGAAACGCCTTATCCGGTTTGCCTTTCATCACCAGATACACTGTGGTGGTATCCTCCGGTGTGCCCTTCGCGTCCAGCCACTGATGCTGGAACGTGGCGCTGACAAACTGCCCCTGCAACTGACGGGGATCCAGCACGACTTTCTGAGCGGACTGATTGGTCAGTTTCACCGCCACCACCCGGTACTCCGCCGCCTGCCAGCCGGCCAGCGGCCGCGCGATCAGTGGTTCAGACGGGTAGAGTGCTGTCAGTGTTTTTGGTAAGGTCAGTGGCAAAGGTTGTACGCCGGACACCGGCTCCACTGTTCTTAACGGTGCATACAGACTCTGGGCGGCATAACGGGTCAGTAAGACCGGTAACGGCGCCGGATAACGGGTTTTCGCTTTGCGGTCCACGCTTTCCGGTACGGCATCGGCTGCTGCCCCCGCAGCCTGCCCGCTGCGTCTGACGCTCTGACTGTCACGCTGCGTACTGACTTCACCGCTGTACACCACCCGCACCGGCTCCAGCTTCCCTTTACCGGCAGTGGCCGTCACATCCAGCAACAGGATTTCCCCGCTTTCCACATCCTGTAACTGAAGGCGGGTCTGCGGGAAGGCGCTTTCCGCCCGCAGGTACACCGCCCCTCCGGTACTCTGGATCCGCAGTTTCTCATTCAGAGACGGTGGAAAACCGACACGCACATTTTTTTCCACAAACACAATGCGCTCTTCCCCCACATGCAGAGAAACCGGTAACGGAATACGCTCCCAGCGGACCAGCTCTACCGCCTGCACCGGCAGCGGCAGAGCGGCCACAGAAAACACCGCCGAAATCCCCAGAGCACAGGCCGTCAGATGACGTTTTATGCTCATTGACTGACCTCCTTATTCTGCTCCGCCGCTTCCAGACGCTGAGGCAGCCCGTCATAGCAGTCCAGGGCCAGACCAAACGGATTACTTTCCGGATCGCCCTCCCAGCGCACCACTTTCACCGGATAACGTACCGTCGCTCGCTTGACCGGCTCCGCGCTAAAATATTCATCCGCTACCAAATCCAGGCGCACGATCCAGTTATCCCGGTCAATCACCCGGACTTTATCCTCACTGAACCCGCGTCCCGGGATCTCATACACCACCCGGGAACGCCCTTTCAGCTCCCCGAGCGTAGTACGGTAAGCGGCCTCTTTCTCAAAATACGCCCGGCAGGACGGCGTCAGATAGGCACTGAGCTGTGCAATCTTTCGCGGATAATCCACCTCGCCGTCTTTCGGCCAGGCATTCAGTTGCTGAAAAATATAAAAGCTGAAAGCGTACACCGTCGGCAGCGGCACTTCCCACCATGCCCGGGTACTGCCGGAGCGCAAATCCGGCGGATTATGGATCGTCAGTTTAGCCGGCGCCCGCATCCAGCCGGCAAAGGCCACAAACAGGCAGAGCACCAGCACCCCGCAGATCATCCGCAGTGTCAGAATGTGCTGGTCCCGGTTTTGCAGGGCATGACGAAATTTACTCATGGCGGCCTCCGGCGATATACCGGCACAGTGACAGCGCCTGCGTCCGGCGTAAAAACCAGCCCTGAGATACGGTGATGAGGGATTTTTCAGTCAGCCGTCCGGTCAGCGGCAATGTGCGGGCAAACCCGGTTTGCAGTTTCCAGGACAATCGGCGGTAGAGATAATTTTCCGGTTTTCCGCGTTTGATACGGGTCAGAAAAGTGCCGCCAAAAAACACCACCAACAGCGGCATTATCAACGCGCCGGTCGGCAGGATCACCCACCCGGCCAGCGGTAACAGCGGGATACTGATAACGCTCCCGCCCACACAACCGACACCGGCGGCGGCAAACATTTCATGGGTGGTAAATCCGCGAAAGACGGTGGGCTCTGCATTTAAGCGATCCGGCATAAAATCGATGGTCTGCATCGTTGCCTCCGCTTAAAAAATAATAGTGGCGGATTTTCCGGCCAGCCAGACGACCGCCACAATCAGGACGACACCGACTACAATAATTGTACCGAATTTACCCCAGCCAGCCTTTTGGTCGCGCACTTCATTGAACGTGGTGACCGCGGCAATGGCCACCACGATAAAAGCCGTCGCAGCCACAACCAGCCCGCCAATCACAATGCCGTCATTAAGATAGCCTTTAATGGTGTCCATCAGTCCGCCGCCGCCACCGGAAGAAGGGGGTTCCACCGAAGGCAGTGCGGCATACGCCGGCATCAGACTGAATAAAGTGAATAACGTCACCACTGACGCACCAATACGACGGACACCACGTCCCCAAAATGATTTCATATCCATAAAATGACCTTTCATTCTGTAAAATAAATTAAACAGCACACTCAACTGGCAAACATCCAGATGCAGACCACCAGTAATATCACTGCCCGGACAGCAAACTGCCCCACCCTTGCAGTACGAACATTTTCATTTGCCCAGCCCCGGTAAACATCAACCAGTCCCCAGGCTGCCCATAAAAACAGCACCGCCAGTAATGCCCCGATACACAACAGATTCAGAACAGCCGGAGACATCCCCGAGCCGGCAGCAGCCTCAAATGCCGCCTGCTGTGACGGATTCATCGCTGCTCCCGGCGGTAATCCCCGCGCAGCGGCTCCGCCACATTAACCGGCACCGTGGGCTGGGCCCGGGAAGGCTCCAGATAGCGGACAATCCCCTGCCGGATAATCTCCACCTCTCTGGAGGCGCGGGAATAATCAAAATAAAAACGGGCGTGATTGTCCTGATTTGCCTGAATACGGGCGCGCTCCAGGCTGGCCTGGATGTGATCGAGCTGCTTTAACGTCAGCGCCAGTTCATCTTTTTCAGCGGCCTGAGCAGGCAATACCCCAAATGCACTGACAACCAACGCAAACAGGGAAATAAGCGGAGAAAATAATCGCATAACGACTCCTTAAAGACGGTTAACGTGGAGTCAGGGTAAAAAAGGCGGACAGAAAAAACAGCAAACAATTAGTTTTCCAAATTTTTTAATTTTATATTGCTTGCTTTTTGCGAAAATAGCTGAAATGAATAAATAAAAGTGAGCCTATGAGTCAGACCATCACCCGAAAAACTGGGCATTTTGCCTGGTGTGCACTGGTTGCCCTGCATCTGGCCCGCAGGGAGGGGCTGGTGCAGTCCGACATGCAGAAAAACCTGTTTTTAATACGCTGGCTGGCAACCGCCAAAAAGCAACGCCGTTTTGACCGTGACGTTACGCCGGATATTGACTGGCTGCTTCAACAGGGACGTACACTGGGGAGCCGGGCCAAACTGCCACAAAAACTGGATTATCTGTACCGCTCCTGTACAGGCGCATTACACGAGCAGAGCGATCTGTTCCGGCTCACTTATGCGCTTGAATCGGCCAAGGAGGCAGGCTTTGCCTATCAGTTATTGAGTGATAAATCGTGGCACAGACGACATGCGGTGAGCCCGGATACGCTCAGCAACACCATCTGTTTATCCAAAAATGCACTGGAGCAGGCTTTTGATACTGACGGTCATCAGACCGCACACCTACCTGTAAAAATCGGAGGTGATATCGCCGCACTAGCTGAACTGCTGACACAATGTGGCTGGCAACTCATCACGACAGACAACCCGCCACTTTATTTACTGCTCACACTCATCAATCCATCAATCAGCGCAGGATAACCCCATCACACCACTGACGCGCGGCCTAGCCGCTTGTCTGCTGACAGAGACACACAAAAACAAGTGTTGTGTGTCTCTGCCCAGCGCCTATAAATATTTTTTAAATGACGCGGTAGCCACTGCCACCGCAAGCCCGAACAACAGAGCCGCCGGTAACAACACCAGATTAGGGTAAATGGCAGACGGCCAGGACAGATAAATCATGCACGGAACAAAAAAGGCCGGCTTAACAAAACGCTTGGCGTGGTGATACACAAAACTGGATTCATACCCGGCACCATAACGCCGCAAATCACGCCGGTTAAAGCCTTCCACCATGCCCACCAACAGCACCATAACAAACAGGGGCATCGACAGCACCAGAATAGTCACCCGGATAAAAAAGGTCAGCGTCACATAAACCGTCGCCAGCAGATAGTCTCTCAGCTCGGACACAAACCAAATCCGCCAGTCATCCAGTTCACGGGCAACTGCATTCCCGCTGACAGGATACACGTTCTGCCAGCTCTCCATCAGCCCGGACTCCACAAACAGCCACCGGTATGCCTGTTCAACGGTATGAGCCAGCCACTGCGCCGGACTGGACATCAGCAGACTACGGGTAAACCCTTCTGACAGATACCCGCTCTCGGTTAACATCACCTGCCGGCTGTGCTCCGCCCCTTCGTCCGCCCAGAAAAACGCAATCCCGACCCACTCAATCAACAGACTGCATACCCAGGAGGCCAGTAATACCCCGATGATGGCCCACGGCCAGTGCCACAACAATTTAGCCGGCAAACCGGGGTCTTTTGCCGGGTGACGCGGGGTTTCCTGACGTACCTCAGCAGTTGCCATCGTTGCCCCCTTCGGTATCCGGTGCCATCTCAGCCACATTCATACCGCCGCTGTCATGCCGCGCATCCGAAAATGATGACGCAGTCCACCAAGTTTCGCCGGTACGGTAATTTTTCTCCATATACTGTGCGATTTTTTGTAAATCCGGTGGCATCAGGGCATCAGCCTCTGCCGCCGGCAGGGGCATCCTGATTTTCCATAACTTCCCGCCTTCCAGCAGCGCAAACGCCTGTCCTTTCGGTAACTGAATAATATCTGCCGGTAACAGCAGCGGTTTAGCCACCATACTGACCCTGTCCTGGGTATTGGAGGTAAAATCACTCCCCTGCCTCGGATTGGAAATATCGGTGATCCCGGATACCAGGGTTTTGGTGTAAATATCCACTTCCGGTAACTGTTCCGTCAGTAATTTCGCGGTCATCAGTTCACGGACACGCAACATCACCAGCGTATTAAAGTTACCGGTGACCTGCGCCGATTTCGCCGCATTCCCCAGCCGGGCTTCAATATCAGACCAGGTCTGTGTGTAGGCCGTCACTTCAATCCCCGCGCCGCCGCTCTTGTTCAGTAACGGAATAAATTCATCCCCCATCAGTTCATTAAATTCATCGCAATGCAGGCTGATCGGTAATTTTCCGGCGTGCTCATCCTCCGGCAGTCCATCCTGAGTCCCGAATTTATAAATATGCCCGGCTACCGAGACCAAATCCGCAAACATGGAATTCCCCACCGCTGCCGCCACTTCCGCATCCGATAACGCATCCAGCCCGACATATACAATCCCTTTTTTCCGAATCACCTGCTGCCAGTCAAAAATCGGACGGGGATCCTGCATATTGGTGTAATCCGGCGACAACAGGGCGGCAGTTTTTCCGGTAGTCAGTTTTTCCAGTAACGGCAGCAGAGAAGCCACTATTTTATCAAAATAGGTCCGGTCATAACGGATCGCACTGCGCAGCCCGTCCAAAATCGGATCATAGATTTTTTTCCCTTTCTCACTACTTAACGCCAGCTCCGTTGCCCAGATAGCCACAGCTTTCGGATCACTTTGCAGATGACGGGGCACATCCTCGACCGTCAGCGCGTTCTGCGCATTCTCGATTTGGGCAAACAAATCAGGTAGTTGTGCTTTAATCACCTGCATCGAATATGTCTGATAGAGTTCCCCGATATTGGTGACATAACGTAAAATTTTGGCATAATCCGGACGCTCCCCCAGAGCAACCAGTGCCCGGGCAATGATATTAACAAACCGCCAGGCAAACTCCCGGAACGCCGCGCTGTTCCCTTCCCCGGATAACTGGCCGGCAACCCGCCCCGCGACTTCCGATACTCGGCCAAAACGCCCGATGGCGTTATAACGGGCACTGATATCAGGCCAGCCCAAGTGAAAAACATAAAACTCCTCACTGCGCCCCGCACGATGCGCTTCCGCCCACATCCGGCGCAATAAATCCGCATCCCCTTTCGGATCAAAAACAATCGTGATATTCCCCCGGCGGATATCCTGAGTGATCAGCACTTCCGCCAGACGGGTTTTGCCGACACGGGTGGTCCCCAGTACCAGCATATGACCAACCCGTTCACGCAAATCCATGGTCACATTCACCTCATCCGGCTCCACACCGTGTAACACCGGATTCCCCCCCACCGGCGTCAGCGGGCGGACCGGATTCAGCCAACTGTCTTTTTGCAAAAGCCGGCAAACCGCCGGAAAACGGGATTCAAAACGGAGTTCAAACTGCCGGGCCAGCCGGTAATGTGCCGGCGGCTGAACATACCGCTCCACTTCCGGACGCTGGGTTTCCAGCAGGCGTTGCGTGTGTTTTTGCTGCCACTGAAACCCTTTTCCCAGAAACAGACGCTGCCGGCTGACCGGCACCTGTGCCGACGTCACCTGATAGCGGGGCAGACGCCGGAGATTCCGGCGGTAACGTAATACCCGGAATCCCTGATGTGCCCGCAATGCGGAAAAACCGGCAAACGCACCGGCGGTGACATAACTCACGGACGGAGACAATGCCACTGCCCAGGGCGCTACCGCACACACAAACGCCGCCCCGCCGGACACCAGAGCACTGTTCAATTCCACGGCCGGTCGCAGCCAGGCCTCTATCACATAACGATCACTCATTCTCTCAAACTCTTTTTTGGTGTTACCCCGGAAAACAGTGTTTAAAAATTCACCGGTGTTTCCAGTGGAAACAGTGTTCAAAAATCATCCAGCGTTTCCACTGGAAACACTGTTTGAAAATTCACCGACACGTCCGGAAAACAATGTGCTCACTGCACTCAACCCCAGGGAGGATCTGACGGATTTTCTTTTTCCGGTACACGCGATTCTTTCCCGTGACAGTGACGATGACGGCGGGCAGGACGGTTTTTTTTCCCCAGGAGTCTCATCACAACAAAGAACACGCACCACATCAGCACGGCCAACCAGAATGCCGGGGAGTCAACCCCATCTGAAGGCCATATCGGCGGTAACATTACTTCACCTGCTGGGTCAACCCGGTTTCCGTGATCAGAACTGGGTAATGTGATAACTGAAGACGGTGAGCTAAATCGGTGCCAGAAGCTGGGGAGAGCAGTCCTCCCTGAGCCAGCGCCTGAAGCGCCTGTAACCCGGTTTCCGATTTCACATTCACCACCATCCCGGCCGCATTCATTGCATTCAGCTGGGCTGCGTGCTGTGTGAGCCATGCCCGGGATAACGGATCATCCCCCACCAGATACAGTGCCCCAATCCCCGGTAAATGCAGGACGCGGTCATCCACCTCCCCCGGCGTCATTTCCGGTGTCTCAACCGGCAACACCATTGACGGGGCCATCACGGACGGCAGAGGGCGGGACGCCGGCTTTGCTGTCCATTCATTCGGGGCATTATTTATCGCGTCATAAAAAGGTGCTGCCGGTTGCCCGCCATAATCCGCCACCACCGTTAATGCCGCCTGACTGCCGCCGGCTGCGCAAAACAGCAGCATCCCCAAGACGGGCAGGGGATAAAAGGCTCGCGTTGTCTTTTCTTCAGGATTATTTCGCATCGGTTTTGTTCTCCGGTTCTATCCACACAAACGATACAGCCCGATCTGTACTGACTGCCGGTAAATGAGCGGGAACGGGTTGTGTACCGCCCGTCAGTGTCGCCAGCTGACGCCGGACACTATTTTTATAGCGTACTGCGGGCTGACCGCCCGCCGGATGGTGATAACAGCCGGCGGCACGGATCCAACTACCCGGTGACGCCTCATAACAGCGGCGCAGGATGCGGGCGGCCACATGCAAATTGGTATAAGGATCAAAGGCCTCCCAGGCGGAACGGAAGTGATGCCCGTTCCAGCCCCAGTTCACCTGTGCAATCCCCACATCAATACGTCTGGGGGATGTCGTCTGTAAAAACGACTGTAAAGCCTGCCAGGCGGCCTGCCGTGTCGGATAACGGTATCCTTTACCAGCCACATTCAGCGTCCACGGCCAGGGATGGATTTCACCGGCCTGCGGGTGATGTGCCGGTAATGTCCAGGATGACTCCGTCAGTGCCAGGGAATACAGGGCTTCTGCTGGTACATTCTCCTGCCGGGCCACCTCACGGTAGCCCGGCGGCACCTCCCGAGCCGGTAACGGCACGGAAAACAGCAGCAGGACAAGAGTGAGCAGGGAATTTTTACGCATCACGCCTCCGGATTAAGGTGTGAGCGGACGCCACCGCCCATCCGGTAACTGTTGCATCACCACCGGTGTGGTGGTCAGTCCGTACTGAAGCGAGAGACCGCCATCATGATTTAACGTAATTTCCCGCTTTCTGACGCGCTCTGCCGGGATATTTTTTTGTCTGGCCCAAGCCCTCAGGCGGTTATCATCCCCCTTTGTCCCCAGCACATAAATATCAAACGGCTGTTTGCCGGCCAGCAGAGTAGCCAGACGGGCATCACACGCGCTACAATTTTCCGCCTGCACAAACAGTGCCTGCCGGCGCTGCGCTGTTCCCTGTTCCATCCTGCCGAATGTTCCCAGACTGACCGGTAATACCTGACCATAGAGCCGCTTCCAGGCAGCATCTACTTCCCGCTGAAACGCCAGCTCTTTTTCTGCCCTGGCAAATTCCTGCTGTACCCACTTTTCAGCCAGCCGGCGGCGCTCTTCGTCTGACCGGGCCTCAATACCCAATGTCGTCAGGGGATCCAGTCCGGGAGACTGAATACCGCGCCGCCCTTTCATCAGCGCCTCAAAACGGGCATACTCCTCCGCACTCAGTCCCCATTCCTGCGCCTCATACTGCAATGACTGTGTCTGACTCTCAGCCGATTTCCCCGCCTCAATCTGAACCGGTCGGGTTGCCCCGGAAACAGACTGTGCAGCTGTCAGCGGTGCGGACATCAGACACCCACCCAGTAAAACCACGCATCTTATGTTTTTCATCACGGCATTCCTTTTATGGCAGGCGCAACGTCACTGTGCGCCCCTGATAACGTAATGTCACACGATCAGTCTGAATGTCGGTCATTTCCCAGCCCTGATAACGTCCGCCTACCGGCAGTAACTGTACCTGCCCCAGCTGACGAATATCCGCAGGAGCCAGTGCGGCAAGAAGACGACCGCCCCGCTGTTCAATCGCGGTTAACTGAAACGGCACGGTCCGGGATGGACGGACAGAAGCCCCGAGACGGGAAGTTTCCGGCGTGGCGGGTTTTGCCCTGACAACCGGGGGATTGACCGTTTTTTGTTCCGGCTGACGCTGTTCCTGCAACTGATGTAACGCCAGTGCCCACTGTGCCTGGCGGGTTTCCAGTTGTGCCAGCCGTTTTTCCAGCCCGTCAGACAGTACGGCGATCTGTTCATCCGGTTTGCCGGCCACCGCCAGCTGTGCTGTCACCGTTCTGAGGGTGTCGCGCTGTGATGCCACATCCTGTTTTAGCGTCGTCAGCCCCTGACGGAGCACGTCCAGTTGCGCATTCATCCGGTCATCCGTGACAGAGTCAGCCATCTTCATCTCAATCGCCTGTAATCGTTGTCCGAGTTGTGACAGAGCCTCTGAGTGTGAACTGATAACATTACTGTGGATAAACAGCGGGATACCGGCCACCAGAGCACAGGCGACCACGCCCGTCACAATCACCCCCCGGTAAATTTTTTTATGTAATGGGGTTACGGACAATTCTTCAGAATGAGTCATTTCAGCCACCCTCCGCGATGAACCTTATTCACATCGGTATGACCAGTGGAAGTGTTAAGCACCGGTGGCACCGGTAATGGCGTACTGCCCGCAGAAAGTGGGGTGACCACAGAGACGGATGAAGCGCCGCTCATTCCTGCATCCGGCGCAGATGGCGTGTATTCCGGACGAAGTCGGTAACACACTTCCCGTTGCACATCATCCACCCACAACTGCCAGGCCGGACCGACAAGGATCTGTAACGCCACATTCAGGCGGATCGATCCCATCTGATAATGAACAGCGGGTAACGGCAGACGATAAAGGTGGTTCGCCTGTCCATCGGACGTGCACAGACGATATCCGGAATCACGCAGGGCATAATGTAGCGCATCCCCGACTGTCGGGGAGACGGAAGCAGGAATACGCAGATGAACAATTTGTTCCAGCGGGTAACGCTGTGCCTGTGAAGGCGAAATATCAACCAGCCGGTAACGGTCATAACGCACCACTTCCGGGGCTGACGGATAAATATCTGGGAGCAGCGGCTGAGCATAACCGACGTTGAGCGGAATCGCGATGTCTGCCGCCGCTTCCGTAGGCTGGGCTGGCTTGTCTGCACAGCCCCCCAACAACAGTGAGGTCAGGGCAAGACATATCGGGAGAGTTTTCATACGCATTTTCTGTCCTGAGTTAACAAAATAAAGTCACAGGCACACTGTGCGCAGAAAAGCAAGCGCTCTCAATAGGAAATTAGTTTTCCGAAAAAAAAGAAAACGGCGGGTGTAAAATACCGCCTCTAAAAGAGGTGGTTTTAAATTGGGCCCCCTATAAGGGGGCTATATTCTTTATTAATCCCCCAACAATTCCATTTGTTGGTCGAGCTCTTGATCAACTTTATCCTGATGCCTTACATAACGCCTAATGATGACTTCATTAACCCCCACCGTATCAGCAAAATATCCCCTAGCCCAAAAATGATTACCCCAAAGTTTCTTACGTATATGTGGAAATCGATTATATAACCTTATCGTACTACGTCCTTTCAGGACTCCCATTAGTGTTGATATTGATAGTTTAGGTGGGATCATTACAACTAAATAAGCATGGTCTGGCTGAACATTTAGCACCAATACTTCACAGTCTTTCATAATGCAGAGAATATAAATTATTCTATAAAGCTCTTTTCCTACTTTATCTTTCAATATATTATAACGATATTTAGGAGTCCAAACTAGATGATATTTGCAACGTCAATACACATGTGATGAACTTCTGTATAAACCCATGTTATTTCCTCTTTACTTGTGGTGAGTAAGAGGTAGTTTTTTAACATGGGTTTCCTTCAGGCTATAGCCTCACAGGGTCAATCATCACCTGCTTAGGTGGTGGTTTAAGGCTGACAATAAAAACCCGCTTTTTGGCACAGGCGGATTTTACTATACCCTAAAAGTTAATACTTCCCTGAACCCCGATCTCTCTCGGATTACCTAGCTGTGCTTTATTACCAAATGCATACGTTCGATATAAAGCATCACCAATATTTTTCGCATAGATACTAAGTTCATATTGCTTTGTAGGGTGCCATGATATTGATGCATCAACAACAGTATAATGCCCTTGTTCTAAATTATTTTGCTCATTAAAGTAAAATGGTCCATTAAATCTGACTGCAATCCGAGAAGACCACTTTTGCTCCTTGCCATATAAGCCCTCCCATGAAATTAATGAACTATAACTAGGAGTATAAGCAGGTCTTTTATTTTTATGTTCTCCACTGGTAAACTCTGATTGATTGAACATGCCACCCAGTGAAATACTATGATTAGGGGTAAGCTTTGATTTCCAAAGATATTCTATCCCTCGACTTCTTGAATCTCCCATATTAGATAATGCCTGATAACCAATAACACCTACATATCCTTGAACATCTTTACTATCTATTTGATATAAAGTAATTTCGGCCATATGGTTATCATTAACACTGTGCCATTTCCAACCTAATTCCATTTCCGTGGCAATTTCCGATTTATAAGAAGTCAGAGCTAGTTTATCAACCCCTTCTTTGTTAAAACCACCAGGTTTAAAACCGCGGCCAACTCCAAACCATATACGATTCTGCTCATTTGGAAGCCAGGCGATACTTGCTCGTGGAATAAAGGCATTAAAAACTGCATTATTATTATAATTAGACTCACCTTTTCCTTTTTCTAAAATAATCATTCGAGTTTTTGCTTTTTCGTGAGAAAAACGAGCCCCTGCACCTAACTCCCAATTGTCATTTATCCTGTATGCACCATCAAAATATCCAGAGTAATTATAAATATCATTATCAGATTTTTTTCCTCCCATTCCGACTTTCCCTACAGATAAATTATCATGTCTATAACCCATCTTTTGAAATGATACCCCTATAATTCCACTTAGATCCCCCCCCTCATAATTAGCTCTTGCTTCTGAATACAAAATATCCTGAGAATCATCTTGTAACGTTCCGTCCATAAACAATCTATCTATATCCATATTTTGATAAGAAAGTATCGTTTTAAACTTCCATTCATCATTAAAATCATAACCTGTATTCCAGGAAATATTTTTTAATTTACGTTTAAGATTAGGTGTTTCATATAACCATTCAGTATCAATTTTTGAACGTGAAAGAGGTGAAAAAGGAACAAAATATTCCTCATGAGAATGGTAATTTTCTCCACCTACTTTTAAATTAGACTCAAATAATGTATCAGGGGAAATATAATTAGCAGACAACCATCCAGCTTTTATATCTCTGCTATCAACATTTTTTTTATCCCATGCTGGATTGTTCAAAGAACCATTATTTCTATCGAGACTAACATTCCCCTGAAAAGCCCAGCCGTTTTCCATGTAGCCAGTGCTTCCTCCTGTATTGATTCTTTCCCCTTGACCAAAATATTGCCCCCCTAACCATGCTTCAGCGTGACTACTGGGTTTTTTGGTAATAACACTGATAATCCCTCCCAATGTGCCACGCCCATAAATAACTCCTTGTGGGCCTTTAAGTAGCTCAACTTGCTCAACCCCTTGAAGAGATTGAGCATACGATTGAGAAAGCTGGGGAGCACCATCAACAAACAGTCCCAAACTTGGAGAAAAGAAATCGGCCGAAGATTGGCCCCGAAGAGTCATATTGTTATAAATACGCGAACTTCGGTTTGCAGATAACAACTCAGGAAAAACTGCGCTCAAATCATCAGTTTGATTAACTAAAGATTTTTTTAACTGTTCATCAGTTTGAACATTCACATTACCAATTACATCAAAACTACTTTGAATGCGCTTAGTTGCAGTAACAGTTATTGTATTATCATGCTGTTCTGTGGCAGCTACAGAGCTTACTGTTACCATTGTAGCCGCTACAAAAGATATAGATTTAAATAAAGTTCCTTTATTTTCCATATAAACCCCAAAATGTGCAATGGCACTTTACGCCGAAATGTTAATGCGAATTAATATCATTTGCATTGTTATTATTATTTGAGGTTGATCACATTTTGAGCATGAAAATTATATATACTTATGAAAGTGTGCTGAGTAACAGAAAACATGAATATTAAGGTGGGTTAATAGAGTGCAAACCAATGACAAAAAACAAAAGGATCATTGCTGCTATAAATCAATCTGTTATGAGTTATCAGCCAACAGAAGGATCATTATGGCTATAGGTGGGGTTTATATCACCCAAACCCTTATATCAATGATTATCATGCAATCTGTACCAACCTTACTAAGAAGTGAAGGATTTTCTCTCTCTTTAATTGGATTGACTTCACTTTTTATGCTTCCTTGGACACTTAAATTTTTATGGTCTCCATTTATTGAACGCCTGAGATTACCTTTTGGAAAAAAATTTCGCCGTTCACGTAACTTGATTCTTATTGGTCAATCATTGGTTGCTCTTTTAGTTTTTTTACTTATTCTAATAAACCCTAACGATAATATAAGCAAACTGAATAATCTTTGGATTTTTGGAATATTTATCCTATGTGCATTCTTAACATCGACTATTGACATTGCATGTGATGGCATGGCGGTAGAACAGATTAAGGCAAGTAATAGAGGGTGGGGAAATATTGCCCAAGTTGGCGGAGGAGAAATAGGAGCATTATTAGGCACTAGTGGTTTTTTATTAATTTC
This sequence comes from Proteus mirabilis HI4320, assembly GCF_000069965.1. Lineage (NCBI taxonomy): Bacteria > Pseudomonadati > Pseudomonadota > Gammaproteobacteria > Enterobacterales > Morganellaceae > Proteus > Proteus mirabilis. The sequence goes on from NC_010554.1 coordinate 2,833,410, forward strand.
CAGTTATTTTAGCTTAAATACTGCATTTGCTATATCAGCTCTAACCATCATATTACTTACAATTCCAACACTCTACTTTAAAGAATCAGATAGACTAACCACATCTGAAACTTACCATATACCCAAATTATCATATGCATTTAATCGAAAAGAGGTAAGAATTGGTATTTTATTAGTAGTTTTATTAGAAGGAGGTAACAGAATCACAGATATGATTACCGGACCTCTATTAATAGATATAAATATTACATTAAATAATATTGCACTATTAATAGGAAGCTTCAATTTTTGTGCAAGCCTATTTGGAACACTTTTAGGTGGTATATTAATAAAAGTATTTGGCATATGGAAATCAATTTTCATTACCTATGGTTTACAAGGTTTAATTTTTACTTTCATATCCATGGCTATAGGAATAAAATATATCCCACATGAAATACTTTTTTTACTTATAGGGTTCAAATATATTCTTTTTTCTGCAGGACTAGTTTCTTTTTACACTGGTTTAATGAGCTTATCTTCATTGAAACAAGCTGGTATTGATTTCACTATTTTCCAATGTACAAATGCTTTTACAGCAATCATTGCTACTCTATTAGGCACTTGGACAGCGGAGAACTGGTCTTATCATTTTGTTTTTGCAATATCATCTATTTATACTTTTATCGCAGTACTAATTTCCATTAAATTAATAAAAAAACGCCTTAAACTAAATATTTCATCAAACAATTTTGAGCAATATGTATAATTAGTAGGAAATTGAATAAGGTAATTACAGAATGGATAACTATGAAGATTATTATACTCAGTCTGCTGAAATGTATGATATTTTAAGCGAACCTCATTGGGAAACTCGTAAAGATACATTTATAAAATCCTTGAAGTTTATGGGAGTAAAAACAGGCAACTGGTTAAATATAGGTTCCGGCACTGGCCAAGAATTAAGTATAATTGCGCAAATGTTTCCAGACATACATATTTTTGCAATTGAACCGTCTGCATCTATGCGTATTGGCCTAATGACAAGAATTATGATGTTACCTGAAATACAACACCAAGTAACTGTGATTGCTGATACATTTCAAAATACCATTCTACCAAAATCATTTTCTGCCGCTATTATATGTGGCTGTATAGGATATTTTAATCAGAATGATAGAAAAATATTATGGAATAAGCTTGCAAATGGGCTAGAAAAAAAAGGTGCTATTTTGGTAGATACAATGCCGTTTAATACGCCTTGTAACATTTCTAAGATACTATTAAATAGTAAAAAAATAGGGAACCATATCTATGAAATTTATTTAAGTGGCAAACCTATAGATCAAGAGGCTATTCGTTGGAATATGAATTTTAAAATCATAGAAGACGATAAAGTCATACGAAATTTTAATATAGAAAGAGATTGGTATACTTTTGGAATTGAACAAGTAATTAAGGAGGCATCAAGAGAAGGATTGGTCCATGAAAACATTAGCTCAAGTACTGTACCAATGGCAATCCTCCGCCATAAATAACTCATAATTAAGGTATAGAAATGAAAATATTAAGTGATATTAATAACATAAAAGAATTATGTTCCAAGCAAATAAACATTGACAAAAATAAATTTTCAGATAAGGACAATCTGATAAAATTAGGTCTTGATTCAATTGGATTTATGCAATGTTTATATATTTTCCAAAAAAATGGTTATGCTATAACATTAAAAGATTTGTATTTAAATCCAACAATAAAAGGATGGTATAAAATATTAAAAAAATCAGATATAAATAAAAAAGAAAGAAAAGATAATATATATACACATAAAACAATAAAAAATGCTGGTGAGTTTTCACTTACACCTATACAACATGCCTATTTTGTCGGCCGTTTGAATAAACAAACTCTTGGTGGTGTTGCTTGCCAAATTTATCAAGAATTTGATGGCACCCCTAAATTTACTCCGGAAAGTCTAGAGAAAGCATTAGTATTATTATCAAAACGTCATCCCATGTTGAATATAGTATTTCACCAACAGGGTACACAATTTTGGTCTCCTAACCCAAATAGAAAATATGTTACATATCATGATTTTAGTAAATTACCAAAAGATGAGTATGAGAAAAAACTTTTACAATTACGGGAAAAATTAAGCCATCAGGTACTAAATGTTGAAAGCGGTCAGTTAATTGATTTTCACATGATATCGCTACCTAACAACAGATATCGTTTATGTACTAATATTGATATGTTGATTGCAGATGGTACAAGTTATTCATTACTCTTTACTGAACTTTGTTTATTATTGAGCGGAGAAATACTGCCTCAGTTAGATGAGCACTATGACTTTTACCATTATTTACAAGATAAAAAACAGTATGAAAACAAAGAATCAGCATATCAATATTGGAAAAATAAAATCCCAAACCTACCAGACTCTCCTCTTCTGCCATTATATATGGATCCAGAAAAAATAAATAAAATAAAAATTAAACGCCTTAGCTGGACATTTAGCTCAAAAGAATGGAAAAACTTTAGTAATTTGGCTAAAGAAAATAATATTACACCTTCCATTGCATTAGCAACCTGTTTCTCATCTGTACTTGCAAGATGGACTGGCCAAAATAGCTTATTACTCAACTTTACATTATTTGATAGAAAGCCATTAGCCCCTGCAGTTAATAATATTATAGCTGATTTTACTAATGTCATTCTTTTAGAAATGAAAACAGACAATCGACCATTAATTTCATTATCTAAAGACAATCAAAATACATTTATTGAAGCTTGGCAACATTCTGATTATTCTGGTATTGATATCATTAGAGACCTTCGTAAAAATGGCACCCATCCTTATGGGTGTCCTGTTGTCTTTACTAGCCATATTAATCAACCACTTATTGATAAAAATATAGAATCTGTATTAGGTTCTATAGGATGGGGAATATCACAAACCCCACAAGTTTGGCTTGATCACATGGCAATTAACAAAAGTGGAAATATTGTTTTACAGTGGGATTATAACAATGACTTGTTCCGGAATGATGTTATAACAACAATATTTGATGTTTATATTTCTCGTATACGCCAACTTGCCAACGATCCTAATGCCTGGATTGAAACCCAACCTGATTTAATTCCTAAAAAACAATTAAAAAATAGAATATCAGTTATCAAAAAAGATAATTCACTATTACCACATACACTGCATAAGTCTATTTTCCATAATTATTCAAATTCATCAAAAATTGCTGTCATTGATATCGACTCTCAGGAATGGAGCTACAAAAAATTATTATCTAAAGCAACAATACTCAGTGATCAAATAATACAACAAGGTTATAAACCAGAAGACAGAATTGGTGTATGTATGCCAAAAGGAGTAGGGCAAATCATTAGCGTTCTGGCTATTTTATTAATGGGGGGAACTTATGTTCCGATTGATGTACTACAACCAGAAGAACGTATAAACCGCATTGCTAAAAATGCTCAGCTTTCATTACTCATCGTATCTGATAGCGATCCATCCTATTCAATCTATGCTACATTTTGTAACAGGATTGTTTGGCAAAAAGTTCAACCCTCCGAGAATAAACCACTACACAATATAGATATATCTCCTCATCAAGCAGCTTATGTTATTTATACTTCAGGTTCTACTGGAGAGCCTAAAGGTGTTGTTGTATCCCATGCCAGCGCAATGAATACCTGCCTTGATCTCAATCGGCGATATAACATTTCAGACAAAGATCGGGTACTTGCCATATCAGCACTACATTTTGATCTGTCTGTTTATGATATTTTCGGTGTTTTAAATGCCGGAGGGACTCTTGTATTAGTTAAAGAAGATGAGCGCCGTAATCCTGATGCATGGTTACGACTTATTAACCAACATAAAATAACACTTTGGAACAGCGTACCTGCACTGTTTGATATGTTACTAACCTATGCAGAAGGAATAGGGTCATCCATTCCACAATCGCTGCTATTAATCTATCTCTCTGGAGATTGGATTGGGCTTGATCTCCCGACACGTTACTATAATTTCTGCCCTGATGGACAAATAGTCGCCATGGGAGGTGCCACAGAAGCCGCTATTTGGTCTAACTATTTTAATGTCACAACATTAGACCCATCCTGGAGCTCGATACCTTATGGATATCCTTTATCCAACCAACGTTATCGTATTGTTAATGCTAGAGGAGAAGATTGCCCTGATTGGGTATCAGGAGAACTTTGGATTGGTGGTGCAGGCGTTGCGTTAGGCTACCTAAACGATCCCGAAAAAACAGCACAACAGTTTGTAAAACAAAATGGTGAAAATTGGTATAAAACAGGTGATATGGGAAGATATCTCCCTGGCGGTATACTTGAATTTTTAGGAAGACGTGACCGCCAAGTTAAGATTGGCGGATACCGTATAGAACCAGGGGAAATTGATGCTGCATTCAATAAGCTTCAGGGTGTGCAAAATGCGATTACACTATGCCTTGGTAATGGTAATAAAGAAAAAGCATTACACTCTTTTGTGATACTAAATTCGGGTAATTACCAGGATATTATCAGTTCAAATAGCACCTTTTCTCCCCTCTACTATCTGCGCTCAACCCCAATAAATGTACAACAACAATCCCAAGAAACGGCAATCATAGCTGGATTTTTATATGATTATCTTACTGAACAAAATATTGATTTCGACAACCTCTTGTCAGAAAAAAAATCAGCAGATGACCATAGCATTATCGCTAGCTATCAGTCATTAATGGCTAATTGGCTAAATTTAATAGCACAATATCCACAAACTACACTCAATTCCCCCCCAACTAATAGTACCCAGCGAACGCTAATAGAAAATTTGCAGCGCCACAAAAACAATTTAACAGACATACTCAAAGGTAAAAAATCAGCTCTAACACTATTTGATGATCCCTATTGGTCACCAGAACAAGTCACTATGCGTATTGATGGAATGCACTACTCCTTAGAAAATTTACTACAACAAATAAGAGAACTTCATCATTCACTAAAAAGGCCAATAAAAATCATTCAATTAGGTGCTAGAAGCGGTATTTCAGCAAATTATATTCTGCAACGATTACCCACTAATATGGTTACCCTACTGCTAACTGATGAGTCTCTTTCAATGGTAACGCAAGCTAACCAAAATTTATCAGATTATCAAAATAGTTATGCTGAGCCTCTTACAGAAGTATTTCTTCATAAAAATCGATATAGTGCAGATATCATTTGGATGAACAATTATCTTCATCGATTAGACAGCCCACAAAAAGAGATACAAAAATTCGTTTCACTCTGTGCTCCGAGTGGAATGATTTTTATACAAGAAGTGTTACATGCCCCTGCACAATCACTGATAAGCATCTCTTTATTACAACAAAATGGTAGTGATCCTGCTGATGAATTATTAACAGCAAAAAAATGCAAAGATATCTTTAGCGCTTCTACTGCGACTTATAAAAGTGAAGGAGTTAACGGCGAAATATTGACACAGTTATACCAAGCACCAGAAAAAATTTATTTACCAGATAAAAATAAGCTAGAGCATGATTTGCGCCAATTTTTACCAGACTATATGATCCCAAAACATATTTATTTTCTAACTGAGTTCCCCTTAACCGCAAATGGCAAAATAGATAACCAATCATTAAAATTGTATTGTCAGGAATACCAAGAAGAATACCTAAATCAACAACCTATCAATGGTAAAGAACAGATCATCATAACAATATGGCAAAAGCTCCTTGGCACCAACAAGATACACCGTCACAGTCATTTCTTTCGTGAAGGGGGAGATAGCCTAGTTGCTATTCGATTGATCTCTGATTTAAACCATATTGGCTACCAAGTTGAACTGGAGCATATCTTTGCTTATCCGATCCTTTCTGATTTTGCACAAAATATAAAGCAGAGCGAAGTTTTCGAAAAACAGCCAGCAATTTCACATAACGAGGCGTATAGATACAATCCATTTCCACTCACTGATATTCAGCAAGCTTACTTAGTTGGACGGCAAAATAATTTTACACTTGGGGGTGTTGGTACACATTTTTTTGTCCATTTTATAGCGGAAAATTTAGATGTACCTAAATTAGAACGTACAATTAATCAGTTGATTTCTCGTCATGATATGTTACGTGGTGTCATTATTAATGGACAACAACAAGTACTTAAAAAAGTTCCTTATTATTCCGTTAAAACGCATTATATCCCTACAGAAAAAAGTGACTCTTTTCTAGTATTACGAGCTCAACTTGCTAACATTGTTTATGATCCAGAAATTTGGCCTTTATTTACTATTCAAGTTATCAAAACCAAAGAACAACCAGATCATATTTTTATTAGCCTTGATAACTTATTCCTTGATGGAATGAGTATGCAGATATTTTTCAGTGAGCTAAAAACACTGTATATGGAGCCAAATCACCAATTTATCCCTCTAGATATTACTTTTCGAGATTATATTGATTGTGATGCCTATCCGATTAACACACAAAATGATTGGGAATATTGGTTAACGCGTTTACCACAATTACCACCAGCCCCACAATTGCCACTAATAAAAGATCCAGCACAGATTGTGCAACCTCGCTTCTCGCGTTTACAAACATCATTATCTACTTCTGTTTGGCAAGCACTACAACAAGTTGCTCAGCAAAATAATGTTACGCCAGCAGCACTTTTGATTGCTGCTTATTGCGCCACATTATCCGCATGGAGTAAAAGCCCTGAGTTAACAATTAATTTGACATTATTTAATCGGCATCCTGTACATCCTCAAATAAATGAAGTACTTGGTGATTTTACCTCATTACAATTACTCGATTGGTATACCTGTGATCTTTGGTCAAACAGTATCTCAATGATGCAAAAACGTTTACATAAAGATATGCAACATCGTAGTGTTTCAGCCATTAAAGTAATGCGTGAAATGGCAATTCAACGACAGATGTCTCATATAGAGATACCTGTCGTTTTTACCTGTGCATTGGGCTATAAACATGATGAAGGTTTTCTTTCTCATCATTCATGGCTAAAACCTGTTTGGGGAATATCACAAACACCACAAACATGGCTAGATCATCAAGTATATGAGTCAGACGGTGAATTATATTTAAACTGGGATTTTGTCGAACAATTATTTGACTACACAACCATTTTTTCCATGTTCCAGCAATATGAACATATACTCACTAAACTGGCTACTGAACCACAATCTTGGCAATTGCCACTAAATAAACTTATACCAAGATGCAATAATCTCGTCATCACCCCAGTTTTCAATGCCAAAAATAATCAAAACACACATTATAAACAATCTACTGATACACAAAAAACAGGTCAGACAATACAAAAACTACAACAACTTGTTAAGCAAGTTATTGGAATAACGTTAGCACCTGAAACAAATTTTTTCGAAGCAGGTGCCAGCTCTTTACAATTGGTTCAACTTCATGCAGCACTACAAAAAAATGGCTATAGCCATATTACAATTACTGATCTGTTCGCTAGTCCAAATCTAAGTACATTAGCGCAATTGCTTTGGCAAAACACTTCACCAACATGTGAGCAATATTCCGACCGAGACAAACACAAAAACAAGAGAAAGAAACGGTTACAACTACGAACTCATAGTAGATAAAGGATATTAATCATGCTGAATTTTGAAACTTTCTATGGTAATAGTGAACCTATAGCTGTTATTGGTCTTTCTGGTCGCTTCCCTGATGCACAAAATATTGATCAATTTTGGCATAACATAATTAATAAACACGATAGCTCTCGTCTTTTTTCTGAAGAAGAACTAAAAGCCGCAGGTGTCGCTGAACAAACTTATCATTCACCTGATTTTGTTAATCGTGGCGCGCCGTTAGATGAAGCGGAATATTTTGACGCTACTCTATTTAATTATTCACGCTCAGAAGCTGAACTTATCGATCCCCAGCAAAGAATTTTTTTACAAGGTGCTTGGCATGCTTTAGAGCATGCTGGATATGCCCCTTGCAATATAACCATCAAAACAGGCGTTTTTGCTTCAGCAAGAATGAGCAGCTATCCTGCCCAGCAAGATTTAGCATTGCACAATATTGGCCATGTCCGTGGCATGCAAAAATTATTAGGGAATGATAAAGACTATCTCGCAACACGTATTGCATATAAATTAAATTTAACTGGTCCAGCATTAACTATACAAACCGCTTGTTCTAGCTCCTTAGTTGCCGTACATATGGCTTGTGAAAGTTTACGCTCTGGTGAATGCAGTATGGCTATTGCTGGTGGAATTGGTATCACATTTCCACAAACCGGTGGTTATCTATATCAGAAAGGCATGATCTTCTCACCAGATGGTATTTGTCGTCCTTTTGATGCAGAGGCAAACGGTACTTTTGCTGGTAATGGATTTGGTATTGTAGTGTTACGTCGTCTTGAAGATGCCTTAGTGGATGGAAACACAATTATTGCTGTATTACGTGGTAGTGCCATTAATAATGATGGTCATCAAAAAGCGGGATTCACAGCTCCCTCCGTAGCAGGCCAAGTTTCAGTTATTAGAGAAGCAATACAACTGGCCGATATTAAAAATGAAGATATTGAACTTATTGAAGCACACGCAACAGCTACACCATTAGGTGATCCAATTGAGTTTAGTGCATTATGTCAGGTTTTCGCTGATCGCTCTCTTACTGCTTCTAAATGCGCTATTGGCTCAGTTAAAGGCAATATCGGACATCTGGATACAGCAGCAGGTATCACTGGCCTAATTAAAACGATATTAGCGGTAAATAAAGCACTTATTCCTCCATCTATGCATTTTAATCACCCAAATCCTCAATTACAAATAGAAAAAAGCCCGTTCTACATTCCTAAAAACCCTAAAGCTTGGTCTAGCAGAATACGAACTGCTGGTGTTTCTTCATTTGGTATTGGTGGAACAAACTGTCATATCATTGTGCAATCATTGCCTGACTCATTAGTATCAATCAAACCTGAACAAGAGGTAGACAATAATTTTGAATACTCATTATTGCTTAGTGCCGCCACAAAAGAGAGTCTAAAAAAACTTGCTGGTGATTATGCACCATTAATAAAAATTACCCCAGCAAACATTCTGGCTCATAATGCATTACAGCAAAGACAACTCAACTTACCATGGCGCTTATCTATCCCCTTAACAAGTGAGAGTGATATTTCACTGTTAGCTTTCTCTCAAGGAAGTGCTGATTCTTTAATACAATATGGTCATACATCAACAAATAAGAAAATAGCGTGGCTATTTTCTGGTATGGGATCACAATATCCTGCTATGGGTAAAGTGATGTACCAACATTCAACAACATTTGCCGAAACAATCGATCGTTGTGAGCAAGCATGCCTGCAACACTTAACATTTCCGTTAAAAGAAGTCATGTTTGGCCTACATAGCGATAAACTTGTTAATGCCAGTTATATTCAAGCGGCTATTGTCGCCTATGAAATCGCAATGGCAGCACATTGGCGAGCAATCGGTATTTTACCTGAAATAATTGTAGGTCATTCTTGCGGAGAATATGCCGCAGCCGTTATCGCTGGTTTCTATACAATCGAACAAATGATGCCACTTGCTGTATATAGTGGACAATTAATGGAAAGTCATGTTAATGGTGAAATGATTGCTGTATTTGCAGAATATCAAGATATTCAAATCATTGCTAAACAATGTCATGTTGAATTAGCTGCAATTAATGGCCATAACAACTTATCATTCGCGGGGCAACCCGATGATATGCAAAAGTTTACTCAAATATTGAAAGCAAAGAATATTCGATTTAGAGAAATGAATAACGTGTGTGCTGCTCATACCTCTTATATTGATAATATTCTTGATCAATTGATGGAATTTACTGAGTCATTATCAGCCTCACAAGGAAAAATAGCCTTAGTCTCAGGCTATACAGGGCAATTAATTTCTCAAAAAGAACTTCAACATCCATCATATTGGGCTCAGCAACTACGCAATACAGTTATGTATCAAGATGCAATACAAACGTTAGTCAATCATGGTGTCACCCATGCTATGGAATTAGGACCAACTTCTGTATTAAGTGATCTTGGTGAACGTGAAGGCATTACTGAGATTAGTTGGATACCAACTGCCAGAATGGGAGTTGATGAAATTCAGATGAAACAACAGGCTGCAACAACCCTATTTATTGCAGGCTATGATTTACCATGGCAGTCACTGTTTAAAACTCAAGGAAGTTATATACCATTACCTCTCTATCCCTTTGAAAAACAATATTATTGGTATGAAAAAAAGGATAGTGAAAAATATCAACCACAAAAAAGCGCATTTGATTTACCTATTAGCCAAGGTCGTGAAACGGCATTAAAAGCGCTTACAACACTCGATCTTCCTCGTTTAAACTCATTTAATTCAACACTTACCACTTTACATAATTATTACGTCGATAAAATGATATGCTCGTGTTTAGGCCATGAGTTGAATACCCCCATGTCTGTAATCGATATTATGCGAGCAGGACGCATTTTACCCCGCTATTATCAATTATTAGTACGTTTATTAGAGGCCTGTGTTGAGGATGGATATTATATTTACCAACAGATAAATCAGCACAACTACTATAAAAAAATAAAATCTATTTCTAGTGATAAATTACCATTATTATTCCATCAATTACAATTAGATAGCGAAGGTCTTCAATCTATTCCTGACACCGTCAAGCGAGCAGGAGAGCAACTCTACGATATGATGACAGGCGTGATTGAACCTGTTTCAGTGATCTTTCCTGAAGGTGCATCTCAAGGTGTTGAAGTTCTCTATCAAGATTTTAGTTTTGGTCGTTATTTTAACCAAATTGCTGCCGCGGTACTTAAAGGATTACTTTCTCACTACCAGCCCACTGTGGCTAAGCCTTTGCGAATTATTGAAGTCGGTGGTGGCACGGGAGGAACCACCTCTTGGCTGCTACCTATTTTATCAACCATACAACATGTTGAATACGAATTTACCGATATTTCACCTATCTTCACCCGACGTGCCGCACAAAAATTTAGTCAATATTCATTTGTTAACTATCGAGAGTTCAATTTACAACAATCCCCTGAAATACAAGGTTTTCAATCTGATTATTATGACATTATTATTGCTGCTAATGTTATTCATGCCACTCAACATATTGGAGATACATTAACTGCTCTTCGTACTTTACTGCGTTCCAATGGTCATTTGCTTATGCGCGAAATAACCAAACAAGCTCGCTTATTTGATTTTGTTTTTGGCCCACTGGTGTTACCCCTCCATGATGAAAAGATCCGTAAAGGAAAACTATTTTTATCACCAGAATTATGGCATCAACAGTGTCGCTTAGCAGGATTTCAACATATTCGCTGGTTACCTGATGCATTACCAGAAACCAAAGATATGTGTGAACATATTATTCTCGCCAGTGTTTCGACAGAAAACGATCACTTTGATCAAGAGTTACCTAGTGACACCAAGATACAACAAAGTTCACACTACCAATGGCAATTAACACCTTGTGTGGAACAAGATCTTATCAAGCCAACATTAATATTTAACCATCAACAAACATTGCCTTCTGAAATCACAGCTATTTTATCCGCTATTGGATGTCTTTCTGAACAGGGCGAAAATCAATTAATCGTTGCCAACCTTGCAGATCCTTTAATTATCGCCGAGCAGATCCGCCAAATATTACTGTCATCGTCTGATGGGTTTGTTGTTATCACGCAACAAGCCTGGGCATTAACTGCCATAGAAACGGTTAATCCAGCACAACGTAGTATTCGAAGTTTATTAAAAACTATTCAAAAAGAATATAGCTCAAGGTTAATTGCCATTGTTGATTTAGGTATAAATGCCTCATGGTCTGAATTAGTTCCTGCTTTTATACAAATAGAACAAGGTAATAATGAAATTATTGTTCGTAACCATTGCTGCTACTTACCACAATTAACCCCACTGCCCTCATCTTCTACGATCATAGCGCAGAACATCATGGTATCCCCGCGCTGGCATATTATTACTGGTGGTTTTGGAGGCTTAGGTCGAATTACAGCAAGTTGGTTAGTAAGGCAAGGTGCTAAACGTATCGCTATTTTGGCACCACGAGCTGATAGCAGCGCATTAGATTGGATGAATAACTTACAGAAATCTAACCAGCTAGAAATAAAATGGCTAACATGTGATTGTCGTGATAACGCTAAATGTCATGCAGCACTCACTCAGCTTGAAAATGAAGGTGGCATTGAGGGGCTTATACACAGTGCAGGTATTTTGGATGATGCACTTATGACACAACTCACCCCTAAGCGTATGTCTGACGTATTTTCTGTTAAAGCGATATCTGCCAAGCAATTTTGTGATGCTTTAGAAAAAACAGATGCCAGTTACCTTATTTTATACTCCTCTGCCGCTGCAACTATAGGCTCTGAAGGACAAGCAGCTCATTCCCTCGCTTGTGGATATTTAGATGGATTAGCTGAATATGCACGTCGCAATATCAAGGGATTAACCGTCATTTCTATCGCTTGGGGGGCATGGCAAAGTGTTGGCTTTGTGGCAGAAAAACAACTCCATGATAAATTACAACACAAAGGTATGAGTACGCTTACTACTGAGGAAGGACTGGCACATTTAGATGCTTGTCTGCTAGATAATACCTCTTGTCGCCTTGCAATGCGCTTAGCGACTCCACCTTTAATGACACAAAAAACGCCTTTATTTCATCAGACTAATCATAATGATCATTATGATAACCATGAAATTAATCACACTCGCCAGCTTTGTGAAACCCCAACTCAAACGGATCAAACAGAGCCGGTAAGCCCTAACAGGGTTGATTATCGCGTTGGTGATAACTTAGAACAGTGGCTAACAGCATGTATCAAACAACTGTTGCGTCTTGGTGATGAACATATTGATACTCACATTGAACTATTCCAATTAGGACTAGATTCTCTCTCTTTCCTCGATCTCAGTGCGGAAATTAAGAAACAGTTTGCGGTCAATATTGACGCTGAACAATCTTATGATGATATGACTATTGCTGGTTTAGCCTCAGTTATTCGAACCGCAGCACCTGAGAAATTTACTGTGACAGAAGCACTCCATAATCAAGACAACATTTCCCACACAATGGAGTCAGAACGATATGCCCCATTTCCATTAACACCAATTCAACACGCCTATTGGATCGGACGTAAAAACCTCTTTAACTACGGAGGCGTTGCTTGCCATGCAATTTTTGAATGGGATTGTCAACGCCATATATGGGAGCCGGCCTCACTTGAAAAAGCTTGGAATAAAGTTATTCAGCGTCATGATATGTTGAGAATGATCATAGATGATGATGGACAACAACGTATCTTAAAAGAAGTTCCTTATTTTCATTTTATTCAACATGACCTAACAAATTTAACCCAACAAGAGCAACAAGAGAGCCTAACACAGATAAGGGAAGCCCTTTCTTATCGGGTATTACCGACTGAGTCATGGCCATTATTTGAAGTTGAAATTTCTTGGCTAAATAACGATTGTTACAGATTACATATCAATCTAGATTTACTGCAGTTTGATACCATGAGCTTTAAAATTCTGTTTGATGATCTATTTAACGCCTATTCAGGACAAGAATTAATACCACAAACATTTACCTTCCGCGACTACTGCTTAAAAAATCAAACAAATCGTAACAGTGATGAGTGGAAAATGGCATGGTGTTACTGGCAGGATCTATTATCTGATTTACCTTCTGCCCCATATTTACCGATAAAGAATTCATCCATTACTGAACAACCTCGTTTTACGACTTTCCAACATCATGTTTCTATAGCGCAATGGGACAAATTAAAACAGAGGTGGAAAAAGCATGGTATTACACCATCAGCAGGGCTTTTAACACTTTTTGCTTTAGTTTTAGGTCGCTGGACAAAATACCCAGCCTTTACACTAAACTTAACTTTCTTTAATCGTCAACCATGGCACCCAGATGTTACACAACTTATTGGTGATTTTACCTCTGTACTCCCTATAGATATTTATCTAGATAACGACTGTACATTAAATGAGTCAATGGCAAAAATACAGCGCAGACTTTGGCAACATTTAAGTAAGTCCCAAGTAAATGGTGTAGAGATTTTACGTGAATGGGGACGCTATAAAGGGGATAGTAGCCAATCTCTGTTACCTATTGTATTTACTAGCATGTTAGGTATGACACTAGATGGTGACAATATTGATGAAGCATTAAATCAGCTTTTCGGCCAACCCGTATATAGCTTCGCGCAAACACCTCAAGTTTGGTTAGATCACCAAGTAATGGAAGGAAAAGAGGGGCTAACATTAAATTGGTTCTGCATGGATGACATCTTTGCTGACGGTTTATTAACAATGATGTTCTCTGATTATCAAAGCTTGATCACTCAATTATGCCAAGATGAAGATAATAATCAATCAGTTGATAAGATTATTGCGCAACTTCCTTCATATCAACATTTAGCAATAGATAATCACCTCCAATCACGCTATCAACAACTCGAGCAAACATTGGAAAATCATCCGCAAATCAAACGTGCTCATGCTATGGTAATGGTAAAAGACGATACGAAAGTAGAGCCTCCTCTACAATTACTGTTTGAAGCCTCTTCTGATATTCCACTATCCGTTATTAAACAGCCCAATTGGTTACCTAATTTACTTTCGCCATCAGCTTCACTCAGTGACATTATTGAAAAGAGTTGGCAACGATTTGAGGAACGAGCACGGTATGGCATATGTCACACACTGTATCGAAATGCTCTTTTTACCGAGCTAAACACACCAATCACCCTAGCTGAAATAGTGGCTCGTTTAAAAGCAAAGCCTCAGTATGAGAGGCTACTTAGTCAGTGGCTAGATTTATTATGCCTGCATCACTTATTAACCAAAGAGGGTGATCAGTTTTATGCCACAACACAGTTTATTAACTTATGTTTATCTGCCCCAGTATTTCAACAACCTGTTAATGATTGGGAATATGTACTTTGGGATTACCTTGAACAATCACTAACCCAACATGAATTACTCTTTAGTGGTAAGGTTTCTCCTCTTTCACTACTTTTTAATTCAGATGAAATTACCACAGCACTATACGCCAAACACCCTGCACTAAATTATTTAAATCAATGTGCAAAAGATATTGTTAGTGCAATGGTTGGTGCAACATCTTCACTCAATATTTTAGAAATAGGGGCAGGTACAGGAGCTACCACTCAAGGTATAGTCGCAGTACTTAAGAATACGCATTACTCATACACCTTTACTGATATATCACATTACTTCCTTGATAAAGCGCGAAAAAAATTCACTGCTGTAGGAGAAATGCGCTATCAACTCTTTGATATTAATGCACCAATACAATTTTCTCATCATCCAGATAATGGCTATGATCTGATCATTGCATCTAATGTATTACATGATGCATCACATATCGGCCACGCACTAAAACGGATTAGAAGCCTGTTAAAACCTCAAGGCTATTTATTATTTATCGAAGCAACCGAGTGTCAAAGTGCTATGCAAATGGCGACTGTTGGCTTTATTGAGGGATTAAGTGCATATCAAGATAAGCGTATATTGACGAATAAAGCGATGCTTGATAGTGAAAGTTGGCATGATATTTTAATCAATACTGGTTTTGAAACTATTGGTCAATGGCCCCAAACAGATTCCTCATCTTTGCGACAAACACTCTTTTTAGCCTCTCCCACTCGTGGAGGAAAACCTTATTTAGGTAAATTACGTGATTATTTATCTCATTCTCTTGATCAGAATATCGACTCTTTTGAGTTGTTCCAATGTGAAAATATTGAAGCAACCCTTAATGGCATAGCAACATCATCCGCTCAAGAGCTAAATGAACAGATACAACCTGTTGCAATACCTGATGTACCAACCAATATGATTAATGAAATCATTGCATTATGGTCTGAGTTATTAGGTCGTGAGGTCAATAGTACAAATGATTTCTTCCGTTCTGGAGGAGATAGTTTGATTGCAACCAAAATGATCAGCCAATTACATCAACGGGGATATCCAGCAACATTACAACAGATTTTTACCTATCCATGCTTAGCCGATTTTTGTGCTCATTTAGAGCAGGAAAAGCAATCTCAACGAGAGTACTCCTCTTTGATACCTCTAAGCGCTGTATCTGCTCCAAAACCTTACCACTACTTTATGGTACATGCTTCTGATGGTGATCCCGGTGTTTACCTACCTCTTGCTGAGTCGTTAAATAATACAGTGTGGGGATTAACAGTTACAGATGCTTCAAAACTAACTGATTTGGATACATTGTTATCATTACATTTATCTAGCATAAAAACAGCACAACAGACTGGCCCTTATATTCTTATTGGTTGGTCATATGGTGCTTTTATTGCCAGTTACCTTGCAGAACAACTCTCGCAACAAAATCATTCCGTATTATTAGTATTAATAGATCCCGTCTATCGACATGATTTTATTAAATTTTGTCATGATGACTCAGATAGTTCATCAGATGAAAATAAGCAGCTTGCATGCACTAAAAGACTTATGTCATTCCTACCTGAAAGTGACCTACCATTATCTGATGATATCGCCTGTTTATGGCTGGAAGCCACCAACCACCCAACAGAATGGACATCACCTGAAAAAGAGTGGTACCAACGATTACCGCCACATACCCAACATCACTATTTTTCAGGGGAGCACTGGTCAATACTGCAAGATCGCGCTACCAGCACACATCTGGCCGAAATCATTGATCAGTGGGTGCAACAAAAACTTTCTAATAACGGATATCCATCCGAAGGAGGTAATTAATGAAACCGGCAAAAAAAGTGGTGATTGTAGGCAGTAAATTTGGAGAGGTTTATCTCAATGCATTTATACAACCTCAAGACAAATGGCATCTTATTGGCCTTTTTTCCAAAGGTAGCACTCGTTCTCGAGAATTATCTAAAGCATTCGGTATTCCACTTTTTACTCGATTTGATCAACTACCTGAAAAAATAGATCTAGCTTGTATTGTTGTGCGATCAGCCATTGTTGGTGGCGAAGGTAGCCAACTTGCGCAAGCATTTTTACAACGGGGGATCTCGGTTGTACAGGAACATCCTGTACATCCTGATGAAATTACCAGACTACAATCATTAGCAGAAAAAATGCATTGCCACTATATCGTTAACAGCCTCTATCCACATAATAAAGCAGGACGTTTATGGATAGAAAACACACAGAAGATATATCAGCAAATACAACAACGACCAGTGTGGGGACAAATTATCACAAGCAGGCAATTAATTTATTCCGCCTTAGATATATATTGCCAAGCAATGAAATTACACCCTAATGATATTACAGTCACATTAGAAAAAGATAATACCCCGCTACAATTTCTACGACTATCCAACCCTACTGGTGATTTGCTTTTATGCCTACAAAAACATTTGTCATCTAACGATCCTGATCAGCATAGCCTCGTGATGCATCATATGATATTAGGCTGGCCAGCTGGTTATTTAACTCTCGCTGGAAGTTATGGGCCAGTAGAATGGAATAATGCGCTTTATATTCATCATCACCAAGATAGTAAAAAAGCCATGTATCAATCTCCTGCCACGATGGAGCTTGATGAACCACTGTTTCATTCATTTCATACTCCACCAAATAGTTGGCAGGATGTGATGGAATGTGAAGCACCAGAAGCTATTAATTACTTACTGGCAGAGATAGATAAATGCTGGCAATTACCTAATGATAAAAAACCAATGATTTTACAACCCCATTACCAATTAGCTTTATCTCAATTATGGATAAAAACATTGCAAACAGCAGGTAAAGCCATTGATGGCACAATTGCGCCATTTAAGCGAATGAACTTCACCAAAAGTAGTGGACGGAGAAAATAATGATAAAACAATCTCCCAAATATATTACTCCTTTAAATGAGCAAAATGTAAATAAAGACAATGCTAACCTATTGGTTTGCCCATTTGCTGGTGCCAGTAATAGTGCATTTAACTCGTGGAGATCTACCGATATTTCAGGGTTAAATTGTCAATTAGTTAATTACTCTGGCCATGGTTGCAGATTTAAAGAACCAGCCTTTAATGATATTGGGTTATTAGCCAATGAATTAATAACAATAATAAAGAAATTTTATCCACCACGGCATAATTCATTATTACTTTGCGGTCACAGTATGGGGGCCCAAGTTGCCTTTGAAACTGCTATTCAATTAGAAAAAAATGGCTGGGAATTATCTGGACTAATATTATCAGGCTGCCAAGCTCCTCATATTCAAGCAAGGAGATTACTGAGTGATTTAAATGATGATGACTTTATTCAACAATTAATTGCCATTGGTGGATGTGATGCTGAATTAATCAAGCAGCCACAGTTGTTAAAACAGTTTATGCCATTATTACGTGCTGATTTCCTTGCTACCGAGCGTTATTTTTTTCAAAAAAGCACTAAACGGCTTTTTCATACCCCTGTTTTATTAATGTATGGTAGTCATGATAGTGAAGCTGATAAAAACGAAGTTGAAGCATGGCAAGATTGGATAGATAAGCATTGCACTATTAATTGCATCGCTGGAGATCACTTTTATCCAATTACACGCCCAAATACTTTTTGTCGTTTTATTATTGATTTTTATCACCAATTTATCAATGATTAAATTGATTAGGTAATATATATGAATAAAACAATAGATACTTTGCCACTTAACTTTCGTATTTTAATAAAATTAGCCCCACTCCCTCTGATTAGTGGCATTATTATGGCAATAATCTCAACAATGCTAAGTTTAGCACCATTATGGATCATCTATAAAATCAGCCAGATTTGTTTTTCAACATCACCTAATATTCAACAAATAAATAATCTAGTTTATATCACTGTGATTATTTTAATTTTACGTTGGGGATTAATGGCAATAAGTCATATTGCCGCACATCGGGGTGCTTTTTATATTCAGCATCAATTACAACTCGCAATAGCTAAAAAAATCAGTAAAGTACCATTATCATTTTTTGCTCAATATGGCAGTGGAAATCTGCGACGTATTATCAATGATGATATAAAAAGCTTAGAAGGTTTTTTCGCACATATGCTACCTGATCTCGTCTCAGCCATAGTGACTCCCTTTATCGCTATTATATTACTTTTTTATGTAAATTGGCCTCTTGCCTTATTATCTCTAACCCCATTACCCATTGCTTTTATGGCTCAACTTCTCATGTTGCGTCGAGCCAATAAACAAACCAATGAGTGGATGAATATTCAGAAAAAAATTGCTAATGAAATAGGAGAATATATTAAAGGAATACGAGAAATAAAAGCGTTTAACTTAACCTCCCATACTTTTGGTAAATTATCTCAATCTATCAATTCCTCTGTTAAATGGATAAAAAATAATGTCAAAGCTAGTACAGGCTCTTGGATGGTATTTAGTGGGATATTAACAGCGAATCTCGTTATTATAGCACCAGTAGGTGGGTGGATGTATTTAAATCAAAATATTGATTTATCTACTTATATTTTATTTTTAATGACATCCCCCCTCGTACTTGCGCCGTTATTACGACTAACATTTGTGCTAGGAGAACAAGCTCAACGAAAACAAACCTTAAAACATATCAGTATGATCCTTGAACTTTCAGAGCATAAACAACATGATAAACATTTTACTCTCCCTAAAAATAGCGATATTACTTTTAAAGATGTCTGTTTGGATCATGGTGATAAACCGATATTAGAGAAAATTAGTTTTAATGCCCAAGCGGGTACAACAACTGCAATTGTAGGCCACAGTGGTGCAGGAAAATCCTCATTATTAAAACTAATTCCCCGTTTTTATGATTGTACTTCTGGCCAAATAAAAATAGGTCAATATGATATCAACTACTGGCCAGAAATTGATTTACTTTCTCAAATAAGTGTTGTTTTTCAAGATGTATATCTATTTCATGGAACTATTTTAGAAAATTTACTCATAGCAAATCCTAATGCCTTATTTGAGGATATTATCAAAGCAACTAAAGCAGCCAATATTCATCATGTTATTGAAAAACTCCCAGCAGGATATAATACATTAATTGGTGAACAAGGAAATAAACTTTCAGGTGGAGAGAAACAGCGATTATCAATTGCAAGAGCACTATTAAAAAACTCTCCAATCCTACTTCTCGATGAAATTACTGCCAATGTTGATGCTGAAAATGAAATTTTGATCTATCGCGCATTAAAGAGTCTATGCCAGAATCGGACTGTTATTATGATCACTCATAACCTACATACTATTATTAACGCAGATAAAATTATTGTGCTTGATAATGGAAAGATTATTGATACAGGTACACACACCCATTTATTAAACCAATGCCCAACCTATCAAAAATTATGGAATGATTATAGTCACACTATTCATTGGCAATTAATCCAGGAGAATAATAATGATTAAAGAATTAATTAAATCAGGTTATTTGCTTTCTAATAAAAAAGATAAAGATTTAATGGTGGGTCTATGCCTTGCCGTAGTTGAAGGTCTTTTTGCTACTATTCCGTATATTCTACTCTATTTTTTATTAATTGATCTTTTTGCCAATAAAATCACACTAGCTCAGTTATTTTATTACTTTTTATCAATACTCTTATCTATTGTTCTGCGTATTGTCATTGGTACTTATAGTATGCCAATGATTTTTATTGGTGCTTATAAAATGATGGGACAAGCCCGTCTAAGAATAGCCGATCATTTACGAAAAATCCCGATTGGCTGGTTTTCTTCTCAACGCAGTGGTGATCTTGCATCACGGCTTACTGCTGATTTAGAGATCATTGAAAATATCTGGTCACATTTCTTAGGAATGTTTATCAGTACTTTAGCGATGCCTGTTTTTCTCTCACTATTCTTAGTATGGGTAGATTGGCAACTCACTTTAATTATATTATTTTCTATTCCAATCGCTCTGTTCGCATTATCCATAAGCCATAAAATAATGTTAAAAGCTGCACAACAGGCAGCTGATGCTAATGCCAATGTACAATCCGAATTACTCGATTATATCCAAGGAATTATGGTTATTCGTAGTTTTGGGCGACTTGGTCCTGCATGGAAAAAACTAAAAGCAGCCTTAGAAACACAAAATAAAACCCAAATAGTTCTAGATTCCAAGCCTGCCCCTTGGATTGCACTTTATGGTTTTATTCTTGAATCAGGTTTTATTTTATTAATGATAATAGGAACAAGCCGTTTAATTAGTGGCTCACTTTCTCCTTCTCAATTCGTTTTTTTCCTTGTATTAGCACTCCCCATTTATCGACAATTCTTTGATTTAGGATTATCCAGTATGTTGTTAAATTATGCACAAAAATCATTACAACGCATAGAAGAAGTAATGAAAGTGGTTCCACTTTCTGAGCCTAAATATACTCAATTACCAATAAGAACAGATATCTATTTTAACAATGTAAGCTTTATTTATCCTTATAATAGTCAATTAACATTAGATAATATATCTTGCTGTTTTCCTGAAAAAAGCTTTACTGCTATTGTTGGCCCTAGTGGCTCAGGGAAAAGCACTTTACTACAGCTTATTTCTCGTCTATGGGATGTTAACCAAGGTGAAATATTGCTAGATGATATTAATATTAACCAAATAAATTCCGATAAACTCTGTTCATATGTATCTTCTGTTTATCAAGATGTCGTTTTATTTTCAGGAACAATTAAAGATAATATTTTAATGGGAAAAACAGATGCTCACGATGATGAAATAATAACTGCAGCTAAATTAGCTAATGCACATGAGTTTATTATACAAAAACCACAAAATTATGATACTCCTATTGGTTACGGTGGTATGTTACTCTCAGGTGGAGAACGTCAACGTCTTTCTCTTGCTAGAACTTTATTAAAAAATGCACCAATTTTACTGATCGACGAAGCAACATCGAGTATCGATTGTTCATCAGAAGTATTAATTCAACAAGCTTTATCATTGTTATCAAAAGATAAGACAATCATTATGATTGCCCATCGATTAAATAGCATTAAAAATGCCGATAACATTATCGTAATGGAAAATGGAAAAATAGCAGAACAAGGAAAACATGCTGAGTTACTTGCAAAAAATGGCTTATATGCACATTTATGGTTACAACAGAAAGCGTTATGCTAATAGCCAAATGCAATGAGTAATAGCAACTTGTTTATAGATAATGAGGTGCATATCTGGATTGGTAATCTACAAACGATACCATGTTTAAGTAAAGCTAAATCCAGAATGCACATCTTAAATAACGATGAAATTTCATCGTTATTCGACTACCCTTTTATAAAACAACGAAATATTTTTTTGCTATCAAGAGTCATGTTACGCGATATTTTATCATTTTATTTAAAAATTTCACCAGAAGATGTAAGATTTTCAAAAAATGAGTACGGGAAACCATTTATTTTAAACGAATCAAAGGAAAGCATTTACTTCAATTTATCACATTCAAATAATTGTGTTGCTCTCGCTATTTCAAATACATCATCCGTTGGTATTGATATTGAATATTTCAACCGTGATATAGAAATAAATAGCATTATAGATTATTATTTCTCAAAAAAAGAAAAAAAATACCTATCTTATTTTGACGAGACTCAAAAAAAACATAATTTCTATAAGATGTGGACATTAAAAGAAGCCTATATTAAATCAAGAGGCATTGGATTATCAGAAGAAATCATTAAGAATTTAGATTTTTATATAAAGAGAGATCAATTTGATAAATTATATTTTATAGAACAGCATTACTCTGCTCATCTTTCATATATTACCAAATCAATATTAGATAGCTATAAAATATCCATAATCACATATCACCATCCATTTAACTATAAATTCTTAACATGGGGTGATATAAAAAGCAACCTGCCACATCATTTATTATAGTTATACGACCACAATGAAATTATATATTAACAGTTAGTTTTAAGTATTATTTGACTGACTATAGGTCATATAAAAGATATGACAATTCAATTCATATATTCACACCAAAACACGAATAAATTATAAAAAACCATCAATATATTAGCACTCATATAAATAAGGAAAAATTATGTTTAACAATAAAACAAAAAATACTATTATTAAAAATAAATCCGATTGGTTAACCATACCTGAAGCTGTATACCTAGCCAACCAGAAAAAAACAGAGAAACAATTAACCGACAGCGACGTTTATCGCCATGCGCTATCTTGAAACATTTATTTATCTATATACTTTCAATCTACAATTATATTAAGGAAAGTCACAAAAATTAAGAATAAAATTAAATTGAAAAAAATAGGAAACTCTCTCACAGATCGTTTATGCTATCTTGATACACATTGTTTCATTAAACATATAAATTATACCACACTCACTCAAGATAAATATATTCATTCTAAAAAAATGGGTCATTGATACCACTCTGATCGGGTATGAATTCGTAACAATTCAACACTTACTGGCGCACTCAATCAATATATCACCACCAATCACAGGCAATCAATGTATTAATTATGGCATTTCAGTTTTATTATCAAGAACTCTATTTCAAGCGTTTGAGAAAATAACATGAAAAGAACGAATTAGCCAACAACTAATGTAATTACCTGAAGAACTAAAATCTGAGATTTATAACAACATTAATCGAATGAAACTCATAAATCCAGTGACAAAGAATATTTCCCTATTTATAAATTACCACAAGATTCCTGTTTTGTAATTCGCCTGACTGAACTACAAAAGCTGATGAATGCCTATGTAAATATTAAACACACTCCAACATCGACACGCATATCCAGCCCTTTATCTCGTCTTTTCTGGCTTTCATGTAAACATAATGAAGTCATCAGTCCATTACTAGGAAAACCTTACAAGCTTTTATCCATTTTCGAACAATGGGCATCTACCGAAGGTATTACTGACAAATTCAGCGGCGATACACTGAAAACAGCACTTGAACGCGGTTCTCCCACTTCAGTGCCTTATTGATTTAACTCACCATTATACTGAAATACGTATTAAGAACTCAAAAACTCTTAATACGGGCTTACGTGCTTTCTTCTTCACCTTCGCTTATGCTTTTTTATCTTCTCCAACCCCACTCTACACTGGAGAAAATCATGACATCACATCAGTTATTACGCCTGAAACAGGTCGAAGAAAAAACCGGTCTGAAACGCTCGCAAATCTATCTGTATATGAAAGGGGGCTCTTTTCCTCGTTCAATAATAAAGGTTGGCCCTGCCAGCGTAGCCTGGCTCGAATCTGAAATTGATGAATGGATCAACCTCAAATTAGCCAACCGCTGAAGTGTTTAAGGAAGGTCCGAAATCATGATTCCGTCTCTGAATTACGCCGTATTAACAGATGCCCTGCGTGCGCTGAAAGAAGACAATATTCACCATCGTGAATCTCTGGGACTCACCTTCGACGAAATGAATACCCTCAGGACAACACTGGTGCTTTAATGAAAAAACGAAATTTCAGTGCAGAATTCAGACGTGAATCCGCTCAGTTAGTGGTGGATCAACACTATACGGTTGCAGATGCCGCAAATGCCATGGATGTCGGACTTTCCACTATGACCCGGTGGGTAAAGCAGCTACGAGATGAACGTGCCGGCAAAACACCTAAAGCCTCCCCTATCACGCCGGAGCAAATTGAGATACGTGAGCTGAAGAAAAAACTTCAACGTATTGAAATGGAAAATGAAATATTAAAAAAGGCTACTGCGCTCTTGATGTCAGATTCCCTGAACAACTCTCGATAATCGGGAAACTCAGAGCGCATTATCCTGTGGCCACGCTTTGCCACGTGTTTGGGGTTCACCGCAGCAGCTATAAATACCGGAAAAACCGTCCTGACAAGCCGGATAGCAGGCTAGCTGTATTACGCAGTCAGGTTCAGGAACTACACGGCCTCAGTCATGGCTCCGAGGATGCAAGAAGTATCGCCACAATGGCCACACACAGGGGCTTCCGGATGGAACGATGGCTTGCCGGCCATCTTATGAGGAAGCTGGGGCTGGTGAGTTGTCAGCAGCCTGTTCACCGATATAGACGTGGGGGACACGAACATATTGCTATCCCGAATCACCTCGGACGTCAGTTTGCAGTGACAGTGCCTGACCAGGTATGGTGCGGCGATGTGACGTATATCTGGACAGGTAAACGCCGGACTTACCTTGCTGTGGTACTCGATCTATTTGCACGGAAACCCGTGGGGTGGGCAATGTCGTTCTCTCCGGACAGCAGGCTGACCACCAAAGCACTGAAAATGGCATGGGAAAGACGCGGTAAGCCATCCGGGGTTATGTTCCACAGTGATTAGGGTAGTCACTATACAAGCAGGTAGTTCAGGCAGTTACTGTGGCGATACCGGATCAGGCAAAGTATGAGCAGGCGCGGAAACTGCTGGGATACTCATTCTAATATACTTTCAAATACCGGATCGGACTGACCCGTGCTGGGATTGGCTCAAATGCCTTTGTGTTGACCTGTCGTCCGATTCTGGTATTTCCCGGGCATAACCGGGCCCAGAGTTTGTGACCTGATAGGAGCTTTGTGCTGCATCCCGAGTGTCCTGTCCTGCGATGGGGATGATTGTGCTACCAATATCTGGAGGCAAACCATGCAAAACGACCGCCAATCTTCTGAAACCGTGATTCTGGGTGTCGATACCCATCTTGATATTCATGTCGGCGCTGTTATCAGTCAGGCAGGTAAACTGCTTGGAACTCACATTATTCAAACAAATCAAGCGGGCTATCTGGAACTACTTGATTGGGCACGTTCTTTCGGTAGCCTCGAACGAGCAGGCATCGAAGGAACAGGAACATATGGTGCCGCATTAACACGCTATCTCATCAAGAATAGCATTTATGTTGTTGAAGTTAACCGGCCAGATCGCTCAAAACGCCGCCTTGAAGGGAAGTCAGATCCACTAGATGCAGAAAATGCAGCCCGGACAGTGCTTTCAGGGAGCAGCAAGGCCATACCAAAAATGCAGTCAGGTGCATGTGAGGCTCTCCGGATTATTAGTGTTGCCCGACGTAATGCAGTAAAAGCCTGTACGCAGGCGATTAATCAGCTTCGTGCACTGCTGGTTAGTGCCCCGCAAGATGTTCGCGACAAACTCTGGAAATCGAAACCACACGAATGCGTAACCGCCTGCATTAACAGCGAAGTGTCAGAGCACTCACCGTTACGTATAGCCTTGTGCAGTACGCTTCGAAGCCTTGCGAAACGATGGATGGCCCTGACTGAAGAGTTGAATGAACTAGACGAATCACTAGATAAACTGACCCGCAAGTATGCCAGTAACCTTCGTAGCCAGTTTGGCGTTGGGCCACAGACGGCTGCAACACTGCTGGCAGTTGCGGGTGATAACCCCGAACGTTTAAAAAATGAAGCGGCCCTGGCATCGCTCTGTGGCGTAAATCCACTGCCAGCATCATCAGGGAAAACAGTAAGGCACAGATTAAACCGTGGTGGCTCACGTGAAGCAAACAATGCCCTGTGGACAATAGCCCTTGTACGTATGCGTAGCGATCCGCGCACGAGAATCTATGTCGACAGACGAACTGGTGAAGGGCTATCGACTAAAGAGATCCTGAGATGCCTAAAACGCTACATCGTCCGTGAGCTCTATCCATTGATTTTATCGGACCTCGCATATGCCAATCGCCGCTCTTGACATAGGAGCGTCAACAGTCCGATGGAGCGCTTTTTCAGGAGTCTGAAAAATGAGTGGATGCCGGTGACAGGCTACACCAGCTTCAGTGAAGCTGCTCAAGCGATAACGGGTTATATCGTCGGGTATTACAGCGAACTCAGGCCGCACGAATATAACGGTGGATTACCACCAAATGAATCGGAAAACCGATACCGAAAAAACTCTAAAACCGTGGCCAGTTTTAGTTGACCACTACAAAAGCTTATTGATGAACGAACTGATGATGTTTTGTATGGTGAACCATGATACAAAAAATGGACGATGGGCCGAATGATCTCATTTAATACATCTTCGCCTTATACCAACGCGAATGGAAGATTAAAAAAGTGGGCAAAAAATAATAACAATTTAAAGTAAGCATCAGCGTCAAATTAATGGCCGAAAAATCGCTCTATGCCCACATCCTTAATCTGACCACGCCGTGGCAGGTTAAATCCCTTGCTCTCAATAAAAATGCAGATTCTGTAACCGGAACAAAGAATTCTTCAAGGTGGCGATAATATTCCATTATGGAAAGCTAAATATGGCTTTCTGAGCCTTATTACCATGACTAAGGAATACCCTATTATCAACAGTATAAAAATGTAGTTTGCAGGATGAGCGGGCTCTTTACCGTCCGCATTCGCAGGGAAATTGAAATCTATGTCACTCTGCCAGATCCAAAAATAAGGTTAAGGCCGCATTCCTTTGCGGCGTCTTATTCCTCTGTTCAGACCTTATCCATCATATAACGATGCGCTTTCGATGCTGCCTGGCGGCTTTAAAAATATAGCGCTTATCGTTTTTCAGTGCTTTCAGCCAAGAAGCAATATAACTTTCGTGCTGAACCTATCCGACAATCCCCAGATCCGCCATCAGGAACACGCTTCCCAGCTCGGCGATCAACTCTTCAAATGCATAATTTTCACTGCTAAATCTTCCTTTCATTTCGCGGTTCAGGCGACTTTTGCCATCGCTCCAGTGAACAATCTCATGCAGATCCGTGGCATAAAAGCTAGCGGCATCGGAAAAAAACGACGTTCAGGTAACAAAACCTCATCTGTTGATGGCATGAAAAAGGCGTTTTGTCCTTTCTCAATGATGTTAGCACCGCTGTTACAGAACAGATTTTCAGCCTGTGGCAACGCGTCAAACGTCGCTTGTGGGGCAACGGTATCTGCCGTCAGTGAGAGGCCATCAATTTGTTCGACATTAAACACGACAAAGGTTTTCAGCATCGGGATATGGTCAATTTCTCCGGTGTCGTTTTCCTTCTCCAGGATGGTATAAAAAATGGCGGTCATGCCGTGCTAGTCCTTACGAACTTGCGCACCTTCTGCCCTAGCCTGTTTGTATGTCATCCAGCAGGAATCACTGAATCCTCATTCTGATTCACTGCACCCGCTGTAGGCTGTGCCAGTAGCGTAGTTGGAAGGCATGCCGGACATACCCGGTACGCGCTGCCACGGACACACTCAGGGTTTAACGCCTACTTCCAGTGTGGTAATGATGAGGTCGGTAACGATCTGATAAATATCGGTTCTGGTTTTGGAAAATTTCGTTTTTGAGGAGCCTGACGGGTCCAGCGGGGATACGCTGGTCGCCGTTGCGGTGTTAGAGGCACTTGTCTGAGTATGCAAGGAAGTGATCATAGTTTTTTCTCCATCAGTAATGTGATTTTCATCTTCGTATCGCCTGACAGTTCGCTTTCTCGGCATCGTTCTGGCCCACAAGGGTGCAGCATGCGTGCACTTCACCCTTACGGGACCGGTTGTGCCGTGAAATGATTAACCGGAAGCTGATACGGGAACAAAAAGCACACAGGAGGAAAAATCGGTCCCTGCATAGCCGAACTTAGCGCCCTTTACTCCGTATTGGTGAAAAGTAGATTTGTGGTAATGAATTGGGGATTGGTACTGATAGAAACATCTTGTTGGCACCGAGATCTCAAAAAATGTCTAGAATTAAAACAGGTGTGCTTACCTTAATGTGATAGAGCCCTAAAACATGCATCTTCAAGTTAATTGTGCATGATTATAAAAAAAAGAGGCACCCATAGAGTACCTCACTTACTTTATATCTTATTAAATCAGAATATATTAAAAATCAATTTTGACATTTATCCCATAATTTCGACCCGGTAATGGGACTAAATATTTCAATTGAGAAGATGCAGGTCTTGCTTCAGTATCGGTGAGATTATTAATAATAAAATCAACCGAAACATCTACCTTATCAAGGTGGTATTTTTTGCCAATCCCCGCATCAACTAACGTATAGGAAGGAAAGGCCATATCTCCACCATACATTAACCCACCGCTTTCTTTTTGTTTTTTATAGTAAGTTGCACTACTAAATGCAGTTAATTCATCATGTTGGTAATAAATACTGATACCATGCTTTTCATTAGGTAAATTTGGCAAATAGTGACCTGCAATAAACAGTTTTCTTTTGCTTTTATTTTCGACAAAATCACCAAATAGTGTAAATGTTAGATTGTGATCATGAGGCATTTCATATAAATATTTAAATTCATATTCTAATCCTTTTGTTTCAAGATCGGTGTCATCCCATTCCATAACAGGACCAGCACCACGACTGATACCCGTTAATCGTCTAAATTTAAAACCACTGTAGTCTGTTTTATACAAATTAAGTTTATTAGAGAAATTGCCAATCTCAATAACAGATGATAATTCAATACTTTTGCTTTTTTCGGTATTAAATTCACTGTTTCCTTGTTCTTCAATTAAATAAGCATAATGAGGGCCATGTGTATAAAGTTCATTAATTTCTGGTGCTCGATAAGAAATATTTTGTTGTAGTTTTAATGTCCATTCATCAATTGGTGTAAAAGATAGAGCGAGTGTATTTGCACTTGTATCAAAATGACGGTTTTGTAAATTAGAACCTTGCCCTCTACCACGATTATAATTCGCTGGAATATTGAGATTATGTTGAGTGTAACCTTTACGATATCCAGCAGTGAGCTCAAAAGGAGATAAATTTAGCGATTCAACCCAATATATTCCGTACTCTTTGGTTAATACACTGGGTAAATAAGCATCATAACCAGACGTTTTCAGATCACGATAATTACCGTTGATCCCAAACGCACCATTAAGTCGATTAAATAGCGGAGTATGTGCAGTTTCTAAAGCTAACTGATGGCTTTTTGTATTAAATACCGATGAAGCAATTTGGCCGACTAACTCTTCATCTTTAGATTCAGAATAAGAATAATAAAAAGCACTGTCTCTTAAAAATGGTGCTAAATGATCATGTTTTCCTTGTATATCTATTCTTCGATTACTATTTGAAACCGAAACAGGTTTATACCTTTCTCGAGTTGTTTTAGTTGTGAGATAAGCATAGCCTGGCACTCCATACGATGTTTGAAAATCAGTGACAGAAAAACCTAAGTAACCGTCATCTCCGATATAAGAGAGTGATGCGTTACCACTTTGGCTTTTTAAAAAGCTATTGGGAATTTCGTTATTATTATTTTCAACATAATGCTTTGGAGGTGTGACATGTTCAATAGATGTGGGGCTACCAGGTTTATATCGTAAGTTAGGTTCATTATCTACATAACCAATACCTGAAAAATAGTCCTTATCTTTAAAGGTATATTTATCATCCTCGCTTAACTCATATTCAACCTGATATTTTTTCCAAAACTCACTAATGTAAGGATACGCTTCAGGGTTACGGCTAGTAAACACTTTCATATCCACTTGGCATTGATCACGTAATGCAGAGTGGTCTTTTAGCTGTTGATAGCTATAGCAAGCACCAACTTTAGAGCGTGTTGGAATTTTATATTTTGAGACTCGTTTAGTAGCACCGGAAAGATTAAAAATCCAGTTTTCTTTATTACTGAATTTAATATTTACTGATCCACCGTTACCATTATTAGTGCTACCATTAAATGTCACGGCACCTGAAATTGCTTTTTCAGGAAACTGTGTCATTATTCGATCATCCCACAAATGAATTGCACCACCACTGCTGCTACCACCATAAAGTAGTGCTTCGGAGCTTTTACTAATTGATATTTCGTTAATTCTATTCATATCAACAGGAATAGGCATATTCCCACTAATAAATGAAACATCATTAATCGGAAGATTATTAACTAAAATCCCGACTCTATTGCCAGAGAGACTTCGAATAACAGGCCTTGCCGCATTTGGGCCAAAACCTTCCGCTTGTACACCAGCAACTTTTGAAACGGTATTACCAATCGTATTTGTTTTTATTTGTTCAAGTTGTTTTCCTTTTATCTCTTCTCGATTATTGAGTAATAAAGAGGAGAATGTCTCTTTGTTTTTTATTGATGTTGCTTTAACAGTAATAACATCGTTTGATGTTTCTTTTTCTTGGCTTTTATCTTGATTATTCTCTTTTCCATATAAAGGAGACGACAAAAGTATAAGTAAAATAATAGAGAGTTTACTTTTTTTCATGATATTCATATTAGAATGTAAGAGTAGCGCCTAAGATAATATTACGACCAGGTAAATACATTTCATCTTTAATATAAGAGGTGCTGTCTTTCCCTTTTACATCAAAGATATTATTAATCTTGGCGTATAAGGTATAATCTGTGTTATCTAAATAACCAATATATTCACTACCTAAACTAACTGTGTTATAAGCCTCTGTGGATGTTTCATAGTCTGCTGTTTTATTCTGTTTTCCAAAATGATCAATGCGAATTTGTCCAATTACGTTTTCTGTAAAACTATGTTTAATATAAGTACTTAAACGATAAGCCGGTATTCTTGGTATATTTCCCTTATTGTGTAGTAAATTTGCTCTAACATAATCACCAGAAATACCAATTAAGCTA
Organism: Proteus mirabilis HI4320; assembly: GCF_000069965.1. Lineage (NCBI taxonomy): Bacteria > Pseudomonadati > Pseudomonadota > Gammaproteobacteria > Enterobacterales > Morganellaceae > Proteus > Proteus mirabilis. The sequence continues at coordinate 2,865,077 of NC_010554.1, forward strand.
TCTTGGTTATAGTAATAATCAATATTTCCTTCTATACCTTTAAACTGTGCATCATTTTGAACATATTGTAATGAACGATAGCCATTATTTAATTCAGTCCCCGTAAATTGACCGTAAATATAATTATTAATACGGTTATAATAGGCACTCATATTGAATTGAATATCACCTGTTACTTTAGTTATTCCAATATCAATATTATTTGCAGCCTCTGCGGTTAAATTAGGATCGCCTTTTTCAATAGTTCGACTTGCAGCATGAACACCATTCGCGTAAAGCTCTTCTGCAACAGGTAATCTTTTCGTGTGTGAAAGTGATAAATTTAAAAAATAGTCTTGTGTAAAATTCCATGCTAATCCAGCAGAAATAGAAGATGCACTCTGCTTATTATTTTTTTGAGTTTCTCTATTTAACAGTGATTGCCACTCTTGGCGAAATCCTAATTCATAGCGAAAATCACCTAATTGGTATTCTTCTAATAAAAAGAGTGAGTGATTTTTTGTTTTTGTTGACGGTACATAAGCTTCTTCTCCTTGAGCACTAAAATCACGCTGGTTAAATTGCCCGCCAATAACACCATGCCAACCCCAAATAGGTTGATGTGTAAATGTCAGTCTTAATTCATCGCCTTTGTTTTTAAATGAGGTACTGACTTCATTTCCTTCTTTTTCATCATGATGATAATCGGTTCTGACCGCACTGAAACGTATTGATTCAATACCAGTAAATGGATTGTTTTTTTCACCACGAAGATCCCATCGTTTGCTATCCATAACAATATAAGGAATACCATGTTGATGTTGTTCATCAGGGTATTCATGATTGTGATTATGATGATGATGGCCGATTAAAGGAGGGCGAATTGGGGCGTGATGATGGTGATCATCTTCATGATCATGAAAATGCGTATGACCAGGCAGCCCATATCGACGATGTTGTTCACCATAACCAATCCCTATATAACCGTCATCAAAAAGCCAGGATACACCAATATTTGCCGATTGGTTATCTTGATAAGATCCTGCTAAACGGCTAGTTTCTCCTTGATGTAAAGGTTCTGGTTGTTTGTAATCACTTTGATAACGTTTAGTACCCTCAAGGCGAAGCGCCAAATTATTTTCTCCTAACGTTAATCCTACTGATCCTGTATTTCCTTTAGAAACAGAATCGTATTGATAATGCAATTCACCCTCATAGCCTTTTTCAGGCACTGACATAGGAATCTTGCTATCAATAACATTAATTGCACCGCCTATTGTGCCTCCTCCATAAAGTAATGTTGAAGGGCCTTTTAATACTTCAATGCGTTGACTTAAAAAGGGTTCACTGGTGATTGTATGATCTGCACCAATAGAGGATACGTCCATAAGATCACTACCACTGTGTAATACCTTGACTCGATTGCCTGACATTCCTCGAATAACTGGATGAACTGAGCCTCCACCAAAAAAGCTGGCATGAAAACCTGGTAAGGATGTTAAGGTTTCAGCAATCGAGGCACTACGATTAGCGCGTAGATCTTCTTGTGTCAGAACAGAAACGGGGATCGCCATTTTCTCTTGCGGAGTATGCAAAGGTGTTGAATAGACCTCTAATACCTCATTGTTCCGATTTTCAGTTGATTTTATTGCAGGGCTTGCATTTGCAAATAAGGAATAACTCATTGAAATAAAAAATGTTGTATAATTAAAAATAGATTTTTTCATACTATCCGCCATTTTTTGTTATGTTATAACATATCACATTGTATGTATATATAATTATCATTAGCAAGTGATTATTTAAAAAATAATAAAAATTTGGGCTGTCCTAGATAAGGTTTAAGTTTTAACTATCTGTTTTAGAATACTTAATTGCTTCTTTGCAGCTTGGCGTATTAAACGGGTTATTGTTAAATCTGGTGTATGGCACCATCAGACAATGCTCCGATCTGATGCTTCATCCTCTGCATACTGGGGTTGACGGTGTAAGTATCCCGCATAATTAATTTGCCAACGAAGGAGATCGCTATGCGTAAAGCCTGTTTTACTGAGCATCAGATCATCGCCGTAATTAAGTCGGTTGAAACCGGGCGGACTGTTAAAGTTGATGACTTTAACCGTGAGACATTGTCGATTAAAATCATTCTGAATCTGCCAGATCTGCGAATGATCCGTGTACTCGACAGGATCGCGGCAAACTGCGGCTACCCGATCATGCTGCACATGAATAATGGTCCAGAATTTATCTCACTGATACTGGCTGAATGGGCAGAAAAACATGCAGTAAAACGGGATCTTATCCAGCCAGGTAAGCCGACGCAGGACACTTTCATTGAATACTTTAACCGGACATACCGTACATACGCGATTTTTATATATTCATGATCAGACGTGAGATAAATAACGAATTGGAGTGGGTTTAAACAGGTTATAACGAATAGGTTACTGTAATTAATTTTCAGTATATGTAAGAGAATTTCGAGTCCGTTTACCATGCTGTGTAAACGCCTTTTTCAAAAGTGACCATCCTGGCGGTCGCGGTCACCGAACTCGACAATAAAGCGACTCTATTACTATACGCCAGTTCCTCAGCGGCATTGTCCATTTTTGCGAGGCAATCCGTCAGACAGTGCGGGGTTAGGATTGAAGCCACAGAGCACCGTTATCACTGGATACAATGGTACGTTGGCTCAATCTCAGGCTACGTGGGTATTGTACTATGGACGCTTTTGTCAATCAGTAATGGATTATATAGCCAGACATATCGATCTGTACCTTGCTAAATGGGTTACCCGTAAATACAAGAGGGGACACGGTAGTCTGGTTCAAGCGTATGAATGATTAGACAGGATCCGGAATGTTAAACTCAGTTTGTTTGCACACTGGACTATTTGTACGCGATGTTACCAGTCAACTACAAGAGCCAGATGACGGGATACTGCCACGTCCGGCTCCGTGGGAGTGGAGGGGGAAAGTTCCCCTCCACGACGCGATAACCTCATATAATACTAGAAAATAAAAATCAGATAAATGATAGTGTTCACTACTTTTTAGTGATACACCTTGCAGAATGTACCATTGCAACAAATCCTGCTGCTATCATCATAGTATCTTTCAGAACTAACCTTCCCGCACCGGAAAGATAAGGAAACTCAGTATGAGCATCTGCTCCATGTACCCAGGTTTCAGGTGTAAACACCAAAAATGTTAATGTGACAAATGGCGTAAGAAACACTAAGGCAGAGCCCTTTCCATTTATTATTAAGATAAACATCAGCATAGTACTTTCCTGCTGGAGTTGGATTTCCTTGATTGAAACGATGAATATCTAACGTCGTCTTCCCTTGAGTATGCTGTAAAAAACTGGGATCAAATTCAGCATATTCCATAGCCACTGTGTCCATGGAAAAAACTCCCAGTGAAATAAATATGGCAGGCAGGAATGAATGATGTTCAGTTTAAGTGCAATATTTCATAAATATTATCCTTATTTCAGAGCTGACTCACTTAATTCATGCCCACCATAATCGTTAACAACTGTCCACTTCACTTTTCCATATCCCGACATATTTCCATGTATAGGAAGGCGTATTGAAGAATAAGGAGCAACCATATCTACTGGATTAATTGATTGTGAGTAGTTGCTCTGAATCAAAGTAATATGATTATAAGTAATAAAATAAGGACTTTGATTATCTGCACAAAGAAAGGCCTTTGCTCCTTGTTTTTCAATATGCCATATAACAGAATTATAGGCCTCACTGAGAGAACGTGTGAGTTTTTCTGGACGATAGAATAGCTTTATGCGACTATGGATCGGGAGTTGAAGATAATTTGAGTTTACATTTAAATTATTTTTATTTTCAAATTTAGGTTTAGCTGAAATATCCAGTATATTTAGCCAAAAAATTGATTCACGATCATTAGGCAGTGCTTCACCCGTATACATAATTCGTAATGTTTGCCCTGTGTGAGGTTCTATACGAAATATAAGCGGAGTAATAATAAAGGGAACATTGACTGAGTCTGGAGCAACACTGGCATCACCAGTATCAATCCAGGACTGAATTAAAGATGGAGTAGATTCATCATTATTAATTTTAATATTAATACCTTCCTAGTTTTCAGGATAAATAACTCAGGTACCCAACATTAGCATAACTTGACACAGAAAATAAGCCGGCCATCATGAAAAAGAAAAGTTTTTTCATGGAAACTCCGAACAAAGCAGTGCAGATGAGCTGCCTTGTAAATAATGATAATAAAAACGCACGATTATTATTTATTACTCATAGGCAATAGTGTAATTAACACTAGAAATGACATCCCCTACAATTGCTTTTCCTGTAGCATAATATTGGGCCATATAGCGTAGTGTCGCTTCATCGTCACTATTAATAGCTTCTGAATGGACATCCTGTCCGACAAAGTCTTTCCCTAATTGAATAGCAGTAGTACCATCGTTATTTAATAACTGAATTTGAACATTTTGTGCTCCGTCAGAGCTTGCATTTTTTAGTTTGTTCGTATTAAAGTCAGTATTAGCTCCGGGTTCAAAAAAAGCTTTCACATTACTAGATCCATTTTGTCCAGTAGTGCATCCAGTAAGACTAATTGTACCGTCATATGCCATTGCTGAGTTAAAAATAGCAACAGACAGTACCGTACTTAAAGCAATATTATTTTTAAATTTCATTATTTGGTTACTAACATAAAAATCAATCTATAAACTTCATTGAGGGTATTTATATCCTTAATTTATATATTAAAACTATAAAAAACAGGTGCTACTCTATTAAAATTATTAAATATAAACGCCATTATTTAATAAAAAATTAATAACATTCACCAACATGAAAAATACGGAAGCTTTATTTGAAATTACAAACTTATTATTTATTAAAATGTAACCTCATGTAATTAAAATATAATTAATGGATATAATTTTCTTTCTAAAAATAAATTATGTTAATATGTTATTATTGATCGATAATGTATTTTTTTGATAGATTAAAACCATCAATATAAACATAACAATCGTTTTTAACGATCATTTTTAACAATTTATACTGATTGTAAAACTCATTTATATTGATATAGAAGGGAATAGGTAATACAGAATATATTTCAAAGTATATTTTATTAATCTTAATGACTATATAAGCAAATTTAAAAAACTTTAAAATAATTATTTAGAAAATAAATATATATTAATGCAACCATTAATGATAATAATTTATAATCTTTAATTATAGGAAAGGCACCATAAATACATTGTATTAATATTTATAACATAGACTTGGCGACTATATTAATCACCTATTCTTTTGTTAAAAAGAAAACAACAAATAACAAAAAATAAATATATGAATTAAAGAAAAATCATTCTTTAAATGATATACCTTGATCTGCATCACAGTATAATTCGGATATTTAATTACATATAACTTATAGTTGTTATATATACCTTAACAATTAATGAATGCAAAAATAGAAAATAATAACCGATTTTGACCACATATAAAACTTATTACACATATAATGATGCTTTCACATTTCTCATGTTTTAGTTTTAATCTTTTCAGCGCTCAAAGATAATCTCTCTATTGGCTTCTATCACGTGGTTTGCATATTTTCATCAAATGGATAGTCAATCTCTTTATCATTATATATCACATTTAATGTGGTTATAACGAGCTCTTATTGAACATTCATATCCTTGGTTTTTATGCACAGTAATGTGCAGCTAAACAGCTTTTATTCCTAGTCATTTTGCTAAAAAAAGATTACTAAAATTATAAAAGCCACCAACCTATAACATTATTTTATATCCGTGATGACATAAATATAAATAAATGAAATATTTTCACTTAATATTTCAGCAAGATTTTTTACCAAAAAGGAATTAAAAATGAAAAATTATAAAGTCGCAGTCAGCTATGATATGTCTGACTCTATTTCAACTCATCGTAAATATGTTAATATTCTACATACTGACTTCTCTTATATTGCCGCAATTATTATTTCACTTGATAATATTCAAGATGGAAGGCTCGATTTTATTGAACAAAATAGCTTTGGACAGCCTGTATTCGCTATTATTAATAAAGATAAAGTTATTCCGACTAATATTATTAATCGATTAACAGGTGTAATTGATTTAAATAAAAAGAATACAGACCGGATTCAGCCGGCTGTTCCCAGACTGACCGATAATATCTGACCATAAAGCCGTTTCTAGGCTGCATCCACTTCCCGCTGAAACGCCAGCTCTTTTTCTGCCCAGGCAAATTCCTGCTGTACCCACTTTTCAGCCAGCCGACAGCGCTCCTCATCTGACCGGGCCTCAATGCCCAGTGTCGTCAGAGGATCCAGGCCGAGAGACTGAATACCGCGCCACCCTTTCATCAGCGCTTCAAAACGGGCATACTCCTCCGCACTCAGTCCCCATTCCTGCGCCTCATACTGCAATGACTGAGTCTGACTCTTAGCCGATTTCCCCGCCTCAATCTGCCAATCTGCCCCCCGGAAACAGACTGTGTGGCTGTCAGCGGCGCTGTCATCAGACACCCGCTCAGTAAAACCACAAATCTTATGTTTTTCATCACGGCATCTCTTTTATGGTAGGCGCAACGTCACCGTACGCCCCTGATAACGTCCGCCCACCGGCAGTAACTGTACCAGCCCCAGCTGATGGATAAAGGTCCGGAAGTACCGGCTGGGCATGACCGGTGTTGACCAGAATCGCGGTATCTATCAGCCACCGGTTCAGCAGGCCGGGAGGGTTTATCTGCACAGCCCCCCAACAGCAGTGAGGTCAGGGCAAGACATATCGGGAGAATTTTCATACGCATTTTCTGTCCTGTGTTAATAAAATAAAGTCACAGGCACACTGTGCGCAGAAAAGCAAGTGCTCTCAATGAGAAATTAGTTTTCCGAAAAAAAAAAGAAAACGGCGGGCATAAAAAATGCCGGCAGTCATGCCGGCATTTGAGAGTAAAAACAGAAAAGATTAATGTTTTAATGACTCAATCTTTTCCCGGGTCAGTCCGGTACATTGCATAATAATGTTCAGATCAACCCCCTGTTGTAATAATGAGCGGGCGACTTTTTCAACACCCAGGCCAATACCTTTTTCGATACCTTTTTCGATACCTTTTTCGATACCTTTTTGCTCAAGTTGTTCTGCAATCGTTGTCAGCATCGTTTTATACTCCGGTGACAGTGCAATGAATTGGCTGAAAAAGCGGGATTCATCCAGAATATACCCCTGATAGGCAATATATTCTATCACACTCCTCACCTGGTCAACCGTATTGTGTTGCGAGTTAATTATCTGCGCGATTATCGGCAATACCGCCATTAAACCGTCGCGGGTCCGAATATGTTTCTGAACCAGCTCCAGCAGGGCAATACCCTTGTGTGTCAGGATTTCCTCATCACTGAGCACACTCAAATCCACTAACGGAAACGACCGGGTATACAGCTGCTGAGCCAGCGCCGGATCGGCGAACCCGTCCAGCCAGTTCATGCTGTACGGATAAGGACAAACACTGCCCTGATAAAACAGAAACGGCACCACCAACGGCAGGGTCTTATCCGCCGGCGATTTTTTCAGATGATGCGCTATCGCTGACATCGCATAATGCATCAGACGAAAACCCATTAACCGATCCGGTTTTGACTGGTGCTCGATCAGGCAGTAGATATACCCTTCCCCTTCCGTCATCTGCACGGAATACAGCACATCCGAATGCAGCTGACGTAAACGGCGCTCCACAAAACTGGCCGGCTCCAGGCGCAGTGTACTTAAATCGCACAAAGGCAGGATGTTGGCCGGCAAATGCACCGAGAAAAAATCCCGGGCATTCTCAGGATGCGTTAAAAACTGCTTGAATAACGCATCATGTACCGGTTGTTGTGTATTTTTAGTCACAGCAAACTCCTTATTAATGACTAAAAAGAATCAGCCACATACTCTCTGGATACCGGCTGTTCAGTCTCTGGTGGTGTTGACTGGTGTTTCTCGGCTTTATATACCACTTCTTTACCGATTTTAATCCAGTCAATATTCAGCAGCCTGGCTTTCAGGCTGACCCGCTGTTCTCCGGCATGCTCACCTTTTGTCAGGGTGAAAATATCGGAAGCCAGGTTACTTAATGTAAACCCGGTTAGGACTTTTTTGTCCTCATCCACCGCTTTGATACACCGTCTGACCAGTGAGACCGTATTCTCCCCGACAACGGTCGTATCAAAACGAACATACACAGGGTTATCAGCCGGTCCACTGAGTGCATTAATCACTGCGGTTAAAAACTGCCCTTTAGGGCCGTTAACCTGACGGATATTCGATAAATACCCAATCCCGTTCACATGCAGATTAAAGTATTTATTTTCAGATGTTGTATTATTTTTGCTGGTCATGATGTTTCTCCATCGGATAAAAAAGGTAAAAAAATGAGAAACATCGTCTCGGCAGGAACGTGTTTCCCACCGGGGTCAGTAACAGGAACGCTCCCGAACTGACGACTTGCGTTGTATAAGATGATCCTGATGATAACGCTATTCTGTTATCACCCTCCGTCAATTTCAAGGACGAACGGAGTTCTGTCATCGCCCGTAGGCTCCCGTCTCAGATGACCCGAGGATTGGCAGTGGCAATCACCCGTAGGCGTTCCTCTCAGATTGCCGGAACATTGGCATCGTTGTCACCCGTAGGCGCTTCTCTCAGACAACTGAAGCATTGGCAATGTTGCATTAAGCAACGGTATAAGCAGAATAAGGATTAATCTGCTTTTTTTATTTGTCAAGTAAAAAAGCAGTTCAGAGAGAAAAGGATAAACACAGAAGAATAAAATGGATAACAGAAACAAACTGAAAGTCTGGTTACAGCAACATCATCTGACACAAAAAGACCTGGCTCAACTCATTCAGCAGACAACAGGCAGGCCCTGTTCTGTCAGGGCGGTAAAATCCTGGTTATGCCCACCGGAAAAAAACAGCGCCCGGCCCTGCCCGGACTGGGTGATTCAGGTACTCAGTCACATGGATGAATAACTTTTTTGTCAAATAAAAAAGGCGTTACGGTTAATAACGCCTGACAGTGCCGCCCACTCTGTGATGTTAAAAAGAACCTCAGGAGTTCAACCAGCTCCGGCGCGGTTTTCATGAGGTTGATGCGCCTTAAAGTCTGTCCTGCTGACAGACAGACTTTCTCATTGTCGCCACCGCAGTTGTTCCGCTACGGCTTTGCCGCAATGACGGGGGGCTTTTCCCTAGCGTCAGCTATGCTAACGGTAATTATCACTCAGGTAAAGAGTCCTGTTATGCTCTTCTTCACGGCCTTCTTTCTTTTATTCATCCCCCGGGTAACCCCCTGCATTTTTTCCGGTAATGGTACACTCCCTTTACAATCCGGATAACGCTGACAACTCCAGAAACGGCCTTTACTGCTCTCCCGTAAGACCATCTTTCCATGACACGACGGGCAGGATGGCATCGGTGGCAGATCCAGCGCCAGCGGCATTTCCCCGCCTTTTTTAATGAGATGTGCCAACCAGCTGATTTGCTTTTGCATAAACACATCCAGAGACAGATTTCCCTGTGCAACCTGCTCGAGTGATTGTTCCCATAACGCCGTCATTCCCGGATCTGTACAGGCTGCCGGCAGGGCATCAATCAGCTGACAACCGGTGTCTGTCGCCCGGAGTGTTTTTTTCTGCCTGACAATCAATTTCCTGTTTTCCAGTGTGGTGATGATCCCTGCCCGGGTTGCCTCTGTCCCCAGCCCCGCATTCTCTTTCAGGACTTTTTTTAATGTCGGATCGGTAATAAAGGAGGACGCATTCTTCATGGCCGCAATCAATGTACCATCCGTATACGGTTTCGGTGGTGAGGTCGCCAGTTGTACAACCTTTGCCTCCTGTACCACACAGAATTCACCTTCGTGAAGGGACGGCAATGTTTCTGTTCCGGCTTCCAGCCCGGTTTCTGCCTCTTCTTTTACTGGCGGATCGTCTTCATGTTTCACAAATAATACAGACCAGCCCTTCACTCTTTCGACTTTCCCTTTGGCAACAAATTGTTGTCCGCCTATATCTAAAAACACCTCTGTTGCATCCCATTCCTGATCCGGCAAAAACTGCGCCAGATAATGGGCACGGATAAGTTTATAGACATTCAGTTCAGCCTCATTCATGGCGTTCAAATCAGGTGTCTGCCGGGTCGGTATAATCGCATGGTGAGCCGTAATTTTTGCATCATTCCAGACCCGGGAAATTCGCGCCGGCTGCAATTGTGCCAGCACATTCTGTAAGGCCGGATCGCTTTGTGATAATGCATCTAAAACAACCGGTATGTCGGCACGCATGGACACCGGCAGATACCCGCAGTCCGTCCGGGGATACGTGGTGGCCTTATGTTTTTCATACAGACTTTGCGCGATTTCAAGCACTTTATCCGCAGAATACCCCCAACGCCTTGAGGCCGCCTGCTGAAGTGTCCCGAGATCAAACGGCAACGGCGGCAAGGCTTTTCCTTTCGTTTCATTCACTGTACACACCGTCGCTTTCCCTGCCTGCCGGCACAGTTGCTCTACGGCCTGAGCGGCCTGAACGTGAATACAACGATGTTCATCATCACAATACTGCGAGGCAGGTCGCCAGTGAGCCTGAAAAATGATCCCCTGATGCTGCAACGAGGCGGTCACCCGCCAGAAGGGTTTGGAAACAAAGTGCGTAATTTCTCTTTCCCGCCGGACAATCAGGGCCAGTGTCGGCGTCTGGACACGTCCGACCGACAATATCCCACCAAACCCCAGTTCCCGGGCTTTGAGGGTAAACAGACGCGTCATGTTCATACCGATAAGCCAGTCTGCTCTGGCCCGCCCTAATCCCGCTGAATATAAAGAGGCCGTTTTCTCGCCGGGTAACAGGTTATTTAATGCCTGCCTGATACTCGCCTCATCCAGTGCAGACAACCATAAACGTTGTACCTTTTTCCGGTAATGACAGGCCTCCAGTAATTCACGGGCAATCACTTCCCCTTCCCTGTCCGCATCCGTGGCAATCACCACTTCCGTCGCCTGACTGAGCAACTGTTTTATGGTCTGAAACAACGAAACCGCGTCTTTTTTAACCACCATTTTCCACTGTTCAGGAATAACGGGTAAGGCACTCTGCCGCCAGGGGGCCGCAAACTGTGCGCCATAAGCCTCCGGTTCAGCCTGCTCCAGCAGATGACCTCTTGCCCAGGCGACCTGAACGCCATTTCCCTGAAAAAAATTATCCCGCCGCTGATGAGCGCCGATCACCCGGGCAATATCTTTGGCCTGAGACGGCTTTTCGCACAGAAATAATTTCATTACCCTGTTCTACCTCCTTTTTCCGGCTGCAACGTCATTCGCGGTTTTAAATATTTCCTGAACAAACTCCGGAGTCAGGGTATCACTGTACGAAGCGCTGTAAGTGATATACATGTGTGTTCCCGAACCATTTTTTTCCAGTTCGATGACGATATGTGCCGGCGGGTTACGTTTTCCCATATCCGCCCCCATTTTATAATAACTTCCCGGCGTCACTTCCCATTCCCAGCCCCGGCTTTCTTCTGCAATAGCCGTGGCGGCCCATTGATCACTTTCTTTACCTGACTGACGCAGAGCACGGATTTTGGTATTCACATCCTCAAAACCATAATAACGGCGCAGACGGGCTGCGGCTGTATCAATATCAACAGGGATAACCACGTCATACTCCCGTTGTTCCCGTTTCTGCATACCACCATTCATGGTATGACTGACCTGATGCCCCAGGTCACTGATTTTCTGATTCCATTCTGCGATTTCCTGTGCAGAGCATCCGGTCAAAAGCCATAAAGAAAAGCATAAGGTAAGCAATCCGCTTTTTTTCATTGCAGCTCCTTATTATTAAATAATTAACCCAATATAAATAACATTCGTTATTTTTTTAAAGACGGTAAAAATGACGCACGTTTTCTTCCTGAAATGATATCCGGATCAATTTCACCTAAATAACGGGAAGCCTGTTGATAAGTTTCACTGTTTAAATCAAGGTTATGACGGGTGAGCTCATATTTCCGGTAGTTTACGGCCATCCCTGTCACATGACGAACCTGATAGCCCGCTAATTTAAGGACCTTGTCACGTTGCTGACGGGAAATAAAACCATAATGCTCTCCCTGCAATACACGCAAAGCAAGTTGATCAACCCCGACGAGTAACCAGACACATTTATAACCAACAGGAGATTTACTGAATATCGCCAGGTCAACAGGAGATGTTGATGAGATATCCGAAATAACCGCAACCGCAGGTAACTGAACTAATTGTTGTTCAACCTCTGAAAGTAATTTCTGAATAGTCCGAGTCCCTTGCTCCAGTGCCTGCTCAAGCTGATACAGCCACATTTCTGCATATAAGTATCCCTTCTTTGCATCATCAGTAATATGACCCGCCCGGGAAATAAACATCGGAAGACTGGGGATCATCCATTTACGCTTTTTTTCGTCACCGTCATTCTGAGAGTTGGGTACAACCCGCCCTTCCCATAGCCGGATTGCATAACTGGTATGGAGTTTCAGTGTTAATGTTGACTTTAAAGGGCCAGCCTGAAGTAACTGTTGAGAATGTTTATTTTGTTCCATAACAATACCCTTGCTTTGAGAAATTGACATACCGTACAAATGTCAACCCCCTATGCCAACGATAAATTCAAATTGAAAAAAATAATTTATTATAAAAACGTAGCGTTACTCGTCATCCTACTGAAATGCAGGTTAACCTTTGAGCATTGTTTCCACCGGAAACATCAGTAAATAGTTAAGGGTCTTCCTCTGTTGTAAGGGGAGTAGTACAGTACCTAATTGATTTATAAACACCATACAATGCATTTATGGTGTCTTATTTTAAATAAGAGGAAATTCTTCATGAGTGTGCCACAAACAAAAGCTGAGCTGCTTTTAGCTATTGATAAAAGTTTTAGTAAATTAATTAGTTACCTCAACGCAATCCCGCCAGAAATGACTTCAGATAACTCAATGGATGGACACGCCAAAGGAACGAAGATAAGTGTTCATGACCTTGTTTCATATCTGCTTGGATGGAATGCTCTTGTTGTAAAGTGGATCACTTTTGATGCTAAAGGTCTGCCTGTCGATTTTCCGGAAACTGGCTATAAATGGAATCAACTTAGTCTTCTTGCTCAAAAATTTTACTCAGATTACAGTGAGTTAAGTTATGAATTGTTAGTAGCTGAACTTCAGGCTGTAAAAAATGAAGTTGTGAAACTTATTGATGAGCGTACCGATGATATTTTGTATGGAAGACTATGGTACACAAAATGGACGATGGGGAGAATGATCTCATTTAACACATCTTCGCCTTACGCCAACGCTAATGGAAGATTAAGAAAGTGGGCAAAAAACAATAAGATCAGTTTAAAGTAAATATCAGAGTGAAATTATATGTACGAAAATATCTCTATGCCCATATCGTTAACCAGACTGCTCCATAGCTTGTTAAATTCTTTACTCTCGATGATGCAGATTTCGTTACGGAAAGCGAAATATCGCGTTCCGGACCTTCCTACCCGGATAAGAAAAACCCAATTTTTAAACACTGTTTCCAGTGGAAACACCGGTTAAGTTTTGAGCACTGTTTCCAGTGGAAACACCGGTTAAGTTTTGAGCACTGTTTCCAGTGGAAACACGGGTGATTTATTGAATACGCCTTCATTGCTCATTGGATATCCCTATGAGCGTACGGCGAAAACGCTGAAGGTACTGACGTGCAATATCAGGGGCACCCATCCCCCCCTGAGACGCCTTACTTCTCTCCGTTCTCTCCGGTTTGGTTTGCGTGTGCTGTGATACATCCGGAGTACCTGACATTTTCTGTAAAGACGCACTTTTCATCCCCGTTTCTGCTGGGGAAACGGAGTGATATCGCCCTTCACGGGCTGCCTTTAATAGCTGCAAGGCATACCCCACCGGATTACGTACACTTCCTGTCCTCACCCCCTGTGTCAGTTGCTGCACAATCGATATTGCGGCTTCTTCCGGCAACGCCTGTAACTGTTTTTCCAGCATCTGCCGATCATTCTCATCAATCCACTGATGCAGCCCCTGCACCTGAGTACCCGATAAATATTGCTCTCCCTGATCTACGTACGTATTTTTTACACTCTGTGTAAAAGTATTACGTACGTAACAGTTCGATTTTCGTACCCCTGAATCAGACTGGGTTTGTGTACTCAGTTCGATTTTCGTACCCGGTTTTTTTTCATCATTTTTTTCCCTGAGTTCGATTTTCAAATCCGGTGTTTTACACTGGGCTCGATTTTTTTTATGTTTACCCGGATGAAGTTGTGCCGTCTGCCCATTGAGTATCCGGCGTTGCCTGTCTGCCAGCGCTTCCGGTGTCTGAAGACTTTCAAGCCGCTGCTCAATGAGTTGCATTCTGGTATGCTGATGTCGCATTGACGGCTCGGTTTTCAGGGCAGTCAGCGCAGCGCGGGCCACGCACCGCACACTCTTATTTTTGTGATAACAACTTTTTTCCAGTACATCCATCCAGCGTGGATCTAATGTCTCTGCATCAAATGCATTCACCGGCTCATCATGTAACATATAGATATTTCCTCTGATACGCCCCCGTTTATCCCTGACCCGATGGCATAAACTGAGCCAGCCCGTCAGCCTCAGCATTAACAGTGCCCTGCTGACCGTTTCCCGCGAGGCTTTATCGCTGTGGGGTGTGGCTAACTGGAGTTGTAAGTCATCATAGGTCGGAAATACGGCCCCCTCATTTTGCTGAGCATGAAGGCGGATCATCATCCAGGTCAGTTTATCAACCGGGGAAAGTCGGGATTCCAGCAATAATTGCCGGGGGATTGCATCATGAACATTGCCGGCGTAAATCAATCCACTGCGCAGTGCCGTGCCGGGCTGGCTGTGTTGCCGGTGATGCAGTTGCTGCCGCATTTTTTCTAATGAAAACTGAATAATACTGTCCGGAGGAAATTGCATCTTATGCCCCACACAAAAATAATTTCATGCCTGAATACACTTATAGCTGCCTCCTCCGGTGAAAATACCGCACCGTAAAGAGGCAGTCTCAATATACTGAGGATCATGATGTTGAATATTCTGCCCTTACCGGCTAATCATCTTGTTATAACGTTCATGGCTCATCAGCTTCCAGCTTTGCCCCTGGTCCATACTGAGCAGACGCCAGAATGCACCAATATCAATTTTCAATACCGGGTAAACACCGCCCTTTTTTCCACCGCATTTCACTTTTTTACAAAGTCGTTCTCCCGAAAAATAACGTAGCAATAACCCGTTTGCCTTCCGCTGAATATGCTCCGGAACAGGCGTGACACATTCCGGAAATATCCGGGCGGATTGATGATGACTGATATTCCTGTTATCCGGCATGATATTTCCCCCTGTCAGCTGAATTCAGTATGCCGTCCCGGTGCCATTCCTGAACCGAATTCCATACCGTGGTCAGAGAGACATTCATTTTTTCGGCACAGGACACCATGATCTGAAGACAATCCGGATCATCCGGCTCCGGCATGCCCTCCTCTTTCCAGCGATACCATAATTCCGTTTGCTGCACATCTGACAGCCGCTGTGAACGGCCAGCATTTCCCCGGATCCCGGACAAACGCCGACGGGCTGACACCTCCAGTGACGTCATGCCAAAATACTGATTCAGCAAATCGATGGATGCCCCCAGTCTCAGACAGCGTTCAATCATCTGATTTTGACGGTGAACTTCTTTTGCCCGGGTCAGTAATAACCGTAAATTCTCCCGGTGGATCTGGCAGGTAATAATGGAGACCGGACTTTGAGAAAGATAATGCAGATCTTCAATGGTTAAACTGTTCAGTAACCGGATCTCATTGTCCGTCAGTCCCAGCGCCTCACAACGCCGCAGATTTCCGCTTTTTATTTCCATCACCAGTTCTGTCAGCAGATGATTCCCTGCCTGTGCTAATTGAGTCGCCATTACAGCCTCCTGTATTATTGAAAGCCTGCCAGAGTGTAAGTATCCACTGTAACACGTAATTCCGGTGCCATAACTCACGGGCTTTATTTGAAAGCAATACTTCTGCCCCTGCTTTTTGTCTCATGGTGCGCATATATTTTCGCCACGCCCGGCGCCGGCTCTGATAATACCGGGACCATATAAATCCCAGTAATTCCGCAGACAATTCAGCCTGCCGGCCTTTACCGGTAAAACACACCTCAATATAAGGTTCTCCGGCGGTCCCGGTTTTCCGCAGTGCATAACGGCAACGGCAAATTTCCGCACTGAACAACACCAACCGCCACCAGTCCGCATCCTGATTTTCCGGTGGACGGACAGAAAACCGGAAAACCTTATCATGCTCATATTTCCGGCTCCCGGCCCGGAATAACCGGCAGATATCCATCAGGCGCTGTATCACTTCCTGCTCATAACCGGTCTTTGCCCGCCCCCGGTTCAGGGGCAGATAACACGCCAGCGCCTCCGGCGATAAGGCGGTGCTTTTATTCCCATTCCTCTTCATCATTCACATCCGGATCAACATCTCTTTGTTTGGCATACAAACAACGCAACAAGTACATCAGTTTCATCCATGTCATAAACTGGGTATCATTCAATACCGGCGACATACCGGGCTGATATCCCCCCGTCAGCAGGGCTCTGAGGGCATCCGGAATATCATCATGGGACTCATCAGGTTCTGAGAAAACCGTCATCACACGCCCCAGCACCGAATGTGCTGACAACGTAATAAATCCCGGAGAATGCACCCCGGAAGCCGCCATAAAGGCGGAAGATAAATCCAGCTCATTCCCTAATTCAAACAAAGTACGGTAAATTTGCGTCTGAAGATGTTCAATATCATCCAGATGTGATGCCACCGGCCAGAGATCCTGACACGTCAGTGCCGTCACCGCATGACCGGAGACGGGCGCCTCCACCGGTGTGACATGCTCCGGGTTATTCGTGACAAACAGACTTCCGCCATCGACAGGCTCAATATCCGCCTCGTCGGTATCCCCGCTCAGCACAGGTGCCCCGCCGTATAAATCCGTCTGGATCTCCACAACCGGACGGGATTTTTTCTTTTCAACGACAGGAGATACTGAAGCCTCCTGACCTGAACCAGAAGATAGGGGCTCCGTTAACAAATCCTCTGCCGAAAAACCGGAGGTCATACCGGTAGGTACGGTTTCTGAATGCGCGGTTGTTGTATCACCCTCACTCTCCACCGGCGCAGGCAATTCCGGCTTTGTGCTGCGTCTGCCTTTATTGACCTTCAATTCAAATACCCAACGTTCATAATCCACACCGGCAACAGAACACTCCCTCAGTAGCCGGCCAATCAGTTCATCCAGAAACACGTCATAATCAAAAACATCATGGTTATCTATTTCTGTGCATGTCCTTTCAAAACATCCCAGAAAATCACAGGCTGGATCCGGCCCGTCATACTGAAAAAGAAACGAATCCGCTACCCGTTTTAATGTCGAACGCACGGACAATAATTGCTCAATTTGGGGTCTTCCCAGCCCGTTTTCCAGTAAACGGGGCATATAAGGTAATAAAACAGAAACAGTATCTTCCATCTTACTGATGTGTGAAATGCTGACAGGTAATCCGTCCGCCGTCATGCGCTGAGCGAATGCCCGGAGTGATAATTTTTTCCCCAGCGTTTCCTCATACAGAGAACGCGCCACACAAATCCCTTGTGCTTTTTCCAGAAACGTTAACTCCCCTCTGACTTCATTCTCCGCCAGATGGCCAATCAAACACTGCAAACGCCCCGGCCAGGGTTTAAATAACACATGAAGGCGGAAGAAACGCTCATCCTGTGTCTCCTGCCACAACTCAGAGAGGATCTGATAGCGCGTATTTCCGCCGTCACTGAAGATATAAAACTCACTCCCCGGTGCTTTGGTGACTTTAGGGACACTGTCCAGTCCGCGTGCCCGAATGGAACTCTTGATTTCCTCATAACGCGGGTTTCTGCCCTGACGTGGGTTATCCGGATTTGGCTGAAGTTGCTCAAGTGTTAATATCATCGGCATTTCAGACACCGGATTGACGTGGGCATTATCGGATAACGGGGAACTGACAGGATTTCCTCTGAGAAGCGCCTGACTGAGTTTATGCTGTAAATCTGTTTTCATTCTTCGCCTCTCCCTTAAAAATAATATCCCTGAGGAAAATCACTGAACCGGGTATACATCCCGTTAAACTGCACTTTCACCGTCCCCAGCGGTCCCTGTCGTTGCTTACCGATGATAATTTCTGCCACACCTTTGTCCGGTGAGTGTTCGTGATACACCTCATCGCGGTACAAAAATAAAATCAAATCCGCATCCTGTTCCAGCGAGCCGGAATCCCGTAAATCCCCGTTTGTCGGGCGCTTATCTGCACGTTGCTCCAGTTGCCGGTTTAGCTGGGAAAGGGCCACCACCGGACACCCGAGTTCTTTCGCCAGTGCTTTCAGACTACGGGAAATTTCACTGATTTCCTGCGTCCGGTTTTCCTGTTCAGGACTGCGCATCAGTTGAAGGTAATCCACAATAATCAGTCCCGGCGTACCCACTTTACGGCGGTAACGCCGTGCCCGGGCACGTAACAGGGAAGGTGTCATATTACTGGTATCATCAATCACCAGACGCTCCCCCCATTCGGCAATCTGTGACATGGCACCACCAAGACACTCCCAGTCATTTTCTTCCAGAGACGCACTGCGGATAGCCGTCAGTGAGACATTGCCCAAATCACTGAGTAAGCGCTGCATGATTTGTTCCGCCGGCATTTCCAGACTGAAAAAAAAGACCGGTTTTTCTGCCAGACGCAGGGCATTCTGTGCAACGGTCAGCGCCAGTGCCGTTTTCCCCATCGATGGCCGTGCGCCCAGTAACACCAAATCGCCTGCCTGCAAACCACAGGTTTTTTCATCCAGCTCACTGAACCCCGTTGGCGTACCGGTTATCCCTTTTGCACTTAATGCCTCCTCCAGATGCTGAACAACATTATTTAAAATATCGAGCAACGACGGGGAATAAGCGGGCAGCCCTTTTTCTGACAGCTGAAACAGCCGCTGTTCAGCCTGCTCACATAACGCCGGTATATTTGCCTGAGCCGCCACACTCTGGGTGGCCAGCAGATTCCCGAGCATCATCAGACCACGGGCACGGCTGCGATCCACGACAATCTCCGCATAGCGGACAATATTGGCCGCACTGGGGGTGTTTTTGGATAATTCCGCCAGATAAGCAAAGCCCCCCACCCGCTCAAGCACGCCGTCTTTTTCCAGTACATCACTGAGGGTGATTAAATCTATCGGGCTGTTTATCTGACACAGGGCGGCCATTTTCTTCCAGATTTCCTGATGCGCTCTGGAACAAAAATCCTCCGCCTGTAATAACGGCGCCACTTCATCCCAGCGGTCATTATCCAGCATCAGCCCGCCCAGCACGCTCTGCTCCGCCTCCGGTGAGTACAGAGTTTCAGGTAATACAGCAGAAGAAGACTTTTTATGCATTGAAAAGCCCTCCGTTAATCCGAAATGCCCTGTTCCCACCGTGTAAATAAATTATTTTTTTTGGAATATGAATTGTTGGTGTCGGACGAACAGTCGTCAGAGATAAGCTCCCTGTGACTGCCCGACTATTTTCGGACCGGTAAGTTTGGCGACCCCGGTCTGAACGTACAGGCAGCCTATTTTTATCCATAACACACCTAAAGGAACATTTATGAATACAAACTATCAACTGCCGTCCGACATTGATTACATTGGCATTTTTGACAACAACACCGATACGGGCGAAGCCCGTTTTGACTTGTATGTCAAAACCTTCCGGAGTATGACCATGAAAATGACTGAAGAAAGCAATTCCCGCCAGAGTCTGTTCCGCCTGCAATGGCTGGGTGACTGGCTGGCTGAAATGTATGGCTGGAAAATGCTGAATCCCGATATCACTCCCCTGAATGCTATTCACAGCTATCTTATTCTTCGCGATAACCTGCCGGCAGCTCAGGTGGCAGGCATGACAACAGAACAGATACATCTGGCGCTGACTGAAGAGTGGGGCACATTCAAAGCTCGTAGAGGGGCAAAAGACTTTTTGCGCAGAGTCGAAAAACGCCCGGACTCTCTTGACGATCCTTTCCGGGAAATACATTAATTCTGATCGGGCTGGCAGTATCTGCTGCCAGTCCACGGTTAGACTGAACGGGAAAAAACAGGAGAATACCTTGATATTCATGGACGCACCTCCCGTTTCAGCACATCATCAAAACGGGTTTTCCATTCCGGAAACAGCTCTGAAACAAGATGATGCATAATGACTGCGGCTGCCGGTGTTTTACGCTGAGTCCGGTATTCCAGACGATGCACCGGTTGTCCCTGTGCATGACCATTTTTAAATATTTCCAGTTTGGGAACAGCGGTTTTCAGTAACGAAAGAGAAATCGACTCCGCAAAGGGGTACGCTTTTTGGTCAATAATCTGAGTTAATTCAGTCAGTGTTGCACGATCTAACACCGTATCTTCAACACAATTAGCAAGAATACGTATTGCCGGCAGGGGAATTCCGTAAGCCGTCAGCGGCACCAGCCCGCCGATTAATCCCAGTGTTCCCCGTAAAAATTCACGCGTATCCGGCAAAATAGGTTTGATTATCCCGACAGCATAATCGGTGGCAGCTAACAAAATGGTTTCCAGCATCACCGAAGCCGCGCCTTTTGAATCAATGATAATAACATCGTAAGAAGCGAATAACGGATGTTGCAGAATATTACGCAGACGCATTCTGCCGTCAGGTGCATGCAATATAGCCGCAGGGAGACGATCATGCGGATCGTTAGAAATGATGATATCCAGATTAGGGATAACGGAGCGTGATATGATGGTATCCGGCCGGGAAAGATCGGTCAGTTGCATTAACAACTCAAACAAGCCGTTTGGTGCTTCATATTCAAGTTTAAACAGACTGCTGGCTGTCGGCTGGGAATGATCGCCGTCGATCAACAGGGTTTTTAACCCTGCATCAGCACAAAAACCCGCAATATTGCTGGCTTTGGTTGACTTTCCGGCTCCGCCTTTTGTTGATATAATTGGAACAATTCTGGTCATTTTCTCACTCAGCATACTCTGGGTGAGAAGTCAAAAAAAATAATTACATTAGTGAATTACATCAAGCTTTTTAACTAGGGGATTGAAAATCCCCGTGTCCTTGGTTCGATTCCGAGTCCGGGCACCATATTTTATTTGTTCGTCAGTGAGTTAAGTCACTGAGAGGGCAAAAAAGAGTTGAAAAATAATATAATTTGGCACAGTCACTTTATGTTAAAACTCTTAAACTAAACAGTCTTGCTCATATCAAGGCTGTTTTTTTATTTGTCACTTTTACTTTCTTTCCTAATTGCTGTCAAATCTAGATACTCCTCCTGTTATTCTTATCACATCAATTCCGCTTCAAGTATATCTCGCAAGTTATCAACACTTTCATCAATGTATTCTAATATCGATGTAATACTGGCATGCCCTAATAGCCTTTTCACAACATGCAGATTACGCTCTGGTGATTGCATCATAAGATAAAAATAGCGACATATTCCTCTACCAACTCCCTGAAGCACCCCCACCACCACTCGAACCACCGCCGCCACCGCTAGAAGAACTAGAAGAGCTGGATGAACTTGATGAACTTGATGAATAAGACGAACTCGAATAACCACCAGAGCCTGAATAACCACTACGTCTACGAATACGTTTTGAATATGGCAGTTGATTAAACGGTGAACCAAACGGACTAGCGACACAAATCGCTTTCCATTCTTTTCGTTGTTGCCGATAAATTGGAAATAACAGGTTGATAATACCAAATAAAACCACTAATACGATAAAATTACATAATAATGACAATATGACTATTATCACTAAAACAAAATTATCAATAATACCATCAAGAAAGACTTGTGTATAAAACATCGCCGCCGCAAAACAGAGTGTCATGGGGAAAAATAACGTTGAAAATGTAGGAAAATAGTACGAATATTGCAGATAATTTTTCAACTGTTTACGTTGCTTTATACTTAACTTACCTTTTTGGTCTGCTGGATTTTTCTTTTTTCTTCCTCTAGGCGCTAATAATTGATTAATTTTGGTTTTTATTTTTCGCGTCGAGAATATCAACTGAAACCAATAAACACCGCCTAATATTACCAAATAAATTAGGATAAAATGTGTGTGGAATATTTTAAGTGTATTAGTATTTATCTGTGAGTTAGTGAAACTTATTGGTTCATGATTAACGGCTTGAATAGCATTTTTAACCCCTTGTTCGATGCCTGCATAATAATTATTTGAACGAAAAAATGGCAACATTTCATTGCGAATAATTCGTCCTGCCAGTACATCAGTTAATGCTCCCTCATAGCCATACCCGACTTCAAAACGAACATTACGATCATTAATTGCCACCACGAGCAATAATCCATTATCTTTCCCTTTTCTGCCTATCTTCCATTGATTAAAAACACGAAAAGCAAAGGATTCGATGGTTTCTTTCCCTGTCGTTGGAACGATATAGACAACAAATTGTGATCCATCATTACGACTATTTTCGAAGTTAACCAATAAAGTATTTAACGCTTTGAATTGTTGTGCAGTCAATAAATTTGCACTATCAATCACTCTATCTGTTTTTAGTTGAGGAATATCATTCGCTGATGCACTCACTATCACGCTAAAGCTAAATAAGAACAATGAGAATAAGAATAAAACCTTACGTATCATGAGGCAAAGTCCACCACTGGTGTTACTTTTATTTCCTGTTCACTCTCAACAGTGAAATTGACTTTTTTATCATATCCCATAACGATAGCTATGAAGTTATAAGGAAACTGTCTAATCTGAGTATTATAATGACGAACTGCCTCGATATATCGCCCTCTAGCAACAGAGATACGATTTTCGGCTCCCTCTAATTGCACCATTAGATCTTGATATAATGTGTTAGCTTTCAAGTCAGGATATCTTTCTGAAATAGCTAAAAGACGTGATAAAGATTTTCCCAAATCATCCTGTGCTTTTTGATAACTGGTAGCAAGTGTAGAATTTTCAAATAAACGCGTATTGACATTAATTTGTCCAACAGACGCTCTTGCCTTTACAACATCTTGTAATACTTGGCTTTCATAATTTGAGTACCCTTTAACTGTATTGACTAGATTAGGGATCAAATCTAAACGACGTTGATATTGATTTAATAATTCTGATGCCGCCGCAGTAACTAACTCGTCATTCTTCTGGATTTTATTATAAGAATTAATCAATACAACAAAAATAATGATAAGAAGCAAAACCAAACCAACGACTAACTTACGCATAAAATATCCTTTTATTGGTGAGCTTTTAGTTCTATGACAGCAATAAATTTATCATTTTTATCAACTAAAAAAAATCATTTAATATTATTACCCATTTTTTATTATGGTTACTATTTTTAGTCGATCTTTTCTTCAGTATTTTTCAACAATACTCCTATCTTCTTAATGAAATAGAATATTCACTCAATATATTTATTTTTTGCACAACAAAATAATTATTACCTTAAGATAAGGTATTGCCATCAGAGTAAAATCACTTTTATCTTTTTTAAAGAATGATCTGATTTTCTAATACAGAAGAATTAATACTATCTCATTGCTATCTCAGTCATTTATCTTAACTACCAATGAACATAAAAATAAATTAAGATAGACAAAATGTGTTCTCAACCACATGTTTTTGCAACCATTTAACATAGTATTATTAGTATTAACCTAAAAGAGACACGCTCATCTCGTTAATTTAAGAGAACGCTTTATGAACCTTTTTTTCCAAAATAGCTTAGCCTTTCCTAGCATTATCTTTAGTGCCTTACTTATTATTATCCTCTTTTATTGGCTATGTGCTGCTTTTGGACTATTAGATATCGATTTATTTAATATCGATAGCGAATTAGATGTCGATGCGACGGGCCTTGCGGGTTGGCTAACTAAATTAGGGCTTGCCGGCATTCCGGTAACCATTATATTAACCTTCTTCACTTTGTTCGGCTGGTTTATTAGTTACTTTTGCGTACATTGGTTTATTCGTTTTATTGAAACAGATTTATTGCGTTATGTTATCGGCTTTATTGCTTTTATTATCATCAGCTTTGTTTCTCTTAATTTAACAGCGCTATGCTTAAAACCAATCCGCAATAAGCTCATTTCTCGTAGCAAACCTAAATCAGTTCACCAACTAGTAGGAAAATTTGCTGTAGTACGCTCCGAATATGTCACAGAAAATAAAGGTGAAGCCCTATTAGAAGATGGTGGTGCCGGTTTAATTTTACAGATCAGAGCGCCAGCAACAGAAAATATTAAACGAGGGGATAGCGTAATTATTATTAGTTATGACGCGCCTACTCATAGTTATCAAGTCGTAACGGAAGATGAATTTCACCGCTAATGATAAATTCGGTGAAAGGAAAATAAGTTAACAGACACATTAAGATTAAAAATGACGACATCGTCTGAACCTATGGAGAAAAATGTATGGATTTGGCTTTCGTTATGCCTTTCTTAACAATTATTGGCTGTGTGATCTTAGTTATTTTAGGACTCTTTGGTTTATTCAAAGCGTTTTATATTAAGGTTCCACAAGGTACAGCATTAATTGTTAACGACATGACATCACAACCTAAAGTTCATTTTACTGGGGCTTTAGTTTATCCGGTTATCTACAAAAAAGAGTTTATGCGTATTTCGCTTTTAACCTTAGAAGTCGATCGCCGTGGTAAAGATGGATTAATTTGCCAAGATAATTTACGTGCAGATATTACTGTCGCCTTCTACCTGCGTGTTAATGAAACGACGGAAGATGTATTAAAAGTCGCTAAAGCGATTGGTGTAGATAGAGCATCAGATCATCAAGCCGTGAGTACATTATTTAGTGCTAAATTCTCTGAAGCCTTAAAAACCGTCGGCAAACAATTTGAGTTATCGAAATTATTTGAAGATAGACAAAATTTCCGTGATCGTATTGTTGATGTGATTGGTAAAGATCTCAATGGTTATGCGTTAGAAGATGTGGCCATCGACTATTTAGAGCAAACACCTAAATCAGCCCTTGATCCAAATAATATTTTTGATTCAGAAGGTATTCGCAAAATTACCGAAATTACTGCAATACATAATATCGAAACGAATCAAAAAGAGCGTGACCAAGAGTTAGCGATTCAAAAGAAAAATGTTGAAACTCGCGAAGCAAGTCTGGCTTTAGAGCGCCAACAAGCAGATGCAGAAGCTCGCCAACAGCGTGAAATTGATAATATCCGTGCCCGTGAAAGTTCAGAAACCTTACGAGTACAAGAAGAAGAGCGTCTAAAAGCAGAGCAAGCTCGTATTCAAACTCAGCAAGAAATTGAAATACGAGAAGAAAACCGTATGCGTGAAGTCGAAGTCGCGCAACAAAACCGCACCAGAGCGGTAGCTATCGAGCAAGAGCGTGTTAATCGTGCCCGTGAATTAGAAATTGTCGCTCGTGAGCGAGAAGTTGAACTACAACGTATTGAAAAAGAAAAAGCGTTAGAAGAAGAGCGCAAAAATATTTCAAATGTGATCCGCGAGCGTGTTGCTGTTGAAAAAACGGTCGCACAAGAAGAAGAGCGAATTAAAGAAGTACGTGAAGTCTCAGAAGCTGAGCGTATGCGCCAAGTGACGGTGATTAATGCGCAAGCTGAAGCCGAAGAATCTTTAGTACGCCAAGTGAAAAAAGCCGAAGCGGATGAATCAAGTGCAAAACATAAAGCTGAAGAAATCAGCACCATGGCAAAAGCAGAATTAGAAGCCTCTGTGAAACAAGCTGAAGCGAAAAAACGCTTAGCTGAAGGGATCGAAGCTGAACACGCAGCATTAGGCCTTGCCGAAGCACGTGTTCGTCAAGCAACTGCCGAAGCAGAAGAAAAAGAAGGTTTAGTACAAGCCAATATCACAGCGGAACAGCTGTTGGCACAAGCGCGTGGCTTGAAAGAAAAAGGCTTAAGCGAAGCGCAAGTCATGGAAGCAAAAGCACAAGCGCAACAACAACAAGGTTTTGCTGAAGCGAAAATTCTTGAAGAGAAATTAGCAGCTCAAGCTCGCGGTGAAGAGCAACAAGCGAATGCTAAAGAAAAACTGGGTCTTGCTGATGCGAAAATTCTTGAAGAAAAACTGGCCGCTCAAGCGCGTGGTGAGGGTCAATTAGGTTCAGCACAAGCAGAAGTGATCCGCCAACGTCTGAAAGCAGAAGCTGACGGTTTAACAGATAAATTCAAGTCAATGGATCACCTCAGTGATACTGCTCGTGCTCATGAAGAGTTCCGTATGCGCCTTGAAAAACAATTTGAACAAGCCATGGCTTCTATTGAAGCAAATAAAGAGATTGCTCGTGAGCAAGCGGATGTATTAGCAGCAGCACTGAGCAAAACGAATATTGAAATTGTCGGTGGTGATGGCAACTTCTTTAATACCTTCTCTAAAGCACTGAGCTTAGGTAAAGCGGTTGATGGTTTTATGGATAAAAGTAGCTTTGCCAAAGAGAACGTTGAGAAATTGATTAATCGTACTCAGCAAGATAAAAAATTAGATGTTGCTTCACTGCTAAAAAATCCAGAAGTTCAAGAATTAATTAATGGATTTATGGCGACTAAAGGTGCGGGTCAACTGATCAAAGAAGTCACAGCAAAATCAGACACCCCAAAAGAAGATTAATATCGCTCTAAAAGGAGAGGAAAAGACATAGATAAATTCTCTATGTCTTTTCGATTGTTTCTATCGTTTAAGCCAAGGAAATCCGTTATACCATGTCTGATATTCATGATACGAATCGCGAACAGGAAATACTTGATAGCGCTGTTGCACAAGGTGGCGCATATGAAATATTGCGTAAACGCCTTACCGAGCAAGGTCAGCAGTTACATGTAAAAGCCACTGAACTCAATCAGCATCGATTAGCTGAATTTGGTCAAAGCCAAATGGATATCATTGGCCGTATTCGTATTCGAACAGAGAATAATTGCCAAGCAAGAGATATTGTTCGCGTTGGTGAATGGTTACTATTTGGTTATAACGTTTTCCTCGGTTTAAAACGAGAAACGCATCTTGAAGATGTTTTTTCACTTTATCGCTTAATTGATAATGATGGCGAGTTTGATGTTGAAGCGGTTGCTTATGAAGGCACTTTTTTAAATGATAATCGCTTTATCCAAGATTTTACCGAGCTATACACTTACTATAAAAATACGCAACTACTACAGCTAGTTGAGCGTGATGGTAAATTACTCGCTAGTTTTCAAATTGGCGATCGTATTACCGATGTACGCGTCTTCCGTTGGTCGATATCCAGTGACAAACAACGTATTGAATATATTGATAATCGTGGCGAACGCGATATAGCACTCCCCCCTGCTTACGATTTTGATTGGATAAAAACACAACGTGAAGATACGGTAAATGGGCGTTTTCCTCATATCAACATTTTAGATACAGTCTTTGTAGAAACCACTGGTGGCGATCTGACTGTCAAATGTGAAAACAATACCGAAGATGGTTTAGGAATTTATCGTGAAGCGGTCTTAGATAAAAACCAGTCCCTTGATGATGCACAAATTGAATATGCACAAACTGGCAGTTTAATTTTATTAAAAGTGCTTCCTTACCGCGAAGAGAATTGGCGTTATTTAGTCTATAACACACTAACACAAAGTGTTCAGCGTATTGATGCCATTGGGCAAGCTTGTGTGCAACTTCCGGAAGATCACGGTATCATTTTCCCTGGTGGCTACTATCTACAAAATGGCGATTACAAAACCTTTGATCAACCAATGGAAGGTATGTATTTTCGTCGTTTACGTCGTTCACCTAACGGCGAAGATGTGCTGTATGTCTTCTATTCACCGACACAAGGTCGTCTCGCGCTATTTAATTACAATATGATTGAGCGTAAATTGGCGACACCATTGGTCGGTCATGGCTATGCCATGCTAGAAGATGGCAAAATGGTGCTATTTGAAGGGGAAGGCGAAGAAGCTACCCGTGTTCACCCGATGCAAGTTTGGCAAACGCCCTTCTATTCTGAAGAATTTGCCGATAAACAACCGCCACGAAACGGCTTTTATGGGCGTATTGGTAATGCCGATTTAGTTCGCGGGATCTCAGAAATTTTACATGTCGCCAAAGAAATTGAAGGTAGCCAAGTTTCCATCGCTCGTTATGAGCAACTTAGCCAACAACCAAAAAGCTTATTAGATCTCTATTACTGGTTTAATGATGAACACTGTCTAGGTATTGGCCCCTTACTAAAAGAGATCGCTCAAACAAGTGAATTAGTGCTTGATGAATATGAAAAAGTCGAAAGTATTCGTCAACAATCAGCGAAATCAATGCAAGAAGCGATCAACCGTCAGAAATCTCTGTTATCACTGACACTGCCTGATAGTTGGACCGATATTCAACAATTTGTTGATAGTTTAAATTCGCTCAATACACACCATGGACACCTTATTTCTTTGCGTGAATTCCGTTATATGGATTTAACGCAATTAAATAAAATGGAAACGGAAATAACCGAGGCACAGCAACGTGTTTCGCAAGCCACAGCCCAATTTCTTGCCAGCGACAAAGCGCTACAGCCTTTTAAAACACAGCTTACTACTTTTGAACAACAGATAGAAAAAGCACAAAACAGTGCTCAGCTTGATGTACCAATGAATGAGATGGCGCAGATGTCAGAAGATTTAGACATGCTGTCAAATCTGATGGCATCACTTACCTTTGAGGATGTGACGCAACAAACACAGATTATTGATGCCATCTCCCAAATTTATGCACAACTCAATCAATCACGAGCTCGCTTACAGCAAAAAAGAAAATCACAAAGTAGCGTAGAAACCGTCGCTCAATTTGGTGCGCAATTCCGCCTATTTAGTCAGGGGATCACCAATGCTTTATCACTGGCAACAGATCCGGAACGTTGTGAAGAGCAGCTTTCACGACTGCTAGTACAGCTAGAAGAATTAGAAAGCCAATTTAGTCAGCATGATGAATTTCTTGATGATATCTTGTCAAAACGTGAAGAGTTATTAGAGACTTTTGAGGCGCATAAACAATCGTTACTTGATGATCGTCAACGTCGTTCACAAAGCTTATTAACTGCTGCTAATCGTCTCTTAGAAAATCTGCAACGTAGAACAACTCGGTTGCAATCACAAGATGAATTAAATGCTTTTTTTGCCTCTGATCCTTTAGCATTAAAAACACGTGAAATCATTGAAAAACTAAGAGAAATCAATGACAACGTTAAAGCAGATGATATTGATGCCCGTCTTAAATCGTCTCGTGATCAAGCCATCCGTATCTTACGTGATAAAACGGATATCTTTGAAGAGGGTGGCAATGTTATTAAATTGGGCCCTCATCACCGTTTTAGTGTTAATACACAAGAGCTAGATCTTACTATTTTACCGAAAGAAGATAAGCTTTGGTTATATCTAACCGGTACCGATTTCCAAGAGCCAATCGACCATCCAGAGCTTGAAACACTGCGCCCTTACTGGAATGCGACATTAAGTTCAGAATCTGAAACGGTGTATCGTGCGGAATATCTCGCCTATTCAATTATCTATGCTGCATCAAAACGTCAAGATGGATTAACCCTAGAAATCTTAAAAGAAGCACTGAGTGTACCTGAAAAATTAGAAAAGTTAGTACGTGATTTCGCAACACCTCGCTATAAAGAAGGCTATGAAAAAGGGATCCACGATCATGATGCTATCGCCATTCTAAAGAAACTTCTACCTGTAGGTGAAAGTGCTGATCTGCTTCGTTATAACCCAACAGCACGGGCAATTGCTGCTATTTTCTGGGAAAAAGTACAAACTAATGAATACCCAGCATTATGGCCAGAGCGCGCACGAACGGCAGTGAATATTCAACAACTGTTTCATAATGATGATGCATTAATTGATTTACAGGCAGAAATAGAAGCGGATATCCGCCTATTCCTTACTGATAATCCGATTAAATGTGGATCTTATGTTCCGATCCAAGCCGCTGAATATTTAAGTTTTGCACTAGCAAGAACACCAATAGAATTGGTTTACAGTAAATATGCCAAAGAGCTCGTTGTTGCCTTACAAAACCGATTAGAAGCCGCTCATATGTGGATTGATTTTAATCGTTCACAACAAAATTTAGCCTCACGTTATGCACAACGTTGGGCATTGATCCAAAATTGGCTACAAGGATTGTGCTCTCAAGCCGATTATGCTCATCTAACCCCTTATATTCCGGGGGCAATTGCCATTATTATGTTAGATAAAATCGCCTCTGCACGTTATAGCGAGGTTGATTTATACTTTAAGGTAAACGGATTATTAGGTGAGCATCCTACTATTGAAAATCAAACACTTTCATTGAGTTTAGATGATTATTTCAGTCGTATGCGCGGACAGCGTAAAACCTTTATTCCCGCCTTTAATCATTATCTGACTTTACGACAAAAAATTGTTCTTGAAGAGCGTCAGCGTTTAAAACTGGATGAGTTTAAAGCAAAACCTCTCAGTTCATTTGTGCGTAATAAACTAATTAACGATGTCTATTTGCCAATTATTGGTGACAATATGGCAAAACAGATTGGTGCATTAGGTGAAGGGAAACGCACTGACTTGATGGGATTATTATTAATGATCTCCCCACCAGGTTACGGTAAAACGACCTTAATGGAATATGTAGCCGATCGTTTGGGACTGATCTTTATGAAAATAAATGGCCCTGCTTTAGGTCATAATGTTTTGTCATTAGATCCCGAACAAGCGCCAAACGCAACAGCAAAACAAGAGCTAGAAAAACTCAATCTTGCCCTTGAGATGGGCAATAATGTGATGTTGTATGTCGATGATATTCAGCATACACACCCTGAATTCCTACAAAAATTTATCTCGCTATGTGATGGCACACGCCGTATTGAAGGGGTTTGGAAAGGGAAAACCCGAACCTATGATATGCGTGGTAAAAAATTCTGTGTGGTGATGGCCGGTAACCCTTATACCGAGTCTGGTGAACTATTTAAGATCCCCGATATGTTAGCTAACCGTGCTGATATCTATAATCTTGGTGAGGTATTAGGAGGAATGGATGACGCCTTTGCACTCAGTTATATTGAAAATAGCTTAACCTCTAACTCAGTTCTTGCTCCCCTTGCTTTACGTGATCTAAACGATCTCTATCTTTTTGTTGATAAAGCCATGGGTAAATCAGTTTCAACCAATTCCCTCAGTTATCCTTATTCGGATGCGGAAATTAATGAAATTGTGATGGTATTAAAACATCTAATTACTTTGCGTGATGTGATTTTAAAAGTAAATCAACAATATATAGCAAGTGCGGCACAATCCGATAAATATCGTACTGAGCCTGCATTCCGCTTACAAGGCAGTTATCGCAATATGAACAAATTAAGCGAAAAAGTCTCTGCGGTTATGAATGAGAAAGAAATTGAACGCTTACTCGACGATCACTATCTTGGCGAAGCCCAATTACTCACAACGGGTGCTGAAGAGAACTTATTAAAACTGGCGGAAATACGTGGCACATTAACCGAACAAGATGCTATTCGTTGGCAGCAAATCAAAAAAGATTTTATGCGCAACAAAGCATTAGGTGGCGATAATGCTGATATTGGCGATCGCGTAGTGTCACAGTTGGCGAATTTAGTAGAAAGTGTGCAGAGTTTACGCTAAAAGAGATAAATTAACCTTATTTAGTTCACTTATTTTAGTGGGCTAAATAGGGTATAGATAATGGTTTATAAATTGAGCAACCCACTCCAAAAATCATTGATTAATTGAAATACTACAACCCATGTACAATCCTTACTAACAATCTTTCTCATGTTTCCATGTTCACGATATGCATCTGTTCAAGATTAGTGAACAAGGGAATATCGTGAACAGAATATGGTTAAATATTTTACAATTAAAGGGATTTTTTACCACGTCGCATAGGCATCGTTGATGTCTGCTTTAACGTTAATCCCTTCGTTTCTGGTGCAAACAGTACTGATACCATCATCCCAAACAGAGAAATAGCCGCCCCCACCAGCATTGTGGTATTGATCCCATAAGTGGCAATAAAAGCGGGAAGCGCACAGGTGGAAATAACCGTCCCAATACGGCTTATCGACATAATAACCCCCACCGCCGATGCTCGGATATCGGTTGGAAATAATTCATTCGGATAAAGCCACTGTAAAATGCCAGGTCCTCCCGAGAAAAAAGCGTAGGTAGCAAACGCTAAGATAACGAATAAAATCGGTAAATTCGGGAATATCCCCAGCGTGAATAATGCTAAAGTCATCATCGCAAAACTACCAATTAACAGTGGGCGCCGCCCCGTTTGGTTTAACCAAAACATCGCAGGAATACAACCCAACATAAAAAATAGGCTGATCACGACATTGCCTAATGCCGCACTTCTTCCTGTATCCCATCCTAATAAACCGACAATTTGAGGGCCAAAGGTATAAATGGCAAACATCGGGATCACTTGGCAGGTCCAAATTACGGCAACAAAGAGCACAAATGAGAAGTGGCGTTTATTAAATAATTCGATAAAACGGGTCGTTTTAGCATCTTCTGCTTCAAAGACCACAGGCTCGCCAAAGAGTTTGATCATCATTTCATTACACTCTTTAATACGCCCTTGGCGTATTAACCAAAGCGGTGATTCAGGGAGATCAAAGCGACCAATTAGAATAATAACGCAAGGAATAAAAGCACTGCCTAACATCCAACGCCAGCCATCTTGGACATCATATAAAAGATAACCCACTAAATTGGCACATGTCGCACCGATATACCACATAGCAGCAATAAATCCAACGGCAAAGGCACGTTGCTTTTTATTGGAAAATTCGGTGATCATCGAAGTTGCAATAGGATAGTCAGCGCCAATCACAATCCCAATAAGGAAGCGCATCACTAACAACCCTATTGGTGTTGAAACAAACATGGTCGCAATAGAAATCACCGCAATAGCCACAATATCAACGAGGAACATTTTACGGCGCCCTACTTTGTCACAAATATAGCCAAAAAGTGAGGTACCAATAAAAAGCCCTGCTAATGTTGCCGCACCAAGCAAACCAATCCATCGCGTATCAAGCTGTAATATAGGTGTTAATTGTTCGAGCGCCACACCAATAATGACTAATACATAACCATCAAGAAAAGGGCCGCCACTTCCCCATAACATCACTCGACGATGTACTGAGGTAAAACGAATATCATCAAAGTTTCTGGGCTGCATGACTGCGTCCTAGTCTATTTTTTTAACCAAAGAAAGAAAAGCTCCCAGGCCGGAGACAGCGCTGGGAGAAAAGTAGCGATACATCATCCGTAACGATATTCCACGCCAAACGTTCCGCGTGGGTATTCCCATTTTTCAAGCGCACTGTCTAAACCGAGAATTCGACAGGTTCCACACTCTAAGCACCCTGCATAATCAAAGCTGACGCTACCATCTTGTTGTTTTTTATAAAGACCCGCAGGACAAGCTTTTACCAGTGTGTCTAATACTTGCATATCAGGTTGCTGTTTAATGATGATATGTGGATTTTCTTCATCGACATTAAATTTATTGATGCCCAATTTGACATCGACATTTACAGGAGAACTCATATTGCTTTTACTCCTTTGATCCCATCTTTTATTAAATTCATCCACCCCACTTTTTTGCTATGACGCATGATGGTTTTACGCATCGGTACAGGGGCATCATCGGTGACAGTAAAGAGATCTTTTGCAATACCAACCACCATGTCAGGATAAGCAGTAAACATACGCGGATTATCTAGTAAATCAGGCATACGTTGATATGCTTTCATATCGCGCAAAGGCCCCTGTGCTAAATGGTCGAGATACTCATTAAGAGTTTGTTTACTAAAATCATTTTTTGCCATTGCTGAAAGCACCGTTTTTGCAGCAGCTTCCCCTGATGCCATGGCTAAATCCATCCCTCTAATGGTAAAGCCTAGATTCATACACATGCCTGCCGCATCTCCTGCTATCAAAACACCATCGCGAACAAGTTCGTGTTGCATTCGCAAACCTGCCTCGGGTACCACATGGGCGCTATATTCCACCATTTTTCCATCAGCAATTAGCGGTGCTACAACGGGATGTTGTTTAAAATCTTCTAGCATTTGTGGAACCGATTTTTTGGCATCTTTAATATGGTGAAGCCCACAGACAAGCCCCAAAGAAAGCGTCGTTTTATTGGTATATAAAAAACCGCCCCCCATTAACCCATCGGTAGGAGAGCCGGCAAATAACCAAGCTACACCTTCGTTATCTTTTAGGTTAAAACGATCTTTAATGACACTTTCAGGCAGTTCAATGATCTCTTTTACGCCCACGGCAACATTTTCAGCTGCAACTCGTTTAGTCATGCCTAACTGTTCAGCCAAAAGTGAGTTCACACCATCAGCCAAAATCACCGCTTTGGCTTCTAATACATCACCATCTGCTTCTACACCGACAATTTTACCGTCACGCTCAACTAACTTATCAACACGAATGCCCGTGATACACTGGGCGCCTGCATCTTCGGCTTGCGCCATTAGCCATTGATCAAATTCACCACGTAATACAGACCAAGAGGCATGATTAGGGTTATGCGTTTCAACGTTTTGATAGTCGATAGTCATAGCCCCTGTTTGTGTCATAAATGACAGTTTTTCATGGGTGATCACCCGCTCAACCGGAGCCTGTTGCGCAAATTCAGGAATGATGCGCTCAAGGGTATGGGCATATAGACGACCACCCGTTACATTTTTTCCGCCGGCGTAGTTCCCTCTTTCTATTAGCAATACCTGCGCACCTTCTCTGGCTAAAACAAGTGCAGCCACAGAGCCCGCTAATCCTGCGCCAACAATAATGGCATCGAAAATATCTTCGGAATCGGACATAACATCTCCAGAACTTGCAAATAAAGCAGAGAAGTTATCTTCTCTGCTGACTAAATCAGTTAGATAGTTGACGGGTAAGTGCAGGCAAAATCTTCATTAAATCACCGACAATGCCATAGTCAGCAAATTGGAAGATAGGTGCATTTTTATCTTTGTTGATCGCCATAATGGTTTGTGATCCATTTGCACCAACCATATGTTGGATTTGCCCTGAAATACCTACCGCCAAATACAGATCTGGCTTAAGCATCAAGTTAGAAATGCCAACATAACGCTCATGCTCCATCCATTTTTCATTTTCAGCCACAGGGCGAGAGCAGGCGATTTCAGCCCCAATCTCTTTTGCTAACTCTTCTGCAATAGCAATATTTTCTTTACTGCCAATACCTCGACCAACACTGACCACAAAACGGGCTTTATCCAGATCGACGGCATTGATTTTTCTTGGCTGAATTGACTGGCAAATAATGCTTTGTGAAGGGGCAATCCATGCTACTTTTTGTGCCGTACCCGTAGCCTGTGTTTCTGATGCAACGTCAAAAGCACCAGTACTTGCGGTAACAACACAATAAGGTGTTGTTAATGTTTCATCACTAAAGGCAAGTCCACCGTAAACCATATGTTTTGCCACTAATGTATCATTTTGAGTACTTAATGATTGTGCATCATTTGATACTACCGCGGCTAAACGGTGACCTAAACGAGCGGCAAATAATTTGCCACGACGCGTATTCGGCAGTAAGACCAAGCCGGCATCGCTATGTGATTTAATGGTTTCAACGATACTTTGTGCATAATCTTCCATAATGCGATCATCAGGTTTACCTTCTAATTGGAAAACCGCTGTCGCCCCTAATTTAAAGGCAGCGATGCTTTGCTCATCATTAAAGGTAAAGACATTGATTGATTGACCTAATGAAGAAGCCCCCCCCATTAATTCTGGTAAAGGAGAAAGTACATCACTCAACACCCAAACAGTTGAAAACTGGCTCATAACTCCCCCTATTACTTAATAATTTTTCGTAAATATTCTGCAAATTCAGCAATTTGATCATCGCCATCACCTTCAATAATGATGCGCTGACGTACTTTTTGTTTCGGTGCTAACACGGTTTGCTCTGAACGTGGCGTTATGGGCTCTAAACCAAGATCGGCCACACTCCATTGTTGAACCGGCTTTTTAGCGGCACCTAAAATGGCTTTCATGGATGGAATTTGCGGAGAGTTGATATCGGTAGAAACGGCAATCACCGCAGGTAAGGTGATAGTAAGCGTTTCAATTTCGTTTTCTAATTCGCGTTCAACGGTGATGGAATCAGTTGTAATAGAAACAATTTTATTAACCCCATTAATGGCAGGAATATTCAAGATCTCCCCCACCAGCAAACTCACTTGTTGGGAACTTAGATCTGCCGAGCCATCACCACATAAGATAAGATCGTACCCCTGCTTAGTTGCAGCTGCTGCAAGCACTGTCGCCGTTTGATAAGGAAGAGAAGCTTCCAATTGCTCATCGACCACCACCACGAGATCATCAGCACCACGAGATAACACATCTTTACGTGCTTTAGCGTTAGTCAGCGCGTTACCACCTACGCTCATTGCCGTGATTTGAATACCATCAAGTTGTGTTTTTAACTGATTTGCCGCTTCAATCGCATTTAAATCATATTGGCTAATTTTGTTATTGGCGCGCGAAAAATCGAGTGAACCATCGGCATTATTGACCACAATATCCTGTTCATCGGGAACACTCTTGTAACATGTAATAATCTTCATTACATCTCCTGAAATTAATAAATATGTCATTTACTCTGGCAATGTAATATACAATTAACACAATTAAATGATTAAGAAATTAAATCTAGATCACCAATATTGAAGATTATTAAATAAGAGATGGATAGCGTTCAATATTGCTAAATACATCACCAATATTGAAATTAAATTTAATTAAAGTGATTAACTTTCAATATTGTTATCTGGATCAACAATATTGAACATAATAAGAAATGAGCTATTTAATATTCAATATTGCCACAAAGATCAACAATATTGAAAGAGCGAATATAACACATTTATTACAAACCTAAATATATCCTTATTTATCAATTAATTAAAATGAAAATAAAAGGTTATAAACCGTAACATAAAATCGACAAAAAGAATAGTGTGAAGTGAATAACAGAATGAAACATTAATAATACCCATTATTCTTCTTCATTAATGATTTTATAAATTAGCCAATCGGCTTGTTTTTTGATTATGATAAAAACCAATTAATGGAATATATAGGATCTAACTAATAGAGTTTATTCGAAATTAGGAATTAACACTTATTAAACTTCTGCGCTAAATATATTTGGAAAATTTACCTATGAGCAAAGATAATAAAAAGGCAGGAATAGAACCGAAGGTTTTTTTTCCGCCATTAATCATTGTTGGTATTTTATGCTGGTTAACGGTACGCGATCTTGATGCTTCAAATGAAGTGATCAATGCCGTTTTCAGCTATGTTACCAATGTCTGGGGTTGGGCCTTCGAATGGTATATGGTGATCATGTTCGGGGGCTGGTTCTGGTTGGTTTTTGGACGTTATGCCAAAAAACGCCTTGGCGATGAGAAACCAGAATTTAGTACGGCAAGCTGGATCTTTATGATGTTTGCTTCTTGTACATCAGCAGCTGTGCTGTTTTGGGGCTCAATTGAAATATACTACTACATTTCAAGTCCTCCTTTCGGTATGGAAGGTTACTCCGCACCAGCCAAAGAGATAGGGTTAGCTTACAGCTTATTCCACTGGGGCCCGCTACCTTGGGCAACCTATAGTTTCCTGTCTGTCGCCTTCGCTTACTTCTTTTTTGTGCGCAAAATGGAAGTGATCCGCCCAAGTAGCACTTTAACGCCATTAGTGGGTGAAAAACACGTTAATGGTTTATTTGGTACTGTCGTCGACAATTTCTATTTGGTCGCCTTGATCCTAGCAATGGGCACCAGCCTTGGGCTTGCAACGCCTTTGGTAACTGAATGTATTCAATACTTATTTGGTATTCCTCACACTCTACAATTAGATGCCATTATTATCTCTTGCTGGATCTTACTCAACGCTATTTGCGTGGCATTTGGTCTACAAAAAGGGGTAAAAATCGCCAGTGATGTGCGTACTTACCTGAGCTTCTTAATGTTAGGTTGGGTATTTATCGTGGGTGGTGCCAGCTTTATTGTCAATTACTTCACAGATTCTGTGGGTACATTGCTGATGTATATGCCACGTATGTTGTTTTACACCGATCCTATTGGTAAAGGGGGTTTTCCTCAAGCTTGGACTGTCTTCTATTGGGCTTGGTGGGTTATTTACGCCATTCAAATGAGTATCTTCTTAGCGCGTATTTCTAAAGGTCGTACTGTTCGTGAATTATGTTTAGGAATGGTATCAGGTTTAACCGCAGGAACTTGGCTGATTTGGACTATTCTGGGGGGTAACACTTTACAACTGATTGACCAAAATATCCTTAATATTCCGCAACTGATTGATCAATATGGTGTGCCACGCGCCATTATCGAAACATGGGCCGCTTTACCCCTCAGTACAGCAACCATGTGGGGCTTCTTTATTCTCTGCTTTATCGCCACCGTCACTTTAATCAATGCCTGCTCTTACACACTAGCAATGTCAACTTGTCGCTCCATGAAAGAAGGGGCTGAACCACCATTATTGGTACGCATCGGCTGGTCTGTATTAGTCGGTATTATCGGCATTATTTTACTAGCATTAGGCGGCTTAAAACCGATCCAAACCGCCATTATTGCCGGAGGATGCCCACTATTTTTCGTCAATATCATGGTCACCTTGTCCTTTATAAAAGATGCCAAAGTGCACTGGAAAGATTGCTCTCCCTATACGCAAAAAATGACACATTAAGAGGTTATTAACATGGATTTTAGATTGAATGATGAGCAGGAACTGTTTGTTGACGGTGTCCGCGAATTAATGGCCAGTGAAAACTGGGAAGCTTATTTCGCACAGTGTGATCGCGAAAGTAAATACCCAGAGCGTTTTGTTAAGGCCTTAGCGGATATGGAAATTGACAATCTGCTTATCCCTGAAGAGCACGGTGGCTTAAATGCCGGATTTGTTACTGTTGCCGCAATTTGGATGGAATTAGGTCGTTTAGGTGCGCCAACCTATGTGCTCTATCAATTACCGGGGGGATTTAACACCGTATTGCGTGAAGGGACTCAAGAACAAATCGACAAAATCATGGCGTTTCGTGGTACAGGCAAACAGATGTGGAACTCAGCGATCACTGAACCGGGGGCCGGTTCTGATGTGGGCAGCTTACAAACCACTTATACCCGTAAAAATGGCAAAGTTTACCTCAACGGTAGCAAATGCTTTATCACCAGTAGTGCTTATACCCCTTATATCGTCGTGATGAGTCGTGATGCGGCTTCCCCTGATAAACCCATCTTTACCGAATGGTTTGTCGATATGAGTAAACCCGGCATTAAAGTCACTAAGCTAGAAAAACTGGGTTTACGTATGGATAGCTGCTGTGAAATCACCTTCGACAACGTTGAACTTGAAGAAAAAGATATGTTTGGTCGCGAAGGTAACGGCTTTAACCGTGTGAAAGAAGAGTTTGATCATGAGCGTTTCTTAGTGGCACTGACTAACTATGGTACCGCCATGTGTGCGTTTGAAGATGCGGCGCGCTACGCCAACCAACGGGTTCAATTTGGTGAGACTATCGGTCGTTTCCAACTTATTCAAGAAAAATTCGCCCATATGGCGATCAAACTCAATTCAATGCGCAACATGTTATATGAAACTGCATGGAAAAGTGACAATGGCTTAATTACCTCCGGTGATGCTGCAATGTGTAAATACTTCTGTGCGAATGCAGCCTTTGAAGTGGTTGATAGTGCGATGCAAGTGCTGGGTGGTGTGGGGATCGCAGGTGAACACCGTATTGCACGTTTTTGGCGTGATCTACGCGTTGACCGTGTATCTGGTGGCTCTGATGAAATGCAGATCCTGACATTAGGACGCGCTGTACTGAAACAGTATCGTTAATTAATCGCAGAGCACTCTCTTAACATCAAGTGAGGGAGTGTTCAAACAGTCCACTGACGAGGTGACATTATGACAGAACATTTACCCATGCCACAATTTGGGCCACTAGCTGGAGTTCGTGTGGTGTTTTCAGGTATTGAGATTGCCGGGCCATTTGCAGGACAGATGTTTGCAGAGTGGGGTGCGGAGGTCATTTGGATTGAAAACGTTGCATGGGCGGATACCATTCGTGTTCAACCCCATTATCCACAGCTTTCCCGTCGCAATCTACATGCGTTATCGTTAAATATTTTCAAAGAAGAAGGCCGTGATGCTTTCCTAAAATTAATGGAAACCACGGATATTTTTATCGAAGCCAGCAAAGGTCCTGCCTTTGCCCGTCGCGGTATTACCGATGAGGTTTTATGGGAGCATAACCCTAAATTGGTTATCGCGCACTTATCCGGCTTTGGTCAATATGGCGATCCGCAATATACCAACCTTCCAGCCTACAACACTATTGCTCAAGCATTTAGTGGTTATCTCATTCAAAACGGCGATAAAGACCAACCTATGCCCGCCTTTCCTTATACCGCTGACTATTTCTCTGGTATGACGGCAACCACCTCAGCATTAGCGGCACTGTACAAAGTGCAACAAACGGGCAAAGGGGAAAGTATTGATATTGCAATGTATGAAGTGATGTTGCGAATGGGGCAATACTTCATGATGGACTATTTTAATGGCGGAGAAATCTGTCCACGAATGACCAAAGGCAAAGATCCATACTATGCCGGCTGTGGCTTATACCGTTGCCAAGATGGTTATATCGTGATGGAAGTGGTCGGCATCACTCAAATTGAAGAAATTTTTAAAGATATTGGTCTTGCTCATCTATTAGGTACTCCTGAAGTCCCCAAAGGGACACAACTGATCCACCGTATTAATTGCCCTCATGGTCAACTCTTTGAAGATAAATTAGATGAGTGGCTAGCCAACCAGCCTATTACCGCCGTACTAAAACGCCTATCTGAACTCAATATTGCCAGTGCAAAAGTGTTAACCATTCCTGAATTAGAAGGCAATCCACAATACGTGGCTCGAGAGTCAATTACTCAATGGAAAACGATGAGTGGTGAAACCTGTAAGGGACCAAATATCATGCCGAAATTCAAAAATAATCCAGGAAAAATCTGGCGTGGTATGCCTGCTCACGGCATGGATACCAATGCGATTTTGAAAAATATCGGTTATAGCGACGAACAAATTAGGGAGCTAGTCGATAAAGGGCTAGCTAAAATCGTAGAGTAAATACCGTTAGACTCAGGTACAAGTGGCACTATCCCACAATACCTGAGCTTACGGCAAAAGCATGGGATAACAGTTTAATGGATGTGATTGGCAGACAACACTTACGGCAAATGTGGGATGATTTAGCTGAAGTTTATGATAAAAAAACAGCGCTAATTTTTGAATCTGCACAAGGGAAAGTCAGACAATTTAGCTACAGTGAATTAAATGAAGAGATCAACAGAGCCGCAAATCTTTTTCATGCCTGTGGTATAAAAAAAGGCGACCATGTTGCCTTACATCTTGATAACTGCCCAGAATTTTTCTTTTGCTGGTTTGGACTGGCAAAAATTGGCGCTGTTATGGTGCCTATTAATGCCCGCTTTATGTATGAAGAGAGTGCTTGGATCATTAACCATTGCCAAGCACACTTTGTGGTAACAAGTGATAATTTCTCTCCAATTTACCAACCGATGTTGCACGATAAGCACTCTCCTTTAACGCAACTGTTT
The DNA here is from genome assembly GCF_000069965.1 of Proteus mirabilis HI4320. Classification (NCBI taxonomy): domain Bacteria; kingdom Pseudomonadati; phylum Pseudomonadota; class Gammaproteobacteria; order Enterobacterales; family Morganellaceae; genus Proteus; species Proteus mirabilis. The sequence goes on from NC_010554.1 coordinate 2,906,985, forward strand.
TTAATAACAGAAAACTGTCTCCCTACTGAACAAGGGGTTGTTGATTTTTTAAGTGAAAAAGCCAAGCATCCCGTTACGCTTAATCATCACACCCCATTAAGTGTGGATGACACTGCTGAAATCCTTTTTACCTCAGGAACTACTTCACAACCCAAAGGAGTAGTTATTACGCATTATAATTTACGTTTTGCTGGCTACTACTCCTCATGGCAGAACGCCTTACGGGAAGATGATATCTATCTTACCGTCATGCCTGCTTTTCATATCGATTGTCAGTGTACCGCATCACTTCCTGCTTTTTCTGTCGGTGCCACATTTGTACTACTAGAAAAATACAGTGCAAGAGCCTTCTGGAAGCAAATTCTCAAATACCAAGCAACGGTAACAGAATGCATACCCATGATGATGCGCACCTTAATGGCACAACCAGTCTCACCAGATGAAAAGCAACATAAACTGCGCGAAGTGATGTTTTACCTCAATCTTGCAGATGAGGAGAAAGATGCCTTTATTGAACGCTTTAATGTGCGATTACTCACCTCTTACGGCATGACAGAAACCATTGTTGGCTTAATCGGTGACAGACCGGGCGATAAACGCCGTTGGCCATCTATTGGTAGACCGGGATTTTGTTATCAAGCGCAAATTCGCGACAAACAAAATCAGCAAGTTCCTAACGGTGTAGTCGGTGAGATCTGCGTCAAAGGTGAACCGGGAAAAACCTTATTTAAAGAGTATTACAATCGCCCCGATGCAACAGAAAAAGCGCTAGAGCCTGATGGCTGGTTACACACGGGTGACTATGGTTATCAAGATGACGAAGGCTTTTTCTATTTTGTTGATCGCAGTTGCAACATGATCAAACGCGGTGGTGAAAACGTCTCTTGTATTGAAATTGAAAATATCATCGCATCACATCCTAAAATCCAAGATGTAGCAGTAATTGGTGTACCTGATGATATTCGCGATGAAGCCATTAAAGCCTTTGTGGTACTGGTTGACGGTGAAACGTTAAGTGAAGAAGCCTTTTTCGCCTTTTGTGAACAGAATATGGCGAAATTTAAAGTGCCTTCCGCCGTTGAGTTTAAACAGGGGTTACCACGTAATTGCTCGGGCAAAGTGATCAAAAAGCATTTGCAATAAGCCATAAGTGGGTTTTCGTGACAGTTAATTATAACTGCTTATTTTTATTGAAAAAGGAATATGACATGAGCCAATCATTACATCTAACAACACGTGGTTCAGTGCTTGAAATTATATTAGATAGACCGAAAGCCAATGCAATTGATGCCAAAACCAGTCATGAAATGGGTGAGGTATTTATGCGTTTTCGTGATGATCCTAGTTTACGCGTTGCCATTATTACAGGTGCTGGTGAACGATTCTTTTGTGCCGGTTGGGATTTGAAAGCCGCAGCTGAAGGAGAAGCCCCTGATGCAGACTTTGGTGCTGGTGGCTTTGCGGGCTTAACGGAATTATTTGATCTTAATAAACCTGTCATTGCTGCCATTAACGGCTATGCTTTTGGGGGTGGCTTTGAATTAGCACTGGCAGCCGACATGATAATTTGTTCAGACAATGCTTCTTTTGCCTTGCCAGAAGCACAATTAGGTATTGTTCCTGACAGTGGCGGTGTTTTACGTTTACCTAAACGCTTACCTCCTGCAATTGTCAATGAAATGCTCATGACTGGCCGTCGTATGAATGCACAAGAGGCGCTACGCTGGGGCATTGCTAACCGCGTTGTCAGTGCGACTGAACTGATGGATAGCGCCCGTGAATTAGCCGATCAAATCGCCAACAGTGCGCCACTTGCAGTCGCTGCATTAAAAGAGATCTACCGTGCCACTAGCGAGCTTTCGATTGAAGAAGGCTACAAATTAATGCGCAGTGGTGTTCTAAAATATTACCCACGTGTTTTACATTCAGAAGATGCACTCGAAGGCCCGCTAGCCTTTGCCGAAAAACGCTCACCTGAATGGAAAGGACGGTAATTATCACTTGAATTGATAATACAACTAAGAGGAAAACTGATGAGTATCTATGCATTTGAAGGTGTTATTCCTGTTGTTCATCCAACAGCTTACATTCACCCATCAGCAGTACTAATTGGCGATGTCATTATTGGTGCTGGTGTTTATATTGGCCCTTTGGCTTCATTACGGGGTGATTATGGCCGTTTAATTGTTGAAGCAGGTGCAAATCTTCAAGATGGCTGTGTTATGCATGGTTATACGGATATGGATACCATTGTGCAAGAAAATGGTCATATTGGTCATGGTGCTATTCTTCACAGTTGTATTATCGGTCGTGATAGCCTAGTCGGCATGAATAGCGTGATTATGGATGGTGCGATCATTGGTGAGGAAAGTATTGTTGCTGCCATGAGCTTTGTGAAAGCGGGCTTTCAAGGTCAGGCGAGACAAATGTTAATGGGAAGCCCAGCAAAACATGTACGTGATATTAGCGACCAAGATATGCAATGGAAACGTATGAACACTCGTGAATATCAAGATCTCACTGTTCGTTATCGTCAAAGCTTAGTTGAAACCACACCATTAACAGCCCCTGAAGCTAATCGTCCTCGTTTAAGAGGCACGACAGAAGTAAAACCCAAAGGCCAATAAACCAACAGCGACAGGCACAACAAACGCCTGTCGTATTGCTTTATTTTAACACTCGGCTATCAATTAACGCCGTTGTGATTTTGACAACATCCATTGCCATTTTTGTTGGTGATCCAGCCCATGAGGGATCATAGCGGCTAATTTCTCTGGGGCGCTTAAACGACTTTTACTTTGCGTATGACCTTTTAAACGAGCGTAAAGAGCAGGATCAATATGACTGACTTTGATCATCCTTTGGCATTGGCACCCTCTTCCTTCCAATTGATTAGGAACGCTTTTGGTATCACACTCAATCTCTTTTACATCAGAAAGAATATAAGAAACGATATTAATCGCATTACATTGGGGGATATCAAAATTTTTAGCGATCTCTTTTGCGCTCACCCAGCGTTGCTGCTCTTGAACCCAGTCTGCAATTAACAAGTAGAGTGGTTTATTTATGTCTTCTTCACACATATTTACTCCAATAATATTACAAATAAAAGTTTATTTATCTCTAAATAAAGATAATAACTATATGTTAATTTTATTTAACCGCGGAGTATCGGCTTTCCCTGTTAATTCATTCAGTTAGTTATTTAAAAATAAATAATATTTTGTATATCATTAACAACCAAACTCTTTAATTAACACATTAATTACAATTTATTTTGTTGTTATTAAATATAAAATAACACTAATAAAAATAAATAAAATCAACTTACTGAGTTTACAGTAAGAACGGACAAAAAGAATAAAGGAACATGATAAAAGTGTTTATAAACAACAAAATAGCATAAAAATATTATATTATTAATCCATTAAAATGCTAAGGTTATAGTAATAGATTTATTTTTAGATTACCAGAAAGGCAACTTATTATTAGATATAAATCAATAAGTGACTAAATTACGCCTTATCCGCGTACATGATAATTTGGTAGAGAATAATCTTACTTTAAAACCATAAGTCGATATAATAAATTATTATCAAGCAATTTAATCAGACAATATTTCTACAATATAGTACAACATTCAGCATTCTATTCTTTTAAAACACTCTATTTTATCAATAGCGATTTTATTTAATATAGACAGAAAAATTGAATAAGAATAATATTTATTTTACCTATGATTATTATTTTATTGGCGCCATTAACATTAAATGGCGCCAAATAACAAACACAATAAAATCATTACAATGATTGGCGATTAAAGGCTAATGACCAATCATCAGTAAATTTATTAATCGCATCATCGACTACGGGTGAACGGATAATAGAGTAGGCAAGCTCTATCGGAAGTGTTACTGCCGAAGCGCCAGACAACAGACAATCAACCACTTGGCGTGGTGTTTTAAAACTAGCTGCCAGTATTTTAGTGGGTAAATTATGCATGGAAATCAGCGTTTGCAACTCTCTTACTACTCTCACACCATCAGAGCCTTGTCTATCCATACGATGCACATAAGGAGCGATATAATCAGCCCCTGCTAGCGCCGCCATCAACCCTTGAGACACACTGTAAATAGCAGTCCCCAATACCAACATATTTTTTTGCTTTAATTGTTTAATAGCAACCAAGCCAGCTTCAGTGACGGGAATTTTAATCACAGTATTATCGGCAATATTACCAATGCGCAATGCTTCTTCAATCATGGTATCGATATCACGGGCAATCACCTGCGCAAATATCCGCCCTTTGCCACCCATAGCGGCTTTTAATTCAGGTAATAACGTTTCAATGGGCTGCACTGATTGAGCAATAATAGAAGGATTGGTAGTGACACCAGCAATAGGAAGCACTTGTGAAAGTTTTCTCACTTCTTCAATATCTGCGGTATCTAAATAGATTTCCATAATCGCGCCTCAATGATGTTGGTTTTAAGCTAAATAATTATAGGTATAGATTAGAAAGTAGCATTGTGAGCGAAGGATTTCCAGTCAGTTTAATGAAAATAGCGCCATTTTCACGGCGCTAACAATTAAACAAAAATAACCGTTATATTTATTTAATTCTTATCATTAATATAATTTTTTGTTATTAATCCTAGCCAAAATCTTAATAGTGTTAAGATTAACAGTATGACAAAAATAATTATTTAAATAAAATATAGCGAGTTATTTTTTAAATTCAGCATCAATAACTTGATAAAAAGCATTACCCGTATCAGCAATATCCCAAACACCTAAAATAATTTGATAACCAGAACGCTCTGGTATATTACAATTTAATGTTACGGTTTCTGTGGGTATTTTCCCATTATCATTTCGTTGGCAGAAAGGTGTTAAATCAAAATCAGCACGGGTCAATGGTTTATTAACATCCCACCCGGGTTTAGTAATAAAGAAGCGCCATGATTCAGTGCTATGTTTTGCAGTTAATGTCCACTTAAAAGTATTTTCGCCACTTTTCATTGCCACTTTATGCCAGCGATCTGCACTTTGTGCATTTAAAGCAGAAAAAGTTGCCTTTCCACCACTGGCAATTTCACCATCTGCTGGGCCACCTTTAGGGAACCCTTTATCCCCTTCAATGGATTGCGGTTCATACTGTATCGGACCACAATTTTTATTTAAATTCTCCCCTTCGGATGAACAAAGAAAAGCTCTGCTGGGTGGGATATCAATATAGCCATGCTTTAATGTCACCTCAGCTGATGCTGTTGAAATAATACCTGCAGATGATAATAATAATGTTGCAGTAAATAGCATAAGTTTATTTTTCTTCATAATAAATCCTCAATAATAATTAAATTTTTTAAAATATAATGATTATGTCAATCACATTAGATATTAGTCAAAAATAGATAATTAAATATATATTTATTAAAATCTGTGAGCAATATCGTCATTTAATTTAATATTAAAAGGAGACTAAAACAGTCATTTAATATTTATTAGATGATGATTAACTATTGAAATAATAAAAATATAAACAAGAGTATATAAAATAAGTTTATTATTAAAGAATAGTTTTAAATTAACATTTCACTTAAATTAACTATTCTTTATAAAAATTAGTTTGATGATAAATATGCCATGGCACTTCGTTAATCAATTAAAATAACGCATTGATATAATCAGAAGTAAACCCTCGATATTGGAGATAGCGGATCTGTTTCGCTCTTTCTTTAAAATCTTTGGGTTTACCTGTACCAAATTTTTTCTCTTTAAGATCTTGGCAGAGTGCATACCAATCAGTTTCTGTTTCTTCTAGTACCCGTGCAATAATTTCACTGGGAAAGCCTTTTTGCCGTAACTCTTGGCGAATACGCAGCGGGCCATAAGATTTACTTAAATAACGACGAAAAAAAGCATATACCGTGCGATTATCATCCAGATATTGGCCTTCTAATAATCGCTCGATCACTTGCTCTAAGCATCTTTCATCGGTTGTGCTCTGTTTAGCTTTATCGACTTCGTTGATCCTTCGTGCTAAACGGCGTTTCAGCTCAGTGGTACCATAATCACGACGCGACAACATAAATATAGCGTATTGGTATAATTCATCATAAGTCATCGCAACTCCTTAATGTTATTGCACCCCAGTTTGGTATCCTGCATATCTTATCGCAGTTACTTATCAATGCGACCAATTAATCGGAACTTATCAATAGCTGTACAAAAATAGTACAATCACGCTTGGTAAACCCCGTTATTTATCACCATAAAATCATCTGCTTTTATTAAGAATAACTGAAGATAAAGATGATTATTAGTTAAAAACACTTAGATAATACCGTGATAATACATATTGCTAAGCATTTTTATCTGCAATTAGCACTTATAGCTGGTGACCATATATAAGAAAAAGACTAAAATTTCGCGCTACTCTTTTACTTACTATTTGGTTATTTTTTATTTTTGTGGGTTATATATGAACTTTTCTCATTTTAATAAGGTAGTGTTTGCTGCCTCTCTTCTTGCTACTGGCTTTTCTTATGCGGATAGCGATCGCCCTCTGCTCTCTTTAAGTGTAAGCCAATCTGGCGGCACTGCGTTAAATAGCGAAGGTTCGTTAGATACCCGTACTCCTGCAAGCCAATCGCGCGTATTACCTATTTGGGGTGATGAAGCTCGCGCCCGAGGTTATGATTTACCAGAGCCATTTGGAGTAAGCTATAACTATATGAATCTACGTCAAGATGTGATTGTGGATAAAATTGGATTTAACTCTAGCAATATTGCTATGCAAGGTATATTGGATCAATTAATTATTGATGTTGGCCATACTCGCAGTAGTAATAAATCACATATGGTGAAACTCGATAGTTGGGTTTTCCCATTTATGAATGTGTATGGAATCTATGGAAAGACAAAAGGCACATCAACAGCACAATTGAAATCTGTTGGCTTCAATATTGATGCTCCTATGGCTAAAAATGTTCCTTTTAATTTAGATTATGAAGGAAAATCTTATGGTGCAGGTTTTACTTTAGCAGGTGGTTATAATCAATTTTTTGGTACTTTCGATTTAAACTATACCAAAACTAATCTTGATATTCTCGATGGGGATATTAAAGCCTTAGTCATTACACCCCGTGTAGGTTACGAGTTTATTTTTCAACCTCTAATCACCGGTCAAGGTAATACCAAGCTGCAAGTGTGGACAGGGGCTATGTATCAAGATATAACTCAGCGATTTAAAGGCGATGTGAATAAATTAAACCTGCCTGGTGAGATAGCACAACCATGGATGAAACCTTTTATGAATGGAATGAAATTCGATGTTGAACAACATCTTGCCCATAAATGGAATAATTTGATTGGTGCTCGTTTAGAAATCACCCGTAACTTTAATATCATCACTGAAGTGGGATTTAATAATCGTAATAGTTTTCTGTTCTCTGGTGAGTTCCGTTTTTAATGGTTAAAACATCTTTTATTTATGGGCTGGCCTTTGCCAGCCTATTTATTTCACACACAGCGAATGCCCAACTCTTTCCTGATAGACAACAAATCGACCAATGGTTAAATCAACTAGGAGGGAGCAATAATTTTGATCGCAGTAAAACCATCGACTGGGGCGTTTTACCCGGGCCTTTCTATACCCCTGAATTAGAGTTGGGGCTTGGGATCGCCGTTGTTGGGCTTTATCAAGCAGATAGTCGTCCCGACAGTAAAATTTCATCACTGTCATTAAGTGGCTTTGGTTCATCAACCGGGGCTTTTGGTATGACTTTTAGTAACTATACTTACCTTGCTGATGATACATGGCGCTTTTACCTTACTGGGGCATTAAATAATGTGCCGACCAACTTTTGGGGACAAGGCTATCATGAAGGACGAGTTAAAAAGAACTTTGCACAATATCGTTCACAAGAGCTACATTTAACGCCGACATTGCTACGTCAAATTACCAAAAACACCTATATTGGCTTAGGTTGGGATTACGCTAACTTACAAGCAGCAGCACCTGATGATGAGTTTAAAGCCTATATGAGCAAACGTCATTTGCCATTACGCTCTACCAGTTCAGGATTAAGTGTGCGCTTTACCTACGACAGTCGCGATTTTTTGCCTAACGCTCGCCAAGGCCAAGCCTTTGATATTAGCTATACTCATTATTCATCGGATACCGGTAGTAATAACCGTTTTAATGCAACCCAAATGCAGTACAACTATTATTATCCATTAACCGAAGATGCGGTACTCGCCTTTGATAGCTATGCTCGCTTTACCTCAGGAGATGTACCATGGACGCAACTGTCTAAATTAAGCAACGGCCATCAGATGCGTGGCTATTATGAAGGGCGTTATCAAGATAATCATGTTTTTTCTAGTCAGATAGAGTATCGGCAAAAACTTAGTTGGCGTCATGGTATTGCATTATGGGCCGGAGGTGGCACATTGAGTAATCAAGCACGTGATCTCGGTAAAGGACATTGGCTACCCAGTGTTGGTATTGGTTATCGTTTTGAATTTAAACCACGCATGAATGTACGCCTCGATTTTGGTGTCGGTAAAGAGAGCACCGGATTTTATTTCCAAGTGGGTGAGGCATTTTGATGTTAACGCGTTTGGCTATTTTTAATATCATCTTCATATTGATCATTTCAGGATGCACTACCTCATCTGTGTCTGAAACCATTGCCGCTCATCTGGAAAGTGAAACTCAAGAAGAAGCCTCACAAGTTTGGCAAACGCCCCCCGCACTTGATGCACCTAATGGATTAAGGCCTTGCTGTGCTTTTGGCTATAATTTAAAAGTCAAAGCATGGGGAATACCTATTCCTTTTTATCGTATCGATAATATTGTTGAAGCATCTACTTTAGGTGATCATCGCTATAACGATAACTTTTGGCTGGGAACTGCCGCAGTATTAGGCATAGGCAGTGAAAAGTCGGGCATAGTCTATTCACATAAAGGGGGCTTTCTTGATATCGCCCATATTCGTGATACCGCAGATTATACTTATTATCTCTTTAGCCATATCTATCCCAAATTAGGCCAAGAGTGGACGCTAACACTCAGTGACGAATTAGCACAGCGTAAAATTCACTTTAACCGCTTTACTCCTCCTAGTAGTGATCGACAACGTTATACCTTAAGTGCTTATCTTGCCGCGCGTTTAGCTTATCGCCTTGCCGTATGGCATGAGATTGCACAGTGGTACGGTTATCGCTCTGTAGCGGGATTTTCAGAAGGGATCTCCGCATTCTCACCAGAAGATCTCTACTCTAACCTAATGGGGGCGCGCTTATCACTTACCCTGATCCTCAATGGTGATGCCACAAACCTTGAGCACTATAACCAATCAATGCAGCGTATTATTCCCTCAGCACTCGCTCAACTAGAGGCGCAACCTCGTCAGGCCACCCAGCAGTGGTTTGATTTAATTGATGGTCAATGGTGGAATAGCCAAGAGCGGGTACCCGATAAATTTTTAGTATTAAAGCGTGATTATCATCTTGCTGACAAACGCTATCCGGTATTGCCTTTTGGGGAGACAACTCCACCTCATTATCTGACATTACCCGATGTTTACGCAGGCTATTCTTTAAAACAATTAGCAGAATTTCAGCTTTGGCCTACTAAACAGATGGCAAATTTACCCATCCCTAAAACATATTGGAAAGAAGCGGATTTTGCTGATTTAGCAGAAAAAGCTCGCCAAATCGATCAAAAAACTCGACCAAAAACAACAAAAAATGACTAAATATTGAACAAAATTGACATATTAAAAACGCTAAATTATGATAAATTTGAGTTAAATAGCATTAATTTATATAAGAATAACTGAACAATAATCAAAAATCACATTTTTTGTTAAAAGAAAAAAGCGATTATAAAACGAGGTGTTCCAGTAAATAAGATACATTTTATTAACAATGCACTCGTAGTTATCCTAATGTAAGGCGATATTTTGTAGCTATAGAAAAAGTAATTTGCTAGTATTCGTTCGATTTTTATCCAGTTAAACGAGGAGAAGCAATGCCCTCTCAATTGATGAGGACAAGTGCCGTCTTCGCTTTCTTGATTTCACTACTCTTTACTGGTGTGAGTTTTGCCTCTACCAGTACCGGCAGTTCCCGAATGCTGCAGGCGGATACATTCAAAAGCACGACAACCTCGTTGCCAGATTTGAAAAAATATCCCTCGGGAACTCAGCGTAAGAAAGCGTTTTTAAATGTCATAGTTCCTATTATTGATAACATTAATAATAAGATATTGAGAGATCGTGAGTGGTTAACCGCTCAACGTAAAGCCCAACACTGGGGCAGCGCAGATTTGAAAAAACTGCGTGAAATCTGTCAATACTATGGCGTAACATGTACCAGCCCCAAAAAAGTGAATTGGGATTCGTTACTGGCTCGCGTTGATATTATTCCGACTCATTTTGTCGCAACGCAAGCCGCAACAGAATCAGGTTGGGGAACATCAAAATTGGCACAGCAAAACAATAACTTATTCGGTATGCGATGTGGTAACCGGTCTTGCAATAATGTCCCTGGGAAAACCAAAGGCTATGCAGCCTACCCGGATATTGAAGGCTCAGTGATTGCTTATATGCGTAATCTCAATACGCACCGCGCCTATAATTCACTGCGCTCATCAAGAGCACAGCAAAGAATGACGCAACAGCAACTCGATCCACGCCAGTTAATCACCGACTTGAAAGGCTATTCAGAATTAGGTTCAAGTTACAATGATTATCTGACCGAAATGTTCGACTCAAATAAGAAGCTGATCACGCAAGTTCAGTTACAGTCGAAACGAGAAAGTTAGTCCTAAATAGCTATTCATAGCAAACAAAAGCCACTTTTCATTTATCTGAAAAGTGGCTTTTATTTATCACAAGATAATCTTTTGATTGAAAGCAAGCTAATAATTCATAATATAGGGAGTAACACATTTGGTATGACTGTTAAATCACACCCTTAGAGCCATTTATGAATTTTTTTTCATTCGAGTTTCTCGGAGCCTTTACGAGCTTTTTTATTATCTATTGGCTCTTCCAAAAGCAGGTTAAGATCCAAAATATCTTACTCATCATAGTAAGTTATGCTTTTCTATTCTATGTCGACTACCGTCCTGCTGTTATCTTATTAAGCTATACGCTTTTGATTTACTCATTAGCCAATATACTCACCCGCTATACCTCAACGAAAGTGATTTATTGGTTACTGGGGCTGTTAGTTGCCCTCTATTTTACTGCCTTTAAATATTACTCATTTTTCCAAGAATCATTGACACAACTATTCTCACAGTGGGGATTAAGTGTTGAATTACCAATTATTGAACTACTGGCACCATTAGGGTTATCGTTTTATATCTTCCACTCTGTTAGCTATGTCGTTTCAGTGTGTCGCAAAGAGATCCCTAAAGCCCCTTTTCTTGATGTCGTGCTCTACTTATGCTTTTTCCCAAGCATTGTGGCGGGACCGATTAATCGTGCCAAACAATTTTTACCACAAATTCAAGCACCAACCCGTAAAATTATCGACTATAAAGGGGCTATCATGCTGATTGTATTAGCAATCGCTAAGCTCTTTTGGTTAAGTGGTTGGTTGTCGACAAATTATGTCGATCCTATTTTTAATGCCCCTGATTTAGCCACTAGCGGACAAGTACTGGTGGCGACCTATGCTTATGCATGGCATATCTATTTTAACTTCTCGGGTTATACCAATTTAGTGACAGGTATTGCGCTATTACTGGGTTTTGTTGTCCCTCGTAACTTTAATGCACCTTATTTAGCCATCAATCTTGCTGATTTTTGGCGCCGTTGGCATATAAGTTTATCAACGTTTATTCGCGATTATGTTTATATCCCTTTGGGGGGAAATCGTAAGGGCGTTATTCGACAAAATGTGAATGCCTTTGCCGCGATGGTTATCTCTGGTTTATGGCATGGCGCAGCTATGACGTTTATTATCTGGGGAGCCATTCATGGTATTGGTGTGGTGATATTAAATATCAAACACCGCCTTTTCCCCACCGCCAAACATGACGCCAATAGCATGCTAGCATCATTAAAAATGTTGTTATCTTGGATAATTACCTTCCATTTTGTGTGCTTTGCGTGGATCTTTTTTCGCAGCCAAACCGTCAATGATGCTTGGATATTAATTCAACAACTCTTTAGTGCAGGTGCTTGGCAGTCGCTACAAGCCGAAGGGCTAACCCTGTTTATGTTCTGGGGACTGTTCTTACTGTATCCTTGTTTTGTCACTTTAAGGGCAATTATTGCGCGACTTGAGAAAAAAGTGCCTTGGTATGTTTATCCACTACCATTAGCGTTGATCCTTACAATTATATTTATGTTGTCTCCTGATGGGGTTCCGGGATTTATTTATGCCAGCTTTTGATTTCAGTTCAAATTTAAAAAAGACCGTAAAAGTGGCTTTAATGGTGCTCTTCAGCACACTATTTCTTATTTGGCTAAACCAAACATCATTAGAGCGCTTTTGGCAACAACAATACCATCGCCCAGCCCCTTGGTCGGGTTTATCACAATATTATGCTTGGCAAGTGGGAGGTCAGTTGCGAGATGGCGTATTTGTCGCAGTAACAAGCTATAGTGATTATTTGCGAGTTAATCACCCGGATAATCAGGCTAAACCAATAACGCCTCGTCAAGAACAAACCGCCTTTCCAGAAGGATTTGCAGTAGGGCTACATTTTATCAATGGCTATACTCGCCCCGCTTCGCAATTAACACAACAGTTTCCACAACTCCTACAACGTCAATATGCACAAGGTACATTAGCAAATACATCAACTATTGATCTGACAAAAGCCGCTGCTGAAGCCCAAAAACCTATTGTGCAAAAAACAGATGTCATATTATCTCCCAAAGACAAAGTGCTGTTTGCTGGAGATTCAATGATGCAAGGCGTTGCCCCCTTATTAAAACGTCAATTGCAAACAGATTATAATATAAGCAGTATTGATTTGAGCAAACAGAGCACAGGATTAGCCTATCCTAAGTTTTTTAATTGGCCTCAAACTATTGCTAATCGGTTAGCTAGCGATGATTCCATTAAGTTACTGGTTGTTTTTTTAGGGCCTAATGATCCTTGGGACATGCCCCCAGATGGTGGCGGACGTTATTTAAAATTTGCCAGTGAAGCGTGGGGTACCTTATATCGCGCACGTATCGCCAGCATTATTGATAATGCGCGCCAACATAATGTGAGTGTGATTTGGATTGGTCCTCCGAATATGCGTAAGCAAAAATTATCTCAAGGTATGGCTTATCTAAATCAACTTTACCGGGAAGAAGCAGAAAAAACGGGAGAAATTTACCTTTCTGTCAATGATATGTTTAAATATGAAAAAGATATTTATTCTGATTATATCGGTGATGGTAGCAGCCGCGTGAAGCTAAGAGCAGGCGACGGTATTCACTTTAGTTTAAAAGGGCAACAAATCATTGCTCAGCAGGTATTCTCGCGTATCCATCTGCAAAAAGTTGATGATGTGCCAGATGATGTAACAGACAAAAATATGGTCACGCCAAATGAAACAATTAACGCACATCCTTAAACCTCGAACCTTAGTCAGTCGTTCTATTATACTGGCTTTGGTTTCGCTGTTAGTCGCTTGTAACCAAGAGAAAGATAAATCTCTTACGCTATCAACACCTAGCGTGTTACCTGCAGATGGTTCAAGACAACTCTACAACTACCACGATCCCAACTTTGCCGCTTTTGCGCAAAAGTTAAAGCAACGACGCCAAAGGGTACATATCGTACAGTTGGGTGATTCACATACCGCTGCGGATTTTTTCAGTGGTAAACTACGTGAACGTTTTCAAGCTGATTATGGCAATGGTGGTATAGGTTTTATTCCCCCTACCGCTATTGCGGGTCAACGTATTGCCAATATCCAATATCAAAGCAGTAAAAAAGCGTGGGATTTACTTTCTAGTCGCAAAGAAAGCGATCCTGATTTTCCCTTAGGGGGATTTATCGCTGAGCCAGTCGCGAAATGGTCAGCATTGCAACTAAATGAAAATCCGACAACAGGTCAGCGTTACCAATTACAAGCGTTATATAAGGCGCCTACGGCTTCACAAATCCATTTACAATCCGCTGGCAGTAAAACACTTTCACTTTCACAGACACAAGGTGAATGGCAATTTTCTAAACCCACAACGATCACCTTCCCAATCAATATTACGATTAGTAAAAACCAACCGATAAAATTAGGCGGTTGGTTAATTAGCAACCAAAAGCCAGGGGTGATGTTATCCGCATTAGGTATTAACGGCGCAACCATTAATATGATGGATAAATGGGGAGCACAGTGGAGTAAAACATTAGGCCAATTACATCCCGATATGGTGATTTTAGCTTATGGCACTAATGAAGCCTTTAATGATACGTTTGATTTAGTGGCTTACCGACAACTGCTTGTTGAAAAAATTCGTCAAATCCGCCAGCAAGCCCCGAATAGTGCCATTTTATTAATTGGTCCGTCGGATTCTATTAAGAATAAAGACGCATCAGATTGTCGCTCTCAGCAACCCCAATGGTTAACCGATATTATTCGTATCCAAAAGGAAGTCGCTCAACAAGAGCGTACATTATTCTGGGATTGGCGCGATTATATGGGTGGAGAGTGCTCAATTAAAGCATGGTCTATTTATGATCTTGCAAGGCCGGACGGTGTCCACCTTTCTCGTGAAGGGTATGAAAGTAGTGCAAATACTCTCTATAGCCAATTATCAGCGCTGATTAATAAAAGTTAGATATTATTATAACGAAAAGGAGCCTCAGCTCCTTTCTCGTTATGTGGACTCTCAGTCATCGCATTATTAATTATGTAAAGCATCAATATATTTAATGACATCAACACTCGCTTGTTCCATTTGCTGAATATACTTCACTACCGCATCCTGATCACCGGCCATATTCGCCGCCAATGCAAGACGCCCACTTTGATGAACCAATTTATGAGGCTCTTCTAAACGACGAAAAGCTTCACTGCCAGCAAATTTGCGTCCTTCACCTTGGTAGTACCATTTTCCTAAACGACATTCAGTATGCTGATTAACACAATTTTCATCATCATTATTTAATAAGTGAATATAAATCGCTTCTTTCCATAAAACATGATCTATTTTCACAGTATTAAAAAATTGTTGTATCGACATAAACTGAAAGATATTTTTTAAATCATTGGCTTGTTGAGCAAGCGCAGATAAATTAGCATGACCTTCCGTAACAAGATTTTTTATTTGCTTAAGTTGTTCTTGATTTTTCTGAGTATTTTGTTTTATTGGTGTAAAGCGGGCACTTACATTATTGTTGATAGACGCTATTTCTGAGGCCTGATTTTGGATCTTTTGTGAAAGGCTTTTCATCTCTTGTGCTAATACAGAAAATCCTGCACCTGCATGACCTATATGTCCTGCCTCTATTGCTGAATTAATTGATAATATATTGGCTTGATTTGACAGTTTATCAATATTATTAGCGCTATCTTTTATTTTATTTAGCCATTTAGCAAAATTCTCAATTTCTTCATTACTATGAGTAAAATGCTCATCAATTTCATTAAAAAAGACCACTAATGATTCTGCATTGATAAGCATGTCATTAAAGAGATGTTCCATTTCTTCCAGCAATGCTAGCTTTTCTTGTAATTTCTGACTAGATGCCAAAATGGAATCACGAATAAGTGTAATAGTATGAATATTACACTCCGTATGCTGTTTAAACAGTGAATTATAATCACCCATAAAAATATCAGCCTCACCATGTTCACAAAACAATAAGACCTGTAGATTAATCAGTTGTTAACTATTTTCTATCAGATTTAATGGTGATTTATAGCAATGAAAAATGGCGCACCTATTGATGCGCCATTTGTTAAAAAGGAACAGCTCATTTTTATAAAAATGCAAAGAAAATCATTCCAACCACTGCGCCTGTAGTACCTAAAATGGTTTCCATTAATGACCATGTTTTTAAGGTTTGCCCTTCTGTCGCACCAGTAAATTTACCGTATAACCAGAAGCCGGAGTCATTAACATGGCTTAAAATAATAGAGCCACCGGCAATACAAACCGATAACGCCGCCATTTGTGCACCGCTATAACCTAATTCACTGATCACCGGTAACACTAAACCAACCGCAGTTAAACAAGCCACAGTCGCAGAGCCTTGAATAACACGTACAGCACCTGCAAGAATAAAACAAGCCACAGCAATCGGCATACCTGCACCAATTAATGCATTCCCTAATGCTGGCCCCACACCTGAATCCACCAGCACCTGTTTAAATACGCCACCAGCACCCGTGACTAATAAGATGATCCCCGCAGGTTGGATAGCCGCAGAGCATACTTCCATGACTTTTTCTTTGCTCATACCACGGCGAATAGCCAAGCCATAAATAGCCACTAAACACGCCACAAGGATGGCAATAAAGGGGTGACCAATAAACTCAAGAATATTGAATAGCTGAGAGTCAGGCTCAACAAAACGCGCACCAATGGTTTTACATCCAACCAAGACTAATGGCAATAAGACCAATGCAAGACTGAAGCCAAAAGAAGGCATTTTACTTTGTCCTAAGCTTGGCTCATCAAAATCTTTCGGTAATTCTAAGGTCACATAACGGCTAATAAAGTTACCAAAAATAGGCCCCGCTAATAACATACCTGGAATAGCTGCACATAAACCAATTAAGATCATCCAACCAAAATCAGCATTCATCTGGTCAGCAAGCAACATAGGCGTTGGCCCCGGTAATAAGAAGGCAGCGGCCCCTGCAACACCGGCAAAGAGAGGGATCGCCATTTTAACAACATTTCCCCCCGTACGACGGGCAACAGCAAATACCACCCCGATCAGTAAAACCACCGCAACATCGAAAAACAGAGGTAATGCGCAAACTAAACCCGCAATACCCAGTGCATAGTTAGCCCGTTTTTCACCAAAGGATTTCAGTAGCCGTACCGCAATTTGGTCTAATGCCCCCGTTTCATGCAGAATTTTACCAAACATTGCCCCCAAGGCGACCACGATGGAGAGAAAACCCAGAGTTCCCCCCATTCCGTTTTGCATGGTTTGCGTGATTTTTTCTAACGGCATACCAGAGAAAATGCCAGCACCAATAGCAACAATCATTAACGCAATAAAGGCGTGTAAACGCGCATACATTACAAAGAAGAGCAATAATAGGACGGAGCCAACCGCAGTTAGCACCAGTGTTAATGTACTCATACCGCACTCTCCTCAGTAATAGGTTTAGTAACAGATTCTATAGTGTTGATGACATTTTCAATCACGTTATCAAGAGATGGCGAAATATCTATTTCATAAACATCAGGTTCGTCATTCGTTGGCTCTTCTAATGTTTCAAATTGAGTAATCAACATCTGTGGTTTAAAGAAGTGACCTTTACGCTCTTTTAAACGACTTTCAATTAGCGCGTAATCCCCTTTTAAATAGAGAAAATGTAAGCAGTGATTACCTTCTCTTAACATATCGCGATACTGTTTTTTTAATGCGGAACAAACGATTAATGACACTTTATTGGTTCTTTGCATTGCAAAAGCAGCATCATTGAGAGCGTGTAACCAAGGTTTGCGATCTTCATCATTTAAAGCATGACCTGAAGCCATTTTAGTGATGTTTGCACGAGGATGAAGGAAATCGCCATCTAAAAATGCCGCACCGATACGTTGTGCTACACCATTTGCAACCGCTGATTTACCGCTGCCTGATACCCCCATTAAGATAAAGACATGGTGTAGGGATTGGGTATCTTTCATATATTGCTCCTTTAGGCAGTTATTAACTTTTTTGTAATGTTACCCGTAACTGTTACGGGTAACATTACTCGATCCAGAAAGATAAAAACAACCTACAAAACAAACTATGAAATGAAAGTGTGAAGCGTCTCGCAAATAGATTGTGGAAAAACAACAAAGTTACAACAAAATCATAAGTAATTGATAAGTTAACGACTGATTTTTACAAAGCAAAAAAACGTCAGGATATATCACTCTATAATCCCAAATAGGGTCAATAAAAAAACCCTACCAAAGAAAAAAATAATTTAATAATCAAATAAATAACTAAATACTTTCACCGGTGATGATACGGAATCCCACATCAATCACTTGCCCACGAGCAATTTTACCCTTCATTCTTTTTAGTAATAAATCCGCCGCTTGTTGTCCCATTTCATCACGTGGCGTAAAAATACTGGCTAACCGTGGAGTCATGACTTGTCCCACATCATGACCGTGGAAACCGGAAATAGCAATTTGCTCAGGTACCGCAATCCCCATACGCTGACATTCGAAAATAGCCCCTATCGCAATATCATCATTGGTGCAATAGAGCCCATCTAAGTCAGGATATTGCTTGCGTGCCTCATGTAAAAGTTCTGTACCTAACGAATAAGAAGAGCTTTTAGGTGTCATCACATGACCTATGGGTAAGCCTGCTTCTTGCATCGCTTGTTCATATCCTTGTAAACGCATTAATGTTCGCTCATCTTGTCTTGCCCCAAGATAGATAATTCGTTTACAACCACGGTGGATCATTTCGCTGACCATTTTTCGCGAGGCTTCAATATTATCTAACCCTACCGCCGAATCAAAACAAGGTGAAACACTATCCATAATTTCCACCACCGGAATACCCGCCGTTTCCAGCATTTTGACCGTTTTGGGTGTGTGTGTTCTTTCCGCTAAGATCAAGCCATCAATATTATAAGAAAGCAGAGAAATAAGACGCTCTTCTTCTTTTTCTGCTTGATAGCCATAGTGCGCCAACATAGTTTGATAACCATATTTATCCGTCACAGATTCAATACCACGAATAACTTGTGCAAACACTTGGTTAGTAAGAGAAGGCAATAATACGCCAATCGCATGGCTGGTCGCATTCGACAAAATATCAGGTGCACGATTAGGAATATAATTCAGGCTGTCTAATTCACGAGCGATTTTGACTCGTAATGCTTCGGAAACTTGTTCTGGATTACGCAAAAAACGACTAACTGTCATTTTTGTGACACCAACACGGTCGGCAACATCCTGTAATGAGGGGCGTTTTTTTTTCATTTTATATCGTAACTATCCAAAATATCAGTATTAATACGCACTTGAGGTTTATTTAACAAACCTGATTATATCCTTAGGTTATACACTATTTCGAATAAAGTTTATCGGATGTCTTCTTAGATTTAATTTTGAATGCCTCTCCCTTGACTTAAGCCAAAGGAAATATAGTATGCATCGTTATATAATTTATGAAATAACGATTATTAATATAAAACAACACTACAGTGTGAACCTATGGCTATCCACAGACGACAATTTCTGAGTTATTTAACGACGCTTGCAGCATTATCAGCACTGCCACGTTGTGCAAGAGCGGCAATCACTTCACGTATCGCTGCTCAATTTGGTGTGCTTCCTACACCAGAAAATATTCATCGCGTTATTAGCGCAGGCCCACCAACCGACCAACTGTTGTTGGCTTTAGTACCAGAAAAATTATTAGGTTTCTCCTCGCTTAATCTAGGAAAAAGTAGCTTATTTGCCGACAAGTTGCGTAAATTGCCCCATTTAGGCCGTCTGTCTGGCCGTGGTAGTACACTCTCCTTAGAAACATTAATGGCGCTAGAGCCAGATATCATTATTGATAGTGGTAATGTTGATGAAACCTATCGTTCATTAGCTAAACGTGTTAGTGCGCAAACAGATGTACCTTATGTGTTAATTGACGGCAGCTTAAAAGACAGCCCAACTCAGTTACGCCAAACGGGGGCTTTATTAGGTGTGGCAGAAAAAGCAGAAACATTAGCACTTATTGCAGAGCAGTATCTTAGTGATGCGACCTTGTTTGCTTCTACTCTAAAAATAAGACCTCGGTTTTACCTTGCACGTGGTGCGAAAGGCCTACAAACTGGCTCAACAGGATCTATTCATACTGAAGCTATTGAACTATTAGGGTTCGAAAATGTCGCTGATATTGCAGGTTTTACTGGCCTTACTGATGTTTCCCCTGAACAACTCCTTATGTGGAACCCTGAAGTTATCATCACACAAGATGAAAATGCCTATCAGCAAATCAGGCAAGACTCTATATGGAAAAATATCCAAGCTGTTAAAAATAATAAAGTGTTATTATTTAAAGGCTTACCATTTGGCTGGTTAGATGGCCCTCCTGGTATCAACCGTTTAATGGGAATGCGTCGCTTACAGAGCCATTTTGACCATCGAATAGCAGAACAAGCCACGCAAGATCTGCAAAATTACTTTGCTTGTTTTTACCATACATCGTTAAGTGCTGAGCAATGCCAGCTGTTGATGAGGTCTTCATGAGCCAATCAGCACGTATCACTCTGTTGTTGCTGTTATTCTCAGTGGCTGTAGTTATTGCTATCACTAGTGGTAAGTATTCACTTACAGTCAATGAACTGTGGACAGTCGTCAGTAGCAAATTAACCGGGCATATTGAAGAGAGTCGAACAGCAACCGTGTTCTGGCAAATACGCTTGCCTCGAGTGCTTGCTGCCATTTTAATTGGAGGTGGGCTTGCTATTGCGGGGGCGGCTTATCAAGGTATGTTCCGTAACCCACTAGTATCACCTGATATTCTCGGAGTGTCATCAGGGGCTGGTGTCGGTGCTGTATTGGGTATTTTTCTTGGTCACTCCATGTTGTCAATTCAGCTTTTTGCTTTTGTCGGAGGGCTTATCACTGTTGCTTTAGTCTATTTTATTGCCAAATTGGCGAAACAACAGGATCCGGTCCTTTCTCTTGTTTTAGTTGGTATTGCGATTAGCGCCTTATGTGGCTCAGCTATTTCATTAATGAAAATTTTAGCTGATCCTTATACTCAGCTACCTTCCATCACTTTTTGGCTGTTAGGAGGGCTATCAACTATCACGGCGCCTGATTTACTCTCTGTTGCACCTTTAATGCTACTCGGGTTTATTCCACTGATTTTATTACGCTGGCGAATGAATATTCTCAGCCTTTCTGATGAAGAAGCGCGCTCCTTAGGCCTTAATGTAGAAATTACCAGACTTATCTTTATTTTATCGGCCACATTAATCACCGCGAGTGCAGTTTCTATTGCGGGCATTATTGGCTGGTTAGGTTTAATTGTTCCGCATATCGCAAGATTGTTAGTTGGTGCTAACTTCGGATATCAACTGCCTATTTCCTTACTTGTGGGCGCAACAATGTTATTAATAACGGATACACTAGCACGAACTATTGCGAATATTGAGTTGCCTTTAGGCATTTTAACCTCGGCTATTGGTGCGCCTTTCTTTCTGATGTTATTACTCAAAACAAGGCGGGATAGATGATCATCACTGCAGCTAAACAACTCACAATTGGCTATAAAACAACACCCTTGATCCAAAACCTCTCTTTTTATATTAAACAAGGGCAAATTGTCTGTTTATTAGGCGCAAATGGCTGTGGTAAAACCACGTTGATGCGTACCTTACTTGGTTTGTTACCCAGTCTTGCAGGCCATATTATCATTGAAGGCAAAGAAATAAGTAAGTGGTCACCAACTGATTTAGCCAAAGTGATTGCCTATGTTCCTCAAGCAACCCACCTCCCTTTTTCTTTTAAAGTGATTGATATGGTGATTATGGGGCGTGGAGCACATATCTCTTTTTTCTCGATGCCTAGCTCACAAGATAAAGCAATGGCAATGGAAACCTTAGAAATGCTTTCTCTTTCGCATCTTGCTCACCGCACTTTTGATACGTTAAGTGGTGGTGAAAAACAGTTGGTATTGATTGCACGGGCTTTGGTGCAACAACCTAAATTACTGATTATGGATGAACCTGCTGCCAGCCTTGATTTTGGTAACCAAATCAAGCTAATTAACCAAATTAAGACACTAAAAGCCTTGGGTATAAGTGTGTTTATGTCTACACATCATCCACAACATGCCGCTTTACTGGCAGATGAGGTGATTTTACTCACCCCTCATCGCCACGTTTTACAAGATAAACCTGAGCTTTTGCTCACCCCCGAACATTTAGCTCAGCTTTATAATGTGAAACCCACTGATATTCAGGCGCACTTTTACGCCTACCCTGATAATAACAATCCATATAGGCAAGAATATGAACACCATTGAAACCACAGATTTTGCTGAGCTTTATAAAAACCATATGCAACAGGCACAAAGAACCAAAAAAGAGCCTGAACATTGGGATAAACGCGCTGAAAAAATGGCAGAAAACTGTGCGAATCCCAACGATCCCTATTTGATCAAGTTTCGTGAAATGATGGATTTTTCCGATGCTGAAACACTATTGGATGTCGGCTGTGGACCTGGCTCTATTAGTATTCATGTTGCTGACAAGTTTAAAAAAATAATCGGGATAGATTATAGTACCGGCATGCTAACTGTTGCCAAACGTAGAGCCGCACAAGCGGGTATTCATCATGCTAATTTTCTTCATTATTCATGGGAAGATAATTGGGATGCGCTTCCACCTTGTGATATTGCGGTGGCTTCACGCTCCACATTGGTGATGGATTTAAAAGCTGCGCTGTTAAAACTAAATCGCCAAGCTAAATTACGGGTTTATACCACTCACACCGTATCACCCACTTTTGTTGATCAACGTATTCTTCGCTTATTAGGTCGCAATGTTCCCACATTGCCGACCTATATTTACGCAGTCAATATCCTTAACCAAATGGGGATCCACCCTAAAGTAGATTATATCCGTAGCCGTAATTGCCAAAATAATTTTAATAGCCTTGAGCAGTTTATTGACAGTATTAACTTCTCTGTAGGGCCTTTAAACGAAAATGAAATTGCACACTTAACCACTTATTATCATGAAAGTATGAAAAATGATGTGGCCCTTATATCGCCAACGCGTGATTGGGCGATGGTTTCTTGGGATGTCGTTCCTGAAAGCGAGCTAACCTTATGATTTATTATCCCGATGCTTTTCTTGATAATTTATTGCTGGAAGATATTCAATATGGCGATTTGACTTGTCGCGCACTCAATATTAACCATCAATTAGGCACAATAACTTTTACATGTCGTGAAGCCGGCTGCGTCAGTGGAATCACCCTAGGCTGCCGTTTATTAGCAAAATTAGGACTGACTGTCACCGCACATCTACAAGAGGGTGATTTTGCCAAGCAAGGTGATTGTTTAATTAGTGCAGAAGGTCAAGCAGATGCACTACACCAAGGCTGGAAAGTGGTGCAAAACGTGCTGGAGTGGAGTTGTGGTGTGAGTGACTATATGGCAAAAATGCTCGAAATCTATCATCGCTACCAACCTAAAGGGCAAATTGCCTGTACACGTAAAAATATCCCTAATACAAAATTACTGGCCACTCAAGCGGTACTTGCGGGTGGTGGTATTATTCATCGCCAAGGCTGTTCTGAAACTATTTTACTCTTTGCTAACCATCGCCATTTTTTATCCGAGCCAGATAATTGGTTACAACAGGTTACACAGTTACGCCAAGCAGCACCTGAAAAATGCATTGTTGTGGAAGCAGATAACTTACAACAAGCAAGAGAAGCGTTAAAAGCGCAGCCTGATATCTTACAACTGGATAAATTCTCTATTGAAGATATTACCTTACTACAACAAGAGGCTCCGCAGATTGCCCCACGCTGTCATCTTTCTGTCGCTGGGGGAATTAATCTAAATACTATTGAAAAATATGCCCAAACAGGGATCGGCTTAATGGTGACATCAGCACCTTATTACGCACCACCTAGTGATATCAAAGTTCGCCTTTACCCTAAAAATTAAATCAAAACACAGATAAAAATATTAGTTTATTGACTGATAAAGATGAGTGCCTACATTAGGTAAGCACTCACTTTGTAACTTTAACTTGCGCCTATCGTTATATAAACAATTATATATTGAGATTAAAATAATGAAACTAACACCTCTATGCTGTTTATTCCTTGTTCTACTGCCTTGCAGTGTAATAGCCCAGACAACTTACCAGCAATCAATCCCTGATGTATTAACCGTTTGGAGCAGTCCCATTGCGGCAAATCCCGATGTATTAACACAACAACAAATGCTCGAACAAAATAAAGTCAATGCGGCACAAGCACTGGCAACATTACCTGGTATTGTGATGCAAAAATCAGGTAATCGTAACGAATATACCCTTAAAGTACGTGGTTTTGATAGTCGCCAAGTTCCGGTGTTCTTTGACGGTATTCCAACCTATGTGCCTTATGATGGCAATCTCGACTTAGCGCGTTTTACCACTAACGATCTCGCCAGTATCGAAGTTAACAAAGGTTATACCTCATTACTGCAAGGCCCTAATCTGATGGGAGGTGCAATTAATATCACCACCGCAACGCCTCGCAAACCATTAGAAGGTCATATTGCTTATTCGCAAGGTTTTGCTCGTGGTGCTGATTATGCTCATAACATGAGTGCTCGTTTAGGAGCACGTACTGAATATGGTTTTATCCAAATTAGTGGCAGTCAACTCCAGCAACGTTTTACCCCCATACCTAATGCAGATGAAAATAATAACGCAGTTGGGACACATGGACGTCGTAGTCATTCAGCAACAGATGATAAACGAGGAATGATCAAAGTGGGTTGGACACCACGCGCTTCTGACGAATATACCCTCACCTATGTAAAACAAGATGGTAATAAAAATAGTCCACCGAATAGTGATCCTAATGCCAAAGGTCGATATAAATATTGGGCATGGCCAGATTATAATAAAGAGAGTTACTACTATAGTGGTGTGACACAACTTACGGATAGCATAAATCTACAAAGTCGTGCTTATCATGATAAGTTTGAAAATACCCTTTATATGTATCCTAAAAAAGGTAATAGGGTCGATTATAGCCATTATGATGATCACAGCACAGGCGCTGCATTACAATTCGGTATCGATATGGAGGAAAGTGATCTGCTCTCTTTTGCGGTACATTGGAAAGATGACGTTCACCGTGCCCAAAAAGAAAAAAACGGTGATTGGGTACGTTTTAAAGATAGAACTTGGTCATTAGCCACAGAATATCAATGGGTAGTGAGTAACGATCTTGATGTCGTTGGCGCCATAAGTTACGACTGGCGCAAAAGTATCGATACAGATAAAAAGGCTGATAACAACAAACAAAATGCCATTAACTGGGAAATCATGGCTAAATATTCATTAGCCAATGACGATAATATACGTTTTACAATCTCTGATCGCAGTCGCTTCCCTACCCAAAAAGAGCGCTATACCACCGAAAAACCCAAAGATGGATCAAGAGGGATTATTAACCCCAATTTAGATCCAGAACGCGCATTATCCTTTGATATGACCTACGAAGGTTATCTCAATGAGAAATGGGGCTACCAAACTAGCCTATATTACAATCGTGTAAGTGATGCCATTATGGCGCATACGCTTTATCGTCACGGTGAAGCGCTATTTCAAAACCAAAACAGTGGACGTGTTGATTATCTAGGCTTGGATATTGGTACTAAAGGGAAAATGACCGATTGGCTAGAACTTGGCCTAAATTATAGCTATATCCATAGTGATCCAAAGCAAGTTGACCATATTGAAGGTTTACCAAAACATAAAGCCTATATGTGGTTAACCTTTATTCCTGTTGAACAAGTGCGCTTTACTATTATAGAAGAAGCACAAAGTTGGACTTATAACCGTATAGATGAGAATAATAAACTGGCTGGCTATACAAAAACCGATCTACGGTTAGATTATGATGTTGGATATGGTATTTCAGTTAATGCTTCCATTAATAATCTTTTTGATAAATCTTATCAATATACACAAGGTTATATAGAAGATGGCCGTAATTATTGGTTAGGCGCTGAATATAAATTCTAATCAGCTCACTCAATTATAAGTAAAAGCGCTATTAAAAAATAATAGCGCTTATTTTTCAATATTCATAAATCCATATTATATGCAAAAAATAATCTATTAATAAAATATCAGAAACGTAAAAATCCTTTTGCCATTTCTAATAAAGTGTTCATTGTACTACTGACAATCTTAACAAAATTATCATAATTACTATTTGCTGTACTGTATTTTTTGGAAAGTTCATCTAAATTAGTGTTAATTTTCTTATCTAATGCGTCGATGGTTTTTCTGAATAACTCAAATTCTGTTTGATTAATATCATCCGTGTTAGATACCTTCTTAGATAGATCATTTAGCAATTTTTCTAGGTCAGTACAATCAATTCTACCTCGACAATCAATGTCAACATCAGGCTCCCCCCCACGCCTTTGTATTGATACACTTATTCCATTTATACCTTTTAATAGTTTTTCTAACGCATCTGCAGCATTATTTACCTGTTGTAGATCGCTATAATGAACTTCTTGGCCATCAATGGTGCGTAAATATGTCCCATCCTTTTGATGTTGAAAAAACAAACGAGATTTAAAAACAAAAGGATCGTCGACAGTACCTGTTGGATTTTTATATTTATCTCTAATGTTAGATAAGTCATTAAAAAAAGATTTAAAATCAAAATTCACCGTACCTTCTTTACTTCCTGCTTTCTGATATTTATTTAAATTAGATATGGTTTGCCTTAGTTCATTGACAAAATTCATGTAGTTAGAAAAGATATCCTTTAATACATCTAGATAATCCGCTTTGCCTGAAACAATAGATTGTTTAACATTATTAAAAAGATCACTTAACGAATCAGTCTCATAACTATTATCTTTTTTTCTAAGATCATTTAGATCATTAGAAAATTGATTTAAAAAATCATTTTTATCATTAATGGTTTTATTATAATCATCATCTAAATAATAATATTTATCTGTATCAGGTAACTTCTCTATAAATTTATTCTTTCTATTATTATCATAATTCATATCTTGATATTCCCGATTAGGTTCCCAAGATAAAAAATCCTCATCTTCTAGCAGGTTTTCGAAATAATTATCAGTATTTACTCTAGTATTTAAATGAGGTAAATCGTTAATCCCCTCAGTATAAACTGAAATATCATTAGACATAATCTTAACCTTTTATATTAAATAAAAGTTTATAAAAAAAATATGATTTTATCTTTTAAATTAAGCTCTTACATTTGAAGAAATCGTAGAAGCTGCATCCTGCTGAGCATGAATTATCGCTTCTATTGCTTGTAATAATGCTCTTATAACTTCAGTCACTTCTCGCTGTATCTCATTGTTATTATTAATCACATTATTATTAATACTTCCTCTCGCATCCAATACTTTTTGTTCACCTTCAATTGTGCTATTTTCAGATTGTATAGTTTGGTCTGCAACCCTTGCTAATGGATCTGCCAAAGATGAAATAGTATTTCCCATCACTATGGTTGGATTGGAATGCCCAATAAGCTCTTTCCCCATCCCTTTAATAGAAAAAGTGGCTCCCATACCATGTATAGCCATAGAAATTCCAGCACTAGTAATTGCAGAACCAATCATAATATTGGCTTTTTTATTAAGATTATCTTTTACTTTATCGGCTATATCCAATTCAATGTTCATTAGCATCACACCCATTTCTCTGGATGCTTCAAATTTTTTTATCATTGTTTCTAAATATTTAACAATGAGATCTATTAATTTCATCATATCGTCTGAAACAAAGTTAAAAATCCCCGTTCTTTCTACTTTAACATGATCGTAAATATCATTATCATTATCTACTTCTAATGAATCTAATATCTGTTTAAGATCTGGTTTAGTTATATGCTCTGGTTCAGATAAAACAGGCTTTAGATTAACTCTGTCTATTCCTGTTAATTTACTTAAGCTAGGTGCTACCTCTTTATATAACTTATTTCTATCAATAATACCCTCACCTTCATCAGCATTATTGATTGTAGTTTGATAGTGATTAGATACATTATCACTATTAATCTTCATACTCATATTTATACCTCACTAATTTTTTATTTAAATAGATATATTTCTTATCATGTCTGATTTTAATTTATTACTTACTGAAGATTTATCGCTGAGGTTTTTTAAAATATCTGTTATAGAATCAATATTCTCATGATAAGTTTCCATTATCTTATCCATTAATTTTTGAATAATATCTAAAACCGCAGTTAATTTTTTACTACCGGCAATAGACTGGATTATTTTTGACGCGATAACAGAACCATAAATATTAACAGTATTTGTTGCTGCTGAATTGGTTAACTTAGAAGCAACCACCGTTCTATTCAACATAATACTTGCTTTTTTAGAAATCTCTTTAGCTAACTGCTTATCAATTTTTTCCAGTGCTTCTTCAAGCGCTTTAATAATGATATCTTTGATCATTTTCCCCAATACCGCTTCAAGTCCATCATTGAGCACTTTTTTTAGTATTTGTCTAATTTGCTGATTCGATATTTTATTAACCGCATCTGAAATACCTTTCATGGCAGGTCCAATAACAAAACTCAATGCCGTAGCGGCAACAAATAAAACGACTGTGACAAGTATTTTAGTTGCCATTTTCAATTTGTCTTGTATTGAATTTTTCATCTCTTCGATGATTTTTTTATCTAGCCCTAATTCTTTGAGTCCATCCAAAGAACTATTAACTAAACTCACTAGAAAATCACTAACCTTATCGATAGCTTCCATAACCGCATCTGATATGGGTTGCATAATCTCATCCATAAAAGATTTATTATGAATAGATTGATACACTTCATCAGCAATAGTTAACCCAGCATCAGCAACAAATAAGGTTGTTGCGACTCCTATTAATACCATTGAAGAGCCAGCGGTAAAAATAGAAGAAACACCTGCAACAAGCGTTAATAATCCGCCTAATATTTTTAAACCAATACCAGCCCAAAACTGAATTTCTTCTTGTTTTTTGATTAATGATTTTTGCTCTTCAACTTTATCTTTAAGTGATTTTTCAGTCACCTCTTGCATTTCATTAAAAAGTTTCTGTTCACTTTCCGAACGATGTAACATGACCTTTAACGTCAACTCACGTGTCTTAGATAACAGAAATGTCAGTAATGACATACCGGATAAAGAGTTAGATGCAATTTCAAGCTCCAAGGAACTTTGTGAAATAGTCAGTTCTTTAAATAGACCTCTTATTTCTGCTAATTGTTTTTTTATTGATTCACTTTCTTTTTTGTTGATCAATGCCTTTAATTCATCAGTATGTGAAGTAATTTTATTGATTTTATCTTCACTTAAAGAAATATTTGGTAGGTAATTAAAAGAATCATCAAAAAAACCATCCAATTTTTTAGATAAATTATCTAGTTCATCTAATGAAAGCTTAGAAAAATCACTAGGAAAGTTTAAGAAAGGGAAAACATCTTCAAGGGCTTTTTCCATATCCACTTTAGAGTGAATATTTCCTAATAATAACTGTTGAATTAATGAATCAGGAATATTGCAATTATTTAAAAAACTTTTAACTTCAGACTCTTTTTTGAAATTCTTTTCTTTTATTTGGTTATAAACTTCCATCCAGTAATCAACAAAAGCACCTTTGGTTTTATCAAGGTCATTGAAGCCAGATTTAAAAAGTTCTTTTAAATCATCTATGCCATTAGATAGCTTTTGTAATTTATCTCTGTAATAATCAAATTTCTCTGGATCTTTAATTTTATTCAAAATATCTTCATGTATAACATGCTGGTAAGATAATTGTAAAAATAAAAAATCATAATCTTTGTTGGATTTTTTATTTTCTAAATGATCGGGACTGGAAGTAGGTAATGATGAATTTTGTTGTGCAGATACGTCAAGATGATCATCTTTTTTTTTATTATTCTTCGGTTCTTCTTCTGCTAAGGAAGGCTTAGTATTGTCTTCATCATTTTCTAGTGAAAATGTCGTCATTTTATATTGTGGATCATCTTGAATATTAATTCTTTTCGCATTCCTCTCCTGTTCATGAGGTACTCTAAGAAGTGGTATATCAAACTTACTTTGATTCTCCTTCTGTTGTTGAGTAGTCACATAATTACTTATATTATTAATTGCATTTGCTTGCTTAGTAGTATTTTTAATAACATTTTTTACTTCTTCAGAAACAAAAGGCGAAGCTAATCTACTATGTTCATTACTTTGATTAATCTTATTCATACTATTATTCCTTTTCTTCCTTTTCTTCCTCTTTATTAAGGACAACAAGAGGAATATCTTTTAATAGCTCTAAATAGCTATTAGCCTTCTCTTTTATCGTTTGATCATTAATATTTTGAGCCACCTGATGAAAACAATATTTAGCTTTTTCTTTTTCACCAATTGATAAATTACATTGTCCAGCATAAAAAACAGGTCGATAATCATTTTTAGCATTTAGATAAGCTAAAGCATAAAGATCGATAGCTGCTTGATATTGCTTTTTTAATTGATTAACTGCAGCAAGTCCCATAATGTAATCAACATTATAAAAATCATAGAGACATAAAAACTTAAAAATCGCCTCAGCTTCATCTAACTTCCCTTTCTGATAAAAATCATACGCAAATGAATAAATCCCTTCCATAAATCCATCTGGAATTTCACTTTCATCTTTGATAGATGCGCCATTTTGTACAATAGAAACAATGTAGTTTGCGAGCTGATCTAATTCTTTTTCTGACATTTTTTCATATGCTGACATTATGATAATCCTTTCATCTATGATGAATAATTAATAATAATATTCTAACTTAATTATTAATTACCCACTTTAATAAAACACACGTCTATATTCATAATTATAAATATTTCGACTAAATTTATTAATTATTGATATAGTCCATTTCTTCTCGAGATAACCCTTCAATTTCTACTCTTTTTAGCCAAATAAGAACATCCATAACATCTAATAAATCTTGATCTATTATCACTTCAAATAAATGATATTTATGATGTAGCTTCCTTGCTAATTCAGGATAACGAATAACGGGTGTACCAACTTTTTTGGCATAGGCCTTTACTGCTAATGCTTTAGCATTAGTACAACTCAATGAAACTATTGGCATTATGCCATTATCAGGATCGAAGTAGATACCTACCGCGACATGTGTGGGATTGACAATAACAGCTGATGAGTCGCGGATCACACGTTTCATTGGCTCATCGAGTAATTCTTGATGAAGTTGTCTACGTACCGATTTTATTTCTGGATTTCCTTCCATATTTTTATGTTCTTGCTTAACTTCATGTTTTTCCATCATCATATCTTTTATGAATAAAAAGAAATCAGCAATAATATTTAAAATAAGAATAGGTATCGATAAAATAAAAAATATAAATATAAAACTAACAACTAATGAGCACCATTTATCAATCACCCCCTCTAAATCAGCGCGATATAGTATAACGACTTCCCCCATATGTAAAATCATGAAAACATAACAAGTTATTAAAAATATAATAATAAATAATATTGTTTTTAAAAAATCTTTTATTGTTCTTATGCTAAATATTTTTTTAAATCCAGAAATGGGGTTAATATGATTAAAATCAATTTTAATTGCTTCAGTGGCAAGTTTAAAATGGGAGCTAAATAGAGAAGGGATTGCGCCAGATAAAAAAGTCACAATAATGATCGGTAGTACAATATCAAAGAATAATTTTGATATAACTTCAACATAACTCTTTAAAGAAATACCTGTTGGATGCAGTAAAAGTGATTGATAAAATTGATTAAATTCATCCAACTTCACTTGATTAAATAAATATATAACACCAATGAAATAGACTAAACCAGAAACCAGTTCCTTACTTTTAAACGATTGTCCTTTTTTTGCTGAATCATCAAGCTTTTTCTGTGTTGGCTTTTCTGTTTTCTCAGCCATGATAAATACTCATAAAAATAGAATAAAAGTATCTACTGTTAAAAAAATGATATAATTCATTCGTCATTGCTGAGGTAAAAAAGAGCAATAATACTAAAAAAGCGATAATACCTTTGATACAAAGAGAGAGAGAAAATGCATTTAATTGAGGACAAAATAATGAATAAACCCCTAATGCAACTTCACTTAAGAACATGGTAATTAATACAGGAGAAACCAAAATAATCGCCACTTTAACCATATCATTTAGCCAATGACCGATAAAATCGTAACCGATATTTTTATTAATATACCCAATAGGAAAAACATCGTAACTCTCTTTTATGGTACTCATTAAAACAACGAGCCCACCTGTAGCTAAAAAATAGGCCATACAAAACAATCCGGTTAATGACGCAAATTCTGACGATTCAATACCTGTAGTAGGATTAATTGTATCTCCTATGCTTGCTCCTCTTTGATTATCAACGAATTCTCCAAACGCAGAAGCTATCCAAAATGGCGTGGCAAGTAGCAAGCCGATAACTAGACCTATAATTAACTCACTAATTAGAACAATAGCCCAAGTCTCTCTTAAAACCCCAGTTATCGTGATGCTAGGTTTTATTCCTAATGCTATATAAAAAATAATAATATATTTTAATAATTGACTATTGAGAACTCGACTATTGAGGAATGGAATAAACATAAAAATAGGAAATAATCTAGCAATGAGCAAAAAAATATCGATTAAATAAGATTGTATATATTGCAACAGTACTAGCATGATAGTTACCCTGCTAACCCAATCGTCAACATCTCTTTAGCATAAATTAGTAACTTATCTCCCATCCATCCCATCATCATAAGTAAACAAACAAAAACCCCCACAAGCTTGACACCAAAAGGTAAAGTTTGCTCTTGTATCTGTGTGATCGTTTGCAATAGCCCAATAAGCAATCCAATAAAGGTCGCGATAGCAATAGGCGCAGCTGAAAGCAATATAATCAAATAAATAGCTTTATTAGCCGCATAAACCATATCCACTAGTTCACCGCCATCAAATCAAGATATTGATTAATGAGTCCCTTAGATAACAGTCCCCAACCATCCATAGCGATAAATAAAATAAGTTTTAAAGGTACAGATAATGTAATAGGGCTCATCATCATCATACCTAATGCTAATAAAATGCATGAGACAACTAAGTCAATAACAATAAAAGGCAAATAAAGATAGAAACCTATAATAAAAGCAGATTTTATCTCACTAAGTGCATATGCCGGTAATAATGATAAGAGTGAATTTTCTATGTTTTCTTTATCACCATCACTATTCGGTCTATTCTCTTGCGCTTGTTCAAAAAAAGCTAATAAATCAGGATCTGAGTAATGATAAAGGTATTTTTTATAATCGCCTAACGCCTCATTTGAAAATGACTCAATCGCATCTGGAGATGACATATCCACTTTATTTTCAATAATATAGTAACAAATGTTTTTAGTAATTGGTGTCATAACAAAAAGAGCCATCATTAAAGCGATAGCATTAAGTACCATATTAGAAGGAACTTGCTGTACACCTAATGCATTACGAGTCATGACTAAAACGATAGAAAACTTTAAATAACAAGTTCCTGCAGCAATAATAAAAGGAGCCAATGTGGCAAGAGCTAGGATCAAGATTAATTGTGTTGAGCTTTCCATATGTTATTCACATTTTATAGATAATTTATTAATTTCTACCGCTAACATATCTTTAATTTTGATTAATTCTCCTTGGGCAATAGCTTTACCATTTGCTAAAA
This sequence comes from Proteus mirabilis HI4320, assembly GCF_000069965.1. NCBI lineage: Bacteria > Pseudomonadati > Pseudomonadota > Gammaproteobacteria > Enterobacterales > Morganellaceae > Proteus > Proteus mirabilis. Next base: position 2,940,636 of record NC_010554.1, read on the forward strand.
TATTAATATGACGAATGGCATTATCAGGTAAAATAAATTTCTTCCCTGGTGCTAATTCTTCAAGTTGATCAATTGATAATGTTTTATTGGCTAAAAGAAAAGATATTGTAATCGGAATAGCGCCAATTGAATTTAAATCAAGTGATTGAGCTAAATCAATGCTATCTTCTATTATGGCATCGTTTTGCTCATCCTCTTCATTTTCTTCACTATTTTCAACAATAGCATCTAATGTCACACAATTACCCTCATCCCATGAAAAATAAAAATATTTTTTATCACCAACATTAAAAGAAAAATGGATATCATCTATTAATAAAACATCCCCTGGTAATATTGTTTTTAATAATGAAAGTGATATTTTACTGTAACCTAAAATAAAACTTGTTATAAAACCTATTTTATTTTTTGGAAATACTGTCAATTCATATTTCCATTTAATATCGCAAATAAAAACATGACCTAATGTGGTATCTACACAAGGATAGCAAGATCCTTTTTCAGCACCTAAACAGATATTATCAACACATGATGACATTGGCTCTTTAGAAAAAGGAAATAATAATGTTGATAAAGATTGTGAAAAAAGAGCAATTAAATAGTTTTCAGGTACTAATTCCCAATCAATTTTTTTTTCAGGATATAAGTTATCCATGACTTGACTAACTGAAATTAACGCCGTTAAGGTTCCTAATTTATTCTCACATCTCAATACAAAATATAGCTGTTTTTCTGTTATTTTTTTTGTACCAAAGATAGAAGATAATATTACCATGTCATTAATTTTATTTGTTTCTTTATGGTTATTATCTACCTCTACGTTAATACTCATTCATTTTCATCCTCTCTTTCATAAATAGCATTAATAGAGTTGATATACCACGATTTATTTTTATGGCTATTAGTTAGATCTATGGATAATCCCCCATTATATTGCTTCAAATTCTCTAATGCTGTTTGATAAACGCGTCCTGAGGAGGCAATTAACTGAACTTGTTTATCAATAAAATGAATTTTAGCCTGATGATAACGACTCTTCCATTTTGTAAATGTATAAGTAATGCTTGGTGGTAGAGTCAACATAGATATTTTTTTATCTATTACTTGCCAAGCAGGTAGCTGTGAAACCATTTTGGCTACTTTTGGTAATGCAATTACCGTTTTTATTGGTGTAACTTGCGAAGAAAAAGGAACAACTTTATTAGTTTCAGTGATATTTTCTTGATAAATTTCCGGTTCTTCTTTTGTATCAACTTTTGATACGTTATTTAGCGGCATTGCCATACTAGACTCAATATTTTTGTATGCACTGTTATTCTCTTTCTGATGAATTTGAGCCTGTTTTTCCTGCTTAGTTGCACTGCTAACTAAATCAACATTATCATTATTAACGGGTTCTTTTTTAATTATTTTTTCTAAAAACTTAATATACTGTTGTTGATTTATTTTTTTATCTACGAAAATAGGAAATACTGAACTCTTTTTTGTCGATAAGAATTCATTAACCATCGTTTTAACATTGTTTTTTCTTATTATGTCTTTAATGACAGTTTTTTCTTCTATTCCTACATGGGGTTGTAGTTTGTATTTATCTATCTTAGATGTTTTTTTATTTATTCTCTGATCAGTGAGCTGTGCTTTTTTTTCTTCTCTTCCTATATATAAAGAGTTAAATCCTTTTTTTATATTTATATCTAAAGATATTTTTTTAGTTTTAGAACCACCAGATGATAATAAATACCGATGACTTAATAGCAAACCTTCATAATTTTCTGGCATTTTATCTTCCTGAAGATCTTGCTCATCGTTATGACTGGCAATATTGTCTTTTAAACTCGCTATTTTTTTAAGTATATCTAATTTCTCTGCTAATTTTTTTATACTTTCAGGTGTAAGCTGACATTTATTCAAATACCTATTTACGCTATAAGACTCAGTTGGAATATCACTTTCCGTTTTTTCACTAGATAGCGTCATCTTATTTGAGTTAGATATTCCCTGAACCATATAATGCTATCTCCTGTATTTCATTCTGCTCTAACCTTTCAATATATAGCTCTTTCTCTAATGCTTTTCTTTCAAAATAAAGTGTCATTTTATTTTGTTTTTTGACGGCCTTTTGTCGTTGTTTTTTTAGCGCCTCACTCTGTTTTTCTAAATCATTCAGTTTATCCTTTATTTCTTCAACTTGAGCGACATAAAAATTTATTGAATGTAAAACAATAGCTTGCTTCCTTCTTTGTTGATGAAACGAATGAATTGAATAAATACCGGCTTTTTCATAAGCGGGTACTTCACTCTTTAAAGCACTAATTAATTGCTCTTGCTCTTTTTTCTTCTGTTCAGCTTCTGTAATAAGTTTTTTATATTTTAATTGTTCTTTTTCTATTTTTTTTTGCCGTTGGGCAATGGCACTAATCAATGCTTGATGCTTAAGCGGTAATCTCATACATTTGTTCTAATGTTTGTTGAAAATCGGCTTTTTCTTTAAAGGATTGAGTAAGAAAGCTTTCTATCTTGGCTTGTTTTCTTACCGCGATATCATTTAATTCGTTATCTCCTTCATGATATTCTCCTAACTCTTGCAATAACTTAACATCTTGTAATCGCATCAATATTTGTCTTATTTTTAAAGCAGATTTTTGTTGTTTACTATCAGTGACTTGTTGAAAAACCCGACTCACACTACCTAATACATCAATAGCAGGATAGTGCCCTGATGCTGCTATTTTTCGAGATAAATAAATATGTCCATCTAAAATAGAACGAATTTCTTCACCGATCGCATCTGGCTCATCATCACTCTCTAATAAAACAGTATAAAATGCCGTAATGGAGCCTGTTTTTGTTACCCCTGGACGCTCTAAAATAGCGGGAAGTTTATCAAATACAGATGCTGGATATCCTTTACGTACGGGCAACTCACCCGCTGTTAATGCGATATCCCTTAACGCTCGACAATAACGAGTCATAGAATCAATAAATAAAACGACATTTTTTCCTTGTTGACGAAAATATTCGGCAACCGTTGTTGCCACTAAAGCCGCATTACACCTTTCTACCGCTGATTGTTCTGAAGTTGAGCAAATTAAAACCGTATTTTCACATCGCTTATGTTGCTTTAATTCTTCAATAAACTCTGTAACTTCTCTTCCTCGTTCACCAATCAAGCCAATAACAAAAACATCTGCCTGTGCAAAACGGATAATCATATTCATTAACATCGTTTTACCCGTTCCTGCACTAGCAAAAATCCCCATTCGTTGCCCCAATCCACAACTTAATAATCCATCAATAGCACGTATACCTGACTTAAATAGTGTTGTAATAGGCAGCCTATCACTAAACAAAGGTGGCCGACCTTCGATAGGACATAAGGTACTAAAGGTCTTCTCTGCTATTTCTGTATTAAATCGTAATAAGCAATTCCCTTTACTATCAATCATGCTGCCTAATATATGTGGGCCTAGGGCAACTGAAAATGTTTTTCCTGTTGGCTCAACTATAATTTGTAAAGAGTAACCTTGAGCGCTTCCCATCATACTTAATATTGCTATGTTATTATGAAACCCAATAACAATAGCTTCACCGAGAATATTTTCACTGAAAATATTCTCTTTTAGTTGGCAGACCTCCCCAATAAAAACATCACGTAACATCACTTCTAAAATATTTCCTTGTATTCGTAAAGGATGCGCTGCGTTATGAAACATTAGAAATCTGGCGTTCATTATTTAGCCAATAAACCGTTGATGTATACTATTCATAATTTGAAAATAGTCATCAATGGCTCTTGCCATGCTTTCTCCATTTTGCAATGCAATTGGCATAAATGATGCTCTTAATTCTAAAGAGTCCTCAATTCTCACCAAGGCCGGTTGTCCAGGGTAAAAACTTTCTGTTTGATTATTGATGCTATCTAATAATAATTCGGCACTAATTTGTGTAAGTAATTTTTCATCATAATCACAAAGCACCGACCAAATCATAGGAACCTCGTCAACAACCAATAAATTAATATCTGGCATATCACCTAAACTAATGGTAATGGTTGAATGGTTATCGATTGATTTCCCCCCTGAAAATAAATCATTCCGACCAATAACATTCATTGCATCCATAAGTAAGCTAGCAAGATCAAAAGACATAATCACTCCTAAATAGATTGTAATACATTAATTTCAATATCAGATGTTATCTCATCATAAGATAATACCGGTATTTGAGGATATTGAGTTTCTATTAGTTTTTTTACAAAACGCCTTATATCTATTGATGTTAAAAATATATAATCCTGAATATATTTAATATCATCAATAACCATAGATATTTTTTCTATTATCATATCTAATTCAGCAGGTTCTAAATTCAATAATGTGCCAGAAGAACTTTGTCTTATTCCACTACGAATTATCTCTTCCATATCGTTAGATAAGATAATTGCATTAAACTTCCCATCGGTTGAAAAAAAATAACTAATATAACGAGCAAGAAGCGTTCTAATGTGTTCAGTAAGTAGCACGGGATCTTTTTCTTTGCTCCCCCATTGAACTAAGCCCCCTATAATAGTCTTTATGTTTCTAATAGGAATTTTTTCTTGTACTAATCGTTGCAAAACATCATTTATCCTCTGAATAGAAACTTGCCTATAACACTCTTTTAAAAGCTCAGGGGCACTCTTTTCTAATTTATCAAGGATATCTTTTGTTTCTTGAATACCAAGAAACTCTGTAATATTTAATGTGATCAGATCAGAGAATTTTCTATAAAAGTAACTTTCTGAACGTTCCGCTTTGTAACCTAATGGCGCTAATTTAGATTCATCATCACGCTCAATCCAATAATGGGTTTTATTATCATCTTCAATACTTATTAAGTTAAAGCCTAAAGAGAGCAATTCATCATTAGGATTTTCTATATGAAAAAGAGGAAAAGGACAATTAAGTTCTTTTGCTTTAACTTCGTTAATTAAAATAATAATTTTATCGTCATCTATTTTATCTGAATAGTGAATCACAATATCTGGTAATAATATACCATATTGTAAAATAAATTCTTTTTGTAACCATTTTTCAAAAACTATTTTTGTTAAATATGGTTTTTTCTTAGTAGAAAGAGTGATGATTAATGGCAAAGTTTCAGCTTGTGATAAGGTAATATTTTCTGTTAATAAACTATTATCTACTTCTTCCCCATGTTTACCAGAAAATAAATTTGACATAAGTCCTTTTTTACTGTCGGCATTAGTAGCATTATGATTATCTTTTTCATCTTCTGTTTTATATTCTTTTTTACTACTCTTCCATTTTATTTTAAAAAAGTAAACGCCAAGCATTACAGATAAAATAAGAAAAACAGGTGTGGGAAATCCTGGTAAAAAACCGATACCAAAAGCCAAAATAGCTGTAACAAGCAAAGCAAAATCTTGTGCCAATAGCTCATTCATAATGCTATAGCCCAAATTATTATTTTCACCACCGACACGTGTTACAATAAATCCGGCACTAATAGAGATAAGTAAAGCAGGAATTTGTGCAACTAATCCATCCCCTATCGTTAAAAGTGTATATGTATGTAATGCCTCTGTAATAGATAACCCCATTTGAGCCATACCTACCGATATGCCACCAATTAAGTTCACGAAGATAATGACAATGCCGGCTATCGCATCCCCTTTTATAAATTTCATGGCACCATCGAATGAACCATATAATTGACTCTCTTGTCCTAACTCTTTCCTTCTGATCTGAACTTCTTCATTCGTAATGATCCCTGATTTTAAATCAGCATCAATACTCATTTGTTTTCCAGGCATACCATCCAAAGAAAAACGAGCCGCGACCTCCGCTACTCGTTCAGATCCTTTAGTAATCACGAGAAATTGCACTATGGTCACAATGGAAAAGACAACAAAACCTACAACAAGATTTTCACCAATGACAAACTCACCAAATGAGGTAATGATCTCTCCTGCATCGGCATCTAATAATATAAGACGGCTAGTGCTTATTGATAAAGCAAGCCGGAAAAGAGTTGTTATAAGCAATAATGCAGGAAATGTCATAAAGTTCAGTATACGTTTAATATAAAATGAACTCATAAAGATAAGAATTGCAATAGTAATATTTAAACCTATAAGAAAGTCGACCAAATAAGTTGGCAAAGGTATAATTAACATCATTATAACCAGTATCATCACTGATAGTACGATAAGTTCTGGTTTGTTTTTTATTGCTAATAGAAACTTATAAATCATAAACTTTGCCAATAATTAATTGTTTTTTATTTTCTTAATTGATATTGCTCTTTCTTAATATAATTATCTATAATTTTTTGTATCATTATTTGGCATTCATTTCTAAAATCATCAGATAAGTATAATAATTCAGGATATTTATTGAACATTGTCTTTAACTGTTGTAGCAACCTCATTTTTATTTTAATAAAATAACCTTTCCATTGATTATCCATAAGTGATATTAAATATTTTTCCATTTGTTCTGGAGATATCATTCCATTAATAGTTAGTTGATAAAAATCATCTTCTTTTATAAAACTCTTTAAATCTTCTTTAACTAAATTTTCTATATTCATTTCTATAAAGCTATATAATAATCGTAATTTATTTACCTTTTCCAAAAGATAACCAAACTCTGAACTTTGGGAGCAACTTGGCATTAACGATTTCATATCACAAATCAAGCTCTGTGTTAGAAAATTCAAAATAATTGAACATTTTTTTATATCATATTTTTCTATCCACATTTTGAAAAAATAAATAGGTTCAATATCCAGAATAATGTAACTACGGTAAAGGTCTCTTAATACTGATGCATCTAAACAAAGTAATTTAGCAAAGGCTTTAGCTTGGAGAGCAATATTAATGCCCGCCTTAATTTGCTTACCCTCCTCACCTGCAAGTAACCTATTGATCTCATTTTCAATACCTGCATCTAATTGTGCACCTAATTTTTTTTTCCTAAGTAATTCTCGTAAAACCATAACGAGATCACTAGGATCAGGGAACATTTTACGTAAATATTGCAATAATTCCTGTAAACTTCTCCCCGATTTTCTAAATTGAAGCATCACCTTATCAAGTTTCTCATCAGCACCATCTTCTGCAATATATAAAGCTTCTTGCCCTTTATTGGCTTTTTTGTCTAATAATTTTCCTAATCGCTGAGAAAAAAGAGTTGCCACCATAGACATATCATCAGATATTTCTATTAATTGATTTTGATAATTTTCACTTTCGTTTATTTGTGGTTGCTTATATTCTATGTCTTGCTGACTTTCTTTACTAATACTGTTGCTGGCACCATTTGTCGAAGTTGCAGTATTAATTGGTCCGATCATAATATCACCTCATAAATGCCTGAATTTGTTTTAGCGCTTGAGATGTTTTTTTATCCATCGGTAAAAATGGGTGTTCAGTTAAAGAGTCCAATCCGTGCGTATCAGTTTTATCTAATAAACGCGGTTGTAACATAAAAATACGCACCATTTTTTTATTATTATCTGACTGATAGCTAAATGCTCGGCCAACTAAAGGTATAGCACTTAAAAAAGGAATTTTGTTTTCTGCTTTTATGTTATCTTCTCGTGTATATCCACCAATTAATAAACTACCGCCTTCAGAAACTCGGGCCACGGTGCTGATATTTGTGCGATTAATAACAGGTAATTTTTCAATCCCTTCTTCTCTATCTTCATCATCACTTTTTTTCTCGGCGCCATCTTCAAGATTGATAATCATCTCAATCTCTTGGTTAGTATTACTAATACGAGGCAACACACTGATCATAGTGCCGAATGTTGTAGATTCTAATGAAGCAACTCGCTCACCTTTAATTTGTGTATAAAAGGTGGTGTTATTATCAAATATGGCGGGGGTATTTTCTTGAGTTAACAAAATAGGACGAGAAACCATTTTAGCTTCCCCTTCCTCACTGAGTGCTTTGATTTTACTTAAAAAACTAAAACCAGATACAGCACTTAAGCTAGCGGTATTAAAGAAAAATGTATTTTTACCCGAGCCATAACTCCCCTGCCAATTCACCCCCAAACTATCGGCTTTACTTTTAGAAATATCAATTATCCATAATGACAATTCAACTTGTCTTTTCGGTTTATCTAATTGTGAAATAAGTGAGCTAACTAAAGCTAAACCTTCTCGACTCGTTTTAACCAACAGGCTATTTGATCCAGGTAAAGGAACGAGTTCAACATTATATTTGCCCATTTGAGTGATAATCGGTGAATGAGTATCTTGTATATCGTTGGTAATTTTATCATCCTGATATTTATCATTATCTTCGATAATCTCACGCGCTCTTCTGACTGTTTTTTCTTTCTCTCCCGATGGCATAAATAGCTGTTGCAAAACCGTTGTTATACCTGGTAAAACCACTTTTTCATCACGTAATATATAGGTTCTATCTTGTACAAAAGTGTTTTTTAATGGAAATATCTGCACAAACTCATCGCCATAACGAGAGCTTCCGGTTGGAACTTGATTATTGATATTTTCATTAATTTTTTCTTGTACATCATTATCCAAAAGCTCAGCAGCAGCCTTAACTAAGCTAATATAAATAGGAGGACCTGAGAGATAAAAAGTACGCTGATCGTGACCTGCACGTAATGGGTAGCGGAGATCATATAATCCAACATCTTGTAGATACTCTTTCAGTTTACTCAAGCTGATATTTTTCACTTGAAATAGCTGTTGCTGTATCTCATTATCGCGATAAATATAAATAGATTCTCCGTCATTAAAATAAAGTAATGACAAACGTTTTACCATTAATTCAAAGGCGTCTTCAGGTGAAGAAATATCAAATTTTCCACTGATCCGCTCTTTTTTTACTGCGCTGCTTAGAATAAAAGGTTTATTTAATTTATCTGATAGCACTAGGAAAAACTGTTCAATATGTGTATTTACCGCAACAAAAACATCAGGTTTTTTAACCTGATGTGTATAAATAACCTTTCCTTCTGCAGCTTGTGTTGGCAAAAAGAAGCTATAAAAAATGATAATTCCAATGATACAGTAAATTTTATTTTTTATGTTCATAAAGATATTGGCCAATTCGCCGAAATTCAGTTGGTGTAATACCAAATAATGTCTTAATTTCATTAGAAAAATGAGATGCTGAACTAAAACCATTATCGACTGCAATCTGAGTCAATGATTCATCTGTTGATAGCGTTGTCAAAATAGAAGATGCCGCACGCCATGAACGTAATTGACTTTTACCACAATTACCTAAATAACGTTTACACAGCCGTCTAAAATGTGTCCCTGATACACCATATCGTTCACCTATTTGTGCAATATTGCTTTTTTTCTCATCCAAATAACTAATCAGATGTAATATAAGCCAGTAACTTTCACTGTGTCTTATTGTCACAAAAAGAGGTTCTAATTGGCTTTCATCTTTCAGTGCCTCATTAATAATCAGATGTTCTAATGTTCCACTCCCCTCTTTTATATAAAAAATTTGTTGATTAATATCAAAATTAGTGCCAACTGCTGTCATTTTTGAAAAATCTCTAGCATAATCAATAAATGCCAATAATCTGGCACAAATAAAAAATGATCTCTTTTCAATACGCCATGACTGATTTTCTGATTGAAAAATAACATTTTCATTTTTTGAATTATAAATAAAAGCCTTTCCCTTTATAATTTTAGTCGTTTTATCATCGTATATTCTTATTGGATATTCATCATTTAAAGGAATGCACATGAATAATAAATTCCCTGATAAAATATTTTTATCGCCACTTATTTTTATATCATTTATTAACATGGTAAATACCTCAGCCTATACTTATAATCTATTAAGGGTTCAAAAAAACAAACTATTTTTCAAAATGTTATTATAGCCATAATTTATAGAACACTATAATAATATAGCCTAGAATTAACTTTAAAAATAAATAACAATTCTCATTGATTATTATTAAAAAAACAACAGTAATATATCAACATTTATTTTCAAATAAAACACCTATGTTTTTTTAAAGAATTTCATTGTTTATATGACTAAAATATATTTATAACATGAATTAATTAACATTTATTATTGGGTTAACTCTATGCTGTATTATATTTATGTTCTCAGTGGTCCTTTAAAAGGGATAATAACGCCTTTGCTGCCTAATCAATACTCATTAATTCTACATAGTAAAGAACATATTGAAAATAAAATAGAAAATGAGAAATTAACACTTTACATTCCTTGCAACAAGAAAGAACATGAAAAGATAATTACGATTATGCTTGATGAGCATAATACAAAAAATAATAAATATAAAATAGAAGATGGTTTAATTTCTAAAGAAATTAGCAAAGAACTACCATTAGAACTCGATAAGCCTATATATATCAATAATTTTCCTATTTTCTTAATTAGTCATAAAGATGATTTGTCTATAACATCTTTTGATTTAAATTCAAAAAAATGGACAATTAATAGAAAAATCATTGTATCATTTATATTTGTTATTGCATTTTTTATAGTATCATTTACTTTTATGAATGTATCAAAACCATTAGAAAATAAACCAAAGGAATTGGCTTTTAAAAGTTCATATTCAAATGAATTTAAAGGAGAAAATGGTTATTTATGTATTTACACTGAACCTTACTCTTCTAAAAATTTAATAAAAGATAGTGATTCAAAAACAAAAATTTCATTTTTGAACAAAGAAAAAATTATCAAATTAGCAACTAATAATAAAATTCACGTTACTTTAAAAGACAACACTAAACCTATAGTGAGTTTTTTTTATTATAATAAAAATGAAAAGTTAAAAATCATTCAAGCCATCAATGACAATTTTCCCAAAAATTGTCAGCCAATCATAAAAGAATTATCAATTGCTAAAATTGTTGAAGAGATAAACAAGCTAAATTTCACTAAAACAATAGGATATACTATTGAAGAAAAAAATAACGGCTTAATTTTTATCTTTGATGATAAGCTAAGCGTAAATGACAAAGAAAAATTTAATGCTTATATAAAAAAACAGGCAGCTTTTTTTGGAAGAAAATTTATTTTTTATCGTGAAAATAAAGTTAATATCAACTTGAAAAATAAAGCAATGCTACAAGAAGATAATGGATATATTTTTCTTGATAATCAGCATCGTTATTTTCCTCAAGGATAATCAAGCTATGATGAGTAACATAACAAATTTAAGCACAAAGGAGTAATTTATGGCTGCGAGTCTTGTTGAAACAGATGTAAGTTCAATTAGTAAAGTTGACCAATATTTTCATAAACCTGTGAAAACCCAAAGCTATGAGTTATCTGAAGCCTTAGAAGCATTAAAAGCTGATACATCTAATGCCGCGGCATTAGCCGAATATCAAGCCAAACTTGCCGAATATAATATTACACGTAATGCCCAATCTACATCAATCAAAGTCATTAAAGATCTAGCAATGAGTATTATTGGTAATATGCGTTAACATGAGTTTTACGGAGGTTATGTATGGCTATTGCACCTATTATTCCCGTTAATTTAACCAAAGAACTACAAGATACAAGTGATGATAGTTTATCGACTATCATGGTAAATGGCATTATTAGTAGTATGCAATATGAAAAAAAGATACAAGAAAAGTTAACAACATTAAGCCAATTAGGTGATGCCCAAAGTTATACGAATTTACAAATAGAACTTAGCGATTATTCAATTACGATGAGCTTAGCGAGTACGTTAGCAAGAAAATCTCTCAATATTGTGGAAACACTACTTAAGGCTCAATAGTAATGAATAGACGGTATTTGTTATTACTATTTTTATGTTGCTTACTTCCTTTATTAAACGGTTGTAAGGATCAATCACTGCTCACTAATTTAAGTCAAAGGCAAGCAACTGAAATTCAAGCGGTGTTACAGAAACACCAAATAACAAGTACTCGTACTGCGTTAGGAAAAGGATTATTTGAGATCTCAGTTAAAAAGGAAAATATAGGGATTGCTATTCAAATATTAGAAGAATATCAATTACCAACAATTTCTCGTATTGAAATTACACAATTATTTCCATCAGATGCATTAGTTTCATCGCCTCAAGCTGAAAAAGCACGTTTAATTTCAGCCATTGAGCAACGGTTAGAACAATCATTATTAACCATTGATCATCTTATCGATGCGAGAGTACATGTCAGTTATCCACTATCATCAAATGATCGTATAACGCCAACACCTCATGCTTCTGCTTTAGTTTTCTATGAAGATGGCATGATAGATAGTGATCAGCTAAGTGACGATGTTCGTGCTTTTATCCATAATGCTTTTAATGATATGGATGAGAGTAATATTACTGTTTTATTATATCCACGGAATATCAATAAATTTACGATATTAAATAATCAACTTCACCAAGATAATACGACATCATTGAGTAGCTCTTGGTTACTCATAGGGTTATCAATAATTAGTTTAATTATAATAATTATGGTCATATTGATTATTTATCGTCGTAAACAAGTCAATAAAATGGTAAGCGAGAATGAGTAATCTGACTGCTGAACAATTTAAATTGATCTCTAATGTAATGTATGAACCGTTAAGTTATATCCATTCAGACTACGATGTATTAGCATCGCCAGAAGAAAATACCCTATGGCAAAAAATAGCTAATCGTCATTTAATTGGGCAATATCAACTTATACTGCATATTGATTGTGAGATTGATACTACCGTAGAAAAAATATTTACTCATTGGCACACTCTTCCTCGTTGTGCTTTATTTTTAGGTTATTTTTATTCTCGTCATACGCTATTAGCACAAAATTATTATCATTTAGAACCTGCATTAAAAGCCTTTTTAGCTCTCTATCCTATGTTAAATAGGACTGTCGATAGCAAAATATTACTGTCACTAAAAGATATTGCCCCCATAGATATTGGCTATCAATTACTATTTAATTTTATTAAGCTAATATCGAACGCACTAGCTCAACGTTTTAAATTACTTTTTTCACCAAAATCTTTATCAATTAATATTGAATTTCCTAAATCACTTGTTTTATCTCCTACACTTTTTTTACTGGTATTAAATTATGCTACGCTTGTTACCTGACAACCTTTTAAAATATACCTGCGAAGGTGTATTAATACGAGCTCACTATATACGACAGCTCGATAATATTCATAAAACAACATTAGCGACCAAGCAGGCAGCAAAAAAAATGCTGCATCACTTTAATCATAAACTAGATAAACTTCGTAATAAGATAGCTAACGAAGCTTATGCTAAAGGATTACAGGTTTTATTAGCTGATATAATAAGATTCTCAATTGAATATCAAGAAAAATTTGTACAATATGAATTTCAGCAACGAGAACAACTCGTCGCAACGATCGGGGAATTCTTAGATTCACCTGAAATACAAGTTAAACTCACTCAATATCTGATGTCATCTGTTCCTCTTGAGCAAAAAGTAACACTCGATATTCCCACAACACTACAGCGCTATTTTGAGAGTGAACTCGACAATAGCAATATTAAGTTAAACTGCCATAACAACAAGACCATTGCTATTCATACCGGTGATCAAATTACTTTTTTTGATCCTGCCATATTTCTCAACGATCTAAGAACACAATTTCATCGGCCTTTTTCTGAAACTTATCAACCGATTTTTGAGCAAAACATCAAACAACTGCTATTAAACTTTATCAATACATTTACCCCCTCAGACGATCTTTCTTCAAGAAAGCCAATTTTAAACGAGGATAACAATGAAAATTGATCCTTTCCGCGCACAGCAGGTATATAACTCTCCTTCGACTTTATCTAGTGCTAACAATATTTCGAGAAAAGGATCAGATCCTATTATCGAAAATTTGAAACTGACTTTTTATCAAGATTTAAGCAAAGCGGATCTTAGCCATGCTAATGATATTCTTACTTTATTAGACCAATTTGATGTCAAAGATGGAGGCAATCAAACGTTAAAAGAGAAGCGACAAATAGCCTTATTGGTTTATGCTCACCAACAAAGTGAATTAGAACATCATGAAAATAAAAACTTGATTAATCAAGCACTCGTTTCGCGACTCTCTTATCAAGGTTTTTATCATCAAGTCACCCTAGAATTATTAGGTATGATTGATAACAATGATGAATTCGAAGGTTTTTTTAAGCCTGATAGGGTGACATTTTCATTGTGATCATAACATTTGAGCACCAGGCCCTTTTTCCCCTAAAATATCATCAGGGTTACGTAATGGGCAATCATTTAATGATAGGCATCCACAGCCAATACAGTGATCAAGTCCATTACGTAATCGCTTAAGACGCCGAATACGCTCATCGAGCCGTATTTTCCAATCCGTTGATATTTCATGCCATTGTTCTGCAGTTAATTTACTATTTGGTGGATATTTCCCTAATATTTCCTGAATTTCTTTTAATGGAATACCTGTACTCTGCGCTGCTTTAATAATTGCCACATAACGAAGTACCACTGACGGGTAACGGCGCTGATTTCCAGGGCTCCGAGAACTTTTTATCAATCCTTTTTCTTCATAAAAATGCAGTGTAGAAATCGCAACACCACTGCGTTTTGCCACTTCGCCAACCGTGAGCGCTCGATTAAAATCTATTTTCTCTTTACTCATTTGCTACCTTTTTTATTTTTCACTTGACCTCAAGTTAACTTGAGGTTTTATAGTCTTGTCCCAATACAAAGTCAAGTCAGCCAATTGCCTGATTTTATTTTTTTAAGTTTATTGAGGACTGATACATGCCTAACTCAATTGCACGTATTCTTGAAAGCCAAACATTATGGATTGTCGCAAGAGTGCTAATTCTATTGTTATTTTTATCATCGGGTTTTGCCAAGGTATTTGATTATGAGAATAGTTTGGCAGAGATGCGTGCAGCAGGGTTAAACCCTGATTGGTTTTTTAATCTCGCCAGCGCCATTGTTTTATTCGCCGGATCGATTTTAGTCCTTTTTGATCGTTACCTATGGTTAGGTGCTGGCGCATTAGCCACTTTCTTATTTTTAACCATTGTGATTGTACATACGTTTTGGAATATGACCGGCGATAAAGCGATGTTATCCATGTATTTTGCGATAGAGCATACCTCTGTGATTGGAGGACTAATGGCAACCGCAATGGCTAGCCACTTCAGAGCATTATGGAAAAAATTCAACTCATAACACCCTAAAAATAGATAAAAACTTCACTATGGGATCGGCGGTAAAATGAATAAGAAATTGACGTTAACTTTATGTGCCTCACTATTTTTATTAAGTGCAGGGGCAATGGTTTATGCAACAATGGGATCTGATGAAGATGAAACACAGCCATTTGCTTATCCACCAACAAAAGTGGCATTAGCAACCGCGCAATCCGCTGAATTACCTAATACCATGCATGGTGTTGGAGAATTGGAAGCCGCTAGACAAGTCTATTTAGCGGCAGAAACAAATGGGCGCATCGCCACGATCCACTTTGCATCAGGACAGACCGTCACCGCGGGACAAATCTTAGTAAAATTAAATGATGAGCCAGAGCAAGCGGAATTATTACGCCTACAAGCACAACTAACTAATGCAGAAAAACTTTATTCAAGAACTCGCCAACTTTATAGTAAAAATGTGGCTGCAGCAGCACAATTAGATAGTACGTTATCAGAGCGCGATATGATTGTAGCCTCTATCCGTGAAGTGAAAGCGCGCATTGCACAAAAAACAATTAAAGCTCCCTTTGATGGTATTGTCGGCATAAAACTCGTGCATGAAGGACAGTATCTAAATGCTGAGGAACGTGTTGCCTCATTAGTGGATGCAAGCCACTTAAAACTTAACTTTTCACTCGATGAGCAAGTGGCGCCACAGCTTTCAACTCATCAACCTATTAATATTGCAGTTGATGCTTATCCTAATCAAACATTTACCGGCTCACTTAATGCCATAGACCCTCTTATTGGCCCTTCTCGCACTGTGCAAGTACAAGCCATTTTACCGAATACCGATAACAAATTAAAAGCGGGCATGTTTGCTCGTGTTCAAGTTACCTCCCCTACTCGTCATCAGGCATTAACCGTACCAGAGACAGCGGTTACTTATACTGCCTATGGGGATACCGTGTTTGTAGCGCAATCTGACAATCAAAAAAACCTTATCGCTAAGCGTGTCTCTGTGAAAGTTGGATTGCGCTACAACGGCCTTATCGAGATCAAAGAAGGCTTAAATCAGGGAGATCAAGTTGTTACCTCAGGACAAATCAAACTTAGTGATGGCACCTCAATAGCCCCCATAGAGCAAGATACGTTAACACTGGCCCAATCTACTACTCGTCAACCATAACAGGAGTGTTTCATGAAATTCACTGATATTTTTGTGCGACGACCTGTTTTAGCGTTAGTAGTTAGCACCTTGATTTTTTTACTGGGCGCATTTGCGTTCAGTAAACTACCTATTCGCCAATACCCCATGTTACAAAACTCAACGATTACCATTGCAACAGACTACCCTGGCGCATCGTCTGAACTGATGCAAGGTTTTGTGACTCAGCCTATTACGCAAGCCGTTTCCTCGGTGGAAGGCGTTGATTATATTTCTTCATCTTCAGTACAAGGAAAAAGTTTTGTCACGGTAAGAATGGAGTTAAATCGCGATCCGACACAAGCATTAACGCAAGTGATGGCCAAGGTCAATCAAGTACGTTATAAATTGCCAGAACAAGCTTATGATCCTGTGATTGAACTTTCTTCTGGTGAATCAACCGCAGTCGCTTATGTTGGCTTTTCCAGTGAGCAAATTTCTATTCCAGAATTAACTGACTATCTATCTCGTGTGGTTGAACCGATGTTTTCCTCCATTAATGGGGTCGCCAAAGTACAAGTCTTTGGCGGACAACAACTGGCCATGCGCGTATGGCTAGATACTGATAAATTAGCGGGGCGAAACTTAACTGCTAGTGATGTCGCTGATGCCATTCGCCGTAATAATTACCAAGCAGCTCCCGGGAAGGTCGAAGGTGAGTTTGTTATTGCGAATGTTTATGTCAATACCGATTTAACCAATGTGGAAGAATTTAAAGATATGGTGATCCACAATGATGGCCATAATCTTATACGTCTACGTGATATTGGCACCGTCGAGCTAGGTGCGGCTGCTACTGAAACCAGTGGCATCATGAATGGCAAAAAAGCCGTCTTCTTAGGCCTATTTCCAACACCAACAGGTAACCCGTTAATCATTGTTGATGGTATTCGCGAAAACCTTACTGATATAGAAAAAACACTCCCACCAGGTGTAAATGTGGAGCTGGCCTTTGAAACTTCACGTTTTATTAAAGCTTCTATTGATCAGGTGGTGCAAACATTAATTGAAGCCATTTTAATTGTTATTGCTGTTATTTATCTCTGCTTAGGCTCATTACGTTCTGTAATTATTCCTGTGCTTGCTATCCCTTTATCTATGTTGGGGGCAGCCGGATTAATGTTGGCATTTGGTTTTAGTATTAATTTGCTTACTTTACTAGCAATGGTTTTAGCCATTGGATTAGTTGTCGATGATGCGATAGTGGTGGTTGAAAACGTACATCGTCATATTGAAGAGGGATTATCACCAGTGCAGGCCGCATTAGTGGGGGCACGAGAGGTCGCGGGGCCGGTTATTGCCATGACCATCACTTTAGCCGCCGTTTACGCGCCAATCGGTCTCATGTCAGGATTAACAGGTGCACTGTTTAAAGAATTTGCCATAACGCTTGCTGGTAGCGTCATTGTATCGGGTATTGTGGCATTAACCTTATCTCCGGTCATGAGCTCATTAATGCTCAAACCGAAAGAAAATGAAGGCAGGATGGCTAAAATAGCCGAATATACCTTTGATAAATTGGCATATTACTATAGCTATTTGCTTAATTTTTCTTTAACTCATCGCTGGTTAACCGTCGTTTTCGCCTTCGCCGTGTTTGTTAGCTTGCCGTTTTTATATAGCCAGACAAAACAAGAGTTAGCACCTTTAGAAGATCAAGCGAGCGTTTTAACCGCGGTAAAAGCACCACAACATGCAAATCTTGCCTATGCGGAACATTTCAATCAGAAACTTGATGATATTTATATGAGCCTACCAGAAACAGACAGCACATGGATCATCAATGGTACTGATGGCCCTTCAGCAAGCTTTGGTGGGATTAATTTTGATGGTTGGAAAGGTCGTGATCGTAATGCCAATCAAATTCAGGCAGACCTACAAAATCGTGTTGCGGATGTTGAAGGAAGCAGTATTTTTGCTTTTCAATTAGCATCATTACCTGGCTCTGTCGGCGGATTACCTGTCCAAATGGTGTTACGTAGCCCATTAGGTTATCCCGTTTTATTTGACACGATGGAAGAGATCAAACAGCAAGCACGAGAAAGTGGTCTATTTGTCGTAGTGGATAGTGATCTTGATTACAACAACCCTGTTGTACAGATCACTATTGATCGTGCCAAAGCCAATACCCTTGGTATTCGCATGCAAGATATTGGCGAATCACTATCCTTATTAGTGGGTGAACACTATATCAATCGCTTTGGTATGGATGGTCGCTCTTATGATGTGATCCCCCAAAGTATACGTCAACAACGTTTAACTCCGGCAGCACTTGCAGGGCACTATATTCGTACTCAAGATAACCTGTTAATTCCATTATCAACCGTAGTCAATATTACCACTCAAGTTGAACCCAATAAATTAACGCAATTTAATCAACAAAATGCCGCTATATTTCAAGCTATTCCGGCACCGGGTGTCACCATGGGGCAAGCTGTTGCGTTTCTTGAAAATGTGGCAAATTCCTTACCCGCTGGCTTTAGCCATGATTGGCAATCTGATGCTCGCCAATTTACCCAAGAAGGAAATACCTTAGTCTTTGCGTTTATTGCCGCCCTTATCATTATTTATTTGGTATTAGCCGCACAATATGAAAGCTTGGTTGATCCATTGATTATTTTGATTACGGTACCACTCTCAATTTGTGGTGCATTAGTGCCATTAGCTTTAGGTATGGTGACATTAAATATCTACACTCAAATTGGTTTAGTCACCTTGATAGGACTTATCAGTAAGCACGGTATTTTAATGGTGGAGTTCGCTAATGAATTACAAGTTCATAAAAATCTAAATCGACGTGAGGCGATTATTGAAGCAGCAAAAATCCGCTTACGCCCTGTCTTAATGACTACGGCAGCAATGGTTATCGGGCTTATTCCTCTGCTATTTGCCAGTGGTGCTGGAGCTAATAGTCGCTATGGATTAGGGTTGATTATTGTATCAGGTATGTTAGTTGGCACGCTATTTACGCTGTTTGTATTACCCACAATGTACAGCTTCTTAGCTCGAAACCATCAAGTCAGCGCTCAGACTGAGCGTCAAAAACAATTACAGCAAATCAGTGAGCAATAAAAATAACAAGCGCTAATGTCGTAAACCCATCCCCATTGTAAATACAATGGGGATGGTTATAGTTATTTTTTGAATAAATATTATTTTATTTCAATATTATCATTGACTAAAGGAATGTTATGATTTATTGCAAACTTAATCAGCTCATCAACTTGTGATTTCCTTTTAAGTACCTCCCTACTGCGATTTTCCCTTAAATGAACGAGAATACTTTCTAAGCTTTTTGTTTTTGTATTTCCTGCCTCTATCATTTTCATCATTTCCATTAAAGCAATAAACTCCCCTGTTCTTCCTAATCCCGCAAGACAATGGACAGCTATATTTTCTTTTGTTGGGTTTATTGTTAATTCTTTGCCAATCAAATCAATTGTATTTTTTAATTTTGTCGCATCTATTGCTGTATGATCTCTCCAATTATAAATATGCACAAATTTTATATTTTTCTTTTCATCACAACCTTTTTTAGTTAATTTATTAATATATACTTTGCAATCTAAACTTCTTTCATTTAGTAAAACTTCATTATCTCCATTTTTATTTTCTATAAATTTCCCATTTTTACCTTTTATTTTAAAACGACTGAAATCCCACTTATTAAAGTGGCGAGATTCTATATTATCTGAATAAAAATCCTCTCTAAAGTATTTAAACCCTTTCTGCTTAGAATTGCTTTTATCATATTCACTATCAGGTTTTGAGAAGTCCCATTTAATATCCTTATTCGAGGCTAAAACATAAACTGTCTTTATATCATTATCAAATAACATATTAAAATAATGTTTTAAACTCTCTTTATCATTAAGAGGATATTGGCTTGCAATAGTCGTATAAGGAGAGTTCTTAACACTCACATTATTAGTAGGTAATAATACCCCATTAGATTCTATTAAAGTTTTTTTACAATATCGTACTCTATATCTAGAATTAGGTACACATTGATAATTATTTTCATCATATTGAGGTGAGTTTTCATTATAATATAATTTGTTAAGAACTTCTGTAGATACTAATCTTTGGATATTATTTACATTATTGATATTTTGTCGCATACAGAGAACAGGTGCTTTTTTTTCAGGTAAATCTTTTGTATACCATATAGCACTACTATTCTTAACACTACTGACATTAAGATTTCCCGTGGGATCTTTTATTCCTAAAAAATTTCTTATGCTATTAATTTTTGCACTTACATTAGGTATTATTCTTATCATATATCACCCTTTTATAACTTAGTTTTACATAACAGTCTCCTAACTTTATATTGATAAAAAATTTAAAATATAAAAAAAACATCTTTTATCAATCATGTTCATTTTAAGAAATAAATATAAGTGAATATAAAAATGCCAATATTGTTGAATAACATATCGGCATTTAAAATTAAAAGAAAATTTAGTCTCTTGTTTATAAACTTATCTTACATCGTTGAAAAGGTATTCATAATTATCCCACCAGAGATAATCAATGCCATTGAGAATATAGCGGGTAGATCGGGTTTTTGTTTATATAAAATCATGGCAACTAATGTTACCCCAACAATACCAAATCCACACCACAAGGAATATGCCACACCAACAGGGATATAGCCCATTGCACGTGTTAAGGCGAAATAGCAAATACAGTAAGCGGCAATCACTAAAACAGAGGGGGCTAATTTACTAAAGCCATTGGTCTTTTTAATCATTGAGGTGCCTGTGATTTCAGAACCAATAGACAGCGCCAGCCATAAGAATCCGGTAAACATAATGGTTATCCTTATTTATTTTAATAAAGTACTTATTTATTAAAAAATAGTTTTATTAAATATAGATTATTAAGAAATAGATTTATTTATTCACTGACGAGCAGTGTGTTTTATATTCGATAACTCCGTCGTTTCTTCTGGCTCTTCTTCGGAACCCATTTTCGAAAACAGATTCATAATGACGATCCCGCTGGCAATAACTGCCATACCAATAATAGCAGCCGTATCAGGATGTTGACCGTAAAATGCCATACCTAAAGTAGATACAACTAAGATACCGGTTCCGGACCAGGTGGCATAAGCTAAGCCTACTGGAATATTTTTAACTGCACGAGATAATGAATAATAACAAACAATATAAAGAACAATAATTAATCCTAATAATAATGTCTTTGTTATTCCTTCACTATTATCAAACATTTTTAAGGTCGAGGTTGCTGAGGTTTCTGAAATAATAACCGCCAGCATCCAAAGCCATGATTTTGCTTTTGGGGACATAATAAGACTCCTAAATTTTTAGATATGGTATATTTTAATCTTTCAAACTTTTTAAATATTCAATAGCAGAATCGGTTAATTTATCTTGTGATAATTGGTATTTTTCAGGGTTACTCATTACTTGTTTCAAAGTAATATAGCGATTATTATTCAGTTGTTTTGTTTCCGTTTTATTAATAAATTTTAACTTGTGATCAAAAGCATTCTTTTTTAAGTTATCTTCAACTTCATTTATTGAGCAAAAAGTAATACCCATTGATATTAATCGTTCAATATTCTGTTTTAGCACTAAGTTATAGTGTTCATTTTGGTTTAAACCTAAAATTTCATTAATTTCACTGTTTGGCTGACAAAAGTAAGGTAATGCAATAATAGGAATATTTTTAGCCAATGCGGAATGAATAAGTGTTCCTTCTTCACTAATCATTAACCCATTAATAATTTCCCCCACCAGCTTTTTGTCAAAATAGGGAATAAATAATGCCTGATAAGCAGATAACCTATGGGGATCAAACTCATCGGCTTTAGTGATATCCCCTACATGGCACCACTGCGATAAATCATGGCATTGCTGTGCCTGTGTGGTAACAAAAATAGAAGCCCGTACAGTGGAAAAATGGCTAATGCGTTGATAGATTTCATCACGATATCCCGGCGCCGGTGTTAAAACTAACAACACCGGCTTTTTTATACACTTTTCTATTTCTGCAACAATCCGTTCAATTAATTGATTGTCCATTACCTCACCTCATTGTCTTAGCTGACAATAAACACGCTGTCGTTATTTCTAACTCCTGCCGCATTTGCCTCATCGGTATCAATATGAAATTCCAATGCAAATTTATCACTGACGCGCACAATCACTTCATCAAAAATCAGGCTACGTTCACCCTCTGTTTTTACATGCACTTTCTGACCATTGGTCACATTTAACGCTCTAGCATCAATATTATTCATATGAATATGACGCTGAGCACAAATGACTTGCTGTTTTAATTCCACATATCCCGCAGGCCCCATTAAAACCGCATTACCGGAGCCTGCCAAATCACCGGAACTACGCACGGGTGCCTTTATACCTAATGCAAAACAATCTGCTTTTGAAATTTCTAATTGGCTTTGTGGACGAACCGGCCCTAAAACACGAACTTTACTGATAGAGCCTTTAGGCCCGACTACCATCACACACTCTTTGGCGGCAAATTGTCCCGGTTGTTTTAGATCTTTAAACGGGGTGATCTGATAGCCGTGACCAAATAACGCATCTACATCTTGTTGTGAAAGATGTACATGCCGATTAGAAATACCAACAGGAATAGCGATCCCTTGATTTATGCCCATTCCCACATTGGGGATATTTAAACGAGTGAGAATTTTTCCCATTAGTTGTTGATTAATCATTATTTTTTACCTTTACGGCTTTCAGGTTTACTCTCTTTTTTACTGCTTGGTGCTTTATCTGCTGTCATTGCTTTAGTTTCAGGGGCACTATTTTGAGCCAGTCTATCTGCAACTTCTTTTGTCGCGTCACTATCTCCACTTTCGTGCTTCATGACAGTTTCAACCCTGTTTTCAGCCAGCGTTTTGAGTGCATTCTGTTGTGTTTCTTCACTAATAACAGCGCTTTTTTTCTTACCTTTTATTGTCAGCAATTTGGTGATAACACTTGGCTCTGGTCTTGCTATGACGAGTGATCCGATAACCAACTCTTTTTGGCTCACCACATCTACACCATGCTCAACCGCTGTTTTTACCGCACTGATCTCACCTTGAAAACAGACAGAAACTAACCCTGATCCAATTTTTCTATAACCGATAATTTCAACACTGGCAGCTTTACAAGCCGCATCAGCAGCTTGGATCGCAGCGGTTAATCCGCGTGTTTCAATCACACCTAAACTGTTCATCTTTCTCTCCTACTGATTAGTGGCGGACAAGACGGATCTCAAAATCAAATTGTTTAAAGAAGGCTTCTAAGCGATCGAGCTCTTCTGGCGTATATCCCGGATCGTTTTTAATGGGGTAGATCATCTCCAATTTTTGGTATTTATTACGGCCAAATTGGTGATAAGGTAGAATATCGATGCGCTGAAGATTACCGCGTTTTGACAACGCCATGGCGTAGTTAATCGCACCAGTAATCGCATCATAAGAGTCGTTATAACCTCGCACTAAAGGCATACGGATAACCACATTTGCACCGAGATCCATCAAACGCTCTAAATTACGGCGGACATTCTCATTACCAATGCCAAATAATGCTTTATGCTGAGTAGTATCAATGTGTTTGATATCAATTAGAAACTGATCAACGACTTGCGCTAATTTTTCATAATTAGCCACATTAGTGGTTGCTTGTGTTTCCACCGCGGTATTGATCATCATCTTTTTACATTCACGTAGCAGAGCTACAGCAAAATCCGTTTGTAAACTCATTTCGCCGCCACCGATTGTGACACCACCGCCGGAAGAGATATAGAAGTCGTAATCTTGCATGATAATGTCCATCAATTCAGATACAGAGACATCTTTACCCATAATATCCAGTGCATCAGAAAGACACACTTCTTCACATTTACGGCATCCAATACAATCAACGGCACGATCAACGCGATGAACTTGCTGCCCTTGCTCATTGGTTGTCATGTAATGCACACCTGCCGGACACACATCAACACATTTACCGCAATCCACGCATTTATCGCGAGAGTACATCACCTGAAATTCACTGCTAAGACCTTCTGGGTTTGAACACCAAGGGCAGCGGATATTACAGCCTTTTAAGAAAACCAGAGTACGAATACCATCACCATCATAAATAGAGTATTTTTGGATATTAAATATCCGCCCTCTTATTTCTGCTGCCGTCTCCATCTTTACGCCTCCAAATCTGCATCAAACATCCTTGTTCGATAAATTTACATCTTGTCTTGTCGCGATTAATAGGGAGGACTCTTAGCCCTCCTTAGGTCTATGATCAGAATTTCTCAATCACTGTACGACTAATAATTTCATCCTGAACTTCTTTACATAATTCAACGAAGTACGCACTGTAGCCAGCAACCCGGACAATTAAATCGCGGTACTTTTCAGGCTCTAATTGGGCTTTTTTCAGTACTTCATTATCGACATAGCTAAATTGCATCTGACCATTACCCAAAATAGAGGCAGTTCTTAATAAGGTAATTAATCCTTGGCGTCCTTCATTGGTATCTAGCAAGCCTTTGAGGAATTTAAAGTTATGAACCATACCGATATTCATGGTTTCAACATTCATCTTGCTGATGGATTTAATGATGGCAGTTGGGCCATGTTTATCGGCACCCTGTGTAGGGCTGATCCCATCTGATAATGGTTTCCATGCTAAACGACCGTTTGGTGTTGCTGCGGTTAATTCACCAATTGGCGTGTTATTAGAGATAGATAACGTACCGTGACTAAATGTGGAGTAGAGCATTTTATATTTACGGCATTCACGTTCAGTCCATTCGGTAATGTCTAACGCATATTGGTCAACAACATCATCGTCGTTACCAAATTTCGGTGCATTTAAACAGTCACGCAGTAACTCTTCGTGCCCTTCAAAATTAGCTAATAAGCCGTCACGTATTTGCTCTAAGGTATATTTTTTGTCTTCATAAACCAGTTTGCGAATTGCCGCCATAGAATCGACATAAGTGGCTAAACCAGAGAAGATCAGACCCGGTCCGTGGTTAACCATCGCACCACCCGCTGTCACGTCTTTACCTTGCTCCATACAACCTTCAACCAATAGCGACATGAGTGGTTTTGGGGCAATGTCACGGTGAACGCGCTGGCTGATAACCGTACCAATTGCTGATAAACGAATAATATGTGCGACTTGCTCTTTAACCGCGCGATCGAAATCCTCATAAGTACGTAAATCACGTAAATCGCCGGTGTCTAAGCCTTGGTAGCTATCAAACAGCACCATACGACCACGATTTAATACAAATTCAATGGCAATTGGCCACTGGGTATAACCCGTTGATGTCCATTGATAGATACGACCTGATTTTTGTGGTTCAACACAGCCCATCAAGCAGTAATCGCGTGCATCTTCAAAGTCGAAGCCTTTGCGCAACATCATCTTGATATGAGAATCATCGAAGTGACAGGCAGGGAAGCCCATTCCCGCTTTGACCACATCAACGATTTTTTCCATATATTGCTGTGGTGATTGGTTATGGATACGACAAGCCAGCGAAGGTTGATACACTTTCACAAAGCGTACTGCGTCCATAATCAAGTAAGTTAAATCGTTACAAGCATCGCCACCTGAGCGTTTCTGTCCCCCCACCGTTAAGTTGATAAAGGGTTGATAACCGGCAAAATATTTTGCGCCAAGTTCACTAGACATCCACATTAATTCGGCACATTTGATGATAAAGGCCTGCATCATTTCCAGTGCTTGTTCACGCGTTAAACGACCTGTTTTAATGTCGTTTTCATACATTGGGAAACAGTATTGATCTAAGCGACCTAAAGAAAGTCCCGTTTGGTTCTCTTCAACTTCAAACAATGATTCTACAGTCCAGATACTTTGCAGTGCTTCTTGCAATGTTTTTGGTGGATTAGCAGGAACATTTTCATTGACTTGAGCAATGGTCAATAACTCTTCACGACGTTGTGGATCACTCTCTTTAGAGGCTAATTCACGGGCATGCTCGGCAATACGATGAGCATAAGCGATAACCCCTTCACAACTTTCAATCGACGCTTTATAGAAATAGATACGGTCAATATCAGCAGGATTTTCCATGCTTAATTCAGCCAATTTCGCTTGTGCATCGGCTTTAATACCGTTCATCCCTTTGGTGAATAACAATACGTCATAACCGGGGCAAGTATCACCACCACCATTAATTTGATGATAAGAGAGATCGCTGACAAAGGTTTCGCCACTGAATTCCCATACACCCGCTTCACGGTATTGCGCTTCACAAATTTCATCTAAAGAGCGACCTTCCCAAAATGGCACTATCTCTTCACGAATGACTTTTTTGTCTTCTTCTGAAATTTGGAATGGATCTTGTGGGCGCGTGCTCATGGTGTCGAGTTCATCACGTACCCAACGCCATGCGATATCAGGAGAGAAAGCGCCAGCACGCGGTTTCCCACAAGGATGTCCCACAATAAGCTCTTCATCTTGAATTAAGATAGGTGCGGTTTCACAAGCACGGCGGAAAGCTTTAGCACGCAATAAAATAGGGGGTAAACCAGGATTATTGCGAGCAATTTCAGTAAAGGCTAATGCTCTATAAATTGAAACACTAGGACGAGCCTCTAAATAACGATTACGCAGGCGCTGTAGACGGGGAGTTAAGCCTTCCATTACAGTCAACTCACCATTTGCTGTCGCCGGTGTAACAACATTGGCTGAAGGTGAAGCATATTGCGGTGGTGTATTCATACGACCGTTATATAAACGGACTTGTAGTGAACTGTGTAATGCTGATAAATTAGCGCGCGCTGATAACAACATTTCTGAAAGTTCGTTAATACTGACGCGAGGATCGTTAATATCGATACCTTGGGTCATGGCATCAAACATCGGATAGCCATCGACTTCTTTCGTTGCGCGCACTTCGGATAGCTCAGCCAGTTTTAGCCAAAGACTTTCAACAATCTCATAAGCTTGTGCTGGCGTTAAACGGCCTTGGTCAATATCACGTTGATAGAATGGGTATAGTGCTTTATCAAAGCCCATTGGGTTGATAGCGTAGCTACCATTCTCCAGATGAAGAATAAGCTGTAATAAATAGAAAACTTGTACCGCTTCTTTAAAGGTTTCTGCTGGTTTGGCGGGTACTTTACGTAAAATAGCCGCACTTTCTAATAATTCAGCTTTACGGTATGGATTACCTTCCATTGCGGCTAAATTTTCTGCTTTAGCTGACAGTAGTTGTGCAAAATAAAGTGCCGCATCACATGCATAAATCGCCGATTTGCAGAAATTGGCTTCATCCATACTGCTACGATTTACCGCACTACCAATGCTTCTCATTCTATCTTCAAGTTGTGCTTTGATGGCTAAGAAACCTTGATTCACCACCAGCATATAATCAGGTGATGTAACGCTATTATTGATACTTAAAAAGCGATAAATAGAGTCACTACGCACTTCTTCTTCGCTGTGGAAAATCGCACCACGTGGTGTTGAGGATTGGCTACCGATAATGAGCTCATCTTGAGCGATATAGCTTGGAAAATGACGAATAAACTGATAAAAGCGTTGTGCAGGTTTAATCGCTTGGGGCACACCGGCAATATTGTTATCTAATGAATCAAAAATCGTCGCACGCTCTGTGCTAATAGAACTGTTACGTGAAACTAAACGTTCTGCCAGCATTTTTACGCGTGGCGTCAAAGAATATTTGGCCATGTGAGGCTCTCCTGATGTTCTTTACTAGACCTAATCGGTATTAATTGAGCATTAACTGTGTGATACACCGGCAAATGCCTGACGATACAATGTTTCTAATTGGTGTGTGTTTACGTCACGCGGATTTGTCGGCGTACAGCTATCGCGTAAAGCCTGTCCGACCATTTCCGTTAAACGGGCATAAAAGTCCGCTTCACTGACACCGGTATCGCGAATACTCTTCGGCATACCGATTTCATCTTTCAATACATTAATGGCGACAATAAGGCTGATAACGCCTTCTTTTACCGTCTGCGCAGGTAATCCTAAACTTTGGGCAAGGTAGGCATAGCGCTTCGCTGCTTCGCTATTACAATCACCATGAAGATTGGCATTAAAGGCAATAACATGTGTCATCAATAACGCATTCGCACGGCCATGAGGGACATGAAAAACACCGCCTAATGCATGGGCAAGACTGTGTGTAATACCTAACGACGCATTAGTAAATGCCATACCTGCGATGCAAGATGCATTGTGCATTTTTTCGCGAGCAAGTAAGTTATCCCCTTGATGATGACAATCAAGCAGATGGCTAAACACTAATTTGACTGCTTTTTCTGCCATCGCATCAGAAAAATCAGATGTAGCTTTAGACACATAAGCTTCTAATGCATGGCAAAGGACATCCATACCCGTATCAGCGGTAATTGCAGGAGGTACAGATTTCACAAGTTCAGGATCGAGGATCGCGATATCAGGCAACATAAACTCATCGACCAATACCAGTTTTTCACTGCGTGATTTGATCACTGAAAAAGAGGTCACTTCAGAGCCAGTACCACTGGTCGTGGGGATCGCAATAAACTGCGGTTTACTTCTACTGTGCTCTTTACGGGTATGCCAGAGGGAGTACATAACGGCTTTAGCAGCATCGATAACAGATCCACCGCCGAGTGCGATAACCAAATCAGGATAATGGGCATCCATTATTTTCATACCACTGACAATGGCAGAAATATCAGGATCTGATGCAACATCATCATAGATTTGAAACTCAATACCTCGTTGCATTAATTTTTCAGTGACTTTATCTGCAAAGCCAAACTTCACCATTGCTTTATCTGTCACCACAAATGCGCGGCGGGCAGTTAACCCAGAGAGAAAATTCAGTGCATTGGTGCCAAACTGAATTTTGGGTTTTATCAGAAACTCACTCATGTCGTTATTACTCCTTACTGTCCCGATAAACCTTCTCAACAATGGCAACCACGGACATCGCCTTGTAACGATCTTTGTTTAGTGCGAAGTATTCTTCAGCCAACACCACATCGTTGATACCTGCACCCACACTATCCACTGCAACATAGGTTTTATTTTTCAGTGGATTAAGCTCATCATCTAAGGTCGCTATCATTAATAAATTGCTTCCTTTCAGTTCAGGGCTTTTTTGTGTCGCGACTACGTGTCCGATTACCTTTGCGAGGATCATGGTTTATATCGCCTTCTATCAATGAGTTATTTACCCAGACGTCCGAGAACTTCTTTGATAATGCGCTCCACGTTCTCTTCGGTGATCTCACCTTGCTCAATCACTTGTTGTGCACACGCACTGACTGTCGTTGTATAAGGGGACGCGCCAAAGCGATCATCACCTTGTGTTTGACGTTGTGCTGTTGCACATTCCGCATGAACAGGGGTTAAAGAAGGTGAACGAAAACGATCATCATCAAGAATGCTGGTGTGGTAATTTGCGCTAGAAACAGCAGGTTGAGCAGCTTCTTGTGCTAATGGACAAGGTTGTTTTAACTCTTCAACACTACGTACCCCATAACCGACTTTACGAATATTCAGTAAATTCATCGGGCCGACGTTATCTGAGCTAGAACCACCGCCTACCGCACCACAACCTAGGGTTAACGCAGGAGTAATATTGGTTGTTGCGCCAATACCACCTAATGCCGCCGGAGTATTAATTAAAATACGATTAACGGGTTTTTCTAAAGAGAACTGACGAATAACATCTTCATTTTGGGTATGGATCACTAAGGTATGACCTAAGCCTTCGTTAGTGAGCAATTGCACCACACGATGACAGGCTGATTGCCAATCTTCTTCAATATACATACCTAAGATTGGGCACAGTTTTTCCCGTGAATAGGGATTCTTCGGTGAAACAGTATCTTGTAGTGCAATCAAGACGCGGGTATTAGCAGGTACAGTAAAACCGGCGCGCTGGCTTAAATAGATAGCATCTTTACCAACCACCGCAGGATTTATCGTGCCATTAGCGCGCAATAACATAGAAGCGACTTTCGCTGCTTCTTCATCATTCATAAAATAAGCACCTTGCGCTAATAGCTCACGGTGAACTTCGTTATAAATACAACGTTCTACGATGATGGATTGCTCTGAAGCGCAGATCACGCCATTATCAAATGTTTTACTGGTGATGATATCGCTCACTGCTTTTTTGATATCCGCACTACGCTCAATAAAGGCAGGACCATTACCTGGACCACCACTGATAGTTGGTGTGCCTGATGCATAAGCCGCACGCACCATTCCTTCACCGCCAGTAGCTAAGATTAATGACACATCTTTGCTGTGCATTAATTCTTTTGTCGCTTCCAATGTCAGCAATGTCACACCATCGACAATTCCCTCAGGTGCTCCCGCTTCTAGTGCGGCTTTTTTGACAATTTCTAGCGCGCGGAAACTACACTGTTTCGCATTAGGGTGCGGTGAAAAAATAATCGCATTACCTGCTTTCAGTGCAATTAGGGTTTTATAGATAATGGTTGAAGTTGGGTTAGTGGAAGGCACTAACGCTGTAATAACCCCTAAAGGTACCCCCACATCCATGACTTTTTTCACTTTATCGTCATTGATAATGCCAATGGTCTTTAGGTCTTTCATATGTTCATACACACGCAATGACGCAAAGGTATTTTTCAGTACTTTGTCTTGCCATTTACCAAAGCCGGTCTCTTCGCTGGCCATTTTTGCCAACTCTTCTGCGTGACGAGCAGCTTCAAATGCAATGTGTTTGACTATATTGTCGATTTTTTCCTGCGAAAATTTCGCATATTGTTGTTGTGCATTTTTCGCGTTACGAACTAGCTCGCGAGCCAGTTGTCGGGATTGCAAATCTTTATCTAATGCAACCATGTTTTCCCCCATACAGGAGTTAAAAATTTAGCTGAATAACGTTTTTTGCTTGGCAGCACCTGAATAATCAGGCTTTATGTTGCTCTGCAATCTTCTCGATATCGTTATGTGGTCTTGCAATAACACGAGAAGTCACTACTGTGCCGATACGTTTTGCCGCCTCAACACCAGACTCAACCGCTGCATTAACTGCACCGACATCGCCTTTCACCATGGCAGTCACTAAACCTGAACCGACGTTTTCATAACCAATCAGTTCCACATTGGCTGCTTTACACATTGCGTCAGCAGCTTCAATGCAAGCGACTAGACCTTTGGTTTCCACTAGACCGAGTGCTTCTTTCATATTTATTTCCTTCGTTATTCAGTCACTTTGTACTGGGCAACGATTTTTTGAATATCGTTATGTGGACGAGCGATGACTAATGAAGTGACCACCGTACCTACACGTTGAGCCGCTTCTAAGCCAGAATCTACAGCGGCTTTAACGGCACCCACATCGCCTTTTACCATTGCAGTGACCAAACCTGAGCCAACATTTTCATAACCAATCAATTCAACATTGGCGGCTTTGCACATCGCATCAGCGGCTTCAATACATGCCACTAGCCCTTGAGTTTCAATAAGTCCTAATGCATCACCCATACGTTCTCCTAAGGCAAAGACTATGCCTTGTGTTTGATAACAATTTTGTTGATGTCATTGTGAGGACGAGCAATCACAAGTGATGTGACGACTTCACCCACCCGTTGCGCTGATTCCACACCTGAATCTACCGCAGCTTTCACTGCCCCTACGTCGCCTTTCACCATCGCAGTCACGAGACCTGAACCAACGTTTTCATAACCAATCAATTCAACATTGGCGGCTTTGCACATCGCATCAGCGGCTTCGATACATGCCACTAACCCTTTAGTTTCAATCAGACCTAATGCATCACCCATTTTTATTTCCTCCAGGAAGCCGTTTAACGGTTTACAGTTACCCATCATGTCTGCGTGGTGATTTTTTAAACGCAGACCTTGGTTTCAAATTCACTATAACGGCTAAAAATAAAAACAACATATAAATCCATAAAAGATAAACATATAGTTTTATATTCTGATATTTATGCTTATTTAGCCTTATTTTTATTTATCTATGCTGTTAATTGCTTTTTTTTATCTGTTTAAATTTATAAAAAAACACGCAAAGAAGATGAAAAAAAAGACAATTTAAGTTTGTTAGAAGGATGTTGAAAAGGTGCAAAAAGGCAGTACAAATCAGCGGGAAAGATGTGCGGGATATCACTAATATTTCAATGCCAGCTCAAGGATGAGAAAAAGCTAAATCTAGTCTATATACAAAAAGTGCTATTTCTAGGTTAGCCCTTTATGTCTTAAGCCGAACTCATCATGCAGCGTCCTTAGCAGGCATAAATAGTCAATGTTTCCGTCGATGGGGGGACAGTATGAGAGAGGGAATATTCGCAAGAATACGTCGCAACGCTCGCCCAATATTTATTGAGCGAGAAAGTAATGTGGATTTTTAATCGAATTTACTGCCGGGTTTTAAGGTACAAATATAGAGTGGGGAATTGAGCGAACTGAGTAATAACGTTTTTTCATTTAGCTTTTGTGCGTTAATAAATAATCCATCATGACTATCTGACATTTCACGCATAAAATAATCAAAAATAACATCGGGAGACTCATCAATCGAGGAGGCACTAGACTCCCATTGACTGACAAAATAGTGACGCTCGGTGGGGGAAACCCGCTTTGTGGTGTAATCAAATTTCACATAACGTTGTAAATAGAGCCAACCCGCTTTAGAGGTAGTATACCCCTCAACCACAATAGAGCCTTTGCCATTAGCACCAAAAGAGAAATGAATATTGCCATTCACATTCTCATCTTCCATATTTTCAAAGCGCATAATGCCCTTTGTTGAACAAACCATCATACCTTCATTTTTGATAGTTAATAATCTTGTTGCTGCATAAGTGGCGACCAAGATAAAAATCAGGGCCGATAAAAAACATAAAAGTTTCCCTGAGATTTTCATTAGTATTTCCAAGAATAGTAAAAGTAATTATCGCAATAGCTAAATGGATTATCTTCGTTCTTAGCGCAATGCGCTAAAAAGACACGCCCTAAGCCATTAGTTTGTAATTTATCACCATAGAAAAAAACAAAGCGCTCCCCTTTCACACACTGTAAATTAAGCTTCTTTCTTACAGCGTCAAAATTGCGAATATAATTATCACTGACAGAGGAGTTAATCATGGCCTCGTTAGAGAGTAATTCACAATCATTATGGGTGAGAGGTGTTAATGTGATAGGCTTTGATTGATGCTGATTTAAAAAGATGATCACCACAAGAAATATGGCGCCAAATAAAAAACCAATACTGGCTAAATACCAACAAATTTCTGGTTTTTGTGGCGATGTTGCCGATAATTGAGGCTCTTTTTCTAATTCACTGTCTAGATTATCAGGCTCGGATGATAATGATGTCTCAATGGGTGATGTTGTATTACTTTTATTTGCTTCACCTTCGTGATCATTTGTTTGCGTAACAGGTAACAGTGTTGAGTCATCAATTAATTCAACAGAGATATCAGGATTAAACTCTAGTCGCCCTTTGGCGATAGTGACAATAATATTTTCAATACCATAATGACGAAATGTTTTACGCAATAAACTTAAATATTGGTTTAAATTACTATTTGAAGAAACTAGCCCATTGTCATCCCACACGCGTTTTAATACTTCATCACGATTTACTACACCGGGATTTTGAATAAAATAAAAGAGTAACGCATTAGCGGTAATAGACAGATGTGTATCAACGTCACCTTTTTCTAACGATATCGCGCCATCCGTTGCGTCGTAATAAATTGAGGCATTTATTCTGTATTTCATTGTGCCCTCATTCATCCTAATTAACATGACTGATTTGCTGTGTCGGCCATATATTCAAATGTCATTTTTAATAATCTTTCAACTAATGCACTACGCTCTTGTTGTGAAATCGTAGGGCCTTCTGTGAGTTCTGATAACCAAAGGCCATCGGCAGCATAACGAATTAACGTACCTAAGTAGCTATTATCAAGTTTATCGCCTTTGGCTAAATGGCCTAACATCCAATCACGCCAACATTGACGCATTATTGGCTCGTTAGGCATAGCTAAAGAAAGTATTGCCAATTGGCGGCTTTCATCTGACTGTTTGAGATCAGAAATATAGGTTAAATAAGCGCGAGAAAAGCGCCCTGCTTCTATCGGATCGTTGGCCATAATTAACGCAATTCGTTTATCCATAATACCGAGTAAGCGTTTGAATACCGCCTGTATCAGTTCTATCTTCCCAGGAAAATGGTGCAATAATCCGCCTTTACTGACACCCGCTTCTTTGGCTACGGCATTTAAAGATAAAGAAGCAATTCCTTCATTCGCCACAATAATACTTGCCGCTTCTAATAACTGCTCTTGGACGCGGATAGGATCTTTTTTTCGGTGATGTGCGGTTGTATTCATGCGTAGGATAATACCGACCAGTCGGTATGTTCCTTATTGATCAAAATCAAGCACTATTAGAGTGAGCCTTATTATATGCCAATAATGTTGTCAACTTCACATTACTTTATTTAAAACCAAATTTAATTTTAAATAATAAAATTATTTTATATTTTTGATCTCAATAAAATATTTAATTAACAACAAAAAAAGAGAACTTGATAATTATCAATTAAAAATAAGGATAAATAGTCATTAAGATATTTCAATAATGTGGTAACGCAATAAAACACACTTTCTCTCATAGAGAATAAATTAAACACCCCTTTAAAAGATCGATTATTTGTTTGTTTTAAAATAAAAAGCCCTCTTTAAATTTAAAGAAGGCCTTTCTATTATTAATTAAATTACTATTACTTAATCGTTATTAATTAACTATTATTAATAACGGTTAAAAACTGGCGTTTAATGCTTGTTCTAGATCAGCGATAATATCGTCTATATGTTCAATACCAATTGAAAGTCGAATTAAATCACGAGAAACCCCCGCGCGTTCTAACTCTTCATCATTGAGTTGGCGATGAGTGGTTGATGCAGGATGACAAGCCAAAGATTTAGCATCACCAATATTGACAAGACGCACAATCAATTTCAATGCATCGATAAATTTCGCACCCGCTTCGGCACCGCCTTTGATACCAAAAGAGAGAATACCAGCAGGTTTACCTGACATATAACGTACCGCTAAATTATGCTCCGGGTGGCTGGTTAAACCTGCATATTTAACCCAGACAACTTGAGGATGATTTTGCAAATATTCAGCAACTTTTTGCGCATTTTCAGTATGACGCTCCATACGTAACGCTAATGTTTCTAGACCTTGAAGAATTAAGAAGGCGTTAAATGGCGAAAGAGCGGCTCCTGTTCCACGCAATGGGGCAACACGGCATCGCGCAATATAAGCAGCCGCACCAAAGTGTTCAACATAATTAACCCCATGATAAGAGACATCCGGTGTATTGAGGATTTCAAAACGATCTTTATGTTCAGCCCAAGGAAATTTACCTGAATCAACGACGATCCCACCAATAGAGTTACCATGACCACCAATATATTTAGTGAGTGAGTGAATAATAATATCAGCACCATGCTCAAAAGGGCGACATAGGTAAGGCGTTGCTACCGTATTATCAACAATTAAAGGGACACCATGACGATGAGCCACAGTGGCGAGAGCTTGAATATCAACAATATTACCACTTGGATTAGTGATAGATTCACAAAATACCGCTTTGGTTTTCTCATCAATTAACGCTTCAAGTGCCAGCAGATCATCATGGGGGGCAAAACGCGCTTCGATACCGATACGGGGAAAAGTGTGCGCCATTAAGTTATATGTACCGCCATAGAGCTTCGCAACCGACACAATGTTATCGCCCACTTGTGCAATGGTCTGGATAGCATAAGTAATCGCAGCCATACCCGATGCCACAGCAACTGCTGCAATCCCTCCTTCTAAGGCGGCAACGCGTTGTTCCAATACATCATTGGTTGGGTTCATGATACGCGTGTAGATATTGCCAGGTACTTTTAAGTCAAATAGATCAGCACCATGTTGCGTATCATCAAATGCATAAGAGGTGGTTTGGTAAATAGGCACCGCAACAGCTTTGGTGGTTGGATCAGGTGAATAACCAGCGTGAACAGAAAGTGTCTCAAGTTTCATAGCAATCCCTTTGTTCTTATCATATAGGTAGCTTCTAAATAGAAGTTAGATCTTTTAACTTATAAGTAATATAGATAAGCGGATATTAGCCTTGTCGCATAGTGAAAAAATTTCAACTTATACCAATGAGACTTTTTTAAAATCGAGAGTATTTATTCAAATACCCCCAATTGGCACGAAAATTTGACTTAAGAACCCTGTTTTACATTCGATTTGCTCGTTTTTGGCATTTTTGTCATTTTTTGACGAGTCGCTAACCAACAAATTAAAGAGCCGCCTGTCACCATCATAACGCCTTGCCAAAATGAAAAAGAGAGTGCTGTAGAGAGTAGTAGGGATGAAAAAGCCGTAGAAATTACCGGAGTAAAATAAGAAAGCGTCGCTAATAATGTCACATTACCGCTGATCATTCCTGCCGTCCACGCCGCATTAGCTAACCCTATCGCAGCCCCAGTAATAAGTAACAGTGAGATACTTTTTACATTAACCACCCACTCGATTGGAGCAGAAAAAATATATTGCCCCCAAAGTGCCAATGCTGTTAAGAAAAAGAAAGGCACAATACCATTGTGCCCCCCCGAAATAAGACGAGTCACATTACTGTAAAATGCCCATAACACGGCGCCGATAAACGCCAAAATATAACTGAGAGGATTACGACAAATATTATTCCATAAGCTTTCTATTGTCAGTGGATTATCACCACTAACAACCCAAACAAGCCCACTGAATGAGCATAATAAACCCACAATCAATAGGATAGAGAATCGCTGTTTATTTAAGAATACCGCTAATGCCAGTGTAAAGCTGGGCCATAAATAGTTAACCATGCCAAGCTCTATAGCTTGTGCTCTATCACTAGCAAATCCTAGCGCCAGCGATAAACAGATTTCATAGCTAACAAATAAAAGTGCCCCCCAAGCAAGGTAACGCTTAGGAAAAAGAGATAACTTAGGCACCCCTAAGATCAAAATCAAAAATAGCGTTCCCGTTGTGTAAATCAGCGCAGCACCCCCTACCGCACCAAAATACTCACTGATATTGCGAATTAACCCAACAATGGTACTCCAAAGGAATATCGCCACAATGCCATAGAGTGTTCCTTTTGATGTACTGGATATCATGTTTATACCTTCAGATTTAAGTTTTTCTCTATATAGCCGATAGTAAAACAGAATCGGGGTAATTGCTTGAATTACTCACTCCCTATAGAAGAAGCGCACTCGAAAATGAAACATTTTGTTACAATTAATATAGCAAATTAAATATATTGATTTACTCCCAATACGAGTAATAAAAGTATCTTTTATTTTTATACGATAAAAATACGCTTTGTAATTTCCAATAAAAATGAATAAACAATATTTCTATTTTATTTACAAATAATAAATTTTTATTTTAAAATTTACTTAAATGCCCCCTTTCAGCGTGCTTTTTTACTTAACAAAAAGCCATTTTTCGTTTCATTTTATAAAAAAACTATCCATAAAATACATTTTATGAAACATCATCTTATAAGTATAAGTACGCTATCTTTTTACGATGCACCGGATAAATGATGAGATAGATGTAATAAAATCAAATAAAAAACCAAACAATATCAATCAGATAAAAAATCACTCACAAAACATTAGACAAAGTAATATATTTTTCTATTTTTTAACAATTAAATATTACCGATAGTTGAGCAGATATTAATAGAATTTATCTATAAAACCAGCAAAAAACGATCGTTTAAAACGATTTCTCTATTTTTTTTACCACATTTATAATTTTTGTAAATTTGACTTAAGTGAATATATGGCAATTTATTCTTTTTCACGAAGATTGCTATCACTCGCTTTTGTTTTAATAAATAAAATAGTCTTATTTGGCATTTTCCAAAAATAATTTAATCCTTGTTTTTTATTATTAATAATAAAAACAGAATTAAATATTAGCTTATTTTATTAAGCTAAGTATTAAATATATATTGAAAA
Source organism: Proteus mirabilis HI4320 (assembly GCF_000069965.1). Taxonomy (NCBI): domain Bacteria; kingdom Pseudomonadati; phylum Pseudomonadota; class Gammaproteobacteria; order Enterobacterales; family Morganellaceae; genus Proteus; species Proteus mirabilis. Next base: position 2,979,079 of record NC_010554.1, read on the forward strand.
TATAGGAACATTTAATGAAAAAGTTATTATTATCTGCAATTATTACTTCAGCAATGGCCATAATTGCTACACCTGCCCTAGCAGAAGATACTGGTACACCAGCACCAACAGAAGTTACAGTTAATGGTGGTACTATTAACTTTGAAGGTTCTGTCGTTAATGCTGCTTGTGGTGTTGATAGTAGTTCAAGTAACCAAACTGTTCGTTTGGGTCAATTCCGTGTCGCTGAATTCACTAAAAAAGGTGATGAAACAGGACGTATTCCTTTTAGCATTAAATTAAATAACTGCGATATTACTGTTTCATCATTAGCAGCAATTACCTTTAACGGTACAGCTTCTGATGGTGATGCAACTGCATTCGCATTACAAGGCAGTGGCGCAGCAACCAATGTAGCGTTAAAAATTACCGATTCAAGCAGCAAAAATGTTGTTCCAGGACAACCTTCTTCAACTCAAAAATTAATCGAAGGTGAAAACCAATTAAATTATAACGCTTCTCTTATTTCCACTGATGATACAGTGAAGGCAGGTAGCGCAAACGTTACAACTAACTTTATGGTGACTTACTCTTAATCACTTCATCACTTTTGATTGATGTCTTATCGCCAAGGACGGCCTATTTTTATCAAAAGTATTATTACTCCATATTCATTAGCTAATAAATATTTATTATGAAAAAGATATTTGCTTTTATTATTTTTTTATTCCCACTTATTGCTTATTCTAATGGTGTTTCATTAGGTGCTACGCGTATTATTTATAATTCTAATATTAAACAAACTAATCTTGTTGTGACTAATTCAGATAAAGAGAATAGTTTTCTAATTCAATCATGGGTATCTGATAATCAAGGTAATAAAAATAATGATTTTATTGTTACCCCTCCTTTATATATTCTTGACGCTAATAAAGAGAATGCTTTAAGAATTATGTATACAGGTGAACCTTTACCTGCAGATCGCGAAAGTTTATTTTGGATGAATGTCAAAGCTATTCCTTCTTTAGATGAAAAGCTTGCTAATGAAAATACACTACAAATTGCCATCCAGAGTCGGATAAAGCTTTTCTACCGTCCTAGTGGATTGTCCGCTTATACTGAAAAATATGCCAATGAAGTGACTTTTTCCTATAAAAATGGGGAGTTAATTGCCCATAATCCAACACCTTATCATATTACTATGGTCAATTTAGCTGCAGCCGACAGTCAACTTCCTTCAAGTATTATGATTAACCCATTTTCACAATTAACATTAGGAAAAGTTAATCAGAATGCTAATACCATTTCATTCCAAACCATTAATGATTATGGCGCACAGACTCCTGTTTTAAAAAAAGAAATCGTTCATTAATCACAGCATCTTTTTCAACCCTGTTGGTCAAAAACCATGGTTAATAAGAATACTAATAAAGATATCGTTTATTTTCTCTTTCCAAGTGTCATTGCATTGTCATTGACGCTGTCCTTTTCATCATATAGCGCAAACCGATTTAATCCTGCATTTTTGGCTGACTCTCCTGATGCCGTCACCGATTTAAGTTATTTTGAAGCAGGCAACCGCATTAAACCCGGTGATTATCTTCTTGATATTGTTTTTAATCATGAGTATCTGCGTAGTGAAAATATTCATTTTATTAGTCAAGATAACCATGTTATTCCTTGTTTAAATCGAGATTATTATCAATCACTCGGGATCAATATTAAACTATTTGCTGATTTTGAGAAATTCTCGGCAAATGAATGTATTGATATTGAAAAAATCATTCCAGATTCTGTTGTTAATTATGATATTGAGAAACAAGCTTTAAATATTCAAGTCCCTCAAGCCGCGTTAGATTTGAAAGCACGCGGTTATATTCCACCAGAAAAATGGGATAACGGTATAACAGCAGGTATTTTAAACTACACCTTTAGTGGCGCTAATAGCTGGGGAAATTCTCATAATAATAGCTACTACTTAAATCTACGTAGTGGGATCAATATTGGTGCTTGGCGATTACGCGATTATTCCACTTGGAATTCGTCAAACGGGAAAAACCAATGGAACCATATCAATACCTATCTGCAACGCAATATTGTGTCATTAAGAAGCCAATTACAAATTGGTGATAGTTATACCTCATCAACACTTTTTGACAGTGTTAATTTTCGAGGTATTTCATTAGAAAGTGACGACACTATGCTACCTGATAGCCAAAGAGGATTTGCACCTGTAGTCAGAGGTATTGCTAAAGGCAATGCTAAAGTGGTGATCCGCCAAAACGGTTATGTGATTTATCAAACCTTTGTTTCTCCGGGTGCTTTTGAAATCCGTGATCTCTATCCAACGTCAAATAGTGGCGACCTCTATGTCACCATTGAAGAAAATGATGGTAGCAAACACAGCTATGTTGTGCCTTATTCTGCTGTACCTATTTTACAGCGAGAAGGCCAAAAACAGTTTGTCATCCAAGCCGGTGAAATACGCCAAAATAACCAACATAAAAAACCTCGCTTTATACAAGGTCATCTTATTTATGGCTTACCCTATGACACCACTGTCTATGGTGGTGCATTAGCAACAAAAGATTACCAATCTTATGCCCTAGGAGCAGGTAAAAATATGGGTACCCTAGGTGCCTTCTCTACCGATATCACCTTTGCTCATAGCCAATTGCCAAATAACTCAACATCAGATGGTTATTCTTTACGTTTTCTTTATGCCAAGTCGTTAAACCAATTTGGCACAAACTTTCAATTGCTCGGTTATCGTTACTCTACTTCGGGTTTTTACACATTAGATGAGACATTAAATACGCGTATGTCCGGTTATCTGTATGAAGATAATCAAAAAAAACCGTTGAGTTATTTTAATTTGCATAATCGCAAGAAAGGGAGCCTACAAATTAATTTATCACAACAACTGGGGGATTATGGCTCTATTTTTATGATGACCAACTGGCAAAATTATTGGGGAACTAATGAGAAAAATGTCCTAGTACAAACCGGCTACAATGGCAATATTAAAGGGCTCTCTTATAACGTCATTTATAGTTATAACAGAATGATGAATAGTGGTCAGCGTGACCAAACATTGTCTGTGGGTCTTTCTATCCCATTACAATTGCTAATGCCGACAAGTTATCAATCCATCAATAGCACTTATCTCACATATAATTACAGCCACAATAATAACGGTTACTCGACACATAATGCGGGGATTGCTGGTACATTATTGGAAGACAATACCCTTAATTACAGTGTTCAACAAGGTTATAGCAATCAAGGCGGAAACTATACCGGTAGTGCGGCGTTGGGTTATCAAAGTCGCTATGGCAATTTAAATGCTAGCTATAACTATCATCAAGATGCTCAACAAATTAACTATAGCCTCGCTGGAGGTATGCTACTCCATAGTGGCGGATTAACCTTAAGCCAACCCTTAAGCGCTAATGCCATTTTAGTAGATGCTCGTAATACTGCGGATGTACCGATTGATAATGCGACAGGGGTTTATACTGACTGGCGAGGGTTTGCCGTTATTCCCTATGCTACCGCTTATCGACAAAATCGAGTGGCATTAGACACCACCGCATTACCCGATAATGTTGAAATTGAGCAAAACATTAAGCAGGTGATCCCAACACAAGGCGCCGTCATTAAAGTTCAGTTTGATGCTAAAAAAGGGTATCGCTTATTACTGACGCTACAACACCAAGGTCGCCCACTCCCTTTTGGGGCAATAGCAACTGATAAACAAAATCATCTGTCCGGTATTGTTGGCGATGATGGCTTACTCTACTTATCGGGTGTCCCTGATTCAGGAAAATTAGAGATCCGCTGGGGGCATAATGCCTCTCAATACTGTCAAGTGAACTATCAATTACCCGCCTCTCAACTTGATGAACCTTTTGTGAAAATGACACAGGAGTGCCAATAATGCACAAATTAATGCTTATTGTAGCGTTGTCATTACTGTTTACCACTAAGGGATCTGCTTACGATACATTGGTACACATTAATGCCAGAGTAACAGGAAACACATGTACGGTAGAGACAAACTCAAAACGTATTACCGTAAAATTAGGCCAAATCGCCACAAAAGATTTTATTTCTACGACGATAACGCAACAACGTACGCCTGTTATCCCTTTTAGTATTAAATTAGTCGATTGCCAACCTGAAGCCAGTGCTGTGAAGGTCAGTTTTAATGGTCGTGCCGATCCTATTGATAACGCCTTACTCGCCATTGATGCAACGGGTGCCAAGGGAGTTGCCATTTCCATTATGGATAACTTAGGAGCTTCCATCGATATTAACGATAAAAGCCAGTCTTATACCTTATTGCCTAACCAAGATAATACCCTGCAATTTTATGCTCGCTATGTAGCGACTCAACTTCCTGTTCAAGCCGGATCGGCGAATGCAACAGCAACCTTTTTACTGGAGTACCAATAATGACACGCTCTTTTTCTTTCTTCACATTGCTGGTTTCTCTTCTTTGTATCCCGAGCCAAATGGCATGGGCTATTGCAGATCCATTAGTGGTAACCCCTCCACCTATGAATTTTGATGGTGCCGCCGATGGTACTCCCGCAGGAACGCCCATCACATCAACTTGGATAGGTGAAACCTCTGTCCATAATGGTTTCAAATGTGAGAAGAAATTTTTGCAAAAATGTTGGGTTGAAACCCTCTATGCTAATGCTACTGGTTCAAAAATTAGCGGGATCTACTATTACGAAGGTAGTAATCGTTATCCTGTTTATTCACTCCCCGGAGTTAAAGGTATCGGCTATGCTTTTGGTTTAAAAGATAACAATGATAGTGTTGCTTACGTACCTATTGATGTTGATAACGGTTCGGGTGCAACGGTGATTTATCCTGCAGTAGGCTCTACCGTTAACCATAATGTGGATCGCGTTTCACTGAAAGGCAAAGTCGTCTTTGTGGTGACAGATAAACATCTTGAGACTGGCGTTTATAACATTCCATATACAGTTATCGCCAATACATGGTCTGAATATGGTGGAGGCCATAAAGGCAATAATACCTCTATCGTAGCAATTAACCCCGTCACTATTACTATTAAAGCTCGAGGCTGTACCGTAAATACCAAAAATCTCACCTATGAATTAGGTGATATCTCAATGCGAGATATGGCAGCCATTGGTTCAACATCAAAAAGTCAGGCTAAACCCATCTCTGTTACATGCGATAGTAATGTGCATTTATATGCCAGCATGACCGATCAGTCTACCTATTCTAATAATACAGATATCCTCACACTGACATCAGATTCTGATGCTTCTGGTATTGGTATTCAATTTTTCTTTAATGATAATCCAACTCCCGTGGTGTATGGCCCTGATATCAGTGCGATAGGACAACCTAACCAACGTTTACTCCATATAACAACTTCTAACAACGAAAACTACATATTAAACCTGTCAACTCGCTATATCACGACTGGGACACTAAAACCGGGTAAAGCAAACGGATTAGCCAGTCTCACTTTTTCTTATCAATAATGATTTGAATTTTTAAGGCTGATGAAATGATTGATAGCAGCAAAACGATTAATTTTCGTATAGGACAACGAATACGTCACTTGCGAAAAAATTTAAAATATTCGGGGAAACTATTTGCCAAAGAGTTAGGCATAAGTCAGCAACAACTTTCACGGTATGAACGAGGAACAAATAGGATCAGTATTGAGTTTGTTTATTTAATTACTGAAAAGTTTGATGTTCATATCAGCTATTTCTTACAAAGTAACTATATGATTAATATTGAGCAACAACGAAATATACAAGAAAAAAACAGCCTGCTGATTGCCGAGGCTTGTATAAAAAATGGCACTAATCGCCCTTAACTTAATTATCCTTTCGGTTCAAATACACACTGTCATCTATTTTATCGTTGATTTAATGATAATGTTCTCTTTTTTCTATACAAATATAAGAAGCCACCGTTTAACGGTGGCTTTTTGGTACTGATAAACTTAATTAACGACCCGCTTTCAGTTTTTGGTAATAGCTTTCGTATAAAACCGTCGCTTCACCCACATCATTTTGCCATTCGCCTTTACTGATAATCTCTTCACTAGGGTAAAGTGAGCTATCTTTTGTGATAGCTTTTGGCAATAATTTTTGTGCCGCTAAATTAGGTGTTGGATAGCCGATATTTTCAGCCACTTTTGCAGCAACTTCAGGGCGTAATAAGAAGTCGATAAGCTTATGCGCACCTTCAACATTTTTTGCATTTGCAGGAATAGCTAAGCTGTCCATCCAGAAGATACCGCCCTCTTTTGGCCATACCAACTCAATAGGAGCACCGGCTTCTCGCGCAATAAATGCAGAGCCATTCCAGATCATCCCTAGATTCACTTCTCCTTGCATATAAGGATTGGCAGGATTATCCGAATTAAAAGCCAGTACATTAGGCATCAGCTTTTGTAACTCTTTATAGGCTTCTTCAATCTGTTTTGGATCTGTGGTATTACCTGAATAGCCTAATTTTAATAAAGCCATTTGGAATACTTCACGTGCATCATCCGTTAACAGTAAACTATCTTTATATTCCGGTTTCCATAAATCAGCCCATGAAGTAATGCTACTTACATCAACTTCATCACTATTAATCCCTATCGCAGTCGCTCCCCAAATATAAGGGATTGAGTAGTCATTTTGAGGATCGAATGATTTATGTAATAAACTTGGGTCAAGATTATCAAAATTACTGAGCTTCGATTTATCAATCTTCTGTAGCATCCCCTCATGACTCATTTTAGAAATAAAATAAGTTGAAGGAACCACCAAATCATAAGCACCATCTTTATAGGTTTTTAATTTGGTATACATGCTTTCGTTAGATTCATAGGTGGAGTAAATCACCTTAATCCCAGTTTCTTTTGTAAACTGTTCCAGCAATCCTGGCGGTACATATTCCGTCCAGTTATAGAAATAGATTGTCTTACCATCATCAGCCGATGCTGTACCAATACTTAATGCCATTACACTGGCAGCAAGTACAGAGGACCACTTTTTCATTTAGGCTTCCTTCAGTGGTTGATGCGTTAATATCAAATAGGCGTAACGCCTACCTCCAACAGATTTGGTCATCAAGACCGTAAAAAGTGCGAGAAACTCGCACTAATACTTTTAAATTACGCTTTGCCAGTTCTATCTCGTAAGATCAACTGACTAATTAATACTAATACTAATGATAGCCCTAAAAGGATGGTTGCCAGTGCATTCACTTCCGGTGAAACACCTACTTTTACCATTGAGTAAATTTTTAATGGTAAAATTTCATAGCTTGGTCCAGTCACAAAAGAGGAGACAACCACGTCATCCATCGATAACGTAAAGCTTAATAACCACCCCGAGGCTACTGCTGGCATCGCTAATGGCATAATGATTTTACGTAAAATAGTAAATTCACCCGCCCCTAGATCCTTAGCGGCTTCAAGCATTTTGACATCAAAACCACTGAGTCGCGAATAGACCGTGACCACCACAAAAGGCAGACAAAAGGTAATATGCGACACCAGTAATGACCAAAACCCTAAGGAAATGCCTAATAGCATAAATAAAACCAATAATGAAATCGCCATCACAATATCTGGCGACATCATCACCACAAACAGCATACCACCAACAAACTTTTTACCACGAAAACGATAGCGATAAAGCGCCACCGCAGCCAATGAACCAATCAACGTCGCAAAGGTTGCTGAGGTGACTGCCATCGTTAATGAATGCCCTGCAGCTTGTAGCAGGCTGTCATTATTTAATAAAATGGTATACCAGTCAGTGGTAAAGCCTTTCCAGTTGATCCCGAAACGTGATGAGTTAAAAGAGTTAACTATCAGAATGATAATCGGGATATAAAGATACGCGTAAATGATGGACATAAATCCACCCCGCAATAACCGTCCTATCATTCTATTTCTACCTTCTTATGCAGTAGTTTTACGGCTCGGTAATACACAAATAGCATTAACCCCATCACCAGTGTTAAACAGATACTGGTAGCTGCCCCAAATGGCCAGTCGCGAATATTTAAGAATTGGCTCTTTATTACGTTACCAATAAGTAGGTTTTTCGCGCCCCCCATTAAGTCCGCCACAAAGAATAAGCCCATGGCAGGTAACATTACCAATAAACAACCTGCGATGATCCCCGGCATAGTTAATGGGATAATAATACGAATAAAGGTCTGTAATTTATTCGCACCGAGATCTCGAGCTGCTTCCAAACAGGGTTTATCCAGTTTTTCAATGCTGGAATAGAGTGGCAGAACCATAAAAGGTAATAAAATATAAACCAACCCTAATACTACCGCCTCTGGGGTATAGATAATCCTTAGCGGTTTATCGATAAGCCCTATCCACAATAGAAACTCATTAAAATAGCCTTTCGTACTAAGAAAAATCTTTAACCCATAAATACGAATAAGTGAGTTAGTCCAAAAGGGAACTATTAATAAAAACAGCAGTAATGGTTGTATTTTCTTAGGCATTTTTGCCAGAAAAAAAGCAAAAGGATAACCTAATATTAAACAAGCTAAGGTCGCTACCAATGCCATATTAATAGAGTGCAGTAATACTTCTGCATACATTGGATCAAATAAGCGATAATAGTTATCGAGTGTAAAAACCATCTCGACTAAATTCGCATCATCACGGGTTAAAAAACTGGTGGCGATGATCATGATATTCGGTAAGAAGACGAACACCATTAACCAACCCACAACACCAGTAATAACGATGTTTTGAAATAGTTTACGTGTTTTCTTCATCAGCCAGCACGACCTCCCAGCTCTCAACCCAAGTTACCGCTATCTTTTGGTCTAACGAGTGATCAACATCCGGATCATCTTCATTAAAGAATTCACTCACCATCACCATCTTGCCATTTTCCATTTCAACAACAGAATCTAGCGTCATGCCTTTATAGTTACGTTCACGAACATAACCGATAAGTCCCGGAAGGTTTTCAAGATCGTGTATCTCTTCAACGCGCAGATCTTCTGGTCTGAGTAACACTTTCAGTTGCTGATTTTGAGTAACAGGTAATTGCGTATAAATATCGCATTCGTGCCCTTCAACATCCGCTCTAATACGTGTCTCATCAATACGATGTAGGACACGTGCATCAAAGATATTGATTTCACCTATAAATTGAGCAACGAATAAATTAGTTGGCTCTTCATAGATTTCTCGAGGCGTGCCGTCTTGCTCAATACGCCCTTCTTTCATTACCACGATCCTATCTGACATAGTCAGTGCTTCTTCCTGATCGTGGGTGACGAAAATAAAGGTGATCCCCAGTTTTCGTTGTAAGGCTTTTAGCTCATTTTGCATCTGCTTACGTAATTTGTAATCCAGAGCAGACAATGATTCGTCTAACAACAATACCTTCGGCTTATTGACCACCGCCCGTGCAATCGCAACCCGTTGCTGTTGACCACCAGAAAGGTGAGCAGGACGGCGTTGGGCAAAGTCCTCCAGTTGCACCATACGTAACGCTTCCATAACGCGACTATTGATCTCTGCAGCAGGTGTTTTCTGCATACGTAGACCAAAAGCCACATTTTCAAATACGGTCATATGGGGAAACAGGGCATAACTTTGGAAAACGGTATTTACAAAACGCTGTTCTGCTGGAATATGGGTAATATCCTGTCCATCTAGGATAATTTGTCCATCATCCGCGTCTTCTAAGCCCGCAATTAAACGTAATACCGTCGTCTTACCACAGCCTGAAGGGCCGAGTATGGTTAAAAACTCGCCATGGTTGATAGTCAGATCGAGGCGGGAAATGATTTGTTTTCCGTCGAAACCTTTACTTAAGGATTTTAATTCGACTAGTGGTGTCAGAGATGTTTTCTCAGTCATTTAAGGTAATACTCTATCCCGAAGAATAATGCAGATAGAACCGCCGCCGGAAAAGACTGTGTGAGCTGCCGGAGCAGTATGCTCCACAGAAGCCCAAAACCAGCAACGCCGTATGTATAGTACAAGGGGCAAATGATAAACGTAGTGAGGTAAAATTGAAAGCAAAAAGGTACATTTCTTATGAAAAACTATTCATTTTTAAGCTTTTCATCATAACTTTCGACTTTGTTATAAAAAACAAAAAATAGAATATAATCAAATAATTAATAATAAGTATAAATACTAATAAATTATTTTAATTTATGATTAAATAAATTTTTTATCACAAATCATTCTATCGCGGTATTTTCAAGTCTAAAACAGACTTAAAAAAGATTATTTTCAGCAAGATAAATACTAAAAATACCTTCCATAGTCTTAAGCCATAGAAGGTATCCTTTCTATTAATTATATTGGATTAAATTTTTTAAATGTAAGATGGCATTATTTACATTAGGCAAAGGGCCTATCTTTTCATTTAATGATGGATAAGTTCCTGTTTTAATCAGTAGCTCTCGCATCTCTATTGGCGTTAATACCGTGTTGGTTTTATCTTTATACCAAGATTGAATAACCGCAGCCGCCCCCGCGACTAATGCACAGGCTGATGATGTTCCACTAAAATTAGCCGTATATTTGTTATTCCCGTCACCATGAAAAAGATCACCATATCCGGCAGTGGTCACATCTTCTCCCCATGCTTGCACATGTATGGGGGAGCCATGCGTTGAGAAAGGTAAACGATTTAGCGTATAAGGCGAGCCCGCACCGACACGTATAGAGTGGTTATCGCTACGTTGACGATAGCTATCATAAAAAGGTAAATCGAGATCAACCCCCCCATTGCCGGCAGCCATGATCACAATAATCCCCGCTTCTGTTAATGTACGAGTTGCCTCCCAGATATGCATTTCATAATCAGCAGGAACATAAGCATGATGTTCACAAACTGTCTGCATCTCATATAAAACAATATCACCCGCGTGTAATTTCTGTTTACTGGCAATAATTGCTTCAATACGACCACTGCTTAATTCTGATATGGCATAAAACATATCTAATTTATAAGCAAGCCCAGTAATACCTTTACCGTCTTTTTTCCCCATAATTAACCCCGCCACTGCCGTACCATGGTCGGCTTGATCGGTTTTTTCAGTTAAAGGAAAAAGTGGCGTGATATTATTAGCTAACAAATCGGGATGTGATAAATCAAAATCCCACTCAATATCGGCCACCTGTATACCTTGTCCATAAGCATTTTTATTCCAAGCGTCTATAATACCTAACCCAGTTATTTCATTTGATTTTATTTTTGGGGTTTTTAAATAATGCTGATGGCGAGTTAAATCCGGCGTAATATTAGGTGGCTGTACAGGTAATTTTGGAATTTTTTGCACATATTCTATATCAGGATGTTGTTTTAATATTTTAATAATTTCATCTAATGTATATGTGTTATCATTAGGTAAATTTAAATAATAGTAATCATTTAAATGATTTGATGTAAGAGAAAGATGATTTTTAGGTGGTAATTGTGATGATGATAATACTGGAACAAAAGAAATATTAGATAAAAATGTATTATATTGATTATGGTAACCAGAGCGTAATAGTTTTTTATTTTGATCAAGTGAATGTATATTTTTTAGTTTGACTAGTATTTTCCTTTCAATATTCATAACCAATGCTCCTTTTCTATTTTTTATTTTTACTTTTGTTTTATAACGTAGATTTTTGAGCATTGGCTATTTTCATTTTTAATAGCATTGAGATAAATTTAATTATTAAGATAATATACTGTGTATTTATACTCATTAAATAATTTAGTTTTTCTTAGACAGGATGCACTTCCATTTGAATGGGATCAAAGATCCAGACCAGTGAGTGCACAATATAAATCTTTTTCATTGTTTTACTTGAGTCGCATTGGGATGGTTGCCTTGAGCTGAGGCTGGTTTTGGAATGAAAGTAACATCAATACCAACCGTTAAAGGCCAAGCTTTGCGTCTCTTCTGCATTGATTGGTTGGTGTAAAATATCTGATGTGACTTTTTACAGCGTAAAATCGCATAAGAGTGGTTGTTTGTAAGTAAAGAGTCGAGAGTTAGATAGCGTCTTAATTATTGATTTTACAGGCATATTGATATTCCACTCTGATGATAAAAAAGTATATCTATACATCCGATGAAGAACAAGCTACTTGACATCAATCGGGAATTGACTAGAATCTAATCATCGACGGAAACGTCACTAGATTGAAAGCGCGGTACAGTGTGAAGCTGGTTGGTCTTAGACCCCGTTAGCGAGATATTTTCGAAGGGCTCCTTATAGGAGCCCTTTTCGATCTAATAATTAAACCTAGATTAGTTCATCAATAATTAAGCTTCGTACATAAAATCTAATTATATCGGCCTCGTTTTAGGGAAAGATCACACCACCTGCTCTATCACATTTTGTTATGCTATAGTAAGCCATCTCGATATAAATCCTCTCTTACTCTCAGTAAAACACCAAAATCTGGTGTCCTCATTGGTGTCCTGATAAAGAGAAAACACACTAAAATGGGTTATAATGCACGAAAATACACCAACCGATAAAACACTAGAAAACAAGCAAACACAGGGCACTCAAGGGAATTACCCACTTAATCGCTTCTCTGTTGCACCTATGCTCGATTGGACTGATCGCCATTGCCGTTATTTCTTTCGCCAGCTTACCAAAAATACTTTGCTGTATACTGAAATGGTCACAACAGGTGCCATTATTCATGGCAAAGGTGATTATTTAAAATATAGCAACGAAGAGCACCCGATCTCATTACAGCTTGGCGGCAGTGATCCACAAGCGTTAGCGCAATGTGCAAAATTGGCACAAGAGCGTGGATATGATGAAATTAATTTAAATGTAGGTTGCCCTTCTGATCGGGTACAAAATGGACGCTTTGGTGCTTGTTTAATGGGTGAAGCACAACTCGTTGCAGATTGCGTGAAAGCTATGCGTGATGTGGTCGATATTCCTGTGACGGTAAAAACACGTATTGGCATCGACAACCAAGATAGTTATCAATTTCTATGTGATTTTATTGATACCGTCAGCCGTGATAATAACTGCGATACCTTTATTATTCATGCTCGCAAAGCTTGGTTATCGGGATTAAGCCCCAAAGAAAACCGCGAAGTGCCTCCTTTAGATTATCCTCGTGTTTATCAATTAAAACGTGATTTCTCGCATCTCACTATGGCAATTAATGGGGGAATTAAGTCACTAGAAGAGGCGCAGGAGCACTTAAAATATATGGATGGTGTTATGGTAGGTCGCGAAGCTTATCAAAATCCATCAATATTGGCTCATGTGGATCACGTGCTTTTTGATAATCAGTTACCTGTTGCTAATGCCGTCGCTGCCGTAAAAGCCATGTATCCTTATATTGAAAAAGAGCTCTCACAAGGCACTTATTTAGGTCATATCACCCGCCATATGTTGGGAATTTTCCAAGGTATTCCCGGGGCAAGACAATGGCGTCGTCATTTAAGTGAAAATGCCCACAAACAAGGTGCTGATTTAACCGTGCTAGAGAATGCGCTCAAGTTTGTGACCGAAAAATAGTCCTTTTTAACCTGTGATAAAAATCCATCTTACTCAAATTGCTTAATCAACTATTTAGTTAATCAGTTAATAAAGATGGATTTTTTATACTTGTAACCTTTAAAAACTATGGGATCAATAGACTTGAACCTTGAGATTGACGACTTTCAAGATAACGGTGTGCGGCTTTAGCATCAGCTAATGCAAATTTCTGATTATCTGGCACACTGACATCAATTTTACCACGACCAATTAACGTAAATAGTGCTTCACTTGCTGCATCTAACTCTTCGCGCGTCGTAATGTAGCCGGAAATAGAAGGACGAGTAACATAAAGTGAACCCAATTTATTAAGAATACCTAAATCAACCCCTGTTACCGCACCAGAAGCGTTACCAAAACTGACCATTAAGCCTCGGCGTTGCAAACAGTGCAACGAATCCAACCAAGTTGCTTTGCCAACAGAATCATACACAACGGGTACTTTTTGGTTATTGGTGAGCGCAAGGACACGTTCAACAATAGATTCAGTTTGATAGTTAATCACTTTCCATGCACCTGCGGCCTTAGCTTTAGCCACTTTCTCATCACTGCCTGCAGTACCAATCATTTTAGCGCCAATCGCTTTCGCCCATTGGCTGGCAATTAGCCCGACGCCACCCGCCGCTGCATGGAATAAAAAGGTTTCCCCTGCACGTAATTTGTATGTTTCATTGAATAGATAATAAACCGTTAATCCTTTCAAAAAAGAGGCGGCGGCTTGTTCAAAAGAGATATTATCAGGCAGGCGAGCTACTTTATTTTCTGGTACATTATGCGTATCGCTGTAGGCGCCTAATGGAGATTGTGCATATACAACTCTATCCCCTTCTTTAAGTGAAGTAACATGAGCGCCTGTTTTAATCACAACACCGGCAGCTTCAGTTCCTAAGCCACTTGGGAAATGCTCTACTGGATATAATCCGCTACGCACATAAGTATCAATATAATTAATGCCAATGGCTTTATTGGCAACCTGTACTTCGTTATCGCCTAGAGGGGCGGGGGTAAATGAAGTTAGCTCGAGTACATCGGCATTACCATGAGCTGCAAACTGAATGCGTTTAGCCATCGTAATCTCCTTTATAAGATTGATGATTGACCTAGGATTATATAAACCAGCGTTGTAACGACCTGTAGAGATAATGACAAATGATCGTTATTTCTACAAGGCACAGATTATTGGGTTAGCGTATACTAATGCGCTGATTGATATTTTTTCGACTTTGTGCAGGATTTATGGCCAGAAACAAGACCACTGACAAGCTAATGTCTGAGATAAAAGATCGCCAAATGGAAGGGTTGAAGCTTCCCCCCCATTCGCTAGAAGCCGAACAATCGGTGTTAGGCGGTCTAATGATAGATAACGAGCGTTGGGATAATGTCTCCGAGCGTGTCACTGCCGATGATTTTTATAGCCGACCTCATCGCACTATTTTTGCGCAAATGCAGCGTTTACTTGAGCTGGGTAAACCTATTGATCTGATAACCTTATCAGAAGCACTAGAACAAAACGCAGAATTAGAAAGCGTTGGAGGCTTTGCTTATTTAGCAGAACTATCCAAAAATACGCCAAGTGCAGCCAATATTAACGCTTATGCCGACATTGTACGTGAGCGTGCTGTCGTTCGCGATATGATCAAAGTCGCCAATGAAATTGCTGATGCTGGATTTGATCCCCAAGGACGCACCAGCGAAGATCTGCTCGATTTTGCTGAATCTCGCGTCTTTCAAATTGCCGAAACCCGCGCCAATAAAGATGAAGGGCCAAAAGCAATTGATGCCATTTTAGAAGAAACCGTTGAAAAAATAGAGCAACTCTACCAAAAACCTCATGATGGTGTGACGGGGGTATCCAGTGGCTATCAAGATCTGGATAAAAAAACCGCCGGACTGCAAAAATCAGATTTAATTATTGTCGCAGCACGTCCTTCTATGGGTAAAACCACCTTCGCGATGAACTTATGCGAAAATGCGGCAATGACGGAAGAAAAACCTGTACTTATCTTTAGCTTAGAGATGCCAGGTAACCAAATCATGATGCGTATGCTCGCTTCATTGTCTCGCGTGGATCAAACCCGTATTCGTACTGGGCAACTTGACGATGAAGATTGGGCGCGTATTTCAAGTACCATGGGTATTTTGCTTGAAAAACGTAATATGTATATTGATGATTCCTCTGGTTTAACCCCCACCGAGGTGCGCTCTCGTGCCCGAAGAATTTATCGTGAACATGGCGGTTTAAGCCTAATCATGATTGACTACTTGCAGTTAATGAGAGTACCTTCATTATCTGAGAACCGAACTTTAGAAATTGCTGAAATTTCACGCTCTTTGAAAGCATTAGCTAAAGAATTACAGGTTCCTGTTGTCGCTCTGTCACAGTTAAACCGTAGTTTGGAACAACGTGCTGATAAGCGCCCAGTTAACTCTGACTTACGTGAATCGGGCTCTATTGAGCAAGATGCCGACTTGATTATGTTTATCTATCGTGACGAAGTTTATCACGAAAATAGCGACCTAAAAGGGGTGGCAGAAATTATCATTGGTAAACAGCGTAATGGCCCTATCGGTACGGTAAGACTAACCTTTAATGGTCAATGGTCTCGCTTTGATAACTACGCAGGCCCTGCTTACGACGACGAATAACCATCCACCTTGACGGAATAAAAGGAAATAGAGAAATAACATGAAAGCGGCAACCGCAGTAATAGATCGCCGCGCTCTGCGTCACAATTTTCAGCATGTAAGAGACTATGCACCACATAGCCACCTGATAGCTGTCGTGAAAGCAAACGCTTATGGTCATGGGTTATTAGAAACAGCATATACTTTAATGGATGATGCTGATTGTTTTGGCGTAGCACGTATCGGTGAAGCCTTAACATTACGTAGTGGGGGGATTGTGAAACCCATCCTACTACTTGAAGGCTTCTTTGATGCTGTTGATTTACCCATTTTGGTGGTTAACCATATTGAGACTGTTGTTCATAGTGAAGAGCAACTCGAAGCGTTAGAAAATGCCGATTTAGAAGAACCCGTAAAAGTCTGGATGAAGCTCGATACTGGAATGCATCGTTTAGGCGTCCGTCCTGAAGAAGCTGAGGCTTTTTATCAACGACTTTGTGCTTGTAAAAATGTCCAACAACCCGTCAATTTGGTCAGTCACTTTAGTCGCGCGGATGAGCCTGATATTCCTGAAGTCACACAAAATCAAATTCAGCTATTTCAAGCCTTTATCCAAGATAAAGCGGGTGATAAATCTATCGCTGCTTCTGCGGGAATTTTATTTTGGCCACAAGTCCATTATCAATGGGTTCGCCCTGGGATCATCACATACGGTATCTCACCAACGGGTGATAACAGAACAGGTAAAGACTTTGGTTTAACCCCGGCAATGACATTAAAAACGAGCCTTATTGCGGTTCGTAAACATAAAGCAGGTGAACCCGTTGGTTATGGTGGTACATGGGTAAGTGAAAAAGATACTTATCTGGGTGTTATTGCTATCGGTTATGGTGATGGTTACCCACGTAGTGCACCTTCTGGTACTCCTGTTTGGATCAACGGTCGAAAAGTGCCGATTGTTGGACGCGTTTCTATGGATATGATCAGCGTCGATTTGGGATCTGAGCTAATTGATCGTGTCGGTGATGAAGCTATTTTATGGGGAGATGTGCTACCCGTAGAAGAAATTGCCAAATATAGTGGTATTAGCGCGTACGAATTAATTACCAAATTAACTTCGCGCGTCATTATGGAATACCTAGACGAACAATAGCACACAAGATATTGTATCTATCTGGCACACAAAAAGTGATTGGAGAATAAAAGCCGTGTTTCAACAGGTTGAAGCGTTTGCGGGAGATCCGATTCTCTCATTAATGGATGTCTATAATAAAGATCCACGTCAAGATAAAATTAACCTAAGTATTGGTCTTTATTATGATGAAGAAGGCAAAACCCCCATTCTAGGCACTGTGTCTGTGGCACGTCAGCAGCTTAATGCGATGACACCTACCGCAACACTGTATTTGCCAATGGAAGGACTCGCCCCTTATCGCCACGAAGTACAGACTCTCCTTTTTGGTGCTGATAACCCGCTTATTGCAGACAAAAAGATTGCTACCATACAAACATTAGGTGGCTCCGGAGCGCTAAAAGTCGGCGCAGATTTTCTACATCGCTATTTTCCAAGCTCTGAAGTTTGGATCAGTGATCCCACTTGGGACAATCATGCGTCTATTTTTGCGGGCTCCGGTTTTAAAGTAAATTATTATCCTTATTTTGATCCCGAAACCAAAGGGGTCAAATTCGATGCATTAATAGATTGCTTTAAAAAACTTCCTGAAAAAAGCATCGTACTGATGCACCCATGTTGCCATAATCCAACAGGATCCGATCTCACCAAAGCACAATGGGATCAGGTCATTGAGATCCTCAAAGCGCGTCAAGCAATCCCTTTCCTTGATATTGCTTATCAGGGATTTGCTGAAAGTTTAGATGATGATGCTTATGCGGTTCGCGCTATGGCAAAAGCGGGGTTACCTGTATTAGTCAGTAACTCATTCTCTAAAATCTTCGGGATTTATGGGGAACGGGCGGGTGGCTTATCGATTGTATGTGATAACGCGAAAGAGTGTGAGCATGTATTAGGGCAATTAAAAGCGGGCGCACGTCGTATCTATTCAAGTCCTGCTAACTATGGCGCACAACTGGTTAATCAAGTTTTATCAGATCATGTATTAACCGCACAATGGCAAAAAGAAGTGGCTCATATGCGTGACCGCATCAAAGAGATGCGTGTAACTTTAGTTAATGCCTTAAAAGAAGCATTACCTGAGAAAAACTTTGATCATTTATTAACACAACGCGGTATGTTCAGTTATACCGGCTTTTCACCAGAGCAAGTAGATAGATTACGTGAAGAGTTTGGTATTTACCTGATTGGTACAGGTCGTGTTTGTATGGCGGGTGTCAATAACAATAATGTGCAGCGCATTGCACAAGCCTTTGCAGCTGTCAGTTAATTAATATAACCAACCATTCGTTGCTGATATTAGCTTAAAAAAATACCTGCCTATTTTCATAAGCAGGTATTTTCTTTACTGCATTACAACATTTTTCACTGTCTTTTTAGGTCTTTGCCTTTTATGCATTGACAGCTTGCTGCTTTTCCCCGGCATTACGGCGTGCTTTTTCTTCCATGATCTCAATAATTTGAATATCTGTATGTTGCATTGCACGACTAGCTAATGCGCAGAGATTCGCAATTGAACTATCAACATCATCACTGACAATCCCGTCAGTGCCCGCTACACTTTGATTTTGCATCGCCATTAAAACGGCTTTATACGCACTCGCCGCACTACTTGATACTTTCATCGCACAGCTATTTGAGGCGCCATCACAGATAATGCCACTAATATCACCAATCATACTGTTGATTGACATACTTACAGTGGTGAAGTCTTTAGTCAGTAGCCATGCCATACCCGCAGCCGCCCCCATTGATGCAGTGGTTGCCGCACACAATGCAGACAGAGGTGGGAAATGGCTATGAACATAAATCGCCATTAAGTGCGATAAAACTAATGCCCGTAATAAAGTTTCGTCATCTGCTTGAATAAATTCAGCAACTACCATTACCGGCAATGTTGCAGCAATGCCTTGATTACCGGAGCCTGAGTTACTCATAGCAGGTAATACAGCGCCCCCCATACGTGCATCTGAAGCGGCAGACGTTCTTATCATGATTTCACTCAGTAAATCCTTACCTAATAAGCCATTCTCTTGCTGTGAAACCAGCGTCCGCCCTATCGCCAATCCATAACTATTTTTTAGCCCTTCTTCTGATAAAGCACCATTTAGATAAGCCGCATCAAGCATAAAGGCGACTTGATCTATAGGTACATTGAGTGCAAAGCGATAAATATCTTCAGCACAAACCGTCGCAAAAGGCTTTTCTTCTACGCTATCCCCGGCATGAGTCAAACTCGTTTTATCATCCTCAAAAACAACTTTGCCATTACACTCACAGCGCACAACATGGGTATGCTCTTTAGCAATACTGACAATGGCATAACCTGACTGACCATATACTTTTGCTTCGGAGTAGAGTACATCACTACATGGCGTTTTCACGCCAACCGTCACTTTTCCTTCAGCAACCAATGTCTTAGCCTGAGCGATAGCTTGTGGTGATACTGTAAGTAATACTTCAAGGCCAGCATCCGGATTGCCCCCTGTCGCCCCTAATGCAGCCGCGATGGGCAATCCCGCCATTCCCGTTCCTGGTACTGTTACGCCCATTCCGTTTTTCATTAAATTAGGCGAAACCCACGCTTCAATACCAACAACAGGCTCAGCTAATAACGCGGTTGCTTTTGCCGCAGCTAATGCCAATGAAATCGGCTCAGTGCAACCTACTGCTGGCTTAACACCTTCACGTAATTGACGAATAAACTGCGACCATAAATGAGAATTATTGTTCTGGCTCATAATCTAACACCTTGGATTAATATCGTTTTTAATAACAGCTAACTCGAACCGCAGTTGACGACTATGAGAATGCCAAGAACGGAGAAACACAAAGTAGCAGACCCGTAAAGATAATCAGATAAAGTGATGCGCCTTTGTATTTATGTAACATCGGTACTTTGTACACTAGGTATGCAGGGATAAGACAACCGACCATACCAAAGATAGGACTACAAATTGAGGTAAAGCTCAGTACTGGTGCATTGAGAATAATGGCGCCCCAAGCTAACAGCACAGCAAAGATCATAATGCCGTTTTGTACCCATTTTTCATTGATTTTTTCAACGGGCATCATGCGCTGCAGAATATTCATCACAATCCCTTGTGTGGCTTCACGGAAACCGAGATAGACACCAAAGAATGCGGTCATTACTGCGAAAATATTCAACATTACACTCACTACGGTTACCCAACCGCCAGGGAAGAATTTTGCCGCAATCGCTAATGCAGAGATATTTTGCTCATAAGCTTTTACTGCTTCATCATGTCCCATTGCTAATGTGAAGGAGATTGCATAGAAAAACACCGTACAGAACAACACACCGAAAGCGATATTCATTGCACGTAATGCTTTATGACGCGCTACTTCACGATTTTGGTTACGACTACGATAAGAGATAACCATTGGGCTTAATGTTTGGATAAACAAAATAGAAGTTAATGTAAAAGGTAGTGTGATAATGGCTTCTTTAATTAAACGTCCGGCAGGGGGTAATGCGCCAACATTATACAGATGCCACATACCAATCATTGAAAGACCTAATGCCGCAACAACCAGTAGTTTTGTCATTACCATAAAGCTTGATAGCTTAAACAGTAATTGTTCACCACGAGAAGAAATAGCCACTAACGCACAGATTAAAATCAGACCATAGAATGGATTTTCTGATAATAAACTGTCAGTCACACCAAAAGTTTGTAGATAAGAAGCACTGTCATTCGTGATAGCTGTGGAATAGACAAACATCCAAATCACTAACATCACAAAATAGAGTGCACCTAATAAAATACCCCAGTTTTTACCGAGATAACCGGTGATAACGCTTGGGTAGTCTTTACACTCAGGAGATTCAGCCAACGTATTAATAAATAGGCGTTGGAAAAGGTACATTGCGGGGTAACCAATCACGGAGGAAAGTAAGAAAACCCACAATCCCATTAAGCCAACCTGTACAGGTAAAAAAACAATCCCTGCACCGATAGCCATACCGATACTCATGATAACCCAGCCCACATCATTGCCGTCAAATTTAATTGCTGCACGCCATTGTTCTTCTGTCATACCTGCTCGGCGAGCGCCAGCACTAGTTGCGGGATAGCTTGTTGTCTCTGTTTTTGAGGAAGCCGTTTCCATATTAGTACTCACTTTTTATATTGTAATTGTTAATAGCAAAACGAATTTTGGGGGTAAAAAGAACTATCTAACTTTGCGATGACCTAATAGCCTTACTTTTTGCAGGTATTTTTATTATGGGTAAATGATAGGAAATATTGCGGAGAAAAAAGTTGTTATAAATCGTGATAGCTGAAAACGTTTTGGGAAATAATTCTCTCACAAGGAGAAAAGTAGGATTATCTGTTCAAAGGGAACAGTAAATAATAACCTTCCCCCTACGGCAACCTTTTGATTTACATAACACTTTGAAATATAACAAAATATCACTATTGTTATACAATAATAGTCAAGTATAACAAATGAAACAAATCCATGAATAAACTGTGCTATGCATCACGATATACTATGATAATCCTTTCTATTTAGCTTTGTTATCTCGTATTTAGTTAAAATAATGTAATAAAACAGCAGAATTAACTATTTATTCTTTTTTTTATAAAAAGAGTGTTAATTATATAAAAAGCGGCTATCAGCGTGACTGACGAAAAAAGAATAGTTTTATCTAATAGAATTAATTTCTCTAATAAAATATCAAATTCCTTTTTATAAAGAAAAACGCTACAAACAAAATTTGTAGCGTTTAGACAAGAAGTGCGTAAACCGAGTGCTATTAATAACCGCGCTCTAAAATTGGTTTCAAAAACCTTGCCGTGTGGGAGCCTTCAAAGTCAGCAACTTGCTCTGGCGTACCGGATATCAAGATCTGACCACCCCCACTGCCCCCTTCAGGCCCTAAATCAACGATCCAGTCAGCGGTTTTGATCACATCGAGATTATGCTCAATCACCACAATCGTATTACCCTGATCACGCAACTGATGGAGCACATCAAGAAGTAACTCAATATCGGCAAAGTGTAAACCCGTGGTCGGTTCATCCAAAATATAGAGGGTTTGGCCTGTACCCCGTTTTGACAACTCTTTGGCTAATTTAACCCGTTGTGCTTCACCACCCGATAACGTAGTGGCAGATTGTCCTAAACGAATATAAGAGAGTCCCACATCAATCAATGTTTGTAGCTTACGCGCTAATGCAGGCACCGCATCAAAAAACTCTCTTGCTTCTTCGATTGTCATATCTAGCGCTTCGTGAATATTTTTCCCTTTATATTTAATCTCAAGGGTTTCACGATTATAACGTTGCCCTTTACACTGATCACAAGGCACATACACATCAGGTAAAAAGTGCATTTCAACTTTTAATACACCATCGCCTTGGCAAGCTTCGCAACGCCCCCCCTTCACATTAAAACTAAAGCGCCCCGGCGTATAACCGCGAGTTCGTGATTCTGGTACACCAGCAAAAAGTTCACGGATCGGGGTAAATACTCCGGTATAAGTCGCAGGGTTGGAACGTGGCGTACGACCGATAGGACTTTGGTTAATATCAATCACTTTATCAAAATGCTCTAATCCCTCAACGTCTAAATAAGGTGCTGGCACGCTATTAGTGGCGCCATTTAATTGACGTTGGGCAATGGGGAATAACGTATCATTAATTAAGGTTGATTTACCCGAGCCAGATACACCGGTAATACAAGTAAATAAACCAACAGGTATTTTTAAATTAACGTTTTTTAGGTTATTACCTTTCGCCCCTAAAATAGTGAGCATTTTTTCGCGATCAACAGGAACACGCTTTTCAGGGATAGCAATACGGCGTTCGCCACTTAAGAATTTACCGGTTAATGAGTTGGGATTATTAACAATATCTTCCAGTGTACCCTGAGCGACTATCTCACCACCATGAACGCCAGCACCCGGCCCAATATCAATAATATGATCAGCGGCACGGATAGCGTCTTCATCATGCTCAACGACGATCACCGTGTTACCTAAATCACGCAAGTGGATCAAGGTTTCCAGTAGGCGATCGTTATCGCGTTGATGCAAACCAATTGAAGGCTCATCAAGTACATACATTACCCCAACTAATCCAGCACCAATTTGGCTTGCTAGGCGAATACGCTGCGCTTCGCCGCCTGATAATGTCTCCGCTGAACGAGAAAGAGTGAGGTAATTTAATCCCACATTGACCAAGAATTTTAATCTGTCACCAATCTCTTTTAATACTTTTTCGGCAATCTTCGCTCGCTGACCACTGAGTTTTAGATTTTGGAAAAAGCTCATCGCATGACCAATACTGTAATCCGCAATTTCAGGTAACGTGGTATTTTCAACATACACATGGCGAGCTTCGCGACGTAAGCGAGTACCTCCACAAGAGGCACAAGGACGATTGCTAATATATTTAGCTAACTCTTCACGCACCGCACTCGATTCTGTTTCACGATAGCGGCGCTCCATATTATTTAAT
This sequence comes from Proteus mirabilis HI4320, assembly GCF_000069965.1. Classification (NCBI taxonomy): domain Bacteria; kingdom Pseudomonadati; phylum Pseudomonadota; class Gammaproteobacteria; order Enterobacterales; family Morganellaceae; genus Proteus; species Proteus mirabilis. Next base: position 3,002,876 of record NC_010554.1, read on the forward strand.
ACCCCTTCAAAAGGATGATGGCGGACCACAACATCCCCTCGATCATTGGTGTATTTAAATTCAATATTTTCTTTACCTGAACCGGATAAAATCACTTTCTGGATCTTGTCGGGTAATGAGTCAAAGGGGGCTTCAACATCAAAATGATAGTGCTCGCCTAATGAGCGCAACATTTGGAAATAGTAAAAATTGCGCCGATCCCACCCTTTAATCGCACCACCGGCCAGAGAAATTTCTCGATTCTGGATCACCAAATCAGGATCGAAAAATTGTTGAACACCTAAACCATCACAAGTAGGACACGCACCTGCGGGGTTATTAAAAGAGAATAACCGTGGCTCTAGTTCACTCATGCTATAACCACAAATAGGACAGGCAAAGTTTGCAGAAAAAACAATATCTTCAGCACTGCTATCGTCCATATCAGAGATAACAGCAGTACCGCCAGAAAGCTCTAATGCGGTTTCAAAAGATTCCGCTAAACGTTGAGCCAGATCGTCACGAACTTTAAAGCGATCAATGACCACTTCAATGGTGTGCTTTTTCTGTAACTCCAAGGTAGGGGGATCTGATAAATCACACACTTCACCATCGATACGAGCACGAATATAGCCTTGTGCAGCAAGATTATTGAGTAATTTTACATGCTCACCTTTGCGCTCTTTTACGATTGGCGCCAATAACATTAAGCGTTTACCTTCAGGTTGCGCTAAAACATTATCCACCATTTGGCTTACCGTTTGAGCCGCTAAAGGGATATCATGATCAGGACAGCGCGGTTCACCCACACGTGCAAATAATAGACGTAGGTAATCGTGGATCTCGGTAATGGTGCCGACCGTTGAGCGCGGGTTATGTGATGTCGATTTCTGCTCAATCGAAATAGCGGGCGATAACCCTTCAATATGATCAACATCAGGCTTTTCCATTAAGGAAAGGAACTGACGAGCATAAGCTGAAAGCGATTCAACGTAACGCCGTTGGCCTTCCGCATAAAGCGTATCAAAGGCTAAAGAGGATTTACCTGAGCCAGAAAGTCCCGTAATAACAATAAGTTTATCGCGAGGAATGACCAAATTGATATTTTTTAGGTTATGGGTGCGAGCGCCCCGTACTTCGATTTTATCCATGAATATATCCCGGATTAAGTGAGTCGCCGAAAAAGAAAGAATCGGATAATTATGACACAAAACTAGCTGAATGGATATACAGTATATATATTGAAACTGAATGATAATGAAAATTTGCCATATTAAGACAATAAAATGTCGATCCTGTTCTCAATGGAGAAATTCATTACTCATCATATTCAAATTTTAGCTTACGTGATAAACTTCATCGCTTATGATTTCAAAAAATTTACTTTCGCAGGAGTACCTCACATGGCGAGCAGAGGCGTTAACAAAGTTATTCTTATCGGTAATTTAGGGCAGGATCCAGAAATCCGTTATATGCCAAGTGGTGGTGCAGTGGCAAATCTGACACTAGCAACTTCAGAAAGCTGGCGCGACAAACAAACCGGTGAAATGAAAGAGAAAACCGAATGGCACCGTGTGGTCATTTTCGGCAAACTAGCAGAAATTGCTGGCGAGTATCTGCGTAAAGGTTCACAAGTTTATATTGAAGGTCAATTACAAACACGTAAATGGCAAGATCAAAGTGGTCAAGATCGCTACAGCACTGAAGTTGTGGTGAATATCGGTGGCACAATGCAGATGTTAGGTGGCCGTGGTGGTCAAGATAATGCACCTTCACAAGGCCAAGGCGGTTGGGGTCAACCTCAGCAACCACAAGCATCACAACAGTTTAGTGGTGGCGCACCATCTCGCCCAGCACAACAACCCGCAGCGGCACCAGCGCCAAGTAATGAACCACCAATGGACTTTGATGACGATATTCCGTTCTGACGGTTACTTAAGAACTCACCTTATCTTCTAAGTCATATAACATCAAACGCTAAAGCCTGTTATACCATTAACGGGCTTTTCTTTGTTTCATGCTTATCCCGCATTTGCCAATCATATTGTCACACCTTGTCTATTTCCCATTGTCTATTTCCCATTGACTATTACTCGTTCATCATTGGCGTTAAGGTAAGTCTTGTGAATGAGTATTAGCCCCTTTCACCATGGTTAGATTTGATTTACTGATAATGACAATTTATAGCGTTATTTTCTCAAAATCCCACTTTCCACAAAGGTTTGCTCAAAAAAAATATGGTAAGATCATCGCAATTAATCACGTCTGAGAGCATCCTATCCTATGAATGAAGAGAAATTGCTCGCTCAGGCAGAAAAGATCTGCCAGAAACGAGGTGTTCGCCTGACTTCACAACGTCTGGCAGTATTGCGTCTGATCATGCAACAACCTACCGCAATCAGCGCTTATGATTTATTAGATTTATTACGCCAAGTAGAGCCTCAAGCTAAACCACCTACCGTATATCGTGGATTGGAATTTCTACTTGAACAAGGTTTTATTCACAAAATAGAATCCACCAATAGCTATGTGCTTTGTCATCATTTTGATGATGCTGAGCATACATCGGTGATGTTAATTTGTGATCGTTGCTTATCAGTCACAGAAAAAAGTAGCCATAAAATTGAAGGGGCGATCACCACACTCGCTAAAGATAATGGCTTTCATTTACGCCATAGTGTGATTGAAATTCATGGGCTGTGCGCTCAGTGCCATGAAGCCCAAGCCTGTACACATCCGGAAGGTTGTCACCATGATCATAGTATGGATGATAATCTTAAGCAGAAAAAAACCGGTGACTATAAGCCTCGTTAAGCAGATAAAAGATAAAAGTCAGCGGAACATATGTTTTTTTGTATAAATTAAAAACAGAAAATGCAGATGATTTTATGTTTTTACACATCATCTGCATCTTTTTGACGTTCTCCCCGCCCTGATGAACTGGAGGACGAGGTTTCGGCGCATCTGGTACAATAATTTGTATTGAATGAATTAGATACAAATTACAGCCATTCGCCGTTACGGATAACCCCTACTGCTAATCCTTCCACAGTAAAGCTCTGCTCACGTAAATCAACGATAATAGGTGAAAACTCTGGATTTTCTGCGTGCAGTTCTATCTTACTACCGACTTTCTTAAATCGTTTTACAGTTACTTCATCTTCAATACGTGCGACAATCACTTGGCCATTATGGACATCTTGTGTTTTATGCACAGCAAGTAGATCGCCATCCATAATACCGATATCTTTCATCGACATACCATTAACACGCAGTAAAAAATCTGCGCTCGGTTTAAAAAGCATAGGATCAACTTGATAATGGCTTTCGATATGCTCTTGCGCTAAAAGTGGTTCACCGGCTGCAACTCGTCCAATTAATGGTAAGCCTTCAGGCTCTTCTTCAAGTAGCAAACGGATACCTCTAGATGCACCAGAGACAATTTCTATCACGCCTTTGCGAGCAAGTGCTTTTAAATGCTCTTCTGCCGCATTAGGTGAGCGAAAACCAAGTTGGGAAGCGATTTCCGCCCGTGTTGGTGGCATACCCGTTTGCGAAATGTGATCACGAACCAAATCGTAAACCTGCTGCTGCCTTGCAGTTAATGCTTTCATTCCGCCCCCTGTTTGTTTATACAGTCAGACTGTGAGTATATACAGGTATATGCCGATTGGGAACTACAAATGCATATAAAACACGCATCTTTGCATTATTTTTCGACAATTGTCGATTTTTTTTACTTTATGCAAAAAAATGATGCCAAAGAATGGTTCCCCAAGTAAATAATCCCAATATAATAGCGACGAGAACGGCAGCTGATCCCATATCCTTTGCTCGTCCTGATAATTCATGACGTTCTGTACCAATGCGATCGACGACAGCTTCTATAGCACTATTGACCAGTTCTAAAATAACGACAAGGACGACTGAACCAATCAATAAAATGCGCTCTAGAACACTGACATCGATAAAAAATGCAAGGATAATTGCTATTAAGGTCACAATAGCTTCTTGTCTAAAAGCGGCTTCATTGATCCAAGCGGCGCGTAAGCCCTGATATGAATAGCCACCAGCTTTAATGATTCGGGTAAGACCTTTATTTTGATTAGCCATAATAAACTCTATCGAAAACAAACGATTATTTTGCCACTTTTCTCTATTAATATTGTCACAGCACCACAGATCTACGAAAGACTTTCTGTTATGCTTTCGAAGTATTGCTAATAAGAGGCTACAACTATTTATGTCAGCTTGGCGTAAACTATATTATAACACATTGAATTTACCACTGAAATTGTTGGTAAAAAGTAAACGAGTTCCGACTGATCCTATCACTGAGTTAGGCTTAGATACGTCGCGATCTTTCCTTTATGTTCTGCCTTATCACTCTAAAGCAGACTTACTGACATTACGTCAGCAATGTTTATCTCTTGGCTTGCCAGATCCTCTGCAACCCATAGAAATTAACGGAACCAAACTGCCAGCCTACGTCTTTATTGACGATGGTCCTAGAGTATTCCGTTACTACTCTCCCGATCCGCGTAAAGATTCAGTGAAAACATTCCATGCTTATCTTGATGCTCATCGTAACAATCCGCATCTTGATATTGAAATGTTACCTGCTTCAGTGATGTTCGGTCGCTCACCGGGTCGAGAAGGTCATAATGGTGTCCCCCATTTGCGCTTATTAAATGGGATCCAAAAATTTATTGCCATCCTCTGGCTAGGTCGAGATAGTTTTGTCCGTTTCTCGCCGACCGTATCCATGCGCCAAATGGCGAATGAACATGGAACCGATACCAGCATTGCTCGAAAACTTGCGCGTGTGGCACGTATTCACTTTTCACGTCAGCGTTTAGCAGCAGTTGGCCCAAAACTACCTGCACGCCAAGATCTCTTCAATAAACTATTGGCATCCAAAGCCATTGAAAAAGCCATTGAAGATGAAGCAAAAGCGAAAAAAATTACGCTTGATAAAGCACGTAAAAATGCCACTGATATCATGGAAGAGATCGCCGCTAATTTCTCTTATGAAGCGGTACGAATGACTGATCGTGTATTAAGCTGGACATGGAATAAGCTCTATCAAGGTATCAACGTTTTTAATGCAGAACGTGTGCGCCAACTTGCGCAAGATGGACATGAAATTGTCTACGTACCTTGTCACCGTAGTCATATGGACTACTTATTGCTTTCCTATGTACTTTATCATCAAGGATTGGTTCCCCCACATATTGCTGCGGGTATTAACCTTAATTTCTGGCCAGCAGGACCGATTTTCCGCCATTTAGGGGCTTTCTTTATTCGTCGAACCTTTAAAGGAAATAAACTTTATTCAACCATCTTCCGGGAATATTTAGGTGAATTATTCTCTCGAGGCTACTCTATTGAATATTTTGTTGAAGGTGGACGCTCCCGTACAGGTCGACTGTTAGATCCTAAAACAGGGACGCTGTCAATGACCGTGCAAGCCATGTTACGTGGTGAGACACGCCCTATTTCCATCGTTCCCATTTATATTGGCTATGAGCATGTCATGGAAGTTGCCACTTATGCCAAAGAGTTGCGTGGTGCGACAAAAGAGAAAGAAGGTTTTATGCAGATGATCAGAGGATTGCGTAAACTACGTAACCTTGGTCAAGGCTATGTCAATTTTGGTGAACCTATTTCGCTATCACAATACCTTAATCAGGCAGTGCCTGACTGGCGCGATGATATTGATCCCATTGAGCCACAACGTCCAAGCTGGTTAAATCCTGCAGTTAGTGCGTTAGCGGATAATATTATGGTCAATATTAATAATGCCGCTTCGATTAATGCGATTAACCTTGTCTCTACGGCGTTGCTAGCGTCCCGTCAGCGAGCATTAACTAAAGAACAATTATTAGAGCAAATAGATTGTTATCTACAGTTACTGCGTAATGTGCCTTACTCATCAGATATGGTTGTCCCCGATAAAAGCTCAGAAACATTATTAGCACACGCCTTGCAAACAGATAAATTCCAAGTTGAGCAGGATAGTCTTGGTGATATTATTATATTGCCTCGTGAAAGTGCCGTATTGATGACTTATTATCGCAATAACACCATTCACTTAATGGTTACACCATCATTAATTGCGAGCATTGTCTTGCATCACGAGCGTATACACCGTGATGACTTAATGAAACAGGTAGAATTAATTTTCCCTCTTATCAAAGCTGAGTTGTTTATTCGCTATGAAAAAGAGGAGTTACCTGATGTGGTTAATACACTGATTAGTGAGCTTTGTCGCCAACGTCTAATTTGCTGTGCTGATGATGGCATATTACGGATCAATCCAGCACGTATTCGCCCATTACAGCTTTTAGCAGCAAGTGTTAGAGAAACGCTACAGCGTTATGGTATTACGCTCTCTCTACTCAATTTTGCTCCTGAAATTAGCCGTGCACTATTAGAAAGAGAAAGCCGCATTTTGGCGCAACGACTTTCTGTATTGCATGGTATTAACGCACCTGAGTTCTTTGATAAAGCGGTTTTCTCCACTTTAGTTTCTACACTGCGTGAAGAAGGTTATCTCAAAGATAATGAAGATATCCTCAAAGCAGATGCCTCTGCACTTTACCAAGTTATTGCGAAATTAATGTCACCAGAAATTCGTTTAACCATTGAGAGTGTAGGCGTTACTGAAGATAACAATTCAGCACAAGCGATTGAGGAAAACCCTGAATCCAACATGGATAAGTAGTTGCTTAATAGCAAATCGCGCTATAATCAGTAATAGAAAAGGGATAAGCAATTGGCTTATCCCTTTTATTTTTATGCAACTTCAGTGCTCAGCTAGTGCTGGTAATATATTTATTAGAAATAATTAAATAAAATACCTGCGAATAAAACAAAACCGACATAATTATTATTCATAAACGCTTGAAAACAAGGGGCTCTTTCCCGTTCAGCAATTAATTTCTGTTGATAAATAAACAGGGCTGTCACGAGTAACAATGACCAATAATAGATCCCTTTCATATTCAGCAAAACGCCAATCGCCACTAATAATGCCAACATCACTAACTGTAAAATACCAATAATGATTTTATCGTAACGACCAAACAGAATGGCTGTCGATTTCACCCCTATTTTTAAATCATCATTGCGATCGACCATGGCATATTGAGTGTCATACACAACAGACCAGATAATATTGACCAAAAAGAGTAACCAACATACTAAAGGTAGTGTTTCAGAAACTGCAGCAAATCCCATAGGGATAGACCAACCAAAGGCCATACCTAAAATTAATTGAGGCAAATTACTAAAACGTTTTACAAAAGGATAAAACCATGCGAGTGCAAGTGCGGCAATAGATAACCAAATGGTCATGGTATTTAACGTAAGCACTAATCCAAACGAAAACAGCACCAAGACAATAAAGATAATCTTGCTCTCTTTCTCCGTTACAGCACCACTAGGTAATGGTCTATTTTTAGTTCTTTCAACGTTGCCATCAATTTTTCTGTCAGCAAAGTCATTTATTACACACCCAGCGGCACGCATGGAAAACACACCTAGAGTAAATACAATCAGGATATGCCAGTCAGGAAAGCCTTTAGCGGCGATCCATAATGCCCAATACGTTGGCCAAAGTAATAATAGCGCTCCAATAGGCTTATCTATACGCATTAAACGGCTATACGCCTGCCATTTATTGTGCGTCATACTTCCCTCCAATTTTAGCTCCCCCTAACTACTGCTTATATACAGGTGATGCAGGCAAAAACACCTCAGTTAATAATAAAGGTTTATCTGAAAGCTGGAAACGGGAACGACGTAACCAATGTCCATTTTGTTGCCCAATATGAATAAAATCACGACTTAAGGTTGTTTCCTGGAACAGATAACGTCCTAATGGCACCGTACGCAAATTCACTAATTGGCGATCTTCACCCGTTAATGTCTCTTCCGGCACTAATGTTCGCCCTAATAACCAAGGTACATTATCCCCACAAAGGACGATTTCTCTTAGCCAATAGCGTCGGCTATAAGGTAAACACTTTTGTTCATCAGCAGGCTCGATATATTCAATAAAACCTTCTTGATATGGCATTACCGTCACTTGATGGCAATGTTGCTCAAAACGTCGTGTCATTGAACCTAATTCCAGCAGCCAACTTAAGGTATTTTCTGCGACTTCTTCACGCTCTTCATCTGATAACCAGTGAATAGGTGCGTGAGTAATTATGGATTTTTTAAACATTCTTTCATCATCACAACTATGATGATCCTAACTTTATAAATCATTATGCACTAAGGATATCATGATGTAGCGATAGGAAGTTAAAAGCTGATAACATTTCGTATAAATAATCTAAAAAAACGTTAAAAGATAATCAGAATTCACTCAAATTGAGAAAAAACAAAGGAGGTCACCATCAACCTCCTTGGTTATAAGCGCTTAATCACACTTAATTTATTCTCTTAACGCCATGCTTTGTAACGATTAATTAAATTATTTGTTGAACTATCATGACTGTTAACACTTTCCTTACCTTTTAACTCTGGCAATATGCGATTAGCTAATTGTTTGCCCAACTCAACGCCCCATTGGTCAAAGGTGAAGATATTGAAAATTACACCTTGTACAAAGATTTTATGTTCATACATCGCAATTAACGCGCCTAATGAATAGGGAGTGATCTCTTTTAAAAGAATGGAGTTGGTGGGACGATTCCCTTCAAACACTTTAAATGGTGCCACATACCCCATGGTTGCAGGATCTTTTCCTGCTGAGGCAAACTCTGCATCGACTTGCTCACGAGTTTTACCAAATGCTAATGCTTCGGTTTGTGCAAAGAAGTTCGACATTAGTTTTGCATGATGATCAGATAATGGATTATGGCTGATCGCTGGTGCAATAAAATCACAAGGGATCAGTTTGGTTCCTTGATGAATTAATTGATAAAACGCATGCTGGCCATTAGTCCCCGGCTCTCCCCAAATAATAGGTCCGGTTTGGTAACTGACTTTGTTTCCATCACGGTCGATATATTTACCATTGGATTCCATATTACCTTGTTGGAAGTAAGCAGCAAAACGGTGCATATATTGATCGTATGGCAGAATCGCTTCAGTTTCGGTACCAAAAAAATTGTTATACCAAATGCCAATAAGCGCCAATATCATCGGAATATTATTTTCAGCTTCAGTGGTTCTAAAGTGATTATCCATAGCATGAGCACCAGACAGTAACTGCTCAAAGTTGTCATAACCAATAGATAATACAATGGATAAACCAATTGCTGACCATAATGAGTAGCGGCCACCAACCCAATCCCAAAACTCAAACATATTTGCGGTATCAATACCAAATTTTTCTACTTCAGCACTATTAGTTGATAACGCAACAAAGTGTTTCGCGACAAAAGCACTCTCTTTAGCCGCAGATAAGAACCAATCTCTTGCAGAGTGTGCATTAGTCATGGTTTCTTGTGTGGTAAAGGTTTTTGAAGCAATCAAGAATAGCGTTGTTTCTGGATCGCATTTTTTCAAGGTTTCTGCAATATGTGTACCATCAACATTAGAAACAAAATGCATGGTCAAGTGGTTTTTATAAGGGCGCAGTGCTTCTGTCACCATATACGGGCCTAAATCAGAACCACCAATACCGATATTGACCACATCAGTAATCGCTTTACCTGTGTAACCTTTCCATTCACCACTAATCACACGCTCACTAAATACTTTCATTTTATGCAATACAGCATTGACTTCTGGCATCACATCTTTGCCATCGACCATAACCGGTGTATTGCTACGGTTGCGTAATGCGGTGTGGAGTACCGCACGATCTTCCGTACAGTTGATTTTTTCACCGCTAAACATGCTCTTTATCGCACCAGCAACATCACACTCTTTAGCCAGAGCCTGTAATTTATCTAATGTTTCTTGGGTGATACGGTTTTTTGAAAAATCGACTAGAATTTGGTCTGAAAACGTTCTTGAAAAGGTGTTAAAGCGTGATGGATCTTGAGAGAACAGTGTTTTCATTTCTGTATCTTTCATCACGGCAAAATGGTCTTCTAATGCCTTCCAAGCTAAGGTATGAGTTGGGTTTACATTTTTCATTCACAATACTCTCTTAAGATTACAATCCGATACTCTCAGATTGTAGCCTGTCATTTAATAGTTACGGTCAATTCTTTCTTATTTGATGATATTCGTCAAAACCATTCAACAAATCTAGTATTAATTACTTACATAGGCAAAACCGATAATCTTTGAGTGATTATTAATTAAATTGATTATCCTTCACTCTTGATTGACTCTTTTGGCAATAACCGATATTCCTAACTGTGTTTAACATCTCACTGGGACTAAAGGAATACAACAATGAAAGATAATACTGCAACACCTTCATCACCTTTTACTATCGCCAAATTTGGTGGCACTAGCGTGGCAAATTTTGCGGCGATGGAAAAGTGTGCAGATATTATCTTAAAACAGAAATCAGTCCGTGTGGTGGTTCTTTCTGCTTCAGCGGGGATCACCAATTTACTTATCGAACTTGCGACAGGTGTTGACGCAACACAACGAGCCGCTTTATTGGCTCAAGTTCGTGATATTGAATACGCCATCATCAATCAACTATCACAAGCAGAAATTATTTCTCAAGAAATAAACCGCTTATTGGACAATATTGAAATGCTGTCAGAAGCGGCAGCCTTGGCAACTTCTGATGCGTTAACCGATGAGTTAGTCAGCCACGGTGAATTGATGTCAACGTTATTGTTTGTTGAACTGTTACGTGAAAAAGGAATAAGTGCAGATTGGTTTGATGTCAGAAAAGTAATGAAAACCAACGATCTGTTTTGTCATGCTGAGCCAGATATGGCGCAATTAACTGAGTTAACACAAAGTTTAATTCAGCCCCGCTTAACAGAAACCGTGATTGTTACCCAAGGTTTTATCGGACAAGAGCCTAAAGGAAAAACCACCACCTTAGGACGTGGCGGAAGTGATTATACTGCGGCACTGATTGGTGAAGCATTAGGGATGTCACGTGTCGATATTTGGACTGATGTACCTGGTATTTATAGCACTGATCCAAGAATAGTCCCACAAGCACATCGTATTGATCATATTGCCTTTGATGAAGCGGCTGAAATGGCAACCTTTGGTGCTAAAATTCTCCATCCCGCAACGTTATTACCTGCAGTGCGTAGTGGCATTCCTGTGTTTGTCGGCTCAAGCAAAGCACCAGAAGAAGGTGGTACATTGGTTTGTGCACAAACTGATAATCCTCCTGTGTTTCGTGCCATTGCACTACGTAGAAACCAGACACTACTTACCCTGCATAGTTTGAAAATGCTTCATGCCCGTGGTTTTTTGGCAGAAATATTTACCATTTTATCACGCCACCATATTTCGGTTGATGTGATAACCACATCAGAAGTCAGTATTGCTTTAACATTGGATACCACAGGTACCACTAGCTCATCAGGCAGTCTGTTAACTAATGCTTTATTAACAGAATTATCCGCATTATGTCGCGTGGAAGTAGAAGAAGATCTGGCATTGGTCGCTATCATTGGTAATTCACTATCGCAAGTAAATGGCTTAGGAAGCCAGATTTTTGGCACTTTAGAGGATTATAATATTAGAATGATAAGTCATGGTGCGAGTACCCATAACTTATGTTTATTAGTGGATGGCAAAGATGCAGATAATATTGTCAGAAAACTACACGACACCTTATTTTAACTTATTACTTAGTAAATATTTATAGAATAAATATAAACAACATAAGATTAAGATATGGAAATAGAATAACAACATTTCAATGACTTTAGAATTTAACATAGGCTTCTTGCAATAAGGAGCCTATGTTATTTATTTTTACAGTAAAAATGACTTATATTTAAAATTATTATATTTAAAAATAATATAGAGTATTTTTAATTTATTTTATCATCTTTAAGAGGGAGTTATGTCTATAAAATTAAGCTATGATATTTGTAAAACTGTCCAATATATGCATGTGAACGTTATAAATAAGAGTAAAAAATTAAAAGAACTACGAAATGAAATAAAATCACTATATAATCTATCACAACCTTTTCAAAATTCATGTGTTAATACTCATACTTTTTATAAACCACAAAATAGCATCACAGCCTCAATAGCAAATATCAATAATAGAATTAATAAAAATCAACACGCACTTACAGGAATAGAATCAAAATTAAAAGAAAAATACAATGATATAAAATCAATTAATGATTTAATTAAAAATAGATATAAATCAGGTTTAGTTACAAATGAGCATGACTATAAAAACATGAAAAATGTTTTAACAAACAATTTTAAAAGTGAAATAAATGATTTAAATCAACAAAAAGAAATACTAAAAATTAGATTAAATGAAAATGAAAATACACTTGCATATTTTAACAATAAATCAGATTTTCTTTCATATCCTAATCAAGAAACTCTCAATTTTTTGTTCTATACTGAAGTTTTCCCCAACAGAATCGAAAGAGAATCAATACCAAAAGAAAAAATCAATATTGATTGTATCAACAATATGATAAACATCCATAAAAAGAGTTTGTTTATCAGTTCAGAGAACAAAGAAAAAATAAACACATATAAAGAATTTTTAAAAAAATAAATATACCTTTCTAACAATATCCAACCCTATTACAGTATTAACGTAAGCGGATGCCTTTCGATAGAAAGATCCGCTTTTTATTTTTTAATAAACTCGATAACCACCATATTTTTTAGCAAATTGATTAAATTTACCAAAATCAATCAACGCGATTTCTAACGAGCGATAGGCAATATGAGACATCTTAGCCACTTGTTCCACAAATACATGGTTATCTTCAAGAAGCTTAGCTGTAAGTGCTGAGGCAATAATCTCACACTCTTTCGGTGTCACAATCCAACCATCATTTGTAGCAAACTTATAAATTGGAATACACCCTTCTTTTTCACTCTCTTTAGCTAACAATGCCTCTTCTTCTTGCATAGCTTGCTTAAATAGTGTGATCTCTTCTTCTAGGGGGGCTGGATGTGTAGGAATATGATGATAAATATAGTCACCAATTTCTTCCATGCGCGCCGGTGTCATTTCAGCCTTAAGCCAAATCTTATCAAACATTTTTTCATCTAATAATGCATCTGTATCCAAATTCCCTGTTAATTGCATCAGATTTAAAAACGCATTAATGATAACTTCATTTAATGGGTAATTTCCTTTGGCTAAAGAAGGAAAAGGAACTTTAGTGCCAACTGTTGGGGTTTGCTGAAGATACAAAGTATAACTCATCATCATGTCCTTTTTTCTGATACAGGCTTACAGCTTATACATCTTTAATGGGAACTGCGAGAGAAAATAACAAGGGGATATGATTATCACCTTGTTATTTATTACATTATTATAATCTTCAGATACCGTTTAATTAAGGCTCATAGCCTAAATTAGGGGCTAACCAACGTTCCACTTCACTTATACTCATACCACGACGTTTGGCGTAATCTTCTACCTGATCTTTTTGAATTTGAGCGACGGCAAAATATTTACTTTCAGGATGACTAAAATACCAACCCGATACCGAAGCCCCCGGCCACATCGCATAAGCATCAGTAAGCTTCATACCAATGCGATTTTCTACATTTAACAGTTGCCAAATTTTTGCTTTTTCTGTGTGCTCTGGGCAAGCTGGATATCCCGGTGCAGGTCGTGTTCCTTGATATTTTTCTCTAATCAACTCGTCATTAGAGAGCGCTTCGTCAGGACTGTAACCCCAAATCTTGGTTCTCACTTGTTGATGCAAATATTCGGCAAAAGCTTCTGCAAGACGATCGGATAGCGCTTTTACCATAATTTTATTGTAATCATCATGAGCATTATCATACCCATTAGCGAGTGCATCTTCTTCTAGACCGCCGGTAACTGCAAAAGCACCAAAATAGTCAGCAAGACCACTATCCACAGGGGCAATAAAGTCTGCTAAGCAATAGTTAGGGTACTCTTTTTTTTCTGTTTGTTGGCGTAAATGACAACAACGTAATAGCTCATGCTGTCGCGTTTCATCTTGGTAAATAATAATGTCATCACCAAGGCGATTAGCAGGGAATAAACCAACGATACCTTTCGGAGTCAGTAATTTTTCACGACTGAGTTTATCCAACATGGCATTCGCATCTGCAAAAACGCGTCTTGCCTCTTCTCCGACAACCTCATCTTCTAATATACGTGGATATTTCCCCGCCAATGACCAAGTCATAAAGAAAGGTGTCCAGTCGATATACTTACGTAAAGTTTCAATATTGGCTGTAACTTGTTGTACCCCTAATTGGTTCGGCTTAGGTGGCGTATAGTGTTGCCAGTCAAGCTGCAATGCATTGGCACGAGCTGTCGCTAAGGAAACGGGAGGCGTACGCGGTTTTTTTCTCGCATACTGCTGACGTACCACTTCATATTCATGGCGTGTTTTAGCGACAAAATCAGCCTTTTGTGTGGCCGATAATAATGCAGCGACCACCCCGACCGTTCTTGACGCATTCTGCACATAAACGGTTGGGTGGCTGTAATTAGGTTCAATTTTTACTGCCGTGTGCGCTTTCGATGTTGTCGCACCACCAATCATTAAAGGAAGAGAAAAACCGCGTCTTTCCATCTCCTTAGCAACATTCACCATCTCATCCAGTGATGGAGTGATCAATCCAGACAATCCAATAATATCAACATTTTCGTCAATGGCTGTTTGCAAGATTTTATCGCAAGGTACCATGACCCCCAGATCGATAATTTCATAGTTATTACATTGCAACACCACTCCGACAATATTTTTGCCAATGTCGTGGACATCTCCCTTTACTGTCGCCAGTAACACTTTTCCTGCCGAGCTGCCTGCTTTTTTTGTCGCTTGAATATAAGGTTCAAGGTAAGCTACGGCCTGTTTCATCACCCGTGCCGATTTTACTACTTGGGGTAAAAACATTTTACCTTCACCAAACAGATCGCCCACTGTGTTCATGCCATTCATTAATGGCCCTTCTATCACTTCGATAGGACTCGAAGCTTGTTGGCGGCACGCTTCGGTATCTTCAATGATAAATTCGGTGATCCCTTTCACTAACGCGTACTCTAGGCGCTTTTCGACCTCCCATTGTCGCCATTGCGCAAGCGTAGAGTGCTGTTCCTCACTTTTAGTACCACGATAACGCTCTGCGAGTGCCAGTAAATTATCAGTACTCTCTGCATGGCGATTTAAAATAACATCCTCTACCGCATTACGTAGTTCATCCGGTAATGAGTCATAAATAGCGAGCTGCCCAGCATTGACAATCCCCATATCCATACCATTTTTTACAGCGTAATAGAGAAAAACGGAGTGGATAGCTTCCCGAACGGGATCATTGCCCCGAAAAGAGAATGACACATTAGAAACACCGCCAGAAATTAAAGCATAAGGCAGTTGAGATTTAATATCCGCACAAACTTCTATAAAATCAACTGCATAATTATTATGTTCAGCAATACCCGTTGCTACAGCAAAAATATTGGGATCAAAAATAATATCTTCTGGTGGAAATCCAGCTTTTTCAGTTAATAGATAATACGCACGCCGACAAATTTTTATTTTTCGCTCTCGAGTATCTGCTTGCCCTATTTCATCAAACGCCATCACGACAACCGCAGCACCATACTTACGAACTAATTTTGCATGCTCAATAAAAAGGGCTTCCCCTTCTTTCATCGAAATCGAATTGACTATTCCCTTACCCTGAATACATTTCAATCCTTCCTCAATGACTTGCCATTTTGACGAATCAATCATAATCGGGACTTTGGCAATATCGGGTTCACCCGCAATAAGATTAAGAAAACGTGTCATTGCTTCTATCGCATCTAACATGCCTTCATCCATATTGATATCGATGATTTGAGCACCGTTTTCAACTTGCTGACGAGCAACATCAAGGGCTTCTTGGTAATTACCTTCTTTTATTAAACGTTTAAATTTAGCCGAACCTGTCACATTCGTTCGTTCCCCCACATTGACGAACAGCGAATTATCATCAATGACCAAAGGCTCAAGACCTGAGAGTCGACAGGCTTTTTTAATGACAGGTAATGTTCTAGGTGCTATGCCATCAACCGCTTGAGCAATAGCCTGAATATGGGCAGGGGTTGTGCCACAACAACCACCGACAATATTAAGAAACCCAGCTTGCGCCCACTCCTTGATTTGTTCCGCCATCTCATTGGCATCTAAATCATATCCGCCAAAGGCATTAGGTAAGCCAGCATTAGGGTGAGCACTGACATAAGTTTCTGATATTTGGGAGAGAGTTTGAATATATTGGCGTAATTCTTTTGGCCCTAGCGCACAATTTAAACCAAATGATAACGCGTCGGCATGACGTAGTGAGTGATAAAAGGCTTCTGTGGTTTGCCCTGTTAATGTTCTACCTGACGCATCAGTGATAGTCCCTGAGATCATCACCGGTAATTCAATATTAAGATTATCAAACTCACATTTAATCGCAAAAATAGCCGCTTTAGCATTTAGGGTGTCAAAAATGGTTTCCACCATAATTAAATCCACCCCTCCTTTAATGAGTCCGCAGATCGCCTCTCGATAAGCCATCACCAATGTATCAAATGAGATATTACGAAACGCGGGATCGTTAACATCCGGAGAAATGGATGCTGTTCTATTGGTTGGCCCTAATACCCCTGCAACATAACGTGGTTTATCTGGCGTTAATGCACTCCATTTATCAGCACAGGCTCTGGCAAGTTTAGCAGCCTCTTCATTCAATTCTGCACATAACCCTTCCATCTGATAATCAGCCATGGCAATAGAGGTTGCATTAAAGGTGTTTGTTTCCACGATATCTGCACCGGCTTCAAAATAAGCATTATGAATTTCAGTAATGATCTGCGGCTGCGTCAAGACTAAAAGGTCATTATTCCCTTTAACATCACATTGCCAATGGGCAAAACGTTCACCTCGGTAATCTTCTTCTGCCAGCTGATATTGCTGGATCATGGTTCCCATTGCGCCATCAAGGACTAAGATACGTTTGGCTAATGCTTGCGTAAGCTGCTGAGTTATCATGGTCACATTGCTTCCTCTACCAAAGAATATTGTGTTGTTGTTATTTTCGTTATATAGCAAGTTCGTTGTTTTTTTATCCTATCATATCTCTTTGCAAAGATTCCTAAGAGGAATATGAGAGATTTTCACCTAACCATAACCCGATAACATCAATATTTGTTTTCATATGCTTTGTTTTGAAAAATATACAGATCAGAGGAGTTTTATTACGTTATATAGGTCATAATAGAGGATAATATGGACAGTATTTCTGGAGTGTAAGTATGACCGTCTTCCCTACCAATAAAAAAGCTCGTAAGCCAAAAACACCCGCAACTCAAAGTACTGCACAAGGTGGCCCCGTTCAGTCATTAAGCCGTGGCTTAACATTATTGGAATATATTTCCGAATCTCCAGGCGGTATTGCTTTAACTGATTTAGCTTTTCAAGCAGGACTACCCAATTCCACTACTCACCGCTTACTTACTACTTTGCAACAACATGGTTTTGTACGCCAAGTAGGTGATTTAGGTTTATGGGTAGTGGGCACTCATGCCTTTATTGTCGGTAGTAGCTTTCTGCAAACCCGTAACCTACTGGTTATGGTGCACCCTATATTGCGTCAATTAATGGAAGATTCTGGTGAAACCGTTAATTTGGCTATTCTTGATCAAGTTGAATTTGATGCGGTGATTGTCGACCAAGTACAATGTAATGCATTAATGAGAATGTCTGCCCCAATTGGCGGCAAGTTGCCAATGCATGCATCTGGTGCAGGTAAAGCATTTCTATCCACTTTACCGGAAAATAAGTTACTCCCCCTTTTACAGAAAAAAGGTCTGATGGCCTATACCCCTTATACCAAAACCTTACCTTCCGCATTAAAAGAGAATTTAGAACAAGCTCGTAAACAAGGTTTCTCTTTTGATGATGAAGAGCATGCATTAGGTTTACGTTGTATTGGCGCTTGTATCTATGATGAACACCACCAGCCTTTTGCCGCTATTTCACTCTCTGGCCCCGTATCTAGAATGACAGATTCACGCATTACGGAATTAGGTGCACTGGTGATAAAAGCGGCTAAGCAGATCAGCCGTGAATATGGTGGTGTAAAAAGTTAACCCAGCTAGGCCTTTCTATTTATTTATGTACAAATTAGGAAGGCTTCTCCTTAAATAAAACGATTCAGCTTATGCAAAAATCGTTTTTTTTCATTTTTAGCCGTTAAATATTAAAAAACTGTTACTTATCATCTTAAAAAATTGATATCGATCACAGATGTTGTTTAAGCTTGGTTTAAGAGTATTGCAACTGAGCTTGTTACCCGTAACAATGTTACCGGTAACAAGTTATTGCTAAGCGCTTATATTTTTTCTTATAGCAATAAGTAATGCCGTCACCCTGTGTGAATAAAGGAAGCACTATTATGAACCCGAAAAATCATGACCAGTTTCAGAACAACTTCGCCGCATTAAACGAAACCGTACAACAAGTGACTGAACGTATTGTTGCTCGCTCACAAATAACTCGTCGCGCTTATCTGAAAAAAATTGAAGCTGCTAAAAGCCAAACCGTACACCGTGCCCAGTTAGCTTGCGGTAATTTGGCTCATGGTTTTGCCGCCTGTCAAAGTGAAGATAAAAATTTACTTAAGAATATGGTTCATAATGATATCGCCATCATTACTGCGTATAACGATATGTTATCCGCTCATAAACCTTATGAAGATTATCCACAAAAAATTAAAGCGGCATTGCATACTGTTGGTGCTGTAGGTCAAGTCGCTGGTGGTGTGCCTGCGATGTGTGATGGTGTGACACAAGGGCAAGATGGAATGGAGCTATCACTGCTAAGTCGCGATGTTATTGCCATGTCTGCAGCTGTAGGGTTATCTCATAATATGTTTGATGGCGCCCTTTATTTAGGGATCTGCGATAAAATCGTTCCAGGGCTTACTATGGCAGCACTGTCATTCGGTCATCTGCCTGCAATTTTTGTCCCTGCAGGTCCAATGACCAGTGGTTTACCCAATAAAGAAAAGGTGCGTATTCGCCAACTGTATGCAGAAGGCAAGGTCGATCGTAATGCTTTATTAGAAGCAGAAGCAGCCTCTTACCATAGTATGGG
This sequence comes from Proteus mirabilis HI4320, assembly GCF_000069965.1. NCBI lineage: Bacteria > Pseudomonadati > Pseudomonadota > Gammaproteobacteria > Enterobacterales > Morganellaceae > Proteus > Proteus mirabilis. The sequence continues at coordinate 3,022,075 of NC_010554.1, forward strand.
AACTTGTACTTTTTATGGTACAGCAAACTCCAATCAAATGGTGATGGAGGCAATGGGCTTACATTTACCTGGCTCCTCTTTTGTTCACCCAGATACTCCATTACGTGAAGCATTAACAGAAGCGGCAGCAAAACAAATTGTACGCTTAACAGAAAACTCGGGGAATTATTTACCTATTGGTCAATTAGTTGACGAAAAGGTGATTGTTAACGGTATTATTGTGCTGTTAGCCACAGGTGGCTCAACAAATCTCACCATGCATTTAGTGGCAATGGCACGGGCGGCGGGCATTATGATTAATTGGGATGATTTTTCTCAATTATCACAAGTTGTGCCATTAATTGCTCGTATTTATCCTAATGGTCCGGCAGATATTAACCAATTCCAAGCGGCAGGTGGTCTTGCTCTTATTATTCGTGAATTACTGAAAAAAGGCTTAATTCATCGCGATGTCAATACGGTGGCAGGATTTGGTATTGAACGCTATACCTTAGAGCCGTGGCTAAATGAAGGTAAACTTGATTGGCGTGAAGGTGCAATACAATCTTTAGATAAAGATGTGATTGCCGATATCAATACGCCATTCTCTTCACACGGCGGAACACAGGTGATGGAAGGTAATTTAGGTCGAGCAGTGATGAAAACGTCGGCGGTGCCTGATGAAAATAAAATTATTGAAGCACCTGCTGTTGTGTTTAATAGCCAACATGATATTGCCGCTAAATTTAGCGCCGGTGAATTGAATAAAGATTGTGTAGTCGTTGTGCGTTATCAAGGTCCCCAAGCCAATGGGATGCCAGAATTACATAAACTCATGCCTCCTTTAGGGGTATTGATGGATAAAGGCTATAAAGTGGCATTAGTCACAGATGGCCGTCTTTCTGGTGCATCAGGTAAAGTTCCTGCCGCTATTCATGTAACACCAGAGGCGGTAAACGGTGGACTATTAGCAAAAGTACAAGATGGTGACATTATTCGTGTTAATGGCAAAACAGGTGAATTAACACTCTTAGTTGATGAACAAACCTTAGAAGCTCGCCAAACCGAAATACCTGATCTCAGCGCAAACAATAGCGGTTGCGGTCGTGAGTTGTTCGTTAATTTACGTCGCCATTTATCAGGTGCTGAACAAGGTGCTTGCTGTATTGATTTTTAATACATAAAGTTTTCATTGCCTAATGAGGAGCAAGCCTATTTATTTGCTCTTCATTATTTCTGATTAGGAAAGATAAAGATGAATCATTGGAATACAAGTGCAGAGTCTGTACTAAAATCAGGGCCCGTTGTTCCTGTTATTGTTATTAATCATATTGAAGAAGCTGTACCTGTCGCAAAAGCGTTAGTCGCCGGTGGCGTAAAAGTTTTAGAAGTGACACTACGTACAGACTGCGCTATTGAAGCTATTCGTCGTATTGCTAAAGAAGTACCAGAAGCCATTGTTGGTGCAGGGACAGTGATCAACCCTCAACAATTAGCCCAAGTCACAGAAGCGGGTGCACAATTTGCCATTAGCCCAGGCTTAACCGATGCGCTATTAAAAGCTGCGGTAGCAGGCTCTATTCCTCTTATCCCTGGTATCTCGACTGTTTCTGAATTAATGCTCGGTATGAGTTACGGTTTAAATGAATTTAAGTTTTTCCCAGCAGAAGCTAATGGTGGCGTTAAAGCATTAAAAGCAATTGCAGGGCCATTCTCACAAGTACGTTTCTGCCCAACTGGCGGTATTTCGCCTGAAAACTACCGTAACTACCTTGCACTGGAAAGTGTACTTTGTATCGGTGGCTCTTGGTTAGTTCCAAGTGATGCCGTGAAAGCAGGAGATTATCAACGTATTACTGAGCTAGCAAAAGAAGCTGTTGCTGGCGCTCAACATTAATTTAATGCTTTAATTATTACCCAATAAAGATAGGTATATCATTCGATTATCTATCTTTATTACTCTGTTTTATTAACAGATATCGTTATCAATAAAACGTTTACTTTGTGGATAGGCGTAAACATCTTCAATATACCCTTGTTTAATTCTTTGCTGCTGTTGTTGCCAGTATTCAGGTGAAAGAAGATCACGATGTTGAGCTTCAAAATAATGACATACTTGCTTATCACAACATAAAAAGTAACGAAACTCTTCAGGAAAAACATCATTTTCAGCAACGCTATACCAAGGCTCACTGGCCAGTTCATCTTCAGGATAGCGAGAGGGAGGAATAGCACGGAAATTCATATCTGTCATATAACTTATTTCATCATAATCATAAAAAATAACTCGATGATGACGTGTCACGCCAAAATTCTTAAATAACATATCACCAGGAAAAATATTTGCGGCAATCAACTCTTTAAGTGCTTGGCCATAATCTTCAACCACGGCTTTTAACTGTTTATCGTCACACTGCTCCATATAGATATTAAGTGGCGTCATACGGCGTTCCATATACAGATGGCTGATCAGTAACTTATCACCTAGATCTTCTAATTTGTTGGGGATCTCCTGTTCTAAGATCGCCATTAAGTCGTTACTGATCCGCTTTTTATCAATAACAAAGTTCTCAAACTCTTGCGTATCCGCCATTCTCCCAACACGATCATGCTCTTTCACCAAGCGATAGCACTCTTTGACACGCTCTGCAGTCATTGTTTTTTGTGGCGCAAACCTATCTTTGATCACTTTAAACACTCTATCGTAAGTAGGCAGTGTGAAAACGAGCATCACCATTCCTTTTACCCCCGGAGCTTCAATAAATTGTTCCGATGAAAAATTCATAAAAGCAAGGTATTCACGGTAATATTCAGTTTTGCCATGTTTCTGACAACCAATCGACATATAGAGCTCAGCAATAGACTTTTCAGGGAGAATATCCCGTAACCATGTTACTAATGCCGCGGGAAATGGCGCATAAACCATAAAATAAGAACGAGCAAAGCCAAATACAATACTGGCTTCATCTGTTGTCGTTAAACAGGTATCAATAACTAAGTGCTGTTCAATATTATGAATAGGTAATAACAGGGGAATGAATTGATTATTTATCGCTATCTTACCAATCATCCATGCCGCTTTATTACGGTAAAATAGCTCATTAGCAATGTGAAATACCGCATTTTGTAATTCCTCATGGCTAAATTGCGCATAGAGCGTTTGGCAAATAAATTGAATATCTCGCGATTTATTTTGCCACGGTAAACGCAAAGGTAGGCGCGATAAAATATCTTGCAATAATGCGGGTAAATCACTTTGTATAACAAACGTTCTTGATAAAGGGCGAGGGGCTTGCGCAAAACGATACGCAGGTTGTGATGAAAAAACGAATAAGTTTTTTTTATTAAGCTCTCGATGATGAAATAGACGACAATAGACTGAATTAAAAAAACTTTCAGCAATTTCAAAACGGGGATAGTTAGGTAATAATTGTGTGTATCGCTCTTTGACTTTTTGTAAGAAAACACTTTCTTTATCAATATCATGTCGGATACATCTAAGTTGTTCCACAACTAATCCAACATGATTATCGTATAAGCGGATGCGCTCTTTCATCGCCAATTGAATACCATGCCAATCTGCTTGCTCAAAACGATATTGAGCACCTGACGTTATCTCAAGAAAACGCCCATATTGTGCATCAAAGCCTTGTAAGATCGTTTGAGCGACTAAGTCTTCAGCTGTCATCAACTGACCTCATGAAAAAGAGGAGCATCCTGCTCCTGAATTATCACCACAAAAGTGCATCACAGTAAGGACTAGAATTGTTGCTCTTCAGTAGAGCCAGTTAATGCCGTAACAGATGACATACCACCTTGAATAATCGTCGTCACTTTATCAAAATAGCCGGTGCCCACTTCTTGTTGATGAGATGAGAAGGTGTAGCCTTTCGATAGTGCAGCAAATTCTTTTTCTTGTACCTTTTCAACATAGTGTTTCATACCTTCACCTTTAGCGTAATCATGCGCTAAATCGAACATATTGAACCACATACTATGAATACCCGCTAAAGTGATAAACTGGAATTTATACCCCATCGCAGAAAGCTCATCTTGGAAATGGGCGATCGTGCTATCGTCAAGATTCTTTTTCCAGTTAAAAGATGGAGAGCAATTATACGCTAACATTTTACCGGGATATTTATCATGGATCGCTTCGGCAAATTTAGCCGCCATTTTCAGATCTGGCGTGGAAGTCTCACACCAGACCAAATCGGCATAAGGGGCATAAGCAAGCCCTCGACTAATGGCTTGCTCAATTCCTGCATGAGTACAGAAAAAACCTTCAGCGGTACGCTCACCAGTTAAAAATGAACTATCGTAAGGATCGCAATCTGAAGTTAAGAGATCGGCCGCATCCGCATCAGTTCTGGCAACCAATAAGGTAGGAACATCCGAAACATCTGCCGCTAAACGTGCTGCCACCAGCTTTTGCACAGCCTCTTGCGTAGGTACTAAGACTTTTCCGCCCATATGACCGCATTTTTTCACTGCGGCTAACTGATCTTCAAAGTGAACGCCTGCTGCACCCGCCTCAATCATTGCTTTCATTAATTCAAATGCGTTAAGTACACCACCAAAACCCGCTTCTGCATCAGCAACAATAGGAAGGAAAAAATCAATATAATCTTTATGCTGAGGGCCGATACCATTTGACCACTGAATTTGATCAGCTCGTCTAAACGTATTATTAATACGCTGAACAACATTGGGTACAGAGTCCACCGGGTATAAAGATTGATCAGGGTACATACTGGCAGCAGTATTCGCATCAGCCGCCACTTGCCAACCAGATAGATAAATGGCTTCTAATCCCGCTTTAGCTTGCTGTAATGCTTGCCCTCCTGTTAAAGCACCTAATGCATTGACATATCCCTTCTTCGACTTACCATTTAATGATGACCAAAGCCGTTGCGCACCACGTCTTGCTAAGGTATGTTCAGGGTTAACGGAACCTCGTAATTTAATGACATCTTCTGCGCTATAAGGACGTTTGATCCCTTTCCAGCGAGGTTGTTCCCACTCTTTTTCTAATTGGGCAATCTGCTCTGATCTACTCATAGACATAAAATAACTCCTATAAATCTGGTAGTGATGATGTTTTATATTTGCAGTTTATAAATACGTTATGACGTATCTTTTTTAATTTAAAAGTTGATAACCCGGTAAAGTCAGAAAATCGACTAATTCATCTTGGGTAGTAATGTTATCCATTAAGGTCGCTGCTTCTTTAAAACGACCTTGCTCAAAGCGGGTATCACCCACTTCTTGGCGAATTACCTCCAGCTCTTCTTTCAACATGTTGCGAAAAAGCGCTTTTGTTACAATCTGTCCATCCGATAATGGTTTTTGATGACGGATCCATTGCCAAATAGAGGTTCGAGATATCTCTGCCGTGGCGGCATCTTCCATTAGCCCATAAATAGGCACACAACCATTACCTGAGATCCACGCTTCAATATATTGCACAGCAACACGGATATTCGCTCTCATTCCTGTTGCTGTTCTTTCACCTTCACAAGGGGCCAATAACATTTCTGCGGTGATCTTTTCATGACGTTGTACATCAAGTTGGTTTGCTCGCTCTCCTAATACCGCATCAAACGCAGATAACACCGTTTCGGCTAATCCAGGGTGAGCTATCCAAGTACCATCATGACCATTAGTTGCTTCAAGCTCTTTATCCTCAAATACCTTTTGTAAAATGACACCATTTTGCTCCGCAGAGCGACTGGGGATAAAAGCAGACATTCCTCCCATCGCAAATGCACCACGTTTATGACAAGTTTGAATAAGTAGTCGGGAATAAGCACTTAAGAAAGGTTGAGTCATAGTAATACCCTGTCTATCCGGTAACACACGATCAGGGTAATTCTTCAACGTTTTGATATAGCTAAAGATATAATCCCAACGTCCACAATTAAGGCCCACAATATGCTCTTTCATATGGAATAAGATCTCTTCCATTTGAAATACCGCAGGTAAAGTTTCAATTAATACTGTGGCTTTAATAGTTCCGCTGGCTAAACCGAAGCGTTTTTCAGTGAAATGAAAAACATCACTCCACCATTTTGCCTCTTGCCAAGTTTGTAATTTAGGAATGTAAAAATAAGGCCCGCTGCCCTTTGCCTGTAATGTTTTATAGTTATGGTAAAAATATAAGGCAAAATCAAACAAGCACCCAGGAATAGGTTTTCCCTGCCATAGCACATGCTTCTCTGGCAAGTGTAATCCCCTGACTCGAGCAATTAACACCGCAGGCGATGCTTTTAGTTGATAGCACTTACCTTGTTCATTGGTGTAGGAAATTGTTCCTTTGACAGCATCACGTAAATTAATTTGGCCATCAATAACCTTATCCCATGTCGGGGCAAGTGAATCCTCAAAATCTGCCATAAATACTTTTACATTAGCATTTAATGCATTGATCACCATTTTACGATCTACGGGGCCTGTAATTTCGACCCGACGATCTTGCAAGTCTTTAGGAATTGGATTCACTTTCCATTCTGAGTTTATAATGGAATCTGATTCTGAAATAAAATCAGGAAGCATTCCATTATCCACTTTTTGTTTCCAAATTTCTCTTTCTGCTAATAAGGTGTCACGACGTTCTGAAAACTGACTGACCAAATTAGTCAAAAATGACTCAACATCATGATTTAATATCTCTTTTTCAGCTATCCCAAAAGGTTTTGTGAAGCTTAATGCTTCTGTAGTTAATGATTGTGACATTCTGCATTCCCCTAAAATCTTTTACACACCTGATTAAGATTAATGCAGTTTTTACAAAAATCAAAAATGAATTCCATTTTTATTTAAACATTTTTTAACAATGTGATTACACCAATGTTTTTTGGCTGAATAAAAATGGCTATTTCAAAAATAACTCGAGTGATCTTGGTTTGTTGAATGATTAAACAAACTAAGATCATGCGAAGATCACATAAAGCTCGGCTTATAACATTTACTTATATGAATATTCTTCATATACAGCATCTACACCTCGACTTTTAGATCTGAATTGGCTAAATTCAGGCTTCTAGATGTCTAGATGTTTTTTTAGAGGTTATTGAGATGCCAATCAGAGTACCAGACGAACTACCCGCAGTGAGTTGTTTACGCAATGAGAATGTCTTTGTCATGACATCAAGTAGAGCGAGTATTCAAGATATTCGTCCTTTAAAAGTACTGTTACTCAATCTGATGCCCAAAAAAATAGAAACAGAAAATCAATTTCTACGATTGCTCTCTAATAGTCCATTACAAATTGATATCCAATTATTGCGTATTGATTCTCGTGTTCCCAAAAATACACCTGTTGAGCATCTTGATACTTTTTATTGTGATTTTGCCCAAATTAAAGAACAGAATTTTGATGGCTTGATTGTAACGGGAGCACCATTAGGTTTAGTTGAATTTGAAGATGTGGCTTATTGGGAGGAAATAAAAGAAATCATTACATGGGCAAAAGAGCATGTTACTTCAACACTTTTTATTTGCTGGGCCGCTCAAGCGGGCCTAAATATTTTATATGACTTACCTAAATATACCTTAAAACAAAAAATTTCTGGGGTATATCGTCATACAACATGTGATCCTTTCGCGTTACTGACTCGTGGGTTTGATGAAACATTCTTTGCCCCTCATTCACGTTATGCTGGTTTTCCTGTTGAGTTTATTCAACAAAATACAGATTTAGAAATATTAGCAACATCAGAGCAAGCAGGGGCTTACCTATTCGCATCTAAAGATAAACGTGTTGTCTTTGCCACAGGTCACCCAGAATACGATCCCAATACATTAGCTGACGAATATCATCGTGATGTTAAAGCTGGATTAGCACCACAACTACCTGAAAATTATTTTCCCGATAATAATCCTAATAAAAAACCTCTTGTATCTTGGCGTAGTCATGGCCATTTACTCTTTGCAAATTGGCTAAATTATTATGTTTATCAAATTACACCATTTGATCTGGCACAGATGAACCCAACTTTAGATTAAAATAAAACCCCAAATTCAATTTATTTGGGGTTTTATATTCAAAAAAAATACTTGAGATTATTTATAGCGATGCGCTAATGCATTCGCTGCAATCATTGCGTTGTAGACATCTTCTTCAGTCACTTTCATAGGCATATTGCCCATGGTATCACCTTCTGCACAAGCAATTTTCGCTACATTACGCCATTCACTTTCAATAAACTCTTTCATTCCCATATCTTCAAGCGTTAATGGCAATTCAGCCGCTTTGATAATACGAATAACTTCATCAATTTCTTCTTGTGGCGCATTTTCTAACACTAATTGTGTTAATAATCCAAATACCACTTTTTCACCATGTTGCACATGATGTAAGGAAGCAACTGCAGACATACCATTATTGACCGCATGAGCGGCTGCTAAACCACCTGCTTCAGCCCCCACACCACTTAAATAAATAGTCGCTTCAATAGTTTGCTCTAAAGCTTGTGTGGTAATTTTATGGCGCACAGCATCCATTGCTTTATCAATATTTTCACTCAATATTTCAAAACACAATTGTGCTAGACCTAAACCTGTACGTGATGGACGTTGATTAACTAAATTAAGTCCATCAGCTTGATAGCAAGCACGTGCTTCAAAATAAGTGGCTAAAGCATCACCGACACCTGCAGAGAAGAAGCGTTGTGGTGCAGAAGCAATAATCGCGGTATCCGCAATCACCATATCAGGGTTCTGAGGTAAAAATAAGTATTTATCAAATTCACCATTTTCTTTATAAAGAACAGAAAGAGCCGTACAAGGCGCATCTGTAGAAGCAATCGTTGGGAATAAAATAACAGGGAGGTGATGATAATAAGCAACCGCTTTAGATACGTCTAATGTTTTACCGCCACCGATACCGATAATAACATTCGCTTTATTTTCAACAACAATTTTACCCAAGCGATCCACTTCAGCTTCTGTACATTCGTAATTAAATTTTTCAACGAAACCAGATAGCCCATTTTCTTTAATTGACGACAAAGCTTCTTTATTTACTTTTTCTAGGAAAAATTCATCGCTGATAATAAAAGCATTATCTCCGAAATCTTTCATATAATTACCAACAGAAGCAAGTAATTGACTACCAATAAAGAATTTTTTAGGGGATGTTACAGAGCGAGGTAATATAGAAGACATAACTAAATTCCTTTATTTAGATTTTGCTACAGTAAGTAGCAGAATTAACATTTATCTTACCCCTCATCAGAATTCGAATCTAGTAAACTCTGTAATAGATATTATCAATATATTCTATTTAGTTTAAAGAAAACAACATGTTAATAAAATAATAAATTTTATAGAATGGCAAGATAGCTTATCGTAAAGAAGATAATTTCCCTTAAAACTTCAATTAAACCTAGAAAACTAAACAACTATATTATGATGTTATCAGTAGCGTTACCCACTAATACCATTAAAGGAACAACACAATTAACCATTATTTGATATACATGCATGGTATATTCGCGTTATAACTCTCTTTTATTTTTACCAAGGTGATTTTTGTGAAAGACGCCGTGATCCTCGTTGATAAAAATGACAATGAGCTAGGAACCATGCCCAAGCTGGAGGCACATATTGCTGGTGCCTTACATAGAGCCTTTTCATTATTTATTTTCAATTCTAAGCAACAAATGTTGATCCAGCAACGAGCACTGACTAAATATCACTCTGGTGGTCTATGGGCGAATACTTGTTGTAGCCATCCTTTACCCAATGAACCTCTATCACAAGCAATACATCGGCGTTTAAATGAAGAATTAGGTATGCAGTGTGATATGCAACCTATTGGTACGATTTTATATAATGAGAAAGTCACGGATGATCTTATTGAGCATGAGTTTGATCATCTTTTTTTAGGCTTTAGTGATAAAACACCACAGTGTCATCCCGATGAAGTTATGGATCATCGTTGGATTTCATTAAACGAGCTTTATCATGATGTAGAAAAACATCCTGAAAACTATAGTGCATGGTTCTGCCATATATTAATGGCTCTTGGTATAGAGCAGTTTACTCGATGGAGTAAAAATATTACTTAGTTGCTCTCTTATTGAAATTGATACTTAACTATAAAAAAGTGTTAGCATGACTCAAGGTAAAATACGATCTTCTAAACGCAAAAAAGCCAACCCATTGGGTTGGCTTTCTCGTCTTATTTAATGCTTGGCAGTTCCCTACTCTCACATGGGGAGACCCCACACTACCATCGGCGCTACGGCGTTTCACTTCTGAGTTCGGCATGGGATCAGGTGGGACCACCGCGCTATGGCCGCCAAGCAAATTCTGTTTTAATCACTCGCTTCTTTCCTTTCGGTAAGTCGCCAGTAATTCAATCTTAAACAAGCTGACTTTATCGTTTCGTCTCTCTGACAAAACACTTTCGGTGTTGTCAGGTTAAGCCTCACGGTTCATTAGTACTGGTTAGCTCAACGTATCGCTACGCTTACACACCCAGCCTATCAACGTCTTAGTCTTAAACGTTCCTTTAGGTCACTTAAAGTGACAGGGAAGACTCATCTCGAGGCAAGTTTCCCGCTTAGATGCTTTCAGCGGTTATCTCTTCCGCACTTAGCTACCGGGCAATGCCATTGGCATGACAACCCGAACACCAGTGGTGCGTTCACTCCGGTCCTCTCGTACTAGGAGCAACCCCTCTCAATCTTCCAACGCCCACGGCAGATAGGGACCGAACTGTCTCACGACGTTCTAAACCCAGCTCGCGTACCACTTTAAATGGCGAACAGCCATACCCTTGGGACCTACTTCAGCCCCAGGATGTGATGAGCCGACATCGAGGTGCCAAACACCGCCGTCGATATGAACTCTTGGGCGGTATCAGCCTGTTATCCCCGGAGTACCTTTTATCCGTTGAGCGATGGCCCTTCCATTCAGAACCACCGGATCACTAAGACCTACTTTCGTACCTGCTCGAGCCGTCACTCTCGCAGTCAAGCTGGCTTATGCCTTTGCACTAACCGCATGATGTCCGACCATGCTTAGCCAACCTTCGTGCTCCTCCGTTACTCTTTAGGAGGAGACCGCCCCAGTCAAACTACCCACCAGACACGGTCCCCGACCCAGTTTATGGGCCTAGGTTAGAACATCAAACGTTAAAGGGTGGTATTTCAAGGTTGGCTCCATGCAGACTGGCGTCCACACTTCAAAGCCTCCCACCTATCCTACACATCAAGGCTCAATGTTCAGTGTCAAGCTATAGTAAAGGTTCACGGGGTCTTTCCGTCTTGCCGCGGGTACACTGCATCTTCACAGCGAGTTCAATTTCACTGAGTCTCGGGTGGAGACAGCCTGGCCATCATTACGCCATTCGTGCAGGTCGGAACTTACCCGACAAGGAATTTCGCTACCTTAGGACCGTTATAGTTACGGCCGCCGTTTACTGGGGCTTCGATCAGGAGCTTCGCCTTGCGGCTGACCCCATCAATTAACCTTCCAGCACCGGGCAGGCGTCACACCGTATACGTCCACTTTCGTGTTTGCACAGTGCTGTGTTTTTAATAAACAGTTGCAGCCAGCTGGTATCTTCGACTGGCTTCAGCGCCGTCCGCGAGGGACTTTACCTACCGCCAGCGTGCCTTCTCCCGAAGTTACGGCACCATTTTGCCTAGTTCCTTCACCCGAGTTCTCTCAAGCGCCTGAGTATTCTCTACCTGACCACCTGTGTCGGTTTGGGGTACGATTGTTGGTAACCTGAAGCTTAGAGGCTTTTCCTGGAAGCGGGGCATCAATTGCTTCACCACCTTAGTGGTTCGTCATCACATCTCAGCATTAAGTGACCGGATTTGCCTAATCACTCTGCCTACCTGCTTGAACCGGGACGACCGTCGCCCGGACAACCTAGCCTTCTCCGTTCCCCCATCGCAGTTACCACCAGTACGGGAATATTAACCCGTTTCCCATCGACTACGCTTTTCAGCCTCGCCTTAGGGGTCGACTCACCCTGCCCCGATTAACGTTGGACAGGAACCCTTGGTCTTCCGGCGTGCGGGTTTTTCACCCGCATTATCGTTACTTATGTCAGCATTCGCACTTCTGATACCTCCAGCATACCTCACAGTACACCTTCGCAGGCTTACAGAACGCTCCCCTACCCAACAACACTATGTGTCGCTGCCGCAGCTTCGGTGCATGGTTTAGCCCCGTTACATCTTCCGCGCGGGCCGACTCGACCAGTGAGCTATTACGCTTTCTTTAAATGATGGCTGCTTCTAAGCCAACATCCTGGCTGTCTGAGCCTTCCCACTTCGTTTCCCACTTAACCATGACTTTGGGACCTTAGCTGGCGGTCTGGGTTGTTTCCCTCTTCACGACGGACGTTAGCACCCGCCGTGTGTCTCCCGTGATAACATTCTTCGGTATTCGCAGTTTGCATCGAGTTGGTAAGTCGGGATGACCCCCTAGTCGAAACAGTGCTCTACCCCCGAAGATGAGTTCACGAGGCGCTACCTAAATAGCTTTCGGGGAGAACCAGCTATCTCCCGGTTTGATTGGCCTTTCACCCCCATCCACAAGTCATCCGCTAATTTTTCAACATTAGTCGGTTCGGTCCTCCAGTTAGTGTTACCCAACCTTCAACCTGCCCATGGATAGATCACCGGGTTTCGGGTCTATACCCTGCAACTCATTCGCCCAGTTAAGACTCGGTTTCCCTACGGCTCCCCTATGCGGTTAACCTTGCTACAGAATATAAGTCGCTGACCCATTATACAAAAGGTACGCAGTCACCCCATAAAGAGGCTCCTACTGCTTGTACGTACACGGTTTCAGGTTCTTTTTCACTCCCCTCGCCGGGGTTCTTTTCGCCTTTCCCTCACGGTACTGGTTCACTATCGGTCAATCAGGAGTATTTAGCCTTGGAGGATGGTCCCCCCATATTCAGACAGGATAACACGTGTCCCGCCCTACTCGTCGAGTTCACAATAACAGCATCTTCAGATACGGGGCTATCACCCTTTACTGCCGGACTTTCCAGACCGTTCTCCTGACACTGCTATTGATTAAGACTCTGGGCTGCTCCCCGTTCGCTCGCCGCTACTAGGGGAATCTCGGTTGATTTCTTTTCCTCGGGGTACTGAGATGTTTCAGTTCTCCCGGTTCGCCTCATTAACCTATGGATTCAGTTAATGATAGTATCCATTGGATACTGGGTTTCCCCATTCGGATATCGTCGGGTATAACGGTTCATATCACCTTACCGACGCTTTTCGCAGATTAGCACGTCCTTCATCGCCTCTGATTGCCTAGGCATCCACCGTGTACGCTTATTCGCTTAACCTCACAACCCGAAAGTGTCTCTTTCAAAGACTATCTGGGTGGTGATGGCTGCGCAGATTACATTTCTTCGTTGGGCAGTGCTCGCAATGCTCACATACTTAAGTATGCTGCGCTTGCTGTGCGCTGTCCGCCTCGAACTGTAAATTGCTCGCTCATCCCACTTTGATGTCAAAACACATTCAAAGTTTGAGATTTTGAGAGACTCATCAATATACCTCGGTGATATATTGATTTGTTTTCAATTTTTCAGCTTGTTCCAGATTGTTAAAGAGCATAATAATTCGCAGTATACTATTCCTAATATACTCTGAATCATTGTTTTATATCCAAGAGATTATGGTGGAGCTAAGCGGGATCGAACCGCTGACCTCCTGCGTGCAAGGCAGGCGCTCTCCCAGCTGAGCTATAGCCCCATAATGTTTTAATACCCGTATAACCACTCCTTTTTCTTCTTATAATAAGAAGCTTTTTCTTTAGGCAAGGCGTGGAGTAACGAAGTTTACTTAATGTAAACGAGTTGCTTCACAACACAGCATAAAGGAAAAGTGGTAGGCCTGAGTGGACTTGAACCACCGACCTCACCCTTATCAGGGGTGCGCTCTAACCACCTGAGCTACAAGCCTATACCGGTATCTCTGCTCGTTCTTCATCAGACAATCTGTGTGAGCACTTCACATAACACGTATCTCTTAGGTAAGGAGGTGATCCAACCGCAGGTTCCCCTACGGTTACCTTGTTACGACTTCACCCCAGTCATGAATCACAAAGTGGTAAGCGCCCTCCCGAAGGTTAAGCTACCTACTTCTTTTGCAACCCACTCCCATGGTGTGACGGGCGGTGTGTACAAGGCCCGGGAACGTATTCACCGTAGCATTCTGATCTACGATTACTAGCGATTCCGACTTCATGGAGTCGAGTTGCAGACTCCAATCCGGACTACGACAGACTTTATGAGTTCCGCTTGCTCTCGCGAGGTCGCTTCTCTTTGTATCTGCCATTGTAGCACGTGTGTAGCCCTACTCGTAAGGGCCATGATGACTTGACGTCATCCCCACCTTCCTCCGGTTTATCACCGGCAGTCTCCTTTGAGTTCCCACCATTACGTGCTGGCAACAAAGGATAAGGGTTGCGCTCGTTGCGGGACTTAACCCAACATTTCACAACACGAGCTGACGACAGCCATGCAGCACCTGTCTCAGCGTTCCCGAAGGCACTCCTCTATCTCTAAAGGATTCGCTGGATGTCAAGAGTAGGTAAGGTTCTTCGCGTTGCATCGAATTAAACCACATGCTCCACCGCTTGTGCGGGCCCCCGTCAATTCATTTGAGTTTTAACCTTGCGGCCGTACTCCCCAGGCGGTCGATTTAACGCGTTAGCTCCAGAAGCCACGGTTCAAGACCACAACCTCTAAATCGACATCGTTTACAGCGTGGACTACCAGGGTATCTAATCCTGTTTGCTCCCCACGCTTTCGCACCTGAGCGTCAGTCTTTGTCCAGGGGGCCGCCTTCGCCACCGGTATTCCTCCACATCTCTACGCATTTCACCGCTACACATGGAATTCTACCCCCCTCTACAAGACTCTAGCCAACCAGTTTCAGATGCAATTCCCAAGTTAAGCTCGGGGCTTTCACATCTGACTTAATTGACCGCCTGCGTGCGCTTTACGCCCAGTAATTCCGATTAACGCTTGCACCCTCCGTATTACCGCGGCTGCTGGCACGGAGTTAGCCGGTGCTTCTTCTGCGGGTAACGTCAATTGACAAGGGTATTAACCTTATCACCTTCCTCCCCGCTGAAAGTACTTTACAACCCTAAGGCCTTCTTCATACACGCGGCATGGCTGCATCAGGCTTGCGCCCATTGTGCAATATTCCCCACTGCTGCCTCCCGTAGGAGTCTGGGCCGTGTCTCAGTCCCAGTGTGGCTGATCATCCTCTCAGACCAGCTAGAGATCGTCGCCTAGGTGAGCCTTTACCCCACCTACTAGCTAATCCCATATGGGTTCATCCGATAGTGCAAGGTCCGAAGAGCCCCTGCTTTGGTCCGTAGACATTATGCGGTATTAGCCACCGTTTCCAGTAGTTATCCCCCTCTATCGGGCAGATCCCCATACATTACTCACCCGTCCGCCGCTCGTCAGCAAGAAAGCAAGCTTTCTCCTGTTACCGCTCGACTTGCATGTGTTAGGCCTGCCGCCAGCGTTCAATCTGAGCCATGATCAAACTCTTCAATTAAAAGTGTTTGATGCTCAAAGAAATCGAAAACTTAGCTTATTCATTATATGAATTAACTTGTTAGTCACTCTTCAAGACTTGATACATCTAATTTTTTAGAAGATATCGTCTCTGCGAGTGCCCACACAGATTGTCTGATAATTTGTTAAAGAGCAGTGCAACTGTCGCTGCCGTTTCCGGTCTTCTGCGTTGTTGCGAGGAGGTGCATTCTACATCTTCCTCATTCAGTGTCAAGCGCTAATTTATTAGGCTTTTCACTTTTTATTTTGTTCTCTCAGCCAGTTCGCTTAGCGCCCTGTGCCGTGACAACGAGGACGCATTATAGGGAGTTTTCTGAGGCTGGCAATAGTTTTTTTAAGAAAAAAATTCGTTTGCTTAATTCCACAGCAAAACCCTTAGTTATACGCAGTTATCAACAATTTTATCCACAAGCCATCTTTTCCCACAAATTTAGCATGTCAAACGCAAACGTTTGCGTTATTATAATACCCAAATGAGTGAGATTGATTTTGTCTTCATCTTCTGAAATGTTAGTGGTGCAAACACAATTTCACTGTATCAACGTGACTTTTCATCACAATGACTACTGTTATACAAAAACCCAAGGGATAAAACTCATGCAACACCTTCGTCCTATCCGCCGTGCTCTTTTAAGTGTGTCTGATAAAGCAGGTATTTTAGAATTTGCGAAAGCGCTTGTAGAAAGAAATGTAGAACTTTTATCAACAGGAGGGACAGCGCGTCTATTAGCAGAAGCTGGCTTACCCGTTATAGAAGTCTCTGACTACACCGGTTTTCCAGAAATGATGGATGGTCGTGTAAAAACACTTCACCCTAAAGTACATGGTGGTATTTTAGGACGTCGTGGACAAGATGATACCATTATGGAGGAACATGATATTCGTCCTATCGACATGGTTGTTGTCAATCTTTATCCCTTCGCTAAAACAGTAGCCCATCCCGATTGCTCATTAGCAGATGCTGTTGAGAATATTGATATTGGTGGTCCTACCATGGTTCGTTCCGCAGCAAAGAACCATAAAGACGTCACCATTGTGGTTAATAGCAATGACTATGAAAAAGTGATTGAAGAAATGGACAATCACCAAAACAGTCTGACTTTAGATACACGTTTTGATTTAGCCATTAAAGCCTTTGAGCATACCGCAGCTTATGACAGTATGATTGCGAACTACTTTGGCCAAAAAGTTGCACCTTATTATGGTGATACTTCACAACCATCAGGAACCTTCCCTCGTACCTTAAATCTTAACTATATAAAGAAACAAGATATGCGTTATGGTGAGAATGCTCATCAGCAAGCGGCTTTCTATATAGAAGAGAATATTGAAGAAGCCTCTATCGCAACAGCAAATCAATTACAAGGTAAGGCACTCTCTTATAACAATATTGCCGATACTGATGCTGCATTGGAATGCGTGAAATCATTTTCCGAACCAGCTTGTGTTATCGTGAAACATGCAAACCCTTGTGGCGTTGCTATTGCGGACACTCTCACACAAGCATATGACAATGCATTTAAAACTGATCCAACTTCTGCATTTGGCGGTATTATCGCTTTCAATAGAAGCTTAGATGCAAAAACAGCAAGTGCCGTTATAGAGCGTCAATTTGTCGAAGTCATTATCGCGCCTTCTATTAATGAAGATGCTCTACCTATTTTAGCAACCAAACCTAATGTTCGTGTATTAGCCTGTGGTGAATGGCAAGAAGCTAAACCTGCACTTGATTTCAAACGGGTTAACGGAGGCTTATTAGTACAAGATCGTGATTTAGGTATGGTTAAAGAAGAAAACCTAAGGGTTGTCACGCAACGCCAGCCTAGTGAACGAGAATGGAAAGATGCGCTATTTTGCTGGAAAGTTGCAAAATTTGTGAAATCCAACGCAATTGTGTATGCCAAAAATGACATGACGATTGGCATTGGTGCGGGCCAAATGAGCCGAGTCTATTCTGCTAAAATAGCAGGGATTAAAGCGGCTGATGAAGGTTTAGAAGTGGCAGGTTGCGCCATGGCATCTGATGCATTCTTTCCCTTTAGAGATGGTATTGATGCGGCAGCTATGGCCGGTGTAACTTGTGTTATTCAGCCAGGTGGTTCTATTCGTGATGATGAAGTAATTGCAGCAGCTAATGAACACAATATCGCGATGATTTTTACTAACATGCGTCATTTTCGCCATTAATAAGGGATTGCTATGAAAATTTTAATTATTGGTAATGGTGGTCGTGAACATGCACTAGCTTGGAAAGCAGCGCAATCGCCTTTAGCAACCCAAGTGTTTGTTGCCCCCGGTAATGCAGGAACAGCATTAGAACATGGCGTACAAAACGTTGATATTAGTGCCACTGATATTGCCGCATTAGTTGCATTTGCCCAGCAAAATCACATTGATTTAACCATTGTGGGGCCTGAGGCACCATTGGTAATTGGTGTAGTAGATGCGTTCAAACAAGCGGGACTGATGATTTTTGGCCCCACCAAAGGTGCGGCACAACTAGAAGGTTCGAAAGCATTTACAAAAGATTTTTTAGCCCGCCATCATATCCCAACGGCAGCTTATCAAAACTTTACTGAAATAGCGCCTGCACTTGAATATCTCCATAAAGTTGGCACACCTATTGTGATTAAAGCGGATGGCCTAGCTGCGGGTAAAGGTGTCATTGTTGCCATGACACATACCGAAGCAGAAAATGCGATAAAAGATATGTTAGCAGGTAATGCCTTTGGTGATGCAGGACACCGTATTGTTATTGAAGAATTTCTTGATGGAGAAGAAGCCAGTTTTATTGTCATGGTGGATGGTGAAAATGTACTTCCGATGGCAACAAGTCAAGATCATAAGCGCGTCGGTGATGGTGACTCAGGCCCAAACACCGGCGGAATGGGGGCTTATTCTCCTGCACCGGTTGTTACTCCTGAAATCCACCAGCAAGTCATGGATAACATCATTTATCCAACTGTCAAAGGCATGGCTGCCGAAGGACATCGCTATCAAGGTTTTCTTTATGCAGGCTTAATGATTGATAAGCAAGGTATTGCCAAAGTCATTGAGTTTAACTGCCGTTTTGGCGATCCGGAAACGCAACCTATTATGATGCGCATGCAATCAGACTTAGTTGATCTCTGTTTAGCGGGTGCAAAAGGCGAACTAGCAGGTAAAGACTCCATTTGGGATCCCCGCCCCGCTTTAGGTGTTGTAATGGCCGCCGGTGGCTATCCTGATAACTACCGCCAAAATGATATTATTGAGGGACTAACAGCAACATCTTCTTCAACAGCTAAGGTATTTCAAGCAGGAACAAAATTAACGGCTCAAGGTGAAGTTGTTACAGCAGGAGGCCGAGTATTATGTGCAACTGCTTTAGGGGAAAATATCGAACAAGCTCAAAAGAATGCCTATGCTTTAGCCAACAGTATTCACTGGTATGGCTGTTTCTATCGCCATGATATCGGCTATCGTGCCATTGCGCGTTTAAAAAAGTAAGTTAAAACAGCAAAAGGGAGTGATCACAAACTCTCTTTTGTTGGTTCCCATTTACAAAAATCGTGTTCTGCAACCATTAACAACTGGTTACCTTCGGGGGAATCCAACCAAGCAACATAAGCGGGACGAGTTAGATGCTGTGTTCTACGTTTTAGCCAACGTTGTTCTGGTGCTTCAAATGATACATTCACTTTTTCACCCGCACATGTTGTCAATGTATCTTGATACCAGGTTCCTTGAACTAGCTTTACCTGACCTATTGCCAATGCCTTACTGATCTCTCGTTCTCGACTGGCTGCAAATACCATTTTTAAACGTTCATCTTCTGTTAATGGGCGCTTTTGTCCTTGATACTCTTGTTGCATAAAGATAACTTCGCCACGTTTATTTAAACGTAAATGCCAAGAGGAAGGATGGGAGGGATTAACGATTTCACTGCGAATTTGCCATAATCTATTTTGGCGGTACTCATAAAAAGTGACAACAGTTTCAGGCTTTTGATAAAAGCTATAGACACTCATAATCACTTGAGGCTCTGATGTTTTGTTATTTAAACGCCAAAGCCGCACAACCCCTTCATCTGCAATATAGCCCGTTGCAGAAAATTCGGGTAGTTGTGGAGAAGAAGAGCAGGCGCTGAGCAAAAAAGAGAACCCTATTGCTAACAGCCCCTGTCGTCTCAACAAAAGGGGAGCAACTCCCCCTCTATTGTTCATTCCGTTCAAAGGAATTATTTTACTGCGTCTTTCAGTGCTTTACCGGCAGTAAATGCAGGAACGTTAGCTGCTGCAATTTTAATTTCTTTGCCAGTTTGAGGGTTACGACCAGTACGCTCTGCACGGTGATTCACTTTGAATGTACCGAAACCAACTAACTGGACAGAATCACCTTCTTTCAGAGCACCTGTTACTGAGTCGATAAACGCTTCAATAGCAGCTTTTGCCTGAGTTTTTGTCAGATCCGCTTTTTCAGCAACTGATTCGGTTAATTCAGCTTTGTTCATAAAATAGTCCTTAAAGTATGTTTTATCGTTTGAAAAACATCTGGTGAAAAAACTTAATTCATCTTTTTTAGAGAGTCAGTTAAGCAAAACACCTGAGCCACTTCTTTTCGTACCCAATGTAGAACATACACGGGGGTAATGTGAAGTCTTTAAACGTCGCTTTTCAAGCACTAAATCACGTTTTTCTGATTTAGTGCGTTAATTCTATACCGATATTGCTCATTCCAGATTCGCGCAGGTCTGTACGCAGACCTTTTATTAGTTCAATATCTCTTTCTTCGCACTCAACAAGTAGGCGATAAATTTCCCATTGAATATCGAACTCTTCAGTGACCGCAGCAAGAGATTTTAATTCTTCTTCAGACATTTCTCTTTCTGCTTGTGTCATTTCAAGTGTAGCAACAGTTCCAACCGAAATTTTGCTCACTTCAATAGCATGACTGAGTGACTCACCACTTAAACGAGAATGAATAAGCTCACTCAGTGCCACACAGGCGTCGATTGCAGGATAGACACCATAAATATCAAACTGAGATGCATCAGGAATAGCTTCTTCTAATTTCTCTAATTGAGAATCAAAATTCACCTTCGCATCTTTTACCGTTAAAGTTTCCCAAACTAGATCGAGAATACGACGATACAGGGTTGGATCAGTAAATCCTGTTTCGCGACAAAATACCTGATAATTTGGATACATTCTCTCACACAGGCACGCCATAAACGTTAAGTGTTGCCAACTTTCAAGCTTTTCTAAACGTAAATGGATTGGGTTCTTCAACATTAGTGATTACTCATTTTCTTAACTTAGCCGCAGTTTACCTGAAAATTGAAAATATCCACATATTTACCGCCGATTTAGAGCTTATTCTTATTCAATTGCTCAAATAATCGCCTATTTGAGGCAATACCATCGGCCCAACGAGTCGGTTCAGGTAATCGATATCCATTTATACAGCGTTTTACCCACGCTAATGCACTCTCCATACTCACTTTATAGCCTGGAGAAATATATAAAGGTTTACATCTTTTTTTACTACGATAAATCCAACCTAACTGCTCATCCTTATCCATTAATTTTTCCGTACTTCCTACATCGTCGTCTAATTTTTTATCATCACCACATAAACGACTTTTTGCCACACCGATGGTTGGAATATCGGCTAAGAGTCCAAAATGACTTGCCACCCCTAACCGTCTAGGATGTGCGATCCCTTGACCATCAACAAAAACAAGTTGCGGTTTTTGCTTGATGCCCTGCCAAGCTTTTAATAACGCAGGACACTCACGGAATGAAAGGAGTCCGGGAATATAAGGTAGTAATGTTGCAATACGGGCTATTTGATATTCAACAATTTCAAAGGAGGGATAATGCATAACAACAATAGCGGCACGAGTGACCGCACCGCTATTTTCAAATCCGACATCGGCACCTGCAATATAAGTTGGTGCCATAAATTGGTCGGTTAAGATAATCTGTTGAGCTTTCTCTGTCTGCTCTTGACGTAATTGCTGAGTATTAATCATTATCCTGATGATAAGGCTTCGATAGACGGTGAACCGCATCAATAAATGCTCCAGCATGCGCTGGTGGAACATCTTGATGAATACCGTGCCCAAGATTAAAGACATGACCAGTACCTTTGCCAAAGCCAGCTAAAATCGTAGCGACTTCTTGTTCTATTCTTGCTGGTGGCGCATACAACATAGAAGGATCCATATTACCTTGTAAGGCAACCTTATCACCGACTCGACGGCGAGCATCTTCGATATCAATCGTCCAATCAAGTCCTAATGCATCACAACCTGTGGCTGCCATCGCTTCTAACCAACGCCCACCACCTTTAGTAAATAAGGTGACCGGAACTTTTCTGCCCTCATTCTCACGAATAAGACCATCAACAATCTTATGCATGTATTGTAATGAGAACAATTGATAATCGCGTCCTGTTAGCACACCTCCCCATGTATCGAAGATCATGATGGATTGTGCCCCTGCTTTAATCTGAGCATTCAAATAAAGGATAACGCTATCCGCCAGTTTATCCAGTAATAGATGCAGAGCTTGTGGCTCGCTATACATCATTTTTTTAATTTTTGTGAACGCCTTACTACTTCCACCTTCAATCATATAAGTAGCTAGTGTCCATGGACTACCTGAAAAACCAATTAATGGCACATTACCTTGCAATGCATGACGAATTGCACGTACCGCATTCATGACATAACCTAATTCATCTTCCGGATCGGGAATAGGTAATTTTTTTATATCATCAAGGCTATTTATCGGTGTTTTAAAACGAGGACCTTCCCCTGTTTCAAAATACAGACCTAATCCCATCGCATCAGGGATAGTTAAAATATCAGAAAATAGGATAGCGGCATCTAAAGGAAAACGTCTTAAAGGCTGTAAGGTAACTTCGCATGCCAATTCGGTATTTTTGCACAATGAGATGAAGTCTCCCGCCTGTGCTCGTGTTTCCTTGTATTCAGGAAGGTATCTGCCTGCCTGACGCATCATCCAAACAGGGGTGACATCAACAGGTTGGCGCAACAGCGCACGTAAATAGCGGTCGTTTTTCAACTCACTCATGTCTAACTCCATTAATAGTAATAGGGCCGCAAAATAGCGTGTAGTGTAACATGTTGGAAAAATAACAGTTGGCAGGCAACACCTTTATTTAGCTATTTTCTTCATCTTGTCTAATATTCGCTATCGTATCTTCTATTAAACGTCGCGCAATAGTATCAGAAGGTGGTATTTGTGGTAACTCATCATAGCGATACCATGCTGCACTGATTAATTCCGAAGGATCATGTCGTAACTCTCCCCCTGCATAATCGGCAAGAAAACCCATCATAAGAGAATGAGGGAAAGGCCATGGTTGTGAAGAAACATAACGAATATTGCGAATATGAATATGACTTTCTTCAAAAACTTCGCGAGCTACCGCATCTTCTAAGCTTTCCCCTACTTCAACAAAACCAGCTAAAACGGTGTAGAGTGGTGAATGTTTATGCCTAACATGGTGTGCTAATAGAATTTTATCTTTATTACGAATACCAACAATAATACAAGGTGCTATTTGTGGGTAATAACGCTCATGACAGTTATCACATAAACATGCCCATTCACTCTCACTATGGCGCATTTTAGCCCCACAATAGCCACAAAACCGATGAGAACGATAAAATTCAGCAAGTTGAACACCACGACCGACTAATTTAAATAACTTTTCATCTTGAGATGCGATAAGCCTTGGTGAACACATATCGCTTTCCATTTTGTCATAAATCAGCCAGACATTTTCTCCTTGCCATTCCCCAACAATTTTGGCTTGTTTACCCACAAGTCCCCAATCTGTTGCTAAACCAAATGGAAGTTCACCTTTGGGTAACCAAACTCGGCCGCCTAGGCTGACTGTCCACCAGCCTTTTTCACCACCTGTTAGCGTATATAAATGCATAGTAATAATTCTATCTTAGTTAATGATATACAATAGAGGATACTCTCTTTCACAAGAGCCGCTCAATGAATTATGTCGCTACGCCAAAATTCATCTATACCTCCATGGTAAAAATATAAATTGTATTTATAAATAAGGTTCACTCGAATGACAAACATAACGAAACATAAGATCGCTATTTTTGATTTAGATGAAACACTGTTAGCCGGAGATTCTAGCTGTTTATGGACAAATTACTTGTGGGAGAAAAAGAGAGTCACTGATCCTGCTTTTTTAGCTTTAGATAAACAAATGATCGCTGACTATTACGCAGAAAGGCTCAATATAAATAAGTACTTACACCAACATTTATCTTATTTTAATCAGCATAATATTGAAGAAATAAATCAATGGGTTACTGATTTTACTCATACCATAATCAAGCCATTGCTCTATCCTCAAGGCATTAATACTATAAACCTATACCGACAACAAAATATCCCCGTTATCATTATCTCTGCAACTATGTCTTTTCTGGTACATGCGATTGCAAAACAACTTAATGCTGATATTTCTATGGGCATTGATATGCAGATAAAAAATAATCATTATACAGGCCATATTGAGGGTATTCCTACCTTTAGAGAGGGTAAAGTCACTCGACTCAATCAGTGGAAAGAACAAAACAACATTAAGGATTCTTATATTTATTTCTATACTGACTCAGCCAACGATCTCCCTTTATGCTATCAAGCAAATGAGGTTATCACCATTAACGCCGATGAAAGATTAAGCCAAATAGCAACAGAAAAAGAATGGCAACAGTGCTACTGGCAGTTAAATAAATAATCATTATCGGGCTTGTAGTTTTTAAGATCTTTAATATACTGTGGGCATTCTTGTCGGAGTGCCTAGTGTTTATAAGGCTATTTTTAACACAGGCTGAGACCGTTAATTCGGGATCCGCGGAACCTGATCGGGCTAATACCCGCGAAGGGAACAAGAGTCATTCGACCTTTAGATAGCTTCATTGTGTCTATTTTTTACACTCTTATCTGTCGATACTCCCTGCGACCTCCAGACAAGCATTTTTCTCAATATTCACCCGACAAGCCTTGTGCTTGATTGATATTTATTAGGAAATGCTATGTCCAAAAATCAAACTATCTCTATTAAAGATGTTTCGCCCACTGCGAATAAACAGCGCCCACGTAAAGAACAACGCGATGCAGCGCAATCCTTTATTAGCACTATTCAAGGTATTAATTTTCCCAATTCAAAACGTATTTATATCACTGGTACTCGTTCAGATATTCAAGTGCCAATGCGTGAGATCCAACTTGATAAGACCCTGATCGGTGGCTCAAAAGAAGATCCTATTTTTGAAGAGAATGAACCTATTCCAGTCTATGACACTTCAGGGCCTTATGGTGATCCAACTTCTCAACTTGACGTTAATCTTGGCTTAAAAAAAATTCGCCAACCATGGATTGATGCGCGTAATGATACCGAACCTCTTTCACACTTAAGTTCTGATTTCACTCAACAACGCCTTACTG
The DNA here is from genome assembly GCF_000069965.1 of Proteus mirabilis HI4320. Lineage (NCBI taxonomy): Bacteria > Pseudomonadati > Pseudomonadota > Gammaproteobacteria > Enterobacterales > Morganellaceae > Proteus > Proteus mirabilis. The sequence goes on from NC_010554.1 coordinate 3,047,131, forward strand.
ATGCAGGATTAGAACATCTACGCTTTCCGTTAAAACCCAGCCCTAGAAAAGCGCTAAATAATAAGAGAGTGACGCAATTACATTACGCTCGCAAAGGTATTATTACGCCAGAAATGGAATTTATTGCCATTCGAGAAAATATGGGGCGAGAACGTATTCGTAGCGAAGTATTACGCCAACAACATGCCGGATTTAGCTTTGGTGCACATTTACCTGACAATATTACGCCTGAGTTTGTACGCCAAGAAGTTGCTGCTGGTCGTGCCATTATTCCTGCCAATATCAATCACCCAGAATCTGAGCCGATGATTATTGGCCGTAATTTCTTAGTTAAGGTGAATGCTAATATCGGCAACTCTTCGGTTACCTCATCTATCGAAGAAGAAGTAGAAAAACTGATTTGGTCAACACGTTGGGGGGCCGATACCGTGATGGATCTGTCAACTGGACGTTATATCCACGAAACACGTGAATGGATCATCCGTAATAGCCCAGTCCCTATTGGTACTGTTCCTATTTATCAAGCTCTCGAAAAAGTTAACGGTATTGCAGAAGATCTCACTTGGGAAATGTTCCGTGATACTTTATTAGAACAAGCGGAACAAGGGGTGGATTATTTCACTATCCATGCAGGTGTCCTATTACGCTATGTTCCTATGACCGCAAAACGTTTAACGGGTATTGTCTCTCGTGGTGGTTCAATTATGGCGAAGTGGTGTTTATCACACCATAAAGAAAATTTCCTCTATACCCACTTCCGAGAGATTTGCGAAATCTGCACCGCTTATGATGTTTCATTATCATTAGGTGATGGTCTAAGACCTGGCTCTATCCAAGATGCTAACGATGAAGCACAGTTCGCTGAATTACATACCTTGGGTGAATTAACAAAGATTGCTTGGGAATATGATGTACAAGTCATGATTGAAGGCCCAGGTCATGTACCAATGCAGATGATACGTCGCAATATGACGGAAGAACTAGAGCATTGTCATGAAGCCCCCTTCTATACATTAGGCCCTCTAACAACTGATATAGCACCGGGCTACGATCATTTTACTTCCGGTATTGGCGCTGCAATGATTGGCTGGTTTGGCTGTGCCATGCTCTGTTATGTCACTCCGAAAGAGCATCTCGGACTCCCCAATAAAGAAGATGTGAAACAAGGTCTTATTACTTATAAAATCGCCGCCCATGCTGCTGATCTTGCCAAAGGACATCCCGGCGCGCAAATTCGTGATAACGCCATGTCTAAAGCCCGTTTTGAGTTTCGATGGGAAGATCAATTTAATCTAGCACTTGATCCTGAAACTGCCCGTCAATATCACGATGAAACCTTACCTCAAGCATCGGGGAAAGTCGCTCACTTCTGCTCTATGTGTGGACCTAAATTCTGCTCAATGAAGATAACACAAGAAGTGCGTGATTATGCAGCAGGTATGGAGCAGATGTCGCAAGCCTTTAAAGCCCATGGTAGTGAGCTATACCACAGTGCAGAAATAGCCAGTTCCGAGGTAGCTGATAATGAACAGATCCTCTAATTCGGCTTTTGCCCCAACCGAAAAAAAGTTGGGGCTTTACCCTGTTGTCGATTCTATTGAATGGGTTGAGCGCCTGTTGAAAATAGGTGTAACAACGATCCAATTACGCATCAAAGATAAACAGCCCAAAGATGTTGAACAAGATATAATCACTGCAATCAAATTAGGTCGTAAGTATAACGCAAGATTATTTATCAATGATTATTGGCAACTCGCCATTAAACATCACGCTTATGGTGTTCATCTTGGACAAGAAGATCTCGACATTGCCGATCTTGATGCTATTAAACAGTCAGGTTTATGCCTTGGTATTTCCACCCATAATGACACTGAACTACAAAGAGCAAAAAGGTTACTTCCCTCTTATATTGCTTTAGGGCATATATTTCCAACGACGACGAAAGATATGCCATCAAAGCCACAAGGTTTAAGAGCACTCAAACATCAAGTAGAACAAACTCATGATTTTCCAACCGTTGCTATTGGCGGGATCTCTCTAGAAAAAGTCTCTGATGTCGTAGCAACTGGCGTTGGTGGAGTTGCTTTAGTGAGTGCAATAACAAAGGCATCAGACTGGCAACAGGTAACACTTAAATTATTAGAATTAGTAGAGGGAAAACCATCATGCTAAATGATAATGATTTTATGCGTTATAGCCGACAAGTGATGTTAGAAGATATAGGATTAAAAGGGCAAACCAAAATACAGCAAGCCAGAGTATTAATTATTGGCTTAGGTGGGTTAGGCTCTCCAGCATCACTTTATCTAGCAGGTGCAGGAGTGGGTGAACTTATTTTAGTCGATGATGATAATTTGCATGTCTCGAATTTACAGCGTCAAATTCTCTATCGCACTCAAGATATCCCAGATGCAAAATCAGACATCGCCAAACAGGCTCTACTTGCCTTAAATCCTGACATTAAAATCACCACCTATAAACAACGTGTTAATGATGATTTTCCCTCTACGTTGCTTCAAAACATCGATTTAGTTTTAGATTGCACTGATAACATGAGCACTCGCCAAGCAATCAATCGTATCTGTGTTAAACAACAAATACCGCTTATTAGTGGCAGTGCCGTTGGATTTAGTGGTCAGTTGATCGTGTTTGAGCCCCCTTTTATTCATGGTTGTTACCACTGTCTCTATCCTGATAACAAAGAGCCACAACGCAATTGCCAAACAGCTGGAATTCTAGGCCCCGTTGTAGGGGTCATTGGTACTCTGCAGGCACTTGAAGCAATTAAGTTACTTGCAGGTTTACCAAGTACGTTAAGTGGAAAACTACGTCTGTTCGATGGTAGAAAACAAAATTGGAGCACCTTGCGCTTAACACCATCAAAAAACTGTCCTGTTTGTCGAGGGTTAGCATGAATATTACCGTAAATGACGAACGTTATTCTCTGGATATGCCTGTCACGATAAGCCAGCTCCTTATTGAGTTAAAACAACCCTCTATGGGGGTGGCACTCGCTATCAACGACATCATTATTCCGCGTGAAAACTGGAATACACAAATGATCAATGAGGGTGACACAATTCTTCTCTTTCAAGCAATTGCGGGAGGCTGATATGTTGAAAATTGCTGATACTACATTCACATCAAGGTTATTTACTGGTACAGGTAAATTTGCGACACCAACACTCATGGCTGAAGCCATTAAAGCCTCTGGTAGCCAATTAGTCACAATGGCAATGAAGCGTGTTGATTTAAAAAATGGCAATGATGATCTAATCGCCCCTCTTAAATCATTAGGGATAAAATTATTACCTAATACTTCTGGTGCAAAAACAGCACAAGAAGCCGTTTTTGCTGCACGATTAGCAAAAGAGGCCTTTGATACCCATTGGATCAAATTAGAAATTCATCCTGATACCAAATACCTACTTCCTGATCCAATAGAAACACTTAAGGCGGCTGAACTTCTTGTTAAAGAAGGTTTTGTGGTTTTACCTTATTGCAGTGCTGATCCGGTATTATGCCGTCGCTTAGAAGAGGTAGGATGCGCAGCTGTAATGCCGTTAGGTTCACCTATTGGTTCCAATCAGGGTTTACAAACTCGCGATTTTTTGCGGATTATTATTGAGCAAACCTCAATACCCGTTGTTGTTGACGCAGGTATTGGCGCACCAAGCCATGCTCTTGAAGCTTTAGAATTGGGTGCGGATGCTGTACTCGTTAATACCGCCATAGCCGTAGCTAAAAATCCAGTTTTAATGGCTCAAGCTTTTAAAGCTGCAATTGATGCTGGAGAGCTTGCTCGACAATCTGGACTGGCTGTACCGACTTCAATAACACATATGCAAGCACAAGCCTCTAGCCCATTAACCCAATATTTAGAGGCTTTCTAATGAAAACATTTTCTGATTATTGGCAACAATTAGATTGGGATGACATCACGTTAAGACTGAATAGTAAAACTTGTGAAGATGTTGAAACTGCTTTATCTCATCATACTTTAACGCTTGATGATTTTATGGCGCTGATCTCCCCTGCTGGCCGACATTATTTAGAGCCAATGGCACAACGTGCCCAGCAACTAACTCGACAACGTTTTGGTAATGTTGTCGGTTTATATGTTCCACTGTACCTCTCTAATTTATGTGCTAATGATTGCACTTATTGTGGCTTTTCAATGAGTAATGCCATCAAGCGCAAAACATTAAATGAAAACGAAATCCTTGCTGAATGTCATAGCATTCGGCAATTAGGTTTTGATAGCCTGCTACTCGTTACAGGAGAGCATCAAAGAAAAGTTGGTATGGATTATTTCCGTCAATATATACCGCTTATTCGCCAGCAGTTCAGTTTATTAATGATGGAAGTACAACCTCTGGCGACAAATGAGTACGCTGAATTAAAAACGCTCGGTATTGATGGTGTAATGGTTTATCAAGAAACCTATCATGAACCCACTTATCAGTTGCATCATCTAAGAGGAAAAAAACAAGATTTTCATTGGCGGTTACAAACCCCTGATAGATTAGGGCAAGCCGGCATTGATAAAATTGGTTTAGGTGCACTAATTGGTTTATCTGACAGATGGCGTACCGATTGTTATATGGTGGCTGAGCATCTGCTATTTTTACAAAAACGTTACTGGAAAAGTCGTTACTCTATCTCCTTTCCTCGTCTACGCCCATGTGCTGGTGGGCTTAATCCTGCATCGGTAATGAGTGAAGCAGAATTAGTTCAGTTGATTTGTGCTTTTCGTATTTTAGCCCCCGATGTTGAGCTTTCCCTTTCAACACGTGAATCGCCTTACTTTCGCGATAATACAGTACCTTTAGCCATCAATAATATCAGCGCTGGCTCTAAAACTCAGCCCGGTGGTTATTCTGATAGTCATGAGGAGTTAGAGCAATTTTCACCTAATGATAATCGTCATGTCAGTGATGTAATTAATGCTCTCAAAACACGAGGATTACAGCCTGTATGGAAAGATTGGGATAACTATTTAGGTCGTTAATAGAGATAAAATAATACCGCGTTTTAATTTATTTTTTTAATAAATATAATCGCGGTTTTATTACATAACACATAGTAATAAATAATTAAAAATAATATCAATACGTTAGATATAACAATAAATTTTTCTTAAAAAGATTAAGTTAACTAACTATTTCATTAGGTTAAAATCAATATTTTAAGTTCTTGTATACTTAAACCAGTTATTCGTTCAATAAATTCTAACTCAACGTTTTCTTTTAATAAGTTTTTTGCTAATTGTATTTGTACTATCTTTTTACCTATTTCTATACCTTCATTTTTACCTATTTCTATACCTTCATTTTTACCTATCTCTATCCCCTCCATTTTTCCTAATTTAAATCCTTTATTTTCTAACCGCCATGCAATATTCATAATCGTCTCTCTATGGTTATCTACTTGTTCAGCTATCTTATTTATGATGGATTCAAAATCCGCCGCATCCATAATTGAGAATAAATATTGTACAACAGCGATAGTGTCTTCATCACTGCAGTTTTTCTGATTTATCGCTTTTGAGAGAAGCATCGCTAACTTATCAAGATCATCGCAACTGTTCACATGTTTCATTGCAATTTCCATTACAGCGGCTTTTCTATGTGTTAATAAAATTTCATCATCAATTGAATTCAAATCAATTAATGCAAAATTATTAAGATAGAGTTGATTTGCCAATGTAGAAAGCGGAAAACAATCTAACCAATTGACAGAAAAAGGATAAGGTTTGCGTTTGCCATGATAAAACAAGATAGGAACAACCAACGGCAAAGATGTGTAACCTTGCTGTAGATGCTGATTCATAGTGCAAAACGCATAGTGCATCATACGCCAAGCGATCATTTTATCTGGTCGAGATTGGTGCTCAATTAAGAAATAAATTGAGATATTCCCCTTTTTGGTTTTCACTGAGTAGAGAATATCTGACATACGAGAACGTAATTTAATATCGATAAAAGAGGAATTTTGTAGCTTTAAAGTTGAAAAATCACAATAGCTTTTTAATTCGTCTGATAAATGGATAAAAAAGAAATCCTTAGCATTACTAATATTCATCATGAAGCGTTTGAATGCAGCATCATGAGAAGAAATTAAAAGAGGTTTATTCATCGCTGACTCCGTGCTAAATGTGGACCGCCAGCTTACAGAAAAAAATGACCTTTTACTTAGTAAAAAATCATCATAAATATCTGAAAAATATAAACTTAATTATTTAACTTACCTATGCAAGTATAAAAAAGAGCAAAAAAATACCCTCGATAACTATCGAGGGTATTTATATTTAAAACTAATGCAGTATCAATTAGTTATTTGATGAACCGCCGAAACCCGCATTCAGCAATTCTGCTAAGTTAGCAGAAGCTTCATCTGCACTGATTGTTGCTTCAGTTTCATCCGTTGGCAGTTGTTGTTGACGACGTTGGATACGATCCTGATGGTACGCAAAACCAGTACCTGCAGGGATCAGACGACCCACAATAACGTTTTCTTTTAAACCACGTAATTCGTCACGTTTACCTGCAACAGCAGCTTCAGTCAGTACGCGTGTTGTTTCTTGGAACGATGCCGCAGAGATGAAAGACTCAGTAGCCAGTGATGCTTTCGTAATACCTAATAGGTCACGAGAGTATGTTGCTGGTACTTTACCTTCTTCCTCTAAAATACGGTTCGAAACTTTAACACGAGCGTATTCAACTTGTTCACCTTCAAGGAATTCAGAACTACCGGCATTTTCGATAGTCACTTTACGTAGCATCTGACGAACGATAACTTCGATGTGTTTATCGTTAATCTTAACCCCTTGTAAACGGTAAACTTCCTGTACTTCATTAGTGATATAGCGAGTAACCGCATGAACACCACGTAAGCGCAGAATGTCATGTGGTGATTCTGGACCATCGGAGATAACATCACCGCGTTCCACAACCTCACCTTCAAATACGTTAAGTTGACGCCATTTAGGGATCATCTCTTCGTATGCATCGCTGCCATCTAATGGAGAAATAACTAAGCGACGTTTACCTTTCGTTTCTTTACCGAAAGAAACAATACCGCTGATTTCAGCAAGGATTGCAGGCTCTTTCGGACGACGAGCTTCAAACAAGTCAGCAACGCGTGGTAGACCACCGGTAATATCTTTAGTACCACCAGATTCTTGAGGAATACGTGCTAACGTATCACCCGCATTAATAGCAACACCATCATCTAATTGAACGATAGCTTTACCTGGCAGGAAGTACTGTGCCGGCATATCTGTATTCGGGATTAATACATCATTACCTTGTGCATCGGTGATGCGCAATGCTGGACGTAAATCTTTACCGCTACCAGTACGCTCTGCAGTATCCAGAACAACCAGTGAAGAAAGACCGGTTAATTCATCCGTTTGACGAGTAATGGTTTGACCATCAACCATATCAGCAAAACGGATAATACCAGAAACCTCACTCACCACAGGCATGGTATGTGGATCCCAGTTAGCAACTGTTTCGCCACCGTTGACAGCTTCGCCATCACCTTTCGATAATTGAGCACCGTAAGGTACTTTATAGCTTTCTTTCGTACGACCGAATTCGTCAATCAGACGTAATTCTGTATTACGAGAAGTAATCACTAACTTACCAGCAGTGTTGGTGATAAATTTCGCATTGATCAATTTCAGAGTACCTTTATTACGTACCTGAATGCTTGATTCTGCTGCCGCACGGGATGCCGCACCACCGATGTGGAACGTACGCATCGTTAACTGTGTACCAGGCTCACCGATTGACTGTGCTGCGATAACACCGATAGCTTCACCTTTGTTGATGATATGACCACGAGCAAGGTCACGACCATAACATTTAGCACATACACCAAAGTCTGTGTCACAGGTTACAACTGAACGAACTTTAACGCTGTCTACTGAGTTTTCTTCTAACAGATCACACAGTTTTTCGTTTAACAGCGTATTACGTGGAACAAGGATATCTGCAGTACCTGGTTTCAGGATATCTTCTGCCGTTACCCGTCCTAATACACGCTCACGCAGTGGCTCTTTAACATCTCCACCTTCAATGACCGGAGTCATCATTACACCTTCGGTTGTACCACAGTCGCTTTCTGTTACGACAAGGTCTTGTGCAACGTCAACTAAACGACGAGTCAAGTAACCGGAGTTTGCTGTTTTCAGTGCGGTATCCGCCAAACCTTTACGAGCACCGTGGGTTGAGATGAAGTACTGGAGTACGTTCAGACCTTCACGGAAGTTCGCAGTGATTGGGGTTTCGATAATGGAGCCATCTGGCTTAGCCATCAGACCACGCATACCCGCTAACTGACGGATCTGAGCTGCAGAACCACGAGCACCGGAGTCAGCCATCATAAAGATGCTGTTGAAGGAAACTTGTTGTTCTTCTTCACCATCACGGTTGATCACAGTTTCTGTAGACAGATTTTCCATCATCGCTTTAGCGACGCGTTCATTCGCAGCAGCCCAAATATCGATGACTTTGTTGTAACGTTCACCCGCTGTTACCAGACCGGATTGGAACTGTTCCTGAATTTCTGCAACTTCTGCTTCTGCCTCGGCAATGATCTCTGCTTTTTTCGCAGGGATAACCATGTCATCGATACCTACTGAAGCACCAGAACGTGCTGCGTAAGCAAAACCGGTATACATGATTTGGTCAGCAAAAATAACTGTTGGCTTTAAGCCCATTACGCGGTAGCAGGTATTCAGCATTTTAGAAATAGCTTTTTTACCTAATGGTTGGTTAACCAGTGCGTAAGGTAGGCCTTTTGGTACAATCATCCATAAAATAGCACGACCAACTGTAGTGTCTTTTAAGCTAGTTTCAGTGGTGATATTACCTTCGCCATCTTTGATCTCTTCAGTGATACGTACTTTAACACGCGCGTGTAAAGAGGCTAAACCTGCGCGATAAACGCGTTCAGCTTCTTTTGGACCACTTAACACCATGCCTTCACCTTTGGCATTGATGCAATCACGAGTCATGTAGTAAAGACCTAATACCACGTCCTGTGAAGGAACGATAATTGGGTCACCACTTGCTGGAGACAGAATATTGTTAGTTGACATCATCAACGCGCGAGCTTCTAACTGCGCTTCTAATGTCAATGGAACGTGAACCGCCATTTGGTCACCATCGAAGTCGGCGTTATATGCCGCACAAACGAGTGGGTGTAACTGAATAGCTTTACCTTCAATCAGGATTGGTTCAAACGCCTGTATACCTAAACGGTGAAGTGTCGGTGCACGGTTTAGCATAACTGGGTGTTCACGGATAACTTCATCTAAGATATCCCAAACTACCGCTTCTTCACGCTCAACCATTTTTTTAGCGGCTTTAATTGTTGTCGCTAAACCACGGGTTTCCAGTTTTCCGTAAATAAATGGTTTGAATAATTCAAGTGCCATTTTTTTCGGCAGACCACACTGATGCAGACGCAGGTATGGACCAACGGTGATTACAGAACGACCAGAATAGTCAACACGTTTACCTAACAGGTTTTGACGGAAACGACCTTGTTTACCTTTGATCATATCAGCCAAAGATTTCAGAGGACGTTTGTTAGAGCCTGTAATTGCACGACCGCGACGACCGTTATCTAATAACGCATCAACAGACTCTTGTAACATACGTTTTTCGTTACGTACGATAATGTCTGGAGCTGCTAAATCTAGCAGGCGTTTTAAACGGTTATTACGGTTGATAACGCGACGATATAAATCGTTCAAGTCAGAAGTCGCAAAACGACCACCATCAAGTGGAACCAGTGGACGTAAGTCTGGTGGTAACACTGGCAGTACAGTTAAGATCATCCACTCAGGTTTATTGCCTGATTGCATGAATGCTTCAAGTAACTTGATACGTTTAGTCAGTTTCTTACGTTTAGTTTCAGAGTTAGTCTCATTTAACTCTTCACGCAGCGTTTCACACTCTTGTTCCAGATCCATGCTCTGTAACAAGTTCTGAACAGCTTCAGCACCCATCTTCGCATCAAATTCATCACCGAATTCTTCTAATGCATCGAGGTATTGCTCTTCTGTTAAGATTTGGCCACGTTCAAGGCTGGTCATACCACCTTCAACAACAACATAAGATTCAAAATACAGTACACGTTCAATATCGCGCAGTGGCATATCCAACAGCAGACCGATACGGGACGGCAGTGATTTCAAGAACCAGATGTGCGCCACTGGAGAAGCTAATTCGATGTGACCCATACGTTCACGACGAACTTTAGTTTGTGTGACTTCAACGCCACACTTCTCACAGATAACACCACGGTGTTTTAAACGTTTGTATTTACCACACAAACATTCGTAATCTTTTACTGGTCCGAAAATACGGGCACAGAAAAGGCCGTCACGTTCTGGTTTGAACGTACGGTAGTTAATTGTTTCTGGCTTTTTAACTTCACCAAATGACCATGAACGGATCATATCAGGTGATGCCAGAGCAATTTTGATCGCATCAAACTCTTCGGTCTTGGTTTGCGCTTTCAGAAACTTTAATAAGTCTTTCACGAAATGGCTCCTGTCGGAGTTAGACCTGCCAGGCAAATGACCCCTGTCATTCACCCCTTTAAACCAGTGTAGTCACTGTTTAGCAGACTGCCATATTTAGCAGTCTGCTTTCATGGAATACGTTATTCGTCTTCCAATTCGATGTTGATACCCAGTGAACGGATCTCTTTCAACAATACGTTGAACGACTCAGGCATACCTGGTTCCATCTGATGGTTACCATCAACAATGTTTTTGTACATTTTGGTACGACCGTTAACGTCATCCGACTTAACAGTAAGCATTTCTTGTAGCGTGTAAGCCGCACCGTATGCTTCCAGTGCCCATACTTCCATCTCCCCGAAACGCTGTCCACCAAACTGTGCTTTACCACCAAGAGGTTGCTGAGTAACTAAGCTGTACGAACCGGTAGAACGGGCGTGCATCTTGTCATCAACTAAGTGGTTCAGTTTCAGCATGTACATGTAACCTACAGTTACTGGACGTTCGAATTGTTCACCTGTACGACCATCGAAAAGTGTAATCTGACCAGAAGTTGGAAGATCTGCTAATTTCAGCATCTCTTTAATTTCCATCTCTTCTGCACCATCGAACACAGGTGTTGCAGTTGGCATACCTTTTTTCAGGTTTTCAGCCAAACGTAACACTTCTTCATCACTGAAGGTGTCCAAATCAACTTTCTGACGAGGTGCCATACCCAGATCATAAGCTTTCTGGATAAATTCACGTAACTTAGCCACTTCTTGTTGCTGTTTCAGCATCGCATTGATTTTATCACCGATACCTTTAGCAGCCATACCCAAGTGAGTTTCAAGGATCTGACCAATGTTCATACGTGATGGTACACCCAGTGGGTTCAGTACGAGGTCAACAGGATTACCGTTTTCATCGTATGGCATGTCTTCAATTGGGTTAATCTTAGAGATAACACCCTTGTTACCATGACGACCCGCCATCTTATCACCAGGTTGGATCTGACGTTTAACAGCCAGATAAACCTTAACAATCTTCAATACACCCGGTGCTAAATCATCACCTTGAGTGATCTTACGACGCTTAGCTTCCAGTTTCTTCGCGAATTCAGCTTTCAGTTCATCATACTGTTCAGCTAATTGTTCTAACTGGTTTTGCTTCTCTTCATCAGCAAGACCCAGTTCTAACCAACGTTCACGAGGTAGTTTATCTAATTTGTCAGCTTCAATACCGCCGGCAATCAGAACGCCACGAATACGTGCAAAAAGACCCGCTTCAAAGATACGTAACTCTTCTGTTAAGTCTTTTTTAACTTCACGTAATTGCGATTCTTCGATTTCTAATGCACGTTTGTCTTTTTCTACGCCATCACGGGTGAAGACTTGTACATCAATAACTGTACCAGATACACCGTTAGGAACACGCAGAGAAGAATCTTTAACATCAGATGCTTTTTCACCGAAGATAGCACGTAGCAGTTTCTCTTCTGGAGTCAGTTGAGTTTCACCTTTCGGTGTTACTTTACCTACCAGAATATCACCGCCTTTCACTTCAGCACCGATATAAACGATACCTGATTCATCCAGTTTAGATAACGCAGCTTCACCAACATTAGGAATATCTGCAGTGATCTCTTCAGGCCCTAACTTAGTATCACGAGACACACAAGCAAGTTCTTGAATATGGATAGTTGTGAAACGGTCTTCTTGAACAACACGCTCAGATACAAGGATGGAGTCCTCGTAGTTATAACCATTCCATGGCATAAATGCCACGCGCATGTTTTGACCTAATGCAAGTTCACCAAGGTCTGTTGATGGACCATCGGCAAGTACATCACCACGTTCAACAGGTTCACCTAAAGAAACACAAGGTGTTTGGTTAATACATGTGTTTTGGTTAGAGCGGGTATATTTAGTTAAGCTGTAAATATCAATGCCTGCTTCACCAGCATAAGTCTCATCTTCGTTTACTTTGATAACGATACGAGAAGCATCAACATACTGAACAGTACCACCACGTTTTGCTACCGCAGTAACACCGGAGTCAACCGCTACAGCACGTTCCATACCTGTACCTACCAGTGGTTTATCACCACGAAGTGTAGGAACAGCCTGACGTTGCATGTTCGCACCCATCAATGCACGGTTGGCGTCATCGTGTTCAAGGAATGGGATCAGTGAAGCACCGACAGAAACAACCTGTTGAGTTGAAACGTCCATGTACTGAACTTGATCACGACTAAATAAACTTGACTCACCTTTATGACGGCAAGTTACTAATTCTTCTACGAAGTGGCCATCATCATCTAATACGGAGTTAGCCTGAGCAATGATGAAGTTACCTTCTTCAATTGCAGACAGATAGTGGATTTCATCTGTTACAGCGTTGTTTTCTACAACACGGTAAGGCGTTTCTAAGAATCCGTACTCGTTAGTCTGTGCATAAACAGATAATGAGTTAATCAGACCGATATTTGGACCTTCAGGTGTTTCGATTGGGCACACACGACCATAGTGAGTTGGGTGTACGTCTCGAACTTCGAAGCCTGCACGTTCACGAGTCAGACCACCAGGGCCTAATGCAGAAATACGACGTTTATGGGTAATTTCTGACAGCGGGTTATTCTGATCCATAAACTGCGATAACTGGCTAGAGCCAAAGAACTCTTTAACTGCAGCAGAAATCGGTTTTGCATTGATCATATCTTGTGGCATTAATGCATCAAGATCACCTAAAGATAGACGCTCTTTAACTGCACGCTCAACACGCACCAGACCAACACGGAATTGGTTTTCAGCCATTTCGCCAACAGAACGAATACGACGGTTACCTAAGTGGTCGATATCATCCACTTCACCTTTACCATTACGGATATCAATCAGTTTTTTCATCACTTCAATGATATCTTCTTGGCTTAAGATGCCAGAACCTTCAACTTCTTCGCGACCTAAAGAGCGGTTGAACTTCATGCGACCAACCGCAGAGAGATCATAACGATCTTCTGAGAAGAATAAGTTCTCAAATAAGTTTTCTGCCGCTTCGCGAGTTGGTGGTTCACCAGGACGCATCATGCGATAGATTTCAACTAATGCGCTTAAACGATCGTTGGTAGGATCGACGCGAATAGTTTCTGAAATATAAGCACCATGATCTAAATCGTTGGTAAACAGTGTTTCGATGGTTTTATGACCAGCTTGACTTAAGCGAGCTAACACATCTAAAGAGATTTCCATGTTAGCAGCACAAATCAATTCACCTGTCGCTTCATCAATATAGTCACGAGCCACTACTTTACCTGCGATGTATTCAACAGGTACTTCGATGCGCTCAATTTGTTCTTTTTCTAACTGACGAATATGACGAGCAGTAATACGGCGACCTTTTTCGACATAAACTTTGCCGTTTGCTTCAATATCAAATGAAGCTGTTTCACCACGCAGACGCTCAGGAACTAACGTCATCATCAGTTTATTATTACTGATTTCAAACGTTGTTTTCTCGAAGAACAGATTTAAGATGTCTTCGGTGCTGTAGTTCATTGCGCGTAAAATGATAGTCGCTGGTAATTTACGACGACGGTCAATACGGACAAAAAGATTATCTTTAGGGTCGAATTCGAAGTCTAACCATGAACCACGATAAGGAATAATACGTGCGTTATACAGTACTTTACCTGAAGAGTGCGTTTTACCTTTATCGCTATCAAAGAACACACCAGGGCTACGATGTAACTGGGACACAATAACACGCTCAGTACCATTGATAACAAAAGTACCATTATCGGTCATTAATGGGATTTCACCCATATAGACTTCTTGTTCTTTGATGTCTTTAACGGTGCCTTCTGGGGCTTCACGTTCATAAATGACCAGACGCAGTTTTACACGTAATGGTGCAGAATAAGTTACACCACGGATCTGACATTCTTTAACATCAAAAACAGGCTCGCCAAGGCGGTAGCTGACATATTGCAGTTCAGCATTGCCGCTGTAGCTTTGGATTGGAAATACGGAACGGAAAGCCGCTTCCAGCCCATTTTGACCATCAGGATCTTGCTCGATAAACTTCTGGAACGAGTCAAGTTGGATAGAAAGGAGATAGGGAACATCCAGAACTTGTGGACGTTTACCAAAATCCTTACGAATACGTTTTTTCTCGGTATAGGAGTAAACCATAGGGTTCCTCAGCTCGCTGAAAAGTGACCCACTCTGCCTGCCCTTGTTATTAAGGGTGACACGACATTCATCTAACACTGTTTTTTTGTAGGTAGGAAAATAGAATTTTCCATAATACTTATTGCTATTACTCTTAAATCATTTCATTGCATTGCGCACACTACCGAGCTTTTGGAAAAACGTGGATCGTAGTGGCTAACACAGTATATTAAGTCGTCAATAGCAAAAAATATTGAGGTAAAGAGGAAGCCAAAAAAGTGTGAAAAAGCTACTCTTACCTTACAGCGCAAAAAGGCTGGTGACCAAAAAATCACCAGCCATCAGCCGTTAGGCTGCTCTCTGGGAAGTTAAATTACTTAACTTCAACCTCAGCACCTGCTTCTTCCAGAGCTTTCTTCAGAGCTTCAGCATCATCTTTGCTTACGCCTTCTTTCAGAGCTGCTGGAGCAGATTCTACTAAGTCTTTAGCTTCTTTCAGACCAAGACCGGTAGCGCCACGTACTGCTTTGATTACTGCTACTTTGTTACCGCCGATACCTTTCAGGATAACGTCGAATTCAGTTTTTTCTTCAGCAGCTTCTGCTGGACCCGCAGCAACAGCAACAGCTGCAGCAGCAGATACACCGAATTTTTCTTCCATCATAGTGATCAGTTCAACAACGTCCATTACAGACATTTCAGCAACTGCATTTAAGATATCGTCTTTAGAGATAGACATAACAATTGTTCCTAAAATTCAGAAAAAGTTTATACGTAGTAAAGCAACGAAGGAAATTGGCTATTAAGCAGCTTCTTTCTGATCGCGCAGTGCAGCCAGAGTACGAACCAGTTTGCCGGCAGCGGCTTCTTTCATGGTTGACATCAGGCGTGCGATTGCTTCTTCGTAAGTTGGTAGTGTAGCCAGGCGATCAATGTTTGAACCTGGGATAAACTCACCTTCAAAGGCAGCCGCTTTAATCTCGAATGCTGGGTTCGCTTTCGCGAAATCTTTGAACAGACGAGCTGCAGCGCCCGGGTGTTCAGAAGAGAAAGCAATCAAGGTAGGACCAACAAATGCGTCTTTCAGCACTTCATAAGAAGTACCTTCAACAGCGCGACGTAGCAATGTGTTACGTACTACACGTACAGTAACACCAGCTTCACGACATGCTTTACGCAGTTCAGTCATTTTATCTACAGTTACACCACGGGAATCCGCAACAACTGCAGACAGCGCGCCTTTGGCAACTTCGCTGACTTCAGCAACAATCGCTTGTTTGTCTTGAAGATTTAGTGCCATTAGCTTCTTGCTCCTGGATTAACCGAGTAAAAACTCGGGACTCACATCACTTATTGCCACAATGGAAATAAGCGCTAAAACACGGTGAGCAGAATCCAGAATATAAAATTCTTTTTGGCTCTCTCACCGTCTACGCAGGAAAATTAAGTAATTACTTACACCTGCGGTCTTGGACGGGGTCTGGATAGGCCAGACTCCAACCGAATTTGGGAATTTAGTTATGTTGACTCACATTCAAAATACAACATAGCTAAACTCAAGGCGTCAAATTCTATACAAATTTGACGCCAAGGTAAAGTCTTTTATGACTTTTAGTCTAATCGAGGATTAAACTGTCGCGCTTAAGCTTGCTTGATCAATAGCAACACCTGCACCCATAGTGGTAGACAGGCTTACTTTCTTGATATAAACGCCTTTAGCTGAAGATGGTTTTGCTTTTTTCAGCGCAACCAGCAGAGCTTCTAAGTTTTCTTTCAACTGAGCTTCGTTGAAATCAACTTTACCGATAGTGGTATGGATAATACCATTTTTGTCGTTACGGTAACGAACCTGACCAGCTTTAGCATTTTTAACAGCTTCAGCAACGTTAGGTGTTACAGTACCCACTTTCGGGTTTGGCATTAAACCGCGTGGACCAAGGATTTGGCCTAATTGACCAACAACGCGCATTGCATCTGGAGATGCAATTACAACGTCAAAGTCCATTTCGCCAGCTTTAACTTTAGCAGCTAAGTCATCCATACCGACTAATTCTGCACCAGCTTCTTTAGCAGCTTCTGCATTTGCACCTTGTGCGAATACAGCAACGCGAACTGAACGACCAGTACCGTGTGGCAGAACAGTAGCACCACGAACGTTTTGGTCTGATTTACGAGCATCGATGCCGAGGTTAACAGCAACATCAACACTTTCAACAAATTTAGCTGTAGCTAACTCTTTCAATAAAGCAACTGCTTCATTGATTTCGTACTGTTTCACTACATCTACTTTTTCACGGATATTGCGCATGCGCTTGGTTAGTTTAGCCATCAGATTAGTCCTCCACTACCAGGCCCATGGAACGAGCAGTACCTTCAATTGAACGCATCATAGCTTCAACATCAGCACCAGTCAGATCCGCAGCTTTAGTTTCTGCAATTTCACGAACTTGAGCAGTAGTTACTTTACCTACTTTCTCTTTGTTCGGTTTGCCAGAACCTGATTTCACGCCCGCCGCTTTCTTCAGCAGAATCGCTGCTGGAGGAGTTTTAGTCACGAAAGTGAAAGAACGGTCTGCGTAAACTGTAATAACAACAGGGATTGGTAAACCTTTTTCTACGCTTTCAGTTTTAGCGTTGAATGCTTTACAGAATTCCATGATGTTAACACCTTGTTGACCCAGAGCTGGACCAACTGGTGGACTTGGATTAGCCATACCTGCTGCAACTTGCAGTTTGATATAGGCTTGGACTTTCTTAGCCATTAATTAATTCCTCAATGTGGGTATATCGCCCGGCTAGGGCTCCCCGATTTACTTTGTTTTGTCTCATGACAAAACAACTCAAAACGAAAGGTGGAAAATTGTAGTGAACTTTTCCACCTTTTGCAAGAAAGGCGAGTAAAAAGGTTTAACCTTTTTCAACCTGACTAAAGTCTAATTCCACTGGGGTCGCACGACCAAAGATAGAAACAGACACTTTCAGGCGACTTTTCTCGTAATCAACTTCTTCAACAACACCGTTAAAGTCAGCAAATGGACCATCACTAACACGAACCATTTCACCTGGTTCAAACAGTGTTTTAGGACGTGGTTTGTCACCAACTTGTTGTAGACGATTCATGATCGCATCAACTTCTTTATCACTAATTGGTGCAGGTCTGTCTGAAGTACCGCCAATAAAACCCATGACTCTTGGCACATTACGCACAAGATGCCAAGTTGCATCATTCATGACCATTTGGACAAGAACATAGCCTGGGAAAAATTTACGCTCACTTTTACGGCGCTGTCCGCTACGGATCTCAACAACTTCTTCTGTTGGAACCATAACTTCGCCAAATGAGTCTTCCATTTCGTTTAATTTGATATGTTCACGCAGAGACTGTGCTACACGGCCTTCGAAGCCTGAAAAGGCTTGAATAACATACCAGCGTTTTTTAGGAGAATCAGTCATGAACACCTCACAGGCCAGTAATAAATGAAACTAAACGAACCAGAATGCCATCCAGTCCCCAAAGAACCAATGACACAATAGCCGTCACCGCAGCAACGATTAATGTTGTCTGCAATGTTTCTTGACGCGTTGGCCATACTACCTTACGCATTTCAATTCGAGCTTCGCGAGCAAATGCTAGTGTTGCTTTACCTTGTGTTGTCCACAACGCAACTCCGCCCGCAGCCGCGAACAGAATAACAACCGCTAAAGCCCGCAACGCAAGGTTAAATTCACGATAAAGATAGTTGCCACCCACTGCTACTACCAGCAATAAGACGGTAATGATCCACTTAGCGATATCACCACCGCGTTTGCTATCTTGAGCTCCGCTATTCGCACTCATAAATTAACCTGTCCATATGATGTAAATAAATAGCCAGCTTGCCTCGCAAGAGCAAAACAAATCAGACTAACCATAAATAAACTATGATTGCATCTGACACAGCGTCATATCTCTATGACATTCGTATCTGCAAGATACTGGACTCAATTCGTTGTATCAGAGCCTATCTCACCAATAATTTCCAGAAAACTAGTGATGAGATAGGTTCTTTTTCAAACAACGCATAAAAAGGGCATCAATTGATGCCCTTCTTTAGGAAAATTACCGAGTAATTAACCTAATACTTTAGCAACAACACCCGCACCTACTGTACGGCCACCTTCACGGATTGCGAAGCGTAAACCTTCGTCCATTGCGATTGGGTGGATCAGTTCAACGATCATGTTCACGTTGTCGCCTGGCATTACCATTTCTACGCCTTCTGGTAATTCGATAGTACCAGTTACGTCAGTTGTACGGAAGTAGAACTGTGGACGGTAGCCTTTGAAGAATGGAGTGTGACGACCACCTTCATCTTTGCTCAGAATATAAACTTCTGATTCAAATTTGTTGTGTGGGTTGATTGAACCTGGTTTCGCCAGTACTTGTCCACGTTCGATTTCTTCACGTTTTGTACCACGCAGCAGAACACCTACGTTCTCACCTGCACGACCTTCGTCAAGTAATTTACGGAACATTTCAACGCCAGTACAAGTTGTTTTGGTGGTTTCTTTGATACCAACAATCTCAACTTCATCACCTACTTTGATGATACCACGCTCTACACGACCAGTAACTACTGTACCACGGCCTGAGATTGAGAATACATCTTCGATTGGTAACAGGAATGGTTTGTCAATTGCACGCTCTGGCTCTGGGATATAAGAATCCAGTGCTTCTGCTAATTCAACAATTTTTGCTTCCCACTCTGCTTCGCCTTCCAGTGCTTTCAGCGCTGAACCACGGATTACTGGAGTGTCATCACCTGGGAAATCGTATTGAGACAGAAGTTCACGAACTTCCATTTCAACTAATTCTAACAGCTCTTCATCATCTACCATGTCACATTTGTTCAGGAATACGATGATGTAAGGAACACCAACCTGACGACCTAACAGGATGTGCTCACGAGTTTGTGGCATTGGACCATCAGTTGCTGCTACTACCAGAATAGCTCCGTCCATTTGCGCAGCACCAGTGATCATGTTTTTAACATAGTCGGCGTGACCTGGGCAGTCTACGTGTGCGTAGTGGCGAGTTGGAGTATCGTATTCTACGTGTGAAGTAGAGATGGTGATACCACGCGCTTTTTCTTCTGGCGCATTATCGATTTGGTCGAATGCACGAGCAGCACCACCGTAAGTTTTAGCTAAAACTGTAGTGATTGCAGCAGTCAGAGTTGTTTTACCGTGGTCAACGTGGCCGATAGTACCAACGTTAACGTGCGGTTTTGAACGTTCAAATTTTTCTTTAGACACGACTATATTCCTTAATATCGCTCCCTCTCACAGAGGGAGCGTAAACTAAATTGAACTCGAAAGGATCTTATTTCGCTTTACGAGCTTCGATAATAGCCTGAGCGACGTTGCTAGGCGCTTCGTTGTACTTCAAGAACTCCATTGAGTATGAAGCACGACCCTGAGTTTGTGAACGCAGGTCAGTTGCATAACCGAACATTTCAGCCAGTGGTACTTGTGCACGAATGATCTTACCAGTAGGTAGATCGTCCATACCTTCAACCATACCACGACGACGGTTTAAGTCACCGATAACGTCGCCCATGTAATCTTCTGGCGTTTCAATCTCAACTTTCATGATTGGCTCTAACAGAATCGGTTTTGCTTTCATGAAACCTTCTTTAAAGGCCATAGATGCAGCAATTTTAAACGCGATCTCTGAGGAGTCAACATCATGGTAAGAACCGAAGTGCAGACGAGCTTTGATATCAACAACAGGGTAACCGGCTAAAGGACCTGATTTCAGCTGTTCTTGGATACCTTTGTCAACAGCTGGGATGAATTCTTTAGGAATTACACCACCAACGATATCGTTGACAAACACATAGTTCTCTTCACCACCTGATGGTAATGGGCTAAGGTCAATAACAACATGACCATACTGACCACGACCACCAGATTGTTTAGCGTGTTTACCTTCAACGTCAGTAATTTCTTCGCGAATTGTTTCACGGTAAGCAACTTGTGGTTTACCTACGTTCGCTTCAACTTTAAACTCACGACGCATACGGTCAACTAACACGTCTAAGTGTAGCTCACCCATACCTGCGATGATAGTCTGTCCAGACTCTTCATCACTAGATACACGGAAAGATGGATCTTCTTGAGCCAGACGGTTCAGAGCGATACCCATTTTTTCTTGGTCAGCTTTAGTCTTAGGTTCGATAGCAACAGAGATTACTGGCTCTGGGAATTCCATACGTTCTAAGATGATTGGTGCATCAATTGCACACAGTGTATCACCTGTAGTAACGTCTTTCAGACCGATAGCAGCAGCGATGTCACCTGCACGAACTTCTTTAATTTCTTCACGTTTGTTAGCATGCATCTGAACGATACGGCCAAAACGTTCTTTTTTGTCTTTAACTGGGTTCAGAACTGTGTCACCAGAGTTTACAACACCGGAATAAACACGGAAGAACGTTAAGTTACCAACAAATGGGTCAGTTGCGATTTTAAATGCCAGTGCAGAGAATGGCTCTTCATCGCTTGAATGACGTTCTGCTGGAGTATCTTTACCATCTGGTAAAATACCTTTAATTGCAGGTACATCTGTTGGTGCTGGCAGATATTCAATAACTGCATCCAGCATCGCCTGAACACCTTTGTTCTTAAATGCAGAACCACAGGTAACCAGGATAATTTCGTTATCTAGAACGCGTTTACGCAGCGCAGATTTAATTTCTGCTTCTGACAGTTCTTCACCGCCCAGATATTTGTCCATCAGATCTTCTGATGCTTCAGCTGCAGATTCGATCAGGTTGTTGTGCCACTCTTCTGCTAGATCTTGTAAATCAGCAGGAATGTCTTCGTATTCGAAGGTGACGCCTTGATCTTCTTCATTCCAGCGAATCGCTTTCATTTTGATCAGGTCAACAACACCAGTGAAATCTTCTTCAGCGCCTACTGGGATTTGCAGTGGAACTGGGTTTGCAGCTAAACGTGTTTTGATTTGTTCAACTACACGTAAGAAGTTTGCACCCATACGGTCCATTTTGTTAACGAACGCGATACGTGGTACATGATATTTGTTAGCCTGGCGCCATACTGTTTCTGACTGAGGCTGAACACCACCAACTGCACAGTAAACCATAACCGCGCCATCAAGAACACGCATAGAACGTTCTACTTCGATAGTGAAGTCAACGTGTCCCGGGGTGTCGATGATGTTTACACGGTGAGGCTCAAACTGTTTAGCCATACCAGACCAGAATGCAGTAGTTGCAGCGGATGTGATAGTGATACCACGTTCCTGCTCTTGCTCCATCCAGTCCATTGTTGCTGAACCTTCGTGAGTTTCACCAATTTTATGGTTTACACCGGTATAAAACAGAATACGTTCACTTGTAGTGGTTTTACCGGCGTCGATGTGCGCACTAATACCGATATTACGATAGCGTGCTATGGGGGTTTGACGAGCCATTTTTTCCTCTCTCGTGGGCGTTCAATTCAGGTAAAGGACAGCATAGCTGTCCTGAAAAGAGTTGCGACTACTTCGCGGATTACCAGCGGTAGTGTGCGAACGCCTTGTTTGCATCTGCCATACGGTGAACGTCTTCACGTTTCTTAACAGCAGCGCCTTTGTTTTCAGCCGCATCAGATAATTCATTTGCCAGGCGAAGAGCCATGGATTTATCACCGCGTTTACGAGCAGCTTCAACAATCCAACGCATTGCTAATGCATTACGACGAACTGGGCGTACTTCAACTGGAACTTGGTAAGTTGAACCACCAACACGGCGGGATTTAACTTCCACAGTAGGACGTACGTTATCTAATGCGATTTCGAACGCTTCCAGTTCAGTTTTGCCTGAACGCTGAGCCAGGGTCTCTAGCGCATTATAAACAATAGATTCTGCAGTAGATTTTTTACCGTCTACCATCAGAATGTTAACAAATTTGGCCAGTAGTTCTGATCCGAACTTAGGATCTGGCAGAATTTTACGTTGACCAATTACACGACGACGTGGCATGGAAATACTCCGTTTAAAATTCAGGGTTGTCCAAAACTCGATGAGTTTATTTTGACATTAATTGTGAAAAAATGTTTGGCCTTACTTAACGGAGAACCATTAAGCCTTTGGCTTCTTCACACCGTACTTAGAGCGACCTTGTTTACGGTCTTTAACACCGGAACAGTCCAGCGCGCCGCGAACAGTGTGGTAACGCACACCTGGTAAGTCTTTAACACGACCACCACGGATAAGGATTACGGAGTGCTCCTGCAAGTTGTGGCCTTCACCACCGATGTAGGAAGAAACTTCGAAACCGTTAGTCAAACGAACACGGCATACTTTACGCAGTGCTGAGTTTGGTTTTTTAGGAGTGGTAGTATATACACGAGTACATACGCCACGTTTTTGCGGGCAAGCTTCCAGAGCTGGAACGTTGCTTTTAACAACTTTCGAGCTACGAGATTTGCGCACCAGCTGATTAATAGTTGCCATTTAAAAAAAGCTCCTGGTTTTTGCTTCGTAAACACGGATTTGAACTCTGTCTTGTCGACAAGACAAAACATGAGGACGCAGAATTTTATTGCTGACGAGCTCATGTGTCAAGAATTATACAGCAATTCTACGCGCCCCAGTGAATTTGTTGGGGGTGTTTTACCGTTAAATCGACAAAATCACCATAATTGATAAGTTTAATCTGATGAGAAACCTGATCTTTTAGGCCTCGCGCGAGAACATCATCAATTAATGCATAAACAGAAATTTGCTGAGCCAGACAATAAATTAATAAAGGATTATCTTCAAGAACGGCTAGTACACCATCTTGGATTAATAAAACTTCATCATGCTTTGTCAATAAAGACAAAAATGCGTCCAAATCACTTTGGTAAATAGAGACGGAGTAAGTATACAACATAACCGTTCATCCTTCTTGACTAACTCATCATTAAAAACGTAATACCACGTCATAGTGACTCAGTTTCTGAGCAATCTCTTGAGCTGTTATAACCTTGGCGTCAAGAATAAACATTGTTTGTGACGATAAACCACGATGAGCTAGATCTTCTTGTGATATATAGACGTTTGTCACATCATACAAGGGGAGGACTTTAAATGTAGCTGCATGATGACGAGAAAGAACGCCTTCAGGCTGTTGATTTTCCAGTAATTGGAACACGCCATCAGAAAGAAAAAAAACACCTATATTTTCGGTTAAGGCGGAAGTTGCTAATAGCGCATCTAAACCTTCACGCCCAGCACTATTACCATGAGGTGCCTGAGTAAAGATAAACGCCACAGAATTCATTTTCTTCATTAAAACTGCACCACACGATCACAAGTTAACATCGCTTGAGCGAGGGCTCCTAAGCCACTTAGCTCAAACTTTGTTGCCATATTGCTGCTCAGTAACCCCTGCTCTTTAGCTTGTTGCTCATCAACAACACCACGCCGTAATGCTGCAGCAACACAAACCTGCAAAGGGATATTGTAGCGTGAAGCCAATGCTATCCAGGCTTTTGGCAAGTCAAATTCATCACTTGCGGGTGAGACCAATTGATTAGCATTGGACACACCTTCACGATAAAAAAATACTTGTGCGATGTGATGACCTTTTTCAAGTAACGCTTTAGCAAATAAATAAGCGCTAGAAGCTTGTTCCGTGCCATAATGTGGCCCAGTCACCAGCAAGCAATATGTCAGATTCATCGTATTACTCTATTCTCCATTTTTAAATTGGCGGATATAGAGATACACAGTATGTTTAGAAATATTCAGTCTATCAGCAACCTGATTTATCGCGTCTTTGATATCAAAGATCCCTTTCTCATAAAGATTTAACACCACTTGTTTATTTTTCGCATTATTAGCCACTTCACGATCGTTATTCACTTCTTCAATCGTAAATTCAAGTGTTTGTGCCACGAGATCATCGACAGAAGAAGCAAAATTCACATCAGAAGCCACTTCATGAGTTTCTTCAGGAATAAAGGTTTTAATAATCTCAGAGAATGGGACATCAAGGTTCATATTAATACATAATAAACCAATAACACGGCGCTCACGATTACGAATAGCGATCGTAATTGATTTCATCAAAGCGCCACTTTTTGCACGGGTAAAATAAGCTTTTGAAAAACTTGAATCTTCATCTGTAATATCATGCAACATTTGTAATGCTAAATCGGTAATAGGTGAACCAATCTTACGGCCTGTATGTTCCCCATTCGCAATTTTAACCGCTGAACATTTCAAATCTTCCAGAGAGTGCAATACGATTTCGCAGTGATGACCAATTAACATGGCTAAACCATCTACTGCAGCCTCATATGACTTTAAAATTTCGTGATCAGTTTGAGTAAAAGGTCGGCTATCTAGTTTTTCAAACTCGTTGCTGTCACCATAGAATAACGGGCTAGACATTTGATTATATAATCCTTAAAGGCTTTAATTATGATAATGACTTGAGGTCTTATTATTTATAATGATTCATCTTCATGAATCAATTCAATATTAAAATTTAAATATAAAGTCCTGTACAATCTTGACGTTAAATCGTCAAGGGATCTACGTCAAGAGTCTTAGAATAAGAGCTTTGTCATAGGTCACAGCTTTGCTTTATTTTCTTTCTATTTTTACATTACTCACGCATTTCTCTTGATAAAATTACCCTATTTCGGGGATCAAGAAAAAGATCAATGAAGCTAAGCACACCAGTTATATTTAAATATTATGCTATTTTAAGAAGTTGTTAACCCTATTAATATGCTAATTATCTAAAAATTTTAACAAATATTATAAAATATCGATCCGCGGGTGAAACCGACTATATCTACATTTTCTCTCGCTTGTTTTATGCAAAAGTTGCTAGGAAAACAGTTTACCTTTAGCACTGTTATGCACTTCTATAATTTATCTGGCTAGAATATATTCATTACTATATGTATGCAGAGAGATTATTACTATTGATTCTCCTATCAGAATGACATAACCGTTATCTCGACATTACTGCTGTTTCTACACACTTTTACAGGTTTACTTATGTTTTTAGGTCAATATTGGGCAAAGTTTGCCCCAACTACGCTTTTTGTTCTACTTTGGAGTAGTGGTGCTATTTTTTCTCGTTGGGGTTTAGATAATGGCAGTTCATTTGCCATTTTGACTTGGCGTTTTGTTATTGCATTACTGTTTCTTACCCTACTTTGTCTCCAACGTCGCCAATTTCTTCCCCCTAAAGGAAGCCGTTTAAAAACAGCATGGGTTGGATTGCTCATTATCGGTGGTTACTCTATTTGTTACTTGTTAGCGCTCGCTAACAGTATTACACCAGGGATGCTCGCCACTATTATGGGTATTCAGCCGATCCTCACTTTATGGATCATTGAACGACACTTTACTGCGAGTCGGTTATTAGGACTATTTATTGCTTTGATAGGATTAGTATTAGTGGTTGCGCAGAGTTTATTTAATACTTCACTCTCATTAACAGGAATGATTTATGCACTCATTGCACTCCTCTGTATGAGCTTTGGCGCAATTTCCCAAAAGAAATTACAATTAGCGCCTATGGAGGCATTGCCGATACAATATGTGGTTAGTTTAACGCTATGCTTATTATTTATTCCATTTCAACCTATGCAGCAATCTTGGGATATTGGTTTTATTGTTCCCGTACTTTGGCTAGCAATTATTATTTCTGTCGTGGCACAATTACTACTCTACCGACTGTTAACTGCAGGTAATCTGGTTAATGTGACTAGCTTATTCTATTTAGTACCGGGAGTAACTGCGTTAATGGATTATATCTTCTTAGGCAATAAAATGTCTTGGCTTAGCTTAGCGGGGATGGGCGCCATTATTATTGGTCTTATTTTTGTATTTAAAAAGTCTAACTCGATGATTGTTGAAGAAAAAATAAAATAAACAAACAAAAATGCTGGAATAGTACTCCAGCATTTTTTCATTAAGCAACTGATTATTTGTCGCTTTCAACACTCAGCAATTCAACTTCAAAGACTAATGTTGAGTTAGCTGGAATGCCACTCGTTGCACGTTGACCGTAACCTAATTCAGGTGGAATAACTAACTTAATTTTTCCGCCTTCTTTAATGTATTTCATACCTTCAGTCCAACCTGGGATAACACTTTTCAGGCTAATAGTTAAAGGCTCTTTACGATCATAAGAACTATCAAATTGTTTACCGTCAATCAGCATACCTTTATAGTTCACAGTAACGCGATCGGCATCTGTTGGTGTTTTACCTTTACCTGGATTTTCAACTAAATACAGTAGGCCTGATTTAGTTTTAACAACACCTTTTTCAGCCGCAAATTCTGTACGGAATTTATCACCAGCAGCTTTATTCTCTGCAGCTTCTTTTTCCATTTTCGCCGTTGCAACCGTACGTACTTGATCTTCAAAAGCTGCCAGCGTTAATTCAATTTCTGCATCTGATAATTTAGATTTATTATTAAAGGCATCTTGAACACCGGCTAATAATTGTTTTGAATCTAAATTAATACCGATATTTTTTTGTTCTGTTAATGCAGCTTCCATATAGCGACCCATTGACGCGCCTAAAGCATATGCATTCTGCTCATCCTGAGTTTTAAACGCGCTATTTAATGTTGGTACTTTAGCTGTCTCTTCTGCCAGTGCATGAGGTGCACTAAATGCAAATGCTAAACTTGTTGCCAACAACGTCGTTTTTAATAAAGATTTCATCCCGTTCTCCAGTTTATGTTAGTGAGTCACTACGCGTTGCAAACGATCATCTTAAATCTTAGCAAATACGTTTTGCATCACTTCTTTCTGTCGTTGCGGAGTAGATCTCATCCGCGGGTAACAATTTTATATGAATTAAAAATATTTGCCGACACCCACAACCGTTAATGTTAGGATTTTCGTCAGCACAGCGTGTTACCACATTAACAAAATAGTCTTTTAACTCAAACCAGATTTATGTCTTACTGTGTATATATCAGTAAATAATATTAAATTTTACTCAGTAATTCACTATATTAGTCATTATATGACATCACATAACAAGGAGAAAAAACCATGGACATTAAGGAAATAGAAGAGTTACTTATTCAATTAGAGAGTAAAATTGCTTTCCAAGATGCCACCATCGAAGAGTTAAATCAGGTGGTCACACAACAACAAATTGAAATTAGTCGTTTTAAAGAGGCCTTAAAAATCGTCACCGAACGATTGAAGTCATCCCAATCATCAATGCTCGCTCGCCCTGAAGATGAGACCCCACCACCTCATTATTAACTTCAAGTGAGACTGTAGGCAAGAACAAAAAAGGAGCGTTATCACGCTCCTTTTTCAATGGTTTCACAAGATTAATGTTGGCAACCACAACCGCCATGACCGTGGCCGTGACCACCTTTTCCATGACCGCCACCACAACATCCACCTTCTTCACCGTGATCGTGATCATGACCATGACCATGACCACCACCACAGCATCCGCCTTCTTCACCGTGGCCATGTCCGCCACAACACTCATGACCTTCATCTTCACCATGAACATGACCATGAGCTAATTCTTCTTCCGTGGCTTCACGGATAGCAACGATTTCTACATGAAACTTCAGGTTTTGACCCGCTAACATGTGGTTACCATCAACGATAACTTCGTCACCCTCAATACCGGTAATTTCTACTGGTACTGGGCCTTGATCTGTATCAGCTAAGAAGCGCATACCCACTTCTAACTCATCAACACCAACAAAAACATCTTTCGGTACACGTTGAACTAAGTTTTCATCGTATTGGCCATATGCGTCATCAGAAGCGACTTCAACGTCGAACTTCTCACCAACTTCACGACCCGTTAATGCATTTTCTAAACCACTGATTAAAGAACCACGGCCATGTAGATAGTCTAGCGGTGCACTCACCGGGGACTCATCAACTAAAACACCGTCTTCTGTTCTTACTTGATAAGCCAGACTAACTACCAAGTCGTTTGCTACTTTCATGACATCTCCTACATACCCGTGGGCAAAATTTTCCCGATTGTAACGAAAAATAAATCGTCTGTATCGGGTTATATCAAAAAAACCTACAATTATTGTGGTGTAAAGATCCCGATGACCTGTTCATTTTCACGCACAAGTGCACTCACCTCACCGTCTGTTTGCCTTTGCTGATGACCACATTGAGCGCATTCCACAATATCCACTTTATCTTCTCGCCACATTTTGAGTGTATCTTGGGCTTGACAGTGGGGACATACTGCGCCAGCAATAAAACGCTTACGGGTTGCAGACATGGGGTCAGTTCTCCTGTTTATCAATGGGTCTTTTTTCTCTATTTACTTGAGGGATAGCATCAGTTAACGATTCGTCCCAAATATCAGGCTGGTGGTGCTCTTGTCTCATCTCTTCATTAAACAGCTCTTCTAATTCACGACGAGCCTCTTTAACACGTGAAACATTCGAGACTTCTTCGGGTGATTCGTCCACCAACTTTCTTAATAACTGCATATCTAGACGACGAAAATGCTGTTGTGCACGATAGGCCTGATGTGGATGCATACCAAGTTCAATTAAAGTTTTACGTCCTAGCTCTAAAGCACTCGAGAAGGTTTCTCGACTAAACTCTGTTACCCCTGCTTTTAACAGCTCATGTGCTTCAACCCGTCCTCTTGCTCTGGCAATAATTTGTAATTGAGGAAAATGGCGCTGGCATAAATGGACAATTTCCATTGTCGCTTCAGGCTCATTACTGGTGATCACAATGGCTTTCGCGTGTTCAGCCCCCGCAGCACGTAATAAATTCAAGTCTGTCGCATCGCCATAATAAACTTTATAACCATATTTACGCATGGTACTTAAACTACCAACGTCATGCTCTAATACGGTCACATTGACTTTATTTGCCATAAGTAGGCGCCCGACTACCTGTCCCATACGACCAAAGCCCACCAGGATCACTTCTGGATGGTTATTTTCAACAAAAGGCTCTTCGTCTATCTTTGCATCATTATAACGGCGCGATAACACGGCGTCTGTCATTTGCATCACAAGTGGCGTAGTCATCATTGAAAGCGTTACGACAACCAAAAGCAATGCCATCTGTTCACTATTTAATACCCCCATCGCCATAGAGGTAGAAAAAACAACAAAAGCAAATTCACCGCCTTGGCTTAATACGGCTGAAAATTGCAAACGTGTCGAAAAGCGTAATCTCGCTAACCAAGCGATACCATAAAGTACCAACCCTTTAATCAAGACTAAAATGACAACGCCCAGTAACACTTGCGGTAAATAATGCCACAATATACCTATATCGAGGGACATGCCGACGGAGATAAAAAACAACCCTAACAATAAGCCTTTAAAAGGTTCAATCGAGATTTCTAATTCATGACGATATTCAGAGTCAGCTAATAATACCCCTGCAATAAAAGTTCCCATCGCCATGGAAAAGCCAATCATTTCCATAAAGAGTGCTGACCCTAATACCACTAATAGCGCACCGGCGGTAAAAACTTCTCTCACACCCGATTTAACAATTAAGCGAAATAGTGGGCGCAATAAATAGCGGCCACAAATTAATAATGCAGCGAATGAGACTATTTTTAGGGCAATACGATACCAATCACTACTGGCTGTTTCGCCAGCAAGTAAAGGGATCACCGCAAGAATAGGAATAACGGCCATATCTTGAAAGAGTAAAACCGCAAAACCCAACTGCCCTCCTTCGTTATGATTCATTCCTTTTTCATTCATCAATTGTAAAGCCATCGCAGTTGATGACATGGCGATACCTAGGCCACCAATCAATGCTGCTTGCCACGAAAAAGAAGTTAAGAGTAAAAGTAGCCCTGTGATAACAGATGCAGTAAAGACAACCTGCATGGCGCCGACACCAAATATTGCTCGCCGTAACTCCCAAAGCTTAGCTGGATTTAACTCCAGCCCAATCAGGAACATTAAAAAAACAACCCCTAATTCAGAAAAGTGTAAGATGTAATCAACATCTTTAAATAACCCTAATCCCCAAGGGCCAATCGCAATACCAGCAATTAAATAGCCTAATACCGCACCAATTTTTAAGCGTTGTGCAATGGGGACCATAATCACGGCAGCACATAAGAAAAACAGCACGGCTTTTATCATCCAATTACCTTCCATCCGCGTGTTCCCCCTCTAACGGTGCTTGTAACCATTGGCGATAAGCATCACTAATATGCCCTAGTGTTGTTTTGGACTGTTGCCTTGCGGAGTAAATAATCATCGGCGATAACCAGCGCATACCACACATTTCCGCCATTAACTCGATAGGACGCAATAATTCAGATAGTGTGTAGTGATTTTTACCATTATGTTGATAAGCATGTTCAGGCTCACCAGTAGTCACCACACAACGGAATGTTTTTCCTTTAAGTTGAGCTCGTCCAACTTTATTAGCAAAAGGACGCGTGAGCACTCTATCTTGCCACTCTTTTAATAGCGCAGGACAACTATAAGTTTGTAATGGAAACTGAAATACAATGACTTGATGTTGACACAATAGTGCTTGCTCACGGTGAATATCGATAAAAAAATCAGGGTAAGTGGCATATAAATCATGAATTGTTATATTTTCCAGATCCCTCACCGCACGCAACAACGCTTTATTGGCGATAGATTGACGCGGCTCGGGATGGACATACACCAGTAAAACATTTGATGCGTTTGACATCATTCCTCCTTACAAAACGTGTCAGAAACCTTTTTTTCCGTTACCATGCACGCATTGTGACCAACTGTTACGAACAACTTACTCTATATATTAATTTACATACTCTTAATAGACGACATTTATGATTGTTTTTTCTTCTTTGCAAATTCGCCGCGGTGTCAGGGTATTACTTGATAATGCCAGCGCAACGATTAATCCAGGACAAAAGATTGGTCTTGTGGGTAAAAATGGCTGTGGCAAAACCACACTGCTCTCTTTATTAAAAGGGGATCTACAAGCTGAAGCGGGTAATGTGACATTTCCTAGCACTTGGTCAATGGCATGGGTAAATCAAGAGACACCCGCTTTAGACGTTCCTGCCATTGATTATGTTATTGATGGTGATAGAGAATACCGCGAATTGGAGCGTCGTCTACAACAGGCGAACGACAATAACGATGGTCATGCTATTGCCCTGATCCACGGCCAACTCGATGCTATTAATGCGTGGACTATCCAATCACGTGCAGCCACATTACTTAATGGCTTGGGATTCAGCCAACAACAACTCACTGAGCCAGTAAAATCATTTTCTGGTGGTTGGCGAATGCGCTTAAACTTAGCACAGGCACTAATTTGTCGTTCTGATCTATTACTACTTGATGAACCGACTAACCACTTAGATTTAGATGCGGTAATTTGGCTAGAAAAATGGCTAAAAAGTTATAATGGTACGTTGATTTTAATTTCCCACGACCGAGATTTTCTTGATCCGATTGTGGATAAAATCTTACATATTGAACAAGAGAAAATATTTGAATATTCAGGTAACTACTCTTCGTTTGAAATGCAACGTGCAACAAAATTGGCACAACAACAAGCACTCTTTGAAAATCAGCAAGCAAAAATTGCCCATTTACAAAGTTTTATTGACCGCTTTAAGGCGAAAGCAACTAAAGCCAAACAGGCACAAAGCCGTGTCAAAATGCTTGAACGTATGGAGCGAGTGGCGCCTGCGCACTCAGATAACCCGTTCCAGTTTAGTTTTCGCCAACCAGAAAGCTTACCAAATCCGCTTCTGTCTATGGAAAAAGTCAGTGCCGGTTACGGTGATAAGATTATCCTTAATAACATCAAACTTAACTTAATTCCCGGCTCACGAATTGGGCTCTTAGGCCGTAATGGTGCAGGTAAATCTACATTAATTAAGCTGTTAGCTGGAGAATTAGCTCCACTACAAGGAAAGGTTGCCCTTTCCAAAGGGATCAAATTAGGTTATTTCGCCCAGCATCAGCTGGAATATTTACGTGCCGATGAATCTGCATTACAACATTTAACTCGTTTAGCGCCACAAGAGACTGAGCAAAAATTACGTGATTATCTAGGAGGGTTTGGTTTCCATGGTGATAAAGTCACCGATGCATGTGGCCAATTTTCTGGTGGTGAAAAAGCACGTTTAGTTTTATCGCTACTGGTTTGGCAACGCCCAAATTTACTACTAATGGATGAACCAACCAACCACCTTGATTTAGATATGCGACAAGCATTAACACAAGCGCTAATTAGCTTTGAAGGTGCGATTGTTGTGGTATCCCATGACAGGCATTTATTACGCTCAACCACAGACGATTTATATCTCGTCCATGACGGTCAAGTAGAGCCATTTGAAGGCGATCTTGATGATTATCAGCAGTGGTTAGTTGATCAAAATCGCCAAGAGACTCAAGCTAATAAAACGCAACCCGATCAAGAAACAACAAACGTCTCTAACTTAACGGCTCAAGATAAAAAAGAGCAAAAGCGTAAAGAGGCGGAGTTTAGACAACAAACTCAACCTTTGCGCAAAAAGCTAACCACATTAGAAAGTAAAATGGATAAGCTTAGCCAAGAGCTGACCGCCATCGAAACTGAGCTTTCTGATAGTCAAATTTATGAAGCGAAGAACAAGGCGACGCTTACCGATTGCTTAAGCCGTCAAAGTATTGCCAAATCGGCTTTAGAAGAAGTTGAGATGGCGTGGATGGAATTACAAGAAAAACTAGAAGAGATGACCAACGCTTTTGAGTCTCAATAACTATTTTTCATTAATGCCTAAAAAGGAACTATTAAAATAATATAGTTCCTTTTCATTAAAATACATTTAAAAAATTTATATAACTCATTTAACTTAACGCCTTTATTTCCTGTCACATTAGCACGTTTTACACAAAATTATATCCTCACCTTGTACGCAATTATCCAATTTAAATAGTTATCTATCATTTATTTACCCATTATTTGTATTAAGTAAGGGAAATACTCATTTTCTAGCTAAAGTTTTTAATCTACCAGCCGAATTAATCATTCTGCTAAGTGGAGCTCCCACTGGCGAAGAAAAAGGCCAAGCTAATAGGTAGGGTTATGTTAAAACGAATTAAAATCTCTCAAGGTTTAATGTGTGTCCTGACTCTGTTTTGTATTATTCAGGTAATATCTGGAGTACAAAGCATTCACGATGCCTACCAAACTCAAAACAAATTAAAACAAATCTCATACAGTTTCGACCAGTTACGCACTATGGATAACACCTACGCGGCGTTAAATACTTTACGTACTGATATTATTGCGCAGGCGTTTAGTTATATTGCTAATCCACAGGTGGAAGATGCCAATATTACTACATTCATGCAAACAATGGATGCACGTAAGGCAGAGGTGGATACGTTGATGAATGAATATGTCGAACTATCTGCACAAACTGGATTTGATCAGCAACGCATGGCAGAGATCAAACAACTTTATCAAAAAAGTCGTTATGACTTAGATCTTCTTGTGCAATATTTAAATGAACGTAATACCAATGCAATTCGTTTGATCTTAAAAAGTCCAGCCAACGATAACTTCACTAATTCATTATATGAAGCAACAGATTTCATTACTGATGACGTTGTTAATCCGTCAGTGATTGAAGCAGAAGATAACTATCACGAGATGCTATGGATAGCCTCCCTATTCATGGGCATATTCCTGATATTTACGACATTAGTGCTCTTTTGGATCCGTAAACATATTATTGTACGCATTAACCAAATGATTGAATATCAAGAGGCGATTGCTAGTGGAGATTTAATTAGTCGCATTGACCATGATATTACAGGCCGCAATGAAATAGACCAACTTATGTTGGGTTTACAACAAATGCGAGCGCGCTTAAAAGAAATGGTTAGCGCTATCCGTAACAGTAGTACAACGATTTATAGTGGTGTTCAAGAAATTGCCGCAGGTAATAACGATTTATCAAGTCGTACCGAAGAACAAGCCAGTGCTTTAGAAGAAACGGCTTCCAGTATGGAACAGCTTACCGCAACAGTCAGAAATAATACCGAAAGCGCACGTGAAGTCACTCAGTTAGTCATGAGCACAGCAGATATTGCCGTTCAAGGTGGTGAGCATAGCAATAAGATGGTGATGACCATGACAGACATTGCCGATCGTTCGCAAAAAATTGGTGAGATCACCGCAGTGATTGATGATATCGCTTTTCAAACCAATATATTAGCACTCAATGCCGCAGTAGAAGCAGCCAGAGCCGGTGAGCAAGGACGCGGTTTTTCTGTGGTAGCCAGTGAGGTACGTAATTTGGCGCAACGTAGTGCGGAGGCGGCAAAAGAGATAAAAGAACTCATTGAATCAACTATTTTACGAGTAAAACAGGGTAATGATCTTGTCGAACAAGTCAGCTTATCTATGGGAGAGATCGTCACATCAGTTAACCATGTATCAGGCTCGATGAAAGAGATTTTAGCAGCATCAGAAGAGCAAACTCGTGGCATTGCTCAGATTAGCCTTGCAGTTAATGAAATGGATAAAGCGACACAACAAAATGCCGCGATGGTGGAACAATCTACAGCGGCTTCAGCAACACTAAGTGAACAAGCCTCAATGTTAGATATGATTGTAAATACCTTCAAGGTAGAACAAGTCGCGGTTACATCACCACGATCACCAACATTCTCGGCTAAGCCAGCTGAACCGGAAATAACAAAAACAGCAACAACATCCACAATAAAATCCCATCATCATGAAGCCGATGACAATTGGGAAAGTTTTTAAGCTAAATAACCTACAAT
The DNA here is from genome assembly GCF_000069965.1 of Proteus mirabilis HI4320. Classification (NCBI taxonomy): domain Bacteria; kingdom Pseudomonadati; phylum Pseudomonadota; class Gammaproteobacteria; order Enterobacterales; family Morganellaceae; genus Proteus; species Proteus mirabilis. The sequence goes on from NC_010554.1 coordinate 3,082,617, forward strand.
AATATTAACCTGCGACAACGTTTAAATAACACGTTACATCTGTATTAAAGACCTCTACCGTTAATACCTTCAATCAAATAAGATTGGAGGTATTTCTTAAAATCAATTATAAATTTTCCCATTCTATATAGGTTATAAAAGTCAGACAGCACTTTGATTGCTGATATTTTTCTTTCTCATCAATCATTAGAAACTTTTAATTACTAATAATTCGCCTTGCTAATAAATCATTTTTTTCCTCTAGCACCTTACACCAATCATTAGAAAATTTTAGTTATTAGCGGTTAATTAAAGCGAAAAAAAGCAAAATAAGTCGTTTTCAGTCACAAAATAGATAAAAAAAGTAAAGTTTTCAATTATTAAGCCGAATAAATTTAACTGATGTATGTTTGTCGTTCCTTGCTCTTTATCCTACAAATTAATGAAATAGGTAAGGCTATGCTTAAACGAATAAAAATATCTAGTGGCTTAATGTTTATTTTGATCTTGTTTTGTGCCATTCAGTTGTTTTCTGGTGCTACAGGCATTCGTGATGCTTATTTAACTAATAAGCGAATTTCACAGTTAGCCGATGGTTTTGAACAGATAAAAACCATGGATTATGGTTATGCCGCATTAAATAAATTACGTGAAGATATGCTTAATGTAATGTTTGATGCTCATCTCACCCCAGATCTTGCTGAAAGCAAAATTACAGATTTCCTCTCCTCTTACCCTCAACGAAAAAAAGAAGTCTCTAGCATTATTACCCAATATTTTACCTCCGCTGAAAATGCCGATTTTGATCGCGAAAAAGTGGCGAAAATGAAAAAACTATTTCAGCGTGTCATTTACGATCTTGACCAGCTCGTTTCATGTTTAGAAATACGAGATTATTACGGTTTCCAATCTCTTTATGCTCACAATACGAATGAGCGGTTCACACAATCACTTTATGAGGCAACGGATCATCTTAGTGATAATGTCGTCAACCACGCTATAGAAGCCGCACAGGGTAATTATCAACGCGCGTTGATCTTCGCGTTTATTTTTATGTCGGTATTTATCTTATTTACGGTGTTTGTCATGTTGTGGATACGCCACCATATCGTGTTACGTATTAAACAAGTCATTGATTATATGTCAGATATCTCACAAGGGAATTTACTTGAAAATAGCACCATAAAAGCCAAAGGTAATAATGAGATAGACCAACTTATTAATGGAATACAGTATATGCGGTCTGAATTATCACTGATAGTCAATGCTATTCGCGGAACAAGTCATCATATTTATAATGGTGTACAAGAGCTCAGTGCTGGTAATAACGATCTATCTAGTCGTACTCAAGAGCAAGCGAGTGCTTTAGAAGAAACCGCTTCTAGTATGGAGCAACTAACCGCCACAGTAAAAAATAATACTGAAAGTGCTCGTGAAGTATCACACCTTATCAATCAAACCTCTAATATTGCCAGTAAAGGGGGGGATGTTACCCATAGAATGGTAAAAACCATGAACGATATTGCACAAAGCTCTCAAAAGATTGGCGAGATCACAACGGTTATCAACAGCATTGCTTTTCAAACCAATATATTATCACTCAATGCTGCGGTAGAAGCGGCCAGAGCAGGAGAGCAAGGACGTGGTTTTTCTGTTGTTGCCACAGAAGTAAGAGAATTGGCGCAACGCAGTGCAGAGGCGGCAAAAGAGATCAAAGAGCTTATTGATGCGTCGATTAACCGCGTCAAACAAGGTAATCAACTGGTTGAACAAGTCAGTACTTCAATGGATGAGATCCTCACATCAGTTAAACATGTTGAAAGCTCAATGACTGAGATCCTATCTGCATCAGAAGAACAAACGCGAGGCATTTCTCAAGTCTCCTTAGCCGTCACTGAAATGGATAAAGCGACACAACAAAATGCCGCAATGGTGGAGCAATCTTCTGCTGTAGCGAGTTTACTAACCGAAGAGGCGGGTGATCTTGAGCAAATTGTTGAGCAATTTAAAACAGCGGAAAGTCTATTTTCGAAGAAGAGTACATTAACAAAACCCGTTGAGAAATCAGCCAATATTGGGTTATCGCCCATAAAAGAAAATCAACAAGACTCAAGAATAAAAGAGCCAAAAAACCATAACCAATCGACATTCAAAGAAGATGAAGATGATGATTGGACAAGTTTTTAACAAGTGCTAATCTATTTATATGTATATCAACACCTCATAAAAATGAGGTGTTGATATACTATTATAAACTGTGAAATTGGGCTTTAATACTATGTGTGATTTAGCGATTAAAATAATACTGCAATATTTTTATAGTATTTAACAGAGAAGTTTAAGTAGTAAATTCGCTCATTTCGCATCATGATTCTTATCTGAGTCTAAATTGTTAATTAAGCATAAGGATATTTGCATGGATGATGATATAAATATTAGACCTTTTGATTATAATGATATTGGTAGAGTCTATGACTTTAAATCACCATTAGTTGAAGGAGAGTATTTTGCTCTAGAATTAACTGACACTATACCATCAGGGTCAGTACCTGTCGTCGATGAAGATTCCGGAATGTGCATAGGCTATCTATATGGCATATCTGGAGTTTATGATGTTTATGATGCAACTGGTGAATATTTAGGTAAATATGAACTACCTTTAGTATCACCATTAATTGATCCTTTAGATATAATTTTACTTGGGGGATGGTTTGTTAAAAATGGAGCGAAGCTCACTACTTTACTTAAAGGAGGTGGTACATCTTTAGTCAAAGCAGGAACTATTAAATTAACAGATCATTTAATTTCACTTTTACGTGGACGACTAAAAATAGGATTATCACCTAGAACTTTAAAATTCACACCTAAAGCCGCATCTCACATGGCTGAAGCAGAAAGATATGTTCCAATAACAATTATTGAAAAAGCAATAAGATATGGTCAGAGAGGGATAGACACTAAAGGTAGATCTGCTTTAATACTTAAAAGATATATTATCAAAATAAAAAAGTATCGTTACTCATCAAAAATAAAAAATCTTAATGGTAAAAATATAAATGAAGTAAAAGAATATACTTTAGAAGTTGTTGTTGATGAAAAAACATGGACCGTTACTCATTTTATGTATAAATAGAGGTAATATGTTTAGTATAAACAATGAAATAAATAATATAAAGTTTTCTATTATTGATATACACGATTTCTCTATTGATAGTGAACAATACTCTGAATATGATAAATCATTTACTTTTAATATAGAATTAACCCTTAAAAACGGTTTTTTTAATGTTTTTAATTGTGAATTTTATTATTTTGAATTAAGTGATTTTGTCGATAATATTTTAGATATTATAAACAACGTTAGTCATAAATGTTTATTCACAGATGAGAGAAACATAATTAACATTTCCTTTAAAAAAATAAAAAACTCTAGCGACATTTCAGTTCACTATAAGTTATTTGAATACTTCGATAGTGACTGCTATATAACTGGAATATTTATTATTTCTAAAGAAAAACTATATGACATTATAAATGATATAAAACCTTATCTATTAGAGAAGAAAGCATCTACTTAGTAGATACTTTCTTCTCTAATACTATATCCTGATGTGGATGCCGCTAAATGCCTCCATGTGATATCTCTATAATCTAACAATATGATTTCTTCCGGTTGTCTGTCATTATGAGATATTGAATTAGGATAATCATAAGTTATATTTTTTATGGTGGCCTGTTGTAATGATATACTGTAGTACTTTTCTTGAGCGCCATTTTGACTAGTTCTAAAAAATTCTAGTTTGCAATCTATTAACTCATTATTAGATATGGCGACACCTAGCAGTGGCGATGATTTATCGATGGGTTTTACTATTTCGAATGGATGATGATGAGAGTTTTGGGCTCGAGATATCGAATGTCTAATAGCTAATACAAGTATTTCATCCTCATGACCTTTTTGGTATTTATTTCCAATTGAATCATATGTTGAACACCCTTTAGATATTAATCCTTGTTGTTCCCCAGTTAGGGTCATGTATATAATGTTAGCCATGTGATTTTCCTATTTTATATTTTCAATATTTTATATATAACTTAAGTCAGGACAAAAAACAATCAAAAATCCAAATATAGTAAAATCTCAAATGAAAGAAATAAGAGACACTATTTTTTCCATAATTAATTATTTAATACAATTTAATCAAATAATTACACCTCATAAAAATGAGGTGTTTTATATTATCTGTAAGATCTCTACCTATTTTCTCTCTTCTACTTTTCTTATTATTTAGTGAAATACATGAATGGCTTTTACTAAATAATTCGTTTGTTCTTTCATTTCTCCGGAAATTGATGACGCTTTAGAGACATAATCTGCATTTTCATGTGTTATTGATTCTAACTGCTCTACAGCTCGACCGAGCTCTTTTAATCCTGCACTTTGTTCTGATGATGCAAGGCTGATTTCACCAATAAGACTCGTGACATTTTTTACATGAACCACAATATTTTCCATTGTTTCCACCGTCTCATTTACTTGCTTTGAGCCAATCTTAATATTGTTACTTGATGTATTAATCAATGCTTTGATCTCTTTTGCCGCCTCTGCACTGCGTTGCGCTAAATTACGCACCTCACTGGCTACCACAGAGAAACCGCGTCCTTGCTCTCCTGCTCTGGCGGCTTCCACCGAAGCGTTTAATGCCAATATGTTGGTTTGAAATGCAATACTGTCAATGACACCAATAATATTACTGATACGCTCAGAACTTTTCGCAATATCGTCCATCGTATGCACAATAGTATCCATTGCTGTTCCGCCTTGTATTGCTGCCTTGCAAGTCATATTAGATAAATTATTAGCCTGCCCTGCCGTTTCACTATTATTACTCACCGCTGTGGTTAATTGATTCATGGTTGACGCAGTAGTCTCAACATGACTTGCAGTTTGTTCAGTCCTCGTATAGAGATCACGATTCCCCGCTGCTAATTGATCACAAGAAAAAGCAACTTGATGGATTTGATGACTGACATCGTTCACAAGCCAACGAAACATCCGCCCTAATTGGTTTACAGAACGTTGAGTCATACCAATTTCATCAATACGATCAAGATAATCAACGTTGTGTTCATCACCTGTAGCCACCCGATTAGCATGTTTATTAAGGATCATAATCGGCTTCACTACTTGAAAATAAAAAATTCGCTCATTGGCTATCAATAGTGAAAGTAAGATAGCGGTATGAATGAATAAACCCCAACCATTTAAACCAGCAAACCAAACACTTAATAATATAAAAGGAAATGGTAATAAGAGAAGTAAGCGTACACGCTGCTTTAGTGAGAGTGTTTGTTTCCATGAGCGCCAACTTTTCCAGCCCTTATAAATGAATACCCCCTTAGAAAAAGTGTGAGAGGGATATTTACCTTGGTTAAAAGCGGCATACAGTGCTGCGGCTTGTTCTACTTCTTCTTTTTTTGCCGCCGTCCTCACTGACATAAAACTTTGAATTTTACCTTGACGAATAATAGGGGTGACATTAGCCCTTACCCAATAATGATCGCCATTTTTGCGCCTATTTTTAACTATTCCCGTCCAAACCTCCCCCTGTTTTAATGTTTTCCACATGTCTCTAAATACATCAGCAGGAATATCTGGATGTCTGACAATATTATGGGGTTGCCCCATTAACTCTTGTGCTGAAAAACCACTGACTTCAACAAAATCCTCATTAGCATAAATAATATTGCCATTAACATCGGTTGTTGACATCAGTGTTGCGTTTTCAGCTACCGGATATTCTCGCTGTGTCACCGGTTGATTGTTACGCATTAGTTACTCTCCTCGTCATTGAAATGAGATATCTCAATAAAAAAACACGTGCTAAATAACTAACGTTTCGGCTACAAAGAGAATAACTTTAGAAATAAGTATAAATATTAACTTTTAAATATTAAAAATTTGAATCAGTTCAAATAAATTAATCATCCAGACTATTAATTAGTGCTTGAGAGCTTAATACTAAAGCCTTCGCATTTTCATCACGCTTCTTTAATAATGCCATAAAGATAAGATCGGTAATGGTGTTTTGTGCAGTGCGAGAAGAAATAGCAGCACTACGCCACTCACCTTCATCAGCAATAGTTTCTAATATATAATCGGCCATCAGACCTAGTGGTGAATGTTTTTCTCCTGTGATCGCTATAATTTTAGCACCTTGTTTTTTAGCCACAGATGCAGCGACCAGCATATCTTTTCTTTTGCCACTGTAAGAGATCACAATTTGTAAATCCCGAGGGCTTAACATCTGAGCAACAGAAATTTGTACATGGTGATCAGTTTCAATTAAAGTCGTAATACCTATTTTCTGTAATTTATAACTTAAATCTCTGGCAACTAAACCTGATCCACCAATACCTATAATTTGTACCCGAGAGGCGTCATCAATCTGTTGGATCACTTGTTCAAACTGGTGATAATTAATTTGACGTGTGGTATCCCGAATTGAATTATTTTTTTCTTGTGCTAATTTCTGCGCAATAACAACCAGGCTATCCTCTGAGTCTATTTGGTTATGTAATATGCTGGAGTTTTTTTCTGAATTAGCATTTTTTCGGCCTAAATCTTCACTGATAGCCAGCTTTAAAGAAGGAAATCCTTTAAATCCTATCTTTTGACTAAATTTCACTATTGCTGATTGGCTGACTCCCATAATTTCGGCTAATTGCTGTGATGATAAAGTCACGATTTTTTCAGGGTGTTCTAAAATATAATCCGCTATTTTACGTTGATTTGTCGCCATCCCTGGTTTTATCCACGCTATCTTCGTTAATGTAGGCATAATGACATAATCCACTTAAATTATACTATTTTTATAATGATTTAATTATTAACAAATTTAATTGTATTAAATAATTAATTATTGATGGTAAAGTGAATAAAAAACATCATCTACTCAATAGAAAATGTTAATAATATTAACAATACCTTTATAATAATTCTGTTTATGATTTTATCTAAAATTTTACGTATAAGCACATCTATTTTTAAACGAATTATAAATAATGCTTAAATTTTTTTTAGTTTTTTGAAATAATTTATTCCTTAATATCACTGCAGATAAAATTCCATTAAATATCAATATATAGCATAATAAAAATTTTTTATCCCATTGATAAATAATCATAAAATTAATGTTAATAAAAATAAACAACCAATAAACACTCAACAACTATGGTCAATCAAACGGAATAAATAATTCCTTGTCACAGCTACGATTAAAATTAAAGATAAAATAATCAAGAAATACACAAAACAACACTTTAATCATACTTAATATTATTAATAGATAATCATCAACAACGGTAATAAATAATTATGTGTAATGTGTGATTAAATAACATATTTGGGTATAATAATAATCGTAGAAAATGACTCAACATAGCTAAATTAGCTAATTAAACGCAATACAACAAAACAAGAGACTAACTAAACTAAAAAAAATATTATTTACAACAATAAAAAGAAATTAAATCATTTATTTTAGCCTATATTTATTCAATCCAAATCAATGGAATACACATGGCGGTTAATATCCCCATTATAATATTAAATGAGAACCATGCTCGTCTGCTTTGTAAAAAACGACTGATAAATGTTCCACCTAAAATCCATACCATACCAGCGATAAAATTAACCAACAACATCACAACACTAATCACACCAATCGATCCCAAATAACCATCACCGGCTAAACTAAAACTTCCTACGGCGCCTAGCCCCATCATCCAAGCTTTTGGATTTAAAAATTGCAATAATCCACCTTGAAACGCCGTCACTGTTTGGGGCACTTTACTTGAAATATCTAATCGTTGATAAGAAGCGGTTGCTGTTTTCCAAGCTAACCAACAAAGATAAATGCTACCAATAATCTTTAAACCGATATGCAATGCGGGATAAATAATCAATAATGTCGCAATACCAAACGCAGAGCTAAGTAATACACATTGCATTCCGACGATAATGCCTGCCATCAACGTTAAAGAGCGTTTTAAACCAACATGAGCCCCCGAAGAGGTTAATAGTAAATTATTAGGTCCGGGCGTAATAGCTGCAATAAAAAGGAAAACGCTCAACGAAACAACTAGGCTATTTGTCATAGTGAAATGCTCAAAGATGTGACAGATGTTTTATTTTCACCGAAAATAGCAGTATGTTATTTAGCAAACAAGCATTAATTCATTTTAATAAACGGAACTATGTCTCAATATTTTGATCCAATACCTTGGGCTAAGAATCCCCATTTACAGACACTTTTGCCTCGAATAGTGCGAAGAACGCCACTATTAACGCCTTATTGGCAACGGCTTAATTTGCCTGATAATGATTTTGTCGACTTAGCATGGAGTGAAGAACCCAAAACAGCGCAACATAAGCCCCGTTTAGTTATCTTTCATGGTTTGGAAGGTAACTTTAATAGCCCTTATGTTCACGGCATGCTAGCCGCGGCGAAAGCGCGAGGATGGCTAGGTGTTGTCATGCATTTTCGAGGCTGCAGTGGCGAACCCAATCGGCAAAAACGCATTTATCATTCTGGTGAAACAGAAGATGCCCGCTATTTTCTGAATTGGTTAAAAGAGCAATTTGGCGAACAACCAACCGCAGCGGTAGGTTACTCTTTAGGAGGCAATATGCTGGCCTATTATCTTGCCGAAAGTGGTGAAAATGCGGTATTAGATGCCGCTGTTATTGTGTCCGCACCTTTGATGTTAGAACCTTGCTCAACCAAAATAGAGCGAGGATTTTCGCGCTTCTATCAATGGTATTTACTGAAAGGGTTAAAACGCAATGCAACTCGCAAATTGATCCGCTATCCCCAATCGTTACCTATTAGTCTATTAACCATTAAATCCATTAAAAAGTTACGTCAATTTGATGATCTGATCACGGCAAAAATTCACGGTTTCAAAGACGCCCTTGATTATTATCGTCAATGTAGCGCTCTCCCTTTACTCAATCAGATCAAAAAAAATACACTTATCATTCACGCCAAAGATGATCCCTTTATGTCTACAGAAGTGATACCTGATATCACAACATTACCCAAAAATATTGAATACCAATTAACAGAATTTGGTGGGCATGTAGGTTTTGTTAGTGGAAAACTCTCTAAGCCTGTAATGTGGCTTGAAAAACGTATCCCCGACTGGCTATCAACCTATTTGGAGAAAGTAAAATGATCATCCCTTGGCAAGAACTATCAACCGAAACGCTAGATAACTTGATTGAAAGTTTCGTTTTACGAGAAGGGACTGATTATGGTATGCAAGAGAAAACGCTTGAACAGAAAGTTGCCGACGTAAAAAAACAACTCGTCTCGGGTGAGGCCGTGTTAGTGTGGTCTGAGCTTCATGAAAGCGTCAACATTATGCCAGCTGCACAGTTTCGCCCTGATTGATCTTACCTAAGTTGGCACTATCACATCACATTTAACAATAAGGTATAGCCCTTATTTTGAAAAGGAACATGATATGTCAATCAAACACCCTATTATTGCTGTTACTGGTTCAAGTGGTGCAGGTACTACTACAACCAGCCAAGCTTTTCGTAAAATATTTCAGCAACTCAACGCCCATGCAGCCTCTATTGAAGGGGATAGTTTTCACCGTTATACACGCCCTGAAATGGATATGGCCATTAGAAAAGCGAAAGAGCAAGGACGGCATATCAGCTATTTTGGCCCTGAAGCCAATGACTTTAATTTATTAAGTTCAACCCTAAGTCACTATAGCCAAACAGGGCAAGGGCAATTTCGCAAATATCTTCATTCTTATGATGAAGCAACCCCTTATAACCAATTACCCGGGACATTTACACCTTGGGAAGCATTGCCAGAAAAAACAGATATTTTATTTTATGAGGGATTGCATGGTGGAGTCGTTACCGATCAACATAATGTCGCTCAACACGTTGACCTATTAGTCGGTGTTGTGCCTATTGTTAACCTTGAATGGATACAAAAATTAATTAGAGACACCACAGAGCGCGGGCACTCTCAAGAAGCGGTGAGAGATTCTGTGGTACGTTCGATGGATGATTATATCAGTTACATCATTCCACAGTTTTCTCGCACTCATATCAATTTCCAACGCGTTCCTACGGTGGATACCTCTAATCCCTTCTCAGCTAAAGCTATTCCAACACTGGATGAAAGTTTTATTGTTATTCGCTTTCGTGGCTTAACGGATATCGATTTCCCCTATCTATTGGCAATGTTGCATGGTTCATTTATGTCGACTATCAATACTATTGTTGTTCCAGGAGGGAAATTAGGCTTAGCGATGGAATTAATCATGGCACCACTGGTGAAGAAATTATTGAATGGTGAAAAAATTAGCTAAAATAGATATGTTATTTGTGACGAAAATAATATCCCCGTATTTTAGGGATATTATTTTATATATTAAAATTTATTTTAAAATATCAAATTTATTCAGGATCTTTAATTTCAAAAGAGTGCGTAATATTGGCCGCTTTTCCTAACATTAAAGAAACAGAGCAATATTTTTCTGCTGATAATTGTACAGCTCGCTCAACAATTTTATCTGTCAACGCTTTACCGGAAACAATGAAATGTAAATTAATATCAGTAAATAAACGAGGTGCCTCTTCACGACGTTTTGATGTTAATTTCACTTCACAATCAGTGACTTGGTGGCGACCTTTACGTAAGATACTCACCACATCAATAGCACTACAACCACCCGCAGCAATTAATACCATTTCCATCGGACTAGGCGCTTTATCACCTGAATTACCATCCATCATAACTTGATGGCCGGAAGATGATTCGCCAACAAAAGATAAATCTTCAACCCATTTAACACGTGCTTCCATTTTATTTTTCCCCTAAATACAACTGAGACTAAAAGAGTACATTCTCATAATTCAACTAGCAATTAGCAAATAGGTTTATTATGCTGACTGCGTAAAACGAGACTTAATGCGTTAACTGTGTTAAAAACAATATCTGCTTGATGATAGTGGTTAAGATCAATGCATTATTTTCTCATTTATTATAATCTATTCCTTATTAACTTTCCGAATTCTCAGGAAGTTAATCGGTAAAGATAGGATTTTAAGCACGCTGTATCAAAAGGGTGTCAATCCGTTTTGAAAGGCTGCATTAACGTACAGAGGATAACGCGAATGGTTCTCGGCAAGCCGCAAACAGACCCGACTCTTGAATGGTTTTTGTCACACTGCCATATTCACAAATATCCATCCAAGAGCACGCTGATCCACCAAGGTGAAAAAGCGGAAACACTTTATTATATTGTTAAAGGTTCCGTGGCTGTTCTTATTAAAGATGAAGAAGGAAAAGAGATGATCCTTTCCTACCTAAACCAAGGTGACTTCATCGGTGAACTTGGATTATTTGAAGAAGATCAAGAACGTAGTGCATGGGTTAGAGCAAAAACAGCCTGTGAAGTAGCAGAAATTTCCTATAAAAAATTCCGCCAATTAATTCAGGTCAATCCTGACATTCTGATGCGCCTTTCCGCTCAAATGGCGAATAGATTACAAACCACATCAGAAAAAGTAGGTAACCTTGCTTTCCTTGATGTAACAGGTCGTATTGCACAAACTTTATTAAATTTAGCTAAACAACCTGATGCAATGACGCATCCTGATGGCATGCAAATTAAAATTACACGTCAGGAAATCGGTCAAATTGTAGGTTGTTCACGTGAAACTGTAGGCCGTATTTTAAAAATGCTGGAAGATCAAAACCTCATTTCAGCACACGGTAAAACTATCGTTGTTTACGGTACTCGTTAAGTTGCATTGAAAACAGCCCATTTAACTGATGGACAGTGATTATTTTGTATGAAGCCCCATCGCAATGATGGGGTTTTACATTTGAATTCACTCTGCTTTTACAAACTCATCAAGCGCTTTTCGTAACGCATTCATGCCCTCTTGTAACTCTTCGAGGGTAATAATCAGCGATGGTGTAAAGCGTATTACATCAGCCCCGGCATTTAATATCATTAAGCCATGCTTAGAGGCCAGTGCAAGTAACTCTTTTGCTTTACCTGCATACAGTGGTGCTAACTGCGCGCCAATTAATAAGCCTTGTCCACGAATTTGAGAAAACACAGCATAAGTTTGGTTTATCGCCTGCAATTCATCCACTATCCAACGATGACGCTCACTGACACCTTCTAATACCGCCTGAGTGTTGATTAAATCAAAAGCAGCATTGCCTACTGCACAGGCTAATGGGTTCCCCCCATAAGTCGTACCATGTGTTCCTACCCCCATTACCGAAGCGATATCCTCGGTGGTTAACATCGCACTGAGAGGAAAACCACTACCTAATGCTTTGGCACTGGTAATAATATCGGGCTGTATATCATAGTGCATATAAGCAAATAGTTTGCCGGTTCGCCCCATACCCGTTTGTACTTCATCAAGAATTAATAGCGCTTGATGCTTATCACATAGTGTACGTAAGCCATGCATAAACTCCGCTGTCGCCGGTGTCACTCCGCCCTCACCTTGGATAGGCTCCAGTATTACGGCACAAGTATGAGAGTCAATCACGGCTTTTACAGCATCAAGAGAGTTAAAAGGGACATGTATAATATCCGCAGGTTTAGGACCAAAACCATCCGCATATTTAGGTTGTCCCCCAACAGAGACTGTAAAAAATGTTCTACCATGAAAGGCGTGGTGGAAGGCAATTATCTTCGTTTTATAAGGATTATGACGGGTAATAGCGTAATGTCGTGCTAATTTAAGTGCGGCTTCATTCGCTTCTGCCCCAGAATTGGCAAAAAAGACACGTTCAGCAAAAGTATGTTGGATTAATTTCTGAGCTAAACATAATGCCGGCTCATTAGTAAACACATTACTTACATGCCAAAGCTTCTCACTTTGCTCTTGCAGTGCTTTATTCAATAGTGGATGCGCATGCCCAAGCGCTAGAACAGCAATACCACCAGCAAAATCAATATAGGATTTTCCCTGTTGATCCCAAACACGGCTACCTTGCCCTTTAACAGGAATAAAATCTGCTGGTGAATAAATTGGCAACATTACCTGATCGTAAGTTGCCCTATTAATACGTTGATTTATCATTACCCCACCTGACCGACATTTAGCTATACAATGAAAATATAATCACTAAATATGAATAAAAAATCAAATAAGGTTTGATATAAAAGTGGATAATGACGCTAAATTTTCATTATCCAATTAATATTTAAGAAAATTATTTAATAACTCATGCCCTTGTTCACTCAGAATACTTTCAGGATGAAATTGCACACCTTCAATGGGTAAAGTACGATGACGTATCCCCATAATTTCATCAACATTCCCGTCATGTTGGCTCCATGCTGTAACCTCAAAAGGGACAGGCAAGGTTGTCGCATCAATCACTAAAGAGTGATAACGGGTAACGCTTAAAGGTCGATTAAGCCCTTTAAACACCCCTTGCTGATTATGGTGTATTAATGAATTTTTGCCATGCATCACTTCACGGGCTCTGATAACGGATGCACCAAAAGCTTGCCCAATCGCCTGATGACCAAGGCAAACACCTAAAATAGGTATTTCCCCGGCAAATCGCTGTATCGCCTCAAGAGAGATCCCTGCTTCATCTGGCGTGCAAGGTCCCGGAGAGATAACAAGATGTGATGGCATCATCTTTTCTATCTCTTTAAGCCCAATCTCATCATTACGTTTAACAACAACCTCCGCCCCCAGTTCACAAAAATACTGGTAAAGGTTGTAGGTAAACGAGTCGTAATTATCAATAAGTAACAGCATATTAGCTTATCCGACTGATTTTATTATCATTATCTGTTTTAATGCTATTTTGAAACCGTTATATCCCTGACAAAATAGCTCGTTATTCAACCGACCTGGATACAACGAAGCCGATTATCATAGCACAGGTGTAAAATATAAATAGTAAGTAAGAAAAGCTGTTGATTTATTGCGCAATAACAATAATGACGGTGATTATTCATCAATTAAGAGATAAATAAAGCAAACAAGCGCGGTACTAGAAGATCATATGTCAAAAACAAAGATCAGAAATAATTTTTTTGATCGACAATATCCAGAATGTGAGAACGCATTCTGGATATCTGTTCATTGACTGGCTTAGGCTAGAGAAGTGTCTAACCTAATCACCCATTATTCTTTAACCACCTCAGCGGATAAAATCGTCACGGTTTTAACGGGTACATTTTGGTAAGGACCAATATTGCGGGTTTGCACTTGTGAAATTTTATCGACAACATCCATGCCTTTCACTACTTTACCAAACACCGCATAACCAAAATCACGTTGACCGTGATCTAAAAAGGCATTATCAGCAACATTAATAAAGAATTGGCTTGTGGCACTGTCTTTATCTGATGTACGAGCCATTGCAATGGTGCCTTTTAAGTTACGTAAGCCATTATCAGCCTCATTCTTAATCGGCTCTCGTGTCTGCTTTTGTTGCAAATCTGCCGTAAATCCCCCACCTTGGATCATAAATCCGGGGATCACTCGATGAAAAGTGGTCCCGTTATAGTAACCATCTTCGACATACTGAATAAAATTTTTCGTTGTGATAGGGGCTTTTTTATTATCCAGTGACAGTTCAATATTGCCTTCAGATGTGACTAATTTAACAAAGGTCTCTCCCGTTGCAGCCATTGCAAGGCTTGTGGTTGTCAAGGTGCAAGCGGTAACGAGAGTGACAAAAAAACGTTTTAACATGCAGGGATCCTTTACTTTAATAGTCTACAACTTACTTAATATGCAGCGATTTTAATTCGCTGGGGCAAATAGTGCCAATCATTTACCTTTATTTACGCACAATAAACGCATTTACATCATAACAGGGTAAATTTTCATGTTTAATTACTGTTATAAGTCGCTAAATTACGCCAAAATAGAGGGAATAGTTAATTAATCGATTTTCGATTCTCTATGCAAAACTCATCTTAGTATGCATGAGGAAGCGCATTATTTCAGAGAGGCTTATACCATAATGACCCAATTTAATTACCAAAAAGCACATTTCATTATCAGTGCACCTGATATCCGCCATTTACCACCAGATACAGGAATTGAAATTGCCTTTGCGGGTCGTTCTAATGCGGGTAAATCCAGTGCGTTAAATGCACTAACGCAACAAAATGGATTGGCAAGAACCAGTAAAACACCCGGTCGTACTCAACTTATCAATCTGTTTCAAATTGAGGAAGGACGACGTTTAGTCGATTTACCTGGCTACGGATATGCTCAAGTCCCCGAAGAGATGAAACGCAAATGGCAACGCTCTTTAGGTGAATACCTGCAAAAAAGAGAGTGCTTAAAAGGAGTTGTTATTTTAATGGATATCCGTCATCCATTAAAAGATCTCGATATGCAGATGATTGATTGGGCGGTGGATTCAGAGCTTCCGACTCTCGTCTTGCTCACTAAAGCGGATAAATTAGCATCAGGGGCACGTAAAAAGCAGTTAATGGCGGTACAAAATGCACTGTCAGAAAAATCAGGTGATATACGTGTTGAATGTTTTTCTTCTTTGAAAAAAATAGGCATTGATAAATTACGTAATACGTTAAATGAGTGGTTTACTGATACTAACGAACCAGAGACAGAAGCTTAACTCACTATCCGCTTTATTAGGGGAAAATATGGCTTCCCCTTCCATTCTTAGCATTAATCACTCGTGCAAATTTTAGATAAAAAAATGCCCCAGTCGAAATAAAGTCGACTGGGGCAGCTAATATTCAGCTAAATCCGATTACGTGAAGTAAAAGGTCTGAAAGATAGAACATCTTACCTCTGTACCCTACAAGAGATAATGTACTCTATTTTTTTGGCTAATAAAAGCCCTTTTGTAATTTTTTTTCACATGCAAACACGATTCAGCTTGATGTTTATGTATTCAAACGCTCAATAAATGTAGTTTAATTACATATTTATGAGATCTAAATCACCTGTAAAAAGTGCTTAAAAATAAAACAAATCACACAAAATGTGCGGTTTATACAAACTAATTTTGTGATAGGCTTATCGCGAGACCGTAATAAATTTGTAAATTAGCGATAAAATGAGGTATTCATGGCTGTATTAACGCTACTGCATTTTCCTGATGAGCGACTACGCAAAGTTGCTACACCTGTGGAAAAAGTAGATGACGAAATACGCACATTAATCGATGACATGATTGAAACCATGTACGCAGAAAGAGGAATTGGCTTAGCGGCTCCTCAGGTTAATGTCTCTAAACGTATTGTCGTTATTGATGTTTCTGAAAATAGAGATCAACCCATTGCTCTTATTAACCCAGAAATTATCAGTACTGAAGATGAAATAATGGATATGATGGATGGTTGTCTTTCTATCCCAGACTCTTTTGCTCCCACACAACGCTTTCGCTACTTAAAAGTCAAAGCACTAGATAGAAATGGTGATGAAATCGAGCTAGAAGCAGCCGATCTCTTTGCTGGCTGTATTCAACATGAGCTAGATCACCTCAATGGTAAACTATTTATAGACCATTTATCGCCGTTAAAACGTCAACGTATCGAGAAAAAACAGAAAAAATTAAGCAAACTCAACAGCACCCAAGTTGCTTAATGGAATGTATTTAACTTTTGATATTGTTAATACTAATGACTTTTATAGTGTAAGCTCAGTCAAACAACTGGGCTTTTTATTTTTTATCCCCCCACACTTCCTATTGCCCCTTCCCTAGCTTTAAATATAGCAAAGCGGGAAAACCTTATGGCTATCCCGCTTAAATTCATCAGTTAAAAAACCATTCTGATATCTATTATAAACAAAGTGTTATCTCGTCATTAATGGGCTTCATCCCAGTTATTACCGACTCCGACTTCGACTTTCAGTGGAATAGCAAGCTCCATGCTACTTTCCATGAGCTTATGGATCATCGCATTTGCTTTTTCTAAATATGACTCTCGTACCTCAAACACTAATTCATCGTGTACCTGCATAATCATATGTACATCATCAGGGCATTCATGACAGATCCAATTATCCACCGCAATCATTGCTTTTTTAATGATATCGGCTGCCGTTCCCTGCATAGGTGCGTTAATCGCTTCACGCTCTGATGCTTTACGTCGGATCGCATTTTTAGAGTTAATCTCTGGCAGATATAAACGGCGTCCATCTAACGTTTCCACATAGCCTTGCTGTGACGCTTGTTTACGGGTACGCTCCATATAATCTAATACCCCTGGATAACGTTCAAAATAGAGATCCATATATCGCTGTGCTTCTTTTCGTTCAACACCAATCTGCTGTGATAAACCAAATGCGCTCATACCATAAATAAGACCAAAGTTGATCGCTTTCGCACTACGACGTTGTTCAGAGGTGACTTCGTCTAAAGGTATACCAAACACTTCAGATGCAGTAGCTCGGTGAATATCTTTCCCTTGAGCAAAAGCATCAAGCAAACCTTTATCTTGCGATAAATGCGCCATAATACGTAATTCGATTTGAGAATAGTCGGCAGCAACTATTTTAAAACCATCACGGGCAATAAACGCTTGGCGAATACGACGCCCCTCTTCATTTCTTACTGGAATATTTTGCAGATTAGGATCACGAGAAGATAAACGTCCTGTCGCAGTCACCGCCTGATGATATGAAGTATGCACCCGCTTAGTTTTACTATTGACCATCAACGGCAATTTATCCGTATAAGTCGATTTTAATTTTGCCAATCCACGATGTTCTAAAATTAAACGAGGTAACTCATGACTATGCGCTAACGCTTCTAACACTTCTTCATTTGTTGAAGGGGCACCTTTTGGCGTTTTCTTGATAATAGGAAGATTGAGTTTTTCAAATAAAATCTCTTGTAATTGCTTAGGTGAAGAGAGATTAAATTCTTGCCCTGCTAACGCGAATGTCTCTTTTTCAATCTCAGCTAAACGTTGAGTGATTTCTTGGGATTGCATGGCAAGCACTTGTGCGTCAATCAATACGCCCTTACGCTCCATGCGTGAAAGCACAGGGACTAATGGCATCTCAATATCGTGATAAACGTGTTTTAGCGGTGCAATCGCCTCTATTTGAGGATAAAGCGCTTGATGCAGTAACAAGGTAATATCAGCATCTTCCGCTGCATATAAGGTCGCTTGTTCAACCTCAATCTGATTAAAGGTAAGTTGCCCCTTACCTTTACCAGCAATCTCTTCAAATGTCGTCGTTTTATGATTTAAATGCTTTTCCGCTAAGGTATCCATATCATGGCGGCTACTCACACTATTTAAGACATAAGACTCCAACATGGTATCAAAATAAATACCGTTTAATTCGATGCCTTCATTTTCCATAATGCCGCGGTCGAATTTCAGGTTTTGCCCAATTTTTAAGATGGTTTTATCTTCTAAAATCGGTTTTAAAGCAGTTAGTACCTCATCAACAGGTAATTGCTCTGGTGCATCTAGATAATCATGACGCAATGGAATATAAGCGGCCTTGCCAGGCTCTACCGCAAATGACAGACCGATTAAACGTGCATCAATATTATTCAAGCTATCTGTTTCAGTATCAAAAGCAAAGGCGGGCGCTTTTTTCAGTACCTCAACCCAGCGCATTAAGCTTTCATGAGTCAATATAGACTCATAGTTCTCTTGAGAGATAACTGGGAAATTGTCTGCAGCTGGCTGCTCTTTGGGTGTTGCGACTTCTGCACTATAGGGGACTGGCGCTTTACGGCTACTGCGTTGAGCTAACCAACCACCATTTTGTAAGTCACTTATCCAGCGTTTAAATTCATAACGCGTAAACATTTCAAGTAACTTATCTAAATTAGGTTCATTAACCACTAAGTCATCAAAGGTTTTATCAAGCGCTACATCTGTTTTAATTGTCGCTAATTGATAAGAAAGTTTGGCAACTTTCTCATGTTCAACCATTTTAGCGCCAAGTGTTTTCGCACCTCGGAAACTCAATGTGGCTATTTTATCAAGCTGTTGATAAATATCCTCTAAGCTACCAAGTCCTTGCAATAGCCCTAATGCTGTTTTTTCACCTACGCCCGGAACACCGGGAATATTATCTGATGAGTCACCCATCAGGGCGAGAAAGTCGATAATCAACTCCGGTGGCACCCCATATTTTTCTTTAACTTCATCGGGGCCTAAAATAACATTCGTCATCGTGTTGATAAGTGTGATATTGGGCGTAACTAGCTGTGCCATATCTTTATCACCGGTACTGATTAACACATTACGACCATCACTGGCTGCTTTTAATGCCAATGTGCCAATCACATCATCAGCTTCAACGCCAGTAATAGAAAGTAACGGTAAGCCCATCGCTTGAACCATTTCATGCAAAGGCTCAATCTGCTCACGCAGATCATCTGGCATTGGTGGGCGATTAGATTTATATTCCTCATACAACTCATCACGGAATGTTTTGCCTTTAGCATCAAACACAACCGCCACATGACTAGGCTTATACTGAATTATTAGGCTGCGTAGCATGTTTAACACACCATACATCGCCCCTGTGGGTTCACCTTTGCTATTAGTTAGCGGAGGAAAAGCATGATAGGCACGATAAAGGTATGAAGAGCCATCTACAAGGATAAAGGGGTTTTCTGCTATCTGGACCATAATCTGTTCATCATTGTTCTGAGGTTCATTGATATGACTAGAATGCCACATTGCAACGCAATAGACGAATATTACCTGAGATTATTGACAAACTTCTTATCACGATAGACAGATATAATTATCGGTTAGTCACCGACAATCATTGATTCGAATAAATCAAGCAGATCAATTTTATCTTAATAAAAAGACGATAAATATTATTCGTTTTATACAAAATAATGACTAAAAATAATATAGAAACACCTCAATAATATATGATTATTTATATTCTCTATATTATTTTTAATAAAATACGGTAATAAAATGCGGTATAGTTAATTAATTAAATAATTGCAGTAAGGCAAGCAATAGTACCGAATAGAATACCGGGAGCATTAGCAATCGCAACGGGATATTCTTTACTTTTCACGCCATAATAAGTCCATAATAAACAGTTTATGGCTGCAACAAAAGGCTGGAATGGGCTAGTTTTAATGCCATTAAGATTGTCCATTATTTGTGGAATATAAGAGACATACATACCACAGGCAGTGACTGTTGCTATCCAACTGACTAATGTGACAATATTAATTTCATTTAGCGTGGCGAGTTTCTGTTTAATTTTCCTCATTAATTTATTTATTGGGTTATTCGCTAATCTAATTCCACGATAAGGAACAAGGCTTGTTGAGGTAGATTCATCGAGTAAAGTAAGATTTTCAGGATCTGTTTCGTTTTGCATCACGCCTCCTACTGTTATTTATCCAATATATAAGAATGAATTTTTTATGTTGGATAATAAATATAACTATTACCAGTTCTAGCATAAGTAAAAGAATATTGTCAAATAAGCAAAATGGGAGAATAAAGCAGTTAAATTAAATGCTAAATAATCATTATTAACATAAAGTCTACATTTTTCATTATTCTAAGAGGTTAGCTATTTAACATTTCCAAACACTAAGCAATTACACTTAGCAGCGGAAAATAATAAACTAAAATATAACAAGTTATTGCTTCTTTACCTAAAAAAATTAGCGCAACACAACCATAAACAAGGAACCAAAAGAGTCAGTTCGTTAATATTGATTTACAGTAATATTACAGACTATTTCCCTGACATTACATTGTTTGTGTTATTCATGAATATCCTGTGGATAACTCTGTGAGTATTTTTGTAACCCTATCTATATTAAGTGATTAAGTCTATTTTCACTTTATTAACATAATTAAAAAATCAATGACTTACGATGCATTACTAATTATATTGAATTAATTAGATATACATCAATTAATGTGGATAGTTATATTATGAAGGAAATATGAAGAATAAAAAAATGGCACTCACAAACAGTGGGTGCCATTTTTATCTAACATTGGTAGCTATTTCTACTTATCTATCAATTAGCAATAACTTATCAATTATTTTTTCATCAGTAATTGATTGACGACATCAGAATAAGCTTTTGCATACTCTTCTGGTGATTTAGCACTAATGCCATCATTTTTCATTTTATATTTACCATCAATAACCATTGCCGGTACACCATTAATTTGGAAATCAGTTACCGCATTTTGTTGTTGGCTTACCAATGAGTTAACCACAAAACTATTAATTGCTGCATCATAATCTTCCGCTTTTACCCCTGCATTAATAAAGGTAGTGCGAATATCATCAACAGAGCGAATAGATTGTGTTTCTTGTATTCCTTTAAATAAGGCTGGAGAGACTTGGTCTTCAACACCTAATGCAATAGCAACCGCCCATGCACGGGTCATCTCTTTACCTAACGGCCCTAAGAAGTCAACGTGGTAACGAGCCATTTTGGTGTTTTCTGGTACATTTTTTTCAACTGTGCTATTGACCTTATACACTTCAGAAA
Organism: Proteus mirabilis HI4320; assembly: GCF_000069965.1. NCBI lineage: Bacteria > Pseudomonadati > Pseudomonadota > Gammaproteobacteria > Enterobacterales > Morganellaceae > Proteus > Proteus mirabilis. The sequence continues at coordinate 3,104,138 of NC_010554.1, forward strand.
ACTGATAGCAATGAGGACAATAAAAAGAGAAAAATTCAACCACTTGTGGAGCACCTGCAACAGGCTTAGAAAGATTTGTATACTGCTTACCTTCAGAAATATCGGCAGCTGAAACACCAAATGCTAACACCATACTTGCTAACGCCAGCCAAATTTTTTTCATTTCGTATTATCTCCTAAAAATTAATACATTGGGCTAAGTTGTAAAGGTGGCTCATTTAATTGCTCCACTTGCCCTTTAAATAAAGCGAGTTGTTTAAACCAAAAGTCTTGCTCTTGAAACCAAACAAAGGTTCTTGGAAAAGCAGGATCCTTCCAGCGCTTTAATACCCATGCGATATAATGCACCATTCTCATCGCACGTAGAGGTTCAATTAATGATAGTTCTCTCACATCAAAATCTTGATATTCATTATAAGACTCAAGCAATGTATCTAGCTGTATAAGCTGATCTTGCTTTGAGCCACTTAATAACATCCAAAAATCTTGAATTGCACTTCCCATACGAGAATCATCAAAATCAACCATAACGACTTCATCACGCCACAATATATTGCCGGGATGACAATCCCCATGTAGTCGTAATTTTTTCCATGTTGAGTCTGATAATTTAGGACTCACTTCATGAATAATTTTATCAATAGCATCAATAAATTGAGATTTTAATTGCGTTGGAACTAAATCACTTTGTTCAAATTCTAATTTTGGCGCGACCAAATAGTCCGCAACAGACAGTGTCGGCCGATATTGATAGCTCTTTTTTCTACCTATTTGGTGAATACGTCCTAATGTCCGCCCCACCTCTTCAAGCTGAAATAGATTATCAGTTTCATATGCTCTTCCCCCAATACTTGGGAATAATGCAAAATAAAACCCTTCATTAGAAAGATGAACTGTTTCGCCTTTTACCTCGATAGGCGCTGCGACAGAAACCTGTGCCTCTTTTAGCGCTAAAACAAATTCATGTTCTTCTTTTATTTGTGAATAGCTCCAACGTTGAGGACGATAAAATTTCACCACATAACGTTGTTTGTGCTCATCCATAAACTGAAAAACACGATTTTCGTAGCTGTTTAATTCCGTCAGCCCTGAATCAGGATAAAACCCAATATTAATTAGCGCATCCCAAATACTATCGGGAGACAATCCTTGAAAATTAAATGAGGCAGATATGGCCATGTCCTATCCTGAAATTAATCTTTAATCACACCGCGAGCACGTAAAATAGCTGTTTTGAAATCTTCTTCATAATCTTTCTTCAGCCCAGGAATAACATCTGTGGGTGCGGTATTGCGCATTTTTAGATGATAGATCAAAATATCATCAGTTAGATCAGCAAGTTGACCTTTAAAACCTGCTTCATCCGCCAGTTTCTGTAATAATTGAACTAAGTTTAAATCAGAATGCTCTTCCCATACTGGGTGCAATAATTCCATCACTTCATTAAGACGGTGACATTTCATACAAAAAATCCTTATTATTAAAATAACAACAAAGTACCAAGTATTCTCTAAGAGAAAAAGACAACCTCTGTCAATCTGCGTAAATATTACGCTTTTTTAAAAAAATTGCTGTTGCTTTACATGTAACCAGAATAAGTTCGTGCTTTCTATTACTATATCGTCTTTACTTGATAAGTATTGTTCGCAATTTTTCGCAAACTCATTCACAAATATTGACTATGAAAAACCAGAATATCACAGGCGGTATACTCGCCGGTGGCCAAGCTACTAGAATGGGAGGCGCTGATAAAGGGCTTCAACTCTTACATGGGCTACCTTTATACCTCCATATTGCCCAAAAATTATCACCACAGGTTGCCTCTATTCTGATTAGTGCAAACCGTAATCTGGAACGCTATCGCCAAAGCCAGTATCCTGTTATCACCGATGAAACCAGCGATTTTTCCGGTCCTTTAGCTGGAATGCTGGCATTATTAAAACAAGCTCAAACCCCTTGGGTTGTGTTTGTTCCTTGTGATGTCCCCTATTTTCCTAGCAACTTGGTTGAAACGCTCTATCGTCACAAAGGGGATGCCTTAGCCGTCTATGCCGACGATGGGCAGCGAGAGCACCCAACACTGGCACTGTTAAATCGTTGTCTTATTCCAACACTTGAGGCTTATCTCGCTCAAGGTGACCGTAAATTAATGCTATTTATGCGCCAAATCGCCGCTAAACCGGTTTTATTTGCTAATCAGGCCGCAGCCTTTATTAATTTAAACACACCTGAAGATATAGCAAACGCCAATCACATAGCAAAATAGGAGCTCATAAGATGACACAAAATCAGTTACCGCTATTAGGGATCACCGCTTGGAGTGGTACAGGTAAAACAACCTTACTAAAAAAACTTATTCCTTTGTTGCGTAACAGAAATATTCGGGTTGGTATGATAAAACATACCCATCATGATATGGATGTCGATAAACCAGGCAAAGACAGCTATGAACTTAGAAAAGCCGGAGCCGAACAAACATTAGTCGCTAGTCAACAACGTTGGGCATTAATGACCGAAACCCCTGATTTAGCTGAGCTGGATTTGTACTATCTCGCTTCTCGTTTTGATGCAAGTAAACTCGATATGATTTTAGTGGAAGGTTTCAAAACAGAGGCTATCCCTAAAATTGCACTTTACCGTCATATCAATGAGCGAAGTGTTAATGAGTTACTGGATGAACATGTGATTGCACTAGCTAGTGATAGTGATTTAGACACATCCCTCCCACTGCTAGATATTAATTCGCCAGAAGCTATTGCTGATTTTATTATTCAGTGGCTAACGGAAAAAAAATAGCCATAAAAAACGCTAAAGAAAGTTGCCCTTCTCTAGCGTTTTATAAAATTGGTTTACCTTAAAATAAGGTAAAATACAGGGGGTCTTTATTTAGCAGGACGAACTGCAATCACTTCAATTTCTACACGCCATGCTGGATTAGCCAACTTAGCCACTTGGAATGCTGAACGTGCTGGTAATTGATTGGTTTTTGAAGCGTCATAGAACTTAGAATAACCGTTCATAAAGCCTTTAAAATCCATAGTGCCGTTATTCTCTTCACCACCAACTAAGAATACTTGCATCTTAACCACGTCTTTCATATCAAGACCAAGGTTATTCAGGTTAGTTTTGATTTGTTCTAAAACATTAATAGTTTGTTCTTCGGTATTACCGTAAGAAGCTAATTCACCTTCTGGTGCATCTGCGGATTTCTTAGTAGGCACTTTACCACTTAAGAAAACCAGATTATTACCTGCATTAATTTCAACTGCTTCTGAAATAGGCATACCGTCTAATTTATGATGCACAACATTCTCCGCTGCATTTGCACTTGCTACACCGAACACGAAAGGTAAAGCAACAAGTAGACTTTTATAGCGCATGAAAACTCCTTAATGTGTTTAATTACAGTAAAACAAGGGTTTACTTCTTAAAACGATCCAAACTAAACGGCGTTGGATCAATAACAGGTTTCTTGCCCATGACAATATCAGCGGTCACTTCACCCGCTGCCGGGCCTTCTGTCATACCCCACACTGTTGCCGTGTTAATCACTAAGCCTGGGTATTCTTTGACCTCAGAAATGATAGGTAATTCATCAAATGTTGGACTCACAACGGCACCCCAACGTTCAACAACTTCTGATTTTTCAAATACTGGGAATTCTGTTTTCATTCTTTGGAAAACAGCATCTAAGTGTTGCGTATTTTGTGTTGCCGTGGCAACTCGGAATTGTTCGAATGGTGTTTTTTCATCTAAATTCCAAGAGGTCGGCATTTTAAATGAATTAAATAGATCTTCACCAATAGAGAATTCCAACGGTAACTCTCCGCCACCTAATAAGTGCATAAATTTAGGCCCTAGCAGGAAGCTATCTTTGACTATTGAACTCGTAAAGATACGTGGTGCAACGGCATAAGTACCATCCGCTTGTTCGCGGAAATGAATACCATTAGGTAAATGCACATTACCACGTGGTGCACCAGGAACCCCTGAGACACGTTGTTGTGATAGATATACATTGAGCGTTGGGATATCAATACCCATATTGCCCATAAATAAACGCGACCAGATACCCCCAGCGAGTACAACTTGAGACGTTTTAATCGCCCCTTTCTCACTCACCACATCAGAGATTTTACCACCCGCAGTTTCAATACCTCTTACTGCACAGTTGGTATAAATTTTCACACCGATTTGTTTGGCATAACGAGCGAGTGCAGGTGTGCCTGTTTCAGGATCAACAGAGCCTGAATCTTCTTCAAATGCAGCAACAGTCCATGGCGTTTGAGCACCGACTAAGCGATTTGATAGCTCTTCACCTTTAATGATGCGAGTATTTAATGGTGTATCAAAACCTGCCGCTTCTTTAGCTGTTTTGATCCACGCTTGAGCTTTATCTAATGCTTTTTCATCTGCCAGCGCTTCTACACGACCTTGAGTACGATAACTGGTATCCGCACCAATTTTCTCATTCATGCCACGCCATAATATTTTCCCATAATGGTGTAATGGGAAGATTTCTGGCGATGTTTGGTAACTAATAATTTGGCTGTATGCACGGCCTGATTGCTCACCGGCAATCTGACCCTTTTCTAAGATAGTGACACTCATACCACGTTCAGCAAGGTTAATAGCGGTCATGATCCCTTGAATACCGGCACCAATAATCACTACATCTGCTTCTTTAGGAAGAGCCCCTTGCGTACCTTCAACAAATGATGCTCTTGATTTAGCTTCCACAAATTTGCCGTCACGGCGAACCATTGGAACTAAAGCCGCACCACCTGCTAAAACGCCCGCAGCACCAACACCTAAAAGTAGCTTTCTCCTTGAAATGTTCATCTTTTACCTCAGTAATAGTCTTACTATTTATATTGTTATTAGATTATTTTTTAGAGGCTTTATAATATCATGTTTTATTATAATGTTAATGAATATAATAATTTGTTAATAATACTAATAAGACATAATACCATTAGAAACATTATGGTTACTTATAAAAAAAACCTATTGATAATAAAGTGGAACAAAAGAGTCGAAATAAGTATTAACTTGAATTAAAAGGAAAAGTATGTCTTAGATGGAGGTATTGATAAGAAAGGGTATAAATATTTTATTAACATTTAACGACTGATGTTGTATTTAAAGCGACCATTTATGCAGATAAAATAAATAGACTCGATAGCACGATTAGCTAAAATAAAAAGCGAATACCACTATAGTAGTACTCGCTTTTTAATTAAATGTGAAAAAATTAACGCATTGTCACAAATTCTTCCGCCGCCGTTGGGTGGATAGCAACAGTATCATCAAAATCTTTCTTCGTGGCACCCATTTTTAATGCCACTGCAAAACCTTGCAACATTTCATCCATGCCAAAACCAATACCGTGGATTCCGACAATTTTTTCTTCAGCACCCACACAGACTAATTTCATCCGACAAGGCTGACGATGGCGTGTCACTGCACTATACATGGCAGTAAAAGAAGATTTATAGACTTTCACTTGCTCAGCGCCATATTGCTCAATAGCTTGAGGTTCCGTTAAACCCACAGTACCAATAGCTGGGTGACTAAATACCACTGTTGGAATATTGGTATAATCTAAATGTTCATTAGGTTTATTATTAAATAATCGCTCTGATAAACGACGTCCAGCGGCTACCGCAACAGGGGTTAATTCTACCGCACCTGTGTTATCACCTACGGCATAAATACCGGGCACATTGGTATTTTGGAATTTATCAACCTGAATATACCCTTTTTCATTTAGCTTAACACCCGTAGCCGCTAAATTGATATTATCTGTAGCAGGTTCACGACCAATCGCCCAAATTAAAGTATCTACCGTCTGCTCTAAGCCATTTTCAAGTTGTAACGTTAAGCTACCGTCGGCATTTTTAACCACAGCTTTAGGAACTGCATGGGTGTGTAATTTAGGCCCTTCCGCTTCCATTACTTCCACCAGCGTATCGACGATTAGTGGATCAAAACTACGTAATGGTGCATGTTTACGCACAAATAAGTGTGTTTCACTCCCTAACGCATTTAATACACCCGCTAATTCAACAGCAATATAGCCGGCACCCACAACAGCAACACGTTTTGGTAATGCGCTAAGTTCGAAGAAACCATCAGAGTTAATACCATATTCAGCCCCTGGAATGTTTGGCTGAATAGGACGGCCTCCCGTGGCGATAAGTATATTATCTGCGGTAATTTTTTCACCGTTTACTTCAATAGTATGCGCATCAACAAAACGGGCAAAGCCTTGGATAACATCAACTTTATTATTACCTAATACACGTTCATAAGATTGGTGGATACGATCAATATAAGCAGTACGGCTACTGATTAATGTATCCCAATCAAAACGGTTTACTGTAGTATCAAAACCATAATCAGGACCGTATTGATGAATTGCTTCGGCAATTTGCGCAGCATGCCACATCACTTTTTTCGGGACACAACCGACATTAACGCAAGTGCCACCTAGCGCTTTCGCTTCAATTAATGCACATTTTTGGCCATACATAGCCGCTCTATTGATTGATGCGATGCCACCACTACCGCCACCGATGGCGATATAATCGTAATGTTTGCTCATAATTGATCTAATCCATTTATCTGTAGAAAAATAGGTACCTAACAGGCTAATTCTTTCATGTAATAAAGTCTATTATGACAAATTTTATTACTTAGCAGGTTAGGTTTTCGCTTTTACAGTAATAGGTAAAACAGTAATAAATGACTTATTCTGGTACAACCCATTCAACTAATGTGTGTCCAGTACCTTCAGGAACCAAGGTTTTATGTAGCCAAGGCAAGATAGACGCCATTTGTGATGCCAATTTCCAAGGTGGGTTAATAACAATCATACCTGATGCTGTCATACCTAGTTGATCACTATCTGGTTTCACTGCCAACTCAATTTGCAGAATTTTACGAATACCGGTGGCCTCTAGCTCTTTTAGCATCCGTTTAATTTGTTGGCGATGCACAACAGGATACCAAATTGCATAGGTCCCGGTGGCGAAACGTTTATAGCCTTCCACAATGCCTTTAACAACCGCACTATAATCTTGTTTAAGTTCATAAGGTGGATCAATTAAAGCAAACCCACGACGACTGGCGGGAGGGAGTTTTGATTTTAATTGTCCAAAGCCATCTTCCCGACACACTCTCACACGTTTATCGCGGGAAAATTCCGTACGTAATAAAGGGAAATCGGTAGGATGTAATTCGGTTAGCATTAACAGATCTTGCTCACGCAATAATTTAGCAGCCAATAAAGGAGAGCCGGGATAATAACGTAACTCATCAGATGTATTTAACGAACCGACCGCCTCCAAATAAGGCAAGATAAGCTCAGGCACCTCTTCTTGTTGCCATAAGCGTGCAATGCCTTCTAAGTATTCTCCCGTGCGAGTCGCATGTGCATTGGTGAGCTGATAACGTCCAGCGCCAGCATGAGTATCCAAATAAAGAAACGGTTTTTCTTTCTCTTTTAAAGACTCAATAATCAGGGTTTGAACAATATGTTTTAATACATCGGCGTGGTTGCCAGCGTGGAAACTATGACGATAGCTCAGCATTCTTTATCTTCCGTTAGAAATGGGCATAGCAAAGTAATTAACTTACTCTGAAAAGAGTGAATAAGCTAAGTGTATCAGAAAAAGCTGAACTTCTTTATTGAAAGAAAAAGAAACATTGTGTCTTGGCAGGCAGAGGTTATGATAAATCAATATTTAACTTAAGTCAGATAAAGGAATAGAATGAAAAAATATATTTTTACTGCAATTATTCTTAGTTTAACAGCTAGTTATGCATCAGCAGAAACAGCGGTTAATGGTTGTGACATCAAAAAACAGAATATTCAACGACAAATCGACTATGCCAAAATGCATGGTAATCAATATCGAGTACAAGGCTTAGAGCGAGCACTTAATAAAGTAGAACGTTATTGCACTCCAGAAAAGGTTGTTGAAGATACCCGCCTAGAATTACGTGAAAAACAACTGGAAGTGAAAGAGCGTGAATTAGAATTAAAAGAAGCGCAACTTAAGGGAGAGCGCGATAAAATTACTAAAAGAGAAGATAAACTTGCGCAAGCAAAAGCTGAGTTGAAAGCAGCTGAAGAAGAGTTAGAGCTACTCACAAAAAAATAATGCCCCGTAAATTCCCATTATGTTAAGCCATATAATGGGAATTATTATTCATTCGAACTACCTGCTAATCATAGGTTTGCTTAGATAAAAAGCGCATAACTGTTAAAAATATCATCATACTTAAGCCAAAGCAGACAACTCTGCTACCCTAATAGATAGCTAATGATAATAAGCATTAAGTTATGTAATAGGCATAACCTTATGCTATTTTTCAATAATCATTATCATAATAGTACTCAATTCTTAAGAATGGACTGATTTAATTAAAGAGGATATATGTCAGAAGAGACACAGAAAAAGGCATCCAATAAAAACACTCAACTGACTCAGCCCATTAAGCATGGGTTAGAAAAAGGGCTTCATGGTGGAAAAAAAGCCATTGGTATTGGTATAAAATTCACTAATTTTGTTACCAACATTCCCTTTATTGCTCACCTTATTCGAGCGGCAGAGCGTTTTACTGACCGAATGGGAAACCAGTTTGGTGCGGCTATCACTTACTTCTCATTTTTATCATTAATTCCTGTACTAATGCTCTCTTTTGCTTGTGCGGGTTTTATTTTAGCTTCAAACCCTGATTTGTTGGCCAAATTAATTACGGGAGTTGCCAATAGTATTGATGATCCAACTTTAGCCTCAACCGTTCAACAAAGTATTGATACTGCGGTTCGTCAACGTACAACCGTAGGTTTAACAGGGTTAGCCATCGCCTTGTATTCTGGTGTTAACTGGGTCGGGAACTTACGCCAAGCCATTTTGGCTCAGTCTCGCCCGATATGGGAACGCAACAAAGAGGATCAAGAAAAAATTTACTTTCGTTATTTTCGCGATTTTTTAGCCCTTATCGGTTTACTTGTTGCACTTGTTATCACTATTACACTAACCTCCGTTGCTGGCTCCGCACAAAAATTGATTGTGCATACATTAGGTTTAGATGGTATTGAATGGCTCACACCTGCTTGGACAACCATTGGTTTAACTATCTCTATTAGTGCCAATTATCTGTTATTTTTGTGGATATTGTGGATCTTACCTCGTCACCAACCTAAACGTATCTCATTATTAAAAGGAACGCTTATCGCCGCAATTGGCTTTGAGATCTTAAAGTCGGTGATGACATGGTTATTACCTAGATTAGCCAGTTCACCTTCTGGTGCAGCTTTTGGCTCTGTGATTGGTTTAATGGCTTTCTTCTACTTTTTTGCACGACTAACACTCTTTTGTGCCGCTTGGATTGCAACAGATGGACCTAATATGCGCAAAGAAAAACACAAGAGTGAAACGCAATCTATCACCTAAAATTGTAACCTCACGAGATAGGGTTAATTCCCTGCATTAACCACCTATCAATAATGTAAAACGTAATAAGGAAAAATAAATGCCATACGTTAATATTAAAATTACCCGCGAAGGTGCAACAGCAGAACAAAAAGAACAATTAATTGCTGGGGCAACACAGCTTTTAGTGGATGTGTTAGGCAAAAATCCTGCGACAACTGTCGTCGTTATCGATGAAGTTGATACAGATAACTGGGGGATAGGTGGTAAAACAGTAACCGATTTACGTGCCAGTGCAAAAAAATAAGCTAGCGGTTTAACATATAACGATAAAAAAGCTGAAAATAGCGTTAGGCTATTTCCAGCTTTTATTTATTAAGTTAATGCCGTACTACTTATCTATTTTGTCTGTTGTGCATCTGCCTGCACCGAAGCTTTTTCACCAGTAGTTAACGATGTTTTAGCCGTGTTTGAGCTATTCGCTGTTTCTGGGTGAACTTGCTTTTCAAATTGCACACGCAATTCACCCAAGTTTACCGTTGGCGTCTCGCTACTTTGCGTTAATACAAAAGTGATATCCTCAGATAGAATTCTCGATAACTCTTGATTTAACATCTCTTTCGTTAAACCCGCTAAAAATGCTTGGCGTAAACGCTGATATTGCTCTGGTGGAATATCAATAATATTGCTTTGCTGAGACAATAAACGCTGATTAATTAAGATAGAAGTACTTGTTTTGGCATAACGCGCAAACAATTGAGTGAGTTGAATTTGCTTTTCTTGAAGTAAATCTTGATACAATTCATCACTGACACCTTGATTACGTAATTCGCCAAGCTCTTCCCCCACCCAAGTGGCAAGTGCAGGAATATTTGCCGTTGCTGTATCAACATTTAACGAGCAACTGGCTCGTTGATATTGCACTCGACAATCGATATTCACTTGCGTACTTTCTTTTTCTTTACGCTGTTCGAGACTACGACCTAAGTGCACAAAAATCACTTCACGCGCTAAATCACTTAACCAATAACGGCTCAGTGTGTCAGAATCTTTCACTGGTGACCAATCTAGATCCCAAATAAGAGAGATTTGGTCATTTTTTCGCATGGGTTCTTGCACATACAATGTTTCTGGTTTCATATCGGCAAGAACAGGCACAGGCACAGGTGTCACGCGTTTTCCTTCCAGAGAAGAAAATGCCTGATTAATACTTTCGGTTAAGATACGATTATCAACATTACCGGCAATATATAACGTCATCATATCTGGGGTATACCAACGCTGTTGATAATCTGATAACTCTTTTGTATTTACCGAATGATTAACCGGTTTACCTGGATTATGGCCTTTTAGATTTGAGCCTTCTAGACGTGAACGCCAGATAGGATCATCAATATTAGCGGGAAAAGTCACCACCGGAAGCGGTGATTGAATCGCATTTCGAACCGCATCTTCTGTATATTGTGCCGGTTTTGCTATGCCCGCCAATAATGCAAAGGCATCTTTTAATAATTCAGGCTGGTTATTAGGCAAGCTTAAGTTATAAACCGTAAAGTCATAAGAGACGATCATCGGTGGCAATGGATAATCAGGATCGAATGCATTTTTCCAAAGATTATCGCGTTTTTCTGGTGTTAATCCGGTGTTTTCTAACACATTCAGTTTTGACACCAGAGATGAAAACCCTGTTTCACTGCGCTTTTCTGATAAAGAGCCCGTATTCACTAATAAGCGAATTTGGATCCTATCATTTGGGCGTTGTGGTGTTTGTAAAATTTGCCATTGGAAACCATTTGCGAGTCGCCCTTCTTGCCAAGCAGGATCAGGCTGCAGTGCTTCAGCTTGAACCTGACAAATAGCAGCGCTGAACATAACGCTTCCCAATAAAATTCGTGTCATTGCACCCTGCATGTGAACCTCTGTTTTATTAATCCTTGGTATTAAACCACTTATGAGGTTTAACAATAAATGCCGGAAGACATGTTAGATGTAAAATGTCTGTATGTTGCGTTGTCATCTTTATCACCACAGAACGCTAAAATAAAATCACTCACGTGATTAGAGTCATAGTGGTGTAAGAAGGTTCAGATATCTGACTCTTTTTGATCAGATTTTTGTTGATTATATCCTTTAATCAGCAAACCAATCTCATCATCACGATGAGATTCTGAACACGACAACATCGAAACCTGATTACTTTTATTAAGAGTCACAGCAATGTGGCGCAACGGTTTTACCATAATACGATTAATACACCAGCTAATTGCAATAGTGAGGATAAGACCCATTAATAAATAAGTCGTCAACATCAGTGCGACAGTATTACTCGCAAAACGATAAAAACGGTTAGTATCTGCCTGTAAAATAAGATGACTGGTATAGGCTTTATCGTCAGCGGAGGTAATACCTAAAGGCTGTAAAGGGATAGTCACTTCAACAGGGATGCCAAACAGCCAACGTGAAAATTGAGAAACTGATTTTTTCGGTGCAAAATCTAAGTTCATCACCTGAACATTTTCGGGTTGTGTCACAATCGCTTTACCCAGTATCCCGGTCGTTTTTAAACTAATGATCAGTTGTTTGGCATCATTTAAATCTGAACGCAATAGCGCATCAGCTAGCGGTTGTTGTATACTGACTGCCGCATTAAATAGCTGATTTTGATAATCTTCTCGGCGTTGATCAATCAAATAAACAAGCTGAATACTAATAAAAATAGCAATAGTCACCAACGTGACACCTGCAACAGCTGCCATCTGTTTGATTGTTAGTGAACGTTTGAGATGAGGTTTCATCAGTGCTATTTCCAGTAACCATGCTTGAACAACGGTGATTATACTGTATTTTTTCGATTATGTATCACAATCAATAAAGAAAAAACACACGAAAGCCTGCATCTCTACTCAGGTTAAAATCAATAAAAAGAATTATCTGGCTATAAACACAAATAGCCAGATAATATTCATCTTTTTTAGATGATAATTTTATTACTCTTTTAATTGTTATTATTAAATATCATCATTTAAATTATTTAGTTTTATGTGGGTTAATATCGAAAATAACCTTGTCATTCTCCGTTATCTTGCTAGCGAACTTAAATAAGCTATATTCATTAATTAAAGAAGTTTTAAACTGACCTTTAATATTAATTTCATTATCAGCTATCAAATCTATATAACTTTTGCTTAATCCATCGTCTGAAGGCCTTTCTTTAAATTTAACATCTGTTATATTTATGTTGTCTCCATGTGCAAAAATTTGACCAAAACCAAGCATAGATAGTTTATTTAAATTAATATCATTAAGCTTATTTTTATCTAAGCTATTATTGTCGTTACCATCTCCTATCGGGATATTTCGATAACCTAAAAATCTGATACTACTATTTCTCAGCGCAAATCTACCCGAGTAGTTATTATCTTGATGGGCATTAAATGAGACACCAGAATTTCTGACATAAGAAGTTGTTTTATCAATATCAACATTAATATTTCTCCCATTAAATAAAACTTCGCTATTTATAATAGCTAGTTTACCTTTAAAGTTAATATTGTCACTTTCTATATATTGAAGTGCTGATCCTATTTCTTTACCCTCAGCCTCCAACTTTCTTTTTTCTGCTTGTTTAGCTTCATCGATTTTAAGAACAGCACTCTGGATCTTGTTATATTCTGCTTGCTGTTGATCAGCAACTCTCCTAGCTTCAGTAGCTAGTTCTCTTATTTTCTTTAGTTTATTTTTATGTATAAAATGAGGATCTAACTCCATTATTTTTTCTTCTAATGCCTCTAATTCTAATGCTATTTCAGCTGATTTTTTTGCATCTATTTCAAGAAAATATAACTTCATAGATGCTAACATGAACATTAGATCTACTTCATTATATGCTCTAAATTCATTTTTTTTATTAATAATTCCGAATACTGATTTTTCATTAGCATTAATTTCTTTATTACGAATGATATTGATTTTTTTAGTGATTAGATCCCCATCAAGATTAAAAATGCCACCTTGTAGAGAGAAAAGATCTGTTTTTAATGAACTATTTTCTAAAATAGAGAGGCCTTCTTGATTATCTTTAGATAGCTCTTTTCCTTGGTCACCTTTCCAATCATAATCAACAAAACTAACCGTTTCATAGCCATTGATCACATTAAAAACTGGGATTTTATTTTTACCCAATATATTAATACGATTAGAAAAAACATTGATTGTTTGTTTTTCATTGAAATTATTAACATTCTTTAGATTAACATAACCATCTGATAAATAAATTTTTTTGCCTGTAATACTATCTAACTTCCCTGAAATTAACATTACCTTATCTGAACCTGAAAATTGACACCCGTAGCAATCAATTCCATTTGGATTGGCGATAATCAATTCTGCATTTTGTCCTAAAACAGAGATTTTACCCTCTAATGAACTCGTTTTTTTTGAAGTTACTTCGTTAAGAATAACTTTTGCTTTTACTTCGCTATTATCAATATGAACGCCTTCTTTTCCAACATTAAATTGTTCAAAATAGTTAACTGATAAATTCATATCGTTTGCTTTGTTGATAGAAATAGTTTCTGAACCATCTCCATTCTTGCTCACTGTTGTGTTTGCAGATTTTCCTGCATCTACAATAACGTTATTGGCTACTGCACTATTATGCATAAAAGCAAATGAAATAGAGATAACTAGAAGATTTAATGATGGCAATTTTTTATAAAACATAACGTCCCTTTTATTTAGTAAATTTAAAGGGAGACTAAATAATAAGAAACGCTAGTCATATAAAAATAAGAACAACATATAATATCATTGTTCTTATTTTATAAACCAAATTTATCAATCTATTGATTAAAACTCGCCGTGATCTTGCTCTACGGCAAAACAAGCAATCAACTGCCCATGATACTCTTTTAAAGTCGGTTGTAATTGTGTACACATTCCAAATGCGCGCCGACAACGAGCAGCAAAAGCACATCCTGGTGGTGGATTTAACGGACTAGGTAATTCACCCGTTAATTTAATTCTCTCTCGCCTTAATGTCGGTGTTAATCTTGGTGTTGCTGATAATAACGCTTGGGTGTAAGGATGTTGTGGGTTTTCAAATATCTGTGTTTTAGTGCCCTTTTCAACACAGCGCCCTAAATACATCACCACCACTTCATCTGCAATATGTTCAACAACGGAAAGATCATGGGAAATAAAAACATAAGAAAGTCCCATCTCTTGCTGGAGATCCATCATTAAATTAAGCACCTGAGCTCGCACAGAAACGTCTAGGGCAGATACAGGCTCATCAGCAACCACAATATCAGGTTCAAGCATTAAACCACGGGCGATAGCAATACGTTGGCGTTGTCCTCCTGAAAACATATGCGGGTAACGACTATAGTGCTCAGCCTTTAAACCTACTTTCGCCATCATAGAAAGTACTTTTTCTTTACGATCTTGTGCACTTAACGTGGTATTAATTAATAGAGGCTCTTCTAATATTTGCCCCACTTTCTTACGTGGATTTAATGATCCATAAGGATTTTGAAAGACAATTTGGATCTTTTGGCGCCGTAATTTTTCCGCAGATTTATCTTTAACTAATAAATTTTGCCCTTGATATGAAAGCTCTCCTGAGGTTGGTACTTCAATCATCGTTAATAATCGACCTAAAGTAGACTTACCACAGCCAGACTCTCCAACCACGGCTAACGTTTTTCCTCGCTCGAGCTCAAAAGAGACGCCATCTAGTGCCTTAACGGTTTTTTCCTTCGTAAAAAGTCCACCTTTAACGCTGTAATATTTGGCAAGATTAACCGCTTTTAATAAAGGCACTGCAGTATTCGGATTAACATTAGCCATATGTTGGTCTCCCTGTATCATCCAATGGTGTATGACATTTCACTCGATGTTTACCTATCTCTTTCAATTCGGGCTCTATCTGAAAACAAGTATCCTGTGCATAGGGGCAACGAGGATTAAGTAAGCACCCCATCGGTCTATCATAACGTCCCGGAACCACGCCCGGTAATGACTCAAGCCGAGCTTTATCACTCGCAAATTCAGGTAATGCTTTTAATAAAGCTTGCGTATAAGGATGGCGAGGCGCTTTGAAAATTTCTGTTGCGAGGCCTGATTCAACAACTTGCCCTGCATACATCACAATAATGGTATCTGCAGCTTCTGCGACTAATGCCAAATCATGAGTAATTAACACTAACGCCATATTTTCTTGTTTTTGTAATTCAAGTAATAGCTCGATAATTTGCGCTTGAATGGTGACATCAAGAGCAGTAGTTGGCTCATCAGCAATCAATAATTTAGGTTGGCAAGCAATTGCCATCGCAATCATCACCCGTTGGCTCATTCCACCCGACAGTTGATGAGGATAAACATTTAAACGTGATGCGGGATCAGGAATACCCACCAGCGTTAATAGATCAATCGCCCGCTGTTTACGCGTACGATGACTTCCTCCTTGATGAACTTTGAGGGCCTCCATAATTTGATAACCGACCGTAAAACAAGGGTTAAGGCTTGTCATCGGATCTTGAAATATCATGGCAACCTCAGCACCAACCAAATCACGACGTTCAGATTCAGAAATTTGCATCAGATCACGTCCATCAAATTGCAAGGCTTCTGCTGATACTCGACCGGGAAAATCAATAAGCCCCATAATCGCTAATGAACTAACTGATTTCCCTGAGCCAGACTCGCCAACAATGCCCACCACTTGACCTTCTTCTACTTGATAACTGATCCGGTCTACCGCTTTAAACGGAGTATCTTCATCACCAAAGTGAACTGATAATTGATTTATATTTAATAACGCCATGCTCTTACTCCGTTACTGCTTTAATTTTGGATCGAGTGCATCTCGTAGACCGTCACCCATTAAGTTAAAGGCTAAAACCGTCAACAAAATAGCTAACCCCGGAAAAGTCACTACCCACCATGCACTTTGGGTAAATTGCAGTACATCAGATAACATGGTTCCCCATTCTGGTGTCGGTGGCTGTGCGCCCATTCCCAAAAAACCTAAGGCAGCCATATCTAAGATGGCATTAGAAAAACCTAAAGAGGCTTGCACAATTAAAGGAGCAAGGCAGTTAGGCAAGATATTGATAAACATTTGGCGTATAGAGCCTGCTCCCGCAACACGAGACGCCACAACATAATCACGGTTAATTTCTGTTAACACTGCCGCACGCGTCAGTCGAACATAATGAGGTAGGGCAACAAAGGTTAAAGCGATTGAAGCATTAATAATCGAAGGCCCAAAAATAGCCACTAACACTAATGCTAATAAAAGACTGGGTAATGCCAGCATAATATCGACTACGCGCATAATGGCGATATCAACGATGCCACCAAAATAGCCGGCCATTAAACCTAAAATAATGCCTAAAATCAGTGAAAGTATAACGACAATGCAACCAACGAGTAATGAAAGACGCGCACCATACATTAAGCGAGAGAGAATATCCCGCCCAACATCATCAGTACCTAAAATAAAACTCCAGCTTCCTCCTTCTTGCCATACAGGGGGCGTTAGAAGAAACTCACGAAACTGCTCATTAGGTGCATGAGGCGCTAAAACGCCTGCAAGGGCAGCTATCAACAGCATAATGACAATATAAATTAAGCCAACAACCGCCCCTTTATTTTGTTTGAAATAGTGCCAAAACTCTTGAAAGGGGGTCATTGGCACCGGTGCACTAATGACCGGTGTTACGTTATTTTCAGCCATGATGCACTCCTTATTTCTTATGACGGATACGTGGGTTAACAATGCCATATAGCACATCCACTAATAGATTCACGAAAATGATCATAGTGGCAATGAGCAATACTCCCCCTTGAACAACAGGGTAGTCTCGACGTTGTAGAGCATCAATTAACCAGCGACCTAAACCCGGCCATGAAAAAATAGTTTCTGTCAGTATCGCTCCGGCTAGCATCGTACCAACTTGTAAACCAATCACCGTCACAACAGGTAACATTGCGTTACGTAATGCATGGATCAAAATCACTCGTGCACGACTTAATCCTTTTGCTCTGGCAGTGCGAATATAATCTTCTCCCAATACTTCCAACATTGCCGAACGCGTCATGCGCACAATAACCGCTAATGGAATAGTCCCAAGCACAATGGCCGGTAAAATAATATGGTGTAGCGCATCAAGAAAATCACCTTCTTCCCCCCAAAAGAGCGTATCAATCAACATAAATCCCGTTAGTGGATAGCTATCATCTAGAAAGACACTATCCGCCAATCGGCCTGATACAGGTGTTAGATCAAGCTTCACTGAAACGAGCATAATCAGCATGATCCCCCACCAGAAGATAGGCATAGAATATCCTGCAAGTGACACACTGATTGCCGTATGATCAAAAATAGAACCTCGTTTTACTGCCGCAAGCACCCCAACGGGAATGCCCACTGAAACAGCAAAAATCATGGCACAAATACCTAGCTCTAAGGTTGCTTTAAATCGTGGCAAAAATTCATCCCAGACAGGAATACGACTTTTTAGTGAAATACCTAAATCACCGTGCATAATGCCGTTAAGGTAATTTAAATATTGTTGCCATAGCGGTTTATCTAGTCCTAATTCCGCCATTAAATAAGCGTGACGCTCTGGTGATAATCCACGCTCTCCCGCCATAATCATGACCGGATCACCCGGAATAAGATGGACAAAAATAAAGGTTAATAACGTAATTCCGATAAACGTTGGGATCACGAGCCCCAAACGCTGAAGGATAAATTGCAGCATATCCTAATTCTCTTTTTACACATCAGCTAAAAGATAGCGCTGATAAATCAGGGGAAAGCCCCTGCGCTCACAGTGTACTGAATGTATTGATTATTATTGGATAGCGGTACTTCTCTAAACGCTCAGAGAAGTACCGTGGTAAAGATAACTCAGCTCGTTAATATCACGACTATTTTAGAGAGACATTATTAAAGTGGTGTTTACCTAATGGGTCGACCACATAGTTCTCTACTTTTTTACTGATTGGTTCATATACCGTGGAGTGAGCAATAATCAATGCTGGCGCTTGGTCATGCATCACCACTTGAGCTTGCTTATATAACTCAACACGCTTATCGTGATCTGCCGTGATCCGCGCAGGCTGGATCAGATCTTCAAACGGCTTATAACACCATTTCGAGTAGTTAGAGCCTTGCTCTTTCGCAGCGCAACTAAACAGTGTGGCAAAAAAGTTATCAGGATCACCGTTATCTCCCGTCCAGCCCATCATTACTGCTTGGTGTTCACCTGATTTAGCACGTTTCAGATATTCACCCCACTCATAACTAACGATCTTGGTTTTCACACCAATTTTTTCCCAGTCAGCTTGTACCATTTCAGCCATACGGCGGGCATTAGGGTTATATGGTCGTTGCACTGGCATCGCCCATAAATCGATAGTAAAGCCATCTGCAAGGCCGGCTTCTTTTAACAGTGCTTTGGCTTTTTCCGGGTTATATTCATAATCGACGATGTCATCGTTATAACCCCACATTGTCGGTGGAATAAGATTCTTCGCTTTCTGGCCTGCGCCTTGATAGACAGCTTCAATAATGGCGTCTTTATTCACCGCCATACTTAATGCTTGGCGTACTTTTTGGTTATCGAGCGGTTTTTTCTCCACATTAAAAGAGATATACCCCACGTTTAATCCGGGTTGTTCCAGTAGCTGGATATCTTTATTTTGTTTCATCTTGGCGATATCAGCAGGATTTGGGTAAGGCATTGCCTGACATTCGTTCTTTTGTAATTTGGCATAACGAACTGAGGCATCTGGCGTAATAGAGAAAACTAAACGATCTATATCAGGTTTTTTCCCCCAATATTTATCATTTGCTTTATAAAGAATACGTGAGTCTTTTTGATATTGTTGCAGTTGGAAAGGTCCCGTACCAATAGGATTGAGATCCACTTTCTCAGGAGTCCCTGCTTTCATCATATTATCTGCATACTCGGCAGAAAGAATAGATGCGAAGTCCATTGCCATATCAGCCAAGAAAGGCGCTTCTGAACGGGTAAGTACAAAGCGAACCGTATTGTCATCCACTTTTTCGATCTTCTCGATCATATTATTCATATCCATCCCAGTGAAATATTCATAACTTCCACCAGAGACTTTATGATAAGGATGATTTGGATCCATTTGACGCATAAATGTATATATCACATCATCTGCGTTAAATTCACGAGTGGGCTTAAACTCTTTGTTGCTATGCCAACTAACCCCTTTACGTAAATGGAAAGTATACACCTTACCATCATCGCTCACTTCCCAACTTTCAGCTAAGCCGGGAGTAATTTCAGTGGTGCCGAGTTTAAACTCAACTAAGCGATCATAAAGCGGTACTGAGCTTGCGTCATAAGTCGTACCTGAGGTAAATAGTTGGGGGTTAAATCCTTCCGGTGAGCCTTCTGAACAGTACACTAATGTTTTCGCTTGCACACCCGCTGAAATAGCCAAAGCGAGTAAGCCGATTGTAGCGGTTAGCAACCCTGTCTGTTTTTTGGAGCTTCTCATCATTATTCTCCGTCATTATTCTGTTGTGTTTTTTGGTTTCCTGTTTAAAAACGGAATACCTTTTTATTTTGTCATTGTTCAATTAACCAACTGTATTCGTTTCCGTCAATAAGGGGCTTTACGCCAAAATGAACAAGTTGCAAACATAAACGAAACAAATACCAAACAATTACAGGATAAAAATTGGACAAATTGATTTAATGGTAGAGAATTAAACCACACATTAAGTAAGTCTTAAGTTAAATGACTATTTAAAAAAAAACGATATTTTGTGATTGAACGCTTAAATATTAAACGAATATATTGAAATGAAACAAAGAAGTGGGTGGTTTATTCTGTTAGTAGCGAAGAATAACACCAGTATATAGAAGATAATCAGCGCAATACTCCGTTAATCCAAAGAGAGAAAAATACCTTTTTCTCTCTTTGACTACTAGTATGCTATATAAGCCAATAATCTATAGTTATTTATTAAATAATTTATAAAAACAGTAGTAAAAAATATAAAATAAATCACCATAATCAGAAGTTAAATTGGGTATTAAAATTAAACTGCGATCCTGTTGCTTCTCGACTAGAAGGGGCTGATAACGGTATGCTCCATACTAACTGATAACTTAGTTTCTTAAAGCTACCTTCTAATCCTATTGCCGCACCAACTAAATATTTATTTTTATTATAAAAAATTTTTTTTCTATCTTCTGAAACGGAACCATAATCTATGGCGGAAAATAGCATTTGGTTATTCAAGGGTGTAAGCCAAGTAACTTTATGTCGGGAAACAAACTGATTGGCATCAGAATAACCTTTGCCGGACTCAAAACCATACACGCTATACAGACCACCAATGGTTGCTTTATCAAGTAATCCATCAATATCTGAGCGAGTCAGTTGAAATATCATTTCTGGTTGATAAAAAAATTGCTGTGAAGTGATTTTAAAAGGAATTAATGCATCAAAATTAAGATTAAAAATGGGTACACCATTAAGGGAATCTATCGGTGATAGTCTTGCGCCAGGAATAAAAACACTCTGCTTATAATGAAGTTTAGCATTAAGGTAACCCCCTCTCATAAAGCGATAATTTTGCTCAATACCCGCATTAACATAAGGACTGCGACGCTCATGGACTGATAAGCGATAGCCTGACACTTCATTGCGATAAGTGTAATATTGTATTCCACCACTTAAAGTCACCGTACGCTGTGTTGAAGGTCTAAATTGGCGCTGGATCTCAAAAGAAAGAAGCTGTTGACGCGTTTTTTGTAACTCTTTTGTCACTTCAGAGACTCTCATTTTTGAACCAATATCATAACCAAATAATGTCGCACGCCAATAATGATAAGGTACTTGCCATAAAAAGATCTGCTTTTTGATGCCTCTTGATTTTAAGGTATCGAGTTGACTTGAAAGAATAACCATTAAAGTATCATTAAGTTGCGCTAGATTACCAAAGCTTAGCCTTGTAGTACCAAATAGATCTCCGTAAATTTTCTGCTCCTTATTATCAATCGATACCGAGCCTGCCATTGTCCTTTTTCCCACTTGAGAAAGAGAAATAATTGACTCATGTTCTTTTGACGAGGGTTCTATCTGAATTTTGACATTACTATTAGGACGGGATCTGAAATTGTCAGCCCCCTGTTCAATATCTTTAACGTTTAAAATATCACCTTTTTTGACAGGCACTGCCTGTGAAATCAAATAGCGTTTATCTGTCGGGGCTTCGGAAACAATGTCTTGCACTCTCCCGACATTTAATGTGATATCCAATACCTCGTCATCGGCATAAAGATCAACTTTACCCACCTCACTGGTCACATAACCTGCATCATAAAGCAGCGCATTCAGAATATTGATATCTTGTTCTAACAATGCCTGTGACTGACAATGCCCAACTAATTCAGCTTGCCATTTTGCCACTTGGCGTTGCAGTGATGAGGAAGAAAACTCATCGAGATGATGGAGTTTTACCTGTTTGATTGAAAAACAATGTACAGAAGGTGTGATAAATTCCCTTTTATTTTGTGGTGCTAAGTTCACTAAAGAGACATTGTCATTTTGTTGTAGTAATTGATCTCTAAGTTGTGTTTCTGTCGGTAAATCTACTGGTACAGGGGGATCGATATGACTTTCATTCGCTACAGAAAAAAAAGCACAACACCATAAAATACAATAGATTAAAATAGACAACTCAATACGCATTCAATTTACACTCTTATCACCGGAAATAGGAGTGCTATGTATATGTAAAGAGAAATAAAAAAGATTTATAAAAACCGTCTTTTTACTCTGACTTACCTACACAGTTACCAATAATGCAACTATGTCGACTTATCAGATCAGAGAGTAAAAAATCATAAGCGATTATTTATAAAGAGATGCCTTAAAACGACAAAACCCCGCTTTAAAAAAGCGGGGTTTCTAAATATGGTCGGCGAGAGAGGATTCGAACCTCCGACCCACTGGTCCCAAACCAGTTGCGCTACCAGGCTGCGCTACTCGCCGAAAACGAGGTGCATCTTACTGCCTGAAAGCCAAAGCGTCAATACTTTTTTCTTATCTCCCAACTGTTCGTATGGTTTTCAACCAAAACGACTGATTTTTAACTTTTTATTAGCACTATTGCTGAAATTAACCGCATCATAAACCCTACTTTTACTTAAGTTATATGAAACAGCTATTTTTCTTTACAGTTATCAGAAAACATCATGAAAAATGACAAATTTATTCTTTATTGTTATCGTTTATTTCATGCACTTTTTATATAATTACCCTATGTCAAATCAGTTAGGTGAATTTAGAGCATGAAATCACGTTGGGGCATTAGCACATTACTTTTATTCGTCACCACATTTTCAGTCCAAGCGACTACATCACAAACTTGTCGGGTTTACTTTAAAGAAGCCGATAAATTCTTACAATATATTGCTACAAGAGATGACTTAAAACAGAACATGCCTGAAATAAAAGGTAATTTTGAACAAAATAAAAAGTTGATCAGTTCTTCCACCCTAAAAGAGCAAAAAGCAATTTGTGAAAAAGGAATGCAAGAGCTTGATAACCTTAACAAGATGTTTGGTCCAAAAGAAGCTACAGCAAAAAAATAAATATAAATAATGACTAAATAATAAATAAGTGATTATATTTAGTCTTATTTATAATAATTAGGTTTTATTTCCAGTATTAAGTGTATCATTAGTGCTACCTAATTTTTTTATCCTTTCTTTAGGTGAATTATCACTGTTGTCATCATGTTGTGTATAATAATCATAAGGAAGCAATAAAGTATCTAATAACGCACTAAAAGGAAGATCAAGAATAACTAACGGTTTCATTGCCCACCCTGTTTCATCATCAGAAAGCATATTAACGTTATTTTTTGTTCCTGAATAAAGCTCGTTATTAGGGCCTGCATGCGTCATAACACTTGAGCACCCTGTCAGTGATAGCATAAACGTCGCTAGTATTAACTTGTTAATGATTATGGATCTCATAGAGCACCTATAAAAAGCCGTTAGGGTTAAACACCTTTATTACATAGTTAAACCTGTTTTCCTTGTTAGGACAAGAAAAAGAACATCTAAGGGGTTTATTTTTAATAACACAGGTAATTAATTTAATCTAAAAATAAACTCATTTTATATAATAATTCTGATGTTATAAATTATTATGTTTCACTGATATTAAAATTCAACCCTATTCATTTTAAATAAATATTTTAACTGAATATTTATCTTTTTTATTTTTTTGATCGTTATATATGCTGAATTTGTGCAATAAGACACAGCGTTTTTTTATCTTTTTGGCAAACTAGATGTATCGTTTTAGCTAGTGAGTTACTTGGCTATTTCACTTGGCATAGGATCTGTTTTATGAGTGATATTGCATTAACAATGGTGATGTTGTCATTAGCAGGCGCCTTAGGACTTTGGATAGGTAACGTTAAAATCTATCGGGTCAGTTTAGGAATTGGCGGAGTGCTGTTTGGAGGGATTATTGTCGGCCATTTAGCTCAACGTTATGGACTGGTGCTCAACACACAGATACTCCATTTTATTCAAGAATTCGGCCTTATCCTCTTTGTATATACCATTGGTATCCAAGTCGGCCCCGGTTTTTTCTCTTCTTTACGTGTATCTGGGCTTAAGCTCAATGCCTTTGCCATTTTGATTATTTTACTTGGTTCACTAGTAACAGCCTTTATTTATCACTTATTTAATGTGCCACTCCCCATTATTCTTGGCATTTTTTCTGGTGCGGTAACGAACACGCCTTCATTAGGTGCAGGGCAACAAATCCTCACCGACCTTAATATTGATCCAGCCATAATCAGTCAAATGGGAATGGGATATGCTATGGCTTACCCCATGGGAATTTGTGGCATTCTTTTGGTCATGTGGTTTATTCGCGTGCTATTTAAAATCAATATAGAGCGAGAAGCAAAACACTTTAACCATCAGCAAAACAGCACTAAAGAGACACTGCATACCATTAACATTGCCATTCGCAATCCCAATTTAGATGGCTTATTAATGCAAGATATCCCACTACTCAATGAAGATGCCCTTGTCTGTTCACGTTTGAAACGTGGCGACGATATTATGGTTCCGATGCCTTCCACTATTATTCAGTTAGGCGATTTACTGCATATTGTCGGCTCAAGAGAAGATCTCAATAAGGTTCGCCTTATTTTAGGCGAAGAAGTAGATGCTTCACTTTCTACCTCAACCCATCAATTACAATCTGTGCGCATTGTTGTCACGAATGACGCAGTATTGAGTAAACGATTAAAAGATCTCGATTTAAAAAGAAAATATGATGTTGTTATCACACGATTAAATCGAGCTGGAATTGAATTAATTCCTAGTAATAACAGTATGCTACAGTTTGGCGATATTTTAAATGTTGTGGGTAGACCTGGGGCCATAGAAGCAATTACGGTACTTTTAGGTAATGCACGACAAAAATTAGAACAAGTACAGATGTTGCCTGTTTTTATTGGCATTGGTTTAGGGGTTTTATTAGGCTCTATCCCTATTTTTATTCCGGGGATCCCTGTTGCACTAAAATTAGGTCTTGCTGGCGGGCCACTGATCGTGGCCTTGATTTTAGGCCGTATTGGTACTTTCGGGAAACTCTATTGGTTTATGCCCCCAAGTGCTAATCTTGCACTACGTGAACTCGGGATCGTCATGTTTTTGGCTGTGGTTGGCCTTAATTCCGGTGGCGGGTTTATTGATACCTTAATATATGGACAAGGGTTAAGTTGGATTGGCTATGGTATCGCGATCACACTACTCCCATTATTGATAGTCGGTATAATGGCTCGTCTCGTTTTTAAGTTAAATTACCTTACCCTATGTGGCGTACTTGCAGGCTCGATGACTGATCCTCCCGCTCTAGCATTCGCTAATTCTATTCATCAAAATAGCGGTGCAGCCGCACTTTCTTATGCCACGGTTTATCCTTTAGCTATGTTTTTACGTATCATCACGCCACAACTAATGGCACTGATTATTTGGGCTTTGTAGCGAATTTAATAGATATATTAAATGGTTGCAGTCAATTTGTTATCAAATGCTTAATTTCACTTTACAGAAGGATAATAAAGGGCTTAAAAGGGGCTTATTTAAGCCATCGATTTTATTATTATCTGTTTTAATAGCGCTCGTGCTAAGAAATTTAGATTGAGACGGATTGCTAACTTTTAGTAATCAATTTCTTTCCGTCAAACTTATGCTCAAAAGTCCTCGTTATTGTCTTTGCCCCTTCTTCTCGCTGAAGGGGCATTTTTATTACTTATTTATTCTGGCGATAAGCATCGTTCTATCTCTTCCGATAGGATCTTTATTCCTTTTTCAATTAATGCAGGCTCTGGTACATAATTCATTCGCATACATTGATGTGCATGTTGCCACGACTCTTCTAAGCCTGGAAAGAAATAGTGACCAGGAACCATCAATACACCACGTTTTTTTAAACGCCGATAGAGTTCTTCACTTGAGATTGGTAAATCTTTAAACCAAAGCCACAAGAAAATAGCCCCTTCCGGTTTATGGATAAGGCAACGCTCTTTAGGTAGATAGCGACGAATAATATCAATAGTTTCAAGTACTCGTTGATGATAAAAAGATCTAATTATCTCTTGGGATAATCGCATTAAATCATCACGTTTGAGCATTTCTAATGCCATCGCAGGGCCAATACCTCCAGGGGCAAGACTAATAATGCCATTCACATTCGTGATTGCAGTAATAAGCTCTTCATTAGCGATAATAATGCCACAACGAGCCCCCGGTAATCCTAGCTTAGAGAGGCTCATACAAAGAATGGTGTTGTCATTCCAGTGGGGAGTTGCTTGGGAAAAAATAATCCCCGGAAAGGGCACGCCGTAAGCATTATCAATAATCAGTGGGATATCATGTTTTTTCGCTAAGGCATCCAGCTTTTTTACTTCATCATCAGTGATCACATTACCTGTTGGATTTGTTGGTCTAGAAACACAAATAGCACTAATATCATCACCTATCGTTAAATGTTCAAAATCTACATGATATTTAAATTGTCCATCAGGTAGCATTTCAATAGTGGGTTTATTCGCAACAAACAAATCTTCTTCTAATCCGGCATCGGCATATCCAATATATTCCGGAGCGATGGGAAAAAGAATTTTGCGCTTTTTACCCTCAGCAGATTGGCCACCGAGTAAATTAAAAAGATAAAAGAAAGCACTTTGACTGCCGTTAGTAAGCGCAATATTTTTAGCGGAAATATTCCATCCTAATTTTTCTTTTAAACAAATAGCCAAGGCGTTGAGCATCGCATCTTTACCTTGTGGCCCATCGTAATTACATACGGCATCACTTAATGAGCCATTATTCACCATCTCTTGTAATAATTGGTGAAAATAGCTGTCCATCTCAGGAATATGGGCAGGATTTCCTCCTCCTAACATCACCGCTTCTGGTGTACGTATTCCTTCATTTAAGTCTTGCATCAAGCGAGAAATACCTGAGTGGCGAGCAAATTTTTGCCCAAATCGTGATAGTTGAGTCATCTTTGCAGGATCTTCTTTGTCGTTTTTCATTAGATAAACACCATACCGTGAGCCGGACTCAGCATCAACCGTTAACAGATGTATACTTAAATATCAACACCAACCTTAAAACCAATATTGAAATATAAATTCAGTTTTAAATCCAATTAAAGATAACTAAACTAGTATTCTTCTATTTAATACTACTTTCCAGCTGAGATTGCCGACAAAAACAACAGAGTATATGATCGTTAACCATGCCTACTGCTTGCATAAATGCATAACAGGTGGTAGTACCAACAAATTTAAACCCTTTTTTCTTTAACGCCTTAGCCATATCATCTGAAATTTCAGTAAAAGCAGGAACCTGTGAAATAGTCTGCCACTGGTTATCAATGGGTTTTCCATCAACAAATTGCCAAATAAATTCACTGAAATCTTCACCCTGAGCTTCCATCGCTAAAAAGGCACGCGCATTATTGATAATGGCGTTAATTTTGCCACGATGACGAATAATAGACGGATCTTGTAGTAGTGTTTCCACATCTTTTTCAGTCATTAGTGCTATTTTTTCAGGACGAAAATCAAAAAAGCAACGACGAAATCCCGCTCTTTTCTTTAATACGGTATACCACGACAAACCTGCCTGTTGTCCTTCAAGGCAGATCATCTCAAAAAGTTTGTATTTATCTCGCTGTGGTTTTCCCCATTCATTATCATGGTATGCGAGATATTCAGGATCTTGAGTTACCCAATCACAACGTTGTTTATTCATTTGCTACATTCCTTGTTCTTTATAGGTGTTATTCATACAATTGATATCGCTCTTTATATACTGTATAAAAACACATGTAAATAGACTAAGAAAAAATCATTCTGGCTATTTGAGCATAGTCATAACAACGATTAAGGCACTATTTTTTTGATCAAGAGAAAATTGCCCGTATTCCTTGCTGTATATCTTTCGTCTAGAAGGTATACTGAAACCTTTCTTTTTATTCTATGTATCGCCATGCGGATATAACATGCAAAAGTTTGATACCAAAACCTTTCAGGGGCTGATCCTGACATTACAGGATTATTGGGCTCGTCAGGGCTGTACCATTGTTCAACCATTAGATATGGAAGTAGGAGCAGGTACCTCACACCCAATGACCTGTTTACGAGCATTAGGTCCAGAGCCTATTGCAGCGGCTTATGTTCAACCATCACGCCGTCCAACTGACGGACGTTACGGTGAAAACCCTAACCGTCTACAGCACTATTACCAATTCCAAGTTATCATCAAGCCATCACCGGATAACATCCAAGAGCTTTATCTTGGCTCTTTAAGAGAATTAGGATTAGATCCTACTATCCATGATATTCGTTTTGTTGAAGATAACTGGGAAAACCCAACATTAGGTGCTTGGGGATTAGGCTGGGAAGTTTGGCTCAACGGCATGGAAGTGACGCAATTTACCTATTTCCAACAAGTTGGCGGATTAGAGTGTAAACCCGTCACTGGCGAAATTACTTACGGTTTAGAGCGTCTGGCAATGTACATTCAAGGCGTTGATAGCGTTTATGACTTAGTTTGGTGTGATGGCCCACTAGGTAAAACCACCTACGGCGATATTTATCACCAAAATGAAGTGGAACAATCAACTTATAACTTTGAATATGCAGATGTTGACTTCTTATTCTCTTGTTTCGAACAATATGAAAAAGAAGCTCGTGAGTTGTTAGAGTTAGAAAAACCTCTGCCTTTACCTGCTTACGAACGTATCTTAAAAGCAGGTCACACTTTTAACTTATTGGATGCACGTAAAGCGATTTCTGTTACAGAGCGTCAACGCTATATTTTACGTATCCGTACTTTAACCAAAGCCGTCGCTGAAGCTTATTATGCTTCCCGTGAGGCGCTTGGTTTCCCTATGTGTAAAAAGTAAGAGGCTATTATGACAACTGAGACTTTCCTTGTGGAAATCGGCACAGAAGAGTTACCGCCGAAAGCGCTTCGTTCTTTAGCCGAATCTTTTGCGACCCATTTTACGGCTGAACTGGATAACGCCAATATTACTCATGGTGATGTATCTTGGTTTGCCGCTCCTCGTCGTTTAGCCATCAAAGTGGCGAATATGGCGAAATCTCAAGCAGATAGGATCGTTGAAAAACGAGGCCCTGCTATAGCGCAAGCATTTGATGCTGAAGGTAAGCCAACTAAAGCCGCAGAAGGTTGGGCTAGAGGTAACGGCATCACTGTTGACCAAGCGGAACGTTTATCAACGGATAAAGGTGAATGGCTCTTTTATCGTGCTGAAGTTAAAGGCGAAGCCGTTAACCAACTACTGGCTGGTATGGTAAGCAATGCACTGGCAAAACTGCCTATCCCTAAATTAATGCGTTGGGGTGATAAAGAAACGCATTTTGTGCGTCCAGTGCATACTGTTACTTTATTATTGGGTGATACCCTCATTGACGGTGAAATCTTAGGTGTACAAAGCGCTCGTATTATTCGTGGCCACCGTTTTATGGGTGAAGCTGAATTTACTATCGATAATGCAGACCAGTACCCTGAAATCCTTTATGAACGTGGTAAGGTCATTGCCGATTACGAAAACCGTAAATCCATCATTCTTCATGATGCACGTCTTGCGGCTGAAAAACTAGGTGGTGTCGCTGATTTAAGTGACAGCCTAGTTGAAGAAGTCACTTCATTAGTTGAATGGCCTGTGGTGTTAACGGCAAAATTTGAGGAAAAATTCCTTGAAGTTCCGGCTGAAGCATTGGTTTACACCATGAAAGGCGATCAGAAATATTTTCCTGTTTACGATAAACAAGGTGCGCTATTACCTCACTTTATTTTCGTTTCTAACATTGAATCCTCTGATCCTCAACAGATAATCAGTGGTAACGAAAAAGTGGTTCGCCCTCGTTTAGCGGATGCGGAATTCTTCTTTAAAACTGACCGAAAACAGCGTTTAGAAGATAACTTACCACGCCTTGAAACTGTTCTTTTCCAAAAAAATTTAGGCTCTCTACGCGACAAAACAGACCGTATTCAAGCTCTCGCCGGTTTTATTGCTGAGAAAATGGGTGCTGATGTCAATAAAGCAACACGTGCTGGTTTATTATCAAAATGTGACTTAATGACCAATATGGTGTTTGAATTCACCGATACCCAAGGGGTTATGGGGATGCATTATGCTCGCCATGATGGTGAAGATGAAGAAGTTGCTGTCGCATTAAAAGAGCAATATCAACCACGTTTTGCAGGTGATGCACTACCATCTAATCCAGTAGCAAGTGCTGTCGCTATAGCAGAAAAAATGGATACGCTGGCAGGTATCTTTGGTATTGGTCAACATCCTAAAGGGGATAAAGATCCTTTCGCTTTACGTCGTGCTGCCCTTGGTGTGCTACGTATTATTGTTGAACAAGATTTACCATTAGATATTGAAGAATTAACCCAAGAAGCGGCTCGCTTATATGGTGACAAACTGACGAACCAAAATGTCGTCAGTGATGTCGTAGAGTTTATGCTAGGTCGTTTCCGTGCTTGGTATCAAGAGCTGGGTTATAGTATTGATACTATTCAAGCGGTATTAGCGCGCCGCCCAACACAACCTGCTGACTTTAACGCTCGTGTAAAAGCCGTTACTTACTTCCGAACCTTAGAAGAAGCAGCTGCATTAGCCGAAGCCAATAAACGTGTTTCTAATATCTTAGCAAAATCAGCAGATGTTAAGCTCAACGATAAAGTATTAGCCTCGGTGCTAAAAGCGCCTGAAGAAGTTCAGCTAGCGGCTAATCTTTCTGTGCTACAAGATAAGCTAGCCCCTCTATTTGCTGAACGTAAATACCAAGAAGCATTAGTTGAACTCGCCTCTTTACGTGATGTTGTGAATAACTTCTTTGATAAAGTGATGGTAATGGATAAAGACGAAGAAATTCGTGTCAACCGTTTAACCATGCTACATGAATTACGCGAGTTGTTCTTAAAAGTCGCTGATATTTCTGTTTTACAATAAGTTATAAAACTTAGTCATACAACAACATAAAACCGGCATTGCGAAAGCAGTGCTGGTTTTTTTACTTAAAATAAAAATAAAAAACGATTAAAAAATACCCATTTACATTCTATGATTGAGTGATAAAATTTACTATAGTAAAAACTACCACAGAGGACGTGATGGTTATTTATAAAACAAAGATGTTCAAAAATAGTTTCAAAAAAATAACGCTTACGAATGCAGAACTAATAGCTATCGCTACCGAAGTCCTTGCAGGACAATTTGAGGCAGATCTAGGTGGTGGTGTTATCAAGAAACGTGCCTGTATCCAAGGAAAAGGTAAAAGTAGCGGAATTAGAACAATTATATTTTATAAGCAAGGGAATAATTTATTCTTTGCTGATGGTTGGAAAAAATCGAGTTTAAGCTCTAAAAAAACCAAAGAGATCACAGATGATGAACTTGAGTCCTATAAAGATCTAGCAAAAGATCTCTTCAATGCAAATCAAAATAAAATAGATAAAATGATTGCACTAGGCCTTTTAACAGAGGTTAAATATGACTGATAAAATGAAAGAAATGCTAAAATTTGCACAAGAAATGGAAGATGCAGGAGTCACTGATGGCAGTACAACTAAACGTATTGCCGCCAGAATAAAAGCGAAAGAATTACAAGCTAAGTATAAACATCCTACCCCTATGACAGGTGAAGATATAAAAAGGATCCGTGAGCAAAATAATATCTCTCAATCTTCCCTTGCTTTGATATTGAATATGACTAAAGAAAGCGTTTCTAAGTGGGAAAGAAACGAAATTAAGCCCAATGGTGCAGCACTACGACTTCTGCATTTAATAGATAAAAAAATATTATTCATCTAGTTTCCTCAAAAGAATAAAAACCGACATTGCGAAAGCAGTGCCGGTTTTTTATTGGTGATTAATCAATTTATTATAAATAGTATGATGAGTAAGCTCGATGATCCTGATAGACTCATTATCAATAATATTAACAATAATATGTAATAAATTTTCAATATCTTCTGCGTGAAAAGATTCTATTTCCGTTTCTATCTCAATAGGAAAGCCATTTATTTTACTAAAGCTATAACCAAATAGTATAAAACCACCCTCTTTACTTAAATCAGCATTATTAATATAAACAAGGCGCTCACTATTTATAAAATGAATATTACTTTTATTATTATCTTCAAATGATACCTTAACTTTATTATTGGTGATCACTTCTAGCTTTTTGACCACTGCACTGATTTTATCTTCTATCTTACTTCGTAGATCAATAATAAAAGATGCTCTATTGAGTGAAGCTTTTATTTTTTCGAATATCTTATGTTCATCATTCATGGAAGATCCTACAAAATATGGGGTAATGATCAAATTTCTTAAAAAAGATATCATCAAGGCAGTGATTATCATCATTTAGGACGCGATAAAAATCAAGCTGTTCAAGATCTAATTTAAAACAATCTTCTTTTCCATATAAAAATGATGAAGAAAAAATCATTTGATCAAACACATACCAACGATTAATAGATGCGGAATTATAATAATATGTACCTAAATTATTAGTCTTCTTATCAGATAAGAGATACCAAAATGGGTTAAATAATAGTTTTCTTTTCTTTTTTATTAAATGATAATCTCTTGTCGCATACAATATATTAAGCATCGCATTAGAATAAGGCTCTGTATTATAATCCCCCATACAAATAAACTGAACATCATCTCCATTATTTTCAAAGAGTTTATTAATACTACTTCTTAATCCTGCAGCTGCCACTTCTCGAGTTGTATCATTAGCACTTAATATTGATGGCCAATGTGATAAAAAAAGGGTGATTATTTTTTGATGTTCGATTTCTTTAAATACAACAGCAACGCCTACCCTTACCATTCTATTATCAGGCTGGAGTTTAGTTAAAAACTTACTTGAAATAAACTCTAGTTTATTCATTTGATATATTAATGATATATCAATAATAATCCGGCCTATTTTTCCTGAGAGATCGATATACCCCATTTTTAATTGAGTTGCCAACTGCTTAAAAGCGTAGCTCTCGTTTTCAGAAACCTCACTCAACGCAATGATATCAAGTGTTTTTTTAATGATAAGTTCTTCAAGATATTTTTTCGCTAAGCCAACTTTTTCAGTCTTGACGTTCTGTTTTGATTTTGTCGGTGGAGATATTCCTATATTCCACCAGCATAAATTTAATTCCATTGTTATATTTTATATCCATTAAAATATATTTAATTTTTAATCTCTAATAACTATTATTAAAACAATAAGTTAACTTTAACATGACAATTAGCTTTATAAAAACCAATAAAATGAATCAAGACAAATAAATATTTTAATTTTTATTTAAATAATATGTATATTAATAATAATAGAAAAGGTAACATCAAAATCAGTTACCTTTCACAATAAAAAACGTTATAACCCACTTTCTACCGTAAATATTTGCCGATAACCATCAATATCACGCATAAAAGCAATATACTGATCATTAGGTGAAAATACGACTGCGTCACCACTTGGTGCTTGTGCTGTTTTATCAGTTAATCGCGTTAATTCACCTGTTTTAGCATTACATAACATCACGCTATTATCACAAATAAAGGTGAGATATTCTCCGCTATAGCTCCAAGTGAATGCAGATTGAATATCCCATTGCTGTGAAGTGACCTGTCTAATCGCTTTGGTGGCTGGCGAAACGGTATATAGCTGGACAACACCATTATCATCTTTCATCAGAAAAGCAATCGCATCTCCTTGCGGTGAACTTCTTAACCAATGACGAGGTTGATTTAAAACACCGGGATATTTTCTATGGTGGGTATTCGTCAAGCGGATTTGTTCAATCCCTTGTGCAGGAGCTGGCATCGTCGTCTCTGTTCCTGCCAGAGGTTTATCACCTTCTAGACTGAAAGCATGATCATCATCTGGCAAATCAACTAAGAAGATATCAGCGACCTTCTCACCACTTTCACTGACCGTATCACCAATAAAAGCAATAGCCCAACGCTGTTGTGAGCCATCAGCTTTGGTATAACCTTGTTTACCTATCCAACACTCTTCATAGGCTTTATTAATTTCATCACTGCCCTTTTGTGGATAAGCGACTGTTTGGCTTATTAGGGTACAGAAATATTCACCGTCATACTCACGGGGGTGCTTTTTCGCAACTTTAACGGCTTTGAGTGGCACTGCGATTGCAACATTACGTTGATCGAACTCGCGCCCTAACTCATGCATTATGTGATCATTATAAGTAAAGCTTAAACGTGTACCATCAGGGCTAAACACATGCACATGGGTTCCACCACGTAACGCGCCAGCTTGATAAGGCAATGTCAGGGAACAAGCATCGATATTAACTGCACCAAGATCTTCCTGCTCATTAACAATCACACCGCGACGGTGATGAAAATCATAATGCCATAAATCATCGGGATTTTCTGGGCCATGAATAAAAGCATAACGCACCGGTGCCACAGGGCTGACTGTGGCAACCCCAACATGAGCACCTTGAGTGGCGGTGTAAATTATCTGTTGCTGTTTTGTTTTCGCATGAATTTTTTCTATGGTTAATCCTGTAAAAGATCCACCATTGGGACGTACATCATAAACTAACCACTGGCTATCTGGTGTCCAAACATTTATATTGGTTAACTGATGATGACGACTATCAAATGTAATCTGTTGTTCCTGAAAAGACATAGTTATCCTTATCGGGAAATAAATTTCCACATTATAAAAACTAATTGATTTTACCTGGCACTAAAAAAACTCAGTCGAGACTTTTTCGCAAGGTGATTACTCTACCCTCACTAAACAGTCAAAAAATTAAAAAATCATGTTACTTAGTGTTCTTTATATTATTGGTATTACCGCAGAAGCCATGACAGGGGCACTTGCCGCTGGTCGCCGTAAAATGGATGTTTTTGGCGTTATCATCATTGCATCAGCCACTGCTATTGGTGGTGGTTCAGTAAGAGATATTCTTCTTGGTCACTACCCTTTAGGTTGGGTCAAACACCCTGAGTATATTGTCACAGTAGCTTGTGCAGCGGTGATCACTATTTGGGTCGCCCCCATGATGAAACACCTACGACGCTTATTTCTCATTTTAGACTCCATCGGATTGATGGTTTTTTCTATTATCGGTGCCCAAATTGCACTCGATATGGAATATGGTCCTATTATTGCTGCCATTGCAGCCGTGATCACCGGCGCTTTTGGTGGCGTTTTACGTGATATGCTGTGTAATACCATTCCCCTCGTCTTCCAAAAAGAGATCTATGCGGGTGTCGCATTTGGCGCCGCTTGGCTCTATATGGGATTACTGTTTTACACGCCACTCCCTAAAGATGTCGTGATTATTATTACGCTTGTTGCCGGACTCACGGCTCGGCTACTCGCTATCCGCTATAAGCTTGGCTTACCCGTATTTAATTATGAAAATCAAGATTAGCGAAACGGAGTAATAACAACAGCAATTATTGTAGATTCTGTGGGGTATCTCAAAGTATCATCTATTTCTCGATGATGATAAAAGGCAATTCCTATCACTGAGACGTTATTTGTATGTTAATATTGGGCTTACTCAATTTTTCTCTTATTTCAAAACAAAAAAATAGCTGAATTAAGAAAAAAATAGCCCTGTATTAAACAAGGGCACTGTATGTGCTTCGAGGTATGTGTATACTATAGGGGGATTTGCTCCCTAGACATACATTTATATTAATTCTCCAGTCAAATTCAGAAAGTCATCATGATCCAAGGAACACTTTATATTGTTTCCGCTCCAAGCGGTGCGGGTAAATCAAGTCTTATTCAGGCTTTATTAAAAACACAGCCTTTATATGACACACAGGTTTCTGTCTCTCATACTACCCGCCCAATGAGACCAGGAGAAAACCATGGTGAGCATTACTTCTTTGTCACTGAAGAAGAATTTAAAAGTATGATAGCAAGTGGAGATTTTATCGAACACGCTTGTGTGTTTGGTAACTATTACGGTACATCGGGTAAAGTTATCAAACAGATCTTAGCCAGTGGCGTTGATGTCTTTTTAGATATCGATTGGCAAGGTGCGCAGCAGGTACGTAAAAAGATGCCTGAAGCTCGCAGTATTTTTATTCTGCCACCGTCTAAAGAAGAGCTTTACCGCCGACTTCGCGGACGTGGGCAAGATAGTGAAGAAGTGATTGCTAAACGTATGTCACAAGCTGTGTCTGAGATGGAACATTTTAATGAGTATGACTATTTGCTCATCAATGATGATTTCAATACTGCGCTTGCTGATTTACAATCAATCATTCGCTCAGAAAAATTACGCCTTGATCGTCAAACACTACGACATGGTGATTTAATCAGCAAATTATTGGCAGACTGAGATAAGTTTCAGTATTATGCCCAGTCATTTCGTTAATGGTGGAGTAACACAAATATGGCACGCGTAACCGTTCAAGACGCTGTAGAGAAAATTGGTAACCGTTTTGACCTCGTTCTGGTCGCAGCACGTCGTGCGCGCCAGTTACAAGTTGGCGCTAAAGATCCTTTAGTACCAGAAGAAAATGATAAAATGACGGTTATCGCACTACGCGAAATCGAAGAAGGTTTGATTAACGGTAAAATTCTTGATGCTCGTGAACGTCAAGAGCAGCAAGAGCAAGAAGCCGCAGAATTACAAGCGGTTTCAGCGATTGCGGAAGGTCGTCGTTAATCGTCTCATAAAATAGGGGTAGGTCTGCCTTGTACCTGTTTGAAAGCCTGAATCAAATCGTTCAAAAATACTTGCCACCTGAGCAAGTTGAACAACTCAAAAAAGCCTTTATCGTCGCCAGAGATGCCCACGAGGGGCAGACTCGTTCAAGTGGTGAGCCTTATATTACTCACCCTGTGGCGGTTGCCTGTATTCTTGCCGATATGCGATTAGATCATCAAACGCTAATGGCGGCATTGTTGCATGATGTCATTGAAGATACACCTGCGACATTTAAAGATATCGAAACTCTGTTTGGCAGTACGGTGGCAGATCTGGTTGAAGGCGTCTCAAAACTGGATAAATTAAAGTTTCGAGATAAAAAAGAGGCCCAGGCTGAAAACTTTCGCAAAATGATCATGGCGATGGTAAAAGACATTCGCGTTATTTTGATCAAATTGGCAGACCGAACTCACAATATGCGCACGCTGGGTTCACTACGCCCAGATAAACGTCGCCGTATTGCACGTGAAACGCTGGAAATTTATAGTCCTCTTGCTCACCGTTTAGGTATACACCATATTAAAACTGAGCTAGAAGAATTAGGCTTTGAGGCACTACATCCTAATCGCTACCGCGTGATTAAAGAAGTTGTTAAGGCAGCTCGTGGTAACCGTAAAGAGATGATTAATAAAATCCTCTCTGAAATTGAAGGGCGCCTTACAGAAGCGAGTATTCAATGCAAAGTTAACGGTCGCGAAAAACACCTTTATTCCATTTATCGTAAAATGTTGCTAAAAGAGCAACGTTTTCACTCAATTATGGATATTTATGCCTTTCGCGTCATCGTTAAAGATGTCGATACCTGCTATCGCGTGTTAGGCCAAATGCATAGCCTTTATAAACCTCGCCCTGGCCGCGTTAAAGACTATATTGCTATCCCCAAAGCTAATGGTTATCAATCCCTTCACACTTCGCTCATTGGTCCTCATGGTGTCCCTGTTGAAGTACAAATTCGTACCGAAGATATGGATCAAATGGCTGAAATGGGCGTTGCGGCCCATTGGGCTTATAAAGAGCAAGGTGAGCAGCCGGGGACAACAGCCCAAGTCAGAGCACAACGTTGGATGCAAAGTTTACTTGAATTGCAACAAAGTGCAGGTAGCTCTTTTGAATTTATCGAAAACGTGAAATCAGACCTTTTTCCTGATGAAATTTACGTTTTCACCCCAGAAGGTCGCATTGTTGAATTACCAACGGGTGCGACTCCGGTTGATTTTGCTTACGCAGTTCATACTGATATTGGTCATGCTTGTGTCGGTGCAAGGGTTGATAGACAACCTTATCCACTCTCACAGTCTTTACGTACCGGACAGACCGTTGAAATCATTACTGCGCCGGGTGCAAGACCAAATGCGGCTTGGTTAAACTTTGTCGTCAGTTCAAGAGCCCGTTCAAAGATAAGACAGTTGCTCAAAAATCTAAAACGTGAAGACTCTATTAATTTAGGTCGTCGTCTACTTAATCACGCTTTAGGCCATCATAAAGTGGCAGATATTCCGCTAGAAAATATTGAACGAGAGTTGAAGCGCATGAAGCTTCACTCAATGGACGATATTATGGCTGAGATAGGTTTAGGTAATGCGATGAGTGTTGTTGTGGCGCGTAACTTATTGATTGACAACCAACAACAAGAAGAACACACACATCTAAGCATAACCAATGACGAAACACCTAAATTACCTATTAAAGGGGCTGATGGTGTACTTATCTCATTTGCTAAATGTTGTCGCCCTATTCCTGGTGATCCTATTGTTGCGCACATTAGCCCTGGTAAAGGCTTAGTTATTCACCACGAATCTTGTCGTAATATTCGCGGTTATCAAAAAGAGCCAGAAAAATTCATGCCAGTTGAGTGGGATAAAGATATTGATGGTGATTTTATTACCGAAATCAAAGTCGATATGATAAACCATCAAGGTGCATTAGCGAATTTAACCGCAGCAATTAATGACGCTAATTCAAGCATTCAGAGCATGAATACCGAAGAGAAAGATGGACGCGTCTATTGTGCATTTATTCGACTGACAGCCAAAGATCGCATCCAATTAGCCAATATTATGCGTAAACTTCGTATCATGCCTGATGTATTACGTGTCAGCCGTAATAAAAACTAATTATGAATCCAACACGCTATGCCCGCATCTGCCAAATGATGGCGATGCGGCAACCTGATCTCACTGTTTGCCTTGAAGAAGTGCATAAATCTCATAATGTTGCTGCTGTAATACGCACTGCGGACGCGGTGGGGATCCCTAAAATCCATGCTATCTGGCCTGAAGAAAAAATGCGTATGCTGGTTTCTCCCGCAGCGGGCAGTAATAGCTGGGTAAATGTTAACACTCATCCAACCATTGCCGACGCCATCAACACTTTTCGTGCACAGGGCATGCAAGTTCTTGCGACCCATCTCTCAGATAAAGCGGTTGATTTTCGTGAGATTGATTACACACAACCAACCTGTATTATTATGGGGCAAGAAAAAACCGGTATATCACCAGAAGCTATTGCGCTGGCGGATCAAGATATCATTGTACCGATGATGGGTATGGTGCAATCTTTGAATGTTTCTGTGGCGAGTGCATTAATTTTATATGAAGCACAACGCCAACGTCAGGCGGCGGGCATGTATAATCGAACCGAAAGTGCATTAACTGCAGAAGAGCAACAAATTTTACTCTTTGAAGGTGGCTATCCAGTACTTGCTGAAGTTTCTCGTCGTAAAGGACTGCCTCGCCCTTATATTAATGATCGTGGTGAAATTGAAGCACCGGACTCATGGTGGGCAGAAATGCAAATGACACAAAAACAACTTAGGAAATTTAAACTGACGGAGTAACTTTCCCATGAAAGGAAAACTGCTTGATGCAATCCCCTTAACCACTCTTCACGGCGTAGGTGCAAGTCAGGCAGATAAACTGGCCAAAATAGGGTTAGTCACTGTGGAAGACTTATTGCTTCATCTTCCTTTACGCTATGAAGATCAAACCCATCTGTATGCCATCAGCGATCTACTTCCTGGTATTCCAGCCACTGTTTCCGGTGAAATCTTAAGAACTGAAGTAAATTTTGGTCGTCGAAAAATGATGACCTGCCAAATTTCTGATGGTTCAGGTATTTTAACCTTACGCTTCTTTAACTTCACGGCAGCCATGAAAAATAACCTTGCTCAGGGTAAGCAAGTTATCGCTTATGGTGAAATAAAACGAGGAAGTCGAGGCCCTGAAATTATTCACCCCGAATACAAAATTAAAGTGGCTGGCTCAGAAGTTAAGTTACAAGAAACGCTTACCCCTATTTATTCAACAACAGAAGGCTTACGCCAGACATCGTTGCGTAAATTAATAGAACAAGCCTTAACCTTACTTGATACTTGTGCCATTAATGAACTGCTTCCTGATCAATTTATTTATGGTTTACCGCCACTCGCTACCGCGTTACGAACCTTACATAATCCTCCCCCTGATATTGCGTTTGCTGAACTTGAAAAGGGGCAACATCCTGCACAAAAACGGCTGATTATTGAAGAATTATTGGCGCATAACTTAGGTATGCTTAATGCTCGGGCAGGAGCACAATCTTATCGTGCAGAACCCTTATTAATGCCACATGGCTCAACATTACGTGAACAATTTCTTGCAACATTGCCCTTTACACCCACCACAGCACAACAGCGCGTCGTCAATGAAATAGAACAAGATCTAGAAAAAAATTATCCTATGATGCGCCTAATTCAAGGAGATGTTGGCTCAGGTAAAACCTTAGTTGCTGCACTAAGTGCATTAAGAGCGATAGCCAATGGTAAACAAGTGGCTTTAATGGCGCCCACTGAGTTACTAGCGGAGCAACATGCCCTCACCTTTAGAAAATGGTTTGAGCCTTTTGGTATTCAAGTGGGGTGGTTGGCTGGCAAACAAAAAGGTAAAGCGCGAGAAGCACAACAAAATGCAATAGCTAATGGCGAGGTTTCCATCATTATTGGCACTCACGCCATTTTTCAAGAGCAAGTTAAGTTTCACTCTCTCGCATTAGTCATTATCGATGAGCAACATCGCTTTGGAGTACATCAACGCCTTGCATTATGGAAAAAAGGCGAAGAGCAAGGCTTTCATCCACACCAATTGGTGATGACCGCAACCCCCATTCCTCGAACACTGGCGATGACCGCTTACGCGGATATGGATACCTCCATTATCGATGAGCTACCTCCTGGTAGAACCCCAGTAACGACAGTGGCTATCCCTGACACTCGGCGAAATGACATCATTGAACGTATCAGGGTGGCTTGTAGCGAAGAAAATCGCCAAGCCTATTGGGTTTGTACGTTAATTGAAGACTCCGAAGTCCTTGAAGCACAAGCAGCACAAGTTATTTATGATGAGCTGACGATTGCCTTACCGGAAATCAAGATTGGATTGGTTCATGGTCGAATGAAGCCGGCAGAAAAACAGGCGGTGATGGCCGACTTTAAAGAAAACAAACTACAGCTTTTGGTCGCAACGACCGTGATAGAAGTCGGGGTAGATGTACCTAATGCCAGTTTAATGATCATTGATAACCCTGAACGATTAGGTCTTGCACAATTACATCAGCTACGAGGGCGTGTTGGTCGAGGTGCTGTGGCTTCCCATTGTGTCTTATTATATAAAACGCCGTTAACTCAAACTGCTCGTTTACGTTTACAAGTGCTCAGAGACAGTAATGATGGCTTTGTTATTGCACAAAAAGATCTCGAGATAAGAGGACCAGGTGAACTATTAGGAACTAAGCAGACGGGCAATGCACAATTTAAAGTCGCAGACTTATTACGCGATCAGGCGCTTATTCCAGAAGTACAACGTATCGCTCGTTATTTACATCAACATTATCCTAAGCATTCGCAAGCGTTAATCGAACGCTGGCTACCTGCAAAGACCCAATATAGCCAAGCTTAAACGACACCGTTTAAATGGCTTAGAGCACACTTGAGGGCTTAATACTGTAATAAAAAACGGCACAGACTTACCTGTGCCGTTCTCATTCGAACTAGATGAACACTGTCATCACCCTGCTATAGGCGTAAAGAATGGTAGCATCAGATACAATTTGATCACTATCGCATTCACTATATCAATAAAGAATGCACCGACCATCGGAACAACTAAGAATGCAAGATGAGAAGGACCAAAACGATCTGTCACAGCTTGCATATTAGCGATAGCCGTTGGCGTAGCGCCTAAACCGAAACCACAGTGACCCGCTGCCAAAATTGCCGCATCATAATTTTTACCCATAACACGAAAAGTGACAAAAATTGCATACAATGCCATTACTGCCGCTTGAACACCGAGAATAACCAACATAGGTATTGCCAGTGATGCCAGCTCCCATAATTTTAAGCTCATCAGCGCCATCGCTAAAAATAACGATAAGCTAACGTTACCTAAAACAGAAACGGCTCTATCAAATACACGATAAAAACCGAGCATTGATAGACTATTACTTAAAATAACGCCAATGAACAGTACACACACAAAGGTAGGTAATGAGAAAGCCGTACCTTCTAGTAACTGAGATAAGAAAGTCCCTGCCATTAAACAGATAGAGATCATCGCAATGGTTTCCAATAACACCATTGAAGTGATCATTCTCCCCGTAGCGGGTTTCTCAAAGGCTGTAGGCATTTCATGATCATCACTGCCTGCGCCAGGGGTTGGAATGTTACGAATTAAATAACGCGCAACAGGGCCACCAATTAATCCACCTAACACTAAACCAAAGGTTGCACAAGCCATAGCCACTTCAGAGGCACTCATAAAGCCGTAGCTTTCAACGAATGTTTTCCCCCAAGCGGCACCCGTTCCATGACCACCTGATAAGGTGATAGAACCGGCTAATAATCCCATAAGAGGATCAAGGCCTAGCATTTCTGCTAATGCAATACCTACTGTGTTTTGAACTAAAAGTAATCCAACGACCACAAACACAAAAATAAATAGCGCTTTTCCTCCCGCTTTTAAGCTGGCAAGGTTCGCGTTTAAACCAATTGTTGCAAAAAAAGCGAGCATCAGTGGATCTTTTAAGGAGAGATCAAAGCTAATTTCCCAGTCCATAAATGATTTTAATGCAAGTAAAAGAGCTGCAACAAGTAACCCACCTGCAACGGGTTCTGGGATCGTATACCGTTCTAAAAAAGGAACAGATTTCACTAACTTACGTCCGAGTAAAAGAACCAAAGTGGCCGCGACTAGCGTGCCATAAACATCGAGATGATACATTTATGTACCCCGTCTTATTTGTTAATTTTGTATAAAAAAACTACGACGCTAAGTTCATCCATGAACAACGCCAAAAGCAGGTATACCCCGATTAGAAAAAAAAACGACGATAAACACAAGTTAAAACATATAAAAATGTGAGCGCCTCTTATGCATTTTGATAACATCAATTTTACGCAAACGATTGCTTTTGTGGCGCAGATCATTAAAATACGCTTTTTGCCAGATAAGAAATTCACATCATGGTTACTTCAGAAAATCGTAATTTGTCACAAAGTAGTCAGATTTCGCCCCAAAAAACGAGTGAACTTTTATTCGCTTTAGAAGAAAAGCCCCCATTACTACAAACACTATTTGCGGCTTGTCAGCATCTATTAGCCATGTTTGTCGCCGTAATAACCCCTGCTATCTTAATTTGCCAAGCATTAGGGTTACCTGCACATGACACTCAACGCATTATCAGCATGTCATTATTCGCCTCAGGTATTGCATCACTGATCCAAATTCGAGCTTGGGGTCCCGTAGGTTCAGGTTTATTATCAATTCAAGGCACCAGTTTTAATTTTGTGGCTCCTCTGATTATGGGGGGGTTGGCATTAAAAAATGGTGGCGCGGATAT
Organism: Proteus mirabilis HI4320; assembly: GCF_000069965.1. Taxonomy (NCBI): domain Bacteria; kingdom Pseudomonadati; phylum Pseudomonadota; class Gammaproteobacteria; order Enterobacterales; family Morganellaceae; genus Proteus; species Proteus mirabilis. Next base: position 3,147,831 of record NC_010554.1, read on the forward strand.
TCCAACAATGATGGCGGCTCTATTTGGCACTTTAATGGTTGCTTCACTTACCGAAGTGCTATTATCGCGTTTTTTACATTTAGCTCGCCGGATTATCACACCATTGGTATCAGGAATTGTGGTGATGATTATCGGCCTTTCTTTAATTCAAGTTGGGCTTACTTCTATTGGTGGTGGTTACGCCGCTATTGAAAGTAACACCTTTGGCTCACCTAAAAACCTTTTATTAGCGGGTTCGGTATTAGTGGTTATTATTTTACTTAACCGCCAAAGAAACCCTTATTTACGTGTCGCTTCTTTAGTGATTGCTATGGCTGTCGGTTATATTTTGGCATGGTGGCTAGATATGCTACCTACACCGCCTGAACAACAAGAAACACCGATTATCACCGTACCAGAACCTTTCTATTATGGCCTCTCATTTGATTGGCATTTACTTATCCCACTAATGCTGGTGTTTATGATCACCTCATTAGAAACCATTGGTGATATTACTGCCACCTCAGATGTTTCAGAACAACCCGTCAGTGGGCCACTTTATATGAAACGCATTAAAGGGGGCGTATTAGCAAATGGATTGAACTCTATGGTTTCTGCGTTTTTTAATACCTTTCCAAACTCCTGTTTTGGGCAAAATAACGGCGTTATTCAATTAACAGGTGTGGCAAGTCGCTATGTGGGCTATGTCGTAGCAGCCATGTTGATTATTTTAGGGTTATTTCCCTCTGTGGCAGAATTTGTACAACGAATTCCTGAACCTGTACTGGGAGGGGCAACGCTTGTTATGTTTGGTACTATCGCTGCATCTGGGGTGCGTATCGTCTCTAAAGAGGCGCTAAATCGTCGTGCTATTATGATCCTCGCCATCTCTTTGGCCGTAGGACTTGGGGTATCACAGCAACCTCAAATATTACAGTTTGCACCAGATTGGCTAAAAACATTACTGTCATCCGGTATTGCTGCAGGCGGTCTAACCGCTATTATTTTAAACCTGATTTTTCCACCCGAAAAATAATCATTAATAAACTTCCAAATAATAAAGCGCTATTTTCATAATCAAAAATAGCGCTTTATTTGTTGGTCTTTTTATAAAAGCATTGTCCTTTAAGTTACGGTAGATATTTATCTAATTACTTAAAAACAAAGGAGAATACAATGTTGACCCCAACTAAAAACTCTGCACTCGAATACTTAAAAAGTCATCCATCTACTAAAGAATTTCATATAGAAACTATTGGGCAATTTTTTACTTATCTCAAAGATTCTATTCTTTCATTGTTTAATAGTGATCATAAATTTAGCTATTTAGGAAAGATGTCTGTTGCAGATTTCAACTTAATGTATATTAGAAAAGATTTGCATACTTTTTTAACTAATCCATTTCTCAATAAATCGGAACATAAAGACAAAGTAGGCGCTCTTCAGTACTCATTTGATTACTTGCAGAATCAAGCCCATATTACACCTAACCTTTACAATGTTTATCGCTCTGGAAATTTTGAGCCTAACGAATTGATTTCACAATTAATTAATTACGGCAATAAGCTTATCAAAAATAATTTAAGCACCGAAGAAGCACAACATGGTAAATATGTTATAGAAACATTAAAAGAGGTATTGAATAATTTAGAAAAATTATCCAATACAGAAAAAATGAGACTCAGAATATTAAGTATCGTTAATGAACGGAAGTAATCTCTTTGATTTACCCGATGAATACTTGAGCATCAACTCGTTTTCAGGCATAACTGTATGATGTTTTGATGGAGTATAAAACAGGAGAAAGGTTATGCGCTGGCTGATAAAAAGTTTGGTATCTCTGATACTTATCGTTATTTTATTTATTATTGTGATTTATGCCTTTCTTCAGACACAATGGGGTGCGCAAAAAACTAGTGAATGGTTAACACAGTATAGTGATTATGACATTCGCTTTTCCGGTATTGAACATGATTTAACTCAACCAGAACAAATTGTTGTTTATGATCTGTCCATTAACCCCAAACAAGATAAAACCGCCGTATTAGCCCAATCAGCACAACTTAGATTTAACTGGCAATTTTTTACTACGGCGTCTCATCTGCAAAAAATTACTTTAGAGAATGGTAAAATTATTTTAGCTAATAAAATAGCTCCCCTTCCTGTTAGTGCAGATATTCTCCAGTTTAAAAATATGCAGTTAGATAGCATGCCAACATCTAGCACAACATTCACCTTTAGCGCTAACAAAATAACGGGAGGTATCACACCTTGGAAACCTACCTCGACCGATCCTATTGGTGCGGGGCATTTTCAGTTTTCCATTGCTGATGGCATGATAGGAAAAAATAGCTTTAATAATTTTATTGTTGCTGGCGAATATCAACCAAATCGTATTTTGATTGAAAAATTAGCCACCCAGTTCCTTAATGGCTCACTCTCTTTATCAGGCCAATATCAAGATAACCAATGGCAACTTAATGATGTTTACTTAACCGGACTGCGTTGGCAATCCACAAAAACCTTAGAAGAGTTACAACAATCATTAAGTCAATCTCCAGCAATGACTATCAAGCAATTGAACATTGTTGATTTTACTGCCGAAGGGAAACAGTGGGCAATAAGTGGATTTGCTGGGCAGTTTTCTCAAATTGCGTGGAATAATAGCCTATCACTGACATCCGGTGAGCTAAACACCGATGATATTGTGTATAAAAATCAACATGTCACTGATGTGATCGCTAAGTTAAATCAGCAAGATAATTTATTTAACATAGATAATTTAAGCTTACGCTATGAAAAAGGGCTAATAAAACTAGCAGGACAATGGAACAGCGAGACAAAGACTTTAAATATTGAAGATGCAACACTCTCAGGTATTTTATATACCCTACCTGAGCAATGGCTCTCCTTCTTTGCTAAACCTATTGAGCAAGATGTGAAGAGTATCAATATTAAGCAGCTATCATTAAACCAATCTATCCTCATTGATATTAATCCCCTCTTTCCTTTTCAATTTACCGGCCTAACAGGCCAACTGAAAAATTTAATCATCGCCAAAGATGGGCAATGGGGATTATGGCAAGGCGCCGCGACGTTAAGTGCTGATAGTGGCACATTAAATGGCGTAGAGCTTCGCCGCCCTGACCTAACATTAATGACACAACAAGATACTGCCATTATCCCACAGTTTTCTGCTTTCGTAGATAAAGGCATCGTGCGTGGCTCTGCTGCATTAGAACAAAACAATAACCAAAGACTATTTTCTCTTATCGTCAATGGGCTGAATGTGCCCCTCTCTTTGCCTAATAATATGGGCTGGAAATTATCGCAACCTACCGATGGAACAGGACAATTTACCTTAAAGCTTAAAGGCAACTTAGCCGCTGACGCTGTTATACCGACCTTAAATGGTACATTAATAGGTAAAAAAGATGACCAAACGCCTATCGATGACAGGATGCAAGACGGCGAAATAATAAATAATTTATCCTTTTGATGGTTTAGCAGGCGCATAGATTGCGCCTGCTGCAAAAAGCGTTACAATGCAGACTCTTTCTATTTTCTTATTGCGGAGTTTTCATGTCTGATGACAATTTTTCCCTGCCAACAATCACTCTTGATGAATTTCAGCAAGCACCCTTAACCGCACTTGAAAATAGTAGTAGTGTCGAAGTGTGTGATAATAACCAAACTCCGTTATTTTATTGCCTATCAAAACAGGATTATGACACGCTAATGGGGCGTATTATGGATGCAGAATTAGCCGCCATTGTACTTGAACGTCGCCAAAAGAAACTCGATGAACTGGATTTAGAGTGATTGATTGCAGTGAGGAATAAAGCGGGATAAGCGCTAATTTCTCCCGCTATAGGCGCTTATTTAACTCAGAATGACAAAAGAAACAAACTAACGTTTTTTCTTTTTACGCCCCGGTTGTGCAAAGCGTTTACGCGTATTATTTTCCGTCTCTTTGGCTTTTGTTTTCGGAATATGGATCCCTAACGCTTTCGCATTACTACTTATCTGTTTCTTAGGTTTATTTTGCTTCTGTTTAGGGGCTTCAGAGCTTGATGCTTCAATAGCATCAAATAGCTTTATCAGCTCATCATCCGTTAAATCACGCCATTCCCCGACAGGTAATCCCGCCAAACTAACATTCATAATACGGATACGTTCAAGCTTGGTGACTTCATAACCAAAATATTCACACATACGACGAATTTGACGGTTTAGACCTTGTACTAAGGTGATACGAAATACCATTGCGGCTTCTTTTTTCACCTTACATTTCTTGGTTTTTTGTCCCAGAATAGGAACACCCGCCCCCATACCGCGAATAAATTCATCAGTAATGGGTTTATCAACCGTGACCAAATACTCTTTTTCATGGGAGTTACCCGCCCGTAAGATTTTATTGACCAGATCACCATGGTTAGTCAAAAAAATCAGTCCCTGAGAATCTTTATCTAAACGACCAATTGGGAAAACACGGGTGCTATGGTTAACATAATCAACAATATTATCTTTCTCACCTTCATCTGTGGTACTGACGATACCTACAGGTTTATTCAGTGCGATCAACACCAGCTCAGAATTATCTTGCGCTTCAATTAATCGTCCATTCACTTTCACTTCATCGCCAGCCGTTACGCGATCGCCAATGCCTGCGCGCTTACCATTGATAAGAACCAGACCTTGCTCGATATAACGGTCGGCTTCACGACGTGAACAGATACCGCTTTCACTGATATATTTATTAAGACGAGTAGATAAATTGGTGTCCATGCTTCCCTCCGTAAACTGCGGAATATACCTCAATTAAGTGACGATAGAAACACTATTAGGTAGACACTAAAGCAGAGATTTCTCACTCCCCATTTCCATGATAAGAAAAAGGTAGAAAAAAAGAGAGATAAAAACAATAAATAACTTAATTTTCAATTAAATAGAGATTTATTATTTAGCACTGTTTATTTTGTGAGGGTAACACAATGTAAGTGCCGCTAAAAACCGCCCCCGTTCCTTCATCACCACAAATATCAACATCTAACTTAATACGTGCTTTGCTTCCTTTCGCTAATCGTCCTAAATCACCACTTAAATTTTCCATATCAGCAACGGCTGACGGCCGACCAGAGACTGGTTTACGATAACGAATATGCGCATCCACCAGCACAATATCGCCTTGCAGTTTATGCTCTTGCATTAACAACCAAATCAGCCCCCAACCGGTCAGTGTTGCTAAAGAAAACTGGCTACCGGCAAAAATAGTATGGTGTGGGTTTTGATTACCGGATTCAGGGATCGTGGTATAAAAACGGGTGCCCGTATATTGCGTAATACGTAACCCCATTTTTTCACTTAGGGGGATATGCTGATGCCACTGTTTTTGTAACTCCGCACACCAATCAGGACGATGGAGAATATCATCTAATGATTCAATACTTTTTTTCATAAAGTAATGTTTGATCGGGGTAGTTTGAGGACCTGTGACTAAACCACAATTCTCATAACCTAATTTTTCAAAGAAACGAACGGACTCTTCTCTGGCGCTACAAACAATACGCTTTACCCCTTCTTGACGAGCTAAAGACTCTAACGCCATGGCAACTAAAGAGCCTAATCCTTTACCTTGAGCATCCTCACGTACCGCCATAAAGCGGATTGCACCTTCATTATCGGCATTTATATAGAGACGACCAATAGCAACGGGTTGCCCACTGTCATCAACCACCATCTGGTGATGCGCTAAGGTATCATAACCATCTTTTTCGGAGCCTTCGGGCTGATGTAACGGTTTACGAAGCATTTCCCAACGAAAAGTATAATAAGCTGCTAATTCTGCTTGCGTCTTAGGGGTTCGTAAATGATACATAGTAAGCTCCTATTATAATTCAACTAGACCTGCAACCAGAATGTCACTGGGCCATCATTAGTCAGGGTGACCTGCATATCGGCGGCAAATTGCCCTGTTTGGGTTTCTAAACCTTGTTGCTTACACTGCTCAACAAAATAGTGATATAAATTTTCAGCCATTTCAGGAGGCGCTCCGTTAGAAAAACCCGGTCTCATCCCTTTTTGGGTTTCGGCAGCCAGTGTAAATTGCGATACGACTAATAGGCTACCACCTGCTTGTTGTACATTCAGATTCATTTTGTCATTTTCATCACTGAAAATACGATAACCACACACTTTTTCACACAATCTTTTTGCTTTCTGTTGGTTATCGTCTTTTTCTACTCCTAATAGCACGAGTAAGCCGTGATTAATGGCACCAACAGTCACACCGGCAATATCGACTTTCGCTTGTGTCACTCTTTGGATTAACGCAATCATACTGTATTCCTGATTAACACCGAATATGTGTTTATAAAAAAAGGATAACAAATTCAATTAATTGTTATCCTATTACAACGTTATTCTGTTACTGGGAGAGTAAAATCATGATCTTTAAAGTATTCAACAACCGTATTTTTATCTACGACATGAACACCTTGAATACCTAACGCAATGGCTGCATCGACATTAGTTTGTAAATCGTCAAAGAAGACAGCATCTTGTGCTTCAACGCCTTCGGACTGTAGCACATATTTATACACTTCAGGATCTGGCTTTCTCATACCGATATCTTGGGATAAATAGAGAAAATCCGCTGAAGCGGCGATTTCAGGATAGTGCTGAGGCCAATAATCTTGATGTAATCGATTAGTATTTGACAATACCACCACACGATGACCTTGCTCTCTTAGCTTATTCATTATATCTATGACTTCTGGGCGAACAGCGATAAAAATAGCCTGCCATCCTTCCGCAAACTGTTCAAAACTCAGTCCAATACCAAGCTCAGCACAGACAGCTTCTGCAAATTCTATATCCGTAATATTGCCTCGTTCGTGTAATTTAAAGGTTTCCCCAGTCGTAAAATTATCTTTTATACTGGCTAATGGAACCCCACTGAGTTTACTCCACACGGCAAAAACACGATTGAAATCAATATCGATAATCACATTACCCATATCAAAGATATAAAGCATAAATTCTCTCCATAATAGAAAACTCGTTTTACTTTAATCATAAATTGCTTGAGTGAATAGGCTTAAACGATAAAAAATACCATATTCACACCTAATTTTTTGAAAAACATAAAACCAGAAGGGGAAGAGACGAAAAATAAGACGAGAAGCATCCTTATCTATAAAGGAATTGCCATGTGATGATAAGGTACTCTCTCCCCATTTATTTTCCTATGATTTTAAAATCATCATGCAACTGTGCCCAATGTAATACTAATTTCTCTTTATGCTCATCAAGCATTTAAAATGCCATGTAGCTGAATATTAAGGCCTTCCACTTTCTCGATTTGTTTATTCATACCTTATTCCTCTGTTTTAAACCAAAAGTCGAGATCATCCCCATCATCTTTCAAATCAATTTCGCTTTTATTCGCTATCACAGTACTTGCAATCATAGGGTTTATATTAGAATTTTTAGCCTTAATTGATAACTCTAAATCTAGTCCTTCTAATACTCTTAATAAGGTTGATAGTTTTAAATCACTTCCTGATTCTATACGTTGGTATTGTTGCTGTTTCATACCGATACGTAGATACATATCTTTTTGCTCAATACCTAATTTTTTACGTTGTTCCGCTATTAAATTAGCAATTTCATTAATAGTCTTCATAATTAACTCTAAACCATTTCAGTGATTACATTAGCATTATATACAACATTTTAGTTGTATATAAACAAAAAACAACTTATAAATTGTATACAGCAATAAAAACAACTTTCAAGTTGTATATAAGACAAGAAACAACACTTGAGTTGTAAATGGAAATCAAGGAATGAAAAATAACAAAAGCTAGCATTATAGGTATATCAGCGCATTATCCGAACTCACTTATTCATGCTAATGCACAACCATATGAAGATATTACTATTAGATATGAAAGTATATCTTGGGATCACATTTGTGCAGGAATGTCAGGTGATAGTATTAGTCAAAACATTTAAGATTTCTCAACAAAAAGTGATGTGGTTCTTGATTTTTCATCAATAGATATTTTTATATGTATATTATCTTTAACCCATCGCTCTTCTTTATAGAAATCATCATATGTAGAGGTGAATCCATTTTTAGATAGATTATCAATAAGAGCTATGTTCTTTTCAGGTTTTATATTAAAAAAAATAACATCATTGGACTCATTTGAATTTCCATCTATGGGTCTATAGATAATGATATATTCATCTGATATAAAATCTATTTTTTTGACCTCATCAAAAGTGTATAGGTAATAATAAACGAAATTTAACTTGGTATATTCTCTGTCACCAGGAAACATCAGTAAAATGATGGTCGTCATTAAAGATAAAATCAATAATATTGGAAAAATAAAAAATTTATTCAATTTTAATCCATTCACTTTCAGCTCCAATGTTTATTCCTGTTGTATCTTTTACATGAATTAAAATACTATTATTTCTAATATCTTCTATCGGTTTTACGCGATCCAAATAGCATGGTAATGAAACGAAGTAAGGTCTTGCATTATTTGGATAAATAGCAGGATCAGGAAAAATTAACGGTTTGAAAAGCTTATTTTTATATTTACTAATAGAGCCGTAATAATCCCAGCGACGATAAGCCTCTTCTTTACTTAATACTGTTAAATATGTCATTGGGTCTACGTCACTAACATAGTCTCCTGCAGTTAGAACACCCATTAAAGTGGATGCATCTTCACCTTTTGCATGACTTTTATCTATCCATCCAATTTATTTTGTGTAGATAAGTCTGCCTCCATCAATATCTGATCTTTTTGTCATTATCACACATCTTTTGTTATTACATTTTAGTTTTAGATAAGACCGTATTATGTTAAAAAAGCCAGTAAATTACTGGCTTTTTAGTGTTATAAAAATAAAAACGGCAACGCATCCCAAAAATATCAAACATGAGTCCAGTCCTCTATTTTTAGTCCTTCAACTCGTGAAAATTCACGGGTATTATTTGTTACCAATATTGCATTAACCGCGACAGCATGACCAGCAATCGCGCTATCATTATTTCCTATGGGCAATCCCACATCAGATAAGCATTTTTTTATCACGGTAGTTGCGTCTACCGCCGCTTTATCCCATGCCAAAATCGCGTCAACGCGTTCACAGAAAGCATCAACCAAACGATTGTGTTTAGGTGATGCTTTTTTTCCTATTGCTCCAAAGCGCATCTCTGAATAAGTAATCGCTGATATGACAATAGTATCGTGGTTCATTACACATTTCTGAAGTTTTTCGAGCAAAGAAATAGGTTGCTCTCGCATGATAAAAGAACAAATGTTTGTATCAAGCATATAGACTTTTTTCACAGAATAACTCGTCCTTCTTCAATAACATCATCGCGTTCAAGCAAGAAATCACTGTCGGCTTTTTCTTCGTTTTGTAATGAAATCCAGTTAGGTTTTACAGGGCGTAAAATAATACAATCCCCATCTCGGCTTATCTCGAGTTCATTGACACCATCAAAATCGAAATCTTTAGGTAAGCGAATGGCTCGGTTACTTCCGTTTTTAAATACAGCTACAGTTCTCGTTCTCATATCAGATACCTCTTACGTTAGCATATGCCAAATATATGCCTTCGTGTGACATATGTCAACATATGCATGGGTATGTAAGACCCGAGTACCCTATCAAACACCCAAAACCATACTGAAAGTTTAGAACGGTTTCTGTGCTGTTCAATGGCATTTTTAACATTTCTTTTTTAAACCTAAAAATACGGTTAACGTTTTTAAAAGTAGCCAATGATTTATGAGATATCGGATGAAAGCGAAAAAAGTAAAACCCGAGACTGAGATGCACAAATGGAAAAGGTTCAACCAAATGATAAAAGGAAAAATCGGTTTAGTCCGGCGCAAATAGAACAATGGAAAAAGGAGCAAGAAGCCCAAAAGCAATGAGAAGCATGACTGACTGAAAGTAAAGAGGCAATAAAACGTCACATGAAAGACTTATAGCATTTAGCATAAAAACCTAATGCCTCAATGTGGTACTAATCAAAACAGAGCGAAGCGACAACATCTTCTTGTCTTTGCTTTTCTCCATGATCGGTTATTGTGCCTTAGCTCGTGCAACTAGCTAAGTTGGGTACTTCTGGTTAGGTTGGGCTTCTTTCGATGGTGCAATCGAAAAATCTCTAGTCCGTTGATTGGTGCTCTTATCAGGTACGCACTGTAATCTTTCGATACCGCAAGGGTAGAGCTAGGATCACTTCACAGAAGTGACGGGGTTTTATAAACTCAGGGCGCTTAACGCGCCCTAAGAATTATATTATCAGAATAACAAATTAGTCTTTGCTACGATAAGCACGACGACGATCGTTTTCTGAGAGATGACGTTTACGTAAACGAATAGATTGTGGAGTCACTTCCACTAATTCATCATCATCAATAAACTCTAATGCTTGTTCTAATGTTTGCTTGATATGTGGCGTCAGCGTTGTCGCTTCATCCGTACCAGAAGCACGCATATTTGTCAGTTTTTTACCTGTTAAGCAGTTTACTGTTAAGTCATTAGAGCGAGTATGAATACCAATAACTTGGCCTTCATAAACTTCTGCACCATGAGTAACAAATAACTTACCACGATCTTGTAAGCTATATAGCGCGTAAGCAACGGCTTTACCCTGACCATTAGAGATCATCACACCATTATTACGACGACCGATTTCACCTGGGCGCACATCGTCATAATGACTGAATGTTGCGTACAGTAAACCAGTACCTGATGTCATCGTCATAAACTCAGTACGGAAGCCAATTAAACCACGGCTAGGGATAATGTAGTCTAAACGTACACGTCCTTTACCATCTGGTTGCATGTCGCGCATTTCACCTTTACGCTCACCCATCGCTTGCATCACATCACCTTGGTGCTGCTCTTCAATATCGATAGTGACTTGTTCGAAAGGCTCTTGTTTACGACCATCAATCTCGCGGAAGATAACTTTCGGACGAGATACGGCTAATTCGTAACCTTCACGGCGCATATTTTCAATCAGTACTGATAGGTGTAATTCACCACGACCTGATACACGGAATGCATCTGGATCTTCAGTCTCTTCAACACGCAGTGCTACGTTATGAACTAACTCTTTTTTCAGACGATCTAAAATCTGACGAGAAGTAACAAACTTACCTTCACGACCACAGAATGGTGATGTATTAACACAGAAATACATGCTAACAGTAGGCTCATCAACGGCTAATGCAGGTAATGCTTCCACAGCACCTACTTCGCAAATCGTATCAGAAATATTTAATTCACCTAAACCTGTAATCGCAATGATGTCGCCAGCTTCTGCAACGTCAACATCGATACGCTCTAAGCCTAAATGACCTAATACTTTACCTACTTTACCGTTGCGGGTATTACCTTCGCTATCGATGATAGTCACTTGTTGATTAGGTTTTACTTTACCGCGCTTAATACGGCCAATACCGATAACACCCAGATAGTTATTATAATCTAACTGAGAAATCTGCATCTGGAAGGTCCCCTCCAGATCGACTTTTGGCGGCTCTACATATTTGACGATAGCTTCATATAATGGAGTCATATCATCAGCCATGTCATTATAATCTGTTCCCGCAATACCATTTAATGCTGATGCATAGATAATTGGGAAATCCAGTTGTTCGTCAGTCGCACCTAAGTTAACAAACAGATCAAAGACCTGATCAACAACCCAATCAGGGCGTGCACCTGGACGGTCAACTTTGTTGATAACAACAATAGGTTTTAAGTTGTTAGCAAACGCTTTTTGTGTCACAAAGCGAGTTTGTGGCATTGGGCCATCCATCGCGTCAACCAGCAATAGAACGCTGTCTACCATAGACATAACGCGTTCTACCTCACCACCGAAGTCGGCGTGTCCTGGGGTATCTACGATATTAATACGATAGTCATTCCATTTAATCGCTGTATTTTTCGCAAGAATAGTAATTCCGCGCTCTCTTTCGAGATCATTAGAGTCCATCACGCGCTCAGCAACGGTTTCACGTTCACCGAACGTGCCAGATTGCTGTAGTAATTTATCGACAATAGTAGTTTTACCATGGTCAACGTGGGCGATGATGGCGATATTACGCAAGTTTTCGATCACAAAATTTGCCTCAGGCATTGTAGAAATAAGCGTGTTATTGTACACGCTTTAGACGAGAGACTAAACAAGATCACAATAATGATTGCTTAACAATATGCAATTAATTGAATTGTGATCCTTTTCACGCCTCAGAAATAAGTCGTCTTGAACCGATTGCACCAAAATTGTGCAACTATTCAGACTTAATTTGCACCAAATTTGTGCAATAATTAAAAAATCACGGGGGATATTCTACACTAAACTTCATCAATACAGTATATATCCCTTTTTAGATAAGTTGGCATGCTTTTCGCAATAGAATTTAGGTGAGCAAAAAATTCACCGAAAAATGTGTAAGGCCACTGCACTTAATAAAACCATTCGCCAGGAGAGTTACTATGTCCCTTGAACATGTGTTATCCATGATTGAAGAACATAAAGTTAGATATATTGACTTACGTTTCACTGATACCCGCGGTAAAGAACAACATATTACTATTCCGGCGCATCAAGTTAACGATGATTTCTTTGAAGAAGGAAAAATGTTCGACGGCTCCTCTATTGGTGGTTGGAAAGGCATTAATGAATCAGATATGGTGCTAATGCCTGATGCTACAACAGCGATGCTTGACCCATTTTTCCAAGATCCAACATTAATTATTCGTTGTGATGTTTTAGAGCCAGGCACTATGCAAGGTTACGATCGTGACCCGCGCTCTATCTCAAAACGTGCAGAAGACTACTTAAAATCAAGTGGTATCGCTGACACCGTCCTATTTGGCCCTGAACCTGAATTCTTCCTTTTTGATGATATTCGTTTTAAAAATGATATCTCTGGTGCTTCTTATGCCATCAATGATATTGAAGCAGCATGGAATACCAATACACAATATGAAGAAGGTAACAAAGGTCATCGCCCAATGGTAAAAGGAGGTTACTTCCCTCTCCCTCCGGTTGATTCCTCACAAGATATTCGCTCGACCATGTGTAATATCATGGAAGAGATGGGCTTAGTGGTTGAAGCACACCACCACGAAGTCGCAACTGCAGGTCAAAATGAAGTGGCAACCCGCTTTAATACCATGACCAAAAAAGCAGATGAAACTCAAATTTATAAATACGTAGTACAAAACGTCGCTAACGTATTTGGTAAAACCGCGACCTTTATGCCAAAACCTTTAGTGGGTGATAATGGCTCAGGTATGCACTGCCACATGTCACTGTCTAAAAATGGTGTCAATTTATTTGCTGGTGATAAATATGGCGGATTATCTGAAATGGCGCTGTATTACATTGGTGGTATTATCAAACATGCTCGTGCATTAAACGCATTTACTAACCCAACCACTAACTCATATAAACGCTTAGTGCCGGGATTTGAAGCCCCTGTTATGCTGGCTTATTCTGCCCGTAACCGCTCAGCATCCATTCGTATTCCGGTAGTCGCTAGCATGAAAGCACGCCGTATCGAAGTGCGTTTCCCAGATCCTTTAGCTAACCCTTACCTTGCATTTGCAGCTCAATTAATGGCAGGTCTTGATGGTATTATCAATAAAATTCACCCAGGTGATGCCATGGATAAAAACCTCTATGACTTACCCCCAGAAGAAGCTAAAGAGATCCCAACAGTGGCAGGTTCATTAGAAGAGGCGCTCAATGCCCTTGATAATGACCGTGAATTCTTAACCCGTGGCGGTGTATTCACTGATGATGCTTTAGACGCTTATCTTGAGCTATTACGTACTGATGTGCAGCGTGTTCGTATGGCACCACATCCACTTGAATTTGAAATGTATTACAGTGCGTAACGCACAATAGTTAAAGTACTTACTTTGCTTATGATTTTTTTGTTGCCGTGAAGCTATTTTGCCCATCTTCGGATGGGCTCTTTTCTCTCTAATGAGGCATCTGTTAATAAATTACGCATCTGTTCATTTATGAAAAAAAAGGTAAGATGCACTAAAATGGTGCAATGGGAGTATTCAATATGGAAACGGCGGATTTACCTGATAACACACTTATTTTGGATTCATTAATCCACTCAGTATTGGTTATCAACCAAGAGTTTATTATTTGCTATGCAAACCATGCTGCATTGCAATTACTGGCTCAAAGTCGTCGCAAATTATTTGAAACCCCTTTTAGCGCACTGTTTAGTTATTCCTCTTTTGATGAACAGTTAATGCGTGAAACATTAGCAAATGGGCAAAGCTTCACTGATAACGAAGTGATTTTGGTTATTAATAACCAATCACACACTATGTCGCTCAGTGCCCAGCCTATTTCCGAGCAACACATTTTGTTGGAGCTGGCGCCTATGGATAGTCAACGCCGGTTAAGCCAAGAGCAGATACAACAAGCACAACAAATGGCGGCTAGGGAATTGGTTAGGGGACTGGCACATGAAATTAAAAATCCACTCGGTGGATTACGAGGGGCGGCTCAATTATTAGCAAAATCATTACCTGATCCTGCGCTGACTGAGTATACCCAAGTCATTATTGAACAAGCCGATCGCCTAAGAGCGCTTGTGGATAGGTTACTCGGTCCACAACATCCCGGCACCAAAACCTTTCAGAGTATTCATCATGTTGTAGAGCGTGTTGCACAACTTATCACATTAGAATGCCCTGAAAATGTCACCTTACTCAAAGATTATGATCCTAGTCTACCTGAGCTTTCACACTATCCGGATCAGATTGAGCAGGTATTGTTAAATATCACCCGTAATGCATTACAGGCAGTGGAGAAAACTGGGGGAACTATTATTTTGCGAACCCGAACAGCGTTCCAAGTCACACTGCAGGGTGAACGTCATCGACTAGTGGCTCGCATTGATGTGATTGATACTGGCGCGGGTATTCCTCCTCATCTACAAGACACGCTTTTTTACCCGATGGTCAGTGGCAGAGAAGGCGGAAATGGCCTTGGTTTATCCATTGCACGTAGCTTAGTCGACCAACACGCCGGTAAAATTGAGTTTACCAGTTGGCCGGGAAATACCGAGTTTTCTATTTACTTGCCAATAAAATAGGAGATAACCAATGCAAAAAGGAAATATATGGGTTGTCGATGATGATAGCTCTATTCGCTGGGTACTTGAGCGAGCCATTACACGAGAAGGCCTTACATGTAAAACCTTCGAACACGCTAATGACGTCCTCAGTGCACTCAATAGTGAACTTCCCGATGTATTATTATCAGATATTCGTATGCCTGATATTGATGGTTTATCTCTATTAAAAAGCGTTAAAGAGCAACACCCTACGTTGCCGGTTATTATCATGACAGCGCATTCTGATCTTGATGCCGCGGTAAATGCTTATCAGCAAGGGGCATTTGATTATCTCCCCAAGCCTTTTGATATTGATGATACACTTGCACTCATTCATCGTGCTATTACGCACTATCGAGAGCAAAAACAACCTAATACAACAGAAACTAACCTTCAATCTGTCTCTGACATGATTGGCGAAGCCCCTGCGATGCAAGAGGTTTATCGCATTATTGGCCGCCTTTCTCGCTCATCAATTAGTGTGCTTATCAATGGCGAGTCGGGTACTGGTAAAGAATTAGTTGCACATGCTCTTCATCGCCATAGTCCGAGAGCACAAGCCCCTTTTATTGCACTCAATATGGCGGCTATTCCCAAAGACTTAATTGAATCAGAACTTTTTGGTCATGAAAAAGGGGCATTTACTGGTGCATCTCAAGTACGCCAAGGCCGTTTTGAACAAGCAAATGGCGGTTCCCTCTTTCTTGATGAAATTGGCGATATGCCACTGGATATTCAAACCCGCTTATTACGCGTCTTGGCTGAAGGACAATTTTATCGTGTTGGCGGTTATGCCCCTGTGAAAGTCGATGTGCGTATTATTGCCGCGACTCATCAAGACTTAGAAAAACGCGTAATGGAAGGTGATTTTCGTGAAGATCTCTACCATCGACTCAATGTAATACGTATTCAATTGCCCCCACTGCGTGATAGAACAGAAGATATTCCAAGCTTAGCGCGTTATTTTCTCCAAAAAACCGCTCGAGAGCTTGGTGTTGAAACCAAAGTGCTCCACCAGCAAAGTTTACATTGCATGATGGAATACCACTGGTCAGGTAACGTCAGACAATTAGAAAACGTATGTCGTTGGTTAACGGTTATGACCGCTAGCCAAGAGATTATGCCGCAAGATTTACCTCAAGAGATCCGCCAATCAGATGAGAAGAGCAAATCGATACCTCGAGTCTCCTCTCAACATTGGTCACAACATCTTTCATTATGGGCGGATGAGGTATTCAGTGAAGGCAAAGAAAATATTCTTAATGACGCTCTACCGCAATTTGAGCGCACCTTACTACTCAGTGCGCTTTCCTATACAAAAGGCCATAAACAAGATGCTGCTCGTTTATTAGGATGGGGAAGAAATACGCTGACACGTAAATTAAAAGAGTTAGGTATAGAGGAGTTTTAAGTCACTCCCCTCCCTTTTATTTTTGCCCACTAAATCACTCGAGAGAATTGGCGTTGGCGCATTTGATTACGTAAATAAGTATCAAAACACATACAAATATTACGGATCAATAAACGTCCTCTTGGAGTGACCTGAATTTTTTCTGCGCTGATCTCCACCAATCCATCTTCTACCATTGGTGCAAGCAATGCTAAGTCTTCTTTAAAATAATCTTGGAAATCAAGCTGATATAGATTTTCAATCTCAGTAAAGTTAAGATGGAAATTACAAATCAAGGTCTTAATAACATCGCGACGAATACAATCATCATGAGTTAGAGAGAGTCCACGCCACAACGCATGCCCTTCGCTATTTACGCGAGCATAATACTCTTTTAGCACTTTTTCGTTCTGCGCATAGTGATCACCCAGCATACTGATAGCTGAAACGCCCATTCCCAATAAGTCACACTCTTCATGAGTGGTATATCCTTGGAAATTACGATGTAAAATACCTTGGCGTTGTGCAACCGCTAATTCATCATCAGGCTTAGCAAAGTGATCCATACCAATAAACTGATAACCATTTGTGGTGAGTGTGGTGATAGTCTCTTGCAAGATCTCTAACTTTTCTTCTGCAAGTGGTAAATCTTCATCTTTAATTTTACGTTGTGCGGCAAATAAATTAGGTAAATGGGCATAATTGAACACACTTAAGCGATCAGGGGACAATTCAATCACTTTTTTTAACGTAAAAGCAAAACTTTCTTTAGTCTGTTTAGGTAGCCCATAGATCAAATCAATACTGGTAGAATGAAAGCCCACTTCACGCGCTCTTGCTACTAATGAAAAGATAAATGCTTCATCTTGTTCACGATTAACTTTTTGTTGTACCTCTTTATTAAAATCTTGCACCCCCATACTTAGGCGGTTAAATCCCTCATTGTGTAAATGATCAATAACATCTAACTCAATCTCACGGGGATCAATTTCAATAGAGAGCTCAGCATTTTCCACAAAATGAAAATGTTGTCTTAATAAAGCGACTAAGCGACTAATTTGCTGTTTATCAAGAAAAGTGGGAGTACCGCCCCCCCAATGCATTTGGGTCACTTTTCTATTTTTAAAATAGCGAGCGCGATTAATAATTTCTTTTTCTAAAACATCAAGATATTCATCAGCTTTATGTTTATGGCGCGTGATAATTTTATTACAACCGCAGAAATAACATAACTTATGGCAGAAAGGAATGTGAATATACAGTGACAGAGGTCGTTCGGGATAACGCTTTGTTGCTTGTTCGAAATCCGCATCACTATATTGCTGATTAAATTCCAATGCCGTTGGGTATGATGTGTAGCGCGGACCTGAATAGTTATACTTATGGATCAGGTCAAGATCCCAAATAATTGTTTGTTCTGACATGCTTCTACCTTCCAAAAGTGAACCGCCGATGTGCCATACCAGCCAACAGACATTATGACCACCAGAAATAATAGTGTAACCAATAAATGCTTAACTGAACACGAGAGAAAAAAAGATCCTGTTTTTGACCTTTTCACTCTATCTGTAAATAATCACTCAAGTAAAAAATATGATATAGATCACATTAAACGGAAATAGTATTACTGTTAAAATTTATTTATGAATAAATTAAGTTTATTCAATATGTTAGTAGCGCATTTTAATAATACATCTTTTTTCGATTATTTTTATAACACATTAAAAAAAATATATTACTCAAAATACACTTTAAAATAAATAAATATATCGTTTTATTAATTTTATTATATTTTTATTCTCTCATAATTCGATAGTTATAATTATAATGATAATTAGCCCTTTACCTAATTTATAATATTACATACTCTATATTTAAACATTGATTAATATCCAATTAAGTCGTGTTTTGATTTAAATTTGAGGCTCAGTAAAAGAATAAAGGTCGCTATATTACAAGGAAAGATAGCACTCCCCATTACCTTTTCGCATTCATTCTGATATTTCTCTTATTTAATCGTCTCTTTATATATTCCGAATTAAGGATTATGCGCCACGGAAGGAAATGGACAATCAACCAAGGATGGTTAGTTCTCTGCGATATATCATTTCCCCCCTTAATGTTTCACTCTCAAATCAGTAGTCTCACGCTGTTTATATAAAATGCAGATAAAATCACCCAATATAAATAAGAATAATTATTATTTATAATAGATAAATAAAAACGCGGCTTATATTTACAATATAAACCGCGTCTTTTAAAAGAGTAATCACTATAACAAACTGTTATTGTCCCTCTTTTTCATAGTGGGGAGAGCGAGGACCATATAAGATCCCATTGGCATGTCCAGCAGAGAGTAAACGCACACTTGCTACTCCTGCAATTTCGTGACTTTTATCTGCAATAGTATCAACAATTTGAGTCACTACTGCAGAAACTAACATGCCCACCAAACCATTCGATGCTGTATCCCCTTCTGCACTCGATGCACTGGCATGTCCACTCCACAGTAAGGCACCATTACGTAAATCAACCAATTTAGCACTGGCACTGACACGCGTCTCACTGGCGATCACTTGATAAGAAGTACCATATTGGGTGACATCCAAATAGAGCACAGAATCCGCACCAAAAATCTCACGTAACTTACTAGGACTCACCGCTTGGATATCGCTTCCCGTTGACAAACCATTTTGTTTAAAGGTCTCTTCAACAACGGCGACAGGAAAAACATAATAGCCAGCTTCCGCCAAAGGATAAGTCACTTGAGATAAAAAACTATGGGCAGCTTCTACTTCTGGAGTCTGATTTTTAGGTAACAGCACTAAAATGCTTTTTGGTTTACTTGCTTTAAAGGCGGTATAGTCTGTTTTGACTGGCTCTGCACATCCTGATAACACAAAAGCAAATGCCACAAAAACTAACGTTAAAATGCGATTCATTTTTGTGCTCCCTTATTTTTCATCAGAAAATCCATAAACTTTGCTGATTCAGGATAAAGAGTTTTCTCCTGATCAAACTCACTCATGGCTAAGTCTAATGCGCCAGTGGTCACATATAACATGCCCAAATGTGCATGTAACCCCGGTGGAACGCCTAATGATTTCGCTCGGGCAACCTCAATGCTTTTTTTCAATGCATCGATTTGCGCATGAGGATCACTTTCACTTTGTTGATAATATTGATATACCACCGTTTGATAACTATCCCAGTTATAAAGAGGCTTTGGCGCTTGGCACCCAACCAATAACAACGAGGCAAATAGCAACCCCAGCAATGATTTTGACATTTTTATATCCTTATAAAATTGGGGTTACTGCTCAGGCTGCCAAGCATGGCTTTCAATCCCTGCAACTAAATTATTCACCGCTTCACGAATGGCTAAATCAAGCACTTTACCATTAAGTGTTGAGTCATAACTTGCTGTGCCACCAAAACCAACAATCTCACGATTAGAAAGCTCGTATTCCCCCGCACCTTGCGTAGAGAACACCACTTCAGAGGTATTCACATTCACAACATTTAAGTTCACTTTGGCATAAGCAACTTGGGTTTTTCCACGTCCTAAGATACCAAATAGTTGGCGATCACCTACTTCTTTGCGACCAAACTCTGTCACATCACCAGTAATAACGTAAGTTGCGCCTTTTAATTGCTGACTTTGGCCTTTAATCTTCGCTTCTTGTGTTAACTCCGTTAAGTTAGCGCGATCTAAAACATTAAAACGGCCTGTTTGTTGTAAATGTGTAATTAAAATCGTTTTAGATTGATTACCCAATCTATCCACACCATCAGAAAAAATACCATTCATGTAATTAGAACGGTTATCAAACTTACCAATAGCAATGGCACTCTTAGGTCCTGAGTAAGTCGTATTATAGGTAGCCACTTTAGCAACCTCTAAAGAGCGAGAAGATTCTGAGGCACAACCTGCTAGTAATGAAGCAGAAAGTAAAACTACTCCTAATGATAATTTATTAAATGTCATTTTCATCATCCAATATCGGTGAAATAAACCTATCGTCATTGATTTTTTGTTGTGCAAATCCTATGACGAACAATAAAATAAGATAAATTTTAATTTACGTTTCTATTTTACCCGCCATTAAACCATAACAGTAGTAAGGTTAATAATGGGATCAACTTATTTTTAATATAAAATTAATCACCCATAGGGAAAATAGAAAAATGTTGATAAAAGAAACAACAAATGAATATAAAGATAAAATACGTTATATTCTATCTATTATATTAGCAATATACCTTAAGTTAGATAAAAGCAGACTAAGACAAAAGACTAAAAGTATATTTTATATTAACAAAATAATTTAATTGCTGATTACTTTTGGCTTTTTATTCATCAAACCATAGATTGAGTGAATAGTTATGAAACGTGAAGTAATACAATTTATTACTTCACGTTAATATTGATGGCTACCTATAAGATATTAGCGTTTTTTACCAAATGCTGCGGCCAATGCATCACTCATCGCACTATTACCTGCATTGTTACCCGTATTTGATTGGCGGTTTCTGGTCGGTTTTTGCCCGCGACTATGTTTAGAAGCATTATCCTTAGTCACTGACTGACGTTTATGATCACTATCAGCAGCCACTTCATCTAAACGCATGGTTAACGCAATACGTTTACGCGGTAAATCGACTTCAAGGACTTTTACCTTCACAATATCGCCGGTTTTTACCACAGTATGGGGATCTTCAACAAATCTATCCGACAGTGATGAAATATGCACTAATCCATCTTGGTGTACCCCAATATCCACAAAGGCACCAAAATTAGTCACATTAGTTACAGTACCTTCCAATATCATACCACTGACTAAATCATTCATTGTTTCAACACCTTCGGCAAAGGTGGCTGTTTTAAACTCAGGTCGAGGATCACGCCCCGGTTTAGCAAGCTCCTTTAAGATGTCATTAATGGTAGGCAAACCGAACTGCTCGGTGACAAACTCTCTGGCATTGATTTGTGAAAGTAATGCACTATTGCCCATGACTTGATCAATTTTTTGATGTATTGATTGCAAGATATTTTCAACAATAGGATAGGCTTCTGGGTGAACCGTAGAGGCATCAAGTGGATTTTTACCATCACGAATACGTAAAAATCCTGCACACTGCTCAAACGCTTTAGGCCCTAAGCGCGCCACTTTGAGTAACTGTTTTCTATCCACAAAACGGCCATTTTCATCACGCCAAGCAATAATATTTTGAGCAATAGATTGGCTAAGCCCCGCCACTCGCGTCAATAGCGGTACAGAGGCTGTATTTAAATCAACACCGACACCATTTACACAGTCTTCAACAACAGTATCTAATTTTTTTGCCAATAATGTTTGGCTCACATCATGCTGATATTGACCCACCCCGATAGATTTAGGATCAATTTTTACCAATTCCGCCAATGGATCTTGTAAGCGACGAGCGATAGAAACAGCGCCACGAAGAGAAACATCCAGATCCGGAAATTCTTTAGCTGCCAGCTCTGATGCCGAATAAACCGATGCCCCGGCTTCGCTCACGATCACTTTTTGTGCTTTAACTTCTGGGTAGCGTTTTACTGTATCAGCAAAAAAACGCTCTGTTTCACGTGATGCAGTACCGTTACCAATCGCCACTAACTCTACATTATGCTTAATACATAATGCCGCTACACTAGCAGCGGCTTTATCCGCTTGTCCGGTATGAGGATAAATAGTATCTGTCGCAATCAGCTTACCGGTACTATCCACCACCGCGACTTTAACCCCAGTACGTAAACCAGGATCTAGCCCCATCGTAGCTCGCATACCTGCAGGTGCGGCCATTAAGAGATCTTTTAGGTTACGTGCAAACACATTAATGGCTTCATCTTCCGCTTTCTCACGTAACTGACCCATTAACTCAGTTTCAAGATGCATTAACACTTTTATACGCCAAGTCCAGCTGACAACGGCTTTACGCCAACTATCCGCGGGTTGATTATTAAGACGTAAACCTAAATGCTCCGTAATCAACTGTTCGCCATAGCTCTCTTTGGGGGCTTCTTCGAATTGTGGATCAGGATTAAGTGATAACTGCAAAATACCTTCATTACGACCACGAAACATCGCTAATGCACGGTGAGAAGGTACATGAGCAATCGGCTCATGAGTATCAAAATAATCGCTAAATTTAGCGCCTTCTGCTTCTTTTCCGTCAACAACTTTGCTAACAAGATGCGCATTTTTCCATAAATATTGGCGAACTTTAGCTAATAATCCAGCATCTTCTGCAAAACGTTCCATTAAGATATAGCGAGCCCCATCTAAGGCTGCTTTACTATCATCTATGCCTTTTTCAGGGTTGATATATGCACTTGCTGCGTCTTCAGGAGTATGTTGTGGTTCATTCCATAACAAATCAGCTAATGGCTCTAAGCCATTTTCAATTGCAATTTGTCCACGAGTACGACGTTTCGGTTTATAAGGAAGGTAGAGATCTTCAAGTTCTGTTTTACTTTGCGTCTCATTAATCGAAGAGCGTAATTCTTCTGTGAGTTTCCCCTGCTCTTCAATTGATTTTAAAATAGTTTGGCGACGATCATTGAGTTCCCGTAAGTAACTCAGGCGGGTTTCCAATTGACGAAGCTGAGTATCATCTAACCCACCAGTTACCTCTTTTCGGTAACGGGCCACAAAAGGCACCGTATTCCCTTCATCCAGTAACGTAATGGCCGAAAGTACTTGCTGGGGCTTTACTGATAGCTCTTGTGCAATAATTCGGCTTAATGATTCATTCATAATATATTTACCTACCGAGAGGAGTGGTTAAAAAAGATGGCTATTATACACGCGCAATAAGAAAAAAATTCCGCTTATTATAGGCCAAGCATGACATTTATGAGGAAAATAACAGATTATTCTGTGATTCGCGCTATAGTATCTGTATGAAATTCAATGTTGATGATCGTATTTATTGGTAATGGCAAAAAGTAACTATATTACTCGTGATGGCTGGCATGCCTTGGATAAAGAGCTAAAATATCTTTGGAAAGAAGAGCGTCCTCGCGTCACTCAATCGGTCTCTGAAGCAGCGGCTCAAGGTGACCGTTCGGAAAATGCTGAATATATCTATGGTAAAAAAAGATTACGTGAAATAGACCGACGAGTTCGTTTTTTATCCAAACGTCTTGATGAATTAAAAATTGTTGACCCAGATCCTCGTCAAGAAGGAAAAGTGTATTTTGGCGCTTGGGTAACCCTTGAAGACGATGATGAAAACATTAAGACATTTAGACTAGTCGGCCCTGATGAATTTGACCCAGCAAAACAGTGGATTTCTATTGATTCCCCTGTCGCGAGAGCGCTGATCGGTAAAAAAGTGGATGATGAAGTTAGCGTGCAAACGCCAGGTGGCATCGTTAATTACTGCGTATTATCTATCAAATATTATTCGGAATAAGATAAATAAATAGTGTGATATTCTAAGATACAAAGTCAGAACAAGTTTTGCCTATAAATCATTAATATTTATTCTTTGTTTTTGGTTTAATATTCTTATCAATGATAGAATTCGCTAATAAAAGCATTTGCACTTCGGGAGCTTAAAGATGCAAGACAGTTATAAAGTGCTGATTGTGGATGATGATTTACGTCTACGTTCACTATTAGAGCGCTATTTGACAGAGCAGGGTTTTCAAATCCGCACCGCGGCAAACTCCGATCAAATGGATCGTTTACTTACTCGCGAATCTATCCATCTTATTGTCCTCGACTTAATGCTTCCTGGCGAAGATGGCTTATCTATTTGTCGTCGCTTGAGAAGCCAAAACAATCCTATCCCTATTATTATGGTGACTGCCAAAGGGGAAGAAGTTGACAGAATTGTCGGACTTGAAATTGGTGCTGATGATTATATCTCAAAACCATTTAACCCAAGAGAGCTATTAGCCCGTATTCGTGCGGTGCTTCGTCGCCAAGCCAACGAACTACCGGGAGCACCTTCACAAGACAATGCGATTGTCTCATTTGGTAAATTTAAGCTTAACCTCGGTACGCGGGAAATGTTCCACGAAGATCAACATATGCCTTTGACCAGTGGTGAATTTGCCGTATTAAAAGTCCTTGTTTCACATCCCCGAGAGCCATTATCACGTGATAAATTAATGAGTCTGGCGCGAGGTCGTGAATATAGTGCGATGGAGCGTTCTATTGATGTGCAAATTTCTCGTTTACGTCGCATGATTGAAGAAGATCCCACCCATCCTCGCTATATTCAAACGGTTTGGGGACTGGGTTATGTCTTTGTACCTGATGGAACGAGCGTATCATAATGAGAAGGCTGAGGCTTTCACCCCACAATAAGCTCACTCGCTCTCTATTTCTGGTTATCTCATTACTTTTTTTTAGCTTGATAGCCAGTTATGTTGTTGTACAGCATCTTATTGTCGGGCCAAGCCTCCAGCAATTTAATAAAGTATTAGCGTATGAAATTCGTACGCTAGTACCGGAAGAACTGATCTTAGTCGATGGCACCCCACTTAAAATTTCTCCCGCTCTACGTAATAAAATTTACAACGAGTTAGGTATCTCATTTTTTGATAAAGACGCCGCTTTAAAAGCTGGTTTAGAGTGGGCAAGAGAAGATTTAGAACTTAGCCAGCAGATGACGGATTATCTCAATAGTGATACGACGATTTGGCTAGAAAACACCCTAGAGTATCCTATTTTATGGATTAATACCCAACTCTCACCCACGCTATGGATACGCGTACCACTTACCGAATTAGGGCAAAATTTCTTATTACCCGTTTATCGGCAAGCCATTATTTTTATCATCATCGTAGTGGCATTTTTCTGGTTATATAACCGTTTTCAAAATCGTCCATTGCATGAAGTTGAATATGCAGCACGACGCATTGGTAAAGGGGTGATCCCTCCGCCAATACCTGAATCTGGCACTGCTGAAATGCGTTCAATTATTCGAGCATTTAATCAAATGTCATCAGATATTCGCTCATTAGATAATGATAGAACACTGGTGATGGCAGGAGTAAGCCATGATTTACGCACTCCGTTAACGCGTATTCGTCTTGCTACAGAAATGATGAGTCCTGAAGATAGTTATCTTGCAGATTCTATCAATAAAGATATTGAAGATTGCGATGCCATTATCGGTCAATTTTTAGACTATATGCGCACAGGCAAAGAGATGTCTTTAGAATTATGTGATATGAATGGTCTATTGCGAGAAGTGATCTGCGCTGAATCTAACTCAGGTAAAGTCAGCGAAGAGCATTTATACCCTTATCCTATCAATATCACAGCAAACCCAATTGCCGTCAAACGGGCGCTTACCAATATGATTGTTAATGCCACACGCTACGGACATGGTTGGATAAGCATCACAAGTAATCAAAATGAAGAATATGCTTGGTTTCAAGTTGAAGACGATGGTCCAGGCATTGCCAAAGAAGATAGACAACGTTTATTCCAACCCTTTGTTCAAGGGGAACAAGCTCGAAGTTCAACCGGTGCGGGTTTAGGTCTATCCATTATTCGTCGGATCATGGATGCCCATGGTGGCTTTGTCGAACTCGGCGATAGCACGAAAGGCGGGTTACTTATCCGTGCCAACTTTCCGTTAAAAGTGCAAGAAGACGAAGATGATTAATATCCTCACTTTTCAACGTTAACGCCCTTCTTATTCTTTCTCACCTATTTTTATGCATTATTTTCACTCTTTTTCTGCTTTGTCATAAAACTGTCACAATTAAGACATTTAATTGTCATCTAACTGACCTATTGTCTGTGCGTACCGTAACCGAAGTTGATAGATGTCGAAAAGTTATTCTACCTATCCCACAGGAGGGATTATGAAACTGATGCGTACCACCCTGACCAGTGTCATTGCCGCTGCACTTTCAATGACGGCTCTTTCTGCACAGGCAACGACCTCACTGACTGGTGCTGGCGCAACGTTCCCTGCTCCAGTTTATGCAAAATGGGCAGATAGCTATCAAAAAGAAACTGGCAACAAAGTTAACTACCAAGGCATAGGCTCTTCTGGTGGTGTAAAACAGATCATTGCTAATACTGTCGATTTTGGTGCTTCTGATGCACCATTAGCTGATGAAAAACTCAAGGCTGACGGTTTATTCCAATTTCCAACTGTCATCGGTGGTGTGGTGATGGCAGTCAATATCTCAGGTATTAAATCCGGTGAGCTTGTCTTAGACGGTGAGACTATCGGGAATATCTACTTAGGCAAGATCCAAAAATGGAATGATCCTGCTATAGCTAAACTAAATCCAAAACTCAATCTACCTGACCAAAACATTGCTGTTGTTCGTCGTGCTGATGGTTCAGGCACATCATTCGTTTTTACTAGCTACTTATCTAAAGTAAATAGCGCATGGAAAGATGAAGTAGGCGCAGGCTCTACCGTTAAATGGCCTACAGGCTTAGGTGGTAAGGGAAATGATGGCATCGCAGCCTTTGTTCAACGTCTACCAGGCTCAATTGGTTATGTTGAATACGCTTACGCAAAACAAAACAATCTTGCATATACTCAATTAGTCACTGCAGATGGCGAAGTTATTCCTCCTACTGCCGATAGTTTTAGCGCAGCAGCGAGAAAAATTGATTGGAGTAAGAGCTTTGCACAAGACCTAACGAATCAAAAAGGCGAAAATGCCTGGCCAATTACTTCTACTACCTTCATTTTAGTGCATCAAACGCAAAAAGATGCGGCTAAAGGAAAAGAAGTACTGAATTTCTTTAACTGGGCATATGAAAAAGGCAATGATGAAGCGAAAAATCTTGATTACGCCGTATTGCCAAAAGAAGTGGTAGAACAAATTCGTGCCGCTTGGAAAACAAGCATCAAAGACAGTAATGGTAAACCAATTTACTAACCAAAGGGTTACCATTAAAAAATAGATTAACGTTCACCCCCTGCAACACAGGGGGTAATAAATTAAAGAGGCTTTATGGCCGAGCATACAACGGTAATAAAGGCCCCGAGTAAACGAGGGGACGTTATTTTTAGCGCACTAGTTCGACTAGCTGCGTTAATTACACTTTTGCTTTTAGCAGGTATCATTGTTTCACTGATTTTCGCCTCATGGCCAAGTATTCAACAATTTGGTCTGTCATTCTTGTGGACGAAAGAGTGGGATCCACCCGCACAGGAATTCGGTGCTTTAGTACCAATTTACGGTACTGTCGTTACCTCAATTATTGCCCTGATCATTGCGGTTCCGGTGAGTTTTGGTATTGCACTCTTTTTAACAGAACTGGCACCCAATTGGCTAAAACGCCCATTGGGTATCGCGATTGAGTTATTAGCTGCTATTCCAAGTATCGTTTATGGTATGTGGGGACTCTTTATCTTTGCGCCGCTCTTTGCCACATACTTCCAAGAGCCTGTTGGCAACGTGCTCTCATCAGTCCCTATTGTCGGTGAGTTATTCTCTGGCCCTGCGTTTGGTATCGGTATATTAGCAGCAGGGGTTATCCTCGCAATTATGATCATCCCTTATATCGCGTCTGTAATGCGTGATGTATTTGAACAGACCCCAGTGATGATGAAAGAATCCGCTTACGGTATCGGCTGTACCACATGGGAAGTGATTTGGAATATCGTTTTACCTTATACCCGAAACGGTGTGATAGGTGGTGTGATGCTTGGATTAGGTCGTGCGCTCGGGGAAACTATGGCTGTGACCTTTATTATTGGTAACACCTACCAGTTAGACTCTGCATCACTCTTTATGCCGGGCAATAGTATTACCTCTGCATTAGCCAACGAATTTGCCGAAGCAGAAACAGGTCTTCATACCGCTGCATTAATGGAATTAGGTCTGATTTTATTTGTCATTACCTTTATCGTCCTTGCGATTTCTAAGTTTATGACACTACGTTTATCTAAGAATGAAGGAGCACGTTAAGATGGCTAAAACATCCTCTTCTTCATTACAAGTTCAAACAGAAAAAGAACTGCATATACGCCATAAACGCCAACTTTGGCGTCGTCAAAAAAACCGTATCGCACTGTTTTTATCTGTCTCTACCATGGCATTTGGTCTGTTCTGGTTAATGTGGATCTTGTTTTCTACAGTAACCAAAGGCTTTGATGGCATGTCTTGGGCCTTATTCACAGAAATGACACCGCCCCCTAACACCGATGGTGGCGGATTAGCTAACGCCATTGTGGGTAGTGGTCTACTTATTTTATGGGCGACGGTCATTGGTACTCCTTTGGGGATCTTAGCGGGTATCTACCTTGCTGAGTATGGGCGTCGTTCATGGTTAGCGGAAGTCATACGCTTTATCAACGATATTTTATTATCAGCCCCATCGATTGTTGTTGGACTGTTTGTGTATACCATTGTGGTGGCACAAATGCAGCACTTCTCTGGTTGGGCGGGTATTGTGGCATTAGCGTTATTACAAATACCTATTGTTATTCGCACCACGGAAAATATGTTGAAGTTAGTCCCTGATAGCTTACGGGAAGCGGCTTATGCATTAGGGACGCCCAAGTGGAAGATGATCGCTAAAATCACGTTAAAAGCCTCCGTATCGGGTATTATCACGGGCGTATTATTAGCGATTGCGCGTATTGCGGGTGAAACAGCACCACTGCTATTTACTTCACTATCTAACCAATTCTGGAGCACAGATCTAAACGAACCGATAGCCAACTTACCTGTGACTATCTTTAAATTCGCCATGAGCCCTTTCTCACAATGGCAAGAGCTTGCTTGGGCTGGCGTATTACTGATCACCCTCTGTGTTCTATTTATCAATATTATCGCGCGCGTGCTGTTTGCTAAAAATAAGCATGGCTAACGCAGAAAGTTAAGCAAGAGAGAACGTTGAATGACTATGGCTAATGATAACGCTGGAAACAAAATCCAAGTTCGTGACTTGAACTTCTACTATGGTAAGTTCCATGCGCTGAAAAATATCTCATTAGATATTGCCAAAAATAAAGTAACGGCATTTATCGGCCCTTCTGGCTGTGGTAAATCCACTTTACTGCGTACTTTTAATAAAATGTATGAGCTTTATGGCGAACAGCGTGCTGAAGGTGAAATCTTGTTAGATGGCAACAATATTCTGACAGATAAGCAAGATATTGCGCTATTACGCGCAAAAGTAGGCATGGTATTCCAAAAACCTACACCATTTCCAATGTCGATTTATGACAATATCGCTTTTGGTGTACGCTTATTTGAAAAACTGTCTCGCGCTGAAATGGACGAACGCGTTCAGTGGGCGCTGACCAAAGCCGCATTATGGAATGAAACCAAAGATAAATTACATCAAAGTGGCTATAGTCTTTCTGGGGGACAGCAGCAACGTTTATGTATCGCACGCGGTATTGCTATCCGTCCTGAAGTATTATTACTGGATGAGCCATGCTCTGCACTCGATCCTATCTCTACAGGTCGTATTGAAGAGCTTATCAGTGAACTAAAATCCGAATATACCGTGGTGATCGTCACCCACAATATGCAGCAAGCTGCACGTTGTTCTGATTACACTGCATTTATGTATTTGGGTGAATTAATCGAGTTCAGTGATACGGATACATTATTTACTCGTCCAGCGAAGAAGCAAACTGAAGATTACATCACTGGGCGTTATGGCTGATAACGAGGCAAATCATGGATAATTTAAACCACAATAAACATATTTCTGGTCAATTTAACGCTGAGTTAGAGCATATCCGTACAGAACTGATGGTCATGGGTGGCTTAGTTGAAGAGCAATTAAAAAAAGCCATTACCGCAATGCATAACCAAGACCAAGCATTAGCCAATGAAGTGATTGAAGGTGATCAAAAAGTCAATATGATGGAGGTTGCCATTGATGATGCCTGTATGCGTATCATTGCCAAACGTCAGCCCACCGCCAGTGATTTACGCCTTATTATGGCGATTTCTAAAACTATCGCCGAATTAGAGCGTATTGGTGATGTGGCAGAAAAAATCTGTAAAACGGCCCTTGAGAAATTTTCACATCAACATCAACCACTGCTAGTAAGTTTAGAGTCCTTAGGCCAACATGCGATACAAATGCTCCATGATGTTCTTGATGCTTTCGCTCGTATGGACTTAGAAGAAGCTATTCGAGTCTATCGTGAAGATGCAAAAATTGATAACGAATATGAAGGTATTGTTCGTCAATTAATGACTTATATGATGGAAGATCCTCGCACTATCCCGAGCGTACTGACGGCATTATTCTGTGCTCGTTCTATCGAACGTATTGGCGATCGTTGCCAGAATATCTGTGAGTTTATCTTCTACTACGTCAAGGGTCATGACTTCCGTCATTTAGGGGGTGACCAAGTAGAAAGAATGCTGACAAAAAATGATGATAGTCATTCTGCTAATTAAATAATTTATTCACTCTCTTTACGCTCTGAAACAGAGGCATTATTTGCCTCTGTTTTTTTATTTATGTTTATAAAGTCACTATCTCTCCTTAACTTATTCTATAAAAGCATATCCATATCATTTTTTATTATTTTATGAACTTAGAACAACTTGATAGCGTGATAGGCAACATAACAATGAGAATACTTTTTTTGGGGTGAATAATGAAATTACGTGTTTTGGCAACGGCATTAATTGCTGGCTCAGTGCTTTTTTCTGGTCTGGCAAAAGCCGATAAATTAGACGATATAAAACAGGCAGGTGTGGTACGCATTGCTATTTTTGATAGTAACCCACCGTTTGGTTTTATCGATCCACAAACCAAAAAATTGGCAGGTTATGATGCAGATATTGCGAATGAAATTGCCAAAGATCTCGGGGTAAAATTGGAATTACGTCCAACTAACCCAGCTAACCGTATTCCACTACTTAGCGCCAAAAAAGTCGATTTAATTGCCGCCAACTTCACCATTACCGAAGAGCGAGCAAAACAAGTCGATTTCTCTGTACCTTATTTTGCTACTGGACAGAAATTTATCGCGCGCAAAGGCGTATTAACCAGCCCTGAGCAAATTGCGTCATTACGCATTGGGGCTGACAAAGGCACCGTACAGGAAATTACCTTACGTGAACGCTATCCTGAAACTAAAGTCATCTCCTATGACGATACCCCTCTTGCGTTTGCCGCATTACGCAATGGCAATGTACAAGCGATAACCCAAGATGATGCTAAATTAGTAGGGTTATTAGCTAATTTACCTGAGAAAATCAAAGCTGATTTTGAAATATCGCCCTTTAGTATTACACGAGAATATCAAGCCGTTGCCGCAGCTAAAGGTGAACAGCGTTTAATTAACGAGATTAATAACACGCTATTAAGATTAGAGAAAGAAGGCAAAGCAGACGAAATTTATAATCGTTGGTTTGGCCCTGATACTAAGTCCGCTCAACCTCGTGGTGACTTTAAGTTTGCCCCACTTTCTGAGCAAGCGCCTCAATCCTAATGGTAGAGCAAATAACGACTTAATTTATCGCGATGATTTATTGATAAAACACCAACCCCGCTACTGCGGGGTTTGGCGTCTGCAATAGGTAATAATTATGTTTGCGCAGTTTCTTTCTCACTATCTTCTTGAGCCTCACTACTTAAGTTGGCTGTGGCAAGGTTTTTTAATCACCTTGCTTATCTCTTTCTGGACTATCATTATTGCCACATTACTAGGTTTTCTTCTCAGTGCTGCCTATGATAGCCATATCGCGCCATTACGTTGGTGTGCGGCCATTTATACTTCACTCTTTCGTAATACCCCATTATTGGTTCAGCTCTTCTTTTGGTATTTTGCTTCTGGTGAACTATTGCCACAAACGGCCATGATATGGCTTAACACCCCACATGAACTTTCTTTATTTGGCTTAACGCTCTCTTGGCCCTCTTTTGAATTTTTAGCCGGTATTATTGGGCTTACCTTTTACTCTGTACCTTTTATTGCCCAAGAGCTAAGAGCAGGAATACAGGGAGTCAGACAAGGCCAAAAATATGCAGCTTTAGCGTTAGGATTAACCCACTGGCAATCCATGCGTTATGTCATTTTACCGCAAGCTTTTCGTATCGCCCTTCCGCCATTGTTGGGTCAATATATGAATATTATCAAAAACTCCTCTCTCACTATGGCCATAGGTGTCGCAGAGCTTTCTTATGCTTCAAGGCAAGTTGAAACTGAATCATTACGTACTTTTGAAGCGTTCGGCGTCGCCACCATACTGTATATCGCTGCCATTGCATTAATGGAAGCTTGGGGGCAATGGCATCAGCAACGAAAATTAGCGCAAGGATATTAATATGGACTTTACTGTTATTGCTGATAATTGGCAGTATCTACTTTTTGGCGCGTATCCTGATGGGCCATTAGAAGGTGCGGCTTTAACTATATTTATTAGTGTGATCGCCGGTATTGTATCTATTATATTAGGGACGCTTGGGGGGATCGCTCTCGCCATGCTTAAAGGGGTATGGGTTAACTTATTTGCCGCTTTTTTAGGTTTTTTCCGTGCTATTCCGGTCATTATGTTGATTTTTTGGCTCTATTTTCTATTACCCGTGGTATTAGGAATGGAAATTCCTGAGATAACCACCGTGATCTGTGCTCTAGCACTTATTACCTCCTCTTATATCGCTCATGGTGTTAAAGCCGGTATTCTCGCTATTGGCAAAGGGCAATGGCAAGCAGGTTTATCGTTAGGATTTAATCGCTGGCAGACGCTTTGGTATATCGTGTTACCACAAGCATTACGTATGATGGTGCCCTCTTTTATCAATCAATGGATAGCCTTAATTAAAGATACTTCCCTCGCTTATGTTGTAGGTGTCGGTGAACTCTCATTCTTAGCAACACAAGTTAATAATCGCAGCATGGTGTACCCGATGGAAGTTTTTTTATTTGTTGCCTTTATTTACTTTGTGCTCTGTTTTTCATTAGAGTTAATTGCCAACCGAGTGGGGAAATTATTTACCACCCAAAAAGAAAAACGCTCTTTTTGGCAATATGTTATCCCTAATAAAAAACCTTCACTGAGTGAAAAAATTATTTAACTTATTCATCCCCTAATAATATTGATTAGGGGATTAAATAATAACCATCACAATGTCTTACTCCTTAAAATTTTTTAGTGCTTTTAAACGTAAGATCATATCAAATGCTAATATAAATTCCTGATAGAGTTTATTTCTCCGCTCAATAAAATAGAGATAAATAACTAAAGATAAACTCACCGAATAAATTAAAAAGAAATTCTCTTTTATATTCAGCAAATAGAATAATAAACAGAGTAACAATGTACCTAAAGGGATCAAAATCAGAAACCATAATACACGGCAAAACAGGCCTCTTTTTTTTACCTCAGCAAAATCTTCTTCAAAGCTATAACAGATAATCATCCCCATTAGGTAATTAATTTTACTCGCCTTCGATAAAAAAAGCATAACAAACAGAACACTATATAAAAGAATGATTAATGCAACAATAAACTCAATATTAAGATAACCTTGCTCTAACGAGAAAGTAGCACTGTTCTGGAGCGGAAAAACAATAGGAAAATTAACAAGTAAACTTAAAAAAACCTCATTAACAATAATATAGGATATGTTAAATTTTTTCTTCTCACGGCTATATAAAGAAAAGTTATTCAAATAATGAATTGAACAACTGACATAAAACTTGATCAAAAAATACATAAAAAACCATATCATTAATGGTGACAAGAAAAAACCAAGAAAAATAATAATATATATTTGGCTATCAAAAACAATCTCGATTAAATAAGAGGTAACAAGAAATATTATTATAACCCCAATTATATAGCTTAACGAAAAAACAGTAAAATAACGTGATATTATCGTCCTTTTTATATCGCTTTTATTATTATTTTTTAAATAAAACTTTTCAGAAAAAATACAGTATCGCCAATATATTCGCTCATTCATCATTGCACTGAGTAAAATGACAATAAAAATAGCAAAGTTACCCATAAATAATAACCAAAAACTTAACTCATTATAATTATTAATAAAGCATAAACTTAATACTATCGAGGCGATATAAATAGGTGTTAGCATAGTATGATGATGCGCTTGCATATAATAATGATAATTAGGCAACATAATTGCTCCTATATAAGATAATTAAATATAATCATTAACATGCAATATATTTTTATCTTTTAGCGTATGTGAATTTTTCGCTAAATAATACAATGACTTGCTATCACCAAGTTCAATAAAATTGTGATAGCCTAAATGACACCATAGCGCCATAGTTGCTGTCCATCTTACGGTTTCTGTGAGTTGATTAACTAAATTCTGTTTAATTGTCTCAATATCGCTAACAATCTCAGCAGAAACATTCATCACTAGGGGTTTATCTGGGATTGAAAAAGGGATTGTCTGTAAAAAGTGAGCAAGTAAATTTTTCCCTTCGCTCATCAATTCAGTGTGCCAAGCACCATTAACGGCTAATTTATTCGTTTCTATTTTCATATTAGCTAATTGATTAACAACCTTACGTACACTTGCATACTCCCCCCCAATAACTTGGTGAAGTTCACTGTTATCACAGCAAATATTCACCTTTGTTGCGAGATCTTGCTGGTCAATCAATGTTGATAACGTCTGATAAGAGCAATTTTTAACAACATACATTACCCCTTTGTTATTCTTAGCGAGCTGTTGCATGATAGATGCGCGATAACTAATTAACTTAAAGACAGATTCAAGTTCCAGTACGTTCGCCGCAAATAACGCTGAATATTCTCCAGCGCTGTGCCCTGAATAACCCGCCTCATTCACACAACAATGCTCACGCAGTAAATAAAGAGAAGCAATATTGATAGTTGTTAACGCCACTTGCTGATAACAGGTTTGTACCAATTTATTCATGGGCCCTTTTAAACAAACAGTCCTTACATCGAACCCTGCTATTTCACTCGCACAATTCCATACTTCTTTTATTGATGGAACGTCACGATATACCCTATTTCCCATACCTAAATAAGGCCTACCCTGACCTGGAAAAAATAAAATGCTCTCTTGATTTTGGTGATACTTTTTCTCTCTCAATGGCATAGACCATACTCCTAAATAGTAATATTATTTTTTTGATATTTTTGTAAATAGTGGCTAACTTTAAAAATAGAGATACACGAAGCGATTGTTGCGGAAAAAAATAATAATAGAGGGATTTTAAACATAGCATCATATTGCCATAGCCAAGGGAGCATTAATGAATAGCTATTATTATCAGATAAAGAAATATTGATTTGTTTCAAATTAATCAACCAAGATAATAACTGATGAATTAATAATATCGTTATAGAAATTGTTATAGTCATAAAAATAGCCAATAAAATAAATAATCGAGAAAAACTACCTCGCCAAATACCTAATCGATTAAATTCGAACAGATCACCAATAGCTTTTTTGATAGTGATGATAATGATTTTATTCACTAAAAAATAATAATAAATAGCAATAATGCTATACAATAATAGCATTGACCACTTAAAGAATGTCACAATAGAAATAATATAACTTTGTCTCTCAATAACAGGGATCACTTGCAAATTTAAAGATTTTTCTTTATTAATCCTTGTTATTTTAGCTATTACGCTATTCATATCATGCACATTTTTTAATAGAATATTTATTTTTGAGACACTTTTACTTTTTTTTATATATTGTAGTGTTTCTAATGGAATTTTGATCATGGCATAAGGATAACTATTTATTTGTGTGTTAAAAATACCACGTACATAAGTTGGTAATACCATTTTTTCATTATTATGAATAAATACAACATTAACTAAATCCCCATAGTTTATATTTATAGCATCAGCAATAAACTTATCTATCGTGATCTCAGTTCTTCTGACATGAGACAATTCACTCCCTGAAACAGTTAGATCGTATGCTCCTATAGTTAATAATGACTTAGGCTCGATAGCTAGGCCAGAAAACAATACTGCTTTTTTATTGATAACATTTTCTATCATGCCTGAAAAAATAATTTGTGGTGAAATGACCTGAATTTTTTCTAATAACTGCTTATCATAAGTTAATAAATGGATGATTTCTTCAGCATTGGTTATTTCCAAATAATCTTTCTTATCAGTAATATCCTGTTTATTATCTTTTTTATAAATTTCGATATGCCCTAAATTGGAATATGCTACTTGCTCTTTGAGCAGTAGCGTGAGGTGATGATAAAAACCCTCCAAAATCGAGATGGCGACACAGAGTAAAACGATAAAACATAAATTTCGATAAAAATGGCTAAGGGTTATATAAAGTAACCCTAATGTGTATTTGATATAAAACCAAGATAATGAACTAGAAAGTAATACTATCAAAATAAATATTGAGATGAATATAATAATATTTTCCATTAATCACTCTCTAATGTTATTGGTTGAATAACCGCGGTCTTTTCAATAGATAACCAAGGAGGAACGCTAGTGAAACTATATCGAGCAATTTTTTTACTCGCCTCATTTTCTTGAAGTAATTGAGCCATGATCTTTTTTGCTTGTGTCACTTGCTCACAACTAAATAATGCACGCGCATACATATAGTTAATCATGGGTATAAGTTCACTATTGATATTAATATTCTCAAGTAATTGCTGACTGTCTTTTTTAGCCACCACACAGCGCCCTAAATAACGAGGTGTAAAAGCATCCATTCTTAATCTTAGATAGATCAACCGCCAATTAGTTGGATTTTGTTCAACAACTTCATCAAGATAAAAAAAGGCCTTTTTTATTGTCTGTGCAGCCTGAGAATAAGCTTTATTTTTATGATAATAAGCGGATAAAAATACACTGACATAACCATAAATGACTTTATCAAATGGATAATCACCTTGTTTTATACTGTATTCTAACTCTGAAATTAATGAGGTCAATTTATCACTGGCAGTAAATGTATTCAGTGATATAAATAATAAAAAACGTTTATCACTATTTTTAATGTCTATTTTACTCTCTACTTGCGAGAGCAATAGAGAAATTATTATTAAAATAATACCGATACAATTAAGTTTTCTCCCCATCATATAACTCTCCATGTTTAAGCGTTATAATTTTATCTACAGTCATGTTTAGATGATTACAATTAGTGATTAATAATATTGGTATAGATAAATCTTTATGTACTTGTGATAATAATTGGATAAAATAATCAAAGTTATTCTGACTGAAACAATCATTATTATAATTAGCAATGATACACTTAGGTTTTTTCACTAAAGCTCTGCTAAAGGCCACCTTTAGCAATTGATCTGTTGATAACGATTTTGGGGTTTTATTATAGAGTTTTTCTATGCCCATAGATTTAAGTGTATTTATAATATTATTCTTTAGCTTTTTTTTATCTTTATGATCGACTACTGAATAATAAATATTGTCAAATACATTACAATGATTAAAAAAGTAATTTTCTTTGAAAACAAAACCGATCATTCTATTCCTTAATAAAGCTCGCTGCTTTTCATCTAGAATATTTATATAATTACCTAAAAAATAA
Source organism: Proteus mirabilis HI4320 (assembly GCF_000069965.1). NCBI lineage: Bacteria > Pseudomonadati > Pseudomonadota > Gammaproteobacteria > Enterobacterales > Morganellaceae > Proteus > Proteus mirabilis. Next base: position 3,185,914 of record NC_010554.1, read on the forward strand.
GTATAACCAGCATATTGAATATCAACTCCTGAAATAATATCAATCAATGCATTCTTTTCATTCTCTTGTTGATATTTTATTAATGTAAAATGCTCATTATTAATATCGAATGTGAGATTTTTAAAAATTATTTCAGCGTTACTTTTATCATGATTAAATTTATTAATATTTGTTAGTGAAAATAGTGCTAATTGGCGTGCTTTTGTTATTCCATACATAAAATACCTTATTATTGTTTCCAACAATCAACCAGCCAAACACCATTTTCTCCATCAAACGCACTCAAAAGGTAATGAGAGGCACTATCTGCTGCTTTTTGTAAATGATCGAACATAAGAGCCGGTGTGATAAACCCACTATCACCATAAAGACGATTTAAAAAATAGCAATTAAGATTAACAGGTAACGCTGTGAATGCGGTTTCAAGTATAGAAATATATTTATAAGTCAGTAACGCAGTTATATAAATTGAACCCGTCTGTTTATTAATACAACGGTGCCAATTTTTAACTAATTGCTTTATTGCCTTTTTTCTATTTTGACTCATAGAAAAATAATGATTGATAAAAATCGAAATATCTGAACACTGTTTTTTATTGATAATGATGCAGGCGACTCTTTCAATACTATTTATATTTTCCAATGTATTAGGCTTGAAAAAAAGGGTTATCGGTTGTCTTTCTATTTCACTAAAAGATAAAATTGGTACAGCCCGAAAACCACCACAAATAAATATATTATCAAGTAAATCACTATTAATGAGCTTTTGTGCTAATAATAGTGCCGACATCATACCATTACGTTCGCCTCTTATTTTGCAAGAGAAATTTTTTATACTGTATTTTTTTATGATATTTCTAGGAATAATATTAAGAGTAAACACATCCCTTAAACTATCTATCTGTTCGAAAGCCGTTAGCTCTCCCCATGCATCAATATAAATCAGTCCATTTCGCTCTTTTTTTAAGAGGAATTGTGATTTTGTATCTAATTGACCAACAGCATGATCGACCACATGCTCTATTGCAGATAGGTAAGGACGACAATTTGTTTTTCTTATTCCTTCACGTAGATACATATCATGATTGACCCCATAGCGTTGAAAACTCCAACTTTTTCCTGCGCTTTTTTTACCCGCTAAACGTAACATATGAGATTCCCATACGTTATACCATGAAGGAATAAAAGGGATCAGTGGCTCCTGTGGCTCAAAAAAAGCATAAGCGGCTAAATTAATAGCACCAGTGGGTAATAATCGCCTCATCCTTGCTCTCCATTTGCGATTAATAACATGGCAATAATAGAGCCATCCATACCTAAGCCGATTTTTAAAATAGGTTTAGCGCTATAGTTCACACACTCTTGATTAGTGAGGAAATTAACCTCCATTCCATCATCTATTGGATAATGTGTAGTTGAGGGGATCAATCGATTATTTTTTAATGAATCAGCTATAATCATTAAATCAATAATACCAGAGCAATTAGAAATATAACCTATCTGCCCTTTATAGCTAATAATAGGAATGGGTTGTTTAAAGATGTTAGTAATAGCTACCGTCTCAGCTTTATCACTAATAATCGAACCATTACCATGAATAAAAATAGCACCAATATCACTTGGTAAATAATGACTAAGATCGAGAAGCTGAGAAATCACTTTTGATATCGTATAAAAGTTAAATAATGTGCCTCCCATTGTCCGTTCAGCATTACTTTGCATAAAAACGGAATGATAGATATAAGCAGGTGCAAGATATTGTCTCGAGTTTATCTGTTGTTGGCTTTCTAAAATCATCACGGCATAACCATCTGATAAGGTGACCCCATCACTGTATTTACTCAAAGGTTGAGCGTGCGCTTCAACTAACATGCCTTGGCTATCCATAAAGGCTATATCTTGTAAAAGTAAGCTATTCCACGACAATACTATTACAATATCCGCCATATCTTGGCTTATTTCATTATGTCCTATATGCACAGCCATTAACGCAGAATTACTAGCACAATAGATAGGAATAGGTGGGAAATCTAACTGATATTCAGCCCACAATTTATTCGCTAATTCATCCTGTGCAAAAGAGGCTGCATGGAGTGATTTTATCTGCGGAGAATATTGAACATCTTCGGCATCGTTTTTATCATAAAACCCTTGGTAATCCATAAAATCGGCTCTAGGCCCGTGACCTGCAAGATACATTATGGTACGTGAAGCGCGAAGCTTTTCTAGGGTGATATTAGCCCGTTTTAAACTGTTATGAATTAATCGCGTTAATATTTCAAAATGATCATTGGGAATATTTTGATAGGGGATCACCGCCGGATTATGATTAAATTTAAAATATTCTACAAAATAATCATCAGAGAAGTATTTCTCTGTTTTAATTGTTCTTTTTAATAAAAGTTGTTCAGAAAGTTGTTCAAAATTTACTATTGAAGGTAAATTAAGTTCCCATCCACTTATCGCAACATTTTTCATAACGGTTTCCTGATGATAATTGCATAGTGGTTACATCCTTCTGATGAACCAAGAACTAAAGCAGTTTCTATCTGCTTATTAATCGGTTGGGTAACAAAATGAATATCATCAGCTATAAAACTTTTTGTATAAGGAATAGGTATTATCGTGTTGCTTTCCATCATATGAATCACTAAAGAGATCGCCAATATCCCAGCGCATGATTCAACTAAACCAAAAAAGGCATTGTAATTAACTACTGGTACATGATTTGCCGCTTGATAAAATAGTTGCCGAATCGCACGGATTTCAACTTCATCATTCTCTTTATTACCATCACTGGTACCACAGATAATATCAATATCTTGGCAACTGAGTTGCGCCTCAGATAATGCTTGTTGGATAGCCTTACATAAGGCGGCCACTCTATCAGTAATATTTTCGTCTTCTAAAAAAGTATTATCATTAGCTTTACCGTAGCCAATAATTTCAGCATAAATTTTAGCGCCTCGTTGCTTGGCATACTCTTTATCTTCAAGAAATAACATCCCTGCCCCTTCTCCGGGGATATAGCCGGCACTTGCATTAGAATAAACCTGATAATCTGTCGCATTCTTGGTCAGATTAACTTTCTTACTCATCGCTTGAAAATAGAGTGAAATAGAACTGAAGTGCTCATCTGCCCCTCCGACAATTACCTGAGGTTGTAGATCTTGCCTGATAATTTCATAACCATAAGTTAACGCTCCTAATGCAGCATTAACCCCTGTTGCCAATGTCGTGGTATAACCTTTTATTCCCTCTGTGATGGCACAAAATGTCGGTACTGCATTCATTAAAGTACCAGGAAATTCTGATGTTCTTACTTTTTGCGGATCAGGAATTAAACTTTTTAAATAACGATTAACGGTACTTTGTGGCCCTTTTGACATTCCAACAATAAAACCTAAGTTATCACCATCACGTTTAATTTTGCGTCCAGCATTAGCAAGTGCTTCATTTAAAGCGAATAAGGCATAAGTCCCGCTAGGAATAGCTTTTCTTGGATCATAATAACGTAATGTTTTTTTCGGATTAACGTCAGTGATAGCATGATAACAGGCGTTATTTTTTAAGCGATGATCAATGTCGAGATCAAAATAAGGATGTCCTAACGATTGCTCAAAATCATTATCTTTTATGACAACAGACATCAAGTTGTCGATATCTTTCTGCACATCACTCGCAAATACAATAGGTTTTAATGTACCTGTTTTATCTCCTGCCAAAATCGCTGTTATTATCTCCATTATATTATTGCCAATAGACGTAATCGCCCCCACCCCGGTAATAACCACTTTTTTAGCTTTATATTCCGTCGGTGTTTTATCTGTAATATAAGGGCTTGCGATAATAGAGCAGTTATTTCCTCCAAAAGCATAATTATTTTTCATAAAAAATTTTACTTTTTTATCTTGAAAGAAATTCGGTACATAATTTAAATCACAGCTATGCCTTGGCTGAGTGAAATTTAATGTAGGGGGAAGTTTGTCTTCTGCTAAACAAATAAAACACGCGATGATTTCAACAATACCCGCAGCACCAATATTATGACCAACATAAGATTTTGTTGAACTTAATGGGATATGATAAATATTAGGAAACACTTTTTTCATCGACATGGTTTCAATGCGATCATTTGCTTCAGTACCTGTACCATGCACATTTATGTAATCAATATCATTAGGGGTAATACCCGCATTATCCAGTGCTTTATACATAACTTGCACTGCACCATTTCCTCGAGGATCAGGGCTAGTTTCATGGTAAGCATCACAAGATGTCGCATAAGAGACAATTTCACCATATATTGTCGCACCACGTTCAACCGCATGTTGATAATCTTCTAATACTAACGCCCCAGCACCTTCACCAATAGACATACCAGGAGTACCTGAAAATGGGGAAGTTGGTGTTGTTTTCATCACATTAAGGGCATAAAAACCCGCAAAGGTAGGAAGATAAATGGGTTCTGTTCCGACCGCTAGCACAACAGGATTTTTGCCATTTTGGATATAATCATACCCCATACCTATCGCGTTAGGGCTTGCGGTACAGGCCGTCGCCACTAATTCAAGACCACCACGTAAGCCAAGTAGACTTGATACACTCGAACAACATGATGAAAATCCACCGGATAAAATGGCTTTTTTTATCGAAAAATCATCAATATGTTGTTCAAATAATGGCAGAAAGGCTTCCGTTCCTGCCGAAGAGACGCCCACGATCATCGCGGTATTATCTAAAATAGACTGATTATCTATTAAGTTTGCTTGTTGTAATGCCTCATTGCAGACTCGATATGCCCATAATGCCGCATTGTCTAGTGATCGAGCGATATGCTGCGGTATATCTGAATAATCTAATGCCATCTCAATCTCAGATGCATTGGCATTTTTAAACCATTTTAAATAGCGTTGGCTTGGCTTAATATTACATTGTCTATTAAAAAGAACCTGTTTAAATTGAGGCACATCTTTAGCTAAAGATGATAAAACCCCCATTCCGGTTATTACAACCCGACGGCGTCTACTATTCATGTTAATTCCTATATAATATTTATTATGTTTAATAAATATCTTTGCTATAAATTTAATCTTTCATTATTGATGTCTTTCAAGATAACTATCTTCGGTTGGATTAATTATTAAACTTAAATTATTAACAAAGGGAATACTCGTTGTGATAAAATCAATATCACCATAAGCCGTTTTTATTTTATAGTCATCAATATCAACATAAGCAAATTCTCGTTTTAATAATATTCTAGCAATATGTTCTTTTAATATAAAAGAGTATCCCACTTGAATAACTACGCCTATTTGTTCATTTTGGTAATAGATTGCATCGCCTTGTAAAATTGCAGCATTCTGAGGCATATTAATTATTCTTGCGCCAACTATTTTCTGATCTACCCCATTATCAGCACGTTGTTTTATTGCATCTTGACCAATAAATACATCTTTATCGTAACTAATCGCCCATTGCATCTGTAACTCAATAGGACAGCGACTAAAAGGATTAATCACTTGAGGCTCCCAACAAGGGTTTTCTAGTCGTATATTTTTTAAATCATCAACCCCGCCAATCTTTAAATCAAATTTCTCAGATAAAGTGCATAAATGTCGCCAAATAGACATTAACTTCTCTTCATCTCCCATAATGTGATAACAATATTCACCGTGTTTACCAACACGCATAGTAATGACATCTTCATCAACATACATAAACTCATGAAAAGGTAATCCAATAATATCCATACCGACGATTTCAGATAAAATTTCCCAAGCATAGGGGCCTTCTAGACAGATCATACGCCAATCTGGAGTAAGAGAAGCGATAGCATCAATTTGGTAGCATTCACCCCGTTCATCTTGCTTATCTAATACTTTTTTTATCTGCTGGCATATGGCATCACTATTCATCCACTCTGAAATTAAAAAATAGTGTTCATTATCACATAGTACATAGGCATCACTTATTATTTTCCCTGCTTTATCTAGTAACAATGTATAAAGTAGTTGTTCATCACGAATAGATGAAATGTCTGCAGAAATAAGATAATTGAGTAACCGCCAAGCATCTTCACCAGAAATTTTCACCATGCCATAATGAGAAAAGTCTGTCATTAATATGCTATTTCTTACCGAAAAATAAGCCTCATGTTCATTAGTATAACGTTTGGGAAGTGTCACTCCATTATATTCACCGAATAATACATTCGCTTTATTTTCCATTTCAAAGTATTTCATAACATCTCCAATAAATAAAAATGATATAAATTAATTATTATTGCTCTCATTTTTTTCTTGTTTTTCTCGCTGTTTATTTAAAATAAATGTTGTTAGGCTATTTATTGTTCTCATATAAGAAGGATCATCACCTTCTGTTACTTGAATATTAAATTCATCATTAAGAAAGACAATTATCTCAGTGGCATCAACAGAATCTAATTTTAAACCACTACCAAATAATGGAGTATCATCATCTATTTGATTAATACTCTTATTTAAATTGAGTCGTTCAATAAGCCCTTCTTTGACTCGCTTTAACATTTTTTTTCTTTGTTCAATTTTTTCATTTAACTTATCGTCATTTTCCATACTATTAATATCCTAATTTTTATTTTGTTCAGAGTGATTATATTCTCTGAAATTAACTATGGTGCCATTAGCAATGATTTTCTTTCCCACTCTTGCCTCAACAGAATAGTGTTTAAAATTGCTTTTATCAGAAAATAATAGAATGCTTGTTATCTCTATGGTATCCCCTGGGTAAGCAGCATTTTTATACCTTAAATTTTGTGAGGCCAATACACCGGAAACCTTTCTTCGATGCTGAATTAAAATTCGTTCTGATCTCGGCTCATTAAGGGCTTTGGCTATTTCTTTAAATGTAGTTAATTCAATATTGTGTTCTATTTTATAAATTGAACAAAAGTCATCAATAAAAGATAAATACTCACTTGTTTGACCAAAGATTTCCGCCACCATAACCCCTGGCATAACAGGATCGGTTGGAAAATGTCCTAATAAATAGGGATCATTAAAGGTGACATGTTTAATCGTTTTGATAATAGGTTTTTCACTAGGGACAAAATCGACAATCCTATCAACCATAATGGTCGGTTGTCGCCATGCACCTAATTTTAAAAATAGTGTAGGAGGCAATAACGATTGATTATAGAGACTCATAAGGGTTACCTCTCATCGCATCACCATCCCACCATCAACAATTAATGTTTGCCCAACAATATAGCTCGATGCCTCGGAGCTTAAAAATACAATGGTATTGGCAACTTCAGCACTTGCTCCCAATCGTTGTAATGGAATAACCGATTTAATATGACGTACGACTTGGCGTGACACTTTTTTGACCATGTCAGACTCAATCATACCCGGTGCCACCGCATTGACTCGAATTCCTTTACCTGCCAACTCTGCAGCCAACGTATGAGTAAAACCTATAATTCCAGCCTTAGCGGCGCTATAGTTACTTTGCCCAATACTTGGAACAATCCCTGCAATAGAAGCAACATTAATAATGGTCGCTTTTTCTGCCGATCTTAATAAAAGCAATAACTGTTTAGTAAATTGACAAGTTCCTAATAAATTGGTTTTAATAACATATTCAAATTCACTTATATTTATAGCAGAAAATAATTCATCTTTAATCACACCTGCATTGTTGATTAATATATGAATAGCATTAGCATATGCCTTTAGTTTATCTAAAAAATCATGAATTGATTTATCATTATTGATATCACATTGTAATATATGTAAGCGCTGACAATATTCACTCTCTTTTTTTAGCTTATCTAAGTTATTTCTATTTTGGTGATATAATGCATAAACATGACACTGCTGTTCAAGGTATTTCTGGCAAATTGCAATACCTATATCACCATTAGCTCCTGTAACAATCACATTCTTATTCTTTAGATCAGAATATATAAACATAATAAAACACCTATAAAAGCATCAATTAAAAATTGCAACAGCGACAGCATAATGATCACAATGAGAAATACTTAATAATGATTGGGTTATTTTTTTCTGCTTTAATAAATTAGAAAAATGGCCTGTAAAAAAATAACAAGGTGCGCCATATTCATCATGCCTTATTTCAATATCATGAAATAAAATCCCCAAACGAAATCCTGTACCTATTGCTTTTACAGCGGCTTCTTTAGCAGCCCAAAACCCTGCAACACGATGATAATTTTCATGAATTCTACCGATACTGTTTCTTTCATATTCAGTTAATAATCGCTGAGTTAACGGTTCACCACTTCTACATATTGCAATAGCCACCTTTTTTATTTCTATAATATCAGTTCCTATTCCCATATTATTTCATACTCAAGATGGTGTATCCTTTGATCTATGAGCGACAAAATATCGCTCATAGATAGGCTAAAATGTTATTTATTTAACGGCCCGACAACTTTACCTTTATTAGTAAAAGTGCCTTTATTATCGATAGTAATACTTTCTCTACCAACAATAATACCTGATTTTTCATTAGTAATATTCTCACCAGAAATAGTCGTGTCTTTTATTGAATTAAGAATACCGCGATTAATAATATTTCCTGTCACACCTAATTCGAAACTATTTTTACCTGACATAATACTATTGCTGGCATTGGTATATTTACCATTTATATTTACACGTAAATGTTCTACACCAGAAATGACGCCATTGTTTTCAAAATCACGATTAACCGTCACTTCAGTATCACCACTCGACGCAATAACACCTTTTAAGGTATTACTTTCAACCGAACCTGTACTGTTATTTTTCAGTGTATCGGTTTGTAGTGTTAATTTATCCTGGCCAAACAATGTGCCTTGTGAATTGGTAAAGGTGCTTGTCACTACAAAGGCATTTTTATGTGATGCAATAGTACCACTGGTATTATCAACAGAGGTGAATTTAAGCTCCATATCCCCATTTTCTGTTACAATACGTCCTTTATTACTCACTAATTTATTACCGCTTAATTTCATTTCTCCTTTACTAATTAATCCCCCTTTCTGATCAGGTTGCCCCAGATAAAAGCCCATTTCTGTTTTGAAATCTAAACTGCTGTTATTCGTCAGTTCTGGTGTATCAATCTCTAATTTCTGTTCAGTGATCACAAATCCTGATGTGTTATTAAATTTATCTGTTTTAAAATAAATAGCGTCTCCTTTAATAACACCTTTATTATTATTTATATAAGGCGCACTGATGGTAACGCTATCGCCTTCTAAGTAAAAAACACCAAAGTTATTATCTAATGTCTGGGAGAAAGTCACATTAGCACCAGTTTTAGATGCTAAGCCACCATAGAGGTTTTTGATCTTATCACTACTAAATGTCAAGTATCCCCCTGATTTTATATGTCCCCATTTATTGGTAATGTCGCCTTTGTTAGTGAAGTTCATATCGCCATCGGTGGCAATAATCCCTTGGTCATTATTCAGTCCAGCAATATTAACTGTCATACCATCCAGACCACTAAGAATACCTAATGAATCATCGCTAGCAGTATCTGCAGTCATGCCGGTATTTTTCAGCGCCTTACCATTAGTATCAATTTCAACACGAGTAACTGAGCGTAGGCGGCTATGGGTATTATTCATTGCGCCACTATTAATACTAATATCCCCTGATGCATCAATATAAGCATCAATATTATTGAAATCTTTTAGGTTAGTATTAATATCAATGACACTTTTAGAATTGATTTGACCCTCTTTATTATTAAATAAGCCACTATTAATCTTAATACCATTAGTAGCAGAAATACCGACGCCTTCACCGACCGTTGCAGTATTCGTTATTGGTTTACCGTTTGTCTGAATATCTAATTTATCTTTACTTGCAATATAGGAGGCATTGTTTTTAAATTCACCACTATTGATAGTTACATTTCCATCAGCAGAAATATTACCACCAGAGATATTATCAACTTTCGCTTCTTTGGTTTCTATTGAGATAGTTTTAGTACTTTGTATTTCACCAGTACTATTTGTAACACCTTTATCGAAAGCAAAATAGATATCCCCCTCAGATAAGAAGTTACCTTTATTATTATCAAGTGCACCGCTATGAATAAGCTCGATCCCTCCCCCAGCAGTTTCAACATTACCATTATTTTTCAGTGGTGAGTTAGCTTCAGTACCTATAAATTTTAACGATGAGCTTCTCACTCCTGCATTCTTGACTATCTGCAAACTATATTTACTAGCAACGCCTGTTGGCTTTTGTGCAACCACAGTATTATCTTGTGCTTTAACTTCATTAGCGCCAGTTATCACATTCACATTAATACCAGATGCATCAAGAGGCGTTTCAATGGAAACATTGCGGGCAATTAAATCAATCTGTTGCGCACTTTTATCAAAAGTGGCATTACCTTTAACAGTAATATTCCCTTTTTCCACTTTATAACTATCAACGGTATCATTTTGTGTATTCACTTTCCCAGTAGTCAACACAACACGGTCAGCACTAAGAAAGTTACAGCTACTACAAATAATTCCAGCAGGATTAGATAAAATAACCCGTGCTTTTGTTCCGGCCACCTCAACAGGACCATTTAACGTAATGGCTTTTTTAGCGTTAACCTCAAGAGTAATCTCTTTTGCCGCACCGCTAGATAAATTACTATTACCGTCAATATGCCCCGATAATTGAGTATCAGCACCATCAGGACTATTATTTAATATTAACCCTGCTTCAGAAACATCAAAACTGGTTAATGAATTACTGGAATAGCCATTAATCGCTGCGGCAATATTAAGAATATCAACACTACTATTTTTTTGCTGTTGTTGCACAACAATATGAGCAGACGGATCCGCCTGTACTACAGTCGCCATATTTAACGTTGATAATACAGAGAAAACTAATAAATTAATTTTAAAAGAAACAATTTTTTTCCTATTCATTATAATTACCTTATATTAAGCACAAAAGTTAATTAAATAATAAGATCTCTCTTTATTTAAAAGATCTATTAAGCACTAACAGGTGACAAATAAAATATAAAACAAAAAATCGATTGAAATTTACTGGTGAGTTAACTTTAGAGAAATATATTTATTTGGCAATAGGAAAGCATATTCATAATTAATTAGATCCCGAACTAAATAAAATGAAAACAATATAAATAATTACTCTGATAAAAATAATACCAATAGAGATATCATTTTATTTCTAATAACAAGCATTATTACTATAGGTATTAATGCTTAATTAAAACCTATACCTCCTTTATCTCTACAACACTTTTTCGTGATATGTTCGTCTTAAAACGCAATCGATTACTTTTTAGGTGCAGTTTCTAATTTATTTGTGTAGGATAAAGCGAAAAACATTTTTTTTTGGGATCTTTTGTCTATGAGCATGTCATCACCAAATTCTGCTCCGCAGAGTTTGCTCCAACGCCTGTTTAAACTTCAGGAACACGGCACCACGGTTCGCACAGAACTGATCGCCGGTGTCACCACCTTTTTAACCATGGTTTACATTATCTTTGTTAACCCACAAATTCTTGCTGCAGCCCATATGGATATTAAAGCAGTGTTTGTTACTACCTGCTTAATTGCCGCGTTCGGTAGTATTTTAATGGGACTGGTGGCTAATCTACCTATCGCCGTCGCACCCGCGATGGGTCTAAATGCCTTTTTTGCCTTTGTCGTAGTAGGAGCGATGGGGTATTCATGGCAAGTGGCCATGGGCGCTATTTTTTGGGGCGCAGTAGGTCTCTTTTTGCTTACTCTCTTTCGTATACGCTATTGGATAATAGCGCATATTCCGCTTAGTTTACGTGTTGGGATCACCAGCGGTATCGGTCTGTTTATTGCCATGATGGGCCTAAAAAACTCTGGGATCATTATTCCTAACAACGACACCATTGTGACTATCGGTAATTTTGCCTCCCACAATGTGTTATTAGGTGCTCTAGGCTTTTTTATTATCGCCATCCTTGCGGCTCGTAATATTCATGCGGCAATCTTAATATCGATTATTATCACTACGGTTATTGGCCTGTTATTAGGGGATGTTCAATATCAAGGTATCTTTGATATTCCCCCATCTATTGCTCCCGTTGTAGGGCAGGTTGATATTGTTGGCGCATTAGATATTGGCTTGTCTGGGGTTATCTTTGCTTTTATGTTGGTTAACTTATTTGACTCATCCGGTACATTAATTGGTGTCACCGATAAGGCGGGTTTAACAGACGATAAAGGTAAATTCCCACGGATGAAACAAGCGCTCTATGTAGATAGTTTAAGTTCTGTCGCAGGCTCCGCCATGGGGACATCATCTGTTACCGCATTTATTGAAAGTACCTCGGGTGTTTCTGTTGGTGGTCGTACCGGATTAACTGCAGTTGTGGTCGGTATTCTTTTCTTACTCGCCATTTTCTTATCACCACTGGCTGGAATGGTGCCAAGCTACGCTACCGCAGGGGCATTAATTTACGTCGGGGTGCTGATGACCTCCAGCTTAACGCGCGTAAAATGGGATGATTTAACTGAATCCGTACCAGCGTTTATTACCGCCGTGATGATGCCATTTAGCTTTTCTATCACCGAAGGTATCGCCCTTGGCTTTATCGCCTATTGTGTGATGAAAGTGGGTACTCTACGCTGGAAAGAAATTAATCTCTGTGTGGTGATCGTTTCACTGTTATTTATTCTAAAAATATTATTAATTGATACTCATGTTATTGATTTAAATAATTTATTTTAATATTTAATAAATTAATTTATTAATAATAAAAAAAGCACCAATAATATTCATCACTGGTGCTTTTTATTATCTTAAATTACTTGATATAAGTTGGTAGCAACAAACCAAAAATAGCGGAATCAGACACTTCATCACCAACAATCCAGCGTTGCTTTAAATAGCCTTCTTGCTCAAAACCAAGCTTGGTTAATAATGCCCTAGAGGCTTGGTTATCGGGATGTATATCCGCTTCTAAACGGCGTATTGATAGATGTGTTCTTAAATAATCAATAAAAGCAATCATTGCCTCATACATCAACCCTTTTCCTTGAAAGGCGTTATCAAGACAATAACCAATTTCACCACGGCAAGAATGGAGATGATGATTGAAGAATACACACATGCCAATAAGTTTATCTGTTGCTTTATCAATAATGGCTAAACGCAGATATTCCTTACGCTCCATATGCGTAATATCCTGAATAATATCTTCCTTCGCTTGTTGTATATTTTGCCAAGGAAGATGGCTCCAATAACGAGTAACCTCAGGAGAGCTCATAATCTGGAACCACTCTTGAGCATCCTTCATAGCAAAAGAGCGTAATAATAATCGCTCTGTTTCAATACGAATATCAGCATAACGCATTTTACAACTTCTCTGATTGCTGTTTAGGCGAGACAAAAGCGATACATACCGGCTCTGCCAGTGCATCGGGCTCAGAGCGAAACATGACTTCTTGAGTATCTGCTATTTTTAAACTCGGCCAATATTGTAATCCCGCATCGAAATGGGCTTTATCACAGTAATACCCCACCGGGCCAATCAATAAGACACCTTTGTCCTCTAATTGCGCCAACGTAATATGACGGTTATAAATATTAGGGGGCTGAACATCTTTCTCGACAATCCAGGGTTGGGCTGATAGCGGTCTATCTTTGCCATAAAAAGTGATCCACTCATGCATATACTCACCCCCTACATAAGATAAAGGCTGATGATAATGCTGATGCCAAGCATTCTCGACATCTTGTACAAAGGTTTTAACACCAATAAACTTTTGACCCGCATTACGCACATTAGCAGCTTGTACCACCGTATAACCAGATACCACTAACATACCAAAAACCGCTAAACCATATAACACACCACGTAATGAACGCTTAGGTATGACGCTAATTGAGCCGACAAAAAGAGCAGTAGCCACTGACATAAAAGGTTGTAACCACTCAGTGATACGTCCCCCTTCATGGAAACTAAACCAAATAAAAATAATCGCTAATGGGAATAGCAAAATAAAATTCAATAATTGACTATCTTGAGAAGTACGCCAACTAACTCGCCCACCATAAAGACGTACAATTCCCCACATTAGCAGCACTGGATAGAAAACCGTTAAAGCGGCACGTAACGTACGTAAATTAAAACGTGCTTCTATTTGTGAGTCGACCCATTTAAAGGCGGCAAAGTCGTTTTGCCACAACCAAATAAAATTAGGTATGACAAACGCCAACCAGATAGCTATCGCAAAGTAAAAATAAGGGGAGCGATAACTTTGACGAACTTTAGGTACTAATACGCTTAATAAGAATACCGCACCAATCAGGGCTAATGAGGAGTATTTCCCCATAGTAGCCACCCCCATCACTGCAGCGAATCCACACCAATATTTGGGGTTGTCATTGATAGCGCATAAAAAGAAATAGAGCGCCCAAGGCCAGCAACCCACTAAAATATAATTATCGTTATAAGGAATGATATCGAAATTAATAATTCCTGATAAATTTAAACCTAACATGGCAAACCAAGCTAGGTGATAATTTTTGGTTAACTTATAGGCTAAATTCCAAACACCTAATAAGCCGATGGCTATCATCACAAAGTGGATAAAATACCAATAAAAGCTAAAATCAATACCACCATAAATGGCTGGCCACATAATAAAACCAACAAACCAAGGGTTTTTAGGTGAGCCCCAACCGCCATTAGTACCCCAGTTAACCGCTTCTACGGCATCATAAGGTACGGTGGGATCAAATAAATAGCTGACGATAATCCATAAAACCGCATAACCAATTATCCACCAATAAACTGGTTTGCGTAATCGAGCAAATGATAATGTCATAATAAACAGAATGTTAAGTTAATTAGTTTAAATTTATAGTTAATTGCTATCACAATACAGTAAAGTATAGTAAACCGAGCGCTACATTGTACGTGAGTAAATATTAAATTGTCTTAAATTCGTGCTTTTATCGCAAAATAGTTTCTGATAGATTGCGCAACCAATAAGATCACAAATCGAGTTACCATTATGAATATGATTAAAAGAAAACCCGCAGCTAAAACGCGTAAAAAAACACGTGAAGAGCTAAATGCAGAAGGACGTGAACGTAAGCGCCAGAAAAAGCATCGTGGCAATCCTGCTGGTAACCGTCAGCAGGAAGCGATGAAAAAAGAGCAAGCGCAAACCAATGAACAGAAAGATCCACGTATTGGTAGTAAAAAACCAATTCCACTCATCGTGGATAATCAGGCGCCTAAAGTAGATAAGAAAAAATCCGCGCCAACAAAAATGGAGCCTATGCGCTTATCGTTAGAAGAAGAGTTAGCACTCTTAGAGAATGATACTCGTTTAGATGAATTACTCTCTCGTCTGGAAGAAGGGGGTAAACTCAATCCTGAAGAGCAAGCTTATACTGAAAAAACCCTTGATCGCATCGATGCGTTAATGGCGGAATTAGGCATTGAGTTTGAAGAAGATGACGATGAAGAAAAAACAGAAGATATTATGCAGTTATTAAAAGGTAAGTAATTTATCGTTACCCTATCTTAATCTGACAGATACCAAATATATATTGGTATCTGTTCATTTCCTTTCTCTCTATTTTAGAGAGTCATAATTAGAAATTATGATTTTTTATTTAAATTTATTTTTTAAATAAAAGCTCAGACAACTCTATCTATTTCTTATTAATTAACCCTGATATTCTATTTTTCTTCTTTTAATATACGAGTAATAATAAGTATGGATAATAAACAACACTATTTAGATATCGCCGCAGGGCAAGGAAAAAAAGAGCCCTCTCGTATAGTGGCATTCCCTGCACAGCCACTAAACTATGCATTGATAGAACAACGCCTAGAGGAACAGACCGAATACACAGATGGTGAGATAAGCTATCTTAGTGATGATCTTGATGAAGGTTTTTTCTATCATTGCCAACATGGCGATGATGAGCTCCATTTTTTTATCTGCCTGCTACCACGATCAGAAGATTATCAAATACGTCCTATGTATGCGACAGATGAGATGACTCCTGAGCTATTAGCCCATGCCAATGCCACCACTCAAGACATCTTATTAGAAACGATGTTCTCTGACACCCTACATCCTTTAGCGAGTTATCGCCATCAGCTCAATCTACTGAACATAATTGCGCCAGAAATGATCCTCGCACTGGATGAATCTGCCGCAGGTAAAGGATTAACTCCCGAATGGATACGCTTTCAATTGGAGACACCCGATCTCTATCCTGAAGTAGAAAGTTTGTATGTTATTCATGCAGTTTACGATACAGAAAATGATCCACCAACCATGTTCTGGTTTCATACCCATGGCTTGCAACGTTGTGGCTTAACTGAAGTTGATTTAGTGATCCCAAGCATGTTGGAATCTTACTACGGTATTCCTGATCTTTTCCGTTGCTTCGTCAATAACAGTATTAACAACCGCCAAATTGAATTTGGCGAGCCGATGCTTTGTGGACAAACTTCGTCAGGATTAGAATATTTAGTCGCGCTACCCTTTGAAGAAGGTATACGTCACGTTAATCAGTCCACACCTTTAGATAGTCTTAGACCATTAGAAGAGATGCGTTATAACACTCAAGGGGCACCACATGGCGTATTTCTGGGCGATATGGCTGATAGAGACGAATATCATCAGCACCCATCATCGATGTTATTTAGAACTAATGAAGAAAACCCTATTTTAGAAACTTTCTTTAAAGGTTATGAAGAACAACAAGCCATGATGCTACTACGCAGTAACGAAGAAACCTACGAAATGGCAGAAAAGGCCAAAAGGCGTTGGCAATATTTTCTCTCCATGTTTGATAACTACCATCAGCCCCCCGTAGAGAAAAAAACCGGTTTCTTGGCAAAATTATTAGGTAGTAAAGAGAGCAATGAAGAAACTGAGAGCCCATGGCAATTTATGATTAAGTTTGGTATTCCTTATGGTGATAAGGAAGAAAAAGAGCTTGAGCACATGTGGTTTATCCCTCAGTCTCGAGAAGGTGACCGAATTTATGCTAAGTTACTTAACGTACCATTCTATGTACAAGAAATGGAAGAAGGTGGCATTTATCCCATTGATATTGCGTTCATCACTGATTGGGTTATCTCTTATGAAGGTTATAGTTATACCCCTAATACGATTTATCAACTTTTTAGCCACCAGCAGACTCACTAATCCCACTAATTAACTAGCACTATTCTCTGCAACGGGATCTGTCAGTATGACCTTGATGATAGATCCCGTTAATAGCATTCACTGATTGTTACACTAATGATGCGCAATTATCTCTAACTGTTACAGTTTGTTTTTTGATGAATAACAGTACAGCCTTCACGGCATTTATCTGATAGCTTTTCGACCATTATTATAAATTAAATTGATGTACATCAAGAGAACACATAGCCATTGTGGGCTAAATTATACTCAATAAAGATGGTTATAATTCTCATTTGCATTAAATATTTACCTAATCACCCTATTTTTCTTGTGCGTTTTCTTTTTAAATGCGTTAATAATTATCAGTATCATTATTTTTTGTATCAATATAATTAGTGGAAGGACGTTTTATGTCTCTCATTCCAAATCATAGCTACAAGATCCTCAGCTATTCCCCGCAAATTAGCCCTGCCTATCGGCAGAAGCTATTATCATTAGGGATGCTGCCAGGCGCTATTTTCAATGTGATCCGTATCGCACCTTTAGGTGATCCTATCCAAATTGAAACTCATCGGGTCTCTTTAATTTTGCGTAAAAAAGATCTCGCTTTGATAAATCTTAGCGAAATCGCTCATAACGAAAAATAACAGCTTATTTATCAACTACTCAGGCAATACAACTACTGGCATCACTATTATGACTCCTCTTACTATTGGTCTTATCGGTAATCCTAATGCGGGTAAAACAACGCTTTTTAATCAGTTAACAGGCTCTCGTCAACGTGTCGGTAACTGGGCGGGTGTTACTGTTGAACGTAAGGTAGGTCGCTTTACAACCAAAAATCATAAAATTGAATTAGTTGACTTACCGGGCACTTATTCTTTAACAACAATTTCAGAACAGACCTCTCTGGATGAGCAAATTGCTTGTCACTTCATCTTAAGTAATGAAGCGGATATGTTGATTAACGTTGTAGATGCTTCCAATCTTGAACGTAATCTTTATCTCACATTACAACTGCTTGAACTCGGTATTCCCTGTATCGTGGCACTGAATATGCTTGATATTGCTGAACACCAAAATATGCAAATTGATATTCAAGCACTTTCTGAACAACTCGGTTGTCCGGTGATCCCTATGGTATCAACCAAGGCATCAGGGATTGATAAACTGAAAGACACTATTGATAGCTTTCCAGCCACCAAAAGAAAACCCGAAGAGTTACTAACTTCTTATCCAACATGGTTATTAAACGAAGTTGAATCTTTAGCTGAAAAAATTAATCACGATGAATTCAATTTACAGCAACGCCGTTGGATGGCATTACAATGTTTAGAAGGGGATATCTATACTCATCAACGTGCTGAAATTACCTCACAAGAGATAAAAGCCATTCGTCAGCGCATTCAAACTGAGCATAGTAATGAGCCAGAATTAGTGATTGCCGATGCACGTTATCAAAACATTGAGCGTATTTGCCATGCAGTCATTAATATGGAGTCCATTAAGCCCAATCAGCTCACACAAAATATCGATAAAGTGATATTAAATCGCTGGTTAGGTGTTCCTATCTTCTTGTTTGTCATGTATTTAATGTTTGTGCTTGCCATCAATATTGGTGGAGCATTGCAGCCCGCTTTTGAAGGTGGCTCTGAAGCTATCTTTATACATGGGATCCAATGGCTAGGTGCAACATTCAATTTCCCTGAATGGTTAACTATTTTCCTTGCTCAAGGTGTTGGTGGTGGTATTAATACTGTACTCCCTCTGGTACCACAAATCGGCATGATGTATCTCTTTTTATCTATCCTTGAAGACTCTGGCTATATGGCACGTGCTGCTTTCGTGATGGATAGATTAATGCAAGCGCTAGGATTGCCCGGTAAATCCTTTGTACCGCTGATTGTTGGATTTGGTTGTAACGTCCCATCTATTATGGGGGCACGTACTCTAGACGCCCCAAGAGAGCGATTAATTACTATCTTAATGGCTCCCTTTATGTCTTGTGGTGCACGTTTAGCCATATTTGCTGTTTTTGCTGCCGCATTCTTTGGTAAAAATGGCGCCAGCGTGGTTTTTTCACTTTATTTATTAGGGATCCTTGTTGCTATTTTGACGGGTTTACTACTCAAACATACCATTATGCGAGGTGAAGCTTCTCCTTTTGTCATGGAGTTGCCGGTTTATCACGTTCCCCATATCAAAACCTTATTAATACAAACTTGGCAACGTTTAAAAGGCTTTGTTATCCGCGCGGGTAAAGTGATTATCATCGCCAGTATGTTTATTGGTGCATTAAATAGCTTCACTTTTTCCGGTAAAGCGGCTGATAGTATTAATGATTCTGCCCTCGCTTCCGTCAGTAAAGTAATCACTCCGTTATTGCAACCTATTGGTGTGCATAACGATAACTGGCAAGCTACCGTTGGTTTAGTCACTGGGGCAATGGCAAAAGAAGTGGTTGTGGGAACATTAAATACACTGTACACCGCAGAAAGTATTGTTAATGAACCTTTCGTTCCTGAAGAGTTTGATCTATGGGGCGAAATTGGTGACGCCTTTGCTGAAACTTGGGATAGCTTAAAAGAAACCTTTACATTCGCCGCACTTTCCAATCCTATTGAGGCAAGTAAAGGTGATGGTGAAATGGATACGGGGACTATGGGTACCATGGGCAGCAAATTTGGTAGTGCAATAGCGGCCTATAGCTACTTAATTTTCGTTCTACTATATGTGCCTTGTGTCTCCGTAATGGGGGCTATTGCTCGTGAAACCAGTCGTGGTTGGATGACATTCTCTATTCTTTGGGGATTAAATATTGCTTACTCACTTGCCGCGTTATTCTACCAAACAGCGACATTTAGCGAACATCCACAAAGTAGTACCATCACCATTGCTGCTGTATTGATATTTAACTTAATTGTCTTTGTACTATTACGTAAATCTCGTCATCGTCTCAGTTTTAATTTAAGTAACAAACGCTCATTAGCGAAACAGTGCTGTGGTAAACAAGGTAGCTGTCACTAAGTCACAAAAGGAAAAATAAGATGGCAAGTTTGATGCAAGTTCGTGATTGTGTCGCGCTTAACGGTCGGGCTGATGCTCGTCTTGTCAGCCATCAGCTTAATATGCCTGAACCTATGGTAAAAGCGATGTTAGAGCGGCTTACATTAATGGGTAAATTAGAAGAGGTCGATGTAGAAGAGTGCTTGGTGGGTAGCTGTAAAAGCTGCCCTGAAGCCACCGCATGTCAGACTAAAGTTTATCAATTACGCTCCTAACTCACTGTCTCTTTTAAACACATACCTTCCATATCCCCCTGCTATCTCACAGGGGGTTTTTCTGATAATCAAAATGAATTTTTTTCAACTTTTGCTGGTTATTCTTCATTTTACTTTTCCCACCACCTGCGCATAATCCAATCCTTAAATAGCCATAAAGACATCTAAATGTCCAAAATGAAATTATATACATTTACCTTAATTAGGATAATAAATTATGCCGATTACTGAATTCTCATCCATTATCTCTACGGGTACACAAGGTGGGTTGCAGATGCAATGTGCTTCTCGCCAATTTCAATTATTACTTGAT
The DNA here is from genome assembly GCF_000069965.1 of Proteus mirabilis HI4320. Classification (NCBI taxonomy): domain Bacteria; kingdom Pseudomonadati; phylum Pseudomonadota; class Gammaproteobacteria; order Enterobacterales; family Morganellaceae; genus Proteus; species Proteus mirabilis. The sequence continues at coordinate 3,206,693 of NC_010554.1, forward strand.
GAGCCTATTTCATTGGGTGGAAACGATACCGCGATGACCCCCGTTGAAGCGCTACTTGGCACACTCGGTGCTTGTAAATGCATTGTTGCTAAGAGCTTCGCCCGCCTACACCATATTAATCTCCATAATATTCGTATTGAGGTAAAAGGCGAGCTAGATATCGATGGCTTTATGGGAAAGAATAAACAGGCTAAAATCGGCTTTAGTAAGATAACGACGCATTTCTATATCCAAGCAGATAATAGTAAAACAGAAATAGAAGCTTTTATCGCCTTTATTGAACGAACCTGCCCTATATTAGATACCATAACCAACCCACCAGAATGCGAAACGCTATATCATCTTGAATAGTCTATTAGCGTTATAACCTCTTCATTCATGCCAGAATTGATAAGGCCTCACACTGCTTTAACAAGGTTTCACTAAATTCATCCGGATGAGAAATAAAGGGAGCATGTGCGGCATGGCGAAAAATAACCGAAGGAGAGTCAGGATAACGAGCATCTAATAAAGCTGCGACTTTTCTTGGCACTAAACCATCTAAATAACCATAAAGCCGAATAAAAGGACAACATAAGGTAGTAAGCTGTTCTCGCAAATCTTCTGTACGTAAAATTTCCAGCCCGCCGTTTAATGTTTCAACGGAAGGCAAAGGTTGTGCCAACACGACCGCTTTCAAGGCCTTAGTATCTTCACGAGCACTTTGAGTACCGAGTGTTTGCAAGGCTAAAAAGCGCTCAACCGTTCGATGAAAGTTATCACTCAATTGTTGCTCGAAACCTTTTAACACGTCTGGCTTAATTCCTGGCCATGCTTCATGAGCAGCAAAACAAGGGGAAGAGGCAACGGTAATTAACGCCCGTACATTATTAGGATTATCAAGTGCAATACGGCTTGCCACTAATCCCCCTAATGACCATCCTAGCCAAATGGCTTTTTTTTCAGGTGCCTGTGAAAAAACAATATCAGCCATCTCTTTAAGCGTTAGCACAGGAAAACCTTGGCTTCTGCCATATCCCGGTAAATCAACCAGATGCAGGGTAAAATGCGAGCTTAATCGCGTAATGATTGATTGCCAAACCTGAGCATTCAAGCCCCATCCGTGCAACAGCACAAGATGCGTTTTTCCTTCACCTAAAGTCTGCCAATACAATTTATTCATTGTTATGCTCTCTTCTCTTATTTTACAGGGATGTGCACTATGCTGATAACAATAGCAGGATATTGCTGGTTATGTCGTCAACCATTGCGGTATGGTAACCACAGCATTTGTTCAAGTTGTATTCGTCATCTGCCACAACAAAATAATCGTTGTCCGGGATGTTTGTATCCCTCTACCCACTCAATGATATTGTGTGGACGGTGTTTGCGATCACCACCTCGCTGGAAACAGATGTTGACAGTCACTGACTATCGCCCACCGCTTAATAAATTATTACACCTTTATAAATATCATCCTCGCCCTCAGATAGCATTATGTCTTGCGAAACTTTTTTTATTACGGTGGCTTGCTCATCGTCGCGAGAATTTAGTTCGCAAGCCAGAGCAAATTATTAGCGTACCGCTACATCGACATCGTCGTTGGCGTAGAGGCTTCGACCAAGTTGAGGCTATCGCTAAACCTTTGGCAAGATGGTTAAATTGTCCTTATCACCCTAATACCTTGATAAGAACTCGTGCTACACTGGCACAAACACATCTTAATGCCAAACAAAGGCAACAAAATTTAAATAATGCCTTTATCGTAAATCGCACAGTGTCAGTGGCAGGTAAGGATCTGGCACTGATTGATGATGTTATCACCACAAGCGCGACGCTCAATGCTATTGTACCTTTGCTATTTCGTGCTGGAGCACGCTCTGTTGAGGTATGGGCTATTTGCCGAACCTTGTAGTTAACCGTCAATTGGGCGTATGATAACCAACCAGAACAGTCAACTATTGAGCAAGACGATATGATTACTATTACTGATGCCGCACAGGCACACTTCGCCAAACTATTGGCTAATCAAGAACCCAATACTCAAATCCGTGTTTTTGTCATTAACCCAGGAACACCTAACGCTGAGTGTGGCGTTTCTTACTGTCCACCCGATGCAGTAGAGCCGAACGACACAGAAATTAAATTTGAAAAACTTTCTGCTTATGTTGATGACATCAGTGCACCTTTCTTAGAAGATGCAGAAATTGACTTTGTCACAGACCAATTAGGCTCACAATTAACATTAAAAGCACCTAATGCAAAAATGCGTAAAGTGGCTGACGATGCGCCTTTAATTGAACGTGTTGAATATGTACTGCAATCACAAATCAACCCACAGTTAGCGAGTCACGGTGGCCGCGTAAGCTTGATGGAAATCACTGAAGATGGCTATGCTATCTTACAATTCGGTGGTGGTTGTAATGGCTGCTCCATGATTGATGTCACTTTAAAAGATGGGATCGAAAAAGAGCTACTTAACCTGTTCCCAGAAGAGTTAAAAGGCGTGAAAGATTTAACCGAACACCAACGTGGTGATCACTCCTACTACTGATCCTCTATTACAAATCCCCTTTGATATTCACCTGCACAGATATCCTAGGGGATTTGTGTATATGCCATTATCATTTACAAAAGGTAACGCCATCTTTACTGATTTGACGTTATTATAGTGATATCGTTCTCTCGCTCAGAACATAACAATGTAATTAACAATATAATAAATAAGACAATTATGGATAGTTTTCAATTTCTTAGTGTTGAACAAGCCTATCAATTTTGGGTATCTCAATCGGCTATTTTAGTTGATGTAAGAGATCCGCAAAGTTATCGTCTTGGTCATGCCACTGGCGCTTTTCATTTAACAAATGATACGCTTAACCAATTTCTACAAGATGCGGATTTTGATGTTCCTGTGATGGTGATGTGTTATCACGGTCATAGTAGCCAAGGCGCAGCACAATATCTGGTCAATATGGGCTTTGAAACCGTATATAGTATTAATGGCGGTTTTGAAGCATGGCTAAGAGAGTTTCCTCAAGCGATAACTTCTCTGCAATAATTACAGATGAGTTTCTCAATGATCCACATTATCACACTATCTAACCCACAACTTGCTGATATGTTCGTCAATTATATGGCGACAAAAGGTGTTCGGATCCACGCAAAAACAGAAAATCAACAAGTCAGCCTTTGGTTGGAAAACGAACAACAACTCAATCAGGTTGAAAGTGAGCTAAAAACCTTTCTTCGTGAACCTTTTCACCCTCGTTACCAAGCGGCAAGTTGGCAAACAGGTACGCCTCAACGTACGGGTCTACAATATCGCCCGGCTTTTTCAATCAAAAGCATGGTGCAACAATCAGGCCCTTTAACGGTTTTGACCATTATTTTATGTGTGCTCGTCTTTATCTGGCAGCAAATAGTGGGCGATTACAATGTCATGTTACACCTTGCATGGCCATACGATGCTAGTCTCGATTTTGAACTATGGCGTTATATCACCCCAGCATTTGTTCACTTTTCGCTCATGCATATCGCCTTTAATTTAGCGATGTGGTGGTATTTAGCCAGCCAAACAGAAAAACAACTGGGTACAGGCAAATTATTTGTCATTATGCTCATTTCTGCGCTATTTAGTAATTGGGCACAATCACTGTTTGCAGAATCCAACTTTGGTGGACTTTCTGGTGTTGTTTACGCGCTAATTAGCTATGTTGGCTTAACAGGTTTGCGGGCCCCAGAAAAAGGGATCGGCGTTCCTACCGGCTTAATTGTTTTTTCCATATTGTGGATAATCGCGGGTTATATGGGCGTTTTAGGTGATTCTATCGGAAATGCTGCACATTTTGCCGGCTTCCTTATCGGCTTATTGATGGCTTTGTGGGATAATCGACATCAATTATCTCGTCAATCATAATAAAATTAACATGATATTTTTAACTTTAGGGGACACCTGTGAAGCAAACACAACGGCATGATGCCATCATCGAACTGGTACGCTTACAAGGCTATGTCAGCACCGAAGAATTGGTGGAACATTTTGAGGTCAGCCCACAGACTATCCGACGTGATTTAAATGAATTAGCGGAAAAGAACAAAATCCAACGTCATCATGGAGGCGCTGCATTACCCTCTAGCTCTGTGAATGCCGCTTACCACGACCGTAAGATCATGTGGTCTGATGAAAAATCACGTATTGCCCAACGTGTTGCTAGCTTAATTCCTGATGGTGCAACACTATTTATTGATATTGGTACTACCCCTGAAGCCGTAGCCCATGCACTGATTAACCATAAAAATCTGCGTATCGTCACTAATAATCTAAATGTCGCCACTTTATTGATGGATAAAGAAGACTTTCGCTTGATCTTAGCGGGTGGCGAAGTGCGTACCCGTGATGGTGGTATTGTCGGTGAAGCCACCCTGGATTTTATCTCTCAATTCCGCCTTGATTACGGCATCTTAGGGATAAGTGGTATTGATATGGACGGATCTTTGTTGGAATTTGACTACCATGAAGTCCGCACTAAACGTGCCATTATCGAAAATTCTCGTTGTGTTATGTTAGTGACCGACCACTCTAAATTTGGCCGTAACGCGATGGTCAATCTTGGTAATATGAATCTGATTGATTACCTTTTCACCGACCAAGAGCCACCATCTGGCATTCAAAAAATTATTGAACAACATAACGTTCAGCTTGAGCTTTGCTAGGATAACCCTCTATTAAAAAGTACCTTTCGGGGTACTTTTTCCTAAAATTTTCCGCTTTTTTTACCTATTTATTCTTTTGTCAAACCCCATTCCCTTTCCTATTCTTATCAATAACATCATTTGTTCTTTTCAGTTAATAAGCACACTAAATGTAGGGATATGATAATAAATTGTTATTTATATCACGCAGTAATGTTTTTTATCGGTTATATAGTTGGCATTTCCAACAAAATTCATTACAATTATGAGCGAAAACGAACATTAAAGAATTGTTTCGCGCATTCTTAGGAGGATGTTATGGAAACTAAAGACTTGATTGTCATCGGCGGCGGAATAAACGGCGCTGGAATTGCGGCGGATGCAGCAGGCCGAGGCCTTTCAGTATTAATGCTGGAAGCTCAAGACTTAGCCAGTGCAACATCTTCCGCTAGCTCAAAATTAATTCATGGTGGCTTACGCTATTTAGAGCATTACGAATTCCGTTTAGTCAGTGAAGCATTGGCTGAACGTGAAGTTTTATTGCGTTTGGCGCCTCATATCGCATTTCCGATGCGTTTCCGTTTACCGCATCAACCCCATCTACGCCCAGCATGGATGATCCGCATTGGTTTATTCCTCTATGATCACCTAGGCAAACGTGTCAGTTTACCGGGCAGTAAAAGTATTAAATTCGGGGCTAACTCTGTCTTAAAACCTGAATTAACTCGTGGTTTTGAATATTCCGACTGTTGGGTAGATGATGCTCGTTTAGTAGTATTAAATGCGCAAGAGATCGTTCGTCGTGGCGGTGAAGTTCGTACTCGTACCAAAGTGACGCGCGCTTGGCGTGAAAACGATTTATGGATGGTGGAAGCACAAGATTTACGCACCGGAGAAACTTCTCGCTACCAAGCAAAAGCATTAGTGAATGCAGCCGGTCCTTGGGTTAAAACATTATTCGATGAAGGGTTAAAATTAAAATCACCTTATGGTATTCGCTTAATCAAAGGTAGCCATATTGTGATCCCACGTGCTCACGATGAACCCCAAGCCTATATCTTACAAAATGAAGATAATCGCATTGTATTCGTGATCCCTTGGATGGATGAGTTCTCTATTATTGGTACCACTGATGTTGAATACAAAGGTGATCCAAAAGATGTGGCTATTGATAACAATGAAGTTGAGTACTTATTAAAAGTCTATAACGACCACTTTAAGAAACAACTGACCAAAGACGATATCGTCTGGAATTATTCAGGGGTGCGTCCATTGTGTGATGACGAATCCGATTCGCCACAAGCTATCACTCGTGACTATACCTTAGATGTACATGATGATAATGGTAAAACACCACTACTCTCTGTGTTTGGTGGTAAATTAACGACTTATCGTAAACTCGGTGAACACGCGGTTGATAAGCTAAATGCTTATTTCCCTAATATGGGTCAAGCGTGGACAAAAGAGGGTCAATTACCGGGGGGGAACTTAGAAGGTTACGATCGTGATGGCTATTCACGTCTTATTCGCCAACGTCATCCTTGGTTACCAGAAGCATTAGCACTACGTTTTGCTCGCACTTATGGTAGCAATACTGAAGTGTTGCTAGAAGGAATTACTGATTTAGCCGGAATGGGCGAAAATTTCGGTCATAATCTTTACGAAGCTGAATTACGTTATTTAGTTAAACATGAGTGGGTGATTGAGCTTGATGATGCTATTTGGCGTCGTACCAAACTTGGTATGTGGCTTAATGATGAACAAAAACAACGTATTACGCAATGGTTAGAGGCAAATACGCACACAGCATAATGCAGTAAAATATTCTCTGACTCTGTTCAATGTTCTTATTAGCAATTTTTGTGGCGCGATAATAGCGCCACTTTTTTTATTGCCGCATATGATGCTATTGACATTACACCTGACAAACTCATCGATAATTGCTTCAGCTGGTTTTGCACTGTTTTTGCAAAAATTCCATTAAAACCACAGCATTATTCTGTTTCTCATCTTTAGCGGAATACAGTAACACTAACGGTTTTTCTTTGGCTACCTTCAATAGTGGTTGCCAACTTTCCGGTATTGCTTCTAATTCTTTTATATAGCGAGCCGTAAATTGTGTGAAATCGCCATTTTCATGAAACCATTTTCTTAATTCAGTAGAAGGCGCGAGCGCTTTATTCCATTCATCATAATGAAAATCGCTCTTTTTCACCCCTCTAGGCCATAATCTATCCACTAATACACGATAACCTTCATGCTTACCGTCTTTATCATCATAGACACGTTTACAAGTGATCATTTCTACTCCCATTCAATCAATGAGTTAATTTTATTATAGAAGAAAATCTTCAAACGTATCCCTTCTGCGACTTTACGTTATTTAAGGTTGTCATCGTGCAACATGAAATTTTCTCTTCTTCCGATTGAATTATCCTCATTGAAACTAAGGTGAATAACTGTTGACTAAATAACCGAATTAAGAGAATCTACATCTAGACGTCTAAATGGTTAGATGGGTAAATAAGTAGCGATACTTAACGGAATAACAATAACAACATGTGACACAACGATTGATGAGGTATAGGTATGAGCTTTTATCACGCAAGCCAGCATGAAGCGCTTAATCAAAATCTTGCTGAATTAGATGGCCAGATCCAAGTTTCTTTTGAGTTTTTTCCTCCTCGCACACAAGAGATGGAAAATACACTCTGGCAATCACTGGCTCGTTTAAATACCTTAAAACCTAGCTTTGTTTCGGTCACTTATGGTGCAAATTCAGGTGAACGAGATAGAACACATGCCATTATTAAAGATATAAAAGAGCGTACAGGCCTTGAGGCAGCACCACATTTAACCTGCATTGATGCCTGTCGTGAAGAATTACAGCACATTGCCCAAGACTATTGGCAAAGTGGCATTCGTCATATTGTGGCGCTACGGGGAGATTTACCTGATAACAGCCAGAAGCCAGATATGTATGCCGTTGATCTGGTTCGTTTACTGAAAGATGTAGGAGATTTTGATATTTCGGTTGCTGCTTATCCAGAAGTGCATCCCGAAGCTAAAAGCGCACAGGCTGATCTTATTAATTTAAAAAAGAAAGTGGATGCCGGCGCTAATCGAGCCATTACACAATTTTTCTTTGATGTAGAAAGTTACTTACGCTTTCGTGATCGCTGTGTTTCAACGGGTATTGATGTAGAAATTGTTCCGGGTATTTTACCTGTCACCAATTTTAAACAGTTAAAACGTTTTGCCGGATTAACCAATGTGAAGATCCCCGGTTGGATGCATAAAATGTTTGATGGCTTAGATAACGATCCAGAAACTCGCGCACTGGTTGGGGCTTCTATCGCTATTGATATGGTGAAAATTTTAAGCCGTGAGGGCGTGAAAGATTTCCATTTTTACACTCTTAACCGCTCTGAATTGACCTACGCCATTTGCCATACATTAGGTGTTCGCCCACAACTTGCGAAGGTTTAGTCTTATCACCCCGCCCATAGTCTATTGGCGGGGTTTTTCTAGGCGAGATTATTTTGCAAAATGATAAGGTTGCTCGATAGGAAGTAAGCTATATGCAGTATCTAGATCGCCATTAGTAATACAAGTATCTATTTTACGCACTTTATCAGTAATATCGGTAATATTAACAATCCACTCATTGCAATATTTTTCTACTGCTTGATTACGTAACCCTATTTGAATAGTGCGATAACTTAAGCGATTAAGATAAATATCTCGTTCAGGATCCCACTGAATACGAATATCACTGGTTTCTGTTGCTTCTTGCCATTCTTTGGCACTCACATAGTGGTCTGGATCGAAATGACTGACCACACCTTGTGTTAGCATCTGTTGAAAGCCTTCATGGGTAATATCAACAGCCAAAATAGACGCTTGATTGGGATCTTTGCGCCCCCACCCTGAGCGATACATCATCCAAAGAAAGGAGGGTTTTACCCAAGTCATACGGGTCATACTAAAAGGGGGAGAAACAAAAGTACCATTTGCGACTGCGCTCTGAGCGATAGTAGTAGAATAGGCTTGGTAAACACGGACAAAATCATCCGTATAATATGCCCTTACTTGACACTCAGGACATCGGTCAACATCATCGTTCATCTTTCTTTAATATCCTTTTATATTAATAAAATGGAGCTATCTGCTTAAATTATGAGCCTCTAACCAGAGATAATCAAGAGTCCCTATTTTCATTAGGGATTTAATAGAATATGACATCGTGACAAGCCATACAAAAGAATGATCATAAAGCGCATAAATTAAAATGGCCATTATCGCTGCAATAATAAAAAATTTAATCTTGCAAAATATATCTTACACTACGTCCACCAGCGCCCAAGGCGCTCAATACATTGTACTGATTATCAAAACGACTCGATCACGAAATTTACATTAAGTTCTCTTTTATTTTCTGATCACTAGCGCTGACTAAATAATTATTTTCTCTTTTCTTCTTTCTTTATAGGAAGAAAGGAAAATATTAAGCAAATAATCACAAATGATACTAATAGTATTCGACCATAGAAATAGGGAAAAAACCGAACAATCAAAACACTATAAAGGACAAAAAAAATAGCAATAATGCTTAATATTAAAGATTGTTTAAGGTCTTTTTAAAAAAAAAGAAAATATTTTTTTCATACATAGCCTACATTAAAGTCGCATATCTGATGATATAACATTCATCATATCAGAAGAGAATGGGTAGCCATTAACCACATATATCCCCCCAATGAGGCGAATAGAAAGCTTATTCTACTCACAAAGTGAGGCGAATAATCACGATATTTGACTCATGCTCCTGCAATTAGGCGTTTGATAAGTTGTGTTTTAATTAATGGAGGCGCTTTCACTACGTTACCTGCTATCTTAGCAGTCATGATTTCAAAGGCTTTTTCTACCAATAAGGTTTCATCTTGCTTCATTGACCAGACATTATTAGGTAAAAAACTTAACATAACGTGATCATCAAAAGTACCTATATTGATATGTGCGGGAATAACACCTTCTGTTTGGCGAATAGCACTTAATACGCCTTCTAAAATGGGCAGTGATGAGGCAATAAAATGACTGGGGATCTGCCGATGTTGTTCAAGATATTGCTTCATCATCTGTTCACCATCTTTGGTGGTGTTATGTTCTGCATAGGAAACGGTTACATGGCTTTCATCACCATAATGGGCTTTGATCGCCTGAACATAACCGCGCAAACGAGCTGCAATAGTAGGAAGAAGAGCATCACCGGCAAAAAAGTGGATTGGCGCATCTTGCTGTATCATCGCTTTCGTTAATTGTGCACCACTATCACAGTTATCAGACGCCACGCAAATTGCATTACTAACAGAAAAATCTCTATCTAAGAACACTAAAGGCTTTTGACGATGTTTAACGTGATGTTGCTGATTTTTTCGACTCGCTGAAACAATAAAAATCCCATCAACATTACGCTCATCCATAGACTTTACGAGCTTATTTTCATTTTTAATATCACCATAGGTACAACTTATCATCAGCTGGCAACCAATTTGGTGACAATGCATCTCTAACTTTTCCGCTAAAGCAGCAAAGAAGGGGTTGGACAGCCGAGGAATAACCAGACCATAAGTATCTGTTTTATTGAGTTTTAAGCTTCTTGCCGCATGGTTAACGGTATAACCAAAAACTTCGACATAATCAGCAATTTTTTTCTGGGTTTTTGCACTGATCCGATATTGATCACCTTTACCATTGAGTACTAATCGTACTGTGGTGATAGATAAATTCAGATCATTTGCAATTTGTTCAACTGTTTTTGCCATTAATGTTCCGTCATTGATATTGCCCTCATTTTGCTAACAATGAGGGCGGATTAACCTTTATTAAGCAGATTGACTACGCCATTTTTTCCACATTGATTTTAACCCAGGTCCGACAATAGGTAACAGCAGTGTTAATAGTGCAATAGCGAGGAATGTCGCAGTAATAGGTCGTGTATAGAGAATCGATAAATCCCCTTGAGACATCATTAAAGCACGGCGTAAGTTAGATTCTGCCATTGGCCCAAGGATAATACCTATCACCACCGGAGACATCGAAAAATCGAGCTTAATCATAATATAAGCCAGTAATCCTGCCCCCATCATCACAAAAACATCAATGATGCTATGGTTAACTGAATAAGCCCCCACACTACACAACACAAAGATAATGGGTACTAATACTCTTCGTGGTACATCCATCACACGTACAAACAGTTTCATACACAAGAAGCCTAAGATACCGAGAAAAATATTCGCCATCATTAAGCCGATAAAAATACTGTTCACTTCAACGGGATTATCCGTAAATAACTGTGGCCCTAGCGCTAATCCTTGCACCATAAAAGCCCCCATAATAATCGCCGTTGCGCCATCACCGGGAATACCTAAAGTCATTAGAGGTACCATGGTGCCACCCGTCACCGAGTTAGCCCCCGCTTCCGGTGCTGAAACCCCTTCGGGTGATCCTTTTCCAAATTCTTCAGGGTGTTTTGACCAACGTTTTGCTTCGTTATACGAGATAAAAGATGAAATATCTCCCCCAGTCCCAGGAATAGCACCAATAGCCGTTCCTATCGCTGATGAACGAAAATAGGTAGGTAAAACACGTTTAAAATCGAGCCACGTAGGTAATACACGATGAATACGGGCATTAATTTTCTCGCTTTTCTTCTGCTTGCGCTCACGATACTCTTCTTCAAAGCTAATCAAGCCTTGAGAAAATGCAAAGAGTCCCACGAGGATTGGAATAAACGAGACGCCCCCCATAAGATACACGGTATCAAACGTAAAACGTGGCCCTGCTGTCATAGGATCAAGCCCGATAGTGGCAATTGCAAGACCAATCGCGCCCCCCATTAATCCTTTCACAATCGATTGCGATGATACACTGGTAATAATACTTATGCCAAATACCGCAAGAGCAAAATATTCAGCAGCAGAGAATCCCGTCGCCACTTTTGCCAATTGAGGAGCAATAACAATTAAAGCGATAGTACTAAATACACCACCAAACATCGACCCCATGGTTGATAAGCCTAATGCTCGCCCTGCTTCACCTTTTTTAGCCATCGGATAGCCATCTAAGACGGTGGCTGCAGATGCAGGTGTGCCCGGTGTACTAATTAATATCGCGGTAATGGAGCCACCATAAACAGCCCCACAATACATTCCCAATAATAATAAGATCCCCGTCATTCCTTGAAAGGAGTAAGTCAGTGGGAGTAACAGTGCAATGCCCATATTCACTGTTAAACCCGGTAATGCGCCGATAATAATCCCCGCGAAAACCCCTAACAGGATCATTGTTATCGTTTCTAAACTAAAAACGACCATTAAAGCATCTAAAATTTCCATACCAAGGCTCCTTTACCGCTTACTCAAAAAAGACAGAGGTTGGCAGAGGTGAATTAAAAATAATGTCAAAGAAAACATAAACCGCGGCTACAATCACAATCGGGATCACCACCATGGCAATAGGTTTCCTCTCATTCATCAACCACATAATGATTGGGATAAGAAGCAATGATGGAACAATAAAGCCAAATAGATATAAACCTGTTGCATATAGCAGCATAAAAATGCCTAAGCCATAAGCACGCTTAACTGCGGTCGAACTTAAATCTACGGACTGGTGTACATGTTTAATTTTATCAACCACGACACCTATCCATTGAAAAATCCCCAGTAAAATAAATAAGATGGCTAAACCGTAAGGCCAAAAACGCTCCCCAGGTACACCATATTCATCAAACATACTCATATCACGGGAGAGATAGATAATAAGTAGCCCAAAAGCTACTGAAATCGCACCGATGATTGTATTGATTTTAGTCATGTCGGGATCTCCCCGACCCTATCCGACTTGCGGATAGGGTGGTTTATTATAGAAAGGTTATTTTTTCAGGGTGGCTGAGATTAATTCAGCATACATCTCATGATCTTCTTTCATCATTTGATACGCATCGTCACCGACGATAAATACTGGCATAATACCTTGTTTTTTCAATGCTTCTTGATATTCTGGTTTTTGAACCACTTCTGAAAATGCCCCCACTAACTCATTTTTAACGTTATCAGGCACACCTGCTGTTGTGGCTAATACAGCCCATGCGCGCATTTTCACGTTGGTATCGAGATTTAAGGCTTCTTTAAAGGTTGGAACATCCGGAATAAGTGGGAAACGACGTTCATCCATCACACCGAGAACACGCAAGATACCCGCATCAACTTGTGATTTAACCGCACCGGGTGTGGTTAATACGCCATCGATATGATCGCCCACTAATGCAGCAATAGAGGGGCCTGTACCTTCGTTATAAGGAATATGATTAAACTTAGTTCCCGTAGTACGTTCGATATTCACCCCCGCGAGGTGATAAATAGCTCCCATACCTGAGTTACCAATTTTTAATTTACCAGGGTTCGCTTTTGCTCCGGCAATAAATTCTTCCAATGTTTTATAAGGTGAATTAGCATTCACCACGAGCACAACCGGATCAGCAATCGTTGTCGCAATCGGGGTAAAGTCTTTATAGGTCACGGGTGACTTACCTTGATGTGGGAACATCGCTAATTCAACCGTCGTCATGACTAATTTAGTGCCATCAGGACGCGCATTTGCCACTTCAATTAACCCAGTTAAACCATTACCTGCGGGTTTATTAACCGGTACAAAGATACGCCCTGCTGGCATCACATCTTTAGCAAATTCAATGATAGTCCGTGCAGAAGTATCAGTACCTCCCCCCGGGTTTTTTGGGATAACCACATCAATATTTTTAGTAGGATACGTTAACTGTTGGGCTACAGCATTCCCCATGCCCAATGTCATCGTAAGCGCCAACGCTGCGAGTAGACTCTTTTTCATAAAACCCTTTCTCCACATTTTTATTGAGTAGCTATTAACTGCTGATAAACAATGTTTTTTCTGTTCCAAGTAAAAGTCACATGTAGGGTATTGTTTTCAGCAATAATAGCCGGATATGAAAATTCGCCTTCCCCATCGAGTAAATCGAATGGTTCAGACCAAGTACTGCCATTATCGGATGAAAGACTGACAGAGATAGGATAACGACGACTCCAGTTGCCTGAATTCGGGTTATATACCAATGCCAACAGACCATCTGCGAAGGAGACGACATCAATGCCGCTATTATTATTTGGTAAGGTTGTTGCATAAGCCGGACACCAACTGCGCCCATAATCCGTTGAATCGCTACGATAAATTTTACCGCGCGTACTGCGCATCATGGCATGCACATGTCCAGGCTGAGATCCCCATAGTGTTGGTTGTATCACGCCATCCCATTGAAAAACACGTTGTAGATCAGTCTCCCACAAGGCATCGTCCTTTAGCCCTTGCCAGATTTCATGCTCCGCTTGCCCTCCTTGATGATGGGCAATCGGAATATCCACTCGCTGCCAGTGTTGACCATTGTCGCTAGAAATATCGACAAACGCATCCCAGTATCGATCATCCTCCACCGACCCCGGTGCTAACCACTCGCCGTTTGACATCACTAATACTTTGTTTTTCACAGGACCTCTAGGTGTTACATCACCCGAAACCAATTCACTTGGTAAACTCCAGCTATTTCCGCCATCCTTCGAGATAACGTATTGGGTCGTCCAACTATGTACATCAGGACCCGTTTTATAAAACAGCCAGATATTACCTGTTGATGGGTCAACATGTAAAACTGGATTCCAGTGCGCAACACCTGGATTTTTAACCACAGGTTGAGCGGGTTGCCAATCATTTCCCTCTTTTATCGCCAACCAGATAGCGGTATTACCGCTACCCTCTTTATCGCCAGCAAAAAAAGCGGTTAATAAACGCTCAGAGTTAGGCACACGCACAATCGTTGAAGCATGGCAGTGATTAAAAAGTGAATGTGCATTATCCAGCACAAACTGGGTTTCCTTCATCACGAAAGGCATATTCCTACTCCTGTGTCCTAAATTAATTTAACGAAAGCCACTTCTTCATATTTTCACCCAATGCCGTCATGCTATTAACAGCAGAAGGGAAAAATGAGTTTTCAAACTGACTACTATTACGAGAGCGGCAAACCAGTGTCGCGAAATTGCCGATCAGGCGCTGATGATATTTAGCGCAGGCAGGATAATCCAGCGTTTCAGTCATCGCAGCTGTTGATAAATAATCAGCTAATAGCGCAGCTTGCTCTGGTTTATCCTGCCAATTTTCATACAGCCAGACATAAAGTTCGGGGTGGAAGTTAGCCATAACACCACTATATGCTTGGCATCCTGCTTGGAATGACGCTAATAAGGTTTGACTATTAGCATTGGCTAGATGCAAACGACTTCCTTTTGATAATGCTAAGCGACGTTCTATGAGAGGAAGAGAACAGCAAGTATCTTTAATAAAGGTAAAGCGATTACTTTGTGCGCACCACTCTACTATCTCTTCAGATAACAAGCGTTTGTAAGGATAAGGGCATTCATAAATACCCAAATCAATCTCTTTAGGTACAGCATGGGTTAAGGATTGTAGCGTTTCCAGCGCCTTATCATCAGACTCGCCCACTTGCGCTAAGCGATTACTGATCATAATAACACCATCAACGCCGGTACTCGCCATTGCCTGCAGTTGTTCTTTTTGCTGGCTTAAGGCCGTTGCCGTATGGCCAGAAGCAACAACAGGTACTCTTCCATCTGCTTTTTCAACGATAAAACAGGTGAGTGCTTGTGTTTCTTCATCACTCAAATAAAACATTTCGCTTGATTGGCAGGCGGCAAATAACCCATGTACGCCCGCATCGATATACCAATCGACAAGGCGCTCTAATGACGCCCAATCAATCTCTCCTTTAGTATCAAAAGGAGTGAGCATCACAGGCCAAACACCAACGTATTTTTGCTGACTCATTATAAATTCCTTACAGTAAGTTAATGGCATCACCTGCCACTTTCACTTGAATACCTTGAGTCAGTGCTTGAGCAACAAAGGCTTGTAGCACAAACGCCAATTTATCGTCATCAACATAAGCCACTGTAATATGGTTACTTTGATGTCCCGCCATAAGATCATCACGAGTTACACCATCTAAAGTACAGTTGAGTAATGGCCATTCGTAGTTAGTGGCTCGACGGCGACGTTCAAACTCTGCCTCCGGTAATTCCACCGCCATACCTGTACCAATATGCATAATCACATCTGTACCTTGATAGTGTGCACGTGCCCATAACAAACGCCCTGCTTTACCTTGACCCGCTATAGTTGATCCCCCTTTAGGGAAAAACATAGCTGGCTGACGGTAACCTGTTGCGCCTTTGATCCCACCTTTAAGGTGTTCAAAAGGCACAGAGCCGGAAATTTCCATATCCCAGTAGAAGGTTCCCTGATACTCACTCCCCCAACGAATATCGTGTAATGTTGTTTCTGCAGGCAAGCCTAACGAGGTTAATAAACGCCATAACATCGTTTGTGGAATAGCTGTACCCATATCGACTTCGTTGATACAAGGGATCGGTGTGTTAGGGCTGATAATGTCGCCATTTTCATCCGGTAACGGGAAGCGTGCCGTTGACCCAATTGCACCTTCGGCAAAATCAGAGGCAGGACAACAATCTTTTAATCCTTGCTGATATTGCACGCCTACAGCGGTTAAGCCAAAGCGTTTAACGAAACGCGCCATTGCAATCATCATGGCACACTGCTCTTTCACCTGTTCACGAGTCAGTTCAGTTTTATCATCTGTACCAAACTTAAACGTCATGCCATTATTTTCGTACCATTGCACACACTCTTCTCTTAATGCATCAGGTACTTTTGCCATTTCGACCAATAATGCAGATTGAGAGAGTGATTCAATGGGCATACCAATATCGATCATTGCCTGTTGTGGGAAGACCCCATTAATCATTCCCATACAGAATGTATCGAACAAACCTATTATTTCTTTATTTTTAATTATATATTCGCCGACTTTTCGACCCACTTCGCCAGCTTCTGTCGCCATTACCCTGTGTGTTGGCGCAACTTCTTTAAGATAGCTAAGCTGATGATTTACATAACCATATTTCAACCATGTTGCTAAGCCATCAATAAAAAATGTATCGTCAAAATTTTCTGACCATAAGCGTGAATAATTTTTACCTAAACTGGTTAACGTCCCCGCTAAACACAACATGCCAACTAGCCCCGGCCATGTACCATCAAAATTAGCCAGCAACAGAATTGGCCCGCGATGATGCGCTAATGAAGAGGCAATATGGTGTGAGTATTGCCATGCGGTTAATAGCACAATAACGGGTGCATCAGGATCGATAGCCGCAAACATATCGCAACCTTCACGCTGACTACTGATAAAACCATGGCCTCGTGCTTCATCAATTTTATGTGCACGTTTCATGGTGTAACCTTGTGCTTTTAATGCAGCGGCTAGCTTATCTTCAAATTTTTTCTGCACAGGCCAGCATGTTACGTTTGCAGGCTCACGTAAGTCTGCGTTAGTGACCATCAGGATCTCATTAGCTTCTGCACTGATAACGTCCGGTAATTTTGGTAGATTTAAGTTCAACATAAGATATCCCTGGTAAGGTAAACTCGATTCATAATCGGAAAAATTTATGGTCAGCAATCTGCCATCATGTCGTTATAGCGCTGCTGATCTTGATACATCTGTAAATAAACTTGGTATTTCGCTTGATGGAAAGCAAAGGTGTCACTATCGGGTGTAATAACACCACCTTCTCGTACCATGGTATTTGCTGCTTGAGAAAAATTATCAAAGGCTTTACATGCCACGGCGCCTAATAAAGCAGCCCCTAGATTCACCGCATCTTCTTCTTGCGCTAAATGGATCTCACGACCTGTTGCATTGGCATATTCACGTAACCACAGTGGATTTTTGGTCGCTCCCCCACACATAACAAGGCGATTAATTTGGTGCCCTGCATCTTCAAGGGTGTCAATAATATGGCGAGTGCCATAGGCAATAGACTGCAATGTCGCAAGATAATAACGAGCCAAGGCAACCCGACCACTTTCAAGGGTTAATCCACTGACCATTCCTTTGGCGGCAGGATTAGCACGTGGAGAGCGATTGCCATGATGGTCA
This sequence comes from Proteus mirabilis HI4320, assembly GCF_000069965.1. Classification (NCBI taxonomy): domain Bacteria; kingdom Pseudomonadati; phylum Pseudomonadota; class Gammaproteobacteria; order Enterobacterales; family Morganellaceae; genus Proteus; species Proteus mirabilis. The sequence goes on from NC_010554.1 coordinate 3,224,499, forward strand.
GCTAAAACATGAAATTGTGCTGTTGGATAAGGTTCATTTTCTTCCAATTCAGCGACGGCTTGGTTTAATAAGGTATAGTAACTAACACTTTTTTCTTTCGCTTCTTGTTCTAACTCAGCCCATGACTCATGGCGGCGGATAGACCATTCAACGAGCGCACCGGCAGCACTTTGCCCCCCTTCGTTTAGCCATAACTCTGGTAACATTGCGCCAAAGTAAGGCCCCCACACCCCGGGCACCATAATCGGGTATTGGCTGACAATCATATGGCAGTTAGATGTACCACTGATAATGGCCAAACTTCCCTCAGGTTGTGATGCGGTTAACGCCAACCCACCCGCATGAGCATCAATAATGCCACTAGCAACTATGACGCCAGTATGTAATCCAAAAGCCTCAGCCACAGAGGTCGTTAAACATCCGGCCGATTCACCTAAAGCCAAAATGGTTTGTGGTACTTTTTCTAATAATTCATCCAAACCTACATCAGCTAACAAGCTTTCACTAAAATGCCCTTGGTGTGCCAAATAGTTCCATTTACACGTTAATGTACAGATACTGGCAACATCAGCAGTGGTTGCTTTCCACACTAAAAAATCAGCTAAGTCAAAGAATCGCCAGACATGTTTATAACGCTCCGGATAGTGATTTTTTAACCATAGAATTTTAGGCAATTCCATTTCAATGCTCACTTCGCCCCCGACATACCGCAAAACGGGATCGTTAGTCAGATTAATGGTCACTGTTTCTTGTACTGCCCGGTGATCCATCCACATAATAATATCCTGCTCAGGTTTATTACTGGGTGAAACCGAAAGTGCTTGCCCTTCTTTACCAACGGCCACTAAAGAGCAGGTGGCATCAAAACCAATAGACTTCACATGGAGAGGATCGATGGCTGATAATTTCACCGACTCTTTTACAGTGGTGCATACTTGTTGCCAAATATCAGCGGAAGATTGCTCGACAAAATCCGTTTTCGGGCGAAATTGTGCAATTGGACGCACTGAAAAGCCCAGACGCTTTCCAAAGCTATCAAATACTGCTGCACGGACACTGGCTGAGCCAACATCAACGCCAATAAAATATTGTTGTTCCATGCGAACCCTCATCATTTGCTAACGCTATGCTAATTTTTGCTACTTCGAGTTAGCAAGTTAATTCGAGCATGGAGAAAAAACAATCACAATAGGATTGGTTTGTGATGCAGATCTACATCAATAATTTAATACATTGATTTAGAAAGAAATTTATTTATTTCACTTTGTTCACCATTTTAATAGCGAACTGAAACGATTATGTTCGTTATAAAACAAACGAACATTTAGCTATCAATGAGAATAAAAACCGTAGTTAACATATTAATATCACTATCAATATAGGATGTTATTAAAATATACCTAACTAATAGTAAAATTTATTTTTAAAAAGAGTAATATATTAAAAATAACCATTTTTCTATTTTTATCATATTCAATCATTTATTTTTAATAGACTAATCTTTAGTTATATATTCATTTTTGGAGTATTAAATTATGTTGAAAAATATTGCTATCAGTCTTTCTTTACTTCTTATCACTTCTTCGGCTTTTTCAGCCACACTGGTAGAAAGAGAATTACAACAGAAATTTGAAGAAAATATTCAATCCCGTGTTGTAGACTTAAATAAAAGCTGTGATGCTAATATAAAAGTTGCGTTTGATTGGTCGGCATTTACTGTTGAGGATCTAAAAACAACAGGTATTGATGGTTATTGCAGTGAAGGGTTAAAAGGTGTCATTAATACCTGTGAAAGCTCGAAAATAGCACAAGAAACCGTAAAAGAGAAAATACAGAATATTACCTGCTCTAAAGCGTCACCTCGTAGTATTGAACTTAAAGATGGGACACTGAATTTTGGTATTGATTTTAATGCTGCAAATGATGCCAACGCTATTCAAACGCATTTAATGAATAATCTCTAAATAGAGTAAATACAGCAAGCAATGATGCGATAATACATTATTGCTTGTTGATTAAATAACAGATTGAATTAATTTTTTAGCATAAGGATGAGTAACAGTACTTAATTTATTTATCTCGCATAATTCAATTTGTTGACCTTGTAAAATAAACATGACTTTATCGCAAAAATAAGTCACTGTTTGAATATCATGACTAATAAAAAGATAGGATAATTGGAGTTCCTCTTTTAATAATTTTAATAAATCCAATATTTCAACTTGTGTAGGTATATCGAGAGAGCTTATTGCCTCATCTAAAATAATTAGTTGTGGGTAAGATGCTAACGCACGACATAAGCAAACTCGTTGAGCTTGCCCACCAGACAATTCAAAAATATAACGCTGATAACAACTTTTAGGTAATTGCACCTTCTCTAAAAAAGAAAAAATAATTGTTTCTAACTCGTTATGACGGAGAGTCGGATTAATCAGTTTAATAGGTTCAGCAATCATTTCACCCACTGTAAAAGTCGGATTGACTGAAGCGATATGATCCTGAAACACAATACTTATTACACCTTGTCGATAACATCGTTTCGTCACTGGCTTATCATTTAAATAAATAGCCCCTTGATCAGGTAATTCTAAGCCACTGATTAACCGTGCAAGGGTACTTTTTCCACTGCCACTTTCTCCAACTAACCCGAAAGCTTCACCCTTTTGTATATTAAAAGAGAGCGCATCGAGAATAGTCACTTTTTCTTTAAAAAAGCGCGCCCCTTTTTGATAATAATATTTACTGACGTTGTCTACTCGTAATAGCATTCGATCCTCTTGTTGTTTATCGCCGTTTCATGCTGATCACCGAGCATAAAGCACCTGTGCAAAACGTTGGGAAAGCTTAGCTCTAGCCTCAATTAAATAACGGGTATAGGCTTGCTTAGGTGTATCTAATACGCTGTTTTTGTCACCAAACTCGATTAATTTTCCCTCTTTCATCACTAAAATATCATCAGCAATCTGACTGACTAATCCTAGATCATGGGAGATAAAAATTAAGGTGGTGTTTTTAGATATCGTGATACGTTGCAATAGCTGTAATATTTCTCTGCGCAAGGGAGCGTCTAATGCGGTAGTAGGTTCATCAGCAATTAATAACCTTGGTGATAACGCCAAAGCCATGGCAATCATCACACGTTGTAATTGCCCCCCACTTAATTGGTGAGGAAATGCCTGCATAATCATTAAAGATTGATGCTCAAACACCTCATCCAATGCTTGTTTAGTGGCATTGAATGCTTGTAATTTAGTATAAGAAAAATGGTAAATTAAAGTTTGGCTAACTTGCTTGCCTATTTTTATCAACGGATCAAAAGCACTCATGCCGTTTTGCACAATCATACCTAGCGATGTCCCTAATAGGGCACGCCGTTGTTGCTCTGAATATAAATGAAGGGGCTTTTCATCAAAAAAAATTTCTCCCGATAGTGCAAGTGTACTTGGAAGTAAGCCAATAATGGCTTTACTGATTAAGCTTTTACCACTACCACTCTCACCGACAATAGCTAACGTTCGCCCCTGTTTAAGGCTAAAGGAGAGATTATCTACCCGCTTTTTTTCGCTGTGAGGATCATAGATTGAGACTTGATTAAGCGTCAGTAAATTGTTCATATTTATCCCCGACTGATTGACGATTATCGGGGTCGAACACATCGCGTAAAAAATCGCCCCAAAAGTTAAATGCAGTAACAACAACCGTAATCGCTATCCCCGCAGGTAGCATTTGTTCGGGATGTAATACCATGACATTTTTTGCTTCACTCAGCATATTACCCCATTCTGGGGTGGGTGGCTGTACCCCTAACCCCAGAAATGAAAGAGCAGAGATCATTAAAATAACACTACCAATATCACTTGAGGCTAAAACGATAGTTTCAGCTAATGTCACGGGTAATAAATGGCGTCGTAAAATATGTGTTGGTGGTGCGCCAATCACTTGAGCATAAGCAATATAGTGACGATGTGAATATTGTCGAACAATGCCTCGTATCATTCTGGCGTACCAAGCCCATTTAACCAAGATCACCGCAATCAAGATGTTACCTATTCCAGGCCCCATTATGCCCACTAAGGCTAAGATCATAATTTCCGCAGGAAATGACAATACCACATCACATAAACGCATAATCACTGTATCCGTTTTACCGTGAAAATAGCCCGCCAACATCCCCATTAGCCAACCGATCAGCAGTGTTATACCCATCGCATATATGGCATAAAAAACGGTGGTTCGAATACCAAAGAGTAAACGTGAAAACACACAACGCCCTAAATTATCTGTACCCAGTGGATAGTGAAAGCTGATTGGCTGAAATTTTAAGCGTATCGATGTTAAAGTGGGATCATGAGGTGCAAACCAAGGTGCGCCTATTCCGGCGATGGTAATAATAACCATCACCAATAAACAGAGTTGTGCACTTTTATCTTGCGCAAGTCGTTGCCAGAATAACCGCCACATTGTTACCGCCTTAGACGAGGATCGACTTTCATCTGAATGATATCTATCAGAAAGTTAAAAAAGAGAAATAACAATGACATCATTAAAATATAAGCTTGTATCATCGGATAATCGCGTCCAAATATGGCACTAATACACAGTCGCCCCACCCCAGGCCATGCAAAAATATTCTCGATCACGACCGTGCCCGCGATAAGTTTCGGAATACTCATTCCTAGCGCCGTCAGCGCAGAAGCGAGTGAATTACGTAATATATGGCGACGCAAAATCAGCTTATCAGGTAATCCTCTTGTTCGGGCATAAAATACATAAGGCTGATGCCATTGATTAAGCATTGCGCCCCGTAACAAACGTAAATAAGTGCCGATATAACCTAAAGAGAGTGCAAATGCCGGTAAAATGACCGATTGTGGTGTCAACATACCACTGACAGGTAACCAATCTAAATGAACCGCCACCGCCCAAATTAACAACAACCCTAACCAATAATTAGGAATTGCGGTTAACACAAAAACAATCAGCCGAATACTTTTGTCTATCAAGCTATGTGGTTTTGCCACACACCATAAGGCTAAAGGTAACGCGATAATAAGCGTAAATAATAATGCGGTAGCCGCTAACCAAAGCGTGGGGGGGAGAGCAGTTAACATCTCTTGTATCACCGGTTTTCGGGTCAAAAAAGAGGTGCCAAAATCCAGTTGAAATCCCGCTACAAGCCATAAAAAGTAGCGTGTGAAAAAAGGCTTATCTAAACCAAGCTCACGGCGCATACCTTCAATCGCTTCGGGCGTCGGTACAATTTCGTTAACACGCAAAGCCACTTCTGCCGGATCAGACGGTGCTAAATTCAGCAAAACAAAGGCAATAAACGAAATAATCAATACTAGCGGCAATATCGCCAATAGGCGCCAACATAGATAACGTAACATCTGCTTTAACCAATATGGCACCGGATCAGTGCCATATTGAAGTAACCTCTTAAATTAATCGGTTATTCGGCTTTAAAACGCATCTTTTCAAAAGGTATTTCATATTGAGATGGATTAAAACCAACGTTTTCCAATTCACTACGGTAAATCGCTTTAGTACGCGAATAGGTTAATGGTATATAGACGGCTTGCTCCGCTAATGAGGTAAATAAGCGTTGATATAATGTCTGACGGCGATGTTCATCTGGCGTAATCAACAACTCGCCAATCATCGCATCTAATTGTGCTTTATTGGCTAACCCTTTCTGTCCCTGGTAATCAGCATGAGCTGGAATTCTAAAGGATGAGACAAAAGAGGCGGGATCGTAAGGTGTTCCCCACGAAAGAGAATACTGTAAATCGAAATCACCACTTTTCTGTCTATCTAAAAAGGCCTGTTTCTCTTCCCCTAATACCGTCAGTGCCACGCCAATTTTCTTAAAATCATCTTGCAATAGTTCGGCTATCTCTTTTTCAACCGCATTATTCACATTATAAGAGAGCAATAACTGCAACGGTTTTCCCTGTTTTTCACGCACTGTTTTACCCGCAGGTAATAGCCAGCCTTCCTCTTCTAATAACGAGGCAGCTTTTTCCGGTTGATAAATATAAGTTGGTGAATCAAAATCGCAATAAGGTACACTTCTTGCCATTAATGTATCAGCGACTTTTTCACTTCCCGCTAAAATACCTTGAGCAATCCCTTCTTTATCAACGGCATACTCTAATGCTTGGCGTACTTTTTGGCTTGAAGTAATAGGGCGACTACTGTTGAGCACAATAGCACGAGAAGCAATAGGTGCACTCATTTGTGTTTTAAATTTATCAGATGCCATTAATGCGTCAAAAGAGTCCATATCTAACATGTCGCCATCTGCACCAAAAATTAGCTGAATATCTCCTTTTTGTAAGGATAATAGCATTGTCTGTCTATCGGGGATCACTCGCCACATCACCCCAGTTAATGCTGGTTTTTGCCCCCAATAATGAGGGTTAACCTTAAATTCAGCATATTGATCTTTCTTATGTTCCGTGAGCACCCAAGGCCCCGTACCAATATAATGACTCACCCCTGTTTTAGTTTTACCGTTAATAAATGATTTAGGTGAAATAAAACGAAATGGGCGAGTTAAGCCAAGTTCAGTTAAGGTTGGATAATAGGGATTTTTTAAATTTAGCTTAACAGTATACTGATCGATAACCTCGACACTGTCGATTTGACGTACCAATTCTAGCCATGCATGACGCTGATAATTATCTAATACAGCCTCAATATTAAGTTTTACCGCTTGCGCATTAAAAGGTTCGCCATCACTAAATGTAACGTCTTGGCGCAAGAAAAAGGTATAACTTTTACCATCAGGAGAAATTTCCCAGCGTTGTGCTAAATAAGGTGCAACCCCCTTATCGGTATTTAAAACCAAAGGTTCAAATACCATGTTTTGTGCGGCCATTTCACCGGAATAAAGATGGGGGTTAATATCACGGATATCTTTTGTACTGGCATAATCCAATATATTATTACTTTGATTGGCAAAAGCAGGAAATACGCACGCCAATGTTAATAATAGTGTAGGAATAACTGTAAATAGAGGTTTCACATTATTTTCCTTTTATCATTCTCATCGATTATTTTTCTGAGCATGGATCATAAACATAGGGGTTGAGCCGTAATTAATTTTTTCTTCTTCATCCCAAACGTGATCACCAATACGAATATCCACGCTATAACGAATAAAACCGATATCTAGTAGTGTATTAATATCCCACTGTGGACGCTTAACTTGGCTTAATGGTAATTGGCGAGCAATTCTTTCCATCTCTTTTGTATCAGTATTAACATAGTGATCAGCAACTTGCTTTTGCGCCGCTCGCTCTCTATCAGCAAGAAAACCTTGCCAATATTCATCATCAAACAGATGTAAATACCAATTGGCATCAAAATTAATTAAGCTTCCCCCAGGTTTTAATACGCGAAACCACTCTTGATAAGCCTCACAGGGTGATTTTAAATTCCATGTCACATTACGGCTGACGACCAAATCAAATTGTTCATCGCCAAAGGGAAGATCTTGCACATCACCACAAACAAAGTTAATAGAAACATTATGTTGGCTGGCGTTATTTTTAGCCTCAAGCAACATCCCTGGCGTGGCGTCAATTGCAGTGACTTGGTGGCCCGACAACGCTAATAAAATAGCAAAGAATCCCGGCCCCGTACCGATATCAAGAACCTTTAATGTCTCCCCTTCTTTGACATGGCTTAACAATAACTGACGCCATTTTTGCTGTTTTTCACTTAATAACTCTTGCTGGTTGGCAGCACTATAGCTTTCAGCGCGGATATTCCAGTAACGGGTCACATCATGAAGTAATTGGTTATTATCGATTTTATTTGTCATCAAAAACCTGCTGTTGTATCAACATAAGAGAGGTAAAAATTCCCTAAACGAGAAAAAGAAGGGGATTGTGTGTCTTCGTCAGCCACCTTACCTTTTAGTTTCGAGATCCTCCATGTGCTATATCAATGATTTTTAGCTCTCCAAAGGCAAGCTGGCTTTCGTTGACTCACATCGATTTTTACCGAAACGCGTTATCGTAAGGTGTAAAATGGATACCAAGCAAACAGAATTTAGGCTAATACTGACGATAGAGAAGATCTAGAAACAATTTGCGCAGATAGCTTAATAACCGCTATTACGTCGCCCAAATAGTGTTCTTATTAAGGATAAAAAATAGCGGCCTTGATTTCTTCTTGCACACAAAAGCGCTATAGTGATTAGATAGTCATGTTGATTGATAATTTTCTTTTCGCTATCAATAAAGGCACTCTCATATGGATCTCATTTCACGATTAACAACCAATACCACTCGTGCTGATTTTGCCTTAGCTCATCAACAGCAATTAATACAGTTACTGATACAACACTTTCCTGCCAAATATCACACCTTATTTGCAACCCCGCAAAAAACTGCAGAAGATACTATTGAATGGTATGGTGAAATATCCGGTCAGCCAGTGGCATTAAATGCATTGTCAGAGCAACAACGCCAAGAGATAAGAGATGCTCTCGATGATGATTTAAAAAATCTTAAAGAGCAAACGGCATTACTTGCTTCACAGCAACGCATTACCGATGAAGAGCGCCATCTGCTTGATACCGCCTCAACCCTACCCGATGCAGAGAGCATCTATATCATTAATGGAAAACCCATTATTACTTGGTGGCCTCGTACCACACCTTTAGCGCCGACTGTTGCACAAGTCACTGCTGGCTCTAGTGCAGCAGCTGCCGGAGCGGCGCTTGCAAAAATATCACCAAAAACTCGCCACCGTTGGTTACGTTGGTTACTGGTATTATTATTGGTTTTAATTGCCTTAGTCTCATGGTTAAGAGGATGTTTTGATATCAATACAACGCCTTCTATCAATAATACTTCAGCGACCGCTGTCGCAACTCACTCTACCTCAACGATGACAGCTACAACTAATACGACTAATAAGCAAGATAACCTAACAACAAATAAATAACTAAGGTATTAAATAAAATAAAAAATAGCGTTTTATATTGATATAAACGCTATTTATTTATAAAAACAAACACGCCAATAAATTATTATTTTTATATAAAAAAAACCTATTTTATCTCATTTATCTTTTTTTATTCCAATTTAAACAATTGTCATTACTATAATTCACCATTCTAAATAGTAAGCAAATGGGATATTAAAAATGAAAAAACAACTATTATCAGCATTATTTATCAGTGGAATATTTTCTATTTCTACCGTTCAAGCACATGAAAATACCTCATTAGATAAAACAACAATTTCTGCAGGTTATGCACAAATAAAAATTGCCGGCCAATCAGGCATTATGCGCGGTGGTAATCTCTCTATACGTCAAGAATTCAATCAACAGCTAGGTATTATGGCAATTGCTACCTATGCGCAAAATGAATATGATTTAAATAAGCCTTTAAAACAATTAATAAAAGATGTTGATGCCCGCTATTATTCAGTGATGGCGGGGCCAACCTTGCGCCTCAATGACTATATTAGTGTATATGGTGTGGCAGGTATGGCTCAAATCGAATTTAAAGGTTTAGATACTAGACAAGTACCTGAAAGTATAATCAAGAAAAATGCTTTTAGCTGGGGAGCCGGTGTTACCATTAACCCTATCGATATGCTTTCTGTTTCCGTTGGCTATGAAAACAGCCGTTATAAAATGAATAAATTAAGTGATAATAAATTAATTATTGATGGCTTTATTGCAAATATTGGTTATAGCTTCTAATTATTGATTTAATTAAATTATAAAAAAAGCCTCTGTCATTATCAATAACAGAGGCAAATTATTTCACAGACACACTCTGGGATATTTTTAAAATACGAGATAATATTATTAAATTAAATCTTGATAAGTACCTAATTGATATCCACGCTCAGCAATCGCTTGTTTTAACGATGATTGCGTCAACACCTCTAATTCCGTTAAACGTTGGAAACAGTAACCACTCACACGTAAAGGATTATCAATAAAAGCAGGATGTGTCATCACTTCAAGTGATTGTTCACCACGTGCTTTAGCGTCATCCAGTGTCTTTAAAAACAAGGCTTGGCTGATTTCATCACCATAGAATTGACTATCAAAACCATCACTACTAATAACCCCTTGAGTATTAAGATTTTCTTTTTGTGCCAACAGTCTATCAACACGTATCGGTAATGCTTTTTGTTGTGCAAACTCTGCCACGATGGGGAAAATTTGTTTAAACATATGCACGTGATGATGGCTGTCTATATGGTCGGGGGGACAACCAAACAACTCAACAAAGCGCTGATATTGTGCATTAAGCTCCACTCGTATCTCATCTAAAGGTAACTGCTCTTGCTCTGCCATTTGCCATAGCCATTTACCTAACACCCCATTACGCGTTAAAGAAGGGATAGGAGACAGCGGCTGTCCCATAGTCAATGTAAAATGGAGCCCGACACCGAGATGAGGTAGCTCCTTGCATAATTGTGCCGCATGCTCAATACCTTCAGCATTCACCAACGCCGTCGTTGATGTCACTATGCCATGACGATGACATTCAACAATGCCATAATTTTGCCCTCTACTCAGCCCAAAATCATCGGCATTGACAATTAACAAGTGTGCCATTCTGTCTCCTTTTTATGATTTATTGAGTCTAAATCACTTAGTTTGATGCTGCTAATTGTGCAATCGCATGAGCAAAATTAGGTAAATGCGCTTTGTGTGCTAATAACATCTCACGAGTCAGTACTTCAGCATCTTTATCGGAAAGTACCAGCGGCGTTAAATTCATCGCAAGTAATGCATCATTAAACTCACCACTAATAGCCGCTTGACTGGCTGCGATCTCAAACCCTTTGATAGTATGAATAAGCCCCAGCACTTTTTCATCAAAATGGGTTAAACGTGGATGTGGTTTGGCTCCGTCTTTACCTAAAATAGCCGTCACTTCAATTGCCCAGTCTGCAGGGATATTATCAATATGACCGTAATGAGGAATATTGACGTAATGTTCCGCCTGTTTATCGTTATAAATCGCATTAATCACTTCACAAGCAGCATCAGAATAATAAGCCCCTCCACGTAATTCCAACTCTTTAGGTTTAATATTTAAATGTGGATCTTTATACAATTCAAACAGTTGTTTTTCGACTTGCTGAACAACCTTAGCCCTAGCACCACCTTTATAGTATTCCCCCATTTCAATGGCTAACATCTCTTTTTGTTTAAAGTAGTAGAGTAAATAAGAGCATGGCAACAGATTAAGAGAACGAATTAGCCCCTCACTAAAAGGTAAATCAAAAATATTTTTCACCGATCCTGCGGTTAACGTCCCCGAAGCAACTCCTTCTAATAATTCAGGGAAACGGGATTGACCGTTAACAATCACATCTTTAATAAACACCATATGATTTAAGCCAAACAGATCAATAGAAAGCGTATCTTGCTCCGTTAGCTTAAGCACATCAGTAATAAACATTTTCATACCGATAGGAATATTACAAACACCAATAAATCTCTTAAAATTGGTATGGCGATAAACCGCTTCCGTCACCATACCTGCAGGGTTAGTAAAGTTTATGATCCACGCATTAGGGCAAATTTCTTCAACATCTTTAATAATGTCAAAAATAACCGGAATAGTACGTAATCCTTTAAATAGCCCACCGGCACCATTGGTCTCTTGGCCTAAATAACCATGGCTTAACGGAATGGCTTCATCCAATTCTCTTGCTTTTAATTGACCAACTCGCAACTGTGTAGTGACGAAATCAGCCTCTTTTAATGCCTCACGACGATCAAGTGTTTTATAAATGGTTAAAGGGATACCCGCTTTTTTTATCATACGCTGGCAAAGCGCAAAAATAATATCCAGTTTTTCTTTGCCTTCTTCAACATCAACCAACCATAATTCCGTGATCGGCAATTCATGATAACGTTTAATAAATCCTTCTAATAATTCAGGTGTATAACTACTTCCTCCACCAATGGTGACCACTTTTAACTTATGACTCATAAAATACTCCCATACAGCACAATCATGCTGTTATTTGTCTATTAATGGCAAAATTAAGGCGTAAAAATCCCTAAAGAAAATAACGTTATTTTCTTCTTTCTCTCTCTATTTAATAAAAATCAATTGATATTATTGATTACTTTTTACGCTTAATTATAAATTAGTTAGTCTCTTTAATACTGTATAAATTCTTTCTATAACTATTTGGTGTGAGCGATGTTATCTTCTTAAAAGTCTTAATAAATAAGCTCGGGCTACTATAACCTGCATCAAAAGCAATATCGGTGACGGAGTAATTCGTAATTTCTAATTGTTTTTTAGCAAAATTAATTCGAATATCATGAATAATTTGCATCGGCGTTTTATCATAATAACGGCGAGTTGCTCGAGTTAAATACTCTTGCGATTTTCCAGATAATTGCACCATATTTGCCAATGCATTTTCCCCAAATCGGCTTTTATCATGCATTCCATCAATGGCGTCTTTTAGCCATAAGGGAATATCATCTTCAATACCATCATCTCTATAATGTCGTAATCTATTCACCACATTAAAGGTGACAATTTCAATAAATTCATTAAATTCTGTATGTCTGAAATTTAATGAGCTAATCACGGATTCAATATAAGAAAGAAACTCATTTTTTAATGCATAAACTTGAGAAGCAACAAAATAAGCGGGCAATAAAGGAAGATAATGTTTATCAAAAAAAGCTTTGCTTATTCCCACATTTAAAATACGAGTTACACCAAAGTCATAAAAACTTTGATGATGCGAGCCAATAGGAATAAAGACAAAATCACCACGCTCTAATAACACCTTTTTACCGTTAATTTCTTGATAATAGCGCCCTGTTAAAACAATAGTAAATTCATAATAATCATGCTGATGCAACCCACTGACGCTTTCTGTTTTGTTATAAATAAACACATGAAAATTCTTACCATTAAATAATTGGTTTTCATATACCATGCGTATTTCAGCTTGCGCTTTTAATGAGTGCATCATCATTCGCCTTACTTTATTTTTTCATGTAACTCGATAAGCTCTGTGACAAGCTCTCTGGCTAACATAGATGTCATTAAATGATCTTGAGCATGCACCAGTACCAAGCTCACTTTCGTTTTACCCAATCCTTGATCATCACCAATTAAGCGGGTCTGTATTTTATGAGCTTCATTTAATGCTGCTCGAGATTGTTCCATCATTTTCTTGGCTTGTGCAAAATCACCTTGCTTCGCTTTTTTTAACGCTGCATAAGCGATACTTCGTGCTTGCCCTGAATTAATAATTAACCCCATGATAATTTCTTCAAATTCATCATCTGTCGCTGAGCTATCAACGCAATTCTCAATATCTAACATCATTCCCCCTCTTTGGTGCTTAGCTGTGCAAAATAAGCGCTGCACAGCCATTGTCTATTCGTTAAAATTTCAATGCATTAGCAATATCTTCTTCACTTTCTTCTTTATCAATTTCGGTTTGTGCTTTATTCGAAATAATCACAAAAGGCAGATAAATCAGTGTTGCAACAGCTAAGTTAAAGAGTGCTAATAACAGTGCGGCAATACTGCCATTGGTATTAAAAAATGCCCCTAACCCTGTTGGCATCGTCCAAGGTGCAATATTTGTGACCGGCGGAATAATCCCAAGGTAATAAGCGGTTACGGTAATAGCAGCAAGGATTGGCTGAATAAGAATAAAAGGAATAAACATCACTGGATTCATAATCACAGGTAAACCAAAAATAATAGGTTCATTAATTTGGAATAGACCCGCAGGTAATGCTAACTTCGCCACTTGACGGTGATCTGCTCGACGCGATGCAATAAAGATAGCTAATATCAGACCTAACGTCGCCCCTGTTCCTCCTAAGAAGATAAACGAATCTAGCATCGGTTTTGCCCAAAGATGGAACGTTTTGCCTGCAGCAAGTGCCGCCTCAACTGAACCATACTCGGTATAAATAGAGACGTTTTCTAATGCCCAAGGTGTCATAATACCGCTATCAAGTGCCGCCAGCGCCAGTGAACCATGAATACCAAAGAACCACAGCAAAGAGGTAAAAATAACGTAAGCCCACCCAACAACTGATCCTAACGAAGCCAATGGCGTTGAAATAGAATCTAAAATGATTTGATGGAAATGTGTACCGTAATGCGCTAATCCCCAAGAGATAATTCCCATAATTGATAAAATAATAAAACCAGGAATTAAGGCAGAAAAAGAGCGCGAAACGGAGGCAGGTACACTATCGGGCAAACGGATAACCCAATTACGACGCACTATAAAGGTAAACATTTCGGCAACCACAAGGCCAATAATAATCCCTGAGATAATATTGGCACCTCCTAACCAGTTCGCCCCCACAGCATAAGCGCCACCAGCGTCATAAGGTGTTACCGTCATAAAGGCGGCGATAGAAAGTAATCCCGCCGCAATAGGGTCGACTTTTCTCTCTTCCGCCAACGCCATACCAATAAAGAACGGCGCCATCAATGACATTATTCCCAACGTACCGTTATAGACATTACCACCTATGGCTTTGAAACCATTAAGTGTTTCAATTGTTGAGGCATCTAAACGAATACCAAGAGAGTAAAAAAAGGAGCCCTCACCAAAACTGAGAAAAACATTATTGATAAGTACAAACATTGCCCCGGCAAGTGTTAATGGCATTAAACGGATAAAACCATTTTTTATCGCATTAACATGAGGTTGCTTTCCAATTTTAACCGCAAAAGGAAGGAGTACCTTTTCAAGTGAACCAATGACTTTACTCATAGAAAAATACCCTTAAAATGCCGCTAATTGCTCGGCTAGCTGAAAAATTCACTCTTTGACTGGAATAAATAAAAATAACAATAAAAAAATTAATTAGTTGTTGCTGATGCTTTCTTAATGGCGGCTACTGCTGCTTTTAATACACCTAATCCATCCACTTTCCCATATAACAATGAATCAATGACTTCGACAGGTTTATTGGGTAATAATTTTTGAATATCAGCGAGCATCCAACCAATTTGTGGCCCCAATAAAACGACATCCGCTTCTTGGCCTTTTTGCTCTGCTAATGTTTCTGGAAAAGCTTCAATAATAACGGGTACATCATATTTTTCTGCTTGTGCACGCATTTTTGTCACTAACAGAGATGTTGACATGCCAGCAGAACAAAATAGATAAATATATTTCTTTTGCATAAAACCCTCTCAAATTGGCCACACTCTGCCCTAGAGATAATGCTACTTTCTCATGTGCATTGATTAAGATGTCAGTACAGAATTAAAGTAAAATTTAGCAATTAAGATTGTTTCTGATTGAATAAAGTATACGCAATGATACTCACTAACGATATTTTTTACTGACACATAATTGTCTCTGATTGACCTAGTGTATTGACCCTCTTCACAAATTAAGCAAAAAATCTTTAGCATTGTTTCGCGTTACAAAATTTGTCCATTCTTCTCTTCACATGATCTGATGCAAAGATTCAGCACAATAATATAAGTTAATCCTTTATTATTGTGAGAATGTGAATTAGTATCATTACTCTTTAGTTTTTTGGTATAATCATTGTTTCCTTTGTGAAGCTCATTATTAGGTCACAGCTAGTAAACTGTGCTATTTCATATCGCAACAATATGGGAAAGAGAATGTTTAAAAAATCATTAAGCCCACTGTTCTTATTGCTGTCTTCTCTGGTTATCGCAGGTTGTGATAACGCACAAGATACCTCAACAACGCAATCCACAGAGAAACAAACTCTCACTATCGAACATGCTCAAGGCACCACTGAGATCCCTGCTCACCCACAAAAAGTGGTTGTGATGAACATGGAAACACTTGATATTATTGATGCTCTTGGCGTACCTGTTGTTGGCCTACCACAAACAAACGTCCACTTACCTAAATTTCTAGAGAAATACACCAACGAAAATGAGTACATCAACGAAGGTGGCCTGTTTGAACCAAACTACGAAAAACTCAGTACTACTGCCCCTGATCTGATTTTAACGGGTAGTCGTGCTCGCGATGCATATGCCAAATTAAGTGAAATCGCACCATCCATTTCTATGGATATCGACAGCACACGCTTTATTGACAGCCTCACTGAGCGTACAACGACTTTAGGTCAAATTTTTGGTAAAGAAGAACAAGCTAAAAAATTATTAGCTGACTTCAATAGCAAAATTGATACGGTAAAAGCAAAAACCCCAGATGCGGGTAAAGCAATGGTCGTATTAGTCAGTGGCGGTAAAATTTCCGCTTATGGCCCAGGCTCTCGCTTTGGTTTTATCTACGATGTATTGGGCTTTGAACCTGCATATACTTTCGATAGCCCAGGCTCTCACGGTAATATTGTTAACTCAGAACTACTGCTAAAACTTAATCCAGACTGGATGTTTGTCATTGACCGTGATGCAGCAATTGGTCGTGAAGATTCACAACCTGCAAAACAAGTGCTTGATAATGCCCTAGTTAGAAAGGTTAATGCATGGAATAAAGACCAAATTATCTATCTTGATGCCAGCTCGATTTATATCTCAGGTGGGATACAAACTTACTCTCGCTTAATGGATACAATTAATCAGGCGTTGGATCAAAAAAAATAAAGTAACTGAATGAAAACGTTCCATTTATCATTGGGGATAGGACTTATCGCTATCCTCTCAATGATCAGTCTATTTATCGGCGCAGGAGATATCACTCCTGCTTCGCTTTTTACTGATCCCGATATGCGCGATATCTTCTTTATTAGTCGCGTACCAAGAACCCTGTCATTATTACTTGCTGGGGGCGCAATTAGTGTTGCTGGTTTAATCATGCAACTGCTCACGCAAAACCGCTTTGTTGAGCCTTCTCTTGCAGGTACAACACAATCAGCCAGTCTCGGTTTATTAGTCGTGATGTTGCTTTTCCCCGCGGCAGGCATTTTCACCAAAATGATGGTAGCCACTGTTTTTGCACTTTTAGGCACTGTGTTATTTATGTTGTTGCTACAGAGAATTGCCTTAAAGACCGCATTAATCGTGCCACTTGTCGGTATTATGCTAAGTGCAGTGATAGGTGCTCTAACCATCTTTCTTGCCGTCTATTTTGATTTACTACAATCACTAGATGCGTGGACTAGCGGAGACTTCTCCAGTGTCTTACAAGGTCGTTATGAGCTGCTATGGCTTGTCGGTGCCCTTGCATTAATGGCGTGTTGGGTCGCGGATAGCTTTACCGTGGCAGGTATGGGACGTGAATTTTCCATCAACGTTGGACTTAACTATCGTAAAGTGATGATTATCGGTTTATCTATTATCGCTTTAATTAGTGGTGTGGTGGTGTCTGTTGTTGGTGCTCTACCTTTCCTTGGTTTGATCGTGCCAAATTTAGTTAGCCTAGTGATGGGAGATAATATTCGCAAAACCATCCCGTGGGTATGCTTAAGCGGTGGAGCCATTGTTTTACTCTGTGATGTGATTGGTCGCCTGATCCGTTATCCATTTGAGATCCCCGCAAGTGTCATTTTAGGGGCGGTAGGTGCTGTGATCTTCCTTTTCTTACTACTGAAGCAGCAACGTTATGCAAAAAGTTAATTCATCCATGATTAGCAAATATACTGGCGCTGTTCAACCTAAGAAAGTGCGCCTCTCACCTATGGCGCGTATTTGGCTCTTACTTGGCGTCTCATTATTAGCCATTGCGCTGTTTATGACGATCAACCTAAACGGTAATATCTCTTATATTCTGACACACCGCGCTTATATTATTCTGACGATGATCATCGTCGCCTTTGCGGCAGGCGTTTCTACTATACTGTTTCAGACTATCGCCAATAACCGCATTCTTACTCCTTCATTAATGGGCTTAGAAGCTCTGTTTGTATTGCTACAAACGCTCTTTATCTTTTTTGAAGGGGATATGCCCGCCTCTTGGATGGCCAATCTGACGAAGTTCTTTTTAGAGTCGGCCTTATTAGTGTTATTTTCGGTGGTTCTATATCGTTGGCTATTTAGTTCAGTACGCTTTAATATCAATTTAGTCCTTATGATTGGTATTATTTTAGGCACCCTATTTCGTAGCAGTGCAACGCTATTACAACGCCTCATGGACCCAAATGAGTTTTCTGTCTTACAAAGCCGTATGTTTGCGACATTTACTCGAGCCACTCCTGATCTTATCTTATGTGCATTAGCCATTATTGTCGTCGTCGGCGTATTACTTTGGCGTATGCGTTATAGTTTTGATGTGATGGCCTTAGGTCAGGCGAATGCGATTAATCTTGGTATTAATTATCGTAAGCAAACGACTTATATTCTATTACTTATCTCTGTTCTGGTTGCGGTATCAACAGCATTAGTAGGGCCGTTGACATTTTTAGGCTTAATTGTTGCTAATCTGGCTTATCATATTAGTGGTAGCAGTCAGCACCGCTTTTTAATGCCTGTGGCATTCTTATTAGGCACTATCGCACTGATTGGCGGACAATTGATTTTAGAGTATGGCTTAAAAATGACAGGTACTCTCTCTGTTGTGATTGAGTTTATTGGTGGTATGTTCTTTATTTATTTGGTATTAAGAAGACTTTAATATGATTGAAATCAGTAAGATATCAAAACGTTATCAAGACACAACAGTGCTCGATAATATTACAACAACCATTCAACGTGGCGGTATTACTTCAATCATCGGACCCAATGGTGCGGGTAAATCCACCTTACTTTCTGTAATAGGCCGTCTACTGATGCCAGAAAGCGGTATGGTCAGTGTGAATGGCATGGATGTTGCGGCCACAGAGAGTGATGTATTAGCCAAAAACCTTTCCATACTACGCCAAGAAAATCAGTTTGTGAGTCGCTTAACTGTTGAAGAGTTAGTCGGTTTTGGTCGCTACCCTTATAGTAAAGGACGCTTAACGCTAGAAGATAAGAAAGTGATTGATGAATCACTCGATTTTCTTAATTTGACTGAATTTCGTCACCGTTATCTTGATGAATTATCCGGTGGGCAACGCCAGCGTACTTATGTTGCAATGGTATTATGTCAAGATACTGAATACGTGATGCTTGATGAACCGCTTAACAATCTTGATATGAAACACGCGGTCATTATGATGAAATTACTGCGTAAAGCCGCCGATGAGCTAGGAAAAACCATTATCATCGTCATTCATGATATCAATTTCGCCTCTGTGTATTCCGACTACATTTTAGCCATGCGCAACGGGCAACTTTACTATCATGGCTCACCTAAAGAGATCATGAAATCCGATATTATCGAAGATATTTTCGATACTCCCGTCGACGTTAAAGAGTTGGATGATAAGCTTATCGCGATGTATTACTAATATTGCTATTTCACCGAAAGCCAAACAGCATATTGTTACTTTTAAACAATATGCTGTTTAATTACTTCGTAGTCACTGTAACCAGTTCAGAATCAATATCGCTAAAAATCTCTTCCCACTCATTATCATCAATATCCATTAAACCAAAATACCGTAGCAAGAAAGCCCCCTCGGTGGCTAAAAAAGCCAGTCTCGCCCGTTTCCCCTCTACTGTTGTGGTATCGACACCCGCTAATCTTTGCTGATACCACGCTTTAGTACTTTGCAAATATTCTGGCGTTTGCAGTAACGCAGCCATTAAGCTGGCTCCTTTGGCAAAAGAGAGCTTATCGTGATCATGAGTTGCATGAATATGTGCTCTAACGCGATTATTGGCTGAGTTATCATTGGCAACCACCTGATTAAATCGCGCTTCATATCCTCCTTCCCAATGTTCAAACATGGCATCAATCATCGCTTCTTTACTATTAAAGCAATATTGGACACCACCTTTAGAAATCCCCATTTTTTTGGCCACCGTATCGATAGTCAGAGCGGCAGCCCCTTGCTCCATCACGATGTCAAAAATAGCCTCAAGTAACTTTTCTCTATCAATCGTTCTTTGGCGTCCCATTTAAAAAAACCTCTTTTCAATACGACCGTATGGATTTAAAATTATTATTCCTAGCTAAATATAACACCTAAGATAACCACTGAGACTTTATATGATAAAAGATTATAAGCGTTGGATAGTCTTACTTTTAGTATCAAGTATGCTGTTTCTAATTGTTGTTGATGTTACCGTACTTTATACCGCACTACCGCGTTTAACTCATGATCTCAATGCGAGCGCCTCAGAAAAACTATGGATCATGAATGCCTATCCGCTGATTGTCGCAGGGCTGTTGCCAGCAGCAGGTATGCTTACTGATAGAATAGGTCATAAGACGTTATTTATTAGCGGATTACCCCTTTTTGCCATCGCCTCATTATGTGCGGCTTATTCCCCTAGTGCCACCAGCTTAATTATTTCTCGTGGTTTCTTGGCCGTCGGTGCTGCTATGAGCATGCCTGCAACGTTGTCTATTGTGAGACAAGTATTTACTCATCCACAAGAGCGTGCCGTCGCCATCGGTATTTGGTCTGCTGTTGCTTCTGGTGGCGCGGCATTAGGGCCTTTAATTGGTGGGTTGCTATTAAACCATTTCTGGTGGGGCTCAGTCTTTTTGATCAATGTCCCTATTGTACTACTTGTGCTTCCTTTCTCGATTTGGCTAATTCCTCACTTTTCGGGACAACGGCAGCATAAAATTGATTATTTAAGCTCAATACTTATTTTGATTGGCTTAGTCAGCGCTATTTATACCTTAAAAGAGATAGGTAAGGCTTATACACAATGGAATGAAGTGATCATCGCCACCCTTATTGCCATTATTTTTCTCACACTATTTGCGCGGCGCCAACGTCGTCAAACGCATCCAATGATTGATTTTAGCCTATTTAAAAAGCGCTATTTCAGTGTCGGTGTGGCAATGTCGACTCTTTCTATGGTGATCATCGTGGGTATTGAATTTCTGCTAAGCCAACGCTTACAGTTAGTCGCCGGCTTTACACCATTGAATGCAGCTTTAGTGATTTTACCTATCCCTATCGGCTCAGTATTAGCCTCTCCTTTGGCTGGGTTTTGGCTAGCGCGTTTAGGTGCAGTGCGCTTAATTATTATCGGATTCGCCCTAACATTAATGGGTAACTTATGGTTAATTGCCATTTCAAACTCACCGATAATGCTAATGGGTAGCCTCTTTTTGATTGGCTTTGGTTTAGGCATTATTTTTACCACCGCATCGACCTCTATTATGCTAAGTGTCGACGATAAACAAGCAGGTATGGCCGCTTCTATTGAAGATATCGCCTATGAGTTGGGTAGCGTGATTGGCGTGACATTTATGGGGAGTTTAATGAGCACTCTCTATACCTTAAAACTAACTTTACCGGATACGCTTAACGTCAATAGTGTCGTTTATGATAGTTTAGATGAAGCACTTATTGTCGCTGAAAAGCTTCCCGAAGCAGCGGCGACCCTCTTAATCGCACAGGCTAATAGTGCGTTTGAATATGCCTTTTCTATCGTTCTGATCGCCACAGCCATTGTGACTACAATAAGCTTAATTGCACTCCCTTATTGCTTGCGTAATGCGGTAAGAGAAAACAAGCCCAGCCACTAATTCAAGCTCATAGAAAACGCGCCGTTATGGCGCGTTTCTCACAAAATCAGAAGGTGATTGTCCCATCTGCTTTTTAAACATAGTAGAAAAAGAGCTAGCGCTGTTATAGCCCAAATCAAAAGCCACAGCGGTAATGCTATGCCCTGATAAAATTTGCGTGAGTGAGTTTAAAAGACAGACTTGCTGACGCCATTGTGAAAATGCCATTCCCGTCTGTTGGCGGAAAAAACGGCTAAACGAGCGTTCACTTTTATGTAATTTCTCGGCCCACTGCTGAGGTAGAGCGTCAATTTTGGGCTGACGAATAAAATCGCGACATAATTTAGCTAATTTACTGTCCTGTGGAATAGGAACAAAGAAAGGCAAAGGTTCTGCTTTCGCTAACTCATATAAGATAAGTTGCATTAAAATACCATCGCGCCCTTTTTTATCATATTGCGCAGGCACATCAACGGCTTCAAGAAGTAATTGACGTAAAAGCGGTGACACTCTTAACACTTCACACTGTTGACTCTGACGAGGAGCTGCCGCTGGCTCAATATATAAACTTCTGGTACTCACATCTAACATGCGTGTTTCATGCCCCGTCTGAGGAGGGATCCACACACCACAAGAGGGAGGGATAACCCATTCCCCATCATTTGTGCTCACTTCAATCAATCCGGTAGCGGGATATAAAAATTGCGCTCGTCGATGTCGATGCGTTTCTAATAGCGTATTAGGCAGATAATCTGTACCCAGCGCAATCACATCTCTCTCAAGGAGATCAACACTTTCTAACGGCACATTTCTCACATTAAACCTACTTTTTTATCTTTCTTGCTGATGAGCAAATCTGGTCACTATCACATTGCAAGATGGCGAATTAACCCCTTTCGCTATTTAGCCACCCTATCCCGTTAACAGCTATAAAACTTACTATTAACACTGTCAATAAATAGGCCGAAATTCTAATGTCATTGTCTGATCTTGGCATGTTGGAAAGCGATTAATCCTCTACTATCCCTCTTGCAGAGGTTGTTTCAGGCGCTCTGCAACGCGGTATGCATTCAATAATAATGCAGCGGAAACCAGATATCCCCATATCAATAGTCTAGAAAACGCATACACATCTTTATATCAAGTATCGGGTAAATTGGCTTCCGCTTATTATATCTAAGGTAGCATTTATATGAGCAATCAGTCCGATCATCATAGTATTAAGCCAATTTCCGGTGATATAAGTCGTCGCCATTTTATTCAAGCGAGTTCGGCATTAGTCACACTGCCCTTTTTTTCCTCCAACACGATGGCGGCAACACAAGATCATGCAATAGCTGAAAAAACGATTGACGCCAAAGAGAGTGAGCGTGTTGTCTCTACCTGTAGTAGTTTTGACTGTGGCGGAAAATGTGATATTCGCGCGCACGTTAAAGATGGCAAAGTGACACGTATTAGCACTCGACCTGACGCCGATTTAGATGAAGAGATGCCTATCATGCGAGCCTGTGTACGGGGCCGTGGTTATCGTAAATTTGTCTATCATCCTGATCGATTAAAATATCCCATGAAGCGAGTAGGTAAGCGTGGTGAAGGTCGATTTGAGCGCATCACTTGGGAAGAAGCTACGACGCTTATTGCACAAAATATGCAACGTATTACCAAGCAATATGGCCCTGCCTCACGTTTTGTCAGTTTAAGCACCGGGGTGACTGGTGGCATTTTTTCTGGTGCTAATATGCTACGCCGTCTGTTTAACCTAACTGGCGGCTTTCTGGAGAATTATCACTCCGTGAGTAATGGTAACACCCTTGCCGTTACCCCTTATACTTACGGTACAGCCGCTAGCGGAAGTACATTAGATACATTAGCAAATACCCCTTTAGTTATTCTATGGGGACATAATCCTAATGAAACTATTTTTGGGCATTCCAATCATTACTTCCAAAAAATGAAAAAAAACGGCACTAAATTTATTGTCGTTGATCCACGTTATTCCGATACTGCCTCTTCTTTAGCTGACCAGTGGATCCCGCTGTTACCGACCACTGATAACGCGATGATGGATGCCATGATGTATGTCATTGTCAGTGAAAACCTGCATGATCAGGCCTTTATCGACAAATACACCCTTGGTTTTGATGAGCATCAGATGCCAGAAGGCGTTGGTGAAAATGAGTCTTTAGTTGCCTATTTAATGGGGAAGAAAGACGGGATCAAGAAAACCCCTGAATGGGCGGAGCCTATCACTAAAGTACCCGCAGATACTATTCGTCAATTAGCCCGTGAATATGCTTCTACAAAACCGGCAGCATTAATCCAAGGTTGGGGGCCACAACGTCATATTTGTGGTGAACGGACGGCACGCGGTGCGACACTGTTAGCGACTATTACCGGCAACGTTGGTGTACGCGGTGGCTGGGCGGCTGGCTATGGCATGGCATTAAACTCTGAGTTACGTAAAACCATTGCCGGCCCAAGTTTATTGACCAATCCCGTTAAAGCAAAAATCAATATCACCAATTGGGTGCAAGCGTGTGAAGATAAAAATTTGGTCACACCACAAAATGGCTTACTCAATGCCGAGAAACTTGATACTGAAATCAAGATGATTTTCTCAATGGCGGGTAATTATATGGTGAATCAAAATACCGATATTCTTCATGCCGCTAAAGTGCTTGAAGATGAATCAAAAGTTGAATTTATCGTCTGTAGCGACCTCTATTTAACACCTAGCGCCAAATATGCGGATATCTTACTGCCTGAAACCAGCTTTTTAGAGCGCTGGAATATTGGAGGCACATGGAGTTATGGCGATTATATTATTCTGTCCGAAAAAGTGATAGAGCCAGAGTTTGAACGTCGTACCGACTACGATTGGTTATGTGAAGTGGCTGATAAACTGGGGGTCGGTGAACAATTTAGCGAAGGTAAAGCCACTGATCGCGACTGGATTGAATATTTAGTCAATGATGCCAGTATTAAACGTCCTGAAGATGGTATTCCTACCTTTGATGAATTATTGGTTAAACGTCGTCATCTGCTAAAACATCGCCCTCATACCCAAAATGTTGCGTTTGAGAAAAATATTCAAGATATAGAAAATAATCCATTTCCAACCCCATCAGGAAAGATTGAGATCTTCTCTAAACGCTTATATGAGATGAATAATAGCGAGATCCCCGCACTTTCTCATTATGTGCCTGCCATTGAAGGGCCCGAAGATACGTTAACAGATAAATTTCCACTACAACTCATCACGTGGAAAGGACGTAACCGCGCAAACTCAACACAATTTGCTAATCCTTGGCTGCAAGAAGTACAACGTCAAGAATTATGGATCAACCCATTAGATGCCGAAGATAGAAATATCAAACAAGGCGATAAAGTCAAAGTCTATAACGACCGTGGGATCACCTTAGTTCCCGTCAAACTCACACAACGCATTATGCCTGGTGTCGTTGCTTTACAAGCAGGTGCTTGGTGGCAACCAGATAAACAAGGTATCGATCAAGGGGGATGTGCCAACGTCTTAACCTCATCCCGTAGCACCGCAATGGCACACGGTAATGCTCACCAAACTTTATTGGTCGAGGTAGTAAAAGCATGAGTAAATTTATCGTTTATCCCGCAGTAAGCAGTAAACAGCTAGGGTTTTATATCGACAGTGCTCGCTGTTCGGGCTGCAAGGCGTGTCAGGTTGCTTGTAAAGATAAAAATAACCTCGATGTTGGCCGCAAATTTCGCCGTGTATATGAAATCACTGGTGGTGGTTATAGCCGTAATACTAACGGTGCATTAATTAATAATGTCTTTGCTTACACTTTATCTATCTCTTGCAATCATTGCGATGATCCCATTTGTGTTAAAAACTGCCCAACTACCGCGATGCATAAACGCGAAGGTGATGGCATTGTGATGGTAGATACTGACAAATGTGTTGGTTGTGGCGCCTGTGCGTGGTCTTGTCCTTATGGCGCACCGCAAATGGATCCTGAAACCAAGCAGATGTCAAAATGCGATTTTTGTATCGACTTACAACAAAAAGGTGAACAGCCTGTTTGCGTTGCGACCTGCCCACTTGGGGCCATTCAATTTGGTCCAATTGATGAACTACGTGAACGCTATGGTGAAGTTAATTATGTCACTGGTTTGCCTTCTCCTGAAATAACTCATCCAAACCTAGTGATCAACCCTCACCAAGGGGCAAATAATGACACTATAAATAATAAAGGAGAAATAAAATGAATGAATGGTCATTATTGATTTTCACCTTTATGATGAATGCCACTATTGGCTTAACACTCATAACAGGCCTTTTTGCACGCCGTCTTGCACATTATCTCAGTGCTGAAAGCTATTATCGCTTTATGTTACTAACCTTATTGGTGATTTGTGGATTAGCCGGTTTAGGCTCTATTGCCTCCATTACTCACTTAGGCGTGCCGTTAAATGCTCCGAATGCCATTAGAAATGTCTTTTCAGCTTGGTTAAGTCGCGAAGTTGCTGTCACTGCCATTTTTGTAGGATGTTTAGGGATCACCTTTTTATGGCTATGGCGTACCAGTAAATTTTCGATGCTGCTATTTGGTGCAAGCCTTCTGATTGGTCTGTTTGACATTTATTGCATGGCATCCATTTATCGCCATACTTCCATTTTAACATGGATGGATAACAACACTTATGTGATGTTTTTTGGCGCGATGCTCACATTAGGGGCAACAATATTCTTTTTGCTGCTAAAGATATTGCAGCGTATAGGCAATAAATTAGGGATAGAAATACCATCAGCCCCTTTCCCTATCCGTTGGAAATGGCAATTGTGGGGGATCATGGCATTTAGTTTAATTGGCCGATTACTCTATCAACCTTTTTATGAACACTATTTAACTCGTACGCTCTATAGCCAAACATCGGTAACCTTTCCGTTATCACCTATTGAAGTCTATTACTCCATTGGCCCATTACGTATGACCAGTTGGATCTTAGCAACTTTGGCTGTATTGGTGTGTGGCTATAGTTTAGTAAAATATTTGATGGGCCAAACTCAGCAAAAATCAACGGAGTCCATTTTTGTCTATGGCGGTATCATGGCAATTATTGCAGAATTTGCTTTGCGTTATGTGTTTTATTCAATTCACTAAATCACGATCAGCCAGTTATTGAAGATGACAATTATCAGGGGAATTATTAGCCCCTGATTTTTTATCAAAGATCATCGTTCACCCTGAGTATCAATCAACAGACGTTGATTAATATAATCAATCGTTTCTTCTATTGTCATAATATGATTAATCACATTAGTAATACCCTGACCAATAATAATCTCAGCTTGCCTTAAGTTAAATAATTTACCATTCGGCACTGATGATTCTCGTATTCCTTGATTAATTTCCTGATAAGCTAGTGTCATCCATGGATAACGGTGGCTAATTTCTTGGTTATGACTAAAATTTTCATGGTTACTATTTCCACCCAATAAAATTAAGTGATCCATCACAACAGGAGAATAAAGCCAACGATAAAACAGTTCAGCGTAAGATGATTTTCTACTGTAACGCGACACCCCAAGTACCCCACCCCCTAATTGTGGTACACCACCCGGAACGGGAGCAAAACCAATTTTAGGTAAAATATCGCTATGTGCGACATCATTAAATAAATTCATATAAGAGATAAGCATTGCCAGATGACCTTGCTCAAATTGTCTGACCGAGCCACTCCACCATTTATGGTTGATATTTTCGGTGATCGACAACTGATGCAAATAATCTGCTAATACCTCAGCGGCCAAGGGCATCGCTAAGCGCGGAATATTATCACTACCGATTAAACGCCCACCTTTAGCGTAATAACGTAATAAGTATTCAGTTGCGATTAATCCCGCACTTCCTAATGTGGTTGAAGCTCCCATCGGACAATGAGCTTGCCCGGCTTGATGCAACTCAGTAAAAAACTGAGTCACATTATCGTACTCTTCAAAGGTTGTCGGCACAGTTAATTCATTACCTGTTTTTTCGTAATACATTCTTTTTAAAATAGTATCTTCAAACAGATCTTTACGATAAAACAGTAATTGAGCGCTAGCATCGAACGGCATTGCATAAGCGACATCATTAACCAAACCAAATTTTTGTTGCGTAGGTAAGGAAAAGTGACTCAATAAATCAGTTAATCCATCACCAATTTTATCTAATGGTCGCAATATTCGCTCAGCAAACCATGGAAAACACGCCATATCAATACGCAACAGATCATAATAAGGGTGTAAATGAAGTTGGCTTAAAATTTGATAGACTTCATCATAAGGATGAATAGCTAAATTCACCTTGATACCAGTTTGACGATAAAAATGAGGAAGTAGTTTTTTTAATGCCGTTGTTGAAGGGCTTGGCAACGTTAGTAAATTAAGACTAATTTGTGATTTATCATCACTCATTACTGCTGGTGTTGCCGTATACAGATATGAACTTCGATTTGCGACAGATACATTATTATTTTTGTACTCATGCGGCTCTGCGATTAATAGTGCCTCAGCGACTTCCAAACCAAGCTGAGCATAGTTCATTGGAAAACAATATAACCCTTTTATTACCGGCGGAATATTATCACTTAGAGCAAAGATAATAGGACAATCTGAAGAACTGCCAAAATAGCTTGCTTGTGTTAAATAGCGAGCTTTCTCAATATCTTGTGTGACAAAGATATCGGGGACTGGCTCCATAGAAAAGAAGTCAAAAGCAATTTTATAACTCTCTTCATCAGAAGCGCTAAGTATGACACATTTTTTATCGGGTGCAGTTTGAGAAAGCCGTATTTGCAATTGATTAGCAAAAACCTGACTATTTAATTCATCTTGATTATCGCCAAAAATCCCCACCACCTTGCCAGCTGTTTGTGCCACTTGCTGGCAAATTGACTCCGCCGCTTGTGCAAAATCTAACGTAAAAAAACGTTGTGCATTGAGGGGTTTGTGATAAATAAAGATAATTTGTGAAGGTGGAAGTTTTAACGTGTCAAAATAGTATTTAGCATCTTTAAGACAACTTACGGTGACTACTTGCTTATAGCCACCTGCAGCAATTTTTTGTAGCAGATCACGCTCAGTGGTCTCAAGAAGATCTGTTAAAAAAAGATCGTAGCTGATCTCTGGAAAATTAACGATCGACTGTCTAAAAGCATTAAAGAAGATCGCATATTTTTCAGAAACCAGTTGGGGTAATAAGATCGCAATTTTATGGCTTCTATTGGTTCTTAGTAGTTGGGCTTGTGTATTTAATTGATAGCCCATCTGTTTAGCAGCTTGATAGACTGCTTCAATTTTTTCAACACTTACATTTCCACGTTTATTCAATACGTTAGATACCGTACCATGCGAAACACCCGCTAGTTTTGCAATGTCCTTGATCGTCGCCATTTCTCTTCTTTCACCTCTATTTCCACCTTCACTAGCATACCTGAATTATTTATCACGACTACTGATAATTGATTTGAACGTTCCACTTACAATTAGCTGATAAATCAATCTATTAAAAATTAAAGATAATAAATAATTATCAATACCAATTAAAATAAATATATATACTAATCAACATATTAGTAAATAATATTTGAATAAGATCACTGATCTGATCTTCATTTATTGGCAAATAACACATGTCATTTTATTATTGGAACGTTCAAATTTGTTTGTAACCTACAAATAGCCAACACCAGAAAATTAATAAAATACTAATAAACAATAAGATAAGGGGATTTATTATGAAGCTTCATTTTTTAGGGACGGCTGCCTCAGAAGGCATACCGAATCCCTTCTGCCGTTGTGAACACTGTCTGAAAGCAAGAAAATTAGCCGGTAAAGATATTAGAACGCACTCTTCTGCTATTGTGGATGACATTATGTTGATCGATGTCTCCCCCACTTTTAGTTACCAACTGATGCGTGATGGTATGGACGCAACACATTTTGAAAGTTTGCTATTTACTCATACTCATCCTGATCATTTTAATGTTGGTGAACTATTTAGCAGAATGGAAGGCTATGGTTTTGAAATTAACCATCCTTTACATATTTTCGGTAACGATCGCGCTATCAATGGCTGTATTGAAGTATTACCAGGTTATACGAAAGAGCGATTTGCATTTCATTGCTTAATCCCTTTCGTTACGGTCGAAAGAAATGGTTATAAAATTACGCCGCTACTTGCTAATCATGCAAAATGGGAACTTTGTTATGTGTATCATATTGAGAAAGATGGCAAAGCTATTTTCTATGGCCATGATTCGGGTTGGTTCCCAGCATTAACTTGGCAATGGTTAGAAAACAAACCGCTTGATATTGTTGTTTTTGAGTGCACTTATGGCTTAAATGGAAAAGATCGTACAGATAATCATATGAGCTTAGAAACGGTTTTTGCCGCCAAAGAAAAACTGCAACAACAAGGCTGTTTACATCAAGCTACACAGATTGTCGTTTCGCATATCTCACATAGCGGTAAATTACTGCATCATGAATTAGAAACGGTCTGTGCTCCTCATCATATCCGTGTTGCCTACGACGGATTAACGTTAGAAACCAATTAAGAGGGGTACGACAATGGATATGAAAATAACTTCTCGCCTACTTATTATGATGTTTGTGCAATATTTCATGCAAGGAGCATGGAATATGACCATGGGACTCGTATTAAGTAGTTATGGTATGGCAAGCATTATCGGCAATGCTTATGCCTTATTAGGTGTCGCGACAATTATCTCCCCCTTATTTATTGGTATGGTCGCAGATCGTTTCTTTGCTTCACAAAAAGTCATGGGGATACTTCATTTAATTAATGCCGTCGTTATTCTCTGTGTTCCCCAATTTATTGAAGCTCAAAACAGTGGCATGACATTATTTTTAATTTTTATTATTGGCTTATTGTTTTATCCAACCACTGCGCTATCTAATAGCATTAGTTTCTCCCATATTAATGGGGTTAAATATTTCCCAATTATTCGCGTATTTGGTACGTTTGGTTTTATGGCAATTGGTTTTATATTGGGTGAAATGGGCTTCTCTGGTAGCACAATGACTTGGTATATCGCTTCTGCAGTTGGTGTATTACTCGGTTTCTATTGTTTTACATTACCTAATACGCCACCTAAAGCGAAAGGCCAGCCTTTCTCACTACGCGATATTTTATGTTTAGATGCATTGTCTTTATTTAAAGATCGCTACTTTGCTATTTTGATGTTTAGCATCTTTATTTTAATGATCCCCAAAACAGCTTATTCTGCTTATATTCCTGTCTTTATTAAAGCATTAGGCTTTGATAATGCAGCTTCTATTATGCAAATAGGGATCGCTTGCGAAGTTCTGTTTATGTTTGTTTTGTCATTCTTCTTAATGAAATTTGGCTTCAAAATTACACTACTGCTAGGAGCCGTGAGCTGGATCATACGCTCTATGTTTTTCTCTTATGCTGCAGTAAATACAGAGCTTTACTTTATCGTCATCGGATTAATGCTACAGGGATTATGTTGGGATTTCTTCTTTACTGCAGGAGATATCTATGTCGATCGCAAAGCAAAACCTGAAATTCGTGCACAAGCACAAGGTCTGCGCTTTATTGTCTCTAATGGTTTCGGCTTACTATTTGCTTCCACTATTTGTGGTCAAATCTTTAACACAACCGTAACTGAAACAGGTGATGCAGCATTACCACAATGGTCAACATTCTGGGTCTATCCTGCCATTGTAGCGGCGGTGGTAACCCTATTCTTTATTTTCTTCTTTAAAGATGATGTTTCTAAAAAAAGAAATAGTGAAAATAAAGAAACATCACGAGGAATTACAGCACCTTAATTTTAAAATAAAAAATAAGCCAACGTCAGGAGCAAACCATGGATGCATTAATACAGTTTGTTGACACTATTGGCCCATTATCACTATCAAGTATTGCTAAATTACTGGCCGCCTTTATCTTAGGCGGTCTTATTGGCTTAGAGCGTGAATCAAAGGGAAAACCAGTTGGTTTTAAAACTTGTGTCATTATTGCTGTTGCCAGTTGTTTATTAACCATTGTCTCTATTCAATCAGCCGAATATTACGCCAATATTTCTGACAATATTCGCAGTGATCCCATGCGGTTAGCTGCACAAATTATCAGTGGGGTCGGCTTTCTGGGCGCTGGTGTTATTTTACATCGACGAGATGATGCCATTTCAGGATTAACGACTGCGGCCATTGTTTGGGCATCTGCGGGAGTGGGTATCGCCTGTGGCTCCGGCTTTTATTGGCATGCTATCGTTGTGACTTTCCTCTTTTTTATGGCTATTAAACTGAGCCCACAAGTAGTGCTGTTTCAAATGAATAATCAACGCTTAGGTAAAATTAAAGTGCGAATGCTATTTACTCATGAAAGTGGTGTTCCTCTTTTAATTGACTATTTAAAAAGCAACAAAAACGTTATTGAAAACCTGACTATTCGTGATATTAAAAAGGAGCGCGTTGAAGTTAACTTAAAACTACTTGTGCGACAAAAAATAACCTTACCAGAGTTTTATTGCTCATTAAAACAATTACAGCATGTACATTCTGTTTCGCTAGATCATTAAATTAATTCTATTATTGATAGAGAAACAACCATAGTGCCCCTATATTCTTAAATAGGTGGCACTATTATAATCTAAGTAAAAACAGCTTGGTTATTGGTTCTCTTTAAATGGATTACCCATCTTATTAAGATACATCATGCCAAAAATCGTTGATGCATAATCAGTAATATGTCCTACATCACGATAAACCGGCACTCCTTCAATATCTGTTAAGCAGGTATCTTTATCGCATTGTACATCTTTAGGATCGATAATAATTAAGCTTGGATAGTCCTGTTTTAATTTAGCAAATAATTGGTTCATCCATGTATTCCCCTCACCTTTATAGTTTTTGGGATTACAGTTGTTATCAGCAAAATCTTTTCTTAACTTGGCATTTTCATAAAAACAGGTCATAAAACCACGAGGCATTGAATAAACGGTTTTTATAAAAACAGGTTTGGCTCCAGTAGCAACAATGATATCAAGCGCTTCACGCATCGATTTTTCCACACGTTGACGAGATGCCTCAACCGTTCTTTTATCACCTATTTTATTAATAACATGATTTGAGGCGTAATTATTCCAAACCTGTCCAAAAATCACATAATCAAACCGATTATGTTTAATAATCTGGTAATATTTTGCTGTTTGATCATAACAACGTTGATAAACCGTATTCTTATGATTAGACCAATCATAAAGATAAATATTAGGAATAGTAATGCATGATGAAGTTGCTTGCGCATAGACATCAAGCTCAGCATCTTTACCTAAAATATCCATAAATCCCCAAAAATGATTAGCATGGGAATCCCCTAATAAAAAGGCTTTTTTCTGGCTACCCACTTTACCAATATGACACATCTTATCAGGATCAGAGGCTTGAAAATTCATACAATTACCTCGATTGGGATAATCGAATTGATTGAGTTTGTTTTCTAAATTAACGTAATTTTGCCCAAGCCTTACTCCAAATCCATGATACTTTTCATTTAATGCATTTAATCCTAAAGCCAATAAAATAGGTATAACAAACAATAATGTTATCGAATATTTAAAGTTCAAACGCTTTCTTCTAAACGGTTTTTCAATAAGAAGGTAAGAAAAAATAGAGAGTAAAAATGTTAATGCTAAAAATAACCCTTTTTGTATCTCGGTGTTAAATACGCCTATATAACGCGCAATAGCAAATAAGGGCCAGTGCCATAAATAAAGTGAATAAGATAATAATCCAATGATCACTATTGGCTTTAATGACAACACTTTTTGAATAATACTGCCATGTTGTCCTGTATAAATAATTAGTGCAACACTAAGACAAACATATAACGTATTGAAATTCGGATAACCAGCAATCACATCTTTTTGAACGGCTATCCAAAAGATAACCCCTAAGGCGATGAGACTAATAACACTATTAACTCTTTGATTAATGATTACTTTTACGGGTAAATAAGCAACACAAGCCCCTAACATAAACTCAAATATACGCGTACTAAAGTAATAATAATTCTTAGGTTGATCTTTTTGATAAACAAGCACCAAGGAGAAAGAAATTATTGTAATAAAAACAATAAAATAAAAATTATTTATTTTCTCTTTATGATTAATTTTGTGAAGAAAATAGAGTACAAAAGGTAAGAATAGATACCACTGCCATTCTATTGCTAAAGACCATGTATGTAATAACGGTAAGAAGAGTGCATCTTGCGCTGCATAACTAGTCGTTGCTCTTGCAAAATATTTGTTAGACAGAAAAGCTGAAGCATATTTTTCACTATTAGTGATATCAAGATAATCACTAGGTAGATAGAAAATACCTGAAATTACAAGAACTGCTACTAAAACAAAAAGATAGAGTGGCTGTAAACGCCATAATCGGCGAATATAAAAATCACCAAATGAAAAATGACCTTGTAAAAGTGATGTTTTAATAATTAACGAGATCAAGAAACCCGAGATCACAAAAAAGATATCAACACCAATAAAACCTGATGGTATTAAGCGATTATCTAAATGAAAGAAGATAACCAAAATAACAGCAATTGCTCTTAAACCGTCAATATCAGCACGATATTTTATATTCATAACTCAATGTACTATCCAAATAAAAAGAATTGCTGGATTATACATCAATTAAAAATATCACTTTAGTTGTAAAGAGAATATTTTTAATATTGATATAAATGATTTCAAATATCTACTGTTACTGTTGATTAAACTCTATCGTCTTATTTAACAATATCTCAGACGATAGTGAGCCTTTGCTCACCACAAATTTAGGATAGTTAATGCTGGTTTTAATATTGATTGGAAGTGATAATCGATTATGTGCTAAAAATTGAAAAAGTGGTGTTATTTTTTCTGATGACACGCTTTCCTGTAAGCGCCCAAGCGTAATGTGAATAATATTTTTATGCAGATGATGATCAATGGGGATTTGCTGGTAAACCTGTTGTCTAAACTGCGTTAATGTTTTTGATACACCTATTAATATCACGCTTCCATTAGTCGTTAAAATAATATCATTAAATAGGATCTCAATCTTTCCTATCTTATTAAAGATATTCGTTATTTTTTGACACCAAGCCAGTAACATTAATTTCTGAGGCTCAAATAACGCTATAGGTTGATTAAAAATGGTCAACAAAGTGCAATGAAGTTGTAATTGTGGAGTCACCGCTATAAAAGGAAATTGCTGAGCAATTTGCTGACAATAAACATCTAATTGTTGGCTAAAAGGGATAAAATTCTCATCCACCTTTGGTTTATCAATAATGAGCTGCCCCGCATTTAAACTCAAATCGATAATATCTTCATTATTAATCTGTTGTAACCACTTTTCATTGCGCGATAATTTTTTAACTGTTGCTTGGGTTAAAAATGAATAGGCCATCGATAAACCTCGGTAACGAAGATTGTTATTAATACATTGAATTGAATGGTACTTAAAATCAAGTCATAAAGTAGATAATAAAAAAGTGGCTCTCAAGCGAAAGCCACTGTCACATCCAATGGGGGAGATGTTAAAGGATAGGTTTATCTACAATGTTATGCTCTAAGCAAAACGCAATTTATGATAAGAAATTTGCCGCCTTAAATTTCGCCAGTGCATCTGCTTTTTGTTCAGCAGTCAGTGGGCGTAAAGGACGACGAGGAGCGCCAACATCAATACCATGCAATTGCATTGCTACTTTGCCTGCAGCAACGCCACCGTATTCGACTAAAACTCGAATAATAGCGATAACTTTATCCATGCAATCTGCCACACCTTGGTGATCACCCTGATTAAATTTCTCAATTAACTCAAGATATAACGGTGCAGCGTAGTTATAGGTGCTACCTACAGCGCTTAATGCACCGCAAGCTAATCCTGCCGGAATAAATTCATCAACGCCAAATGGAATATCATATTTACCTCCCTCTACCCGTAAGCAACGCTGAAATTCATACATATCAGGGGAGTTAAATTTCATGCCAGATAAATTGGGGATCACTTTACCAGCTGCTTGTAAAAACTTTTCCATATCAATGCTTAATCCTGACATGGTGGAATGATAATAGTAGAAACCTTTTGAGGGTGCACTTGCCGCTGCTAAACGACAATATTCCACTAAATCATCAACATGACTAGGTTTAAAGAAGCAAGGGCCAATCACTGATGTGGCTTTAATATCTAATGTTTCAGCATGACGAGCAAGTTCTAACGTATCAGCAATACTTAATGCACCAGTATGAATAATAAGATCAAGTTGTCCCTGACTCGCTGTAACCCAACGTTCAGCAACTTTTTTACGCTCTTCAACCGAGCAATGTATACCTTCACCAGTAGTACCTAAGACATAAGCTCCTGTTACCCCTGTCGTAATTAGGTGCTTAGCAATATCATCAATAACAGGGTAATTAACACTACCGTCCGCAGCAAAAGGAGTATGAGGCGCGGCAATCAGTCCAGAGAGTTTGTTCATGATCACTTCCTATGGAGATTAATTTCTTTATTAATTAACTTATGGAGTTTAACTCTATATTAGAGAGCGACTAGTCATAACGCAATAACGAAAATAGCTCTGAAGGAAAGAGAAAGGTGAAATTGTGATCTTTAGCTACTTTCTGCTCAAGATACTTTAAAATAGCAATAAACTTATGCTGAATGCGTCTGTTTTAACGCATTGAGAGTACGTAATTTCTGCTCTTTTACTGTTTCAGGCTTAGCCTGAACTAACAAGGTATAAAGCAAATCTAAAACAAAAAGTTGTGCTGTTTTTGTGCCAATAGAATCGCCTTGTAATTTCCCTTGTCGATTACCATTAATTAAATGATGATCTGCATATTCCATAATTTGTGAGCCTAAATTATGCGTCAATGCAATCGTGCTTGCGCCCGCTTCTTTAGCCAATTTCAATGCATGAACCGTTTCTAATGAATTACCCGAGTGACTAATACCGATAGCAACATCACCAGATTTTAATAATGAGGCTTGCATATACATAAAGTGGTTATTAGTTACGGCATCAACACGATAACCAATACGCATAAGTTTATTTTTCAGATCTTCCGCAGTGATCCCCGAAGAGCCAACGCCGCAGATAAAAACATAGTTTGCTGATAATAGTGCATTGACCGCCCCTTGCACTTGCTGCATATCGAGTAAATTTAATGTTTCTGATAACACATTATTTATTGTTGCTTGCAATTTTAGGCCAATAGTATGGATATCATCTTGGTGACTGACTTCTGCATCAAGGATTGGCGATTCATCATTATCTGATGTTGCCATTTCAATCGCCAAATCCATTTTAAAGTCTTGAAAACCTTTATAACCCAATGTCCGACAAAAGCGGACAACCGTCGCTTCACCTGCTTTGGTTGCTTGAGAGAGTTGGGCAATAGACAACTGAGTCACTTCCGTAGGATGGAACAGGATATAGTCTGCAATACGTTGCGATACGCGAGTTAAGCTATTTTTCATAGCGCCTAGCGTATCAAGTATTTTACCCGGCTTTAATCGAGTTGTTGCCTGTTCTGTCATGGACATTATCCTTGCTTGCAGCAAATACACGAGAATAGAATTTTGCCCACAAGAGTACCAATTCCAACAGGTTAAAAAAAGCCTTGTTAAGACAATAATGTGATAATAACAAAACGCCTTATTCTCAGTATCACTATAACTCCAACTAACTGATACATGAGAAATAAAGCGTTTTATTAAATAATAATGATTAGTGAGTTAACGCGGCAACATCTAGTTTAATAACCACTTTCTTTAATGTACTGGCCTCATTTTTCTGCGCAATACCTGGCTTATGTGGCTCATAAGGCATAAAAATGGCGAACATATTTGGTGTAAGGGATAATGTTTGACGATGTATGATGTTATCAGTCAACTGATAATCATCCGTTTCATTATAAGGTGTCACATCTTGTGCCGAACCTTGTATTCCAAAATCAATTGTCTCTTCACCGGATAGTAAGATCTGAATATCGATATAACGCTGATGCAATTCGGCTTGTTTTTGCTCACGAGGCACGGTTTCAAAAGTCATAACATTCATAAACAACGTCTCACCATCAATTTTATAGCTGCCCGGTGCAAGTGACGCGGGATCAAGTGCTAATGCTTTTTCCATTGCATGACGTAACGCTGGATTCATTTCTGGCATAGTCGCCAAATCAGATAAATGTCCAAATAACATAGATTATTCCTTCTTAGTTCTCTGATGTTTCACTGTCATCTAAGGAAAGCTGTTTTGCTGGTGCGAAAAGTGGTGCCGTAATGGTTCCTGCAATCACCACTGACATTGAACCAATGACTCCATAGAAGAAGAAGTTAAGATCACTGCCATAACGTGCAGCCAATACTGCAATAATACTCACGATGATCCCAACAACGGCGCTACCGGCATTAGCACGTTTTACAAAAATTCCCAGCATAAATAGGCCTGTCATTGGTCCGCCCATAAGACCTATAAGGCTATTAAATGCATCCCAAATTTCAGCTTCATCGGATAAAACTAACCAAATTGCCGCTAAACTACTGAATATCCCTGCCACAATAATAACTAACTTTGCGACTTTCATTTTTTGTTCAGGACTAGGGGATGATTTACTAAGACGAGTATAAATATCAGAATTAAAGCAACTTGAAATACTATTTAAACTACTAGAAATACTTGATTGTGCAGCAGCAAAAATAGCTGCAATAATTAACCCTGCAATACCGATAGGCATTTCCGTCACGATAAATAGTGGTAAAATTCCCCCCGTATTAAATCCTGCGGGTAATAAACTTGGGTTTTGTTGGTAGTAAACAAACAATGCAGAGCCGATGGCAAAAAAGAAAATAGGAATAATAGCCACTAATTTAGCGTTAGTTATCAATGTACGTTTAGTTTCTTTAATAGAATCGGTAACGATATAGCGCTGCACAACATCCTGACTAGCAGTAAATTGCTGAATATTGGCAAATAAAAACCCAATCATTAATACAGGAATAGTGCTATCTGTCCAACTCCAGCGCCATTGTGTGGTAGGAAAGAATTTATCTGCTTGTGCTGTAGTAGTAAAAATTTCGCTAATACCACCATCAACTTTAAAACAGATCATAATAAAGATCAGTACAGCACCACCAGAAAGTAATAAACCTTGAATAACATCCGTCCAAATAACGCCTTCAATGCCCCCCATCCAAGTATAAATAATGCATAATAAGCTTATTAATACGATTAACACGACCGGATCAATCCCCATAAAAGGACGTAAAGCTAGTACGGTTAAATAAGTAATAATAGCAACACGCCCAATATGGAATAACATAAATGAAAGGCTAGCAAATAAACGACTACGAACATCAAAACGAGCTTCTAGATATTCATAAGCGGAGGTGATTTTTAATTTTCTAAAAAAAGGAATATAGAAATAAAAAACTAAAGGTAAAATTGCAATAGCTAAATACTGTCCAATAATAAAGGTCCAATCAGAAGTATAAGCTTTAGCAGGAATGGACATAAATGTAATCGAGCTTAATGTGGTCGCAAATACAGACACACCAGCGGCCCACCCAGGAACTCGCCCTCCACCACGGAAATAGTCATCCGCAGTTTTTTGACGTTTAGAAAAATAAACACCCACGAGTAACATAGCTGCCAAATAGCCAAACAGCACTGCATAGTTAATAAAACCAAAATCATGTAATTGCATTTTTTAGTCCTGCCATATGTAGGGTAAAAGGTAAGTTTTACGACAGTTTTTTTATTGCTCTCTAGACCATAGGGCTGCGCCCCATAATCCAGCATCATGATGATAGTGAGCTGATACAATCGGCACTTGTAATGCTAATGGTTGTTGTGCCATAGCAACTTGAACCAATTCGAGATAGCCGTTAGCAAGCCCCACACTGCCACCAAGCACAACACAATCAGCATCTGTTGTAGCTTTAATATTTGTGATCAAATTAGCTATGGTGTTGGCAGAGCGTTTAATAATGGTGGTAGCCTGTAAGTTTCCCTGATGAAAAGCGCTGAAAATTGCCTTAGCATCTTTACCAGCAAGTTCCCCTTCGGCCTGTGAGGCAATCGCACGCCCCGATGCGATGGCTTCAACACAACCATAGCGGCCACATCCACAACGAGGGCCTCGAGGATCAGCTAAGGTATGACCTAAATGGCCTGCAAGACCACGTTTTCCTATTAGTAGCTGCCCTTGCTGAACAATGCCTCCGCCAACGCCGGTTGAGACCGTAATAAACACCATATCAGATATAGTGTCACGACGATGATAATACTCAGCCCATGTGGCAGCTTGGGCATCATTAAGTAACCAACAAGGTGATCCGGTAAGGGTTGATAGTGTTTCCATTAAAGGAAAATCGTTTAATCCACCTAAATTATCGGGGTTTAATGCGGTTAAAATGCCATTACAAATGATCCCTGTTGATGCAACGGCAACACTATCGGCATGGTTTTTTAATGGTGTAATAATGCTAACTAATGCTTCATAAAGTTGTGTTGGAGATGGACTTGCTGGTGTTGCTATTTGTCGATGTTGTGTCAATTGGTTATTTCGGCTAATTAATGCTGCCGAGATTTTGGTTCCTCCAATATCAATCGCTAATGTATTCATTTATCTAACTCCTGCTGCCACTTTAATGCCTGAGTAAACCACTCACAGACATGTTCAAGACGAGTTAATGCAGAGCCAACGGTGACAGCCCAAGCTCCCGCTTGCATACCCCTTGCCGCCATCATTGGTGTGTTATAACGCCCTTCCGCAATCACTCGACATCCTTGCTCTGCTAATGCGGTCACCAGTTGAAGATCGGGTAATTTTGGTATTTCCCCACCGGTATAACCTGACATCGTTGAGCCAATAAATTCGGTACCGAGTTGATGACAATACATCCCTTCATTAAAAGTGGCACAATCTGCCATCGCTAGTTTTCCTAAACGATGAACATGCTCTAGCAATGCTTTCACGGGAACTGGGCGTAGGCGATCAGTACCATCAAAAGCGATAATATCTGCACCAGCTGCAGCCAATGCTTCAATATCATTTAACCAAGGCGTGATCCTGACAGGGCTATCAGGCAAATCACGTTTTACAATTCCAATAATTGGCACATCAATAAGAGGACGTGTTGCTTTTAAATTATCAATTCCTTCAATACGTACTGCGACGGCACCTGCATTTACTGCTGCTTGAGCCATTGCGGCTACAATGTCAGGTTTATCCATTGGACTATTATCAACAGGTTGGCAAGAAACAATTAACCCACCTTTTTGTTGAATATCTTTAGTCATCTTTTCAATTAGTGCCATGTTGAACTCACTGCTCTCTTTTTTTGAAATGTAACTCCGAATTATATTATTTTACGGAGTTTTATTTCTCAATCAGAAAAACTACGATCTGTGAAGAAGATCAAACAATGACCAAATTGATATAACATGATGATAAATAAACAGAATAAAAATGGAGGCCAAATAGCCTCCATTGATTTTGTTATATTTCTCTTGAGTGATTAATTTAGTGTGTCGCTGTTTTTGCTTGCTCGACTAAATTAATTAAACGACTTCTCATAGCGTGATTATCTTGAGCGACTTGGCTTTCTGCCCATTTTTGATCGTCAATCTTCACCACTCGTGCAGCACAATATTTAGTTTCTGGGGTTTTTGAAACAGGATCGAGATTATCTTGTGTCAGTTCGTTACATGCACCAATCCACCATTGATAAGTCATATAAATAGCTTGTTTATTAACGGTTTCGTTTAGATTACACCGTGACAACACCTTACCTCGACGAGATGCAACCCAAACAATTTCTTGATCAGCAATACCTGCCGCTTTAGCAATATCAGGGTGAATTTGCACATACCCCGGTTCATCTGCTAATGATGCTAATGCTTTACAGTTACCCGTCATTGAGCGACAAGAGTAGTGCCCTACCTCACGTACCGTTGATAAAATCATTGGATACTCTTCATCAGGCAATTCTGCAGGAGCGCGCCATGCGGTAGCAAAAAGCTGCCCTTTACCTGATGGCGTTGTGAATCGATTATCTGAATATAAATAGGGTGTTCCCGGATGATCGAGCTCAGGACAAGGCCATTGTATATGGGCTAATCCCGCTAATTTTTCATAGGTCGCACCGAAAAATAGCGGACATAATGCTCTTACCTCATGCCAAATTTCTTCATTATCTGTATAAGACATTGGATAGCCCATAGCCGTGGCTAATAAACTAATGATTTCCCAATCACGTTTAACGTTACCACGTGCTTGTACTGCCTGTTCAAAACGTTGAAAACCTCTATCAGCACAAGTAAAAATACCACCGTGCTCACCCCAACTGGTAGAAGGTAAAATAACATCTGCTTGCTCTGCCGTTTTCGTCATAAAGATATCTTGAACCACAATAAAATCGAGCGCTTGAAAACCTTTTCTAACCAGACCTAAATCTGCCTCAGTTTGAAGTGGATCTTCTCCCATGATGTAATAAGCTTTCACTTTACCTTCAATGGCTAAATGAGGGACTTCAGTAATGCGATAACCCACTTGCGGATCGAGTTTTTCAACCGGAATATGCCAAGCTTGAGCAAATTTTTGACGAATACCTTCATCTGTCACACTTTGATAGCCGGGGAACATATTGGGTAAAACCCCCATATCACAAGCACCTTGTACATTATTTTGCCCGCGAACAGGAGCAACCCCTGCA
Source organism: Proteus mirabilis HI4320 (assembly GCF_000069965.1). Taxonomy (NCBI): domain Bacteria; kingdom Pseudomonadati; phylum Pseudomonadota; class Gammaproteobacteria; order Enterobacterales; family Morganellaceae; genus Proteus; species Proteus mirabilis. The sequence goes on from NC_010554.1 coordinate 3,266,796, forward strand.
TGTGGTTTGCCTAAATTACCCGTCAATAACGCTAAACTCGCTAGCCCTTTCACAACATCTACCGCTTGACCAAATTGTGTTACCCCCATTCCCCACATAATGGTGGCTGTTTTTGCGGCTGCATAAGTGCGCATAGCTTGGCGGATCTCGCTTGCAGAAACCCCAACAATACGTTCTACTGCTTCAGGGCTATAATCCACCAGCTGTTTTTTATATTCTTCAAAACCTTCGGTGTAACGACTCACATATTCTTTGTCATAAAGATCTTCATCAATCAGCGTATAGGCAAATGCATTAACTAACGCCATATTGGTGCCATTCTTTAAGGGAAGATATTGATTAGCAATCTTCGCTGTTTCTATTTTACGAGGATCACAAACAATAATTTTGGCCCCTTTTTGTTTCGCTTTCACCACACGACGCGCCACAATAGGGTGAGAGTCGGCACAGTTATAACCAAACACCAACAAACAATCTGAATCTTCAATATCAGCAATGGAATTACTCATTGCCCCATTGCCTAGTGTTTCTTGTAAACCAGCAACAGAAGGGCCATGACAAACACGGGCACAGCAATCAACATTATTATTACCCAGTACAGCACGAGCAAATTTTTGCATCACAAAATTGGTTTCGTTACCTGTACCCCGAGAGGAGCCGGTGCACATAATAGATTTAGCACCGTATTTCTCTTTAATTGCGAGTAACTTTTTAGCCGTAAACTCAATCGCTTCATCCCAACTGACAATTTCAAAATCAGCCCCTTTTTGTCGGCGGATCATCGGTTGATGAATTCTGGCTGTCAGTAATTTATTGTCATTTAAAAAATCCCATCCATAGAGACCTTTTAAACAAAGCTCGCCTTGATTAGTGACACCATTGGCACCTTCAGCTTTGATTATTCGACCATTTTCGACACAGAGATTGATTTTGCAGCCAGCGCCACAATAAGGACAGACGGAGTTGATTTTGTTCATTTGATATCCTTTCCCCTAACTAGGGAGTAAAAGAGTCATAAAGAACATCCAACTAAGCACGATTTATGCCAAGTAAAAAACCATGTAAAAATAAGTAGATAGTATTTCTGTCACTGGCTACCAAGGTTATATCGACATTTTTGTCGACAAGATTTTCTGAGCAAAAGTTATCAAAACGTTATCAAGTTTTTTAAAAAAAGGGCTTTCATTAATTTGTTTTTATGATATAACAAAATAGTTATTTGTTAGCAGTGGCATTCAATAAATCAGTGCAACAAACCAAATTCATTTCAATAAAGAGCAAAAACATGAACATTAACACTAACAATCGACTTCTAGGCCTATATCTACTCCTACTTTATTAGGGTGGCCAAGCTCGTTCATTTTTTGCTAAAGCCACCAGTAAGGTGGTTTTTTTATAACCCTGCTGGTGGAACTGTTTTTAGGGGAGTTTTTATGATGTCTCGTTCCACTACAAGGATTAAGGGTTATCACACCTTTGCAATACACTATTGTTCGGCAACCGTTTCTATCATTAACATAATGAAATCGGAGGCAAAATGAGCCAACAATGGACATCTCGTGTAGGCCATATTTTAGCAGCCGCTGGCTCTGCCATTGGTATTGGTGCAATTTGGAAGTTCTCTTATGTCGCCGCCAATAATGGGGGTGGTGCATTCCTCGTCGTCTTTCTGTTATTTAGCTTTATTATCGGATTAGCTGTTTTATTAGCTGAAAATATTTTAGGTAGTAGCACCCATGCCGAAGCCGTTAATGCCTTCAAAAAGATGATGGGACGTAATTGGGTAATTATCGGTGTCATTGGTGTATTTAGTTCATGGTGTATCTATAGCTTTTATAGTGTTGTCGGGGGGTGGACCATTGGTTACACCATTATGGCAGCTACTGGTGAATTAAATATTACTGATAGTAGTGAATTAACGGGGATCTTCACCCGTTTTATCAGTGACCCTTTATGGCCTATTCTTGCTCACTTGGTGTTTGCCGGATTAACATGTTTTGTCGTATTAGCGGGTGTTCAACGCGGATTAGAAAAAGCCGTCAAGATCATGATGCCATTGCTGTTTATTATCATGATTATTTTGATTATTGTCGGTATTAGCTTACCCGGCTCTTCAGAAGGTTTAAAATTATTCTTATATCCTGATTTTAGTAAATTAACCCCACAAGGAGTGTTAGATGCGTTGGGATTAGCCTTCTTCTCGCTGTCTATCGGTTTGGGTATTCATATTACCTATAGCGCCTATTTAGCGGATAATAAGACTATTGCTAACTCTAGTATGTGGGTTGTGATCCTCTCTTGTTTAGTGTGTGTTTTAGCAGGCTTAATGATTTTCCCTGCGTTAACTGCTGCTGGATTAGAGCCAAATGCTGGCCCAGGCTTAACCTTTATGACCATGCCAGTCTATTTTGCTAACTTGCCTGGTGGCAATATCTTGGCGGTCACTTTCTTTGTTTTATTATTAATGGCAGCATTAACCTCTGCAATTTCATTACTCGAACATATCGTCGCTTATGTACAAATGCGTTTTCAGTGGACTCGCCGTAGAGCTGGCTTAGTGGTCACAGCCTCTATTATGTTAATGGGTATCCCAGTTTCATTATCATTTGGTCCTATGAGTGATGTAACTTTAGGGGGCAAAACACTCTTTGATTTATTGGATTACTTAACCTCCAATATCTTAATGCCACTGTTTGGTATTGCGATGTGTTTAATTTTTGGCTGGTCACGTAGAGCCAATGCGGTTATTCCAGATAATATTACTGGAGCAAAACGCCAATGCTTATTATTAGTTTGGCGTTATATCGGCCCTATCTGTATCGGTATAATATTGGTACATGGTTTGATTGGTTAAAAAACAAAAAGAGAGCTTCTTATTTAAGAAGCTCTCTGACTAATTATCCCCGATGTTTGGATACTTGATAACTTTATTTATTAATAGACTTATTGATAGTTTTGTTTAATTTCTTGGCTAGCCACATGCCCGCGTTTAGCTTCTTTCTCCGCAATTTCCACCGATAAACCGATATAGGCTCTTGGATCAAGCATTGCTTTAATTTCTTCTGGGCTAAATGCCGCAGAGATAACGGGATTTTTTATCAAGTTAGTATAGAAATCTTCGCCATCTGCTGCTGTTTTGATCGCCTCTTCATACAATAAAGAGTGTGCTTTATCTTTGCCTAGTTTTTCTGCCATTTTCATCATAACGTACTCTGTATTATCTAATCCTTTATTTCTCATGACGTTATGTAGCATTCTCTCTTCATGCGGTACTATTGTTCTGGAAAGCTCTTCTGTTCTTAATAGAATTTCTGTTGTCAGCTCTAATGCCTCTTCCAGTAACCCATCAAATAACATATAGGAGCTACTATCCCCTTCATAAGGTCTTACCGCAGAATACATACCCACACTGGGTAAAGAATACAGTTTTTGTGAGTTAGCGATGATCCCTTTAGCCAGTTTAGGATTAATTTTATGCGGCATAGTGCTACTGCCAACAGTACCTTTGGTAAACCCTTCCGAAACTTCCGCAATTTCCTCAAGTGTCGTACTATAAACTTCTTCACCAATTTTATGGCAGATATTAGCCATCAATGCCAAATTAGCCATATACTCTAATTTATGTGTACTAAGGTTACGAGAAGGCACCTCCATCGCTTCCATGCCAACTAATTCAGCCACACGTTTTTGTACCTTCATACCCACTTCTGGCATTGAGTTAAATGCACCCACAGCACCGCCCATCATGATAGTAAAGACGCGTTTTTCACACTCTCTCATGCGCTGATAACAGTCGATAAAATCACTGATCCAGACCGATACTTTATAGCCGTAAGTAATAGGAATAGCATGGCGGCCATGTGTTCTACCGGGCATAACCATATGTTTGGTTTTTTCTGCCAAGTTAGCTAAATTTTCGATGATCTCCCCAAGTAGCAACATAAATTTATGGTGCACTGTCTTCATCATATAAAGCTGTGAACTTTGCTGAATATTCTGCGTGGTAATGCCGTAGTGCACATATTTACCACTCTCTTGGGAACATGCCTTAACTAACACTTTTAAAAAGGGCACGAAACCATGACCGATTTTTTGGTAAATGCGGTTCATTTCTTCAAAATCGATATTCTCAATAACCGCTTTTTCTTTAATTTCATCAGCCGCTGACTGTGGAATAAAACCGTGTTCAGCTTGAGCTTGAGCGAGCATCGCCTCAAACATCAACCAAGTTGAATATTTAGCTTCATTGGATAACAGCGCTTTAATACCGCGATCATCGATTGTTTTACTTTTAGAATCGTATAACGCTCTCATTTTGTATCCTTTGTTATTTCTTCATTGCTTCATCAACAGCATTGCGAACAAACTCAACTTTTGGCCCATAAACAATATGGACATGGTTCGCTGCAGGAATAAAGAATGCTGTACAACCTGATTCCAACATTAACTCTTTATCAATTTGATTTACTTCACCGATATCGACACGGAGTCTAGTAATACAGTTATCAACGTTACGAATATTTTGTTTTCCGCCTAAAGCGCGAATTAAGATCTCCGCAATTTCGCCATAACGCTTCTCTTTAATAAGCGTATTTTTCATATTGCTTGATTCTTCACGACCCGGTGTTTTGATATCAAACTTAATAATGGCCCAGTAGAAAATGAAGTAAGTGACAACCGCCAGACCTAAACCAATAATCACTAAGTAGATCCAGTTGGTATGTTCATAGAGCAGGCCAAAGATGGTGAAGTCAAATACCGTACCTCGGATATAGCCAATAGCCACGCCAGCAAAAGAGAGTAAAACCGCACCAATACCAACAATAATGGCGTAAATCAGATATAAAAGTGGCGCAATAAACACAAAGGTAAATTCGAGTGGCTCAGTGACGTTACCTAACATGGCGGTTAATACCATGGTCACCAACATAGATTTAACTTCTGCGCGATTCTCTTTTTTCGACGTTCTATAAATTGCTAAGGCAATTGCTGGGAATAAGAACAGAGTGACCAGCATTTGTTGTTGTGCCATAAAACGCGTTAAGCTTGGCATCATTGACCAATATTCACTACTTGGCCCTTGGTTAAACAACACTTCTGTCATGGCAGGAACAACACCCACATAGGTTTGTCCATCAATAACGTAAGAGCCACCTGCTTCGGTAAATCTAAACAACACGTTCCATACATGGTGTAAACCAAATGGAATAAACAGTCGCTCTCCCCCTGCTGTAAAGAATGGTCCGACAGGACTCAGGAAGACCGCGGAAAGTTTTGTTAATCCCATCACCAAGACTTCCCAGATAAAGGGTAGTAATGCCCCTACGCCAATCATTAATCCCACCATAATAATGGCAACGGATTTTTTACCGGAGAAGAAGGCAAAAGCGGTAGGAAGTTCAAGGTTATAGAATTTATCTGTCGCCCAAGCGGCAATTAATCCGGTGATAATCCCCCCTGCGGCACTGATATTCATGGTTTGAATACCTAACACCTTGATCTGCCCCACTTGAGTCATTACGGCAGGATCAGCGAGTTTCCCCGTCAAAACGAGCCAAATATTAATGGTGCTAATCAAGGTTAAATAGCCGACAACGGAGGCAAACACGGCGATCCCCTTGTCTTTATGGCTCATACCATAAGCCACCCCCATAGCAAATAGCAGTGGGATATTATCAAACACGACCCCTGCAATAGAGCGGATGCTCACTAATAATGCATTGACTGTTTCATTCCCCAGGAAAGGAAAGCGTGCAATCATATAAGACTGAACTAAAGCGCCACTGATACCCAGTATCATACCGATAGGCGCTAAAACACCGATTGGCAGGAGTAGGGTCCTACCAAAGCGCTGTATGGATTCGCTGAATTTTTTCTTGGCCATATTTTTTCCTTATGACTTCTCGAATATAGAAAAATGACAAAAGTACTCTAGCATTGAGTTATCTATAAAATGAATGGCGGGCTAGTTTTAAATATTATCTTAGGTCATTTATTATGACCTAGGTCTTTTAAATTAAAAAATAATTTAATAAATAATAAATTTTTGAAGATAGAAAGTTCTATTATTAATAAATAGCCCATTAAAGAGATATTGAACAAATTGAAAATAAAGGTGTTTTTAAAATAAATTGTTATTTTAGCTTAAAACACATTAAATTTATTAATATAGTAAAGAATAAGGCCGTGAAAAAGTTAATCTTGAAGAGATCATTCTGAGACTAAAAAATAATGTTTAAAGTAGATTTTCTATTTCATTTATTAACAAATCAACCAAAATAAAAAAACCAATTCGTGACTTGGTATCATCTTTTTTCGTATCATGATTATCCGCGAAACAAAATAGCGTATGCGTCGCATAACTGGTTAACTCATTGGTATTAAAGGCTGTCATACTGATAATGTTTGCCTCTTTTAACTGCACAATTTTTGCCGTTTCAATGATCTTTTTAGTTCCCCCTGAAAGAGAGATAAAAATAACCGTGTCATCTTCATTCACTAAACGTGTAAATGAATCTGATAAGTTATAATCATTAATAAAAAAGCAATGCAGGCCCAGTGCAAACAATAAGTGTTCAAGATAATAACCGACTGCTTTACTTGTTCCCCTTGCCACAATAAAAATATTACGAGAATGGCGCAGTGTTTTAGCACACTCTTTAATTTGCTCTTCATTGATGAGGGTAAAGCTTTTATTAATATTCTTCTCTAGTTGTTTTTTATAAGATGAGTGATCACTCTTTTCTATTTTATTACGCGAAAGAATATAATTATTAATTTGAAACTTTAGCTCTTTAAAGCCACTAAAACCTAACTTCTGCGATAAATTAATAATTACCGTTTTTGATACAAAGGTTTTAGCGACTAAATCATTAATATTTAAATAGGGGATATCGGCGATATTATCGGTAAGATACTTTAATACTTTCTTTTCACTGACGGTTAAATTGTCATAATTTTTTAAAAAATCCAGCATATCTCACCTAATCAATTAATAATCATGATAAAACAATCAGTTAAGCATATTACACTCTACTGCATAATATGCTTAATCACAAAGGTGATCCATTGCACTATTGAGTTAAAAACAGATGCGCATTATCTCAATTAAGCCTTAATCACTTTGACTGTTGCATCAATATCGACTTCATCATCAGTAAAGGTTAATACTTTGCCGTGATAAGTAATGATATCAATTTTTTTCAAAGTACGCGTTTGATCTGCTGCCGACTCAGATTTAGGCTTAATACTGTTCATTAGCATACCAACCGATAATATTGTATTTTCTTTATCAATATGCGTTTTAACGGGTACTTGTTCGCTATAAACACGATAAGACTTAATTGACGTTAACTTAACGCGCTCTCCGGCAATAAAGATATATTTACTGTCTGGGATCACTTTTACTGCATAGGCTGATAACCCCTTCATATTGGTCGTGGGTTCAAACGTGACTATTGCATCTTTTTTAATAAGATCAGGGTTGGCAACCTTAATCACATGAAAATAGCGATTATCCCCATTTTCATCTTTGATAAATCCAAAACCTTTATCTTCAAACCATTTTGTGATTGTTCCATTCATTGCCATTACCGCCTACATGATCATTATTACTCAATTTTCTCTATGCAGTATAAAGCACAATCTGCATTCAGACTATGCCTTTGCCTATTAGTCTTTAAATTGAGTAAATAAGCATATTATGGTTTGAGTCGCCAATCGGCTGAAATTTAGCTATGATCAGTGCACTTTTGTGATCAGGATAATTTGATGTCGACGATTATTGATACCTTTATTGCCCCCACTTGCCATGACAAGATTGAGTATCTTTATCAAGATGAACATCTACTGGTAATAAACAAACCTTCAGGTTTACTAAGCCTTTCAGGTAAAAACCCGCAAAATATCGATTCTGTTCATTATCGCTTAGTACCATTGTTTCCCGAGTGCACATTAGTTCATCGTTTAGACTTTGGCACATCGGGGGTGATGGTTATTGCCCTGAATAAAGCGATTAACCGTGCACTTTGTCAACAATTTAGCCAGCGAACCGTCACTAAAGCTTATGACGCCCTATTATGTGGCCATTTGCAAAATGATAGTGGTGTTATAGAAGCGCCTATCGCGAAAGATCCACAACACTTTCCACGTATGTCGATTAGCACCACACAAGGCAAAGCTGCGCGCTCTTACTATCAAGTTATCGAACGGTTTTATCAGACTCTTGCTGATGGCACTCGCTTACCTTTAACGCGCGTACGACTCACGCCGGAAACAGGCAGAACACATCAATTGCGTATCCATTGCCAATATATAGGGCACCCTATTTTAGGGTGTGATTTGTATGGTGGCCTATTATTATCAGGAACAGAGCATACCCCACGGCTAATGTTGCATGCCTGTGAGTTACATTTTATTCACCCTGTTAGTGAGCAACCGATGGATATTTATCTACCTTCGCCGTTTTAATATCAAGCCACCCTTAAAATCACCACATTAAATCGTCTGGCACTTTAAAATCAGCATAAGGATCATCTTCGTCTTGTTCTGCTTGGCTTAATGTGTTGTTTAATAAGATACAATCTGCATCTCTTTGCATGATTTTATCTGCCACACTCGCAGGAATAATGGCATATTCATTGTTTCCGGCGCTATCAATCACTAAACGTGCAATAGCTAAACGACCATTAATTAATTGAGATTGTGTTACTTTATCCACCTCAAGCGTTTTAATCACATTATTATCGGTAAATTTAAAATCAATATCGCCCTTAGCAGGGGTAATTCTATTCATCTCAATAAGTTGTTTAACTTGCGCTTTATACTCTTTTAATAAGGTTGCTTGTTTTTGCTGTTCACTGAGTTGTTTATCACGCTCAAGCTGTAAACGTTTCTTTTCTTCTACAGCCTCTTTCGCTTCTCTGGCCTGAACCCGCGATTTTTTCGCCGTTCTTTGTACTTTAGCCATTTTCTTATTTGTCACTAATCCCGCTTTTAGCATCTGCTCTTGTAAGGTAAGTTTTGCCATTTTTATGCCTAATTTTGCTCAATAATGCCCGAAATTATACCTGTAATTTTTAAGACTGCATCTCGTTACAACAACGCAAATTATCATAATAACACTCATAACCATATCGATGTTATTTGCTGAGTAAGCGTTGTGTTAATCACATTGGCTCCCTTAATGCATTAGGGTATATTGAGAAGTAACCAAAAAACTTTCTCTATCATTTATAACAGGCAAAATAAACCATGGCTGTGATCCCCAAAAACTATGCAAAACTAGAAAGCGGTTACCGCGAAAAGGCGCTAAAACTCTACCCTTGGGTTTGTGGACGTTGTGCTCGTGAATTTGTCTATTCAAATCTGCGTGAATTAACCGTTCATCATATTGATCACGACCACACCAATAATCCCGAAGATGGCAGTAACTGGGAGTTACTGTGTCTGTATTGTCATGATCATGAGCACTCAAAATACACAGAAGCAGAAGAGTACGGCTCTACCGTTGTAGCAGGGGAAGATGCCCAAGATGATGTTGGGCAAGCAACCTATAACCCTTTTGCTGATTTAAAAGCGATGCTGAATAAGAAAAAGTGATCTAATCGTTATCACGACTGAGAATTGACATCCTCCACGCCCTAAAGGACGTGGATCCCTACTGCGTTCAGACTGATCTCTGAATCACCTCGGCGGGTTCCTGCTTCGACGGGCGGTCTGACTGCACCCTCCCTCCACAGGCAAGCACGGCATGTCCTGCCGCTAAAATGTTACGTGCCCCGTTGATATCAGCATTCGCTGTATATCCACATTCAAGGCACTCGAATTGACTTTGTGACTGGCGGTTTTCCTTTGCTGTATGACCACAGCAAGCGCACTTCTGACTGGTGTAGGCTGGTGGTATTGCCACTACCTGACCTCCTCGCCAGAGCTGCTTGTACTCAAGCTGACGGCGCATTTCATACCAGCCCTGCTCCAGTATTGAGCGGTTTAAACCAGATTTAGCTTTTACGTTCCGTCCAGGCCGTTCTGTCGTACCTTTTGCCGATTTAGACATGTTACTGACCTTTAAGTCCTCAATGACAATCATTGCGTGGTTTTTGCTGATTTCGCTGGTGACTTTGTGAAGGTAGTCTTTCCTTATATTGGCAATATGAGAATGCAGACGTTGAATTTTGCGCTTTTGTTTTTGCCAGTTGGCACTGAATTTGATTTTACGGCTTAATTTCCGTTGAAGCCTTGCCAGCTTTCGCTGGTTTACTTTAAAACTGCTGACGGGCGGGTATACCGTACCGTCTGAAAGCGTGGCAAGTTTTGTAACGCCTGCATCAAGCCCGACTATTGAGGTTGATTCAGGTTGTGGTTCTGTCGCTTCATACTCAGTCTGAATGCTGACGTACCATTTACCGCATGACTGACTGACCGTGACGTTTCTCACTTCTCCGACGACTTCACGACTATTGCGGTACTGCATCCATCCCAACTTTGGCAATGATATACGACTATTGGATTGATCGAGCTTCACGCCCTGCGGGTAGCGAAAAGCGTCATTTTTACCGCGTTTCTTGAATCGAGGAAAAGCGGTACGTTTCTGGAAAAAATTCTTGTAAGCCCGTTCCAAATCTTTAAGTGACTGTTGTAACGGTTGTGATGGGGCTTCCTTCAACCATTGTGTCTCTGTGTCAGATTTCCACTCAATGAGCCATGAAGCCATTTTTGTATAGGGAATGTATTTATTCCCTGCTTCGTAATTCTCATTCTGACGTGCTAATGCCCGATTGAAAACAAAACGACAAGCCCCTGCAAAGCGTCTCATCTCACGCTCTTGCTGACCATTGGGTCTTAACTGGAATTTAAAGGCTTGTAGACGTTTCATATTATCTATTATACTTTGGTCTATGAAAAATGAAACTAATATTCGCCGTGGCAGACATTGTGTGTTCCTGATGCACATCCATTTGGTCTTTGTCACAAAATACCGGCGAAAAATATTTGATCAGGATGCCATTGAAAAATTGCGAGGCTACTTTGCCAGTGTTTGTGCTGATTTTGATGTTGAATTGGTTGAAATGGATGGGGAACGGGATCACGTTCATTTACTGATTAATTACCCGCCAAAACTGGCGATATCTAATCTGGTTAACAGCCTTAAAGGGGTATCGAGTCGATTACTTCGACGTGATCGTCCTGATATTGCCCAACGTGATTACTACAAGGGGGTTCTTTGGTCGCCGAGTTATTTCGCGGGGAGTTGTGGTGGCGCACCAATATCTATTATCCGCCAGTACATTGAGCAACAGGAAACACCGAGTTAGTTAAAAAACCGCGCCTTATATCCCCGACCTGAAGGACGGGGTTTTACGGTGCTTTGGATAAATCAGATAGTGCAGTGTGTTAATCTATTATAGAACGTTAATACACTGCCAATAATTCATATCCCCGCCACTCAATATATTAGTAAAACTATTATTTTTATCTTATCGATAACTGACTATCGCGCTATCAGAAATGTTGAAATTGTTTAAATTTAATATAGCCAATTAAAAAAAATATTATTTTTTCAATAGTTTTTATTGTTTCCATGTGGAGTTAAATGGATTTCTCTCACTATAAAAACACTTTAAATTGGTTATATCACTTATAAACACGAAATATTAAAAACATTATTTCAAACAAGACAATTATTTTAGATTAATAATCTAGAGAAATAATAACAATAAAAAGAAAAATGGTGAAATATTTATAAGAAATATAATTAATACCATTAAATATCAAATAGTTACAAAACTTTAATTCGTTATAAAAGCACTAGCAAAAAATTTATTTTTTATGTACATAGTGTTTACTGGGCTGCGAGCAATTTGTCTATTTCTTCATCATATTTTATGCTAACAAACACTTTTTATGATTATTTTTTCAGCATGATATAGCGATATTTCAACCAGTTTACGCTAAGTGACTTATCCTAGAGAGATACAACAGCAAGGGGCGGTTTACAGCCTATTGATAAGCTTTTATTATCCTTTAATCAAGTCTTACCGTGCGCACTGGCTAAGATGACGGACATAACTAACGGATTGTTTTTAAGACAATCATTTAATTTAATTTGTCATTTTTAATAAAAGGATCTCATTATGCCAACTCCTTGCTATATTTCCATTGAAGGAAAAACTCAGGGCAACATCACTGCAGGCGCGTTTACTGCAGATTCTGTCGGCAACATTTATGTACAAGGTCATGAAGACCAAATGTTGGTGCAAGCATTTTCTCATGTGGTGACAGTACCGACCGATCCGCAATCAGGACAACCTTCCGGCCAACGTGCGCATAAACCATTTCGTTTTACCGTGGCATTAAATAAAGCGGTTCCCCTGCTATATAACGCATTGGCTTCCGGCGAAATGTTGCCAAAAGTTGAGCTAAAATGGTATCGCACCTCGGTAGAAGGTAAACAAGAGCACTTCTTTACCACCACACTGACTGACGCGACTATCGTGAACATCGATTGCCAAATGCCTCATTGCCAAGATCCGGCTAAAGCCGACTTCACGCAACTTATCGAAGTCTCCCTCTCTTACCGCAAAGTTGACTGGGAGCATACTGTTGCCGGGACTTCAGGTGCAGATGACTGGCGTGCACCACTCGAAGCATAAGTCATGGGTTAAACGAGTCCTTAGGGGCTCGTTTACCGTTTTAGTCTCCTACTTCCCGTGAAGGATTATTGGATGTCTATAACAAATTCAAAAAAATATCAAAGGCTGGGTGATAAGGATGGCAACTCACTGAGTGGGGATAAGACATTAACCCATGGCGGTGGCAGAACATACGCGCAAGATCTCGCTTTACAAGAGCAACATAGACAACTCATAGAGAAGATCTTAAGTGGCGACATGCAAAGTGGCTTAGTGTTTACTTGTCAGATTGGTGGATTACCCGAAGAGACTTTCCAAGTCACGCAATTCGATTTACAAGAAGGGATCTCACAACTTTTCACTCTCTCCATCCAAGCCGTCAGTCCACTCTCGGAAATTGATTTTAATGATGTGTTAGGCATGGCTTCCAGTTTGACAGTAAAGCGAGATGGTCACATTCTGCGTACAGTACAAGGTATCTTAGCGGCGGCAGAGCAAGGGAATACCGATGGGGTAAAAACCTGGTATCAATTTGTGATACGTCCTGAAATGTGGGTAATGACCCTCAAACAAGATAGTCGTATTTTTCAAGATACCACCGTTCCTCATATTCTTGAGACATTACTCAATGAGTCTCACATTAAATATGATAAACAGCTTTATCACCCAGAAGAGCATTTGCAGCGCGCCTATACCACTCAAAAACGAGAAACAATGTATGACTTTTGGTGCCGTTTAGCCGCAGAAGAAGGGATTAATTTTTGGTTTGAAGAAGGCCCACAGTTATTTTATAGCGACCGACATTTGGGCATGAGAGCGGGGATATCCTTAACCTATAACCCACAATCGGATACAGATATCACCGATAGCACCGCCACAACGTGGCGCTATGTTGAACAACTCTGTAGCGATATTCGCGTTGATAAAGATTACAATCAACTTAGACCTTCCTACCCCTTAAGCCATCAAGTCACAGGAGAGGTTCATCAACAACATGAAATATTTGAAAGTTATGGACGCTTTGAAGAAGATGCTCAGGGACAACCCTTTAATCAGATACGTTATGAACAATCACAAAATCAGCGTCAAGTAGGCTCTGCGACCACAAACTGCATTGAATTAGCGCCGGGGCGTATTTTTACCTTGTCTAACCACCCCAGTGCACGCATGAACACCACATGGCAGGTGATTAGTATCTCACATCACGGTGTGCAACCTCTTGCCGACAACAGTGGCGGTGAAGGAACGCAATTGAGTAATCAGCTTTCCTTTGTGCCGAGTACTCAAGAGTGGCGCCCGCCTTACCGTTTTAAACCTACCGCCGATGGTGATGAATTAGCCACTGTCGTCGGCCCGCCGGGCGAAGAAATCTATACCAATGAGCAAGGTGCCGTTACGGTCTATTTTCATTGGGATAGGCGTGGTAAACCAGACCATAGCGCATCATGCTGGGTAAGAGTCGCTCAAGGTTGGAATGGGGACGGATTTGGCTTTATGGCTATTCCTCGTGTTGGGCAAGAAGTGATTATCTCTTATTTAAACAATGATATAGATAAACCGATTATCACCGGATGTACCTATAATGGTCGCAATCGTTCCCCCATTGATTTACCTAAACATAAAACCCGTACCACATTTCGCACCAAAACCCATAAAGGAGACGGGTTTAATGAATTGCGCTTTGAGGATAAAAATGGCGATGAGGAAATTTATCTTCATGCGCAACGCGATAATAATATTCATATTAATCATAATAAAACCCAATACGTTGGGCATGATGATAGCCATACTGTCGCCAATAACCGTAAGCATGAAGTGTGTCATGACGAATTTATCCACATCGTCAATGAGCAAACAGTACAGGTTGATGTCAATCAATTTGAACAAATAGGGAAAGACCGTATCACACGCATTGACAATAGTTGGAAAGAAGTTATCCACGCCAGTCACTTTCAGGAAATCGGGGAAAACAAGCAGTGTGATATCCAAAATGATTATACCCTGAAAGCCGCAGGGGGTATCCATACCCATACCAAAATCCACACCTTGCAAGCCAGTGAAACGGTCATTATCAAAGGCAAGGCTGGGTCGATTCAATTGGATGCACAAGGTGTGACTATTACAGGTAAAATTCTGCTCAAAGGCGATGTGTCAATAACGGGGGGCGCCCCAGAAGTGGTTACTCAGTTAGAAGCGGCGGTTAATGAAGGGTTACCATTAGCTGAGGATTGCCGTGCGAAAGCGATGAAAAAAGGAACGGCCTAATGCTCTTGAGTCCAAATCCCCTCTATAAAGCGTATTGGGTTGCTCAATGCCGTTATACTCGCAACGGTGAACAATTCAAGGGGGTGATGACCGTAGCAGGTACAAGTCAACCACAAGCTATTAAGCAGATGCGCCAGTACTTTACGGCTCACCCAGGTGAATATACCTTTGCGGACTATGACACATTAATCCCTTTAATCACCCATATTGAACAAAGTTCAACCTTAGAATTACCGTTAATACGGCAAGTACGTGAGCAACATAATGCAAAGGTTTCAGCCGTATTAGTGGATAAATGCAACCTCACACACCCAAGACCGTCAGAAAAAGGCGACATTCATTACCGTGAGGGGCAACCTATGTTTATTGAATATTCGCATCTCTATGTCGTCATTGACAGTGGGGAATACCACCGCCAAACCGGGCAACATCTTGTACCGAAACTGCATGGCTCACAACTGCCATGGAAATCACTCTATCAAGGTGAAACTCAAGACAGCCTTGAAGATAAAGCCCCTTATTTGGTACACATTGCCGCCAATCAAGCCGGTCAGCAGTTTCTGGCTCATTACTTGAATTTACCACATAAAGCGAGTCTCGGATTATTTATCAATAGCCTCAAACCCTTTACCGATATTCACCGGCAAATGCGAAAACTCACCTATTTATATAATCAAAAACTGGAGAGTTGGAATTTCTTTCGTTTTTATGATGTTAAGCACTTTATCCCATTTATTGAGTCTTTGACTCACGGACAGTTAATTAATGTGGTCAATGGGGTAAATGCGTTCTACGGCTATAGTGCACAATACCCCGATGGGGTTGAAATCACCTTTCACCCAGATTATCTGTATGACGGCAGTAAGCGAGAGCCGTTATTTATTAATACCTATTTATACAATCACTACGCGAATATCACACAGCTGCAAACTGTGGCTAAAGCTAAGGCACTGATTGAACAATTTTCTCAGGTAGAAGGGGATGAGTTAGAGGGTGACGCATTAATGGGCTACTGTATACACGCAGCAAATTGCAGTTTTTTAGACGATATTCATCAATCAAAAGCGTTATTGTACGACTTGCAAGCCCGCTATTTGTGCCGTCATCAACCGAGAACATGGCAGATCGCCAATGAAAAAGCCGCACCTTATAAATACAACCAAGTTTTATTGAGTTACCACCGTTATATCGCCTGTTTAAATACCCAAGGAGAAATGAAATGACTGGAGAAGTGAATGAGAAATATTTAACACCGCAAGAGCGCAAAGCGCGTCAGATGGTGAAGGCGGTAAACGAAGCGAGCCCACGAAACTTACCGGCCGACGCGGTGGTATGCCCATGTGAAAATGAACATCGCCCTGTTTATCCGGTGCGTTATGCATATACCAACTTTTATTGTGATTTACATTTTTCTACAATTGAACAAGCACCAAATAAAACGTTAGAAGCGAGTATTCCTCCTTCTATTAATCAATTATTGAATGCGAAAGATGTTACTGCTAGTAAAGGATTTTCTGCAAGATTATTAAGACAAGGTTGGGTTTATGTTTTTGAAGAAGGCAATTACCCTACTAGAAGTAATTCTAGTAATAAAAGTTATCAAGAACAAAATGTTGATGCGACAAAAGGACGCCTATTAGTTTTTCAACATCAAGTTACAACCAGTGATGGCAATGAAAATTTCATTCCATATATATTTAAGCAATTAAAAAATGGGGGTGTCACTTTAAAGAAAAACGGAAATAGTAATCCTTATTTAGCTATACCGAAAGATGTGAAGGAAGCGACTATCTTATTCAGCGAAAGTAAATTATCTGATTACACACTTAAAAAAATCATTTCATCTTCTAAGTTTAGATCGAAATTAATGCAAAAAATCAATTTTATTGATTACAACAATAACGATTATTGTATTGAGCTAAATAAAGATAATTTAAATCGACTTGTTGAGGATTATAAAGAAGAAGTTGATAAATTTAAGCTATTTGTTAAAGAATTCACGCATTCAAATATACCCTCTTCTTTTTTTTCTGATACCACAAAAATACCCGACTTACCACAAGATGCAACTGTTTTGATTAATCAAATAAATAGTGTTCTAGATTATAATGAAAAAGCGACATTGCTTATTTTAAAAGATCCCGTAGGATACCAAAAAGATGTTTTATCTTATTATAATATTGTAACAAAATTACATTTATTATATCAGAACTATTATAGCCATCCGGATAAAATTGGCCAATTTATTACGAGTATACAAGAAGCTAGTCATCACATTAAAGATACTGATGAAAAAGAAAAAATGCAAACAATACTAAAAGAGAGTATTAATCAGAATGCATTAGATAATGAGTGGAAAAATATTCATAAAACATTTATTTTTTTTGAGAAACATCAACGTATTGTATTATCATTGTATGAAAGCTTTATGAATAATCCGGCAATCATTAATGAAAACGGTGGCTTAAAACATTATTTTGATTATGCTTTTTCATATCACGAACGTATAACGAAAGAAGATGTCTTTAGTATTGATTTTTTTAAGGACCTTAATCAAGCTTTTGATTTATATTTTGATTTAATATCTCCATTAATGAATTCTACCGAAGGACAAAGAACATTAGATAAATTATATTCAATTAATGATGAAGAAAATAATAGCCTGTGGGTGGGAGTGACAAAGAAAGTAATTAGTCTTGTTGCTAATTCAAAAATTATGGACGCACTTTTAAATGCACAAGAATATGCAGAGAATATCGAAAATTTTGTTAATAAGCTTGCGTTTATTTGCTCAGATAGCATTGGTTTTGCATTTACAAAAACAAGTAAGATGCTTTCTCATTACGATATTAAAAATAGACTAATTAATACTAAGGGTATTGACTATTTAGCTCAAAAGATACTTCCGATGATACTGGCATTTTGCAACACAAAAATTTCATTAACCGAGTTTGTTAAATTATCGGGTAATGAGCTTAACCAGTGGGTGGAACAACTCCGTAAATTAACGGAACAAATAGTACCAAATCTGCAACATCCTAAATTAAATAAGCTTTTTTCTTGGAAACAAAAAATAATAAATCTAGGCGAAGAGACTGCCGTTCTTATTCCGAAGATTGAGATCACAGATATTACTAAAAATAAGATTTATATTTATGGTAAAGATGCATTACAGGTTTCCACTAAGCTATTTTTAAACGGTTTCAGCATGATCACCGGATCAATCCAAGCTTATACATTACAAGGTATGAGTTTGTATGAACGTAATGACCCATTAAAACTATCCCCCTATAATCTGTATACAGCACAGATTATTGCGAATTTATTTGTAGCAAGCTACAGTATTTTAAAAGTTTCTCAAGAGGCGACAAAATTATCTCAAACAGTATCGAGCACCACACTGAAATTCTTTTTAGATAAAATAAAATTACCTATGCTAACAACAGAAGTGGGAACCAAAAGAATGGCAGCATTAGGTAAGATTGCAGGTGCCGTTGGTGTTGCTCTTGCCACTCGAGATGCATTAGAAGCTTTTCATATTGGAAATAATAAACAAGGTTTATCAAATGTAGCCATTGCCATTGGTTCTTTCATGCTAATTTTTGTTACAGGGGGATGGGCTCTATTTGCAGGACTGCTAATATTAGGAGGCTTCTTCTCAAGTCAACTCACCAGTTGGAGTCATTTGGAAACTTTGCTAAGGCACAGTTTTTGGGGAAATGAAGAAAGTTCAAATTTTTGGGATAATAATAGACCAACACCGATAGGAGAACAATTAAAACAATATATAAAAGAATTTGAATTCTATGAACAAAAAGGGCTAATTGAATTACAAGAGTTTTATAATCTATTTTATACAGCTAAAATGACTCAAGAAAAAATACCAAATGGAAAACTCCGCTTATCTTTTGAATTTACTAATTTTACCCCAGGGATTTCAGAAGTATATTTTCACTTTGTTACAGAGGTTGGTTATCACAGCGGCTTGGCAGAAGAAATAAAAACACCTAGTTCAGCTTATGTTCTAAATAAACGAAAAGACCTCTTAGAAATTAGCGAACAATTAAAAATGGCAAGTGAAAAAGGTGATTGGAACCCTGAAACAGGTATATTGAAATTTAGTTTGGAAGTACAGTCTCAATTAGTAAATACATATTCTGCTTTTGGTGCACATCCTAATAGCCGTATAGGTATTGAAGATTTATATTGGTATTATCAAGTCAATCCCGAGGTAACAACACCGATGCGTTATATCAATTGGGGGGGAGATACCCAAGAAAACAATCGGCTTTTAGGCTTTATTAACAGTGAGAATATCTAATGAGTATTTTTTTCAATCCCGCTAAACACCCACATCGCTTGAAGCCACAACCATTGGGGGAGCAAGGTGAGCGCTATAACGAAGATTGGCCCATGCCTGAGCTCGATTTTTTAGAGACCGTGGATAAACAACAGTGCATTCTGGTTGATAAAGAAATACGCCGACGTGATGCGTTTGCTTTCCCTGGGTTTATTACCGGTATTATTACCTTTATTATGGTATTTCATTTTGTTTTTACAGAACATAATTCAAAGTATATCCGTTTTAATAAAAATCTTCATGACTATACATTAGAATATAAAGCGCAATATGAAGATAAAACTCAAAGAGATAAACTACCTTCATTTATACTTGATAAGTACGCCCCTTATTTCAATCAAGAAAAACTGTCTATTTTAGATTATATTCATGTTTATTTTGGGGGACATATTACATCAAAACCCTATCAAAATACGCTATTTTTTCTTTCTACTTTCATCGCACCTTTCTTCTTAATTGGCTTGGGTGGCTATCAATCTTTTTTCAAAAAAAATCCAATACTCGTTTTTAATCGTGAAAGAAATCTGGTTTATACTTGGCGCAAAAATAAGGTATTTATTGCCCGCTATCCTGAAATTGGTATCGGTAAAATTGGTAAAACACTTACCTTTCAATTATTCGGGTTAGATAAGTCAAAACAAACTTTAGTTTCTGAATTATTTTTCCCTAATGTCTATGTTTATTCAGTGTACAATACCAGTACTGACTATCACGACCAGCGCTTCATTAATTTTATCAATACTTATATGCGCGAAGGGCGTGATGCCATTATTCCATTCGATTATCACCGTAAAAAACCCAAAGTGTATTTTGGCAAAAACCCACCTCCTGCTGATTTTGAGCAACAGGTCGAACAGATTTTAGCAAAGCTTGATCAGGAGAAAAAACACCATGCGTAGTTTGGTAAACGGCAGAAAGATTATTTTAGAAAATGATACAACAAATACCGGCGGTACCGTACTTACCGGCTCTTCTATTGCTAAACAAACCCAAGGGATTGCCTGTGTAGGTGATCCTGTTTATTGCCCTGCGTGTAAAAAAACAGGCACTATTATTGAAGGGGATAATTTAATGAAAATTAAAGGTATCCCTGTCGCCCTCGAAGGACATAAAGTCGCTTGTGGCTGTTCAGATGGCTGTATACTCGTTGCAACAGATTAAGCGATACCCAATATCATGTATCATAAATAAAAAATGATATTCTTTTTTAGAAATTAATTTTGCCATAACACAATTATCAGTAAATTTAAATTCGATGTTGCTATTCATCTAAAAAAAGAAAGTCTTCAACTAAATAGTAGTTTTAATTTTATATACTTTTATTCTCACGTTGAAATTCGATGGGTCAAAATATGAAATATCATTCCTTATTAAAAAATTTATTTTATGCAACACTTTCCATCATGGCGTTAAATTTTAGTGGCGTCACTATGGCAAAAAATACCATGAATGAGATTTATGTTATTAATTTATCCTCAAATGATGCAGGTTGTGGTATAAAAATTAATGAAATGTTGGTAATGGATAATAAAAAATACCCTAAAGGTCATTATTCCGTCGGTCAAAATATATCTAGCATATTAACTAATGGGGAAAATACCTTAGGTGTAATTATGTTTAATGGCTCTATTTTAACAGGTGAAGAAAAACTTACCCCTGATATGTGGTGTGAAGTCGAACTTAAGAAATTATCTGCAAACGGCGATACCTCCTTAATATCGGGACTTAGATTAAACGGAAATAATGATGGGAAAATGGTGGTCTCTGATAAATATCAAAATAACAGTGAGCAAATCTATTTTGGTGGCCCCAGTAGAGATAGTGAATTTGATGTTTTAGAAGCAAAAAACCAATTTAATATACAGGGCCTCCCCCAATGGCAATGGGGAAAAGCTACTCCCGTTACTGAAGACGATATTCCTAAAATTCGTGCTTTTTATGCCGAACTACGACAAGCATTTATCGATAAAAATCTAGATAAATTAAAAACTATGGGGAAAATATCCTGGGAAGAAATGGCCTATGCCGATAATGGCTCTCCTGATATCTTTTGGAAATCGCTTAATTTTCAAGAACGATTAGAACAAGGATATAGACCCAATCCAATAAGTTGGGAAAAATATATTCTTAGTACTTACTTAAATCACCGTATTTTTCGTTACGAAGCTGGATTTGAACGCTTATCTCCTATTGAGTTAGTTAGCCCTGAAGGGAAAAATTATTTTTATAACCCTTACCTTTCTATTATTGATGGGAAAGTGACTATTGTCCGATAAGGTGCTTCTTTTATGCCTACCATTATTCTTATAGGTGATTCGGACACTGGCCATGATCATCATGGCCAATACACTTTAAAGTCACACTATTACTCACAATTCCCTATAGAGTAATATTTATCAAAGATAACAATATACTTACGACTTTTTTGACTTATGCGCAGATCTTTAATTTGTTGATTGGGTAATAAATAAAATACATAAGGCTCTGAGTCATCATCACCATCACAATTTTGATGTAACAAAACCCTAAAATAAGTATTGCCTGTATTTTTTAATATTCCTTGGTTAATATTTAAATCATATTTGAAATCTGGATCTTTAGGTCTAACAACAAAATAGGTTTCTAAACTTACTGTGGGGTAGAACAGTGGTTGTTTTTTTTGCCCTTCATCATTTCTTATATCAAGTGGCGTTTCACTAATAATAATTTTATAATAACGTTCTTTTTCATCCGCCTCTCCTCGATAGAAAATTTTAAAAAATTCCTGCTCCCCGGGTAATAGAATTTTTTTAAGGGGAGTAAAAAGAATTTCTCCATTCTGAATAGGTGTGCCCTGCTCTTGATAACCCGGCCTATCAATTTGGTAAGCACTAAATGTATATAAATTGGTTTTTTTAGTATCATTAATATAGGGCTTAGAAAAGAAGGGTTCCCCCGACTCCATAGAGGAAATATCTGCACTAATATAAAGTGCATATGCATGGTGATAAAAGAAGACTAACAACATCCCGCAAAGTATCTTAAACCAAGATATTAGTTTCATATTAAAATTTCAGTATTCGTTATAATAGAAAGCGACTTAAATAAAAAACCAGTACGTTCTTATCAGTCGCCATAACATAAAAATAATCAACTTTAGTTAATATCAGGCCCAGTCCATATAGCCTTAACCGTTACCCTTCCACTGGCTGAGACTGTTCCTAGCCAATCAATACCATCTAAAGTGAAAAATGAGTTAGCATCATTCATTGGAAAAGATAAATCTAGGTTCGTTCTATAAAAAGAGCCTAAGTCTTCATCAGGTCTATCCCATGGTGTTTCTGTCCATAACGCATTTTTTAATGAAATTTCATGACTATCACAACTCGCTCTATATTTTGCATCCGTGCCATCACTATTTTTAAATGAGAGATAAGCCGGAAAAGGCACATTAAGTCGGTTATCACTGGAGGAGAATAAACAATAGGATTGCCCTTTTAATGTTGTTTGTGGTCCTTCTACAGATGCAGTAATAGAGTCTGCTTGTCTAGGGCCACTGGTGGTAACAATATAATTAAACTCAATGGGTGGCTCTTCATTACCCACTTTTCCCGTTTTAGATTGATGAGGGTTAAAATCAGCAGGAATAATGCTTATGCCATAATCTCTCGGTTTCAGAATAAGTGTATTTGAGGGGGTGAACTCATAATACCCAGATTGAGGCACGGCTGTATTGGTAAATGAAAAGGTAAAAAAGTCTTGGCTATTTTTAAAGTCGACATTACTAGAGACGAGTCTTTTTAAAAAGGTATTAGATAAAAAGATAGAAACATTTTTATTATTAACTTTAAAATAATAATTAGCGGGATATGTTGTATTATAATTATACCAGTTATTACTGCCATCATCGGGGCCAATTTTTATTGTATTTGCCGCTGGCGTAAAAGGGATCAGTGTATTATTAATTTTTAAATTAAGCCTAATATTGGTAAATATATCCCCAGTAGTTTCATGATCAATCACCTGACAAATAATACCATTTTGGTTTGATACAATACCCACTCGGCAAAACTGAGAGCCTAAGCCAATCGTGGGATTACCGTTACTATCAATAAATATTTCTTGTAAAGCACCTGTTGAAGTTAACGTGATATGCCCTGACTTAGTGATATTGAATTCATGTGATGCAAGCATTCTGCCACCAACACTTTGGCAAGATCCGCCTTTGCTTGGATCATAGTCTGTTTTTGTCATACAGGCTCTATAACTATATGTCTCTATAGTGCCTACAGGTAATTGGCGAAAATACAGGTATGCCGAATCACTAAATATTCCCCGAGCATAAGCCGATTCACCGTTAGTATTCGTCTGTACTATTTTATAAGCCCCGTCTTTACCTATATATTGCGCAGGCCAATAGCCACTATCATCTGTACAATAACGCCTCATACATCGGTTACCCACAAATGGCTTATCTATTTGAGAATTTTCTAGCCAAATATCGACATATTGATTGGCCTGAATGGATGTATTGGTATACCCCATATAACCTAAACTGAGCTGTGAAGATTTTGAATAACGCGTATATTTATTGGCACCCGAAAAACGCGGATCGGTTGTTCTTGGGGTAATAAAATATTCATTATCTACATTATTCTCAATAAAAACGTAACTATTAGTTACCGTAGCGGCTTGACTGGTTGTAGACAGCGATAAATTTAAAAGACAAGGTGCTACGAGTAAAAAAAATATTTTGCTATTCATAATAAAGTTCTCGTTATCTTTTTACGAAACTAGACTGAGGTTGACAAGTTACCTCTCCAACCCACATTGCTCCTTGTGCCCCTTTAAGATCTAAGTCTGCTTCACAGATTGTTTGCTGATCTTCTTGTAGTAACGAGATCACCGGATAACGGACATCTACATCCATTGAAAACTCACCATTTTGATCTGTTTTAGTTCGACCAATATGATTTCGAATTGAAGCATATTTTAAAAGTTCACCATTAGGGGATTTCAGACGTCCGAAAACTGTGACTAATTGCCTCACTTCCGGTTGATAAAAGGCAATATTTCCTGGATACAATGTGACGGATTTATTTCGGCCAGAAATAATGTCAAAGCTGTCTTTCGATTTGCCATCATTCATTAATTGGATGTCATAATCTGAATAAGGAGATAATGGAATAAAGGTATTTTTTCCACTAATCGGGTAATTTTGCCCATTAACTTTAGCGAGCATACTGCCACTACCTTTAATATCTGAATTGATAATAATGCCAGATTTACCTTGTTGACCACTGGGTGTGATCATCCCTTCACTATAAGCTATAGAGCCACGAGAAGTTAAATTACCATTGAGTCGTTTATTATCAGGGCGATTAATGGTCACCGTACCAGAATTATACTTCGTATCATAAGAAGCGTAACCTAGTGTTGAGAAGTCAGATTCACCATTATCTTTATCATGTACTAACTTAGAAACAGAAACGCCCGCATTAGTGATCACGGAGTTTTCAAAATTCTTATTCACATAAATATTGGCTTTTACATTGCCATTGGTTGAAGAGATCCCAGTACTTAACCACGTTGAAAGAGGTAAAGAGAAATCAAGATTAATAAATTTTTCATTAGTGCTATTTTGATTATCATAATGATAACGCTGAACCCCAGCTCTTAATCCTACCGTGCCATAACGTCCCGAAAATAATGTATTTGCATATTCATAATTAATAGAATCACTACCAACTCGCTTATCTTTGGTATTGCTGATAGTAAATGAACCCGTTCTATCCATTATCTTATCGAAATTAATAGTTCCTCCATAAGAGTAACTGTCAGCCTCATATAGCGGTAAATCACCTCTTACGATAGTTTTCTCTTTAGATGCCCATAATGAACCATAGCCTTCTGGGATATTAATAGAAAGCGTACTAATATTACGGTGACTACCATGATTCTCTAACATTCCTTGCCAAGCAATAGAAAGATAGTTATTTACCGCTACACTGATATTCGTCTCCTGTACAATAAATTTATCAAATCCATAGTTAGACATTTGAAAACGAATACCGGATAACACAGGAAAGTTATAAGCAAAAGAGCTACCGATTAAATAACTTTTTTCGGGAGTTTGGTTATAAGAGCCACCCTCTTTGATATAATGACGTTTATCAAAATCAATATAGCCACCATAAATTTCCCAATTTAATTGGTCAAAATTACCGTTAGCGGTGCCAAAAGACTTATTAATGGTTTGATGTTGTGTTGTCACTACCTTGCCATCAATAACGGTTTCAATCGTTACTTCATAAATACCATAAGGCAACATGCTGGTATCAACTTCAAAATTACCCATCGGGAAATTTTGAATATTTAATAATTTACCTTGGCGATAAATACGAACTTCACCTGGACTATTTAAAAAAGCATAAATCGGAGTTAATGATTGCTGTTTATTCACCACCCTACTTGATGAATTATTCCCGATTGATGCTGCATAAATTTTACTGCTGCTCAATACTGTTAAGCTGGCTAAGGACTGTAAATTCCAAGTGCTCATTAACCCGATAGCAAAACGCAATCCATTAAAATCACGTTCATACATTGCTCTATAGAGTTCAATATTAGAATTGGATTTACCTATACTGTAGGCAGATGCATTAATATTAAAATGGTGTTCAGCTTTAGCTAATAACGTGTCTAAATTAAAGTAGCTACTGGATGAATCTTGGGCGTTTTTAACACGACTTTGAAAGACGCCCAAATCATAGTTGGCCACAGCAGAAAATGAATTAACAGATGAATTTCCTAATATGGATTGTCTAGCATGTTCTTTGGGTGCAAAAGCTGACTTATCAACATCTAATGATAAATTAAATGAAGAGACATTTAATTGAAGAGCAGCATTACTATCAATAGTTATACTATTATTTTCATTAAAGATAGCATTTTTTTATTTTCAATTTTATCAACTAATAACTGATTTAGTGTTGCGCCTTGATTATTTTCGATTAATTGAATACTTGATAGTTTTATTTTATCATTATCGATAACAATAATCGCATCTGCAATTTTCTTTTCACTTTGGTTTTGTTTATTTGCATCATTAAGTCGTAAGAAAACGGGCACCGACATACCTTCCTCTAAAGCATTAACAAATGCCGGAGGAATAATATATCCGCCCACTTTAATTCTTTTTATTTCATTAGCATTAATCGTATTCGAAAAAATAATACCTAATATTGATAAAGCGATAATACTCTTACGCATGATTTAGCCCATTCTTTATTTTTTATTTGACAACAATGAACTCTCCTTTGTGCCAAATGCCTACGCTAGATTTTTTATTTGTGAGATCGACAAGTTGTAATTTAACGGCTAAATGTGGCATAAGGTAATAACGCTCGCGACACATCCCCTCCACACCATATTGTTGTTTTTCTGCTAGACAAGGGCCTGAAGCCACAACACGAAATGAACTATTACCGATATTAGAAACTTTATTATCATGATACTGATAATTAAAATTCTCAATTCTGGGTGCAACCACTAAAATTGTACTAATAGTTGCAGATGTTGTTGCTGTCGCTGATTTTGAGCTTTGTGTTATACCATTTTCAGCAATAGGATCATCTTTCCAATTTAATCGATAATAACGCTCTTTATCATCCTTAGGCCCTTGATAAATGATTTTAAATACATCACTTGCATGACCGGGAAGAATCAGATTAGCCGGTGTTGATAAAATTTCATTGGGATCAGTAACCGGAATAATTTTCCCATTTTCAAGTGGTGAGTCTAATTTTTCTATTGTCAAATTGACTAATCTTGCCGTATTTACTGTATTTTCAATTTCTTTGGCAAGACTACTTTCATCAGAAGATATTATCTCTGTTATATTACCTACATTTACTGCAAAACTATTTTTTAATGGAAACCATAATAATAAAAAAAGGATTAATTTTATCTTATTCATAATAGTCAGTTTCTAAAAATAAATAACGATAAAGATATTACTTCCCTATAGTATCTTTATCGTAATATCAATTAGCCAATAAAGGAGAATTAAGGTTCTGGATTAGGTTTAACGGTAGAAAAGTCACCATCCCAAGTGGCAGTAAATTGCACTTTTACATCACCATCCCAGACACCATCAGCCAGTGATTTAAAATCGGCTGTTGCTCCTGCTGCTTGTGCACTGGCAATTACAAAAGTGAATTCACCACGATCTGTAGCGCGCTCAGAGCCATTGTAAATACCATCAGCAGCTAAATTATCTAAACCTGAGGTTAACCCTTTTGATGTATCAATTAACACGACATCAGTTGTTTTAGAAAGGTCTTCCCCATTCCATTTAACACCAACTGTTAATGTTGAATCATCAGTTGTTCTTGCTAACGTATTAGCAATCAGTTTTGATGATAATTTAAAATCGGTTGCGCCAGATTGGCCTTGAATAGCAATATCAAATGCACCATTTTGTTGGTTAAATGATTTTTGGCCTTCAGCATAATTAAAAGTCAGACTTTTTAATGGAGTGACAACTAACATACTGGTTGTATCTTTAATTGCAGTTGCTTGCCAAGTCGCGGTTGCTTGTGCAACACGAGTATCTGCATTAGCAGCCGTAGCAAAAGAAGCAGCAATAATTGTTGATAGCATCACCGATGCTATTTTTTTATTTAACATATTATTCTCTCTAATTTTGATTTATAAAAAACAATTACATAGTATAAAAAACACCTTTAATTGTGCTTTTTATAAAATATAATTAATAAAATAATTGCAATGATAATTATTTTATGTGATTTATTAATTTTTAATGTAATTAAAAGTTATTTATGAAGTTTTTTGTTTGACAACCTTTCCATAAAATATATTTCTTTTTATTATCGACTTTGTTTATTTCTCTCTCATCGGAAAATTCATTTTCAAGATATTTAAATACATCTACCCATTTTTTATCTAAAATTAATAAAAAATTTGCTAATTGATCAACGGTAATTGCAGTAGCTCCTATTTCATATCGTGAAATTTGTTGTTGGCTAACATTCATTAATCTTGCCAACTGCTTTCCTGTCATATTTTTTTCTTTACGTGCTTTTCTTAAAAAAATACCAACATGACCACTAATCATATTAGATTTCATTAATTACACTCCAATAGAAAATTGTTAACTAAACATTTCATTTAAATCAATCATAAATATATAAAAATAAGAGTAAAAACGTTTATACCGATCGAAGTTAGTTAACTTAATAGCTACAACCTATCAAATATTGGTTATTGATCGATTTAATTTATTAGCTTACGCAAATAATTTGTATTTAAAAGAAAAGATTTTTATTAATTATATGATAATTAAATAAATTAAGTTTTTAATTAAAAAATAATTTAAAAAATATATTTTTTATAGAATTGCAGAAAAATAAAGAATAATGCATTATTGATATAGCCTAATTGATATATTTGATCATATACATTTACAATTTGTTACATAATTCATCAAATAGCGATTTAAGTACTAATAATTAGAGTACTATAATACTCTGATAAAAGCGCATTTCTGGTTGAATATCCTGTAATCACATTTATTAAGAACACTTAAGACCGAAAATAGCACTTAATCAAAGAATTAGTATCAATATATTTGTAAAGTAATCACATGATTTTAAATATCTTTTTTAATTCCATTAATACTAATATAAAGTGTAAAAACACATTTTAATGAAAATAGAGATCAATTTTAATAAGTAATTATATTACTGATTAACTAGATTATTGATTTAGATCAATAATAGTATTCTGTTATTATATTTTCATTAATCTTTAACGGTAATTAAATGCCTAAGAAGTTATTTTAATAAAAATTATATATATAATAATGCAAAAATATTTTTCTTTGCATTAATAATATGGCAAGAAGTTTATCAATATATCGATTATAAAGATGATGTCGATTTACATGAATAATTAGCTGAATGGGAGGCTTTTTATAATTGTCATCGCCCTCACTCAGCGCATGCTGGTAAAACACCGTATGAAGTGTTAAAAAATAAGCTTAGTCTTTAAGACTAAACGTCAGCCGAGGTTTTGAGTGACACAGCGTAGAGATTTTTATCTAGGAACATTCTATCCGTAGTGGTAATTTCACTTATTTTTAGAGGATGGTAAATACACTACTTATCTTATTATCTTACTTACCTTTTTTCAGCAAATCTTTCAATGCTGCAATATTCGCCCTCGCCCCTTCAGCTTCTTTTAATTGTCGACGTTTTTGAGCATAAATATCAAATACTTCTCTGGCTTTTTCATCAGCGGCTTTCTTACTAATTCCACCTGCGCCTTGTAATACATCACGGTCATTGAAACTTAAAAACTGATCTAGCTTAGTATCCCAATCTTGTAAAAAAACTTGCTTACGGCGCAGCGCTTGGTCTTCAGCAAAATCCAGCCACATATTGACGATACGGTTTAATTCTTTCAGCTCATTTTCGCGTAGATAATTCTTCGCAATCGTGACATCGGTTTTACGCACCTCATCAAATTTATAGTTGGTTAAGCCCATATCCGGCTGACTGGCATCTGCGCGACTAGCTATAAGCTCAGCGGCAGTCATGCCGGTACAAGCAAAATGTAATTTGTTTTGGATAGATTGGAAGAAACGAGTTGTTTCTTTATTGGATGGTTCGTAATCCGCTGCCATGGTGAAGATCTCTTTCACCCGTAAATACACCCGCCGCTCACTGGCGCGAATATCACGGATGCGTTCGAGCATCTCATCAAAGTAATCCGGCACGACTGACTGACCGATAGGCGGGTTTTTCAGCCGTTCATCGTCCATCACAAACCCTTTGATCAGATACTGTTCCAGCGTTTGCGTTGCCCACTGACGAAACTGAGTACCACGGACAGAGCGGACACGGTAACCAACAGCAATAATGGCAGGTAAACTATAGTGGTCTATCTCTCTGGAAACCTGACGATTTCCCTCTAATCGAACTATCCGGAATTTCCGGATGGTTGCGTTTTGAGCAAGTTCCCCTTCAGAGAAAATATTAACAAGGTGCTCGTTAATTGTACGAACGTCTTTTCCATACAGCTCAGCAATTGATGATTGAGATAACCACAACGTATCAGACTCAAAGCGGCATTCGACACGAGTTTGACCATCTTCACTGCGGAACAAAATAAATTCACCCTGTGGTGCTTCAGGAAGATTATCACTCATTACATGGCCTCCGCTCTATACGTTATGCATAAACTGTGAACAACAATATAGCATATTTAACAAAAAAATAAGGCCACCAGCAAATAGATAGCAAGCACATTATTTTATGAAAAAACAATGTAATACGATCCCCTATACTATCCATCTTTCTGAATAATATTCGTACATTTTTCAGTCATCACCCATAGCGCCTTATTCAATTTACTATCACTATCAATACCATTCACCGAACATGTACGAGTATGCTTACTTTTCACATTTCTGCCTAATAGCACTCCTGTGAGTCAATTCTCTTGCAAACGTTTTAACATTTGTTGAACTAAAAATAGCTTAATAACTGATCATTAAGGGATTGATTGAGTTTTGGGAGGTGTAATGAACTTAAGTGGCGGAAGATCACAGGAGTCGAACCTGCCAAGGACCGCTGGCGGCCCCATCTGGATTTGAAGTCCAGCCGCCCCACCGGGGACGATGATCTTCCATATAGGATTATTTGTATGAAATAACATGATGATTATACGCTGAAATAAAATCATTCCCAAGTGCACTAAATCAATAAAACCTCTTTCAAAGAAAATAATCCCGCTTTTGAGTAAAAAAACTGATAATTAACGCGATACTATTGAACTTATGCACTTTCATCCTCATCTTATTACCTATGACGAATAAACTCAGTGATGTATGCCATGTCACTGTAAACCCAGATACAGGATGTTTTTTATGTCAAATCCATTACTTAGCACAACGGGATTACCTGCATTTTCCCAGATAGAACCAAAACACGTTGTACCTGCCATTAAAGAAGTTTTAGCTAATTATCGTGCAACCGTAGAAAAACTTCTCGCTGACAACACCGCTTTTAGTTGGGATAATCTTTGCCAACCGTTAGCCGAAGCGGGTGATAAACTTTCTCGTGTTTGGTCTCCTGTTAGCCATTTAAACTCCGTTAAAAATAGCGCTGAATTACGCGAAGCTTACGAGCAAAGCTTACCTTTACTGTCTGAGTTCAGTACTTGGATGGGTCAGCACGAAGGATTATATCAAGCCTATAAATCTATCAAAGAAAGCGCTGATTTTGCCTTACTGACTCAACCACAAAAAAAAGCCGTTGAGAATGCGTTACGTGACTTTGAATTATCCGGTATCGGTTTACCAAAAGAGAAACAACAGCGTTTTGGTGAAATCAGTGCACGCCTATCAGAACTGAGCGCCAAATTTGGTAATAATGTGTTAGATGCGACCATGGGGTGGTCTAAACTTATCACCGATGAAAGTGAACTTGCTGGTATGCCACAAAGCGCCATTGATGCAGCCAAAGCAATGGCACAAGCAAAAGAGCAACAAGGTTATCTATTAACGCTCGATATGCCAAGCTATCTACCTGTTATGACCTATGCTGATAATCGTGAGCTTAGAAAAGAGATGAGTATTGCTTATAGCACTCGAGCCTCTGATCAAGGCCCTAATGCAGGTCAATGGGATAATAGTGAAGTGATGGCGGAAATTTTAGCATTACGCCATGAGTTAGCTCAGTTGCTCGGCTTTAAAAATTATGCCGAAAAATCACTTGCCACTAAAATGGCAGAATCACCAGAACAAGTACTTAATTTCTTAACTGATTTAGCCTCTCGAGCTCATCCTCAAGGCGAAAAAGAGCTGGCTGAATTAACGCACTTTGCCAAAACACATTATGGTGTGGAAAAACTAGAGCCTTGGGATCTGGCTTACTACAGCGAAAAACAAAAACAACATCTATTCTCCATTGATGACGAACAGTTACGTCCTTACTTCCCAGAGCACCGTGCATTAAGTGGCTTATTCGAAGTGGTTCACCGTATCTATGGTTTAACGGCTAAAGAGCGTCATGATATCGACACTTGGCACGATGATGTACGTTTCTTTGAATTATATGATGAAAGCAACACATTGCGCGGTAGCTTCTATCTTGATTTATACGCTCGTGAACATAAACGCGGTGGTGCTTGGATGGATGATTGCATTGGTAGAATGCGTCATGCTGATGGCACACTACAAAATCCTGTCGCCTATCTTACCTGCAACTTTAATAAACCAGTAGGTGATAAACCCGCACTCTTTACCCATAACGAAGTAACCACGCTATTCCATGAGTTTGGTCATGGTTTACACCACATGCTAACGCAAATTGATACCGCTGATGTATCAGGTATTAATGGCGTACCATGGGATGCGGTTGAGTTACCAAGCCAATTTATGGAAAACTGGTGCTGGGAGCCAGAAGCGTTAGCCTTTATTTCTGGCCATTATGAAACTGGCGAGCCATTACCACAGGCTATGCTTGATAATATGCTCAAAGCAAAAAATTATCAGTCTGCGATGTTTGTATTACGCCAACTAGAATTTGGTCTGTTTGATTTCCGCCTACACGCTGAATATGATCCGGCTAAAGGTGCTCGTATCATGGAAATACTAAATAGCGTAAAAGAGAAAGTCTCGGTAGTACCTGCAACACCTTGGGCGCGATTCCCTCATGCCTTTAGCCATATTTTTGCCGGTGGTTATGCAGCAGGTTATTACAGCTATTTATGGGCTGATGTACTGGCTGCTGATGCCTTCTCTCGCTTCTCTGAAGAGGGCATTTTTAATCGCCAAACAGGTCAATCATTCCTTGATAATATTTTAACCCGTGGTGGTTCAGAAGAGCCAATGGAGCTGTTCAAACGCTTCCGTGGTCGTGAGCCGAAACTTGATGCTATGCTCAAAGGCTACGGCATTAAAGGATGATATGTGAATATCTGTTTACTTTGTGAAGAAGGCGCTGATAACAGCGCCTTATCTGCTTTAGCGCAACGTTGGGGATTAATTCACGACGCCACACAAACTATGGCGTTAGTCTTAACGCCCACTCACCTTGAATTGCGTAAACAAGATGAGCCTAAACTTGGTGGGATCTACGTGGATTTTGTCGCGGGTACTATGGCTCATCGTCGTAAATTTGGCGGTGGTCGTGGTGAAGCGGTAGCAAAAGCAGTAGGTATTAAAAAGGATTATCTACCCGATGTGGTTGATGCAACAGCAGGATTAGGCCGTGATGCCTTTGTATTAGCCTCTATTGGTTGTAACGTAAGAATGGTTGAACGTCATCCTGTGGTGGCTGCATTACTTGAAGATGGCTTGAAACGCGCTTATCTCGATGCAGATATTGGTGAGTGGATGCAACAGCGTATGAAGCTCATTTATGCTTCATCTGCACAGGCACTCACGCAAATTAGCCCTACACCTGATGTAGTCTATCTTGATCCTATGTATCCCCATAAAACCAAAAGCGCATTAGTGAAAAAAGAGATGCGGGTATTCCAATCTCTTGTCGGTGCGGATGAAGATGCTGATGCATTATTAGCACCAGCCATGGCACTGGCTAAAAAACGAGTGGTTGTTAAGCGTCCTGATTATGCTGAGCCGTTAAATAATCAACCCGCACATGCAAGTGTCACCACCAAAAATCACCGTTTTGATATCTATCCTTGTATCTAGCCATAGATAACCCATAGAGGGGCGTGTCTCCCCCTCTTTTCCCGTAACTTTTTAATTATAATATCGCTATCTATTGAATAGTATATCCACCATCAATCACCAGATTATGGCCATTGATCATATCCGCTGCAGCGCTTGCTAAAAATACAGCCGCGGCAGCAATCTCTTCTGGCTCAGCAAATCGCCTTGCCGGTATTTGCGCTTTCATCTGTTCACCTTTTTCACCTTCCCAAGCCTTTTTACCTAAATCGGTCATCACAATAGTAGGGGATATCGCATTGATTTGTAGGCCTTTGGGTCCCCACTCTAGCGCCATCACCTTTGTCATATTGATAATAGCGGCTTTACTTGCACAATAGGCAATATGTTCTGGTAAAGCGATAATACCTGCTTGAGAGGCGAGGTTAATTATCTTACCTTGCCCGCGTTGTAGCATATGCTGCCCCACTTGCTGACACAGTAAAAAAGTCCCCGTTAAATTAACTGATAAGGTTTTATTCCAATCTTCAAGAGATAACGATTCGGCGGGAGCTAAAGCGACAATACCTGCACAATTAACAAGAATATCAATGCGATCGAACTCTTCAATGACTGAATGTACCGCTTGTTTTACGGACTCTTCACTTGAAACATCACACCAGATCCCCACCGCACTATTTAAACGATGCGCCACTTGCTCAACCTGCTCTGATCTATCCAACAAAGCGACTTTAGCCCCTTTTTCGATAAACATCTGTGCGATAGATAAGCCAATTCCAGCCGCACCACCAGTAATAACAGCCACTTTATTCGAGAGAGTAAAATCAATTTGCGTAGCCATATAACCTCCAGCTTAAAAATAAATAGTCACTCTTTTAAGCATAGCAGATGAAAATTAGGCCTAAGAGGGAAGAGAAAATGATTGAAACGGTCAGAGCGAGCGCTATGCACTCGCACTAACTTAAAAAATTACAGCACGCCTTGCGCTAACATTGCATCAGCAACTTTAACAAAACCTGCAATATTGGCCCCTTGAATATAATTAGTTTGTTTACCTTCACCGCCATAGTTTACACAAGCGTGATGAATATCCAGCATAATATGATGTAAGCGAGCATCAACTTTCTCAGCTTTCCAACTCAAGCGTGCTGCGTTTTGCGCCATTTCTAATCCCGAAGTTGCTACCCCTCCAGCGTTAGCGGCTTTACCCGGTGCAAACAAGACTCCCGCCTCAATAAAAGCATCGGTTGCCGCAATGGTCGTTGGCATATTTGCGCCTTCGGCAACAGCTTTAACACCGTTTTTAATTAACACTTTTGCGGCGTCTAAATCTAATTCATTTTGTGTAGCACAAGGTAGTGCAATATCAACAGCGACAGCCCAAGGCTGTTGCCCTTCAAGATAAGTTAAACCAAACTCTTTGGCGTACTCTTCAATACGACCATAATTATTTTTAATTTCAGTTAAGCGAGCCAGTTTTTCGGTTGTAAATCCAGCTTCATCCACCACGGTTCCGCCAGAATCTGAAGCGGTGACCACTTTCGCACCCAGCTCAAGGCATTTTTCAATGGTGAATTGTGCCACATTGCCAGCACCAGAAACGGCTACACGCATTCCCTCAAGGGACATGCCGTGACGTTTAAGCATTGCGTTAGTAAAATAGACTAAACCGTACCCTGTGGCTTCTGGGCGGATCAAACTGCCACCAAATGATAAACCTTTACCCGTAAAGACACATTCATTGCTATTCGAGAGCTTTTTCATCATTCCGGCCATAAAGCCAACTTCCCTTGCCCCCACACCAATATCTCCCGCGGGGACATCAGTATCAGCCCCTAAATGACGATAGAGCTCAGTCATTAACGCCTGACAAAAACGCATTACCTCTGCGTGGCTTCTCCCCTTGGGATTAAAATCAGATCCCCCTTTAGCGCCTCCCATCGGCAGTGTTGTCAGTGCATTTTTAAAGGTTTGTTCAAAACCTAAAAATTTTAAAATAGAGAGGTTTACTGATGGATGAAAACGCATTCCACCTTTGTAGGGACCAATAGCAGAGTTAAATTGTACTCGCCATGCGCGATTAACTTGAACTTGTCCTTTATCATCTAACCAACAGACGCGAAACTGAATAATACGTTCAGGCTCAACTAAGCGCTCAAGTAATGATTGTTCACGATATTGTGGATTTTTCTCTAAAAAAGGCCACAGAGTGGTAAAAACTTCACGTACCGCCTGATGGTATTCAGGTTGATGAGCGTTATATTTTTCTACCTCTTCTAAAAACGAAGATAATGAGCCAGATCTATTCATTCAGCTATTCCTTTTTATGTAATGTGATGTTGGCATAACCTCATTTATTCGGAATATTTTTGGGATTTATGTGAGGTTGATATTGTTTTGCCTATTGAATATATCATTAAAATGTATTCCTACTTCAAGACATTTTTTTTACAATTAGACAAAAAAAAAAGCTTGACCTCACTAAAGGCTAATAAAATCAGGATTTTTGGACAAAAAAATACCTGCATAAGCAGGCATTTTTTTTGCTTAAATAATCAGTTGATTACTCTTCATCATCTTTCAGAGGAACAATTAACATATCAACATGAACGGTATTAATTAGTTGACGTGCTGATGACATCAATTTGCTCCAGAAATCTTGGTGATGACCACAAACCACTAAGTCCATATCGTATTTTTTAATCGCATCAACAAGAACTTGGCCTAAATCCCCGCTACCACTGAGTGTTTCTTGGATCTCATAACCTGAGTTATCAGAGAGATCTTTTAGTGCATTACGTGTTTCATCAGTGATGCGTTGTTGCATATCACCAAGGTTAACATCAATTAAACCGGTATACAGATCAGAGTAGTTAACATCAACGTGAATTAAGGAAACTTTGGCATTATAGGGTTTTGCCATAGATACAGCTTTCTGCACCAAGACGTTGCTCTCAGGGGATAAATCAACTGCAACTAGAATATGCTTATAAGCCATCGTAAACTCCTTCCATAAGCTGATTAATCGGTCGGAAAGGCTATTACGCCTATATCCTTTACATTAAATATAACGTTTTATGATGAAAGTTAGATGTTGCCTTGATCACAACTTAGTGCAAATACCATCAAAGAAAGCATCTATCGGTAACAACAATATACACCATTTTAAATAAGTGAGGAGTCGTTCTTCGACAATATCCACATATTAATGTGAATAATGCACAAGGCACAATAAAAACACCCTATTAGAGTTATTTTTTAATCATTTTTTTGAAAAAGCGAACAACTTGAACAACTCGCTTTTATTTCTTGCTTAATATCACCTAGACTTAAATAAGAGAAAAATTAACCTTTCCATGTAAATGCAAAAGGTTTTCTCATCTCAGAATCAGCTATTCTAGGGAGGGGATTATGTTTAGTGTCATTGTTATCTTTTGGGCGTTGTGTATTCTTTGCCTGATTAATATGATGCGTTATTTCTCATCAATTCGGGTATTACTCACCATATTGCGCCAATCTGATCCATTACTTTACCAATCTGTCGATGGGAATGGATTTTTCACTATGCATGGTCAATTTTCAAAACAGTTAAGACTTATTCGATATATAAATCAACGCCAATATACTAACCACCATGATCCTGAAGTGATTATGCGTTGTGAACGGATTTATCGACAATTCTACCTAGTAAGTCGCTTTTGTATTCTTGCTGTAGCAAGCTTGATCGCCATGATTATTTGGTAGGTTTTATAGGGATAAAAAAACGGTGACGAGTTAGTCACCGTTTCTCAATACTATTAGGATGCTTATTATTATCAGCTATTCACCAGCAGTGAAAGTGAAATCCAATAAAGCACACCGGATAAAGCAATACTCACTGGTAATGTTAAGATCCAGGCCAGCGCAATATTTTTCACGGTTTTGGTCTGCACCCCACCACCATCAACAATCATCGTACCTGCAACCGCAGATGATAACACTTGTGTTGTTGATACTGGCATACCTGTATAACTTGCTACACCGATAGAAACTGCAGCAGTTACCTGAGCAGAAACACCTTGCGCATAAGTCATACCTTTTTTACCAATCTTCTCACCGATAGTTACCGCAACGCGTTTCCAACCTACCATTGTCCCGATAGAGAGCGCTAAAGCCACAGAGATAATGATCCAAATTGGTGCATATTCCACTGTATTTAGCAGGTCACGACTCAATGTTTTTAAGAACCGTGCATCTTGGGCGCTAGTTTCTGGTAGTTTAGCAACTTCCGTAGCTGTATCAGCAATACACATCAGTAAGCGACGCATTTGAGCACGCTGGTCTGCACTCAGCTCATCATAAGAGCTAATACCAGACAACATTTGTTCTGTTTGATTGAGAACAATTGGCGTTCTTGCGCTATTACAATGAAAATCCGTGTCGTTAGGATCAGCTTGTGCTGATACTACCGGGGTATTTTCAATCGCATGTTGTAGAGCTGGTTGATGCTTCTCATAATACTGTTGTAAGTGTACAACGGCATCATGAGTTTTAGTGATATCGTATCCGCTAGCATTCATATTGACGACAAACCCTGCTGGGGCGACACCAATTAAAACTAACATGATAAGACCAATACCTTTCTGACCATCATTCGCACCATGTGAGAAACTCACCCCTACCGCAGATAAAATCAGCGCGGTACGAGTCCAAAATGGTGGTTTGCGTTTACCATCTTTTTTCTCACGTTCGGCAGGGGTTAGGTGGATACGACGACGTTTTTTCGTGCCACTCCAATAGCGACGTAACAAGAAAATCATCGCGCCAGCAATCACCAAGCCAATAATTGGGGAAAGGATAAGAGAAAGGAAGATACTGATCATTTTAGGTATGTTTAATGCATCAACGATTGACGAGTCTGTCACGATAGCATTTGTTAAACCAATACCAATGATAGCACCTATCAGCGTATGTGAACTGGATGCTGGAATACCGAAATACCATGTACCTAAGTTCCAGATAATGGCAGCTAACAGCAACGAAAAAACCATGGCAAGGCCATGAGCCGAGCTCACATTTAGCAGAAGATCTGTCGGTAATAAGTGAACAATAGCGTAAGCCACGCTCAATCCACCGAGCAAAACTCCAAGGAAGTTAAATACACCCGCCATCACGACCGCAAATTGCGCACGCATAGCACGAGTATAAATAACAGTTGCTACCGCATTTGCGGTATCATGAAAGCCATTAATGGCTTCATAAAATAGCACGAAAATCAGTGCTAAAACCAACATTAAACCTGTATGAAATTCCAGGTCAGTAAACAAATGTAGCATAGACGTTAAGCCAGTTAGTTGGACATGAACGCGGCGCATTATCAGCGACAAATGCGAACGGTGGAAGCGAAATTTAACCTTTTTTTGATTTGATAACCAAGGAAAATGACGGGTTTTTAAGATAATTCCTTATATATCATTTAATTAATAAACATAAAAAAA
Source organism: Proteus mirabilis HI4320 (assembly GCF_000069965.1). Taxonomy (NCBI): domain Bacteria; kingdom Pseudomonadati; phylum Pseudomonadota; class Gammaproteobacteria; order Enterobacterales; family Morganellaceae; genus Proteus; species Proteus mirabilis. The sequence continues at coordinate 3,306,234 of NC_010554.1, forward strand.
AAGTAAATTTCTGATAAATTTTTTGCTTGCAAATACGAATTTAGGTGAAAAATACAGATTTCTCCATATAATTTTACAAAATACTCTGATTTTACACGAAGATCACTGATTAAGTAGTCAGAGACAACCAAGAACGAGACATCATTGTGGGATCATTCGATACAGTTATTATAGGTGCAGGGGCCGCTGGACTTTTTTGTGCTTCTTTAGCAGGACAAGCGGGATTATCTGTTTTAGTTTTAGATAATGGCAAAAAAGCCGGCAGAAAAATTTTAATGTCTGGTGGTGGACGTTGCAATTTTACCAATATGTATATCGAGCCATCAGCTTACTTATCCGATAATCCTCATTTTTGTAAGTCAGCACTTGCTCGCTATACACAATGGGATTTTATCGAGTTAGTACAAAAGCACCATATTGCTTACCACGAAAAGACGTTAGGGCAATTATTTTGTGATGATTCTGCCCAGCAAATTGTTGATTTATTACTCGCAGAATGCCATGAAGGAAAAGTAAGTATTCGCTTACGTAGTGAGGTGACTCAAATAGAGAAAACCGCCGAAGGCTTTACTCTTTTGGTAGGAGGGAAAACAATAACCGCCTCCTCTGTAGTGATTGCCAGCGGAGGACTTTCAATGCCCGGTTTAGGTGCCACCCCTTTTGGCTATAAAATTGCGCAACAATTTGGCCTTAATGTATTGCCCACTCGTGCAGGCTTAGTCCCTTTTACATTACACAAGCCACAACTTGAACAACTCAGCCCGCTCTCTGGTGTGGCGATCCCTGCTATTGTCACCGCTGAAAATGGCACCCAATTTAAAGAGAATATTCTTTTTACTCATCGTGGGCTTTCCGGTCCTGCTATTTTACAAATCTCTAGTTATTGGCATGCGGGAGAGAATGTGAGCATTAACTTACTTCCTGACACGGATTTGGAAGGCTATTTACAAGAAAAACGACAAGCACAGCCGAATCAATTATTAAAAAATACACTTTCTCGCCTACTACCGAAGCGTTTTATAGAGATAATGATTGAAAATAATCAACTGCCTGATACCTCACTGGCTCAACTTAGCAATGAACGTATTACACAAATAACGACGTTGCTACAAGCATGGCTTGTTTTACCTAATGGCACAGAAGGTTATCGCACTGCAGAAGTCACTCTAGGTGGTGTTGATACCCGTAATCTCTCCTCTAAAACGATGGAAGCGACAAAGATAACAGGTCTCTATTTTATTGGTGAAGTGGTTGATGTCACAGGTTGGTTAGGAGGATATAACTTCCAATGGGCATGGAGCTCTGCTTATGCCTGTGCCCAAGCATTGATCTCTCGACACATGACTAAGTAGACGCGTTATTTTTATAAATAACCACACAAAGTATAGGCTAACTTATTGGTTATAATGATTTTTTTAAAAACAAAATAAAATAACTCGTTAATCAGTGAGTTAACGAAATTGGCATTATTTTTTTCTGTTTTGATTAAAAAAAACACTTTACAAATGATAGTGAGAACCATTATCATTAAATCACTTTCAGATGCACCACCTTCAGGGTCATATGAAAGAACGACATTGCTCACATTGCTTCCAGTGTTTTACTTTAGCCAGCCGGGTGCTGGCTTTTTCTTTTTGTTAGAATGGACAAAATATCAACATCCATATAATAAATATATATATTTCAATAACTTTATGCTCATTATCTATGAATAGATATGATATTAAAAAATTTTAGAAACCAGTGAAACTGGTAAAGAAAGAGGCCATATTTTTATATCTTTTATTCTTGATTTTTCTAATAACGAAAAACTAATTTAGGCTAATTACCTAATTTTTAGTATAAAAATGAATGTGTATACATTTTATCATATTATTATTATGATATTTCTTCTTATACAACATTAGTGCTCATTCATTAATAAATATAAAAACCAATAAAAACAAGAAGATAAATATGCTAAATAAAAATGATAGAGATAAGCTAATTAAAAATAATAAATATAAGAATATAAAGTTTAATGTAAAATGTAATATTCAAGTTATTTTGTTTATTTCATTGATTTCATTAGTTTTTATCAACAACGAAAACTTACCTCTAAAATATAAAATTGCACTTAGCGGTGGGATGATATCTTTTATCTATATATTTAGCGCATACCATTCATTTGGTAGTCTATATCTAGCAAACAAAATAACATATGTATTTATAAAAATAAAAATAAAAAAACTAATCACTTACATTTTCAGAAAGTAATAATCTAAACTTATTTAGCGATTATTTTTACTTCAGAGCTAGTTAAAAGAAAAGATAAGAAGCCCCCTCCTGAAAGAAGTTTCAATTAATACCTAAGTAATAGTAGCCTCATACTTTATATATTCACAGTATCAATTCAATGCTCCCTTATTCAAATTATTTGGATCCTCAGATTAAATTCCTCCGCTTTTTTACTTAGCTTAATTGCGTAAACTGTGTTCAACAACTTTAGAGAAGGAAACACATTATGATTTATTTACGCAAAGCAAATGAAAGAGGCCACGCTAATCATGGTTGGCTAGATAGCTGGCATACCTTCTCTTTCGCAAGCTATTACGATGCTAACTTTATGGGATTTTCCGCCTTACGCGTCATTAATGAAGATAGAGTGATGCCCGGTGAGGGTTTTGGTACCCATCCTCATAAAGATATGGAAATTTTAACCTATGTGCTTGAAGGTAATATTGAGCATAAAGATAGTATGGGTAATAAAGAAAATGTACCCGCCGGTGAATTTCAAATAATGAGCGCAGGTACAGGTATCACTCATTCCGAGTACAACCCAAATAGTGATAAAGGCCTGCATTTTTATCAAATTTGGATCATGCCTGATACCACCGGTATTACACCACGTTACGATCAACGTCGTTTTAATACCACAGAGAGTAAACAGCTTATTTTGTCACCAGATGCACGTGATGGCTCGTTAAAAGTGTTCCAAGATATGACGCTGTGGCGTTGGAACCTAAAAAAAGGAGAAGAGGCACAATATCAGCCAGAAGCAGGAAGAAATATTTGGTTGCAAGTCGTTAAAGGAAAGATAGCAATTAATGACATTATTGCGACCACCAGTGATGGCATCGCCATCGCGAATGAAGATATTATCTATTTCGTTGGTGATGAAGACAGTGAAGTCTTGCTGTTTGACTTACCTCCTGTAACAGCATAGTTGGGCTACCAACCTAAAGCCACTTTTTCTCAAACAATTTATTTCACTTTGTTTTCTTGTTAACTCCCTGAGATGTCTTTCATCTCAGGGAATTTTTTATCAATAAAACCAATAACTAGCGTTTAGGGCCCACTTTTGTTAACGCTTGCCCTACTGGCGTATCAGTATATTTATCAAAGTTTTTCACAAAGCGATCAGCAAGATCGTCCGCTTTAACATCCCATTGTGCTTTATCCGCATAGGTGTCTCGAGGATCTAAAATTTCGCTATTAACGCCAGGAAGCGCTGTTGGGATCGCCAAATTAAATACAGGCAGAGTTTGAGTCTCCGCTTTATCAATATCACCATTTAAAATGGCATCAATTATCGCTCGAGTATCTTTAATTGAAATACGTTTGCCCGTACCATTCCAGCCCGTATTCACTAAGTAAGCTTGTGCTCCACAAGCCTGCATACGTTTTACTAACACTTGAGCATATTGTGTTGGATGGAGTGATAAAAATGCTGCCCCAAAACACGCAGAGAATGTCGGTGTTGGCTCTGTCACACCACGCTCTGTGCCAGCAAGTTTCGCAGTAAAGCCTGATAAGAAGTGATATTGTGTTTGCTCGGGTGTTAAACGAGCAACCGGAGGTAGCACCCCGAAGGCATCGGCGGTTAAGAAAATGACTTTTTTAGCATGACCCGCTTTCGATACCGGTTTGACAATATTATCAATATGATAGATTGGATAAGATACACGGGTATTTTCTGTTTTTGAGCCGTCATCAAAATCAACACTACCATCTGCTAATACCACGACATTTTCTAATAAGGCATCACGTTTAATGGCACCGTAAATATCTGGCTCAGCTTCTTTTGATAGATGGATAGTTTTAGCGTAACAACCTCCTTCAAAGTTGAATACACCATCATCATCCCAGCCATGTTCATCATCACCAATCAGTTTACGCTTAGGATCTGTTGATAATGTCGTTTTACCTGTCCCTGACAAACCAAAGAAAATGGCTACATCACCACTTTCGCCAACGTTTGCCGAACAGTGCATAGAAGCAATACCCTTTAATGGCAGGAAGTAGTTCATCATAGAGAACATACCTTTTTTCATCTCTCCGCCATACCAAGTACCACCAATTAACTGAATGCGTTCAGTTAAGTTGAAAGCAACGAAATTTTCAGAGTTTAATCCCTGCGCTTTCCAATTTGGATTGGTACATTTAGCACCGTTCATCACAATAAAGTCAGGTGTAAAATTTTCTAACTCTTCTTGCGTAGGGCGAATAAACATATTCTTAACAAAATGCGCCTGCCAAGCCACTTCGGTGATAAAACGCACTTTTAATCGCGTATCTGCATTAGCACCACAAAAGGCATCAACGACAAACAAACGTTTGCCTGATAGCTGCTCAGTAACTAATGATTTTAAATCAGCCCATACTTGCGGTGAAAGTGGTTTATTATCATTTTTACCTTTGCCCTGATCAGCCCACCACACAGTATCACGAGTAACATCATCACGAACAATGTATTTATCTTTCGGAGAACGTCCAGTAAAAATCCCCGTATCAACAGCAATAGCGCCTAACGAGGTTAATGTGCCTTTCTCATAACCTGTTAATCCTGGCTTAGTTTCTTCTTCAAATAATAAGTCATAGCTAGGGTTATAAATGACTTCACTAATGTCATGAATACCGTACTGCTCGAGATCCTTAGGGGTAAGACCTTTAACGTTCATAGTTTTGCTCCTGATAAATAGGCTTTTCTATGAGCATTATTAAGGTGTTACAACTAATTAACAGCGATTGTTATCAATATTTTGAAAATTTATATTTTTTTTATGTTAATAACGAGAACTAATGCACAAATCTACAGAAAAATTGTTGAATAAAAAAGGACGCAAAATAGCGTCCTTTAGGGTGATTTACGTTGCTAAATCGAATCAGTGCAAATTAGAGCTAGATAATTTATTGATATTATTAATATCTTCTTCAGTGAAGATATAATGAGCACCGCAATATTCACACTCCATATCAATTTTACCCTGTTCTTGTAACAGATGAGCTACATCTTCTTTAGATAATGTTACTAATGTATCTTCACAACGTTTACGAGAGCACGTGCAATGGAACGCTATCGGCTGTGGATCATATAATGTCACATCTTCTTCATGATATAAGCGATGTAAAATCTCTTTAGTATCAAGTGTAAACAGCTCTTGAGCCTTAATGGTGTGCGTAAGTTGTGTTAATAGCTCAAAGTGTTCTGCTGTCTCATCAGCACTATGTTCTGCACTCGCAGGTAAGGCTTGTAATAACATACCTGCACCCGCCGCTTTTCCATCTTGCAGACCTGTGCGGATAAAGACACGGGTAGGTAACTGCTCTGATTGATTAAAGTAGTTATCAATACAAGCTTCTATCGTTTCACCATCCAACGCTACAATACCTTGGTAACGCTCACCTTTTTTAGGTGTGATGGTAATAACCATAAAGCCATTGCCCATCATCTCTTTTAAGCTGCTACCGGCTTTAACATCATCACTAAAACGTGCAACACCGCGCATCTGTTGTTCATTATTGCCGTTAATAACCACTAATCGTACTGGGCCATCACCTTGTAATTGAACGGTAATATCACCATCAAATTTCAGCGTAGCTGTTAACAAACTTGTCGCGACCAATAAATCACCTAACAGGTGTTGAACTGGCTCAGGATAATGATGATTTTCAAGTATTGATTGATAGGTTTCCGTTACGGTAACTAATTCACCACGTACCGCGCTTTTTTCAAATAAAAAGCGTGATAAAGCGTCTTTTTTAGACATAATCTTCTCTCATTGCTGGGGAGCGGTTTAATCCGATCCTGGTAAATTTGTCTGTTTCAAGCGAAGTAAGGTGCGTCTTTCCTTTTTATCAGGTCGACGTTCGGGATGAGGCATCGTTAACGCATTCATTTTTCTTGCTAGAGCGATTTTTTCTCTCTTGGCAATACTCTCTGGTGTTTCACAATAGAGCAATTGTGCTTGGGCCGCCCCTAGGCGCTGTGCACTCACCATTAAGACTGTAACTGTCCGTTCATCATTACCTTGTCGTAAGCGTATTTCAGCCCCAACTTCAACATTTTTACTTGGCTTGCCTCGCACACCATTGTAATGGACTTTACCCCCTTCAATCATAGTGCGAGCAATGGCACGCGTTTTATAAAAACGTGCAGCCCAAAGCCATTTATCTAAACGGACAGCGCTTTCTTGCGATGGTTGACTCATCCCTTTCTCTCCTTAACTTCAACTTCTTCATGAAGGCGATAGAGTAAACACATTGCCTTCCACAACAAGGAACTTACTGAGGAGGGCGATAAAAACAGTGCTCGTAATATTGACTGATTTTATGCATGCGTTGATTATTTTGTCGCCGGCGCCGGATGATAAAAAATAAATTCAGGATCAAAAATCCAATAGCAAAGAATAATAATAACGTATTACCGATATAATATAACAGGGTCATTGAGTCAGGCATGCTATGCAAAAAGATTTGTAACGTGCCATTCGCATCAATTACCATCCCCGTTATTACACCTCCAGTATTAAAAGGTGTGTGTAATAAAATATCAGATAATCGCTGTAATTCTCGCCATTGCTCTAATGGTGTAGGTTCAAATACAGAGTTGGTATTTGAAGCATAATCAACGAGCTGTTTTCTTTCATCACTGATTAAAAGCACACCACCCGGTGGTGGACTATTTAACAGTATTGCGGCCTTATCTATTTCTCGGTAGATAAAAGATGATGTGGTGGTGTCAACGAGCTTTTCCAAGGCCTCAGCACTAACAGCACGTAATAAAACATTGGTTCCTGTTAATTTGCCACTTTCTGCACGTTGAACTAATGATGGCCAATCATTGACATTACTTAGGTTTACCAAGGCCATTTTAAGCCGAATACATTCATTTTCTCTCGGGCATAAATCTTGTGTTTTCAAGATAATGCCATCAAAATTATCCAAAAGATTCATGCCAGATTTAGTAATAGCTTGACCTAAGCTTGGGTTTACACGGTTGTTAGAAACGGGGTGTAGCTGCTCTTCAACCAAATATAATAATGCTGCCGCTTTTTCAATCGTACTAGACTCAGGCATTGGCATTGGGTTGCTGTTGTTCCAATAAATCCCCGAACAATCAAAAGGTGCAAATATTGTTTTATTATTCTTACTGGAAAGGTTTGGAGGCATATAACACATTCCGACACCTTTGGCCTGAATAATATCCCCTACATGCAACTTGGCCGTTTCTAACTCCGTAAAGTTAGTCACTAAATGAGGTTCACTCTCTTTTATCCATGAAAAAGTTAACTTCATTGATAATGATAACGGTTGATAGAGATACAGCATACCTATAATAAATAGGCTACAAACAACAAAGATAATATTTTTAATGTAACGCTTATACGGATAGTTTTTTTCTTCATCATGCAATGATAAATAAGGCCCTTGCTTGATAACATGATGATTAGGATACATTTCTAAATAGGTCACCTTATCAATATCATTTTGAATATAAGGTTCCCAATGTGGAGGATAAACTAAATCAATTCCCCCCAACGAAATATTTTTTACCTGCCCATGATCAAAATTACCAAACAGTCCCCAGCGTTTTAAACGCCCTTTAAAACATTGTACTTCTTGTTTTCGTGATTTGATGATGGGTCGATAAATAAGAAACAAGCCTAAAACAAGAAAAGTCCCTCCCGCAGCCATTATCCAAGGGAGAAAGACTTGTGGCATCATTAATGCCGTTAACCATAAGATTAACCCTAAGCAAATTAACGAGCCATTCCAAAAACCTGAAGAATGATGTAACCGATACTCTTCGTTGGTTTCTTGGCGAATATGTAATAAATGCGCCGCATCACCTTCATTTTTCTGGATAGTGGAAGTGCCATTTGACAGTATGGGTTCAGAAAGTTGTTTTAAACTTAACGCAGAAAAATGTGATTTTTCATCTTTAAGAAAATGGCCATTCACACCAATGACAATGGGGATAGAAGGAGTACAAACGACATCGAGGACATTTTCTTGTTGCAGATAAGGCACCAGTAATGGAGGAATATGGATCTCTACCGCATCAATGTAATAGCGCCAATGATTGAGCCCCTCTGATGATCCCGCAAACCGATTAACAATATTACGCAGTGTCGTAACGACTTCACCTTTAGTGGGTATTTCAGGAAAGTTTTGTAACGAATACCCAGAAGAAAACTTAGAGGTGCCAAAATAGGACAAATAGTCACTAATTACCCCATAATCATCTTGTGTTAGTTTACGGTAAGTCGGTTTGGCGAGGGATGGAAGATGATATGAGCCATCAAGCCGCCTTCTTTTAAAGAATAGAAAGGCGGCCATTATAAATAGGCTAATCATGAAGATAGCCAATATAATGACTGATAATCTCATTTTTTCCCCATACTCATGCTGGTGTTGCTTAGTAACAATAACAAATTTGAAATGCCACCTAACATAAGGCAATTCCTATTCTTTAGTTCTATTTTTTTATTAAAATACAATGAATTATATTTGTGTTGTTGCGTTATAATTTATATATATTATCAATTTTATATCCGCCAACCATGCCATTTTCAGATAAAATAGCGCATCAATAAATAATAATACTCCCAAAAAATCAATCAATAACTGGGTTTAGTAGCGGAGTGTACTCAATTTTCACTAAAAAGCTAAATCTAATTGTTGGATTTATTTTATCATTAATGTGTTAAATTCAGGTTAATCTCTATTCCTATCAGGGGCTGTTATGAAAGAACTAAAAAAACCGAATATACTCAATATTGATAACATTGCCCGTTCTCGGTTATTTCAGATCCAATCCGTTAATCTGGAATTTAGCAACGGCGAAAAACGTATTTATGAACGAATGAAACCCGCTAACCGGGAAGCGGTAATGATAGTCCCTATCATCAATGATGACCTGATCCTTATTCGTGAATATGCTGTTGGCATCGAAAATTATGACTTTGGCTTTCCCAAAGGGGCTATTGATGCGGGTGAAACCCCATTACAAGCGGCCAATCGTGAATTAAAAGAAGAAATTGGCTACGGTGCCGGCTCTTTAACCGAGATAGCTAAACTGTCTATGGCGCCCTCCTATTTTTCCAGCAAAATGAACATTGTTATTGCTCAAGATCTCTATCCTGAACAATTAGAAGGCGATGAGCCTGAGCCGTTAGTTCAAATACGTTGGCCTATCGCCAAGATGATGGACTTATTAGATCATCCCGACTTTACCGAAGCTCGTAATGTCAGTGCACTCTTTTTAGCACAACGTTATTTGCAACAAGTTTGTCCAAAATAATAATTGGCTCGCGATATCCAGATAAAATTAAGGCCACCAAATAGGGAGGCCTTGATATCTATCATCTCTTTTTATTAGAAAATAGCGCGTTACCACGCTTTCACCGCATCACCTTTATAAACTTCTTGCGCTTTTTGCAAAATTTCATCACTTTGGAAAACCGCGACGAGTTTTTTTAATCGTTCGTTATCTTTGTCTATGGCTCTGGCAACAATCAAATTAACATAAGGAGAATCGGTATTTTCCATAAATAAACCATCTCGTTTGGCTAATAATCCCACTTGTGAAGAGAAGTTATTATTGATGATGGAAAGGTAAATATTAGGATCACTTAACGTACGAGTTAGTTGTGGTGTATCAATTTCTGCAAATTTAAGTTTCTTAGGGTTTTCAATAATATCAAGTGTCGTTGGTAAATACCCCACCCCATCTTTTAATTTAATCAATCCTTGAGCCTGCAGTAATAATAAACTACGACCTAGGGTGGTTGCTTCATTAGAAATAGCGACAGTAGCACCATCAGGAAGCGCCTCTATGGTTTTGATTTTATTTGAATAAGCTGCAATAGGAAAAATAAAGGTTTTACCTATGATTTCAAATTGATAACCACGCTCTTTGCTTTGAGCTTCGTAGTAAGGTACGGTTTGGAACGCATTCACATCAACATCATTATTACGCAAAGCTTCATTAGGTAACACGTAGTCATTAAAGGTGATCACCTTGATATCTAATCCCTGCTTTTCTTTTGCCAGCTTAACAACTTCATCCCAAATTTGCTGATCTGGCCCTGTATTTATTGCCACTTTTAACGGTTTATCACCTTCATCTGGTGAGCAAGCGGTTAAAACCAATGAAGTACAGGCCAAAAGCACCACTAATAATAATTTTCTCATCTTCTCTCCAATAATCGACCATGTCACTCTTATTATTTATAACTTATTGTTATTATTAAGTTTAATGTTTTTATTATGCTATCAAGGGGACTACTTATACTATATAACAACACGTATTTAGACATCTAGACGTTTAGATAGTTATTTATAACGGGAAAGAGTGGAGAGATCAAAATAGATTTACACACAAAACATGAAATATTTTCATGTTGGAAGATGAGATGTATCTATATCTATTTATTAGATAACAAAAAGCGGGAAAAACAATCTGTTATCCCGCTTTAGTTATTCGTTAGATCGCTATTTAATCTAACTTTTTGTTTATTATATTAATCAAAATAGCTCGTTAGATTCGCCATTATCCTCAAAGATCCGTGTACCCACTTCACTTTTTGCTTTTTCTGTTGGCTGAGTGCCTTCAATAAAATACTCTTTCATTGATGGTCCATCTCCCGCCAACTTACCGGTATTGCGATCGATTTGAACAGCAACAACGCCTTTTGGCATCGGCATCATTTGTACCGGAACACCTTCTAAAGCAACTTTCATAAAGTCATTCCAAATAGGTTGTGCCGTTTTGGCACCCGCTTCACCACCCGTTGCGGCAGTTCGCCCTAAATTGCGACTACTATCATCAAAACCAATCCATGCAGTCGCCACAATATTAGCACCATATCCAGAGAACCAAGCATCTTTAGAGCTATTGGTCGTTCCTGTCTTACCACCGATATCTTGACGTTTTAAATCTCGCAATGCACGCCATCCTGTACCAGACCATCCCGGCTCACCAACGAGATTGGTTCTTAACGCATCATGCATTAGAAACGCCAGTGGCGTACTTATCACATGAGGAGCATATGGGCTTTCTTTGACTGTTTCAGCAAGAGGTGCTTGCTCTAACTCAATATCAGGCGCCGTTTCTGCCGGTTGCGCTTGCTGAGATTGTGCGACGTTTTCCATATAATCATCAGATAATGCAATAGAGCGCGTAGTATCACCATAAATCACGGGGATATCGGTACATTCAGGACAAGCGACTTTCGGCTCAGCAGTAAAGATCACTTCACCATCAGCATTTTCAATACGCTGAATAAAATATGGCTCAATGAGATACCCACCATTTGCCATTACCGCAAAACCTCGAGCCATTTGCATTGGTGTAAATGAAGGTGAGCCTAAAGCTAATGACTCTGTTCTATCTATATTTTGATTAGGAAAACCAAAACGCAATAGATAATCTGCAGCGTAATCAACCCCCATCGCCCGCATAGCGCGCACCATAACTACGTTTTTAGATTGACCTAAACCTTGACGTAAACGAATAGGCCCTGCATAAGTAGGTGGTGAGTTTTTAGGGCGCCAATCAGTTCCAGCTCCCGCATCCCAACGACTAATAGGTAAGTCATTTAGTAATGTCGATAATGTTAACCCTTTATCTAATGCTGCCGCATATAAGAAAGGTTTGATATTTGAACCAACTTGACGTAACGATTGAGATACGCGATTAAACTTACTCAATTCAAAATCAAAACCTCCCACCAGCGCAATAATACCGCCATTAAGTGGATCTAATGCGACAAAAGCTGCATTAACCTCAGGAAGCTGTGCTAATAACCAATCGTTTTCACTATTTTGTCGTACCCAAATTTGCTCACCAGCATGTACAACAGCATCAACTTTGCTCGGCGTGGCCCCTTGAGCCGTATCAGAAATAAATTTACGCGCCCAACGAACCGCTTTTAAATCGAGTGTTATTTTATCGCCATTTTTTAATACCACCTGAGCTTCTTTAGCATCAGCGGATAACACCACTGCGGGGATTAATGGGCCATAAGTCTGTATACCCTTTAGCTTATCGTTAATGGCTTTATCATCCCAAGGAGTTTGCCCTGCATGCCACAGCACCTCTTGAGCACCGCGATAGCCATGGCGCATATCATAATCAATAACATTATTACGTAGCGCTTGTTCAGCGGCTAATTGATCTTTGCGGATAACTGTAGTGTAAATTTTATAACCATCCGTATAGGCATTTTCGCCATAGCGCTGATACATCTCCATTCTGACCATTTCAGTCAAATAAGGCGCTGAAAAATCAATTTGTGGGGCGTGATATTTAGCCACAATAGGCTCAGCTTTAGCACTGTCATACTCTTCGCGGGTAATATAGTTCTCTTCCAACATGCGTTGTAACACTAAATTACGGCGTTTTAAGGCACGATCATACGAATAAAGTGGGTTTAGTGTCGAAGGGGCTTTAGGTAAACCTGCAATAACAGCCATCTCACTTAAGCTAAGATCATGCACACTTTTACCAAAGTAAACATATGCAGCAGCACCCACACCATAAGCGCGATTTCCTAGATAAATTTTATTGAGATAAAGTGCCAAGATCTCATCTTTAGTAAGCTCTTTCTCAATACGGATAGCCAAAAAGGCTTCTTTGATTTTACGCATTAATTTCTTCTCAGGTGTTAAGAAGAAATTACGCGCTAATTGTTGCGTGATGGTACTGGCACCTTGCGATGCTTGCCCCGATGTTAACGCAACAACAACAGCACGAGAGATGCCAATAGGGTCAATACCATGATGTTCACGAAAACGCGTATCTTCAGTGGCAATAAAGGCATTAATTAATTGCGGAGGCATCTCCTGCAAGGTAAGAGGCAAACGACGTTTTTCGCCATATTGCGCCATTAACTCTCCGTCTGCGCTAAAGACCTGCATAGGAGTTTGTAAACGAACATCTTTTAATGTCGCGACATCGGGTAGTTGAGGCTCGACATATTTATACATGCCATATATCGAGGCTGCTCCCAAAATTATGCAAGCAAAAACGAAGATGAAAAAATATTTTAAGAACTTCACCTTAAATTTCCCATGTAATGTGAATTGGGCAGTTTATAAACAAACAGTGCGTAGTATAAAGGTAACGCCTCTTGGAAAATAGGCTATTACACATTCAATAGATATGGATATCATTTATGAAAACAGATAATTATCAGATTGGTATTGAAATTAATATCAATCATATCAATGCCGTTTTAGTATTTCAGCAGAATAAGCAATGGAAGATCAATGCATTTTGGCAATTCCCTTTACCTCTTAATGATAATATAGATGATATAAATTTAAGAACTATCTTAAAACGATGGCAACAATCTCTACCGCCAATCAACCGTGTTGCACTGGCATTACCCGATACAGTGGCAAGTTATCATACCATTGCTTTATCTAACCTGATTTCCCTGACACCAGCAGCCTATTATCGATTAGCACAACTCCGAGCCACATCTCATCAACAAGTCACCAAACAAGCGGTACAATTCGATTATCGGCAACATAACCAACATCTCGCCATCCATTTACATAACAAGACACTGATAGAGACTTATATTGCCTTATTCGCCAAAATAAACTTAACCATCACTGCGATTGATATTCCAGCTTGTGCGTTGCGTTATGTTGCCACACATCTCAACATATCGCCTCACAGCATATTAATTTTTTGTCAAAATAATCAAATGCTTTGGGTTTGTGCAGATAAAGAGATGCCCCATTACGGTACTCTTTCTTATCAAGACCACCAAGAGCAAGAAAAACAATTACAGCAATTACTCATCAAGCATCATTGGCCACAGGAGCAATGTTATTTCTCAGGTGACAATGCAGAATACTTTCGCCAACAAATGCCTATTTGGCCAACCCAAAAAGAGCGGCTATTTATGTCTATACCGCCCAAAAAGACGCTACCTCTAATTGCCATTGGTTTAGCTTTGCGTCCTTGGGAGACAGCATGTATCAAATAAATTTTCTTCCTTGGCGTCAAGCCTTATATCGACATCAAGCACAACGGTGGCTTTATTGGAGCATGATACTCGTTGTTATTACATTCAGTGCTTGCGGTTACTACGCTTATTATTTAGTACAACAAGTAAAAACACTCTCACTTTTACAATCACAATATCAAAAACGTGAGTACTCACTACAAAAGCAATATCACAATGACCAACATGAACAGAAAGTCACCCGCTTATATCAACAGCGTTATTGGCATTATTATCAACATTGGCTTCACTATTTAAGTTACCTCGCTTTCTTTCAAGCACTAGAAACACTGCTCCCTACGGAAGGTTATATCGCGCAGTTTTCTGAAAATGATGCAACATTTTCGCTTCAGGTGCGGCTTCCTTGTGAGCAGGCACTTACTTTTATATCTAAAGTTAACCAACACCCCAACCTAACATCATTAACACTCTCCTCTTTTCAACAGAGCAAACAAGATCCCCGTTACAGCGAAATAAGGTTTTCTGGTAAGTGGCAGAGTTGGCAATATCAAGTATCTCAACATAGGCATAGCGAACAAGATGTCGATAACAATGAAAATAAAGACTAATTGGGTAATTTATTTCGTCCTTTTACCTTTTTGGCAAAAGGCACTCTTAAGTTTAGCCCCTTCTATAATAGTGAGTTTGTTATGTTATTTATTCAGCTTTTCGGGCTATCAGCAGGACATAACCGCGCAACAACAGCTTATTAGCCAACACCAAACGCAGATACAACAACTGCAGTCGATATTGCATTCGTCTCCTGCTATAGCCTTATTAAAAGCGTTACAACATGACTATAAACTTCCACCACAAACAGGCTCAGCCTATCAGCGTTTACAACAGATAATCGATAACCATCACTTGATACCTCATAGTTGGCAACATAGTGTCGATAATAGTTTTAAGCTACGTTTTTCACTCTCTTACTCACAATTACTAACGTTATTAGCGCATCTACATCAAGCAGGTTGCGCTCTTTCTGCACTGCTCATTTCGCCTATCCCCCCTGATTTACTCTCAGTTGAATTGAATTTAGTCGACATAACGACACCAAATGTTCTAGCGCCTTTGAAGTCAGAGTGAAATATTATGAAAAGCGTCTTTTTTTATTTGCTGTTACTACTATCTATTTTGTGCTTTGCTGGTTTTGCTCAATCCAGAGATCCTTTTTATCCAGAACAACCTATTGATAGTAATAACACTCACCATTTCATTGATAAAACAGATAATAGTGAAACTCTTCAACACCAAAACAGCACATTACACCATCGTATCTACCCACTACAGTATGCTGATGTAACCACCGTGGCACAGCAGTTAACGAACTATGGAATTTCATTACTCAGTGATCATGGACGAATAGCCATAGATAAAGATTCAAATAGCTTATCCATTATTGATACAGAAAAAGCACATACTGAAATTTCTGATTGGTTAAAAATTAAAGAAACACCACAGCAACAGGTGCATATTACCGCACATATCATCAGTAGCAGTCAGGATGCGTTAAATGAGTTAGGAACGCAGTGGGGATTACTCAATATGAAATCGGCAAATTTAGAAGGTACATCAAACAATACTACAACACCCCATAACATAGCATCAGCACCGCTCACAGCACCTTCTCTTGCCGCATTGGCACTGCATCAAAAAACAAAAAACCCCTTACATTACATAGCCTTTAATATCGCCAGAATTAATAGTCGCCTTTTAGAATTAGAACTAAGCGCCTTAGAACAAGAGAAACAACTCGCCATCATTGCCAGTCCTCGATTAACGGCTGCACATGAAAAAACGGCATCTATCAAGCAAGGAACCGAAATTCCCTATGTCAGCAGAGATAACGACACCATCCGAGTTGAATTTAAAGAGGCTGTTTTGGGGATGGAGGTAACGCCGATCATTCAAAGAAGCAATAAAATTAGATTGCTATTAAAAATTAGTCAAAACACACCAGGTATTGCCTTAGTACAAGGAGGTAGTGAACACCTTTCAATAGATAAACAAGAAATAATGACAGAAGTTACTATTCATGATGGTGAGACTCTGATGTTAGGAGGAATATTTCAACAAAAGCAGCAACAGCATGCAGCAAAAATTCCTTTTTTATCTTCACTGCCATTACTAGGGATACTTTTTAGCCATAAGCGTGACCAACATAGTCGTCATGAATTGGTTATTTTTATTACACCCAAATTAATCTAATTTTCTTCGTGTGATTTATTTTTTTATTATAATACAAACAATTACCTTATTTCTGCCAAGATAAAACTGTAAGTTATTCATTGTTTTTTCTTATAATCTCTATTTATAGATTTGACGCTGAGGACGATTTAGCTTACAAGGGTTAGCTAATTGAGTGGGCCTGAAACATCACAACGATAATACGGATACATTTTATGCACTTCCTCTTTCTTGGAGGTAGGGCTTTTTATATGTAATATTGATCAACTGATGACAGAAAAGACAAAGTGATCAGATGCGGTTTTCCGGCTAAATTGTGTTAGAATCTCCGCATTGCCAACAAAGATAATATAATTTTTATAGGTCATATCTTGTTATGTACTGTAGGCAAAGGGATTTTTATCCTGTGTTGTCGCTTGCGACAACACGTGGTTATTTAATAGCGTTCTACTGAAAAAACTCAGTTTTAATATGAGAGTAGATACACACGTTATCAGGCGTGAATGAAATAAACACTCATAAATTTCAGTTTAGGTCCCGTCGCTGAATGAATTTGGCGGGGCGGGTTATCATTAACGAATATCTTAGTAATACCAAAAACATGGCAGAGAAACGTAATATCTTTCTGGTTGGGCCTATGGGTGCCGGCAAAAGCACTATTGGTCGTCAGTTAGCTCAACAACTTAGTATGGAATTTTATGATTCCGATCAGGAAATTGAGCGACGTACAGGTGCAGATGTAGGTTGGGTATTTGATGTAGAAGGCGAAGAAGGCTTCCGTCAACGTGAAGAAAAAATAATCAACGAACTTACTGAAAAGCAAGGCATTGTACTGGCAACAGGTGGTGGTTCGGTGAAATCAAGAGAAACCCGTAACCGACTATCAGCACGCGGTGTTGTTGTTTATTTAGAAACCAACATTGAAAAACAACTTGCTCGTACTCAGCGAGATAAAAAACGTCCTTTATTGCAAGGTGTTGAACCCGTACGTGATGTACTGGAAACCCTCGCAGAAGAACGTAATCCTCTTTACGAAGAGATTGCTGATATCACCATTCATACTGATGATCAGAGTGCAAAAATCGTTGCAAATCAAATTATTGAATTATTAGAGAAAAACTAATAAATTCTTTAGATGAGATGAAAGTAAAGACTACTTGAAGAAGGCCGTTGCTATGGAAAAAATCACTGTGACTTTAGGTGAAAGAAGCTATCCCATTACCATTGCTTCTGGCCTTTTTCACCAGCCTGAAACCTTTTTACCTTTAAAAAAAGGGCAACAAGTGATGATTGTCACAAATGTGACACTTGCGCCGCTCTATCTAGACAAGGTAACAAACACCTTAGAACAACAAGGTGTTTTGGTTGATAGCGTGATTTTACCTGATGGGGAACAGTATAAATCCCTAACGGTAATGAATGATGTCTTTACTGCATTATTAGAAAAAAATCACAATCGAGATACAACACTGCTCGCACTAGGGGGTGGTGTTATTGGTGACTTAACAGGCTTTGCGGCTGCAAGTTATCAACGTGGTGTACGTTTTATTCAAGTTCCTACCACGTTATTATCACAGGTCGATTCTTCTGTCGGTGGAAAAACAGCAGTTAACCATCCACTGGGTAAGAATATGATTGGTGCTTTCTATCAACCGGCATCTGTTGTTATCGATCTCGATTGTCTTGCAACGCTTCCTCCTCGTGAGTTGTCATCAGGCTTAGCGGAGGTGATTAAATATGGCATTATTTTAGATAAAGACTTCTTTATCTGGCTTGAAAACAATATTGATAAACTGATAGCGCTTGAACCTAAAGCCATGGCTTACTGTATTCGCCGTTGCTGTGAACTTAAGGCACAAGTAGTCGCAGCAGACGAAAAAGAGACGAGTGGTCTACGAGCTTTACTTAATTTAGGTCATACTTATGGTCACGCAATTGAAGCACATATGGGATATGGTGTGTGGCTACATGGTGAAGCTGTCGCTGCGGGTATGGTTATGGCGGCTAAAACCGCACAAGATTTGGGTCAATTTACTCAAGCAGAAACTCAGCGAGTGATCCAATTACTTAAAAAAGCAAATCTTCCCGTCAATGGCCCTGATGAGATGCAACCTGAAGACTATTTACCTCATATGATGCGAGATAAAAAAGTTTCCGCGGGTAAATTGCACCTTGTATTACCAAAAGGTATCGGTCAATCAGAACTACGTGCGGATATCTCTCGCGAACAAGTGTATAAAGCGATAACATCATGCATTAATGCAAATTAAGCATACCATCACCTAACGAGAGATAAACTGGAAAGTCTATTTAAGGAAAATTCTGGTTAATAATCTCAAATGTGACGTTTCAGAAAAAGCGTTTCATCCTTATACTAGAGGTAATGGCTAACTTTCGCTTTTTGACGCTCTGACGGAGGGCATAATGGACGAGTTCAAACCTGAAAATGAAATTAAGAGTGGCGATAACTCACTCAAACCTGATACTTCGGATAGACCCGAACGTCGCACTAATCGACCTCGTAATAACCCATTAAAAAATGCTCGTTTCTCTGTATCCCGTCAACAGATGATGATAGGTGTTGGGGTACTGGTTCTCATTCTTTTAATTATTGCGATAAGCTCTGCGCTGAAATCACCAGACAGTGATAAAGAAACAACGGCCTCAACAACAGGAACAGAAAAGAATATTGAACTGTCTCAGCCTTCAGTAACATCAACAAACAATCAAACATCCACACCTCAGGAGCTGACGGGTCAACAAATACAGCAGCCTACAACGCAGCCATCTCAAAATCTCCCCCCAATGATTGACTCTCAAGGTCAACGTGTTGAGATCCCAGGAGATATTGTTGATTCACTCAATCAACAACAAGCAGGTGTTAACCAAGCTGTTAATCAACAACAGCAAAATACACAAAACCAACCGACAACGCCACAAACTCCGGTGACCAAACCACAACCGGCACCAACACAAAAACCAGAGGTCAAACCTACACCAACCAAGCCGGTAACACCTCCTGCAACCACACAGACTAAGCCTGTGGCAAAACCAACCACAAAACCCGTTGCATCAGGAGCCTTATCAGCAAATAACCTAGCAGCCATTCCTGCAACAAATTATACTTTGCAGCTAAGTGGTGCGAGTCGCCAAGATACGTTAGAAGCTTTCGCTAAAAAAAATCTTAATGGAAACTACGCTATTTATAAAACCCAGCGTAATGGTAATCCTTGGTATGTACTCATCTATGGTAACTATCGTAATATAAGCGAAGCAAAACAGGCCGTGGCTTCATTACCGGCGGCTGTGCAAGCTAAAAAACCTTGGGTTAGACCTATGAAACATGTTCATCAGGATCTAAAAAAATAAGTTAACGATGTTCACCGCTGATATGCTGTCTGAAACAGAGTACAATCGGCGACTCTGAAACGATTGAGAAATTTGGACGGCATGAAAAAAAAACGCGCATTCCTAAAATGGGCTGGTGGTAAATACCCTTTGGTAGATGACATTAAGCGTCATCTACCTCAAGGTAACTGTTTAATTGAACCTTTTATGGGTGCTGGCTCTGTATTTTTAAATACAGAATATGATTCATATATTCTTGCCGATATAAATAGCGATCTCATCCATCTCTATAATACGGTAAAACTGTATCCTGAAAAATTTATGAAGGATGCTCAACTATTATTCACTCCCCAGATGAATAATGCAGAAGAGTTTTATCAACTACGACAAGACTTTAATCAATCAACAGATCCATACCAACGCAGTGTGCTTTTTCTCTACTTAAACCGTCATTGCTACAATGGATTATGCCGTTACAACTCCAAAGGTGAATATAATGTTCCTTTTGGTCGCTACAAAAAACCTTATTTTCCAGAAGACGAATTGATTTGGTTTTCAGAAAAAGCGCAAAAAGCCTTATTTGTCTGCCAAAGCTATTCATCAACCATGACAAATGCCACCAAAGGTTCTGTTGTATACTGTGATCCACCTTATGCACCGTTATCACCGACGGCAAATTTTACCTCATACCATACAAATAGCTTTAGTTTCCAAGAACAACAGCATCTAGCTCAACTTGCCTCAATGTTGGCTTACGAGAGACAGATACCCGTGTTAATATCAAATCATGAAACTGCGTTAACAAAAGAGTGGTATGTAGACGCGAAAGAGCTACATAGTGTGAAAGTCAGAAGAACAATTAGTAGCAACACACTAGGTCGTAGCAAAGTGAACGAATTACTAGCCTTATATAAATAATCGTTAACACTTCCCGACAATGGGAGTGTTGTCAGGAGAACGCGATGAAAGATTTTCTGATTGCCCCTTCTATTTTATCTGCAGATTTCGCCCGCCTTGGTGAAGATACGGAGAAAGTGCTCGCTGCAGGTGCTGATGTGGTTCATTTTGATGTAATGGATAATCACTATGTCCCTAACTTAACGTTCGGTGCACCAATTTGTAAAGCGCTACGCAACTACGGGATCACAGCACCTATTGATGTCCACTTAATGGTAAAACCGGTTGATCGTATTATTCCTGATTTTGCACAAGCAGGAGCAACCTATATTTCATTTCATGCCGAAGCCAGTGAGCATGTTGATCGCACTATTCAATTAATCAAAGATTGTGGCTGTAAAGCAGGTTTAGTCCTTAATCCTGCCACGCCTCTCAATTATCTCGATTATGTAATGGATAAATTAGATCTTATTCTTCTGATGTCAGTAAACCCTGGCTTCGGTGGTCAATCATTTATACCAAAGACACTCGATAAATTACGTCAAGTTCGCAAGATGATTGATGATGGTGGCTATGACATTCGTTTAGAAATTGATGGCGGTGTCAAAGTTGATAATATTGCCGAAATTGCTCAAGCAGGTGCGGATATGTTTGTTGCTGGCTCTGCTATTTTCAATCAGCCAGATTATAAACAGGTTATCGACAATATGCGCCGAGAATTAGATAAGGTATCGAAATGACAGAAAAAAAACTCAAAGGTATTCGTGCTATCGCTTTTGATCTTGATGGCACACTAACTGACAGCGCTGTTGGGCTAACAGAAGCCACAAACTATGCACTAAAAGCAAAAGGCTTCCCAACAGTGGATAAACACCATGTCACCATTTGGGTTGGTAATGGTGTTGATATGCTATTAAAGCGCGCCCTGCACCATTGTGGTGTTAAAGATGTCACCGATACTTTATTAAAAGAGGTACGTGATCTCTTTGATGAGTGCTATGCAAACTCTGTCAAAACAGGAAGCAATCTATTTCCACACGTTAAAGAGACACTAGAAAAACTTGCTTCGTATTCTCTCTCTTTAGGCATAGTGACGAATAAACCTACTCCTTTTATCCAACCACTGTTAAAGCAATTAGGTATAGACAACGACTTCTCATTGGTGCTTGGTGGTGATGATGTAAAACAAAAAAAACCCCATCCAGCGCCATTATATTTAACAATGGGCACGTTTGGTGTTAAAAAAGAAGAGCTTCTTTTTGTCGGAGATTCCCGTAACGATATTATCGCCGCTCAAGCAGCACAGTGCCCTTGTGTGGGGTTAACTTATGGTTATAACTACGGTGAACCCATTGCAGATAGCAAACCCGATTTTATACTCGACGATTTTGCTGATTTGCTCTCTATCCTTGATATTACGTCAATGACAACAGTGGAACAGAACTAACATGACGACTTCAGTAGAAAAAAAGGCTCAAAAGCCTATTGTATTCAGTGGTGCACAACCTTCTGGTGAGTTAACTATCGGGAACTATATGGGAGCACTACGTCAGTGGGTACAAATGCAAGATGACTACGATTGCATTTACTGTATCGTTGACCAACATGCCATCACTGTACGCCAAGATCCTACCGAACTGCGAAAAAGAACCTTAGATACACTGGCTCTTTATCTCGCTTGTGGCATTGATCCTGAAAAAAGCACAATTTTTGTACAATCTCATGTTCCACAACATGCACAATTAGGCTGGGCGCTAAACTGCTACACCTACTTTGGTGAATTAAGCCGTATGACCCAATTTAAAGATAAATCAGCTCGTCATGCTGAAAATATCAATGCAGGATTATTTGATTATCCGGTCTTAATGGCAGCCGATATCCTCCTTTATCAAACCAACCAAGTACCCGTTGGTATTGACCAAAAACAACATCTTGAATTAAGCCGTGATATCGCCCAACGCTTTAATGCCATCTATGGGGACATTTTCACCGTACCCGATCCTTTTATTCCAAAAGGTGGCGCACGCGTGATGGCATTACAAGATCCCGCTAAGAAAATGTCTAAATCTGATGATAACCGCAATAATGTTATCGCTTTACTTGAAGATCCCAAAGCGGCGGCGAAAAAAATAAAACGTGCTGTTACAGACTCAGAAGAGCCACCTCGCGTTGCGTATGATCTAGAAAACAAAGCTGGTGTTTCTAACTTATTAGATATTTTAGCGGGTGTAACAGGTAAAACTATCCCTGAACTCGAAGCTGAATTTGAAGGCAAAATGTACGGTCATCTAAAAGGCGCGGTTGCTGAGGCTGTATCAGATATGCTGACAAATATTCAAGAACGCTTTAACACCTTCCGTAATGATGAAGCACTATTAAATAAAATCATGAAAGAAGGTGCCGATAAGGCAAAAGCGCGCGCTCAAACAACCTTAGATAAGGTTTATGAGGCTATTGGGTTTATTGCTCACCCATAATCGTTATTACAGGCCAGTTGACATCCTCCACGCCCTAAAGGACGTGGAGCCCTACTGCGTTCAGACTGATGTCTGAATCACCTCGGCGGGTTCCTGCTTCGACGGGCGGTCTGACTGCACCCTCCCTCCACTGGCAAGCACGGCATGTCCTGCCGCTAAAATGTTACGTGCCCCGTTGATATCAGCATTCGCTGTATATCCACATTCAAGGCACTCGAATTGACTTTGTGACGGGCGGTTTTCCTTTGCTGTATGACCACAGCAAGCGCACTTCTGACTGGTGTAGGCTGGTGGTATTGCCAGTACCTGACCTCCTCGCCAGAGCTGCTTGTACTCAAGCTGACGGCGCATTTCATACCAGCCCTGCTCCAGTATTGAGCGGTTTAAACCAGATTTAGCTTTTACGTTCCGTCCAGGCCGTTCTGTCGTACCTTTTGCCGATTTAGACATGTTACTGACCTTTAAGTCCTCAATGACAATCATTGCGTGGTTTTTGCTGATTTCGCTGGTGACTTTGTGAAGGTAGTCTTTCCTTATATTGGCAATATGAGAATGCAGACGTTGAATTTTGCGCTTTTGTTTTTGCCAGTTGGCACTGAATTTGATTTTACGGCTTAATTTCCGTTGAAGCCTTGCCAGCTTTCGCTGGTTGACTTTAAAACTGCTGACGGGCGGGTATACCGTACCGTCTGAAAGCGTGGCAAGTTTTGTAACCCCTGCATCAAGCCCGACTATTGAGGTTGATTCATGTTGTGGTTCTGTCGCTTCATGCTCAGTCTGAATGCTGACGTACCATTTACCGCATGACTGACTGACCGTGACGTTTCTCACTTCTCCGACGACTTCACGACTGTTGCGGTAGCGCATCCATCCCAACTTTGGCAATGATATACGACTATTGGATTGATCGAGCTTCACGCCCTGCGGGTAGCGAAAAGCATCATTTTTACCGCGTTTCTTGAATCGAGGAAAAGCGGTACGCTTCTGGAAAAAATTCTTGTAAGCCCGTTCCAAATCTTTAAGTGACTGTTGTAACGGTTGTGATGGGGCTTCCTTCAACCATTGTGTCTCTGTGTCAGATTTCCACTCAATGAGCCATGAAGCCATTTTTGTATAGGGAATGTATTTATTCCCTGCTTCGTGCTCCTCATTCTGACGTGCTAATGCCCGATTGAAAACAAAACGACAAGCCCCTGCAAAGCGTCTCATCTCACGCTCTTGCTGACCATTAGGTCTTAACTGGAATTTAAAGGCTTGTAGACGTTTCATATTATCTATTATACTTTGGTCTATGAAAAATGAAACTAATATTCGCCGTGGCAGACATTGTGTATTCCTGATGCACGTCCATTTGGTCTTTGTCACAAAATACCGGCGAAAAATATTTGATCAGGATGCAATTGAAAAATTGCGAGGCTACTTTGCCAGTGTTTGTGCTGATTTTGATGTTGAACTGGTTGAAATGGATGGGGAACGGGATCACGTTCATTTACTGATTAATTACCCGCCAAAACTGGCGATATCTAATCTGGTTAACAGCCTTAAAGGGGTATCGAGTCGATTACTTCGACGTGATCGTCCTGATATTGCACAACGTGATTACTACAAGGGGGTTCTTTGGTCGCCGAGTTATTTCGCGGGGAGTTGTGGTGGCGCACCAATATCCATTATCCGCCAGTACATTGAGCAACAGGAAACACCGAGTTAGTTAAAAAACCACACCTTATATCCCCGACCTGAAGGACGGGGTTTTACGGTGCTTTGGATAACTGCTGGCCTATTTTCTGACTATTTCTTAAATAGCCTTCTATCAAAACTTTCAATAGTTTGTTTTTGCAATCTTAACTGCATGGTTTTACACCAACTAGCGGATAGTCCTGCCGCTGTTAATAAGCGACGATACGACTCCTCATCAAATGGCATATGAAAAGCAATAGCAATTGCTTCTTTGACCGAGATATCGCTATTTCTTGAGCGTAGAACCAAAGGATGATGACAGCCTACTTCGCCGGGACTTATCACGCGATATAACCAGCCACAAAAACCGCTATCTTGCATCAGTTGTGAAAAATCGCTGATATCAGTCACCGTGTTTAACTTATAACAAGGTGAACGAGGCTGGGTCACTTGAATTAAAGCGTCACCCCATTGATATATATCACCAATAAAAACATTCTCTTCTGTCAGACCGGTAGTCGAAATATTTTCACCAAACGCAGGAGCATTAAATAAGTCAGCCAGTTGAGGAAATTGCTCAGACCAGTAATGATAATGTTCTTGAGGATAATGGCACAAAGCGCGATCAGGCCCACCATGAAACCCTTTTTCTGCTTGCTCATCACCTGCTAAGCCCAGTGATGTTAGTTTAATATGCCCATCCACCAGCCTTTTGGTGATCGCACTGGTAAATCCATTTGCAGTCGTCGTGATATTGCCAATAAAAACACTGGGGAAATAGCGCATAACTCATTGCCTCAATGAAAAAAAGTCCTTTTATAATAAAGAGAGCAGGCTAAATAAACAATGCCGACAATAATTGTCGGCATTGATAAATAGAGAGAAAAGAGAATGATAGCGATATTATGCTTTGCTCTGATAGCGTTTTTGCGCCTCATCCCAGTTAACTACAGACCAGAATGCTTTGATATAATCAGGACGACGGTTTTGATATTTCAAGTAATACGCATGTTCCCATACATCTAAGCCAATAATTGGATAGCCAGATGCACCTGCTAACTCTTCACCCATTAATGGGCTATCTTGGTTTGCGGTAGAAACAACAGCTAATTTTCCATCATCTTTTAATACTAACCATGCCCAACCTGAACCAAAACGGCTAGCAGCGGCTTTTTCAAACAACTCTTTAAATGCATCAACACTACCAAAATCACGTTCAATGGCATCTTTTAATGAACCATGTAATTGAGTGCCTAGCTTTAATCCTTTCCAGAAGAAAGTATGGTTAGAATGACCACCCGCATTGTTACGTACAAAGGTACGTTGATCAGCAGGTACTTTATGTAAATTTTTAACGAGTTCATCAATTTCTAAACCCGCTAATTCAGGCAGTTTTTCTAACGCAGTATTGGTATTGTTCACATAAGTTTGATGATGCTTAGTATGGTGAATTTCCATTGTGCGCTCATCAAAATGAGGTTCTAGCGCATCATAAGCATAAGGGAGTGCAGGTAATGTATAGCTCATATTAATCTCCAGTGCTGTTTTATATTCGATCACGCCATGTGATTTATCTCTTTATTATAGTGAAAAAAATGTTAATGAAAATCATTATCATATCCATATTATTTTTGTGGTTTTTTTATCCAACCCAGTGACATCAATTTTCACAGTATTTTATTTTAAATAAAAAGCTTATTATTGGTTTAATATTTCATAAAATACCCAAAAGGTAGATAAATTATACATAACAACCTTTAGCACTAATTGATCACGCCATGAAAAGCATTTCCATTATTTCGTGATCTTATGCGCAAAAAAGAAACAATGTCTCTTTACCCTCTTTTGTTAACGACTTTTTGACATAGTATTAACAACAGTAAGGAGAACAATTATGACAAAAATAAACCAACATCACATTCCTGCAAACATTGCAGAGCACGCCCTGATTAATAAAGAGCAATACCAAAAAGATTATGCATTATCCATCGAAAACCCTGAGGCCTTTTGGGCAGATAAAGGGAAAATTGTTGATTGGATAACCCCCTATACTATTGTGAAAAATACCTCCTTTGATCCAGGCCATGTCCGTATTCGCTGGTTTGAAGATGGGCAACTTAACATTAGCCAAAACTGTCTTGATCGCCATTTAGAAAAACGCGCGGATCAAGTTGCTATTATTTGGGAAGGTGATTCCCCTAATGAATCGAAAAGCATTACCTATCGCCAACTTCATCAAGATGTTTGTCAATTCGCCAATGTATTAAAAAAACTGGGTATCAAAAAAGGCGATGTGGTGGCTATTTATATGCCAATGGTTCCTGAAGCGGCTGTTGCGATGTTGGCTTGTACTCGTATTGGGGCTATTCATTCTGTTATTTTTGGTGGTTTCTCACCAGAAGCAGTGGCAGGGCGCATTATTGACTCTAAAGCAAAATTAGTGATCACTGCAGATGAAGGCTTACGTGCTGGTAGAGCAATCCCCTTAAAGAAAAATGTTGATGATGCCCTCACTCATGTGGATATCCCGCCTATTGAACATGTTGTGGTCTTACGTCGAACAGGGCAAACAGAACAATGGATTGAAGGACGCGATTTATGGTGGGATGAAATTGTTCAAGGCGTCAGTACAGAATGTGATGTGGAAGTCATGAACGCAGAAGATCCACTCTTTATTCTCTACACATCAGGCTCTACGGGGAAACCCAAAGGCGTATTGCACACCACTGGCGGTTATCTTGTTTATGCCTCAATGACCTTTAAATACACCTTTGACTATCATGATGGTGAGATTTATTGGTGTACAGCGGATGTCGGTTGGGTAACTGGCCATAGCTACTTGTTATATGGCCCGCTATCAAATGGTGCCACAACAGTGATGTTTGAGGGCGTCCCCAATTACCCCTCCGTCAATCGTATGGCCCAGATTGTTGATAAACACCAAGTTAATATTCTCTATACCGCACCTACTGCGATCCGCGCATTAATGGCGGAAGGAGACAAAGCCATTGAAGGTACACAACGAACCTCTTTACGCATTTTAGGCTCAGTAGGAGAGCCTATTAACCCAGAAGCTTGGGAATGGTTTTATCAAAAAATGGGACGTAGCCAATGCCCTATTGTTGATACATGGTGGCAAACAGAAACAGGAGGCTTCATGATAACCCCATTGCCAGGAGCAATGGATCTAAAACCAGGCTCAGCGACTCGTCCATTCTTTGGTGTACAACCTGCGATTGTTGACAATATGGGGGAAATACAAGACGGTGCTTGTGAAGGTAATTTGGTGATCGTAGATTCATGGCCGGGCCAAGCAAGAACATTATTTGGCGATCATGACCGTTTTGAACAGACTTACTTTTCAACCTTTAAAGGCATGTACTTTTCAGGTGATGGTGCCCGCCGTGATGAGGACGGTGATTATTGGATAACAGGCCGTGTTGATGATGTTTTAAATATCTCTGGTCACCGTTTAGGTACTGCTGAAATTGAATCAGCACTTGTCGCCCATCCTAAAATTGCAGAAGCGGCTGTTGTTGGTATTCCCCATAATATAAAAGGACAAGCTATTTATGCTTATGTCACGCTAAATCATGGTGAAGAGCCTACGGCAGAGCTTTATACAGAAGTGCGCAATTGGGTACGTAAAGAGATAGGCCCAATAGCAACACCTGATATCCTTCATTGGACAGATGCCTTACCTAAAACACGCTCTGGGAAAATTATGCGTCGTATCTTGCGTAAAATTGCCTCTGGCGACACAACTAACCTTGGAGATACCTCAACACTCGCCGATCCAGGCGTTGTAGAAAAACTGTTAGAAGAAAAACAGTCTCTATCACTGACCATTTAAAGTGCTAGTGCTCAAATAATACAGCAGTCAATAAAACCAGAATACTACTATGCAAAGGCATTTTATGCCTTTGCAGGGCTCTCTTACCACAAATTCATGACATGCGGGGATAAACACCTCTAAATCATGTAATAAACCAAATAATTATTTTGAGGAGAACTCTGATGAATCCCAATATTTATCAAGAGATAGAAAATAACCCTCGCTTTAAAGAACTGGTTAAAAAACGTAGTCGTTTCTCATGGGGACTTTCGATTATTACACTTGTTATGTATGTCTCATTTATATTGCTGATTGCTTTTTATCCACAATGGTTAGGTACACCGCTCTATGAAGGCAGTTACATTACACGAGGTATTCCTATCGGTATTGGCTTAATTATCGCCTCTTTTCTACTAACAGGGATTTACGTTATTAGAGCAAATACAGAGTTTGACAAATTAACGGCAGAAATTCTTGGTGAGGTAGAAAAATGAAAAATAAACACTACGCCATATCACTATTAACGTTATTATCCCCCAATGTATTAGCCGCAGCGATAACCGAAGGGGGTGAAAAACAGCCAATTAACTTCCAAGCCATTATCATGTTTCTGATCTTTGTTGGCTTAACACTGTATATTACTTACTGGGCCTCTAAACGAACACGATCACGGTCTGATTATTACACTGCGGGTGGCAAAATTACCGGATTTCAAAATGGTATGGCTATCGCTGGTGATTTTATGTCTGCCGCCTCCTTTTTAGGAATTTCAGCGTTAGTATACACTTCTGGCTATGATGGACTTATCTACTCTATTGGCTTTTTAATCGGCTGGCCAATCATTCTATTTATTATCGCTGAACGTTTGCGTAATTTAGGACGCTATACTTTTGCTGATGTTGTCTCTTACCGTTTAAGTCCAAAGCCCATTAGAACACTTTCTGCAATAGGTTCATTAGTTGTTGTTGCCCTCTATCTTATTGCTCAAATGGTAGGGGCAGGTAAATTAATCGAGCTACTTTTTGGCTTAAACTACCATATTGCGGTGATCTTAGTCGGTATTTTAATGGTTCTTTATGTCCTTTTTGGCGGCATGTTAGCCACCACTTGGGTACAAATAATCAAAGCCATTTTATTACTCGCCGGTGCAACTTTTATGGCGGTCATGGTAATGAAAGCGGCAGACTTTAACTTCAATACTTTGTTTAAAGAAGCTGTTAACGTCCATCAAAAAGGCTTTTCTATCATGAGTCCAGGAGGATTAGTTTCTGATCCTATCTCTGCATTATCCTTAGGTCTTGCCTTAATGTTTGGTACCGCAGGACTTCCCCACATTATCATGCGCTTTTTTACCGTTAGCGATGCAAAAGAGGCTCGTAAAAGTGTTTTCTATGCGACAGGTTTTATCGGTTATTTCTATATTCTTACTTTTATTATTGGTTTCGGGGCTATCTTACTCGTTAGCCCTAATCCTCTGTTCAAAGATGCCGCTGGTGCTTTAATTGGTGGCACCAATATGGCCGCTGTTCATTTAGCGGATGCTGTTGGTGGTAATTTCTTCCTTGGTTTTATTTCTGCAGTCGCTTTTGCCACTATTTTAGCCGTTGTTGCAGGATTAACTTTAGCAGGTGCATCTGCCGTTTCTCATGATTTATACGCCAATGTAATTAAAAATGGCCAAGCAGATGAGCGACAAGAGCTAAAAGTTTCGAAAATAACGGTTGTTATTCTCGGCATTGTCGCCATTGGTTTAGGTATTTTATTTGAGAAACAGAATATTGCCTTTATGGTCGGTTTAGCTTTCTCTATCGCTGCAAGTTGTAATTTCCCTATTATCTTACTCTCTATGTATTGGAAGGGATTAACAACACGTGGGGCTGTAATTGGTGGCTGGTCTGGCTTAATTGTTGCCGTTACCTTAATGATCTTAGGTCCCACGATCTGGGTGAGTATTCTTGGTCATGATACACCTATTTATCCTTACGAGTACCCTGCTCTTTTCTCTATGATCATTGCCTTTATCGTTTCATGGTTATTCTCCATTACCGATAATTCTTCTCTGGCAACTCAAGAGCGTATGAAATTTGAAGCTCAGTTTATTCGCTCACAAATAGGTATTGGTGCAGAGCAAGGTAAACCTCATTAAACATCTGTAAAATAGTTTTTTATTCTTAAAGTGCCAACAATGTTGGCACTTTTTTTTACTCTTTACTTAATTAAATTAATATCGGTTTAAAAATACATATCTATACGATATTTTAAATTACTATTGACTAATGTGGTTTAATTTTAAGTCTATTGGAAAATTTCAAGCAAGATCAATTAATTAAAATTATTATAACAATAATTAAAAGTGTAAATATAACTATAAGTAACAGTATAATAAGTCAATAAAAGATAAGATAAGTACTGAAATATCAATTTCAGACTCGTTTTAGCTAAACAAGACTTGTATTATGAAATGCTAAATGGTTAACTTTTTATTCTATATGGAAAAAGGTGATAATGATAAAAGCATGTCTCAAGTAATAAACTTTTCTCTTTTATTTATTTTATCTATAGTACCTGCACTATTAGCGGGTTCAACCCTGCATATTGAACAAAAGTTCTCTATGGTGATTATCGGTTGGCTCCTGATGTTGCTCTGCGCAGGTATCTATCGGTTTACTATAGGAAAAGTGATTACTTTTATTGTTGCAGCTTTATGGTCTTTAAACCTCTCCATCTCACTGTTTTTTTATCGTGAACATGATATTCCCTTTTCATCATCAATAGCAGAAACTTTCATTAATACTAATGGAAGTGAAACTGTTGGTATGCTCTCTTATAATAAATATTATGTACTCTTTTATATTGTTATATTTACCAGTTTTTTCTATTTAATACATATTAGCGCCCGTTATTTAAATAACAAAACTAATAAAAGATGTTTAATTGCTATTTTTATATTAATAATTCTTATTTCTCTATACAAAAACTTAGCAATAAGATCAGAGAGTAAAACCCAATTACTTGCTGAGTATTATCTACTTAATACCCCTTTTTACAATGCAGCAGCTTTAGTGCGGACTTTCCACGAAAATAGACAAATCAAAAAGATCACATCAGAAAAAGTTAATTTTAACTATGATAAAGTGGATCAAAAAACAGAAATTTATATTCTTTTGATTGGTGAATCAGTACGACGTGATCATTTAGGAATTTATGGGTATCCGTACGATACTACCCCTAATTTAGAGAAAGAAAAAAATAATATTTTATTATTTAAGCAAGCTTATTCTCCTGCGCCTGTGACCATATTATCAGTACCCATATCCCTTTCTAATATCAACCTAACAGAGTTATATGATAAGAAACACTACGCTGATAATATCATTTCTCTTGCCAATCATGCTGGCTTCAAAACATATTGGTTAAGTAACCAAGGTAAAGGAAATCCAAAAACGAGTGTGATTTCTGTTATTGCCAATATGGCCCAACATAAAAAATGGAATGAATTTATTGGCTATGATGAAGAATTATTGCCATTTTTAGATAATGCGCTTAATGATAACTCATCAAATAAAAAGCTCATTGTCCTACATACTTATGGTAGTCATGAGCCAGCATGTAATCGTTTTCCTAGCACTTACCTTAAAACCTTTTCCCAACAAGAAGATGATAACTGCTACGATAGCTCTATCGCTTATACTGACAAACTTATCAGCCAAATTATTGAAAAAATACAAGATAAACCCGCATCTATACTCTATTTTTCAGATCACGCATTACAACGATTAGATAAAAATAGAGAAGTACGTTATCACCATGGCGTGAACAGTCCTCGCCAAGAAGCTTATAATATACCGCTCTTTATTTGGTATAGCGCATCTGCAACGCGACCAAATATCAATGAAGAAAATTTGAATAAACCTTTTTCTACCGCAGATAATTATTGGCTATTAAGCCAATGGCTAGGTATTGAACATAACTCAGCGAAAAAATGTTACTCACCTTTAAGCGAATGCTATCAAACAAAAACGTCAATGATGGTCATCGATGGTAATAAGAAGTTATTAA
Source organism: Proteus mirabilis HI4320 (assembly GCF_000069965.1). Classification (NCBI taxonomy): domain Bacteria; kingdom Pseudomonadati; phylum Pseudomonadota; class Gammaproteobacteria; order Enterobacterales; family Morganellaceae; genus Proteus; species Proteus mirabilis. Next base: position 3,338,999 of record NC_010554.1, read on the forward strand.
ACTACGCACTATTAGAATCAGAAGAGCAAGCGCCTCATTGACATCCTCCACGCCCTAAAGGACGTGGAGCCCTACTGCGTTCAGACTGATGTCTGAATCACCTCGGCGGGTTCCTGCTTCGACGGGCGGCCTGACTGCACCCTCCCTCCACAGGCAAGCACGGCATGTCCTGCCGCTAAAATGTTACGTGCCGCATTGATATCAGCATTCGCTGTATATCCACATTCAAGGCACTCGAATTGACTTTGTGACTGGCGGTTTTCCTTTGCTGTATGTCCACAGCAAGCGCACTTCTGACTGGTGTAGGCAGGGGGGTATTGCCAGTACCTGACCACCTCGCCATAGCTGCTTGTACTCAAGCTGACGGCGCATTTCATACCAGCCCTGCTCCAGTATTGAGCGGTTTAAACCAGAACGACTGTTGCGGTAGCGCATCCATCCCAACTTTGGCAATGATATACGACTATTGGATTGATCGAGCTTCACGCCCTGCGGGTAGCGAAAAGCGTCATTTTTACCGCGTTTCTTGAATCGAGGAAAAGCGGTACGCTTCTGGAAAAAATTCTTGTAAGCCCGTTCCAAATCTTTAAGTGATTGTTGTAACGGTTGTGATGGGGCTTCCTTCAACCATTGTGTCTCTGTGTCAGATTTCCACTCAATGAGCCATGAAGCCATTTTTGTATAGGGAATGTATTTATTCCCTGCTTCGTGCTCCTCATTCTGACGTGCTAATGCCCGATTGAAAACAAAACGACAAGCCCCTGCAAAGCGTCTCATCTCACGCTCTTGCTGACCATTGGGTCTTAACTGGAATTTAAAAGCTTGTAGACGTTTCATATTATCTATTATTTCATGGTCCATGAAAAATGAAACTAATATTCGCCGTGGCAGACATTGTGTATTCCTGATGCACGTCCATTTGGTCTTTGTCACAAAATACAGGCGAAAAATATTTGATCAGGAAGCAATTGAAAAATGGCGAGGCTACTTTGCCAGTGTTTGTGCTGATTTTGATGTTGAACTGGTTGAAATGGATGGGGAACGGGATCACGTTCATTTACTGATTAATTACCCGCCAAAACTGGCGATATCTAATCTGGTTAACAGCCTTAAAGGGGTATCGAGTCGATTACTTCGACGTGATCGCCCTGATATTGCCCAACGTGATTACTACAAGGGGGTTCTTTGGTCGCCGAGTTATTTCGCGGGGAGTTGTGGTGGCGCACCAATATCCATTATCCACCAGTACATTGAGCAACAGGAAACACCTAGTTAGTTAAAAAACCGCGCCTTATATCCCCTATCCCCGACCTGAAGGACGGGGTTTTACGGTGCTTTGGATAAAGAGGCGCGTGACTTAATTTAACAATCTTCAATAATCACATAAATCGCATTTAAAGAGCCATGAACACCAACAACTTTAATTAATTCAATATCTGATGTGCAACTAGGACCACTAATAATATTAATACAAGAAGGCATTCTTATATTTTTTAATGCCATTTGATGTAATCTTTCTGCTAACTGAGCAACTCGAGGTAAAATCGTACTGCGTTTTAGTACAAAAATCGTGGTTTCAGGGATCAATCCAACACTTCTTCCTTTGTCAGCCCCAGAAAATAAAACAACACCGCCAGATTCTGCAAGTCCATATTCAGCAAATACAATTCCGACTTTTGCCTCTTTTACCCGTTCAATATTTTTTTTACCCTCAGTATGATCCCAAATATTGGCATGACAGTGTTCTGATAAATAATCAATCACCCCACTTTCCTGTAATCGTGGATCACCCGTTAATATCACTGGTAAACCATACTGTTCACAAAGAGTCTCTAAATGCTTAGGTAAAGATGACAATGTTGTCGTTTCATAAGTACTTCCTGCTAACTGAGCTGTATTGAGAAAATATTGATAAAGTTCATCATCAGAAAGCTCCGTTAATCGTTGTTCTGGATATAAATTTACTGGTTCAGGTAAAGCTTCAGGTTGCGTTTTTAACGACCTACCTAATTGAGAAGCAAGATTTGATAAAAAGCGTTCTTTATTGTTATCCATCTCTTATTTCTCCTCTTTTTGGTGTTTTTTAAACCAACTACGAAAACTTTCACCATCACCTTCAGGTAAATTTCTCGCTTCTGTCCATGCTTTTATTGCACCGATATTTAATGGCGCTTTACCTTCTTTAATAAACCATTTTGTAGCATGAGCCCCCATATTCATCCCAACTTTCCATAACATAGGATGGCGGTTCACATAATTAAATACCCGAGTAATATTACGTTCAGTTGTCGGTGTTATACCTTGCTCTACCATAACTTCACGATGTTTCTTTATAAGATTTGATAAAGGTATTTTTACTGGGCAAACGCTATCACAAGCAGTACATAATGAGCAGACATAAGGCAGGTTTTTAAAGTCTTTATATCCACCAAGTAGTGGCGTTAAGACGGCACCAACAGGGCCTGGATAGATAGAATCATATCCTTGACCGCCAATATGGCGATAAGCAGGGCAAGTATTCATACAAGCACCACAACGGATACAACGTAAAATATCTTTAAATTCAGAACCAATGATCTTCGAGCGGCCATTGTCTACAATAACAAGATGGAAATCTTCTGGGCCATCAACGTTGTCATTCTCTTTAGGGCCAGTAAGCCATGTATTATAGCCCGTTAAACGTAACCCTACTGCACTACGGGCCAACATGGTAATTAAGATATCTACCTCTTTAAAAGTAGGTGCAATACGTTCCATCCCCATCACCGCAATATGCGTTTTGGGTAATGTTGTACTTAATCGTGCATTACCTTCATTAGTGACTAAACAAACAGAACCTGTTTCTGCTACCGCAAAATTACACCCCGTAATACCGATATCGGCAGTAAAAAAATCGTCTCTAATGTTCTGGCGAACAAAACGCGTCATTTCTTCTGGTGTATCTGAGCCGTTATAACCCAGTTTGTCATGAAATATTTGACGTATCTGAGCTCTATTTTTATGAATAGCAGGGACCACTACATGAGATGGGGCATCTTTTGCTTGTTGAAGAATAAACTCGGCTAAATCGGTTTCAATAACATTAATACCTGCATTTTCTAATACAGGGTTTAAGCCAATTTCTTCCGTCACCATTGATTTGGCTTTGACTATTTTTTTGGCTTTTTTCTCTTTTGCAATATTGAGAATATATTGAGAGGCTTCTTCTTTCGTTTGAGCAAAGAAAACATGCCCACCATGTTGTTCTATTTTTTCAGATAATTGATATAAATAGGCATCTAAATTAGCAAGTACATGATCACGAATTTGTGCCGCTCTATCCCGCCAATCCTCCCAGTGTCCTAATTCATCAACCATTTTTTGACGATTACGGCCAATAGTTTCTTGCGCATTAGCAACGGCTTTTTGCATAATTTGATCGTGAACTTGACGATCAATTAGCGTTTTAAAAGGAAGAGAGCTTGTTTTTAATGACATAATTCCTCCTCATTGCTCATCAATACTTGCGCAATATGCATCACTTTAACTGGACGACCTTCTCTCTCTAAACGACCACCTATATTTAATAAGCAACTGACATCCGCACCAATTAAATAGTCAGGATGAGCATCCATAATGTGGTGAACTTTTTCTTTGACCATTTCACCTGAAATTTCAGCCATTTTTACCGAAAACGTCCCCCCAAAACCACAACAGGTTTCCATATTGTCAAAAGGTAATAATTCTAGCCCTTTTACATGACGTAATAATGTGAGTGGCTCTTCTTTCACTCCCATTTTACGAAATAAGCTACAAGACGGGTGATAAACAGCTTTTCCTTTAAGACTTGCACCTACATCAACAATATTTAATTGATTAACGATAAAGGAGGTGAGATCAAACATGCGATTAGCTATTTTTTCTGCACGAATAGCCCAGTCAGGTTCATTTACCAGATATTTAGCATAACTTTTAATAGCAAAAGAACATGATCCAGCAGGAGAAATAATAGGATAGTCATTAACTTCAAAGGTTTTAATCAAGTTTTTCATCGCTGGAATGGCATCTTTAATATATCCACTATTAATAGCAGGTTGACCACAACAGCCCTGTTTTTCGAGAAAATGAACTCGACAGCCTAGTTTTTCTAACAGCAATACGCTATCTCTTGCCATCTGAGACTTTAAAGCGTCACCAATGCATGTTACATAAAAATTAACATCCATACTTATGCTCCCATTGCTTTTATCTATGTAGAGTAAGTAAATAAGCCGAGACTCATTTATAAACTCATTTGTATGACAAATAGTGTTGCATAAAAATAATGTTAAATATATGTGTATAAGTGTTTTTTTTATAAATTTACAGTTTTCAAGAAATAAAGAAATGGGAATATAAAGGGTATTTATGATTATTTTTTAATAAAAACAATTTATTACTGTGGCAAATTGAGGGCGTTTATTAAGTCTAGTTTTATTACGATAAATAAAGAATTTAACGTAAGCGAAATAGAATAAACGCAAAAAAGCCAACCCATTGGGTTGGCTTTCTCGTCTTATTTAATGCTTGGCAGTTCCCTACTCTCACATGGGGAGACCCCACACTACCATCGGCGCTACGGCGTTTCACTTCTGAGTTCGGCATGGGATCAGGTGGGACCACCGCGCTATGGCCGCCAAGCAGAATTCTTCAAATTCTGTAATTATTCGTCTCATCCTGAGACTCACCCCTTCGGGGCCAGTGCTCCGCACTGTTCCAGTTTGTTCCAGACAAACTGGTCGGTTTTAATCACTCGCTTCTTTCCTTTCGGTAAGTCGCCAGTAATTCAATCTTAAACAAGCTGACTTCATCGTTTCGTCTCTCTGACAAAACACTTTCGGTGTTGTCAGGTTAAGCCTCACGGTTCATTAGTACTGGTTAGCTCAACGTATCGCTACGCTTACACACCCAGCCTATCAACGTCTTAGTCTTAAACGTTCCTTTAGGTCGCTTAAAGCGACAGGGAAGACTCATCTCGAGGCAAGTTTCCCGCTTAGATGCTTTCAGCGGTTATCTCTTCCGCACTTAGCTACCGGGCAATGCCATTGGCATGACAACCCGAACACCAGTGGTGCGTTCACTCCGGTCCTCTCGTACTAGGAGCAACCCCTCTCAATCTTCCAACGCCCACGGCAGATAGGGACCGAACTGTCTCACGACGTTCTAAACCCAGCTCGCGTACCACTTTAAATGGCGAACAGCCATACCCTTGGGACCTACTTCAGCCCCAGGATGTGATGAGCCGACATCGAGGTGCCAAACACCGCCGTCGATATGAACTCTTGGGCGGTATCAGCCTGTTATCCCCGGAGTACCTTTTATCCGTTGAGCGATGGCCCTTCCATTCAGAACCACCGGATCACTAAGACCTACTTTCGTACCTGCTCGAGCCGTCACTCTCGCAGTCAAGCTGGCTTATGCCTTTGCACTAACCGCATGATGTCCGACCATGCTTAGCCAACCTTCGTGCTCCTCCGTTACTCTTTAGGAGGAGACCGCCCCAGTCAAACTACCCACCAGACACGGTCCCCGACCCAGTTTATGGGCCTAGGTTAGAACATCAAACGTTAAAGGGTGGTATTTCAAGGTTGGCTCCATGCAGACTGGCGTCCACACTTCAAAGCCTCCCACCTATCCTACACATCAAGGCTCAATGTTCAGTGTCAAGCTATAGTAAAGGTTCACGGGGTCTTTCCGTCTTGCCGCGGGTACACTGCATCTTCACAGCGAGTTCAATTTCACTGAGTCTCGGGTGGAGACAGCCTGGCCATCATTACGCCATTCGTGCAGGTCGGAACTTACCCGACAAGGAATTTCGCTACCTTAGGACCGTTATAGTTACGGCCGCCGTTTACTGGGGCTTCGATCAGGAGCTTCGCCTTACGGCTGACCCCATCAATTAACCTTCCAGCACCGGGCAGGCGTCACACCGTATACGTCCACTTTCGTGTTTGCACAGTGCTGTGTTTTTAATAAACAGTTGCAGCCAGCTGGTATCTTCGACTGGCTTCAGCGCCGTCCGCAAGGGACTTTACCTACCGCCAGCGTGCCTTCTCCCGAAGTTACGGCACCATTTTGCCTAGTTCCTTCACCCGAGTTCTCTCAAGCGCCTGAGTATTCTCTACCTGACCACCTGTGTCGGTTTGGGGTACGATTGTTGGTAACCTGAAGCTTAGAGGCTTTTCCTGGAAGCGGGGCATCAATTGCTTCACCACCTTGGTGGTTCGTCATCACATCTCAGCATTAAGTGACCGGATTTGCCTAATCACTCTGCCTACCTGCTTGAACCGGGACGACCGTCGCCCGGACAACCTAGCCTTCTCCGTTCCCCCATCGCAGTTACCACCAGTACGGGAATATTAACCCGTTTCCCATCGACTACGCTTTTCAGCCTCGCCTTAGGGGTCGACTCACCCTGCCCCGATTAACGTTGGACAGGAACCCTTGGTCTTCCGGCGTGCGGGTTTTTCACCCGCATTATCGTTACTTATGTCAGCATTCGCACTTCTGATACCTCCAGCATACCTCACAGTACACCTTCGCAGGCTTACAGAACGCTCCCCTACCCAACAACACTACGTGTCGCTGCCGCAGCTTCGGTGCATGGTTTAGCCCCGTTACATCTTCCGCGCGGGCCGACTCGACCAGTGAGCTATTACGCTTTCTTTAAATGATGGCTGCTTCTAAGCCAACATCCTGGCTGTCTGAGCCTTCCCACTTCGTTTCCCACTTAACCATGACTTTGGGACCTTAGCTGGCGGTCTGGGTTGTTTCCCTCTTCACGACGGACGTTAGCACCCGCCGTGTGTCTCCCGTGATAACATTCTTCGGTATTCGCAGTTTGCATCGAGTTGGTAAGTCGGGATGACCCCCTAGTCGAAACAGTGCTCTACCCCCGAAGATGAGTTCACGAGGCGCTACCTAAATAGCTTTCGGGGAGAACCAGCTATCTCCCGGTTTGATTGGCCTTTCACCCCCATCCACAAGTCATCCGCTAATTTTTCAACATTAGTCGGTTCGGTCCTCCAGTTAGTGTTACCCAACCTTCAACCTGCCCATGGATAGATCACCGGGTTTCGGGTCTATACCCTGCAACTCATTCGCCCAGTTAAGACTCGGTTTCCCTACGGCTCCCCTATGTGGTTAACCTTGCTACAGAATATAAGTCGCTGACCCATTATACAAAAGGTACGCAGTCACCCCATAAAGAGGCTCCTACTGCTTGTACGTACACGGTTTCAGGTTCTTTTTCACTCCCCTCGCCGGGGTTCTTTTCGCCTTTCCCTCACGGTACTGGTTCACTATCGGTCAATCAGGAGTATTTAGCCTTGGAGGATGGTCCCCCCATATTCAGACAGGATAACACGTGTCCCGCCCTACTCATCGAGTTCACAATAACAGCATCTTCAGATACGGGGCTATCACCCTTTACTGCCGGACTTTCCAGACCGTTCTCCTGACACTGCTATTGATTAAGACTCTGGGCTGCTCCCCGTTCGCTCGCCGCTACTAGGGGAATCTCGGTTGATTTCTTTTCCTCGGGGTACTGAGATGTTTCAGTTCTCCCGGTTCGCCTCATTAACCTATGGATTCAGTTAATGATAGTATCCATTGGATACTGGGTTTCCCCATTCGGATATCGTCGGGTATAACGGTTCATATCACCTTACCGACGCTTTTCGCAGATTAGCACGTCCTTCATCGCCTCTGATTGCCTAGGCATCCACCGTGTACGCTTATTCGCTTAACCTCACAACCCGAAAGTGTCTCTTTCAAAGACTATCTGGGTGGTGATGGCTGCGCAGATTACATTTCTTCGTTGGGCAGTGCTCGCAATGCTCACATACTTAAGTATGCTGCGCTTGCTGTGCGCTGTCCGCCTCGAACTGTAAATTGCTCGCTCATCCCACTTTGATGTCAAAACACATTCAAAGTTTGAGATTTTGAGAGACTCATCAATATACCTCGTTGTTGATATATTGATTTGTTTTCAATTTTTCAGCTTGTTCCAGATTGTTAAAGAGCATAATAAGTAAGATAACTCATTTGAATTAGCTTAGTTATTCTCTGACTTTCGTCAGATAAGTGGTACGCCTTTCACTCATACCGCGCATTGGCGTCCCCTAGGGGATTCGAACCCCTGTTACCGCCGTGAAAGGGCGGTGTCCTAGGCCTCTAGACGAAGGGGACTTCTGTCAGCTTCGCAGACGCGCTTTTGCTCGTTCTTCATCAGACAATCTGTGTGAGCACTGCACATAACACGTATCTCTTAGGTAAGGAGGTGATCCAACCGCAGGTTCCCCTACGGTTACCTTGTTACGACTTCACCCCAGTCATGAATCACAAAGTGGTAAGCGCCCTCCCGAAGGTTAAGCTACCTACTTCTTTTGCAACCCACTCCCATGGTGTGACGGGCGGTGTGTACAAGGCCCGGGAACGTATTCACCGTAGCATTCTGATCTACGATTACTAGCGATTCCGACTTCATGGAGTCGAGTTGCAGACTCCAATCCGGACTACGACAGACTTTATGAGTTCCGCTTGCTCTCGCGAGGTCGCTTCTCTTTGTATCTGCCATTGTAGCACGTGTGTAGCCCTACTCGTAAGGGCCATGATGACTTGACGTCATCCCCACCTTCCTCCGGTTTATCACCGGCAGTCTCCTTTGAGTTCCCACCATTACGTGCTGGCAACAAAGGATAAGGGTTGCGCTCGTTGCGGGACTTAACCCAACATTTCACAACACGAGCTGACGACAGCCATGCAGCACCTGTCTCAGCGTTCCCGAAGGCACTCCTCTATCTCTAAAGGATTCGCTGGATGTCAAGAGTAGGTAAGGTTCTTCGCGTTGCATCGAATTAAACCACATGCTCCACCGCTTGTGCGGGCCCCCGTCAATTCATTTGAGTTTTAACCTTGCGGCCGTACTCCCCAGGCGGTCGATTTAACGCGTTAGCTCCAGAAGCCACGGTTCAAGACCACAACCTCTAAATCGACATCGTTTACAGCGTGGACTACCAGGGTATCTAATCCTGTTTGCTCCCCACGCTTTCGCACCTGAGCGTCAGTCTTTGTCCAGGGGGCCGCCTTCGCCACCGGTATTCCTCCACATCTCTACGCATTTCACCGCTACACATGGAATTCTACCCCCCTCTACAAGACTCTAGCCAACCAGTTTCAGATGCAATTCCCAAGTTAAGCTCGGGGCTTTCACATCTGACTTAATTGACCGCCTGCGTGCGCTTTACGCCCAGTAATTCCGATTAACGCTTGCACCCTCCGTATTACCGCGGCTGCTGGCACGGAGTTAGCCGGTGCTTCTTCTGCGGGTAACGTCAATTGATAAGGGTATTAACCTTATCACCTTCCTCCCCGCTGAAAGTACTTTACAACCCTAAGGCCTTCTTCATACACGCGGCATGGCTGCATCAGGCTTGCGCCCATTGTGCAATATTCCCCACTGCTGCCTCCCGTAGGAGTCTGGGCCGTGTCTCAGTCCCAGTGTGGCTGATCATCCTCTCAGACCAGCTAGAGATCGTCGCCTAGGTGAGCCTTTACCCCACCTACTAGCTAATCCCATATGGGTTCATCCGATAGTGCAAGGTCCGAAGAGCCCCTGCTTTGGTCCGTAGACATTATGCGGTATTAGCCACCGTTTCCAGTAGTTATCCCCCTCTATCGGGCAGATCCCCATACATTACTCACCCGTCCGCCGCTCGTCAGCAAGAAAGCAAGCTTTCTCCTGTTACCGCTCGACTTGCATGTGTTAGGCCTGCCGCCAGCGTTCAATCTGAGCCATGATCAAACTCTTCAATTAAAAGTGTTTGATGCTCAAAGAAATCGAAAACTTAGCTTATTCATTATATGAATTAACTTGTTAGTCACTCTTCAAGACTTGATACATCTAATTTTTTAGAAGATATCGTCTCTGCGAGTGCCCACACAGATTGTCTGATAATTTGTTAAAGAGCAGTGCAACTATCGCTGCCGTTTCCGGTCTTCTGCGTTGTTGCGAGGAGGCGTATATTACGCTATTCCTCTGAAGAGTCAAGAGTTTTTTCAAACTTTTTTCTTTTCTCTTCCCTTTCCGTCGTTGCTGTTGTCAGCTCATCGTCGGTCAGTGGGTGCGCATTATAGGGGCTTCTCAGATTAGCGCAAGTATTTATTTCAATTTTTTTTCTGTTCGCTCTATTTTTCAACAAAACGAATGAAAATGCTCTAATTTTACACTGATAGATTAAAATCCAAACAGCTTTATTGCTATTACTCACGTAATATAGAAAGCAAATTATGGTAAAGGTAACTATTATTATGCAACTAAGCGAACAACGCTCAGCATCCCAAAAAAATCTTTCTTATATTGTTGCTGAAAAGCTAGGTAAACAAATACTTTCTGGATACTACGAACCTGAATCTTTATTACCTGGTGAGATAGAACTCGCTGAACTACTTTCAGTCAGTCGAACTGTTATTCGTGAAGCAATAAAAATGCTTGCTGGAAAAGGTATGTTACTACCTCGGCCAAGAATAGGTACTCGAGTTACGCCAATGCAAAATTGGAATCTATTAGATAATGATTTACTTAATTGGTGGATAGATAGCGGTGAATTTAATAAGGTGAGTCATTATTTCCATCATGTTCGTTTAGCAATAGAACCTCAAGCCTGTTATTTAGCTGCATTACATGCTTCAGAGACACAAAAAGAGTCGCTATTATTTCTAGCTACAGAAATGCAGCTACTCAAAGATAACTTTAACCGTCAGCATTGGTTAGATATTGATACACAATTTCACTATCTAATCTATCAAGCCAGTGGCAATCCATTTTTTGCTTCTTTTGGTTCTCTTTTTCTATCTGCCTACAAAAAATATTTTGATTTAATTGTTGGCAATGAAACAGTACAGCCTGAAACTCATAATCAAATTGTACAAGCGATTATAGAAGGAGATGGAAATAGAGCGCGTGATCTTTGTTTAATACTATTAATAAATGACTGAGTATTTTTAATACGATTTTATTGTCTTTTTGTTTATACTGGCTAATAAGCTAAATATAAAAGAAAGACGGTATCTGTTACATGTTAAAATCCGCCAAAAATATGTCAGGGTTGCCCTGGATCGCTGCAATGGCTTTTTTTATGCAGTCATTAGATGCGACTATATTAAATACGGCACTCCCTGATATAGCTAAAAGTCTTAACCACTCCCCTCTCGCCATGCAATCAGCCGTAATTAGCTATACTTTAACGGTAGCTTTATTAATTCCTGTAAGTGGATGGTTAGCTGATAGATTTGGGACTCGCAAGATTTTCATTATCGCCGTTTCACTCTTTTCTGGCGGTTCATTATTATGCGCACTTTCTCCTAACCTTGCTTTTTTGGTAATTTCGCGGGTTATACAAGGAATAGGTGGTGCAATGATGATGCCGGTTGCTCGTCTTGCTTTATTAAGAGCTTATCCTCGTAGCGAACTCCTTCCCATTCTTAACTTTGTCACCATGCCGGGGCTTGTGGGGCCAATTGCGGGTCCATTATTGGGAGGGATCCTTGTCACCTATGCTTCTTGGCATTGGATATTTATTATTAATATTCCTATTGGCTTACTTGGTATTTTTTACGCCATAAAACATATGCCTAATTTTACGATGCCAAAACGTAAATTTGACTTACTCGGTTTTATTTTCTTTGGTTTTGGTTTAGTCATGTTATCCGTCAGCCTCGATCTTTTTGGCGATAAAAACATCTCTCGATATATCCCTCTTGCGGTGATTTTAGGTGGCTTCTTTTTACTCGGTCTCTATATCAATCACGCTAAACGCCACCAGCAACCCTTAATACCATTAAATATATTCAAAACACGGACTTTCTCTGTCGGTATTGCGGGTAATATCGCAACGCGCTTAGGAACAGGATGCATTCCTTTCTTAATGCCACTGATGTTACAAGTAGGTTTTGGCTATCCTGCTATTATCTCAGGTATGATGATGGCACCAATGGCTTTGGGCTCTATACTCGCCAAATCCTTTGTGACAAAAGTCTTAGTGACATTTAGCTATCGCCGGACACTATTTGGAATAACCATTATTATAGGTCTGATGATTGCACAGTTTTCCTTACAATCACCTGATATGTCTATTTATTACCTAGTATTACCACTCTTTTTATTAGGTGTTGTCATGTCAATTCAGTTTACTTCGATGAATACTATTTCACTCGCTGACTTAACTGACAATAATGCCAGTTCAGGCAATAGTGTTTTAGCCGTCACTCAACAACTAGCGATTAGTTTTGGTATTGCAGTAAGTGCTTCTATCTTAAATTATTTTGATGCAGAAAATGCCGGCTCTACGGTAGATAACTTCCATTATACTTTTATTACTGTCGGCGCTATTACACTACTCTCTTCATTTGTCTTCTTATTACTTAATAAGCATGATGGTGATAATCTTACTAATAAGAAGAAAAATGAAAACTAATTAGTTGAGATATAAAAATAAAAGAGAGCCTATAGCTCTCTTTTATACGCCACTCTAAATAGCGATAATCTTATTTTTACGCTAGTCATGCTGCGACAAAAAAGCTTCAATTTCATGGCGCCAAGGTACTGACGGTTGTGCTCCTGCACGAGTAACAGCGATAGCGGCGGCTGCATGCGCAAATTTAATCGCCTTCATCATTGGTAAACCTTCTAATAAAGCCGTTATAAAAGCGCCATTAAATGTATCTCCTGCAGCAATAGTATCTATTGCGGTCACTTTAAATGCCGGAACCATCGTTCCTTGATTGTTTTGACTAACCCAAACACCACGGCTACCCAAAGTAATTAAAACGGTTTCTATCCCTTTATCATGTAATATATTAGATGCACGTTGAGCACTTTCATCATCAATAACTTTTACCCCCGTGAGGTATTCAGTTTCTGTTTCATTAGGTGTAATGATATCAACGAGAGATAATAATTCATCCGGCAAAGCCTGTGCTGGTGCTGGGTTTAATATGACTTGCACACTTTCTTGTTTAGCGACTTGAGCCGCTTTTAATACAGAATCTAGAGGTGATTCTAATTGCATAAGTAAAGCATCTGCTTTTTTAATCACCGAGTTATAACGTTCAACATATTCTCTGTTTAACCTTCCATTGGCTCCAGCGTGTATACCAATAACGTTTTCACCTTGCTGATTAACAAAAATCAACGCAACACCCGTGGCTTCATCATCAATTAATTCAATACAATCTGTATCTATTTTATCTGTGATCAGCTGAGCTTTAGCACTTTGACCAATATCGTCATTTCCAAGACAAGCTAAAAAGGTAATATTAGCACCACAACGCCCTGCAGCGACGGCTTGATTTGCACCTTTACCTCCAAAAACCATCTGATACTGATTACCGGAAATAGTTTCACCAGGATGCGGAAAATGAGCAACATTAAGAATATGATCGACATTAACACTACCTAAAATCACTAATTTCTTCGCTTCCATGATATTTCCTTACTATCAAGTGATAATGTTTTAATGCCATTAATTGATGACATGTCGTATTTTAAATCGATCATCTCAGCAACATTAATGAAAAAACGTGATCACCATCGAAACGTTTCGCCAGCAAAACAAAAAAGAACCAAAAGAAGCAGTAGGAAGCTGAATCGATTTTTGTTATAAACGAATTGTGTACTAATTGAATAATTGACTATATGTCATTACTCATTTTTTGATAGTTTCATCTCTATAACGAAAATAAGTACCCTAATTAGGAGCCTTTATGCAACTTGCAGAACGGATCTCACAACTTAGCCAATACCTTGAAACTGGGCTTTATGAACGTCAATCAGCGATACGGCTTTGCTTACTCGCGGCTTTAAGTGGAGAAAGCGTTTTTTTGCTAGGTCCTCCAGGTATTGCTAAAAGCTTAATTGCGAGAAGAATGAAAGAGGCATTTAAACACGCTAAAGCGTTTGAATATTTAATGACCCGTTTTTCAACACCTGAAGAAATTTTTGGTCCACTATCCATTCAAGCATTAAAAGATGAAGGAAAATACCAACGTTTAACCGAAGGTTATTTACCTGACGCCGAAATTGTTTTTCTTGATGAAATATGGAAAGCCGGTCCCGCTATTTTGAATACCTTATTAACGGCAATTAATGAACGTAAATTTCGCAATGGCGAAAACGAAGTAAGTATTCCCATGCGTTTGTTAGTTTCGGCTTCTAATGAACTACCTGATTCAGACAGCAGTCTTGAAGCGCTTTATGATCGAATGCTGATTAGAATTTGGTTATCAAAAGTACAAGATAAAAAAAACTTCCGGGCGTTATTAGTTAATAAAGAGGTCAGCGCTTTTCGTATTCCTGAACAACTACAAATTACAACAGACGAATTTTTACTTTGGCAAACAGAGTTAGAAAAAATTACTTTGAATGACCACTTATTCGAATTAATTTATCAACTTCGCAACTCACTCGATAAAAGTGATGCAGCACCTTATGTTTCAGACAGACGTTGGAAAAAAGCGGTTCGTCTATTACAGGCCAGTGCTTTTTTTAATGGTCGTAGTGCGATATCACCTTTAGATCTTATTCTGTTAAAAGATTGCCTTTGGCATGATCAAGCTTCTTTTGCGCTGCTAAATGACTTATTAAAAACACTATTAACAGAACAAGCATACCACCAGCTAACACTTTTACAGAAAATAGAAAATCTGTGGGCTGAATGGATGCAATCGACAAGAAGCAAACAAGATCAACAAGCATTTCGCTTTGAAAAACAAAGTAGTATGTTTGGTAGAAATATACATTTCAAATTATCAGAAAAAATGCAGTCTGATAAATTTACGCTGTTTTTACATATTCCACTGCATATACATAGTATTCAAGTTAACTTTATAACTGTTGAGAAAAAAGCATTAGAAACTTTCTTAGATAAAGGTGATGAACTCTCTGCCAGATTAAATGGTATTGGTTTCCCACAATCTATTAATGCACAAATTCGTCAAGATGGTGTCTTAGAGGTATTGGATGTTAGTCGCCGAACAACGTCGTTATACCAACAGTCAGAAAGCATCAAAACAGAGCCTATTGAAGATAATCAACAATGGTTAGATAAATTAAAAGATCTCACCCAAGAGATTTATTCTGAACAAGAAAATTTTAATCATCATCAACCTAATATCTTTATTGATAATGATTGGCTCATTTCTATAGAACAAAGCTTTTTGCAATTAAATGAAAAATTATCTCAATTAAGAAGTCAAATAAAGTGACCATGCCATGCTAACACTTTCTACCATCGATATGCTTTTAGCGATAAACGAAGGGCAGCTTATAGAAGAAGTGATTATCACTTTATTAGCTTCTCCTCAATTAGCTGTTTTTTTTGAAAAACACCCAAGATTAAAAAAAGCATTACTAAAAGACATTTATCAATGGAAAAAAAGCTTACAAGAAAAAGTGAAAGAAACACTGGTGCCGACCATCATCGCAGATGAATTTGCACTTTATCAGCAAACGCAATCATTATGTAATGCTGTTTTTAATCAGCAAGTGGACAATATTCTTACAGAACTAAATCAGCTTGATTCTTCATTTGTTATAGAAGCAACACAACTAATAAAAACAAATAAACCTTTTTCTCCAGCTCAACAAGCTCTATTTATTCAACGCTGGCGCATTAGTTTAATATTTCAAGTCACGACATTACATAAAGCACTGTTTGAACAAGAGCAAGAGCAGTTACTTGCAGAACTACAAGAACGCTTAGCATTAAGTGGCAGTTTAAGTAATACATTTTCTGAAAATGAACGGGCTGCAGGCCGTTTATGGGATATGAGCAAAGGCGTTATTACCAAAACCCCCTATGATGAGAAAATTATTCAACGTTATAGTGATTTTCTAAATCAACAACCTGAATTACATAAATTGGCCAGCTTACTGGGGCGAAGTAAAACGGCGAAATCGCTTCCTGAAGAGAGTGTGATTTTTGAATCAATAACAATCGTTGAAAAAGCACCGGATACCACGCCAGAGCAAGTAAATGGTATAGGCTTAAGTGATGATATTTTACGTTTATTACCTGCTGAACTAGCTTTATTAGGCATAAATGAAGTTGAGTATGAGTTTTATCGTAAACTCATTGAAAAACAGCTCAATACTTATCGTTTACAGGGTGATAGTTGGCAGGAACGCACAGTATTACGCCCAGTCACTCATCACCTTGATGAAGAACGGCCAAGAGGCCCTTTTATCATTTGTATCGACACTTCTGGCTCTATGGGGGGATTTAATGAGCAATGTGCTAAAGCCTTTGGTTTAGCACTAATGAAAATAGCACTAGCGGATAACCGTGCCTGTCATGTCATGCTGTTTTCAACAGAAATGATCCATTACCAATTATCTTCTTCTGATGGATTACAAGAACTTGTTAAATTTTTGAATCAAACATTTAGAGGTGGAACTGATTTAGCATCTTGTTTAAATGAGGTAGCAGATAAGCTTAATACCCCCACATGGAAAGACGCTGATGCTGTTGTTATTTCTGACTTTGTTGCCCAAAGGTTACCCGAAAACCTAATCAATAAAATCAAAAAAGTCCAACAGCAACAGCATAATCGCTTCCATGCGGTTACCCTATCCAATTATGGTAAACCCAGTATTATGAAAATTTTCGACCACATATGGCGTTTTGATACTGGGTTAAAAAGTCGATTACTACGACGTTGGCGTCAATAATTACAGCATATCCGCAAAAGCTAAACGGGTGTCTTGTTGCCAAACGCCACATTGTACTTGTCCAATATGCTCTTTTTGCAAAAGTAGCATGACTAAACGTGATTGACCTATACCGCCACCAATTGTTTGTGGCATATCGCCATGCATTAATGCTTTGTGCCAATCTAACTCAAGACGTTGAGTATCATCAGTTAAAGTTAGCTGACGCATTAATGTCTCTGGATCAACGCGGATACCCATTGACGACACTTCAAAAGCATCTTGCAATACTGGGTTCCAAACTAAAATATCGCCGTTCAACCCTGCAAAGCCATCTTCGTTAGGTGTTGTCCAGTCATCATAATCTGGCGCTCTTACATCATGAGCTTCGCCACTTGATAGTTTTCCACCAATACCGATTAAGAAAACAGCACCATATTCTTTAGCTATCGCTTTTTCACGACCTTTAGCATCAAGATCAGGGTAGCGACGTAACAGTTCTTCAGTGTGAATAAATTGAATTTGATCTGGCAGGAACGGTGTCAGACCAAATTCATCGCTGACGGCTTTTTCAGTTTCTTTTATAGCCTGATAGATTTTACCCACTGTCTGCTTAAGGTAAGGTAGTGTACGCTCCTCACCTTCCATCACTTTTTCCCAATCCCACTGATCAACATAGACAGAATGGATTGGCGTTAAGCGATCTTCATCTGGTCTCAAGGCTTTCATATGTGTATAAAGACCTTGACCAGAACTAAATCCAAAACGACCTAATGTTTTACGTTTCCATTTTGCTAATGAATGGACAACTTCAAAGGTAGAATCAGGTAAAGATTTCACTTTAACCTGTACGGCCTTCTCATGACCAGATAAGTTATCTTGAGTTCCATCACCAAGGCGACTTAAGATCGGTCCTTGAACTTCAATCAGGCCTAATTCTTTTTCTAATAAACGTGAAAAATATGATTTAACAAAGCTAATTTGTTGTTGAGTCTGAATGAATGATTTTTCCATTTTTTATATCCCTAGTGGCGATGTTGTGTTTTGCTGAGATAGATTAAGCAACAAAAGTGGGGGTAAATTCAATATACTTCATTAAAAATAGCCTTGCCTATTTAAAATCGTTAAAAAAAACACTATAAAAATGCATTATCATTAAAAACAGGGGGATTTTATGGACAATATTTATCAGATCGATAATCTCGATCGTGACATACTTCACGCTTTAATGGCGAATGCTCGAACACCTTATGCTGAATTAGCTAAAAAATTTGCAGTAAGTCCGGGCACAATTCATGTTCGTGTTGAAAAAATGAAGCAAGCAGGAATTATTACGGGGACACGCGTAGATATAAGTGAAAAACAACTAGGGTTTGATGTTTGCTGCTTTATTGGCATCATTTTAAAAAGTGCCAAAGACTACCATACCGCATTAGATAAGCTAGATAAGTTAGATGAAGTGGTTGAGGTTTATTATACAACAGGTCAATACAGTATCTTTATTAAGGTAATGTGTAAAAGCATCGAAGCGCTTCAAGACGTACTTATCAACAAAATTCAGACTATTGATGAAATCCAATCGACAGAAACCTTGATCTCTTTGCAAAACCCGATAACAAGGACAATCAAGCCATAACGAAAAAAAACTATTTTTTTTTATAACCACATTATCCACAGGTAGATCCCAAGTGATTCACAGCGTACAATAGCGCGTCTTGAACATAAGGAGATCATGAATGAAAAAAGTCACGCTAATTAGTGGCAGCACCATGGGTAGTGCTGAATATGTCGCCGAACACCTCGAAGAGATCTTATCTAAAGAGGGATTTGAGACAGATCTACACCATGGGCCTTCTCTTAATGATCTTCCGCAAGAAGGGATCTGGTTGGTGATCACTTCCACACACGGTGCAGGTGAGATCCCAGATAACCTCCAGCCATTTGCTGACGAAATCTCAGCAGACGGCATTGATCTAAGTAAAGTTTCTTTCGGTGCTGTAGGTATAGGAAGTAGTGAATATGACACTTTCTGTGGTGCGATCAGAACATTAGATCAAAAACTAATAGAAAAAGGGGCTGTTCGATTAGGTGATCGCCTAGAAATAGATATACAAGAACACGACATTCCGGAAGATCCAGCAGAGGAATGGCTTACAACTTGGAAAAATTTACTTTAAATCGAACAAAAAAACAGCAATCAGATGTGGATAACTATGCTTAAAAGCAGGGGTTAACCCGTAGTTATCCATTGTATAAGCCTATATCCAGAAATGACCTGTGTATAACTCGCTGTTTTGATCCCAGCTTATCAGCATCTAGATCACGGATCATTCACAGTATATGATCCTTTACACTTTTATGATCTTTAAATAGAAAATCCACTTATCCACAGAGGATCGCTTCCTTAATAAAAGATCTAATAAAGAGATCTTTAAATAAAAAGATCTTTAAATAATTACCTGCGGATCATGCTCACTTGTATCTGTCAAAAAGTTGAGTAGAATTCGTTTTCCCAATGCAACACATTCAGCATTTCGTAACATTTAAGGTTCACACATGTTTTATCCAGAACATTTTGACGTCATTGTCATCGGTGGTGGTCACGCCGGTACAGAAGCCGCTATGGCTGCAGCTCGTATGGGGCGTCAAACCCTATTACTGACCCACAATATTGATACTTTGGGCCAAATGTCTTGTAACCCAGCTATTGGTGGGATTGGTAAAGGGCATCTGGTAAAAGAGATCGATGCCATGGGTGGATTAATGGCCACAGCCATCGACCATGCTGGTATTCAATTTAGAACCCTTAATGCAAGTAAAGGGCCAGCAGTAAGAGCAACAAGAGCACAAGCCGATCGCGTACTTTATCGCCAAGCTATTCGCACAACCCTTGAAAATCAGCCTAATTTAATGATCTTCCAACAACCCGTTGAAGATCTCATTGTTGAAAATGACCAAGTAACGGGTGCAGTCACTCGTATGGGATTAAAATTCCGTGCTAAAGCGGTAGTTTTAACCGTAGGAACTTTCCTTGATGGAAAAATCCACATTGGTTTAGAAAATTACAGTGGTGGCCGAGCAGGTGATCCACCATCAGTCTCTTTATCACATCGATTAAGAGAATTACCTTTACGTGTAGGTCGCTTAAAAACAGGTACACCACCTCGTATTGATGCAAGAACTATCGATTTTAGTCAATTAGCGCCACAGTTAGGCGATAATCCAATGCCTGTTTTCTCATTTTTAGGTAATGTGGATCAACATCCTGAACAGATGCCTTGCCATATTACTCATACTAATGAGCAAACACATGAAATAATTCGTAATAACCTTGAGCGCAGTCCTATGTATGCAGGGGTTATTGAAGGTATCGGCCCTCGTTATTGTCCATCAATTGAAGATAAAGTGATGCGATTTGCTGATCGCAATTCACACCAAATCTTTTTAGAGCCTGAAGGCTTAACAAGCAATGAAATTTACCCTAATGGTATTTCAACAAGCTTACCTTTTGATGTTCAAATGCAAATAGTAAATTCCATGAAAGGTATGGAAAATGCCAAGATCATCCGACCTGGTTATGCGATAGAGTATGACTTTTTTGATCCCCGTGATCTTAAACAAACACTCGAAAGTAAGTTTATCAACGGATTATTCTTTGCTGGCCAAATTAATGGCACTACCGGTTATGAAGAAGCAGCAGCGCAAGGTCTATTAGCAGGTCTTAATGCGGCACGTTATGCTTTTGATCAAGAAGGTTGGTTCCCTCGTCGTGATCAAGCCTACATTGGTGTATTAGTTGATGATCTTTGTACCTTAGGTACGAAAGAGCCATACCGAATGTTTACTTCACGTGCTGAATATCGCTTGATGTTACGTGAAGACAATGCTGATTTACGTTTAACTGAAATTGGTCGTGAACTTGGTATGGTTGATGACAACCGTTGGGCGCAATTTAGTGAAAAAGTCGAATTAGTTGAAAAAGAGCGTCAACGTTTAAGAGATATTTGGGTTCATCCAAAAGCGGATAACCTAGAAGAAATCAATCAATTACTTAAAACGCCACTGTCTAAAGAGGCGAATGGGGAAGACTTATTACGTCGTCCTGAAATGACCTATGAGATTTTGAAAAAGATCCCTCGTTTTGCTCCTGGTATTGATGATTCGAGACCACAAGCGGCAGAGCAAGTTGAGATCCAAGTAAAATACGAAGGTTATATCAATCGTCAACAAGAAGAGATTGAAAAACAACTGCGTAATGAAAGTGCTGCATTGCCTATTGATATCGACTACAAACAGGTGAGTGGATTATCAAATGAAGTTATTGCCAAACTAAACGATCACAAGCCAACTTCAATAGGTCAGGCATCGCGGATCTCCGGTGTGACACCTGCAGCTATCTCAATTTTACTTGTTTGGTTAAAAAAACAAGGTTTATTACGCCGGAGTGCATCATGAGTGACTTACTTAATCGGTTAAAAAAGCTGGCAAAGCAAGCCAATATTGAGTTAACTGATGTTCAAGCTCAAAAATTAACCGCTTATGTTGCTATGCTCGATAAATGGAATAAAGCATATAATTTGACCTCTGTCAGAGATCCTCAACAGATGCTTATTCGTCATATCTTAGACAGCATAGTTGTGAGTCAATACCTTAAAGGAAACAACTTCATAGATGTTGGTACCGGGCCAGGATTGCCCGGTATTCCTTTAGCAATAATGCGTCCCGATCACCACTTTGTGTTACTTGATAGCTTAGGTAAACGCGTTCGTTTTATGAAACAAGTTCAGCATGAATTAGCTCTGCATAATATCGAACCTGTGCAATATCGAGTTGAAGAGTATCAAGTAGAAAAACCATTTGATGGTGTGATTAGTCGTGCTTTTGCCTCGATGAAAGATATGCTTTCTTGGTGTTCACATTTAGTCACTGAAGAACACGGGCGTTTTTATGCATTAAAAGGGCAGATTCATCAAGAAGAACTTGATGAGCTTTCTGAAAATGGTTTAAAGATGCCTGAAAAGGTGATTAATTTAGCGATCCCCGAATTGAATGAACAGCGTCATCTGGTTATTTTTTAAACTGTAGACGGCTATTCATCGGCTTCTTTTTTCATTTTTTGTGCTTTAGCGATAACATTTACAATGTTATCGCTATTTACTTTAAGGGATAAAATAGCGTCATTCCATATTTACCCATATTTTACAATTAAGTAACAAATAATTATCTTTTTATTTAATTGCCTGTATTCCCCTCATTTTTTTATTTTTCTTTCTAAAATAAATTAATAAATTTATGCATTCTCAAAAATATTTAATTTATTTAATTGAAAAATCATTAATTATTTTTCTTTTTGGCTGTTTTTGTTCAGAAAAAGGCAGTTATTTGTTAACTCTATTATAATTTTTATGAAATAAAATTTATTTATATACTATTTTGTGTGTTCTAGATCACATTATTTTTTCTGTTTATGCTGATTATTTTTGCGCTTTTTGTTGCTAATCATTTTCCATAAATGGAACCTTCATAAAAAATTTAAATTATTCTTCACTTTTTCGCTACTTATTGATTGAATTCATTGCCACGCCCCGTATAATTTGCTCGTTTTTGTCACTTGACACTTTATAGCAAAGACAGTTTGATACATTATTCAGTAATACCTTTTACGATAGCGAGTCTGGAGAATACAAACGTCATGTCTGTCTCCCTCTACAGCGGGAAAGTTGCACTGAAACTGTTATTTTTGCAGTTTATGACTTTTGTTATTCTCAGTGCGGGTTTCTACTTTAAGAGTACAGACTGGAGCTTTTCTGCTTTTTTAGGTGGAATTGCATGTTGGTTACCCAATATTGCATTTTTATTATTACTACGCTTACAAAAAGTAGATGAAAATGAAGCTTCAGTTCGCATAAACTGGCTTTTTGCTTTCAGTGAAGGGTTGAAGGTTATATTATCAATAGCCTTGCTGATAGTTGCTTTAGGAGTGTTTAAAGCGGCATTTGCACCACTGGTCATGACCTACTTAGCGGTGCTTGTTATGCAGGTCGTTGCACCAGCCGTCATAAACGGTTAGCGTTTTTAACAACAAAAGGGTAATTGGCATCATGTCTGCATCAGGAGAAGCATTAACCACTAGAGACTACATAGGTGGACATCTGAATAACCTTCAGTTGGACCTACGTACTTTCGAGTTGGTCAATCCCCATGCTGAAAATACGCCATCATTCTGGGTGTTAAATATTGACTCACTTTTCTTCTCTGTACTCATGGGGCTTTTGTTCCTATGGATATTTAGAAAAGTAGCAGTAAAAGCAACCAGTGGCGTACCGGGAAAATTCCAGACTGCAGTAGAAATGGTCATTGGTTTCGTTGATAGCAGCGTTCGTGATATGTATCACGGGAAGAGCAAAGTCATTGCACCTTTGGCATTGACTGTGTTCGTTTGGGTGCTGTTAATGAATGCCCTGGATTTATTACCAATTGATTTTATCCCATATATCGGTGAACACATCTTAGGGTTACCAGCGTTACGCATCGTTCCGACTGCTGACGTGAGTATCACTCTTTCGATGGCAATTGGTGTATTTATCCTGATTCTCTTCTACAGCATTAAGATGAAGGGCGTAAAAGGGTTTACTAAAGAGCTGACGTTACAGCCTTTTAATCACCCTGTATTTATTCCAATCAACTTAATTCTGGAAGGGGTAAGCCTGCTATCAAAACCTGTTTCACTCGGTCTTCGACTGTTTGGTAACATGTATGCGGGTGAACTGATCTTTATTCTTATTGCTGGTCTGTTACCGTGGTGGTCACAGTGGTTATTAAGCCTACCTTGGGCGATATTCCACATACTGATTATTACGTTACAAGCCTTTATTTTCATGGTTCTAACGATTGTTTATCTGTCGATGGCATCTGAAGAACATTAATTATTAACTCTTTAAAGAAATAACTGAAACAAACTGGAGACTGTCATGGAAAACCTGAGTATGGATCTGCTGTACATGGCTGCCGCTATTATGATGGGTTTAGCTGCAATCGGTGCTGCAATCGGTATCGGAATCCTCGGAGGCAAATTTTTAGAAGGTGCTGCTCGTCAGCCTGATCTGATCCCTCTTCTGCGTACACAGTTCTTTATCGTTATGGGTCTGGTTGACGCCATCCCAATGATTGCTGTGGGTCTGGGCCTTTACGTGATGTTTGCTGTCGCCTAATGATGGTGATGAGCAGTAAAAACATCAAGTTAGTTAATAACCAAGAAAGAGGTATTGTGCTGTGAATTTAAATGCAACAATCCTCGGCCAGGCCATCGCATT
This sequence comes from Proteus mirabilis HI4320, assembly GCF_000069965.1. Taxonomy (NCBI): domain Bacteria; kingdom Pseudomonadati; phylum Pseudomonadota; class Gammaproteobacteria; order Enterobacterales; family Morganellaceae; genus Proteus; species Proteus mirabilis. Next base: position 3,363,038 of record NC_010554.1, read on the forward strand.
TGTCCTGTTTGTTTTGTTCTGCATGAAATATGTATGGCCACCAATTATGGCGGCCATTGAAAAACGTCAAAAAGAAATTGCTGACGGTTTATCTTCTGCAGAACGTGCGAAAAAGGACTTAGATTTAGCGAAAGCCGATGCAGGCGAACAGTTAGCGAAAGCAAAAGCTGAAGCACAAGCAATCATTGAGTCTGCGAATAAACAACGCACTCAAATGATTGAAGAAGCTAAAGCTGAAGCAGAGCAAGAACGTAGTAAGATCGTTGCACAAGCTCAATCCGAATTGGAAGCAGAGCGTAAACGTGCTCGTGAAGAACTTCGTAAACAAGTCGCTATGCTGGCTATCGCTGGTGCCGAGAAAATTATTGAACGTTCCGTGGATGAAGCTGCTAATAGCGACATCGTTGATAAACTGGTCGCTGAACTGTAAGGAGGGAGGGGCATGTCTGAAATAGCAACGGTAGCTCGCCCCTACGCCAAAGCAGCTTTTGACTTTGCTGTGGAAAACCAGGCTGTCGATAAATGGCAGGTTATGCTGGCATTCACCGCTGAAGTTGCACGCAATGAGCAGGTAACCGAATTACTTTCTGGTTCTTTAGCATCAGAAAAACTGGCTGACATCTTTATCGACCTTTGTGGCGATCAAATTGATGAACATGCTCAGAACTTAATTCGTGTTATGGCTGAGAATGACCGTTTATCAACATTGCCGGAAGTATTGAGCCAATTTATTCAATTGCGCGCAGTACTCGAGTCAACGGTTGATGTTGAAGTCACTTCTGCCATTGAGCTAACTAAACAGCAGCTAGCTAACATTTCTGCAGCGATGGAAAAACGTCTATCACGCAAAGTGAAGCTGAATTGCAAAATTGATAAGTCCGTTATCGCAGGCATGATTATACGCGCCGGTGACCTTGTCATCGACGGTAGTGTTCGTGGCCGTTTAGAGCGATTAACTGACGTCTTGCAGTCTTAAGGGGACTGGAGCATATGCAACTGAATTCCACTGAAATCAGCGAACTGATCAAGCAGCGCATTGCTCAGTTCAATGTAGTGAGTGAAGCTCACAATGAAGGTACGATTGTTTCCGTTAGTGACGGTATCATTCGTATCCACGGTTTAGCCGAAGTTATGCAGGGTGAAATGATCGCACTGCCGGGTAACCGTTTCGCTATCGCATTAAACTTAGAGCGCGACTCTGTTGGTGCGGTTGTGATGGGTCCTTATGCTGACTTAGCAGAAGGCATGAAAGTTAAATGTACAGGTCGTATTCTGGAAGTTCCAGTTGGCCGTGGTCTACTTGGTCGTGTAGTTAACACACTGGGTGAACCTATTGATGGTAAAGGTGCTGTAGAGCATGATGGCTTCTCACCTGTTGAGATGATTGCTCCAGGTGTTATCGACCGTCAATCAGTCGACCAACCTGTACAGACGGGTTATAAATCCGTTGACGCCATGATCCCAATTGGTCGTGGTCAGCGTGAATTGATCATCGGTGACCGCCAAACAGGTAAAACTGCTCTGGCTGTCGATGCGATTATTAATCAGCGTGACTCTGGCATTAAATGTATTTATGTCGCTATCGGTCAGAAAGCATCGACTATTTCGAACGTTGTTCGTAAATTAGAAGAGCATGGCGCGTTAGAAAACACCATTGTTGTTGTTGCTTCTGCATCAGAATCAGCAGCGTTGCAATACCTTGCTCCTTATGCGGGGTGTGCAATGGGTGAATACTTCCGTGACCGTGGTGAAGATGCTCTGATTATTTATGATGACCTGTCTAAACAGGCTGTCGCATACCGTCAAATTTCACTGTTACTTCGTCGTCCACCTGGACGTGAAGCTTACCCTGGTGACGTTTTCTATCTGCACTCCCGTTTATTGGAGCGCGCAGCGCGCGTTAGCGCTGAGTATGTAGAAAACTTTACTAACGGTGAAGTTAAAGGTAAAACCGGCTCACTGACTGCGTTACCTATTATCGAAACGCAAGCAGGGGACGTTTCTGCATTCGTTCCTACGAACGTAATCTCTATTACCGATGGTCAGATCTTCTTAGAATCTAACCTGTTTAACGCAGGTATCCGTCCAGCTGTTAACCCAGGGATCTCCGTATCTCGTGTAGGTGGTGCAGCTCAGACTAAGATTATGAAGAAACTTTCTGGTGGTATCCGTACTGCACTTGCGCAGTATCGTGAGCTGGCAGCATTCTCTCAGTTCGCTTCAGATCTGGATGATGCTACCCGTAAACAATTGAACCACGGTCAGAAAGTGACTGAATTGCTGAAACAGAAACAGTACGAACCAATGTCTGTCGCACAACAGTCTTTATCTCTGTTTGCTGCAGAACGTGGTTATCTGGAAGATGTTGAAATTTCAAAAGTTGTGCCATTTGAAGCGGCTTTATTAGCTTATGCTTCTCGTGAACATGCTGATTTACTGAAAGAAATCAACCAGACCGGTACTTATAACGAAGAAATCGAAGCGAAGCTGAAAGGCGTGCTAGACAACTTCAAAGCGACTCAGTCCTGGTAATAACTATTCGGCCTAATAATGATCATTAGGCCGTCTGGTTCATGAGGAGAAGCAGAAATGGCCGGCGCAAAAGAGATACGTTCGAAGATCGCCAGTGTGCAAAACACACAGAAGATCACTAAAGCGATGGAGATGGTCGCCGCGTCGAAAATGCGTAAAACGCAGGAACGCATGGCAGCCAGCCGTCCTTATGCAGAAACCATGCGCAGTGTGATTGGTCACCTTGCGTTAGGGAATCTGGAATATAAACATCCATACCTCGAAGAGCGTGAAGTTAAACGTGTCGGGTACCTGGTTGTTTCGACCGACCGTGGTTTGTGTGGTGGTTTGAACATTAACTTGTTCAAAAAACTGCTGGCAGACATGAAAGAGTGGTCTGATAAAGGTGTAGAAGTAGATTTAGCCCTTGTTGGTTCTAAAGCCGTTTCATTCTTTGCCTCTGTAGGTGGGAATGTTGTCGGTCAAGTAACCGGTATGGGTGATGATCCGCAACTATCTGACCTTATCGGCCCAGTCAATATCATGTTGCAGGCTTATGACGAAGGTCGTTTAGATAAACTGTATGTGGTGGCAAATAAGTTCATCAATACCATGGCCCAAGAGCCTAAAATTCTGCAAGTTTTACCATTACCACCAGGTGATGATGAAGAACTGAAAGAAAAATCTTGGGATTATCTGTACGAACCTGATCCTAAGACGTTACTGGATACTTTACTGCGTCGTTATATTGAATCGCAGGTTTATCAGAGCGTCGTAGAGAACTTAGCGAGTGAGCAGGCAGCACGAATGGTCGCGATGAAAGCCGCTACAGATAACGGTGGTAATCTGATTAAAGAACTGCAATTGGTGTACAACAAAGCACGCCAAGCAAGCATTACTCAGGAACTGACAGAAATTGTATCTGGTGCAGCCGCGGTATAACAGCTAGGTTTACGAATTACGTAGAGGATTCAAGATGGCTACTGGAAAGATTGTCCAGGTAATCGGCGCCGTAGTGGACGCCGAGTTCCCTCAGGATAGCGTCCCTAAAGTATACGACGCTCTTGAGGTTATGAATGGTAAAGAAAAACTGGTGCTGGAAGTTCAGCAACAGTTAGGCGGTGGTATCGTTCGTTGTATCGCAATGGGTACATCAGACGGTTTAAGCCGTGGCTTAAAGGTTGAAGATTTAGGCCACCCAATTGAAGTACCAGTAGGTAAAGCGACTTTAGGACGTATCATGAACGTTCTGGGTACACCTATTGATATGAAAGGTGAGATTGAAACCGAAGAGCGTTGGTCAATCCACCGTGAAGCACCAACTTACGAAGAGTTATCAAACTCTCAAGAACTGCTTGAAACCGGTATCAAAGTTATGGACTTAATCTGTCCATTTGCTAAAGGTGGTAAAGTCGGTCTGTTCGGTGGTGCGGGTGTTGGTAAAACAGTTAACATGATGGAATTGATCCGTAATATCGCGATCGAGCACTCAGGTTACTCTGTATTTGCTGGTGTTGGTGAGCGTACTCGTGAGGGTAACGACTTCTATCATGAAATGACAGATTCTAACGTTCTTGACAAAGTATCGTTAGTTTACGGTCAGATGAATGAGCCACCAGGAAACCGTCTGCGTGTTGCACTGACTGGTCTGACTATGGCTGAAAAATTCCGTGATGAAGGCCGTGACGTACTGTTATTCGTCGATAACATCTATCGTTACACCTTAGCCGGTACAGAAGTATCAGCACTGTTAGGTCGTATGCCATCAGCGGTAGGTTACCAACCAACATTGGCTGAAGAGATGGGTGTTCTGCAAGAGCGTATCACTTCAACCAAAACAGGTTCTATCACCTCTGTTCAGGCGGTATACGTACCTGCGGATGACTTAACTGACCCATCCCCAGCAACCACCTTTGCTCACTTAGATGCGACAGTGGTACTGAGCCGTCAAATTGCTTCGTTAGGTATCTACCCTGCGGTTGACCCACTGGATTCAACCAGTCGTCAGTTAGACCCACTGGTAGTTGGCCAAGAGCACTATGATGTTGCTCGTGGTGTTCAGTCTATCCTGCAACGTTATCAGGAACTGAAAGACATCATCGCTATCTTAGGTATGGATGAACTGTCAGAAGAAGATAAACTGGTTGTTGCGCGTGCGCGTAAGATCCAGCGCTTCCTATCTCAGCCATTCTTCGTTGCTGAAGTATTTACCGGTTCACCAGGTAAGTTCGTTTCCCTAAAAGACACAATCCGTGGCTTTAAAGGTATTCTGAACGGTGATTATGACCACCTGCCAGAGCAGGCGTTCTACATGGTTGGTACTATCGAAGAAGCAGTAGAAAAAGCTAAGAAGCTTTAATACGGCTGACGGGAGGTTGATATGGCCGATACATCGTTCCACCTGAAAGTTGTCAGCGCTGAAAAGCATTTATATGACGGCGAAGTCAAACATATTCAGGTAACTGGTAGCGAAGGTGAGCTCGGTATTTATCCGCAGCATACCCCGTTATTAACTGCCATAAAACCGGGCATGGTACGTGTCGTAAAAACATCGGGTGAAGAAGAGTTTATCTACCTTTCTGGTGGTATTCTCGAAGTTCAGCCTACAGGCGTCATTGTACTGGCAGATACAGCTATCCGTGGTCGTGATTTGGATGAAGCGAAAGCGTTGGAATCTAAGCGTAAAGCTGAAGAACACATTCAATCCTCTCATGGTGATGTTGATTATGCTCAAGCATCAGCAGAATTAGCCAAAGCGATTGCAAAACTACGTGTAATCGAATTGACTAGACGCTAATGTAAATAGGCAGTCCATGAATAAAAAGCCAGTTAGTTATAGCTAACTGGCTTTTTTGCTTTCAGAAATATTTTGTGTAACGAAATATGTAGTATTATTTGGCATAAACAGGTTTACTTGCCATTCTTTACGGGAGTTATCAGGTTAATTATGTCTAATTCAGCTAAAAGTGTTGTTATTCTTGCTGCGGGAAAAGGTACCCGTATGTATTCACAGTTACCTAAGGTTCTTCATAAACTTGCGGGCAAATCCATGGTGCAACATGTCATTGATACCGCAAAATCCCTTGGTGCTCAACAAACCCACCTTGTTTATGGGCACGGTGGTGAACTTATGAAAGAAACATTAGGTTCACAACCTGTCAATTGGGTGCTACAAGCTGAGCAATTAGGTACCGGTCATGCTATGCAACAAGCCGCACCTTTCTTTGCTGATGATGAAGATATCCTAATGCTTTATGGTGATGTACCGCTTATCACTAAAGAAACCTTAGAGCGTTTAATTGCGGTAAAACCTGCTGGTGGCATTGGTTTATTAACCGTTATTTTAGATAACCCTATGGGGTATGGCCGTATTGTTCGCGAAAATGGCGATGTTGTTGGTATCGTAGAGCAAAAAGACGCCTCTGAAGAACAATTAAAAATTAAAGAGATCAATACTGGTATATTGGTTGCTAATGGGGGCGATTTAAAACGCTGGTTAGCGAAGCTTGATAATAACAATGCTCAGAAAGAGTACTACATTACTGATATTATTGCGCTTGCACACCAAGAAGGTCGTAAAATCGAAACCGCTCACCCTACTCGTCATAGCGAAATGGAAGGGGTTAATAACCGCTTACAACTTGCCGCATTAGAGCGTATTTATCAAACAGAACAAGCTGAACGCTTATTACTTGAAGGGGTAATGTTGCTTGATCCGGCTCGTTTTGATTTACGTGGTACGCTAACTCACGGAAAAGACGTGGTGATTGATACTAACGTTATTATTGAAGGTGAAGTCACTTTAGGTAATAACGTTGAAATTGGTACGGGTTGTGTACTGAAAAACTGTGTGATCGGTGATGGTTCGATTATCAGCCCTTATACGGTGATCGAGGATGCAAATTTAGCGCAAGAGTGTACTGTTGGGCCTTTTGCTCGTCTTCGCCCCGGCGCACAGCTGGCAGACAAAGCTCATGTTGGTAACTTTGTTGAGATGAAAAAAGCCAGTCTAGGCGTTGGCTCTAAAGCGGGTCATCTTACTTATTTAGGTGATACTGAAGTGGGTGCTAATGTGAATATTGGCGCTGGCACTATCACTTGTAACTATGACGGTGCAAATAAATTTAAAACTATCATTGGTGATGATGTGTTTATCGGCTCTGATACTCAACTTGTTGCCCCCGTTTGCGTGGCCAATGGCGCAACAATTGGTGCAGGTACAACATTGACAAAAGATGTCAACGAAAACGAATTAGTCATTAGTCGAGTTAAGCAAACACATATCTCTGGCTGGAAACGTCCGGTGAAGAAAAAACAATAATTTTAAGATAAGGGCGTATATTTCATTATCGCCCTTTTCTTGTACGCTATTATTCTAAAAACAAAAATATCCCCGTTTTCTACCATGGCTTGGGGAACAAAATAATCAGGTATAAAGACATCAAGTGCGAAAAACGCACAGTTTTAGGAATAACACAATGTGTGGAATAGTAGGTGCAGTTGCACAACGCGATATCGCAGAAATCTTAATTGAAGGTTTACGTCGTTTAGAATACCGCGGTTATGATTCAGCGGGGTTAGCTGTTGTCGATAATGATTGTCATATGACACGTCTGCGTGAAGTTGGCAAAGTACAGATGCTGGCAGAAGAAGCAGAAAAAACACAAGTTATTGGTGGTACAGGTATTGCTCATACCCGTTGGGCAACCCATGGTGAACCTTGTCAAGATAATGCTCATCCTCATGTCTCCGGCACTATTGCCGTGGTACATAATGGGATTATTGAAAACTACCAAGAGCTAAAAGCTGAGTTAATTAACCGGGGCTATCAGTTTGCCTCTCAAACTGATACTGAAGTTATTGCTCACTTAGTCAATTGGGAACAGCGCCAAGGCGGCACATTACGTGAAGTCGTACAGCGTGTGATCCCTCAATTACGTGGTGCTTACGGTACTGTCATTATGGATAGTCGTACACCAGAGCTATTAGTGGCAGCACGCTCAGGAAGCCCACTGGTGGTAGGTCTTGGTGTTGGGGAAAACTTCCTTGCTTCTGACCAACTGGCTTTATTGCCTGTTACTCGCCGCTTTATCTACCTTGAAGAAGGCGATATTGTCGAAATTACTCGTCGTCATGTGCATATTTATGATGTTAATGGCGAAGAAGTTAATCGTGATATTATTGAATCGAATGTGCAATATGATGCGGGTGACAAAGGTATTTATCGTCACTATATGCAAAAAGAGATCTACGAACAGCCTTTAGCCATTAAAAACACCCTTGAAGGGCGTTTAAAAGCAGAAAGTATTGATCTTAGTGAGTTAGGATCTAAAGCACCAGAGATCTTATCTCAAGTGGAACATATTCAAATTGTTGCCTGCGGTACATCTTATAACGCAGGTATGGTATCGCGTTATTGGTTTGAATCTTTAGCGGGGATCCCCTGTGATGTGGAAATTGCATCAGAATATCGCTATCGCAAACCAGCGACTCGTCGCAATAGTTTACTGATAACCTTATCTCAATCAGGTGAAACGGCAGATACTCTAGCAGCATTACGCTTATCAAAAGAGTTAGGTTATTTATCATCGCTGGCAATTTGTAATGTGGCTGGCTCTTCTTTAGTTCGCGAATCTGAATTTGTGCTAATGACTAAAGCAGGGGCTGAAATTGGGGTTGCATCAACCAAAGCCTTTACAACGCAACTGGCCGTTTTATTAATGCTAGTGGCCTATATGGGACGCATTAAAGGTGTTGAAGCCCTTGAACAACAAGTTGCAATGGCGCTTCATGCACTACCGAGCCGTATTGAAAGTATGTTGTCGAAAGATAAAGTGATTGAAGCTTTAGCAGAAGACTTCTCAGAAAAAAGTCATGCACTCTTCTTAGGCCGTGGTGATCAATATCCAATAGCGGTAGAAGGCGCATTAAAGTTAAAAGAGATCTCTTATATTCATGCAGAAGCTTATGCGGCTGGTGAATTAAAACATGGACCTCTTGCTTTAATTGATGCTGATATGCCCGTTATCATCGTAGCGCCAAATAATGAATTATTAGAGAAATTAAAATCTAATATTGAAGAAGTGCGCGCTCGTGGTGGTTTACTGTATGTGTTTGCCGATCAAGATGCTGGCTTTGAAGAAAGTGAAACAATGAAACTGATTTCTCTGCCTCATGTTGAAGAGTTAATTGCGCCAATTTTCTATACTGTACCATTACAGTTACTTTCTTATCATGTGGCGTTAATTAAAGGGACTGATGTCGATCAGCCTCGAAACTTGGCTAAATCAGTGACTGTTGAGTAATATTATTTAATAGTTTATTGCCAATTTTGCCCCGTATCTTAATTTTAGGTGCGGGGCATTTTTAACTCACTATTATTTTTAAGTTCTTTGTTATTAAAAAACATTACAAAAATAAATACCAGTGTAAAAAGTGAATAGATTAAAAAGTGCGTAAGGTTTTTATTTTTTTATCAGATAAATATATTATTACTATAAATATATCGAAGAAAATTAAAATAAAATCAATAAGGTATCTTTTTAATGTAACGCCTAAAAATAATAGAGATGTTATTAATAATCTTTCTACAATATAAATTTAAAATCTATATTTTATCTTTGTAATAATAGTCTAGTGACTAGTCATTTAAAAAAAATATAAATCAGTTTTAAATTTTCATAAAACTTTAATCATTGTCGCTTAATCTCTAGTCAATCATCATAAATTGGCGTGGTAAGCGATATGTTACAGTTCAATATAAACTCACAAAATGGCTCAATGCCACATATTCGTGTAGAGAATATTCAAAAGAGATTTAATCAATTTATTGCTTTAGATGGTGTTTCTTTAGAGATTAAACAAGGCGAGTTAGTCTGCCTATTAGGGCCTTCTGGATGTGGAAAAACCACATTATTACGTTGTATTGCCGGATTAGAAACACAAGATCACGGTAGTATCTTTAATTACGATAACAACATCTCACACCTTCCCCCTCAAGCCCGTGACTATGGGATCTTATTTCAGTCCTATGCATTATTTCCTAACCTGACGGTACAGTAGAATATTGCGTATGGTTTAGCCGGTCAGCCTCGTAATGTGATTAAAAATCGCGTTAATGAAATGCTGGAGTTAGTTGGTTTACAAGACCGAAAGAAAAAATATCCAGGAGAATTATCTGGCGGTCAACAACAGCGTGTGGCATTGGCTCGTGCTTTGGCTCCTGCCCCTTCTTTACTATTACTGGATGAGCCAATGTCGGCATTAGATGCACAAGTGCGTGAACATTTGTGTGTGGAGCTACGTAATTTACAGCAAAGCTTAAATATCACTACGCTAATGGTCACTCATAATCAAGATGAAGCCATGCTGATGGCCGATAGGATAGCTGTAATGAATAACGGCAAGGTTGAGCAGTACGGCAGTAGTGAAGAGATTTACAACCATCCACAAACACCATTTGTTGCAGAGTTTGTAGGAAAAGGTAACTGGTTACCTTTCAATAGAAATCAGCACGGTGAGGCGATGATTGGCTCACGAGAAGTCCAATTAAAACATACTGCAATACCTCATAATCAAGGGCGTCTCTTTTGTCGACCTGAATCAATCAAAATTAACCCAATACAAAACAAACATAATCAATACGATGCCAATATACAAAATGTGGTGTTTTTGGGAAGTCGTTGCATTATGAAGTTTGAATTAGACCATTTACCGGGACATTTATTACAAGCCGAGATCTCTGCTGCTGAGCTACATAGTATTCAAAACGGTAAAGTTAAAGTGACTTTACCGGCTAATGAACTACACATATTTGCGTAAGGTAGCGAGATAATGTCAGTGATAGTACCTACCAAATCTATTAATCGTTTAGATAGTTTATTTGTTGCTGGTGGTAAGTTATTTATTATTTGCTTACTTATTCTTGGGGTTTTATTGCCTTTATTGGCTATTTTCTGGCGAGGTTTTACGCCTGATATATCACAAGGTGGTGGTTTTCAGGCTGCCATTGATTTGTTCACCAGTGCTAATTTTCTGTGGTTGGTGGGTAACAGTATTAGTGTTTCGCTAAGCGTTGCTGTTATTACGGTGCCACTGGCTTACCTGTTTGCTTATGCTCTACATCGCACCTTGATCCCTTTTAAATCCTTGTGGCGTGGAATATCACTATTACCCTTACTCGCTCCTTCTATGCTACCGGGTATTGCATTGGTTTATCTATTTGGTAACCAAGGGCTATTGCGTAGCTTACTCACAGAGAGTATTTATGGTTATTGGGGATTAGTGCTTGGTGAGGTGATCTACACTTTTCCTCATGCGCTAATGATTTTACTCTCCGCATTATCCATGTCTGATGCTCGTTTATTTGATGCTGCATCTAGCTTAGGGGCCTCTTCTTGGCGCACTTTTCGTAGTGTCACTTGGTCATCGAGCCGACATGGGATTTTCGCAGCATTGTGCTTGGTATTTACGTTAACTATTACTGACTTTGGTATTCCGGTTGTCGTCGGCGGAGATTATCAAGTACTGGCGTTAGAAGCCTATAAAGCCGTGCTTGGTCAGCAACAATTTGGCCGCGGTGCTTTAATCGGTATGTTGTTATTGCTACCTGCATTGTTGACCTTCGGTGTCGATGTTTGGTTACGTAAACGTCAACGTGATGCAATGAGCTCGCGTGCCCAATTCTATTTACCAAAAGCTAATTTTCAGCGTGACACGCTTTATCTAATATTTGTGATGCTTATTTGCGCGCTATTTTTATTGGTATTCGGTACGGCCGTTTATTCCTCTTTTATTCAGTTCTGGCCTTATAACTTATCGTTTTCGTTACGTCATTATAATTTTGAAGGATTGCCTGGGGGATGGCTCGCCTATACCAACAGTATTATTTTGGCATTTTACACTGCCACTATCGGCTGCTTTCTGATCTTTATGGGCGCTTACTTAATAGAGAAAACGGCTTCTCACTCTTGGCTTAACAATCTGCTACGTATGTTAAGTTTTGTACCGATGGCCGTTCCGGGGTTAGTGTTGGGATTAGGGTATGTATTTTTCTTTAACTTACCGAATAATCCACTGAACTTTTTATACGGCAGTATGGTGTTATTAGTGCTGTGCTCCATTGCACACTTTTTCACTACTGCCTATATGACTGCGAGCACGGCACTGCGCCAGTTAGATAAAGAATTCGAGGCAGCTTCATTATCCTTAAAAGCGCCTTTATATCGTCACTTTTGGCGTATCACTATTCCTCTTTGTTTGCCGGCATTATTAGATATTTATCGTTATCTATTTGTTTCTGCTATGACAACGGTTTCCGCGGCGATCTTCCTTTATAGCCCAGACACTATTTTAGCCGCGGTTGCGGTATTAAATATGGATGATGCGGGCAATATTGGTGGCGCGGCAGCTATGTCGACATTGATTTTAACCACCTCGGCAGGAGTTTCGATATTGTTATCTATTGCTTCGCAAGGTGTTCTTCGCCGTACACAAGCGTGGCATCAGCGTGAAGCTAAACAATAAATTTAAAGGTTTAATTCTCTCACATAGCAATACTAGGAAAATCGCATGATGTTAAAAAAACTGATACTTGCCACCAGCTTATTATTCTCTGCGGGAACGGTCTTTGCAGCGACTGAAATTACGGTATACACCGCAATAGAAAGTGAACAATTACAAGCTTATAAACAAGCATTTGAGGCTAAATATCCTGATATAAAAATAAAATGGGTAAGAGATTCAACGGGGATTATCACCGCTAAATTATTAGCAGAAAAAGATCGTCCTCAAGCCGATGTTGTGTGGGGATTAGCTGCATCAAGTTTAGCAATATTAAAAGCGCAAAATATGCTTGAGCCTTATGCTCCGGCGCAGTTAGATGATATTGATGTGAAATTTCGTGATAGCAACAACCCGCCAACTTGGGTTGGTATGGATGTCTGGGCGGCAACGATTTGCTACAACACGATAGAAGCACAAAAATTGGGGTTATCTAAACCCACTTCTTGGCAAGATCTCACTAAGCCTGAATACAAAGGCAAAATCGTTATGCCAAATCCGGCATCATCAGGCACTGGATTTTTAGATGTAAGTGCTTGGTTACAAATATTTGGTGAACAAGAGGGTTGGGCATATATGGACAAGTTGCATCAGAATATTGGTCAATATGTTCATTCTGGCTCCAAACCCTGCAAAATGGCTGCATCGGGGGAATACCCGATAGGCATATCCTTTGAATATCCGGCGATCCAATTGAAACGACAAGGGGCACCACTAGACATCATATTACCGCAAGAAGGATTGGGTTGGGATATTGAAGCAACGGCGATAATCAAAGGAACTAATAAGCGAGATGCCGCGCAAAAATTAGCTGATTTTTCCGCCTCAAAGGAAGCGATGAAGCTTTATAGTGCTAATTTTGCTGTATTAGCCAATACCAGTGTACCCGTAAGCCAAACAGAATTACCTCGCGATTATGCTCAACGTTTAATTAAAAATGATTTTATTTGGGCAGCTGAAAAGCGCGACACCATTTTAACTGAATGGCGTAAGCGCTATGACGGTAAGAGTGCAAAATAATTATTTTTTACTTTATTAATTAATAGATAGGGTGCGATGCACTCTATCTGGTTTAGGGTGTCATATGAAATTTGATATTGCGGTTATTGGTGCGGGCATTATTGGTTTATCTCATGCATATGCAGCGGCTCAGCGAGGTTTACGTGTTGCTATTTTTGAGCGCAGTTACACGCCTGTGGGCGCTTCTGTACGTAATTTTGGTCACGGATTAATTTTGGGTCAAGCGCCGGGAAAAATGCTAGATTTAGCAAAAAATAGTCGTGAAATTTGGGCAACTATGGCCAAACAGGCTAAATTTTTAACGCGTCAAAAAGGGACTTATCTATTAGCACGTACACAATCTGAGCAAGCTGTTCTTGAAGCCTTTGTCGATGGTCGAGCTAAAACCTATGGCTATGATTGTGAATTACTTTCTAAAACACAATTAGCGACGGTTTATGGTGGTCAATTACAACACCATAAAGCGGCGTTGCATGGCAAAGAAGATCAGGTGCTATTTTCGCGAGAAGCGATCCCACAGTTAGCGGCTTATCTAGGCAGCTTAGCTAATGTAACGAGTTATTTTTCCACATTAGTACGGGATATTGATGTAGATACGGGGACATTGATCACCAGTAATGGAACATTTAGTGCAGAAAAGATCATTGTCTGCTCAGGGCACGATTATCAAACATTATTGGCTGACGAAATAAAAAAGCTTGATCCTATAGTTTGCCGCCTGCAGATGTTGCGAGTGACAGCAGAGCAAAATATTGGATTGGCGCATGCGCTAATGACGGGATTAAGTTGTACTCACTATGGTGCATTTGCTGATTTACCTGAGGCACAGGCTTTAGCGAAAGAAATTAAAATGCAATCGCCGTTGATTGAGCAGTATGGTATTCATTTATTAATTACCCCGACTCCTTATGGCGATCTTATTATTGGTGATTCTCATGAATATAGCTTAGATGCACAGCCTTTTAACAGCGAAGAGGTTGATAACCTCCTGATAGAGTTAGCTGAGCACACATTAGGTTGTTCGGTTCAAGTAAAAGAGCGTTGGCAAGGGGTTTATGGGGCAAAAGGAAAGGAGCCGATTTCAATTTTAACGCCGAGTGAAAAAGTCACTGCAGTATTGATGCGAACGGGTTTAGGAATGAGTGTTGGGCCTGGTTTAGGTGAACAAAATATTCGTCAACTATTTGATTAATCTTGCATTAGGGATGTGAAGTTATTTTTTAATTATCCAAAGCACCGTAAAACCCCGTCCTTCAGGTCGGGGATATAAGGCGCGGTTTTTTAACTAACTCGGTGTTTCCTGTTGCTCAATGTACTGGCGGATAATGGATATTGGTGCGCCACCACAACTCCCCGCGAAATAACTTGGCGACCAAAGAACCCCCTTGTAGTAATCACGTTGGGCAATATCAGGACGATCACGTCGAAGTAATCGACTCGATACCCCTTTAAGGCTGTTAACCAGATTAGATATCGCCAGTTTTGGCGGGTAATTAATCAGTAAATGAACGTGATCCCGTTCCCCATCCATTTCAACCAGTTCAACATCAAAATCAGCACAAACACTGGCAAAGTAGCCTCGCAATTTTTCAATTGCATCCTGATCAAATATTTTTCGCCGGTATTTTGTGACAAAGACCAAATGGACGTGCATCAGGAATACACAATGTCTGCCACGGCGAATATTAGTTTCATTTTTCATGGACCAAAGTATAATAGGTAATATGAAACGTCTACAAGCCTTTAAATTCCAGTTAAGACCCAATGGTCAGCAAGAGCGTGAGATGAGACGCTTTGCAGGGGCTTGTCGTTTTGTTTTCAATCGGGCATTAGCACGTCAGAATGAGAATTACGAAGCAGGGAATAAATACATTCCCTATACAAAAATGGCTTCATGGCTCATTGAGTGGAAATCTGACACAGAGACACAATGGTTGAAGGAAGCCCCATCACAACCGTTACAACAGTCACTTAAAGATTTGGAACGGGCTTACAAGAATTTTTTCCAGAAACGTACCGCTTTTCCTCGATTCAAGAAACGCGGTAAAAATGACGCTTTTCGCTACCCGCAGGGCGTGAAGCTCGATCAATCCAATAGTCGTATATCATTGCCAAAGTTGGGATGGATGCGCTACCGCAACAGTCGTGAAGTCGTCGGAGAAGTGAGAAACGTCACGGTCAGTCAGTCATGCGGTAAATGGTACGTCAGCATTCAGACTGAGTATGAAGCGACAGAACCACAACATGAATCAACCTCAATAGTCGGGCTTGATGCAGGCGTTACAAAGCTGGCCACGCTTTCAGACGGTACGGTATACCCGCCCGTCAGCAGTTTTAAAGTAAACCAGCGAAAGCTGGCAAGGCTTCAACGGAAATTAAGCCGTAAAATCACATTCAGTGCCAACGGGCAAAAACAAAAGCGCAAAATTCAACGTCTGCATACTCATATTGCCAATATCAGGAAAGACTACCTTCACAAAGTCACCAGCGAAATCAGCAAAAACCACGCAATGATTGTCATTGAGGACTTAAAGGTCAGTAACATGTCTAAATCGGCAAAAGGTACGACAGAACGGCCTGGACGGAACGTAAAATCTAAATCTGGTTTAAACCGCGCAATACTGGAGCAGGGCTGGTATGAAATGCGCCGTCAGCTTGAGTACAAGCAGCTCTGGCGAGGTGGTCAGGTACTGGCAATACCACCAGCCTACACCAGTCAGAAGTGCGCTTGCTGTGGTCATACAGCAAAGGAAAACCGCCAGTCACAAAGTCAATTCGAGTGCCTTGAATGTGGATATACAGCGAATGCTGATATCAACGGGGCACGTAACATTTTAGCGGCAGGACATGCCGTGCTTGCCCGTGGAGGGAGGGTGCAGTGAGACCGCCCGTCGAAGCAGGAACCCGCCGAGGTGATTCAGACATCAGTCTGAACGCAGTAGGGATCCACGTCCTTTAGGGCGTGGAGGATGTCAAAATATTCAGGTTACGAAGAGAGAATAAAAAAGAGATGTCTATTTTTTACACATCTCTTTTGCAATAACATATTCATTTGGTGCAAAAGCAGATGATTTATAACAACTAAAATAGCCTTTAGAGGTTAAATCGAGAGCGACATAAATTGAAAAGAAAAAGCTAAAAACGATACCAACTATTGCTATTCCTGTGCATATACCCGCTACTTTATTATTCATTTTTTGTGTTTTTTTTGTGTATCCACAAATAAAAATTAGATAAGAAAAATAGATAATCAAAGGGGCTGCAAAAAAAAACAACCCTGTTTGAAATGAGAATAGAATTCTATCTTTCATCATAAAATAGTTTTTGTAGTAGATTATGGAGTCATAGAAACAAAACAAAGCTAAAGAAAAAAGGAATATTGCAATTAAATACATTTTTAGAGAGTTTATTTTAACCATGACTAAAGTTTCCCTACTTTTCAGTTTTTAGCAAAAATTAAAACGTAAATAAAATGACCATATGATATATATAATAGTGATTGTAACATAACCCCATCTTAGCTTTTTATTTTTTTCTAAAAAAAGTAATGTAATACAAGGTATTAATATCAATATAGGCTCAGTAGCATATCTGACAATGAAAACTATTAGTACACATTATCAGATTTAAGAGATGTCTATTTTTTACACATCTCTTTTGCAATAACATATTCATTTGGTGCAAAAGCAGATGATTTATAACAACGATAATAGCCTTTAGAGGTTAAATCGAGACCGACATAAATTGAAAAGAAAAAGCTAAAAACGATACCAATTATTGCTATTCCTGCGCATATACCAGCTACTTTATTATTCATTCTTTGTAACTTTTTTGGTATCCTAAAATAAAACTATAATATGAGAAATAAAGTATTAGAGGCGTTGCAAAAACTAAGAGCCCTGTTTGAAATGAGAATAAGATCCTATCTTCCATTAGAAAATAGGTTATGTAGTAACTTGTTGATATATAAATTGAAAAAATGGCTATAAATAGAATTGCAATAGAAGATAATATCAATTTTACTGGTTCTATTTTTATCAAAACTAAATTTCTCCCATTGAGAAAGATGGCGTTGGGGGATAGGGAAGGTCAGTTTTCAGAAGAAATTAAAACGTAAATAAAATGACCATATGATATACATAACAGTGATTGTAACATAACCCCATCTTAGCTTTTTATTTTTTTCTAAAAAAAGTAATAAAATACAAGGTATTAATATCAATATAGGCTCAATAACATATCTACCATTGAGTGGCAGTTGACAAAGATTATCAATATCACCTTCACCAATCATCCATTCATAGTCAGATATGGAAAGAATATTAATCAATATTAATAAAAAAATAAAATATAGAAATATAAAAGTGCGAAGTATTATTTTCATATTAAAGAATACCTAGATATATCTTTATATTCTCTATTGACCAATTACGCCCATTACTGCTTTATTGGGCGTTGGTATTGGATAATAGTTACGGCTTTTGATTATTAGCGATCCTCTGATTAATATCTTCTATCACCGCAGGTAAATTGGCAAGGGTATCAATAATATAATGAGCACCAGCGGTACGTAGTTTATTTTCAGCAATGCGCTTACGGTTTTCTATTTCTGCCTGTTCCATTGTTTGATATTGTTCAAAGGTGGCACCAAACTCATTGCCTGAAACAGATAACCCGACAGTCCACATACCGGCATTTAACCCTTCGGCAATACCTGTTACTGCATCATCGACTTTAACACAGTGTGCTACACTCATTACACCCAGTTCAATCACATTCTTTAACGCCATCCAAGGGCCTGGGCGAGAGCCGGCGGCAATTTCATCACTAGCAACCACGCAATCAGGCTGATAACCATATTCAGCGGCTTTCGGTACTAATACATCCATTACGGCTTTAGGATAACCTGAGCAAGAGCCGATTTTAATTCCTTGTGCTCTTATGGTCGAGATAGCCTCAAGTGCTCCCTCAATCGGTTTAGCAAAATGTACCACTTGTGCAATTTGTAACGGCATAAAGGTGCGATAAATATGCTGTGCCTCTTCTTCACTTGGTGGGTGACCAAATTGGGCTGTCCAGCGAGTACGAATATTAGGCTCGTTAAGTAAAGCACGAATATGATCGATTTTACCCATCCCCATCGGCCCTCGTGCTTCTGATAAACTTATTTTAAAGTTAAAGGCTTGAGCAAAGGCATCGACAAAAATTTGTGTGGGGGCGAAAGAGCCAAAATCGACTACTGTACCAGCCCAATCTAAAATTACTGCTTCAACCGATTTATTCATATGTTTAGACCTACTATGTGAAATCATTATTAACGGCGAATGGGGAGAATGTAGAACATCCTACCATTAAAAAAATGGGTTATTGTGATGTCAATTTTAAGGGGGATTTATGACATAGGTATGTCATCACAATAAATATCACCGCAAAAGTAGTTTGGCTCTCAACATTAGATACTAAAAAAAGTAAATAAAACTAATATAAAACACGATTTTAAGATCATCATTTAACGCATAAAAAAAAGAGTGATTTTATTTATTAATCAATAAATTTTATTAGATAAGATAAAATACCTTTTATTATCATACATATTTTATATTGTATGATAAATTTATTACCGAATTTTATTGTATTGTTCTTTCATCAAATAAAATTGAAAATAAATGTTTTTATTTTAATAATAGAGCGATTTTTCTTAATCCAGTGTGTTAAAAAATTATTTTATTGGTTTTATTGTTTGTTTGATAAAAAATAATTTGGTTTTATTTTGTTTTTTTAGGTTTTATCAAAAAATAAAATAAATCTATTTAAAATAATGCTCTCTAAAAACAAGATAAAATAGTAAAAAGTATTTTATCTTAAACCTCTTTTCTATTTTTCAATGTTCTTATTAGCTTTAGATTATTTTATCTATTTCTATCATGTGATTTCTAGCAGATCTTATTCTATTTAATTAATTGTTATTATGGTTTTAAAAAATAGATGCAATCATATTAAATATATGTAAAGTTTAACGTGATGTTATTGATAAATAAATCCACATTTTATTTTAAGGCTAATGCTTTTTATCAAGCATTTTATTGCAGTTGATAAAGGCCATCTTGATTTAAATATCTAGCTAAAAAAGACAAATTATAATTACAAGAGGTAAATAAAATGCAACACACAATTAATTCACAATATGATGAAATGGTTGATTTTCTAAAGGAGTTAGTGAATATCGATAGCGGCTCTTATGATAAACAAGGGGTTGATACAGTCGCTGATCTTTTAATTCAACGCTACCAAAAATTAGGTTTTGTTGTTGAAGTATTTGAAAATGAACAACTAGGGAATAACTACCGTTTAGTTCATAAAGATGCCACAAACCCACAAATTTTTATTGCTGCACATTTAGATACTGTATTTCCTAAAGGAACAGTAGCAGAGCGCCCATTTAGTATCGATGGCTCCCGTGCCTATGGCCCCGGTGTTATTGATATGAAAGCCAGCCATGTTTTAACTTACTATGCGATTAATGCACTCAAACAAAGTGGCGATCTCTCTTATCAAAATGTTGAAATATTACTTAACTGTGATGAAGAAATAGGGTCAAAAACATCGCGTCATTTAATTGAAAAATATGCAAAAAATAAAGCTTATGCATTAATTATGGAGCCTGCTCGTGCGAATGGTGCCATTGTTAGCGCTCGTCGAGGTGTTGGAACTTATGAGTTGTTGATTGAAGGTAAAGCATCTCACTCAGGTATTGCACCAGAAGCAGGAATTAGTGCTATTCAAGAGCTTTCATACAAAATTCAGGCCCTACATGCGCTTTCTCGCCATGATGAAGGTCTTTCCGTTAATGTCGGACTGATTTCTGGTGGTACATCTGTCAATACGGTTGCACCCCATGCACGAGCTGAAATCGATGTGCGTATTTCAACGGATGAGCAGGGGATTGAAATTGATAAGCAAGTCAGAGAAGTTTGTAGTCAACCTGTGTTAGCGGGGGTTAAATTAACGCTAAAAGGTGGCATTAATCGCCCTCCAATGGTGAAAACACCTGAAAGTGCCAATTTAATAGAAATCATTAAACAGCAAGCGGATTTAATTGGCTTAGCTATTGAAGATATTTCAACCGGGGGAGGATCTGATGCCTCATTTACTGCCGGTGTCGGTACGCCAAGTGTTGATGGTTTAGGCCCTATTGGTGGCTATCAACATAGTGATAAAGAATATCTCGATTTACCGTCATTGACCGAAAGGACAGTGCTATTTGCAAATGTTATTAAGCGTCTGTCTCAATAAGGTGAATGTATGGAAAAGAGTAAAAAAATAAAATGGGCTATGCCTGATGCCTTTATTATTATTTTTGGTATCGTTATTTTAGCGGCCATCGCCACCTATTTGATCCCCGCGGGAAGTTATCAGCGGGAAACCGTTAATGGATTAAACCGCGTTGTCCCTAATAGCTTTAATTATGTTGCACAAAATCCAGCTTCATTGATGGATGTGTTTTATGCAATCCCTGTAGGGTTAAAACAATCTGCCAGTATTATTTTCTTGATCTTTATGATTGGTGGCGCGATTGCCATTTATGATCGCACCCGTGCTATTGATTCAGGTATTAATGCGCTTATTGTTAAAACCAAAGGTAATTATCAAGCTCTTATTATTACGGTTGCTTTTATTTTTGGTATGTTGTCATCCCTTGGGCTTGCGGCCAATGCCGTTATTGCGTTTATCCCTATAGGAATAGCCCTTTCGCGCTCAATGAAACTTGATGCTATTACGGGGGTTGCAGTTGTTTATTTAGGCTATTATGCAGGTAATGCGGTTGGTGTATTAGATCCAACTATTTTAGGTACTGCACAAACATTAGCTGAAGTTCCTCTTTTTTCTGGTGTTATTTTTCGAGTTGTATTATTCGCTATCTTAATTGTTGTCACTATTGCTTATATTGTCTGGTATGCCAGACGTATTGCGAATGATCCAACGACCAGTTATATGTATGGAATAGCTAAAGATGATCCTGATTATGAACAGCCACACACTCAATCATTAGATAGCACCTTCTCATTGAGGCAAAAATTGAGTTTGGTGGTATTTATAGCGTTTATTGGATTGTTTTTATATGGCGCTTTTGAATATAAATGGGGGATTGAACATCTATCAGCCATTTTTATTATGATGAGCATTGTTGTGGCGGCTATGTTTAAAATTGCCCCTAATGACTATATCAAAACCTTTATGAAAGGTGCTCAATCTTTAGTGTATGGGGCATTGGTGGTGGGGATCGCCAGAGCGGTTATTGTTATTTTAGATGAAGGACGAGTGCTTGATTCTATTGTACAAGCCACATTAGTGCCATTACAGCAAACCTCTCACTTTTGGGGCGCTCAATTACTTTATTTCTTTAATTTACTGTTTAACTTGCTAGTCACATCAGGAACGGGACAAGCATCGATTGTTATGCCTATTATGGTGCCTATTCTCGATATTCTTGATCTTACACGTCAAACCGGTGTCCTTATTTTAAAACTCGGTGATGGCTTTACCAATATTATTACCCCAACATCAGGTGTACTTATGGCGGTACTGGCGGTAGGTAAAGTGCCGTGGACGCGTTGGGTTAAATTTGTATTCCCTATTTTAATGATTTGGGTCGTGATAGGTATGGCTGCAATTGGTATTGCTACCGCAATAAGTTATGGACCAGTGTAGCTTTGTACTAACGGATTATTAACGATAAATAGGTTATTAAGTATAAATAAAGTGCCGTTTGTTTAGTTACAAACGGCCTTTTTAAACCAACCTCATGGTGTCTTCAGTTGGTGTTCAAACCCTGTGACTAGTTGCTCTAAGCCAAAATTAAAACGCATAGCAAAATCATCAGCAAAAAGAATTTCTCTTACTTGCCAAGTTTGAGGGTATTTATCACGTACAATTTGTTCAAAAGCGAGTCGTTTTTGCATTAAAATTTCACTATCAATAAGCGTGATAGCTTGCTGTTCAATGCAACACCCTAAAATAAAATAGAGTAAGGTCATCGACATATTGCTTGCTAACTCAGCAGATGCACCAGACTGCATAATTAAAGTAATAAGCGTATTGTTTATACGTAACACATTCTCAGAAATCACATAGGTTCCGGCAAAAACTCTAGCACCATCACGATGTTGTAAAAAAGCTTCTCTTAGTTCTGTTGCTAGACGTTTTAGATCAGCTTTCCAATCTTGGCTATAGTGAAAATCAACAGCGACTTCACTGACTATACGATCTGCCATTCCCTCAATAAGCGTTTGTTTATTATCAAAATGCCAGTAGAGAGAGGCGGCTTTTATATGTAATGCATCTGCCAGTTTTCGCATTGTTAAGCCTTCAATCCCTTCTTTTTCCAGCAAAGAAAGCGCCGTATCTAACACATTTAATCGATCAATTTTAGGGCTTTTCATAAATAATTCTCATTTTCCTCTTTTCTATCTAACAACGTTAGTTTAACATAATTATCAAACCTAACAATGTTAGATTAAAGCGAAAGTTAAATATCACTAAGCTTCGCTTAGGAGTAGAAAGATGGAAAATATTCAATCAAAAAAAGAAAAAATCATGCAGTTAGTGATGGTTTATACACCTTGGATCACTGTGATATGTGTTGTTGCGTTTATTGGTATAGCGACTGCAGATTGGGATCGCTGGTGGAGTGATGCTCGTTATCAAACAACAGATAACGCTTACATAAAAGCGGACTCAACGATATTGAAATCACGAATGACTGGGTTTATTTCTCAGATTAATAAAGAGGATTACCAAGTAGTAAAACGTGGTGAGGTCATTGCTGAAATTAATAAGAAAGAACAAATATTAAATCGGCAAGCGGCATTAGCAGAGTATCAAAAAGCCCAATTAGCTTTAGATAATCTCACTGAAGAAATTAAAGAATATCAATTAAATATTGAGAAATTAGCTAATCGTTATCAAGCATCAGTTATTGATGTTACCCAAGCTAAGCGCAGTCCAATGTTGCGTAAAGATTTAATTAATAGTGGGGCTATCACACAACAAAATTATTTAGATGCTCAATCTGATTTGCAACGTTTAATGAAATTACAAAGTGCTGCGAAAAATGAGTGGGATCAGGCTAAACAAGCACTGGTATTACTAAAATCTCAAGAAAAAATACGTCTGGCACAAAAAGATATCGCTCAAACACAGTATCAGCAGGCTGAAACGGAGCTTTCATACGCGACTATTAAGGCTCCTTTCGATGCGCAATTAAATAAAATAAAAGTCAATATCGGTAGCCTTGTGACTGCGGGTAGCGAAATTGTGACTTTAACACCGATTAACGATGTATACATTATTGCCAATTTAAAAGAGACACAAATAAAAAAAGTACAGCCAGAACAATCTGTTGCTATCAAAGTTGATGCTTTTCCTACCGATGTTTTTTCAGGAAAAGTGAGATATATCGGCGCACAAAGTAGTGGTGAATCAGCACTTATTCCTGCTGATAATGCCAGTGGTAATTTTACTAAAGTAGTACAACGTATTCCGGTTTATATCACGCTCAATAGTGATAACCGACACTTAGCTAAATTAAGAGCGGGTATGTCTGTGCAAGTGAAAATTGACACAGATAGCCTTCCTATAGAGGAGGGGGAGCGCAGTGATTAAATTATTATCAGCAGCACAAAATCATCGTCCTATTTTTGTTGTTATGGCTGTTTTTACCGGGGCTATTTTATCAACACTCTTTGTACGTATGTTTTCTATCTCGTTAGCGGATTTAAGAGGCGTGTTTGGTTTAGATGTTGCCCAAGGATCTTGGTTGAATGTGGCTCTTAATATAGCTCAATTGATCAGTATGACTCTTGTACCTTGGTTTATGGTGGTTTATGGCGCAGAAAAAATATTAATCAGTGCGAGTTTTATCCTTTTTTGTTGTGGATTAGCGGTTCCCATAATAGGACAACAGATTGGTTTTGGCGGACTTTTTATTGCTCATTTTATGATTGGATTTTGTATCGGAGTCTATTTGCCGATGACGATTTCATTAGCCTTAAAAAGTTTAAATCCCAGTGTTTGGCTAATCGTTATGGCGGCTTATAGCTTACGTGTTTCTGTAGGAATGGATGCGGGAGTGGGGATCTCAGGAGAATTTGTTGACATATTGAATTGGCGTTGGATTTATTGGTTATCCGCTATTTTCACCTTAGTCATCCTATTTTTTACCTGGTGGGGAATGCCACTCTCACCTATTAATAAATCATTGCTCGCTCAAAGTGATTGGGGAGGAATGGCGCTTAAATGCTTAGGATTAACGCTATTATATATTGGTGTCGTTCAAGGTGAATTGTTAGGTTGGTGGGATTCTGGGCTGGTCGTGTCTTGCTTAATCGGTAGCGCTATACTGATGGGGACATTTATTATTAGAGCTTATATTTATAAACAAAGCTTTGGCCACTTAAATTGGATCAAAGATAGTAATTTACGGCTCTGCTTTATTATTGCCTGTTTATATGGCTTTTTGATGTTACCTAATTCGTTATTTATACCTTCATTTTTGAGTGTTGTTGGTGGGTTGAAACCACTACAAATAGGTCAAGTTACCAATCTTGCCTTCTTTATCTATCTATTATGTAGTCCAATAGCTATTTTTCTTGCACGGCGTTTAGAGCCACGATTAATGATGTTAATAGGTATTATGATTATTGGAGGAGCATGTTTAATCGGTCATCAAATTGATTATCAGTGGCGAGCTAATGATTTCTTTATTGTCATATCTATGCAAGCAATGGGGGAATGTTTGCTACTTATCGGATTAATTGCCTCATTTGTTACTAATATCAAGCCACAAGAAGCGTTACATTTAGGGGCATATATTTCGATAGCGAGAGTATTAATGCCAGCCCTTGCAGGAGCTATTATCAATACTTATTTGAGGATCTCATATGATACTCATTATGATTTGTTAAGAGGATACATACAAACTGGTGAGCAAAAATTAGCAGGGAATATTGCTGAACATTATCAAACAACGATGGCATTAGTAATAAGAGAAGCACATGTTGCCTCTTTTATTGATGGTTTTGATTTGATTATGCTCTTGGTTATTTTAGGTGCTCTTTGTATGTCATTTTTAAAATCGTCACCAGAAAATCCGGTAGTCCCAAGGCTAGTAAAATAAAAAACTGCCTGTTTTAGTACAGGCAGAAAATAAAATAAGAATAATATAATAGGAGAGAAATATTCTTGTTACATCAATATGATGAGTGTAAAAATTAATTGTATGATTTAAATAGTGATTGATTACCTGCTTTATCAAAAGCAATGACTTGATAAGGTTCTTTATAGTCCCCTGCATACATACCTAAGCTACCCGCTGGCATACCTGCAACAGCAATGCCTGTTTGCTTTTTATCCATTAAGTCTATATTTTTTAAGCTATCGATAGGAATATGTCCGACTAAGTCTTTGCCTTGGTATGTTGCATAGTGACAGCTTAATAAATTATCAGGGACTGCTGCTTGCTGATATTTTTGCATTAATTCTGTTTCAGAGACAATATTGACATTAACATCAAAGCCCGCTTCTTTTACACCATCAGCCCACAAATTACAGCAACCACAATTTTCGGTTTTATAAACTTCAACTACAGCATGATTTGCCGCTTGTACAGTACCACTAACCGTTGACAATACTAAGAGAGAGGGAAAAAGTAATTTTTTCATCATGTATTCCTTATAGATACGAATACAGAGAACAATAATCTTTCCCCCTACAGGAAGGTCAATTCAAATAAAGTATAAGCGTGTAGATTTTTGTAAAAATAAATATGTAGGGTTAATAATATAAATGTCTACATAAATAAAAAAGCCTTGATATAACATATCAAGGCTTTATATATTAATTATTTTAATTATTAACTTTCATTTTAATATCACCTGCTAATTTAAATCCATAACGACTTAAAGGTGATATTTGTATTTCTGTTAACTTTTCTTTTACATCAACTTTAATTTCTTCTTGAGGACGAATATAAAATTGACCAATACTATAACCGTTATTGCTTGGTAAAGAGCTAAAAGCGGGAGCCATACGAATAACTTGTTTACCATTATTCTTTAATATTAATTGATTATTGACTTGTTTTACTTCTAGATTTTTCCAAGGTTCACGCTCTATGGTTAACCCTTTTGGAATAATTAACATCGCAATATCTTGTCTGATAGGCATTTTTGTTGAATTGACCTTTGCAACACCAATACCTTGGAAAGAGGCTTTTAAAATTTGTTCATCATCAAATTCAATACCGTCTTTTAAAATAAAATTAATATTCTGACTTTGATCTGGCTCTATTCTTGTAATAGGTGGAGTTATAATAATATTTTTTGCTATTTCGTGTTGTTTATCTAAATCGCTGACTTTTGTTGATAATAAAATAGGTTCACTACCCGTATTTTTAACATTAAAAATCTTTCTTGGCTCTTCTGAATCTAAAATAACAGTCATGGTTTCCAATTGAAAACTAGCATGAGAAAAATGACTTATTAATAGAATGAGAAAAATCATTCCTTTTAGTATTTTCATAATTAGACTATCCTCTTTGTATTACTTACAAATTGCATCAACTTTTTCATATAAAAAGTCTGGATTAAATTCTTCTGGAACTGAATAATCAACAGAACAGATGTCACCATTATCTGATTTTACTTTTAGTGGCTTACCGATTTGCTCATTACTTATTATAACATTACCGTCCCCCATAATAACACCTATTAGATTTCCCTTATCATCAATAACACTATTTGCTGTATTAACAGGTTTACCATCTGGTTTTTTTATTTCTAATAAAACTTGCTTCATTGTATTGACAGGGATCTCACGAGAAAAAACAGTACCTTTTGCCAATGCAATATCAAAGGATGTTGTGCCTAACATAACATTGAGTGGTAAATTTTTAGTATTTAATAGAACAGTTGTTTTTTTATTTACAGGTAAGTTAGGAATAACGGCGGTACCAAAGTGATTAGTTATTGTCGTACCACCACCCATAGAGTTAACTAAAATACCAGATTGTCCTGGAACACGTAAAATACCGAAAGTATCTCCTAACTCCACAGGAGAAGTAGCAAATAATCCATCACTATAAGCAATAGCACCAGATGCTGTCAGCATCGCCGATTTTTGATTACTATTACTAAAGGAGCCTGTCGCACTAATTTGGCTGTAAGCGGTTGTTGCATTGATATTACCGCTAATATTCTTATCTTTACTGTCTTTATCAGCAGTTGCCCCGATAGAATATCTAAATAAATCATTATGATAATTACTATAATTTGTTGTTAAAGATGATGTTTTATAATGTTGGTATTGAGTACTAAATGATGATGAATTATTAATAGGTACGTTGATGTTTACAAATGTACGATCTTCAAAATTACTACTTTTTTGATAGCTAATATTAAAAGACATAAATGGAAATCTTTTTCCATAAGAAATGGTATTTGAATAATTGTCTTTTTTATCACCATAATATTGGCTATAGCTAAGGCTATAACTCAGTGATCCATAACGTTGATTTCCTAAGCTTAGAGATAATGAGCTTGATGTTTTTGTCTGATTATTAGCAAGATTATCATCTAATGGGTCTTCTATATTATCTATTTGTAGAGATTCATAGAGTGTCGAATAGTTACGTGAACGATATATTGTTGATAAGCCTAGTGAGAATACTGATACAGGTAAACTTAAATTAGCATTTGCTTGGAAGCCATCACCTTTATTAGAAGAAGATGCATATTTAATACCAAAGCCAGTAGATAAAGGACGATGTTCACCAAAAACGCTATTTACGCTACCTACAATGGACTTATATTTTGATGATATTTCCATACCCCCTAGAAAATTATGATTTAAATAATTAATGCCACCTTCAAAACCGGTAATAAAAGGAGTATGTATGCGTTCATCACTTGAGTTTTTTCTATATTTCCCCATAAAAAAGTTAAAGCTGGTACTACTCTGTGGATTTTTTAAGTCTTTATTTGATGTAATAACATCAAATTCTTGAATAGTACCATCATCTTGAATAACTTTGACATGTAATGGTTGACTTGATGATACACCACTAATGTTATTTAATTGGAAAGGGCCTGCAGGTATTATCGTTCTATATAACAATCGATTATTTTGTGTGACTTCAACGGTAGCCGGTTTTTCAGACATCCCAGTAATAGGAACTGTCAACTTACTGTTTTGATAGCTACTATCTGAATATAATTGAAAACCATTCACATCAGCACTATCTAATAACTCACTATTAGATGTAATTTGGCCTAATTGTAAAATGGCTTTGATGCGTTCTATTGTACGTGAAAGCGTTGTTTCATTAAATCTATAGTAAGTTTTCCCATCACCTGAAGAAAAGCTACTGTTATTACGTAAAATCCAATTATAAAAATTTATACCTGTTTTAAAATCACCTTGATAAAAATTCCTATTATTAGAGCCATTTAACTTCATACCATAGATTCTATAGTTGTTGAATACCCCTAAGCCACCATAGGTTAATTCATTACCATAGGCACTTTGATCGAAGTAATCATCATTAATAGTGATATCAATAGAGTTGTTATTTGGGTGATAGGTAATATCTGATTTAGGATATATCTCTAAAAAATCAGCACAATCTGAATTTATCTCTTTTTTTTTAATTTCAGCTTATCTATTAATTGATTATTTAAGCAAAGATTACCTGATTCATTAATAAGAATATTATCAGAATAGTTAAGGCTACTATTTACTATAATTGTTACATCATGATAACCAGGAAGAAAATGACTTCCTTCTTTAAAATAATCAGCGATTTCACTGCCATAACCAAGAGATTTAAGTGAGTCAATATCAAACTCGATATTTTTATTATCAGCTAATGCTAAATTATTGTTAATTAGATAAGCTAATAATAAAAATATCATTTTACGATATCGAAAATGCATAATGAACCCCATAGTAAAACGTCGCGTTTTTAAATTTTAAGATCCAAATGAAAAATCGAATAATAGAGAGCCTGAAA
This sequence comes from Proteus mirabilis HI4320, assembly GCF_000069965.1. Classification (NCBI taxonomy): domain Bacteria; kingdom Pseudomonadati; phylum Pseudomonadota; class Gammaproteobacteria; order Enterobacterales; family Morganellaceae; genus Proteus; species Proteus mirabilis. The sequence continues at coordinate 3,392,196 of NC_010554.1, forward strand.
GTTCTCCACCATCGACAAGAGGGCCATTTGTTTCTTTTAAACTATAAATTGTTGGTGAAATTTTTAACTTTAATTGATAGTTATTCCCTTTCGAAGGTGTTACACCATCTTGACTAAATCCGTTTAGAGTGCCTATTTTTAATTGTGGGCTTGTTTTTATTATTCCAATATTATTTTCGTTATCTGTTTCATAAATATTAACATCAATACCATCTACTGTGGCTTTTTCAACAGATACCTGAAAAAAACCAATCTTACCTGTTGTATTTATAGTGCCAAGGCCAAAATGAGTTTGATCATTATCTGTGGTTGTTCCCATTTTTTCATCTGCTTTTATTGAAAATAGTACAGGTGAAACAGGTGAAGGACAGCTTATATTTATTAATGTATAACGATCATCTAACTTATTATTTTCATTAGATTTAAACATATAAGCTTTAAGATTATGATACTCTATGGTTATATCTTTTTGTGACACAAAACAATCATCATTAAATGATGGTGCTAGATCGTTATAAATATCTGCAAAAGCAGATGTTGATACTAATGAAATACTTAAAAATGGTAAGGTAAAATAAAAAGATTTTATAATATTCATAATAACCTAAAGCCAGCTAGTGTAGTTTCTTTTTCTGATGTATTTAACTAATTCGACCTTTATAATAATTTTTAATTAATTATACGCTTATAGAAAATAAAAAACAGTCTTGTAATTTAATTGGTGATTTTAAAATGGGTTTTTATATTCTATATCAAATCGGCTACTCTAAAATATATAGTCTATATAAGATAATTAATAAAAGACTTTCTATATCTGATAATTTATAAAAATATTTAAATAAAAACGTAAGAAACCCAAATGATTTCTTACGTTTTTTTTAATTAAATTCCGAATTGGAATGTTAATGTGGCTAAACCATCTAACTTAGCATCACCATCACTATTTTTTAGTGCGCTATTGATGGTTGGTGTGACTTCAAAATCTGCCGCAAATACTTGACCGTCAGCATAATCATTAGCATTACTACGAGCCCAACCTAATGAATCATTTTTTACTAGTGTCTTAGAAGTAGATCTGCCATATCTAGAATCCATTACATAGACTTTCTTTTCTTCACTAGTCAAATCTTCTTTTACTGTGGCATTTTTCATTGAAACTGTGTAGTAACCTACTTTAGTATCAACAGCCTCTTTTCCATCGACTGCCATCTTATAACTGCCTAAACCAAAATAAGAATCACCTTCTTTTTTTTCTGTCCCAGCTCTATTATCAGTAGGAGTAAAAGCTAGATAAGTTTTTGCATCACAAGTTACGACAATATTTTTTGATTGAGGCTCTAATGTTAAATCACCTTTTGCAGGGAAAAGGCCAGGAGTTACAGCAAAAGTATATTCAACAGTAGTTTCACTTGTTTCGCCATTGATGGTACAAGTTGGTGGTTGGATATCCCCACTTACTTTTAATTTAGCGGTTGGTGTCGCAGCGAAAGCGATACTACTTGATAAAGTAAGTAAAGAAATAGCTAATAAGCTTTTTTTGAACATATATCCTCCATGAGCGATATAAAACTATCTTAAAAAGATTATTTATAACCTCTCATATCGTTTGATTTTAAATAATAAAAATCTCAAGTTTTTAGAGTGACTCAAAGTATATAAAAATCATCTAAATAAGATTGCATTTATATATTATACTCGTATATATAAATATTAACACCCTTGGTTAAATTTTTCGCATTAATAATTTAACAAAAGATTAAATATAATATAATTTATCAGAAAATGATTTTCTTTATTTGATGGAGTTTCTATATTTTATACCTAAAATATAGGTTTTTTTCTTGATGGTTTTTTTTTGATATTATCGAGAAGGTTGTTTTTGTGGAAAATAAGAATGTAAGAAATTAGTTTAATTTCTTACATTCTATTTTAAATTAATTTAGATTAATTTAATTAAATTAGATACCAAATTGGAAAGCAAGAGTTGCTAAACCATCTAATTTAGGTTCACCTCCGCTATTTTTTAGTTCACTATTGATAGTTGGTTTGATTTCGAAATCAGCTGCAAATACTTCACCGGCAGAGAAATCGCTAGAGCTTTTAGCCCACGCAAACACTTTTTCTTTTTGAAGACTTTGAGAACTGTTTACAGCACCATTGTAGAATACAGAAACTTTAGCTTCTTCTGCATCAGCAGTTGGTTTTACTGTCGCATTTTTCATGGTAATACCATAGAAACCTACTTTAGTATCTACAGCTTCACCCTCTTTGTTTGTTTCGTGGTGTGTACCTAAACCAAAGTTAGCCGCATTTGCTTCTAATTCTGAACCTGCTCTATCATCTGTAGGAACAAAAGCTAAATAGGTTCTAGCATCACAAGTAACAGTAATGTTGTGTGAAATTGGTTCTAATGTTAGATTACCTTTTGCTGGGAAAAGGCCTGGGCTAACATCGAATTTATATTCAACAGTAGTCTCACTTGTTTCCCCATTAACTGTACAAGTAGGGGCTTGAATAGTACCGATAACTTTTAGTTTAGCAGTAGGTGTAGCAGCAAAGGCAACACTACTTGTTAGAGCAAGTAAAGAAACAGCTAATAAACTTTTTTTAAACATACATCCTCCAGTGGAAGTATATATATATCTTAATTCGATACATATATACCTTTTTAATGCACTTTATTTTTTCAAAAATAATAAAATGCTCTCAAGTTTTTAAGTTGCTTATTTATATTATTATCTTAATAAGAATACCTTACAAATAATTATACGCTGATAAAAAATAAAAAATAGTATTTATAATTAAATAAACTTTAAATGCATAAAAAAGATAAGAATTAAATATTTTAATCTTAATAAGATAGTCATTAAATGTTATTTAAATCAAAATAAGATAATTAATAAATTACTTTCTTTGTTTGAGTATTTAAATACGAGTCTTATTATAATGAATGAAAAAACATATAATAAAAAGTGTAAGGTAATTGTTAAATACCTTACACTTTATTAATATTAAATACCAAATTGAAATGTCAAAGTGGCTAAGCCATCTAATTCAGCTTCGCCTTCGATTTTTTTCATTTGGCTATTAATGACGGGTTTGACTTCAAAGTCAGCAGCAAAAGATTTTCCTGCAACAGATGTCTTACCAGGCAAAGCCCAACCATACTCACTTTGTTTATGAATTAATGTATTAGGAACTGATGTCGTGGCGTTGTTAGATTTGATATAAGCTTTTTCAAACTTACTACCATCTTCTTTTTTGACAGTGGCATTGCTGATATTGATGGTGTAATAGCCTACTTTTGTTTCTGCATTTTTTCCATCATCTTTATTTTTAAATTGATAGTGACCTAAACCAAAGAAGGCTTCACTTTCTTGGCTCTGTGTTCCTAATCTATTATCTGTTGCAACAAAAGCTAAATAAGTACTTGAATCACAAGAAATAACAATGTTTTTTGATTGACCTGCTAACTTTAAGTCACCCTTTTCAGGGAAAAGACCTGGAGTGATATCAAAGTTGTAGATAATTGTGGCTTCTTGCTCTTCATTATTGATAGTACAAGTCGGAGGCTTGATCCTTCCTGTGACTTTTAATTTAGCAATAGGGTTAGCTGCTAAAGTAGTACCGCTGGATAATGCTAATAAAGAAATTGCTAATAAATATTTTTTAAACATACATCCTCCTATGGCGGTATAGTAATTTATCAAATTATAGCCGTCATTTTTTGATGCGTTTTGTTTTTTTATAAAAAATATTTAATAATTACGTAATTTAAGTATTTTTTCTTACTTAAAATAAAAACAATCAAAAAAGCTTTTGTGACAAAGCTAACAATAAAACGGTGGCGCTATATTGTTCATAATCCGATGATAAATTGATGGAGGAAGCATCAATGGATAAGGATAAAAGAAGGGAATAAATAAAAAGACACATAATGTTTTAATCTTTATATGTCTTTTTAAAGAGTATAGTTATTTAACAATGCTCAGTTGTTTTACATCGATTTCAGTACTTGTCCACTCTTTATCGATCTTACCTTCAATTTTTACGGTATTCTCAGGCGTAACGGTTTGACCACGCCATCTTTTTTGGTCTATTTCAACATTAATAGCACCTGTTGTGTCTTCAAAAACATAAAGCTCATCACCAATTTTTTTGGTGATTTTGCCTGTTAAGATAACCCAAGTATCATCTGAAAGTGTTTTTGCTTTAGCAACGGTGGTTTCGCTAATTGAAGGACCTTTAAATCCACCTTGCTCTGTGGTGGTGATAGCGCTTTGTGGGGCAACAAAACCACCGCTATTTTGTTGGTTTGAATTGGCTTGAGATGCAAAAGCCAATGTACTACCAATTAATAAAACTAGTATTTTTTTCATAATAGGCTCGCTTATTGGTTTAAACATTCACTTAGAGATAGATTAATTCTAGTTCAATTCTTCCTATAAAAATGCATATTAAAGTAAATATTGGTATTAATATATCAATTTTATCAACTTGTTATTGATAAATGATGGTGTAATTATTTCATTTTATTATTTCTACTACACGGCTTTTCCGACGAATGATTTTTCTTGCACACCAAGCATAAAGCAACCCAGAGATAACGCCCGCGATATGTGATTCTGTAGAAAACCCTAATTGCCCGGGGATTAATCCATAAGCCATAGAGCCGTAATAAAACAGCACAAATAAGGCGATGACGATATCGATAATTTTATGGCGAGTAAAAGCATGGGCAATTAGCAGTGACCATAATCCAAAGATCCACCCACTTGCACCGACATGAATAGCGTTACGCCCAAATAACCAAACTAATAACCCACTGATGATAATGATAAAAATACTTGAATAGCAATATTCTCGTAATGACTGTGTCATCAATAAAAAGCTAAGTATAAGAAAAGGTAATAAATTACTAAAAAGGTGAGACCATGAGCCATGAATAAAAGGTGAAATAAAGATACCGAATAAACCTTCGCTGCTTCTTGGAATAATACCATATTGAAGAAGATGGACAGGGAAGAGGCTCCCTATAATTTGTAATAAGAAAAGAAGGATAGTTAAACCACCGAGAATATAAATTCTTCTTTTTAGCCAGAGACGATCCATAACGATAAGCCTTTATTGTAGGTGATGACCTTTATTTATGAATCTACTGTAAAGAGAAGAGCCTTTCTGTTAGATGGCTCTTCTTCTATTATATTCAGTCTAATAAATTTAAGCAGGCAGCTCCTCTTGCTCCACCCGCATCACCATAACGTGCTTTTTCTATTGTTGGAATTTGTGTATTACCGTATACACAATGTGAGAGATAATCCGGTAATAAGGTATACAGTGCGTCAAATTGTGATAAACCGCCACCAATAACAATTAAATGTGGGTCAAGTACAGTCAGAATATTACTAAGGTAAATGGCTAATACTTTCATATAGCGGTCAACATGCTGTTGGGTCTGTTCATCGCCTTGATAATATTGTGCAACGATATCCACCGCTCTTTGTGGTGAGCCATTAAAGGCTTTATACATACGTTCAAAACCACGACCAGATAAATAAGTCTCAAAGCAGGCTTTTCTACCACAACCGCACAATATTTTTGGCATGGTCTCACCAATCACATTATCAGCATCTACATTAAGATTCATGTGACCTATTTCACCGGCAATACCATTTTTACCAGAGAGTACTTTGCCATCAATGACAAAACCACCGCCAACACCCGTACCTAATATTAAACCCAGTACTGAAGGATAATGACGAAATTCAGGATCCCATGCTTCTGATAAGGCAAAACAGTTAGCATCATTCTCAACTTTGACGGGGCGTTCAAGAATATTAGCCAGATCGTGGATCATCGGTTTATATTTGGCAGCAGGCACGTTGGTGGTAAATACAGTTCCTTCTTTTGCGTTGACGATGCCAGGAACACCGATACCTATTTTTCCTTTACTGCCTAAATCATTATCAGCTTCTAAAGTGAGTGTTTTAAAAACATTTAATAGAGCTTGATAATCATTCTTTGGCGTTGGTACACGTTTTTGCCATACTTGAGTCAGATCTTTATCAAAAACGGCGAGCTCGATTTTTGTGCCACCCATATCAAAACCATAATACATATCAGTCTCTTAGTTATCCTGTAAATGTAATCCGTAGCTTAATTAAATAGAGAAGAAGCTATGGTGCTTAATGGTCATAACTTCAGTTAACGCGTTTTTTCTCTGTCTATTACTTCCACAGATTATAAGATTTATCACTATTTATTAAAGATAGCATAGAAACAATCGTAGATAAGCGCATTTTGTGATCTTGTCAGGAGGTGAAACGTTTTTTCTAACCCCATTTTTAATAGAAAAAACTATCATAAAATGACTAGTTTTTAGATTTTAATAAAGAAAATATGGATTAATATGATAGGAATACTCTTAAAAGGAGTGGTTCCGAAAATGTTATCGTTAACATTATATCTAAAATAGATGGTTGTTATTTGATGTATTTTTATTAGTATAAAAACGTAGTTAAGTGCTATTTAATGATATAAAAAAACAAAAATATACGTATTAATACTTGTATATAGTAATAGTATCTACAAGGTGTGCATTATTTATTATAAATCAGTCAGTTAAAGATTTATTGTTATTATAGTGTTAAAGTTAATTAATGTATTCGTATCTAGTATATTTATTCTTTTTATTAAGTATTATTAACAATATTATTTAATACGTAAAATATAATCTTGGTTAATTATCCTGATTTTATGGTTAATGATAGTTGTTTTTCCTATTAATAAACAATAAAGAATATTGTTATTAAATCATCTCTTTTAAGTTATTTTTTTTAGATTATCTTAATGGGTCTGAATAAATAAAGTTATTTTCTTTTTATAGCATGACAATGTGTTAGCTACTCTATGAAAAAAATACACTTTTCGCTTATAAAAATGTGTCTTTTTTTGATGATGATCAACACAAAAAAACAACATCGCATTTTGCTTTGTGAGCCATATTTTACATTTAAAAAAGATCAGTAGCTGAAAAATTTCATATTACTTTTCTCAATGTTTTTTCTTCTTAGAATAAATTATATTACAAGGTAATAATTACAGGATTTTATTTTTATAAAATTTATACAATTTGTTATTAGTTTTATTACGTTATTAGATGGGGAATTAACCTGCTTTTTTACGTTAAAAAGAGACTTTTTTTTTGTGTTTTTCATTAACATTGTATTAAGTAAAAATACACAGTTAGATAAAATAAAATACAATTTGAGCGAAAAATAGTTATTTTGAAGGCGTTGTATTTCCTATTAAAATAATTATACAATTCAAATTAAATAATCATTACTTACAATTAGACAGTGTCTTTTTTATTAGATGAAATATTTTACAAGTAAAATTACTCTGCATGATTTAGGTTTGTATAAATAAATGAAAGTTGTCCTGCAACTCTTAGGTGTTAGCTTTTAAATAAGCTTATTTTAATTGTTTTTGTATCCTTATCTTGGTGAGGTTTTTAATTGTTTGACAAGGTATTAGGTGCGATTATTTAAGGGTTCATATTATGTATGATGATATAGATAATTTAAAAAATAAGTTTCAGGAAGAGGGGTTTACTTTTCAAGATTTCTCTTCTCAAACGACAGGTAATATAGCCTGTAATATTAGTAATAGTGTTATAAATCAACAGGATAATAAAGACTCCCTATCAGGGGATAATGAAGAGTTCTTGAATATATCTAAAGTTAAAAAGAGACAAAAACAAACAGCTAATATAGCGACTTCTCTTTCTTATTCACAAGATTTAGCCTCGGAAGTAAAAGAAAAAAATAGAGTTAATAAGCAAAGTAAGTGTTTGCTAGATAATCAGTTATTTGAAAAAAAAACCACAGATAAGTGCCTAGTAAATGAAAAGCTCTCATTGCAAAAGATATTTTTATTTATTGCATCAGCTAATTAAACAAGCTCTTAAATATAAATAATATTGACTTATGTCAATTTATAGCTATTGGTATTTTCTTTTTTTAAAAGAATTTATTGGTCTATCGTACCAAGAATGAATTTTTTCTTAAAAAAGAAAATAATAGCAATGGCAAGGTACGGGGTTATGAATAAATTATTTAAACTATTAATAACAGTTTTTTTATTAATAACAATGTTTTCGCTTATTGTTATGCCAATGAGTGCTAAACAACAATATATATTTGGTATAATTAATATTCTGCTGTTATTTATTATTGGCTCTAAAAAGTCAAAAAAACGATTATTAACAATGATTTTTTTATCATTGTTAATGTCTACACGTTATCTGTATTGGCGAGCAACCCACACACTTAATTTTAATACCTCTATTGAAGGGATATTGGGTACAGGATTATTTTTGGCTGAGATCTACTCTTGGATTATTTTAGTTTTAGGTTATTTCCAAACAGCTTGGCCATTAAATAGAAAAATAGCGCCATTACCAAAAGATATCTCGTTATGGCCAACAGTGGATATTTATGTACCCACATATAACGAAAGTTTAGATGTGGTACGTGATACGGTTTTAGCTGCACAAGGTATTGATTATCCAAAAGATAAAATGAAAGTTTATCTTTTGGATGATGGTAGCCGTGAAGAGTTTAAGCAATTCGCCAATGATGTTGGTGTGACTTATATTGAGCGTGAAGAGCACGATCACGCTAAGGCAGGTAATCTAAATCACGCAATGGCATTAACTGATGGTGAGCTTATTTGCGTCTTTGATTGTGACCATATCTCTACCCGTATATTTTTACAGGCAACGGTGGGTTATTTCCTTGAAGATCCAAAATTAGCTTTGGTGCAAACACCACACTATTTCTATTCACCCGATCCTTTTGAACGTAATTTAAGTGCCGCCAAAAACGGCCCTCACGAAGGTGCACTTTTTTATGGCCCTGTTCAACGAGGTAATGATAATTGGAATGCAACCTTCTTCTGTGGTTCATGTGCGGTAATGCGTCGTAGCGCCCTAGAAGAAATTGGTGGTATTGCGGTTGAGACAGTCACAGAAGATGCCCATACGGCATTAAAATTACAACGTTTAGGTTGGAATTCGGCATTTATTGATATTCCTTTAGCTGCAGGTCTAGCAACAGAGCGTTTAGCATTACATGTTAATCAACGTATTCGTTGGGCTAGAGGAATGACACAAATCTTTCGTGTTGATAACCCTATGTTAGGCCGTGGCTTAACATTTCCTCAGCGGTTATGTTATCTCAATGCGATGATGCATTTTCAGTATGGGTTGCCTCGGATTATCTTTTTAACCGCACCTTTACTGTTTATGTTATTCAACCTCAATATTATCGCCTCTTCTGCCAGTATGATTTTTGCCTTTGCATTACCACATTTAATTATGTCGGTGTATGTAAACTCACGAAATATTGGTAAATATCGCTATTCTTTCTGGGGAGAAATCTATGAAACAGTGATGGCATTTAGTTTAGTACTGCCTACATTGCTCAGTTTAGTCTCGCCTAAATTAGGTAAATTTAATGTCACTGATAAAGGCGATTTGCTTGATAAAAGCTATATGGATTATCTAACGGTACGCCCTTTGATTATTACTGCGCTACTTCTAGTTATGGGTATTTCATGGGTCATCATTCGTTATTTATTAAATGATTTTCAAGGCATCGACCCTTTAGTCATTGTATTGAATTTGGTTTGGGCAACTTATAGTTTATTTATTGTGTTGGCATCGATCGCAGTAGGTAAAGAAACACGCCAAATTCGTAAAAATACCCGCATTAAGGCATCACTTCCTATCACTTTACATTTTGATGATGGCGCTGAATTACAAACTACCACCGAAGATATTTCTATGGGGGGAGTGCGTATTGCGATTAATAAAATAGCTGAATTACGCCAGCGTACTGTTAATAGCATTACGTTAATGGTGCAACGTGATGTTGTTACGCTTCCTGTGGAAATGGTCAGTTTAGAAAATAGCCAGTTACGTCTCGCTTTTTTACCAATGGATTTAAATCTACGCCGTAAGTTAGTACGGGTGATCTTTGGTCGAGCAGATGCTTGGGTTCATCAAACACAATATCAAGACAAACCATTAAAAGAGTTAGGTGCTATCACTGGCTGTATTTTTGAGTTGTTCTTTGGTCGTCGTCAAAAAGTAAAAGCACCGGTAAAAAGAGCAAAAACCTCTCTCTCTGTGCAATCTATTAATGGGGATGACTAGGTATGAAAAAGAAACTGACATCAATACTAAGTCTGACGGTTATTGCCATGGCGAGTATTCATTTTTGCTATGCGACAACAGGAATGCTAGAGCTAGATGGTGAAGTATTACCAGAGCCAACATCTTATACTCATCCGCCACTACAACCCACAGTAAGTACGCAACTATTTGATGATGTTGCACTCTCCGAGGCGCGTAATATTGAAGAGCAGTTAACATTAGCTCAGATGGGGAGTCCATCACCAATAGTATTATCCGGTCGACGTTTATTATCCGGCGTGACATTTCGTATGGCAAATGATCTGTTTATCGATAGTGCGACACTCACCATGAAAGTGAAAGCTTCATCGGGATTAGTGCAAGCCGATCAAACGTTACATTTGATGCTAAATGGTCAACCTATGGGATTTTTGCCTTTAGAAGAAGGTGAGCAAGAACATGAGTATATGTTAGAAATCCCTGAAATGATGTTGACCAATGTAAACAACTTGAGTTTTCGCCTTGCCAGTCGCGATGCTTTAGATGAAAAGCAGTGTATTCCTCCTTTAGCTGATGAGTTAAGTTTGGTGATTTCGCCCGATTCATCATTAAATTATCGAGGTCGTTGGATTAATGGCGGGTATAGCTTGGAACGACTGCCCCTACCGTTCTTTGATCCTGACAGAATGACAGCGACCTCATTACCTATTGTTTTAGCCGATAAACCAGATAATGGGCAGGTAACAGCTGCCGCTATTGCTGCTTCTTGGTTTGGTAGTTTTAGTCATGATATTAAACAAATAGATTTACCTGTATTAATGAATCAACTACCTGATAGCGATGGTGTTTTAATTGGTTATGCCGGACAGACTATTGCAGGTATTACCTTACCATCAGGAAAAAATGGGCAGCTCACAATAGTCGATAACCCTGTTGATCCCGTATTTAAATTATTACTGATTAGCGGTGATGATGAAAAAACATTACGTCAAGCTGCATGGGCATTAAATAGTGGCAAATTACCACCAAATGACCAATTAACGGTTGCTGCTCAACATATTCCGGTACGTCAGGATTATGATGCCCCACGTTGGTTAAATACCAATCATCCCGTAACATTGGGTGAGATAGCTCATGGTCGTGATGATTTTACTCGCCAAGGAATAAATCATGCTCCTAATCAATTTTCGTTTCGTGTCTCACCCGATCTCTTTTGGTGGGATGGAGATGCGCTACCTTTAGATCTGCAATATGTTTTTCCTCATTCAGATAAAATAAATAGCCGTCGCTCTTCGCTAATTGCATCTTTAAACCATCAATTTATTGGTGCGTTATATCCTTCTCGTTCAGAGCCATTAGGAATATTAAGGCAGTGGTTAGGGATGGAGAGTGCACAGCAAAGTAGTACGCTTTATTTAGATCCACGACAAATCTACAGTCAAAATCAATTAGAGTTCTATTTTGATTTACATGAGTATGATGATGCACCCTGTATTTTAACGGATGGCCAAGGATTGATTAGTCGTATTGATCCGCAATCAACCTTACAATTTAAAAATACGTGGCACTATTCCAGAATGCCTAATTTAGCCTATTTTTCAGGTGCATCGTTCCCATTTAGTCGCCGGGCAGATTTTTCTCAAACCACATTATTATTGCCAGAAAACCCCACAACTGAAGAGCTATATACTTTAGTTAATTTAATGGCGAGATCGGGCTATTCAACCGGTACACCTGTTTCTTATATTTCTGTTTTTCTTGGTGCGCAAGCCTTAGAAAAAAATCAGTTAGCACAAAAAGATATCTTGGCGATTGGAGAGTTAGGTAGTAACGGCTTTTTGCCAAGTGCTTTTTCACAAAAAACCTTCTCTTTTATAAATAACCAGCTTGAGATCCAATCTCCCTCATTGATAGATAAAGCTAAAAGTTGGTTAGCCGGTGATCCATTATCACCAAGTAGTGATGCGGCAAATTATCTTGCTCCGTTAAATGATTGGCGGGGAATGATGAGTTTTATCTCTCCTTGGGCTAAAGATCGTGTGGTTGTTTTAGTGACTGCAAAAGGTAATGACTCAATTAAAAACATCATTGGTGATTTGAACCATGCAAATGTCAATGCCGCTATTAAAGGGGATCTGACTTTAATTAGTGGTCAAGATACGGTGATGAGCTTCCATTTAGGAGAACATTTTTCACAGGGAGACCTGCCTCTATTACAGCAATTTCTTTGGTATTGCACCAGACATGTCTATTTGCTTGGCATGTTGGCAGTCGGTTTTTGTGCGCTAACAGGGAGCGTGGTTTATTGCTGGTTACAACGCCGCTCAACGCGTCGCCTGAGTGAAATATCAAAGCGTCATGTTGATAAATAGGGGGAATAAAATGAAAAAACAGACACTTAATATGATTGTTAAAGTGATTTATGCCAGTTGCTTATTAGGCGTTACCCATTCCACGCTTGCTAATGCAACAGATGCGAATATTGTCAGCTCGTTAATAGAGCAAGCAAATTACTGGCATGGAAAAGCGCATGATGAACGTGCTATTGAAGCGCTACAAAAAGTGCTGATCATGGAAAATAATAATCAAGATGCGCTGTATTTAATGGCTTTTTTTACTGCGCAACAAGGAAATGAAAAACAAGCCAGCTATTGGCGTGAAAAACTGGCACGGATTGCACCTCAAGATCCGCGTATTGCGGGATTAAAAAATATTCGCTCATCTCAATTTAGTGAACAACAATTGGGTTACGCGAGAGAATTAGCCCAAAAAGGGCAACATGAAGAGGCAATAAAAGCCTATCAGCGCTTATTTGTCACACATGAACCACCTGATTCGCTATCACTTGAATATTATCAAACTATGGCTGGAATACCGGCAATGTTGCCACAAGCGATTGCTGGGTTAAAACAACGTGCTCAGCGGGTGCCAGATAATAAAGAAACACAAAAAGCATTAGGATTAACATTAACTTATAACGAAGAAACTCGTCGTGAAGGGATTGCTATTTTAAGTAAGATTTCTGGTGATGAAACGGCGAAAAATGGATTAAGACAAGCCTTACTATGGCTTAATGTACGTCCTGATGATGAAGGGCTGTATCAATCTTATCTACAAACTAATCCTAACGATAAAGCCATTGCACAGCACTACCAAGGAGCAATACAAGGTAATGCCCGACAAGCGGGGTATGAAGCGTTAAACACAGGTAACCTAAAGCAAGCAACAACTTACTTTAAACAAGCATTAACGGTCGATAGTCAAGATGCCCAAGCGTTAGCAGGATTAGGTTATGTCGCTCTACGTTCAGGTGATTTGGCAACCGGACAAAAGTTATTAAACCAAGCCTCTCAGTCAGGGGGGGAACAAGGGCAAAAATGGAAACAACAAGCAGAGGATGCGGGTTTTTATTCTCAATTACGAGAAGTGCAACGACAAGCTAAGCAAGGTAATACTCAGCAAGCACTGGATAAATTATCACCTTTAACTTACTCATCGGGTGAAAAAGGATTATCAGCACATTTATTACAAGCGGATTTATTGCGCAAACAAGGTAATTTACCTGCTGCTTATCAGCTATTATCTGAACTATATCAACAGCATAGTCAAAATGAAAAAGTTATTTCCGCATATTACTACTTGCTTATTCAACAAGGAAAAAACAGCCAAGCTGAGCAGTTAGTAGCAAAACAACCCGCATCTTTACGACAAAAATTAACGGCAAATACTGATCCATCAGAAAGATTACGTCGTGATGCGCAAAAGGCGTTAGAAAATGGTCATCGCACTCAGGCAAGACAATTATTAACTCAGGCACAACGTAAAAACCCGCAAAATAATTGGGTATACCTTGATTTAGCCCGTTTAATGATAGCCGAAGGTGATAAAACGCAAGCGGATCAGCTCATTTTACAACTTGAACGTCGTCAAACACGTGATGCCAATTATATTGCAGCGCTCTTTTATGTTGAACAAAAACAGTGGGATAAAGTTTTTACCCTACTGAACAATCAACCTCAACAAACTGAGGCGGAAAAAGCGTTATTAGAGAGAGCGCGTTTTTATCGTCAACTGACACAAGCTGAGCGTTACTATAAAACGGGCAATCTCGTTGCGATGCGCAATACGCTGCGCCCTTTAATCAACCAAGTGGCTGATTATCCAAATGATGTAGGGGAATTAGCTGAAAAACTGGTAAATAGTGGTGCACAAGATGAAGCACTGCACTTGATTGAAAATGATCTGGCTAAAGGGACTAAAGGCTCTGTGGGAAATTATGCAGGGCATATCAATGTGTTTAATGCGTTAGGACGTTATGCACAAGCCTCGAGCTTGATTAATGATCCCGCATTACAGCAACAAACGCCAGCAGCCGAGAAACAACGTTTAGCTATACTGACAAATGTTGCGCAAGCGGATAGTTTACGGGAAAAAGGTGAAATCAAAGCCGCTTATCAAACTCTCGTCACCTCATTAAAGGTAAGTCCTGATGATCCAGACTTATTAATGGCATTAAGTCGTGTGTATTTAGCGCAATCTATGCCAGAGCAGTCAAATAAAATTCTCTCTTACCTTGAAAAACAGCAAGGGAGAGATAGCAAATTACTTCAAGCACAAATTGAAGTTGCTTTGGCGCAAAAAGACGGTCGTAAAGCCAAAACACTGTTACAACAAATACCGACATCTTCACAACCTGCTTATCTATTACAAGCAGCACAAGTAGCGCAATTAAACGGTGAAAATCGTCAGGCATTGGCGTTATTGCGTAGCGCACAATGGCAAACGACAAATAACACAACAGGTACGGTGAATACCGCAGCAGGGCAGTTAATGGCACTAGAGAGTGAAAATAGTGTGATGACTGGCTCTATAAATGAAGATAAACAGATGGTTGCTGTTCAACGCTCCATTCGTCAATTAGAGCAGCAGATATCTCCTTGGGTACAAGGTGGTATTGCTATTCGTCATCGTAATGGTGATAAGGGATTATCAAATTTGACTGAAATATCGGCACCGATTGCTATCTCAAGTGTTCCTGGTGAAGATTGGCGCTGGCAATTTAATATTAATCCCGTTTCAATCACCAGCGGTACGGCTTCTGGAGAGCGCGCTAATCGCTTTGGCTCGGGGCAATTGCAGCATGCTGAACGTTTTGCGAAAAACAGTGATAATCATGATGAAAAAAACAAAATAAACGCAGATGATGCGGGAAGCCAGCGGGCTTCAGGTGTTGAATTAGGATTGATTTTATCTGATCACAATACACGTTTTGATGTTGGAACAACACCTTTGAATAAAGATAGTTCCACTATTGTTGGTGGACTGACTTACTCACCAAAAATTGGCCAAAATGGACAGTTAACATTAACCGCAGAGCGTAGAGCGATTAAAGATAGCTTACTTTCCTATATGGGACGTACCGATCCTATAACGGGAGAAACCTGGGGACAGGTCACGCGTAATGGTGCTAAAGCGCAATATGCATGGGATGATGGCAAAGTCGGTGCTTATATTGGTGGGGGATACTATAACTACCAAGGGAAAAGTGTTGAAAGTAATGAAGAGGTAAAAGTTTGGCTTGGCTCTTATGCAAACTTCTACAAAGATGAGCAACAAGAAGTCAAAGCAGGTGTTCATGTGGACTATATGAACTTTAAAAACAACCAAAATTACTTCTCATTAGGGCATGGGGGGTACTTCAGCCCACAAGATTATGTCGCTGTCTCTTTGCCTGTTGCTTATACCCGTCGTTTTGAAAAAGGAGAGGTATCGCTAAATGGTGCGATAGGGGTACAGAGTTACAAGCAAAAGGGGAGTGATTATTTTCCAACCCATGCTTATATGCAAAATGCGTTAAACAAACGTCATACGAGTGACTCACGTATTAAATCTCGTTATGAAGAGCAAGATGAAACCAATATTACCTATCGTTTAGGGCTCGATGCTAAATATTATTTAAATAAAGAGTCAGAATTAGGGCTCAGCTTATCTCATGATACATCGGGTGATTATGCTGAAGATAATATGTGGTTATATCTAAAATACACCCCAGACTTTTTATCTAAATAATTAAGGAGATAAGTAATGAACCAACATGATAGCGATATATTACAGTTACCTTTTGAAAGCGGTTGGCAAGATCTGACACAACTATTATTTTTTCAAATAGTTAGTGATAACGATATTACGCAGGCCGAAAATAAATTAAGAGATATCGGGAAAGATATCGCTCAACGTTACCCATTACCTGATAGCGAAAATATCCAGTCATTAGAATCACATATCAATCAAGTTTTAACACTGTTTAAGTGGGGCTTTGTGACTATCTCTCCAGCAATGAGTGAGTTGCTATTAGTGCACTGTGCATGGCCACATTTTTCAGCAAATGAAGAGGAAGCTAATTGGCGTGCAGCGAGTGCCAGTGTATTAGAAGGGCTATATGAAGGCTGGCTTACTCATCAAGGGGGAAATGATAAAATGCATGTGCACCGTCAAGCTACAGATGCAAAAGATGCCTTTATTTTTCGTTATGCGAATAGTTCATCAGATAAATAATAAAAACTATGCTTTATTGATAAGCATAGGAGGAAAAAATGAGTGAATTAGTAATTAATAATAATATTGTTAATGACTTATTAATAAAGCAATTTACTAATTATGTATTTATGATGATAGTAACAGATATAAAAGGTAATATTATCTACGCTAATAAAAAATACTGCCAATTTAATCATATTAATTTTGAAAGTATAAAAAATAAAAGATATAACTTGTTTTATTTAGTTGATGAAAATCAAGATGTGTTTTCTAACATTAGTGATAATAAAGAGGTAATAAGATTAGAGGCAAAAAACCCAAATAAAAATAAACAAGAAGTATGGGAAGATATTAATATCGTTCCAATTTTTGATAAAAATAATCTAATTTCTCATTATGCATTTTTAAGTTTAGATATCACGGATAAAGTAAAGTTAAGAAATGATTTATTAAATAAAAGCTATATTGACTCTTTAACTGGAATGGCTAACCGTCTAAGTATTATTGAGAAAATTGAACAGGAGCGATTAAATATTGCGACACCTTCATCTTTTTGTCTTGGGATTATTGATTGTGATAAATTCAAAACGATTAATGATCAATATGGCCATGCTATTGGTGATCATGTTTTATGTGAGATAGCGCAGCGTTTATTAGCCTTAGAACGCCAGCAGGTTTACTGTGGACGACTTGGTGGCGATGAATTTGCGGTACTTTTCCCTGCTGGATTACGTTCTTGCTCTTTATTGTTATTGGAGATCATCGAATCGCTATGGCGAGGAATGGAAAAACCGATAAAAATCAATAAAGAAAAAACAATTGTTCCTTCTATTAGCTTAGGTATTGCTGAATACCCTAAGGATGGCAAGACATTATCTGAACTATTAAAGTCAGCAGATAAACAGCTTTATGCAATAAAAGAGAAAGGAGGAAATAAATACGGTTTTTATTCAGAGTATTAAATAACACTATATTTCAAATAAAAGTCATTATTAATAAATAAAAATCTCCTTATCTGGAGAGGGATACTTATATTTTAAATAGAGAGTTTTTTAGAAAAGAAAATAAAAGAAATTATTTTCAATTAATAACAATGTATTGTTTTTATATAAATAATTATTTGAGGAGTATATTATGATGAAAGCTGTTATTCCTGTCGCTGGATTAGGCACACGTATGTTACCTGCAACTAAATCCATTCCAAAAGAAATGTTACCGATAGTTGATCGTCCTTTAATTCAATATATTGTTGAAGAGTGTGCACAAGCGGGTGTTGAAGAAATTATTTTAGTGACACATTCATCTAAAAATTCAATTGCTGATCATTTTGATACCAGCTTTGAATTAGAGAATATGTTAGAGCAACGAATAAAAAATAAATTATTAAAAGAAGTTCGCTCTATTTGTCCTGAAAATGTAAAAATTATTCAAATTCGCCAAGGGCAAGCATTAGGATTAGGGCATGCCATTTGTTGTGCTCACCCTGTCATTGGTGATAATCCTTTTATTGTGTTACTCCCCGATGTGCTATTAAATTCTCACTACTGTGATCCTTGCCATGATAACTTATCTGCCATGATCAAACGCTTCCAAAAAACAGAGCGTAGCCAAATTATGGTTGAACCTGTCGCACTCACTCAAGTACATCAATATGGGATTGTTGATTGCCAAGGTGTTTTTTGTCCACAAGGTAACTGGGCGCCTATTCGTCGTATTGTGGAAAAACCTAATCCAGAACAAGCACCTTCTAATCTTTCTGTGGTGGGGCGCTATGTTTTCTCTGCAGAAATCTGGCCGTTACTCGATGGGTTGCCTGCGGGGGTTGGCGGCGAAATCCAATTAACGGATGCTATTGATCTCTTATTGAAAAAAGAGGTTGCCGAAGCTTACACCTTAGTTGGTAAATCTCATGATTGTGGTAATAAACTCGGTTATATGAAAGCCTTTGTTGAGTATGGTTTACATAATAGCGAACTGAAAGAAGAGTTCGCTCATTGGATACAAGAGTTGTATGCAAAAGATGTATTATCCCAAACTATGGCCAATAATCGCCCAACACTAAAAGAAGTCGATAACAGTGTGATGACAATTTTTTGAGGCTATTTTGCAATAATCAGTAGTATGCCGACCGAGTTTATTTAGCGGTCGGCAAAAGAAGGAGAAAGAGACAATGTCCATAAGACAGTTATCTCGATTGACTCATCGACTTGGTATTTTGCTAACACTAAGTGTGATGTTAATGATATCCCCAATGACACAAGCGACAGAAACCCAAGCAGGATGGCAACAATTTAAAGCGCGTTACATTACTCCCGAGGGGCGTGTCATTGACAGTGCTAATCAAAATATTTCACACTCAGAAGGTCAAGGATATGGCATGTTAATGGCGGTTATGAGTGACGATCGCCAAACCTTTGCACAATTATGGCACTGGACGGCAATGTCGCTGTATCGTGGTGATCTTGGCTTATTTAAATGGCGTTATGAACCCGAAAATAACCAACATACACCCGATCCTAATAATGCAACAGATGGTGATATTTTAATTGCTTGGGCATTATTAAAGGCTGGGGAAAAATGGCATGATGAAAGCTATCTTTCAGCGTCAGATTCTATTCAGCATGCGATCCTTGAACACACTTTAGTGAAGACAGAAAACTACAGTGTACTCTTACCGGGAATTAATGGCTTTAAAACTCCCGAAGAAATTATTATTAACCCCTCCTATTTTATCTTTCCGGCATGGAAAGATTTCTATCGAGTTAGTCATGATAGCCGCTGGAAAAATTTAATTAACGATAGCCAATCCTTATTAAGAAAAATGCGTTTTGGTAAATATAAATTACCAAGTGATTGGGTAAGTTTATACCCTGATGGTCATCTTGCCCCGAGTGAAAAATGGCCAGCACGATTTAGTTTTGATGCTATTCGCATTCCTCTTTATTTAGCATGGGCACAAGATAAACTCGCATTACAACCTTTTGTGAATTATTGGCAACAATTTGATCGTGATAAGACGCCTGCGTGGATCAGTATTGATGGTAAAGAGCGCGCTGATTATAACTTAACGCCAGGTATGATGGCGGTAAGAGATCTGACAATGAAAACAGTAATTGAAAATGTTGATTTAACTAAGGATACGGATTATTACTCTTCAGCCTTACATTTATTAGCCGCCTTTGCGCAGAATAATCACAATGACTATTAATTAGCCCCGGTGGATATAACCATTAAAATAAAAAGAGGCTAGTTATCAGCCTCTTTTTTGTTCGATATCAGGACGAGTCAATAATCGTGTTGTTACAGATTACTAATCCCGATCACCTTTTATCAGTAAATTTGAAAATTAATTATCTTTGCCACCGGCAACGTTTAATTTGTCATAAATATAGTTCTTATAACTATTAACTAATTTTTCATCCTCACAATCATTTAATTTGCCTTGGCATAAATGACGCATTTGAATATTGGCTTTATAGTAAGGTGATAAAGGTAAACGAGCGCGCTCTAACAACATTCCCCCTAAAAAATTAATATCCGTTAATTCTCCAGTAGAAAGGGTTGCACCTTGCGTTAAATTATCCCTTAAGGTGAATTGGGTAATATGTGCTGGATCACTAAAAGGTGATTGATAATTTTTTAGGTCAATATTAGGTTGATGATCACCAAAATAAAGAAACAGAGTGGGGCGCTCTCTATTTGCGACAAAGTGAGAAAAATCTTCAATAGCCGGATCACTGGCAATAATTTTTTCCATATAGTGGCTAAATTTACCCGGTGCATCAGGGCTTTCTGTCTGACCAGCTAATTGATAATCATCACTATGTGAGCCTTTATAAGGGCCATGCTCATACATAGTTAAAGAAAAGATAAATAATGGCTTATCTGTATGTGTTTTTAAGATTTCTTTTAGATAATTAATCATATCTTGGGTAGGGATAGTCCATAAATTCTCTTCTAAACTCCCCGGATAACCCAATTCTTGTGGCTGGATAATCTCATCTACCCCTAATTTTTCATAAGCATATCCCGCGTGATAGGCGTTACGATTAAAAGGGGTGAGCAGTACGGTGTAATACCCTTGAGATTTGAGTTGGCGGAATAAACTTTCATTGAGTTTATCAACCACAAAATAGAACACAGAGTTTTTACGCGCACCAAAATCATCGGTATTTAGACCGGTTAATACTGAGAATTCAGAAAGCCAAGTTCCTCCACCAAAGGTTTGTACTCGTAATGGGCTTTGGGCACTGACACCTTCATCTTTTTTAAACATAAAAAGATCGGGCAAATCCACGTTTTTATCAAATTGGTAAATGCTTGGGTTTACGGTAGATTCTTGTAGTAATACAACAATATCGGGTTTTACCTCGGTTTGTGTTTCCGGTAAGACCACACGGTTGGCTTGCTCGATAAAGTAGTCTGCACTTTGTGCATAGTAAGGGGGATGATAAGCCGTTTGATAACCCGACATAATTAAATTAGTCACAGTTCCTCGACCACCGGGAAGCGTACCTTCCCACTCCGATTGCCATTTATTGACTGTAAAATGAATAGTTGTAAGGCCAATAATAATGAGTAATAAGCTACTTAGGCGTGTAGCAATAGGTGATTTACGGGAGAAACGCCACGCGGTAACCATATTAATGATTAGCCAAATAGCCATGGCAATAATCGCGACACCGGCTTCCCAATACTGCGTTAAGGTGCCTAAATTTGAGCTATCAAAAGCAAGGTTAAAATCTGAAAATAGCAGTGACTCTTTATAATAGTGGACTTTAAGCTGATTGATAAACTTGATAATGATAAAGAGTGTCCCTGTTGTGATTGCCGAGAATAGCGCGCGGGACGATAAAACAAAACACAGCGTAAAAATAATAAAATAAACACTGACAGACAGTAGTGCGGTATAAATTAGAGAAGCTTTCTCAAAGACAATAAATAATGAAGCAATAAGAACAAGCGCAAGATATATACGCCCTGATAATTTTTTCATATCTCTTCCGAGCATAGTGATTAAAAGTTTATTGATAAAGACAAGCGAAGAATACCTTAATTGGCTGAATGCTCATATCCAGCCAATCATAAAGAGTAACCAGTTAAGTTAGAATAACCCTTTATCTCGTAAGATATGAAGATCTTTTTTACGTCGAGTGA
Source organism: Proteus mirabilis HI4320 (assembly GCF_000069965.1). Classification (NCBI taxonomy): domain Bacteria; kingdom Pseudomonadati; phylum Pseudomonadota; class Gammaproteobacteria; order Enterobacterales; family Morganellaceae; genus Proteus; species Proteus mirabilis. The sequence continues at coordinate 3,414,088 of NC_010554.1, forward strand.
ACCCTGTTCGGTCAAAATACTCAAGAATTTGTACGGCAAGTTTGCGACCTACGGCCAGTTCATCACGAAAATCGGCTGCGGTTACACTGCCGTTAGTTTCGTTATATTTTACGATGATAGCGGCAAATTTTTCTATCGAATCATGAGTATAATAGCGATCGGCAATAATGGGGATAATAAGACCTAGTTGAGCAGCTTTGCGTAATAAGCCTCGTATGACTTTTTCATCATTTTTCATTTCATGGGCGAGATCACGAACCCACCAAGGCTCTGATTGTTGAAAATAGTTTTTGGCAATCTGCCATAGTGCCTCTTGCTCTGCTGTGAAGGCTAACCCATGTGTTGGTAGATGTAGCCAGCCTCGAGTTTGCTTAATAGCACCTTCTTGGCGTAACTGATCAATTAAGTGATAAACCAGCTCATCGTGATAAGTGGGAAGAGCCATACGTTTTAAACGGGAACGGCCCACACCCATTTGATCGTTATGTTGCTGGTGATATTCTTCTAGTGTGCGTAATAGTTTTGCTTTAGCCTGTTCGGCATTGGCTTTCGAAATGACGACGCCGGAAATAGAAATAACATCAAAGGTGGTTAATAGCGTATCAAGTGCGGTTTCCGTCAGTTGCTGTGCCCAAGCAAATTGAGTCAATAATAATTCACCTTTGGGTAAATAGAGTGCGAGGTTATCACTCACCGTGTTGGCTTTATCAAGTGCACTTAGCCAAGATAAAAACTCAGCTTGTCGTTTACCCCGACGAGGAGAGTGTAAGCAGAGCACTTTGGCCGCCGCTAAAGTTCGTTGTGCACTAATATCGCGTAAAATTAGTCTATCGTTATCCACCAGCCACAAGGGTTCATCAAGAATAAGCTCTGCTAATAGCGGTGTTTCATCGGTATTATTTAATAGTGCAATACGTCCTGTAATATGGCGTGTACCATGATGAATATGAACCGGTTGCCAATGTTTAATAGATTCATCAGCTGTTAGACTGACTAATATTTTGTGTGAAGGATAAAGTGGTGCTTGTGATAGTAACCAATCACCACGAGAAACCGTTTCTTTACTGACATCACCACTAATATTTATCGCAATGCGCATACCTGCACCAGCTTGTTCTACTGGCTGATTTTGCGCATGTAATGCCCTAATTCTTACCGGTTTGTCTGCACCGGTTAGCCAAAAAGTATCACCTAGCGCAATTTGCCCGGCAAGTGCAGTACCTGTGACCACCAAACCCGCACCTTTAATACTAAATACACGATCAATTGCTAAGCGAAAACGCTTATGCCATTGAGGGTGTTGTTGCTCTTGCTGATGTAGGGTAACTAAATAGTCTCGTAATGGCGCGATACCTACGCCAGTTGAGGCTGAAGTGACAAAGATTTGTGGTGCTGACCAACCTAGATTAAGTAAGTGTGTGGTTATCTGCTGTTTAACTTCATCAATACGTGGTGGCTCTACACGATCTGCTTTGGTGAGGATCACGGTGATGTTAGGACAACCGGCAAGACGTAAGATAGCTGTATGTTCAATAGTTTGTGCCATCACACCGTCATCACAAGCGACAATTAATAAGGCGTGAGAAATTCCCCCAATACCGGCCAACATATTAGAAAGAAACTTTTCATGACCGGGGACATCGACAAAACCAATGACTGATCCATCGGTTTGTGGCCAATAGGCATAACCTAAATCGATGGTCATACCGCGTTTTTTTTCTTCAGGTAAGTGAGTTGTATCTACACCGGTGATCGCTTGTATTAATGTTGTTTTTCCGTGGTCTACGTGACCGGCTGTCGCAAAAATCATAGTGATAGAGCCTGTATTAATGCATTTTCATCCTCAAGACAACGTAGGTCGAGCCATAAGCGACCATCCGTAATACGGCCGATAATAGGTTTTTCTAGGTTACGCCAATGTGCCGCAAGGGCATCTAATTGACTTCCTTTCCCATCTTTGGCAGCAAAGGTAAGGGCTGCACTGGGTAAGCTTTCAATCGGTAACGAGCCACTTCCTATTTGCGAAGCACATGAGGATATTGTGATATGGTAGTTATCGCCATAATATGCCTGAAAATGAGGAAGTAACCGTTGCGCCATATCATGAATTTCGGTTTGTGTACGAGTGAGTAAACGTAATGTCGGGATATCCTTGATCATTTTTTCAGGTTGTTGATAAAGTCTTAAGGTGGCATCTAATGCTGCCAATGTCATTTTATCGACACGTAACGCTCGTTTTAGAGGGTGATGTTGGATGGCTTCTATCCACGCTTTTTTACCTAGAATAATTCCTGCTTGTGGGCCACCTAATAGTTTATCTCCTGAAAAAGTGACTAAATCTATACCCTGTTGCAAATAGTCCTGTGGCATCGGCTCGCTAGGTAAACCCAGTGCAGCCAAATTGGTCATAGAGCCACTGCCTAAGTCTATGGCGGTGGGTAAATTCATCTCTTTACCCAGCGCAGCAAGTTGTGTACCTTCAACTTCAGCGGTAAAGCCTTGAATGCTGTAGTTGCTGGTATGAACTTTCATTAGCAACCCAGTATTTTCGTTAATCGCATTACGGTAATCTTTTAGATGGGTACGGTTAGTGGTTCCCACCTCTTTTAAACGACATCCCGCTTGGCACATCACATCAGGAATACGAAAAGCACCGCCGATTTCAACTAATTCGCCACGAGAAACAACCACTTCTTTATCTGGTGCGACGGTGGCCAGCATTAATAAAACGGCAGCTGCATTATTATTAACAATACAAGCATCTTCGGCGCCAGTTAATTCACATAACAGATCGGCAATAGCTCGATCACGATGTCCTCGAGAAGCACCATCAAGGGAGTATTCTAATGTTGCCGGAGAGCGCATGACTTGGCTTACCGCTTCAATCGCTGACTCTGCCATTAACGCACGACCTAAATTGGTGTGTAATACCGTCCCTGTTAAATTAAAAACCGGTTTTATGGCGGCTTTTCGTTGTAATGCAATACGATTTTTTAATTCTTCCGCCCAATTATCATGCCATTGCGGTAACTGATTATTTTGTCGAATAATGATACGCGCTTCTTCTTGTAGTTTGCGTAAATGTTCAACGATAAAGGTCTGCCCATAACCATCAACTAAAGTTTGAATGTCAGCCTGATGGAGCAAACTGTCTATCGATGACAGTTGACTGTAAAGTGAACGCGTATCATGTGTCATGTTAATACCTAATTATTATTCATTGGGGAATAGAAGGGGGTTAATACTACTGCGTGCAAAACCTTCTTCTTCCATTTTTGCATCAAGAATAAGGGAGGCTAAATCGTCAGCTACAGCATCGACGTTAGCATCTTTTTCTTGGTATAAAATTTTTAAATAACTACCACAATCGCCACAGCTTTCTGCTTTGACTGGCGCATTTTCACTATCAAGAGACCAGTAATTTAATTTGCCCGTTAGTTCACAATTAGTACATTTTATACGTACCACGTGCCATTCGGTTTCACATAAATTACAGTGTAAATAACGCAGTCCTTGAGTGGTGCCAATTTGTACCATACTCGATACAGGCATACTGTTACAAACGGGGCAAAATTGGCGATTTTCGCCATATTCTGTTTTCGCTTTACCGGGAATGTTTGCCGCCAGTTGCGCCCAGTAAAGTGATAATGCCGCCCAAATAAACACTGATTTATCAGCGGAAACTTTTGAGTATTCATCGTTTAATAGTGCTGTTGCCATCTCTTCTAATTCGGTTTCAGAGGCTTTAGAGAGATTTTCTAAGGCAATTTTAGCACTTTCAGGTACAACGGATTGTAATTCCGCAATGATTGAGGCGAGTAATGCATGCCAATGCTTACTACGCTTAAAGGTCTTTTTATCTAACGGCGCTATACCCGTTTGTTGAGAAAGTAACGGGGTTAAATCTAATTCAAGCGGGTTATCATGTAATGCTTTTTCTTGTGCTAAGGCAATTTCGGCAGCAAATTCAAGATAATCAGCGAAAGGATTGTCTTTGGCTAATGCTTGAAAACGTTCAGCACGACGTTGGTAGAGGTTTTTTAAATTAGGGAATAACACCGGTGGAATAAAGCTGATGCTTTTTTCTGATGGCTCTTTACCTAATTGCTCTTTAGGAACGATGCGAATACTCATAACGTTCTATCTTCCTTCATAGTGTATTACCTACAAATATTGGCATCAGAATAATGCAAATTTTTACTTGAAGCCATGACAGCAGGTAAGGATATAGTCAATTTCTTGTTTATTTACGCTTGAAGATGATCGGGTAAATAAAATAAAAACGGAGGCAACAGTCAGCCTCCGTTTGTTCAGCAAATTAGCGTTAGTGCATTATTTCTGTGACTGCTTTTCGGCTTCTTTTTTCTCTTCTTCCAGTACTTCACGATACCAGCGAGGATGGTGTTTTTTCGCCCAACCGCGAGTCACCCAACCTTCAACCATGCTACGAATTGAGCCTTTCACCCAAAACGCTGCATAAGCGTGAACGATAACGGTAATAATTAGTAAGATTGCGGCAAATGAGTGCACCAGCAATGCAATACGAATCACCGGAATGGAGAAATATTCAGCAAAATAAGGACGCCAGATGATGATGCCACTGACCGTCAGCAGGATCAAACTGATAGATAATGCCCAGTAAATGCCTTTCTGACCTAAGTTATAGTGACCAATATCACCCGCTTCTTCATTTTTTAGCACTTTATGAATATTTTTAGCCCAAACTAAGTCATCTTTATCAATAAAGTTGTACTTCAGGTATCTGAAGAACATAAAGATAAACAAAATCGCCATCGCACTCCCCACAAATGGGTGAAGTAAACGTGACAGTTGAGGCGTACCTAAAATGTTCATAAACCAGTTCAGAGATGGGAAGAAGAAACCCAAACCACTGATGGCTGTGAATAGAAATACAATCACAACAACCCAGTGATTAATTCGCTCTGATGCGGTATGGCGAAGAATTTTATCACCTTTCTTCTTCATCATTTTTGCTCCTCCTTATTCACAGAGGTCTGTGTTTTAGAAGATGCTTCCATCTCTTTTTGTGCCGCTTCTTCATCTTCTTCGGTGGTGCGGTTAGGGCCAACACCTAAGTAGTGGAAGATAGCACCTGCAAATGTAGCAGCAAAACCAACCGCCGCTAATGGTTTCCAAATACCTTTCCAGAATTTAACCGTTGAGCTAATTTCTGGGTTTTCTGGTAAACCATGGTACAGGTTGGGTTTATCCGCGTGATGAAGCACGTACATAACGTGTGTGCCACCAACGCCTTGTGGATCGTAGAGTCCAGCGTTGTCATAACCACGAGTTTGTAACTCTGTAACACGTTCATTGGCAAGATTAATCATCGACTCTTTTGAGCCAAAATGGATAGCACCAGTCGGACAGGTTTTAACACAAGCCGGCTCTTGACCCACTTCAACACGGTCTACACACAAGGTGCATTTATAAGCACGGTTATCTTCTTCATTAATACGCGGTACGTTAAAAGGACAACCAGCAATACAGTAACCACATCCGATACAGTGCTCAGATTGGAAGTCCACAATACCGTTAGCATATTGAATGATAGCGCCTTCTGCAGGACATGCTTTTAAACAGCCCGGATCAGCACAATGCATACAACCATCTTTACGGATCAACCATTCCAATTTGCCATTCTCTTCAACTTCAGAGAAACGCATCACTGTCCATGATTTAGCCGTTAAGTCCGTTGGGTTGTCATAAACACCGACGTTAGTACCAATTTTATCGCGGATATCGTTCCATTCAGAACAAGCAACCTGACAGGCTTTACAACCAATACAGGTGGTAACGTCGATAAGTTTTGCCACTTCTTCCTTGTAATCCCGCACTTGTGGTGCGGGAGTAAGGGAATTGGTGGCAGAGCGACGAATAATGTCTTGTGATTGCAGTGACATAATTTATCTCCTTACACCTTTTCCACATTAACAAGGAACGCTTTAAATTCTGGCGTTTGTGTATTTGCATCACCGACGAATGGCGTTAGGGTATTAGCAATAAAGCCTTTAACCGCAACCCCTTCAAAACCCCAGTGGATCGGAATACCAATGGTATCCACTTTGCGACCATCAACATCAAGTGTTCTAATACGTTTGGTCACTACAGCTTTTGCTTTAATGTAACCACGTTTGGAACTGACTTTAACGGTGTCACCTTGAGAAATACCTTTTTCTGCCGCTAACCGTTCACCGATTTCGATAAATTGTTGAGGCTGAATAATGGCATTTAACAGCGCATGTTTTGTCCAGAAGTGGAAATGCTCAGTCAGACGGTAAGTCGTACCTACATATGGGAACTCTTCTGCTTTACCCATCTCTTCCCAGTCATCTTTAAACACACGTGCTGCTGGGTTTGAAACAACATTTGGATGCAGTGGGTTGGTACCTAATGGGGTTTCAATTGGCTCATAGTGTTCAGGGAATGGACCTTCTGCCATCTTGTCGATAGCGAATAAACGCCCCATACCTTCAGGTTGCATAATAAATGGACCAACATCAGAGCCTGGTGCGGCATTGCTATAGTCAGGTACATCAATACCTGTCCATTTGCTACCATCCCATTCGATTAACTTGCGTTTTGGATCCCATGGTTGACCTTGTGGATCTGCTGATGCACGGTTGTAAATAATGCGACGGTTTAAAGGCCATGCCCACGCCCAACCTAATGTGTTACCCAAACCTGATGGGTCTGAGTTATCACGGTTAGCCATTTGGTTGCCGTTTTCTGTCCAGCTACCCGCGAAGATCCAACAGCCACTTGCCGTTGTACCATCATCACGTAACTGAGCAAATGAGCTTAGTTGCTGACCTTTCTTCAAAATGATATTGCCATCAGCGTCTTTTAAGTCGACAAGGGCTTTACCATTGCTCTCTTGAGCCACTTCTTCAGATGTTGGATTATTAGGATCAAAGTAATCCCAAGTCATATTCAACACCTGCTCAGGCATTGCGCCACCTTCTTCTTTATAAAGTTGGCGTAAACGATGGAAAATACCTGAGAGAATTTCACCATCAGGCAGTGCAATTCCTGGGGCATCAGCACCTTTCCAGTGCCATTGTAACCAGCGTCCTGAGTTAACAATAGAGCCGTTCTCTTCAGCAAAACAAGTCGTAGGTAGACGGAAAACTTCAGTTTGGATATCTGCTGTTTTCACATCATTCTCTTCACCGTGGTTTTGCCAGAAACAAGATGTTTCTGTATTTAACGGATCCATGGTGATAAGGAATTTCAGTTTTGATAATGAACGGATCACTTTGTTCTTATTCGGGAATGAAGCTACAGGGTTAAAGCCTTGGCAGATATAGCCATTGACTTCACCTTTATCCATCATTTCGAAATATTGCAGAACGTCGTATGGTTTATCCCATTTAGGTAATAGTGAGAATCCCCAATCGTTATCACGTTGAGCATGATCACCATAAAATGTCTTCATCATACTGACGAAGAATTTAGGATAGTTACCCCAGTAGTTAACCTGCCCTTGGACGGTCGGTTTTGGCGTATTGGCTGCTAAATAGGTTTCTAACGATGTTTGCTTTTCAGAAGGCAAGGTTAGGTAACCCGGTAAGCTTTGTGATAACAGACCAAGATCTGTTAAGCCTTGAATATTAGAGTGACCACGTAGAGCATTAACACCGCCACCTGCCATACCCATATTACCTAACAGTAATTGGATCATCGCCATAGTACGAATGTTTTGTGCACCAACAGTGTGTTGAGTCCAGCCTAATGCATACAGGAAAGAGGCTGTTTTATCTTTCGCTGCTGTTTCAGCAATATATTCACAGACTTTTAAGAAATCTTCTTTTGGTGTACCGCAAATCTGAGTGACCACATCAGGTGTGTAGCGACTAACGTGTTCTTTTAATAGATTCCAGACACAACGAGGATGTTGAAGCGTGGTGTCGCGTTTAGCGAAACCATTTTCATCCATCTCGTAATTCCAAGTGGTTTTATCATATTGACGTTTTTCAGGATCGTAACCACTAAAGAGACCATCATCAAAATGGTAATCTTCGCGCACAATCAAGCTGGCATTGGTATAAGCCTCAACGTACTCTTTTTGATATTTTTTATTTTCGAGCAGATATAAGATAACCCCCGATAAGAAGGTGATATCTGTACCTGAACGAATAGGCGTATAGAAATCCGCAACAGACGCAGTACGTGTGAAGCGAGGATCAATCACAATTAACTTGGCTTTATTATGGATTTTAGCTTCCATTGCCCAGCGGAAACCGACAGGGTGTGCTTCAGCCGCATTACCGCCCATAACGACGATAAGGTTGGCATTTTTCATATCAACCCAGTGGTTGGTCATCGCACCGCGACCAAATGTTGGAGCAAGACTTGCTACCGTTGGTCCGTGTCAGACACGCGCTTGGTTGTCGACAGCCAGCATCCCAAGTGCTCTTGAGAATTTCTGGGTCAAAAAGCCTGTTTCGTTACTTGCTGCGGAGGCACAAAGCATCCCCGTTGATAACCAACGGTTTACTTCAACACCTTCTTTATTGAATTTTTCGAAGTTGGCATCGCGATCTTTTTTCATTAAGCGTGCGATACGATCAAAGGTCTCTTCCCATGAAAGTTTTACCCATTTATCTGAGCCGGGAGCACGATATTCAGGATATTGTAAACGGCCTTTACTATGGATAAAATCAACGAGACCAGCACCTTTAGGACAAAGTGCACCACGGTTTACTGGGTGGTCAGGATCACCTTCAATATGGAATATGGTTTCTTTTGCGTTTTTCGCGCCATCGCCCAGACTATACATTAATAGTCCACAACCGACAGAACAGTACGTACAGGTATTGCGAGTTTCACGGGCACGCAGTAATTTATACTGACGTGAGCCTGCTAACGCAACAGCGGGTGCAAAACCTAAGGCAGCCGCTGTAGTACCTGCCATACCGCCAGCACAGATCTTAAAGAACTGTCTTCTGCTGACCTGCATGGGGTCTCTCCTCATCATACATTGCTTTTACTGACTCTGATTTTCTTCACGAAAACAGGAGCTGATTGTTTTTTTATTCCTATTATCCTTAATAGGATCAGGTTCATTGCCTGATAGGTAGTGTAAAATCGTTTTACCCGTATTGTTATTATGTATTAATAAAATTAGGAATTCATCTTATGGATGAAACAAAATCGACAAACTTGTTAACTAAACGTGTAATTGTTGGCATAGATCAAACAACTGTGCAACACAAAGGCTCCCTTAACCAAGCAGAGCAGGATTATATTGCACTCGAAGTTCCAGTTGCATTAGTGTACAACGGAATATCTCACGTTGTTATGATGGCAAGCCCTAAAAATTTAGAGTTATTTGCTGTCGGATTTTCCTTATCTGAAGGCATTATAGGATCTTCTAACGAAATTCGCAGTATTGAAATCGTTGAAAGTTGCCATGGTGGCACAGAAGTACAAATAGAATTATCAAGTCGGCGCTTTATGCAATTAAAAGAGCGACGTCGTAGTATGGCGGGGCGCACCGGATGCGGTATTTGTGGTACAGAACAATTAGCAGAAATTTTTCGCCCTATAGCGCCATTACCTTTTACACAAACATTTTCACTCTCTTTGCTTGATAACGCACTCGAGCAACTAAAAACCGTACAGGAAATTGGCGAGCTAACAGGATGTACTCATGCCGCAGCTTGGCTATCTCCTGAGGGGCAATTACAAGGCGGTTGCGAAGATGTCGGGCGCCATGTAGCTCTTGATAAGTTGATTGGCTTAAAAACACAACAAAAGTGGACAGAGGGTGCAATATTAGTATCAAGTCGTGCAAGTTATGAAATGGTGCAAAAATCAGCAATGTGTGGTGCCGAAATTTTATTTGCGGTTTCCGCTGCTACCTCACTCGCCGTTGAAGTGGCGAATCAATATAATTTGACGCTGGTGGGTTTTTGTCGCCGTGGAAGAGCAACTGTTTTTACTCATCCACAACGACTCACTGATTAACGTATGTGGTGAAACATCCAAAGGTTGGGTTCCAGATAGACACCATATTGACGTTGAATATCGATATTTAACGGTGCCAGCCCCATAGGAATGGTGTAGTCACCACTGACAGGAAATCGTAATGAAGTCCATTGTTGCCATTTTTCTGTCGGTGCTTCAATTTTCATAGACTGTGGGGCAATTTTGATCGTGGTGGCACCTAAGCGCCAATGTGTACGTATCCAAGGATCAAAGGGCTCATCATTATCGTTTTTCCATTGGCAATATTCAGCAAAAGAGTGCAATGGATAACAATGTTTTAATGTAGGGCGTACAGGTACAGCAACACCGAGGTAACCTTGTTTTTTTGCATGCTCCTTTAAGGTATTAATTAAGCGTTGAGCAATACCTTTCCCCCGATAATGATGATCGATAGTAACCGACAAAGCAGAAATAAGATGGCAAGGTAATTGTTGTTCTTCAGCCTCCATGCCTAGCTGAAAAACACGATCCCAACCTTCATCTGGTAAATCGTTGAGAGAGTTGGTTTGCCAAGGTAACGCAATGGAGTTAATTACACCAATAACCTTTTCTTCTGTTTGCGTTTTTAATACCGCCATAAATTGGTAATGGGAAAAAGGCACATCATATAAGCGTTCCCAATAGCTATCATCAACAGAAGTTCCCATCATAAAAGCAGGCCAATGGTTGGCTATCATGGCTTCTGCTTTATCTAACAAATCGTTGCGATGGTAAAAATCGGTGATAAATATATTCATGATATACATATACCTTTTGTTAAGAAGCAATAGGTGTCCATAGTTCACCTAATTTATAGTCCCACTCTTTTGGTTTAATGGGAATGCGCCCCGCATTGGGGGTAAAGGTCATTTCACTAAACAGTAGTGTGGTTTCTGACATTAAAAAATCGACCCGACAATAGGCAAAACCGTTAGCTAATTTGTTGGCTAATGTGAGCATATTGTCAAATTGTAGCGGTTTTTCAATATATTCTGGGGTATTGGGATCTTCTAAAGTAAAAGGCTGTAATTGCCATTGTGTATCATAAACATTGATATACTCGCATCCCTTTGTATCCGAAATATCAATTTCCGCATAATGAGGCTGACCATGAAAACAGTGGATACGGCATGTGGTTGGGATCATCGGACATTGAGTATCAAAAAGGTCGATATACTCTTCACAGATAATTTGCGCACTAATATTTTTATAATGCCATTCACGAGTAACGTGGTAGAGATTTCTCTTTAAATGAAAATTAAGTTTCTTTTTTGCCATCTCCAAATCAAATTGAGATTTATCAAGGCAAATAATAGTACTGCCACTGTCATGATTACATTTTAATACGAAACGGTTAGGTAGTGTATTAAGTTCGATTTCATTTGGATGGCGATAAGTATTAAGGATTTTGACCAGATATTTTTCGCCTATCTTTTCTTTTACATACTCCCTGACACTGATTTTATCTGCTAAGCGTGTATAGATAGGATCTCTATCAAATAACATACGTGCATTGATTTTTTCATTCAATGACATGGGGTGGCGAAAATTAGGTTGATAACCTAAGTTACGAATAAATTTATTTTTTAGATAAACACGATCTGGCTGTGCGAGCGTGCGTAATTGTTTGAAATAATATTCTAAAATTTTCATATGCAACTGTTTATTTTAAATATTTAAGTAAGATAAATATAAATTTTTATTTATATAATTTTGCCTTAGGAGAAATTAATTTTTTATTAATTTAGCCTTAATGTTTTTATGTATTTATAGAAAACAAAAATACAAAAGAATACAGATATATTCTTTGTTGTATTATCATTTTTTTATATAGAATCAATGGCTTTCTAGATAAGCTTTATAGAATAAAAAAACTATTATAGAAGAGAAAGCAATATTGACATTAAGAGAGAATTAATAAAAAGATGAGAAATTAAATATATATTAATATGTAGACCAATTTGTTATATTTATAGGTCTATCCCAGCGGTTAAAACGCAATCCTTTGCCTGTCCTATTTCCATGTGTATCTAAAATCTCATAATACTCTTCAACTATTTGGCTACGACCGCGTTGCCATTCATTGGTGGTAGCAGCAGGATCGATTAAATAAATATCACCTACAACGGTATATAACTCACCTAAATAACGAACTTTACGTGTGGTGGTGGTGGAATAGTGAGAGAACATCACTTGGTAGGTTTTATAGTGTTCAGGTTGCCCATAAGGGCCATATTTCATCGCAATATAGCGAATTCCTTTAGTACCAACAGGACTCGTACCACCTGGCGTTGGCATATCGGGTGTAATATTAAAAAGAGTATAACGTGAGCCAACCGTTGGTTGCCTTAGCGCTTGGCGATAACTATAGCTATCCATTCCTGAAGCTGTCCATGTTCTATCCACCAGACCATTTCCTGCCCAACAATAGCAAGATAAGGCGAGTAAAGGGAATGAAAGAGGGATAAACAAGGCTCTAGCCAACATAAATACTCCTTTTTATTACTATTATGATGCCAGAAAACTAGGGTGTTATTCCGTAAAATAACGCTATAACAGCGTGCCATTTCTGATGCTTATCCCTTTCCATTCCAAAAGGTTATTAAAAACAGAAAATAATTGATTATATTTTGGACAAAAAAAACGTTTAGATAATAAAGGTGAAAAGGTGATAAATAAGACAGTGTAGAGGTAACCGTTTATGAACCCATTAACGACATTACGTGTTGCAAGCGTACAACTACAACATAAGGCTAATGATAAAGATTATAATTTAGCCAAAATACATCAGTTTATTGAGATGGCTGCCAGTGAAAAAGTGAATCTTCTAGTATTTCCTGAAATGTGTATCACGGGATACTGGCATGTCCCTAAATTACCGGCGCAACAGGTTTATGCATTAAGTGAAAAACTGGCTGATAGCGCATCATTAAAATCCATTAAACAAAAAGCACAACAGTATGCAATGGCTATTGGTGTTGGATTAATTGAACGGGATAACAATAATAATTTGTATAATACTTGGGTTGTTTGTATGCCTGATGGTTCATTACAAAAACATCGTAAATTGCATGCATTTGAACATCCGGTTATTTGTAGCGGAGATCAATACACCGTATTTGATACCCCATGGGGGATTAAAATGGGTATTTTAATTTGCTGGGATAATAATTTAGTTGAGAACGCACGGGCGACGGCGTTATTAGGGGCAGATATTTTATTGGCTCCTCATCAAACTGGCGGAACCCACTCTCGTAGTCCACACAGCATGAAACCTATTCCAATGGCGTTGTGGGAAAATCGTCAGCAAGATCCACAAGCGTTACAAGCTGCTTTTCAAGGTGAACATGGCAAAGGATGGCTAATGCGCTGGTTACCTGCTAGAGCTCACGATAATGGTATGTTTATCATCTTCAGTAATGGGGTTGGGCGTGATGAAGAAGAGGTGAGAACGGGTAATGCGATGGTTATCGATCCTTATGGACGTATTGTAAAAGAAAGCTGTGCGATAGAAGACGATATGGTCGTCACGGATATTGATTTAACGCTTTTGCCTGAATCAACAGGGAGACGCTGGTTAACGGGCAGAAGACCAGAGCTATATCAGATCCTCACCACTCGACAAGGTAATGAACAAGATCCGATTTCCGTTCGTTTTGGTAACAAAGACTAATAGAGATAATTATAAAAAGAGCATAATTATTTATCAGGCAAAAGATTAACACCTAATATTAATTTTACTAATTTATTTTATGTTAGAATAATAAAAGAAACTAATATAGGTTTGATGATAAATAATGGATACACGTTTATTAAATGCTTTTGTGGTGTTAGCTGATACAGGGCACTTTGGTGAAGCTTCCAAACAGCTTTGTATTAGCCAACCCGCATTAACTAAACAGATTAAAACGTTGGAATCACAACTGGATATCGTGTTGTTTGAGCGTGGTCGCCATGGTGCAAAGCTCACGCAAGAAGGACAATATTTACTCAATCAAGCTCAAGTAGTATTACGGGAATCCCATATTTTAGAAAAACAAGCTCGTCAATTAGTTGAGCCACAAAAAGTCTCACTTTATGCGGGATTCGGTCTGTCATCATTAAGTTTTATTACTTCACTATTGGCGAAATTTAATCAAATTGAGCCAAATATTAGTGTCAATATTGATGATATGTCTTCTCATAAAATGGAAGAAAAATTATTAATGGGTGAACTTGATGTGGCTTTTTCTCGTTTACCCGTTATGCCCCCTTTACAAGGGATAGCGTTGACACAAGAGCAACTGATGTTAGCTATTGCAACACAACATATTACGGTGTTGGAGGCAGATTATAACCCATTACATTATTTCGACTCATTAGGGCTTATTCTACTTGCTCCAGAAAAAGGGAAAAAACTGTATCAGCAGATACATGCTTTTTTACAACAGCATAAACTAGCACCGCGTTTATTACAGCAATCTCAAGATATTCAGACCCAATTAGCGCTAGTTGCAGCTGGGTTAGGGATAGCATTAGTGCCTAAAAGCGCGCAATTAATTTGTGATAAACAAAGAGTCACATTGTTACCTCTATCTGGGTTATACACACAATGGAAAATTGGTGTAATTTGGAATAGTAATATTAAAAATAAAGAACGTGATCTTTTTATTAAAATAATTACTGAAAAAATTGATATTAAATAAACAATTAGCTTTCTTTATTTCTTTTAATATAAATATTCTATTTCAATTTTTAGTCTCTATTAAATATTAATTAGTTTTAAAATAAATAGGAATAATCAACTGAGATCACTCTCACAAAAAATAAACATAAGTTTATAAAGGTTTTATTTAAGCTTTATGATAAAAAATAATTTAAAACATTAAGTTAAATGATTTTTGTTTTGTTAAATGTATTTAATGGGAATTAGCGTGCTTTAAAAGATCTATTTACAATAAAATAAGAATGTTTAATATCAAAGGGCAGTCAACTCAAGAAAGGTACTTGCCTTGTTTTAATATTGAGTAAGAAAGAGAGAATTAAAATATCTCTCTCATGGATAATTTATTAGTGATAATAAATTATGATCTTATGTAATAAATAATAAGGAAGTTATTATGAAAAAAATAAACATTTTTACGGGTACTCTATTTGTTTTATCTAGCATAAGTATGGCACAAGCAGAAATCCATTCTAATCAAAGTGGCCCTTTAACCACCATGAGTGTGGGGGCGAGTGATCCCGTGACTCATGGCCCTCATCAATCAGCAGGTGGGGAGCCGGGTGTTGGTATTTCTAATCTATATGGGGGTAAAAAAATTGGTTTTGCGTCATTAACACCAAATAATATGAGTGGTGGGGCGGATAGCCATGGTGTTTATACTGTCCAATCTAATCATCATCATAATAATCTTGGCGTTTTTCATTTTTCACAGGTGACTGATGCCAATGTCTATTTTGGTACTTGGGCAAAAACAGCCTCTGTTACAGATATCACTCATCAGTCTTATTATGTAGGTAAAGAGGTTACTAGTACGCTACCGACAGACAGTGCAACTTATACCGTAACAGGTATCAGTCAATATAGTGGTGATAATTTACTGTCTGGTACTTTTGATGTTGATTTTTCACAAAAGACAATTGGTGGTTCACTGGCTAATAGCCTACGTACTGTCGAGTTAGAACGTGGCAATATTTATACCGCAAATAACCAAGTAACTTTCTCTGCAGATGCAAAAGAAGATACCACATCCGGTATTGTTGAAGGGGCGTTCTTTGGTGAAAATGCTGAAACATTGGCTGGTATTGTCGTCTTCCACACCGATCATACTAAAGATATTGGTTTTGGAGGAAGCAAAAATAGTGCTGAAGTAGATACTGCAACAGATAGCGTAACAGATAGTGCAGAAGCCTCTTAACGTTAGGTTTTAAGTTCGGAGCTTAAAAACAATTTAGTCCTTTTACATACGTGGTATTAGTGGTCATTAAGCTAGTTTTTAGCAACAGATAATCAAATATACGGTTATCTGTTTTTTTTTGCCTTAAAAAACGGATTGTAAGGAATAGATCTATTGTTATTATAAGGATAAACCATGCGTTATTATCAAAGGCTAATAAAGTCATTATTTATTATTAATATCTTATTTCATTCGTCACAGGGGGCGGCAACACAACCTAATCAAGAGCAGCTTAATAAAGAGAAGGTCGCTCAATTAGGTCAACAACTGTATCACCATTTACAGCAACAGCAGTGGTATCAAGCGGAAAAACTATTAGTTAATTATCAGCAATTACCATTACACGAAACTTTATTAGTCTATTATGCTCAAGCACTATTAGCACAGAAGAATGGTAATTTCTTACAAGCTGAATTTTATTATCAGCAGCAACTTAAGCAGCAAGCAGATTTTATTCCGGCACAAACAGGTCTAATTCAGCTCTACTTTTCTCAAGGAGAATATAAAAAAGCACAATACCAGCTAAATCAATTAAGTCGTTTATCGGGATTATCACCTGCCATTAATCAAGCAATTATCTATTATCAGAAACAGCTTAACGATTATTTTAAAGCTAGGCGTTTTTATCAAATCAGTTTTTTTTATGATGATAATATTAATCATGCACCTTATCTTGATGAGCAAATTGTTTCGCAATCAACGCAAGTCATCATGACCAGAAAAGGCGCTCAACCTATAGCATCGATGGGGGTTAGTCATCTTTTTTCTTTCTATCAGCCCACTTTTATTTACGCTAATAATACCCTATCAGGCTATTTTTCAGCACGCTACCGTGATTATTTTGCATATAAACAAGCTAATTTTACACATTTATATACTCAATTAAGTTATCAGTACCAAAAAAAGGATTATCGGTGGACCTTATCTCCTTATTATGAAATAAAATCACCTAAAAAGGCGTTTGAGTATCAATCTATTGGGGTATATACCGGGCTATTTTTCTCTATTAATAAATATCATTCTATTAATTTATCTATAAATTATTATATAAAGAAATATAATAAAGAATTAATAAACTTAAATAATCATAAGCAGCTATATGCTATTAGCTATTACTATACATTAGCAGAGAATGTTCAATTAGTTAATCAATTAAACTATTATAGTAGTCGTAAAAAAAATACTTTATTAAATTATCAGCAATATGATATAAAAACGGGTGTTTATTACTTATTACCAAAAAATTGGCAAGTTTCTCTTTCTTTACAATATCAATTTAAAAGTTTTAATAATTATAATCCATTATTAAATAAGAAAAGAGAAGATAATGGCTTTGTTTTTACAACAACTATTAAAAATAAAGCACCTATTATCTGGGGTTTTTATCCAGCAATAGAATTAAGTTATACCCGTAGATTAAGCAATGTGGATTGGTTATATCAATATCAGCAGCATGAAGTCTTATTTAAATTAGAAAAACAATTTTAATTAATTTAATGCATGACTTCTTTATTAATTAAGTAGGTAACACAATGCATGTAGTGCTTTTTCACAAACGTACGTTAGTCTCCATGATGGTTTCACTCTCCTTATTTTCTCTCAATAGTTATTCCAAGACGAAGGATAATACAACCGATCTTGGACAAATTCAGGTTGCAGATAATTTAGAAAAAGATCAACAAGGTTATGCTCAAGTCTATGAAAAGGATGTGGCTAATATTTATTTAGGTAAAGCCCTTATTGAACGTTATCAAGGGGTATCGCCTGCAGATTTATTTAAAAGCGCGATAGGTGTTTATAGTGGTGAAGCCCGTAATGGAGGAGCATTGGATCCGAATATTCGTGGTATTCAAGGCCAAGGGCGTATCCCCGTTACTGTGGATGGTACTGAGCAGGCGATTACGGTTTATCGTGGTTATAGCGGTGCATCTAATCGTAACTATATTGATTCAAATTTGATAAGCAGTATCTATATAGAAAAAGGTCCTTCACTTAATCCTAATATAAAAACAGGGATTGGCGGAGGGGTTGCCATTAAAACATTAGATATACGTGATATTGTGCCCATTGGTGAGTCTTTTGGTATTAATTTTAAAGGGGATATTAGTAATAATGCCACAGGCTATAAAGATATTTATATCAATATGATTGAAGATTATCGTAATTATCCAAAATTCTATCATAAATATTCTTTTTTAACTGATCCCGCATTAGAAATAACACCTGAAAAAAATAAAGATTTAAAGTTTAATGACTATGCGTTTCGTATTGGAATAGGATTTGAGAATGAAAAATTTAATTTACTCTTTGCATATGCATTACGTGAAAAGGGAAATTATTTAGCAGGTAAAAGAAATAAAGACGATTATCTTAAAACAGATTACATGCATGAGATACATGCTACAGATCATAAATTCAGGTTAACACCTTATGTGCCTTTTATTGCTCATATTTATCGACCTGGTAATGAAGTGCCAAATACATCTAATCGTAACCGCTCTTTTTTAGTAAAAGGAACTCTATTTCCACAACAAGCGCATCGTTTCTCCATTAATTATCGATACACCGATTTATTATTTGGCGATATTATGCCATTACGTTTAAGTTGGGCTCGTTATGAAGAAAATTTAGTTAATCAATGGCCTTTGGCAAATATTACACAACAAGCAGGCATATTAACTTATCAATATAAACCAGAAGATAAAAAAACAGATTTATTACTGCGTTTATGGGGCAATTTAACGACAGGAAATACTAATACTCGAGGAGGAGCACCTCGACAACCTAAGAATAGAGATATAACTAATGATTTTGATCGATATTTATTTATGAAATCAAAATCTGAAAGTGGTATGAGTTATGACACTGATACTCGTTTTTTAGATACAGCTTCTCTATATCAAGATAATAATCGTTATGGTGTTGATTTTTCATCGTTATTTAAATTATCACCTCAGTTTTCTATTTCTTTTTCCGGTCAATATCAATTGGAAAAATTAGATAGTCATGAGCTTGAACTTCCCATGGGTTTTGATTTCGTGACCGAGGGGCGAGCAGGGCAACGTCATGAAGTCAATTTAGCGTTAGCCACAGATTGGAAACCATTACCCTGGTTTGCGATGAATATTGGCGGTAAATATCATTACTATCATCTGACGGATACCTTTTTAAATAATAAACGGAAGAATAGGGTTAAAAATTACGAGAAAACAGCCCCTATCCGCGGTTATCTGATCTCTTATCGACGAGTATTAACGCCAGAAGAGTATTTACTCTATCGCGCGGTTAATAAAATTGATGTCGATACTTTACCTGACGAGTTAAAAAATTACCGAAATTCTGCTGAGCTGAGTAAAAAAATTAGAGACTTTCAACAAGCGGATTTAGTTTACCCTGAAGGTGGCGCTTTGCTAGAGGAAATCAAGGAGCAGATAGTTAGGCCATATCTTCAGAGAATACAGCATGATATGGAGCATGAAGATTTTCTTCGTAATAACCATGGAAAGATGCAAATAAAAAACGCTAAAGCTATCCCGATGAAAAGAGAGTTTAGCCTTTGGTTATTTGATGAAAATGGCGTGCTATCTAAGAGTAAGAATATTTTACTTAATGGTTTTCTTGATATGGAGGAAAAAGTCCCTCATCCAGTGACGGGGGAGTTAGTCTATCGCTTTGAAAAAGATGTTATTAATCCTCAGGCATTTTCTCTATCAGAAGATATTCAAGATCCCTACGCACTGGAGCCTAGCTATCAGCATGGCGCATTTTCCCCTTTAATCTCTGCCACCCTTTATGCCAACGATATGGTGCGTTTTTATGGCCGTTATACTGAGCAATTGCGTTTACCTAACTTATTTGAAGATACCAGTGGTTTTTCAGGCTCTAAAGCTCGCTATTATGGTTTTAAGTTAAAGCCAGAGCGTGCCAAAAGCAGTGAGTTTGGTGTGGTTGTTGATTTTACGCATTGGTTGAATATAGAGCGCCATGCTGATATTAAAATTAATTACTTTAAAACGAACATTGAAAATGTATTTGATAGAGATGCTAATTGGCAAATTAGACAGTTAGAAAAACAAATATTAGAAGGTGTAGAGTTACAAGCCCGGTTTGATAATGGATTTATTTTCTTTGATACCGCATTAGTGTATAGCCATAAAAATAAAGTCTGTGATGAAAATGCTTTTTATGAGCTTGATGCATCAGGATTATCGGGTATTAAAAACTGTATGACAGGGGGATACCCTGGCGGATTTTTGCGCACCTCAATGCAGCCTAAATACTCAGTTAACCTACATTTAGGCACGCGCTGGCTAAATGATAAATTAGAATTAGGTAGTCGCTGGCTCTATTCATCAGAAGTTGAAAATAAAGATGAGAAATGGCTTAAAGAAAATTTACCTAATAGCTATTTTGGCATAAATAATAATCCGATGCGTTGGGCAAAAGTATTTACTATTGATGCTTATGCAACTTATCAATATAGCCCCAATTTATCTTTTGAAATAACAGGAAGTAATTTATTAAATGAATATTACATTGATCCGCTGACCCGTTCTGGTATGCCGGCACCAGGAAGAAGTTTGCGATTAGGTGTAACAGCCCAATTTTAATACAAGGATAAAATAGGAGTTTTATTTATGTTGGCACTTTCTGTCAGACAGCCACTTAATATTTATTATTGGCTCATTGCGATATCATTAGTTTATATCAGTTTATTGAGTTGGGTGCTTAATTCATGGTCTATGACAGAAAGTGCGCACCATATTGATCAGCAACAGCAAAATACATTATCGGTCTATCAGGTGATGTTTTCGCCACCTAAACAATCTACTACCATGATTGAACCGAGAATAAAGATCGAGTCACAACAACCACCTATTGCACTACCAAGAAGTGAGAACGGTGAATTTATTGAAGCGCCCAAACAACCCGCAAAAAAGCGTCAACAACAACCGACCCCAATAACACCTAAAGTGATAAAACAGGTAAAAAAACAGCCAGTAGTAGACAAAACAGTACCTATAAAACCACGTGATTTAACAAATCACAACATAGTTCAAAGTACATCACAACCATCAGCAGAAAACTTAACACAGCATACCGCGAGTTCATTGGCTGGGAGCAGTCGTGCATTAAGTGAAAATGGTATTGGACAGGGAGAGTCTGAAAATCACTATATCAGTTTATTGCGCCGAGAAATTGAGCGTCATAAGCGTTATCCTGCGCAAGCTCGTCGTATGCAAGATGAAGGGCTGGTTGTTGTGCGTTTTTCATTAACCAATGAAGGCTATATTTCATCCGTTGCACTTGAACAGACCTCAGGGGTGGCATCTCTTGATAATGCTGCACTTGCCGCGGTAAAACGGGTAAAACCAATTGGCCCGAAACCTAATAACTTATCTGATCCTTTAACTATCTCGTTAAAATTTCAATTAAATTGAATAAAAAATACCTAAGTCAATATTACACTTAGGTATTTTATGGAAATAAAACATTAGAATAAAACAGTCATATCAGCCAACAAGGTATTAGGCTCAAAAAAATAGAGATGAAAATAGAGATTTTTTTGATCTTCTTGACTAAAAATACAAGATAAATCAATTTGATAAGTATAAAAATAACTTTTATTATCGGAAATAGGATGATTAAGTAATGGGGTTATTTTATAAATAATATTATCTTGATCTGTGGTGAGCTTAAATTCAGCAGAACCAATAATAGTGCCTTGGGTCGCATCGCCCGTTCTTGCCACTATAGCTAATGATTGTTCCTGCGTAATTGCACACTGTAATAACAAGGTGATTTTTTGTGATAAACCCACTTTGCCAATCGGCTCTTCTGATGGTAAGCAAAAATAGGCATCGTGATTTAACAAAATACAATTTTTCCCCACTAACATATCACTATAGCCATATTGAGCTTTGCTTAATTGAGTCATAAACCCATGATTTAAATCGAGTTCATAGCTCTTTTTTGCTGTGGGTAAATGATTTTTAGTGTCAAGAGGTAAGGATGCATAACCATCATAAAAACGAAATATAGGTGCAGATTCGGTTAACCAAGCTCCTGAGTCAGCTTGACAGCTTTTTCCATTGTGACGACTTAAATAAAGATTTACGCCATTAAAGCAGTAGCCAGGAATATTAAGATACGATTTATTATCTCGATTACCTTGACCGATAGTAAAACTATTATTGTTAACATCATCAAGTACCATATATTTTAACCCTCCCCAAGGTGTGTCAGAAATATAGCGAACGGAGGGTAAAATTTGCGTTGGTGACAGATAGGCTTTCTGACTGTCTGGGGTAAAAAATGTGTCGTTTTTTATAACATCATGGCTATCTCCTGCCACGCCATTACAGCCTTCATATTGAAAACTATCTACCTCTTTTTCAGGTGTTAAGTAGTTCTGTTTTAAACGGATCACTGCATCAATATGAGAGTAGGATTCAATACTTTGTAGCATGGATGTTCTATGTAATATATCTTTTCCCATCTCAACGTAAGTCTTGTAATAACTGATTTTTGGATCATGGCTATAGTCATTTCCATAAAGCTCTAAGCTATTCCAACGAGCAAAGGGGGTTGTAAATTCAATTTCAAAACTACGTTTAACCCAAGTTTGATAGAAAGATAAACCAGAAGTATAGATACCCACTAAAAAAGTATTACATTTATTATAATCATCTTTAAAAACTTGGGAGGTCTGCTGATAAATGGCTTTATGAATATTGGCGTTAAATTTATCAATGCTGTTTCTTAATGTTTTTAGATTATTTTTGAAATAATCCTCTTCCAGAGCAAGTTTTTCTTTATTGGTTAATATATCGCAATGGGCGGCGACAAAAAGTGCGCAACAGTGGCAATAAAAAGGCAATCCTGCTGATTGTGCTAAATTTAATACTAATGGTTGTTGAGCAATAATTGTCGAAATCACATCATCAAAACGGTTAAGAACTTGTTCCCGTAAATCTCGTAGTTGTGTTTCTGAATAATGCACATTGGGGTCAAGGTAACGAGCGAGAGAATCTGAAAATAATTGATAAACGTCGCTAATACCTTCTGTGGTGAGTTTAATGATTTTTATATTGTTATCAGTGATTTTAGCATCAATAATACGAGAGACATGGGCAATAATTTGCTCAGCTAACGAGCTATCTTTCATATTTTTATTCATGAGGCCAAAAAGCGCGGAAGTAATTTTTGAAAGTACTCCCCCAACAACAGGTATTAGACCAATGATATGACCCACGACCACTTCACCCACCATAATAGGCGCATTAAGCGGATCTTGTTGATTAAATTCATCCACAACAGTGGGTAATATATTACTGTTGCGATTAATCATATCTAACATCCCATCCTTTAAGTCCTCATATTCAATGCAGGTTAAAGGTTGAGTGCAGGGGAGTGACGAAGGGCTTATTGATATTTTTAACGGATTTAAATGCATAAAAGAGACTCCTTCTCTGACGTAGTATTATTTAATTCCATTTTTCTATTAATTGAGGTGTACCTGATAAGCCGTTATAAACAGTGATAGATAATTCTGTACCACGGATTTCTACGGCTAAATAATCTCCTTTAAATAGCGCACCACTATTATAAACTGGGACATCGCCGAAGATCTCACTGCCACCATAACGGTTATCTTGACCAACATAATGGGTATGCCCAACAAATACCGCTTTTACCCCGTAATGTTCTAGCATATATTTAAAGAAGGTCAGCTCTTCTTGAGATGATTTTTCTGGGAAGTGTTGGTTTCCATCATGGAAGTTTAATATGATGGTTTTATTGCTATTTCGGGCCTGAATTAAATCTTTTTCTAACCAATCAATAGAATCTGTGACATTAATGGTTGAAGCTGACCAGTGATCGAGCACCACATGATAAGTGGGATAGTTTTGTAATTGTACAAAATGAATATCACCATATTCCCAAGAGTAAGCCTTACTACCTGAATATTCGCTACTATCGTATCTAAAATTACCTGAAGTCGCATAATTACGATACTCTTCAATACGGTAGTGCATATCAAAAACCATGCCCCTTGCACAGGCATTCATACTGTAATCGGCATTACTCGGCTCTGCACAGTCCCCTACATTGTTTTGATAGTCGTGATTACCAAGTCCAACATAGGTATTAAATCCTAAAGGTGAAGGGGCAAACAGTGCACGAAAACTCTCACGTTGGGAGCGACGGCCAAATTCTGTTAAGTCACCATTTATAATGCCAAAAGCAAAAGATTTTTCACGGTGTAATGCTTGAATACTGTCTCTAACGCTTTTTACGGTGGTTTCCCAACGGGATTGATCATTATTGGGGTCATTATTATCTAGATCTAGACGCCAAGGTTGTGGATCTGACATGACAATAATATTGTAATCAGTAGATTGTGTTGTTGTCATTGCGATACTCCTTGTTACATTTTTATCGGTTAGCCTCCTTTTTGACCTAAATAGCCATAAACTACAATTGCAAAGTTTATTAGTGGACTGTGCGAAACATTGGAGAAAGTAGTGAAAAAGAGAAAGCGGCGCTCTAGAAATAAAACCTATAGAGTTACCGCTTTTTTATGGTGAGGTAAATTGATTAAATGGCTTTCTTCTGTGATTTATTCGCGATCCACAGTCCGCTCATTTTCATCGAGTAACCAAATAAAATACCGAGAATGAGTGAAGGGATAGCTTGTGTTAAATGACCTTGTGCGGCAAAAATAGTACATGCGCCAATAAAAGTACCCGGAATATAAGCCAGTAATGTGCTTTTAGCTTGCACACACATTACAAAGGCAATTACACCGGTGACGGCGTAGCCAAAAATCGCACTATCATTAAACAGTTGGCTACCATAAATAATCGCTAATGCCCAAATAACACCACTCATAATAGTCGCAATCGTCACGACTAAGCCTTTAAAACCTTCTTTAGGGTAGGCGAAATAAGCCGTGCAACCTAAAAAACCAGCCCAACTTAATAAGTCAAATTGGCTTGCAACAAATGCCCAAATGGCAGAAAGAATGCCTGTTGTCAGCGCAGTAAAATAAAGCGTTCTCACGATAGACTCTTAAAAGTAGTGGGGATATTTACCCTGTTAACTAAAGGTGAAGTTTAGCATTGTCATTAGTTGATTTACTATATTTAGATCATTAAACATCATCATTTAAATAACAAATTTTTTGCTATCTGAAATCTATTTATCTATTGAAAAATAAAAAGATAAAGTAAACGATTGCTTTATTAGATTTATCGTTAAATAAAAAATAACCAAGTATGTTGTTTGATATATATTATTAATAGGTTAATTAAAATCGAGTATATAAATAATATAAGAAATAAAAATAATTAATTTATGACACTCTTTTTGAAAAAAGCATTACCTAACTTTATATCGTATATATGCAATTTTTACCTGCTATAACCGGTAAAGTAATATTTACACGCTATAGCAGGTAAATGGCTAAATGTTAGCTAATCTAACAGCGCGTGCTTTCATTCCATCTAATATTGTATTGCTAATCTCAGAAGGAAAATCCTCGGGTAATTGCTGTTTTACGCGTTGTATGACATCGTCCATTTCTTGATAAAAATAACGAAGAATATCGCTCATTAATGAAGGATCGAAACCGACAGCTTCAGCTGTTTGGTAGAAATGACGAGGAAAAATTTGTTCTATGGCGTATTTTTTGCCTCGGCTTGCTTTTAATCCCATAGCAAGTTTTGCATCTCGTGGATTAAGTCCTCGTCCTCCGAAATTGGGATAGATGGACATAATGTCATAAAGGGGAGTGAGATGGAAACGTCCTTCTTGGTTGATAAAAACAGAAAAATTCTTTGCGTGTCCATCCGTTGCAGCCAAAAGCCAAAATAGCACTTGTGCCTTCATAAAATGAAAACGATCTTGATCGGCATTTGATGAGCCAAGTAAATATTTCATAATATCGATAATGCCAGGCCCTCCTTCATTTTCATATTTTAGCGCAGAAGGTATATTTAAAATTTGGCAAAAATCTTCTTGAGGTAAACGTATTATCCACGATTTATCAGATGAATATTTTCTATCAAAACGTTCTACAGCAAGCGCTTTAACATTTTTTGTTTTAATAATAGAGCAGTGGGGGACGGGAAGATCAAATTCTTTGGCAATTAAGGTACAAAGATACTCATTTTCTACACTATTGGATAAATCCATTGTATAAGAATGACTTTCAATAACACCAATTGGCAGTTTAATAATATGGGTAGTTGGTGTGTTATTATGTGGCACACACCAATGATTATCTTTTAAAAGTAATGCTGTTTTTTCTTGTGCTCCAGCGATGGAAATTCTGAAATCAGTATATTCTTTAAGCATACCGAGTGGAGTATTGGATTTATATCCTAGTAGAATTTTTTCAAGCTCAATATCATTGAGTTTTTGATATTCTATTTTTTTGATATCCGCAGGCGTACTGCCACTAGGAAGTAACCTTAATGCACCAACAGTATCTGCACCGATAGCCGCTAATAGGTCAAAGGGTTGATTTGAGTTCGCATTATAGCGACTCACAATACGATTTCTAATTTCAGTATTATCAGGTAACAGATTATCAAAGAAATTATAGACACAGTCTCCTTGATATTCTTGAAGCTGTAATGGCATCGAAAGAGAGATGGGACGACTTCCTGGTTGATTAACCCAATCTTCAGTATATTGGAATGAATGCGCACCTGAGCTTTTTTTAGTAAAGATGCCCACATAGTATTCATTCATATATACATCAAGACTCGCCATTTACCACTCCTCTTTCCATTCACTTTTGTGTGCTAAATTATTTTTAGCATCTTTAGGATGAATTTCCATCTCTAAATTTAGTGCGGAGAGCAGTTTGAAAAAGGTTTCTAGTTTGGTGGAATTAGGATTAAGTTCAAAATTGGACACGGTATCTTGTCGGATCCCTACTTTTTGGGCGACTTTACTTTGAGACAGTTTTTTTGTTAATCGGACATCTTTTAGATGCACACTGAGTTGATAGGCATTAATTATGATCATCATCTTCTACCGGTTATAGGCGTTAATATCTAATATACCGGTTATAGCGTGTAGATCAAGATTTAATGGTTATAGCGTGTAGAGTTATAATTACCTGCTATAACCGGTAAAGTAATATTTACACGCTATAGCAGGTAAAGTTTGGTCGTTACTTCCCAATACAGAAACTAGAGAAAATTCGCCCTAATAAATCATCTGATGTAAATTCACCAGTAATTTCGCTTAATGCTTGTTGAGCAAGTCTTAACTCTTCTGCTAATAGCTCACCTGACTTGGCATAAACCAATTGCTGATAGCCTTGTTGTAGGTGTTCAGCGGCTGTGTTTAATGCTTGTAAATGACGACGGCGCGCTAAGAAGCCCCCTTCAGTATTGCTGTTAAAGCCCATGGCTTCTTTAAGGTGTGAGCGTAGTAATTCAATGCCCATTCCATCACGGGCAGATAAACGGATCATCGGATAGTCACCTTGCGAGGTGATCTCGGCAGGTTCACCCGTTAAATCTGATTTGTTGCGAATAACGGTGACCGGCAGTGTGCTAGGTAAACGAGCCATAAACTCAGGCCAGATCTCTTCCGGTGTCGTCGCCTCGGTGGTGGTACTATCAACCATAAAGAGGACTCTATCTGCTTGCTCAATCTCTTGCCATGCACGCTCGATACCAATACGTTCTACTTCGTCACTGGCTTCACGTAAACCTGCTGTATCGATAATATGTAATGGCATACCATCAATATGGATATGCTCGCGTAATACATCTCGTGTCGTACCCGCTATATCGGTGACAATGGCCGCTTCTCTTCCCGCTAATGCATTTAATAAGCTTGATTTACCAGCATTAGGGCGCCCGGCAATGACGACTTTCATCCCTTCACGCAATAGGCTGCCTTGGCGCGCTTGCGTACGAACATCGTCTAATTGACTGATAACCGTATTGAGTTTGCCCTCGATCACCCCGTCAGAAAGAAAGTCTATCTCTTCATCAGGGAAATCAATAGCCGCTTCAACATAGATACGTAAATTGGTTAAGGACTCGACCATCTCATTAATATGAGAGGAGAAAGCACCTTGTAAAGAGTTAATCGCAGAGCGTGCTGCTTGCTCTGAACTGGCATCAATTAAATCGGCAATCGCTTCAGCTTGCGCTAAATCGAGTTTATCGTTTAAGAAGGCTCGCTCTGAGAACTCACCGGGCTTAGCAATACGGATACCGGGAATTTGTAGAATACGCTTTAAGAGTAAGTCGAGAATAATTGGGCCACCATGGCCTTGTAGTTCTAAAACATCTTCACCCGTAAAAGAGTTAGGATTAGGGAAGAAAAGGGCGATACCCTGATCAAGCACTGAGTTATCTTCATTGCGAAAAGGAAGATAGTCGGCATAACGTGGCTTAGGTACTTTGCCTAAAATAGTTTGTGCTACAACAGCCGCTTTAGGGCCAGAAACGCGTAGGATACCAACACCGCCTCTTCCAGGAGGTGTGGCCTGAGCGACGATAGTATCAGTGCTATGCATGGTGAACTCGCTTAATCAGAATAATCATTAATCGTATAAAAATAAAAAAACAGAAGGCGGCCTATTAGACCGCCTTCACTATTTTATGTCACTTTTCTTTGAATGTAACCAAAGAAGAGGTTTTTCCTGATGTGACCTTATTTTTTGTCTCTACTATGTAGCCCACGTTTTTCCAGACCGCGGTAGATTAACTGCTGCTGGATAATGGTTACTAGGTTACTGACGATATAGTACAGAACCAGACCTGATGGGAACCACAGGAAGAATACAGTAAATACAACCGGCATAAAGGTCATAATTTTTTGTTGCATCGGATCAGTGACTGCTGTTGGTGACAGTTTCTGAATGATGAACATCGTCACACCCATTAATAATGGCAGGATATAGTACGGATCTTGTGCTGATAAGTCTTGGATCCATAATATAAATGGTGCATGACGTAATTCAACCGAGCCCATTAACATATAGTATAAGGCAAGGAAGATTGGCATCTGGATAATCAGCGGTAAACAACCACCAAGAGGATTAACTTTCTCTTGTTTGTATAACGCCATCATTTCTTGGCTCATACGTTGTTTATCATCACCAATACGCTCACGAAGTGCCGCCAGTTTTGGTTGCAGTAAACGCATTTTCGCCATAGAGGTGTATTGCGCTTTCGTGAGTGGATACATAATACCACGAACGATAAAGGTGATCATGATGATGGAGAAACCCCAGTTACCGATAAAGCTGTGCAGGAATTTCAGCAGCTTAAACAGTGGCTGAGAGATAAACCATAACCAACCATAGTCAACAGATAGGTCTAAATGTGGTGCGATTGCAGACATTTCAGACTGGATCTCAGGCCCGACCCATAATGTTGAAGTGATATCCTGTGTGCTATTTGGTGCAACAGTAATAGGTGCTGATTTATAACCAATCAGTGCGATAGATTTATTATCTAAAGTGATAGAGTAGAAGTTGTTATTCTGACTATCTTTAGCTGGGATCCACGCGGTTGCGAAGTATTGTTGTAACATCGCAATCCAACCATTGTTGGTTGTGATAGAAAGGTTTTTATCTTCGATATCACCAAAGCTATATTTTTTATAGTTGGTTTCATCTGATGAATAAGCCGCACCACGATAGGTATGTAGCGCAAAGTTGCTACTTCCAGTATCACGGTGTTCTGGTAACTTAACAGATTGTTTTAACTGACCATAAAAGTTCATTGTCAGTGTTTTATCTGTTGGGTTCTCAACTTTGTATTCAATACCAATGTCATACTGACCTTTTTTCAGAATAAAGGTTTTGACGAATTTCACGCCTTCTTCATTCACAAAAGTCATAGGTACACGTAATTCATCTTGGTTTTCACCTAAGATAAATTCTTGTTGTGTGGCACTGTAGACAGGGCGAGATTTCTGATCTGGACCATCAGGGCCAATTAAGCCACTTTGAGCCTGATACAGGAATTGAGGTGTAGTTTCCAGTAAACGGAAAGGGGTTTTTGAATTAAGCTCGGCGGGATAGGCTAACAAATCAGCCTCATCGATAGTACCGCCCTGAGTATTGATACGAAGATCAAGTACGTCAGTTTTTACGGTAATCAATTTTGCCTGCTCATTGCTGTTACCAGTCACAGCAAGACTATCACTGCTTGGCATGTCCGCTTGTTGCGAGACCTGAGTAGTAGTGGTGGTGTTTTGTGATACTTTATCACCCTCCCACTGCTGCCAGATCAGGAAAGAAACGAACAGTAAAGCGATGAATAGAAGATTGCGTTGCGAATCCATCGTTAATTTTCTCTGTTATCGTCGTTTTTTCTAGGTGGGACAGGATCATCACCACCTTCGTGTAAAGGGTGGCATTTTAATATGCGTTTCACTGTTAACCAACTACCTTTTATCATTCCAAACCTGCGCAATGCCTCAATACCATAATGAGAGCACGTAGGATTGAAACGACAACGAGGCCCCAACAGAGGACTAATCCCCAGTTGATAGCCCCTAATCAGCAAGATCAGGATTTTTGAGCCAAGCGACAATGACGACGCCATAATTTACCCAACACTTCCGTCAATTGGTGGTTATCAAGTTCAGCTACCCCCTTCCTTACTAATACCACAAAATCCATAGCAGGTAATTGATGCTGATGTAAACGAAAGTATTCACGGGCTAATCGTTTAATCCGATTACGCTCATGAGCACGTTTAACGTTTTTCTTTGCGATAGTTAGACCGATGCGGGGATGCCCCAGCTCATTCTGGCGACCCAAAATTGTAACTTCTGGTGAACTCGCACGCTGTGGCTGCTGGAAAACAAAATTGAAATGCTTGGGAGTTAACAAACGTAACTCCCTTGGAAAAGCGAGCTTAACCACGGAATGGTTAGCTTTTATTATTTCGAAGAAACGGTCAGACGAGCGCGGCCTTTCGCACGACGGCGAGCCAGAACCTGACGACCATTTTTAGTGGCCATACGAGCGCGGAAGCCGTGGTTACGGTTGCGCTTCAGTACAGACGGTTGAAAAGTGCGTTTCATAGCGATTTCTACCTACTTTATATTATTACTGATTCAGCAAATGCGTTGACAGACAGGAGTGCAATAAATAAACAAACCAGTACTTCAATCGCAGCATCAATGATGGAAAGATGCGGGATTGTAATAAAATCACTCAAATGCGTCAATGAAGATGACGTTTTAAGTACCGATTTTTGTCGTCTTTTTTAGCAAACCCGATTATCAATCCTTACTTATGCGCAACGCTCGCTCTTATCGACACCCTAAAAAGGGAAGATAAAGGGCGAATTGTTGGTACAAGCACGCAGGGTGCAAGATTATACGGACTCAGGGTGAAAGCGCAAGGATCTTTGGTGGATCATCATGCAGATAATTGATCATCCTTTATAAGAAGAGCAGAAATTTACCTACAGAAAGTTATCCCCAATTGCTATTTATAGGGTGACTCAAGTACACTAGAACTCCCTTACCTATTTATTTCGGAGAATTATCACAAATAGGTAAGCCTGTGGATAAAAACCATAAAAACTGTGTAAAAGAAAGAGGATCTTCGTTTCATTTTGCGATATGATCCCCCGTCACGATCAGAACAACCAGTCTGCGATCGTGAAGCACGATGTAAAAATCGTGGTCATCAAAGTTGTTCCTTATTAAGAATTGAAGAGGAACGGTGTTGTGTACCTAAGTGTTTAATCACATTTTTCCTGTTTATTTTTTAGTCTTGTTTTTGAGGGGAGTCCGCCGTGTCACTTTCGCTTTGGCAGCATTGTCTTGCCCGATTGCAGGATGAGTTACCTGCCACTGAATTTAGTATGTGGATACGTCCCTTGCAGGCAGAACTAAGCGATAACACGCTGGCACTGTATGCACCTAATCGTTTTGTGTTAGATTGGGTAAGAGAAAAGTACATTAATAATATTAATGCGTTATTAGTCGACTTTTGTGGTTCTGATGTCCCTTCGTTGCGTTTTGAAGTGGGGAATAAACCTGTATCAGCACGTACCACCGAGAGTGTTCCCAAAACCGTGACACATCCCGCGGTTAATTCCACACCGACTAACAGCCAGCCTGTGCGTCCTAGCTGGGATAATCAACCGCAATCCCAGTTACCTGAACTTAATTATCGTTCTAATGTGAATCCTAAACATAAATTTGATAATTTCGTTGAAGGTAAATCGAACCAACTTGCTAGAGCTGCCGCAAGACAAGTTGCTGATAATCCTGGAGGAGCTTATAACCCACTGTTTTTATATGGGGGAACGGGTCTGGGTAAAACGCATCTATTGCATGCGGTGGGCAACAGTATTATGGAACGTAAAGCCAATGCTAAAGTTGTTTATATGCATTCGGAACGTTTCGTGCAAGATATGGTAAAGGCGTTACAAAATAATGCTATTGAAGATTTTAAACGCTACTATCGCTCTGTAGACGCGCTATTAATTGATGATATTCAATTTTTTGCCAATAAAGAGCGTTCACAAGAAGAGTTTTTTCATACCTTTAACGCTTTGTTAGAGGGAAATCAGCAAATTATTTTAACCTCAGACCGTTATCCTAAAGAGATTAACGGGGTAGAGGATCGATTAAAATCGCGCTTTGGTTGGGGATTGACTGTAGCCATTGAACCACCAGAATTAGAAACGCGTGTGGCGATTTTGATGAAAAAAGCGGACGAAAATCAAATCCAGTTACCTGATGAAGTGGCGTTTTTTATTGCTAAACGACTCCGCTCTAACGTCCGTGAACTAGAAGGTGCATTAAACCGAGTAATAGCTAACGCAAATTTTACCGGTCGAGCCATTACCATCGACTTTGTGCGTGAAGCATTACGTGATTTACTCGCATTACAAGAGAAACTCGTTACTATCGATAATATTCAGAAAACTGTAGCAGAATATTATAAAATTAAGGTAGCGGATTTGTTGTCGAAGCGACGATCCCGATCGGTTGCCCGTCCGAGGCAAATGGCAATGGCGCTGGCAAAGGAATTAACAAACCACAGCTTGCCTGAAATCGGGGATGCCTTTGGTGGTCGTGACCATACTACGGTACTGCATGCTTGCCGAAAAATAGAGCAACTGCGTGAAGAAAGTCACGATATCAAAGAAGATTTTTCTAACTTAATCAGAACATTATCATCCTAGCGCTATGAAATTTATCATTGAACGAGAACAGCTGCTAAAGCCGCTGCAACAAGTCAGCGGCCCTTTAGGCGGTCGCCCAACTTTACCTATTTTAGGCAACCTGTTGCTTAAGGTGACGGAGAATACCTTATCGCTAACAGGTACAGACCTTGAGATGGAGATGATGGCAAGAGTGAGTCTTAGCCAATCTCATGAAATCGGTGCAACGACTGTTCCTGCGCGTAAGTTTTTTGATATTTGGCGCGGATTACCTGAGGGAGCAGAAATCAGCGTAGAATTAGACGGTGATCGCTTACTCGTTCGTTCAGGAAGAAGTCGTTTTTCTTTATCGACACTCCCTGCGTCTGATTTCCCGAATTTAGACGATTGGCAAAGTGAGGTTGAATTTACTTTGCCACAAGCCACTCTAAAACGTTTGATTGAATCCACACAGTTTTCAATGGCGCATCAAGATGTGCGTTACTACCTCAACGGTATGTTATTTGAAACGGAAAACACGGAATTGCGCACAGTTGCTACTGATGGTCACCGTTTAGCGGTCTGTGCCATGGATATTGGACAATCTTTACCCGGACATTCTGTTATTGTGCCACGTAAAGGTGTTATTGAACTGATGCGTTTACTTGATGGCAGTGGTGAGAGTTTATTACAGTTACAAATTGGCAGTAATAATTTACGCGCTCATGTAGGCGACTTTATTTTTACCTCGAAACTGGTTGATGGTCGTTTCCCTGACTATCGCCGCGTATTACCGAAAAATCCGACTAAAACAGTTATCGCAGGTTGTGATATCCTCAAACAAGCGTTCTCTCGTGCGGCGATTTTATCGAATGAAAAATTCCGTGGGGTGCGTATTAACCTCACTAATGGACAATTAAAAATTACCGCTAACAACCCTGAACAAGAAGAAGCAGAAGAAATTGTCGATGTTCAGTATCAGGGGGAAGAGATGGAGATCGGTTTTAATGTGAGCTACCTTCTTGATGTGTTAAACACACTCAAGTGTGAAGAGGTAAAATTATTACTGACTGATGCTGTTTCAAGTGTACAGGTTGAGAATGTGGCAAGTGCAGCCGCAGCTTATGTTGTTATGCCGATGCGCTTGTAATCACGATTAATATGATTTTATCCCGTTTATTGATCCGCCATTTTAGAAATATTGAACAGGCTGATTTGCCATTAGCGGATGGTTTTAATTTTCTTGTAGGACCAAACGGGAGTGGGAAAACCAGTATACTTGAAGCGATTTACACATTAGGCCATGGACGGGCATTTCGTAGTGCCCAAGCGAATCGAGTGATCCAGCATGATGAAAATGCGTTTATTTTACATGGGCGTTTAAGTGGCCTTGATGAAGAAAGTCGCGGTTACTCAATTGGTTTAAGTAAAGATCGCGAGGGTAACAGTACGGTACGTATTGATGGTAGCGATGGGCATAAAATTGCAGAGTTAGCGAAGTTATTACCGATGCAATTAATAACCCCTGAGGGGTTCACATTACTTAATGGTGGGCCTAAATATCGTCGTGCTTTTATCGATTGGGGTTGTTTTCATAATGAGCCTCGATTTTTTGCTGCATGGTCAGATTTAAAACGCGTCTTAAAACAGCGTAATGCAGCACTCAGGCAAGCGTCGTCTTATCGACAACTCTTACCTTGGGATAAAGAGCTTATCTTACTGACAGAACAGATAAGCCAATGGCGAGCTGAATATACAGAAGATATCGCCAAAGATATTGAAGAAACGTGCCAATTATTTCTCCCTGAATTTACCTTGAAAGTCAGTTTTCAACGAGGATGGGATAAAGAAACCGATTATGCACAGTTGCTAGAACGTCAATTTGAACGTGACAAAGTGTTATCATATACCTCGTTAGGTGCTCATAAAGCGGATTTACGTATTCGTGCTAACGGCACTCCGGTAGAAGATATGTTGTCACGGGGTCAGCTTAAGTTGTTAATGTGTGCATTAAGGCTGGCACAAGGTGAATATTTCACTCGTAAGAATGGGCAAAGATGCCTGTATCTGCTCGATGATTTTGCTTCTGAATTAGACGCAAATCGGCGCCAGTTGTTAGCCGAGCGTTTAAAGTCTACGCAAGCTCAGGTGTTTGTCAGTGCAATCACCTCTGGGCAAGTTAAAGATATGCTAGATGTAAATAGCAGGCTATTTAGCGTAGAACATGGCAAAATAGAGGTTAAACCATAGGAATAAAGCGAGAAACGTTGATGTCGAATACATATGACTCCTCAAGTATCAAAGTATTAAAAGGGCTGGATGCGGTGCGTAAGCGCCCGGGGATGTATATCGGGGATACAGATGATGGAACCGGTCTGCATCACATGGTCTTCGAGGTGGTCGACAACGCTATCGACGAAGCCCTCGCGGGTTACTGTGATGAGATTATTGTCACTATCCATTCAGATAACTCAGTCTCTGTTCGCGATGATGGCCGTGGTATTCCAACGGGTATTCATGAAGAAGAGGGCGTTTCTGCAGCAGAAGTGATTATGACGGTTCTGCATGCGGGTGGTAAATTCGATGATAACTCCTATAAAGTCTCTGGTGGGCTGCATGGTGTAGGGGTTTCCGTTGTTAATGCGTTGTCTGAAAAACTTGAACTGACTATCCATCGTGATGGTAAAATTCATCAACAAATTTACCGTTCAGGTGTACCTGACGATCGCTTAAAAGTGATTGGTGAAACAGATAAGTCAGGAACCTTTGTTCGTTTCTGGCCAAGTCTTGATACCTTTAAAGGTGAGACTGAATTCCAATATGATATTTTAGCGAAACGTCTGCGTGAGCTCTCCTTCTTAAACTCAGGAGTCTCTATTCGTTTAATTGATAAACGTGATAACCGCGAAGATCATTTCCACTATGAAGGTGGTATCAAAGCATTCGTTGAATACTTAAGCCGTAATAAAACGCCTATTCACCAAAATGTATTCTATTTTTCTACAGAGAAAGATGGCATTGGTGTTGAAGTGGCGATGCTGTGGAATGATGGTTTCCAAGAAAACGTTTATTGCTTTACCAATAATATTCCACAACGTGATGGTGGTACTCACTTAGTTGGTTTCCGTACCGCAATGACCCGTACGCTAAACAACTATATGGATAAAGAAGGCTTTAATAAGAAATCGAAAATCAGTGCAACGGGTGATGATGCTCGTGAAGGCCTGATTGCGGTTATTTCTGTTAAAGTACCTGATCCGAAATTCTCATCACAAACGAAAGATAAACTGGTTTCTTCTGAAGTTAAAACAGCGGTAGAAACGCTGATGAATGAGAAGCTGGTGGAATATCTATTAGAAAATCCGACTGACGCAAAAATTGTTGTCGGTAAAATTATTGATGCCGCTCGTGCCCGTGAAGCTGCGCGTAAAGCACGTGAGATGACGCGTCGTAAAGGCGCACTCGATTTAGGTGGTTTACCGGGTAAATTAGCGGACTGCTCTGAGCGTGATCCTGCTTTTTCTGAACTCTACTTAGTGGAAGGGGACTCTGCGGGTGGCTCGGCAAAACAAGGGCGTAACCGTAAAACGCAAGCGATTTTACCGTTAAAAGGTAAGATCTTAAACGTTGAGAAAGCGCGTTTTGATAAGATGCTGGCATCTCAAGAAGTGGCAACGCTTATCACGGCATTAGGTTGTGGTATTGGCCGTGATGAATATAACCCAGATAAACTGCGTTATCACAGCATTATTATCATGACGGATGCGGACGTCGATGGTTCTCACATTCGTACATTATTACTGACGTTCTTCTATCGCCAAATGCCAGAAATTATCGAACGTGGTCATATCTTTATTGCTCAGCCACCTCTCTATAAAGTGAAAAAAGGGAAACAAGAGCAATACATTAAAGATGATGATGCGATGGATGAATATCTGATGTCTATTGCGCTTGATGGTGCAGCGCTTTACGTCAGTGAACATGCCCCTGCTATGCATGGTGCACAATTAGAAAAACTGGTTGTTGACTACCATGCTGCGCATAAAATTATTCGTCGTATGGAGCGTCTCTATCCACTGAGTATGTTAAATAGCTTGGTCTATCACTCAACGCTGACAGAAGATGATCTCTCTGATAAAGCGAAAGTGGAAGAGTGGATGAGTGGCTTGGTGAACCGTTTAAATAATGCGGAAGAGCAAAGCAGTACTTACAGCTATACCATCACACAAAACGAAGAAAATCGTTTATTTGAGCCAGTATTACGCATTCGTACTTACGGTATCGATACAGACTATAAATTGGATTACGATTTTATTCATAGTAGTGAATATCAACGTATTACTAATTTGGGCGATATTATTGGTAACCTGATTGAAGAAGGGGCCTATATTGAGCGTGGAGAACGTCGTCAGGCGATTTCAAGCTTTGAAGAAGCCCTAGAATGGTTAACCAAAGAATCACGTCGTGGTCTTGCTGTACAGCGTTATAAAGGTCTTGGTGAAATGAACCCAGAACAATTATGGGAAACCACCATGAACCCAGATACGCGTCGTATGATGCAAGTCACTGTGAAAGATGCGATTGCTACCGATGAGTTATTCACAACCTTAATGGGTGATGCTGTTGAACCTCGTCGTGCTTTTATCGAAGAAAATGCACTAAAAGCAGAAAATATCGATATCTAATAACGTTTTCTTGAGTCAAACAAAACCCGCTAATTCAATAGGTTAGCGGGTTTTTTATATCTATAGTATTCGTTGTGTTTTAAGCTAAGATCTTCAGCATACGACGAAGTGGCTCTGCGGCACCCCATAACAACTGATCACCCACTGTAAAGGCAGAAATAAATTCAGGTCCCATATTCAGTTTACGAATACGTCCTACAGGGGTACTTAATGTGCCCGTTACGGCTGCTGGGGTTAATTCGCGCATTGTTAATTCACGATCGTTTGGCACTACTTTTACCCAATCATTATGTTGGGCAAGCAATTGCTCAATTTCGTTAACCGGTAAATCTTTTTTCAGTTTTAAGGTGAATGCTTGGCTATGACAACGTAATGCACCTATACGAACACAAAGACCATCCACAGGAATGATATTTGAACCGGTGTTTAAGATCTTGTTGGTTTCAGCTTGGCCTTTCCACTCTTCACGGCTCTGGCCATTTTCCAATTGTTTATCAATCCAAGGAATTAAGCTACCAGCCAGTGGAACACCAAATTGCTCTGTCGGCATAGTACCACTGCGAGTAAAGTTAGTGACTTTGCGCTCAATATCTAAAATTGCCGAAGCTGGATTTTCTAGCTCTTTAACCACTTGGTTATGTAATGCACCCATTTGTGACAATAATTCACGCATATGACGCGCACCGGCGCCGGATGCGGCTTGGTAAGTGGAGACACTAGCCCACTCAACTAAATCGTTAGCAAAAAGTCCGCCCAAAGACATCAACATTAAGCTTACGGTGCAATTCCCCCCCACAAAGGTTTTAATACCTTTATTGAGGCTATCTTGGATATGTTGACCATTAACGGGATCAAGAATAATCACCGCATCATCATTCATGCGTAGTGCAGATGCCGCATCAATCCAATAACCTTGCCAACCCGCTTGACGTAGTTTGGGATAAATATCATGGGTGTAATCACCCCCTTGGCAACTGATAATGATATCGAGTGAGGCGAGCGTATCAATATCATAAGCATCTTGCAGTGTACTACGATGATTGCCATAAGCAGGTGCTGCTTCACCTAATTGAGAAGTGGTGAAGAAAACAGGGTTTATCCCATCAAAATCACGTTCTTCAACCATTCTTTGCATTAAAACGGAGCCGACCATACCACGCCAGCCCACAAAACCAACATTTTTCATTGTAATTACCCTGTCTTTGTCTGTAGGAATAGTGAGAGACTTCACACTAACCTGACAAAATATAGAGAGAGGTGCAAGTGAATTTATTGATTATTTACCAAAGAATTAGAAGTGTTTCTAATAGTCTGCATAGAGTTAACAAAAGGAAACTACAGAACGAACAAATATCACGAATTTGTTAAAAATAATGCGCCATTAATTAAGTGAACATTAAGCATAAATCATTTATAAAAAAGATTAAGATGATTCCGTTATGACTTATTTCATTTTTTTGATAAATAAATTTATATTCTTGTCTAATAAACAATGATAAAAATAGAAAAATGTAAAATAGTGTAATATATAAGAAAAACGTATTTACTTAGAGATAGCTCCAAGCTTTATACTGAAATCCGTCATTAGTGAGATGACATAAATTCATAAATAAAAAATAACGATGAATGTACTTCATTTTATCTGATTTTTATTTTATCTAGATAAAAGCTTTAGGGGGCGCAAGATGGATTTATCAACCTACTTTCCATTATCAACCTATTATTCATATTTAAAGCGGTTTGTACTGTCTCCTACCACAATGGGAACTATTGCGCCTTCATCACGTTGGTTATGTTATGAAATGCTCAATAAATTAAATTGGCAACAAGATATCCAAATCGCCGAATTAGGTGCGGGTACTGGGGTGATTACGCAACAGATCTTAAAACGTATGTCATCAAACTCGGTATTAGATGTTTTTGAGATAGAGCCAGCATTCGCTAATGAGCTGAATAAGATTAATGATCCCCGTTTAACCATCTATACAGCGTCGGCTGAAAAGTTAGATAGTCATTATAATATGATTATTTCTGGGTTGCCTTTCTTGTCTATTAACAGAAGGTTAGGGTTAAAAATCTTAAAGCGGGTACATAGCGAATTATTAAAAACCCAAGGTTGTTTTGTGTTGTTTCAATATACCACTCGATATGAAAAAACATTATCTCGTTATTTTCATTTAGAGAAAAAACGTGTGATGTTAAATGTACCGCCAGCTTGGGTTTATTATTGCACGCCAAAAATAGTGTAATAACATTACATCTTAAATTGTCATTATTGTGACTCTCTATTTTTACGCAAATATTGTGTATCAATAAAAGTATGTATCTTATTTTTTAATTTAAATAGTAAGATAAAAAAGACGAAAAAATGTATCTATAGTCTGATAAATATCGAAATATCATGCCGCAATGTCATGTAAAGTCGCCTAAGTCATGATTTTGAAAAACTCACCTATCATAATTGGGTGTATAATCGTTGATGTTTTTTGAGATTAACAGATAAATAGCAATTTAGGGACTTAAAATGGCAATCGACCTTGGTCATCTGGTGACAGAAAGTCGCAATCATCACAGTGAACATATTGATACACTTTCAACACTTGAAATGCTAAAAGTCATTAATAATGAAGATAAAAAAGTGCCTTTTGCGGTTGAAGCCACATTACCCCATATTGCACGGCTGGTGGATAAGGTCGTAACAGCATTTTCTCAAGGTGGTCGATTAATTTATTGCGGTGCAGGTACTTCTGGTCGTTTGGGAATTTTAGATGCCAGTGAATGTCCTCCAACCTATGGAACCCCCCATGATATGGTGATTGGCTTAATTGCCGGGGGACACAAAGCCATTTTACAAGCGGTTGAAAATGCAGAAGATAATGTCCAATTGGGGGCAGAGGATTTACACCAGCTTAATTTTAATGCTAAGGATGTGCTAGTTGGGATTGCAGCCAGTGGTCGAACGCCTTATGTGATTGGCGCATTAGAATATGCACGCTCACTAGGTGCGGTGACCGGGGCAATTAGTTGTAATCCTGATAGTCCCATAGCGCAACGTGCCGATATTGCTATTACGCCGATTGTGGGGCCTGAAGTGGTAACTGGCTCATCACGTATGAAAGCAGGCACGGCACAAAAACTGGTATTAAATATGATAACCACAGGTGCCATGATAAAGATGGGTAAAGTATTTGGTAATTTAATGGTAGATGTTGAAGCCACTAATGCCAAATTAATTGAACGCCAAATTCGTATTGTGATGCAAGCAACAGAGTGTGATCGAGCTACTGCTGAACAAGCACTAGCACAATGCCAACGTCATTGTAAAACAGCGATTTTGATGATTTTAGCCGGCGTAAATGCACAACAAGCAACACAGTTGTTGGCGCAAAATAAAGGGTTTATTAGACAAGCTCTAGCTAAATGATAGCGTTACAGATTTGCTTTTAAACGGAATGATAAATGCTATCTTCGCATTGGTGAGTGATCCGTCGCAATGTTAATCAGCGAAAATTCAATATGTCACTACCTTGTCATATTTGGTATGAAATATTGAAAGGGGCCTTTATTTTATGTCCATTTTTATAGAAATAAGCGCAATATGAATTGTCCACTTCCTCTAAAATAAGACAGCTATAATTAGAATTTCTGTCTGCCCCAGCCATTACAGAGGTTATGATAAAAAAGCCCGTTTTACTGAAACTCAAATCGTTAATATTTTAAAACTCGCTGATTCTGGAATGAAAGTGGACGATATTTGCCGCCAAAATGGGATCAGCAACGCTACTTATTATAATTCGAAATCAAAGTATGGTGGCATGGAAGCTAATGATGTTAAACGATTAAAAGAACTTGAAGATGAGAACGCGAAACCGAAAAAGTTCTTTGCCGAAGTTAGTCTTGAAAACCATGCAATGAAGGAGCTTTTCGCAAAAAGGGTTGGTAGTGGCTGAAAAAAGATCCTGTGCTCAATCATTAAAAGAGGCAGGTTTATCAGTCATTAAGGCCTGTAAGCTGACGTCGTTGTCACGAGCCACATTTTATCGTCAG
This sequence comes from Proteus mirabilis HI4320, assembly GCF_000069965.1. NCBI lineage: Bacteria > Pseudomonadati > Pseudomonadota > Gammaproteobacteria > Enterobacterales > Morganellaceae > Proteus > Proteus mirabilis. Next base: position 3,455,911 of record NC_010554.1, read on the forward strand.
CAAATAGATTGGCGTAAAAAAGACCATTGGTGATAGAAAAAATCCCGAATATTCAATGGGTATAGGATTTTATGCACGACAGTTTATATTGCGGTAAGCGGTTCAGAACCCTCAATATTATTGATGAGGTAACGCGTGAATGCTTGGCGATTGAGGTTGATACATCATTACCGGCTAAACGTGTTATCAGGATGCTTGAACTAATCTCGATTAATTTATTGAATTACTGCGAAACTCACCACGTTGAGCTCTCATATTCAACCCGGCAAGCCACCGAAAAATGGTTTTATCGAACGATTTAATGGCTCATTTCGCCGCGAATTTTTAAATGTGTATTTATTTGAATCATTAATTCAGGTACGAGAAATGGTGTGGTTTTGGTAGCAAGATTATAACCAAAATCGAACTTACGAAAGTTTAAACCACCTCCCACCGAGGTCTATCGTAAACAGTTAGAAAACTCTAAGTTGGAGTGTCTCAATTAAAGGGAGAGTGGACAACCAAAAGTGGACGCCGAAAAACGTTGTCCACTTTATGGCGTATTATGAGTGAAAGATATTATGCTTATGGACAATGTGCTCCAACTCATTTCGCTCTATTGTTCTAACTCCTGTTAATCTAGCCTCATCATATCCATCAGGTGTAAAGTCTGTCGTAGTTATACAAATCATTTCTTTAGCACCTCTTGTATTTGCGAAACTGTGAAGCCTTTGAATAGGGGTGGAACCAATTTTACTCTTTGTATACCTCTTGCACTGCACAATAACCAAGTCACCATTTTTGTTATTACATCTGACATCAACACCACGGTCACCTGCTCGCCCTGAAACGACAACATTGGAGTATCCTTCTAACTCCAGAATTTTAGCTACAAACACTTCGAACTCATAAGGATCTAACTCTAATAAGTTTTGTATATTGCTTGGTATTTTGGGGATAGGTCGTTTAGTGAAGAATTTTCCTCCATCTACAGGCTCTGCATAAAGATTTAAAAGAGAATGGATTGAGTCTTCACCATCCTTCAAAATATCTTCTAAAATTGCTCTAGTTCCATTTTCTACGAATTCTGCAACTTTGAGCAAGAATTGATCAAATGTAAATTTGTCACGATTTAACAGAAGTTCTTCAATCACATATGGGATATAAAGTGAGACCCTTTCTATATATGGTACATTGAAGATTTCATCTGAATATGGACTAGTTGCCCTCGGAAGATATTGACCAGCTGTACTTTCTTGGCAAACTCTACGAAATGCTCTTTCAACTAAATGTCTATTTTTTGGTAGGTTTAATTCATGTAGTCCCAGATTATTTAATTTAGAAAAAAAGCTTCTTTTCCATGCCTGTTCGCTAAAAGATCCAGCTAATTTATCTTGAAGTGAAACAGAGCACCTATATGCTAACTCGTCTAAGTCATAATCGTTTACATAACATCGTCTTTCATCATAAGAAAGCTTTATGAACGTTAGAATCAAATCACTACTAAAAGCATAGTGCGCACTCTGTTGTATTCTCATAGAAGGATCGTTATTAGAAAGATCTATCGTGAGCAATGGTTCAAAGCCATTCTTTCTCGCCAGTAATTTCAACCTATTGAAGTTAGCTATCCATTCATTTGCAGGAACGGGCCTAAAGTAAAGAACTAGGAATTTAGACTCACCTAATACTGTATAAGCATGATTAAATAGTTCACTTATATCATCCCACCACTGCTCATATTCTCTTTTTTCCGGTCTCTCTGGGGAGTTACTTACAATAACTTCTTTAGCTAAACGCAGTTCATCAATTTTTAAATCATAACCTAGCCAAGGGTGGTAAAGTTGTGCTCTTTCAAAGTATGCGCTTCCATCATGCCATGGAGGATCGGTTATCACTAAGTCAATCGTTTCTGGCTTAATTTTTGATAAAAACTCTCTGTAATCAGAGTTTCCAAATTTAATTTTTGAGAAGTTATTTAATGAGTAGCCATATATAGTATTGATCCGATTTTTAAATTGTTTCTCAAATATGTTGAGTATGTTCGTTTCTCTCAACTGTACTTTAGGACAATGCAAATCCTGACTTTTACTTCTGTAATCTTTATATTTCATATTGGGAATTACAGATAAGAAGGTACATTTTAAATACTCTTTAGAAGCCTCACTACAGTCTAAGTTCAATATTTCGTTCCAAAGAATAGTTGATACGATTTGACTTCTTTTCGGAAATAAATTTTTGTAATCCAAAAAATCTTTTCCTAGGTTTATCCTAGAGTTTTCGATGAATCTAAAATCAAAAAAATCTATGTCCATTTTTTCGATTTCATCCATCACACTCTGATCATATTCGTCGAAAAACTTCTCTTTGGCACCACAATTTTTACATTTGAATTTACCCCTAAAAGTTATATTTTCTCCATTCTTTCCAAGTCTTTCATGATGTGTGATAGTTTTATAATTTAGTGGCGTTCTGTCGTAACAAAGAGAATCTATAGTTATTTTTTCACCGCAACTGCACATACTTCTGTAGTAGTATTCAGTTTGTGGTCTAGCTATCTTTATAAGCTGTTCAAAGGTGGATATTAGTTCATTTTTGTCTGGCAAATTAAAAGGTAACTGAACCATTTTGTACGTATATGGCTCATACTCGTTGGCATACACATTCCGATTCATTAGCGAAGCCGCGTATGCAAAGCTTCCTGACCCAGAAAACGGGTCGCATACTGTATCCTCGGCCTCTGTTAGTATATCAATTACACTTTTTGCGTGGTTTATTGCTTTTCTTCCTTGAAATGGAAACAATTGATCTGCATGAGGTGGTTTATGATTAATATCAGATAGTGTTAAAACTAGTCTATCTATTTTTTCTCTGACTGCTTTTTGTTTTTCTTTTGAAAAAAGCCAATACATTTATATTATCCTTGATATGTCTTTTTCTATTTTTTCATCAATACCAGTAACTTCATTTACTAGATAAATTTTAATAAATTCAGCAAACCTATCGAAGTATGTTCCTTCAGATAGTTGAATTAGAGCATCATCTAAAGTGATTTTTCTCTGATTCTTTAATTTAGAAGCACTTTTCCTACAAATTACAATTAAGTCTCCATCTAATGTTTTTCCTGGAGATGTAACAGCTTTCATGGATCTACGTTGTTTAGGTATCGCGATTACATCTTCAAAAACGCAATTTGATTCGATAATTGACCGCTTTATAGTTTTCCAGTGCTTGATATTCTTGTCTAAATAGAAAAAAGCAAAGTAACCATCATCTTTTAATCCTTTTAATATAGATTTAAAAGAATTCATCATTCTTATATCGTAATCATTAGAGTCAATATTTCGACCTACAGCATTTGTTTTTACAATTTCGAATTTCCATAAATCTTTTGTTCTTGTTTCATCAATTATTGACCAATAAAAATCAGAATATTCTAAATAAGGCGCATGATCAGCATATGGCGGATCTGTGATTATAAGATCAACGGTGCTATCTTCAAGAGCAATGTCTATTAATCTATCAGCTGGAACATTAAATGTTTCATGAGTACATTGGGTTTCGGCCAATTCCTTTTCGGACCAATTTAAAAAATCAATAAAAGCTTTATTTCTTTTATTTAAAGCGACTATCGGGTTTCTTGATGTAAGTTCTTTTTTAGGTCGCCAGTAAGGCCATTGTGAACTTGCCTTTTTATCACTTAATCGTAGTAAAGGAAGCATAGAGGATAAAAAAATCTTTAAGAAATTTCTTTCACTCTCAGTAAACTCTGTTTTTCGAATGTATAAGAGACAGTGATTAATAAATGACTTATTTCTATTAGTAAAAAAATCAGAAGCTTTCACACCATTATGAACAGCTATTCTTGTATTTTCTACAAACTCAATGCGTTCAAAGTCTAAAGGGTTAGTTATATTTAGTTCATCATCTTTACATGAGTATATAATATTGTCGCAAATGAGAACCTTTCCTTTTAGATTGTTATTTACGATAGGTTTTATTTTCACCTCACAATTAACTAATCTAAAATTTCCACCTACATAGCTACCTTCAACATTGAAAGACTCCCTTTCAACACATAATCCATCTGTAGTTTTATATATCTCTATAGCATAACTTCTCCACTCTTCAAAAGCTGATGATAATATACCCTTTAAATGAGTAGATGAATCTGTCGTTGAAAGTATGGTACTTACTAATAAGTTGGATATAGGGCTGAGATCGGATCCGATAGTTCTTCTGTTTAACTTCAAGGCTGCGATCAATGATGTCCCTGATCCCATAAATGGATCTACTACTAAATCTCCTGGGTTACTTAATTTTTCAACTAATAACTCGGTTATATTGATTGGTTTTCTTGCCCAATAAGGATGGATTAATCCTGCGGGATAATCATGATTTGGCTTAGTCGCCTTCAGTAAATTTTTTAAATCTTTTAAATCTTTCATTTTGATATTAGGAATAAGTATTCTGTTACGTTTTTATGTCTCGCTTGTCCCTGCCCCGTATGCTGAAGAGAAAACTCTTTAACTTCCATTTGTAACCCCTTCTTTTTTGTATACTCAAAGAAAAACTGACTATCAACAATTGACGAGCAAGCATAGCTAATAGCTAACTTAGCGTTTGCATTCATACAGATATCAATGAGTTTTTCAAAGGCTTTTTTAGCTAGAGCTTTTTTACCAAAATCTGAAGTAATACGATCTTCTCTATAACGACCAACTGTTGTTGAACCTATACGCTTATTAAAGGTCAGCATTGGATAGTCATATAAAACAAAAGTATCTAATACGTGGTAGTATCGAGAATAGTGCTCTTTAAAATATGGTGGATCAGCATATACAATTGTTTCGGAATCAAGAGTAATTTCATCTAGAGCACTCTTAAATTCTTGTTGTAAAACTTTAGCTTCTGTCGTCAATAAACTGGAGTCAAGTGCTATTAACCTTTTAATTGTTTCATTAATTATTGAGATAGAACGTTTTTTTATTAAGTTGATTGCAGACTTATAACTATGTGGTTTAAGAAATTGTGCTAGATGGGTTGTACTCGACACGCAATAAGTCATTGCAGATGTTACACAAGCCAATATGTGTTTTTTGTCTTCGGGAGCACAATTTTCAGCAAACTCTCTCAAGAAATCTATCTCCGCACACTGATAAATTCCAAAGTAAGTATTTCGGTAGTAAGCCAGAAATAATGTCCATTTTTCAGAGTTCTTTAGATTCTCGATTGCTTCGGCATCCCCACCACAAAGTAATGCACTATCTACGAACGTTTTATAAGATTCCCAGTTAAATTGCTCATGTTCGATCTGGTTGTAGAAAGAGAGCTCTGTAAAGTATTCAGGAAGATAATTTTCTCGATCACCCGAAAATAGAGACTTATTAGTTACCTTACTTAATTCACTAATTATTGAAGATAAATTACCACTAGTAGGGTTGAGTAGTGAAGAGAGAAGTGTAGCTGAGTAAGGCTGTATATCATTAGCAGTTACTGCATAGCCTCTATGCTGAGCTTCAAACGCTACGACGCCGGAGCCAGCAAACAGGTCTATGAATTTGTTTTGATTAGGAAAGTACCTAACGATTGTATCAAGAATATTATTGACTATTCTTGATTTTCCACCCAAATATTGCATTGTCAAAGGTCTTTGAGCGACTTGATTATGCAACTTAGGGATGTTTTCTTCGGTTAACATAAGATACCTGTATATAAAAACAGTTATTGAGGTTAAGATACATCAGAGGATAGTAGAAATCTATCGATACCCACTATTTTTTTGTTTGGTTATCCAGCTATCAATGTCACTTTTTCTAAAGCGCCAACTACCTCCGACTTTAAATCCTGGTAATTTACCCTCTGCTGTCAACCTGTATGTAGTCTTTTCAGCTAGCTTGAGATAATCAGCCAGCTCTTTAAGTGTGAGTATTTCATCAGACATAGTAACCCCTCAATTTTCTAGGAAGCGAGAATATGAGAAAATTGAGGAGTTAACAAGAAAATAGTTCATATTAGTTGAAACTGAATAACCGGTATGGTGTAGAAAGCACTGGCTATTGAGATGCTTTTAAATCACGTTGTTAATGATCATGCAAAACTCCACCAAATTAGGAAGGAAAGATCGTGTAAAAATGATCCACCTGATAGCTCTGCTACATTTCTTGTTTTTGCAAGGGATAATTTGGAATGCTTCGTATGGAAACCAACCATCACCAAAGTCTATGAAAGTCTGGACTTCGGCTGACAATTAGTTTTTTCTAGTTGTAGCCGGAGGTCAGATATGATGAATATTAAAGCTAAACGAGATATTGCACATAAAACAAAAATCTTAAATCATGCCCGCGAGAGCAAAAATATTGCTAAAACTTGTCGTCATTTTGGGATCAGTAGAGAAACTTTTTATACTTGGAAAAGAGCTTATGAACGAGATGGCGAAAAAGGATTAATCAACAATAAACCCTGTCCTGAAAATCCAACCAGAAGAGTTGCAAAACATATCGAAGAGCTGGTTATTTATCTGCGTAATCTGCGTAATCTGCGTAATCTGCGTAATCTGCGTAATCTGCGTAATCTGCGTAATCTGCGTAATCTGCGTAATCTGCGTAATCTGCGTAATCTGCGTACGACTTACCATTTTGGCCCCCAGCGCATCGCTTGGTATCTTCTGCGGTTTCATAACATCAAAATATCACGCTCTGGCTGCTACTATGTATTACTAAGAAACAAATTAAACCAACTTCCCCAAAATCAGCGAAGTCGCTCTAAACCACTATTTAAACGTTATCAGAAACAAGTGCCCGGGCACCATGTTCAAGTTGATGTGAAGTTCCTATTTTTTAATACGCCAGATGGTCAACGAATTAAACGTTTTCAATATACGGCGATTGATGATGCGACACGGATCAGAGCACTTAAAATTTATGAAAAGCACAATCAGGCTAATGCCATTGATTTTATTAATTATGTTGTAAATAAATTTCCCTTTAGAATCAAAATGATTAGAACGGATAATGGTCACGAATTCCAATCAAAATTTAATTGGCATATTCATGATCTCGGGATGGAGCATGTTTATATCAAGCCTGCAACCCCCAGATTGAATGGAAAGGTAGAGCGTTCTCATTTAACAGATAAACAAGAGTTTTATCAATTAATCGATTATAAGGATGATGTCGATTTACATGAAAAATTAGCTGAATGGGAGGCTTTTTATAATTGTCATCGCCCTCACTCAGCGCATGCTGGTAAAACACCATATGAAGTGTTAAAAAATAAGCTTGGTCTTTAAGACTAAACGTCAGCCGAGGTTCTGAGTGACACAATCAGCTAACCACATGAACAAATGAGTTTAATCATTACAAAGAAGCTAGAATTCTCAGAATGGGTAAAATTATTTACGTATATAAAGATGACAAACGCCTTATTAGATCGATTAGTCCATCACTGCCACATCCTTGAAACGAGTAACGAATCTTATCGTTTTAAATACCGAGATTAAGATTATTTTTTAGATATTAGGCGGTGGATTTTTTGAAGATCATTGACAGATACATCATCAACAGTACGAAATTGAGGTAATTGATTTCGCTTTTTTTCAGCAATAGGGTCAATACCTTTTCTAATACCAGCTCTTAGTTGTAAGGTTTGTAGTTTTGCATCGCTAAGGGGCCGCCCTTCAGGCACTCTTCCATATCTGCCAAGTGTTAGCTCTTCTCTTTCCATTAATGGTATAGCGAAGAACCCGGAAAGCGCTACCTTTCTTGGTTATTCGAAAGTAAAGACCAGTATCTACTTTATACTTTCCAACCTTTCCTTCTCTCAACTTGTCTTTTAATTGTGCATCATTCATAAGCGTAAAAATGGTGACAGATAAGAAGTAACGTATCATTACTTTGTTCGCCTGCCACCATTTAGATGATATCTTGTCACCGTTCTTGAAATCTTATGCAATTTAATTGCTGATAAACCCTCTTTATAAGCAGTAATTTTGAGTTCTTCTAGTGTCTTGTAGAATGTTACTCAATATTCTGGATCTGCTCTCGCATCTGTTCAATTAATACTTTTAATTCAATAGCGGAATTGGTGACATCCGTATTAATTGATTTGGATGCTAGTGTATTGGATTCACGGTTAAACTCCTGCATCATAAAATCAAGGCGACGGCCGACAGCCTCTTTTTTACTGAGAATTTTGCGTGTTTCTTTAACGTGGGCATCTAATCTATCAAGCTCTTCAGCGACATCTAAGCGTTGCGCTAACATCACTAATTCTTGCTCTAAACGATTATTATCAACTTGAACTTGTGCTTCTTCTAATTTGCTGGTTAAGCGCTCACGTTGCCATTGGAGAATTTCTGGCATCTGTGCTCTTACTTTTACGACCTCAGCACTTACGGCATCTAAACGTTGCTCAATCAGCGTTTTGAGTGCTTGGCCTTCAGCTTCTCGACTTGCAATAAAGGCATCGATAGCTACATCAAGCTCTGCTAATAGTTCGCTACCAATGGCATCTAAATCTTGCTCTTGGGCTGAGATAACCCCAGGCCAACGTAAAATATCAAATGGGCTGATAGTACCTTCATGACTTTGGCTTTTTACCCAGTTAGCAGAAACAATCAGTTGCCTTGCTAAATTTTCATCCAAAGTCAGTTCACCTTGTGAGTGAGCATTGAGTTCAAAACGCAAGTTACATTCTATTTTACCGCGTGTTAAGCGATTACGTAGACGTTCACGAATAACAGGCTCTAAACTACGTAATTGCTCAGGTAAACGGATATATGTTTCAAGGTAACGTTGATTAACGGAACGCAGTTCCCATGCGGCGCTACCCCACTCTTTTTTGATATCTCGACGAGCGAAAGCGGTCATACTACGGATCATAATAGGGTCTCAATATTGTAAATGATGTAACGATTATAACCCTAGGTATCAACACAAGGATAGGCATAAGCCGTTTTAGGTCGTATAATGCGCCCCCAATATGTCAGAGAAAGCGGAGATAACACCATGCGTCCAGCAGACAGACAAGCAGACCAAGTACGTCCGATTACCATTACTCGCCACTATACAAAACATGCTGAAGGTTCTGTATTAGTTGAATTTGGTGATACCAAAGTCTTGTGTAATGCCACTGTAGAAGAGGGTGTACCTCGTTTTCTTAAAGGACAAGGGCAAGGCTGGGTGACTGCAGAATATGGTATGCTTCCTCGCGCCACTAACAGTCGTAATGCTCGTGAAGCCGCTCGCGGTAAACAAACTGGCCGCACAATGGAAATCCAACGTTTAATCGCTCGCTCACTACGCGCCGCAGTGGATTTAAAGGCCTTGGGTGAATTTACTATCACGGTTGATTGTGATGTTATTCAAGCCGATGGGGGGACTCGCACCGCCTCTATTTCTGGTGCTTGTGTCGCGTTAGTGGATGCTTTAAATAAAATGGTTACAGAAGGTAAGCTGAAAAAGAGCCCTCTTAAATCAATGGTAGCCGCTGTTTCTGTGGGTATCGTTGATGGTCAACCATTATGCGATTTGGAATATGTTGAAGATTCCGCAGCCGAAACGGATATGAATGTGGTGATGATCGATGATGGCCGTATGATTGAAGTACAGGGTACGGCAGAAGGTGCACCATTTAGTCATGAAGAGTTACTTGCTTTACTCGCCCTTGCGAAAGGGGGATTAGAAAAGATATTTGAAGCGCAAAAAGAGGCGCTAAAGCAATAGATTCTATTTTTTAAGGCGACTGAAAAGTCGCTTTTTTTATGTCTAAAATCTGTCATTAAGCAATCTTAATAGGAGAAAAAAATGAAAGCCTACCAGCGCCACTTTATCGAACTTGCATTAGCAAAAAATGTATTAAAATTTGGTGAGTTTACGCTGAAATCAGGTCGTGTTAGTCCTTATTTTTTTAATGCAGGTTTATTTAATACTGGGCGTGACTTGGCTTTATTGGGACAGTTTTATGCACAAACATTAATAGATAATCATGTGCCTTGTGATGTGCTGTTTGGACCGGCTTATAAAGGTATTCCCATCGCGACAACGACCGCAGTGGCCTTAGTTGAACATCATGATATGGATGTTCCTTACTGCTTTAATCGTAAAGAAGCTAAAGATCATGGTGAAGGAGGGACATTAGTCGGCAGTCCATTAACAGGGAATGTGGTGATTGTTGATGATGTTATTACCGCTGGAACGGCTATTCGTGAATCGATGGAAATAATCAAACAACATGATGCGACGCTGTCAGGGGTATTGCTTAGTTTAGATAGACAAGAAAAAGGGCGTGGTTCGCTTTCTGCAATACAAGAATTAGAGCGCGATTATCAATGCCAAGTTTATTCAATTATTACTTTGGATGATTTAATTAGCTACTTAACTGAAAGTGAGACATTATCGGCACATTTGCCAGCAGTAAAAGCCTATCGTGAACGTTATGGCATTAATTAAAAAAGCAAAAATACAATAAAATCGCTCAATAGCTGTAAAAAAAAGCCCTCGCCCAATAATGGGCGGGGTGAGTAGTACAATGAATTTTCTGCGATAATTATCACAGATATTGAAAGATAAAAAGGACTTTTACAGTAGGGACAAGGCGCGTTGCCACTGTCACAGATTGGGGATCGCTTAGTGCCATTCCCAGTAAATCTATTTAGATACTCTGATATCAATAGAGCGCATGTTAACACAAATAAGAAAAAAACGGCATATATGTCATTTTCAAATTATTGAGTTAAGTCACGAGTCCACTCTTTCATTGTTACTTGCTCACTGTAATTGTGCCTGAATTAATGGCCAACGTGCTTCAAATTCCTGTGTAGGATGATAACGAAATTCCGTACGTACAAAACGTGCTAGCATACCTTCACAAAACGCAAGCAGTTGTGAAGCGAGTAATGCTTCATCATGTAAAAAGGCACTTCCTTCGCGAATTTTACGCTCTTTAATCACTTGGCGAAGTTGTACTTCAATTCGCTCATACAATTGGTTAATGCGCCCTTGTAATCTATCTTGCTCAAACATTAATGCGTGTCCGGTAAGAATGCGAGATAGCCCAGGGTTTTTCTCTGCAAAGCCAAGGATCAAGATAAGAATAAGGCGAATGCGCGCGATAGTTTCTTTCTCATCTTTTAAAATCAGGTTGATACGCGAAACTAAGCTATCTTCGATAAACTCAATTAGGCTATCAAACATCTTTGTTTTACTGGGGAAATGTCGATAAAGTGCTGCTTCAGATACCCCAACGGTAGCCGCTAATTTGGCTGTAGTAATACGTTGACTACCATCACTAGACTCCAACATTTGAGCGAGCGATTGTAGTATTTCATCCCGTCTATTTCTGCGTTTCTTTTTGGTTTCTTTTTCTTCTGCCATGACTGATAAGGCCCCTGCTAAAAGCAAAACAAATCAGTAAACCTTTGCACTAAATAAAAACGTTAGTGCAAAGGGAGTGATATCGTCATTGATATTAAAATAAATGCAAGACGTCGTGCTTATTGGCGACCAGAGTGTCCAAAACCGCCTGTACCACGCTCTGTTGCCGTAAAATCTTCTACAATATTAAATTCTGCTTGAACAACAGGTACGATAACCATCTGGGCAATACGTTCGCCGGGTTCAATAGTGAACGCTTGTTGACCACGATTCCATACCGATACCATCAGTTGACCTTGATAATCAGAGTCAATTAATCCCACTAAGTTACCGAGTACCACCCCATGTTTATGGCCTAGGCCTGAGCGAGGAAGCACCATTGCCGCTAACCCTTCATCAGCAATATGTACAGCAAGACCTGTAGGTAACAGCTCAGTTTGTCCTGGTGCTAATACCAGTGGAGCATCAAGGCAAGCACGTAAATCTAAACCAGCAGAGCCTGTTGTTGCATACGCAGGGAGTGGATACTCTTGTCCAATTCGTGGATCAAGGATTTTAACGTCAATTTTTTTCATCATAATGTTTGGCTATCTCGTCAAGTAGGCGATGACTCAGTTGCGTTTTACTACTATGTGGTAAACGCGTTTCTCCATTTGCCCAGATAAGGTGTAATGCGTTGTTATCACTATTAAAACCAGCATCTTTTAGTGATACATCATTAGCACAGATTAAATCGAGTTGTTTTTGTTCTCGTTTACGGCGGGCATATTCTTCCACATTCTGGGTTTCGGCTGCAAATCCGACAACAAATGGGCGATGCTCAACCATTTTTCCGACACTGGCAACAATATCGGGGTTTTTTATCATAGTTATCGTTACTTCATCACCTTGTTTTTTAATTTTTTCAGGGGCAACCTGTTTGGCTCGATAATCGGCAACGGCAGCACAACCAATAAAAATATCTTGGGATGGCGCAATATTCATCACTTGTTGATACATCTCTTGGGCACTTTCGACGTCGATACGTTTAACACAAGCAGGTGTCGGCAATGTGACAGGGCCGGCAATGAGTGTCACTTCTGCTCCCCGTTGAGCGGCCGCTTGCGCAATAGCAAAGCCCATTTTTCCTGAGCTATGGTTGCTGATAAAGCGTACTGGATCTAAGGCTTCACGTGTTGGGCCTGCGGTAATGGTAATTTTTTTACCTTTAAAATCGTGTTGAATTGCAAATTGTTGCTCTGCTAATGCCACCAATTCAAGAGGATCTAACATTCTACCGGGTCCAACATCACCACAGGCTTGGCTACCAGAGTCAGGCCCCCAGATAAGACAACCTCGTTGTGCCAAAGCCGTTAAATTTTCTTGTGTAATCGTCGCACGATACATTTGTTGATTCATCGCTGGGGCAATCGCAATAGGTGCTGCACTGGCTAAACAGAGTGTGGTTAACAGATCGTTTGCCATCCCCATGCGTAAACGAGCAATTAAATCTGCGGTAGCAGGGGCTAATAAAATCAGATCAGCCCATTTCCCTAGTTCGATATGTCCCATTGCGGCTTCTGCGGCAGGATCAAGCAAATCATCCGCAACAGGGAAGCCTGATACCGCTTGTAGCGATAACGGGGTGACAAAGGCATGTGCTGCAGGCGTCATAACGACGCGCACAATAGCGCCTTTATCACGTAAACGACGGACTAGCTCAGGCGCTTTATAGGCCGCAATACCACCACTGATACCCAGAATAATCTTTTTGTCGTGAAGTGTAGTCATGATGAAATGCCTAATTGCATAAATAAATGTCCATAATTTTACCACAAGCTAAGCCAGAGTTAGGCATTCTATGTAATACGATGTTTTATAAAATAAATTATTGTGTATTACCTCGCACAAATTTTATCTGTGGCTTTTTCATTCAACTTGTACAGTTTATAGTAAGTTAACTGTATATAAAAACAGTTGTTTTGTGATAAATATTGCATGAAAGATAAAATTAAATAATTGAAAGATAAAATAACAACATAGGCCAATTATAACGTATTGATGTTTAAATGCTTGGCGAAAAGGGAGAGCACAAAGAATGGAAAACGCAACCATAGAGACACTCTTACCGAGAGAAAAACTGCTGTTGCATGGTGTAGAATCGTTAACGGATGCAGAGTTATTGGCCATTTTTTTACGTACAGGCACCTATGAAAAATCGGTATTAGAATTAGCCGACTTTTTACTTAGAAAGTGTGGTTCTCTCTATCATGTGATCAATGCGGATTATGAAACATTAGGCTGTTTTAAGGGGATAGGCGTGGGTAAATTTACCCAATTACAAGCCATTAATGAGATGGCTCAACGCTTTATTAAAACAAAGTTTATGCATAAAAATATCCTCTCCTCATCCGCAGAAACCAAAAGTTATTTGCAAAAACGACTTAATTGGCGTGATAGAGAAGTATTTGTCGTGCTATTTTTAGATAACCAAAACCAAATGATCGATTGTGAGGAAATGTTTAAAGGAACGGTGGATCGTGTTGAAGTTCACCCCAGAGAAATTATTCGCCAGTCGATTAAAAAGAACGCAGCATCGATTATTTTAGCCCATAACCATCCTTCAGGTCTGTCTGAGCCAAGTCTTGCCGATAAGCAGATAACAGAAAAAATTTTTACAGCCTGTCAATTAGTCGGTATAAAAGTGCTTGATCACCTTGTGGTAGGGCATGATAACTGTGTTTCTTTTGCTGAACGGGGTTGGTTATAGCCAATATTTTTTAAAATTATTGACAATCTTTATTGTACGGGTCTTGAGCGTTGAGGCCATTGGGCGTATACTACGCCACCTTTGAGGATCTTGGGTTTGGCGAGAAGAGCCTATCTCAGCAAGTTTTTTCTGAGGTGTTTACACAGTTTTTCAATCGTTAAAAGTTGCTGAGATGGGCTCCAAAGCCTGACGAGGCGGTCAAACCTGATACTAAAGCTCGAGCTGATTAGATTTTTGGAGAATAGACATGTCCCGAGTCTGCCAAGTTACCGGCAAGCGTCCTGTGAGTGGAAACAACCGCTCTCACGCATTAAACGCGACTAAACGCCGTTTTCTGCCAAACCTGCACTCTCACCGTTTCTGGGTTGAGTCTGAGAAACGTTTCGTAACTCTGCGTGTATCTGCTAAAGGTATGCGTGTGATCGATAAGAAAGGCATCGAATCTGTATTAGCAGATTTACGTGCCCGTGGTGAGAAGTACTAAGGAGCTGAAAAATGGCTAAAGGTATTCGCGAGAAAATTAAACTCGTTTCTTCTGCTGGTACAGGTCACTTCTATACCACTACGAAGAACAAACGCACTATGCCAGAAAAACTGGAAATGAAAAAATTCGATCCAGTTGTTCGTCAGCATGTGACTTATAAAGAAGCTAAAATTAAATAATTTTAGTTCTCTGAAAAAAAACCCGACCTTAGCGTCGGGTTTTTTGTTATCTGGCTTGCGCTAAGTATAACAAAGTAAAGCTATTATGATCTTTATTGACTCTTTCGTTATACTAGTGCCCTTTTTATCTATCGAGTGAATAGTTGCAGATGAGTAAATCGGTGTTATCTATCTTACATACAGAGTCGTCTTGTGGTTGGGGTGGTCAAGAAATCCGCATTTTGACAGAATCTCAAGGCATGGTGCAAAGAGGGCACCATGTGACACTGGTTTGCTGTCCAAACTCAAAAATTGCCAAAGCAGCCCCTGACTATGGTATTGAGGTTGTCACATTACCGATTGAAAAAAAACGCGGATCTGCACTGATGGCATTGCGTAATTGGTTAAAAGTCCATCGTCAGCAATTTGATGTGATTAATACCCATAGCTCGACAGATGCTTGGTTAGTTGCGCTATCTTGTGCTTCATTACGCCACTCTCCCGCCATAGTACGTACTCGCCATGTATCTACCGATGTATCACGTTCACTGCCCACGCGTTGGCTCTATCTGTCTTCAAGTGCCCATATTGTCACTACTGGTGAAAAATTACGCCAAACCTTACATCAATATAATCGTTTTCCGCTTAGTCAAATGACCTCAGTTCCTACGGGGATCGATTTAGAAAAATTCTCGCCACAAAATAAACAGCAAGCACGAGAAAAAATAGGTGTGCCTAATAAACCTACATTAGGGATTGTGGCAACAATGCGGGTATGGAAAGGACATAAATACCTAATAGAAGCATGGAAAACATTGCATCTGCAATTTCCTGACTGGCAACTACTTCTCGTCGGAGATGGCCCACAACGTAAAAATTTACAACCAATGGTTAAACTTGCAGGGTTAGAAGAGAGCGTCTTTTTCTTAGGCAACCGCAATGATGTACCGGATTGCTTAAATGCAATGGATTTATTTGCCTTACCCTCTTTTGGTAACGAAGGGGTGCCACAAGGTATTATGCAAGCGATGGCTTGCGGATTACCGGTGGTATCAACCACAGTAGGTGCAATTAGTGAAGCGGTGATTGATGGTAAAACTGGTTTTACATTGGCACCTCAAGTACAAGAAACCCTAATCAATTACCTTGCTAAATTAATGGCCTCTGATGAGTTACGTCAACAAATGGGGCAAGCGTCATTAGCCCATGCCAAAGCTCAGTTTGGTTTAGATAACATGCTAGATAAAATGGAAAAAATATTTATTAACGCCATTAGCCTTAAAGATAAATCACGATAATTGATATCCTATAAAGTCGCTAAGGGCTAATTATCCTGTATCTGATGTTATATTTTCATTCTGTTTATGAATATTTGTAATGCTTTTTAGTGTATAGTCTGGAAAGTAAATGTATCATTTAAACTAAATAAAAAGTGTATGGATCCAAAAAACATATTGGTTATCGCAATTGCGCGTTTTGGTGATACGTTACTGATCACGCCGGTGATCCACGCACTAAAAGAGCGTTGGCCGAATGCCCGTATTCATGTATTGGCGCATAAACGCAGTGCCTGCATCTTGCAGCACAATCCTGATATTTTTAGTGTTAAGCCTTTCTCGAAAAAGCGCGCCCGTTGGCGAGGATGGTTACCCCATAAACCTTATGATTTAGCTTTGGTATATGGAAATGATCATTCATTAGTGCAGTATGCCCGCCGTCAATCACAACATGTAGTGGCTTTTGCTGAAAATAACCAAAAGCAATCAGACATAACATGGGTGGCTTACCCTAAAGAGTTAATGGTGGCACAAAAAGAGCGTGCTTTATTAATTAATGCGTTAGGAATTTACCCAACCAATTGGCAATTACGCTACTCTATTAGTTCAGAAGAAAAGCAATTTGCCCAACAGTTTATAGAGAGTAATGCATTAATTAATAAGCACATTATTGGCTTACAATTACAAAGTTTTCCTGCCAAAGCTTACCGAGATTGGCCTATAGAACACTTTTTGCAGTTAGCCAAACAGATAATGACTCATGACGAGCAGGCCTATTTTCTGTTATTAGGTGGGAAAGAGAGCCAACAAGTCGCCATTGAGCTGGCGAAAAAAATAGGTACTGAGCATTGTTTGGCATTAGCAGGGCAAGTCTCTATGCGCGAAAATGCTGCCATTATGGCGCATTTGTCGCTCTATATCGGGGTTGATACAGGGCCGACGCATTTAGCTGGCGCGTTAGGTATTCCGATGGTAGCTATGTATCACAGTTATCATCCCGGATGTTATTTAGCGCCATTACAACATTCATGTTGTCATATTATCCAACATCCTATTGCGTTAGCCGATGCAAGTCGTGAAGATAGTATGTCTGATATTTCTGTCGCCAATGTTTGGCATGCCGTTAGCGATATTTTAAATGGAATAAAGGTGAAACAGTAACTCATGAAGATTGGCTTAATTGATGTCACAATCACAATGTCTTATGGTGGGATCCAAACCGCAGTATGGGAGCTTGCCAAACAGTTACATGATGCGGGACATGAGGTACATCTTTATGGGGGCAATGGTGATGTCAGGCATGAACTAGCAGGCCGACAAATTCATATTCATACCTATCCTTATACACCAAGAGAGAAAGTTATCGATCTCGGTGGTCGTTTTCGTCGTATTGTTGAACGTTATAGTTTTGCTCGCTATGCTAAACAAGATGTTATTCGACAAAATTTTGATTGGGTTATTTTAACTAAGCCGTTTGATTTCTTTTGGCCTGCAATGATGCCCAAATCTTGCTCGACACGTTTTTGTTATATGAGTGGTGGCACCAGCTTTTTTAAAGGCGATCGTAAACTGGCGAAAAAAATCTCTGCCTGGGTTGCGTGTAGCCATTTTAATGCTTGGCAAATTCAGCAACATTTTAAACAATTTCCTGCGGTTATCTATAATGGTGTTGATATGGCAAAGTTTAAGCCTATGACAACATCTTTGCGCCAACAGCTCGGGGTGAGTGATCCTACGTTTTTATTGGCATTTGCGGGGCGTGTAGTCGGTTGGAAAGGCTTAAGTGTTGCTATTGATGCAATAGCCCAATTGCGAGATGAAGACGTTAAGTTACTGATCATCGGCGCGGGTGATGCGCTGGAACAATTAAAAAATAAAGCGATGGTAAAAGGTGTTGCTGAACAAGTTATTTTTCATCAACCTGTTGAGCATGCAATGTTACCTGAGTTTTATGCCGCTTGTGATGCAGGGGTTTTCCCGAGTATCGGCGATGAAGCATTTGGGATCACCATTGCAGAAGCAATGGCATGCGGAAAACCGGTGATTGCCAGCTATATCGGCGGTATTCCTGAGGTGGTAGGCAATGAGCAAAGTGCAGGATTATTGGTAACCCCAGGTGATGTAACCGCGATGGTGAAAGCCATCAACCATCTTCGGGCATTGCCGGATAGAGGTAAAGCAATGGGTGAAAATGCACGCCAACGCATTGCTTCTCACTATACTTGGCAACATTCAGCACAACGATTACTACAGGCATTAAAAACAGAATGATGAAAATCGCCTATCTTGATCCTTATCCCGTTCCCGATTTGCGTGTGGCTTCATTGCAAATATTGCAAAACGTTGATGCGTTTGCCCGTGCCGGTGCACAAGTGACGCTAGTCACCCCCAAAGGACAGTATCGAGATAGCGATATTCTCGGGCGTGATATTCATAGCAATGCGCAGTTAATTGCGCTAAGAGATATCAGACGTAAATGGTATTTTCCCTTTAATTCGCAAAAGCTATTTTCATTACAAATTGCACGTTGGTTAAAACAACACCCTGTTGATGCACTATTTACGCGTAATTTAAAACTGGCCTGCTATCTGGCTGAGAACCATGCAGATATTCCGCTTTTTTTCGAAAGCCATGAGATTTTTGCGCAATCTTTTGCAGAGTCGCACTCTTTTGAAACGAAAAAAAATCGCCTGAAATACCATAAACTGCTAAAAATGGAGAAGTTGGTATACAGTCGCGCAACGGCAGTATTTGTGCTGACCTCGCTGTTAAGGGACGATATTATTTCGCAATATCAAGTAACCACGCCTATTACTATTGTACCCGATGGGGTGGATTTATATGCCGCAGATAGCAACAAAGATAGCCATAGAGATATAACCGCTACGACCAATAATGTAACAGAGGTACTTTATCTAGGTAGTTTGCATAAATGGAAAGGGATCCCCACCATGATGCGAGCGATGAAATATCTGGATAACGCTAGACTGAATATTGCTGGTGGAACGGCTGAGCAAATTAAAGGGCTACAATTGCTTGCTAAGGAGATGGATGTAAAAGAGAAAGTTAACTTTCTTGGTTTTATCGATCCTAAACAACGCTTTCAGGCGATTGCTCGACATGATATTTGTGTGTTGCCTTTAACCTTAACCAGTATCGGTAGTCGCTACACCTCTCCGTTAAAACTGTTTGAATATATGGCGATGAGAAAACCGGTGGTTATTTCAGATTTTCCATCAATTCGTGATGTGGTGGATGAAAAAGCGGTAAGTTTTGCTGATAGTGGTGATGCGCAGAGTTTTGCCCAACAAATTAAATTACTAAGAGAAGAGCCACAACGTACCAGTGAGAAAATCAATCACGCCCGCTCATTAGTTGAAAATTATTACAACTGGGATAAACGGGCAGAGACGATTTTACATACCATCAATAAACTGATTAGCTAACGGATGTATCTTCTTGGGTCGGTGTTGCTGAGGGCTGATTTAATAATGAATAGCGCAATGCTAACATTAACCCTAATAAAATACCCACTTGATTAATATAGGCATTTTCAAATAATCCACGTAGTACATAAACCCCTAAAAACGACATTAATAACACCAGCGCTGCTTGGCGAGTAATCCCCTGATTTTTGCGGATCAATTGAATACCCTGAGCGATAAAAGACGCGCAAAAATAGAGTAGACTTATTAACCCCAAAATACCGCCGGCAAACCAGAAAGCTAAAAATACATTATGGGGACCAATGGATTTTTTAAATACCCAGTTTTTATGCTGTTTTACTTGCTGATTATAAACATTATGGTAAAGCTGATTACCATAACCATAGCCTTTAATAGGTTGTGCTAAGATCAAATCTAAGGCTGAACCTTGGGTACCACCATCAAATCTTAGTCCGCTATTGGTTTGCGATAGTTTATGTTTAAGTTTGGCGTTAATAAATTGGTTATTAGGTAATTGTGTTACACCGAAAAAGAGCGCAACGCAGATACCCATGCTGAGTAAAGTAAATATCCACTGGCGATTAATGATTAAGATAAGTAATGTACTAATCGCTAATGCGACCCAAGCCCCGCGTGCTAATGTCCCTAAAATTGCAAATAAAAATAATAGGCTAACCACACTTAATAAAAGCCAATTAATTATCGAATGATTTTTTTTCAATGCCCATAAGGCCAATATAATAGGAAAGAAAAATAGTAGTGCATAAGAGATTTCTCTATGCGCTAATTGACTTTTTTTTGTAAAAGGCAAAATATTTTGCTGATATTCCAAATAATACTGCGCCAACTCCTTTGCCATAATCACCAATAACCCCATGGCGAATGACACCATCACCATCTTTGCAATTGCCGTAGGTGTTTCTTTATACAATACAATGGGAAACGCAATGGCAAAGAGCAGTAAGCCATTTAAAATCGGCTTATTAATCTCTTTTAGACTCAGTGCGGGCTCTACGGAAATCACGACTGAATAGCCAATGGCGAGCAATAAGAAAAACAGCGCATAGGCGAGATTATTTTTAAAAATCTGACCAATAGTGCGAAAATCACGCACCAGATACCAAAGTGCCGTTGCACCAATCAACCCCATCACTATATTTTTATAGCGAGTGATATCGGGTAAGTAGATCAATATAATGTAAAGTCCAATAATGGATAAATTCCACAAAGATTTTTTACTATCGTCTTTAAACAACATCATAATAAGCTGCCACTGTCCTTTATGTTATATTGCTCTAGCGGTTTGTGGGGATGAATGGCTCATCATACAATAAAAATGATGTTATCGCTGTATTTCTCAAGTGACAATAATGGAGTGACTTGTGCCAGAATTACCAGAAGTTGAAACCAGTCGCCGAGGTATTGAGCCTCATTTAGTGGGCAATATCTTACACTACGCAATAGTGCGTAACAGTAAATTACGTTGGCCTGTTTCTGAAAAAATCAAAACCTTGCTGGATGAACCGATTTTAAGTGTTAAACGGCGCGCTAAATATCTGTTAATTGAATTAAATCAAGGGTGGATCATTGTTCATTTAGGCATGTCCGGCAGTGTACGTATCTTGCCAGAAGAGCAGCCTGAAGAGAAACACGATCATATTGATTTAGTGTTTCGTGATGGCAAGGTACTACGCTATACCGATCCGCGTCGTTTCGGTGCATGGCTATGGTGTGAAGATCTAGCCACCAGCTCCGTATTAGCCCATTTAGGGCCAGAGCCGCTTTCGGCGCAATTTAACGCGCAATATTTATATCAACAAAGCAAAAATAAAAAAATCGCCATCAAACCATGGCTAATGGATAACAAGCTGGTGGTGGGTGTTGGCAATATTTATGCGAACGAAGCACTCTTTTCATCAGGGATCATGCCAGATAGAAAAGCCAGTAGCTTAACCGAGCAAGAGTGTGACGTATTGGTTAATGCCATTAAAACGGTATTAACTCGCTCGATAGAGCAAGGGGGAACCACCTTAAAAGATTTTCTACAATCTGATGGTAAACCAGGTTATTTTGCCCAAGAGCTATTTGTCTACGGGCGCAAAGATAAAGCGTGCTTAATTTGTGGTCATACTATTGAAAGTATTAAGCAGGGGCAACGTAGCACTTTCTTTTGCCGACATTGCCAACATGGTGAAATAACCGATTAACGCTTACCGAGTTTTTGTAGCATTGCTGTAGCAACCACTTCAGGTAAAAAAGTCGATACATCGCCGTCATGACGCGCCACATCTTTGATCAGTGAAGAAGAAACAAAAGAGAGATTTTGTGAAGGTAACAAAAAGACACTATCGAGATCTGGGGCAAAATGACGGTTCATATTCGCCAGTTGCCACTCATATTCAAAATCAGAAACCGAGCGTACGCCACGGATCAAAATGGTCGCTTGCTGTTTTTTAGCAAAATTCGCCATTAGCTCACAAAAGCCGACAACTTCCACATTCGGCAGGTGTTGGGTGACTTCTTTTGCTAAAGCGACACGCTCTTCTAAACTAAACATAGGGTTTTTACGGGCGCTGGCAGCAATGGCTAATAACACCGTGTCAAACATACCCGCAGCACGAGTGAGAATATCAATATGCCCATAGGTGATGGGATCAAAGGTTCCAGGGTAGATAGCTTTATTTTTCATATTCACGGTTTTTCCGGCTAAGTTCCCATAATGAGGCGTATTTATTAAAGGTATACTGTGCATTAACAAATGCCAATATTAATCCCTGTTTTCCATCTAAAATACCCATTCTCAGTAACCAAGTTTTAAAAAACGCCCCCAGTGTATGGCTAATAATAGCGCTATAACGGGTAGTTTTACCCTGCTGATTGCGCTCTTGTGCCCATGCTTTAGCGTATTTTAGCTGTTTTTGTTGGAACTCGATTAAATCACGACAAGTAAGATGCAGCAGATCCCCTGGTAAAGTTTTAATGGTTGCACCTTGGGTTTCTAATGATTCATGAACCAAATTATCATTATATTGATACTGTTCACGAGCATAAAGGCGGGTTACTTTATCGGGATACCAACCACTATGTTTCATAAAACGGCCCATAAACAGGTTACGGCGAGCACAATTATAAACCACACCCGGTTCAGGTTGTTGTAACACGGCTTGAATACTGGCTTTTAACTCAGGGGTAATACGCTCATCACTATCAATCATAAAAATATAATCGCCTGTGGCGTATTGCTGTGCTAATTGTCGCTGTTTACCAAACCCCGGCCATGGAGTATTGCTAAATACTTTAGCCCCTTTTTCACGGGCCAATTGGCAAGTTGCATCGTCGCTCCCTGAGTCTAAAACAATAATTTCATCAGCCCATTGTACCGAGTCTAAACATGCTTCAATAACATCCGCAACGTTTTTACTGATCATCACGACCGAGAGGCGTTTACTTTCACTCATTAGTGACTCCGTGGTGGCAGATAGGGAGAGAGTAAGGTTAATAAGCGCAATAACGCCCCTTGATTCTCATGAAGTACCTCAACGGCATGGTGTCCATAATAGCGGCGATAATCTTCATCATTGAGTAATGAGGCGATTGCCGTCGCCATAGAGTCACTATCAGTGACGGTAATTAGCCCTTCAGCTTGGTCTAACTTGGCACAGATATTTTTAAAATTAAAAGTATAAGGCCCCATTAAGACCGGAATAGCATGAGCTGCGGCTTCTAATGGGTTATGTCCACCGCGCTCGACTAAACTGCCTCCAACAAAGGCCAGATCAGCAATACCATATAGCAACATTAACTCCCCCATAGTATCGCCTATCACCACTTGGGTTTGTGCATCAGGAATAGCATCGCTACTGCGTAGGGTATATTTAAAGCCGGCCTCTTGGGTAAGTTGCTCTGCTTTTGCAAAACGCTCAGGATGGCGGGGAACTAAAATCAGCAACAGTTGAGGAAATTGTGCCAGTAATTTTTTATGGGTATCTAAGACAATCGCCTCTTCCCCTTCATGGGTACTGGTGGCTATCCAGACAGGGCGATGTGCTGCCCACTGGCGGCGTAATGCCACTGCTTTAGCGGCGAGCTCAGGGGTGACCGAGATATCAAACTTTAAGCTACCGGTAATATGCAGATGTGAGCGTTTTAGCCCTAAAGCAATAAAACGTTCGCCATCTTCCTGATTTTGGGCAGCAATTAAGGTAATTTTTCTCAGCATCGTTTTGACAAAACTACCTAGTTTTTGATAACCCACTGCTGAGCGCTCTGATAAGCGAGCATTAGCAATAATCAATGGGATTTTGCGACGATAAAGCTGTGAGATAAGATTTGGCCACAGCTCTGTTTCCATGATGATCACCAATTTAGGATCAACCGTTGTAAGAAAACGATTAACTGAGCCGGGTAAATCATAAGGAAGGTAGACATGGTACACATCGTCACCAAATGCAGAGCGTACGCGCTCTGAGCCTGTTGGTGTCATGGTGGTGACGGTAATAGGTAAATCGGGATAATGGTGGCGTAATGCACGAACAAGAGGTACAGCGGCAAGTGTTTCACCCACTGAAACGGAGTGCAATAAAATGCCATGAGGCGCGACTTTGTCTCGACAAAAGCCATAGCGCTCACCCCACCGTTTGCGATAGGCGGGTGCTTTGCGGCTGCGTAATAAAAGACGTAGCCAAATCAGAGGTTGAATAAGGTAAAGAAGTACCTGATATAAACGCAACAACATGCTATCAAATTCACTTATCTGGACGAAAGCCTATAGTACCACACTGTGTAGGAGAAAGTGTGTAAAAACAAATGATATGATGATAGACCACGTTATTTATCATTTAACGGCTTTTTGGTGTACTAAAAACAGATTATTCAGATTATTTAAGAAATTAGTGAGGAAATTTTTTATAATCAAATAATAGAACGGATCAATAGGGTGCTTTTGGAGCGTTATGAGTAAAAAAATGACATTAATACAACGGGTTCTAATTATAAAACTACGCCATCATGGTGATACGTTGTTAATTACCCCTGTTATTAATACGCTAAAAGCGAATTATCCAAATGTGGAGGTTGATGTTTTAATTAACAAAGAAACCGCACCCATGATTGAGAATTTCTCTGCTATTGAAAATATTTTTTCCTTAGACAAGGCTTGGAAAAAAGAGGGTAAATTAGCTCGGTTTCGCCATGAGTGGCGGTTAGTTAATCAGTTAAGACATCGACAATATGATGTGGTGATTAATTTAGCTGATCAGTGGAATAGTGCGCTTATTACCCGCTTTACAGGCGCAAAAGTCCGTATCGGCTATGATATTTATAAACGACAAAGTCCTGTTTGGAAAAAGTGTTTTAGTGATTTAATCCCATTAGGCTCAGTTGATAATCGACATATTGTTGAACAAAATTTAGCACTACTACAACCGCTGTCATTGCAACAAATAGATACGCAAGTATCCATGACATACAGCCATCAAGACAAACAGGCTGTGATGGAAAAATTAAAAGCTTATGGTGTATTAACCCCTTATATTGTGATCCAGCCGACGTCTCGGTGGTTCTTTAAATGTTGGGATGAGCATAAATGGTCTGAATTAATAGATACTCTACAACAACAGGGACATCAAATTGTTTTAACATCAGGACCAGACTCCCGAGAAAAAGAGATGGTTGATACCATTATTCAAGGATGTAAGACAAATGATAGCGTCTCTTTATCAGGGCAGTTATCTTTACCGCAACTTGGTGCATTGATTGATAATGCTGAGTTATTCATTGGAGTTGATTCAGTACCAATGCATATGGCTTCAGCACTAAAAACGCCACTGGTGGCACTGTTTGGTCCATCAAAATTATTTCATTGGTCGCCATGGCAACATATTGGCGAAGTTTTATGGGCGGGAAATTATGGAGAACTCCCAGATCCTGATGATGTACATACCAACACGCAAACGCGTTATTTAAGTTTAATTCCTGTTAAAGATGTACTTGAAGCCGTAAGGAGACAATTAAAATGAATACATTCCGCTTGGCGATAGTACGTCAAAAATATCGACCAGACGGTGGCGCTGAGCGTTTTGTTTCTCGCGCACTGGAAGCGTTAGATAATCAATCCGTAGAGTTGAATGTGATTACACGCTCTTGGATTGGCGCGGTGCAACCACAATGGCATATTCATATTGTTAACCCTTTTAAATGGGGACGGATTAGCCGTGAAAAAGGGTTTGCACAAGCAGCAAGACACTGTTGGCAACAAGAAAAGTTTGATTTAGTACAAAGCCATGAACGTATTGCTGGTTGTGATATTTACCGCGCAGGAGATGGTGTACATCGCCGTTGGTTACTGCAACGCTCTCGGGTTTTATCACCCTTACGAAGTAAATTACTGCTAAATAGTTGTTATCATCGTTATGTAATGAACGCAGAAAAAGAGATGTATCAATCTCCTGAGCTAAAACGGGTGATTTGCAATTCAGAAATGGTCAAACGTGAGGTGATGGAAGATTTTGGCGTTGAAAGTGAACGTATTAGTGTGATTTATAATGCGATTGATCATCAGCGTTTTTTCCCTGCCACGGCTCTTTATCGGCAACAATTACGTCAGCAATATCATATTCCGGTTGAGGGTAAGTGTTTTATTTATGTCGGCTCAGGGTTTGAACGTAAAGGGTTAAGAGCTGCTATTGAGGCGATTAGTCATACTAATGCTTACCTGATGGTGATTGGTCAAGACAAAGAGTACAAGAAATACCAACAATTAGCTCATCGATTAAACTGTCATCAAAGGATCTTATTTTTAGGTGTACAGAAAGACACCTTACCTTTCTATCAAATGGCTGATGGACTATTGTTACCCACTCTGTATGATCCTTTTCCTAATGTTATTTTAGAAGCTATGGCATGTGGATTACCGGTGATCACCAGTGATACATGTGGTGGAGCAGAATTTATTGAACAAGGTCTAAATGGATTTGTCACAGATGCATTAGATATACCCGCAATGATCGGTGCAATAGAGAGTATTCCGGCCGATAACTTAGGTAATAAGATGTCTAAGGCTGCACGAAATAAGATACTACCCTATACGCCTGAGAATTTGTCTCAACAACTGATCGAGCTTTACCAAAAGGTTCTTAGCCTATGAAGGAACATATACTTTTTATTATTGATGGATTACCGGGTGGTGGCGCTGAAAATGTCACGATCAGGCTTTGTCATGGCTTAAGTCAACGTGGTTATCAAGTTACATTACTCTCATTAGCAGAAAAATGTGACTATGCCATTCCTGCAGATATTGAACTATTAATTGATGCAGATAGTTACCATGGCTTATTTTATCGACAAACAGAATTAAAACGACGTGCCAACTCGATGGATAAGACCCTTCAGGCATTGTTTGCGCGCAAAGGCATTCCTGCGTTAATTGTCTCTAACTTACATAAGACTGACAGAATTGTTGCACTATCAAAACAACTGGCAGATAAGAATGTATGGTATTGTATTCACGGTATTTTTTCACAGTCTTATTTAGGCAATAAAAAAGGTTTTTCCCGCTGGTTAAAACAGAAGAAAATTCAAAAAGTCTATCAGGGTAAAAATATTATTACGGTATCAAATGCGGCAGGACAAGATTTAATAGAGAACATTAAAATTGTCCCTAATCAATTAAAAACAATTTATAACCCATTTGATATTCAAGAAATCAGAACATTGGCATCAGAAAATAATCCCTACCAAAAGCAGGATTATTTATTGCATATTGGTCGTTTTCATCAAGTAAAGCGCCATGACCGCTTATTAGAAGCGTTTGCTTTAGCCAATCTACCTTGTAAATTATTGATTGCAGGACAGGGATCTTCTGAGGTCACCAGCAATATTAAAAATAAAATTGTTGCACTAAATTTAGAAAATAAAGTGAGCTTAATTGGCTTTTTAGCCAATCCATTCCCTGTGATCAAAGATGCTAAAGCGGTGGTATTAAGCTCTGATAGTGAAGGCTTAGGAAATGTTTTAGTCGAATCACTTATTTGTAATACCCCTATAGTAAGTACTAATTGCCTTGGTGGGATCAGTGAAATTATGGAGGGTGAATTAGCAGATTATAAGTCTGAATTAAATTCAGCATCCTTGGCTGAAAAAATGCGTTTAGCTTACTTTAACCCGCCTAAAATTACGCCTAATATGTATCAAAAATTTGATATTGATGAAGTGATCCGTCAGTATATTTCATTAATTTAGCTATCTTATTCTCAAAGAGGACTTAGGTATTTTTCAATGAAAAAACCAGCATTTATTATCACATTAGATACCGAAGGCGATAATCTTTGGGAAAATGAGCATAATATTACTACGCAAAATACGCATTTTTTACCCCGTTTTCAGCAACTTTGCGAACGTTTTCAATTTAAACCCGTTTGGCTAACCAACTATGAAATGGCAATAGATGAAGCCTATATTGAGTTTGCACAAGATGTGATAGCCCGTAACACTGGGGAAATTGGTATGCACCTTCATGCATGGAATAGTCCCCCAATTGTTGCGTTAACGGACAATGATCTCCATTATCAGCCTTATTTAATTGAATACCCCAAATCGCAGATGCGCGATAAAATTGCCTTTATGACTGACTTACTGGAAAATAAACTACAAACAAAAATGTTAAGTCACCGTGCTGGGCGTTGGGCATTTAATGAAACTTATGCGCAGCTATTGATTGAATTTGGTTATCAAGTCGATTGCTCAGTCACACCAAAAGTCGATTGGCGTTTTACTAAAGGTGATCCGGCACAATCAGGCGGTACAGATTACAGTAATTTCCCAAGCCATGCGTACTTTATGGATGTTAATGATATCAGCAAAGCAGGGAATTCAACGTTACTTGAAGTGCCAATGAGTATTCAATATAAACATTCCCCTTTTATGAATAAAATTAAGCGAGGGTACGATAGGCTAAGAGGTAAACGACGCTCACCTTCAGTTAATTGGTTACGCCCTAAAGGGGGAAATGCCCAACAGATGATTGAAGTGGCACAAAAATCTTTAGCCCAAGGTCACTCTCATATTGAATTTATGTTGCACTCTTCAGAGTTTATGCCTGGTGGAAGCCCTACTTTTAGAACAGAACAAGATATTGATGGCTTATATAATGATTTAGAAACACTATTTAATTTCTTACAAGATAAAGTACAGGGAATGACATTGGCTGAGTATTATCAAAATAAAGTGCAGGCAAAATAAGATGAAGTTAAAGAAATTAAAATGGGTGCACTATTTTCTAAATCTCTATAACCCACTCTTTGGTAAGATGAAAAAAACGGCAACATTTTCATCTGATATCAAATTTAACAGTATTGTTATTTTTTCAACCACAGCGCTGGGGGATTTTATGTTTAATACCCCAGCCATCAGAGCAATTCGTGCACATTATCCTGATGCACATATCACACTGGTTTCTAGTGTAAAAAATAAGTTGTTAGTGGAAAACTATGAGCAAATAGATAGTGTGGTGTATTGGGATAATAAGATCAGAAACTTGTTACCGGTGGCTTTACAAGTTAAAAAGTATAAACCTGAGTTAGCGATTATTTTACATTCCCATCTTCCTTATGACGTATTATTTGCCGTGATGGCAGGTTGCCAATATATTTTACGCAATACTTATGATGTTATTCCAGCCTGGTTTAGAAAGTGGCTTGTGGCCGAATATCAGCCGGGGAAAGGACATATCATTCAAACTAAACTTAATCTTATTTATAATTTAGGAATTGATAGTACTGATACTAGAATGGAGCTCCCTTGTAAAATAGAACCATTAGCTCAAAGTAAAAATAACATTGTTGGTTTTCAGATGGGAGCATCAACACAAGAGCGTAGATGGCCTGTTGGATCTTTTGTGGAATTAGCGAAAAAATTAATTGATAGTGCGCCATTATTACAAATAAAGCTAATAGGTTCATCGAGAGAGCTGGAATTGCCAGAAGAATTTTTTGCTTTGTTACCTGAAAGATATCATCAAAATATAGAAAATTTGGTAGGTAAAACCTCACTACCTGATCTGTTAAGCCAAATAAAAACCATGGCGGTATTAATCACGGGAGATACTGGCCCGCTACATTTGGCAATAGCATTACAAGTACCCACAGTGAGTTTATTTGTGACGGCAGACCCAACATGGACAGGGCCTTATCAGGATAAGCATTTACATACGGTAATTAGTAAAAGAGTAAACCTATTAGAATATATTGATATGCCTATGAAAATTATTACAGTTGATGAAGTTTTTGATAAGATAAAAAGATAAGATATTAATACCTTATCTTTTAGAGTTTATTTTATAAATTTGATTCTTAAGTATCTTTTTTTGATGCTTATTTTTATTGATTTATCAAAGATAAAATTAATTAAGTTAATTTTATTAATTTTATCTTTTAATTTATTTACTGTATCAGAACTAAGTTCTGTTTTATATTTATATAAATGAATTATACAATGCGATATATTTAAATTGATATATTTTTCAGGGAATATCTCTTGCATAGAAAGAATAGCCTTAGCCATTAATTCTATTTTTTCTTTACTTAGGTTATTTGAAAGACTACCTTGATGTTTTATATAGTTATATAAAATATTATCAGAATATAAAAACTTATTGGATAAATTTAGATATTTTGGAAAAAAGAAAGCGTCTTCATAACAAAAAACATCAGGGAATTCAATTTTTAACATTATCTCTCGTAAAAAAAATTTACTGCAAAGGTGAGCCTGAAATTTTTTATGAATTAAAAATTCTGATATAATTTCATCTTTACTTTCTGTTCTATATTCTATTTTTCCTTGTTCTTTTATTATTTGTTTTTCATTAAAAACTTCTTGTATTTTAGTTATAAATAGATCTGGTTCTTCTTTATTAAGAATAGTAAAAATATCTAACATATCAAAATCAGAGAAGAAGTCATCACCATCTATAAATGTAATATAATCACCTTTACATAAAGAAATAGCGTGTTTTCTTGCCTTACCAACATTATTAAAGAATACTTTATTATAATGGAATGAAGGATGATGATTTACATATTTTTTTAAAATATTTTCTGTTCTATCTGTTGAGTTGTCATCTATAAGAAGAACTTCATAGTCATTTGGATCACAATTCCTTAAGCTATAAGAAATGGAGTTAACACATTTTTCTACTAAATCCTCTAGATTTTTTATGTTAACTATAATAGATAAAATCATAATGGATCCTAAAATATACTAAAAAATAGGTAATAGTTGCACAAGTAAAAATATATTTTCTTTTTACACATGAGTGAAAGATTTTAGCACATCTAGTGCCTGAATCTCACCAATATCCCCACCTGCTGCTTTTAACGACCTTTGTGCCTTACCATAACCGCCGATTAATCCCGGATCGGTAGGGCCAAAGAGGGTAATATTCGGCTTATCTAAGGCTGCGGTTAAATGGCTTAATCCGGTATCGACAGAAACGACACTTTGCGCTCCGGCAATCACTTGAGCCACTTCTGCGAGTGACATTTTGGGTAATACATCAACATAGTCAAAACCTTGAGCAAGGCGTATTGCACGCTGATGTTCATGCTCTGCGCCCCAAGGTAGTTTGATACGTAAACCTGAATTCGCCAGTAATGCAATTAACTCTCGCCAATGGGTCTCGGGCCAATGTTTCTCATCACGGGTAGTGGCGTGTAAGAAGACTAAATAAGGGCGTTTATCAATAGCGGGTAATGAGAGAAAATGCTGTGCTATACCATAGTCCCCTTGAGTGGTGGGAAGTGGGTAATTAAGGCTAAGGGCAAATAGCTGGCGGATACGCTCTACCGCATGCATTTTTTTACTGACATTGTGGCGAATATCATAGAAAAAACTCGCTAAAGGCTCTCTAGCACTGTGACGAGAATAGCCGTGTTTAGTGCCTTTCGCATAGCGTGTAACTAAAAAAGCGCTTTTTAGTAAACCTTGGGCATCAATCACCGCATCATAATGATGTGCTTGTATCGCGTGACGAAATTGTGCACGTTCAGCGCGAATAGGCGCACTAAACCAGTTTTTACGCCAACGGCGTATTGCGACAGGAATAACGGTATCAACAGCTGGGTGCCAGCTTGGAATTTGCGCAAAACCTTCTTCAACGGCCCAATCAAAACAGATCTCAGGATATGCTGCTCTTGCATCAGTTAATGCCGGTAGGGTATGCAGTACATCCCCCATGGAAGAGGTTTTAACAATCAGTACCCGCTTCATAGCGATGGCTCCGTAGCGAGTAATTGCTCGAGTTCGCTAAAGACTTGTTCCGGTTGAATGTCGATTAAGCTTTGGTGATAACCTTGTTCAGCATCGCCTTTACGCACTTTGTGATAGCCAGTAATTAAACGAATAACACGAGCTTTATCGGATAACGGGGGGGTAAAGTCGGGACTACTTGGGCCATAAAGGGCAACTAATGGACGCTCTAATGCTGCGGCGACATGCATTAAGCCAGAATCGTTACTGACCACGGCTTTACAAGCGGCAATGAGGTTAACGGCTTGCTCAAGAGAAGTCTCACCGGCCAGATTAATACAAGCAGCTTGGGCATCGGGGGTTAAGGCGTGTTTGATCTCTTCCCCTGCAGGCTTATCTTTTTGTGAACCGAATAAGAAAATCTGATAGCCATATTCGCTAATAAGTTTCTGGGCTAATGTCGCGTAGTGGTAATGAGGCCAGCGTTTAGCAGGACCAAATTCCGCCCCCGGACAAAAACCGATAGCAGGGCGCTGTGTAGATAATGAAAAGTGCTTAAGTGTGGTAGTGATATCTTTGTCAGAGACAGCCAGTTTTGGCCATAATAACGGCTTTGGTAAATCAGCGGCTGAATGTACCTGCTGTTTATCGTAAGCAAGCGCAACATAACGCTCTACCATTAATGGAAATGCGGCTTTATCCAATGGGCGTAAATCATTTAATAATCCATAACGCATTTCTCCTCGCCAGCCAGTACGTTTAGGAATAGCGGCAAAGAACGGCACTAAAGCGGATTTAAATGAGTTAGGTAAAACATAAGCATGAGTATAACCTTTGGCTTTTAGTTGTTTACCTAAGCGGCGACGCTCACCAATTGCTAAGGCACCGTGACCTAAAGGCATAGCAATGGCATTATCGACCTCGGGCATTTTCTCTAATAATGGACGACACCAAGCGGGTGCCATCACATCAATAGTTGCCGCAGGATGTAACGCTTTTAATGTACGATATAGGCTTTGGGACATCATCATATCCCCAACCCAAGAAGGCCCTACCACAAAAATTTTCATAAACCGCGATTACTTATCCTGATTTAACCATTGCATATAAAGAGCAACACCTTCTGCGACCGTTTTAAAAGGGGCGCTGTAGCCTGCTTTGCGTAAATTTGTCAGATCAGCTTGTGTAAAGGCTTGATAACGACCTTTGAGTTTCTCAGGGAATTCAATATGCTCAACAGAGAGATCTTTATCGTTATGATAAGCGATAACTGCATCAGCCACGGCTTGGAACGATTCTGCGCGGCCGGTACCACAATTATAAATACCGGAGACATTGTTGCGCCAGAACCATAAATTAACCGCAGCCACATCCCCCACATAAATAAAGTCACGTTGGAAGGTTTCACTACCTTCAAATAATTTGGGATTTTGCCCGTCATTGACTTGTGTATTTAAATGGAAGGCGACACTGGCCATACTGCCTTTATGCCCTTCACGGGGGCCATACACATTGAAATAACGGAAACCACACACCATAGATTGTGCTTCAGGTAAAATTTGGCGCACATATTCATCAAATAAGAATTTAGAGTAGCCATAGACATTAAGTGGGGCTTCATATTTTCTTTCTTCAATAAAATGATCAGTACGGCCACCATAAGTGGCAGCAGAAGAGGCATATAAGAAAGGAATTTGGCGATCGAGGCAATAATGCAGTAACTCTTTAGAATATTGATAGTTATTATCCATCATATATTTGCCATCCCATTCGGTAGTAGAAGAGCATGCTCCTTCATGGAATACGGCATCAATATCACCAAAATCATCACCGGCTACAATACTGGCAATAAAGTCTTCTTTATCCATATAGTCAGCGATATTAAGATCGACAAGATTCACAAATTTTGTGCCATCTTTTAGGTTATCAACCACTAAAATATCGGTATAACCTTCATCATTTAATGCTTTAACAATATTGCTGCCGATAAAACCTGCACCGCCAGTGACGATAATCATATGGCTACCCCTTTATATAAAATCTAAAAATTAGCTCTGCAACTATAATAACACTGAACAGCGTGAACGGTAGCATTCATCATAGAAGAGTAGACTGAAATTCTTGAAAATCGCAGTGATGATTAGTGATCTTAATTACACAAATAACATTATTTATTTACATTTGTCGTTTTTAATCGAACAAAAGCATAAAATAAGAAACAATAATGATTATATTATAGTCAACTCTAGCTCTTATCTCTTTTCGTCTCTGCCTTAGGAGAAAGCATGTCTACTCACTCTTTCTATCAACAAATTAATCAACAACTCGAACAAACACGTCAAGATGGCTTATTTAAAAATGAGCGGATCATCACTTCTTCGCAAAGTGCCGATATTGCGGTTGCTGATGGTAGTCATGTTATTAACTTTTGTGCCAATAACTACTTAGGTTTAGCTAACCACCCACAACTTATTGCAGCGGCGAAAGCGGGAATGGATAGCCACGGTTTTGGTATGGCATCGGTACGTTTTATCTGCGGAACGCAAGATCTACATAAAACATTAGAAAAGAACATCGCTGAATTTTTGGGTATGGAAGATGCCATTTTGTACTCCTCTTGTTTTGATGCCAATGGTGGGTTATTTGAAACACTGATGGGATCTGAAGATGCAATTATTTCTGATGCGCTAAATCACGCATCGATTATTGATGGTGTTCGTTTATGTAAAGCCAAGCGTTATCGCTATGCCAATAACGATATGGCGGTGTTACGTGCCCAACTTGAACAGGCCAAAGCAGATAATGCCCGCCATATTATGATTGCCACCGATGGGGTGTTCTCTATGGATGGGGTGATTGCTGATCTAAAAAGTATCTGTGATTTGGCTGACGAATATGGCGCATTAGTGATGGTCGATGACTCGCATGCGGTGGGTTTTGTCGGCACACAAGGGCGCGGTACTCATGAGTATTGTGATGTATTAGATCGCGTCGATATCATCACAGGAACATTAGGTAAAGCTTTAGGTGGCGCATCGGGTGGTTATACCGCAGCTCGTAAAGAAGTGGTGGAGTGGTTACGTCAACGCTCTCGTCCTTATCTATTCTCAAATTCTTTAGCCCCTGCAATTGTGAGCGCCTCTATTGCAGTTTTAGATATGCTGAAATCAGGGGATGAACTGCGCGCTTGTTTATGGCGTAACGCAGCACTTTTTCGTGAAAAAATGACGGCAGCAGGTTTTACTTTGGCGGGGGCTGATCACGCGATTATTCCTGTGATGTTAGGAGATGCCAAACTAGCGCAACAATTTGCAGCACGTTTACTTGATGAAGGTATTTATGTCACTGGCTTTTTCTACCCAGTAGTACCACAAGGGCAAGCACGTATTCGTACACAAATGTCAGCGGCACACACCCCAGAACAAATTGAACGTGCTATTGCTGCATTTATTAAAATCGGTAAGCAACTTAATGTGATTGCATAAGGTTCTAATATGAAAGCATTGTCAAAATTAAAAGCACAACCCGGTATCTGGATGACCGATGTACCCGTACCTGAGCTTGGTCATAACGATGTGATGATCAAGATCCGTAAAACTGCCATTTGTGGTACAGATGTTCATATTTATAACTGGGATGAGTGGTCACAAAAAACCATACCGGTTCCCATGGTGGTCGGCCATGAATATATTGGTGAGATTGTTGCTATTGGCCAAGAGGTTAAAGGTTTTAATATTGGTGATCGCGTCTCGGGGGAAGGGCATATTACTTGCGGTCATTGTCGTAATTGCCGTGGTGGGCGTACACACTTATGCCGTAATACCATTGGTGTTGGCGTAAATCGTCCCGGTTGTTTTGCGGAATATCTGGTTATTCCCGCTTTTAATGCATTTAAAATTCCTGACAATATTCCAGATGAACTGGCGGCTATTTTTGATCCCTTTGGTAACGCAGTACACACGGCGTTATCTTTTGATTTAGTGGGGGAAGATGTACTGGTTTCAGGTGCGGGACCCATTGGTATTATGGCGGCTGCAATCTGTAAACATGTGGGGGCACGCCATGTGGTGATCACCGATGTTAATGAATACCGCCTTGATCTGGCTAAAAAAATGGGTGTCACCCGTGCAGTCAATGTTAGCAAGGAAAATCTAACAGATGTGATGAAAGAATTAGGTATGACCGAAGGCTTTGATGTTGGATTAGAAATGTCCGGTGCGCCACCGGCTTTTCGTACCATGCTTAGTACGATGAATCATGGTGGTCGTATTGCTTTACTGGGTATTCCTCCTTCAGATATGGCTATTGATTGGGGACAAGTCATTTTTAAAGGATTATTTATTAAAGGTATTTATGGTCGTGAGATGTTTGAAACATGGTATAAGATGGCGGCGCTGATCCAGTCGGGTCTTGATCTCTCACCGATTATTACTCATCAATTTCCTATCGATGAATTCCAAAAAGGCTTTGATATTATGCGTTCAGGTCAATCGGGCAAAGTAATTTTAGATTGGCAGTAGGAGTTATAAAGCGCCCTGAACGGTGAAAGGGCGCTACCTCTTTTAAATAAATACCTATATTAAGGGGAAAATAGGTTTGTATTATATTTGTCGATGAGGCTTTTCTATTATTCCTCTAACAAGATTATTTGAATTTGTAACAACTAGATATTTTATTTTTTTACTTTGAAATATTTTCTTTGCATGAAGAAAACTTTTAGGATCACCAAAAATAGCAATATTCTTTTTAATGTGCTTTTTGTTTTAAGTTAACTATTTCTGTATATGGGTAAGGTTGTTGACTTTCCGCCATGTTTTTCTATAATCCCTTTCAGAGCAGTTTTTTGGCCCCACTGGCAACTTGTGTTGTTATGCGCCCTTAAACAATCTACTTAGAGTCCCGAGGCGAGCTTTAGTTAGCAGACCTTGGGATTTGTCTTTTGGGGATATAATAAACAAAACAATTAGCCTAGTCCTCTCAAAAAATAGAAATTAATATCATCTTCTTTTTCTTCAAGTAACCTAATTTGATCTGAATATTTTCCACTAAATATTTTTATTTATTCGACTTTATCTTTGTTGCTTTCTAAATGCTGGGAAGGGAATTGCTTATCTTGTTCGAAGGTCATTAATTTTTTAGTAAGTACTTTCATAAGAGTACTTTTTTTCATTGAAATAATGGCTTGTTGTGCTGGCTTTAACCATGTTGCAGGTTTTGGCTCTTTAGATTGCTCTGTTGGCGGTATAACAGCGGGTGGCTCTTGCACCATTGGGCTGTCTGGTGAAGGGGTTAACAAACCACTGGGTGCGACTAGCTGAATATCGGCAGGTAGTAGTGGTAACTGCTGTTGTAATGCCCTTACGGTTGAAGGGTGGGGGTGACCAATGGCAATGGCAAAACCATTTTTACGCGCTAAATTAATAGCACGATTAAGCTGTTGTCGGGTTTCTGCTTCTGTTTGCACATTATCTAAAAATACATGCCGGCGTAAAGAAGGAACGCCAGCCGCTTTGGCTGCCGTGGCCGCTTGCGTATTGCCTATAGTGACACTATCAAGAAAATAGAGATCAGAATGATTAAGGGCTTTGATCACTCTATCCATCGCTTGCCTATCCGATGTCATCGCACTCCCCATATGATTATTCATACCCACAGCATAAGGCACACGATTAATTGCATTTTGAATAATACGATTAATTTCAGCCTGATCCATGGAAGGCTTTAAGGTATCTTTTTCTAATGGCTGTTTGCTAATGGGTGCCATTGGCATATGAATAAGAATTTCTCGTCCTTGGGCATGGGCTTTCGTCGCCATCTCTTTACCATGGGGTGAGTTGGGTAATATGGCAATAGAAACGGCTGTTGGCAGTTGTAAGATTTGGTTATCTTCTTTTTTTCGATAACCAAAATCATCAATAACAATAGCCAATTTTGCCGAAAAAGCAGGTGCACTGAATAGAAAACTTAGCAACATTAAACTAAGTGTTAGCGCGATATTTCGTTGTAATGTGCCAAGTAAATGCAAAGCTACCTCCCAAGCCAAGGAACTGGGTTGACTGCTTTTCCTTGGCGTCTAATTTCAAAATAGAGCGCTGAACGCTCTTGTCCACCACTGTTTCCTACCAAGGCGATAGGTTGTCCAGCTTTGACTTGCTGACCAACATTGACTAACGCACTTTGGTTATAGCCATAAAGGCTCATATCCCCTTTGCCGTGCTCGACGACGACCACTAAACCATATCCTTGTAGCCAGTCGGCTAACAGCACCCGACCATCCGCAATCGCTTTTACTTCGGTGCCTTGTGCTGCGGGGATCACAATTCCTTTCCAACGTAATTCACCCGAGCCGGAAATAGACTCACCAAAGCGGTGTAATAAACTGCCTCTAATAGGCCAAATAGCCTGACCTGCAGGTTTACCCAATCCGCCAGTACGGGACATTAAAGAGCGTTCTTCGGCGGTGGGTTTATAGGTCGAACCACGCTGTTGCGCTTCACGTTGCTTGGCGGCAATACGAGCAGCTTCCCGTGCTTCACGCTCAGCTCGCGCTTTGGCTTCACGCTCTGCTTGAGCAATTTTATTTCTTAAGCGTATTTCATTAGCACGCATGGTGGCTAAATTGCGTTGATCTTCTTTTAAGGTTGATTCTAGTTGCGTTAATGTTTTTTGACGTGCAGCTAGCGCATTATCTAGTTTTTGTTTCTCTTGTTGCTGTTTGGTGAGTACCTGCTTTTGCTCGTTCTGTTTCGCTTGTTGGGCGTCTTTTTCTGCCTGTAGCTCTTTGGAAGTTTGCGCCAATTGCTCCATTGACTGTTTACGCGCTTCATTTATATAACTGTAATAGGCTAAGATCCGCTCTTCTCGCTGACCTTCTTCACCGCGAAACAGTAACTCAATACCTTGATGTTTTCCTTGTCGGTAAGCCGCATCGAGTTGGCGTGCTAACAGTGCTTGTTGCTCGTTATATTGCTTTTGCAATCGGGCAATATTTGCGGTGATGGTTTTGATCTCTTTAGCTAAGGTTTGTAAGCGGTTTTGCGTCTCATGCACAGAGCGGCTGGCATTAGCGATTTGTGTCTCTTGTGATTTGAGTTGTCCAAGTAAAGCCGTGCGCTGTTTTTGTTGCTCTTGAACGCGCTTTTCTTTTTCAGCAATGGTGGTTTGTAGATCTTTTAACTGACTACGATTATCCGTTAATGTATTGGCAAAAGCGCTGGTTGCAGAAAACAGAGATGTGCTAATCAGTAGCGTGATTAACGGTAAAGAAAATACACGGTAAGTACGGTGTGTTGTGTTCTGAAGATCCTTTTTCTCTGCCATCTGACCAAAGTACCTTTAATAACAGTTTATAAGATTATTTCATGTCGCTAATCAACTGACCAGTTAACAGGAAATAAAGTCGTAATTTCAGATAATACCTAACAGTTAATCTAATGAACTCAGAGATGATAATAAAGCAATAATAGTCGGAAAGAGGAAAAAAGCAGCACAATGTGTAACAGCGCAATAGAATAGTTATCACGCTGTACACAGGATAAATTATTGTTCGACGATGGTACCCCACAGATCATATTCATCGGCATGCTCAATTAGCACACGTACAATCTGTCCTGGCTCGACATCAAACTGCTCATTAAGGTAAACAGCACCATCAATTTCCGGTGCATCCGCCATACTACGGCCAATAGCACCTTCTTCATCCACTTCATCAATGATAACCGGTAAAACTTTACCTATTTTCTCTTGCAGACGCTCGGTGGAAATTTGTTGCTGTAGTTGCATAAAACGATGGTAACGCTCTTCTTTTACCTCTTCAGGAACTTGATCAGGTAATTCATTCGCTTTCGCACCTTCAACGGGGCTATACTTAAAACAACCCACGCGATCTAAACGAGCTTCGGTTAAGAAATCCAATAGCATTTGGAAATCTTCTTCTGTTTCTCCCGGGAAACCGACAATAAAGGTTGAACGTAACGTTAATTCAGGACAAATTTCTCGCCAACGTTTTACACGCTCTAAAGTACGCTCAACAGAGCCTGGGCGCTTCATTAATTTCAGCACTTTCGGGCTAGCGTGTTGTAGCGGAATATCTAAATAAGGCAAAATTTTGCCTTCTGCCATTAATGGAATAACCTCATCCACATGTGGATAAGGGTAAACATAATGTAAACGTACCCAAATCCCTAATTTTGCCAGTTGTTCACATAAACTGACCATACTGGTTTTAACGGGCATACCATCCCAAAAACCGGTTTGATGTTTGGTATCAACTCCATAAGCGGAAGTATCTTGTGAGATAACCAGTAACTCTTTCACCCCAGCATTGACTAATCTTTTCGCTTCATTTAACACTTCACCAATTGGGCGACTGTCTAAATCACCTCGCATTGAAGGAATAATGCAAAAAGTACAACGGTGATTACAACCTTCAGAAATTTTTAGATAAGCGTAATGACGAGGGGTTAATTTAACGCCCTGCTCGGGAACCAAGCTGGTAAATGGGTTATGGGAAGGTTTGGGAACATAGTGATGAATATGTGATAACACTTGTTCATAACTATGAGGGCCGGTGATTTCCAGCACTTTTGGGTGAACTTCACGGATTTGATTTTCTTTGGCACCTAAACAACCAGTGACGATAACTTTACCGTTTTCATCGAGTGCTTCGCCAATGGCTTCAAGAGATTCTTGTACTGCGCTATCAATAAAGCCACAGGTATTGACGATGACTAAATCAGCATCATCATAGGTAGGAACAACTTGATAACCTTCTGTACGCAGTTCGGTGAGGATACGTTCAGAGTCCACCAAATTTTTAGGACAACCTAAAGAAACGAATCCAATTTTAGGCACTTGATTTGTTTGCGACATGCTCGTGTTCTCAATACTTTTAATAAATAACAAATAGTGGTTGTATCTCAGACAGGTGTGAAATTCTACGTACGAGTGACTATTTTTGTCACAGGCTTTGATGATGAATGCTGATTTCTTAATAGCTTACCTGAAGAGAGATCCGGTAAAGTGAAAAGAGAGACTCTTTTAAACGCTGTTTTACAGGATTTTTCGGCGCTAATGGTACATAAATCCGTCAATAAAAAAAATGATTGTTGAGAAACTTTCCGCAAAAACTGAAAGAGAAACGAAGGAATAGGCTGTAATTGCGCCATGACAAAGGTATACTTTGGCTCTTTAATACTATTTTTAACTAACGAGAGTGATTGCATCCTATGCTGCAAGAAGTAATGCAATTTTTTAGCCGGCACACCCTGTTAAGTTTTATCTGGATTGCGCTGCTGGTGGCGGTCATTGTATTGACCTTTAAAGGCCTTTTTTCTAAAACGAAAAATATTTCCCGTACAGAAGCGATTTCTTTGATAAACAAAGAGAATGCGGTTTGTGTTGATATCCGTAGCCGTGATGAGTTCCGTAAAGGACACATCATCGATTCTATCAATTTAACGCCTTCTGAGATCAAAAGTAACAATATTGCTGAGCTGGAGAAATATAAATCACAGCCGGTAATTGTGGTATCACCATCAGGTATTGAGGGTGCAAAACCTGCTGAAAGCCTTATCAAATTAGGTTTTGAAAAAGTCTTTATTTTAAAAGATGGTCTTTCAGGTTGGAGTGGTGAGAATTTACCACTGGCAAAAGGTAAAAAGTAACGAGCGGGCAGATTGAGTTCTATACTTACTGCTATTCAATTTAATAAGGATATAAAAAGGTAAGATTATTATGTCAGAACAGCAAAACCAAGAGATGACTTTTCAAATTCAACGTATCTACACAAAAGATATCTCTTTCGAAGCGCCAAATGCCCCACAAGTTTTCCAAAAAGAGTGGCAACCAGAAGTTAAATTAGATTTAGATACTTCTTCTAATACGCTAGCTGAAAATGTATATGAAGTTATCTTACGTGTCACTGTTACGGCAACAATGGAAGAAGAAACCGCTTTCCTGTGTGAAGTACAACAAGCAGGTATCTTTACTGTTGAAGGTATCGAAGGTACACAATTAGCACATTGCTTAGGTGCATACTGCCCGAACGTACTATTCCCTTATGCACGTGAATGTATCACCAACTTAGTGGGTCGTGGTACTTTCCCACAATTAAACTTAGCACCTGTTAACTTTGATGCGTTGTTTATGAACTATTTACAGCAACAACAGCAACAGGATGCAGCAAACTCAGGAGTTGAAGAAGCTTAATGAACGCTTCTATGACAGTTATCGGTGCCGGTTCATACGGCACCGCTTTAGCGATTACCTTAGCGCGTAATGGGCACGATGTTGTGCTGTGGGGGCATGATCCCAAGCACGTTGCGGCATTAGAACAAGCGCGCTGTAATCAAGCCTTTCTGCCCGATGTTTCCTTTCCTGATAGTTTATATATGGAAGCTTCTTTGCAAAAAGCGATTGAAGCGAGCCGTAATATTCTTGTGGTGATCCCAAGCCATGTGTTTGGTGAAGTACTGCAACAAATCAAACCCTTTTTACG
This sequence comes from Proteus mirabilis HI4320, assembly GCF_000069965.1. Lineage (NCBI taxonomy): Bacteria > Pseudomonadati > Pseudomonadota > Gammaproteobacteria > Enterobacterales > Morganellaceae > Proteus > Proteus mirabilis. The sequence goes on from NC_010554.1 coordinate 3,498,114, forward strand.
TCAGGATGCACGTGTTGTTTGGGCGACAAAAGGTCTTGAAGCACATACTGGTCGCTTATTACAAGATGTTGCCCGTGAAGTATTAGGTAATGAAATCCCGCTCGCAGTATTATCTGGCCCTACTTTTGCTAAAGAGCTTGCCGCGGGTTTGCCCACCGCGATTGCAGTGGCCTCGACGGATAATCTCTTTTTAGAGCAGTTACAACAGCTATTTCATTGTGGTAAAAGTTTCCGAGTCTATAAAAACCCTGATTTTATCGGTGTGCAACTGGGTGGCGCTGTTAAAAACGTGATTGCTATTGGTGCGGGTATGTCTGATGGTATGGGATTTGGCGCTAATGCGCGTACCGCACTGATTACCCGAGGTCTAGCCGAAATGAGCCGTTTAGGTAAAGCCTTAGGTGCAGATGCGGCAACTTTTATGGGCATGGCTGGTTTGGGTGATTTGGTTTTAACCTGTACAGACAATCAATCACGTAATCGTCGCTTTGGTATGATGCTAGGTCAAGGTTTAGATGTTGATACAGCCCAAGAGAAAATTGGCCAGGTAGTCGAAGGTTATCGTAACACCAAAGAAGTTCGCGCATTAGCCGAACAAGTGGGTGTAGAAATGCCAATCACCGAACAGATTTACCAAATTTTATATCAACATAAAGATGTAAAAGAGGCTGCATTGGCTTTATTAGGGCGAGCAACCAAAGATGAGATAGACAGTAGCCTGTAGTCAGTTTATTTTAAATAATATTCTTAGGGTATCTGTTTTAACTATCCATTTGTTTGAAAATTCAAAGCCTAAGTATTTACTTAGGCTTTCGTGTAAAAAATGAGAGTGAGTATGTCGCTAGAAGAACTAACAAGAGTCTGGGATCATATTAAAAGCGAAGCGCGTGCATTGGCAGATTGTGAGCCAATGTTAGCCAGTTTCTTTCATGCGACACTTCTCAAACACGAAAATTTAGGTAGTGCATTAAGCTATATGCTGGCCAATAAGCTGGCAACTCAGACTATGCCAGCCATTGCAGTTCGCGAAATTGTTGAAGAGGCTTATAGTCACGATAGCTCAATGATTGAGTCGGCCGCTTGTGATCTCTCCGCGGTACGCCTACGTGATCCCGCGGTGGATAAATATTCTACCCCACTGCTCTATTTAAAAGGGTTTCATGCACTACAAGCCTACCGTATTGCCCATTGGCTATGGCAACAAAATCGCCAAGCGCTAGCTATTTATCTACAAAACCAAATATCAGTCACCTTTGGGGTGGATATCCACCCAGCGGCACGTATTGGACACGGTATTATGCTCGACCATGCGACAGGTATTGTGATTGGTGAAACGGCGGTGGTTGAAAATGATGTCTCTATTTTACAATCTGTGACCTTAGGGGGAACAGGTAAAACAGGAGGTGATCGTCACCCGAAAGTGCGTGAAGGGGTAATGATTGGCGCAGGAGCTAAAATCCTTGGTAATATCGAAATTGGTCGTGGTGCTAAAATTGGTGCTGGCTCGGTAGTATTACATGAAGTACCAGCTCATACTACGGTGGCCGGGGTGCCTGCCCGCATTGTCGGTCGTCCTGATAGTGAAAAACCGTCATTCGATATGGATCAACACTTTAATGGTGTTGTACCCGGCTTTGAGTGTGGTGATGGTATTTAACTATGCATGCTCAAGCTAAGGTTACCCTTGCTGAACTAAAAGATTGCTTACAGGCTGAATATATTGGTGATAAAAAACCCTTTAGTTGGTTAAGACTATTTCATCGAGTATTTTTCTGCCAGCGTTCCCGTTACCTATTTTGGTGGCGGGTAGCACAGTATTTTTATTTCTCTCCCCATCGCTTTTTACATAAATTAGGTATTCGGATCGGTGCTAGCAATAATCGTAAGTACTGTAATGATATCTCGTTAAAAACTCGTATTGGTAAAGGCCTTTCTTTACCACACCCGATTGGCATTGTACTGACTAATTACTGCCAACTGGGGGAATATGTCACTATTATGCAAGGGGTGACTATTGGCGTAAAAGAGAAAGGGGGAAAAGCCAATATCCAAGTAGGAGATCATGTTTATATTGGCTGTAATTCATCCATTATTGGTGGTGAGATTAATATTGGTGATAATGCGATTATTGGCGCCCATGCATTAGTATTAAAGGATGTGGGGGAAGGGTGTCGGTATATCACGAAAGTGATTGCCGATATCAGGCGGGTATAATGCTTGAACAAAGGTTTATAAAAAAGGTGCTGAATAAATATTAGCACCTTTTTTAGTTTATAAATAAAGATAAAATCAAGTAATAAGTATGAATTAAAATAACTTTAATTAACCAAACTAACCACTAAATCAATCTCTTAATAACGCACCCGGATAGCCTAATTGGCGCCATGCCTCAAAAACAACCACGGCAACCGTATTAGAAAGATTCATACTGCGGCTATCCGCTAACATTGGCACACGGATTTTTTGTTGTGTTGGCATATTATCCAACACATAAGGTGGTAAACCTCGTGTCTCAGGGCCAAATAGCAGATAATCCCCATCTTGATAACTTACATTACTATGGGCGGGAGTACCTTTAGTGGTTAATGCAAACAACCGCGCACCTGTCGGGGATTGTGCATTATCAGGGCTTAATCCTTCACTTTCTAAAAAAGCATAATAATCGTGATGCTGTTTGATATCAGCAAACTCACGATAATCAAGCCCTGCACGACGTAGCCGTTTATCATCCCAAGTAAAACCCAATGGTTGGATCAAATGAAGATGAAAGCCTGTGTTGGCACACAGGCGGATAATATTACCCGTATTCGGTGGAATTTCGGGTTCAAATAAGACGATATTGAGCATTATTTATTTTACTTGATAATAGTTTTTATACCAATCAACGAACTGTTTTACACCTTCATCAACGCTTGTTTGAGGTTTATAGCCAGTTGCTTTAAATAAATCCTCAGTATCTGCCCATGTGGTGTACACATCACCGGGTTGCATTGGTAACATATTTTTATCTGCTTTTTTACCTAAATGTATTTCTAATGCACTAATGTAATCCATTAAATTTACCGGAGATCCATTACCAATATTATAAACCTTATAGGGTGCAGAACTATCTGCTGGAGTACCTGTACTTACTTTCCAATCTTGCTGGGCTGTAGGGATCACATCAGCAATACGTGTAACACCTTCTACAATATCTTCAACATAAGTGAAATCACGTTTCATTTCACCATGGTTATAGATATCTATAGGCTGATTGTTAATAATGGCTTTAGTAAATTTAAATAATGCCATATCGGGGCGTCCCCAAGGGCCATAGACTGTGAAAAAACGTAATCCAGTAGTCGGAATACCATATAAATGAGAATAGCTATGCGCCATTAATTCATTAGCTTTTTTAGTGGCTGCATATAAAGAAACAGGATGATTAGCCTGATCATGAGGAGAAAATGGCAATTCATCATTTAAGCCATAGACTGAACTTGATGATGCATAAACAAGATGCTTAACGTTATTGTGTCGGCACCCTTCTAAAATAGTTAGAAAACCAGTTAAATTACTATCAGCGTAAGAAAACGGATTAATTAGTGAATATCTAACACCAGCTTGTGCAGCTAAATGAATAACCCTATCAAATTTCTCAATCTCAAATAATTGAGCAATTTTTTCTCTATCAGCTAAATCAATAAAAGAAAAAGAGAAATTATCTAGTTGATTTAAAAGATTAAGTCTAGCTTCTTTTAAAGCAACATCATAATAATCATTAAGGTTATCAATACCAACAACGGTTTCACCCTGCTGGATCAGTTTTTTTATTAGATGAAAACCAATAAATCCAGCAGCACCTGTGACTAAATATTTCATTACGTAATTAATCCGTTTCTATTAATTAATCGTTACCAAAGAGGTCTCGAGTATAAACTTTTTCTTCAACATCGTTTAGTGCTGAAGCCATTCTATTGGTAATAATGACATCAGACATGGCTTTAAACTCATCTAAATTATGAATTAATTTTGAGTTAAAGAAAGTCTCTTCTTTCATTTCTGGCTCATAAATCACTACTTCAATGCCTTTTGCTTTAATACGCTTCATAATGCCTTGAATTGAAGAGGAGCGGAAATTATCAGAGCCTGATTTCATAATTAAACGGTAAACACCAACAATCTTCGGTGATTTAGCGATAATAGAATCAGCAATAAAGTCTTTACGGGTGCGGTTAGCTTCCACAATGGCGCCAATAATATTATTAGGCACGGATTCGTAATTTGCTAACAGTTGTTTCGTATCTTTTGGTAAGCAGTAGCCACCATAACCAAATGATGGATTGTTATAGTGATTACCAATACGCGGATCTAAACAGACACCTTCAATAATTTGTCTTGCATTTAAATTGTAAGCTTGGGCGTAGCTATCGAGTTCATTAAAATAAGCAACACGCAGTGCGAGATAAGTATTAGCAAATAACTTAATGGCTTCTGCTTCTGTAGAATCAGTAAAAAGAACATCAATATCTTTTTTTAATGCCCCTTGTTGTAAAAGCTCAGCAAATTTCTCTGCTCTTGCAGATTGCTCACCAATCACAATACGAGATGGATAAAGGTTATCGTAAAGGGCACGACCTTCACGTAAGAACTCAGGAGAGAAGATAATATTATCGGTATGATATTTTTCTCTCATCTGTTTAGTAAAACCAACTGGAATGGTTGATTTTATAATCATAGTGGTGTTTGGATTATATTCTAAAACATCACGAATAACCGACTCCACAGAAGAGGTGTTGAAGTAGTTAGTTTTAGGATCATAATCGGTAGGAGTGGCAATGATAACAAATTCAGCATCTTTATAAGCGAATTCTTTATCTAAAGTTGCTGTAAAGTCGAGTTCTTTAGTAGCTAAAAACTCTTCAATTTCTTTATCAGAGATAGGAGAGATTTTTTTGTTTAATAGTTCGACTTTTTCTTTATTGATATCTAATGCAACAACTTTGTTGTGCTGGGAAAGGAGTATCCCGTTAGATAGACCGACATAGCCGGTTCCTGAGATGGTGATTTTCATTTTTTATCCTAAAGTTACATAATTTCTTTTAACGCATCTAAATATTTTTTTATGACTATTCTTTCATCAAATTCAGTTTCGATTTTTTGCCTACTATTTTGACCCATTTTTAGTTTTTTTTCATAGGGCAAGTTAATAAATCTATCCATGGCATCAACTAAGCTTGATACAGACTTAGGTTGACATATATATCCATTAAAACCATGAGTAACTGTTTCTCGACAACCAACATTATCAGTAGTGATTATGGGTTTTCCCATAGCTCCAGCTTCTAGTAATGTTTTTGGCACTCCTTCTCGGTAAAAAGAAGGTAGAACTATACAATCTGCTTGGGCTAATTCATTTTCTACGGTATCAGATGTACCTAAATAATTAATAATTCCCTCTGCTACCCAGTTATTCATTTGTTTATGTGTGATTGCTGAAGGATTATTTACACCAACAAATCCTAAAAGACAAAATTCAACTTTATCGCCATATCTTTCTTTTAAGATACGTGCAGCTTCAACATAAAAAGTAACCCCTTTTTCATAAAGCATTCTTGCCACTAATAGAAATCTAAATTTATGTTTATATTCTGACAATGACAATGTAAAGCGAGATAAATCAACACCTGAACCAGGCAATCTATCAACTTGTACTTTATCGACATATTTTTTTTCTAAAAATAATGAAAGGTCATCGTTATTTTGAAAAAATATTTTATCAGCATATTTTTGGCTATAGCGATATAAATTTCTTGCTAGTTTACAACTAATAGTATCATTTACAAATAATGTACCTAAACCTGCAATATTATTGATGACTTTTATTTTGTTTAATCTTGCTGCTAATGTTCCATAAATATTATTTTTAGGAGTGAAATTAAGTACAGCATTACATCTAAGTTGTTTAAATATTTTATAAAATGAAATCAATGTATAAAGGTCAATCAAAGGATTTTTACTGGCTGAATCAATTTTGATATTTATATGTTCTGCACCTAATTCTTTTAGTTTGTTAGAGTAACTATCAATAGGTGAAACAGTATAAACTTTAAATCCAGCTTCTATTAAAGATATTATAGTATTTTTTCTAAAGTTATATAAATACCAACTGGTGTTTGATGTAATGGCTATAATTTTCATGTTTTAGTCTTTTACTTAAAATTCCAGTATAGAATCATATTTTTTCTAAAGTATGATTTATTTCTTTATAATAATATTCTAGTGAATATTTATTATATTGACTGTGAGAGTAAAAACCAGCTTCATTTTTATACTGCTTATTTATAGTCGTTATCATCTTCTTAATTTCACTAGTAGTAATATTATTTAATAAAATAGAGTTTTTTGATTTTTCTGCTATTTCTTTCATTCCACCATAGTTCATTGTGATAACTTTACATTTAGAAAAAATACCTTCAATTAATGATAGGGGAGCGTTTTCATAGCATAGTGAAGGTAATAATATGTAGTGAGATTTGTTTAATATTTCTTGTATATAATTTTTATCTTTAAACCCATATAATATTATATCAATGTTTTTTTCTTTTAATTTTTCTTTTAATCTAATAATTTTTTCTTTTAATTCTCCTTCGCCGAATATATTTATACTCAGTAATTTCTGAGAAGAAGTATCACAATTACAAATGCATTCAAGAAAATCATAAATACCTTTATCCTTTGTCAATCTACCAGCAAAGGTAATCATAATCTGTGAGTCACATTTTTTTATATTATTGTTGAATGCATTTAAATTATTAATTGGATTATAAATAAGTTTTTTATTTTCAAATGGCAACAAGTTATAAATGAAATTACTAGGACATATATAAGTATCTATAACTTTTCTTAAATCAAATAAAGAGTAATAAATATACCATTGAAGAATTCTAGCTAAGCCATGAATATAGGAACGTCTATCCAGTTTAGATGTTAACAATTTTAAAAAAGAAGGTGGAGTTACAAAAAAAGCTTTTTCTTTTCCTTTATAGTAACTCAAAGAATTGCTTGGTGATATAATATGATAATCATGAACAGTCATAATTATTTTACAATATGTATTTTTCTTCTTGTGTAGATATATAGCTAATAAAATTAAAGGACTAAGTAAGTTGTCATAATTATGTATATGTACAACATCTGGGGTTGTTTTTTCTAAAGTTGTTTTTAATTTTTTATATGCATTTATATTAAAAATATAATTTCTAGGATTGAAATTAAAATAGGTACTACCAAAGAAAGTATATGATTTCCAGCCTCTATCATCGAAACATTTTTTAGTATCATTAGTCACTTGGGCGCTACCGCCTTTGAGACTATTATCATTTATGAATAATATTTTTTTCATTGCTTAACTTTTTAGGGAATTTTTTTAAGAAATAGATGATTATGAGAAATAGTAATGTTAGTTTAAATGATGTAAAAAAATATGTTATTCCATACCATTGTATACGACATTGCATAATGTAAAAAACAATAAATATGTATTTTATATAATTATTTTTATTTTTAAATGTAAATGTAAAGAATAGAAAATATATTATATTAAATAAAATAACACCATAGCTAGAGAATGCAATATAAAATGGAGAATAAAAAAGTCCACCACCGACATTGTGTATATAATTATTTAAGAACCAAGTAATGTTTTCTTCTGAACTAACTCCTCCTCCTCCAGCCAAAGGTATAAAAGATTTAATTATGTTAAATAATGGAGTGAATGAGTTTCCATTATGCTCAACATACCAAATAGAGGAAAGATATACATGAATTACATCAACTACAGTACCTACAGATAATAGGGATTTTGTTATAAATAATGAGATATCTTGAATTTGAATATTAGACCTAGCAGCACCAATAATACTAGCTAAGATAGAGAAAGAAATTAATATAAGGAAAAGCTTTATTATATTAATTTTTCTTTCTGTTATATTACCATTACTATCTTTTTTCAATAAAAATAACAAAATAATAGTGATTATTGTATCTGCTCTTTCACCAGAAAGGAAGCATATTATTAATATAGTATAAGTAAGAATATTTATTACATCATATTTTTTGGATTTACTGAATAAAATAAAGATACTCAATACATTAAATACACCTCCCCATGAACCGAATATCAAATTATATCGTATCGTATCGCTTATTCCCATTGCTTTAGGGTATGCAATAAAAGAAATTAATAAAAACAAAAAAAATAAAATACAGCGAACTGGAATCCCTAAAGAAATAGTTTTTAGGCTAAAAATGGTTTTTCTATAACTTAGTGAAATAATTAGGATAAAAATATAACTAATGACTAGAGGGATGATTGAAGTAATCATATCCTGTTTATTATAGTAATTTAATCCTATCTGTTTAATTATCCTACCTACATCGTAGTTAAAACACATAATAAATATAATGAAAATAGGATAAGCATATATAACTAGGAATAATTTCATTAAATTACTTTTATAAAAAGTAATAGGTAAAAAAAATAAAATTAAAGAAGTTAATATTAACATTTTTTAAAAAAACCTATACCACACTTTTCTCTAATAATATTATTTTTGTTATCAAGTGTTTTTTCTATTAAAGTTAAGGATAAAACCCTAAACCATGTTGAAAAAATGTCGCTATCATCAATATATATTTTATAATCTTTAATCCCACTATAGCACCATGTTAGTTTTTGCTTAAATAGAAGGGAATAAATTATATTTTTATTTTTCATAAAAAAACTATTTTTTGCATCAATGTTTTTTCTTTTTAAAATCAAGCGTAGTGGTATTATATGAATAATGTTTTTCCAGTTAAAGTTACGTCTTTTAGCCCAACAAAAACCACCATCATAATTTTGATTTTTAGTGAGTGAGTTATAAGACTTTAATAGCGATTTTCTTATTTTATTTTTTTCTGCTCCGCTATTAAATAATCTACATAATATATCTATACCATCTAAATCATCACATGAACCTCCACCAGAGGCATATGAATATAACCCGTCATATTCTTGAATTAATAAAGTGCTATTAATTATTTCTTCCTTATGCTGAATATTAATTCCCAAATAATCAAAAAAGAATAAAAAGTGAAAAGCTCCAGCCATTTGGTTATGCAAACTAGATTTATTATTACAATCCCAATATCCAGTGTTATTAGATTGGTTCTTTATGAGCCATTCTATAATCGTTTGTATATAAATTTCATTTTCTAGCTCATAATTCTCTTGTTCATATATGAAAAAATAGAGAATAAACATAATATTGTTAGAAACTAACCATGGATTTTTCCAATTCAAATTTTCTAACCAAGATTTTAAATATGCTTTATCTTTGTATTCTTTTAGAAAAACTAAATTATGAGGTAGTTCTATATTTAACATGTCACATACCATAATTGCATGGTAAGTGATTTGGTGGCTTATATATTTATAATCATGTTGGTTTTTATTATTTTTTTCAATGATAGAATCATAGAATAAGCCATCATTATTTTGATGTTTTAGAATGTATGATACACTATCATCTGTTATTAAATTTTTTTGTTGCAATACTTCTAATGCAAGTAATGCAAAACTCGTTGATAAACAGCTTGCACAGCTACTTTTTTTAGAAAAAGAATATGAACCATTATCATTTTTTAATGAGTTTATAAAAATTAAGGCTTGCTTAGACCAGTTTTTTTCCATTTAAATTTATTTCCAAATAAAATATACTGAGATAATGTATTTAAACTAACAACAATTAAAGTACTATAAAAAATACCTATAAAACCATATAAATATAACAATGAAAAATCTAATATAACATTAATAATGCCAAAAAATAAGGTTGTTGACGCTACTATTTTTGCAAACCCTAAAGGAATGATTAAGGCTTGAGTTTGTAATATGGCAAATATCCTTATTGGGGCACAAGCTATGAGTAAGGGAATAATAGATGAATAAGTAGAATAAGGAATACCTAATAACTGAGTATTATAGTTATTTTTTAAAATATAGGATGATAATAAATATAAAGTAATACTTAACATAATACTTATGCAAAAGGAAATATTAGTTAATTTTTTTATTTTATCAATATTAGTATTAATAACTCTGGGGGCTAAAACTTGAGCTATTAATCCAAAAGGTAAAATGCAATACATCAATAAACGATCAAATATTTCATAGGTAGTAATTTCAGATAAATAATTATATTTACCTAATATTATTATATCTGCCTTTGTGTATAAAAATTGGCCAACAAACCCAATGCCGATAATTATAGAGTAAGATGTAACTTTTAATAAATATTTTTTATCAAAAGAAACTTTAGAAAATATTTTTTTTCTGCAATTGTAAATATATTGTAGTAACAATGATGAATAAAAAATAAGATTTAAAAGTAGCAATCCTGCTATTTTTAAATAGTACACAAGAGGAAATATTAAAAATAGACAAAGTAAAGCTGATAAAAAATTATATTTTGCATTTATTTTAAATTCTAGTTTTCCTCGATGAATACCATCAAAAATAGAACAAATTGGCATTATAGATAATGTTATTCCTAATAGTATTTTAAGATTAAATTCTAAATTTGATAAAACAAAAAAAATGATCCCAGATAGTGAAGTCAATACAAAGAAATAAGGAATAATTGATCTATATATCTTTTCTTCGTTTCCTTTATTTTCTGCTATTTCTTTCATTAGTGTGGTTGATAAGCCAAAATCTAAAAATAAGCTTAATGTAACTATTATTGTTGTAATATATATATATTCACCAAAATTATCAGCTCCTAGGTGTGAGGAACCATAAAATAAAATAATAAGTTGTAATAAGTGTTTAATACCACCCTGACTAAATTTATAAATAATATCATATATTAATTTTTTCATTAAATTATAGACTCACATTGCTTCATAATTCTTAGTGCTTGTTTCTTTAAACCATTATTTTCTTCTATTATATAGTGTGTGCTATATCTATATTTTTCAAGCGATGTTTTTACTGCCTCAATTTGTTCTTTCTTTTTATTTGAGGAAATAGAATTATTGTGAATTCTAAGTTTATATAGTGGTGTTTTTAGTAAAGCCATATTGAATTTTGCATGTTTAACTGCCAGAATAAAATTAAAATCCTGAGCATACTTTATCTCTTCATCGTAATTTATTTTTTCTATAATTTTTTTTCTAAAAAAGAAAGTTCCATGTATATGAGGGTTACCATATTTTAAAATTTTCTTCTTAAACGCGATACTTGAACGAATTTTAGGTATTAATCTAAGATTATTTTGAGCGGAAAATTGTATTGCTTGTGATGTACAGAAATCTATTTTATTTTTTATACAAAACTTTAGTTGTTCTTCTATTCTATTTTCTAAGCTAATGTCATCTGCATCTTGTCTAGCAATCCATGTTCCAGTTGCTAAATGTATTCCTTTATTGAGAGATTTTGTTAATCCTTCATTTTCTTTATCAATGAATATTATTCGGGGATCTCTTTTTTGGAATTCAGTGCATATATGCTTTGTATTGTCTGTAGAACCATCATTAATGACTATTATTTCTAGGTTTTTATGAGTTTGATTTATTATTGATTCTAATGATTCATGAATATATTTTTCTGCATTATAAGCTGAGATTATTATAGATACTTTTGTACTTTCTATATTTTGCATTTTTAGTAAAAACCTAATCTATTGTTTATTATATTATAATCAAAGCTACCGCACTAGGTTTACGGCCCCCAGAGCGCCAAAATTTCTCTTTTAAAACCCTTATCTATCTGTAATATAAGAGTTTTATTTTATAAGTATACTTTATCTGTACACAAACCCCACTGAGATTAGACTCTTCAAACCAGCGGGTCAAGTAATTGATGGGTATTCTAACATTGATTAGGTATATATAAGTATCGGAATATCGGCCGATTTGGCAAGATCATTCTGAATTATGTATAAAAGATAGGTATAAGAAGAATATGCTACCAATTTATTAATAAATGGTAGAGTTTGCTAATATATTAATTTTATTTTTTATTTAAATTGGTTGTTAGTAGGCGTTCTTTGTAACTATGATATCTTGCTGATTTATATAGTTTAAATGTTTTCTGTAGAAGGGGTAAGAACTCAGTGTAAACATTGTTATTTTATGTTATGTCATAGCTATTGATGCTCGATGATTATAATTATTTCAACTACTTTAAATGTTTATTGATATTCACTAATTTTATTTATTAATTTATAGTATATGCAATGTCGACTATAGGAAATAACATTTAATTAAAAATGAAAAATCATCCCAAAGTTAGTGTATTAATGTCAGTATATAATGATGCAGTACACTTAGAAGAAGCGATAAATTCTATTCTTAATCAAACAGTTAAAGATCTTGAATTTATCATTATTGATGATGGTTCTACTGATGTGTCTGTAGATATACTTAGACGATACGAAAAGCAAGATAGTCGAGTTAAAGTATATACTAATGAATCTAATATTGGATTAGCTAAGTCTTTGAATAAAGGTTTTTTACTCTCTTCTGGTGAGTATATTGCTCGTATGGATGCTGATGACTATGCATATCCTATCCGACTTCAAAAACAATTAGAGTTTATGGAGGCGCATAAAAATATCATGGTTTGTGGTACATCAATGGAAATTTATGAAGACCATAATAAGTTTATGGTTCCACCAACTGCACATAATGCCATTGCTGCGGGATTAATTTTTGGAACAAATTTTTATCATCCAACGGTGATGTTTAGAGCGAGTTTTATCGGAGATAATCAAATCACATATCCAGAAGATTACAAATATGCTCAGGATTATGGGTTATGGGTTAAATTATTAAAGTTGGGTAAAAAAGATATTTTTGCTAATTTAGAAGAACCTTTATTAAAATATCGAACCCATCCAGAAAAAAATAGAAAAAAATACTTTAATACACAAACTTCATTTGCTATAAAAACACAAATTAGCGCATTAGAGATATTTAGTATTAATGCAAATGAGAAAGTTTTATATGATTTGAATTTTTCCTCTGAATATCTCACATTAGATAATATAAAAAAATGTAATTCTTTGTTGGAAAAAATAAGAATTAAAAATATACAATCAAAACCTTACTTTTATAAGGAGCTTAAGGTTGCCATCATCAGAAAAAAAGTTTCTTTATTTAGGCGTTGTGAGAAGAAAAGTTTTTATTATCCTTATATGAAGTTGAAAGCTCGATTTATTTATTTAATTAATAGAAAAATAATTAAGTCCATAAACTAAGGGGATTCCCCTTAGTTTAACTTAAGATAGTTGCCAAAAATCATATCAACGTTTTTAACTTCTTCATTATTTAGTTCTTTATCCATTCCTGCTGATGGTATAAATGTTAATTCTCCAAAATGGATAATACCATTGTTTAAATATAAATCTACTCTAACAAAAGGAAATGGCTTAGACAGCTTTTCTGCATATTCAAATAGTTTTTGATAATTTTGAGGTTTCTCTAGTACAGTTGAAACATTTCTATTTTTATAATCAATACCATAGGGTAGTAGCTCCCATTCTTTATTAACAAAATAGAATTTGGGATGGTGAGATTCCCTTTCTGTGCATATCATTACAAATAGTGGTTTACCATGGAAACAAAATAATTTGTAATCGTATGGCAATTCATTATTTTTTGTTTCAATGAATTTTTCACAAATTATTTTTTTAGGTACATCTTTATAAACAAATTCTACAGATAAACGCCAATAATCTTCATTTAACCAAGTTGATAATTTTTGTTTTATTTTATCAGGAGATATACTATTTTTATCTCTACAAATAATATTGTATCCTGCTCCATGGTTGCATTTTAGTACAAATTTATTTGGTAATTCGGAAAAATTAATTTCATGTGGTTCTTCCCATACCTGATGGATTTCATTGAGTATCTCTTGACAGCCACATTCTTTAACATATTCTCTAGCCGCATATTTATCTGCACATTGTGTTACCAGCGGGTTATCTCTATATAAATTTAGTTTTAGCCATTGCAATTTTTCATTGAAAGTTTGCGGATGTCTCAAATCTAATTTTTTATTCATTCTTTCTTTATATATTGATTTTGTTATCAATTTTGGAAAAACATCACAGTACTTATAACGTAATTTATTTCTGATAATTTTTAAGTATTTATTCATTTTAACGATTAATTAAAGTTTAGTATTTTTGTATTTTAAATCTAAAGGCGGCTTTTAGATAGCTTATGTTTATTTTGTTTTCGGCAACCAAATCTCCACTCTTAACCCCCCTAATGGGCTATCGTCAGCTTTAACATGGCCTCGATGTTGACTAATTGCGGTTTCAACAATTGCCAGTCCTAGTCCTGTACCGCCGGATTCTCTATCACGTGCTTCGTCCGTACGATAAAAAGGTCGGAAAATATGCTCGCGATCTTCTGGGCTAACCCCTGGGCCATCATCATCAACAATAATAGTGATACCCTGATTTTGTTCGGTAAAAGCCACTTCAATACGAGAATGTGAATAACGCAAGGCATTGCGAACGATATTTTCAAAGGCACTCGCTAATGAATAAGGATTGCAATAAATCGTCCATGGGCCTGGCGGGGCGGTTACTGTTAGGGTTTTATTGCTTTGTTCTGCCTCAAATTTCGCATTATCTAAAATATCGTTCCAAAGCTCATTCGCTTTTACGGTTTCACGTAATAACTCATTTTTATACTGATTGCGGGAAAGCACTAATAAGTCATTGATCATGCCATCTAGCCGCTGTGTTTCTGTTTCAATACGCTCTAGCTCTTTACTTTCACCGCTACGACGACGTAGTAATGCACTGGCAAGCTGTAAACGAGTTAACGGGGTGCGCAACTCATGGGAGATATCAGAAATCAATCGCTGTTGCGCTTCAACCATACGCTCTAAGGCGCTGATCATCTGATTAAAACTGGTGCCTGCCGCTAAAAATTCTTGCGGGCCGGTTTCCAGTTCAGGGTGAGGGCGCAGATTACCTTTTGCCACATCATCCGCCGCATTTTTGAGTTTTCGGGCCGGTTTTGCCAAGCTCCAAGAGAGCCAAACCAGTAGCGGTGTACTGATAAGCATGGTGAATATCAGTAATAAAAGCGGTTTATCAAATAATAAATTGATAAAATCAGATTGCGGGCTACTTGATGGGCGCACTAAGTAAAGTTGGTAGTGATCTTCACCATCTCTAATGGAAAAGGGGCCTAACATCTCAGAGCGACCGTATTTTTTCTTTTTTGGATGGTCTGCATTATCAGACTGTCCCATAAAGTTTCTGACAACTTGTATTTCATTACGTTGAGCACCAATAATACGACCTTCACTGGTGACAATAATAAGACGTTGACCAGGTGGCGCCCATTTATCAATGGCGCGGATTAATCGCCGCCACCATAGCAGATCGTTAGCCGGATCTTGCGCTAGTTCGGCTTCTATATGTTGCTCTAGCATAACACCTTGACGGTATTCACTTTCAAGTAAAGTGGTAAGCTGGCGCGAGTCCAGCTTGGGTACCATCATAACTAGCACTAGAACTAATGCTAGTGTCAGCCAGAATATGGCGAATATACGCGCTGACAAACTGTTTATCATAAAGATTTTTTATTAAGTTATTGAAACCATAAGATAACCACGGCCACGTAATGTTTTAAACCAAGGCTGCCCGTCTGTTCTTTCCGGTAACTTACGACGTAAGTTGGAAATATGCATATCAATCGCTCTATCAAAAGGTGTTAAGCGTTTACCTAACACTTCTTGGCTGAGATGCTCGCGCGATACCACTTGTCCTAAATGCTGAGCAAGTAGATAAAGTAACGTAAACTCAGTACCTGTTAGCTCTAATGGTTCATTATCAAAGCTGGCCTCTTGTCTACCCGGATTAAGTTGTAACTTATCAACTTGCAATATGGGTGAGGTGTTGCCATCGGTCTGTTTCTGTTCACTCCAGTTGGAACGACGTAAAATAGCCCTAATGCGTGCAACTAGCTCTCTATCGTTAAATGGCTTAGGTAAATAGTCATCTGCTCCCAGCTCTAGGCCAAGTACACGATCAAGATCGCTGCCTCTTGCCGTTAACATAATGACAGGTGTTTGGAAATTTTGGCGTAACTCTTTAAGTGTCTCGATCCCGTTCTTACGTGGCATCATGATATCCAGTAATAACAAGTCAATAGACGCGTCCAGAAGTTTTAAGGCCTGTTCGCCGTCAGTGGCGAGCACAACATTAAAGCCTTCCATTTCAAGTAGTTCTTTCAATAGCGAGGTTAATTCGCGATCGTCATCCACTAATAAGATTTTATGCATTCGTCAATTCCTCCAAGAGAAAAATACGATAATAAATAGCGCGAATCTATGACTTTACGTTCTTTTACACGCTCTGACGCTAGTTTGCAGCCGTAAAGGTATAGTAATCCACATCGAGAACAATTACACATATTTAGGTCAGCATTAATAAGTCGGTATTATAACCGAATGAGGAGTGGGACAATGCGTAAAGTAGCAATGGTTGCACTAGCATCAATGTTTTTAGTAGCTCCGACGGTAGTAATGGCTGAAACATCAAATACAAATAATCAGCCTGCTGGGCAACAACAGTATAATGATAATTACCATTGTGGATACGGTTACGGTATGCATGATGGACGTGATAACCGAGGTCATCGTGGACAACGTGGCCATATGATGGGTAACAATAATTTCGGTGAGTCGCGTATGTTTAATGGTATTACATTAACAGAGCAACAACGCACTCAAATGCGCGATTTAATGCGCCAGCATCATCAAGATCGTTTTAATAACAGTGATTTTCGTCAGCGTCACGAAAATATGCATAAGCTAATTACCGCGGATAAGTTTGATGAAGCAGCGGTAAGAGCGCAAATACAAGATATGGACAAACAAGCAATAGAGCGCCGAGTTGAAATGGCGAAAGTTCATAATCAAATGTATCAGCTATTAACCCCAGAGCAAAAAGCGCAGCTAGAAAAGAATTATCAACAGCGTGTCTCTTCTGTTAGTCAGCAAAACCAGCAAACTCAAGAGAAAGCTAATTAGTGATTAAGTAAAGTCCTTTAGTAATGTAGTAAGAGTGTAGTAAAGCAGTACCTAGTTAGAGAGTAAGTAGCAACAACGAAGTTTTTTCCTTGCCATAGACACCATCCCTGTCTTTTGCAGCCCCTCTGGAGAGGGGCTTTTTTTTGCTCTTTTGTTTACCATTCCTTTTAAAACAAAGAGTTAGATTTCATTTTTAAGGGTAATAAAAGTCTGCTAAAGTCTTTAAAGGTGGACGTTTTTGGCTGTCCGTGGACACTTTGTGGACATTTTAAAGACTTATAAATGCTAGATTTCCTCTTTACTTTTTAGTGGGTTAAATTAGTGGCTTCTTTCCCGTTTCTTGCGACTATACTTCGGTAAAGTAATACCACCTACTTTTTATTTCTGTCTAACCTCTATGAAAAAAGAAAGGATAAAAATGTAATAACGTTTTTTTGTCAGTTTTGTTCTTTGTTTTTAGGTACAAATTCTAAATTTTTATTTACGGTAAAAACATTGCTGATGATTTAACAATAACTCAACGTGAACAGCTGAGAGCAATGTTAGAAATGATTAAAAAAAGGGGGGATCATGACTAAACGTGATATTTTTTCTGAGCTTCAAGAAGGAATGAATGCGTGGAGTGAATTTAATGAAGGGAAAAAAACACTAAAGACTCACCGTATTAATGTTAAGCCTCTTTCTATGACGCCAGCAGAAGTAAAAGCAGTACGTGAAAAATTGAATTTATCTCAAGCTGTTTTTGCTCAGTATTTACATACGGGGGTTACAACATTACAAAACTGGGAGCAAGGGATAGTAAAACCGAATAAACAAGCGGTTTTACTACTTAAAATGGTTGAAAAAAGACCGGATACGTTGATTGAGCTAGCAGGACTTTGATGTCGGTATGTTTAACGATAACTGAATAATTAACCCCTCTGGAGAGGGGCTTTTTTTTGCGTTTTTAATTTTATTATTGATATATTATTTTATCTTCTGGTAGTGAATTATAATCGATTCATTCTTCCTTAATTAATCTAATCAACTACAACAACGCCTCTGGAGATTCAGGTAAAATCTGTCCGCCATCGACAATAATGGTTTGACCGGTAATATATTTTGCTTCATTAGAGGCAAAGAATGCGGCGGCATAGCCGATATCTTCAGGCTCCCCTAAGGTATGGGTTGGGATAGAGGCCTTCATTTGATTAAGATAGGTCTCTCCTTGGGCTTGTAAGCCTTCGGTTAAAATATTGCCGGGCATAACGGCATTAATGGTAATACCGTGGCGTGCATATTCTAGTGCAGCACTGCGCATAAAGCCTAACTGACCTGCTTTGCTTGCTCCGTAATGGCTCCAGCCCGGATAGCCAGTAATGGCGCCTGTAATAGAAGAGGTGATGATCACACGGCCATATTGTTGTTTTTCCATTACCGCAAGGGCTGCTTTTACTAAGAAAAACATTCCTTTTAAATTGACGGTATGCATTTTATCCCAATCAGCTTCGCTCATCTCTTTAATTGTCGCTTGGGGGAAAATACCGGTATTAGAGCAAAGAATATCGAGTTTGCCATACTGTTTAACAATATCATTGACTACTTGTTCACAGGCTGCTTGAGAGGTGACATCAAGGTGCATAAAATCAACACCAAGTGCTTCTTTGGTTGCGTTACCTGCTACATCATCAATATCAGCAATAATAACCTGTGCACCGCTGTTTTTTAATGCGCTAACAATGCCTTTACCAATACCTTTTGCTCCGCCGGAAACTAAAGCAATTTTACCCGTTAAATCAAACATAAAACCTCCTACTGTACTGTTTGTTATACTGTATCAGCCTTATTGTATAAACGGTAAATTAACGCAAAATTTTTGTCATCAGTCACAATTGTGTAGGGTGGGCGCTTCTTCTATTTATGCCGAATGACAAAAAAGTATCGATAACAGCGCGCAAAGTGTTAAGCAAACCGTCAATAAGCCCATTACACTTTATATCTTGATAGTAATATATGGCTAACACACTGTTTTTTGAGATAGATAGCAAAAGGCTGTAAAGTATCTGTATAAAAAGTGTTAACTTATCGGTGTAATACAGAGACGATAGACTAGTATAGTATTTATACAGGCTACTCAATTAATTTAATGCGCATCAAGTTTATAAAAAAAAATGTACGTTGATGATGAAGTGATAAAAAATATGCGTACAATGGGGTTGTTGAATCAATTCAGCATTTGAGATATCGGTGGATTACGTTCGTGAAGCCGGTATTAAGATAACAGTTATTCCAACAATATATTGCAATAATGATATCGAATAAGAATCAGAGGTAATCATGGTTAATGGGATCAAAAGAATTGGGGTTTTAACAAGTGGTGGTGATGCACCGGGTATGAATGCCGCGATCCGTGGTGTTGTCCGTGCAGCACTCAGCGAAGGTTTAGAAGTGTACGGTATTTTTGATGGCTATATGGGCTTATATGAAAACCGTATGAAAAAACTCGATCGCTTTAGTGTGTCAGACATGATCAACCGTGGTGGTACTTTTTTAGGCTCTGCGCGTTTCCCAGAATTCCGCGAAGATAATGTGCGTGCCGTTGCTATTGAAAATATGAAGCAAAATGAGCTAGATGCACTGGTGGTTATCGGGGGAGATGGTTCTTATCTGGGGGCGAAAAAATTAACTGAAGCGGGTTTCCCATGTATTGGTTTACCGGGCACCATTGATAATGACGTTGCGGGTACTGATTACACTATTGGCTATTTCACGGCGTTAGAAACGGCGGTAGAAGCGATTGACCGCTTACGTGATACCTCAACATCCCATAAACGTATCTCTATCGTTGAAGTGATGGGACGTTATTGTGGTGATTTAACCTTATCCGCTGCTATTGCGGGTGGTTGTGAGTTCGTGGTGTTGCCTGAATCCGAATTACCTTTTGATCGTGATGAATTATTAGCAGAAATTAAAGCGGGTATTGAGCGTGGTAAACGTCATGCTATCGTGGCAATTACTGAACATGTGTGTGATGTACATGAGCTGGCACGTTTTATTGAAGCAGAAACCAAACATGAAACACGTGCCACTGTATTAGGCCATATTCAACGTGGCGGCTCTCCGGTTGCTTACGATCGTATTTTAGCCTCTCGTATGGGTGCTTACTCTGTACAACTGCTACTTGAAGGTTATGGTGGTCGTTGTGTAGGGATCCAAAATGAAAAACTGGTTCACCATGATATTATTGATGCGGTTATGAATATGAAACGTGTCTTTAAAGCCGATTGGTATGAAACTGCGAAAAAACTGTATTAAGCCATAGTTTTACTCTATTACCAGAGCCTTTCTGAGTTATATCCTTATTCGTGGACTGTTCTGATGCAATATCAGCTTGTATCAGAACAGCTTCCCGAGTGAAAACATTTCATTCTACGCGCTTTTCTTCTCTTATCTGATGGGTAATGACTGTGTGAGTCCCCCGTTTTCTCAACTATATAGCTGTTACGTATAACAGTCTGTTTTTTATTATTTCATCGTTATAAATCTTTCTGTCAGCCTAGTTAAACAAAACAAATAAACCAACTAGAAATAGGATAGGGGTAGATAACGATGTTAAAACGATGGGGATTATTGACAACGCTAGCGCTGACGGCACTGTTTACACAAAGCATCTGGGCGAAGGATATTCAGTTATTAAATGTCTCTTACGATCCGACTCGAGAGCTTTATCAACAATATAACCACGCATTTAGTCAATATTGGCAACAAAAAACCGGCGATCATGTGACTATTCGTCAATCTCATGGTGGCTCTGGTAAACAGGCAACCGCCGTAATTAATGGTATTGAAGCGGATATTGTCACCCTCGCATTAGCTTATGATATTGATGCCATTGCACAAAGAGGGCGTATAGATAAGCAGTGGATCACCCGCTTACCTGATAACTCAGCACCTTACACCTCAACCATTGTTTTTTTAGTGAGAAAAGGTAATCCCAAACAGATAACCGACTGGGATTCTTTAATTAAACCCGGTGTATCGATTATCACACCTAATCCTAAAACCTCCGGTGGAGCAAGATGGAATTATCTGGCTGCATGGGGATATGGATTAAAGGCCAATCAGCAAGACAGTGAAAAAGCGAAAGCCTTTGTAAAGTCACTGTATCAACAGGTTGAAGTATTAGACTCCGGCGCAAGAGGCGCGACAAATACTTTTGTTGAGCGTGGTATTGGTGATGTGTTAATTGCATGGGAAAATGAAGCGCTACTGGCGATTAATGAGTTAGGTACAGATAAGTTTGAAATAGTCACCCCTTCCGTCTCTATTTTGGCAGAGCCAACCGTCTCTGTGGTGGATAAAGTGGTTGATAAGCGAGGTACGCGGGAAGTGGCAACCGCTTATTTAGAGTATCTTTATTCACCTCAAGGGCAAGAAATTGCTGCTAAAAACTATTATCGTCCAAGAGATAAAAGCATTGCTGAAAAATATCAAAAACGTTTTCCAGCCCTGCAATTATTCACTATTGATGAGCTTTTTGGCGATTGGCAATCAGCACAACAAACTCATTTTGCCACCGGGGGAATATTTGATGAAATCAGCCGACGTGATTAGCGAGTAACGCATAAAAAAATCACCTTCTGTTAAGACACAGTAAGGTGATTTTCGCGATAGTTATTTATCGGTAAGATAACGATTTGCTATCAAAGTTATTTTTTCGCTTTTGCTTCTGCTGCCGCTTTCACGATAACAGCAAAGGCATCCGCTTTCAGTGACGCGCCACCAACCAATGCTCCGTCGATATCAGGTTGGCTAAATAGCTCTGCTGCGTTTTTATCGTTGACTGAACCGCCGTATTGAATAATGACTTGCTCAGCGATAGCCGCATCTTGTTTAGCGATATGATCACGAATAAATTTATGTACCGCTTGTGCTTGTGCAGGCGTTGCTGATTTACCTGTACCGATCGCCCAAATAGGTTCATAAGCGATCACTGCATCTTTGAATGCTTGTGCACCATGTGCATTTAAAATCGCGTCGATTTGACGTGCGCACACTTCTTGTGTTTTACCAGCTTCATTTTCTGCTTCTGTTTCACCGATACATAACACAGGTGTTAAGCCTAACTCTTTTAACACACCAAATTTTTGTGCGATAAATTCATCAGATTCTTTATGGTAAGTACGACGTTCAGAGTGACCGATGATCACGTATTTAACATCAACGTTTTTCAGCATTTCTGGGGAAGTTTCGCCAGTGAAAGCACCAGATAAGTTAACACCGGTATCTTGGGCACCTAACGCAATACGGCTTCCACCGATTTCATGACGAGCTTGGCACAGATAAACTGTTGGTGGTGCAATAGCAACATCACATCCAGCAACACCGCTGATTTCTTTACGTAATGCAGCGATTAATTCATGAACCATATGAATGCTGCCGTTAAGTTTCCAGTTACCCATGACTAATGGATGGCGCATAACTTTTCCTCCAACCGAGTGGTTTAAATTTAATTTATCGATAAACTCAAATTCTGTTGATGCACAACAGTATAGAGAACATTGAATAGAATAGCTTTGTTTTTTATCACGGAATAGCTGAATCGATATTGCTATTGAGTGAAAGCTTAATCGGTTCAATGGCAAAGGTCGTTAGTTGATTGTCCTCGTGGGCAATAATATAGCGAATAGCACCGACATTATGGCTAATATAAGCAGGCACATCTTGTTTAACAGCAAATAAATTGAGCACCTCTTGAATTTGCGTTGCATTAATGGAGGGATCAAACTGTGTCACTAATGCAGTGATATAGCGCATTGCAGTATCTTGATGCTCTTTTTCGATTTGTGGCGTATCAAGTGAATGGATCAGGGTGAGCTGTAGACTCTTAATTTTTTCACTGCCACGCTCTAATACGGCTGATGAGTATAAATAAGGGGTTATTCGTGTCGCGGCCCTGACTAACGGAATAGTAATATCGTTGTTGGTGATAATTTTATATTCATTGAGAAATAACGTCGCATTATTTTGATTGAATTTAGCTCTTATCTCCGGAATGGTGGTTTCAAAAACAGGGGCATCCTGTTTAAGGTAAAGAATATCATCTTTAGTTGGGGGTTGATGAGCAATAGAGGGCGACGCTGCCATAGCAAGGGTTGGCAAAGATAAAGCGATGCTTATTATGATAAGTGCTAACTGAGTAAGCGTGCTTTTTTTTATCATCTGTCCTCCTTGGTCTGTTGTGCGATAGAATATTATAAAATCACTCTGTATTATTTGATGTTAAATGGACAGCTTAATTCACTAAAATAAGTCTATATTGAGAAATTATTAATGACCTTACAACATTGGGCCTTTTCATTCAAAGGGCGAATTGGACGCCGTGACTTTTGGGCGGGTTTTGCACTCTGTTTTGTGCTGTTTTGCGGATTATATACAGTTAATCAGCACTATTCATTGCCTGCTGTGCTGGTGGGGATAATTTCGCTGGCTATTTTATATCCGTTATGTGCCATTTTTACTAAGCGACTTCACGATAGAAATAAACGTGGTGCATGGCTGTTACTATTGTTGCTGGCGGTGATGCTAGGATTGACTGATACCAGTAGTTTAGAGCCCTTTTGGCAATGGGCGATAGGTCGTTTTCTCCCTTCATTTATTATGATGATCATGTTGTTAGATTGTGGGGTGTTTATTGGCACCCAAGGAGAAAACTATTTTGGTGCCACGACTGAAAAGGTTGACTACTCAAGTTTTTGTTAAAGTGTGTAACTGCTAAACAGTCAGGGCTGAATAAAGTGCTATTCAGCCCTGATGTTATCATTACCAATACTGTTCACTGGTGATATGTCCCGGTTTACGGCGTAAATGTTTTCTCATATCACGCTGTGTTTTCAGTAACTGTTGCGTGTCTCTTACCATTTCTGGATTACCACATAGCATAATATGGCTCTCTTCTGGGGAAATGGTTAATCCTACGGTTTTTTCTAATGCACCACTTTCAATTAATGCTGGAATGCGCCCGGTTAGTGAACCTATATGATTTTCACGGCTGACAATAGTTTGGATACGCAGTTTCCCTTGGTAGCGTTCAGCTAACTGCTCCATTAATGGTAGATAGCTTAAATCACGGGCGTAGCGTACTGCATGGACTAAAACAATATTTTCGAAACGGTCGAGATCATCACCAAGTTGTAAAATAGAGAGAAATGGCCCGATCGCCGTACCTGTTGATAACATCCATAAGGTATTCGCGCTAGGTACCTCTTCTAAAACAAAAAAACCACTGGCTTGTTCTGTCACTAAGAGTTCATCACCAACAGTTAACGCTGCTAAGCGTGGGCTGAGTTTACCTTCAGGTACAGTGACTAGATAGAACTCTAAGTTGGGATCTTGCGGGGAGTTAACATAAGAGTAGGCGCGTTGTATACGTTCACCGTCAATTTCGAGTGCCAGTTTGGCAAATTGACCTGCTGTAAACTTATCGATAGGGGCGTGTACAACCAAACTGATTAATGTATCTGTCCAATGCCTAACTTGAATGACTTTTCCAGTAACCCAATTTGCCATAATCTCTTATCTC
The DNA here is from genome assembly GCF_000069965.1 of Proteus mirabilis HI4320. Classification (NCBI taxonomy): domain Bacteria; kingdom Pseudomonadati; phylum Pseudomonadota; class Gammaproteobacteria; order Enterobacterales; family Morganellaceae; genus Proteus; species Proteus mirabilis. The sequence goes on from NC_010554.1 coordinate 3,522,764, forward strand.
CTTTTTAGGAAAGCGCTTATGTCGATAATTTATTCTAAAGAGGAAGGGCGTTTTTATTTATCAAGATGATGTGATGGCGATATTAATCTGTAGTTTCGTTAATCGTTAATACAAAATGTACATTTATATTGACAACGATGGTGTTTTTCACTGACATCGTTGACGAGATAAAAATGGCTGACTACTTCGCAAATTTTGCTAGATTTGTTACCTTAGTCTCATTATTTAGCGCAAGTGCATTTTGCAGAGTTTATTTTATCAAAGCTCTGTAGCACTTTCCTGTCCGTTAATCGGTTAATTTTTAATTTCTGAGCAAAGAAAAGAAATGAGAAAGTTAGAACATGCAAATCTGTTATTACTGATTATTGCACTGGTTGCTGTCGGTCAAATGACACAGACGATTTATGTTCCTGTGATTGCTGATATGGCTGTCTATTTTGGTGAGCCAACAGGTGCTGTACAGCAAGTAATGGGCGCATATCTGTTTTCTTATGGTTTTTCACAATTAATTTATGGCCCTATTTCTGACCGAGTAGGGCGTCGTCCGGTTATTTTAGTGGGGATGAGTATTTTCTGTTTAGCGACGATCGTGGCTATTTTTTCACAGAACTTAACTACCTTAGTGATCGCCAGTACCTTACAAGGAATGGGGACTGGGGTCGCAGGGGTAATGACCCGTACTCAGCCTCGTGATCTCTATACCGGTACTGCGTTACGCTATGCCAATAGCTTATTAAATATGGGGGTGTTAGTCAGCCCACTCTTAGCGCCAATGATCGGTGGGGTGGTGGCGCACTTCTTTGGCTGGCATGCCTGTTATATCTTCCTATTATTATTAGGAGGAAGTGTACTCTTTAGTATGTATCACTGGATGCCAGAAACCCGACCTGTACAGGCTGAAAGACGCAGTATGTTGTCATCTTTTTATTTATTGCTGTCCAACAGTACTTTTAGTGCTTTTTTGATCATGTTGATTTGTGCATTATCAGGTATTGCCGTATTTGAAGCTTCCAGCGGTGTGTTGATGGGAGGCGTGTTGGGTTTAAATAGTATTACTATCAGTATTCTATTTATTTTACCTATTCCCGCGGCCTTCTTTGGTGCGTGGTACGCAGGGCGTGAAGGTAAAACCTTTGTGCAATTGATGTGGCACTCCGTATTTTGCTGTGTAGCAGCAGGTATTTTAATGTGGCTTCCCGGCTGGCTGAATATTATTAATATTTGGACTTTACTGGTGCCCGCTGCCCTGTTTTTCTTTGGCGCTGGGATGCTATTTCCGCTGGCAACGACAGGGGCGATGGAGCCATTCCCTTATTTAGCCGGAGCGGCTGGTGCGTTGGTGGGCGGATTGCAAAATGTTGGCTCAGGGATAGCAACGTGGTTCTCTGCACTATTGCCACAGCATAATCAATTTAGCTTAGGAATGATTATGTTTATTATGTCAGTGGCTATTATGTTGTGTTGGATCCCGTTATCACACCGTTTTAGTCATCAGCAGAATACGGTTTAATGACTACCTTTAAGTTTTCGCCAATAAAAATGCCGATAGTGTATACCTACTATCGGCATTTGTTTTATGTCGCCTAGGCGACTTCTCTCTCATAGGGGGTGATTAGCGATTAACCGCGATCTTCCCATTCTTGTGCGCGGGCAACCGCTTTTTTCCAGCCGTTATAACGATAATTACGCTCTGTGGTTTCAATACCTGGGCGGAACTCTTTATCAATCTCGGCTTTATTTTTTACCTCTTCCAGATCAGACCAGAAACCTACCGCAAGGCCTGCAAGGAACGCAGCCCCTAACGCAGTACTTTCACGTACCACAGGACGTTCAACACGGGTACCTAAGATGTCAGATTGGAACTGCATTAAGAAGTTATTGGCAACGGCACCACCATCTACACGTAGTGCTTGTAAGCGTGCTCCAGAGTCTGCTTGCATCGCATCAAGGACATCGCGGGTTTGATAAGCGATAGATTCTAAAGTCGCTCGAATAATATGATTACGGTTAGCACCACGGGTTAAACCGAAGATAGCGCCACGGGCATACGGATCCCAATAAGGTGCACCTAAGCCAGTAAATGCAGGTACGACATAAACACCGTTGGTGTCATTAACTTTAGTGGCAAAGTATTCTGAGTCAGTTGCTTCATCAATTAATTTTAGCTCATCACGTAGCCACTGAATGGAAGCACCACCGACGAAGACTGCACCTTCTAAGGCATAGTTTACTTCACCACGTGGGCCACAGCAGATAGTGGTTAATAGACCGTGGTTAGAGCGCACGGCTTCTTTACCTGTATTCATCAGCAAGAAGCAGCCTGTTCCGTAGGTGTTTTTTGCCATACCGCTTTGTACACAGAGCTGACCATAGAGTGCCGCTTGTTGGTCACCAGCCATACCGGCGATAGGAATACGTGTACCACCTTTACCACCAATGTTGGTTTGACCATAAACTTCAGAAGAAGGCACCACTTTAGGTAGCATATTGCGGGGAATATTCAGCAGATCGAGGATTTTTTGATCCCAATCTAAAGAGTGAATATTAAACAACATAGTACGTGAAGCGTTGGTATAATCTGTTACGTGAACACGACCTTGTGTCATTTTCCAGACTAACCAAGTATCAACGGTACCAAAGAGTAACTCTCCTTTTTCTGCTCGTTCACGAGCGCCTTCAACATTATCGAGGATCCATTTTAATTTGGTGCCTGAAAAATAGGGGTCAACCATAAGCCCAGTATTTTGACGAATGTACTCTTCAACCCCTTCTTGATCTTTTAAGCGAGTACAAAAGTCTGCAGTACGGCGACATTGCCACACGATAGCATTATAGATAGGTTTACCGGTCTCTTTTTCCCAGACGATAGTCGTTTCACGTTGGTTGGTAATACCGATACCGGCAACATGATCAGAAGGGATGTCTTCTTTGGCCAATACTTCAATTAGCGTTGCGCTTTGAGTTGCCCAGATTTCCATTGGATCGTGCTCAACCCAGCCGGGCTTAGGATAAATTTGGGTAAATTCGCGTTGTGAGATGCTAACAATGTTGGAGTCATGATCGATTACGACAGCGCGTGAACTGGTTGTTCCCTGATCCAGAGCAACGATATATTTTTTTTCACTATTCGATTTGTTTGTTTCTGTTGTCATGTTAGTAACCTGTTTTCATAATCAACGATATTGCTTGCATCGTTATTTGTCGTTTTCAATTTTGCAGGTATCACAAGGTAAGTGACGGCCAATAAGTTTACGATAAGCAAGTGCGCCTAAAATACCCCCAATCATTGGAGCAATGAGTGGGACTAAGAAATAAGGAATATCGCGTCCACCTGTTAAAGCAATATCACCCCATCCGGCAAAGAATGCGACTAATTTTGGCCCAAAATCACGGGCAGGGTTTAAGGCGAATCCAGTTAATGGACCAAATGCACCACCGATAACCGCAATCAGAATACCGATAAGTAATGGCGCTAAAGGCCCACGAGGTACACCGTTACCATCATCTGTTAAGGCTAAAATTAAGCCAACGAGAATAACGGCAATAATTACTTCGATAAAAAATGCGTGGATCACAGAGATTTGGGCTGCTGGGTAAGTAGAGAAGACGCCCGCAGTAAAGAGGCTTTCTTGTGATCCTCGTACAATTCCATTGACCTGTTCGTAGTCGATAAATAAATTGTAATACATAAAGTACACAACAGCGGCGGCAAAAAAACCACCTAACATTTGTGCAACAATATAAGGGATAACTTTTTTACGTTCAAAGCACGCAAACAACCAGAATGCGACTGTGACCGCCGGGTTGAGGTGAGCACCAGAGGTACCCGCAGTAAGGTAAACGGCTAAGGCAACACCTAAGCCCCAGATAATACTTATCTCCCAAAGACCGAGTTGAGCGCCTGCGATACGTGCTGCTGCAACACAACCAAGACCAAAGAAGACTAGCAATGCAGTACCGATAAACTCGGAAATGCATTGACCCATAAGAGAGGTTTTCGTCTGGCTCATATATTCTATCCTGAAAGAGGGTGATTTTAATTGTTAGTATTCTTTTCGTATTGAAAAGATAACTGTAAATTTATCGTTAATGAGCGTAAACGAGAATAAGCGAAATTGAATTTTGTGTGTCCCATCATGAAAATGAGTGAAAACGCTCTTAAATAGTGACTTGTACAACACTAGGAGTGTGATCAGACCAGTATTTTTGTTAAATTGAAAAAAGCAGGTAATTCCACGGAAGATGCTAGACAGTTGTTGATAGGCTACTTACAATCGGGAGTATCGATTATATGGGGGATTACAGTATGTCATTTGAAGTTTTTGAAAAATTAGAGTCAAAAGTACAACAAGCACTAGATACCATCACATTATTACAGATGGAAATTGAAGAGCTAAAAGAGAAAAATGATGCACTGAATCAAGAAGTGCAGGGCGCAAGAGAATCAAGAGAAGCCTTGGTTCGTGAAAACGAAGAGCTGAAACAAGAGCAATCAAGCTGGCAAGAGCGTTTACGTGCTCTGCTAGGAAAAATGGAAGACGTACAATAATCGTCCACCGTTTTCACCAGTTAAAAACAAAGCCACTGATAAAGTGGCTTTTGTCGCTTTATGCGTTATCTTTGTTAATAAGAGAATGGTCTATTATTCTTCTAATAAATCATCATCTAAATCGTCATCATCTAAGCCTAAAGGCTCTTCAGATAAGATAATGCCAGTATTATCAGCATAAAGATAATCACCGGAGAAGAAAGTAACACCACCAAAGTTTACGCGGATATCACTGTCGCCGATGCCTTCACTTGGGCAACCTGCAGGAATGGCAGCCATCGCTTGAATGCCTAAATCAAGCTCAGATAAAGCGTCCACTTGGCGTACTGCACCATAAACAACAATACCTTCCCATTCGTTGAGTACCGCCAGTTGCGCCAATTCAGCGTCGACTAGCGCTTTGCGGACAGAGCCTCCGCCATCAACTAATAGAATACGATCTTTACCGTTTTCTTCTAGTAAGTCATAAAGCAGACCATTATCTTCAAAACATTTGACAGTGGTAATTTGTCCACCAAAAGAGCTACGACCACCAAAGTTTGAGAAAAGCGGTTCTACGACATTGATATCTTCTTGATAGATATCACAGAGTTCAGAAGTATCATATTTCATAGGATTTACGTCAGGTTGCCTCAGGAAAGTCCAGTATATCCCTTAACAGGGGGTGTTGGCAAAAGACTCACTGACAATTCAGTGAGTCAAATCAACAATAGCGGTAAATTACTCTAAAACTAAACCTAAAGAAAAAAGAATATTGGTTAACAGCGCCGCTTTGACCATATGTTCAAGCAGTGGTCGCATGGCTTCGCCACTAAGATCAGCATTAACGCGTTTAATATGCAGTAATAGCATGGGAACGGCTAATAAAAATAGCCACGCCGTCCAACGGTGCATATAAATCAGGGTGAACACAATCAAACAGATAATGGCTATGGCAATCACGCAGGTGTGGTAAATCCGTGAGCCAGAAGCCCCCAAACGCACCGCCAAGGTATTTTTACCGGCTTGAATGTCGTTTTCAAGATCACGCATATTGTTAATGTTAAGTACTGCGACCGAGAGCAGTCCGCAGGCGGTGGCAGGCAGTAGTGTCACAATATTAAAAGCATTAGCTTGCAAATAATAAGTGCCAATCACACTTAGCCAGCCAAAGAAAATTAATACCGAAATATCGCCCAATCCCATATAGCCATAAGGGCGTTTCCCTACGGTATAGGTAATGGCAGCCACGATAGCCAATAAGCCCATCACTAAAAAGCCAATAGCATCTTCGGGTTTTTTACAGGCGACAATTATCAAGGCGATACCTGAAATACAGGAGATAATTACATTGATAATTAAGGCTTTTTTCATTTGAGCAGGGGTGATAACCCCTTTTTGCATTCCACGCAGTGGCCCTAATCGCTCTTCAGTATCTGTCCCTTTAACGGCATCACCATAGTCATTCGCTAAGTTAGAGAGAATTTGTAGTGTGCCAGCAGTTAAAATCGCCAGTAATGCAATAGGTAGCTCAAAATGACCCGTCCAATACGCTAAGGCGGAGCCTGTCACAATAGCAATTAACCCTAAAGGTAGGGTTTTGGGTCGTAAACTTTCAAGCCAGGCTTGTGTCCGGCTAATGGAATGTTGAGCGCTCATGCTGAAATTCAATACTCATGTTCGTTGTTATTATAAAAATAAGAATGGGAGGCAAGCCTCCCACGTTAATATTGCTGATTAAGGATCGCATAAGTTGATTATAAAATAAATCGACTCAGATCTTCATCTGCTACAAGCTCATCCAGATGCTGTTTCACATATTCTGCATCAATAAGAATAGTTTCGCCTTGACGTTCACTCGCATCATAGGAAATTTCTTCCATTAAACGCTCTAATACCGTATGTAGACGACGTGCACCGATGTTTTCAGTGGTTTCATTTACACGCCATGCAGATTCGGCAATTTTGCGAATACCGTCTTGGCTAAAGTTAATGCTTACCCCTTCGGTAGCCATTAATGCTTGATACTGTTTTGTTAATGATGCATTTGGCTCAGTAAGGATACGCTCAAAATCTTCTGCAGTCAGTGCTTGTAGTTCAACACGAATAGGCAGACGGCCTTGTAACTCAGGAATTAAGTCAGAAGGACTAGAGACTTGGAATGCGCCTGAGGCAATAAACAGAATATGATCTGTTTTCACCATACCGTGCTTAGTGGATACGGTGCAACCTTCTACCAGTGGTAATAGGTCACGTTGTACACCTTCACGAGAAACATCAGGGCCAGAGCTTTGACCACCACGTTTACAGATTTTATCTACTTCATCAATAAACACGATACCATGTTGCTCAACTGCATCGATGGCTTGTTGTTTTAACTCTTCAGGATTAACCAGTTTAGCGGCTTCTTCTTCGACAATCAGTTTAAACGCTTCTTTGATTTTCATCTTACGCGCTTTTTGCTTTTGTCCCGCTAAATTTTGGAACATGGATTGTAATTGATTAGTCATCTCTTCCATGCCTGGAGGTGCCATAATTTCAACACCCATTGGGGTGGCCGCTAATTCAATTTCAATCTCTTTGTCGTCTAATTGGCCTTCACGGAGTTTCTTACGGAACGCTTGGCGCGCTGCTGAAGGCTCTGAGGATGATGCCGATTCTGTGACTCCCCAGTTATTTTTTGCTGGTGGGATCAGTACATCAAGAATACGCTCTTCTGCCATTTCTTCAGCACGGTAACGATTTTTTTCAATCGCTTGGCTACGTACCATTTTAACAGCAGAATCAGTTAAATCGCGGATAATAGAATCGACTTCTTTACCTACATAACCCACTTCAGTGAATTTTGTGGCTTCGACTTTGATAAAAGGTGCATTGGCTAATTTTGCTAAACGACGTGCAATTTCAGTTTTACCTACCCCTGTAGGTCCAATCATCAAAATATTTTTTGGGGTTACTTCATGACGCAGCGCTTCATCAAGCTGCATGCGACGCCAGCGGTTACGCAGTGCAATAGCAACCGCACGTTTGGCCTTATCTTGACCAATAATAAATCTGTCGAGTTCGCTGGCAATTTCGCGAGGAGTCATTTCGGACATGCTCTCAAATCCTTACTCTTTTGAAGAGATTTCTTCAAAGTTGACATTATGGTTGGTGTAGATGCAGATATCACCGGCAATATTCAGTGCTTTTTCCGCAATTTCGCGTGCACTTAGATCGGTGTTTTCTAACATCGCTCTCGCCGCTGCTTGTGCATAAGGGCCACCAGAACCAATAGCAATCAGATCGTTTTCTGGCTGCACAACATCACCGTTACCAGTGATAATCAAAGATGTTGTTTCGTCTGCCACAGCCAGTAATGCTTCTAGTTTGCGTAACATTCTGTCTGTACGCCAATCTTTCGCAAGTTCAACAGCGGCTTTAGTTAAATGGCCTTGATGGAGCTCTAATTTACGCTCAAAAAGTTCAAAAAGCGTGAAAGCATCAGCAGTGCCGCCGGCAAATCCCGCAATCACTTTGTCGTTATAAAGACGGCGTACTTTGCGAACATTGCCTTTCATGACGGTATTACCCATCGTCGCCTGTCCATCACCACCGATTACGACTTGGCCATTACGGCGAACACTTACGATTGTAGTCATGAGTCAGCCCCTGGTTTATCAATAAAAAGAAGTGGGTTGTGCTTTAATATCAGAAAAAACACAGCCCATTATGTGAATTAGATTTATAGGTGGGGGAGAAATTTTATTTTTCAACCCCCCGCAGTACGAAGAATACAACCTGATACACCTGCGCCTGCAGCTTGACGGCTTAGCGTATTGGCTTGCTCTTTATTAAATGGGCCAGATAAAACGCGGATCCAGCCGTCATTTCCTTTGGTCACACGGCTTTCGATACCGGAAAATGCTAAGGTTGCGCGTACAGATTCGGCTTGTTCATTGGTTTTAAATGAACCGCATTGGACTAAAAAGCGCGCTTCAGTCGTCGCTGGTTTTGGTGTTGTTATCGCAGGTGCAGGCTCCTGTTTTACCGGTGCTGAAGGTTGCGAAGGTTGTACCGAAGGTGCGGTGGTTGTCGGTGGGGTAATGACAACCTGTGAACGTGGTACTTCACCGTTATAAGGCACTTCTGGTAACTCTACCGCCGGTTGACGTTTATCCGCTTCAATTTGTTGTAAAAAACGTAATTGCTCCGGTGAAAGTGTCGCTTTCGGATTAATCTGGCTCCCTGAAGAGGTCGCTGGTGGCTGTAATGGGTTCCCCACCTGTCGATTCTCAAGCTCTTTGATATATTGCCAACGCTCTTGCGGTTTAGGTGGTAAGTTGTTAGTTGGTTGTTGCCCTGCACTTGATGACGTTGGTTCGACAACCTCTTTTTTATTATGGGTAATAAAATAGAGGCCGCCAACAAATAGCGCCACAAGCGCAATTGCTACAATAAGTGTGGTTAAAGGCAACCCACTGGCCGCCTTTTTACCTTTGCCTTTCGTTGTCTTTTTACGACGAGCAGATGACTGTCCTCGTCCCACATAGTCTCGTTGTGCCACAGTTCGATTCGCTGATAATTAAATGAATAGGTATCACAACCGATATGTTACTTAACATAGTGTCTTTTGCCTAGCTTTTAAGCCGACAGACACTTTCTCTTACTATTAACTCACAATCTAATAGGCGAGAGCCGGGTGCAACAGGTCTACCTTGTAACTGATCAAGCAGTAACAACATGGATTGACGACCAATTTGGTAACGTGGCTGTTCCATGGTGGTTAATGCAGGCTCGCTATAGCGCGTAATATCAAGGTTATCGAAGCCAATCACAGAGAGATCGTCAGGTAATTGTAAGCCAAGTTTTTTAGCCTGCCACATCACACCAATCGCCATAATATCGCTATGACAGAATACCGCTGTCGGTGGTTCAGGTAACGAAATTAACTTTTTCAGACTTTCTGCACCGCTTTCGTGGGTAAAATCACCTCTAATAATATAATCTTCGCGTAGAGGGACACCGGTTCTACGCATAGCTTGAATATAACCTTGTAAGCGATAACGACATAGTGGCATATCTTCAGGGCCAGTAATACAGGCAATACGCTTATGTCCCATCTGTTGTAGATAGTGGGTGGCTCTAAAAGAAGCAGTCAAATTATCAATATGAACGGTTGGCAATTCAAGCTCTGGCGCAAATTCATTTGCCATGATCATAGGAGGAAGATTTTTTTGCTCTTCTTTAGAAACATCAAAAGGGATATGAGAGCCAAGCAGTAACATGCCGTCAATCTGCTTAGTAATAATTAAATTAATAAAGGCATTTTCATGTTTTTGTTGGTGTTTACAGTCACCAATTAACACAAGATAGCCGTGTTGAGCTGCGGTTTCTTCAATGCCACATACAACATCTGTAAAAAAGGGATCACTGATGTTAGGGACGATCACGAGGATCGTTTTTGACTCGTTACGTTTCAGGTTTTTTGACAAATTATGTGGGTAATAACCCACGTCAAGAACAGCTTGCTCAACTTTTTGACGGGTTTGTGAGGATACTTTTTCTGGATTCATTAATGTGCGTGACACCGTGGCTGTTGACACGCCAGCAGCAAAAGCAACATCTTTCATTGTTGCTTGTGCGCTCTCTTTATTATTCTGTTGCAAACCCCATACCTCCGTACTGATGGTTTGGTTAAACGATTGCTTTTTTGTTGCAAAAAAACCGTCGTTGTCCAAAATACAAAGATGCGACGGTTTTTTAATTCAAGAAATATTCTAAATTGTTATTTTACCCACTTTTTGAATAGATACTGTTACCTAGTTTGCATAAAAAGTGTGATACCAATCGTTTTTATGAGGTAGTTCGCAAAATTGATAAATAGTTTTGAATTATAAGCGCGCTAAATATCAGTAGGCTTAGCAATCAGTTGGATCAACATCAATATTCCATTTCACTTTTTTACTCTCAGGAAGCGCCACTATCTGAGGATAAGTAACAGACATTAACTTTTGTAAATAACCCCTTGAAGGATGTTGCAATAATAGTTGCCAACGGAAATTTCCTCCTCGTTTTGCCTGAATGGCCGGAATGGGGCCCATCACCCATAAATGACTATCTCTCATCGGATGTTGCTCGAAGAACTGTTTAAGCTGGCGTAAAAACTGGGGGGCTTTTTGGTTATTATGATCTTCAGAGCGGATCATAATATGGCTGGAATAAGGGGGTAAAAAGGTTGCTTGTCGCTCTTGTAACGCCTCTTTAGTAAAAGCATCATAGCCTTTTTCTAACAGCGTTAATAATAGCGGGTGATCGGGTTGGTGAGTTTGTAAATAGACGGCACCTTGTTTCCCAGCTCTTCCTGCACGACCTGATACTTGAGTATAAAGCTGAGCAAAACGTTCAGCAGCACGAAAGTCACTAGAAAATAAAGCACCATCAACATCAAGTAGCGCCACCAGCGTAACGTCTGGGAAGTGGTGACCTTTAGCCAACATCTGTGTGCCAATTAGAATACGTGATCCACCTTGATAGATGTCTTCTAGTTGTTGCTCTAATGCTCCTTTACGACTGGTGGTATCTTTATCAATACGGGTGATCGGGGTATTAGGAAATAACTCGCCAATGCCTTGTTCAAGTTGTTCTGTGCCCAATCCTACTGGCATTAAATTAGTTGAACCACATTGAGGGCATTGTGATGGAATACGACGTTGGCTATCACACTGGTGGCAACGTAGCATGCCGTGTTTTTGATGTAAGGTATAATAGTGATCACAGCGAGGGCATTCGGCAATCCAACCACACTCATGGCAGAGTAACGCAGGCGCAAAGCCACGGCGATTTAAAAACAACATCACTTGGTTACCGGCATTAAGATGCTCTTTTATGGCTTTAATGAGTGTTGGAGAGAGTCCGGTTGTGAGCGGTTGCCCTTTTAGGTCGATTAAATGCTCTGTGGCAGGTTTAGCATTTCCCGCCCGTTGCGTTAACGTCAGTTGTTGATATTTTTTTTGTGCAACGTTATAGCTGGTTTCAATCGATGGGGTGGCAGTGCCCATCACGATAGGAATATTTTCTTGCTTGGCGCGAAAGACCGCTAAATCCCGTGCATGGTAACGCCAGCCATCTTGTTGCTTATAAGAGCCATCATGCTCTTCATCAATAATAATAATCCCTAATTGCTGAAAAGGGGTGAGCAATGCCGAGCGCGTACCGATAATAATGGCATTATCTCCCCGTTTCGCTCGTAGCCATACCGCAAGGCGTTCCGTATCGTTGAGTCCGGAGTGAAGAACATCGACGGGGGCATTAAAACGTGCTTTAAAACGGCGAATGGTTTGTGGGGTCAAACCTATTTCAGGGACTAAGATCAGTGCTTGTTTACCTTGAGCGAGAATAGTTTCAAGTACACTGAGATACACTTCTGTTTTACCAGAGCCTGTGATCCCCAATAATAACCAAGGCGAAAATTGGTCTGCTTGTGCCGTGATAGCACCAACAGCAACCGCCTGTTCGGCATTAAGTTTAAATCGTTCGCCTTGTACGGCAAAAGTGCTTTGCCACTGTATAGGGGCGGGTTGAATAGGACGTAAATCCGCTAATGCTTTCTTTTTTAAGTTATTTAGTGTCGCTGTTGTAATTTCATATTCATCTAACTGGTGGCGATACAAAGGGGCACGGCGTAGTGCCGCCAAAGCTTGTTGTTGCTTTTTAGCGCTTTTTAGACTGTTAAGATCAAGCGCTTCTCCCTCTTGAGTGGCATACCATTGCCATAAGGGCGTAAATTCAGCCGGTTTCCCTTGTCGTAGTAGAATTGGCATCGCATGAAAGAGAACTTCACCTAAAGGATAATGATAATAAGCACTTGCCCAATTAAGCATATCCCATAAGATCCCCGGAAACAGAGTCTCTGTATCAAGTACTTCTTCAATAGGTTTCAGTTTTTCAATGGGAAACTCACTGTGTGAACTAAAACCTTTAACAATACCGATAGAGCGACGCTGTTTGCCAAAGGGAACGACCACGCGACAACCTATTGTTGGCATGGCACAACCTTCTGGAAGCAGGTAGTCAAAGGAAGAAAACAGTGGTACAGGTAATATTACCTGAACTATAGTCATATCAGGGTTTCCGAGTGTTTTAGCGAAAAGATAGTATTAAGAATATCACAAAAAGTGTGCAGATTTCATTGCGCGTTTGGCGGATATTCTGTATGATCCGCCCCCTTTGGTAGATAAAATACCAAACAATTTAATTCAATCAACACGACGTGTGGTGTTCGGCTGAGGGCTGAATAGCGACACGGCCTTAGCAGAGGTTTTCCATGAAAAAAGATATTCATCCTAAATACGAAGAAATTACTGCAACTTGTTCTTGCGGTAACGTTATGAAAATCAACTCCACAGCAGGCCACAACCTGAATCTGGACGTTTGTGATAAATGCCACCCATTCTATACTGGTAAACAACGTGATGTTGCAACCGGTGGTCGTGTTGATCTGTTCAACAAACGTTTCAAAATCCCAGGCAGCAAATAAGATATTTGTTACCACAACTTTTCAGGTAACACTGAAAACGTGTAGGGAAAACGGAATTGAAGAAAGCCCAAAGTATTTGCTTTGGGCTTTTTGTTATTCTTTATCGTCTAAATTATGGTCACTTTGTATCATACTTTAACCGCTTGATTTTTTTATTGATAGTAAGCTTTCCCTATCTCTATTCATCACCTAGCGTGATCTCCCAATGATAAAATAACATATCGAATATACCTCAAAGCGATAGCGCTCTTTTGTATGCGTTTTTTATGTAATATCGTCGCCAATGTTCGCGCTTTTAATAGTGACAAGACAGATCACAGCTATTCATAATCCTATTCACTTATCTATTCATTAACCTATTTATAAGTAGCGAATATCATGACACAACGAGCAGAAGTTATACGAAAAATACTACGTAATGGATCTGAGTCAGCAAGGTAACTAGCTAATATTATGAATATTAGTCAGCTAACCCTGTCTAGAGCATTAAAAATGTTGTCTAATGATATTGTTCAAATTGGCTCGGGTCGTTCTATTCACTTATCTATTCATTAACCTATTTATAAGTAGCGAATATCATGACACAACGAGCAGAAGTTATACGAAAAATACTACGTAATGGATCTGAGTCAGCAAGGCAACTAGCTAATATTATGAATATTAGTCAGCTAACCCTGTCTAGAGTATTAAAAATGTTGTCTAATGATATTGTTCGAATTGGTTCGGGTCGTTCTATTCAATATGCTTTACGTGATGGTTTGCGTGGCTTCAACTCTGTAACTATTTATCGCATAAATGAAGAAGGTAAAATTAAATTGTTGGGTAAATGACACCAGCTTATCCAGCCGGTTTTGTTATGAAGCGAGTTCGCGTATCTCTCGTCTAGAGTAATGCACAAATTGAAGCCCAAAGTGTTGGCTTTGGGCTTCTGGTTATATTTTTGCTATCAAAAATAATTTCTGATCAATATTCCCAAGTCTCGGGATCAACACCCCGCTGGCGCATTATTTCTTTTGCCTCTTCAGGGATTTCATCGTTACGCTCTTTGCGTAAGTCTTCATCATTGGGGAGAGGCTGTCCGGTAAATGCGTGTAAAAATGCTTCACACAATAATTCACTATTGGTGGCATGTTTTAGGTTATTGACCTGACGACGAGTGCGCTCATCTGTCAAAATTTTTAGCACTTTCAATGGGATTGAAACTGTAATTTTTTTGACTTGTTCGCTTTTTTTACCATGCTCAGCGTAAGGGCTGATATATTCACCGTTCCATTCAGCCATGGATTACCTTAATTAATATCATTTAGTTGAAGCCAGTTTAGGGTTGATGCCCTATTCTGACGAGCCATGCCAGTTTATCATGACTTTTCTAAAACCACCGACTGTTACTGGCTAAAGGTGTGAGAAAAAGCAATAGTTACCTGGCGATATCCTTAATATTTATATTATTCCATTTGTTGGTCTATCCGTAAAGGAGTTTAGATGTCTAGATGTATTGACGTCTTGGTGTCTAATTGGATATGCTGTAAGCGACTTTTCCACTTAGCGCTGTAACAAGGTGTCTGTATGACGAAGAAAACCGCAACCATTGCCATTCACAATGGGCTTAATGAAGATAAGCAATATGGCTGTGTTGTACCGCCAATCTATCTTTCTAGCACCTATAATTTCTTAGCATTTAATCAACCTCGTGAACATGATTACTCTCGTCGGGGCAATCCCTCGCGCGATATGGTGCAAAATGCATTAGCAGAGCTTGAAGGTGGGGTGGGAGCGGTTGTTACTAGCAGTGGGATGTCAGCAATTCATTTAATTTGTACGACTTTTTTAAAACCGGGTGATGTCATTGTGGCGCCCCATGATTGTTATGGGGGCAGTTATCGTCTGTTTAATAGTCAGCAGCAACGTGGTGCTTATCGTGTGGTATTTGTTGATCAAAACGATGAGCAAGCGTTACAACAGGCGTTGGCATTAGCACCAAAAATAGTATTTATTGAAACACCCAGTAATCCACTATTGCGCATCACTGATATTGAGAAAATAAGCCAATTAGCTCACCAAGTTGGGGCGTTGGTGGTGGCGGATAACACCTTTATGAGCCCGGTATTGCAAAAGCCATTGGCTTTAGGGGCTGATTTAGTGGTGCATTCTTGCACTAAGTATCTTAATGGGCATTCTGATCTTGTCGCGGGTGTTGTGATTAGTCAGTGTAGGAAACAGCTTGAGGATTTAAGCTGGTGGGCAAATAATATTGGTGTTACTGCTGGGGCGTTTGATAGTTATTTGTTATTACGAGGGATCAGAACCTTAGTACCACGAATTCGATTACAACAAGAAAATACTCAAGCATTGGTGGCTTATCTACAAACACAACCCTTAGTGGATAAAATTTATTACCCAGCACTAGAACATCATGTCGGTCACGCGATAGCGAAAAAACAGCAACAAGGTTTTGGTGCGATGTTAAGTTTTGAGTTAAAAGGGGGGATTGAAGCAATTAAATCCTTTTTATCTCATTTAACACTCTTTACACTGGCAGAGTCTTTAGGTGGTGTAGAAACATTAATTTGTCATCCGGCGACCATGACACACGCAGGAATGTCTGAAGAAGCGAGAAAAACCGCTGGGATCAGTAACGCTTTATTGCGCATTTCCGTGGGGATTGAGGATAGTCTGGATCTCATCAACGATTTACAAAATGCGTTTAATGCAGCAACGAAAAGGTAACCATGGATCATGAGCGTAGTGGCGATTAAACAACAGGCGCAACCAACTTGCCGTCAGTTACATAAATTCGGTGGTAGCAGTCTTGCAGACATAAAATGTTATCAGCGAGTTGTGAATATCATGACAAATTATAGCCAACCTAATGATTTAATGGTGGTTTCTGCAGCAGGCTCGACAACAAATCAGCTGATTAACTGGTTAAAATTGAGTCAAAGTGATCGTATTTCTGCCCATCAAGCTCAGCAAGAATTACGTCGTTATCAGCTATCCTTAATTGAAGGACTATTATCAAAAGAGCATGCACAAGCTCTTTCACAGGCCTTTATTGCTGATTTAGAAAGACTAAGTTACTTACTTGATAAGCCGATAACGGATGCAACTTATGCTGAAGTCGTTGGTCATGGTGAAATTTGGTCAGCGAGATTAATGGCAAGCTTATTAACGGAGCAGGGTTTACCTAGTGTGTGGTTAGATGCGCGAGAGTTTTTATGTGCAGAGCGCGCCGCACAGCCTCAAGTTAATGAAGCCTTATCGCGTCCTTTGTTACAATCATTGCTGGCTAAATATCCTCAATGTCGCTTTGTGGTAACGGGTTTTATTAGTCGTAATCAACAAGGTGAGACGGTGCTATTAGGCCGTAATGGTAGTGACTACTCAGCGACCCAAGTAGGTGCTTTAGCTGATGTGGGTAAAGTGACCATTTGGAGCGATGTTGCAGGGGTTTATAGTGCCGATCCCCGAAAAGTGAAAGATGCCTGTTTGCTACCGTTATTGCGTTTAGATGAGGCGAGCGAGCTGGCAAGATTAGCGGCGCCCGTTTTGCATACACGCACACTACAACCCGTCTCAGGGAGCAATATCGATTTACAATTACGTTGCAGTTACCAACCAGAGCAGGGTTCAACTCGAATTGAACGGGTATTAGCATCAGGCACAGGGGCAAAAATTGTCACTAGCCATGATGATGTTTGTTTAATTGAGCTTCAATTAGCCGCACATCAAAATTTTGAACAAATCGCTAAAGAAGTGGATGCATTACTTCAGCGGGTACAAATTCGTCCACTGGCAACAGGTATTGATAGAGATAGTCAGTTGCTACAGTTGTGTTACACCAGTGAAGTCGCTAATAGTGCGTTAGATGTTCTGCAAGATGCGGCCTTACCGGGTAAATTACATCTGCGAGAGGGCTTTTCTCTCGTTGCTTTAGTTGGCGCCGGGGTATGTAAAAATCCACTCCATTGCCACCGTTTCTACCAACAACTTAAAGATCAACCGGTAGAGTTTATTTGGCACGCGGAAGATAACATCAGTTTAGTTGCGGTATTACGTAACTATACGGCTTCATTATTGCAAGGTTTACATCAAACATTATTTAGGGCAGAAAAACAGATTGGTTTAGTGCTGTTTGGTAAAGGGAATATTGGCTCACGTTGGTTAGAGCTGTTTGCTCGTGAACAAGAGCCATTATCTGCACGTAGTGATTTTGAATTTATTCTGGCGGGGGTGGTAGATAGCCGTCGCAGCCTACTAGATCACCAAGGTATTGATCCTAGTCGCGCACTGGCCTTTTTTGATGATGAAGCAACAGTGCATAGTGAAGAGTCGCTTCATTTATGGATGAGATCGCATCCTTTTGATGATTTAGTGGTGGTCGATATTACCGCTAATGAAGAGCTTGCCGCCTGTTATGAAGATTTTGCCAGCTATGGTTTTCATGTGATTAGTGCAAATAAAATCGCTGGCTCGGCATCAAGTTTACGCTATCGCGCAACTCGTGATGCTTTCTCTAAAACAGGACGCCACTGGTTATATAATGCGACAGTTGGTGCGGGATTACCTATTAATCATACGGTGCGTGATCTACGTGAAAGCGGTGATACGATTTTATCTATCAGTGGTATTTTCTCCGGCACATTGTCATGGCTATTTTTACAATTTGATGGCAGCGTACCTTTTAGTGATTTGGTAGAGCAAGCATGGCAACAAGGGCTAACCGAGCCTGATCCGCGTATCGATTTATCAGGACAAGATGTGATGCGCAAATTGATTATTTTAGCCCGTGAAGCTGGCTATGATATTGAACCTGAGCAAGTCCGTGTTGAATCGCTGGTTCCTGCTCAAGCGCAAAGTGGATCATTAGAAGCCTTCTTTGAAAATAGCAGTGTGATTAATGAACAAATGGCACAACGTTTAGCGGCTGCCAATGAGATGGATATGGTACTGCGTTATATTGCGCGGTTTGACGCTAACGGCAAAGCGAAGGTTGGGGTTGAAGCGGTGAGAAAAGATCATCCTCTGGCATCACTATTACCGGGGGATAACCTATTTGCTATTGAAAGCCGTTGGTATCGTGATAACCCATTAGTCATTAGAGGTCCTGGTGCTGGACGTGATGTGACTGCGGGGGCTATTCAGTCTGATCTCAATCGCCTTTCTCAACTATTGTAAAAGACTATTTTCTTTTTAATCAAAACTATCAGTGATTTTTTTATTGCTGATAGTTTTCTGTGTATTTTTTTCTCTTCTATACTGAAAAAGATGATGATTAATTGTGTAGATAGAGAGGAAATATGAATAGAATTGTTGAAAAATGGATGTATCGCTCTCGTTGGTTATTTGCACCTGTCTATATTGGCTTATCTCTTGGATTGTTGGCATTAACGATTAAGTTTTTTCAGTCAATGTACGAGATCTTACCCAATATATTTGCCTTATCTGAAGCTGATTTAGTTTTACGTTTATTATCGCTAATTGATTTGGCATTAGTGGGGGGGTTATTGATAATGGTTATTTTCTCAGGTTATGAGAATTTTATTACCAATATGGAAATCGAAGGCGCGAAGGATAAACTCTCTTGGTTAGGTAACATGGATGCAGAATCGCTGAAAAATAAAGTTGCTGCTTCTATTGTTGCTATCTCTTCTATTCATTTGTTAGGGGTGTTTATGGACTTAAAAAATATCCCCGATAACAAGTTATTATGGTATGTGGTGCTACATCTGACTTTTGTTTTTTCCGCTTTTGTGATGGGCTATTTAGAGAAGATCTCTAAACGAAGTAAGCGAGCAAATAAAGCCAATCAAGGGTGATAAAATGAGAGCTACAGCACGTCGTTATTTTTAACCTTGGCTATACTTAGATCATCTCTAGTCACAAAGGAGCGATTAATGTCAAAAATTGAAAAACATGTTGATCAGCTAAAAGATAAAGCGACGGAGGTGAAGCATCGGACAGAAGAAAAATTATCTGAAGTTGCCCACGATTTAAAACATGGTGCATCTGATCTTAAAGAAAACGTAGAAAAAAAGATTGATTCATTGAAAAAGTGAATGTGCTATTTGTTAACACAAGGCGCTGCATAGTCAGCGCCTTTTCTATTTAAGGGGTATCGATAGGGTGAAATTGGAGAAAAAACACCAGACAATTTATCAATATTAAAAAAATTCATCTAAATTTTTCGCCAGATAAATTTTTACTTATTTCACCCTTTCTAGTAAAAAACGCTTCTTAGACGATAAGAAACAAAAAAATGTCCTTATTATGGTTAATATTGAGCAAAAACAACGTCGATATTAGCCATTCTTATAACACTAAAGCCGTAATTAAATTTCAGAAAATTCCCCCAAAACGCTTATTTTCTGATATGAATAGTAGGCTATAAGTAAAAAGCAGTGTGGCTTATCACAAAAATCACAATAAAGTCACATAAAAAATGAAAATTAATTACACAACTGGAAGGACATGACTTTTTCTTAGTAAAAAGTATGTTGTTACCGACACAAAGCCAAGGTCAGGAGTCTTATGAATCAACAATATTCTGCTATGCGTAGTAATGTCAGCATGCTTGGCAAACTACTCGGCGACACGATAAAAGAGGCACTCGGTGAAGAAATTTTAGATAAAGTGGAATCTATCCGAAAGTTATCTAAGTCATCACGAGCAGGTAATGAAGTTCAGCGACAAAAGCTACTATTAACCTTACAAAATCTCTCTAATGATGAGTTATTACCTGTTGCTAGAGCATTCAACCAATTCTTAAACCTGACTAATGTGGCAGAGCAATACCATAGCATTTCTCCTCATGGCGAGGCGGCAAGTAATCCTGTGGCATTGGCTAAATTAATTGAACGGCTGAAAGATAAAAACTTTACTAATCAGCAACTCAAACAAGCCGTTGAACAAATTTCGATTGAATTAGTCTTAACGGCTCATCCAACGGAAATTGCTCGCCGCACGCTTATTCATAAGCTAGTGGAAGTCAATACTTGCTTATCTCAGCTTGATCATGATGATCTTGCCGATTATGAACGTACCAATATTATGCGCCGTTTACGCCAATTGGTTGCGCAATCGTGGCATACCGATGAGATCAGAAAAATTCGCCCAACCCCTATTGATGAAGCGAAATGGGGTTTTGCGGTGGTCGAAAATAGCTTATGGGAAGGTGTGCCTGCTTTCTTACGTGAATTTAATGAACAGTTAGAAGAGTCTATTGACTACAATTTACCGGTAGAAGCTTCTCCTATTCGCTTTACTTCATGGATGGGGGGAGATCGTGATGGTAACCCAAATGTTACCGCTGAAATTACCCGTCATGCATTATTACTTAGTCGCTGGAAAGCCGCCGATCTATTTTTAAATGATATTCAGGTGCTCGTTTCTGAGCTGTCTATGACAGAAAGCACACCAGAATTACGCGAATTAGCGGGCGGTGCCGATGTTGCCGAGCCTTATCGTGAAATAGCCAAACAATTGCGCACTCGTTTACAAGTGACTCGTGATTATTTAGAACAACGTATCAAAGGTCAGCAATCATTACCTCCTGAAGGCTTACTGATTGATAATTCAGCACTTTGGGAACCTTTATATGCTTGTTACCAATCACTGCATCAGTGTGGTATGCGCATTATTGCCAATGGACAGTTATTAGATACTTTGCGCCGTATCCGTTGTTTTGGATTACAACTGGTGCGACTCGATATTCGCCAAGAAAGCACTAATCATACCGAAGCGCTGTCTGAATTAACGCAATATTTAGAGCTTGGTGATTATGCTAGTTGGTCTGAAGAGCAAAAACAGACGTTTTTACTGACAGAACTTAACTCTAAACGCCCATTGATCCCTACTCATTGGCAACCGAGTGAAGCAACTAAAGAGGTATTTGAAACCTGTCGGGTAATTGCTGAGTCACCAAAAGATTCTATTGCTTCTTATGTGATTTCCATGGCGAAAGTCCCTTCGGATGTATTAGCCGTTAAACTATTACTAAAAGAAGCAGGGGCAGATATTCGTTTACCGGTAGCACCATTATTTGAAACGTTAGAAGACTTAAATAACGCAGAAAGTGTGATGACCCGTCTGTTTGATATTCCGTGGTATCGCGATTTAATTGATAACAAACAGATGGTAATGATTGGTTATTCTGACTCAGCGAAAGATGCGGGTGTGATGGCGGCATCGTGGGCACAATATCGAGCACAGGATGCTTTAATTAAGTTATGTGAGAAATCTGGCGTGACATTAACGCTATTTCATGGCCGTGGAGGCACTATCGGCCGTGGAGGTGCGCCGGCACATGCTGCATTATTATCACAACCACCGGGGAGTTTAAAAGGTGGGTTGCGGGTGACAGAGCAAGGAGAGATGATCCGCTTTAAATTTGGCTTACCGCAAGTGACTATCAGTAGTTTGGCTCACTATGCTGGTGCGATTTTAGAAGCTAATTTATTGCCTCCTCCAGAGCCAAAAACAGCTTGGATTGAGGTTATGGATGCTTTATCTGATGTATCTTGCGAGATGTATCGTGGCTATGTCAGAGGTGAAAAAGATTTTGTGCCTTATTTCCGAGCAGCGACGCCAGAAGGTGAATTAGGTAAATTACCATTAGGCTCTCGACCTGCTAAACGTCGTCCAACAGGAGGCGTTGAAACATTGCGTGCTATTCCGTGGATCTTCGCTTGGACTCAAAACCGTTTAATGTTACCCGCATGGTTAGGGGCCGGTGCTGCTTTACAGCATGAGATAGATAACGGAAAACAAGCCGTATTGGATGATATGTGTGAGAATTGGCCTTTCTTTAATACTCGTATTGCTATGCTAGAGATGGTGTATGCAAAAGCGGATCTATGGCTTGCGGAGTATTACGATCAGCGTTTAGTCGAAGAAAATTTATGGCCATTAGGGGCGAAATTACGTCAACAACTCTCTGATGATATTAAGAGTGTATTAGCGATTTCCAAAGATGAGCATTTAATGGCGGACTTACCGTGGGTTGCTGAATCTATCGCATTGCGTAATGTTTATACTGATCCACTTAACGTCCTACAGGCAGAGCTATTGCAACGCTCTCGTACTCATAGCGAGTCTGATCCACGTATTGAACAAGCGTTGATGGTGACTATCGCAGGTATTGCAGCGGGTATGCGTAATACCGGTTAGTGGTCGCAATAGGGTTATTTTATTAGTAAAACAGCGCTAAATTTAGCGCTGTTTTTTTATCTTTTTTTCCAACGGTGCCAATAAAGAACGCAATAAACACGGCAAATAAACCAACGTTGATGCCAATTTTGGGCGCCTTTATTAAGGGCTGGAAAAAGGTGATAAGTACTAAATTGCTGTGCAATGATGGCTTGGTTTTTTGTATCACAGCGTTTACGAAAAAGAATAAAGAAACTGCCAAGTTCACGTAGTGCTTGTTGGCGCAACGCGTTGGCTAATAGTGGTTGATGTTGTTTATCTGCAAGCTGCAAGAGTTGTATAACGATTTGCAAATAACTTTGTGCGCGCTTGGCTTCTTTTTGTGGATTAGGTTTACGCGTAATAGAGTTAGGATTAGCGCAATAGTAATAAAGAGGTTGATCATCAAAGGCGATACGTTGAGTGACCAGTGCAAGTTGTGTCGTCCACAAAATATCTTCATGATAAAGGCCATCAATAAAGCGTAGGTGATGTTTTTTGATTATTTCGTGGCGAATAAATTGTAACCAAACAAAATGTGGCCATTGATGTTGCGTAACGGCATGGATCACCCACTCTTGGCCGCTGATCACTTGTTGATAAGGTTGACGTTGGTGGATGGTAGTTTGATGCTTTTGTGGATTATGTACATCATAGCGTTCACCATTGCCTATTAATACATCGATATGTTGTTCGCAGGCTAATTGATGCCAATGTGCCAGTAATTGAGGTTTAATAAAATCATCGCTATCAAAAAAGACTATCCAATCACCTTGAGCATATTTTAAGCCAGTATTTCTCGCGCTAGATAACCCTTGGTTAGTTTGGTGATAAAGGTGAAAACGATTATCTTGTTGGCAATAGAGCATAGCGATGTCAACACTATTATCCGTTGAGCCATCATTTATAATGATCACTTCAAAGTCGTGAAAGGTTTGGCAAAGTAGGCTCTCTAATAATCGCGTAATGCGAGATGCCTCATTAAACATAGGAACGATAACAGAAATAATCGGTGTTTTCACAATAGCCCGCCAAGGATTGAGAGATAATATCGCGCTATTTTACCTTTTTTTGGCCTCTTCATAAGACGCAATTGCAGTTACTCGTGCTTTGGCGTGATCAACAATTGGTTGTGGATAATCGAGGTAGTGACCTGTTTTGATTGCCCATTCAGAAGGAGTATGGATATAGCGATCTGGGACATCAGCAAGCTCTGGTAGCCAGTGGCGGATAAACTCACCATCAGGATCAAACTTACGTCCTTGGGTTGTCGGATTAAAAATACGAAAATAAGGTACAGCATCAGTGCCTGTTGATGCAGCCCATTGCCAGCCACCATTATTTGACGCGAAATCACCATCAATTAATTGTGACATAAAATAATTTTCCCCCCAGCGCCAATCAATTAATAGATCTTTGACTAAAAAACTTGCCGTCAGCATACGTAAGCGATTGTGCATCCAGCCGGTTTGATTCAGTTGTCGCATCGCGGCATCAATAATAGGAAAGCCTGTTAAGCCCTGTGTCCAAGCGGTAAATTCAGTTTGGTCATTACGCCAGCGAATATTTTCTGTCCATGGTTGAAAAGCTATCTGTTTGGATAAACTCGGGTTAGCAACTATTAGATGTTGATAAAACTCGCGCCAAACTAACTCATTAAACCAAACAAATGTACTGGAATGGTTATTTTCTAAGAAATCAGGCTCTGTTTGGTAAAGGCGATTAAAACATTGGCGCACAGACACTAGGCCTATGGCAAGATAAGGGGATAATTGACTGGTTCCATCAATAGCAGGAATATCTCGCCATTTTGCATAATGTATCACCCTTTCATAGCAAAACTGTTTTAAACGCTGTAACGCTGCTTGTTCGCTTGCTGGGAACATCTTGGTTGATGATATTGGTAGTGCAAAAAGTGGTGCACTTAACGGTGAAACGGCTTTTTGGTGTGCTCTTATTTCGGGGGCAGGTAATGAAGCATTATCTTGCGATAGAAATAGCCGTAAAAATGCGGTTCTAAAAGGAGTAAAGACTTTGTACATCTCTCCTTGTTGGGTCACGACATTCCCCGGTGGCACAAAAACGTTATCGTGGTAACAATAAACCGTGGTGTTATGGGCGAGTAATTCCATTACTTTTTTATCACGGTTTTGCTCATTAAGCGCATATTGATGATTAAAAAATAGCGCAGTGACCTGATGTTGCTGACAATAATCCACAATACTTTGTGCCGCATCAGCATATGTATCACTGATGATAAGTGTCAGTGGAATATTTAATTTAGCTAGCGCATGGGAAAGATTAAGCAATGCATCATGAATAAACGCCTGCTGTGATAAAGCCATATGATGGGCTTTCCACTGTGCAGGCGTGACGGTAAAAATGGCATGTACCTGCGCCTGTGTATTTTGGCAAGCATAAAAGAGCGCTTTATTATCGGTCACTCTTAGATCATGACGGAACCAAACTAAATGAACAGGCGCTGAGTGCATGTAACCTCTCTTAATCTAATTTTGGATGTTGATCGATAAGCGCTTGGCGTTTTTTCTGTAATGCTTCAATTTCCGCTTCGATATCTTCAACACGTTGTTCGATATTGTCATAGTGCTCAGATAAAATCTCTTTCGCTTCTGATTTATCTGATGCTGCCGGTGTTGCTCCACGTAATGGTTTGTTGGCTGTTTCAATCATTTTTATACCCGTTATCAAACCGACAACAGCAACTACCATTAGATAATAGGCGGGCATATATAAATTGCCAGTCGCTTCAACTAACCAAGCCGCTGCAGTTGGTGTGGCACCAGCAATTAATACCGAAATATTAAATGCAATAGCTAAGGCACTATAACGAATATGGGTTGGGAAAATAGCCGGTAAAATAGAGGCCATCACCCCAGTAAAACAGTTTAATAAAACCGCAAGAATTAATAATCCTAAGAAAATTAAGCCGATTTCATCACTGTTAATCATCATAAAGGCCGGATATGCCAATATAAACAGTCCAACGCTACCCCCGATAACAAAAGGTTTACGACCAATCTTATCACTCAGTAATCCAATCACAGGCTGAACAAATAGCATCCCTATCATAATCGCGATGATGATCAAGACCCCATGATCGGCGGAATAATTTAAGTTATGGGATAAATAACTTGGCATATAGGTTAGCAACATGTAGTAGGTGACGTTGGTCGCAATCACTAAGCCCACACATACCGTTAAACTTTTCCAATACTTGGAAGCGATTTCTCGTAATGAAACACGTGGCGGATTTTCGATAGATTTACGATCATCGCTGTTCATTTCATCAACATGTTGTTGGAAGGCCGGGGTTTCTTCTAAGGCATGACGTAAATATAAGCCAATCAGACCTAAAGGTAATGCCAAGAAGAATGGAATACGCCATCCCCACTCATGGAATGCAGCTTCACCCATAATGGTTGAGATAAGGACAACAACACCCGCCCCCATAACGAAGCCGGCAATAGAGCCGAAATCTAACCAGCTTCCCATAAAGCCCCGTTTACGGTCTGGTGAATATTCGGCAACGAAAATCGCCGCACCTGAGTACTCACCACCAATTGAGAAGCCTTGGGCTAGTTTTGCTAATAACAGTAAGACGGGTGCCCAAATCCCAATGGTGTCATACCCAGGAATAAGACCGATAGCAAAAGTACTTAATGCCATAATTATGATGGTGACAGATAAGACTTTTTGTCGTCCAAACTTATCCCCCAACATACCAAATACAACCCCACCTAATGGTCTAACAAGGAATGGGACTGAGAATGTCGCAAGTGCTGCGATCATTTGTACGCCAGGTGATGCACCAGGGAAAAACACTTGACCTAATACATAAGCCAAGAAGCCATATACACCAAAATCAAACCACTCCATTGCATTACCTAACGCTGCCGCAGTAATGGCTTTTTTAAGTTTGCTATCATCAATAATGGTTATATCATTGATTCTTAATGGTTTATTTCTTTTTTTCTTCAATTTCATATTAAGTGACCTTTCAATTAAGGTATTAGTAAATTGTTGTTATTCAATTAATAATTAAACGAAATGAAGTGACTATTTTATAGCGAGAAAAGAGAGTGGTAATAATTCACTAAAAAACAGTTTACTTCTACATAGTTAAATAGTGAGGGTGAACTAATAGCTTATGGAACACTTATTAAGTATAGATGAGGTTAAATGAAAGATTAGGGATTTTTTGTCGTTGTTTTGATATAACAAAACGAAGCCTCTAAGTAAAAAATGTGACCTATATCATAGCTGAATATGGCTTTTGTGTAAAATCCATGATGTTAATGGTTGTAAATTTGAATTAAGTTAGATGAAGATGGCGATAAAAAGCTAATAGTAAATATTATTATATAACAATGGGTTATGTTGGTTTTTTATTTTTTGATTAGAAATAATATATTGATAGTCAAATTATGCATAATAAATAGTTAATATCTGCTTTAATGTGGATGAAATCATCTATTATTCGTTGTGCTAAAACACAGAAATAAAAACAGTCATTGCTAGATTTGGTGCAGTCACTTTTCTATTCTAGCAAATAGATAAGGTAAGTCAGTGGATAATTAAGTAGATATCACTATTCTTATTAAGAGAGCAAAAAGAGAGGAGATGTCATAATATCCACTAGGCATAAGAGCAGATAATTTGAGTAATGCATTGTAGTATAAATATTAACAATAATTATTTTTATAAAATCAATAATTAACGGCATGCTTGTGCCAATTAACCCAGGTACTCCTCATGAATATTAATCAACTGAAAAGCTTTGTTGAAGTAGTGCGAAATGACTTTAACATTACGAATGCGGCAGAGAAACTCTATACTTCACAACCAACGATTAGTAAGCAACTTAAGATATTAGAAGACGAACTCAGTGTTTCTTTATTCGTCCGTAAAAATAATAATTTATTAGCACTTAGTCCTATGGGGAAAGAGGTCCATAAAATAGCTAGCGATATTCTTGGACAGGTTGATAAAATTAAAAGTATTGTGGCAGAAGAAGATCGTAATAAAAAAGTAGATTTGCACATTGCCACAACACATACGCAAATACGTTACTCCTTACCCAACGTCATTGATCATTTTCGCCGCTATTACCCTAATATTTCACTCCATTTTCACCAAGGTGCTCCTGCTCAGTTAGCAGAAATGGTAAAAAATGGCGATGTCGATTTTGCCATTGCCACAGAATCGATGCATTTATATGAAGATTTAATTACTTTGCCTTGCTATCGCTGGACTCGCAGTTTATTAGTACCTTATGATCACCCTCTTGCATCATTACCTGATGATCAACAGGTTACCATTGAACAACTTGGCCAATATCCCCTTATTACCTATGTGTTTGGTTTCACTCGAGGCTCTAAACTCGATAAAGTGTTTTATAAAAACCATCTTAAACCTCAAGTGGCATTGACGGCGACAGATACCGAAATTATTAAATATTATGTCAAGCGCCACCTTGGTATTGGTGTGATTGCCACGGTTGCTTATGATGAAATAGAAGATAGCCAAGCATTAAAGTGCATCAATATCGATCACTTAGTACAGCCCAGTTATACACATATATGCCTAAGTAAACATACGCATATGAAAGATTATATGCATGAGTTTATTTCACTCTATGCTCCGCATATTGATAGAAATATTATTCAGATGCCAGAGCAGTGGGAAACCCAGTGGCATAGCAAAGAAGTGTATCAGGGGTTACCTGATCTGATTTCGGTAAATAGCAAAGAGAAAATAATAGAATAAATCTTCAGTTAAGATGAGGGACTAAAAAGCCCGTTTTTGCGGGGGCAAAAAACGGGCTTAGGGCAGAATAAGTAATTATTTGCGAGTTAGCAGATTAACAAAAATCTGTGCACCCACTAATAAGCAATCATCATCAACAAAATAAGGATTAGCATGAAGGTAGTTATTGATACCTTTAGCTTGATTACCACTGCCTAAAAAGAACATTGCGCCAACTTTACCTTTAGTGGCATTCACCATATAGCTAAAGTCTTCACTACCCGTCATTGGTTTACCGTTAGATTCGATATTCTCTTCTGGTAAAAATTGGCGAGTGGCTTCTAGTAAACGCTGATAAGCCGTAGGATGGTTAATAACAGCAGGGTAGCCTGTTGCTGTTAATGTTGTTTTAAATCCACCCGCTGTACTGCGCGCTACGATTTCATTAAAGCTTTCTTTTAATACTTTGTCGGTATTTTCATCCATAGAGCGGATAGTACCACGGGCTTGAACGTGATCTGCTAACGCATTAGGAATAGTACCGCCATTGATCATGCCGCAACCAAATACCGCAGGGCTAAAGGGATCAGTTTTTTTGGCAACCACATAATCCATATAATCAATTAAGCGAGTTGCTTCACGAATAGCATCTAAACCTTTATGCGGTGTAGATCCGTGCGCAGAAACACCATAAACATCTAATGTCCATGCTGAGCCGTAAGATGACATGACACCATCATTAAAACGTACACAACCGGTTTCGATAGCTGCATCATTATGTAGTGCGTAAGTTTCATCAACGCCTTCCATGCAACCTAACTCAACCATTTTGTCAGCACCAGGAACACGCATATCCTCTTCTGCCATTTGGAAAATAAAACGCACATTAGCGCTCATTTCTGCTTGGTTTTCAGCAAGGTATTTAGCGGCCGTTAATGCAATGGTCATATGAGTATCGTGACCACAATTATGTGCACAACCTTGATGGATAGAGCTGTGTTCGTTGTTCGTTAAGTCTGGCATTTCTAATCCATCCATATCTGCACGGATGGCAATCAGTGGAAAATCAGCATTAACAATTAAATCGGCAGTAAATCCAGTATAGCCATCAAAGGTTTTAATTTGATAGCCAAAGCTTTCCATCAATTCACGGCAATACTTTGATGTTTTATATTCTTCACCTGATAACTCAGGAATTTTGTGCAGATCTTGTCGTGTTTTTTTACTAAAGTCATTTAATTGAAAGAGTTTTTCGCTGACATTATAAATATTATTCATTAGATAACTCCCTGGATAGTAAATCCAATTTGTGCGACGATTGATGCGCCGAAGAAACAGCAGGTAGAAACAATCATGAAAATAAGGATCACTTTCCATGACATTTTCTTCAGTTCTTCTAATTGGCCACCAACGGATAAACCAGCAAATGCTAATAAAGGTACACAACAAGATAAGAAAGAGACTTTACCGATAGAACTAATAAAAAACTCTCTTACAGGTGTTTCAGGTAAACAAATAAGTATCCCGATAATAGTTGCATAAGCAAATGTTGGTAGAGATGAAGGTAAATATTGTTTAGCAACGAGTGAAATAAAAACCACTACAGACATAGCAATAAAGCTATCCCACATTGCATAAATAGCAATCCCTGATGTTAACGTTTGAGTAAACATTGCCAGTAAAATAGCAACGAATACTAATTTCATATCTATAATTATATTTTTCATGCAGTTTTGCCTCTGGTGAAAACTTTATAAATTTTTTCTGAAAGAGGTAAACCTAAATAGGTTAATGAGAGTGCGCCAAGTGCAGAAGATAATAAGTTAGATGCAGCCGCAACACTTAATACTTGTTGTGCTAAAGCTTCGTCTAAACCGTTAATTAATGCCCCTGATGCAGCACTTAACATTGAACCTGAACCTACGCCGGAGCCTGCTGCTAGAGCAAGTGGGTGTAAGCCTGTTAATGGTGCAAGACTACCTAATACGCTAAACCATAAAGTCCCGATAACAGAACCACATAAGTAAATAGCTAATACACCAATATATTCTTGTGAGCCAGTCCCAAATCTACCTTGAATAACGGCGATAGAAGGTTCTCGACTAATAGATGAACATGCACCAATTGCACGGCGACCAAAACCAAATTTAATGGCTAATGGTACGGCAATTAATACTGGTAATAAGTTTCCTAGCTCTTGAACAAATAAAGGAATACCGACACTTAAAATCATTTTTATATTTGGGACGATCATGCCAGCATATTGCGTACCTAAAATAAGTAGGCTGAAACCTACCATTTTACCGCAGAAGCCTTCTTCTTTTTCTGTAAATAATTTACCCCAAACTTTAATTTTTTTGCGGGTAAATCCAGCCGACATAAACATACCAATAATAACTGCAAATAACATTGGTAGAATAGGAATGACTGCAATGCCAATCTTAATTTCTTTTTTACCAATCACATATTGTGAAATAAAAATTAAGAAAAGGACTGCCAGAATACTAATAAAGAAAACCTTTATCGGACTTCTACTTTTGTCCATCCGTTAATCTCCGTAGAAAAATAAACAGGCTTTATTCTAGAGGACAAAAAGCAAAAGGTAGCGTGACCAATGTCATGTTTACTTCATACCTCTTTTTCATGGGACATGAAATAAAATAATAGTAATAAATTTATTAACAATTTGAGTTAACTGAAATTATTGAGGAAAGACAGAGAGTAAGGCTGAAATGTGTCAGCTATATTGTTAAATAAAATGATAGTAGAAAAAGAGCAATTAAAAATTAGTTTAATTATTAAAATAATCCTATAAGTTTATTTTGTCTAGCACTTGATGATTTTAATACAATATAAATGAGATAGATTCTTATTTAATGCGAAATGAGTCATAAAAGCGATAAGTGCGTTTATCAATAGTATTATTTTTTATAGTTAATTTCCTTTATTAATTGACCTATCTACCGTGACAATCAATCAAGAGATGTTATTCTTAATATTTGATTTAATAACACGGTATTCTCTATATGATGTGGTAAAAGAGTCGGTTGTTATATCTGGGGCAGCATGTAGAGAGATTACCCACTAAAATAAAAAGGAAATGCGTCACATGAGTAAGCAAACAGTTGCAACCTATATTGCTAAAGTGCTCCATAATGCAGGTGTGAAACGTATTTGGGGGGTGACGGGCGATTCATTGAATGGATTAAGTGATAGCTTGCGCAAAATGGGTACCATTGAATGGATGGGCACACGCCATGAAGAAGTCGCGGCTTTTGCCGCCGGAGCAGAAGCGGCTATCAATGGTGAATTAGCCGTTTGTGCCGGCTCCTGTGGACCAGGTAACTTACACTTAATTAATGGACTTTTTGATTGTCATCGTAATCATGTTCCCGTGTTAGCGATTGCCGCTCATATTCCCTCTGCTGAAATTGGTAGTAATTACTTTCAAGAAACTCATCCTCAAGAGTTGTTTCGTGAATGTAGTCACTATTGTGAATTAGTCTCTAATCCCGATCAGATCCCACAAATTCTGGCTATCGCTATGCGCACCGCTATTTTGAAAAAGGGTGTTGCGGTGGTGGTATTACCCGGTGATGTAGCGTTAAAACCCGCTCCAGAAGATGCCCATGAAAATTGGTATCCACTACAATCACCACTGATTATGCCGAATCGTTTTGAAATCGAAAAACTTTCTGAGGCACTGAATAACGCTAAAAATATCACCTTAATGTGTGGTGCCGGTTGTGCTCAAGCACATGATGAAGTGGTGAAACTAGCACAAACCTTAAAAGCCCCTGTTGTGCATGCACTACGTGGTAAAGAGTATCTTGAGTGGAATAATCCATGTAGCGTGGGAATGACGGGTCTTATCGGTTTTTCATCGGGTTATCACGCAATGGAGAATGCCGATACTTTAGTACTGTTAGGTACTCAATTCCCTTATCGCGCTTTCTATCCTGCCAAAGCTAATATTATTCAAATTGACCTTAATCCAAGTAGCATTGGCTCACATTGCCATGTGGATATGGCTTTTGTTGGAGATGTCAAAGCAACCCTTAATGCATTACAACCGCGATTAAAAGAGAAAACAGATACCGCACATCTTGATGCCTCGTTAAAACATTATGCTAAAGCACGCAAAGATTTAGATGCATTGGCTCAACCTAGTGAGCGTGAGTTGATCCACCCTCAGTATTTAGCACGTCGATTAAGTGAATTAGCCAACGATGATGCGGTATTTACCTGTGATGTTGGCACGCCAACAGTTTGGGCAGCACGTTACGTGAAAATGAATGGTAAACGTCGTTTAATTGGTTCATTTAACCATGGCTCAATGGCGAATGCGATGGCGCAAGCTATTGGTATTCAAGCACTGGACAGAAAACGTCAAGTTGTGGCGATGTGCGGTGACGGTGGTTTTACCATGTTAATGGGTGATTTCATCTCATTGGCTCAAATGAACTTACCGGTGAAAGTGGTGATTTTTAATAACAGCGTATTAGGTTTTGTGGCGATGGAAATGAAAGCGGGGGGCTATTTGACTGATGGCACCGATTTACATAATCCTGATTTTGCCGCTATTGCCAATGCGGCGGGAATTAAAGGTATTCGCGTTGAGAAAGGCGAAGATCTTGATGAAGCATTAAAAACAGCCTTTGAACATGATGGCCCTGTTATTGTGGATGTGGTAACCGCAAAACAAGAGCTTTCCATGCCTCCGGAAATTAAATTTGAGCAGGCCAAAGGTTTTAGCTTGTATATGATGAAAGCGATTATTAATGGTCGTGGCGATGAAATAGTGCAATTAGCGAAAACCAACTGGTTGCGCTAATCATTAAACGCATAATCGTTATATTGCGAGTTGCAGGGGCTAATAGCCTACCTGCAACTTGCATTTCAACATAAGTCGATAGGATTTTTTATTATTTCGCTTTCTCTGCTAAACAAAAGTTTTCAATTAATTGCCCCATTAATTCACGAGTTGGCTCAATAAAAGCCATATCAATAAACTCATCAGGCTGGTGGGCTTGTTCAATGGAGCCAGGACCAAGCACTAGCGTAGGGCATAGCGCTTGAATAAAAGGTGCTTCGGTACAGTAATTAACAGTTTGCGCTTTCTCACCCAGTAGTTTTTCAATCACGGCAACCATTTTATGATCGGTCGGACACTCGTAGCCGGGAATAGGCTCGTGCAATGCTTCGACACTTAAACGTCCCGGCCAGCGCGCTTTTACCGGGGCTAATGTTTCGTGCAGCAGATCATCAAGATCTTGCAGCGTTAATCCCGGTAATGGGCGAATATCCATATGTAATTCACAGCAAGCACAAATTCTATTAGCAGCATCACCACCGTTAATATAACCAAAGTTCATGGTGGGATAGGGAATAACAAACGCCGGATTGTTATAACGGGTTTTTAATCTATCGCGCAGTGTACTGAGATGGGTGATAGATTCATGCATTAACTCAATAGCGTTGACACCTTTTTCCGGATCACTAGAGTGACCGGATTGCCCAGTAATACGGATAGCATTAGATAAATGCCCTTTGTGAGCACGTATTGGTTGTAATGAGGTGGGTTCGCCAATAATAGCAAAATCAGGACGAATAGCGGTATTAGCGGCAAAATAACGTGCACCAGCCATCGACGTTTCTTCATCTGCTGTAGCAAGAATATACAGAGGATGTGTGAGTTGAGAGGTATCTATATCTCGCAATGCATCAATAATAAAGGCAAAAAAGCCTTTCATATCTGCCGTACCTAAACCATATAACTTGCCTTCTTTTTCCGTTAGGGTAAAGGGATCTTGAGTCCAACGCCCTTCATCAAATGGCACCGTATCCGTATGTCCACAGAGTAATAACCCGCCGGTTCCACTGCCAAGGGTAGCAAGTAGGTTAAATTTCCCTCTGGTTTCAGGTACTGGTTGTATTTCAATTGAAAAACCGAGTGTTTCCAACCAATTAGCCAACAGATTAATCAGTGCCTCGTTACTTTGGTCTGTCTTAGCATCTGTTGCACTAATTGAGGGTGTTGCAATTAATTGTCGATAAAGCTCAATAAATGTAGGTAATTTAATATTCACTGTTGACAGCCTTTCTTCATAATAGTATCAATATTCATGCACTTTTTTTGAATAAAAATACATTAATCGGTTTGTGTTCATAGTACAAGGTAAGAATGACATGTTAAATACTCTGATTGTAGGAGCAAGTGGTTACACCGGTGCTGAATTAGCAGCCTATCTTCAGCAGCATCCCCATGTAAATTTGAGCAGACTGATGGTATCCGCTCAAAGTGTAGATGCAGGGAAGTGCTTTTCTGAGCTTTACCCACAATATCGTGGCTTAGTTGATTTGCCACTTGAGCCTATGGTCGATGTTGCTAATGCCGCTGAAAATATCGATATCGTTTTTTTAGCCACCGCACATGAAGTTAGTCATGACATTGCCCCTATTTTTCTCGCTCAGGGGTGTGTGGTGTTCGATTTATCCGGCGCCTACCGAGTACAAAATAAACATTTCTACCAACAATACTATGGATTCGAGCATAAGAATACTGATTGGTTATCACAGGCGGTTTATGGTCTTGCCGAATGGAACGCTGATCAGATTAGTCAGGCTCAACTTATTGCTGTGCCGGGTTGTTATCCCACCGTTTCTCAGCTGTCGTTAAAGCCATTAGTTGAAGCGGGATTATTAGACAGCACTCACTGGCCTGTTATCAATGCCACCAGCGGTGTAAGTGGCGCAGGCAGAAAAGCGTCTTTAACAAACAGCTTTTGTGAAGTGAGTTTACAACCTTACGGTGTTTTTACGCATCGTCACCAACCGGAAATTGCTACTCACCTTGGCATTGATGTCATTTTTACTCCTCATCTTGGTAATTTTGCTAGGGGGATCTTAGCCACTATCACCTGTAAGTTAAAACAAGGTGTCACAGAAAATGAGGTAAGGCAGGCATTTGAAACAGCGTATCAAGGCCAACCGTTGGTACGTGTGTATGACAAAGGTCTACCTGCATTAAAAGCCGTTGTCGGTACCGCCTTTTGTGATATCGGGTTAGCACAACAAGGTGAGCATTTAATTATTGTCGGTGCGGAAGATAACTTATTAAAAGGGGCCGCAGCACAAGCGGTGCAATGTATGAACATTCGGTTCGGTTTTGCACCAACCGAAACACTTATCTAAATAATGAGTAGGGACGTTTTATGGAACCATTAATTATCAAACTAGGCGGTGTACTGCTAGATAACGAAAAAGCGTTAACACGTTTTTTTACAGCACTACAAGAATATCGTACTAGTCATAGTCGTCCATTAGTGATTGTTCATGGTGGTGGCTGTTTGGTTGATTCTCTGATGAAAAAGCTGCAATTGCCCGTTGTTAAAAAACAAGGCCTACGAGTTACCCCCGCCGATCAAATTGACATTATTACTGGCGCGTTGGCAGGAAGTGCCAATAAAACATTGCTGTCATGGGCCACACGCTTTGGTTTAAATGGTGTCGGACTTTGTTTGGGCGATGGCCAATTAGCTAAAGTAACAAAAATTAGTGATGAACTAGGTCATGTAGGAAATGCTGAACCTGGCTCTCCTGAGTTATTAAATCTATTACTGAATGCAGGGTATCTCCCGATTATTAGTTCTATAGGTGTGAGTATCCAAGGTGAACTGATGAATGTTAATGCTGACCAAGCGGCAACAGCGATTGCTGAAACCTTAGGAGCAGATTTGGTGTTGCTCTCAGATGTAAGCGGCATTTTGGATGGCAAAGGACAAAAACTCACAGAAATATCTGCCACAAAAGCGCAAGCATTAATCGACCAAGGCATTATCACCGACGGCATGATTGTTAAAGTTAATGCTGCGTTAGAAGCGGCAAGAACGCTTAGACGTCCTGTTGAAATAGCCAGTTGGCGTCACGCGGAAAAACTGACTGATTTATTTAATGGTATGGTGATCGGGACACGTATTTTAGCTTAAACACAACCACATAACGCTTTGTATATTGGCGAAATAAACACAATTGAGAATAAAGGTTATCACTATGACGAAAGGTATTAAAAAAATTGTACTGGCATATTCAGGTGGTCTAGACACATCGGCTATCATCCCTTGGTTAAAAGAGCATTATGACAATTGCGAGGTGGTTGCGTTTGTTGCTGATGTGGGACAAAGCCGTGAAGATCTGGAAGGTGTAGAGCAAAAAGCATTGGCGTCAGGGGCCAGTGAATGCTATGTGGTTGATTTACGAGAAGAGTTTATTAAAGACTATGTGTATCCAGTATTAAAAACAGGAGCATTATATGAAGGGAGCTATTTGTTAGGCACTTCAATGGCACGTCCTGTGATTGCTAAAGCACAAGTTGAATTGGCATTAAAACTCGGGGCTGATGCCTTGGCGCATGGCGCAACAGGTAAAGGTAATGACCAAGTTCGTTTTGAAAGTACTTATACCGCACTGGCACCGCAACTTAAAGTGGTTGCGCCTTGGAGAGAGTGGGACTTGCGCTCCCGTGAAGCTCTACTGGATTATCTAAAAGTTCGTCATATTCCAACCACGGCGACACTTGAGAAAATTTATAGTCGTGATGAAAACGCATGGCATATCTCAACAGAAGGTGGAGTGTTAGAAAGTCCATGGAATGCTTCTAATGAAGATTGCTGGGCATGGACGGTAGATCCGAAAAAAGCCCCTGATACACCTGAACAGGTTTCTGTAACGGTAAAAGCAGGTGAAGTGGTTGCTATCAATGGCAAAGCTCAATCCCCTTATGAGTGTTTAGCTACATTAAATACGCTAGGCGTAAAACACGGTATTGGTCGTATTGATATTGTGGAAAATCGTCTGGTCGGTATGAAATCTCGCGGTTGCTATGAAACCCCGGGAGGCACCATTATGATGGCGGCACTGCGTGGTGTTGAGCAACTGGTTTTGGATAGAGATGCTTTTAAATGGCGTCAACAGTTGGGTTTAGAGATGTCTTATGTTGTTTATGACGGTCGTTGGTTTACGCCAATTCGGGCTTCATTACAAGCTGCTGCTGACTCGCTGGCAACAGAGGTAAATGGCGAAGTGGTGTTAGAGCTTTATAAAGGCCATGTGAATGCTATTCAGAAAAAATCTGACAACAGCCTCTACTCGGAAGAGTTCGCCACCTTTGGTGAAGATGAAGTCTATGATCACAGCCATGCAGAAGGGTTTATCCGCCTATACTCTTTGCCATCACGTATTCGGGCATTAAGTAAAAAGAAATAAGGTGAGACCAATAAGAGTGATGTGACAAAAGGCATCACTCTATACATTTTTATCAAGCATGACTTTTAACAAAGACAAAATAGGATGTGATTATGGCACTTTGGGGTGGACGTTTTAGTCAGCAAGCTGATCAACGGTTTAAACAATTCAATGATTCACTGCGGTTTGACTATCGACTCGCACAACAAGATATCTTTGGTTCAGTAGCTTGGTCTAAAGCGTTAGTCACAGTAGGTGTCTTATCGCAGGATGAACAAGCTCAACTTGAACAGGCACTTTATGAGCTGTCTGAGGAAGTAACAGCTAATCCCCATTCTATTTTACAAAGTGATGCGGAAGATATTCATAGTTGGGTAGAGAGCAAACTGATTGCCAAAGTGGGTGATTTAGGTAAGAAGTTGCACACTGGACGTAGCCGTAATGATCAGGTCGCGACAGATTTAAAATTGTGGTGTAAAGAAGAAGTCGCCCACTTACGTCAGGCTATTATTGAATTACAAAAGGCGTTAGTGGTAACCGCTGAGCAAAATCAACATGCTGTGATGCCCGGTTATACTCATTTACAACGTGCTCAACCCGTCACTTTTGCGCATTGGTGTTTAGCTTATAAAGAGATGTTAGCAAGAGATGAGAGCCGTTTAGCGGATGCATTAACGCGTTTAGATGTAAGTCCACTGGGTAGTGGCGCTTTGGCGGGTACCGCTTATGATATTGATCGTGAACAATTAGCTCAATGGTTGGGTTTTGCCAGTGCAACAAACAATAGTTTAGATAGCGTATCAGATAGAGATCATGTGTTAGAGCTATTATCTGCGGCCGCTATTGGTATGGTGCATCTTTCTCGTTTTGCTGAAGATTTGATTTTCTTTAATAGTGGGGAAGCAGGTTTTATTGAGCTTTCAGATAAAGTCACTTCTGGCTCTTCATTAATGCCACAGAAGAAAAATCCTGATGCATTAGAACTTATTCGTGGTAAGTGCGGGCGTGTGCAAGGGGCATTAACCGCAATGATGATGACCCTAAAAGGGTTGCCTCTTGCTTATAATAAAGATATGCAAGAAGACAAAGAAGGGCTGTTTGATGCCGTTGATACTTGGTCTGATTGTTTGCATATGGCAACATTAGTGCTTGATGGGTTGCAGGTTCGCCGTCCTCGTTGTGAAGAGGCCGCAAAACAAGGTTATGCCAATGCGACAGAGCTTGCTGATTATTTAGTCGCAAAAGGGGTGCCATTTCGCCAAGCTCACCATATTGTCGGTGAAGTTGTTGTTAGTGCAATTGAGCAAGGTAAAGCGCTTGAAGAGTTGGCGCTATCTGAATTACAGAAGTTTAGTAGCAAAATTACCGTTGAAGTTTACGAGATCCTTTCATTGCAATCTTGTTTAGATAAACGATTAGCAAAAGGTGGGGTATCTCAACAGCAGGTTTCTTATGCCATTACTGAGGCCAAAAAACAGCTTAATATGGATGAGTAGTTTTATCCCATTGTATAACTGACAGATTATTCAAAAAAAGCAGGGTGGCTCATGAACTGCCCTGCTTTTTTATGGACGCTTACCGATAATAATAGTTTAATCAATTGATATATCACCATTTATTGATAAAAGATGAAAAAATCACGTTACAATAACGCACGATTGATAGAAAAATTTATCAGTTGTTATATTATCTATAGCTATTAACTATCAGTAATAAGTATGGGATCTGCAATGAATATCCGTGATTTGGAATATCTGGTGGCTCTAGCTGAGCATAAACATTTTCGCCGTGCGGCAGATTCTTGCCATGTGAGCCAGCCAACATTAAGTGGCCAAATTCGTAAACTTGAGGACGAATTAGGCGTTATGTTACTTGAAAGAACCAGTCGCAAAGTACTGTTTACCCAGCAGGGATTATTGCTAGTAGAGCAAGCGAAAACGGTATTACGTGAAGTGAAAGTGCTACAAGAAATGGCATCACTACAAGGTGAGAGTATGGCAGGGCCGTTACATATTGGGCTTATTCCTACTGTTGGACCTTATTTATTACCGCATATTATTCCCGAATTACATAGAAACTACCCTAAGTTAGAGATGTATCTTCACGAAGCACAAACCAATAGCTTATTAGCTCAGTTAGATAGCGGTAAACTCGACTGTGCTATTTTAGCCATGGTAAAAGAGAGTGCCCCTTTTATAGAAGTGCCTTTGTTTGAAGAGCCGATGAAATTAGCTATTTATGATGAGCATCCATGGCATGATCGCAAATCAGTGCCGATGGGGGACTTAGCAGGCCAACGTTTATTAATGTTAGAAGATGGGCATTGCTTACGTGATCAAGCTTTAGGTTTTTGTTTCCAAGCAGGGGCTAAAGAAGATACCCATTTTAGAGCAACTAGTTTAGAAACATTGCGTAATATGGTCGCTGCAGGAAGTGGTATTACACTTTTACCTGATTTAGCGGTACCTCAAGCACAAAAACGCGATGGCGTTTGCTATTTAGATTGTACTTCACCTAATCCATCACGTTCTATTATTTTGGCTTATCGCCCCGGATCGCCTTTGCGTAATCGTTATGAACAATTAGCAGAGACAATCCGTGATCATATGACCGCATTTTATGAGGCTAAGAAAGCAACATCAAAATAAGCGATTTAAACCATTTAAAGCAGCAACGCGATAGGCTTCCGCCATGGTTGGATAGTTGAAGGTGGTATTAACGAAGTATTCGATAGTATTGCCTTCTCCTTTCTGCTCCATAATTGCTTGTCCGATATGAATTATTTCAGCAGCGCGCTCGCCAAAGCAGTGAATACCTAAAATTTGCTTGGTTTCACGGTGAAAAAGAATTTTTAAGCTACCGACATTCATACCCGCAATTTGGGCTCTAGCAAGATGCTTAAATTGTGAACGACCGACCTCATAGGGGATCTTCATTGCGGTGAGTTGCTGTTCCGTTTTACCCACAGAGCTGATTTCTGGAATGGTATAGATACCCGTTGGAATATCTTCAATTAAATGCGTTTCCGAGGTGCCTGTGGTAAGCGCAAGTGCCGCAATGCGCCCTTGATCATAAGCCGCAGAGGCTAAGCTTGGATAGCCAATCACATCACCTACTGCATAGATATGTTCACAACTGGTTTGATAATGCGCATTAACTGCCACTTGTCCACGGCTATCGGTTTTGATCCCAACATTTTCTAAACCAAGCGTATCGGTATTACCCGTTCTACCATTAGCATAAAGCAGACAATCGGCTTTGACTTTCTTACCGGATTTTAGATGAACAATAACGCCATCATCAACGCCTTCGATGGTGTCGTACTCTTCATTGTGTCGAATAACAATACCGTTATTCCAAAAATGGTAAGAGAGTGCATCTGACATTTCTTGATCAAGGAATGACAGTAGATGATCACGAGTATTAATTAAATCAACTTTTACTCTTAGACCTCTAAAAATAGAAGCGTATTCACAACCAATGACCCCAGCACCATAAATAATGACATGGCGAGGTTCATGCTCAAGGTCGAGTATGGTATCGCTGTTATAAATACGAGAGTGTGAGAAATCAACATCCGGTGGGCAATAAGGGCGAGAGCCTGTGGCAATAATAAAATTATCTGCACTGAGAATATCACAAGTACCATCAGGATAACGTACGCTAATTCTATGATCATCAATAAAAGCAGCTTCGCCTGAATACATCGTACAATGATTACGCTCGTAGAAGCCTTGACGCATTTTAGTCTGTTGACTGATTACCGTGCTGGCTTGGCGTAGTATTTGAGAAAAAGAGGAGTTGATCAGGCGAGATTGGTCGCTATAGAGCGGGTTTTGATTAAACTCGATAATACGACTGACCGCGTGGCGTAGAGCTTTTGAAGGGATAGTTCCCCAGTGAGTACAACCACCACCGACTTGATCATAACGTTCAATGACGGCGACGCGTTTTCCTTGTTTAACCAGCCCCATGGCCGCGCCTTCACCACCAGGACCTGAACCGATTACAATTGCATCGAAATGAGAATGTTGCATAGGAAGAGACCTGTTTTATACAAAACGACAACGACATATTAACATTAGAATGAATAATAGCCCAATTGACATTAGGGGCATTAGTCACACTTTATTTAGTTTTTTATCTGAATGTGTCGTTATGGATAACGGTACGTACTTATTTTCTGTAAAAATTTGATATATTGGTTATAAACCACATTTGGATTATCAGGATTGCTGTGAGTAATAATATTGGCATCAGAGCGAAACAAAAAGAAAAAACCCGCCGTTCTTTGATTGAAGCAGCTTTTAGCCAACTCAGTGCAGAACGTAGTTTTACTAGCCTAAGCTTACGAGAAGTGGCGCGAGAAGCGGGTATTGCACCTACCTCATTTTATCGTCATTTTAAAGATGTTGATGAGTTGGGGTTAACTATGGTCGATGAAAGTGGACTGATGCTACGTCAATTGATGCGACAAGCACGACAGCGTATTGCTAAAGGTGGAAGTGTGATCCGTACATCGGTTTCTACCTTTATGGAATTTATTGGTAATAATCCGAATGCTTTTCGATTATTGTTACGTGAACGCTCTGGCACATCTGCTGAATTTCGTGCCGCTGTCGCACGAGAGATCCAACATTTTATTGCAGAACTGGCAGACTACCTTGAGCAAGAAAGTAATATGCCACGTTATTTTACTGAAATGCAGGCTGAAGCGATGGTGACTATCGTATTTAGTGCAGGGGCAGAAGCATTAGATATTGATATTGAAAAACGCCAACAATTAGAAGAAAGATTAGTAATACAACTACGGATGATTGCCAAAGGCGCTTACTATTGGTATCGACGTGATTTAGAAACACCTCTACAAAATAACCCCGAAATAAAGAAAAAAATGCATCAGAAAGGAGATAAATGATGGAACAAAATCGCTGTGAAAAAAGCACACTATTACTTTCCGTAGTTATCGGTGTTGCTTTACATGGTAGTTACTCAACTTTATTTAACCCACTTACTGGACCTTGGTCTATTTTTCCACTGATTAGTTTAGTTCTAGCTGTTTACTGCTTATACCAACGTTATTTAAATCAACCAATGACTGATGGTATGCCTAAGTTAATTTTCTCATTCTTTTTATTAGGGCTATTTGGTTACAATGCTTATTTAAAAACCTCTAACCCTGAAATGGGCTCTAACTTCTTCTCTTCTGTATGTATTGTGATTATTGCTCTATGGATCTATCGTCAAATTAAACAGCGTAAACGTCTACGTGAACAGGAAGAAGACGCTGAGAAAGCATCGCAAGCAGAGCAATATTAATTGTTATCAGCTTTTGGTTGTAAACACAGCGAGATTTTGACACCAGTAAGTGCACTTACTGGTGTTTTGTTTTTATTGGGGTTTTAGTGGTAATTTCTACTATAACTTCTAAAACTAAAAGTTATCTTTTCTCCAATAGCACACCACATTCCATATGATGGGTGTAAGGGAATTGGTCAAAAAGTGCTAACTTGCTGATTTTGTGAGTTTTGATCAGCGTTTCTAAATTCTGGCACAGAGTCTGCGGATTACAAGAGATATATAAAATGCGCGAGTAATTCTTAACCAACTCAACAGTTTTCTCATCCAAACCACTGCGTGGTGGGTCAACAAAAATAGTTTCACATTGGTAATCTTGTAGATTAATCCCTTCTAAGCGTTTAAATTCCCTTACGCCATTCATT
Organism: Proteus mirabilis HI4320; assembly: GCF_000069965.1. NCBI lineage: Bacteria > Pseudomonadati > Pseudomonadota > Gammaproteobacteria > Enterobacterales > Morganellaceae > Proteus > Proteus mirabilis. The sequence goes on from NC_010554.1 coordinate 3,565,725, forward strand.
GCTTGAGTAAAATCTTCCGCTGACATACGAATAATTTTAACATTATCAATATGGTTCATCGCGATATTATATTGCGCTGCATGCACTGAAGGCTTCGCTATCTCAGTGGCCAGCACTCGCTTAAAATTACGTGCAAGGGCGAGAGAGAAATTGCCGTTACCACAATAAAGCTCTAACAGATCACCGGTTGAGTTTTCAGTGACTGATAGTGCCCATTCCAACATCTTAATATTGACCTGTGCATTAGGTTGGGTAAAGCTATTTTCTACTTGACGATAGATCATCTGTTGACCAGCAACAGGTAATACTTCATCGACAAAATCATTATCGAGCATAATTTTAGTTTTATATGCACGGCCAATTAATTGCACATCAAACCCCTGAGCAATCAATGTTTGGCGTAATGCTGTCGCTTCTTGTTGCCAAGTCTCATCAATTTTTTTGTGATATAACAACGATACAATGATTTTATTGCTTAAGGTTGAAAGATAATCAATTTGAAATAATTTATGGCGCAGTGTTGGTTTATCTTTTATTTCTGCCAATAAAGCTACCATCATCTGATTAATCAGTTGACTCGCCACTGGAAATTGGTCAACGCGGATACGCTGCTTAGTCTCTTGATCAAACATAATATGATACAGAGCGTCCTGCTCATGCCAGATGCGAAATTCTGCACGCATACGATAATGTTGTTCTGGTGATGAAAAAACTTCCACATTAGGCGCATTAAAAGGTGCCATCATCTTTTGTAGGCGTTCGGTCTTTTCATTCAGTTGAGACTGGTATGTTTGCGTTGGTAATGAATTTTGCATGGTATCTCGCCTTGTTTTTGGCAGTAATAAAGTTAAGCGAGCGAAATTGTAGAGATCCTCATGAAGATGTCCAGTATTCTTCATGTTCAATTTCTGGACTCAGTGAAGTTGGCATCGTAGCATAGCGATTCGGTCTCCGATATGGAGTGAAAAGGGAATCTGGTGCAAAGCCAGAACTGACGCGCAGCGGTAATAGGATCAAGGATAATAAAAGACACTGCAATGCACCAAAATCAGTGCTGTGGGAAGTCATTATCTTAAATGCTCAGAGTATTTAACCTAGAGTCCGAAGACCTGCCGAACATTTGTCGCATGTAAAATTAAGTACGCGTTTTATTTAATTTTGGCGGCATCCTGCTACTTATTTCTGTTGGATGCAGATTTCATGAATAATAAAAAAGTATTTTTTCTTTCAAGTGTTGCTTTAAGTGTTATGACGAGCAGTTTCAACCTATTTGCACAGGCTGATAATACATTGAGTGTGACTGCTAATCGTTTTCAACAACCTACCTCCTCTATTTTAGCGCCAGTGACTATTGTTGATCGTGAACAGATCGATCGCTGGCAGAGCAATAGTGTGCTTGATGTATTGCGTAGAATGCCAGGGATTGATGTAGCACAAAGTGGTGGTATAGGGCAGATGAGTTCAGTCTTTGTGCGAGGAACTGACTCAAGACATGTATTAATATTAATTGATGGTGTACGTACTAACCAAGCAGGGATTTCTGGCTCTTACGATATGAGTCAACTGCCTCTTTCTTTAGTACAACGTATTGAATATATAAGAGGCCCTCGTTCGGCTGTTTATGGCTCCGATGCGATTGGTGGGGTCATTAATTTTATAACGAAACGCCAAAATGATGGTTTAACGTTAAATGCAGGAATAGGAAGCCATGGATATCAAAATTACAATGGTTCAATACAACAAAAGGTAGGTGAGAGAACCACATTATCTGCGGCAGGTGGATATACTTATACTAAGGGAATACATGCAACGGATGATTCTGTCCCTGTTGCCGCCCCTTTTCATGACAGACATGGATTTATGAGTAAATCCTATTGGTTTGGTATCGACCATATTTTTAATGATAACTTTCAAGGCTATATGAAAGGGTATGGTTATGATAATCGTACTACTTATGTTGCATCTTATCCCGGTAATACAGATCAAAGTAAAACTTATAATCGTAATTATGAAGCGGGTATTAAGTTCAGTGGTGATTCCTATTTTAGTCAATTAATTACGGTGTATAGCCAAACTAAAGACTATAACTACATTTCAACAAATGGCCGTGATGGTAAGGGCTCTTCTGTAGATAATTCTAAACAATATAATGTTCAATGGGGGAACACCTTTTTAATTCCAAGTGGCATGATCAGCGCAGGAATGGATTGGCAAAGACAAACGATTGAAGCGAATTCAGCATCAGTACCTCATCAAAGAACAATTGATAATACAGGGCTATATCTCACATCTCAAAAACAACTTAGTTCAGTTATCGTCGAAGGCGCTATTCGTTCTGATCACCACGATGAATTTAACTGGCATACTACATGGCAAACCAGTGCAAGTTGGGAGTTCGTCGATAACTATCGAGTAATTGCTTCTTATGGTACGGCATTTAAGGCTCCTACATTGGGGCAACTTTATGCGGATAATCCTGCATGGAACACAAAAGGTAATCCCAACTTAAAACCAGAGAAAAGTAAGCAGTGGGAAGTGGGCGTTGAAGGGTTAACTCAAGGGATTGATTGGCGTTTATCTCTATATCAAAATGATATTGATAATCTGATTGCTTTTAGAGATAACACTTACATTAATTACAATAAAGCTAAAATAAAAGGTGCTGAATGGGTTGGTGAGATGGATACTGGATTATTACATCATCAATTAACATTGCAGTACCTTGATGCTAGAGATAGTGATAATAAACTATTAAGCAGAAGAGCAAAGCAACAGCTTAAGTATCAAGTAGATTGGAATATCGCAGATATAGATATTGGAATTAATTATCAATATATAGGAAAGCGCTATGATACGGACTTTAACCAATATCCTACGAAAAGAATAAAACTAGGTGGGGTAAGTCTTTGGGATTTAACTGCGTCATATCCTATTACATCTCATCTCTCAATTCGTGGTAGAATAGCCAACCTGTTTGATAAAGATTATGAGACAGCTTATGGCTATCGCACGCCAGGACGTGAATATTTCCTCACCGGAAGCTACAACTTCTGATGCACAATCTACCGCTAATCCCACTGTCTTAGTTTTTGACTCAGGGGTTGGCGGTTTATCTATTTATCGAGAGATCCGTGAAAAACTGCCGGATGCTCACTATATCTATGTTTTCGATAATGAAGCATTTCCTTATGGTGAGAAACCTCAAGAGTTTATTATTGAGCGTGTCGTTCGTATCGTCAGTGCTGTCGCGCAACAGCATGAGTTAGCAGCGATTGTGATCGCTTGTAATACCGCAAGTACAGTAAGTCTGCCTGCTTTACGTGCTAAATTTACTGATATCCCCATTGTTGGTGTTGTTCCTGCGATTAAACCTGCAGCAAAACTTACCTGTAATGGTGTGGTCGGTCTATTAGCCACAAGAGCAACGGTTAAGCGACCTTATACCCATGAACTTATCGAACGCTTTGCGACGGAGTGTAAAGTGCATCTATTAGGTTCAGCAGAGCTGGTGGAGTTGGCTGAAAAAAAACTGCATGGCGAAAAGGTGTCATGCGATGAGCTACGTAGAATTTTAGCCCCTTGGCTTAAAATGAAAGAGCCACCAGATACGGTAGTATTAGGGTGTACCCATTTCCCTCTATTAGAAGAAGAGTTACTTTCTGTTTTGCCTGATGGTACTCGAATTATTGATTCTGGTGGTGCAATTGCAAGAAGAACTGCGTGGTTAGTTGTAAATCAAGATAAAATCAGAGGTTCAAAAGAAATTAGTTTTGCTTACTGTCTTAAAGAAGATGAGTATAGTGAATTATTAAAACCGGTTTTAGCCGATTTTGGCTTTAAAATGCTCAGAAAATTGGCGCTTTAAGTTAAATTTGTTGGAAAATTAAACGGTCGGTAAAAAAATCAAAAAAAAGTGTTGCCAGCTTCACAAAACTCCCTATAATGCGCCCTCGTTGTCACGGCACAGGGCGCTAAGCGAACCGGCTGAGAGAACAAAAGAAAAAGTGAAAAGCCTGATAAATTAGCGCTTGACACTGAATGAGGAAGATGTAGAATGCACCTCCTCGCAACAACGCAGAAGACCGGAAACGGCAGCGATAGTTGCACTGCTCTTTAACAAATTATCAGACAATCTGTGTGGGCACTCGCAGAGACGATATCTTCTAAAAAATTAGATGTATCAAGTCTTGAAGAGTGACTAACAAGTTAATTCATATAATGAATAAGCTAAGTTTTCGATTTCTTTGAGCATCAAACACTTTTAATTGAAGAGTTTGATCATGGCTCAGATTGAACGCTGGCGGCAGGCCTAACACATGCAAGTCGAGCGGTAACAGGAGAAAGCTTGCTTTCTTGCTGACGAGCGGCGGACGGGTGAGTAATGTATGGGGATCTGCCCGATAGAGGGGGATAACTACTGGAAACGGTGGCTAATACCGCATAATGTCTACGGACCAAAGCAGGGGCTCTTCGGACCTTGCACTATCGGATGAACCCATATGGGATTAGCTAGTAGGTGGGGTAAAGGCTCACCTAGGCGACGATCTCTAGCTGGTCTGAGAGGATGATCAGCCACACTGGGACTGAGACACGGCCCAGACTCCTACGGGAGGCAGCAGTGGGGAATATTGCACAATGGGCGCAAGCCTGATGCAGCCATGCCGCGTGTATGAAGAAGGCCTTAGGGTTGTAAAGTACTTTCAGCGGGGAGGAAGGTGATAAGGTTAATACCCTTGTCAATTGACGTTACCCGCAGAAGAAGCACCGGCTAACTCCGTGCCAGCAGCCGCGGTAATACGGAGGGTGCAAGCGTTAATCGGAATTACTGGGCGTAAAGCGCACGCAGGCGGTCAATTAAGTCAGATGTGAAAGCCCCGAGCTTAACTTGGGAATTGCATCTGAAACTGGTTGGCTAGAGTCTTGTAGAGGGGGGTAGAATTCCATGTGTAGCGGTGAAATGCGTAGAGATGTGGAGGAATACCGGTGGCGAAGGCGGCCCCCTGGACAAAGACTGACGCTCAGGTGCGAAAGCGTGGGGAGCAAACAGGATTAGATACCCTGGTAGTCCACGCTGTAAACGATGTCGATTTAGAGGTTGTGGTCTTGAACCGTGGCTTCTGGAGCTAACGCGTTAAATCGACCGCCTGGGGAGTACGGCCGCAAGGTTAAAACTCAAATGAATTGACGGGGGCCCGCACAAGCGGTGGAGCATGTGGTTTAATTCGATGCAACGCGAAGAACCTTACCTACTCTTGACATCCAGCGAATCCTTTAGAGATAGAGGAGTGCCTTCGGGAACGCTGAGACAGGTGCTGCATGGCTGTCGTCAGCTCGTGTTGTGAAATGTTGGGTTAAGTCCCGCAACGAGCGCAACCCTTATCCTTTGTTGCCAGCACGTGATGGTGGGAACTCAAAGGAGACTGCCGGTGATAAACCGGAGGAAGGTGGGGATGACGTCAAGTCATCATGGCCCTTACGAGTAGGGCTACACACGTGCTACAATGGCAGATACAAAGAGAAGCGACCTCGCGAGAGCAAGCGGAACTCATAAAGTCTGTCGTAGTCCGGATTGGAGTCTGCAACTCGACTCCATGAAGTCGGAATCGCTAGTAATCGTAGATCAGAATGCTACGGTGAATACGTTCCCGGGCCTTGTACACACCGCCCGTCACACCATGGGAGTGGGTTGCAAAAGAAGTAGGTAGCTTAACCTTCGGGAGGGCGCTTACCACTTTGTGATTCATGACTGGGGTGAAGTCGTAACAAGGTAACCGTAGGGGAACCTGCGGTTGGATCACCTCCTTACCTAAGAGATACGTGTTATGTGCAGTGCTCACACAGATTGTCTGATGAAGAACGAGCAAAAGCGCGTCTGCGAAGCTGACAGAAGTCCCCTTCGTCTAGAGGCCTAGGACACCGCCCTTTCACGGCGGTAACAGGGGTTCGAATCCCCTAGGGGACGCCAATGCGCGGTATGAGTGAAAGGCGTACCACTTATCTGACGAGAGTCAGAGAATAACTAAGCTAATTCAAACGAGTTATCTTACTTATTATGCTCTTTAACAATCTGGAACAAGCTGAAAAATTGAAAACAAATCAATATATCAACGAGGTATATTGGTGAGTCTCTCAAAATCTCAAACTTTGAATGTGTTTTGACATCAAAGTGGGATGAGCGAGCAATTTACAGTTCGAGGCGGACAGCGCACAGCAAGCGCAGCATACTTAAGTATGTGAGCATTGCGAGCACTGCCCAACGAAGAAATGTAATCTGCGCAGCCATCACCACCCAGATAGTCTTTGAAAGAGACACTTTCGGGTTGTGAGGTTAAGCGAATAAGCGTACACGGTGGATGCCTAGGCAATCAGAGGCGATGAAGGACGTGCTAATCTGCGAAAAGCGTCGGTAAGGTGATATGAACCGTTATACCCGACGATATCCGAATGGGGAAACCCAGTATCCAATGGATACTATCATTAACTGAATCCATAGGTTAATGAGGCGAACCGGGAGAACTGAAACATCTCAGTACCCCGAGGAAAAGAAATCAACCGAGATTCCCCTAGTAGCGGCGAGCGAACGGGGAGCAGCCCAGAGTCTTAATCAATAGCAGTGTCAGGAGAACGGTCTGGAAAGTCCGGCAGTAAAGGGTGATAGCCCCGTATCTGAAGATGCTGTTATTGTGAACTCGACGAGTAGGGCGGGACACGTGTTATCCTGTCTGAATATGGGGGGACCATCCTCCAAGGCTAAATACTCCTGATTGACCGATAGTGAACCAGTACCGTGAGGGAAAGGCGAAAAGAACCCCGGCGAGGGGAGTGAAAAAGAACCTGAAACCGTGTACGTACAAGCAGTAGGAGCCCCATCACTCAAGTGCCTCGCACTGAGTGATGCAAGAACATCACCGAAAATAGCGCCGAATTTGCTAACAAGGTTGGTCGATTTTTTCAAGCCGTCGCGCAGTGTACCTAGAAGTACACGAGCAACGGAAGTTAAAAAATCGGGCAAGATTGAACGCAAAGGCAAGCGGGACATTTGAGGATGGGGTGACTGCGTACCTTTTGTATAATGGGTCAGCGACTTATATTCTGTAGCAAGGTTAACCGTATAGGGGAGCCGTAGGGAAACCGAGTCTTAACTGGGCGAATGAGTTGCAGGGTATAGACCCGAAACCCGGTGATCTATCCATGGGCAGGTTGAAGGTTGGGTAACACTAACTGGAGGACCGAACCGACTAATGTTGAAAAATTAGCGGATGACTTGTGGATGGGGGTGAAAGGCCAATCAAACCGGGAGATAGCTGGTTCTCCCCGAAAGCTATTTAGGTAGCGCCTCGTGAACTCATCTTCGGGGGTAGAGCACTGTTTCGACTAGGGGGTCATCCCGACTTACCAACTCGATGCAAACTGCGAATACCGAAGAATGTTATCACGGGAGACACACGGCGGGTGCTAACGTCCGTCGTGAAGAGGGAAACAACCCAGACCGCCAGCTAAGGTCCCAAAGTCATGGTTAAGTGGGAAACGAAGTGGGAAGGCTCAGACAGCCAGGATGTTGGCTTAGAAGCAGCCATCATTTAAAGAAAGCGTAATAGCTCACTGGTCGAGTCGGCCCGCGCGGAAGATGTAACGGGGCTAAACCATGCACCGAAGCTGCGGCAGCGACACAAAGTGTTGTTGGGTAGGGGAGCGTTCTGTAAGCCTGCGAAGGTATACTGTGAGGTATGCTGGAGGTATCAGAAGTGCGAATGCTGACATAAGTAACGATAATGCGGGTGAAAAACCCGCACGCCGGAAGACCAAGGGTTCCTGTCCAACGTTAATCGGGGCAGGGTGAGTCGACCCCTAAGGCGAGGCTGAAAAGCGTAGTCGATGGGAAACGGGTTAATATTCCCGTACTGGTGGTAACTGCGATGGGGGAACGGAGAAGGCTAGGTTGTCCGGGCGACGGTCGTCCCGGTTCAAGCAGGTAGGCAGAGTGATTAGGCAAATCCGGTCACTTAATGCTGAGATGTGATGACGAACCACCAAGGTGGTGAAGCAATTGATGCCCCGCTTCCAGGAAAAGCCTCTAAGCTTCAGGTTACCAACAATCGTACCCCAAACCGACACAGGTGGTCAGGTAGAGAATACTCAGGCGCTTGAGAGAACTCGGGTGAAGGAACTAGGCAAAATGGTGCCGTAACTTCGGGAGAAGGCACGCTGGCGGTAGGTAAAGTCCCTTGCGGACGGCGCTGAAGCCAGTCGAAGATACCAGCTGGCTGCAACTGTTTATTAAAAACACAGCACTGTGCAAACACGAAAGTGGACGTATACGGTGTGACGCCTGCCCGGTGCTGGAAGGTTAATTGATGGGGTCAGCCGTAAGGCGAAGCTCCTGATCGAAGCCCCAGTAAACGGCGGCCGTAACTATAACGGTCCTAAGGTAGCGAAATTCCTTGTCGGGTAAGTTCCGACCTGCACGAATGGCGTAATGATGGCCAGGCTGTCTCCACCCGAGACTCAGTGAAATTGAACTCGCTGTGAAGATGCAGTGTACCCGCGGCAAGACGGAAAGACCCCGTGAACCTTTACTATAGCTTGACACTGAACATTGAGCCTTGATGTGTAGGATAGGTGGGAGGCTTTGAAGTGTGGACGCCAGTCTGCATGGAGCCAACCTTGAAATACCACCCTTTAACGTTTGATGTTCTAACCTAGGCCCATAAACTGGGTCGGGGACCGTGTCTGGTGGGTAGTTTGACTGGGGCGGTCTCCTCCTAAAGAGTAACGGAGGAGCACGAAGGTTGGCTAAGCATGGTCGGACATCATGCGGTTAGTGCAAAGGCATAAGCCAGCTTGACTGCGAGAGTGACGGCTCGAGCAGGTACGAAAGTAGGTCTTAGTGATCCGGTGGTTCTGAATGGAAGGGCCATCGCTCAACGGATAAAAGGTACTCCGGGGATAACAGGCTGATACCGCCCAAGAGTTCATATCGACGGCGGTGTTTGGCACCTCGATGTCGGCTCATCACATCCTGGGGCTGAAGTAGGTCCCAAGGGTATGGCTGTTCGCCATTTAAAGTGGTACGCGAGCTGGGTTTAGAACGTCGTGAGACAGTTCGGTCCCTATCTGCCGTGGGCGTTGGAAGATTGAGAGGGGTTGCTCCTAGTACGAGAGGACCGGAGTGAACGCACCACTGGTGTTCGGGTTGTCATGCCAATGGCATTGCCCGGTAGCTAAGTGCGGAAGAGATAACCGCTGAAAGCATCTAAGCGGGAAACTTGCCTCGAGATGAGTCTTCCCTGTCACTTTAAGTGACCTAAAGGAACGTTTAAGACTAAGACGTTGATAGGCTGGGTGTGTAAGCGTAGCGATACGTTGAGCTAACCAGTACTAATGAACCGTGAGGCTTAACCTGACAACACCGAAAGTGTTTTGTCAGAGAGACGAAACGATGAAGTCAGCTTGTTTAAGATTGAATTACTGGCGACTTACCGAAAGGAAAGAAGCGAGTGATTAAAACCGAATTTGCTTGGCGGCCATAGCGCGGTGGTCCCACCTGATCCCATGCCGAACTCAGAAGTGAAACGCCGTAGCGCCGATGGTAGTGTGGGGTCTCCCCATGTGAGAGTAGGGAACTGCCAAGCATCAATATTTAGGCTGTGTCAGCCGGTGACAATAAGCCACTAGTGCTGATATGGCTCAGTTGGTAGAGCACACCCTTGGTAAGGGTGAGGTCCCCAGTTCGAATCTGGGTATCAGCACCATAAAAAATTATTGATAACTACATAAACAGATAGTTATATACAGAATTTGCTTAGCGGCCATAGCGCGGTGGTCCCACCTGATCCCATGCCGAACTCAGAAGTGAAACGCCGTAGCGCCGATGGTAGTGTGGGGTCTCCCCATGTGAGAGTAGGGAACTGCTAAGCATTAAATAAGACGAGAAAGCCAACCCAATGGGTTGGCTTTTTTGCATTTGTTTTTCTTTATTCTTAATGATCATCACACCTAGAATATTACAGGTATCTTTTTAACTTACTCTTATTACCTACCAACAGCTCACTCGCGCTATCCTCACAGCAGGTTGACTGCTAAACTAAGCTATCAGCTAAATGAGGTCGACTTTCATGAATGAACCTATTTCATTGCAATCATTTAATACATTTGGTTTGAAAGCCAATGCTCGTCATATAGAAACGGCAAAGAATACAGATGAACTCTGTCGGTACTGGCAAAATGCTCAAGACCAAAAACTGCCTATTCTTATTTTAGGCGGAGGGAGTAATGTTCTATTCATTGAAGATTTTAACGGTACGGTGATTAGAAACTGTATTTCTGGCATTGAAATTACAGAAGATGAGCAACAATGGCATATTCATGTTGGGGCAGGTGAAAATTGGCATAACCTTATAAAGAGCTTAATTGAAAAGCATATTTATGGGTTAGAAAATCTCGCTTTAATCCCTGGTAATGTTGGATCTGCTCCCATACAAAATATTGGTGCTTATGGTAAAGAATTAAAAGACGTTTGCGCCTATGTTGATATTGTTGAGTTAAGCACTGGTAAAGTCACGCGTTTAACAAATGAAGAGTGCCAATTTGGCTATCGCGACAGTATTTTTAAACATCACTATCAGCAAGGTTATGCAATTATTGCCGTTGGCTTAGTGCTGAATAAACATTGGGAACCTATTTTGACCTATGGTGATTTAGCTAAATTATCACCAGAAACAGTCACACCACAGATAGTATTCGACTCTGTATGCGGTATGAGGACAAGTAAATTACCGGATCCTGCTCTTACAGGTAATGCGGGTAGTTTTTTTAAAAATCCTATTGTTGATATAAAACTTGCACAACGCTTAAAAAGTAAATATCCATTTTGCCCTCAATATGTACAACATAATGGTGTAAAACTTGCTGCAGGCTGGCTTATTGATCAATGTGGTTTGAAAGGTTATCAGAGCGGTGGCGCTGCTGTGCATACAAAACAGGCATTGGTATTAATTAATAAAGAAGGCAAGGCAAGTGGGCGCGATATTGTTAATTTAGCAAGTTATATTCGCCAAAAGGTATTTGAACGTTTTGGAGTGCAATTAGAGCCGGAAGTGCGTTTTATTGGACGGCATGGCGAGATTAACGCGGTGGATGCTATTTCATGAAAGAGACATCAACTCCTCTATTACTCATCAATATCCTTGCTGATGGTGAGCTCCATTCAGGAGAACAATTAGGCGAAAGTTTGGGGATGACACGGGCAGGGATTAATAAGCATATCAAGACATTGCGTAGCTGGGGTATCGACATTCATACAGTGGCAGGTCAGGGTTATCAGCTAGATGCACCGATGAACCTGTTAAACAGTGAACGTGTCAATCGAGGCATTCAAGGTGCACCAGCTCGTGTGATACCGGTTATTGATTCAACTAACCAGTATATGATACAGCGTATTAGTGAATTAACCTCCGGTGATGTTTGTATTGCTGAATATCAATCTGCAGGGCGTGGGCGTAGAGGGCGGCAATGGATCTCTCCTTTTGGTCGTAATCTATATCTCAGTATGTATTGGAAATTGGATCAAGGACCTGCTGCCGCAATCGGGCTAAGTTTAGTTGTTGGTGTGATCCTTGCTGAAGTTTTACAGCAATTTGGTGCGAATGGTGTCAAAGTTAAATGGCCAAACGATCTTTACTTAAATGATAAAAAATTATCTGGGATCTTGGTTGAATTAACGGGAAAAACAGGTGATGTTGCGCATATTGTTACTGGCATTGGTATTAATATCGCCATGAGTAACAATCAAAAAGATGCAATAAACCAACAATGGATTAATTTAGAGCAGGTAGGGATAAAAATAGATAGGAATCAGTTGGCTTGTGAAATCACCAATGCGCTAAGAAAAGCATTTGTACAATTTGAAAAACAGGGGTTATCTGCTTTTATTGAACGTTGGAAAAGTTTAGATAATTTTATTGATAGGCGTGTTAAATTAATTATTGGTGACAAAGAGATCTTTGGTATCGCTAAAGGTATTAATGAGCAAGGGGCGTTACTTTTAGAACAAAACAATAAAATAGTACCCTATATTGGTGGTGAGATCTCGCTACGAAGTGCACCATAATTGGTTTATTTTGCTGCAATTTTCATATTAAAATATGCTCTCTAAAATAGGTAAAGAGAGCATATTTAAATTTAATCCACCTATTTATAGGGTGAGAATTGATAATTTATCTATTCTCTAAATAGGTAAGATTTATTTACGTAACCTAACACTTTTAACCGAATGGTTATCACCCTTAGTCATAATCAAACTGGCTCTTTCACGGGTTGGTAAAATATTTTGCTTTAGGTTTAAGCCATTAATTTCTTGCCAAATGGAAGACGCGATCTCAATAGATTCTTCGCGACTCAGTTTGGAATAATTATTGAAATAGGATTCGGGATCGGTAAATGCCCCTTCACGGAATTTTAAAAATCGGCTGATATACCAGTGTTTCAATAATGCTTCATCTGCATCAACATAAATGGAAAAGTCGACATAATCTGATACAAAAACATTGTGTGGATCATGAGGGTAGTCTTGATTACTCTGTAATACATTGAGTCCTTCAAGGATCAAAATATCGGGTTGCTCAATGACCTGTTTTTTGTCTGGAATAATGTCATACACTAAATGAGAATAGACAGGTGCAGTCACTTGCTTTTTGCCCGATTTAATATCAGAGACAAAAGAGACAAGACTATGCATATCATAGGATTCAGGAAACCCTTTTTTCTTCATTATTCCGCGTTTTTTTAATTCCGCATTAGGTAATAAAAATCCATCAGTGGTAATCAAATCCACTTTCCGATGTTCAGGCCAACGAGTTAGCAAAGCTTGAAGTAAACGGGCAGTCGTACTTTTACCCACCGCTACGCTACCCGCTATACCAATGATATAAGGAATTTTGGCGTTATTTGTGCCTAGAAACTGTTCTAAGACAGCCTGACGACGTAAATTTGAACTGATATAGAAATTTAACAACCTTGATAATGGAAGATAAATTTCAATGACATCATCAATTGAGATTTCTTCATTAATGCCTTTAAGGTCGGCAATTTCTGTTTCTGTTAATGTTAAGGGAACCGAATTCCTTAACGTAGCCCACTGCTTTCTATCAAATTCTAAATAAGGGGTTGTAAAGCGTTCTTTGTTATTCATAAGCCAACATCTGCCTAGTATTCGCAGGTTGGACAGGCTGTTTAAAACACCCGTATCCGATAAAAAATAAACAGCATCATAACGAGTGATGTGGCAGAGGCGTAGAGATTTTTTACTTTTTTTCTGCTTTTTTTGACGCGAACTGAATAAATTTGTAAAAAAAGTACAAAAAATAGTCATAAAAAATAAAAATAAGCGTAGAATAAAAGCGTAAAAATAATTCTTTTAGGTGAATTTTACTGTTTAGTGATAAATCTAGGATTGTAGAGAGAATATTGCGTTGGATTTTCTTTGATTTTTTTGCTGTCATTTTGGTCGTTTTTTTCCTAAAAAATCAACAATACATACAAAAATGAACAAAATCTAAGCAAAAGAACAAATATCGCAATTTTTTTGTTGCATCATGACGAAAGTCCTCCTAGAATGCGCACCACTTAGCCGGCATAGCTCAGTTGGTAGAGCAACTGACTTGTAATCAGTAGGTCCCGAGTTCGACTCTTGGTGCCGGCACCATTTAAAATTTAGATTTGGTGGGATACCCAAGCGGCCAAAGGGAGCAGACTGTAAATCTGCCGTCACAGACTTCGAAGGTTCGAATCCTTCTCCCACCACCATTAATTCCTTACTTAAGTGTTTTCAAATCGTGAACACTTGAGTAGAATACAAAGCTGATTTTAAGTCAGGTAGCCGAGTTCTGCGGGCATCGTATAATGGCTATTACCTCAGCCTTCCAAGCTGATGATGCGGGTTCGATTCCCGCTGCCCGCTCCAGATGTGCTGATATAGCTCAGTTGGTAGAGCGCACCCTTGGTAAGGGTGAGGTCGGCAGTTCGAATCTGCCTATCAGCACCACTCCCCAATGTTCTTGCCTTCCTGATTAAAAATCTTAACAAGCATAGCTAATCGCTAGTTTAATTACTGCTTGGTTGATGTGGTGTAACCACCGATTCCGTGTCTTAGAGGGACAATTTAAATGTCTAAAGAAAAATTTGAACGTTCAAAACCGCACGTTAACGTTGGTACTATCGGCCACGTTGACCACGGTAAAACAACTCTGACTGCTGCAATCACTACAGTTTTAGCTAAAACTTACGGTGGTGCTGCTCGTGCATTTGACCAAATCGATAATGCACCAGAAGAAAAAGCGCGTGGTATCACCATCTCTACTTCACACGTAGAATACGATACTCCAACTCGCCACTACGCACACGTAGACTGCCCAGGCCACGCCGACTATGTTAAAAACATGATCACTGGTGCTGCGCAAATGGACGGAGCTATTCTGGTAGTAGCAGCAACTGATGGTCCAATGCCACAAACTCGTGAGCACATCCTGTTAGGTCGTCAGGTTGGTGTTCCTTACATCATCGTATTCCTGAACAAATGTGACATGGTAGATGATGAAGAGCTGTTAGAATTAGTTGAAATGGAAGTTCGTGAACTTCTGTCTCAATACGATTTCCCAGGCGATGACACTCCAGTAATCCGTGGTTCAGCGCTGAAAGCACTGGAAGGCGAAGCAGAGTGGGAAGCAAAAATTGTTGAATTAGCAGAAGCACTGGATACTTATATCCCAGAGCCAGAGCGTGCAATTGACAAACCATTCCTGTTACCAATCGAAGATGTATTCTCAATCTCAGGTCGTGGTACAGTAGTTACTGGTCGTGTAGAGCGTGGTATCATCAAAGTAGGTGATGAAGTTGAGATTGTTGGTATCAAAGAAACCGCAAAAACAACTTGTACTGGCGTTGAAATGTTCCGTAAATTACTTGACGAAGGTCGTGCAGGTGAGAACGTAGGTGTTCTGCTGCGTGGTACAAAACGTGAAGAAATCGAACGTGGACAAGTACTGGCGAAACCAGGTTCAATCAACCCACACAACAAATTTGAATCAGAAGTTTATATTCTGAGCAAAGATGAAGGTGGTCGTCACACTCCATTCTTCAAAGGCTACCGTCCACAGTTCTACTTCCGTACAACTGACGTAACTGGTACTATCGAATTACCAGAAGGCGTAGAAATGGTAATGCCAGGCGACAACGTGAACATGATCGTTGAACTGATCCACCCAATCGCAATGGACGAAGGTTTACGCTTCGCAATCCGTGAAGGTGGCCGTACAGTAGGTGCGGGTGTTGTTGCTAAAGTATTAGGTTAATTCCTAGCTTTATTATTTTTGAAAAGGGCATCTGATGATGCCCTTTTTTAGTTTATGCCTCTATTAACGATAACTAGCTTATTGCCATTATTCATTTTTTATTATCATCAGCACACTTAGATAGATCTGTACGATAAATAGAAATTGAAATAACAATGATTATCATTTACTATCTTGATAGGTAGTTAATGAGGTCGTTATTATGTATGTCTGTCTGTGTCATGGTGTGAGTGATAAAAAAATTATCTCTACTGTTCATAAACATAAAATTCGAACAATCAATCAATTGCGTCAAATCCTACCTGTAGGCAGTTGTTGTGGTAAATGTATACGTCAAGCTCGTCAACTTATAGATGATGAACAACACCTCCTTTATCCTCAAATTTCTGAAGTTGCATAACAGTTTTTAATATTCCTTTCTCTCTACTTTGTATAAAAGGTCTACACTAAAAAGACTGGAAGCAAAGGAGCATAAAAATGAAAGGTGATAAAAAAATGATAGCCCACCTTAATAAATTATTAGGTGGTGAACTTGTTGCAATTAATCAGTATTTCTTGCATGCCCGTATGTTTAAAAATTGGGGATTTACTCGCCTTAATGCGATGGAATACCATGAGTCTATTGATGAAATGAAGCATGCTGATAAATATATTGAGCGTATTTTATTTTTAGAAGGTATCCCTAACTTACAAGATTTAGGAAAACTCAATATCGGTGAAGATGTTGAAGAGATGTTGCGTTCAGATCTTGAACTCGAATTAGGGGGAGCAAAAGACTTACGTGAAGCTATCGCTTATGCTGATTCAATTCATGATTATGTGAGCAGAGATCTGATGCTAGAAATCTTAACGGATGAAGAAGGGCATATCGATTGGATTGAAACCCAACTAGAGCTTATTGAACGTATCGGACTACAAAACTATCTTCAAGCGCAAATGATTGAAGAGTGATCTCATCTTTTAGCAAAAAAGAAGTATTAATCTTTCTTTATTGCTATCTATCGAATTTATAAAAGCAAAGGTAACGCTATTGTTGCCTTTGCCTTTTATTTTTTAAGTTCAATTTGCTGTGACTAGATAATTTTTATCGCTGTTTTTTTATTCTTGGCTTGATTTCATCTCTCAGGCAAGTATAATGCGCAGGCTCACTGATTTAGTGGGGCTGATTTATCAGCTAATGCAGATTTTTTTATTGCATTAATATAATACTCCCGATTGGGGAGTTATATGCAGAACGATTACACTCTCTCATCAATCGAAATGGGTACGAGTAGTAATCATTTACGTTTATAAAAAATAGTTGGAGCTCTGGTCTCATGCAGAACCAAAGAATCCGTATCCGCCTGAAAGCTTTTGATCATCGTCTGATTGATCAATCAACTGCGGAAATCGTAGAGACTGCTAAGCGCACAGGTGCGCAAGTTCGTGGTCCAATCCCACTGCCGACTCGCAAAGAGCGTTTCACAGTGTTGATTTCTCCGCACGTTAATAAAGATGCGCGTGATCAGTATGAAATTCGCACTCACAAACGTCTGGTTGACATCGTTGAGCCAACCGAGAAAACCGTTGATGCTCTGATGCGTCTGGATCTGGCTGCCGGCGTAGACGTGCAGATCAGCCTAGGTTAATCAGGTCATCAAGCGATTGAGAGGTTGAAACAATGATTGGTTTAGTCGGTAAAAAAGTAGGAATGACTCGTATCTTCACTGAAGATGGCGTTTCAATCCCTGTAACCGTTATCGAAATTGAAAACAACCGTGTTACTCAGGTCAAAGATCTAGAGAAAGACGGTTATCGTGCAATTCAGGTGACTACAGGTAGCAAAAAAGCGAACCGTGTACTGAAACCTGAAGCAGGTCATTTTGCTAAAGCTGGCGTTGAAGCTGGCCGCTTACTGCGTGAATTCCGTCTGAACGAAGGCGAAGAATACACTGTAGGTCAAAGCATTAGTGTAGAAATTTTCGCTGACGTTAAAAAAGTCGACGTTACTGGAACATCTAAAGGTAAAGGTTTTGCTGGTACTGTAAAGCGCTGGAACTTCCGTACTCAAGATGCTACCCACGGTAACTCCTTGTCTCACCGCGTTCCGGGTTCTATCGGTCAGAACCAGACTCCGGGTCGTGTATTTAAAGGCAAGAAAATGGCAGGTCAACTGGGTAACGAACAAGTTACCGTTCAGAGCCTGGAAGTAGTACGTGTTGACGCTGAGCGCAACCTGCTGCTGGTCAAAGGTGCTGTCCCAGGTGCAACTGGCAGTGACCTGATCGTTAAACCAGCTGTCAAGGCGTAACGTCGAGGAGATAGGAATGGAATTGGTAATGAAAGACGCGCAAGGCGCGCTGACTGTTTCCGAAACTACCTTCGGGCGTGACTTTAACGAAGCGCTTGTGCATCAAGTAGTCGTTGCATACGCTGCTGGTGCTCGTCAAGGTACTCGTGCTCAGAAAACTCGTGCTGAAGTTTCTGGTTCAGGCAAAAAGCCATGGCGCCAGAAAGGTACAGGTCGTGCACGTTCAGGTTCAATCAAGAGCCCAATTTGGCGCTCTGGTGGTGTTAGCTTCGCAGCTAAACCACAGGACCACAGTCAAAAAGTAAACAAAAAGATGTACCGCGGTGCTCTGAAGAGCATTCTGTCAGAACTGGTACGTCAAGATCGTCTGATCGTCGTAGAGAAGTTCTCTGTTGAAGCGCCTAAAACTAAGCTTTTAGCACAGAAACTGAAAGATATGGCTCTGGAAGATGTACTGATTGTCACAGCAGAAGTTGATGAGAATCTGTATTTAGCAGCACGTAACTTATACAAAGTAGACGTTCGTGATGCAGCAACAATCGATCCAGTTAGCTTAATCGCCTTCGACAAAGTCGTCATGACTGCTGACGCTGTGAAGCAAGTTGAGGAGATGCTGGCATGATCCGTGAAGAACGTCTGCTGAAAGTACTGCGCGCGCCGCATGTATCTGAAAAAGCTTCTATCGCGATGGAAAAATCAAACACCATCGTTCTCAAAGTTGCTAAAGACGCGACCAAAGCAGAGATTAAAGCAGCTGTACAAAAACTGTTTGAAGTCGAAGTTGAAAGTGTTAACACTCTGCTGATGAAAGGCAAAGTGAAACGTCACGGTCAGCGTATTGGTCGTCGTAGCGACTGGAAAAAAGCTTACGTCACCCTGAAGGAAGGCCAGAATCTGGACTTCGTCGGCGGCGCTGAGTAAGTCGGAGGAGTAAAGAACAATGGCAATTGTTAAATGTAAACCTACGTCTCCGGGCCGTCGCCACGTAGTTAAAGTGGTAAACCCAGAGCTGCATAAAGGGAAACCTTATGCGCCATTGCTGGAAAAGAACAGCAAATCCGGTGGTCGTAACAACAATGGTCGTATCACTACCCGTCATATCGGTGGTGGTCACAAACAGGCTTACCGTATTGTTGACTTTAAACGCAACAAAGATGGTATCCCTGCGACAGTAGAACGTCTGGAATATGATCCAAACCGTTCAGCTAACATCGCTTTAGTGCTGTATGCTGATGGTGAACGCCGCTACATCCTGGCTCCAAAAGGCCTGAAAGCGGGTGATAAAGTTCAATCTGGCGTTGATGCTGCTATCAAAACGGGTAACACCTTACCAATGCGTAATATCCCGGTTGGTTCTACCGTTCATAACGTAGAAATGAAACCAGGTAAAGGTGGTCAGTTAGCTCGTTCAGCTGGTACTTACGTTCAAATCGTTGCGCGTGATGGTGCTTATGTCACTATTCGTCTGCGTTCTGGTGAAATGCGTAAGATCCCTTCTGATTGCCGTGCAACTATCGGTGAAGTAGGTAACTCTGAGCACATGTTACGCGTTCTGGGTAAAGCTGGTGCAAGTCGCTGGCGTGGTATTCGTCCTACCGTTCGCGGTACTGCGATGAACCCAGTAGACCACCCACACGGTGGTGGTGAAGGTCGTAACTTTGGTAAACACCCTGTAACACCTTGGGGCGTTCAAACCAAAGGTAAGAAGACTCGTAAAAACAAACGCACTGAACACTTTATCGTTCATCGTCGTACTAAGAAATAATTAGAGGATAAGCCATGCCACGTTCTCTCAAGAAAGGTCCATTTATTGACCTGCACTTGCTGAAGAAGGTAGAGAAAGCGGTGGAAAGCGGTGACAAAAAGCCTGTTAAGACTTGGTCCCGTCGTTCAACGATCTTTCCTAACATGATCGGTTTGACCATCGCTGTCCATAATGGTCGTCAGCATGTTCCAGTTTACGTTTCCGACGAAATGGTTGGTCACAAACTGGGTGAATTCGCGCCGACCCGTACTTATCGCGGTCATGCAGCCGATAAAAAGGCTAAGAAGAAATAAGGTAGGAGGAAGAGATGGAAACTATCGCTATACATCGCCACGCTCGTTCTTCTGCTCAGAAGGTTCGCCTGGTGGCAGACCTGATTCGCGGTAAGAAAGTGTCGCAAGCTCTGGAAACTCTGACCTATACCAACAAGAAAGCTGCTGGTTTAGTGAAGAAAGTACTCGAGTCTGCTATTGCTAATGCAGAACACAACGATGGCGCTGACATTGATGATCTGAAAGTAGCTAAGATCTTTGTTGACGAAGGTCCTTCTATGAAGCGCATTATGCCTCGTGCAAAAGGCCGTGCAGATCGTATTCTGAAGCGCACCAGCCACATCACTGTGGTTGTGTCCGATCGCTGAGACTCTGGAGACTAGCAATGGGTCAAAAAGTACATCCTAATGGTATCCGCCTTGGCATTGTCAAGCCTTGGAATTCCACATGGTATGCGGGTACCAATGAATTCGCTGACAACCTAGACAGCGATTTTAAAGTGCGCCAGTACTTAACTAAAGAACTGGCAAAAGCATCTGTATCTCGTATCGTTATCGAACGTCCTGCGAAAAGCATCCGTGTGACTATTCACACTGCTCGCCCAGGTATCGTTATCGGTAAAAAAGGTGAAGATGTAGAAAAACTGCGTAAAAACGTAGCGGATATCGCTGGCGTTCCTGCGCAAATTAATATCGCCGAAGTACGTAAACCTGAACTGGACGCAAAATTAGTTGCTGACAGCATCACTTCACAGCTGGAACGTCGTGTTATGTTCCGTCGTGCTATGAAGCGTGCGGTACAGAACGCAATGCGTTTAGGCGCTAAAGGTATTAAAGTGGAAGTAAGTGGTCGTTTAGGCGGCGCTGAAATCGCTCGTACTGAATGGTATCGTGAAGGTCGTGTACCTCTGCACACTCTGCGTGCAGATATCGACTACAATACCTCAGAAGCACATACTACTTATGGTGTGCTCGGCGTTAAGGTATGGATCTTCAAAGGTGAGATCCTGGGTGGTATGGCTGCGGTTGAACAGGCGGAAAAACCAGCCGCTCAACCTAAAAAGCAGCAGCGTAAAGGCCGCAAGTAAGGAGAGTCGCTGATGTTACAACCTAAGCGTACAAAATTCCGTAAAGTGCATAAAGGCCGCAACCGTGGCTTAGCTATAGGTACGGATGTAAGCTTCGGGACTTACGGTCTTAAAGCTGTGGGCCGTGGTCGTCTGACTGCACGTCAGATCGAAGCGGCACGTCGTGCAATGACCCGTGCAGTTAAGCGTCAGGGTAAAATCTGGATCCGTGTGTTCCCAGACAAACCAATCACTGAAAAGCCGCTCGAAGTCCGTATGGGTAAAGGTAAAGGTAACGTAGAGTATTGGGTTGCCTTGATCCAGCCAGGTAAAGTCCTATATGAAATGGATGGTGTGCCTGAAGAAGTGGCCCGTGAAGCATTTCAGCTAGCGGCAGCAAAACTGCCTATCAAAACCACCTTTGTAACTAAGACGGTGATGTAATGAAAGCAAAAGAGCTGCGCGAAAAGAGCGTTGAAGAGCTGAACACTGAATTGCTGAACTTACTGCGTGAGCAGTTCAATCTGCGTATGCAGGCAGCAAGTGGTCAGTTACAACAGTCTCATCTGTTGAAACAAGTGCGTCGTAATATCGCACGCGTTAAGACTTTACTGACTGAGAAGGCGGGTGCGTAATGACCGATAAAATCCGTACTCTGCAAGGTCGTGTGGTAAGTGACAAAATGGAAAAATCTGTTGTTGTTGCTATCGATCGTATGGTGAAACATCCATTATATGGTAAATTCATCCGTCGTACGACTAAACTGCATGTACATGACGAGAACAACGAATGTGGCATGGGTGACGTAGTAGAAATTCGTCAAACACGTCCTATCTCTAAGACTAAGTCTTGGGCGTTAGTTCGCGTTGTAGAAAAAGCTGTTCTGTAATAAAATAGCCTTTTCGTACGAAATAAACGGCTCAAAACTGAACGAGCCGTTTATTTTTTCTGTCCATATCGAGAATGTGGTGTTATAATGCCGCTCCCTCGTATTATGGGATATTGAACGGCCTCTTCTAATGTGGAAGTGGCTCAGTAGTAGTTGACATTTAGCGGAGCACTAAAATGATCCAAGAACAGACTATGCTGAACGTGGCCGACAACTCCGGTGCACGTCGCGTAATGTGTATCAAGGTTCTAGGTGGCTCGCACCGTCGCTACGCAGATGTAGGTGACATCATCAAAATTACCATTAAAGAAGCAATTCCACGTGGTAAAGTTAAGAAAGGTGATGTACTGAAAGCGGTAGTGGTGCGCACCAAGAAGGGTGTTCGTCGCCCTGACGGTTCTGTCATTCGCTTCGATAGCAACGCTTGTGTATTGTTAAACAACAACAGCGAGCAAGTTATTGGTACGCGTATTTTTGGGCCGGTTACTCGTGAACTTCGTAACGAGAAGTTTATGAAAATAATCTCTCTGGCACCTGAAGTACTCTAAGGAGCAGGCAATGGCAGCGAAAATCCGTCGTGAAGACGAAGTTATCGTGCTAACTGGTAAAGATAAAGGTAAGCGCGGTAAAGTAAAACAGGTTCTTTCTTCTGGTAAAGTTATCGTTGAAGGTATCAATCTGGTTAAAAAACATCAGAAGCCAGTACCGGCTCTGAACCAACCAGGTGGCATCGTTGAAAAAGAAGCTGCAATTCAAGTTTCTAACGTTGCAATCTTCAATGCGGCAACCGGCAAGGCTGACCGTGTAGGTTTTAGATTCGAAGACGGCAAAAAAGTTCGTTTCTTCAAATCTAATAAAGAAACTATCAAGTAATTTGGAGTATACGATGGCGAAACTGCATGATTACTACAAAGACGAGGTAGTCCAAAAACTGATGTCTCAGTTTGGTTACCATTCTGTCATGCAAGTCCCTCGGGTCGAGAAGATCACCCTGAACATGGGTGTTGGTGAAGCAATTGCTGATAAAAAACTGCTGGATAATGCAGCAGCTGATTTAGCAGCAATCTCAGGTCAAAAACCTCTGATCACCAAAGCACGCAAATCTGTTGCAGGCTTCAAAATCCGCCAGGGCTATCCGATCGGCTGTAAAGTGACCCTGCGTGGCGAACGCATGTGGGAGTTCTTTGAACGTCTGATCTCTATTGCTGTACCACGTATCCGTGACTTCCGTGGTTTGTCCGCTAAATCATTCGATGGACGTGGTAACTACAGCATGGGCGTGCGTGAACAAATCATCTTCCCTGAAATCGATTACGATAAAGTGGATCGTGTTCGTGGTTTGGATATTACCATTACTACGACTGCGAAATCTGATGATGAAGGTCGCGCATTGTTAGCAGCGTTTAACTTCCCGTTCCGCAAGTAAGGCAGGGCATTCATGGCTAAGAAATCTATGAAAGCACGTGATGTAAAACGTGCGAATTTAGCTGAGAAATTCTTCGCAAAACGCGCAGAACTGAAAGCTATCGTTTCAGATGTAAACGTATCTGATGAAGATCGTTGGAATGCTGTTCTGAAACTGCAAACACTGCCACGTGATTCAAGTCCTTCACGTCAGCGTAACCGCTGCCGTCAAACTGGACGTCCGCACGGTTTCCTGCGGAAATTTGGCCTAAGCCGTATTAAAGTCCGTGAAGCCGCTATGCGCGGTGAAATCCCGGGCCTTAGAAAGGCTAGCTGGTAATCACCCTAATTGAATCACGGGAGTAAAGACAGATGAGCATGCAAGATCCCATCGCGGATATGCTGACCCGTATCCGTAACGGTCAGGCCGCGAATAAAGTTGCGGTCACAATGCCTTCCTCCAAGCTGAAAGTGGCGATTGCCAACGTGCTTAAGGAAGAAGGTTATATCGAAGATTTTAAAATTGAAGGCGACACTAAGCCAGAACTGGAAATCACTTTAAAATATTTCCAAGGTAAGGCTGTAGTAGAAAGCATTCAGCGCGTAAGCCGTCCAAGTCTGCGCATCTATAAAAGAAAAGATGAGCTGCCACAAGTTATGGCAGGACTGGGCATCGCTGTTGTTTCTACCTCAAAAGGTGTTATGACTGATCGTGCAGCTCGCCAAGCAGGTCTTGGTGGCGAGATTATCTGCTACGTAGCTTAATTCGGGAGGAAAGAATGTCTCGTGTGGCAAAAGCACCCGTCGTCATTCCTGCCGGCGTAGAGGTTAAACTCAACGGTCAGGTAATTACGATTAAGGGTAAAAACGGCGAGCTTACTCGTACTATCCATAATGCAGTTGAAATTCAACATGCTGACAACCAACTAACTTTCGCACCACGCGATGGTTATGCTGATGCATGGGCACAAGCGGGTACTACTCGTTCACTGCTAAATGCAATGGTTGTAGGTGTTACCGAAGGCTTCACTAAGAAACTGCAACTGGTAGGTGTAGGTTATCGTGCGTCTGTTAAGGGCAACACAGTTAACTTATCAGTAGGTTATTCACATCCAGTGGAACACCAACTGCCAGCAGGCATCACTGCTGAATGTCCAACACAAACTGAAATCCTACTGAAAGGTGCGGATAAGCAAGTGATTGGTCAAGTAGCAGCTGAACTGCGTGCTTACCGTCGCCCTGAACCTTATAAAGGTAAAGGTATTCGTTACGCCGACGAAGTTGTGCGTATCAAAGAGGCTAAGAAGAAGTAAGGTAACACTATGGATAAGAAAGCAGCTCGTATCCGTCGTGCGACCCGCGCACGCCGTAAGCTCCAGGAACTGGGTGCGACTCGCCTGGTGGTACATCGTACCCCTCGCCATATTTATGCGCAGGTTATTGCACCAAACGGTTCTGAAACTTTGGTGGCCGCTTCTACTACAGAAAAAGCTATCATTGAGCAACTGAAAAACACTGGAAACAAAGAAGCAGCAGCAGTAGTTGGTAAAATTGTTGCTGAACGCGCTCTGGAAAAAGGTATCAAATCAGTATCATTTGACCGTTCCGGTTTCCAATATCATGGTCGAGTCCAGGCACTGGCAGATGCTGCCCGTGAAGCTGGCCTTCAGTTCTAAGGTAGGAGTGTAAGATGGCTCACATCGAGAAACAAGCTGGCGAACTGCAGGAAAAGCTGATCGCGGTAAACCGCGTATCGAAAACCGTTAAAGGTGGTCGTATCTTTAGCTTCACCGCTCTTACAGTAGTTGGTGATGGTAATGGCCGCGTTGGTTTTGGATATGGCAAAGCTCGCGAAGTTCCGGCAGCAATCCAGAAAGCGATGGAAAAAGCCCGTCGCAATATGAAAACCGTCGCTTTAAACAACGGTACTCTGTTCCACCCTATTAAAGGTACTCATACAGGTTCTCGCGTATTTATGCAGCCTGCTCATGAAGGTACTGGTATCATCGCAGGTGGTGCAATGCGTGCAGTTCTAGAAGTGGCTGGCGTTCGTAACGTACTGGCTAAAACCTATGGTTCCACGAATCCGATTAACGTCGTTCGTGCAACACTGGACGCTTTAGATAGCATGAAGTCTCCAGAAATGGTCGCAGCTAAGCGTGGTAAATCCGTTGAAGAAATTCTGGGGTAATGACCATGGCTAAGACTATTAAAATTACTCAAACACGCAGTTTAATCGGCCGTCTGCCTAAACATAAGGCAACTATGGCTGGTTTAGGTCTGCGTCGCATCGGTCACACTGTAGAACGCGAAGATACACCAGCAGTTCGCGGTATGATCAACTTGGTTTCCTATATGGTTAAAGTTGAGGAGTAAGAGATGCGTTTAAATACTCTGTCTCCGGCTGAAGGTGCCAAGCATGCGCCTAAACGTGTAGGTCGTGGTATCGGTTCTGGCCTAGGTAAAACTGGCGGCCGTGGTCACAAAGGTCAGAAATCTCGTTCTGGCGGTGGCGTACGTCGTGGTTTTGAAGGTGGTCAGATGCCTTTATACCGTCGTTTACCAAAATTTGGTTTTACTTCACGTAAATCATTCGTGACTGCGGAAATCCGTCTGTCTGATTTGGCTTATGTTGAAGGCGATGTAATCGATCTGAATGCACTGAAAGCCGCAAACGTTGTTGGCCCACAGATTGAATTTGCAAAATTAATTCTGTCTGGCGAGGTTAACCGTGCAGTGACTATTCGTGGTCTGCGTGTTACCAAAGGTGCCCGTGCAGCAATCGAATCAGCTGGCGGTAAAATTGAGGAATAAGTGACAGATGGCTAAACAACCAGGGTTAGATTTTCAGAGTGCTAAAGGTGGTATAGGTGAACTAAAACGCAGATTACTGTTTGTTCTTGGTGCACTAATTGTCTTTAGGATTGGCTCTTTTATTCCTATCCCTGGTATTGATGCCACTGTGCTTGCCAAATTGCTCGATCAGCAAAAAGGCACCATCATTGAAATGTTTAACATGTTCTCTGGTGGTGCTCTTAGCCGTGCTTCTATCTTTGCGCTGGGTATCATGCCTTATATTTCGGCATCGATTATTATCCAACTATTATCAGTGGTTAACCCTCGGTTAGCGGAGATTAAGAAGGAAGGGGAGGCCGGTCGTCGTAAGATCAGCCAATATACCCGTTATGGTACTTTGGTGCTGGCGATATTCCAATCTATTGGTATCGCAACAGGCTTACCGAATATGCCAGGAATGCAAGGTCTGGTTATTAATCCAGGCTTACCATTCTATATTACGGCTGTTGTGAGCTTAGTCACAGGGACAATGTTCCTGATGTGGTTAGGTGAGCAAATCACTGAACGTGGTATTGGTAACGGTATCTCAATCATTATCTTTGCAGGTATCGTTGCAGGTCTTCCACCTGCCATTGGTCAAACCATCGAGCAGGCGCGGCAAGGCGAACTGCACTTCCTCCTGTTATTGTTGGTTGCAGTATTGGTGTTCGCGGTAACTTTCTTTGTTGTTTTTGTAGAAAGAGGACAACGTCGTATCGTTGTTAACTATGCAAAACGTCAACAAGGGCGTAGAATATACGCGGCACAAAGTACACATCTACCACTTAAGGTAAATATGGCGGGTGTAATACCGGCAATTTTTGCTTCAAGTATTATTCTGTTTCCTGGTACAATAACCTCTTGGTTTGGCGATGGTACAGGATGGGGTTGGCTGACGACAATTTCTTTAAATTTACAGCCTGGTCAACCTATTTATGTGTTACTATACGCTGCTGCAATCATCTTCTTCTGTTTCTTCTATACGGCGTTGGTTTTCAACCCAAGAGAAACGGCAGATAACCTGAAGAAGTCCGGTGCATTTGTACCAGGAATTCGCCCGGGAGAGCAGACGGCTAAATATATAGATAAAGTGATGACACGTTTAACCTTAATCGGTGCTCTGTACATTACCTTTATCTGTCTCATCCCGGAGTTCATGCGTGACGCAATGAAAGTACCTTTCTATTTTGGTGGTACTTCCCTCTTAATCGTGGTTGTGGTCATCATGGATTTTATGGCTCAAGTGCAAACTCTCCTGATGTCAAGTCAGTATGAGTCTGCATTGAAAAAAGCAAACCTTAAAGGCTAATTACCGATAAGATGGGTTTGTTTTAGAAGTTACGGAGAGTAAAAATGAAAGTTCGTGCTTCCGTCAAGAAAATGTGCCGTAACTGCAAAATCGTTAGACGTCACGGCCACGTGCGTGTAATTTGCAGTGTTGACCCTAAGCATAAACAGCGTCAAGGCTAAATTATTGCATTTTTTTCTTGCAAAGTTCGGTTGAGCTGGCTAAATTAGCCAGCCCAATCATTTATAATCATACAGTATTGTTTGAGTATCCTGAAAACGGGCTTTTCAGAATAGTACTGTATAAAGTTAATTTAGGAGTGCATAGTGGCCCGTATAGCAGGCATTAACATTCCTGATCATAAACATACCGTAATCGCTTTAACATCGATTTACGGCATTGGTAAAACTCGTTCACAGGCTATCTGTGAAGCAACGGGTATTGCTGAAAATGTTAAGATCAGTGAGCTGTCTGAAGAGCAAATCGACAAGCTGCGTGACGAAGTTGCCAAATACGTTGTAGAAGGTGATCTACGTCGTGAAGTTACCCTGAGCATCAAACGTCTGATGGATCTTGGTACTTACCGTGGTTTACGTCATCGTCGTGGTCTACCAGTTCGCGGTCAGCGTACTAAGACTAACGCACGTACCCGTAAGGGTCCGCGTAAGCCGATCAAGAAATAATCGGGGTATTTGAACAATGGCAAAAGCACCTATTCGTGCACGTAAGCGTGTAAGAAAACAAGTCTCTGACGGTGTGGCTCATATCCATGCTTCTTTCAACAACACAATCGTTACTATTACAGACCGTCAAGGTAACGCGTTGGGTTGGGCTACTGCCGGTGGTTCCGGTTTCCGTGGTTCTCGTAAATCTACTCCGTTTGCGGCTCAGGTTGCAGCAGAACGTTGCGCTGAAGCTGTTAAAGAGTACGGAATTAAGAACTTGGAAGTTATGGTAAAAGGACCTGGTCCTGGTCGTGAGTCAACTATCCGTGCATTAAACGCGGCTGGTTTCCGCATCACTAATATTACTGATGTGACTCCGATTCCTCATAACGGTTGTCGTCCACCGAAAAAACGTCGCGTTTAATAACGGTTTCGTTTTTAGGATAGTTGGAGAAAGAAAATGGCAAGATATTTGGGTCCTAAGCTCAAGCTGAGCCGTCGCGAAGGTACAGATTTATTTCTGAAATCTGGCGTTCGGGCGATTGACACCAAGTGTAAACTGGAACAAGCACCAGGTCAGCACGGCGCACGTAAACCGCGTCTGTCTGATTACGGTGTTCAGTTACGTGAAAAACAAAAAGTACGTCGTATTTACGGTGTTCTAGAGCGTCAATTCCGTAACTACTACAAAGAAGCAACACGTCTGAAAGGCAACACAGGTGAGAACTTACTTACTCTGTTAGAAGGTCGTCTGGATAACGTTGTTTATCGTATGGGCTTTGGCGCAACTCGCGCAGAAGCACGTCAGATGGTTAGCCACAAAGCAATCATGGTAAATGGTCGCGTGGTTAATATTGCTTCTTATCAGGTTTCCCCGAATGACGTAGTCAGCGTTCGTGAAAAATCGAAAAAACAGTCTCGTATTAAGGCTGCTTTAGAGCTGGCTGAACAGCGTGAAAAGCCAACATGGCTGGAAGTTGATGCTGCTAAGATGGAAGGTGTGTTCAAACGTATTCCTGAACGTACTGACTTGTCTGCGGACATTAACGAGCACCTGATCGTCGAGCTTTACTCCAAGTAAGGCTTAGCACCAAAGAGAGGACACAATGCAGGGTTCTGTGACAGAGTTTCTAAAACCGCGCCTGGTTGATATCGAGCAAGTGAGTTCGACGCACGCCAAGGTGACCCTTGAGCCATTAGAGCGAGGCTTCGGCCACACTCTAGGTAACGCACTGCGCCGTATTCTGCTTTCGTCTATGCCGGGTTGTGCGGTAACAGAGGTTGAGATTGATGGTGTACTGCATGAGTACAGCACCAAAGAAGGTGTTCAGGAAGATATCCTAGAAATACTGCTCAACCTTAAGGGGTTGGCGGTAAAAGTTCATGGTAAAGATGAAGTAATTCTTACTTTGAGCAAATCTGGCATTGGCCCTGTTATTGCAGCCGATATCATCCATGACGGTGATGTCGAAATCGTCAAGCCGCAGCACGTTATCTGCCACCTTACAGACGAAAACGCATCTATTAATATGCGTATCAAAGTTCAGCGTGGTCGTGGTTATGTGCCGGCTTCTGCCCGAATTCATTCGGAAGAAGATGAGCGCCCTATCGGTCGTTTACTAGTAGATGCGTGTTATAGCCCAGTTGAGCGAATCGCTTATACTGTGGAAGCAGCGCGTGTTGAACAACGTACCGACTTGGATAAGCTGGTAATCGAGATGGAGACTAACGGTACTATCGATCCAGAAGAATCGATTCGCCGTGCAGCGACTATCCTGGCTGAACAGCTTGAAGCTTTTGTTGACTTACGTGATGTTCGTCAGCCTGAAGTTAAAGAAGAGAAGCCAGAGTTCGATCCGATCCTGCTGCGCCCAGTTGACGATCTTGAATTGACTGTCCGCTCTGCTAACTGTCTGAAGGCAGAAGCAATCCACTACATCGGTGATCTGGTACAGCGTACTGAAGTTGAATTACTTAAGACGCCTAACCTTGGTAAGAAATCTCTTACTGAGATTAAAGACGTACTGGCGTCGCGTGGTTTATCTCTGGGCATGCGCCTTGAGAATTGGCCACCTGCAAGTATCGCTGATGAATAAGATCACAGGTTAAGGTTTTACTGAGAAGGATAAGGTCATGCGCCATCGTAAGAGTGGTCGTCAATTGAACCGCAACAGCAGCCATCGTCAGGCTATGTTTCGCAACATGGCAGGTTCTTTAGTTCGTCATGAAATCATCAAGACAACTTTGCCTAAAGCGAAAGAACTGCGTCGCGTCGTTGAGCCGCTGATTACTCTTGCCAAGACCGACAGCGTAGCTAATCGTCGTCTGGCATTCGCCCGTACTCGTGACAACGAAGTCGTGGCAAAACTGTTTACAGTATTAGGTCCGCGTTTTGCGAGCCGTGCAGGTGGTTACACTCGTATTCTGAAGTGTGGCTTCCGTGCAGGTGACAATGCTCCAATGGCTTACATTGAGCTTGTTGACCGTGCTGATTCTGAAACAGAAGCAGCTGCTGAATAATAAAATTATTATTCAGCGAAGCGAATAAAAAGACCGGATTTTTTAATCCGGTTTTTTTATTGCTATAGATTAGCAATAAATTTAAATTTATTGGTCCCTCCCTTTAATGACTCGCTACTTCTTTATTTATGTGGGTGCTATATATTTACTTCTGAATATGCTGCTATTGTGCGAAAGTAAGTATTGAGTATCGCACTATATTTCAATTCTATTTTTTTGGTTATTTGTTATGCTTACTTATCATTAGTTTGAGGAGTGATCAATGTATCGCATCGGCCAAATTGCAAAATTAGCGAATGTTACAACAGATACTATCCGTTTTTATGAAAAACAAGGATTGATGGAACATGATAGACGGACAGAAGGTGGCTATCGTCTGTATACAGAACAAGATTTGCAAAGATTACGCTTTATTCGTTATGCCAAAGAGTTAGGCTTTACTCTGGATGCTATTACTGAGTTACTTTCAATTAGAGTCGATCCTGCGCATCATACTTGTGTAGAATCAAAACATATTGTTGATGCTAGGCTAGCAGAAGTTGAGGCTCGTCTAAAAGAAATGGAAAAGATGCGTGATTCTTTAAAAATGTTAAGCAATGCTTGCTGTGGAACCGCTCATGAAAGTACATATTGTTCAATTCTAGAAATACTTGAATCTGGAGCGACAAAGCAATAATATCTGCACTGAAGATTGTTGTTCTATGCTTTATGTTCTTTAATAATTTAAGAGGTTTTTATGTCTAGCAAATATCAGCACCAAAAAGGTGTGATCAAAGATAATGCGTTAGCTGCACTTGTTCATGATCCTTTATTTAGACAACGGGTAGAAAAAAATAAGAAAGGCAAAGGCAGCTATATGAGAAAGGCAAAACATAATAAGAAAGGTAACTGGGAGGCCAGTGATAACAAATATTTTCAATTGTTATCACTGGCCTTTTAGTTTTTATTTTTGCTGATTTTTTAATAGATCACGGATTTCTGTTAATAAAGTTTCTTCTGCTGAAGGTGCAGGTGGTGCTTTAGGTTGTTCTTCTTCTTGTCTGCGCATCTTATTAATTAATTTAATCGCACAGAAAATAGCAAACGCGACAATGGCAAAATCAAAAACAGTTTGTATAAAGGCACCATAGTTTAAGATAACGGCAGGTATATCCCCATGAGCTTCTCTTAGTACTAAACTAAATTGTTTAAAATCGATCCCTCCAATGAGTAAGCCTAATGGAGGCATAATCACATCAGCTACTAAGGATGAAACAATTTTTCCGAATGCTGCACCAATGATGACACCGACTGCCATGTCAACAACATTGCCTTTCATTGCAAATTCACGAAACTCTTTGAAAAAAGCCATAACCACCCCTTATTAGTATGGATCTAGATATAAAAATATGTGTTTAGATAATAATAATAGATCAGTATCAGTAACAATCACTACTATTCTTATTTCTACACTAGAGTTATAAGAAAAATGGACTAGGTTGGAACAGTTTTTCTACTTCAGGAACATATTTTTTATCTGTAATAAACATGATCACATGGTCACCTTGTTCTATTGAGTGACTTGCATTGGCAATAATGACATCTTCATTGCGGACAATGGCGCCGATAATTGTGCCTGGCGGAAGTTTGATATCTTGAATACGTCTACCGACAACTTTTGAGGTATTTTCATCACCATGTGCAATGGCTTCAATAGCTTCAGCAACACCGCGACGTAATGAGGAGACACTGACAATATCTGCTTTGCGAACATGACCTAATAGTGCTGAAATAGTGGCTTGTTGCGGAGAGATGGCAATATCAATGACTCCACCTTGGACTAAATCAACATAAGCACTGCGTTGAATAAGTACCATGGCTTTTTTTGCTCCCATACGTTTTGCGAGCATTGCGGACATGATATTTGCTTCATCATCATTAGTGAGTGCAATAAAGACATCGATTTGCTCAATATGCTCTTCAGCGAGTAGCTCTTGATCAGATGCATCACCATAAAACACGATAGTATCATGGAGGAGCTCTGCTAACTCGGTAGCACGTTGTTGATTATGCTCAATCAGCTTAACGCTATAATCTTTTTCTAATCTTGCCGCTAATCCTGCTCCAACGTTTCCGCCACCAACAATCATAATGCGTTTATAAGGTTTTTCTAATCGTTGTAGCTCACTCATTACTGCGCGAATATGTTGTGATGCCACTACGAAAAAGACCTCATCACCCGCTTCAATAATGGTCGATCCTTGAGGGCGAATAGGTCTATCTTGGCGAAAGATAGCCGCAACACGAGTATCAATATGTGGCATATGATCACGTAGAGTGGATAGTGCATTACCCACAAGTGATCCACCATAGTAGGCTTTTACTGCCACGATACTGACTTGACCTTCAGCAAAGTTTACTACCTGTAGGGCACCGGGGTATTGAATTAGTTTATAGATATAATCTATAACGAGGTGTTCCGGGGAGATGAGGTAATCAATAGGAATTGCTTCTGGTAAAAAAAGTTTATCTGCTTCACGAACAAATTCAGAGGCTCGGATACGAGCAACTTTATTGGGAGTATTAAATAAAGTATAAGCGACTTGGCATGCTATCATATTTGTTTCGTCAGAATTTGTGACGGCAACTAGCATATCCGCATCTTCAGCCCCCGCTTCTCTTAAGACTCTCGGATGAGATCCATGACCATTTACAACTCTTAAATCAAATTTATCTTGAAGTTGACGTAAACGGGTAGCATCAGTATCGACAACAGTAATATCGTTATTCTCACCGACAAGATTTTCAGCGAGAGTGCCACCCACTTGACCTGCGCCTAAGATAATAATTTTCATCGTCAGTTCTCAGAATATTCGATTAACAAATACAAGATCAATGTCTGTTCACATCGATCTTGTGTTGGAATAGTAGCTTCTTTTAGATCTGATATCATCTTTTATCAGAAGATCATTTTTTGTTGATCAGCGCATAAAAGAAGCCATCACCGCTATATTGCTCCGGTAAGCATTGATGCTGATAGTCACATTGAGCATCTTGCATTGACGATAAGAAGGCTGCAATTTGTTGGCTATTTTCTTCCGGTAAAATAGAACAAGTAGCATAAACTAATGTGCCGCCTGATTTTAGGTATGGCCATATAGCATGTAATATTTCTTTTTGAATTTGCGCTAACTGAGCTATGTCTTCATTACGACGTAGCCATTTGATATCTGGATGGCGACGTATAACGCCAGTTGCTGAGCAAGGAGCATCAAGTAAGATCCTGTCAAATTGCATATTTGCACACCATTGCTCTGGATAACGTCCATCACCACTTTTGACTGTGGCATGTAGTTTTAAGCGGTTTAGATTTTCTTTAACTCTGGCTAAACGTTGCTCATCGATATCAATGGCGAGAACATGCGCTTTAGGGGCTATTTCTAAGATATGGGTTGTTTTTCCCCCAGGGGCTGCACATAAATCAAGAATTTGTTCGTTATTTTGTGGCGCTAATAATTCTGCACAACGCTGAGCGCTGCGGTCTTGAACAGTGACCCAGCCCTCATTAAACCCTGGTAACAGGTGAACATTACAAGGTGTTTCTAAACGAATAGCATTGGGATGGTGGTCATCGGAGAACGCGCTGATCCCTTCTTTTTCAAGCAGCGCTAAGTACTGTTCACGTGAATGATGTATTTGATTTACCCGTAACCACATTGGTGGCTTTTGGTTATTTCCTTCAATAATACTTTCCCATAGCTCAGGGTAGGCGTTTTTTATTCGTGTGAGTAACCAAGAAGGGTGCAAATAGCGGCTATCATTATTTTGGAAACGTTCCATTAATACATCTTGTTGACGCTGAAATTGGCGTAATACACCGTTAATTAACCCTTTTAATTGTGGTTTTTTCAGTGCGATCGCACCATTAACAGTTTCAGCGAGTGCTGCATGGGCAGGAACTCGAGTATAAAGGAGCTGATATAAACCGACCATAATGAGGTAATGTAAAATTCGTTGTTTACCTTTCAGTGGTTTATCCATTAGTTGTTGGATGATCCATTCTAGCTGGGGTAAGGTACGTAAGGTACCAAAGCAGAGCTCTTGCAAGAGCGCTTTGTCTTTATCTGAAATGTTTTTTTGTAATTCAGGGATCACCGAACTTAATGATAAGCCTTGATCTAAAACTTGAGCTATTGCCTTTGCTGCAATACTGCGTAAGTTGTATGACGTTTTCATAGTGAATTAGCGTTTATATATTGGCCGCCAGAGAAGAATAATATTGGCGTGAAAAAAGGACCCCCTGAAATATTGTTATTTCAAGGGGTAGTATCATTATTGAATGATTTTCCCAGGGGTAAACCAATCTCGTTTGGAATTTAGGAAATCGGCTGATGCCATAGGTTTTTTACCTGATGGTTGAAGCTTGGTGATATTTAAAATGCCTTCACCTGTTACAATATAAATGCCTGTTTTATCTGCTTTCAATAATGTACCTGGTATTTGATTGGTATTATCCGACGCGATAACTTGCGCTTCCCATACTTTCACCGGCTGATCATCGAGCATAAAAAAGCTCATAGGCCATGGATTAAACGCTCTAATACAACGTTCTATCTGTTGTGCAGATAACGACCAATTAATTTTTGCTTCTTCCTTTGATAGCTTTTCTGCGTAATTCGCTAGGCTATCATCTTGTTTTTCCGCTTTTAACTCACCGCTAATGATAAGATCTAATGTATTAATTAGTGCTTTAGGCCCCAGCTCTGCTAATTTAGCATAAAGAGAAGCACTCGTGTCTTGATGAGTAATTGGGCATGATGCTTTATAAAGCATATCGCCAGTATCTAAACCAACATCCATTTGCATAATGGTGACGCCAGTTTCTGTATCGCCCGCCCATAAGGCACGTTGGATAGGTGCAGCACCTCGCCATTTAGGTAGAAGAGAGCCATGGACGTTTAAGCAACCTAAACGAGGAATATCAAGTACTGCTTTGGGTAAAATCATACCATAAGCAACAACAATCATAACGTCAGGTTGTAGTGCTTTGATCCACTCATGATTCTCTTCTGGTTTTAACGATGTCGGTTGATAAACAGGAATGTTATTAGTTAATGCCAGTTCTTTCACTGGATTAATAGTCAGTTTCTTACCTCTTCCTGCGGGTTTATCTGGTGGCGTTAATACCCCAACAATATGATGTTGAGTTGATAACAGAGCAGCTAAATGTCGGGCTGCAAAGTCGGGTGTTCCCGCAAAGATAATACGTAATGAATCAGACACGTTTTTTTCCTGTTACAAGTAAATCTCTATTGTCCCGCTTTTGCTCTTCTCTTATCGAGCTTTTCAACTTTCTGGCGGATACGTTGGCGTTTTAATGGAGATAAATAATCCACAAATAATTTGCCAACTAAATGATCCATCTCATGTTGAATACAAATAGCGAGTAAGTCATCAGCTTCTAATTCAAAAGGTTGTCCGTTGTAATCAAGCGCTCTTACTTTTACGCGCTCTGCACGAGGCACAAATGCGCGTTGTTCAGGTATTGATAAACAACCTTCCTCTATTCCGGTATCACCTTCCTGATCAAGAAGTTCTGGATTAATGAGTACCAGTTTTTGATCTCGTGTTTCAGAGATATCAATGACGATGATGCGCTGGTGGATATCCACCTGTGTCGCAGCTAAACCGATACCTTCTTCCAAATACATTGTTTCAAACATATCATCGACAATTTTTTGAATTTCGGCATCAACTTTTTCGACTGGCTTTGCAATGGTGCGAAGGCGCTCGTCTGGA
Source organism: Proteus mirabilis HI4320 (assembly GCF_000069965.1). Classification (NCBI taxonomy): domain Bacteria; kingdom Pseudomonadati; phylum Pseudomonadota; class Gammaproteobacteria; order Enterobacterales; family Morganellaceae; genus Proteus; species Proteus mirabilis. The sequence continues at coordinate 3,601,844 of NC_010554.1, forward strand.
TAATGTAATACGTGTAATACTGCCATAATTTATTTGGACTGTTTCTAAAATGTGAATGAGAATTAACGTCTATTCTAGACATTTATTGTCTGGATTGACAGTATTTGCTGAGTTTAGCACTCACCTTGTATGTTAAAAAATAACACTAGGATAATGCATGGATGCCAGAGAAATATGGATAAGACTTAATGTTGTTTCAAGATTGCCAGTAAATAAAGCGATTAAGGTGGTGGAATACTTACAATCATTGACGCAACTAAATCGTAAAGTGTTACTAGAATGTGGCCTATCAGAACAACAAAGTCACCAATTTATGAGGCTTCAGGCAAATTGTGTCAAAAGTACATTAAAGTGGCTAGATAAAAATGAATCATCACTCTTAACAATTTCTGATTCAGATTATCCTTTGCTATTAAAACAAATATCTTCTCCACCTCTTTTGCTTTTTGTTGCAGGTAATAAAGAGCATTTAAAAAGCACACAAATTGCATTAATTGGTAGTAGAGATGCTACACAGTATGGAACTAAGTGGGCGACTTATTTTGCACAACAGCTCGTGAAAAATAAATTCACAATTACAAGCGGGTTGGCGCAAGGGATTGATGGTGTTGGACATCGTAGTGCTTTAAAACATCATGGCGTCACTATTGCTGTATTAGGGAGTGGTTTAGAACAAATTTACCCATCATTTCATCGTCGACTAGCAGAGCAAATCAAAGAGTCGGGTGTTCTTGTTTCAGAGCATCTCCCGATGGCACCTCCTTTAGCTCGTCATTTCCCGCAAAGGAATAGAATTATTAGTGGATTGAGTTCAGCTCTCTTAATTGTAGAAGCTGGCATAAAAAGTGGATCTTTAATCACTGCCAATTATGCTCTACAACAAGGCAAAGAATTGTTTGTGTTACCCGGATTACTCGGTGATTCACACTTTGAAGGAAATCATCAGTTGCTAAAACAGGGGGCGAATTTAGCCTCTTCGCCAGATGATATTATGGAATATTTAAATAGCTCTTTGCAGTGGTTAATCTTTAATCATAATGATGATTTACAGGACGAGCATATCGCAGAGGTTGGCTCAGCTACCAACAATAAAAAAGAGTCCAGCAATATGCCATTAGAAATTGAAAAACTTACACCCACTCAACAGCAATCAATAAATTTGATATTGCCTTTGTTAGGTTTTGATAAAGCTATCCCGATTGATATTATTGCGAATAAGAGCGGTTTATCCACATCAGATTTAGCTCCTCTTTTATTAGAGCTTGAGCTTATCGAAAAAGTCGCTATTGTGGCGGGTGGCTATATTCGATTGGAATAAGTGTTATGAGGTAAGACAATGGCAAAAATAATGCCGTTTACGTATCCATCTGAGCAAGAAAAATGTCCTGAATGTGGCAGTGATTTAATTATAAGAAATGGTGGTCATGGCCCTTTTCTAGGATGTTCTGCTTATCCTAATTGCCATTATATTAAGGCGTTGAAATCTCAAGGCGATGGACAGGTTATTAAAGTATTAGAAGGACAGCCTTGCCAATGTTGTGGCGCAGATTTAGTTTTACGACAAGGTAAGTTTGGCATGTTTATAGGCTGTAGCAATTATCCTGCTTGTGAGCATATAGAACAAATTGATAAACCTGATGAGACTGTGATTCATTGTCCTCAGTGCGAGAAGGGCAAATTATTACAGCGTAAGTCTCGGTTTGGTAAAATATTTTATGCTTGTAACCAATATCCTGAATGTCAATTTGTACTAAATAATAAACCGATTAATGGTGAGTGCGAATATTGTCATTATCCATTATTGATGGAAAAGAGGTCTTCTCAAGGAGTAAGATTAGTGTGCGCCAGCAAATTGTGTGGCAAGCAACAAACAAAAAGAGAAGAACATGAATAACGAAGTATCACCTGTAAATAATACAATTATAGAAGCACTGCAAAATAATCAAGTTATTGCCTATCCAACAGAAGCTGTGTTTGGTGTCGGTTGTGATCCTGATAGTGAAAGCGCGGTAATGGCATTACTTGAGTTAAAACAGAGAGCCATTGAGAAAGGGCTTATTTTAATTGCTGATAACTATGAACAATTAAAACCTTATATTGATGATAACGCATTGACTCAAGAACAGCGGGAGCGGATGTTTGCCTCTTGGCCAGGCCCAATCACTTGGGTTATTCCAGCTAAGTCAACAACGCCAAAATGGCTAACAGGGCGGTTTTCTTCCTTAGCTGTAAGGGTTACGGATCACCCTATTGTGAAAGCATTATGTGTGGCTTATGGCAAACCATTAGTATCAACCAGCGCAAATTTAAGCGGACTTCCTCCATGCCGTAGTGTTGAAGAAGTACAAGAGCAGTTTCGTAATCGAATTGCTATTGTAAATGGCGAGGTTGGTGGCAGAAAAAATCCTTCTGAAATTAGAGATGCACTCACAGGTGAGCTATATCGACAAGGATAATGATGCTATGGAAAAATATGTAGTGATGGGCAATCCCATTGAACATAGTCAATCTCCTTTTATTCATCAGCTTTTTTCGAAACAGTCAGGGATTGATTATGAATATGGGCGTTTACTGGTTCCATTAGGCGAATTTGATAAAGTAGCAACGCAATTTTTTTCTCAAGGTGGACGTGGAGCTAATGTTACCGTTCCTTTTAAGGAAGATGCTTTTCGCTTTGTGGATAAATTAACACAAAGAGCACAAGCCTGTGGTGCTGTTAATACTATTTTAAAATTAGATGACGGCACGTTATTAGGTGATAATACTGATGGTCAGGGCTTAATTCTTGATTTAGCTAGGTTGGATTTTATTATCCCCGGAAAAATATTATCGGTTCTTGTTATTGGGGCTGGTGGTGCTACACGAGGGATATTATTACCATTATTAAATTATAATTGTGATATTACTTTGACTAATCGCACTGTTGAAAAAGCACAACAATTAGCACAAGAATTTAGCCAATTTGGTACAATTAGAGCTAGTGCTCCACAAAATGTTACAGATAAACATTATGATCTAATTATTAACGCCTCTTCATCTAGTATGACGGACGATATTCCACCTATACCTGATAGTGCTTATGGTTTTAAAACTGCTTGTTATGATTTGTATTATAAGGCAGGTATGACTTCTTTTTTATACCATGCATTAAAAAATGGTAGTACACGCTTATCTGATGGCCTAGGTATGCTGGTAGGGCAAGCCGCTTATGCCGTTGAGTTATGGTATGAGCGAGTACCTGATATTAATCCAACAATAAATATTTTAAGAGAAAATTTGAATAAATGAATCAATCCATTCAATTTCCTGATCGTGAGCAGTGGCTTGAAGATCAAAATAGCGTTCTTTTCCCTATCATGGTCAATGGAATGTTATTTGATTGCCAAATCACCGAACAAGAGCTAAAGGCACGCTTTGGTGATAATAGTAATGGTCTTTGTTTGTTTAAACAGCATCGATGGGAAATTGAAGAAGAATTTGAAGAGTTGGCTAAGCTGTATGAAGTGTCAACTCTTCATCCATTTTACTGTTTATCAATGGCGGAATGAGCCGTTGATAAATAGTCGTTCTTCCACTTTACGTAATTATTAGCAGAGTAGATAAAGTGTTGTATTTCTGCGGGCGTGAGTGGGCGGATCTTTTTTACTGGGCTACCTAAATAAAGAAAACCACTTTCTAGTCGTTTACCTGGTGGTACTAGGCTTCCTGCGCCGATCAAGACATTATCTTCAATAATTGCACCATCAAGTAAAATTGATCCCATGCCGACTAATACTCGGTTTCCGATTGTACACCCATGTAACATTGCTTTGTGTCCAACAGTCACATCATCACCGATGATGAGAGGAAAACCATTAGGGGTATTTTCTGATGCATGTGTAACATGTAGCACTGAGCCATCTTGAATATTAGTCCTTGCTCCTACACTGACATAGTTAACATCACCGCGGATCACAACCATTGGCCAAATGCTGACATCTTCACTAAGGCGTACATCACCAATAACGGTGGCTGTCACGTCAATATAAACATCTTTAGCAATGGAAGGTGATAAGTGTAAGTAACTTCTAATAGTGGAATGGCTCATGATTGACCTCATACGAATATTGTGGCGGTACTTTGCTGTAATTGTAATATAGAAAAGCATAGCAGTGAGCAGGTATATCTGACGAGAGAATAATCCAGAGTATTATTTTTAACTGAAATAAATAGCGATGATAATAAAAGTAAGTGGATCGATGATGATCGATAGAAGATAACGAATAGACAAAACGGTTATTGCTAGTATAATTTTTGTGCTACTAGCGGGGTTTTAGTGTCAAAAATAGACGTGTAGCTTAAAAATAGAGCGAACAGAAAAAAAATTGAAATAAATACTTGCGCTAATCTGAGAAGCCCCTATAATGCGCACCCACTGACCGACGATGAGCTGACAACAGCAACGACGGAAAGGGAAGAGAAAAGAAAAAAGTTTGAAAAAACTCTTGACTCTTCAGAGGAATAGCGTAATATACGCCTCCTCGCAACAACGCAGAAGACCGGAAACGGCAGCGATAGTTGCACTGCTCTTTAACAAATTATCAGACAATCTGTGTGGGCACTCGCAGAGACGATATCTTCTAAAAAATTAGATATATCAAGTCTTGAAGAGTGACTAACAAGTTAATTCATATAATGAATAAGCTAAGTTTTCGATTTCTTTGAGCATCAAACACTTTTAATTGAAGAGTTTGATCATGGCTCAGATTGAACGCTGGCGGCAGGCCTAACACATGCAAGTCGAGCGGTAACAGGAGAAAGCTTGCTTTCTTGCTGACGAGCGGCGGACGGGTGAGTAATGTATGGGGATCTGCCCGATAGAGGGGGATAACTACTGGAAACGGTGGCTAATACCGCATAATGTCTACGGACCAAAGCAGGGGCTCTTCGGACCTTGCACTATCGGATGAACCCATATGGGATTAGCTAGTAGGTGGGGTAAAGGCTCACCTAGGCGACGATCTCTAGCTGGTCTGAGAGGATGATCAGCCACACTGGGACTGAGACACGGCCCAGACTCCTACGGGAGGCAGCAGTGGGGAATATTGCACAATGGGCGCAAGCCTGATGCAGCCATGCCGCGTGTATGAAGAAGGCCTTAGGGTTGTAAAGTACTTTCAGCGGGGAGGAAGGTGATAAGGTTAATACCCTTATCAATTGACGTTACCCGCAGAAGAAGCACCGGCTAACTCCGTGCCAGCAGCCGCGGTAATACGGAGGGTGCAAGCGTTAATCGGAATTACTGGGCGTAAAGCGCACGCAGGCGGTCAATTAAGTCAGATGTGAAAGCCCCGAGCTTAACTTGGGAATTGCATCTGAAACTGGTTGGCTAGAGTCTTGTAGAGGGGGGTAGAATTCCATGTGTAGCGGTGAAATGCGTAGAGATGTGGAGGAATACCGGTGGCGAAGGCGGCCCCCTGGACAAAGACTGACGCTCAGGTGCGAAAGCGTGGGGAGCAAACAGGATTAGATACCCTGGTAGTCCACGCTGTAAACGATGTCGATTTAGAGGTTGTGGTCTTGAACCGTGGCTTCTGGAGCTAACGCGTTAAATCGACCGCCTGGGGAGTACGGCCGCAAGGTTAAAACTCAAATGAATTGACGGGGGCCCGCACAAGCGGTGGAGCATGTGGTTTAATTCGATGCAACGCGAAGAACCTTACCTACTCTTGACATCCAGCGAATCCTTTAGAGATAGAGGAGTGCCTTCTGGAACGCTGAGACAGGTGCTGCATGGCTGTCGTCAGCTCGTGTTGTGAAATGTTGGGTTAAGTCCCGCAACGAGCGCAACCCTTATCCTTTGTTGCCAGCACGTAATGGTGGGAACTCAAAGGAGACTGCCGGTGATAAACCGGAGGAAGGTGGGGATGACGTCAAGTCATCATGGCCCTTACGAGTAGGGCTACACACGTGCTACAATGGCAGATACAAAGAGAAGCGACCTCGCGAGAGCAAGCGGAACTCATAAAGTCTGTCGTAGTCCGGATTGGAGTCTGCAACTCGACTCCATGAAGTCGGAATCGCTAGTAATCGTAGATCAGAATGCTACGGTGAATACGTTCCCGGGCCTTGTACACACCGCCCGTCACACCATGGGAGTGGGTTGCAAAAGAAGTAGGTAGCTTAACCTTCGGGAGGGCGCTTACCACTTTGTGATTCATGACTGGGGTGAAGTCGTAACAAGGTAACCGTAGGGGAACCTGCGGTTGGATCACCTCCTTACCTAAGAGATACGTGTTATGTGCAGTGCTCACACAGATTGTCTGATGAAGAACGAGCAGAGATACCGGTATAGGCTTGTAGCTCAGGTGGTTAGAGCGCACCCCTGATAAGGGTGAGGTCGGTGGTTCAAGTCCACTCAGGCCTACCACTTTTCCTTTATGCTGTGTTGTGAAGCAACTCGTTTACATTAAGTAAACTTCGTTACTCCACGCCTTGCCTAAAGAAAAAGCTTCTTATTATAAGAAGAAAAAGGAGTGGTTATACGGGTATTGAAACATTATGGGGCTATAGCTCAGCTGGGAGAGCGCCTGCCTTGCACGCAGGAGGTCAGCGGTTCGATCCCGCTTAGCTCCACCATAATCTCTTGAATATAAAACAATGATTCAGAGTATATTAGGAATAGTATACTGCGAATTATTATGCTCTTTAACAATCTGGAACAAGCTGAAAAATTGAAAACAAATCAATATATCACCGAGGTATATTGATGAGTCTCTCAAAATCTCAAACTTTGAATGTGTTTTGACATCAAAGTGGGATGAGCGAGCAATTTACAGTTCGAGGCGGACAGCGCACAGCAAGCGCAGCATACTTAAGTATGTGAGCATTGCGAGCACTGCCCAACGAAGAAATGTAATCTGCGCAGCCATCACCACCCAGATAGTCTTTGAAAGAGACACTTTCGGGTTGTGAGGTTAAGCGAATAAGCGTACACGGTGGATGCCTAGGCAATCAGAGGCGATGAAGGACGTGCTAATCTGCGAAAAGCGTCGGTAAGGTGATATGAACCGTTATACCCGACGATATCCGAATGGGGAAACCCAGTATCCAATGGATACTATCATTAACTGAATCCATAGGTTAATGAGGCGAACCGGGAGAACTGAAACATCTCAGTACCCCGAGGAAAAGAAATCAACCGAGATTCCCCTAGTAGCGGCGAGCGAACGGGGAGCAGCCCAGAGTCTTAATCAATAGCAGTGTCAGGAGAACGGTCTGGAAAGTCCGGCAGTAAAGGGTGATAGCCCCGTATCTGAAGATGCTGTTATTGTGAACTCGACGAGTAGGGCGGGACACGTGTTATCCTGTCTGAATATGGGGGGACCATCCTCCAAGGCTAAATACTCCTGATTGACCGATAGTGAACCAGTACCGTGAGGGAAAGGCGAAAAGAACCCCGGCGAGGGGAGTGAAAAAGAACCTGAAACCGTGTACGTACAAGCAGTAGGAGCCTCTTTATGGGGTGACTGCGTACCTTTTGTATAATGGGTCAGCGACTTATATTCTGTAGCAAGGTTAACCGCATAGGGGAGCCGTAGGGAAACCGAGTCTTAACTGGGCGAATGAGTTGCAGGGTATAGACCCGAAACCCGGTGATCTATCCATGGGCAGGTTGAAGGTTGGGTAACACTAACTGGAGGACCGAACCGACTAATGTTGAAAAATTAGCGGATGACTTGTGGATGGGGGTGAAAGGCCAATCAAACCGGGAGATAGCTGGTTCTCCCCGAAAGCTATTTAGGTAGCGCCTCGTGAACTCATCTTCGGGGGTAGAGCACTGTTTCGACTAGGGGGTCATCCCGACTTACCAACTCGATGCAAACTGCGAATACCGAAGAATGTTATCACGGGAGACACACGGCGGGTGCTAACGTCCGTCGTGAAGAGGGAAACAACCCAGACCGCCAGCTAAGGTCCCAAAGTCATGGTTAAGTGGGAAACGAAGTGGGAAGGCTCAGACAGCCAGGATGTTGGCTTAGAAGCAGCCATCATTTAAAGAAAGCGTAATAGCTCACTGGTCGAGTCGGCCCGCGCGGAAGATGTAACGGGGCTAAACCATGCACCGAAGCTGCGGCAGCGACACAAAGTGTTGTTGGGTAGGGGAGCGTTCTGTAAGCCTGCGAAGGTGTACTGTGAGGTATGCTGGAGGTATCAGAAGTGCGAATGCTGACATAAGTAACGATAATGCGGGTGAAAAACCCGCACGCCGGAAGACCAAGGGTTCCTGTCCAACGTTAATCGGGGCAGGGTGAGTCGACCCCTAAGGCGAGGCTGAAAAGCGTAGTCGATGGGAAACGGGTTAATATTCCCGTACTGGTGGTAACTGCGATGGGGGAACGGAGAAGGCTAGGTTGTCCGGGCGACGGTCGTCCCGGTTCAAGCAGGTAGGCAGAGTGATTAGGCAAATCCGGTCACTTAATGCTGAGATGTGATGACGAACCACCAAGGTGGTGAAGCAATTGATGCCCCGCTTCCAGGAAAAGCCTCTAAGCTTCAGGTTACCAACAATCGTACCCCAAACCGACACAGGTGGTCAGGTAGAGAATACTCAGGCGCTTGAGAGAACTCGGGTGAAGGAACTAGGCAAAATGGTGCCGTAACTTCGGGAGAAGGCACGCTGGCGGTAGGTAAAGTCCCTCGCGGACAGAGCTGAAGCCAGTCGAAGATACCAGCTGGCTGCAACTGTTTATTAAAAACACAGCACTGTGCAAACACGAAAGTGGACGTATACGGTGTGACGCCTGCCCGGTGCTGGAAGGTTAATTGATGGGGTTAGCGCAAGCGAAGCTCCTGATCGAAGCCCCAGTAAACGGCGGCCGTAACTATAACGGTCCTAAGGTAGCGAAATTCCTTGTCGGGTAAGTTCCGACCTGCACGAATGGCGTAATGATGGCCAGGCTGTCTCCACCCGAGACTCAGTGAAATTGAACTCGCTGTGAAGATGCAGTGTACCCGCGGCAAGACGGAAAGACCCCGTGAACCTTTACTATAGCTTGACACTGAACATTGAGCCTTGATGTGTAGGATAGGTGGGAGGCTTTGAAGTGTGGACGCCAGTCTGCATGGAGCCAACCTTGAAATACCACCCTTTAACGTTTGATGTTCTAACCTAGGCCCATAAACTGGGTCGGGGACCGTGTCTGGTGGGTAGTTTGACTGGGGCGGTCTCCTCCTAAAGAGTAACGGAGGAGCACGAAGGTTGGCTAAGCATGGTCGGACATCATGCGGTTAGTGCAAAGGCATAAGCCAGCTTGACTGCGAGAGTGACGGCTCGAGCAGGTACGAAAGTAGGTCTTAGTGATCCGGTGGTTCTGAATGGAAGGGCCATCGCTCAACGGATAAAAGGTACTCCGGGGATAACAGGCTGATACCGCCCAAGAGTTCATATCGACGGCGGTGTTTGGCACCTCGATGTCGGCTCATCACATCCTGGGGCTGAAGTAGGTCCCAAGGGTATGGCTGTTCGCCATTTAAAGTGGTACGCGAGCTGGGTTTAGAACGTCGTGAGACAGTTCGGTCCCTATCTGCCGTGGGCGTTGGAAGATTGAGAGGGGTTGCTCCTAGTACGAGAGGACCGGAGTGAACGCACCACTGGTGTTCGGGTTGTCATGCCAATGGCATTGCCCGGTAGCTAAGTGCGGAAGAGATAACCGCTGAAAGCATCTAAGCGGGAAACTTGCCTCGAGATGAGTCTTCCCTGTCGCTTTAAGCGACCTAAAGGAACGTTTAAGACTAAGACGTTGATAGGCTGGGTGTGTAAGCGTAGCGATACGTTGAGCTAACCAGTACTAATGAACCGTGAGGCTTAACCTGACAACACCGAAAGTGTTTTGTCAGAGAGACGAAACGATGAAGTCAGCTTGTTTAAGATTGAATTACTGGTTATAGACTGTGATAACAGAAGATAACGGGTAATTGAAACCGAATTTGCTTGGTGGCCATAGCGCGGTGGTCCCACCTGATCCCATGCCGAACTCAGAAGTGAAACGCCGTAGCGCCGATGGTAGTGTGGGGTCTCCCCATGTGAGAGTAGGGAACTGCCAAGCATTAAATTAAAGCCTTAGTGTAAAAAGACATTAAGTGCGTAAAGAATAAGCGGAGCGGTAGTTCAGTTGGTTAGAATACCTGCCTGTCACGCAGGGGGTCGCGGGTTCGAGTCCCGTCCGTTCCGCCAACTATTTAGGGGCGTAGTTCAATTGGTAGAGCACCGGTCTCCAAAACCGGGTGTTGGGAGTTCGAGCCTCTCCGCCCCTGCCAGTTACCAATTAAGTAATAACAAAATTTATACTACTTTGTAGCCCAGTTAATTAACTGGGCTTTTTGTTATATAAAAACCACTATATTTTTCTCCAATCCTTCCAACTCTTCCAATCCTAAATCGTATTTATAACTCTATGTATCATCCAAATGATTAATCTAACATTATTCACATAATATTTTTCTGGGTATTGAGTCTGTTATTAGTAATAACATGTGCTTCAATCATCAATTTTATTACTGATATATCAATTTGACTGAAGCACAATGCTACTGATGGTTGGAGACAGGTTGAGAAAGTAGTTGCTGAATTAACACTTGTTGATCACTGGTATTGAGCCATACAGCAAATAGCGGTTTTTGGATGATCTCTACTGCTGCTGGTGAGAGATCGGGATATAAATCGAGCCAATGAGTAGGTAAAAAAGCAACGGCATTTGTTGTTTTCATTAACTGATAGGCAATCATAGCTGAATTTGTTGTCAAAATAGGTTCTGTTTTTGGTGCAGAGCTATTTTGTGAAAGTGGTGACAAATCAGCACTCCACTCAATTTTGATAAATTGTGCGCTTTGCTGGTTCAGGTGTGATGCTCTTTTCATTAGTTGAAATGTGATATTGCCAATTACTTTACTTTCCAACTCATCCATTTTGGGTGCTTCTGTAGTAAAAAGCAGATCTAGCTCACGAGCATGAAGTTGCTTTACTAGAGATTGCCTTGTAGAGACTCTAGATTCAATTCTAAGCTCATTTCTTTCTAAGTAAGCCTCTTGTAGCCAAGAGGTTAGATAAGCGTCCCAGAGCGATGCTGTCGCACCAATTGAAAGTTCTGAGTGTTGGGAGGCGTGGCTAATTTCTTTTTTTGCCTGTAACCAGGTATTCATTAATGACTCAGCATAAGGGATAAGCCTTTCTCCAGCGAGTGTTAAGCGAATATTGTTACGATGGCGAGTAAACAAATTTGTCCCAAGTTGGGTTTCTAATTGGCGTATTCTAAAACTGACCGCAGACTGTGTTAAATAAAGAGATTCAGCGGCTCGGCCAAAGTGTCTTGTCTTACTGACTTCCAAAAAGGTTTTCAGTAATTCGGTATCCACATCTATCTCCAAAAAAATTTGTCGTTACGATTTAAATATTTTGTTTTACAGAACCGCATGACTCCCTAATACTCCGCGCCATAAGTATGACGATAGAGAATTAGGAGTGTGTCAGATGGCAGAAAGTTTTATCACGACTAATCGTTTTTTTGACAATAAACATTATCCGCGTGGTTTTTCTCGTCATGGCGATTTCACTATCAAGGAAGCCCAGATATTGGAACGTCATGGTCAAGCTTTCAATGAACTTGATTTAGGCAAACGAGAGCCTGCAACTGAAGCGGAAAAATTATTTGTTGCCATGTGTCGTGGCGAACGAGAAGCAGCTACTGTTGAAGAAAAAATTTGGAAGAAATATACCAGTCGTATAAGTCGTCCAAAACGTTTTCATACCTTATCGGGTGGAAAGCCACAGCTCGATCCATCTGATGACTATACCGATTCTGATGATTAATATCATTAGTTTTAATTTAAAAGGGGCGTATTTCGCTCCTTTTTTACTTACCCTTCTAACTGTTTTTGTAAATAGATCATCAGTCTATCCATGGCGCGAAAACTCAACGCTTCAATAAGATGATTTCGTTGTATTTTTTGCTCATTCTCAAGATCGGCAATAGTTCTCGAAACTCTTAAAATTTTGTGCCATGCACGAATAGATAAGCCTAATTTATTCAATGTCTCTTCAAGAAAGAGTGCATCTTTGGTATGTAATTGACAAAAATGTTCAATCTCTTTACTTGATAAATAAGTATTAAGCTTGCCACTTCGCTGGAACTGACGTTCTCTGGCTTGTAAAACTCGAGCTCGTATGATGCTACTCGATTCATTTGTATGAGTCGATTGTAGTAGTGCACCTTGAGGTAATAATGGCATTTCAACGGATAAGTCAAACCTATCTAAAAAAGGTCCCGATACTTTGCTTAAATAACGTAATACTTGTTTTACGGGCGTTCGATTATGAGTACCTTGATAGTGCCCTGTAGGACTTGGATTTAATGCACCGACAAGTAACACATTTGCGGGATAGCTAATTTTGGCTTTAGCGCGTGAAATGGTAATTTTGCGCGCATCAAGAGGCTCTCTAAGTGCATCTAACACACGTCTATCAAATTCCGGCAATTCATCTAAAAATAAAATGCCATGGTGTGCAAGTGTAATTTCACCGGGTTTAGGAATAGATCCACCTCCGGTTAAAGCAACGGCAGATGCCGTATGATGAGGTGCTCTAAAAGGACGTAAAGGCCATTTACCATCATGATGTATCGTATTTGATAGGCTACTGATAATTAATACATCAAGGGCTTCTTTAGCTGTAAGTGGAGGTAAGAGAGTATTAATGCGTTGTGCCAACATTGTTTTTCCTGTGCCAGGAGGGCCAAGAAATAAAATGTTGTGATTTCCTGCTGCAGTGATTTCTGCAGCTCTTTTTGCGTTATTTTGTCCAATAATATCACTAATATCTTTATTATTTTGGTTTTCAATTGTTTTGTGATTAATATTGTTTTTAGCTTCAATTAATGGAGTGTTATTTTCTAAATGATGACAAATATCCAAAAGATGGCTAGCTAATAACGCGGATTTATTAGGTAAGAGCGAAACTTCTGATTGATGTTCAATAGAAATGATAGATATTCTATTATCTTTGTTGGCGCTTAAAATTGAGGGAATAACCGCATTCACTTTTTGTAATTTACCGGAAAGTGCAAGCTCACCGATAAATTCATAACTATTTAATTTATCAGAGATTAATTGCTCTGAGGCAATTAAGATAGCTAACGCAATGGGTAAATCATAGCGGGCTCCTTCTTTAGGTAAATCAGCGGGTGAAAGATTAATCGTAATTCTTTTTGCTGGATAACTATATCCACTATTTATTAATGCGCTTCTTACCCTATCTTTCGCTTCTTTTACGACAGTTTCAGGTAAACCAACTAAAGTGAGTCCTGGTAATCCCTGGCTAATATGAGCCTCAATAGTAATAAGTGGTGCAGAGATCCCTAATGAGGCTCGCGTATATATTACTGCTAATGCCATTTTTTTATTCTCCATTATTTTCTCTCTTTTTAATTTATTTTTATTGAGGTGTTAAATAAGAAGTTAATTAAATGAGAGATATCTCGTGAATATTTAATATATTGAAAAATATAGAAAATAAATAAAGTTAAAAAATAATTATTGGATGAAAAATTATTATTTATACGAAACTTTTTATTTTTGAATTTAATTATTTCTATTAACAGAACAAATAGTAAATTAATGGTTTTTCTTTCAGTATTAACCACTGCAATATAATTATTAAGCAGTGTTATACTCTGGCGTGTGACGGAGAGATAAAAATAGCTATATGTTTCATGTGGTTAGAATTATTTTAAAAATAATCATTGTCAACATGAAAATATCATGGTAACTCTAAAAGGACAGAGTGAAAGAGAACACAACACAGACTATTTTTTACTACAGAAAAAGAATTTTAATATTATGAATACTATCGTCCTAGTGATTAGCCTAATTATTGTCAGCGTGGTGGTGATTATTAACCCACTGTGCGGGGTTGCACTAGGACGAAGAAAGGCTAACTAAACTAGCCGGATCTCAGAAAAACCCCCGCACCGAAAGGCGCGGGGGTTTTTTTTGAGCCAAGGATTTTAAAGAGAATAAAAAAGAAAATAAATTAATATTAAACAAGAAGTTAAGACGCAGGGTGAAAGAATGAATGGAGCACAGTGGTTAGTTCAAGCATTACGAAAACAGCGAGTGGAAACGGTCTTTGGTTATCCTGGCGGTGCGATTATGCCTGTGTATGACGCACTCTATGATGGCGGTGTCGAACATGTTTTGTGTCGTCATGAACAGGGAGCCGCTATCGCTGCTATTGGATTTGCTCGTTCTACCGGTACAACTGGTGTCTGTATCGCGACATCAGGCCCAGGCGCTACTAATGTCATCACAGGTCTTGCTGATGCATTGTTAGATTCTGTGCCTGTTGTTGCTATCACAGGGCAAGTTGCTTCAAATTTAATCGGGACAGATGCTTTTCAAGAGGTGGATGTACTTGGGCTCTCTTTAGCATGCACCAAACATAGTTTTCTGGTTTCTGATGTGAATGAACTGCCAAGAGTCGTATCAGAAGCATTTTCGATCGCTAAGCAAGGGCGTCCAGGCCCTGTGTTAATTGATATTACTAAAGATGTGCAATTAGCAGATGCTTCACATTTAGCTGATCATCCATTGCCACAAGAGCAAGAGTTTCCCTATCCCGAACACGAAATCGCGCAGGCTCTGCAGATGTTAGCACAAGCGAAAAAGCCGATTTTGTATGTTGGGGGCGGTGTAGCAATGAGCCAAGGTGTTGAGGCGCTAAGATCTTTTGTAAAACAGACGCAAATCCCCGTTGTTTCGACATTGAAGGGGTTAGGTTGTGCTAATGCATTTGATGCCAATTATTTAGGTATGTTGGGTATGCATGGTACAAAAGCTGCTAATTATGCCGTTCAACGTAGTGATTTATTAATTGCTGTAGGCGCTCGTTTTGATGATCGCGTAACGGGTCGTTTAAATACTTTTGCACCCAATGCAAAAGTGATCCATATCGATATCGATTACGCAGAGCTTAATAAATTAAAACAAGCCCATATTGCTTTGTTAGGTGATGCCAAAGTGTTATTACCTAAGTTATCTCAACCGTTAGCTATTGAGGCATGGCAAGAAGAGGTACAGCAATTAATCGCTGAATATGCTTGGCGCTATGATCATCCCGGTGAAGCAATTTATGCTCCTTTGTTGTTAAAACAGTTATCTGATGCTAAGCCTGAAAATAGCATTGTGACAACAGATGTTGGACAGCACCAAATGTGGTCAGCACAGCATATGACATTTGATGCGCCAGAAAATTTTATTACTTCTAGTGGGCTAGGCACGATGGGATTTGGTATCCCCGCGGCTATTGGTGCGCAAATAGCTAGACCTGATGCGTGTGTTATCTGTGTCTCTGGTGACGGCTCTTTTATGATGAATGTGCAGGAGTTAGGCACCATTAAACGTAAGCAATTACCTATTAAATTGGTGTTATTGGATAACCAGCGGCTTGGTATGGTGCGCCAATGGCAAGAGCTGTTTTTTGAGCAACGTTATAGTGAAACCATTTTAACGGACAACCCTGATTTTGTTGCTTTGGCAAAAGCTTTTGATATTCCGGGGCAGCGTATTACAGAAAAAGCACAGGTTGCTGAAGCAATTAAATGTTTATTAACCAGTGATGGCCCTTATTTATTACAGGTATCTATCGATGATGCAGAGAATGTCTGGCCTTTAGTCCCGCCGGGCGCAAGCAATGATGAGATGATGGAGAAATCAAAATGAACCAACACAATATCACAATTGAAGCCCGTTTTTGTCCAGAGATCTTAGAACGTATCTTGAGAGTTATCCGCCACCGTGGTTTTCATATATGCTCAATGAATATGAATATCACAGAAAGTAACTATATTAATTTAGCTCTGACTGTGAGCAGTCAACGACCTGTTGATCTTTTATGTAGCCAGTTAACAAAGTTAGCTGATGTTGCAGGTATTCAGGTCTTACATCAACAACAAAAAGAAAAATTACAATTCATAAGTGCACTTAGTGCCATGTAAGGATAGAAGAATGACAAAGCAAGCTGATTATATTTGGTTTAACGGTGAAATGGTTCCATGGGCTGAGGCAAAAGTACATGTCATGTCTCACGCACTACATTATGGAACGTCTGTATTTGAAGGAGTACGTTGCTACGATTCCCATAAAGGGCCTGTCGTTTTTCGCCATCGTGAGCATATGCAACGATTGCATGATTCTGCCAAAATTTATCGTATGCCTGTCGCGCAAAGTGTTGATGAGTTAATGGAAGCTTGTCGCGAAACATTGCGCAAAAACCAGTTAGTCAGCGCTTATATTCGTCCTTTAGTTTTTATTGGTGATGTCGGAATGGGGGTTAATCCACCAGAAGGTTATAAAACCGATATCATTATTGCTGCATTCCCATGGGGGGCATATTTAGGTGAAGAGGCGTTAGATAAAGGGATTGATGCGATGGTCTCTTCTTGGCATCGAGCAGCACCTAATACTATCCCGACGGCGGCCAAAGCAGGAGGTAATTATCTCTCTTCATTGTTAGTGGGCAGTGAAGCTCGTCGCCATGGTTATCAAGAAGGGATTGCATTAGATGTTCATGGTTATCTTTCTGAAGGGGCTGGTGAGAACTTATTTGAAGTAAAAGATGGCGTTATTTTTACTCCTCCATTTACCTCATCTGCGCTACCGGGGATCACTCGCGACGCAATTATTAAATTAGCGAAAGATCTCGGTTATGAAATTCGTGAACAAGTACTGTCTCGAGAATCTCTCTATCTTGCTGATGAAGTGTTTATGTCTGGTACCGCTGCAGAAATTACACCAGTTCGTAGCGTTGATGGTATTCAAGTTGGTATTGGTCGCTGTGGTCCAGTAACAAAAGCTATTCAGAAAGCTTTCTTTGGTTTGTTTACGGGTGAAACCGAAGACAAATACGGCTGGTTAGATCCTGTCAATCCATAATCATAATTAAATACATTTATTGAGCGAGTAGTTCGTTCCCTACTCGCTGTTATTATCGCAGGAGTGTGAAAAATGCCTAAATACCGTTCAGCAACAACGACACATGGTCGCAACATGGCTGGCGCCCGCGCATTATGGCGTGCAACAGGAATGACTGACGCTGATTTTGGTAAACCTATTATCGCAGTTGTAAATTCATTTACTCAATTTGTACCCGGTCATGTGCATTTGCGGGATTTAGGAAAACTGGTTGCAGAGCAAATTGAAGCTGCGGGTGGTGTGGCTAAAGAATTTAATACTATTGCGGTGGATGACGGTATCGCGATGGGACATGGTGGCATGCTTTATTCGTTACCTTCCCGTGAGTTAATTGCTGATTCTGTGGAATATATGGTCAATGCACATTGTGCAGATGCCATGGTATGTATTTCTAACTGCGACAAAATCACACCGGGTATGCTGATGGCGTCTTTGCGCTTAAATATCCCAGTCATTTTTGTTTCTGGTGGACCGATGGAAGCGGGTAAAACCAAGCTTTCTGATCAACTGATCAAGTTAGATCTGGTTGATGCGATGATCCAAGGGGCTAATCCTAATGTCAGTGATGCTGATAGTGAACAAATTGAGCGTTCTGCTTGCCCTACATGTGGATCATGCTCTGGTATGTTTACGGCAAACTCAATGAATTGTTTGACTGAAGCGTTAGGATTATCGCAACCGGGTAATGGTTCATTATTAGCAACCCATGCTGATCGTAAAACATTATTTATTAATGCGGGTAAGCGTATTGTTGAATTAACTAAACGTTATTACGAACAAGATGATCTATCTGCATTACCACGTAATATCGCTAAAAAAGAAGCATTTGAAAATGCGATGATCTTAGATATCGCCATGGGGGGATCAACAAATACCGTTTTACATCTATTAGCTGCCGCGCAAGAAGGTGATGTTGATTTTAAGATGGAAGATATCGACAGACTTTCTCGCCAAGTTCCTCATTTATGTAAGGTGGCACCAAGTACCCAAAAATATCATATGGAAGATGTGCACCGAGCAGGTGGGGTGATGGGGATTTTAGGTGAATTAGACAGAGCAGGATTACTTAATCGCAATGTTAATAATATCTTAGGCTTAAGTTTGCCTGAAACATTAGCACAATATGATGTGATGCTAAGCCAAGATGAGCAAGTGAAATCAATGTACCAAGCCGGTCCCGCAGGTATTCGTACCACAAAAGCTTTTTCACAAGATTGCCGTTGGCCGACTTTAGATACCGATCGTGAACAGGGGTGTATCCGAAGTAAAGCGCATGCTTATAGCCAAGATGGTGGTTTGGCCGTGTTATCAGGTAATTTAGCGCAAGATGGCTGCATTGTTAAAACCGCGGGTGTGGATGAAGATAATTTAGTGTTTAGTGGCCCTGCTAAAGTATACGAAAGCCAAGATGATGCGGTAGAGGCAATTTTAGGTGGCAAGGTCGTTGCGGGTGATGTGGTCATTATCCGTTATGAAGGCCCGAAAGGGGGGCCCGGTATGCAAGAAATGCTCTATCCAACCTCATATTTAAAATCAATGGGATTAGGCAAAGCGTGCGCATTAATCACGGATGGACGTTTTTCTGGTGGAACCTCGGGGTTATCTATCGGACACGTTTCACCGGAAGCGGCAAATGGTGGGATCATTGGTTTAGTGGAAGAAGGGGATATTGTTGATATCAATATTCCAAATCGCGAAATTAACTTACGGGTAGATGAGAAAACACTAGCAGCCCGTCGTGAAGCACAACTTGCTCGTGGAGATAAAGCGTGGACACCTAAAGATAGGCAGCGCCAAGTCTCTTTTGCTTTACGTGCCTACGCGTCTTTAGCAACCAGTGCAGACAAAGGTGCTGTACGTGACAAATCTAAACTAGGGGGCTAACTCATGGCAGCCTTTAGACCTTTAACTTCAGCACCCAGTAGTGCTGAATATTTAAAAGCCGCATTAAGTGCGCCTGTTTATGAAGCTGCTGTCGTGACACCTTTGCAAGAGATGGCAAAAATTTCTCAGCGTTTAGAAAATACCATTTTAGTTAAACGAGAAGACCGACAACCGGTGCATAGCTTTAAACTGCGTGGCGCTTATAACATGATTGCAGGGTTAACGCCGGAGCAAAAGGCAAAAGGGGTGGTTACTGCATCAGCGGGAAATCATGCCCAAGGGGTGGCATTATCAGCTAATCGAATGGGCGTAAAAGCATTAATTGTGATGCCTATTGCAACGGCGGATATCAAAGTGGATGCCGTACGCCAGTTTGGTGGTGAAGCATTGTTGTATGGGGCTAACTTTGATGAAGCAAAAGCAAAAGCCATCGCTTTGGCAAAAGAGATGGGATATACCTTTGTGCCTCCTTTTGATCATCCCGCCGTGATTGCAGGGCAAGCAACATTAGCAATGGAGCTGTTACAACAAGACGTCCATCTTGATCGTATTTTTGTGCCTGTTGGCGGCGGCGGTTTAATTGCTGGGGTTGCTGTATTAATTAAACAACTGATGCCTGAAATAAAGATCATTGGTGTTGAGGCAGAAGATGCTGCTTGTTTAAAAGCAGCGTTAGAAGCAGGACATCCTGTTGAGTTACCTCGCGTTGGATTATTTGCCGAAGGTGTCGCTGTCAAACGTATTGGCGATGAAACCTTCCGTTTATGCCAAAAGTATGTTGATGATGTGATAACCGTTGATAGTGATGCAATTTGTGCCGCAGTAAAAGATCTGTTTGAAGACGTACGCGCTATTGCAGAGCCTTCTGGTGCTTTAGCATTAGCAGGGCTAAAAAAATATGTTGAGGAGCATCAGATCAAAGGGGAACGTTTAGCCCACGTACTTTCTGGCGCTAATGTCAATTTCCATGGCTTACGTTATGTTTCGGAACGTTGTGAACTAGGTGAAAAACGAGAAGCGCTATTTGCCGTTACAATTCCCGAACAAAAGGGTAGTTTTTTGCGTTTTTGCCAAATTTTAGGACAACGTGTTGTTACTGAATTTAACTATCGTTATAGCGATGCCGATCCAGAAAATGCACGTATTTTTGTCGGTGTGCGTTTAAGCCAAGGGCTACAAGAGCGTAAGGAAATCGTGCAACAGCTAACGGAGGCGGGTTATCAAGTCTCCGATCTCTCCGATGATGAGATGGCAAAATTGCATGTGCGTTATATGGTCGGTGGTCGCCCTAATCAGCCATTAAAAGAGCGTCTGTTTAGCTTTGAGTTTCCAGAAGCACCGGGTGCATTAATGAAGTTTCTTAAAACATTAGGGACTTACTGGAATATTACGCTATTTCATTACCGAAGCCATGGTACTGATTATGGCCGTGTGCTGGTGGCGTTTGAGTTACCTGAAACGGAAGGGCGTTTTGAACGACATTTAGATGCGTTAGGTTATGAATATCATGATGAGACAGGAAATCCGTCTTTTCAGTTATTTCTTTCACCACAAACAGCCAGCTTAGTGGTGGAGTAGGCGCCAAAACGCACTGATCACAGGCTCTTGAAGGCGTTTGTGTAAACCACAAACGCCAAGTTCAAAGGGTTCTACCAGTGATATATTATCGAGCAAAGAGATACGGTTTCGTACCGGCTCAGGGCAGTTATCGACGACAACTTGCGGAATAAGTGCGATACCACAACCAAGAGCAACCATTGAAACAATCGCTTCATGCCCTGAAACAGTGGCATAAATAAGAGGATTTTGAATTCGATGGCGTTTAAACCATAAAGCAATGCGCTGTCGTGATGGGCCGTGTTCAGGAATGATAAAGGGAATATTGAGCCAATCCGGTTTTTCTTGTGTAGCAAGGTGTCGAACATTACCCGGTAGAGCAGGGGCAATAAGAACTAAGGGGATCTCGCCTATTTTCTCAAAGCAGATATTTTCAGGCAACTTCTCTGGCTTTCCTGCAATACCTAAATCGGCTTCATCTGAGATAACTTTATCCACAGCATCTGCGGCATCACCGGTAGTCAATTTTATCTCGACTAAGGGATTTTCTGCACGAAAACGGTCAAGGATCGGCGGAAGGTGACTATAAGCTGCAGTGACTGAACAAAATAGACGTAGCTCTCCAGATAAGCTAGGACTGTTCTGGTTTAGCGTATGTTTGAGTTGCTTATATTGCAATAAGGTGTGTTGAGCATAACGTTTAAGTTGCTCCCCTGCATCAGTCAGTGTGACTTGGCGGTTATCACGCAAAAAAAGTGGATGCCCTAGTTGTTCTTCAAGACGCTGGATCTGACGTGAAAGCGTGGATGGACTGACATGCATGGCTTGCGCAGTCTTGGTGAAATGGCAACTTTCAGCAAGATGTAAGAAGAGTTTGAGATCGCGAATATCCATGGTCAGCCGCCTAGGTAAATAGTAAAAACAACGTTGCATTTATTGCAACATCATCTTGTAAATATATCAATTTAAGCAATGGCTTTCATCCCCTATAGTAAAGTCATGCAATACCTCACCGAGAGTGGGGATAACAATAGCAAACATATACACAACGATTTGGGAGTCGCTCATGGCCAATTATTTTAATACATTGAATCTGCGTCAGCAGTTGTCGCAACTGGGTAAATGTCGCTTTATGTCTCGTGACGAATTTGCCGATGAGGCTAATTATCTAAAAGGTAAAAAAGTCGTTATTGTTGGCTGTGGTGCACAAGGTTTAAACCAAGGTTTAAATATGCGTGATTCAGGACTGGATATCGCCTACGCATTACGCCAAGAGGCTATTGATGAAAAGCGTGCTTCATGGCGTCGTGCCACTGAAAATGGTTTTGAAGTAGGAACCTATGAAGCATTGATCCCGCAAGCCGATTTAGTGGTTAACTTAACGCCGGATAAACAGCACTCCGCCGTTGTTCAAGCCGTTCAACCACTGATGAAGTCAGGCGCCGCTTTGGGGTATTCTCATGGGTTTAATATCGTTGAAGTGGGTGAAAAAATTCGTGACGATATTACCGTTGTGATGGTTGCGCCAAAATGTCCAGGTACTGAGGTGCGCGAAGAGTATAAGCGTGGTTTTGGTGTACCTACCCTAATTGCTGTTCACCCAGAAAATGATGCTAAAGGTGAAGGTATGGCCATTGCGAAAGCATGGGCGGCAGCCACAGGTGGACATCGTGCGGGAGTGTTGGAATCATCTTTTGTTGCGGAAGTAAAATCAGACCTGATGGGCGAACAAACTATCCTGTGTGGTATGTTACAAGCCGGCTCTCTGCTGTGTTATGACAAAATGGTTGCTGAAGGTGTTGAACCGGGCTATGCAGGTAAGCTTATCCAGTTTGGTTGGGAAACGATTACAGAAGCCCTGAAGCAAGGTGGTATTACCTTGATGATGGATAGATTATCTAATCCTGCCAAAATGCGTGCTTATGCTTTATCAGAGCAATTAAAAGAGATTATGGCACCACTGTTTGCTAAACATATGGATGATATTATTTCAGGTAAATTCTCTGAAACCATGATGGCAGATTGGGCAAATGATGATAAAAACTTGCTGACATGGCGTGAAGAAACGGGTGCAAGCGCATTTGAAAATTATCCGGAATATGAAGGTAAAATCAGCGAGCAAGAGTATTTTGATCATGGCGTATTGATGGTTGCGATGGTTAAAGCGGGTGTTGAGCTGGCGTTTGATACGATGATTGAAGCTGGCATTATCGCTGAATCTGCCTATTATGAGTCACTGCATGAATTGCCATTAATCGCGAATACGATTGCGCGTAAACGTCTGTATGAAATGAATGTGGTTATTTCAGATACCGCGGAATACGGTAACTATCTGTTCTCTTTTGCTGCCGTGCCGATGTTAAAAGAGTTTATGACGACGTTGCAAAGTGGCGATTTAGCGAAGCATGTTCCAGATAGTGGGACAGATAATGCTCAATTGCGTGATATCAATGAAGCCATTCGTCAGCACCCTATTGAGATTGTCGGTAAGAAATTAAGAGGGTATATGACGGATATGAAAAAGATTGCTGTTGCCAACTAATTTTTCGTCGCTCTTTACGCGATAAGTGCGTTGGCTGCACTCGGTTACCCAAGTCACATACTAATGTATGCTCCTTGGGATAACCTCCTTTGCCGCCTTCTTCTCACGCAAATAGCTTAGAAAAATAAGTACTAATATATTTTAAAAGATAAAACAGAATATAAGTTTATCCAAAGCACCGTAAAACCCCGTCCTTCAGGTCGGGGATATAAGGCGCGGTTTTTTAACTAACTAGGTGTTTCCTGTTGCTCAATATACTGGCAGATAATGGATATTGGTGCGCCACCACAACTCCCCGCGAAATAACTCGGCGACCAAAGAACCCCCTTGTAGTAATCACGTTGGGCAATATCAGGACGATCACGTCGAAGTAATCGACTCGATACCCCTTTAAGGCTGTTAACCAGATTAGATATCGCCAGTTTTGGCGGGTAATTAATCAGTAAATGAACCTGATCCCGCTCCCCATCCATTTCAACCCGTTCAACATCAAAATCAGCACAAACACTGGCAAAGTAGCCTCGCCATTTTTCAATTGCATCCTGATCAAATATTTTTTGCCGGTATTTTGTGACAAAGACCAAATGGACGTGTATCAGGAATACACAATGTTTGCCACGGCGAATATTAGTTTCATTTTTCATAGACCAAAGTATAATAGGTAATATGAAACGTCTACAAGCCTTTAAATTCCAGTTAAGACCCAATGGTCAGCAAGAGCGTGAGATGAGACGCTTTGCAGGGGCTTGTCGTTTTGTTTTCAATCGGGCATTAGCACGTCAGAATGAGAATTACGAAGCAGGGAATAAATACATTCCCTATACAAAAATGGCTTCATGGCTCATTGAGTGGAAATCTGACACAGAGACACAATGGTTGAAGGAAGCCCCATCACAACCGTTACAACAGTCACTTAAAGATTTGGAACGGGCTTACAAGAATTTTTTCCAGAAGCGTACCGCTTTTCCTCGATTCAAGAAACGCGGTAAAAATGACGCTTTTCGTTACCCGCAGGGCGTGAAGCTCGATCAATCTAATAGTCGTATATCGTTGCCAAAGTTGGGATGGATGCGCTACCGCAACAGTCGTGAAGTCGTCGGAGAAGTGAGAAACGTCACGGTCAGTCAGTCATGCGGTAAATGGTACGTCAGCATTCAGACTGAGTATGAAGCGACAGAACCACAACATGAATCAACCTCAATAGTCGGGCTTGATGCAGGCGTGACAAAACTTGCCACGCTTTCAGACGGTACGGTATACCCGCCCGTCAGCAGTTTTAAAGTAAACCAGCGAAAGCTGGCAAGGCTTCAACGGAAATTAAGCCGTAAAATCAAATTCAGTGCCAACTGGCAAAAACAAAAGCGCAAAATTCAACGTCTGCATTCTCATATTGCCAATATCAGGAAAGACTCCCTTCACAAAGTCACCAGCGAAATCAGCAAAAACCACGCAATGATTGTCATTGAGGACTTAAAGGTCAGTAACATGTCTAAATCGGCAAAAGGTACGACAGAACGGCATGGATGGAACGTAAAAGCGAAATCTGGTTTAAACCGCGCAATACTGGAGCAGGGCTGGTATGAAATGCGCCGTCAGTTTGAGTACAAGCAGCTCTGGCGAGGTGGTCAGGTACTGGCAATACCCCCTGCCTACACCAGTCAGAAGTGCGCTTGCTGTGGTCATACAGCAAAGGAAAACCGCCAGTCACAAAGTCAATTCGAGTGCCTTGAATGTGGATATACAGCGAATGCTGATATCAACGGGGCACGTAACATTTTAGCGGCAGGACATGCCGTGCTTGCCTGTGGAGGGAGGGTGCAGTCAGACCGCCCGTCGAAGCAGGAACCCGCCGAGGTGATTCAGACATCAGTCTGAACGCAGTAGGGATCCACGTCCTTTAGGGCGTGGAGGATGTCAATATCTTGAAATAGATAGTTTAGAAAAATAAGTGCTAAATATATTTTAAAAAGATAAAACCACATATCTATCAATTTGATATGTGGTTTTTATTTAAATAAATCAGAATGTGAGCCAGTTCTGTCAAAATGAACAGTATCATTGTCTATTTTATAAATAAGTAGCCAATCAGGTTCGATATGAAGATCTCGACGAGGCTTCCAGTTTCCTGTTAATGGATGATCTTTCAATTGAGCAGGTAGTCGTTTTCCTTGCACTAATAGTAATATAATCTCT
This sequence comes from Proteus mirabilis HI4320, assembly GCF_000069965.1. Taxonomy (NCBI): domain Bacteria; kingdom Pseudomonadati; phylum Pseudomonadota; class Gammaproteobacteria; order Enterobacterales; family Morganellaceae; genus Proteus; species Proteus mirabilis. Next base: position 3,627,024 of record NC_010554.1, read on the forward strand.
TTTAGTTTATTAATATCCTTTCCTCGCTTTTCTGCGAGTTTTAAGTCTTTTTTAAATTGTCCTGAATAACTCACTTTTCGCGTTTAGATATCCAATTTTTTGAATAAATCATGGGCATCTTCAGCATAAAAAACATCATCACCTTTATCTGTTTTTGCAAAAGTGTTTAATGTTTTTTCATTTGGTTGTGTTTGATTACTTTCCACATAAACTCGAATGAGATCTCTTAAGATTTGAGAGGCTGGTCTGTGTTTATTTCGAGCTATTGCAACAAAAGCCTCTTTGAGCTCTATATCAACTTTAGTGGCTATTAATTCGCTTTTTATACTCATAATATACACCTCCATATTTGTTTGAATATTATACAAAGTAAAACTTTATTAAACAAGGTTAAACTTCCTTTACCTAGAGAAATAAAGCTCAAAAAACTGAACCATTTTCCTATGCGCTTTCTGCTACAATGACTCCCCGTGATATTCTTGGTTAATGAAGTTTGGAAAAAGTATGCGATTAAATCCCGGTCAGCAAAAAGCAGTTGAATATGTGTCAGGTCCTTGTCTGGTCTTGGCGGGAGCCGGCTCGGGTAAAACACGGGTGATAACCAATAAAATTGCTTATCTTATTCGTCAATGCCGTTATTCTGCTAAGCAGATTGCTGCGGTGACTTTTACCAATAAAGCGGCGCGTGAAATGAAAGAGCGTGTTGCTCAAACATTGGGAAAACAAGAGGCAAAAGGATTAATGATCTCGACCTTCCATACATTAGGATTGGAGATTATTAAGCGAGAATACAAAGCATTAGGCATAAAATCCAACTTTTCTTTGTTTGATGATCAAGACCAATCCGCATTATTAAAAGAATTAACGGTAGATTTATTAGAAGAAGATAAAGATTTGCTATCACAGTTAAAGAGTCAAATCTCTAACTGGAAAAATGACATGCTCACACCTGAGCAAGTGATTGGTAGAGCACAATCGCAGCAAGATCATACTTTTGCCGAGTGCTTTCGACGTTATGAGCAACATTTACTAAGCTGTAATGTATTGGATTTTGATGACTTAATCAGTAAGCCTACCTTGCTATTACGTACTAATGAAGAAGTAAGGGCGCGCTGGCAACAGCGTATTCGTTATCTGCTGGTGGATGAATATCAAGATACCAATACAAGCCAATATGAGTTGGTGAAATGGTTAGTGGGTGAAAGAGCCCGTTTCACTGTGGTGGGGGATGATGATCAGTCTATTTATTCATGGCGTGGTGCGCGTCCCCAAAATCTGGTGTTATTGCAAAAAGATTTCCCACAGCTAAATGTGATCAAACTGGAACAAAATTATCGGTCATCAGGGCGTATTTTAAAATCAGCTAATATTTTAATTGAAAATAATCCCCATGTATTTGAAAAACGGCTGTTTTCAGAATTAGGTTATGGGGATGAGCTACGAGTATTAACCGCTAATAATGAAGAGCATGAAGCTGAGCGTGTAGCGGGGGAACTGATTGCCCATCATTTTATTAATAAAACTAATTATAAAGATTACGCAATACTCTATCGAGGTAATCACCAGTCGCGTATTTTTGAAAAGTATTTGATGCAAAATCGCATTCCTTATCGCATTTCGGGTGAAACCTCGTTTTTTTCCCGTGAAGAGATCAAGGATATTTTGGCTTACTTAAGAGTGATCACTAATCCGGATGATGATGCTGCATTCTTACGTATCGTCAATAAGCCTCGTCGTGAAATAGGCCCGATGACTATCCAAAAGTTGGGGGAGTGGGCTAAAGTCCGTGATAAAAGCTTATTTAATGCCTGTTTTGACTTGGGATTAAGCCAAACGTTAACAGGGCGAGGTTTAAGTGCATTACAGGCTTTTTCACAGTGGATGGCGCGAATTGTACAACAATCAGAGCGTGAGCCTTTGCTCGCTGTACGTGATTTGCTTCATGAAATGGATTATGAAAGTTGGTTATATGAAACCTCTAGTAGCGCGAAAGCGGCTGAAATGAGAATGAAAAATATTAACCAGCTTTTTTCTTGGATGAGTGAAATGCTTGAGGGGGATGAGCTACATGAACCCATGACGCTCTCTCAAGTGGTCAACCGTTTTACTCTGCGCGATATGATGGAGCGTGGTGAAACCGATGAAGAGTTAGATCAAGTGCAATTAATGACACTTCACGCCTCAAAAGGACTGGAATTTCCACATGTTTTTCTGGTTGGCATGGAAGAGGGGATCTTGCCTCATCAAAGTAGTATCGATGAAGATAACGTTGAAGAAGAGCGGCGTTTAGCTTATGTCGGTATTACTCGAGCACAAAAGACATTAACTTTCACATTATGTAAAGAGCGACGTCAATACGGTGAATTAATTCGTCCAGAGCCCAGTCGTTTTCTATATGAATTGCCTCAAGACGATCTCCATTGGGATACCAATAAAAAGAAAGTGTTAAGTGCTCAAGAAAAGCAAGAAAAAGGGCAAAAAGGGGTCGCTGGGCTTAAAGCGATGCTGGCGAGACATAAACCTTAGCTGTCTGTCAGTAAAAAATAAAATCCCTTACTTGCATGATAAGTAAGGGATTATTTTGAATCTGGTTAGACGTTTTAACCTATGCGTGAGTTATTTTGCTCTTCAAGCATTAATGGCCAATGAACGTAGCTTTGTAACTGTATCTCTTCATGAAGATTTTCCGCACGTAAAGGATGTTCAGCGATCCATTGATGTGGCAAGGTAATGATTAATTTTTCATCTTCCGTACGTAAACGCAGTGCAGGTAAAGTATCATCACGACGACGACTGGCAAAAATAATTGCTAGGCGAAGTAAACGTACCAAGCGGTATGCTTGATTTATCGGTAGCGCATTTTGCTGATTCAAAGGTGCGAGATCGATAATCCCCTTCTGATTTCTTAAAAATGAGGCGATTAAACGTCGTTGCGCGGGTGTATAACCAGGTAAATCAAGGTGGGAAACTAAATAACTGGCATGTGAAGGCGCTTGGCGAAAATCAACACTTAAGCCGATTTCATGTAAGGCACAAGCGCTGGAAAGTAGCTCTCGACAGCGATTATCTAATTGCCAACTTTTACTGACTTGAATGAAAAAATGCTCTGCTAATTGTTGAACACGATGGGCTTGCTCAATATCAATTTGGAAACGGCGCTGAATATTACGCAAAGTACGTTGACGAATATCTTGCTCAATAGGTAAATGCAACATACCGTAGACTAAGCCTTCACGTAGTGCACCACCGGCTAAGATCATATTTTCAATATGCAGGGTTTCAAAAATAGCGATCAGAATGGCTAATCCGCTAGGGAAAACAAGCGCTCTTTCGAAAGTAAGGCCTTCGATTTCTAACTCTTCAAGCTTGCCACACTCAATGGCTTTTTGTTTCAGTCGCTCTAATTTAGGTAAGGTAATTAATTCATCCATTCCTTGAGCAATCATGATCTCTTGTAATGCTTGAACGGTGCCCGATGCCCCTACACAAACCTGCCAACCTTGTTGGATAAGTTTTTCTGCCACAGGTGCAAGGATAGCTTTTGCTGCCTGTTGTGCTTGAGCAAAGTTTTCTTCTGTTAATGAGCGATCGCTAAAATAGCGCTCTAGCCATGTTACACAACCCATGCTCAAACTCATTAGCTGTGTCGTTTTAGCCCCCGTACCGGTGACTAATTCTGTGCTACCGCCACCAATATCTACCACCAAGCGCTGTTCTGCACCACCCGTTGTATGGGCAACACCACGATAGATAAGGCGTGCTTCTTCCTCACCACTGATAACATGAACCGTATTGCCTAATATTTCAGACGCTTTAGCGACGAAAATATCTGCATTTTTAGCAATACGTAAGGTCGCAGTTGCAACGACTCGGATTTGTTCTGCGGGAATATCTCTGAGATATTCAGAAAACAGTCGCAAGCATTGCCAACCACGCTCCATAGCCTGCTCTGACAGCTCGTTTTCTTTATTTAGGCCAGCAGCAAGTCTGACTTTACGTTTAACGCGAGATAATACTTGGATAGATCCCGCGATTTCACGAACGACTAACATATGAAAGCTGTTAGAGCCTAAATCGATAGCAGCATAAAGTGATGAGGATTTCAGCATAATTTATGAGTGACTCGGGCGTTTATTACGGTTATTACGTTGAGTATTATTTCCTCTACGAGGTGCCGAATTATTACGACGAGGCTGACCTTGACGAGGACGATGACGACGTTTTGGCTCAGGTAAATCAGTTAATAATGCATCACTGTTATATTTACTAACAGGAATAGCATGTTGAATATAGGTCTCAATCGCCGGTAAATTCAACGCGTATTCTTCACAGGCTAAGCTAATTGAGTTACCACTTTTACCCGCACGTCCAGTTCTACCTATACGGTGTACATAATCTTCACAGTCATCAGGTAAATCATAGTTAAAGACATGTGTTACAGAAGGTATATGAAGACCACGAGCTGCAACATCGGTTGCCACAAGAATATCAATATTACCTTGGGTAAAATCTTCTAGGATACGCAGACGTTTTTTCTGTGGCACGTCACCTGTTAATAGACCTACGCGGTGTCCATCTGCGGCAAGATGCGCCCAAATATCATCACAACGATGTTTGGTGTTAGCAAAAATAATACAGCGCTCTGGCCACTCTTCTTCAATTAAGGTTTGCAGAAGACGCATTTTTTCTTCATTAGAAGGATAGAACAGCTCTTCTTTTATGCTAAACCCAGTTTTTTGTTCAGGTTCAACTTCTACATATTCAGGGTTATTCATCTGCTCGAAAGCTAACTCTCTGACACGATATGAGAGTGTGGCGGAAAAGAGCATATTCATACGCTCTGCGGCATTTGGCATGCGACGGAATAACCAGCGAATATCTTTAATAAAGCCCAGATCGTACATTCTGTCTGCTTCATCAAGTACGACAACTTGAATAGCGTTAAGATTAATGTGACCTTGTTTTACATAGTCAATTAAACGACCCGTGGTACCGATAACGATATCTACACCGTTATTTAATACTTTAAGTTGTTCGTCATAGCCATCTCCACCATAGGCTAGACCCATTTTAACACCAGTGCTTTGTGCTAAAGGTTGTGCATCTGTATAAATTTGCACAGCTAATTCGCGCGTTGGCGCCATAATCAGTGCACGAGGTTGATTCTTTTCATGCCCTTCTTTTGCAGGGTGAGTTAAAAGATAATGAAACGTCGAGGTTAAAAACGCCAACGTTTTTCCTGTTCCTGTTTGGGCTTGCCCAGCAATGTCATGACCTTTCACAGTGATAGGTAACGTCAATGCCTGAATTTGTGTACAATTAGAGAACCCTTTTTTCTCAAGGGCTTCTATCACTTTTGGATGCAAGGCGAAGTCGGAAAACTTCTTTTCTGTCAAATATGTTTTGCTCATAATGTAATAGAATATCAGTTATAGGTTGCATTACAAAAGGATATCCGCTGAAATGCTGATAGTCTTTTGTTATTTAATGTTACACTGGTACGGTCAATATTATTCTTTGGAGTAGAACAATGAGCGATAAAATCCTTCACTTATCTGACAACACATTCGATGTTGATGTATTACAAGCAACCGGCCCCGTGCTCGTTGATTTCTGGGCTGAATGGTGCGGCCCATGTAAAATGATTGCTCCTATTCTAGATGAAGTTGCAACAGAATACGCGGGTAAATTAACAGTTGCGAAGCTAAATATCGATGAAAACCCTGCGACAGCACCAAAATACGGTATTCGTGGTATCCCTACACTGATTTTATTCAAAAATGGTGCAGTTGCTGCGACTAAAGTTGGTGCATTGTCAAAAACTCAATTAAAAGAGTTCTTAGACGAAAACATCTAATTTGATTTAAAGCACCAAAATAACGAAGGACGTTTAGATCTTGTTGGTATTTCTGTTACTGACCGCTAGACGTCCGCTTCGAAGCATGATAAGTTAGCGCCACTTACTTACATAATATAGCGGATTTTATTGGTCATATGATATGACATGGTTAATAAGTCTGAGATATTAAATATCAGGTTCAGATTGTTAGAGCTTTGATATAAACTATTTGAATATTGTATTTGAATAAACTATAAGTAATCTGAATTCATCTAACCAGTCCGGTTGTCTTAGAATAATCTATAGTATTCAAGGAATATAATTTTTCTATATATGTTCCTAACCCATAACTGAAAGTACAATCATCTTGTTACGGCAATGGATGTCACTTTCTGGGGACAGTGTTGTGACTGGTCTATATAGCATTAACATGCTTTCTAACATTATCACGATGTTTATACTGATGTTATAAAGTAGTAATCTGTAATTTTACACATGACGAAACTGACAGCGATTCGCTGTTATACTATTCACGTTCATAGTTCGAGAGTTACCCCGAGTTATTAAGAACCCACCATTATGAATCTTACCGAATTAAAAAATACGCCGGTATCAGAACTGATAGCACTTGGCGAAAATATGGGGCTAGAGAACCTAGCTCGAATGAGAAAACAAGACATCATTTTCTCTATCTTGAAGCAACATGCCAAAAGTGGAGAAGATATTTTCGGTGATGGAGTGCTGGAAATACTACAGGATGGCTTTGGCTTCCTACGTTCCTCAGACAGTTCCTACCTTGCTGGCCCAGATGATATCTATGTTTCTCCAAGTCAAATCCGTCGTTTTAACCTTCGCACTGGTGATACCATAGCAGGGAAAATTCGCCCACCTAAAGAAGGTGAACGCTATTTTGCCCTCCTTAAAGTGAATGAAGTTAACTTTGACAAACCAGAAAACGCCCGCAGTAAAATCCTCTTTGAAAACTTAACACCATTACATGCTAATAACCGCTTACGTATGGAACGTGGTAATGGTTCTACCGAAGATTTAACTGCCCGTGTACTCGACTTGGCTGCACCTATTGGTCGTGGACAACGTGGTTTAATCGTTGCCCCACCAAAAGCGGGTAAAACAATGTTGCTACAAAATATTGCGGCCAACATTGCTCATAACTATCCTGATTGCGTATTAATGGTACTTCTTATTGATGAACGTCCTGAAGAAGTCACAGAGATGCAACGTTTAGTTAAAGGTGAAGTTATTGCCTCTACCTTTGATGAGCCAGCATCTCGTCATGTGCAAGTAGCGGAAATGGTTATTGAGAAAGCCAAGCGTTTAGTAGAACATAAAAAAGACGTTATCATTTTATTAGACTCTATTACTCGTTTAGCCCGTGCTTATAACACCGTAGTACCTTCTTCAGGAAAAGTATTAACCGGTGGTGTGGATGCGAACGCGCTACATCGTCCAAAACGTTTCTTCGGGGCTGCTCGTAATGTAGAAGAAGGTGGTAGTTTAACCATTATTGCGACTGCATTGGTTGATACTGGCTCTAAGATGGATGAAGTTATCTACGAAGAGTTTAAAGGTACAGGTAATATGGAATTACACCTGTCGCGTAAGATTGCAGAAAAACGAGTATTCCCAGCAATTGATTACAACCGTTCAGGAACACGTAAAGAAGAATTACTGACATCGCAAGATGAGTTACAAAAAATGTGGATCCTGCGTAAAATTATCCATCCAATGGGTGAGATTGATGCAATGGAATTCCTCATTAATAAATTAGCGATGACAAAAACAAATGAAGAATTCTTCGACTTTATGAAACGCTCATAAAGTGTTATTACAAAATTGAGAGAGACAACAAAAAAAGAAAAAATTGTGTTGATGATAGAAAAATAAGTGATATCACACCAATTTAGAGGTTGTTAAACTCATTTACTTTGTGTAATTAACGATATGATAAAAACGCCACAAGTCAGTGGCGTTTTTTTTACATTGGACTTAGGTCTTTTATTATCATCGCAAAATGATAATTTGGTATGTATATTGCATATTTATAGTTTTAATAAAAATAGCGATAACATCAATAAAAATAGTTAAGGAAAATTTATTATTGATAAAGGGTGGTGGGTTACTGAGTAAACTCGTCGTGGTACAAGCTGGAGAAAGAATAAAAAACACATGGATGGGTAAATAACCAGCTATATTTATTATAGAGAACAGTACTGTGGATATACTAAAAATGAGCACAAATGTTTTTTACGTGTTCCTATTTTCTTTCGCTTTCCTATTTGTAGCTCGTAAGGTGGCAAAGAAGATTGGACTCGTAGATAAACCTAACTATCGTAAACGACATCATGGGTTGATCCCCCTTGTAGGTGGGATTTCAGTCTATTTTGGTATTGTTTTCGCTTTTTATGTTTCAGATATCTACATTCCTCACAAAGAGCTGTATTTGATTTGTGCGGGGATACTTGTTTTTATCGGTGCGCTTGATGATCGTTATGATATCAGTGTCAAAATCAGGGCAACTATCCAAGCGTTAGTGGGTATTGCTATGATGGTATTCGGTGGTTTAAAACTTGAATCACTTGGTCATGCTTTTGGGCCTTGGGATATGCATTTAGGGCCTTTTGGTTATATCGTCACGCTATTTGCTGTTTGGGCTGCAATCAATGCCTTTAATATGGTGGATGGTATTGATGGTTTATTAGGCGGTCTTTCTTGCGTTTCGTTTGGTGCGCTGGGTATTTTACTTTACCAAAGTGGAAGCTCTGCACTTGCGTTTTGGTGCTTCTCATTTATTGCCGCGATTTTACCTTATATCATGTTAAACCTTGGTGTTTGTGGTAAAAAATTTAAAGTCTTTATGGGCGATGCGGGAAGTACGCTAATAGGCTTTACTATTATTTGGCTATTAATTTCCTCTACTCAAGTTGATCCTCATCCAATCAATGCGGTTACTGCATTATGGATCATTGCTATTCCTCTTATGGATATGGTGGCAATTATGTACCGCCGTTTACGTAAAGGAATGAGTCCTTTTTCACCAGACCGTCAACATATCCACCATTTAATTATGCGAGCAGGTTTTACCCCTCGCCAAGCTTTTGTTTTGATCACGCTTGCAGCCGCGGTGTTGGCCGCTATTGGTATTATTGGTGAAAACTTATCTTTTGTACCAGAATGGGTAATGTTGGCATTGTTTTTGCTTGCTTTTGTTATGTACGGTTATTGCATTAAACGCGCGTGGCGAGTCGCTCGTTTTATTAAACGATATAAACGTCGCCTACGTAAAGCGACACAACTTAAGCATTAAATAAGCAGAGGTCTTTTAACGTGATGAACTCGGAAAATAACGTCTCCCGACAGGGGTTTTCACCCGATAATGAACTCGATATTCGAGGTCTTTGTTGTGCACTATGGTCAGGAAAACGCTGGATAATAGGGTTCGCGCTGCTTTTTGCGCTGATTGCATTAGGGGCATCTTACTTGATGCAACCTAAATGGAGCGCTATTGCGATGACAGAGAGACCTACTGTGAATAATTTAGGTAGTTATTATTCTCAGTCTCAGTTCTTACGTAATCTTGATACGCAAATTAATCCGTCTGTAACTGTTTCTCAGTTAAGTATCCCTGATGAAGCTTATCAAGAGTTTGTAACACAGATTTCAGCTTTTGATACACGACGTGAGTTTTGGCTGCAAACGGATTATTACAAACAACGTAAAGAAAATGATGCGCAAGCAGACGCGGCATTATTAGATGAGCTCATCAATAATATTCAATTTACACCGGCTGATGAGAAGAAATTGGTTAATGATCAATTGAAACTCATTGCTGAAACGGCCAACGATTCGAGTCAACTGCTCAATGAATATATCGCTTTTGCGAATAAACGTGCGGCAGAGCATCTAAATGAAGAAGTGATTGCCGCATGGGCAACTCGAACACAATCGATGAAAGCCTTAGTGAAACGCCAAGAAATGGCCGCTCAAGCTGCTTATCAACGACAAATTAATTTACTCAAACAATCGATTAAAGTTGCTGAGAAACAAGGTATTTCTCAAAAACAGACCTCGATTGCGATAGATGAATTACCGGATTCGAAGCTGTTTCTACTCGGCGTGCCTTTATTGCAATCACAGTTAGAAACATTAATGGCAACAGGACCAGATTTTGATAGTGATTATGATCAAAATACGGCAATGTTATCCACCCTCGCGGTAGGTGCTAAATTACAAGATAACTTCCAAACTTACCGTTTCTTACGTACACCTGAAGATCCTGTGAAACGAGATAGTCCTCGCCGTGCCTTTATGATGGTGCTTTGGGGTGCTATTGGTGTTTTAGTGGGCGCGGGTGTGGCATTAGTCAGACGTAGTTCATTAAAAAAATAATCATTATTACCTTTTTATCATTTTAATAATAACGAGACATCAGGTGTATTTTCACCTGATGCCCCTGAGAATAAGGGCATATTGCTTTCCCAAAAATAAGCAATATAACAAAGAAAAAAGAGAGCCACTGTGAAAGTGTTGACTGTTTTTGGCACACGCCCTGAAGCGATCAAAATGGCACCTTTAGTGCACGCTTTAGCAAATGATGATTCGTTTGAGGCGAAAGTTTGTGTTACGGCCCAACATCGAGAAATGCTTGATCAGGTATTAAATCTTTTCGAGATCAAACCAGATTATGATCTCAATATTATGAAACCAGGACAAGATTTAACAGATATAACCTGTCGCATTTTAGAAGGTTTAAAACCTGTTCTAGCGTCATTTCAACCTGATGTTGTGTTAGTACATGGTGATACAACCACCACTATGGCGGCAAGCCTTGCTGCTTTTTATCAACAAATCCCCGTCGGTCATGTTGAAGCGGGATTACGTACCGGTAATCTCTATTCTCCTTGGCCAGAAGAAGCGAATCGGACAATTGCCGGCCATTTGGCGATGTACCATTTTGCTCCCACTGAAACTGCAAAGTTAAATCTGGTGCGAGAAGCGGTTGCGGATAAAAATATTTTTGTTACCGGCAATACCGTTATTGATGCGCTATTTTGGGTTAGCGAGCGAGTGATGGGAAATCAAACCCTGCTCGATGAACTTGCTGTGCAATATCCCTTTATTCAGCCAGAAAGAAAGATGATCTTAGTTACGGGACATCGCAGAGAAAGCTTTGGGGGTGGTTTTGAGCGCATTTGCCAAGCATTAGCAGAGATTGCATTGGCTCACCCCGATGTTGAAGTTGTCTATCCTGTTCACTTGAATCCTAATGTAAGTGAACCCGTAAAGCGTATTCTGCATGGAATTAATAATATTAAATTAATTCAACCGCAAGATTACCTGCCTTTTGTTTATTTAATGAACCACGCTTACCTTATTTTAACTGATTCAGGTGGTATTCAAGAAGAGGCGCCTTCATTAGGTAAACCTGTTCTTGTTATGCGCGATACAACAGAGCGCCCTGAAGCAGTTGAAGCGGGTTCTGTGCGTTTAGTGGGTACAGATACTAAACGTATTGTTAGCGAAGTAACCTCTTTATTGACAGACGAAAACGCATATCACCAAATGAGTAAAGCAACAAATCCTTATGGTGATGGTCATGCCTGCCAACGTATTCTTGAAGCATTGAAAAATAATCAGGTGACATTATGAGTTTTGAAACTATTTCTGTTATCGGCCTCGGCTACATTGGATTACCAACAGCGGCAGCTTTTGCCTCTCGTAAAAAAAGTGTTATTGGTGTGGATGTTAACCAACACGCTGTTGATACCATTAATAAAGGTCAAATTCACATCGTTGAACCTGATCTGGATAAAGTGGTAAAACAAGCCGTTGAAGAAGGGCATTTAAAAGCCTATACCACACCACAACCCGCAGACGCTTACCTTATTGCAGTTCCAACCCCCTTTAAAGGCGAACATGAACCCGATCTGGCTTATGTTGAAGCCGCTGCGCGTTCAATAGCACCTGTACTTAAGAAAGGTGATTTGATTATTTTAGAATCAACCTCACCCGTTGGAACAACAGAACAAATGTCACAGTGGCTTGCGCAGGCTCGTGAGGATTTAACTTTCCCACATCAACAAGGTGAAAATGCCGATATTGATATCGCTTATTGCCCTGAGCGTGTATTGCCAGGACAAGTGATGGTTGAACTTATCCGCAATGACCGTGTTGTGGGGGGCATGAACCGTAAATCATCAGAGCGTGCCAGCGAGTTATACAAAATTTTCCTTGAAGGTGAATGTGTTATCACTAATGCCCGTACTGCAGAGATGTGTAAGCTAACAGAAAATAGCTTCCGTGACGTGAATATTGCATTTGCTAATGAGTTATCCCTGATTTGTGCTGACCAAGATATTAATGTGTGGGAGCTAATTAGTTTGGCTAATCGTCATCCTCGCGTGAATATTTTACAGCCGGGTCCTGGTGTCGGTGGACACTGTATTGCCGTTGATCCTTGGTTTATCGTGTCTCAAAATCCTAAACAATCACGCTTAATTCATACTGCCCGTTTGGTCAATGATGGCAAACCTGTATGGGTTATCGACCAAGTTAAAGCCGCTGTGGCGGATTGTTTAACTGAAACCGGTAAACGTGCTAACGAGATCAAAATTGCCTGCTTTGGTTTAGCCTTTAAACCTAATATTGACGATTTACGTGAAAGTCCAGCAATGAATATCACCCAACAAGTTGCTAACTGGCATAGTGGGAAAACATTTGCTGTGGAGCCAAATATTCATGAATTACCGACTAAATTAAAAGGTATCACTGAATTAGTCTCTACAGAGCAGGCATTAAAAGAGGCGGATATTGTTTTAATGTTAGTCGACCATCAACAGTTTAAAGCGATACCTGGTAGCCAAGTTACCCAAAAATGGATTGTCGATACAAAAGGAGTATGGCGTTGAGACGTATTTTAGTCACAGGCGGCGCCGGTTTTATCGGCTCCGCGGTTGTTAGACATATTATTGATAACACCAATGACAGTGTCGTCGTGGTAGATAAACTGACTTATGCGGGAAATTTAGAGTCACTTGCCCCTGTGGCGAACAGTGAACGTTACGCGTTTGAACAGGTTGATATTTGCGATCGCGCTGCACTTGATAGTCTATTTGCGCAATATCAACCAGATATCGTGATGCATTTAGCCGCGGAAAGCCATGTTGACCGCTCTATTGATGGGCCTGCAGCGTTTATTGAAACTAATATTGTTGGTACTTACACCTTATTAGAAGCTGCACGTCATTTCTGGTCAGTATTACCTGAAGATAAAAAAGCGGCATTTCGTTTCCACCATATTTCAACTGATGAAGTGTATGGCGATTTAGAAGGAACGGATGATTTCTTTACTGAAACGACACCTTATGCACCAAGTAGCCCTTATTCAGCTTCTAAAGCATCCAGTGACCACCTTGTACGAGCATGGTTGCGTACCTATGGCTTGCCAACATTGATCACCAATTGTTCAAATAACTATGGCCCTTATCATTTTCCTGAGAAATTAATCCCGCTGATTATTTTGAATGCAATTTCAGGAAAACCACTGCCTGTTTATGGCAAAGGTGAACAAATTCGCGATTGGCTCTATGTTGAAGATCATGCCCGTGCATTGTATTTAGTGGCAACAACGGCTCAACCGGGTAAAACATATAATATTGGTGGTCATAATGAACGCCGTAATATTGATGTAGTGACAACTATTTGTGAATTGCTCGAAGAGTTGCATCCTAATAAACCTGCTGGTGTGGCGAAATATGTTGATTTAATTACCCATGTAAAAGACAGACCGGGTCACGATCTACGCTATGCTATTGATGCCGCTAAAATTGCAGCAGAGTTAGGTTGGAAACCACAAGAGACCTTTGAGTCAGGTATTCGTAAGACTGTATTGTGGTATTTAAATAACCAAACTTGGTGGCAACGAGTACTAGATGGCTCTTATGCAGGAGAGCGTTTAGGACTGGGTGATTGATTACGTGAAGGATAAATGATGAAAGGTATTATTTTAGCGGGTGGCTCTGGTACACGCTTACATCCGATAACGAAAGGGGTATCGAAACAGCTGTTACCTATCTATGATAAACCCATGATCTATTATCCGCTCTCAGTACTTATGTTAGCGGGAATTCGTGATATTTTGATTATCACCACTCCTGATGATCTCACTTCATTTCAACGTTTATTGGGTGATGGCTCTGCATTTGGTGTCCATCTGCAATATAAAGTTCAGCCATCTCCTGATGGCTTAGCTCAAGCCTTTATTTTAGGGGATGAGTTTATTGGTGATGAGCACTGTTGTTTAGTCTTAGGCGATAATATCTATTTTGGTCAAGGGTTTAGCCCCAAACTAAAACAAGTTGCTCAACGTCAGCGGGGCGCAACAGTATTTGGTTATCAAGTGATGGATCCGGAGCGCTTCGGTGTTGTTGAATTTGATGATGATTTCAAAGTGCTGTCAATAGAAGAAAAACCTCAACAGCCTAAATCGAATTGGGCGGTCACTGGGCTTTATTTCTATGATAACCGCGTGGTTGATTTTGCGAAAAAGGTGAAACCTTCTGTTCGTGGTGAGCTTGAGATAACCTCGATTAATCAGATGTACCTTGAGTGTGGTGAGCTTAATGTGGAGCTATTGGGACGCGGTTTTGCTTGGTTAGATACGGGGACTCACGATAGTTTAATTGAAGCCAGTACTTTTGTACAAACCGTTGAAAAACGTCAAGGTTTTAAAGTGGCGTGTCTGGAAGAGATCGCTTGGCGTAATGGTTGGTTAACTGACGAACAAGTCAGAGAAAGCGCAAAATCACTCGCCAAAACAGGTTATGGCCGCTATCTATTGGATTTATTACATGTCCGTCCTCGCCAATATTAATTATCTTGAGTGGGAGAGCGATTTTTTCTCCCTCAATACAGGCCGTCTTGAGTTTAGTGCTCAAGCGCCTGTTTTAACACAAGATAGGCTTGAGCAATTTACGGTTGTTCATGCCAAAGTTGCTTCCTATGATCTTCTACTGATTGATAACTTAACGCAATTAGGATTTCAATTCGCTGAAGGTGAAATAGATTTCAAATTGCCAATTGGCACAGAAAATGCTTGTGAAAATATTGCTGAAATACATTTTCGCACTGCCAATGAAACTGATATCCCATTATTAATGACAACGGCTTCTGCGGCTTTTGTACAAAGTCGCTTTCGAGCGCCATGGTATCAAGAAGGTGATAGCAGCCGTTTTTATGCATTATGGGTAAAAAAAGCGGTTTTAGGCACTTTCGATGATAGCTGTTTATTGACGATGGATCGCGAAAATAAGGTTACAGGGTTTGTAACATTACGTCGGATTTCTGAGAGTGAAGCAAGAGTGGGATTACTTGCTGTAATGCCCAATAGAACAGGACAAGGCATTGGTAAGCAACTGATGTCGGTGGCGAAGTATTGGTGTCAACAGCAAGGTCTATCAACCCTCTATGTTGCAACACAAATTAGCAATATTGCAGCTTCGCGTTTATATACACAAAGCGGTGCTTTAATTGATAGCACTACTTATTGGTTATACAGGGGATAATATGATTCCGTTTAATAAACCACCCGTTGTTGGCACAGAATTAGAGTATATGAAACAGGCGATGGAAAGTGGCAAGCTCTGTGGTGATGGCAACTTCACAAAAAAATGTGAAAAGTGGTTAGAAGAACAATTTCATTGTCATAAGACGCTGTTAACACCTTCTTGTACAGCATCGTTAGAAATGGCGGCTATCCTTCTGGATATCAAACCCGGCGATGAAGTGATTATGCCGAGTTTCACTTTTGTTTCGACTTCGAACGCCTTTGTTTTACGTGGTGCAACTATTGTGTTTGTCGATATTCGTCCAGACACCATGAACCTTGATGAAACAAAAATTGAAGCGGCGATTACGGAGAAAACGCGTGCGATAGTGCCCGTTCATTACGCAGGTGTTGCCTGTGAAATGGATACCATTATGGCGATCGCCAAAAAGCATAACCTGTTTGTCGTTGAAGATGCTGCGCAAGGGGTAATGTCGACTTATAAAGGTAAAGCCTTAGGAACTATCGGTCATATTGGTTGCTATAGCTTTCATGAGACGAAAAACTATTCATCAGGTGGTGAAGGTGGGGCAACACTGATTAACGATCCGGCTTTAATTAATCGTGCGGAAGTGATCCGTGAAAAAGGCACCAATCGTAGTCAATTTTTCCGTGGGCAAGTTGATAAATACACTTGGCGTGATATTGGCTCTAGCTATTTGCTGTCTGATTTGCAAGCCGCTTATCTTTGGGCGCAACTCGAACAAGCCGATAAAATTAATGAACGTCGTTTAGCATTCTGGCAAATCTATTACGATGCATTAACGCCGTTAGCCGAACAAGGTTTGTTAACATTGCCTGTTGTACCAGACGGTTTAGAGCATAATGCCCATATGTTCTATATTAAACTTAATGATATAGAGCAGCGTACGGCTTTTAATGAGTATATGAAAGCACAGGGCGTCTTAACGGTATTCCACTATGTATCACTGCATACGAGTCCTGCCGGAATGAAGTTTGGTCGTTTTGATGGTAAAGATATTTTCACTACACAAGAGAGTGAACGCTTGGTGCGCTTACCGATGTTCTACAACATGACTGAAGAAGAGCAGCAAACCGTTATTCATCATATTCGTCATTTCTTTGCTTGATATGTCGTTAGCTAAAGCTTCAATTTGGACAGCTGGGTCAACCTTGATAAAAATCGGGGCTGGCCTGTTGGTCGTAAAGTTATTGGCGGTCTCCTTTGGTCCCTCCGGAGTGGGACTTGCGGGTAACTTCCGCCAATTAATTACCGTTCTTGGTGTACTGTCAGGGGCGGGTATTTTTAATGGTGTAACAAAATTGATTGCGCAATATCAAGATGATGCAATACAACGCAAAAATGTGTTGGGTACATCATCATCAATGATATTGCTGTTTTCTACACTACTTGCCATTTTATTTCTTATTTTTACCACACCAATTAGTCGCGTTTTATTTGGTGATGACTATCTGCAATATCTAGATATTGTCAGAATGGTTGCCTTTATTCAGATGGGTATTGCCTATGCCAACTATTTTCTGGCGATATTAAAAGGTTATCGAGATGCATCTGGAAACGCTTTAGCGATTATTGCGGGAAGTTTAATTGGTGTTATTGCCTATTATCTCTGTTATCTCATTGCCGGTTATCATGGTGCATTAATTGGCTTAGCTTTAGTACCTGCACTGATTTTATTGCCAGCGATGGTTATCTTAATAAAACGTAAGCGTTTTGCTCTCAGTGAATTAAAACCAAGTTGGGATAAGGCTATCGCTAGTCATCTTGGTAAATTTACCATTATGGCGCTACTGACTTCTATCACTTTACCCGTCGCTTATATCATGATGCGTAACTTGTTAGCAGAACATTATAGCTGGGATGATGTTGGCATTTGGCAAGGGGTTAGCAGTATATCGGATGCTTATCTACAATTTATTACAGCATCATTTTCTGTTTACTTATTACCCACACTTTCACGATTAACGCAAAAAAGTGAGATAGCCAAAGAGATAACCAAGTCACTGAAATTCGTCTTGCCAGCGGTGGCAGTGGCTAGTTTTATGGTTTGGTTATTGCGAGATTTTGCCATTTGGTTGCTATTTTCTGAAAAATTTATCGCTATGCGAGAGTTATTTGCTTGGCAACTGGTTGGTGATGTGTTGAAAGTAGGGGCTTATGTTTTTGGCTATCTGGTGATTGCAAAGGCTGCTTTGCGTTTTTATATTCTGACAGAAGTGAGCCAATTTGCCTTATTAACGCTTTTTTCACGCTGGCTTATTCCTGAACATGGTGCTTTAGGTGCAGCTCAAGCCTATATGGCAACCTATATTATTTACTTCCTTCTCTGTAGTTCTGTTTTCGTGATTTATTGCAGGCGCAAATGACAACTTTGATTTACGTACTAGGTTCAGACATTGTGCATCATAACAACACAATGTTACGCTTTTTTAACGACCACCTCGTGACTGAGGCGGCATTAACGTATAAACCTCGTTTTATCGTTGCCAGTAAAGATAACTCGTTATCATCACTTTATCCTCATTTAGAGATTGAGTGTTTAGCGGATAAAAAACAAGTCGCGCAGAGAGTGGTAGCATTAGCTAAAGCAGATAGAAAACAACGTTTTCTATTTCTGGGGCAATTTAATGCGCCTATTTGGCTTGCTTTATTGATGGGCAAAATTAAACGTCATCAATTCTGGTGGCATATTTGGGGTGCTGATCTTTATCAGGATGCTAAGCAATTAAAATTTAGACTGTTTTATCTATTGCGTAAACTTGCGCAAAAACGGGTTGGACGTGTGTTTGGTACACGGGGTGATCTAAATTATTTTGCTCAATCAAATGTTAATATCCCCGCGAATTTGCTCTATTTCCCAACAAGAATGGATCCGGCGTTGACGCTTACAGAAAAGAAGGCCGTTGATCCTCAGCATATTACTATTGTATTAGGTAACTCAGGCGATAAATCTAACCGCCATATCGATGCTTTAAATGCGATTGCTGAACAATTTGGTCATAAAGCAAAAGTGATCATTCCTATGGGATATCCCGCTAATAACGAGGATTATATTCAGCAAGTATCTGATGCAGCGACAAACTTATTTCCAACAGAACACGTTGAGATATTACGACATAATCTTGCCTTTGATGATTATCTCGCACTCTTAAAAACCTGTGATTTAGGTTATTTTATTTTCCAACGTCAGCAGGGTATTGGTACGTTATGCCTGTTGATCCAATTTGGGATCCCTTTTGTGATTAGCCGTCAAAATCCATTTTGGCAAGACTTAACAGAGCAAAGTGTTCCCGTTTTCTTCTCTGGTGATAAACTTGATGTGGCGTTAATTGAAGAAGCGCAACGTCAATTATTGCTACTGGATAGGAAGAATATTACCTTCTTTGCACCTAATTTTATCCAAGGTTGGAAGCAATTGATTGAGATGAGCACAGGAGACACCCAATGACATTGGCGCAATTGGGGGGATTAACCCTTGTCTACTTTATCTCGTTGGGGTTTATTTTATTACTGACCTACCAAGAGTTTCGTCGGGTACGCTTTAATTTTAATGTCTTCTTTTCCATGCTTTATTTGCTGACATTCTATTTTGGCTTTCCATTAACTTGTTTATTAGTCTTTCAGTTTGATGTGGCAGTTGTTCCTGTCGATGCCTTATTACACGCTCTATTAGCCGCTACTAGCTTTTATGCGATTTATTATGTCACTTATAAGGTAAGATTAAGAAAAGCCTCTAGCGAGCCTTCTAGGCCGTTATTTACGATGAATCGGGTAGAGACCAACCTAACTTGGATACTGTTAGCGTTAATTGCTATCGTCACTGTGGGCATATTTTTCTTACAAAATGGCTTCTTACTCTTTAAGTTGAAAACATATAGCCAAATTTTTTCAAGCCAAGTATCAGGTGTGGCGCTAAAACGCTTTTTCTATTTTTTTATTCCTGCAATGCTGGTGGTCTATTTCTTAAAGCCCACACAACAACGTTGGCTTTTTTTCCTTTGTGCGACGGTCGGCTTTGGCATTTTGACCTATGTTATCGTCGGGGGAACACGCGCAAATATCATTATTGCGTTTGCACTATTTTTATTTATTGGCATCGTACGTGGTTGGATAACCTTATGGATGTTAATTGCTGCAGGTGTGATGAGCATTGTCGGTATGTTTTGGTTAGCACTAAAACGTTACGGGCTTGATGTCAGTGGTGCCGAAGCTTTTTATACCTTTTTATATCTGACTCGCGATACCTTCTCTCCTTGGGAAAATCTTGCATTATTGTTGAATAATTACGACAAAATCGAGTTTCAAGGACTCGCACCTATTATTCGCGATTTTTATGTGTTTATCCCTTCATGGGTTTGGCCACAAAGACCAGATGTCGTACTAAATTCAGCAAACTATTTTACTTGGGAAGTGCTTAATTATCATGCAGGACTTGCCATTTCACCAACGTTAATTGGCTCCTTGGTGGTGATGGGGGGCGTTGTATTTATCCCCTTAGGCGCGGTGGTTGTTGGGCTTATTATTAAGTGGTTTGATTGGCTCTATCAGCAGGGTTTAAATGAACACAATCGCTACAAATCTGCCATTCTTCAAGCATTTTGCTTTGGTGCTATTTTTAACATGATTGTTTTAGCGCGTGAGGGCGTTGATTCGTTTGTGTCTCGCGTGGTCTTTTTCTGTTTAGTATTTGGTGCCTGTTTAATTGCAGCCAAACTCCTGTATTGGTTATTTGAAAGTGCAGGATTAGTTCGTCACTATGTTATTAATCAAGTGCGCAATAAACCTCGTTTAGAACAAAAGGAAAAGTAATGGATACAAATTCAATTCCGAAGTATTCCATCCGTGGGCACAATATCTGGGGATTTAAAGATATGGCGCATTTTTTGGATTATCTTTATCAAGGTGCGCAAATTAAAAGTGGCTCTTTAATTGCGATTAATGCAGAAAAAATCTTAACCGCAGAAACAGATAAAGGCCTAAATCAGTTATTAGATGAAGCGGATTATTTGTACGCCGATGGCATTAGTGTTGTTCGCGGCATTCGACGTAAATATCCTGATGCACAAGTGTCTCGTATTGCGGGAGCCGATTTATGGGAAGCTTTAATGGAGCGTGCCGGGAAAGAAGGCACACCGGTCTTTTTGGTTGGTGGCAAACCTCAGGTATTGGCGCAGACGGAAAGTAAATTAAAGGCACAATGGAATGTGAATATTGTCGGTAGCCAAGATGGTTACTTTACGCCACAAGATAGAGATGCACTTTTTGAACGTATCAAAGCTTCTGGGGCAAAGATTGTGACCATTGCCATGGGCTCACCTAAGCAAGAGCTATTTATTCGTGCTTGTCGGCAAGTACACCCAGACGCGTTATATATGGGCGTAGGTGGCACTTACGATGTTTTTACAGGACATGTTAAGCGTGCGCCAAAAGCGTGGCAAAATTTAGGCCTAGAGTGGTTATATCGTTTACTGTCACAACCTAGCCGGATCAAGCGCCAATTTAAGTTATTAAAATTTGTTGGTTATTACTATTCCAATAAATTGTAAGTTGCGTGAGTATTTTTTGTCGGCAATAAGTGTTAAATAGCAAAAATCGCAATCTTTACTGGTATCTTGATTGTTTGATTATTATACTAATGGGGCGTTGAGTGGGTAAAAACGCTCCATTTATCGACGAAATGCACAAACTATCGTCAAACAAACTTTTTTTTTCAAAAAGCACTAGACAGACAGTGCGTAAATCCGTACTATCCTCTCCCGCAACGGCGTGAAGCGCCCGTAGCTCAGCTGGATAGAGCGCTGCCCTCCGGAGGCAGAGGTCTCAGGTTCGAATCCTGTCGGGCGCGCCATTAAAGCGTGCTAAGAGTTACGGTGAAGAGCGTTGTTGTAGAAGTAGTAAGATAGCTGTTATGGTGGCTATAGCTCAGTTGGTAGAGCCCTGGATTGTGATTCCAGTTGTCGTGGGTTCGAGTCCCATTAGCCACCCCATCTTATCTTAGTTTTTGTTTATGCGAGGGTGGCGGAATTGGTAGACGCGCTAGCTTCAGGTGTTAGTGTCCTAACGGACGTGGGGGTTCAAGTCCCCCCCTTCGCACCATAAACAAGATAAGAGCAGTCATTCAGACGGCGAGTAGCGCAGCCTGGTAGCGCAACTGGTTTGGGACCAGTGGGTCGGAGGTTCGAATCCTCTCTCGCCGACCAATAAGAAAAAGCCTCGATATATATCGAGGCTTTTTTGCATTTATTATCAAGCTATTGACAGCAATATTGTCTTATTTCATTTATATTGTTGTATCTTCCTTTTGTCCTTTCTCTTTTGTCCTTTTGCTACTGTCCTAAGCACAATAGACCGTTTATCTATGATTCATGATTAAAGCAGGTTGTTGGCTCTTTTAGTTTAAAAAGGGAGATCATTAGGCTATTTGTTTACAGGGCAGTGTAAGTATATTAGTTAAAGATTATTAATAATTTGTATTACCGCCTGATTTTATACTACATAAAAAGAGCATCATGAGAAAGTTAAATAATTTATGTAACCGTATGAATTTAAATGAAATATTTTTTATTGTCGGTAAAAAACAACACATGGCAAATTTGATGTCGCTAAAAGGTGACATATAACTCAATGATTTTTATATATTATATACTGGTGTTCGCTTAACTGTCGTGAAACAGAGACGAGTTGGCAAATTTATTTTTTCTTTTTTATTTAACAATAGCCTGATAAAAATACGCTCTCTGATCTTTTATATTTTAAATACGCCATACAGGCGAAGGCGCCTAAAAAATTCAATTAGTTAGTTTTATGCTGTTTGGGAATTAATTTTTTATTGGCGGAAAATACAAGTTGGCACGCTAAATGCATTACTTATTCTGTAGATGCTCATTCCACTCCTTATGACAGCATATGACTTCATAAACCTAGGAATGATGCAGAGCCGATTATCGGTGCCTACGTCCACGTTATCGATGAAACACCATTCATCACCAACAGGACGAAACGTTGAGTGAGGCACCATCCGTCTGTAGACCTGATTGTATATTTTATGCACCTGTATTTTTTAATACGGGTGTTTTTTTGTCTGTTTTTTATCTCATCCCTTTTGAATTGATAACACTATCACGCTATTATCCAGCGCAAGGGTAAATAGGGGGTAGCATCACGATGATAAATAACCAAAAAGCGTATCTTGCGCAAGAAAGGCTCTTTTTGATAGATAAGTTTGGCCCATTATTGTTTTTTTTGATCCCGCTGATCATGCTGATTATCGGTGGAAAATCATGGGCGAAGTATGTCGCTTTTCTGTGTCAGGGGATCGCACTGATTTATATCGTGGTGTTTTACCAAGCAAGAAAATATTATTTGTCATTTCAACATGAAAATAACAAAGGGATACCTTATCGTTTTTATCGTATCGCTTGGGTCTATTTATTTTTAATTTTGTGTCTTGAAGTAGTACTACTGGTTCAACACGCTTTTTAAAAGTAATAAAAAACCCTCAATTTTGTGTTTGAGGGTTTTGGTCAATAAATGAAATGATGTATTTATTGCAGTGCTTTATTTGTTTTAGGCTCGTCAAAAATAACAGAGTCTTTTTTTAACGTCATTAATAGCGCATCTTTGCGTACTTTGGCTGACTCAACTGATTTATTCTGTTTATCTAGCACATCAGCCAACCACGCAAAATCATGAACATCTGGACGCTGTTTTAATGCATTGCGAAATGCTGTTTCTGCTTGTGCCCATTGCCCTTGTTGCATGGCAATTTGACCGACGGTGCTATTGAGTAATGGTGTCGGACCATGTTGTTTAATTAGTGAGTTAAGCACTTTTAATATTGAGTCTGGATCGCTGTTTTTTAAGCGCGGTAACAATAAGATCAGGCGTTCATCATAGTGACGTTTGATCCCATCTAAAATGATCGTCTGCGCAGTTTGCGGATCGTTGCACTCAATAAGGTGTTCTGCTAATACAAATCGTAGTCCATTATCATGTTGGATCTTACGAGGCTGTGCCTTCCACCAATTTTTCAGTCCATCACAACCATTTTCGGACATCTTCTGTCCCATCAGCCCAATATAGGCTTGTTGACGTAATTGCTCTAATTCATCATCTGTATGTAGGGCTATTTTCTGCATTGAAGGGATGATATCAAGTAGTGCTTGCCAAGCTTCTGTACGTATATACGCAGTTTCTGCTAAGCGTAATACTTCCGGATGACGAGGCACTTGATTGAGTAATTCATCAACCCCAGTACGAGCAGCATGGTTTTCATTTTGTGCCAGTAAAATGCGCACTCGGGTAATATCAACGGGTAACTGATTGGTATCAGCAAGCTCAGAAGCTCGCTCCAGATGTTGCTGTACTCTAAACTCATCACCCCGTTGTTGTGCTGCTTCTGCTGCTAGTAAATAGTTTACTACAGGTTGTTCCGCATAATCGGCATTGCGGCTCATCAGCTTTTCTACTTGTTTGAAATCACCTTCCGCAAGTTTCATTAATGCTAACCGTGTTTGTTTACGTGCTCGGCTGCGTTTGCGCAAAGAGAACCAACTATAGGCTTTAGAGCCTGTACCAATAAAACGACGATAACACCAGCCAAGCAAGAGCAATATCAGTTGCAGTAGGACAAACATGATCACAAGACTGGTAACGCTAGTTTCAATATCCCAATTATCGGTTTGTATAAAGACATAACCTTGATGACCCGCTAATACAGGGCCGAAGATTATCCCTGCAATCAATACCACAAACAGGAGTAAGATCTTGAACATAAATTTATTCTCCTTGTGGTGCTACGGTTGTTGATGTCGTTGTTCCTGATGTTGCACTATCTTGTGCTGCATCAACCGCATAAGGGGCTTGTGTAGCTTCGGCATCTTTGGCTTCAACCGCTTCTGGCTGTGATGTCTCGTTTTGGGTCAGCAAATTACGGATCTGCTTTTCTACTCGTTTTTCTAACAGAGAGAGGCTTTTTAATTCTGTTGGCATTGCAAGAGTAATAGGCTGCTTTTCAAGCTCATTAATACTGTCTAAGAAAGCCGTTGTATTCGGATCGGTGGTATCAAAATAGGCGCGTACCCAAGTAGATACCGCTTCTAATGATTGTTGATAAATCTCTGTTTGATGGCGAGGCACCGCTTGAGATGCAATTAATAAACGAGAGCGGATATTTTCTCGCAGATAAATATCTTGGTTTGGAGCTAATAGTGGAATAGCGGTACTGTCTCGACGACGGATAGTAATAAAGTCATCCATAAAGCTTTTCCAGCTTTTACTGAGGTTTTGCTTCCAGTCAGAAAGCGAGCCTGAAATGGCTTCATCATTTTTATCCATCGGTGAGCCATCACGCTCAAATCCAGATAAGCGTAGGTTATCAACCTGATTAGCTAACTGATTTAATTGTAAAATAGTACCATCATTATCAATTTTGCTCAGCGCGGCTAAGTTGCCAATATCTTCATTAATGGCGCGGCGAATGGCCAATAAGCTTGGGTCATTCATTTCTGCTAAGCTACTATCAGCGCCTTTTAATAAACTTACCGCTGTGACGACATCTTGGTCATTCCATAATTTGCGGCCCGCCATTTTTACCATAAAATCAGCTTGTGCTAATAGCCAGCTCTTTACATCTGCACTTGAGATAGCCGCAAATTGCGTTTGTAAATTTTGGATTTGACGCTCAGTAACTTGGCGTTCATTTTGCAGTTTATCAATAGTGAGTTTTTGTGAGTTAAACTGACTGTCAATATTGTCAAAACGTTGTTGATAAGTATCTTGCAATTGTTGTAATTGTGCCAATTGTGATTTTAGCGATTGGTTTTCTGTACTTAGTTTAGTCGCTTGTTGAGTGGTGTAATAATAAAGACCACCACCGATTGCCAGAATAACGAGGATCGCAACGGCACTCCCTATCAAACCTGAACGCTTATTGTTTACAGGTTTTACTTCTTGATAGCGGATATCGTCATCAGCCTTTGATGTACCATTCTGCAAGTCATTTTCATTCGTATTTTTCTGTTCCGTCATATCGGCGTCTCATTTAAGTTCTATATTAATGCATGAAATAAAGCATCATTATTGGCACTTTCAGCAACGGTTATTTTTTTAAAGCCTAATGTGCTAGCTATTGTTGCTAATCGTTTACTGACCACCACTAAATGACTGTTTAACAGCCATGCTTTTTCAGATCCAGCGACTAGATAAAAGAGTTGTTGCAACATTTCGCCACTGGTGACCACAAAGGTATCCACTTGGGCATTTTTCCACTTTAGCGCAAACTCTTCAGATACATAATCAATAAATAGACGCTGATAACATTCACATTCATCAACAATTGCACCGCGTTGACGTAATGTTGTGGCAAGTAGTTCGCGACCACCATTGCCTCTTAGTAGTAGTACTCGCTTGTTTTCTATTTGTTGAAGTGAAGACAAGGCCAGTAGGTCTTCACTGGTTTCTCCAAATTCTGGATAACGTATAGAATGTCCTGTTAATTGCTGAAACTCTTCAGCGGTGCTTTGACCTATTCCATAATAGAATAGCGTATCTGGCCATGATTGTTGTAATTGATTTAGTTGCCAGTTTGCGTACCACACCGCATTTTTAGAAAGTAAAAAAAGGTAATCACCCGTACTTAGCTTATTTAATTTGTTTTCTAATATGGAAAGCTCTTTACCCGCGGCTATTTCTATTAAAGGTGCATGAAAAGCATGCTTTCCCGCATCAATTAAGCGTTGCGTAAGTTGTTCTCCTGCTGGGCTAGGACGAGTGATTAAAATACTCATATCGCTGTATTACCTTGATATACAGCGGTTAAAATCTCTCTAGCTCCTTTATCTAGTAGCTCTTCGGCAAGAGAAATACCAGCTTGCTCTGCATCTTCAGGTGATACTAAGCGTTCGCCACGTAAAATAGTTTCACCATCAGGGGAGCCAACTAATGCTCGTAGCCAAATTTTGCCGTTTTGCCAAATAGCATAACTACCAATAGGTACTTGGCAACCCCCCTCAAGGCGAGTGTTCATCGCGCGTTCTGCTTTTACACAAGTTGCAGTATCTGCGTGGTTAAGGGCGGCTAATAAGGCTTGAGTATCATGATCATCTAAGCGACACTCAATGCCAACGGCACCTTGTCCTACCGCAGGAAGAGATTGTTCCGCAGACAAAGAAGAACGAATACGCTCAGTTAATTTAAGACGTTTTAAGCCCGCGACAGCAAGAATAATAGCATCATAGTCGCCATTATCGAGTTTACTTAAACGGGTTCCTACATTACCGCGTAAATCACGAATAATTAAATCGGGGCGCAGTGCTTTTAATTGGCATTGGCGACGTAGGCTTGAGGTACCAACGACACTTCCGGCTGGCAGTTGTTCTAATGAATCATAATGATTAGAGACAAAGGCATCACGGGGATCTTCTCGCTCACAAATCGTCACCAATCCCAGACCTTCAGGAAAATCAATGGGGACATCTTTCATTGAATGTACGGCAATATCTGCACGAGAGCTGAGTAGTGCTAGTTCTAGCTCTTTGACAAATAACCCTTTACCACCCACTTTCGCTAATGGGGTATCTAAGATGATGTCGCCTTTCGTGACCATCGGTACTAATTCAACGACTAAGCTCGGATGAGCGATTTGTAGTTGTTCTTTAACATAAAGCGCTTGCCACATAGCAAGAGGGCTTTGGCGTGTAGCAATACGGATGGTACTTTTTGACATAATATTATTATCTCTTCCGAGCGAGTTAGCATAATTTCTGTTTATAAATAAGGCTTTGTTTTAACACTTTAAGGTTCATTTTTCCAGTTAAGGCGTGGTGTGGTAAGGAAACAATGAAACATAAAGAGGTTTTAAATCAATATTAGTGAGGTAAAAAATAAAAAAAGGGAATTACAAATAGTAAAAATCGTTATTTTTATCTTTTTACTGTTTTATATCTATATAAAAAGTGTGGTTATTTACAACATTTAAACATTAAATTAATTTATTTAACAATAGTGAGAGGAGAGAAAGGAGAGACTTACAGAATTTTCTGAACACATTGATAAAACAACCATTATTTTAAGGTGACCCTTTTCTATCTATTTTTTCTATAATATAAAACCACCCAAAAAATTAACAAAAATATTAATTAATAAAAAAGAAATAAAATAATTAAATAAATAATGAAAATTTAAATTTTATTTAAATAGACAATGATGAAGTTTGAATATGTCTTTAATTAATTTTATTGTTTATATTGTTATTATTTACTCATTTTTATAGATAACTCATAGAAAAAAGCAATGCTATATATAGTTATTATATATCAACGAGTTATGTTTATTTTTATTTTTTTACTCTTTTTTAGGTAAAGGTAAGTATTTTTTTCAACTTGTTATCACAAGGTAACTCGTCGATTTTAGCTGTTTTATGGCCGAACAACACTTTTTTCTATATGTTTTCTCTATAAGTAAAATAGACTATCTCTATGATATAAAAGTCATTATTTGCTCTGCTTTATACGATTAAGCGACTAAAAAAGCAATTTAGATCTTGGTGCTATATTTTGAGATCCTCTTTACGCCTTGCTTGCAAGGTGTTAAATTGATCACGTTTCCGAGATTTTGTTAGTAAAGTTTTATCTATTAATAATTGAATAATTAAAGCTCGGTAATTTATAAACTCAGATTCTACTATTTTCTTAGTATTGTTCAGGCGAAACTCTTGTATCTTTATATTGAAACACTGAAGCAACGGCTGGATGCGATTAATCAACTCAGGCTGGAACGTGCATTTGCATCGATGAGTGATGTGTTTAAACAGGTGTATGGTTTAATTCCTGTTTTACTGCATTACCACCACCCTCAGTTGCCAGGCTATATTCAAGGAAATGTCCCTCATGGTACATGTTTCTTTGAACCTGATGACGTGCAACGTCAATGGGTCAATAAGCTGACTAATGCATCATGTGATGAGCCAATGAATGGATACACCAGCGGAGAGTTACCTATTACGGGTATCTATTCGATGGGAAGTACTTCCTCGATTGGGCAAAGTCACTGCTCCGATATTGATATTTGGGTCTGTCACCAATCTTGGCTGGACCAAGATGAGCGTGCGCGTTTACAACGTAAATGTTTACTGATAGAACAATGGGCGGGAGAATTAGGTATTGATGTTACTTTTTTCTTAATTGATGAGAATCGCTTCCGTCATCATGCAAGTGGTAGCTTAGGTGGGGAAGATTGCGGCTCAACTCAGCATATCCTGTTACTTGATGAGTTCTACCGTACCGCTGTTCGCCTTGCAGGTAAACGTTTGTTATGGACGATGGTACCAGTAGAAGAAGAGTACCATTACGATGAATATGTTAATTCACTCTATGCCCAAGGTGTATTAACGCCCAATGAATGGCTTGATTTAGGTGGATTAGGTGAGCTTTCTGCCGAAGAGTATTTTGGTGCAAGCCTGTGGCAACTCTATAAGAGTGTTGATTCACCTTATAAAGCCGTATTAAAAAGTATTTTATTGGAAGCCTATTCCGCGGATTACCCTAATGGCAAATTGTTGGCATTAGAAATGAAACAGCATCTTCATCGTGGTGAAATCGTAAATTACGGTTTAGATGCATATTGTATGATGCTTGAGCGCGTAACCCGCTATTTAGTTTCGATTAATGATTTAACCCGCCTTGATTTAATCCGTCGCTGTTTCTACCTGAAAGTTTGTGAAAAATTATCTAATGAAAAAAATGAGAATGAACCTGCAGGTTGGCGACGCCAAGTATTATCTCAGTTAGTCACGCAGTGGCAGTGGGATCACGAACGTTTAGCGATATTAGATAATCGTGATAGCTGGAAAATAGAGCGCGTTCGTAACGCACATAATGAATTATTAGATACGATGATGCAAAGCTATCGTAATCTTATTCGTTTTGCGCGCCGTAATAACTTAAGTGTCAGTGCTAGTCCACAAGATATTGGTGTATTAACACGTAAGCTTTATGCCGCTTTTGAAGCGCTACCGGGTAAAGTAACCCTGGTTAATCCACAGATTTCTCCTGATTTATCCGAGCCTCATTTAACCTTTATCTATGTGCCACCGGGACGCGCTAATCGTAGTGGTTGGTATCTTTATAATCGGGCTCCCGATTTTGCACATATTGTTGGTCATCAACCGTTAGAATATAACCGTTACTTAAATAAATTAGTGGCGTGGTCTTATTTTAATGGGTTACTTACTAAAGATTCACAGGTTTATATTCATCAAGGTGACTCCTCTTGTGATGAAATTAAACTTCATGAATTAGTGCGGGATATCTCGAGTCATTTTCCTATTCGTTTACCTGCCCCGACGCCTAAAGCACTGTATAGCCCTTGTGAAATTAGGCATTTAGCCATTATTGTCAATTTAGAAGTTGACCCAACAGAGCGTTTTTCTGATCAAGTAGTGCATTTTGATTTTAGAAAGTTGGATGTATTTAGCTTTGGCGAGGAAGAGCAATGCTTAATTGGTAGTATCGATTTACTCTATCGTAACTCTTGGAATGAAGTGAGAACGCTGCATTTTAATGGTACGCAATCGATGTTGGAATCGTTAAAAACTATTTTAGGTAAAATGCACCAAGATGCGGCCCCACCTGCATCGGTTGAAGTTTTTTGTTATAGCCAGCATCTACGTGGTTTAATTCGTACCCGTGTTCAACAGTTAGTCTCAGAATGTATTGAATTGCGTTTATCAACCAATAGATTAGAGCCAGGGCGTTTTAAAGCATTACGTATTGCAGGGCAAACATGGGGATTGTTCTTTGAACGTCTTAATGTTTCTGTACAAAAGTTGGAGAATGCCATTGAATTTTATGGTGCTATTTCATACAACAAATTGCATGGATTACCCGTTAAATTAGGCAAAGATGCCCGTTATCTGCCCGCTGTGATTGATGGTTTTGCTTGTGAAGGGATTATTCAGTTCTTCTTTGAAACAACAGAGGATAATAATGTCTTTAATATCTATATCTTAGATGAAGCTAATCGAGTGGAGATTTATTCTCACTGCGAAGGTAGTAAAGAAGAGCTAGTAAAAGATGTCAGCCGTTTTTACTCTTCATCTCATGATCGCTTTACTTATGGCTCAAGCTTTATCAACTTCAATTTGCCACAGTTTTATCAAATCGTGAAAGTGGATGGAGCAACGCAAGTACTGCCTTTTGCTGGGGGATCGTTTGGTAAGCTAAGTGATCTAGGTAAAACAGCGCCAAAAGAAGAGATGAGTACTAAGCCTATTCAAGGATTTAATGATTATCAGGCTGTACATCATCATTGATAATCGACACGGCAAAACCGATAGAGAAGTGATGGGGACTTTCCAGCACCCATCACTTAGTTGTTTGTGTTAAAAAGAAAATGCTTCACCACTTTGTTCGCTGATTGCTTGAGCCAACATGGTTAAAAATTCCCCGCCACTACGATCGCAAACCCACTGTGTACCTTTCCAATCAAAATGATAACCGCCAGAACGCGTTGCTAACCATACTTGATGAAAGGCTTCCTGACGATTAATGATAATTTTACTATGATTTTCAAAGGTTAATGTCATTACGCCACCATTGATTTCACAATCAATATCCGCATCACCTTCATAATTATCAATGGTTTGTTCTATTTCTGACATCAATTCGTCAGCTAATTGGTGAAATTCACTATCGTTCATCTTCATTTTCCTATTTGCTTTTCGAGATCTAACTGCGATTATAGAGGATATTAACCAAATTAATGATAGGCAGATTTCGAATGAAAACGTATTTACGTTGCACCCTTGCTATAATAACACTGATTTCTCTTTCTGGTTGTGGCTTGAAAGGCCCTCTCTATTTCCCGCCTGAAGATACTCAGGCAAATATGACTCAGTCATCCCAGCCAACCCAGCAAGTTGAGACTTCCTCAACACAAAACAATTAGTCAATATTAGAAACGGGACACCCGTTTCAGGCAGGGTTAAGATGCAATTTTCAAAAATGCATGGGTTAGGCAATGACTTTATGGTTGTTGATGCTGTTACCCAAAATGTTTATTTTTCACCAGAATTAATTTGCCGGTTAGCCAATCGACATACTGGTGTTGGGTTTGATCAACTGTTAGTAGTTGAAGCACCTTATGATCCTGAATTGGACTTTCATTACCGCATTTTTAATGCTGATGGGAGTGAAGTCGCACAATGTGGCAATGGTGCTCGCTGTTTTGCTCGATTTGTGAGAATAAAAGGGCTTACAAATAAAAGAGAAATAAAAGTCAGTACCCAGTCTGGCAGAATGACCTTACATGTTATGGATAATGAAGATGTTTGTGTCAATATGGGAGAGCCAGAGTTTGAACCACAAAAAGTACCGTTTCGTGCTCAAAAAGTAGAAAAAACCTATATTATCAGAGCGATGGAACGAACAGTTCTATGTGGTGTGGTGTCAATGGGAAATCCGCACTGCGTGATCCAAGTGGAAGATATCAAAACTGCGGAAGTTGAGTCATTGGGCTCAGTATTGGAACAACACGAACGCTTTCCAGAGCGCGCCAATATTGGTTTTATGCAGGTAGTTGATAGAAATACATTGCATTTACGGGTATTTGAACGTGGTGCTGGAGAAACTCAAGCTTGTGGAAGCGGTGCCTGTGCCGCTGTCGCGGTGGGGATTTCCCAAGGTTTATTAGATAGAAAAGTGAAAGTTAATTTACCGGGTGGATCATTATCAATTGAATGGAAAGGTACAGGAAACCCACTTTATATGACAGGACCTGCTGTGCATATTTATGATGGAACAATCCAGCTATAATATTATTTTTGAGAGGTGCTTGGTATGACGGATAAGAATGAGCAGTTTTGTTACCCTGAGAAAAACGAACTCAACGATCAAACCATCATTGATTATCTCAAGGAGCATCCTGGTTTCTTTATCCGTAATGCCAGCTATATTGAGCAAATGCAAGTTCCTCACCCAGTAAGAGGGAGTATCTCATTAGTTGAGTGGATAATGTCACGTCAGCGAACACGTATTCATTATCTTGAAGAGGATATGCGTTTGTTGATTGAGCAAGCTGCAGAAAATGAATCTCTATTTAGCCAATTACTAAGGCTTATTTCTGAGTTATCCCGCTGTAATTCATTAAAGGAAATGCTGGAACAGTTAAATCTTTGGGCGAAGGAGTTAGGGCTTTACTCAGTACAACTGCGTCTTTTCACCGATCGTTGGCAATTACAACCTCCTTTAGATGCTCAAACACTCGCACTATCTCGTCAAACATTTGAGCATTTCCGTATTCAGCGTATGGGCGATAATAATCACTATTTGGGGCCATTAAATGGCCAAGAAATGATGTTATTAATGCCTAATGTTCGTCGTTCTGGCTCTGTGGCACTCTCATTATTAGGGCATTATGGCGATTTAGGGGTGATCATTTTTAATAGTCGAGATAGCCAACATTTTCAAGAAGGTATGGGAACGGCAATGTTGGATAAACTCGCACAGATATTACCTGAGTTATTAACTCGCTGGATCGCAAGACAATGAGCCAAATTATTGACGTCCCTGAAACACTCTCATTAGCCATTGATAGCTTCTTAAGTTATATCGAAGTTGAACGGCGATTAAGTCCGGTAACGGTAGAAAATTACCAGCGACAATTAATGACCATTGCACAAATGATGGTTGCAATAAAAATCAACCAATGGTCGTTACTAGAAAGCCAACATGTGCGTATGTTATTGGCTAAAAGCCATCGCAGTGGATTACAACCTGCAAGTTTAGCATTGCGCTTTTCAGCATTGCGTAGCTTCCTTGATTGGCAAGTTTCTCAAGGAATGTTAGCAGTAAACCCCGCCAAAGGGGTTCGAACACCCAAATCAGGTCGTCACTTGCCTAAAAATATGGATGTTGATGAAGTCAGTCAGTTGATGAATATCGACTTAAAAGATCCCCTCTCTGTAAGGGATAGAACGATGCTGGAAGTGATGTATGGCGCTGGATTACGTTTATCTGAACTGACTAACTTAAATATCAATGATATTGATCTCCAAGAAGGCGAAGTCCGAGTATTAGGTAAAGGCAGTAAAGAGCGTAAAGTTCCCTTGGGAAGAAAAGCTGTAGAGTGGTTACAGCATTGGTTTGCCATGCGGGAGCTGTATTCTCCTGAGGATACTGCGGTTTTTATCTCAACGAAAAGCGGTAAACGATTATCTGTTCGCAGTGTGCAAAAACGTTTTGAACTTTGGGGGGTGAAACAAGGACTCAGTAGCCATGTCAATCCTCATAAACTGCGCCACTCTTTTGCCACTCATTTACTTGAATCAAGTGGTGATTTGCGAGCAGTACAAGAGCTATTAGGCCACGCTAATTTATCAACCACACAAGTTTATACTCACTTAGATTTTCAGCATTTAGCGAAAGTCTATGATGCTGCTCATCCAAGAGCTAAGAGAGAAAAATCATAATGCACTTTTATCGCACTCTGATGCCGATTGCAGCGATGACTTTTGATTTAGACGATACGCTGTATGACAATGTTCCTGTGATGGATAAAACAGAAGAAGAGACCTTAGCGTTTATCCGTCAGTATGATGAGCGTTTTCACCATTTTACTGAACATGATGTAGATGCTTACAAACAGCCACTATTAGAAAATAATCCTGATATTTTTCACGATATCACTCAGTGGCGTTGGTTAGCGGCTAAAAATATGTTGTTAGACTATGGCTATAGTGAAACTAAAGCACAGCAAGGTGCTGATGAAATTATGGCTCATTTTGCTTATTGGCGTAGCCGTATTAATGTCCCTAATAATACCCATCACGTGTTGACACAACTGGCGGAAAAAATCCCATTAATCGCTATTACTAATGGTAATGCTAATCCATTAAGCTGTGGGTTGGGGCAATACTTTACACATATTTTAAAGGCAGGGCCTGATGGGCGCTCTAAGCCTTATCCTGATATGTTTGATAAGGCGGCTTCGTTACTTAAACTCCCTCATCAGAATATTTTGCATGTAGGCGATCATCTAGTGACGGATGTAGAAGGCGCGGTTAAAAGTGGATTACAGGCGTGTTGGATTAATTTAGATAATCGCAGTTTGTTTACCGAAGGTGAAACGCGTGTTATGCCTCATATTGAGATCACTGAATTAGCTAAACTGGTTGAATTAATTTAATCATAGACGCGCTCTGTGCAGGTCTTTATCCACTTTTCAGTGGGCATAGTTTTGCATCGGGCGTAAAATCCTGTTAGTTTGTTGCTTAATAAACTAACTTCTGTATATATCCACAGTATTTCTCTTCACTCAATGATTGGTAATTATGGACGTCTCATATCTGCTCGAAGGCCTTAACGATAAACAGCGCGAAGCCGTTGCAGCACCGCGTGTAAATATGCTGGTACTTGCAGGTGCTGGTAGTGGTAAAACACGTGTATTAGTACATCGCATTGCTTGGTTATTATCTGTTGAACAAGCCTCTCCTTTTTCCATTATGGCGGTAACATTTACTAATAAAGCTGCAGCAGAAATGCGTCATCGTATTGAGGACTTGATTGGTACTAGTCAAGGGGGAATGTGGATAGGTACCTTCCATAGTCTCGCCCATCGTTTATTACGGGCGCATTATCTTGATGCTGGTTTACCTCAAGACTTCCAAATCATTGATAGTGATGATCAATACCGTTTAATTCGTCGTATCGTAAAATCCATGGCTCTTGATGATAAGCAATGGCCTCCTCGTCAAGGTATGTGGTATATCAATGGAAAGAAAGATGAGGGACTCCGCCCACAACATATTCAGACCTATGGTAACCCCGTGGAAACCACATGGTTAAAAGTCTATCAAGCTTATCAAGAAGCTTGTGATCGTGCAGGCTTAGTGGACTTTGCAGAGTTGTTATTGCGTGCCCATGAGTTGTGGCTGAATAAACCACAAATTTTAGAACACTATCAACACCGTTTTACCAATATCTTAGTGGATGAATTCCAAGATACTAACCGTATTCAATATGCTTGGATCAGGATGTTGGCAGGACAGACTGGTAAGGTGATGATAGTCGGTGATGATGATCAATCTATTTACGGTTGGCGTGGGGCTCAAGTTGAAAATATTCAAAACTTTTTAAATGAATTTCCCGGCGCTGAAACCATCCGCTTAGAGCAAAATTATCGCTCCACCAGTAATATTCTAAAAGCCGCTAATGCCTTAATTGCTAATAATAGCGATCGTTTAGGTAAAAACCTATGGACAGAAGGGGCTGAAGGCGAGCCGATTTCACTCTATTGTGCATTTAACGACCTAGATGAAGCGCGTTATGTAGTAGGGCGTATTAAGCGTTGGCATGAAGAGGGAGGCGCCCTTGCAGATTGTGCCATTCTTTATCGTAGTAATGCCCAATCGCGCATCATGGAAGAAGCGCTATTACAAGCGAATAAGCCTTATCGTATTTATGGTGGACAGCGTTTCTTCGAGCGTCAAGAGATCAAAGATGCCCTCTCTTATATGCGTTTAACAGCGAATCGTCACGATGATGCCTCTTTTGAACGTGTTGTGAATACGCCAACGCGTGGAATTGGTGATAGAACCTTAGATGTGGTTCGCCAAGTAGCTAGAGATAACCAAATCACATTATGGGAAAGTGCATTACAGGTTATTGAGCATAAAATGCTAGCAGGCCGGGCTATTGCGGCAATTGCGCGCTTTTTAGAATTAATTGAGACGTTAGCAAATGAAACAGCGGATATGCCGTTGCATGTGCAAACAGACCGTATTATTCGCGATTCTGGCTTAAAAGCGATGTATGAGCAGGAAAAGGGTGAAAAAGCACAAGCGCGGATTGAAAACTTGGAAGAGCTGGTGACGGCGACTCGTCAATTTAGCTATCAAGATGAAGACGAAGATTTAATGCCATTGCAAGCTTTTCTCTCTCATGCGGCATTAGAATCAGGAGAAGGACAGGCTGATGCGTATCAAGATGCTGTTCAATTGATGACACTACACTCGGCGAAAGGGCTAGAGTTCTCACAAGTGTTTATTGTCGGGGTTGAAGAAGGCATGTTCCCAAGCCAGATGTCCTTGGATGAAGGTGGGCGCTTAGAAGAAGAGCGTCGGCTAGCTTATGTTGGCGTGACGCGTGCCATGAAAAAGTTAACACTTACTTACGCTGAAAACCGCCGTTTATATGGTAAAGAAGTGAGCCATCGACCTTCGCGC
Source organism: Proteus mirabilis HI4320 (assembly GCF_000069965.1). Classification (NCBI taxonomy): domain Bacteria; kingdom Pseudomonadati; phylum Pseudomonadota; class Gammaproteobacteria; order Enterobacterales; family Morganellaceae; genus Proteus; species Proteus mirabilis. Next base: position 3,663,688 of record NC_010554.1, read on the forward strand.
TTTATTGGCGAGTTACCAAAAGAGTGTGTTGAAGAAGTACGGTTACGGGCGACGGTTTCACGTCCCGTGAATCATCATCGTTTAGGTACACCGATTGTTAGTAATGATACAGGTTACTCCCTTGGTCAACGGGTTAAACACCCTAAATTTGGTGAAGGTACTATTATTAATATCGAAGGTAGCGGTGAACACTGCCGATTACAAATAGCCTTTAATGGTGAAGGTATTAAGTGGTTGGTTGCTGCTTTTGCACGATTAGAGTGATTGGCTATTTATTGACACTGTTAATTTTTTAAAAGAGAGCAATATAAAAAAACACCCTTACTAATCTAGAAGATAGTTAAGGGTGTTTTTTTTAATGAACATATAATTAACCGAATTAATAATTCCGTTACAGATTATTTTAACGGAGTTAGCTGATGAAAATTACTTCTGTATTATTTGATACTTATTATCCAATTAAGCCTGTGACAAAAATCGCTGAGGATTTCTCTGTTGATAAAATGCCCCCTGTGGAGCCTATTTATGAGCAGCGTTTTGATACTTACCATCCTAGTGCTCCTGCCAACCCGTTTGAAGAAGATCTCTATTGTCGATTATTACGACATCAACGTGATTTTGTGCCGCGCATGAATCTCTATTTAAGTGGGGTGATCGGTGCTATCCGTATTGCAACTAATTCTACATCAACATTCTTTAGACGCTCACAACGCCGTATAGAAGCGATAGCAATGGGTTGTAATACAAAAGAAGAGCACTCAAGCCCTGCCAGAAAGGGGTATCTTTCTGGCGCTTTCATTAGTATTGATAATTTAGCTCAATAGTAAGTATGTGCTAACTTCGTCTTAAACGTTGCTGAGTGTAGAGTGCATCTAAAGTAAATAAGATAAGGGCGACCCAAATAAACCCAAAGGTCACTAAACGCTCCGCATCGATTTGTTCTCCATACACCATAGTGGCGAGAATAAACATCAATGTGGGTCCTATATACTGGAAAAATCCTAGGGTAGATAGACGCAAATGTTGAGCTGCTTCGGTAAAGAGCAGTAAGGGTACGGTGGTGATAACCCCTGCAGCAATCAGTAATGTATTTAGCGACCAGCTATTTTCTAACATATTGCTGGTGGGTGAATGGGTAAAAAAGAGGATATAAACTAAAGCAACAGGAAACAGCCACAGTGTTTCTATTGTCATACCCGTTTGTGCATCTACCCCAAGTTTTTTACGTAATAGTCCATATAGGCCGAATGTGACTGCTAAACTAAGGCCGATAACAGGTACAGAGCCGAATTGCCATAATTGGATAAAGACGCCAGTAAAGGCTAAACTTACGGCGAACCATTGCATACGGCGAAAGCGCTCGCCTAAAAAAATCATACCGAATAACACATTAACTAATGGATTAATAAAGTAACCAAGGCTGGCTTCTAACATAAATCCGTGGTTAACCGCCCATATATAGATAAGCCAGTTACTGGCAATAATCACCGCAGTAAGTGCTAACATTAGTACTTTTTTGGGCTGACGAACAAGTTGGCGTAAATAGGGCCAATGGCGAGTGATCGACATTAAAAGCAACATAAAGAAGAATGACCATAAAATACGGTGTGTTAAGATCTCTTCTGCGGGCACTTCTTGAATGCTTTTAAAATAGACAGGGGCAATACCCCAGATCAAATAGGCGCCTAGGGCACATAAAACGCCTTTTAAAGTGTTTTTCTGGCTCATGCTATCTCTGGTATTGATGGAAATGAAATATGTGACGGGGTTATCATACCCAATGACATTATCTAATGTGTCATTAGGCATGTTTTTTTACAAGTAATTAATATTAATCTACCCAAGATAATGGATAAGTCGCATCAGCCAACAATATAAGTTGCTGTGCCGCTGGCGATATGAACTTGTTTTTCATTGTGTAATTCAACCCTTGCCACAGAAACTTTATTACCACTACGTAGTATATGACTACTTGCGGTAAAACATTCCCCTCGCCCTGGGCGTAAATAATCAACACGTAGATCGATAGTGCCCATTTTGGCCAGTTTTTGTTCGAGTTGCTCTTGGGATATAGGGGCTAGACGTGTTAGGGCATTACCTACACAGACTAAACCTGCACTTACGTCTAACACCGAGGCTATCATGCCACCATGTAAAATGCGTTGTGCGATATTGCCAACCAGTTTGTCTTGGTAGCGAAATTGGATCTCAGCATAATCTTGTTCGAAGCGAATTAATTCTAAACCTATCAGTTGATTAAAAGGCATTTGATAGACAAAAACATGTCCAATCAACACTTGTGCTTCTTCCAGTGTTAATATTTTCTCCATTTTAAAGTTCCTCGACATTTTATTATTAGGTTAATGCTTTGTTAATAATAGATGACAAAAAGGTAATTTCCCATTCATCAGATTAATAGAGCGTCGAGAAAATATATGAGATTTAATGGAAATAACGTGTAAAATATGGACGCCTAACGCGAATAAAGCTGATTTATAAGCGCTCACGACAAATATTAAGTGCTATCTTTTATATTGTTCACTAATAATACAGGATAATTAACTATGCGTTACATCCGTTCTTTACTCACGGTGATTTTAACCTACCCTGTATGGGGAGTGGCGGCGGAGATATCACCTGTATCATCTCCAACACCGTTGGTTCAGGGCAGTATTATTTCCGGTCTATTACAAGAGTATGATTCACCCTTTGTACTTTACCCTTATGAATCTAATTATATTATTTACACAAAAACCTCCGATATGAATAAAGAGGCGATTGCCAGTTATGATTGGGGTCATAAGGCTAAAAAAGATGAAGTTAAATTTCAGATAAGTCTTGCATTCCCGCTGTGGCGTGGCATTGCCGGGGAAAATTCTGTATTAGCGGCTTCCTATACGCAACGCTCTTGGTGGCAGCTAAGTAATAAAAAAGAGTCTGCGCCGTTTCGCGAAACCAACTATGAACCACAACTATTTTTAGGTTGGGCGACGGATTATCAATTTGCCGGTTGGACATTAAGAGAAATTGAAACGGGATTTAACCATGAATCGAATGGCCGCGCAGAGCCTACTTCACGAAGTTGGAATCGTGTTTATGCACGTTTTATGGCGCAAAAAGGTAATTTCCAACTCGATCTGAAACCTTGGTACCGTTTTAATGAAAGTGCTAAAAATGATGATAATCCCGATATTAATCGCTATATGGGATATTACCGCTTAAAAGCGGGTTATCGTTTAGGCGAAAGTACGTTTACTTTAACAGGGCGTTATAACTGGAGTAGCGGATACGGTGCTGCTGAGCTAGGCTGGAGCTATCCTATTACCAAGCATGTACGCTTTTATACCCAACTATTTAGTGGGTATGGGGAGTCGATGATTGATTATAATTTCCGTCAAACTCGTATCGGTGTCGGCGTTATGCTCAATGATATGCTGTAATTTTCTTCATTCTAGGGTAGCATAACACGACAAGTGGTGATGGCACCTTTATACTGGTGCCTTTTCTTTTACTCCTCATTATCTTTCTTACCAGCTTTTCAGAGGAATGGCGTGTCCACAGCAGAAGTTCTTAATTCAATGCCATCAGCTCAGGTTATTTTGCGCGAAACCTTTGGTTATCAGCAATTTCGACCAGGCCAGCAAGAGATTATTGATACCATTATCACCGGGCGCGATTGTTTAGTCGTCATGCCGACGGGAGGGGGAAAATCACTTTGCTATCAAATTCCTGCTCTTTTGCTTGATGGCTTAACCGTAGTTGTTTCTCCGTTGATTTCTCTAATGAAAGATCAAGTTGATCAACTCTGCTTACATGGTATTGACGCGGCATTTCTTAATTCAACTCAAAGCCGAGATGAACAACTGCAAGTACAAATGCGTTGTCAACGGGGTGAAATAAAACTGTTATATATTGCACCTGAACGCCTAATGATGGAGAGTTTTCTTCACCATTTAGTGCAATGGCAGCCTGCTTTATTAGCGGTGGATGAAGCACACTGTATTTCTCAATGGGGTCATGATTTTCGCCCTGAATACCGAGGAATTGGCTTATTAAGACAGTATCTTCCTGATGTCCCTATTATTGCGTTAACGGCGACGGCTGATAATACAACACGTCATGACATTATTAATCAGCTCGCGTTACGCACTCCTTTAGTTCATATTAGCAGTTTTGACCGCCCAAATATTCGTTATACTTTAGTTGAAAAATATAAACCGCTCGATCAACTTTGGCTGTTTATTCGTGGGCAGAAAGGAAAATCAGGCATTATCTATTGTAATAGTCGCAGCAAAGTAGAAGAGACCGCTGAACGACTAGGCAAGCGAGGATTAAGTATCGCGGCTTATCATGCGGGTATGGATATTGCCACACGAGCGAAAGTGCAAGATGCTTTTCAACGCGATGATTTGCAGATTGTGGTCGCAACGGTCGCTTTCGGTATGGGAATTAATAAACCCAATGTACGTTTTGTGGTTCATTTTGATATTCCGCGTAATATTGAATCTTACTATCAAGAAACGGGACGCGCAGGACGCGATGGTTTACCTGCACAAGCGGTACTGTTTTATGATCCCGCGGATATGGCTTGGCTACGTCGTTGTTTAGATGAGAAGCCAGAAAGTGAACAAAAAGCGATTGAATCCCATAAATTAAATGCCATGGGGGCTTTTGCCGAAGCACAAACTTGTCGACGTTTAGTGTTACTTAATTACTTTGGTGAACACCGCCAACAAGCTTGTGGTAACTGCGATATTTGCCTTGATCCACCTAAACAATATGATGGGTTAGTGGATGCACAAAAAGCGTTATCTTGCATCTATCGTACCGGACAACGTTTTGGTATTGGTTATATTGTTGAAATTTTACGCGGTGCCAATAATCAACGCATTCGCGATAATGGTCATGACAAATTGCCAGTTTATGGTATTGGTAAAGCCCATAGCCATGAATATTGGATGAGTGTGATCCGCCAATTGATCCATTTAGGTATGGTTGCGCAAAATATCGTTCATCGTTCTGCATTACAATTGACTGAGATAGCTCGACCGATATTGCGTGGTGAGGTGTCATTACCCTTGGCAGTACCACGACTATTAAGCCCAACAAAAAGCCGTTATCAGCAAACAAAAAATAGTCATCGACAGTACGATAGGAAATTATTTGCGAAACTACGCAAATTACGTAAATCTATTGCTGATGAAGAAAATATTCCACCCTTTGTGGTATTTAATGATGTCACACTGATTGAAATGGCGGAACAATGCCCTGTCTGCCCTGATGAATTGTTGTTGATCAATGGGGTAGGACAACGAAAACTAGAACGATTTGGGCCAGCATTTATGACACTTATCCGTGATCATATTGAGGGGTTCGAATAGCGCCAACGAGGAGGAGCCGAATGACAACCACACTTTTTCAGCACATGTGGTTATCTCGTGAAAAGCAATTCTCTGCTTTTACGAATGGTATCTTATTGGACTTTTGGAACCAACGACAGGAAGGCGAATTTACCGGAGTCGATGGCGTGAGCATTCGCTATGCTCATTGGCGCTCTTCATCACACAAAAAAGCGTTGGTGATCTGCTCTGGTCGTAGTGAAAGTTATGTAAAATATCCTGAAGTGGCCTTCGATTTTTATCATCTTGGTTATGATATTTTTCTTCTCGATCATCGGGGGCAAGGATTATCAGGGCGCTTATTAGATGATCCGCAAAAAGGCCACGTAGAAAAATTCAGTGATTATGTCGATGATTTATCGACATTTATTGATACTATCGTTTTGCCTTATCACTATCAGCACTATTTTGCGTTAGCCCATTCGATGGGCGGCGCTATTTTAGCCAGCTACCTATTACGTAAACCTGATATTTTCCAAGCCGCCGCACTGTGTGCGCCGATGTTTGGGATTAATTTACCAATACCACGCTGGGTGGCTAATTTTTTAGTTAACCGTGCAGAACAAAGTGTTTCAGAACGAAATAATTACGCGGTATCAACGGGCAAATGGTTTCCTTTGCCATTTATCTTGAATGTATTGACTCATAGCCATGAAAGGTATCGTCGATACTTACGTTACTATGCCGATTTCCCTCAATTACGTTTAGGTGGGCCGACCTATCATTGGATGAAAGAGAGCCTAGAAACGGGGGATTGGCTGATTGAACATGCAAAAGAGATTAACACCCCTTTGCTAGTACTTGAAGCTGAGCTAGATAAAGTGGTGGATAATCGGGGAGTAAGGGCTTTCTGTGATGGTTATAGTCAGTCCAGAACAAGAGAAGAAAAGCAAAAATTGCCACTTGTGATTGAAGGTGCGCACCATGAAATCTTGTTCGAAATAGATAAGCTACGCTCACAAGCATTAATTGAAATCTGTGAGTTTTATGATAAGCATTTATTTTAATCAGGAATGTGTATGTATTCGATAGTTGCTTCTGATCTTGATGGCACCTTGTTATCACCTAACCACTTATTAACTCCCTATACCAAAGAAACGTTACATCTGCTTATTGAAAAAGGGATCCATTTTGTGTTTGCCACAGGACGTCATCATATCGATGTGGCACAAATTCGTGATGGGCTTGGTATTGACGCGTATATGATCACTTCAAATGGGGCTCGAGTACACAATACGCAAGGCACTCTTATTTTCAGTCAAGATCTTGAACCTGAAATCGTTTATGACTTAGCCCTAATGGTGTTTGATCACCCAGATATTGCAACGAATATTTATAGCAGTGATGACTGGTATATCAATAAAGAAACGCCTGAATTAAAAGAATTTTTTAAAGAATCGGTATTTAATTACCGTCTATTTGAGAAAACAGGCTTCCCAACAACGCAGGTGTGCAAAGTCTTTTTTACCTCAGAAGATCATGAATTGTTAGTTGAGTTAGAAAAGAAAATTAATCAACGTTGGGGCAATAAAATTAACGCAAGTTTTTCGTTGCGTAATTGCCTAGAAATTATGGCGGGTGGGGTATCAAAAGGAGAGGCACTACAAAAAGTCGCTAAGTTGATGCAACATTCAGTAAAAGATGCCATTGCATTTGGTGATGGTATGAATGATAAAGAGATGCTACAGATGGCGGGTAAAGGCTGCATTATGCAAAATGCCCACCAGCTACTAAAAGATCTATTACCGGATATGGAAGTGATTGGCTCAAATGTTGATGATGCTGTTGCACACTATTTACGTAAGTTGTATCAGGTTTAATCACAACCAATGGGATAAATTAAAAGGCGGATAATACTTCCGCCTTTTAGTTTAAGAGCGCAATTTACTTAATGATATTGCAGGGTAAATTGCAGTGTTCCATCAGCTTTGCCTGCGGTGGTAGTCTCAGAAGTTTGTATATAACCCGCTTCTAAAGGAATAGAAAAATTACCACTGTTATTCTTTTCGCTCACCGTTATCAATTTTCCTAACTCAATGGGTTGGTTTTGGTATTTCACCTGAATGCCATAGCCTTTGGCTGTATTGCTATCATTAGCATTATTAAGGCTAATCGTGCCGGCGGTTTGGCTAGCATCAGGGGTGCCATCGAATTTTATCTTAATGGGGGAAACGGGATCACAATCTAAATCGATATTCACATCTTGTAGACTATCAGGGCTAACAGAGCCAACACCATTAAAGCTCGATTTTGCCACAGAGCCTAAAGGAACATTAATATTATTATTGATAACTTCACAGCCACTGGAAACAATATTAAGGGGATTAAGGTAAACCTTTGGTTCAGTACGGCCAGTATTGTCACTGGTGATAAATCCCCCATTGTGATACAAAATCAGCATAGCAACCCATGTGCTTGGAATGGTTTGTGATTTGATATTGTTACGCAGTTTATATAACGTCATTTTTAAAGAAGCGGTATAACTACTACGGTTTAAGTTACTTGTGCAAATAAGGCGATTACTGTAGTTGCCATCAACATTATATAGTCCATCGACATAAGCAGAACCGGTGCAACCGACAGTAATAGTCCCGTGTAGGGTATAACCGATACCACTAGTCCCTAATTCACGCACATAGGCACTGCCTACTTTAGGGCTGGAAGCTGAAATATAGCCGGGCAAGTAGATCCCCGCCTGTACTGGGCCTGTGATATTCCACCAAGTCCAGCCATACATAGTGCCTAAGTCAATCGTTGCCAGCTCTGTTAAAATAGGCGCGGTTCTTGAAACATAAATTGGATTGTTATAACTCACCGTTCTAGTGGTTGTATCGGCACGATATTCAGCAAAAGCGGTTGATGTATACAAAAGTGCAGACAGACAACCCAAAGTTATATATTTATTCATATTTATCACCTATCTGCAGTCCAGTTGTAAAAATTGAATTTTCTCGAGCGATAGATCGGCGTTTAATGTTGCTTGGCACTGTTCGGTAGCACTATTCCCCCATTTGGCTTGTAGTTGACTACTTGCAGGTACACCATTTAGGAAAACCTCACCATCATTAGCCACAATCCCACTGGAAATCACTTGTCCATCTTGGCTAATTTCAACTTGGCTACCGAATGGTAAAGGTTTACCGTTATAAGAGAGGTTCACTAATACTCTTGCACCCTTGCGAGCTTTAAAATCGGCTAAAACAATCGCGCCTTTCGTTGGGATCACTGTTGTTGAAGTGAGTTCCACATCGTTGTTTCCCTTTAAGGAAGCGGGATCAACCGTTACTCTATTGCGTTCATAACGGGAAACGTTAGGGATAACGGCATAACCTTGAGCATTGGTATATAAACTTTGTGCACTGCTAATTTTCAAATGATCAATATCTTCCGCTTTGATTAAAATAGCGGAGTCATAGATAGTGCGAGATGGGGTTATTCCATCTTGATGGATTAATAACGCGCCAGTTGCTCCCCAATTCACTGACTGGAAACGTTTATCATAGTTATAACCAGCACTGATTTCGCCGCCCGAAGCACTATAACTACCATTGATAGCACCGCTATATTCTTGGCGAGTATGGTTATAGTTTTGCGAAATATCATACTGAAGATTGTTATCTTCGAGACGAGTACCACTTAAACTTACAGAACTTATCGAATCACCTTGTTTACTGGTGTTATAACGATAACTTAACCAATTGTTATTGCTGGTCATATTGAACGGCAGGTTAAAGTTAATCGATAAAATTTGATCGGTTAATTCGCTTTCTTGCCGTTTATTATAGGCATAAGAAATACTATAACTGAGTGAGCGATAATTAGAGTTAAAGCTTAGGTTGATATTGCGATCGACTCTATCTTGATACCAATAGTATTGCTGATAACCATTTAAAGAGAGGTAACCAAGCTCTCCTAATGCTTGCGATACTGAGATCTGAAACTGTTTTTTCTTACGATAAAGCTGTGAAAAACGTTCATTCGTGGTTGAAAAATCATAATAATCTTTAGTTGAGTAGCGATAAGACGCTAATGAAAATCCTGTTTTGGTATCCGGTAAATATTTTGAATACTGGACACGATAAGATTGCCCTTGTGCTTTATGGTTATCGATAAGTGTGGTATTTGCATGAGTTATATCGGCTGAAATCGCCCCTAAATAACCCATATTTACGCCGGCACCTATCGCATAAGCTTGATAATCTGCTGAAAGCAGCGTACCTCCATAAAGGGAAAAATTATAAGGTAAGCCGTAAATGGCAGAAGCTTGTAAAAAGGTCGGTTTTCGCTCTGCGCTATCAGCATTATATTTCCCCAAGTCGAGACTATATTTTAAGTTCCCAGCTCGTTGCATCATGGGGACTGCAGAGAAGGGTTGGGAAAATGTACGTTTGCTTCCATCAGCTTCTTCAACAGTTACTTGTAAATCACCACTATAAGAGGTGGGGTAGAGATCTGATATTTCAAATTCACCGGGGGGAACAGAGGTTTGATAAATAACACTATTATTTTGGCGAATAGTCACCATTGCGTTGCTTTGTGCAATTCCTCTTACAACAGGAGCAAAGCCACGCTGACTTTGTGGCAACATGCTTTCATCTGAGGCTAATTTAATACCACGATAAGGAACACTTTCTAACACATCATTACTTGATGCGGTTTCACCTAGTGTTAATCGACTTTTTAAACGGCGGATATCGCGTTCAACGTAAGTTTGTAGACTGTTCCATTCTGCGGCGTTATCACTATTTTTGTTGTAAGTGCTGTGATTACGTACACGCCAAGCGCCTAGATTAATACCACTGCGTAATCCTAAAAAGATATTGTCACTGTCTTTTTGGTCTCGATACCAATATTTATTCTGACGATAGGTGTAATTAATAAAGGCTGCATTAATCCCATCATTCCATTCTGTGGGGGATATATAACCTTGCCCATAGTTATATAATGCAATTTGTGGGATCGAAAATGATAATCGCGCACGTGAAAAATCATATTTATATGTAGCATTAGGAATAACACGAGCAATATCCGTTATTTTACTACTATCAGGTTGTTGGCTAAACGCGTCTGTAACGGACCCTTTGACTCCCCAATTGAGTAAATCCTGTTTACTGATTTCAGGTGCCAGCACTTTTTTATCGTCATCAAAAATAAAACGAATTTGACGATTATCGATAAGTTTATCGTTAAGATAAATATCGACAGAATAGACACCAGGAAGTTGTCCTCCTGCATAGGACAGGTAATTCAGACTGTTAATATCTGCAACGTGATTTTCGATACCTAAATTAAGTGCTTCAGGATTAAAAATATCTTCAGCAAGAACAGTATAAGGGAATAAAACAGTCGTGATAGCAATAGCTAACACTCCACGACGATAAAGATTATCTGCCATGTTGATGGGTAATCGTTTTGTAGATACTGCTATCATAGAAAAAGTCATCGCCGTATACTCTTAATTTAATACTTTATCTACAGTCGCACCGTAATCATTGATAAATTGAACGGTAACTTTCTGCGGAATATGATTTTCTTTTAGCAAGACCACTTCTTGGTGAGGATTAACAAAATCATTAAATGGGTAGCGTTTATCACCCACTAAGATATGTTTAATTGTCAGGTGATACGGCGTATCGTTATTTATTACTAACCCTTTATTTTGTTTAGATAATTTCACCTTATCAAAATCAAGTGGTTCAATATCATGGGCACGGAGAAACAATTTAAATTGAGAGTTAATCACTAATTGGAGTTGATTCTCTGGACTTTTTTCCATCGGTGGAATGGATTTGATATTGAGCCAATAAACCACTTCTTGGTTTGATGCCAAAGGTGCTCCGGTATATGAAATTCGCGCCGTGCCTGAACTATCTGGCTCAATACGAAATAGTGGAGGTGTTGCAATAAAAGGTGTTTTTTCATCACCTTGATAAGCTGAAACCCAACTTTGAATTAAATAGGGTTTTTCCTTATCTGTATTCATAATTGGAATACTGATTTCACGTAGATTATCGTCATAGACAAAACGTGTTCCTCCCACACTTATTCCAGCAGCTTGGCTAGCCGTTATGAGGGAAAATAGTAAAAATAATATTAGGGAAATATTCTTTTTCATAAGTGGCCATAAGTTTGAGGAGAGGTGAGAGGGTAATGGTGATTACCCTCATATTTATCATTTATTATTTATATTGGATGCTATATACAGCAGAGCCATTGGCAGGGCCTGGTGTTGCCGCATCAGTTGCTTTATAACGAGCAACGTAGTCTAGGTTAATTTCCGTACCTGTGATCTGTACATCTTGTGAATCGTCATACAGTTTGATTTGGGAAACAGCATCTTTCTCAAATAACGCGATACCTACGTTAGTTGCGCCACCAGAAACTTGATCTATAGCTAAGATATCTCTGTCGCTTGCATCACGAGTACCGCCAAAACGTACGGCTACCGTGGTATCAACAGGGCAGTCGATTAATTTAATGGTAAAATCTTTCAGGCCAGCAACTTCCCCTTTGGTTGCTAAGCTTTTAGAAGAAACTTTGCCTAAGTCGACGGTTAAGTTTTTAGAAGAGCCATCAACAGTACATGCTTGATCGGTTATTTCTCCCGTAAAGTTAATTGTGCCTGATGCTAAAGCAGCAGGTGCTGAGAATATAGAAAGAGTCACTCCTAATGCACAGAGTGATTTATTTAATTTGCTCATGATCGGTCCTATATAAAAAGTAAGCGAACTTACTTTTTAATCTATTTATAAGTATATATGTGTATAAATTTATTTGCATAGACAGTATGCCGATAAAATATAACATTGCTAATTTTTTAAGTTAATAAACATTTACATGAGTTTTTTTGTTCTTACATCAAATTATTTAATATGTCGTAATTTAATTAAAATGATTTTTTATTAAAAGTTTTTAGATATTTGTTGAATAGCTAATTGTTGATAATAAACTTTGCAAGTTTTCATTAATAAATGAATTTTTATTCAAATATAAATAGAATTTATATTCCTTCTCTTTTTTATGCGTTATTAATTGTTTTATTGTTTTTTTATTCAATTCATCTTGAATAAAAATAAGGGGGAGACGTGCATAACCTAAACCATGCTGAATTAAGCTAATTGCTGTCTCTACCGAGCCAACTTGAATGACTTGGGCCTGATTATCAGTATCGGGTGAATCAGGAGAAAGAGAAATACAGCTATGTTTTTGTAATTCCTGCAATAATTCCTCATCTTGTAGTTTCTGTAATGGGCTATCTGGATGTGATACTAAGGTAGTTGTAATGCTTTCTAAAACAATAGGTTGCAGTGATTTAATATAATAAGGTGACACAATTAAATCATATTCTTTTTGCACTAAAATTTCTGATTTGCTGAGAGAATTCCTATAAATATTAATATCATACTGTTTATTCTGCTTAATAAATTGTGATATTTTGTTCAAAAAAGGATCAGCGACATACATTGGGTCAATTAGTACGTTAATTTTTAACTTATTGTTAAATTTGATATTTTTTGCCTTTTTTTCTAGAGATAATGCCTTTTCTGTCACTTCTCGAGAAAGTGTTAGCAATAGTTCTCCCTCAGTAGTTAATACTGCGCGTCTTTTTTCTAAAGAAAGTATTTCTATACCCAAGGTTTGTTCTAACTTATTGATAGTATAGCTAATTGATGATTGAGTCCTATGTAACACATCAGCGGCTTGAGCAAAGCCACCGTAATCAACAACAGCTTGTAAGGTGATCCATTGGTCTAATGTTGTGCGGGATTTTTCCATAATGGAGTCCTTCTTATTATTGTTTATTAATAATGCATTTTAAACGAAGCTAGCAATATATCTTAGCATTGTTAATAGGTAATAATACGCATTTTTTTTGTGAGTTAAAAAAATATTAACATTATAAGTTGTAATGCTACTTTTTAATTAGAGAAGAATATTTATAGTTATTTTTTATTGTTATCTTTGAATATAACACTTAAATTTTTATTTTTTTATATGTAATTTTTATAACTATTGTTTTTATTTTCATTAATAGTCCACTTAAGTTTTAGTATTTTTTTAATATAAATTGTTAATTGATGATTTATATTTCTTATTTGTGTTTTTTATTTTTCTTTTTTCATTTTGTTTTTTTTATTTTGTTTTTATTAAATATAAATATTAATTAATTTCTTAATTACTTATTTTTTAATAAATATGTTTATCTATTATATTTAAAAATAAAGATAAAAAAGAAATTGGCCAAGTTAGTGTTCACCTCGTGTGAAGAGAAAACAAACCTGCGTATATAATAAATTAATACACTTATCTTTTTTAGACTACTTGTTGGTGTTTCATATAGCAATTTGAATGATTTTTGCTACGTCACGCTGATGCAGCAAGGAAAAGGAGAGGATAATGATAGGTTAAAAAATAAACTAAAATTATTTGACTTAAGTTAAACAAAAATTAAATATGATAAAAATAAGTAAAATAAAATATCGAAAATAGTATTTTAATACTCATTTATTGAGTAAATTTAAGTATAAAAACGTATTTTTGTGATCTTTAGCAATAAAAAAAGATAGGCGTGTTTGCACAAATTTTTGAAGAATACAGAACAAAGATGGCTTTTTATATTGCAAAAATTGATAAACATTAAAATAAGAGAAAACAGTAAGCAACTAAGATGGTCGCTATTATTTCTTAATTCTTTACTTAGTAAGAAGGATCTTTGGTAATAAAAGAGATCTCTATAAGTAAATAGAAAACTAAGTAACATTTTATGATGTTCATATTCCAATATTGTATAATTATATATCGATAAAATAGTTTCATTGTGTTATTAATCATCAATTTTATTAAACAAAAAAGTGAAAAAAAAAGTTATTAATAGTGATAGGTAAACGGAGTGTGCATACCTATTGTGGTGTGACATGCGTCATACCAACAGAATAGCTGTTTATAACTGGCTGTTTGTATTGAATGCTAGGCGCATAACAGTGGTAAGAAGAGTGGTAACAAGAAGCAAAAATGCCACTATTTTGGTTTTTTCATTTAAATTAGTGGCATTTTTATTCAAAGTAATAGATGTAATTGACTACAATCCGCCTACTTCTCTTGGTGTTGCACGCATTGAAGTACTAATGGTATTACCCACCATATCTACCCGTGCTTGGAACGGCGGGAATGGTAATGGAATGCCATGCTCTGCAAAGGCTAGCAGAATATTTTGATGGATCTCATGTCTGGCTGGCATTCTATGTCCCATTTCTGCGGCATAAACACGTAACTCGAAGATTTGGATCCCTTGTTGTAGGTCAACCAAGTAAACCTCAGGAGCGGGGTTGTCTAAAATCATGGTAGAGCGTTTAGAGGCTTCTAATAAAACATTGGTCACTTGTTCACTATTGCAATCAGCTGGCGCAGGGATGGTCATTACGATACGTGTAATAGAGTCTGATAATGACCAGTTAATAAATTGCTCTGTAATAAATGCTTTATTAGGCACAATGATCTCTTTTCTATCCCAATCGGTGAGCGTGGTGGCTCGCGTATTGATTTTAGAAATATTCCCAGTCAAGTTACGGATAGTAACGGTATCACCAATACGAATTGGCTTTTCAAACAAGATCATTAACCCTGAGATAATGTTGGCAAAAATTTCTTGTAAGCCAAAACCAAGACCTACACCCATAGCGGCAATTAACCATTGTAGTTTTGACCACTCAATACCTAATAATGAGAAACCAACAATACTGCCTATTAGGGTGATGCTGTATTTCGTTAAAGTGGTAATGGCATAACCTGTACCAGGTGTTAGATCTAAGTGTTGTAAAATTGCCAGTTCAAGCAGTGCTGGCAGATTTCTTACCAATTGTGCCGTGATAATAATCACTAATATAGCGACTAAGATAGACCCCATGGTAATGGGCTGGATAGTATTGACGCCATTAACAGAGGAAGTCACATCCCATAGTCGGATATTATCGACAAAAGAGAAGGCTGTATTGAGCTCTGACCAGAGTAAAATCATGGACACAAGTGCAATCATGGTCAGAATAGAACGTACTAGACCAATAGATTGTGCACTAATCGCATCAAGGTCAATGGCTTGATCTTCCAACTCTAAGTTAGCGGTACTCTCACCACTGCTGCCAACAATGGTATTCTCATCTTCCCCTTTAGCTCGTTGAGCTAAAATTTCTGCCCGTTTTTGTTTGGCTCGTTCAAAGGCAAGCTTACGACGTTGGATCAGCATCCATCGTTGAATAATATGATAAATAATCAGCAAGGCAAACCAAATCGCCACAGACATCTCTAAGCGACCCAGTAATACGATGGAGGTTGAGAGATAGCCTAAGATAGCGGCGAGGGCTGCAAGAACAGGGGCAACAAGTAAGAACCACCATAAAATGGTATTTATCACATTATCACCAGAGCCATGTTTATCTAAGTAAAGCGGCACATGTGCCTTTTTTAGGCTTGAGGTAATAAAACTTAAAGCAATGCACAATAATAAAAAGCAAAAACGCCCAACCGTTGGCGCAAATTCTCTGTCACTATAGTATTCAAAGGTGATAAGCGACATCATTAACGGCACAATGACGAAAATCGACAGTTGATAAAAGCGCATCGCTTTTTTCACACGACTCTCTTTCCATTTAAATTGCGCGATAAATAATCCATTAGGGCGAGCAAAGGTAGCACTTATCATAAATAGCCATAGCACAGGGGCTGCGGCAGTCACACCATAACCAATCGCTCCCGCCATGGGATAACGCCATTCGACACTTTGTAAACCATATCCTACGGCAGACCATAATAGCGGTAGTGGTAAGGCGATTAATATTGACCAAAATACGGTACGCACCGTTAATGAGAAATGATCTTGAGTGACTTTACCAATGCGATTACTGACTCTTTCAAGAAACGCATTGTAATGCTTACGGGTACGAAGACTAAAACCGACAATAGATAGGGTGACCAGTAGATAGATAAAGGTATCTTGGTTTTTGAGCATGTTAACCGCAGCATGCCCTAATTGTGAGAAAGTATCTAATGAAAGTAGGCGAGTAATATCTTTAATTAATAAAACCGGATAATTGAGTTTTATTGGGCTGATATCGGCCACCCAGAACATATAGCGGTTTGTGGCATCTTTTGTCTCTTTTAAGGCATCCGCAAGTTGTGTTGTGGCTACTTTAAGCTTGGTCAGCTCTAAGATTTGGGAGTCATAACCGGATAAAAGAGAATTGAGTAACTCTTGGCGCGCTTGAATGAGGGAGTCAAAAATATATTGCTGCGCTTCTGGTAGCTTTGAGCCATCGGCAGTTTCAGGAGGCTGGATTTTGCCTAGGTTTTCTAGCATCTCTTCATAGCCTAATCGCTCAACACGTAACTGAACGATATCTCTATCCAGCTCTTGAGAGCGGGGCATTTCAGGTAAGCGAGCCAATTGTGTTCTTAATGCTTCACCTAATGCCGTAGAGCCACTTAACCATTGGGCTTGCTCTCGAATGGTTGTGAGTGTCTGTCTTACTTGTTGGGTTTGTTGTGTTGTTAGACGCTGTTTTTCGGTTAACTCACTCATTTCTTGCGTCTGTTTATTGAGGATCTGAGAAAGTTGACGGTTAGTCTCGATTTGCTTAGTCAGAAACTCGGGGAGTTCGCCCCCTTGCTCGGCGAGCATTTCTGTCTTTTCTAAAGCGAGATCTGCCACTTCTTGGCGCTTGATATTTAGTAAACTACGCAATTGTTGCAGTTGTACATCAAGTCGTTGATAACGTTTTTTAAATAGCTCTAAGCGCAGTCGAGTAATTTCTTGACGATTATTAGCAGAAAGTTGCGCCATTTCCAGCTCATTAACCATCGCTTTTCGTGCTGTGACTTCAGCTTGGGTTAATTTATTTTGTGCTTCTGCTAGTGGGGTGTTTGATGCCCCTATTGCCGCTAAACGTGCCGTTGCATCACTTAGTAAACGACGAGCTTCTGAAAGTTGCTGAGGGAGTAAATTGAGTGATTCGCTGATTTCACGGCTTTTATCTTGCTCTTGTTGTTGTAGCCGAGCTTGTTCCATCAGTTGGCTACTCACTTGAATGATTTTTTGCTCAAGCTCAGGAATAGTAATTTTTTCTGGAATTGTTGGAACTGAGTGACTCTCTTCGAGTAATTTAGCCCTTAACTCTTGAGTGATCTGCGGATATTCATCAATAGTCTTTTGATAATTATCCGCATTAACTTGAGCTTTTTCACCATCATTTATCCAATTGATGGTGCCTTGTAGCGCCTGAACAGTTTCAATATCTTGAGGATTAGTACTGCCTTCAAGTTGTTTGATATCTTGACGTAATTTATCAACATCCGCAGCAAACACCGAAGTATTGAATGAGATAGTCAGAAAAAAGCTAAAAAGTAGACTGATTATCAGGCGCACAAGGTTTACTCCGAATTACGAATTATTCATTAATGGTATTATTATCGCAGGCCTTATGATCAGTGCCTGTGGCATTAATGATAGAGCCTAGTAGTTCTCCCATTAATGTTACAGAGCCGTTCATCAGATCTTTATTTAATTGAACACTATTTTCAGGGAAGAGGTTAATAACGGTCGAGCCTAATTTAAAGCGTCCCATCTCTTCACCTTTTTTCAGAAATATAGCGCCAACTTTATCCGCTTGAGGATAAGTCCAACGTTTAATAATACCTTCACGTGGTGGTGTTACCATGCCACACCAGACCGTTTCAATACTCCCTACAATGGTCGCTCCAACAAGAATTTGTATCATGGGACCAAATTGGGTGTCAAAAAGGCAAATAATACGTTCATTACGAGCAAATAAGTTAGGAACATTTGCCGCAGTTAAAGGATTAACAGAAAAGAGATCGCCGGGGACATAAATCATCTCTTTTAATAACCCATCGCAAGGCATATGAACACGGTGGTAATCCCGTGGTGAAAGATAGGTTGTAATAAATTGCCCATGGCGGAACTGGTCGGCCAAGGTAAAATTACCTGCTAGCAACGCTTCAAGGGTGTAAGAGTGCCCTTTGGCTTGTAAAATTTGATCGTCTTGGATCTGACCAAGCTGGCTGACAGCGCCATCTGCGGGGAGAGCCAGTTGGTTATCTCCTTCAACAATAGGGCGAGCGCCATCTTTTAATGCACGAATAAAAAACTCATTAAATGTTGCATAAGCCTGAAATTGGCTCTCTTTCGCTTCATTCATATCAACTTTATATGCGCGAGCAAACATTTTGATAGCAAATTGAGTAACGCTACCTGCTTTTTTATTGGCAAACCAACCAGCTAGCTGTGTTAGCCATAATTTAGGCAATAGATACTGTAGTTTAATTTTTAGCTTGTCCAAAATGGCAACCTCTGGGATCGAACGATAAAAAATCGACAAAAGGGGTCTATTGTACCCACCCTTAATAGGGTTGTCAGTGAATCTATGCTTAAGAGTCTAAATTAATATTTTTACGCACTTTCACCTGACTCATACTTTCTAAAATACGATGATAGTTTTCAAATCGGGTTGGTGCGATTTCACCTTTATCTACGGCTTCGGTGATCAAGCAACCCGGATCGTCATTATGCTTACAATCACGGAATTTACAGCCTCCTAAGAAAGGTCGAAACTCAATAAAACCTTTGGTCACTTGCTCAGGTGTTAAATGCCACAAACCAAATTCACGTACCCCCGGTGAATCAATAACATCGCCTCCTAGAGGGAAATGGTAAAGGCGCGATGCGGTGGTGGTATGTTGTCCAAGCCCTGAGTTGTCAGAGACTTGATTGACCAGAATACTTTCTTCCATTGGTGGTAAGAGAGTATTGAGAAGGCTCGATTTACCCACACCTGACTGGCCAGCAAAAATAGAGATGCGGCCAATTAATGCTTGAGTTAATGCTTCTAATCCCTCTTTGGTATAGCTTGAGACTTCAAGCACTCGATAACCAATATCTTTATAAATTTGCATCCACTCACTTACCATCGCTCGGCTTTCTGCATCTAACATATCGACTTTATTCAATACAATAAGGGGTTCGATATTTAAGGTTTCACAAGCCACTAAGTAGCGGTCGATAATATTAAGTGAAAGCTCAGGTAAAATGGCTGAAACAATAATAATTTGATCGATATTAGCGGCAATAGGTTTAATACCATCATAATAATCTGGGCGAGTGAGTACAGAAGTACGCTCATGAACAGCTTCTACAATGCCATTGACGCGCACATTTTCTTGGGTTTGTAATGCAGGGCGCCACACCACTCTATCGCCTGTGACTAGGGATGAAATAGTACGGCGAATATTACAACGAGTAATCGAGCCATCTGCAGCTTCAATATCTGCATGTTGCCCAAAGCGACTGATAACGAGGCCTTCGGTCGCTTCGCCTAATTGTGTATCGTCTAATTCAACGTGATTTTTTTTCTCTTTGCTTTGCAAACGCTTTTTATGATTTTCTTGTACTCGGCGTTGCTGGCCTTTAGATAATTTACGTTTTGTCACCGATCCTCACTTGTGTTATTCGGTTAGATGTTCTTTTGTCGTGCTTATTGAGTAAACGCGCTATGATAAAGGTTAAAATATCATGTCTCACTCTAAGAAACAGCTAGGATATATTATGTCAAAAAGCGAGAACAATCTTATCTGGATAGATCTGGAAATGACTGGCCTTGATCCTGAACGCGATCGTATTATTGAAATTGCCACTATCGTCACCGATCCCCAACTTAATATTTTAGCTGAAGGTCCCGTTATTGCCGTACATCAATCGGATAAATTACTCGCCTCGATGGATGAATGGAATACTACAACACATACGGCAAGTGGTTTAGTTCAGCGGGTTAAAGAGAGTCAGTATGATGATGCGGCTGCACAACAAGCCACTATCGAATTCCTTGAAAAATGGGTGCCACAGGGTGCATCACCGATCTGTGGTAATAGTGTGGGGCAAGATAGACGTTTTCTATTTCGCTATATGCCTGAATTAGAAAAATATTTTCATTATCGTTATCTCGATGTCAGTACACTAAAAGAGTTAGCTCGTCGCTGGAAACCTGAAATCCTTGAAGGATTTAAGAAAAAAAATACTCATCAAGCGTTGGATGATATTCGAGAATCTATTGCTGAATTAGCCTATTATCGCCAAACCTTTATTAAAGAGTAGAAATTAGCGGATTGATGGCTGATATTGCATCATTGTGACGATTTTATCGTCATGCAATCAAAAAAACGCATTTTTTTACTGATAAGGGCTTGCGGTTAAGCATTTTTCTCGTATAATGCGCTTCCCGTACCGATGAAGAATTTCGTTTGTACGGGTGTAAGAAAGACGCGGGAATAGCTCAGTTGGTAGAGCACAACCTTGCCAAGGTTGGGGTCGCGAGTTCGAGTCTCGTTTCCCGCTCCAATCTTTCTTCGATAGTTATCAGTATTAGCGACGCGGGAATAGCTCAGTTGGTAGAGCACAACCTTGCCAAGGTTGGGGTCGCGAGTTCGAGTCTCGTTTCCCGCTCCAAATCTTTCTTCGATAATTATCAGCACAAAACTTACCAAATGCGGGAATAGCTCAGTTGGTAGAGCACAACCTTGCCAAGGTTGGGGTCGCGAGTTCGAGTCTCGTTTCCCGCTCCAAATCTTCTTCCAAAGACTTCAATAAACTCAGTAAATTCTTATAAATCAAAGCGTTTGTCGTAATAGCATTAGCTAAGTTGTTTTTAGAAGTCGGCCTGTCTCTCTATGATAAGAATATACAGTAAGATATTTTTACCCTAAAAGTCGCCGAGTAAGCAGGGCTTGCATGTCTCGTCTGCCATCCGCAATAATAAAGATAACCACTTGTTTTGCTATTGTGTGATAGATGACACGATAAGGTTTAAAAAAGATTTGCTGATATTCACGAATACCTAAACTTTGTAATTCCTTTGGAATACTGCCTTTCATAGGAAAGTTAGCCTGTGTATTAGTGACCTTAAGCAGCTCATCTAATACATAATCTGCATTATCTATGCTGTCGTGGTCGGCAATATAGTTATTGATGTCCTCTAAGTCTGTTTCGGCATCTTTCGTCATTACCACTTTATAGGACGCCATTACGATTATTTCCTTTTACTTTTTAAACGCTGAACCACGCTTTTTATATCTTTTACTTCACCTGCTTCAACTTGTTGCTGACCTAACGCCAATATTTTAAGTAAGGCTAATGTTTCCTGTGTCTCTTCATAAAAGGTAATATCCTGAATAACCGCTTTTGCTTCGCCATTTTGAGTAATAATCATCGGTGCACCAGATTCAGTGAGTTTAGTCATCACTTCGGCGACATTAGCTTTTAAATAACTAATTGGTTTGATTTGTTCTGAGTAACGCATATCTACCTTAATCAATAAGACTAAATTAAGTCTAAAAAAAGTCTAATCTGAGTGTGAAGAGATAAAAGCTAAAATGCAATATAGAAAACCTTTAGCGAAAACCGCTTAATGAACAGTCCAACTCTATGAGGTCACTTCAACAGGGCGGGGAGCAGTCACGCATAAGCAACAATACAAAGCGTTATTTTGTTTAATAACACCCAAATAAAGCTATTGCATTCTAAAAGTCACAAGGACATAACTATGGACAGGAAATAGCAATGCTTGTATAAAATATAACCAAAAAATCTTTATTTTCTCTCTCACTTTTTAAAAATGAGTCTACACTGTGGTAGGTGCAGATCAGCGATTGTAGCTAATACACTTAAAGCGAGTGACCCATTGCAGTGCAGAAAAAGGGAAATCGATAACAGCAAGAAAGATCAAGCTATTTTTTTGTGATCTATCTTTGATCTTTGCTTGCATTTCTATTTAGCCAGCACTAGAATGTGCGCCTTTCCTCGTTTAGGGGGGAGCTAAACCTCAGATCAATTTTTGTTGTTTAGGTTTTTATTCTGTTAAATATACTTTGAAGAGTATTTTTTATGAAGAAAAGTATTTTTATGACTTTTCTTTGGAAAAAAGAGCCCGAGTTCCACTTATCTTAATATTCTTATCGAAATAAATTATCCACAATAAGATGCTCATAATCCTTGCATCTAGCACTAATTTATTTTTTTACTGCACAGAGTTATCCACAGGCTGCTATCATTGAGTCATTAGCATATTATGCTAGTGAGTTAAATATTGCTTTTATCTATCCAATTGATAAGTAAGTTTATTTTTATTTTTTTTAATTTGTGCCACACTTCGCTTGAATTTTTTCTTCATATTGATAGACAAAGAGTTTTTATTTTATTCACAGGTGAAATTATCTCATCTTATGAGTATGCGTATCATGTTAAAAACTAAGCATCACGAGGTAGGCCCTTAGTTATTGCCCTTACTAGACGTTTTTGTTGTGAAGTCTGTATTTTTAGTGTTTTTTCTTCTCTTTTGGCTTTCTGTTGGGCGATAGCCCAGTGCAAATGTTCATCTAAAACCTCCCCTAAACCAAAGTGCTCTTGCAAGGCCAGTACAATTTTGTCCTGATAAGGGGCATTGCCTAACGCAACACTAATATTTCTTAGCCAACGTAAATAGCCAATTCGTCGGATCGGTGAACCTTCTGTAATACGCAGAAATTTTTCTTCACTCCATTGGAATAGATCCAGCAATTCTGGTGTATGTAAGGCACGGCGCGGAGAAAAATCATCTTCCTCTGTGAGCGAAGAAAAACGATTCCATGGGCAAATTAATTGGCAATCATCACAACCATAGATACGATTGCCCATCAAAGGGCGAAATTCTTCAGGAATAGCGCCTTCAAGTTCAATCGTTAGGTAAGAAATACAGCGACGAGCATCAATGGTGTAAGGCTCTACGATGGCGCCTGTTGGGCAAGTGGTCATGCAAGCTACACATTTACCGCATTGCTCTTCAACGGGAGAATCAATAGGCAAAGGTAAATTAATTAATAATTCACCGAGAAAAAACCAAGAGCCGGCCTGATTATTGATAACAAGTGAGTGTTTACCAACCCACCCAAGACCAGCTTTCACGGCCAATGGTCGTTCCATTATCGGCGCTGAATCAACAAAAGGACGAAAATTAACAATACCTTGATATTCAAACTGTTGGCAATATTGCGTAATTTTTTCACCTAATTTTTTAAGGCGTTGTCTTAATACTTTGTGATAATCTCTACCCAATGCATAACGGCTAATATAGCCTTGCTCTGGATTATTAAGGGTACGAGCAAAAGCAGCATCTGTTGGCAAATAGTTCATTCTGACGCTGATCACTCGCAATGTACCCGGCACCAATTCATGGGGTCTTGCTCGAGTCATGCCATATTTAGCCATCCATGCCATTTCACCATGATACTGTTTATCTAGCCAAGCTTGTAAACGAGGCTCTTCGAGCGATAAATCAGTATCGCAAATTCCTGTTTGTTGGAATCCTAGTTCAGTTCCCCAACGTTTTATATTTTGAGCAAGGTGATGAAGATCGAGTGATGACATGAGCAACCGAAATAATAGCTAATAGGTGAGTCCTAAGAATGCGCAGTGTATCATAGTGCAACGATAGGAAAAATCCTCGTAAGAAATAGATTTATGGTATGGTTATTTGAAATTGATTCTGATAATAATTTACTTTAAGTGAATATAAAAATGGTCTGTTTGCATGTGCTCTAACATGCTATTAACTAAGTCGTTATTACCTAACAATAGATTGTATGAATATGAAAGAATGGGTTGTTACATTAGAAGATGAAGCTGCAACAGTAAAACTAGGGCATTCAGTCGCAATGGCGACAAATAACCAAGGGCTTATTATTTATTTATTTGGTGATCTAGGGGCCGGGAAAACCACCTTTAGCCGCGGATTTTTACAAGCTTTAGGTCATCAAGGTCATGTTAAAAGTCCGACATATACCTTGGTAGAGCCTTATATGCTGACACCACGCCCAGTCTATCATTTCGATCTTTATCGCTTAGCTTCAGCGGAAGAGTTAGAATTTATGGGGATACGTGACTATTTTGCACAAGATCCACTGTGTCTCATTGAATGGCCTTCTCAAGGGGAAGGGTTTATACCTAATGCGGATTTAGAGCTTCATTTAAGCTATGAAAATGAAGGTCGTAAAGCCCATTTTATTGCCCTTTCACAGAGAGGGAATGCTGTTTTATCCCGTATTCAGTCTGCATAAAGGAATATTGATTATGTCGAGTCTCATCACTATTGTGAGCCAATGTCAGCGTTATATTGCCACCTTTTTGTTGGTTGTTCTGTCACTTTTTGTGGTGCAAATAGCACAAGCCGCTACGGTAACAGAAGTGAAGGCCGAAAATGGGGATGTGGCTACAACACTTACATTTTCGTTTAGTGGTGGGAAACCAAGCTATAGATATTACTCACTGAAAAATCCAGATAGGTTAGTGATGGATTTTAAGCAAGGTAGCCAAATAACGGGTTTACCTGTGACATTAAATCGTCAGCAATTAGCACAGAAAATTCGCACGACACAATCAAAAGATAGCCAATATCAAAGTATGGTGGTAGAGCTTGCCAAACCAGTGGTGGTGACGGAGCGCTTATTAAATAGCAATGGTGAATATAAGTTAGTACTTACTATCAAACCTATTAATGCTCGACAAAATAACAATACATCAACGACGGTCAGTGTAGTGGCGTTATCAGCAAACAAAGCCACAAATACGGTGGCTAATCAACAGATGGCGCCTTTGGTGAGTACGCCTAAGCAACCTGTTGCACCTGTAGTACCAGTAAAGCCTCGCACAACCTCGAATAAGCCCGCGTCGAGCGATCGGCAAATAATTATTGCGATTGACGCAGGGCATGGGGGGCAAGATCCCGGCGCTATTGGGCAAAAAGGTAATCGTGAAAAAGATGTTACCTTAAGAGTGGCAAAAAAATTAGAAGCGATTTTGCGTAATGATCCTATGTTCAAACCCGTTTTAACCCGCAATGGCGACTATTTTATTTCTGTTGCTGGACGCTCTGAAGTGGCCCGTAAGCAAGGTGCCAATATGTTAGTGTCTATTCATGCCGACTCTGCACCTAATCGTAGTGCGCGCGGGGCATCTGTTTGGGTATTGTCAAATCGTCGCGCGAATAGTGAATTAGGTAAATGGCTTGAACAAAGCGAAAAACAATCAGAGCTTCTCGGTGGCGCTGGTGATGCACTCGCAGAAGGGGTTGATCCCTATTTAAGCCAAGCAGTATTAGATTTACAATTTGGTAATTCACAGCGTGTAGGCTATGACGTTGCGGTAGCGGTGTTATCTGAACTTAGAAAAGTAGGATCATTACATAAAAAAACACCAGAGCACGCCAGCTTAGGGGTTTTACGTTCACCTGATATTCCGTCTATTTTAGTCGAAACAGGTTTTATTAGTCATGCCGCTGAGGAACAATTGCTGATTTCAGATGCTTACCAAGAGAAATTAGCCGCTTCAATCTATGCCGGATTAAAAAATTACTTTCTCGCTCATCCCTTACAGAATGGGCCAAAATAAAGATAAACGTGGGATAAGGTAATGGCGATTAATTTATTACCTCCTCAGTTAGCAAATCAGATTGCAGCAGGGGAAGTCGTTGAAAGACCCGCTTCTGTTGTTAAAGAGTTACTTGAAAACAGCTTAGATGCGGGTGCGACAACAATTGATATCGATATCGATAAAGGTGGCGCTAAGCTAATTCGTATCCGCGATAATGGATGCGGCATTTCTCGTGATGATTTGAAGTTAGCACTTGCTCGCCATGCAACAAGCAAAATATCGACACTGGATGATCTTGAAGCCATTATGAGCATGGGGTTTCGTGGTGAAGCCTTAGCCAGTATCAGCTCTGTATCACGTTTAACCTTAACATCTCGTACCGCATCTCAGGAGGAGGCTTGGCAAGCCTACGCCGAAGGGCGTGATATGACAGTGGCAGTCAAGCCAGCAGCACATCCGGTGGGGAGCACAGTTGAAGTGCTCGATCTTTTTTATAACACTCCTGCAAGACGTAAATTTTTACGTACCGAAAAAACAGAGTTTGGTCATATAGATGAAGTAGTACGTCGTATAGCCTTATCCCGCTTTGATGTGTCAATTAATTTAACCCACAACGGTAAGCGGGTGCGTCAATATCGCGCTGCGAAAGAAACTCATCAGCATCATCGTCGTTTAAGTGCTATCTGTGGTAATCATTTTGTTGATCAAGCAATGCAACTAACGTGGGAGCATGGTGATCTGGCAATAAAAGGCTGGGTAGAGCATCCTTTAGCTCCAGTGCAAGGCAGTGAAATACAGTACTGTTATGTCAATGGGCGCATGATGCGCGATAGATTGATTAACCATGCTATTCGTCAAGCATATGAAGGTTATTTGCAAGGTGAGCAGCAACCTTCTTATGTGCTTTATTTAACCGTTGACCCTCATCAAGTGGATGTCAATGTGCATCCTGCCAAACATGAAGTGCGTTTTCACGAATCGCGCTTAGTACACGATTTTATCTATCAAGCTGTCTTGAGTGTGTTAAGGCAGGTTACAGAAGATACGTTATCTTTAGATGAAGAGGATAATGGGGCTTTAACTGCCACAACATTTCCTGAAAATCGCCAAGTTGCGGGAGAAAATGTTTTTTCGCAGCCTTATCAAGCACCAGTAACCTCATCTACGCAAAAAAAGAGCACGGGAGCTTACCAAGGAAGTGCAGGAAAAGGGTTAACAGATACGCAAAAGAGTCCCCAAAAAACGCTAGATACACGTCAGTTTGGTGAGAGTTATCAACGTACGCAAGGCATGCTTTATCAAAAAATGATGCAAGAAAGTGCGAGCGATGTTGAAAATAAAGAAAAAATACCCCTATTTCCCCCTCGTCCCCCATTGAATTTGGTTGATGTTGGTCATACAACGAATAACAATGAAACAAATGTAATTTCAGTGGTGCCTCGTTCTGTTAATGCCAGCGCAGCGCAAACAGATTATACTTTTGGCCGGGTATTGGCGATTTATCAGCAGAAATATGCGTTAATTGAATCTTCGCAAGGTCTAGGGCTGTTAGCATTGGAAGAAGCTGATTTTCTGTTAAAATGTGCCCAGTTATTGCCAGAAAATGAAAATCTGAAACCCCAACCTTTGCTAGTGCCTTTAAAAGTCACACTCAGTAAAGATGAAATTAATACATTTAAGCAGTTTCAGGCGTTAATCAGTGATTTTGGGATTGTTATCGACATCTCTCATGGTAAAGCGACGATCCACGCGGTCTCGTTGCCTTTGCGACAGCAAAATTTACCTGAATTACTGACAAAGCTATTAGCTTATTTGGCAACAGAAAAATTATGCTCTAAACAACAAATTGGGCATTGGTTAGCAAAACAGTTAAGTCATGAGTCGGGTGTTTGGTCACAGGCTCAGGCAGTAGGATTATTGGCTGATATTGAACGATTATGTCCACAATATGTCAGACAGCCGTCCAAAAACTTATTACAATTAATAGAATTACAACCTGTGGTAGCGGCACTGAATAATGAGCGAAGTAAAAACGCAAATAAAACCTAAAGCAATCTTTCTGATGGGGCCAACAGCCTCTGGTAAAACCGCATTAGCCATTGCGCTAAGACAAAAACTGCCCGTTGATCTTATTAGTGTTGATTCTGCTCTTATTTATCGTGGTATGGATATTGGTACTGCGAAACCGGATGAGACAGAGCAGTCGCTTGCACCACATCGTTTAATTGATATTCTAGATCCCGCATTACCTTATTCTGCCGCAGACTTTCGTAAAGATGCGTTAAAAGCAATGGAAGAAATTACGGCTGCAGGACGAATTCCACTATTAGTGGGCGGGACTATGCTATATTTTAAAGCGTTATTAGAAGGCTTATCGCCTTTACCCAGTGCTAATCCAGAAATTCGTGCTGAAATCGAAAAAAAAGCAGCCGAACAAGGGTGGGAGGCAATTCATCAAGAGCTAGCATCCGTCGATCCCGTTGCGGCTAAACGGATCCATCCTAATGATCCTCAACGCCTTTCTCGTGCACTGGAAGTTTACCTGATTTCAGGTAAATCGATGACAGAATTAACTCAAATATCAGGCGAAGCATTGCCTTATGATGTTTATCAGTTTGCGATTGCTCCGAAAGATAGAAATGTACTTCATCAACGCATTGAAGCACGTTTTAAACAGATGTTAACGTGTGGCTTTGAAGATGAAGTAAAATCATTATACCAACGGGGCGATCTGCATGAAGATTTACCTTCTATACGTTGTGTCGGCTATCGCCAGATGTGGTCATATTTATCCGGCGAAATCGACTATGATGAGATGGTTTATCGAGGGATCTGCGCTACCCGGCAATTAGCGAAGCGACAAATCACTTGGTTAAGAGGTTGGCATGATGTTCATTGGTTAGATAGTGAAGATTTTGAACAGTCTCTTAACACTGTTTTGCAGGTAGTTAGTGCATAGATGGTAGGTTTGTGTAAAATTGATAGTTGCTAAAGTGCAATTTTTGAGTAGTTCATTTTTTCGAACCATTAGGTTCTAGTATAAAACAACAAAATAAGGAAAACATAGAATGGCTAAGGGGCAATCTTTGCAAGATCCTTTTCTGAACGCATTACGTCGTGAAAGGGTCCCTGTTTCAATCTATTTGGTAAACGGCATTAAATTACAGGGTCAGATCGAATCTTTTGACCAATTTGTTATTCTGCTGAAAAACACTGTTAGTCAGATGGTATACAAACATGCTATCTCTACCGTAGTACCTTCTCGTCCTGTTTCTCATCATAGCAATACAGGTACCAACCAAGCGGGTACAAACTACAGTGGCGGTAACGCGACTCAGCAGGATGATGTTGCAGAATAATTATCAAATATTATTCTTAATATAATAAAAACATAGGTAGGGAGACTTTACCTATGTTTTTCCTGTTTTTATAAAGTCCATGAGGTTTCGCCTTTGTTTGATCGTTATGAAGGTGGCGAATTAGCCGTTTTAGTGCACGTTTTCTTTTCGCAAGAAAAGGATATTGATGACTTGCAAGAGTTTGAATCTTTGGTGACATCTGCCGGTGTAAAACCAGTTCAAATTATTACAGGGAGCCGTAGAGCGCCTCACTCCAAATATTATGTGGGAGAAGGTAAAGCGGAAGAAATCGCAGAAGCAGTAAAAGCGAGTGGTGCAGATGTGGTGCTATTTAATCACGCACTCTCACCGGCACAAGAACGAAATCTGGAAAGACTTTGTGAATGTCGTGTAGTTGATCGCACGGGAGTTATCCTCGATATTTTTGCTCAACGAGCAAGAACTCACGAAGGAAAGCTACAGGTAGAACTCGCTCAGTTACGTCATTTATCAACCCGTTTAGTTCGAGGGTGGACACACTTAGAACGACAAAAAGGGGGGATTGGATTACGTGGCCCTGGCGAAACACAGCTTGAAACGGACCGACGTTTGCTCAGAGGCAAAATTAGTCAAATTCTAATGCGTCTAGGCAAAGTTGAACGTCAGCGTGAACAAGGACGACAAGCGCGAAGTAAAGCTGATATTCCAACGTTATCTCTGGTGGGTTACACCAATGCGGGTAAGTCGAGTTTATTCAATCGTATAACCTGTGCAGATGTGTATGCTGCTGATCAGTTGTTTGCGACACTGGATCCTACCTTAAGACGAATTCAGGTCGATGATGTTGGTACCGTGGTGTTAGCTGATACGGTTGGTTTTATCCGACATCTACCTCATGATCTGGTGGCGGCATTTAAGGCAACGCTACAAGAAACACGTGAAGCGACATTGCTTCTTCATGTTATTGATGCCGCTGATAGCCGTTTTGAAGAGAACATTCATGCAGTTGAAAATGTATTAGAAGAGATTGATGCTCACGAGATACCGACACTGTATGTGATGAATAAAATTGATCTTCTTGAGGACTTCACCCCAAGAATTGATCGAAATGAAGATAATTTACCTGTTAGGGTTTGGGTTTCTGCACAAACAGGTGAAGGTATTCCTCTGTTATATCAGGCGTTGACAGAGCGCCTTTCAGGTGAGATCGCACACGTTGAATTGCGTTTACCGCCAGAAGAAGCAGGGCGATTACGTAGCCGTTTTTATCAATTACAGGCTATTGAGCGTGAATGGATTGAAAAAGACGGTAAAGTTGGGCTAATCACCCGAATGCCTATGGTAGACTGGCATCGACTTTGCAAGCAGGAGCCTACTTTATTGGATTACGTGGTCTGATAATTGGCCATACTAAAGAACATTAACTGAGAGCTGGCGATGAAATCGGCTCTTAAGCCTGATAAATCTAATCATAATAATGGAGCTAGAACATGGCGTGGAATCAGCCCGGTAACAACGGACAAGACCGCGACCCGTGGGGGAACCGAAACGGCGGTAATAATAACGGCGACGGGAACTCTAACGGTAATCAAGGAGGTCGGGATCGTAAAGCATCAGATCTCGATGATTTGTTCCGGAAACTGAGTGCAAAACTTGGCGGTTTCGGTGGTAAAAAAGGAGGAAACTCCTCTTCTGGGCAAAATGGCGGACCTCGTGGTAATGCTGGAAACGTATTAGTTTCTCTTGCATTAGGTGCTGTGGTTGTCGTTTGGGCTGCCAGTGGTTTTTATACCATTAAAGAAGCCGAACAAGGTGTTGTGACTCGTTTCGGTAAATTTTA
The DNA here is from genome assembly GCF_000069965.1 of Proteus mirabilis HI4320. Taxonomy (NCBI): domain Bacteria; kingdom Pseudomonadati; phylum Pseudomonadota; class Gammaproteobacteria; order Enterobacterales; family Morganellaceae; genus Proteus; species Proteus mirabilis. The sequence goes on from NC_010554.1 coordinate 3,694,726, forward strand.
CCAAATCGTCGAGCCTGGTTTAAACTGGAAACCGACTTTCATTGATGAAGTTCAGCCTGTCAACGTAAAAACCATCCGTGATTTAACTACGGGTGGCATGATGTTGACATCAGATGAAAACATGGTTCAAGTTGAGATAAACGTTCAATATGTTGTCTCAGATCCAGAAGCATTTCTCTTTAATGTCACAACGCCAATGAATAGCCTAGGACAAGCGACAGACAGTGCCGTCCGTGGTGTCATTGGTCGTTCAGAAATGGAAAAGATCCTGACATCGAACCGCTCAGAAATTCGTGATCAAACCCGTCAAGAATTAGAAGAGACGATCCGCCCTTATAAAATGGGGATCTCCATTGTGGACGTCAACTTCCAAGTTGCTCGCCCACCAGAAGCGGTCAAAGCGGCATTCGATGACGTAATTGCGGCACGAGAAGAAGAGCAGAAAACCATTCGTCAGGCTGAGGCTTATAAAAACGAAGTGTTACCATTAGCGAAAGGTAACGCACAACGTATGATTGAAGAAGCAACCGCTTATAAAACGAGTGTGGTGATGAAAGCAGAAGGTGAGGTGGCGAGTTTCGCCAAAATCTTACCTGAATATCGCGCAGCACCGGAAATTACTCGTGAGCGTCTGTATATTGAAACAATGGAAAAAGTGTTGTCGAAAACACGTAAAGTCATTGCCAATGACAAAGGTAACAGTATGTTGGTTCTGCCTTTAGAGCAAATGTTACGCCAGCAACCAAAAGCGCCAACGTCAGTTAATAGTGTCACAGAGGCACCTGCGCGTATTTCAACCCCTACGCCAAGTACCAACACAACACCTACTCAGAAACCAGCAACAACTTATGGTAACGGTGGATATGGTAGCAATAATAGTGGTGGTTATGGTCAGCCTTATGGCTCTAATCAAGGAGGACAATAATCATGCGTAAAGTTATCGCTGTTGTTGCAGTTATTATTTTAGCGTTGTTGTACTCCTCAGTATTTGTCGTGCAACAATATGAACGCGGTATTATTTTACGTTTCTCGAAAGTGGTACGTGATGGTGAAAATAAACCGGTCGTTTATGAACCGGGTATTCACTTTAAAATTCCATTTATTGAGAATGTGAAAAAACTGGATGCGCGTATCCAAACGATGAATATCCAGCAAGATCGCTTCTTATCAGGTGAGAACAAAGACTTGTTAGTTGACTCTTATCTGAAATGGCGTATCAGTGATTTTAGTACTTACTACCTAGCTACTGGTGGTGGTAATACGATGCAAGCAGAAACCTTATTGCGTCGTAAATTTAGTGACCGTTTACGCTCTGAAATTGGTCGTATGAGTGTAAACCAAATTATCACTGATTCACGTGGTCGTTTAACCATTGATGTACGTAATGCGTTGAATGAAGGTACACCTTCTCGCGATAAAAGTGATGCAGATGATGCTATTGCTATTGCTGCGAAGAAAGTGGCCGAAGAGACCAAAGGTAAAGCTCCTGCTATCAATATGAACAGTATGGCGGCATTAGGTATTGAAGTGATTGATGTTCGTATCAAACAAATCAACTTACCAATGGAAGTTTCTGAAGCCATTTATCAACGTATGCGTGCAGAGCGTGAAGCGGTTGCTCGTCGTCACCGTTCACAAGGTCAAGAAGAAGCGGTGAAAATCCGTGCTGCGGCAGATAAAACAGTGACAGAAACCTTAGCTGAATCGGAGCGTGAATCGTTACGTATTCGAGGTGAAGGGGATGCGCAAGCAACTAAACTATTTGCTGATGCATTCAGTCAAGATCCTGACTTCTATGCGTTTATCCGTAGCTTACGTGCTTATGAGAATAGCTTTAATAAAGACGGTAATGACGTCATGGTGTTAAGTCCAGATAGCGATTTCTTACGCTATATGAAAGCACCAACTAAAGCGAGAGCGATTGAAGAGTAATCGTCATCGTTCAAGAAAATAAATAATCATCCCCTAAGATAAAACTTAGGGGATTTTTTTAGCTTTTAATCAAGCAGATAGAATTAAAACAAATAAAGAAAATCGTTTTTTATTATTGAATGAAACGAAAAATCGCTCGCAACCATTTCCAAATTGCCTTTAGCTGAGATAGTATAAAGTGAAAATTGCATTTCAAGATAAACCTTCGGCAATCCCGAGGCGTCTTCTTAGCCATTTTCACTTTTATGTCACTCTGCTTCCTGTTTTTGCGATCAAAACTGTTGATAAAAATCACAAATATCTTGTGATGTGGTTTTTTCGGGCAAAAATATTGACAATGGCAAGATAATCTATTGCTTAAAAGCGGGGATGGCATAATTAGATAAAATCTACTGTAACTCTTGAATTGAGATGGTAGAATCCTTTTTTAAGCAACCGAGTGTATTTTGAAATGAGTAATAACGTTGTCGTATTAGGCACCCAATGGGGTGACGAAGGCAAAGGCAAGATCGTCGACTTGCTGACAGAACGCGCTAAGTATGTTGTTCGTTACCAAGGCGGACATAACGCAGGTCACACCCTAGTCATTGACGGTGAAAAAACCGTTCTCCACTTAATCCCATCAGGCATTCTTCGTGAAAATGTTGTCAGCATCATCGCAAACGGTGTCGTATTATCGCCAGAAGCACTGATGAAAGAAATGACACAGCTCGAAGAGCGTGGTATTCCTGTTCGTTCACGTCTACTGCTGTCAGAAGCTTGCCCATTAATTCTGCCTTATCACATTGCATTAGATAACGCCCGTGAAAAGGCGCGTGGTGAGAAAGCGATTGGTACTACGGGTCGTGGTATTGGTCCTGCTTATGAAGATAAAGTCGCACGCCGTGGTTTACGTGTTGGTGATCTATTTGATAAAAAAGCATTCGCTCAGAAGCTTAAAGAGATCATCGAATACCATAATTTCCAACTGGTTAATTATTACAAAGTTGAGCCTGTTGATTACCAAAAAACCTTAGACGATATCATGGCGATCGCTGATATCTTAACTGGGATGGTTGTTGACGTTTCTGACTTACTTTACAAAGCAACACAAAAAGGTGAGTTAGTGATGTTTGAAGGGGCGCAAGGTACTCTATTAGATATCGATCACGGTACTTATCCGTATGTCACCTCTTCAAATACCACCGCAGGTGGTGTTGCAACAGGTTCCGGCTTAGGTCCTCGTTATGTTGGTTATGTATTAGGTATCATTAAAGCCTATTCTACCCGTGTTGGTGCAGGTCCATTCCCTACAGAATTATTTGACGAAACCGGCGATTTCCTGCGTGAAAAAGGCCAAGAGTTCGGTGCAACAACAGGTCGTAGTCGCCGTACTGGTTGGTTAGATATTATTGCTATCCGCCGTGCTGTTCAAATCAACTCATTGTCAGGCTTCTGCATGACCAAACTTGATGTCTTAGATGGTCTGAAAGAAGTTAAAGTGTGTGTAGGTTATCGCTTACCAAATGGCGAAGTGATTGAAACTACACCATTAGCAGCAGATGATTGGGAAGGTATTGAGCCTATTTATGAATCTATGCCTGGCTGGAACGAAAGCACTTTCGGCGTAAAAGATAAAGCACAGTTACCACAAGCCGCGTTAAATTATATTAAACGCGTTGAAGAGTTAACTGGTGTGCCTGTTGATATCGTTTCTACAGGTCCAGATCGTTCAGAAACGATTATTCTCCGTCATCCATTTGATGCATAATTTATTGTATTAATTGGTTTGATGTGAAAATCGTCCCTGAAAATGACAGGGGCGATTTTTTCGTATCTGTAACAAAGCCGAACTGAGTCACTATGTTGATTAGCAATAAAACGAGAAACAGTTTCCCGCTCGGTTGCGTTTTTGTTTTAGGGCTATGGTCAGAAGTGAAATAAGATAACGTTATTTTGTTGTCAACTAAGAGAAGCGATCTGTTGAAAAGCGACAGGATCGCTTTTTCTTTGCCTGTGATATCGCTATTATTTTAATGGTTGTGGTGAGTAAGCCTAAAAGCGCGGACTTTTGAGTATATCTTTGCTAAATGTCCAAAAATTAAACATAATATTGCTTAATAAAATGATATTCTCATTACTCATTATTTATCCTTTAACTTCTTTAACTGGGAGTTTTACTTTTCAGAGGTCATTGTGCAATTAACCAGTTTTACAGATTATGGATTGCGGGCGTTGATATATATGGCTTCATTGCCAGAAGGCAAAATGACGAGCATCACCGAAGTGACGCAGGTCTATGGTGTGTCACGTAATCATATGGTTAAGATTATTAATCAGCTAAGTCATATGGGATTTGTCGAAGCGATACGTGGAAAAAATGGTGGTATACGCTTAGGTAAACCTGCCGCTGATATTATTGTCGGCGAGGTCGTTCGTGCTTTAGAGCCGCTTTCACTGGTTAACTGTAGTGCTGAGTTTTGTCATATCACCCCAGCTTGTCGATTAAAACTTGTATTAAATCAAGCGATAGAACAGTTTTTGAAAGAGCTAGACCGTCATACACTGGCTGAATTGGTAGAAAACAACAGCCCCTTATATAAATTGTTATTAGAAGATGTTTGAGTCGACAATTTCATCATTCTGATAGCTTGGAGGTCATAATGTCCAAAGATCCTTTTCAGGATAGAGAAGCCGAAAAATACGCCTCTCCAATTGCTAGTCGTGAATTTATTTTAGAAGAAATGAAGAAACGCCCGGCCCCGATGAGCCGTGAAGATATCGCGCAGGCATTGAAAATTTCAGGTGAAGAAAATCTGGAAGCATTACGTCGTCGTTTACGGGCTATGGAACGAGATGGTCAGTTAGTTTTTACTCGACGTCAGTGTTATGCCTTACCTGAACGCCTCGATCTTTGGAAAGGTAAAGTTATCGGTCACCGTGACGGCTATGGTTTTTTACGTGCGGAAGGCCAAAAGGATGATCTCTATCTTTCACAAGATGAAATGAAAAAAACCATGCATGGTGATGTGATTTTAGCGCAACCCCTAGGCATGGATAGAAAAGGGCGTCGAGAAGGTCGCGTCGTTCGTGTTCTTGAACCCAGAAACAGCCAAATTGTTGGGCGCTATTTTATTGAGTCAGGTATGGGATTTGTGGTACCTGACGATAGCCGTTTAAGTTTTGATATTCTTATCCCTAAAGAAGATATCATGGGCGCACGTATGGGGAATGTGGTGGTGGTTGAAGTTACCACAAGACCAACACGGCGTACTCAAGCGGTAGGACGCATTGTTGAAATTTTAGGTGAAACTATGGGGACGGGAATTGCGGTAGAAATTGCACTACGCACCCATGAAATTCCTCATACTTGGCCACCTAAAGTAGAAAAAGAAATCGCTGATTTAAAAGAGGATGTGCCAGAGTCAGCGAAACAAGGTCGCGTTGATTTGCGTGATCTCCCTTTAATTACCATTGATGGTGAAGATGCGCGAGACTTTGATGATGCCGTTTATTGCCAGCGTAAAAAAGGCGGGGGCTGGCGTTTATGGGTGGCAATTGCAGATGTGAGCTATTATGTACGCCCTCAAACTGCATTAGACACAGAAGCGCGTAGCCGAGGCAATTCGGTCTATTTTCCTTCTCAAGTTGTCCCTATGCTGCCAGAAGTACTGTCGAATGGATTATGTTCATTAAATCCACAAGTCGACCGTTTATGTATGGTTTGTGAAATGACCGTTTCTGAGCAGGGGCGCCTTTCATCTTATAAATTCTATGAAGCCGTAATGAGCTCTCATGCGCGAATGACTTACACCAAAGTATGGAAAATCATTCAAGGTGATGAAGAGTTACGTGAGCACTACCAACCGATCGTAAAAGATATTGAGCACCTTTATGAGCTATACCAAGCCCTCGATAAGGCCCGTGAACAGCGTGGTGCCATTGGTTTTGAATCGGAAGAAGCGAAATTTATTTTCAATGCAGAACGTCGTATCGATCGTATCGAACCGGTTGTACGTAATGATGCACATAAATTAATTGAAGAGTGCATGATTTTAGCCAATATTGCGGCGGCGCGTTTTGTTGAGAAAAATGAAGAGCCTGCGTTATATCGTGTGCATGATAAACCCAAAGAAGAGAGCGTAATGAATTTACGTTCGGTATTTAATGAACTGGGTTTAACGTTACCGGGAGGATTAACACCGGAGCCAGGCGATTATGCGCGGGTCATGAAAGAAGTCGAAGAGCGTCCAGATCACGAAATGCTACAAACCATGGTATTGCGCTCCATGAAACAGGCAATTTACGATCCTGAAAATCGAGGTCACTTTGGTTTAGCATTAAAATCTTATGCTCACTTCACTTCACCCATCCGTCGTTATCCTGACTTAGCATTACATCGTGCTATTAAATACCAGATAGCGAAACAGCAAGGCCATGGCTCACAACGCTGGACCCCAACGGGTGGCTATCATAGTGATATGGATACCATGCTTCAGTTAGGGGAACACTGCTCTTTAACTGAACGTCGGGCGGATGAAGCAACCCGTGATGTGGCTGATTGGCTGAAATGTGATTTTATGCTTGATCAAATAGGTCAGCAATTTACCGGTATTATTACCAGTGTCACTGGTTTCGGTTTCTTTGTGCGCTTAAACGATCTATTTATTGATGGTCTTGTTCATGTATCCACATTAAATAATGATTACTATCAATTTGATAATGTTGGACAACGTTTAATTGGTGAGTCATCAGGTCAGGTATATCGTCTGGGTGATGAAGTTGAAGTGAAAGTTGAAGCGGTCAGTATGGATGAACGTACTATTGACTTCTCATTGATTTCAACAACACGTAAAGCACGTAACCCCGGGAAAACAGCACGTGTTCGTGCGTTAAAAGGGGGAAAAGACAAGAAAAATGCGAGCAGTAGTAAGTCTCGTCGTCGTGATGCCAGCAAAGACAAAAACTTTGAACCTGATAGTGCCTTTAGGAACGGTAAATCAAGTAAAGAAAAACAGAGCAAAGATAAAGTCATTAAAGAGAAAATTGCGAAGGACAAGGCGAGTACTAAACGTAAAAAAGCCTCTGCACAAACCAAAAAGATAGAGGCGAAATTAAAAGCCAAACGTGCGGCGAAACGCACTAAAGCGTAGTTATACAACGAAGTCATTCACTGTTTGACTCCTATTAAAAAGGCGGATTTTCCGCCTTTTATCTGTTATTGTGCCTTTTATTTTTTAACGAGTAACAACCGCTATGAGCGAAGATATTATTTATGGTATTCACGCAGTAAAAGCACTGCTTGAGCGTGATCCGACACGTTTTAAAGAAGTTTATGTGTTAAAAGGACGCGAAGATCGTCGTTTAATGCCGGTGATCCATGCGCTGGAAGAACAAGGGATTTTAGTTCAAGTTGCTAATCGCCAATGGTTAGATAATCAAACTGAAGGTGCGGTTCACCAAGGGATAATTGCTAAGGTAAAACCTAGTCGTCAGTACCAAGAACAAGATTTACCGGACTTATTAGCTGAAGTAGGTACACCTTTTCTATTAGTGTTAGATGGTGTGACTGATCCACACAACTTAGGGGCATGCTTACGTAGTGCTGATGCGGCTGGTGTTCACGCAGTCATTGTACCAAAAGATCGCTCAGCTCAATTAAATGCCACGGCGAAAAAAGTCGCTTGCGGTGCTGCAGAAAGCGTACCTTTGATCCGTGTAACCAATCTGGCACGTACTTTACGCTTACTACAAGAAGAGAACATCTGGATTGTTGGCACCGCGGGGGAAGCGGATCATACATTATATCAAAGCAAACTCACAGGGCCTTTAGCTTTGGTTATGGGGGCTGAAGGTGAAGGAATGCGCCGTTTAACCCGCGAACATTGTGATGAGTTAATCAGTATTCCTATGGCAGGCTCAGTCTCTTCATTAAATGTCTCCGTGGCAACCGGAGTTTGTTTATTTGAAGCAATGCGTCAGCGTATTTCTGTAAAATAACACTGCGCGTATTTTATTCTCTTCCTCCCTTGAGTTTTATTGCGTGGGGGGGTATAGTTACGCGTCAATTTTTTCAGTCACACTTAAACAAGTTCCTTGCCTCCATGGGTGGTGACTGACCCTGACAGGAGGCTGATAAATCCGTAAGGAGCAATATCAAATGCGTCATTACGAAATCGTTTTTATGGTTCACCCAGACCAGAGCGAACAAGTTCCTGGTATGATCGAACGTTATAAAACCGCTATCACTAATGCTAATGGTCAGATCCACCGTCTCGAAGACTGGGGTCGTCGTCAACTGGCTTATCCAATCAACAAACTGCACAAAGCACACTACGTTCTGATGAACGTTGAAGCTCCGCAAGAAGTGATTGATGAACTGGAAACTACTTTCCGCTTCAATGATGCCGTGCTCCGCAACATGATCATGCGTACTAAACACGCAGTGACTGAAGCTTCACCAATGGTTAAAGCAAAAGACGAACGTCGTCGCGATGTTGCTGAAGATCTTGATGAAGAAGAAGTTGATGATGTAGCAGAGGATTCTGAAGAGTAATTAGTGTTGTGACGGCTAATCGATTAGTGCTAACAGGCACTGTGTGCAAAGCATTGATACGAAAAGTTAGCCCTGCTGGGATCCCGCATTGCCAATTTGTGATTGAACATCGTTCAACACAAGAAGAAGCGGGATTAAAAAGACAATCATGGTGCAGAATGCCCATTATTGCCAGTGGGAAAGCGTTACAAACTGATACTCACAGTATAACGGTCGGTAGCAAAGTTACCGTTTCAGGATTCATTAGTAGCCATCAGGCGAGAAATGGATTGTTTAAACTGGTATTGCATGCCGAACAGATTGAATTGATAGATTCTGGAGACTAGCCATATGGCACGTTATTTCCGTCGTCGTAAGTTCTGCCGTTTCACAGCGGAAGGCGTACAAGAGATTGATTATAAAGACATCGCTACGCTGAAAAACTATATCACTGAAAGTGGTAAAATTGTACCAAGCCGTATCACCGGTACTCGTGCAAAATACCAGCGTCAGCTGGCTCGTGCTATCAAGCGCGCGCGCTACCTGTCTTTATTACCTTATACTGATCGTCATCAGTAATAGGTATTATATAGTCCATTAATGACTTGTAGAGGATAAGGTAATGCAAATTATTCTGCTTGATAAAGTAGCGAATCTGGGTAGCCTGGGTGATCAGGTTAACGTAAAATCGGGCTATGCTCGTAACTATTTAATCCCACAGGGTAAAGCTGTTTCTGCGACTAAGAAAAACATCGAGTTTTTCGAAGCGCGTCGTGCTGAGTTAGAAGCTAAATTAGCTGAAACTTTAGCGGCAGCTGAAGCTCGTGCAGCGAAAATCACTGCACTGGGATCTGTCACTATCAGCTCTAAAGCGGGTGACGAAGGTAAACTGTTTGGTTCAATCGGTACACGTGACATCGCTGATGCAGTAACTGCAGCTGGCGTTGAAATTTGTAAGAGCGAAGTTCGCCTGCCAAACGGCGTTCTGCGTACAACTGGTGACCACGAAGTTCACTTCCAAGTTCACAGTGACGTATTCGCTGAACTGAATGTAATCATCGTTGCTGAATAATCATTAGATTAAATAGTTATGTTGATAGAAAAACGCCAGCTTAGCTGGCGTTTTTTATATAGGTTATTTGCTCTATTTCTCCACACCGCTTGTTGACACTATGGCGTACGATAATAACTACCATCACTTAGCCGTGTGAAGGTAATAACAGTACCGGTATTGTCAGTCACTTCAAGCATACTCACTTCACCTTGTGAACCTCGTTGTAAACGAATGGTTTGTCCGGCGCGTAACTGGCTTAACGGCTTTTGTGGGCCTTCTGATTTCGCCATAGTAAACGCATCATTGACAAGCAACTGATTATCTCTAAATAGTTGTGCAAGGGTTTGCCCCTCTTTAATGGTATAAGTTTGCCAATTTTCAGTCGCGGTTGACGGTGTTTGAGGCGTTGTGTTTACTGGCGTATTGTCATTGGTATTATTGGCTTCACCTTCTTCTGGTAAGTCTTCTGTCTCTTGCTCAGCATTTAGACTATCTTGTGCTGGTGGTAGTGTATTAGGGACATTTTGTGTTTCATTTGAGACAGAAGGTGCTACAGGCACAGGAAGATCTTGTGTCGAAGATGAGGGTTGAGGTGGGGTGGTATTTTCACTTGTTGGCCAGAAAAAAACGACTAACAAAATAATGGCAATAACAACGATTGCTCGACGATGTAAGCCTGGGAATTTGCCCATATTCACCTCATGATTGAACTGTGAATCACTATCACTAATTGTAACCTCTTTTTTATTTCTTGTTGCCATACTAGCACGAACCATGATCCTTACCTGCTCCCTGAATTCTTTTCAGAATTATCTCTTTAATTTGATTACGTCCTTGAAGGTGTTACCAAAAGCACCCGATGCTTAATCGTCTATAGTTGTGGGATTAAGCGAGACAGAAGAATACTGAGTGTTATCTATTCAACGGCATTATGTGGCGAATGTTTAGCATTTATTTGTTTAATAGACTTACTCTGCTTAATCAAATGTTCTATGTTGCCTCACCCCTTGCAACATGTAGAGATGCCACTATCACTAATAGGTATATAAAAAAAATGATCAAAAAAACTAGCCATTAAAATAAAAAGGCGCTACATTATCGCAACTCAATATTGTTATATTATAACATTACATAAAGAAGGCGAGTATGAAAGAAAATATTCATCCACAATATCGTACTGTCATTTTCCATGACACTAGCGTAGATGCTTATTTTAAAGTGGGATCAACCATTCAAACTGATAAAACTATTGAGTATGAGGGGCAACGCTATCCTTATGTCACTTTAGATGTCTCTTCTCAGTCTCATCCATTTTATACCGGTAAACAAAAAACACATTCTCAAGAAGGTAATGTGGCACGCTTTAATAAGCGTTTTGGCCGATTTGTTAATTAGGGAAGAAAAAATGCAAGTATTAAGTTCATTAAAGAGTGCGAAGCTGCGCCACCCTGATTGTAAAGTGGTACGCCGTCGTGGACGTCTGTATGTAATTTGCAAATCAAATCCACGTTTTAAAGCCGTTCAGGGGTAACCTATGCAAAAACCAATCCTTTCTTGTCTTTTGATTATGGGTTTTTTAGGTAGTGCTATGTCTGTTTTGGCACATGGACATCATCATGAAAAAGTACGCACACAAGCACAAATAGATGCTGCGAATGGGATTTTTGAGGACAAGGACGTTCTCAATCGCTCATTAAGCGATTGGGATGGCGTATGGCAATCTGTTGAACCCTATCTGCGTAGTGGCGAATTAGATATCGTTTTGCAAAAGAAAGCGGAGACGAAGCAAGATAAAACAGTAGAACAATATCGAGCTTACTATACACAAGGCTATAAAACCGATGTTGATATGATTGGTATTGAGAATAATATCGTAGAGTTTCATCGTGGTGATAAAGTCGATAGCTGTGAATATCACTATGATGGTTATCGTATTCTACATTATCAATCGGGTAAAAAAGGTGTTCGCTATCTGTTTAGATGTGACGATGCCAACAGCCAAGCTCCACGGTTTATTCAGTTTAGCGATCATATTATTGCACCAGAAAAAGCACAGCATTTTCATCTATATATGGGAAATAGTTCACAAGATGAATTACTTAAAGAGCTAACTAATTGGCCAACCTATTACCCTTATTCAATGAAAGGGGAAGATATTGTTCATGAAATGCTTTATCACTAATTAAAGTGAAGAAATAACCTATTGGGCTGACATCAATACCCTTGATATTTATCGAGGGTATTGTTTATCCAAAGCACCGTAAAACCCCGTCCTTCAGGTCGGGGATATAAGGCGTGGTTTTTTAACTAACTCGGTGTTTCCTGTTGCTCAATGTACTGGCGGATAATGGATATTGGTGCGCCACCACAACTCCCCGCGAAATAACTCGGCGACCAAAGAACCCCCTTGTAGTAATCACGTTGTGCAATATCAGGACGATCACGTCGAAGTAATCGACTCGATACCCCTTTAAGGCTGTTAACCAGATTAGATATCGCCAGTTTTGGCGGGTAATTAATCAGTAAATGAACGTGATCCCGTTCCCCATCCATTTCAACCAGTTCAACATCAAAATCAGCACAAACACTGGCAAAGTAGCCTCGCAATTTTTCAATTGCATCCTGATCAAATATTTTTCGCCGGTATTTTGTGACAAAGACCAAATGGACGTGCATCAGGAATAAACAATGTCTGCCACGGCGAATATTAGTTTCATTTTTCATAGACCAAAGTATAATAGATAATATGAAACGTCTACAAGCCTTTAAATTCCAGTTAAGACCTAATGGTCAGCAAGAGCGTGAGATGAGACGCTTTGCAGGGGCTTGTCGTTTTGTTTTCAATCGGGCATTAGCACGTCAGAATGAAAACCACGAAGCAGGGAATAAATACATTCCCTATACAAAAATGGCTTCATGGCTCATTGAGTGGAAATCTGACACAGAGACACAATGGTTGAAGGAAGCCCCATCACAACCCTTACAACAGTCACTTAAAGATTTGGAACGGGCTTACAAGAATTTTTTCCAGCAGCGTACCGCTTTTCCTCGATTCAAGAAACGCGGTAAAAATGACGCTTTTCGCTACCCGCAGGGCGTGAAGCTCGATCAATCCAATAGTCGTATATCATTGCCAAAGTTGGGATGGATGCGCTACCGCAACAGTCGTGAAGTCGTCGGAGAAGTGAGAAACGTCACGGTCAGTCAGTCATGCGGTAAATGGTACGTCAGCATTCAGACTGAGCATGAAGCGACAGAACCACAACATGAATCAACCTCAATAGTCGGGCTTGATGCAGGCGTTACAAAACTTGCCACGCTTTCAGACGGTACGGTATATCCGCCCGTCAGCAGTTTTAAAGTCAACCAGCGAAAGCTGGCAAGGCTTCAACGGAAATTAAGCCGTAAAATCAAATTCAGTGCCAACTGGCAAAAACAAAAGCGCAAAATTCAACGTCTGCATTCTCATATTGCCAATATAAGGAAAGACTACCTTCACAAAGTCACCAGCGAAATCAGCAAAAACCACGCAATGATTGTCATTGAGGACTTAAAGGTCAGTAACATGTCTAAATCGGCAAAAGGTACGACAGAACGGCCTGGACGGAACGTAAAAGCTAAATCTGGTTTAAACCGCTCAATACTGGAGCAGGGCTGGTATGAAATGCGCCGTCAGCTTGAGTACAAGCAGCTCTGGCGAGGTGGTCAGGTACTGGCAATACCCCCTGCCTACACCAGTCAGAAGTGCGCTTGCTGTGGTCATACAGCAAAGGAAAACCGCCAGTCACAAAGTCAATTCGAGTGCCTTGAATGTGGATATACAGCGAATGCTGATATCAACGGGGCACGTAACATTTTAGCGGCAGGACATGCCGTGCTAGCCTGTGGAGGGAGGGTGCAGTCAGACCGCCCGTCGAAGCAGGAACCCGCCGAGGTGATTCAGACATCAGTCTGAACGCAGTAGGGATCCACGTCCTTTAGGGCGTGGAGGATGTCAATTAATAAGAGATAATGGTTGCAAAAAGCAATCGCGTCCTTGCGATGACTTTTACTGTTAATCAGTGGCCTCGTTTACAGGCCTTGGCAGAGGTATTTCATTTCCATATAGTCCTCAATACCATGCTCAGAGCCTTCACGACCTAAGCCAGACTGCTTTATACCACCGAAAGGAGCCACTTCATTGGAAATTAGACCTGTGTTAATACCGACCATGCCATATTCTAGATTTTCAGCCACACGCCAAATACGTTGTGGATCTTCACTGTAGAAATAAGCGGCTAAGCCATAGATGGTATTATTGGCTAGATGTACTACTTCTTCTTCATTGTCAAAAATGACTAAAGGTGCCACGGGGCCAAAGATCTCTTCTTCAAGAATATGACTATCAGCAGGCACATTACCGACCACGGTAGGCTGAAAGAAATTTTCACCTGCTTTATCTCTTTCACCACCACATAGCAGTGTCGCACCGCGTTGTAAGGTATCAGCAAGGAGTGATTGTGATTTTTCTACCGCCTTATGATTAATAAGAGGCCCAATAGTCACGCCTTCGGTAAAGCCATTACCGACTTTTAGTTTTTTAACCTCTGCAACAAAGCGTTCACTAAATTGTTGATATACATCTTTATGGATATAAAAACGATTTGCACACACGCAAGTCTGTCCGGCGTTACGGAATTTCGCCCCCATAGCACCTGCAACCGCTTTCTCAATATCGGCGTCATTAAAGACAATAAATGGCGCATTTCCCCCTAGCTCCAGTGAGACTTTTTTCACACTGTCAGCACATTGGCGCATTAATAAACGGCCAACCCCTGTAGAGCCAGTAAAACTCAATTTACGCACGCGGTTGTCTGATGTGAACACTTCACCGATTTTAACTGCATCACCGGTGACAATATTAATAACACCGGCAGGTATTCCTGCTTGCGCGGCTAATTCAGCTAATGCAAGGGCTGTATAGGGGGTTTCGTTGGCAGGTTTTATCACCATAGTACACCCCGCGGCTAATGCTGGGGCTGCTTTACGGGTGATCATGGCAGCAGGGAAGTTCCAAGGTGTGATAGCCGCACAAACACCAATCCCTTGTTTGATCACCATTAGACGCTTATCTGATGAAGGGGAGGGGATAATTTCACCGTTGGTTCTTTTACCTTGCTCAGCAAACCACTCAATAAATGAGGCTGCGTAGGTGATTTCGCCTTCCGCTTCGGCCACGGGTTTACCTTGTTCAAACGTCATCAGTTCTGCAAGTTGACGCTTGTTATCCTGTATCAGTTGGAACCAGCGTTGCAGTAAAGTGCTTCTTTGATGTGCGGTTAACGCACGCCATGTCGGTAATGCTTTGGCGGCTGCATCAACAGCCGCTTTGGCTTCTTCTGTTGCCATATTTGGCACAGTACCAATGGGCTGATTTGTTGCAGGATCAATCACTTCAACCGTGTCTTTGCTTTTTGCATCACACCAAATACCGTCAATATATCCTTGTTCACGGAAATAGGGATTGTCAGTTATTTTCACTTCGTACCTCTCTGAACATATATATTGATATTGAGCGCTGGGTTAACAGAGCTACCTTGTCTTTAATTATATGCTTGTGTGAGGGGCTTGTGAAAAAAAGTCTGAAAAATATCGTCAAGAAAGGTCAAAATCCATGACAAATAGCGCAAATTGATGGCGTTTTCGACGAATAATCGCGATTAGCCAAGACGGGAGGTTTACGCTCTAGCTTACCACTGTTATTCTTGGCACTAACTTTCATAAAAACAGGTATTTTTTCATGTCAAAACCATCATTTGATTCTATTGAATCGCAGGCAAGTTACGGTATTGGTCTGCAAGTCGGCCAACAACTGACTGAATCAGGTCTTCAAGGATTAGAGCCAGCAGCACTGCTTGCCGGCTTGACTGACGCGTTAGAAGGCAATACTCCTTCTGTACCTGTTGAAACGTTACACAATGCTTTACGTACTATGCATGAGCGTGCTGAAGCTGTTCGTCAAGAGCGTCAAGCGGCACTGGCAGAAGCCGGCAAAGTATTCTTAGCAGAAAATGTAAAAAAAGAAGGCGTGCAGGTTACTGAATCTGGTTTACAGTACAAAGTACTGAAAGCAGGAGATGGCGCTATTCCAGCTCGTACTGATCATGTTCGTGTGCATTATACTGGTCGTTTAATCGATGGTACGGTATTTGATAGCTCAGTACAGCGTGGTCAGCCTGCAGAATTCCCTGTTAATGGGGTGATTGCAGGATGGATTGAAGCATTAACTTTGATGCCAGTAGGTTCTAAATGGGAATTATATATTCCTTACCAATTAGCTTATGGTGAACGTGGTGCGGGGGCGGCTATTCCTCCTTTTGCAACATTAGTTTTCGAAGTAGAACTATTAGAAATTTTATAATTTCTTCTTCTGCAAAAAATAACACTATAGCCGGTTTTTTCCGGCTATTTTTGTCTCTATACTAGAGTAAAGAGAGTGCAAGATAATTGATTTTTATAAGAGTGAGTACCATTCTTATAAAAATAAGTGAGGTGCATTATGTTAGAACAAGTCAGCGAATTAGCCCGCCAAGCGGGTCAGGCGATAATGCAAATTTATCAACAATCAGCGCCAATTGAAGTACAGGAAAAGAGTGACCATTCACCGGTTACTGCAGCAGATTTAGCCGCCCATCAAATTATTAAGCAAGGACTTGCCAGTATTGCGCCAGATATTCCTCAATTATCTGAAGAAGATCCTCCTGCGTGGGAAGAACGTCGCCATTGGCAACGTTATTGGCTGATTGATCCCCTCGATGGTACCAAAGAGTTTATCAATAAAAATGGTGAGTTTACGGTTAATATTGCGTTGATTGAACAGGGTGTGCCGGTATTAGGCGTTGTGTATGCACCAGTACAAAATATTCTCTACTCAGCAGCCAATAAACAGGCATGGAAAGAAACCTGTGGTCAGCGTTTACC
Source organism: Proteus mirabilis HI4320 (assembly GCF_000069965.1). Taxonomy (NCBI): domain Bacteria; kingdom Pseudomonadati; phylum Pseudomonadota; class Gammaproteobacteria; order Enterobacterales; family Morganellaceae; genus Proteus; species Proteus mirabilis. The sequence continues at coordinate 3,711,186 of NC_010554.1, forward strand.
AATAAAAGTCAGCCGTGCTGAACCCCCCGTGATTGTTATTAGTCGTTCTCATCAAGATGATGAATTAAAAGAATATTTATCGCAATTGGGTGAGCACCAAACAGTGGCTGTTGGATCTTCATTAAAATTTTGTCTAGTGGCGGAAGGAAAAGCTCAGCTTTATCCTCGTTTTGGACCTACTCATACATGGGATACTGCAGCAGGACACGCCATTGCGATAGCCGCAGGGGCACATGTTACCGATTGGAAAGGGGTGACACTTGATTATTCACCGAGAGAATCACTGATAAATCCTGGTTTTAGAGTTTCTATTTTCTAATGATAACGAGAGCAGAGCCCTTAAGTTTAAAGGGCTCCGATACAGATAATTTAAATACTATTCTTTAATTAAGTCATTGATAAGGTTAATGGCGGAAGTTATTTCTGCACCACTTAATACACCTTCTTTGACAAAACGAACTTTTCCTTGTTTATCCAGCACAATAATTGCTGAACTCTCTTTTTCTAGTCCCCAACCTTTTTGCGCTACACCATCAGCATCAACAATAAATTGTGACCAAGGAAACTCTTTTTTACTGTCTTCAACACTACCGCGAACAAAAGGCCCAGTACCAAAGATAGCATCATCAGTATTGATGATAGTGGTTGTCTGATAACTATTTTGTGGAAATTTGGCTTGTTTGATGGCTTCAATCAGTGGCGCATTCATCTCTTTAGCCTTACTGCGTCCAGCGATATGTTGAATTGTGCGTACTTTGCCACTAAGTAGTCCGCTATTCCAATTTTGATAGCTAAATTTATCTTTGGCACCATCATAAAGAAGCTCCCCTTTGTCACTCACAGAGATCGCCGGTAGGAGAGTTTCTTCAGTAATATTATGGGCAAATACCCATGTAGATGTGCTAAGCAAAAGTGCAGCCAAGGTTATTTTGTGCATCGTTATTGTCCTATTATTAAATTCGACTTTATCGGCTATTTAAGCATAGAGGCTAAAAAAGAATAATACCTCATTGTTGATACATTTTTTTAACATATAGGGTGTAAGATAAAGTATTCACAGTCTCGACTTATCTTCTTTACTGTCAATAAGTGTAAAAATAGATAAGAAATTTAAATAAATGGAACCTAGTACTTATAATTAGGTCTTTAAATTTGGTATATAAAGATCGGTCTTTATGACTGATTAAATTCACAACTGAGCATGGGAGACTAACTGAAAGATGAAGATCTTCAATCGCTATAACCCAGAAAAAATTGCTCTCTACGTTAAGACGTTATTTCGTGGACGGTTTTATATCAAAGGAATGGGCGCATTTGAGTTCGATTACGGTAAAATTTTATTGCCGAAAATAAAAGATAAGCTGCATTTTAATGTGATGAGTGAAGTTAACCAGCAGGTGGTTTTACTCAAAGCTGAAATGGGCTAACTTTTATCTGATAGATAACTGAGTCTATATCTTGTGCTTTTACGATAAGACTCAGTTATTAATTTCAGTTTGTTACCAGTTGATTTAGGCTTTATGCTCTTCGTGCTCAAAAGGCACTTCTGCCGTTGTTTGAGGAGCAGGTATTGCTTCTTGCAAAACCGGTTTTACTGGCGGAATATCATCAATTTTAGTGACAAGCAGTTGATCAATTTTATAGTTATCAATATCCACCACTTCAAATTTATAACCTGCAAACTTCACATAGTCAGTACGTTTGGGGATCTTACGCAAACGGAACATCATAAACCCAGCAATGGTTTCGTAATTGCTAGAATCCGGGAAATCATCAATATCTAATGCCCGCATAACATCATCAATAGGTGTTCCACCTTCAACCAACCATGAATGCTCATCACGACTGACGATTTGCTCTTCTTGGCCCGGGCCAATCAGATCGCCCATTAAAGTGGTCATCACGTCATTTAAGGTGATAACGCCCATCACCATCGCATATTCATTGAGAATAATGGCAAAATCTTCCCCTGAGGTTTTAAAGCTTTCTAGCATGTCAGATAAAGTTAAGGTATCCGGAATAATAAGGGCTTTACGGATATGCACACCTTCTTTGAGGTTAAGACTTTGCCCATTGATCACACGGTTGAGTAGCTCTTTTGAATCTACATAACCAATAATATGGTCTATATCCCCTTCACAAACTAAGAATTTAGAGTGGGGCTGAGTGGCAATTTTATGCTTAATATCTTCTTCTGTCTCTTCGCGATCAAAGTAGACAACATCTTCACGTGGTGTCATGGCTGATGGTACGGTACGTGATTCTAATTCAAAGACATTTTCAATTAATTCGTGCTCTTGTTTACGTAATACCCCCGCTACGGCACCGGCTTCGACAATCGCAAAGATATCATCAGATGTAATATCTTCATTTCTTACCATCGGGATTTTAAATAGTTTAAAGATAAGATCTGCCATGCCATTAAACAACCAAACTAAAGGGCGGAATAAGGCGAGACAAAAACGCATAGGATTAACAATTTTCAGTGCAATGACTTCTGGCTTGATCATGCCGATACGTTTAGGAGTTAAATCGGCAAGCAGAATAAACATCGATGTGACGATAATAAATGAACAGACCGATCCTAATTGTTGCGCGAGAGGTGCTTCTAAAAAGCGGGAAAAGAGATCTTTTAATGCGGGAGAAAAAGCAGATTCACCGACAATACCCGCCAAAATGGCAACGGCGTTAAGACCAATTTGTACCACGGTAAAAAACATACCGGGGGTTTCTTGCATTTTTAATACACGAGCAGCGTTGATATTTCCTTCGTCAACCAACTGTTTGAGTTTAATACGACGGGAGGCCGCCAGTGATATTTCAGACAGCGAAAAAAAGGCGCTAATGGCACACAGCAAAAGCACAATGAGTAAACTATTAAGCATATAAGGCTCACATCACCCAGAGTATTAAATCCAGAGGGTAATACTTGAGTGTTAATAATCGAAGATAAATCAATATATTGTGATAGACTATTTTATAAAAATAGACACAAAGATAGATAAGAGGGCGTAATTATATCATCGCCCTGCTATTTTCTGCTAGTGTTAGTTTGCCGGTGGAAAACAGATACCAATGCCACCAAGTCCACAATAACCTTGAGGGTTTTTAAATAGGTATTGCTGATGATAATCTTCAGCAAAATAGAAAGGTCCGGCAGGTTGTATTTCAGTGGTGATCTCTTTATGTGCCCCTTCACTATTGATAGCTTGTTGATAACGTTGTTTTGACTCAATAGCTTGTGCATATTGCTCTGGGGTTAGGGTATAAATGGCCGAGCGATATTGGCTACCAATATCATTACCTTGGCGCATACCTTGGGAAGGGTCATGATTCTCCCAAAAAATAGCCAATAATTGTTGATAGCTGATAAGGGTCGGATCAAATACCACACGAACGACCTCTGCATGACCGGTACGGCCTTGGCAAACTTGCTCATAGGTGGGATTTTCTGTTACACCACCGCTATAACCGGCACTTGTGCTATAAACACCGGGTTGTTGCCAAAATAGGCGTTCAACGCCCCAAAAGCAGCCCATGGCAAAATAAGCAATTTGCATATTTTCTGGGATCTCACGGATAGAATGCCCATTGACGGCATGATTAGCAGAAATTTCTAATGGCGTTGTGCTGCCGATTACGGCATGCTCAGGATGATAAGCTTTATGTTGCAAGGTAAACTCCAAATTTTATATTTGTAAACGCTTTACTATGGTAAAGGTTTAATATTGTTATAAACTAAATCTACAATAAAGCTTAAAACTATTTGTCGTCAATTACCGAATGATATAAATAATATTGAGGAGAAAACGTGCCGAGATACTCCGTTATCTACGTTCTCTGTCTGTCTTCTATAACGTCTTTTGCTTATGGGGCAAATTTACGTTTAAAAGTAGAAGGTTTAGAAGGGCAACTCGAAAAGAATGTACGAGTCCAGCTATCAAACATAACAACAGAAGAAGTTGCACCAGACGGGCGTTTTCGTGCGCGTGTTGAAAAGGCAATTAAAGAGGGCCTACGGCCTTTAGGTTATTATCAGCCAACGGTCACTTTCTCTTATCAAGAAAATACCCCTCCGACACGCCCTGTATTAACAGCAAAGGTTGAGCTTGGTATTCCCGTACTGTTAAAAGGGGTCAATATTGTACTGGAAGGGGGAGCTAAAACAGATGAACAATATGCCAAAGTGATTAAAGAAAACACTCCCCCTCTTGATAGTGTGTTAAATCATGCCGAATATGAAAAATTAAAAGGCTCGTTAACAGGGCTTGCTATTCGTCGTGGTTACTTTGATGCAGATATGGAAAAAAGCCAGCTCGGTGTCTCTTTAGATAATCACGCCTCTTATTGGGATTTTGTCTTTAATAGTGGTGAACGTTACCGTTTTGGTAAAGTGAATTATACTGGCTCACAAATTCGTGAAGACTACCTACAAAATATTGTGCCTTTTAAAGAAGGGGAATATTACTCTTCTGAAGATTTGGCAGAGTTTAATCGACGCTTAGCTGCCACAGGATGGTTTAATTCGGCGGTTGTCACACCTAATATCGCTAAAGCACGTAGTGAAGGCAATTATTTGCTACCAATGGATGCCGTTGTTACCCCTCGTTCACGTAACTATATGGAGCTAGGGGGCGGTTTTGCCACAGATGTCGGACCTCGATTAAATATGCAGTGGGATAAACCTTGGATAAATTCTAGGGGCCATAGTTTAACATCGAATATGAGTATTTCTAAGCCTGAGCAATCTATTGGTGCTAATTATAAAATTCCATTAAAAGTTAACCCATTAGAACAATATTATGGCATTCAAAGCGGCTATAAACGTACAGATTTAAATGATACTCGTTCGGATACCACCACACTGAACGTTTCTCGTAACTGGGATATGTCAACGGGATGGCAATACAGTATTAATACCCGCTGGAGTCTGAGCCACTTTACCCAAGGTGATGTGACCAATACAACCATGTTGCTTTATCCTGGTGCGAATGCAAGTCGCGTACGCCAACGGGGTGGCATGATGCCTTATTGGGGGGATAGCCAACGTTATTCAGTCGATTATTCCAATAAAATATGGGGATCTGATGTTGAATTTCTCGCACTACAAGCTCAGCAAGTGTGGATACGCACACCTTGGGAAGGCCACCGTTTTGTGGTCAGAGGGACGTTTGGCTGGATTGAAACGAATCAATTTGAGAAAGTACCACCCGAATTACGTTTCTTTGCTGGTGGCGATAGAAGTATTAGGGGTTATAAATACCAAAGTATTTCACCGGAAGATAGCAAAGGTAAATTAACAGGGGCATCAAGAATGCTAACGGGATCTGCTGAATACCAATATAACGTAACTGGAAATTGGTGGGGAGCTGTATTTGTTGATAGTGGTGAAGCCGTTAACGATTTTACGAAAAGTGATTTTAAAACAGGTGCTGGTGCGGGGGTTCGTTGGGCATCTCCAGTCGGGCCTGTAAAGTTTGATTTAGCCGTTCCAGTCAATAGTGGTGAAGAGCGTAAGTTACAGTTTTATATTGGGTTAGGAGCTGAGTTATGATGAAGTGGTTGAAAAGGATAACACTAACGCTACTTATCATCATTTTACTGGTTTTAGGTGCTCTTGCATGGATTTTAGGGACGCAATCAGGGCTACATTTTGCCATTAATAGTGCAGCTCGTTGGGTGCCAGGTTTAACCATTAACAGTGTTAATGGCGGTTGGCAAGATTTACGTTTAACGGGTGTTGAGTATCAAATGCCGGGTGTAGACGTCAATGTGGGGGAGTTATCACTAGGCTTAAATTTAAGCTGCTTGAAGGACAAACAACTGTGTGTTGAGGCCTTAGGCACACGTGATGTTATCGTTAATGTAGATACCAGTGCACTCCCTCCAGCACAAGAAACACCCCCTTCTGAGCCTTTAACTGAGCTTAATGCCCCTTTACCTATCTATTTAAACTCTCTCTCATTAGCCAATACGCGTGTACAAATTGATGATATGGCCCTATCACTCAATGAGTTTACTACGGCAGCACAATGGGAAGGGCGTCAAGTTACCTTAAAACCGACAGTCATTAATGATTTGTTGGTGGCGTTACCGAAAACACCCGAAGACGGTAGTGTTGCCGCCATGGCGCAAGATGTAAAAGAAGTTGCAGCAACGACGCCTCAAGCGGAGCCTAAAACACCGCAAGAGCAAGAGCAGGCACTAGCTGACACTATTAAGACAATTTTCGCCAAGCCTTTATTAGCGCAGTTACCCGAAATTATTATTCCTGTTGATATCAATGTGGAGGGGATAGAAGGTAAACAGTTACAAGTTAGTGGTGATACGCCTGTGACTATTAATCAACTCTCTTTTCAAGCCAATACGCAAGGTCAACAGGTTAATCTCACTAGGCTCAGTATTGATGCGCCAGAAGGCAAAGTCAGTTTAAACGGTCAAATTACACTGGATAAACAGTGGCCGGTTAATCTAGATATGCAAGCGATGCTTCGTGAGATGGCAGGATTGGAAGAGTTTAAAGATCAGCAAGCGACACTGTCCTTACAAGGTGCGATACTTGATGAGTTAAAACTCGCACTCTCTTTAACAGGAACTGTTACCGCAAGCCTTGATGCACAAGCTGAGCTCGCTAAAGCACATCTTCCACTAAAATTAACCTTAGAGAGCCAAAAAGTGCGTTGGCCTTTAACGGGAGATGTGCAGTATCAACTTAATGATACTCGACTACGTCTTAATGGGCAGACGGATAATTATGATCTTTCATTACGTTCTAATATTGAAGGACAAGAGATCCCTCCAGCCAAATTGACCCTAGACGCTAAAGGGAATGAAGAGAAAATAACACTCACTCGTTTGCGTTTAGCTGCATTACAAGGTCATGCGGATATTACCGGTGTGGCAGATTGGAGTAAGGCGATTAGCTGGAATGCATTATTGACTATCTCTGGTATTAATACAGCTAAACAATATCCCGATATGCCAGCGAAATTAGATGGACGTATTGCTACAACGGGTAGCCTGTATGGAGGAAGTTGGCAACTGCGAGTGCCTGAAATTACCTTAGATGGTAATTTAAAAAATAATCTTATTAAGGCGCGAGGAAACGCCTATGGTAATGATTCGGGGCAATGGAATATTCCTCAATTAACCTTAATTCTAGGTAAAAATAATCTCGATATTGCGGGGCACTTAGGTGATCAGTGGGCGCTTGATGCGAACATCAATGCTCCGGGGTTAAATGGTTTAGTGCCGGGGTTAGCGGGCGTTATTAAAGGGAAAGTGAATGTTCGCGGTGATATTAATAAGCCGAAAATTATTGCTGATATCAATGCACAAGGGATCAAATGGCAAGATCAGCTCAGTGTTGGGTCAGTTGTCGTTAAAGGTGACATTCAGTCAGATGACGTGATCAGTGGCAAACTGGCAATTACGGCACGTCAGTTAAAACAGGCTGATTTGATTATTCGTCAATTAACGCTAGATGCGGCCGGGACAGAAAAACAGCATAAGCTTACCTTGAAAATGGATGGGGAACCCGTATCGGGTGGCCTGACATTAGCCGGCTCGTTTGATAAAGAAAAACAGCAGTGGCAAGGCACACTTAACAATACCGCATTTGATACGCCTGTAGGCGAATGGCGTTTAAATAAAGCGATGGCGCTAAATTTATTAGCGGAAAAACAGCAAGTGACGATTGGTTCACATTGCTGGGTAAATCCTAATGCACAACTGTGTGTACCTAAAGAGATCACTGTAGGTGAGAGTGGTAGTGCGGCAATCACGTTAACACGTTTTGATTTAGCCATGATAAAACCATTCTTACCTCCTGAAACTGCGCTACGCGGTGTCTTTACGGGAGATGCAACGGCAACTTGGAATGCGAAAGGCGGATTACCTAAAGCGTCAGTTAACCTTAAAGGTCAGGGCGTTGGTGTAAAACAAAATGTCGATGGTACGGTATTACCTATTGATTTTGATGCAGTTACGTTAAATGCGGGTATCAATAATGGTAAAGCGACCTTGCAATGGTTAATTAGTATTGCCGGTAATGGTGACTTTAAAGGTCATGTCAATGTTGCTGATCTAGAAAAAACACGTCAATTATCAGGTACGGTTGATATTGATAACCTGACATTAGATCTGATTAAGCCTTTCTTGGGTAAAGGTGAAATAGCACAAGGTAGTGTAGGGGCACAGCTACGTTTAGGAGGGAATGCACAATCACCATTGCTATTTGGGCAGTTTGGTATTAACCAGTTAAAAGTAGTTGGTCACTGGATCCCATTTGACATTACCAAAGGGAATGTCGATATTCGCTTTAATGGTGCGACTTCTGATTTAAGCGGTAGAATCGAAACACCGGAAGGTTATTTAAATCTGACGGGGAATGCGGACTGGCGCAAACTAGATGAGTGGCGTGCCGTGGTGGCTGCAAATGGCAATAAACTGCGTGTGTCATTACCACCAATGGTTCGTATTGATGTTAACCCAGACTTAGTTTTTGAAGCTAATCCACATTTGCTTAAATTAGATGGTCGTATTGATATCCCTTGGGCTCGTATCGTGGTGCAGGAATTACCCGAGTCTGCGGTGTCGGCCTCTTCTGATGAAGTGATGTTAGACAAAGAATTACAACCTATAGCACCAAAGCAGACTTCTATACCTATTCAAAGTAATTTGGCGATTAATATTGGCGATGATGTTACATTAGATGCCTTTGGGTTGAAAGCCAGATTAACAGGGGCATTAAAAGTTGCTCAAAGTAAGCAGGGGTTGGGATTAAATGGTCAAGTGGATATTCCTCGCGGGGAATTCAAAGCTTATGGACAAGATTTACAAGTACGTAAAGGGCAAATCTTGTTCTCAGGGCCGGTTGATCAGCCATACTTAAATATTGAGGCGATACGTAACCCTGATAATACGGCAGATAATGTCATTGCTGGGGTTAAAGTCACCGGACTTGCGGATAAGCCGAAAGTGGAAATATTCTCTGAGCCGGCCAAAACACAACAAGAAGCATTATCCTACTTGTTAAGAGGGGAAGGATTAGCAAGTGGTGATTCTGATTCAGCACAAATGACAGCCATGCTAATAGGATTAGGTGTTGGACAAAGTGGACAACTCGTAGGACGTATTGGCGAAACCTTTGGTATTTCTGATTTAGCGTTAGATACACAAGGTGTAGGGGATAGTTCACAAGTTGTCGTCAGTGGTAAGATAACCGATGATTTACAAGTGAAGTATGGGATGGGTATATTTGATTCGCTAGCGACGTTAACATTACGTTATCGCTTGATGCCCAGGTTGTATTTACAAGCAGTGTCTGGTATGAATCAGGCAATAGATCTGCTTTATCAATTTGAGTTTTAATTTATATGCGAATTATTGTTTATGGAAGTTTACGGCGAAATCAGGGTAACCATCACTGGATGACCTACGCTCAGCTATTAGGTGAGTATAAATTAGCGGGGTATAAACTCTATGATTTAGGGTTTTATCCTGCTGTGGTTGAAGGTGATGGTGAAATAGAATGTGAAGTTTATCGGATCACGCCTTCCATTTTGACGGAGCTTGATGAACTGAAAAAAAATGATCAAGATTACAAGCGCCAGTTGATATCAACACCTTATGGTAGTGCTTGGATCTATCTTTATCAAAAGCCAGTTGATGGGTTGCGAGAAATCAAAAGTGGAGATTGGCTAAAACGCCACGAAGAAGAGTAATAGGCTTACGAAAGCTGACTCAATAATGATTAAAAAAGCTCGATATATATCGAGCTTTTTTATTTTTACTAAAAGTAGTATTTATATTTTAAAATTTAAATAAATAATTATTACTTCGTTTTTTATCTAAATTGATATGAAAATAATTAATGGTAGAGCTGATTGACAGAAAAATAACTTCAGTGTTAAAACAGTTTTGCTTAAGAAGGAAAGATATAACGACTTATTATTAAATAGCGAAACAAGGTAATTTATGGACAAATTAAACGATATTACTCAACTTTATAATAATCCACCAAAAGATGTAAAACATAATATAGTCAATCATCGTTTTACGGATATGATGCTACAAACTAAAACTGTTGCAACAGAAGCATTAGATAAATTAGCTTATCTTGCAGGTATTAAAAATGCACCTGCTGATGATAAGTATTTAAAATTAAACACCACTAGCTTAGATGCGTTACTAAAAAGTGCGAAGTCACTTGGTTATGATATCGAAGTCGTCAGTCTTTAATCAATAAGCAGCCATAAGGCTGCTTTTTAAATGAAAGGAGGCAATAGTGAATAAGGATATTAATGAACTTAATAAAGATATTAATATTGTCGGATTACATTGGATTGAACGCTGGCGAGTGAATAATGGAAAACATCAGTCTTATGTTATTCCTTTCGCAACAACCTATCCTATTAATATTGTTTATCACGGTAAAAGCGAATTTAAATATGGGCAGTATGGCATTCATCTTGGCCAGCAAGATACACTCACCTTTTTAGGTGATAAAAAACAAAAGATACTGGCTAAATTTATTGATTGTCGTAAAAACTCACCGACATTTAAATCAGAATTAAGTTTGGAGATAACCCCATCATCCGCAAGAACACTTATTATTCCCCCAGGAGTTGCTCATACTTTTTCCCATCTAGAAAATGTTTTTACCTTAAATAGCTACTCTCTTTTTTTACCTACTATCGAGCAATTAGCAAGTGAAACATTAAACTGGTCACCTAATAATGATGTGATAAATTTGCCGGAAGATATCGATATTAATGAGATTGAAGGCTATGAGCCGATGACAGAAGAAGCTTCGGCGCTGGTCTACTATCGAGTTGCTGAGATACAACAGCAGTGGTTAAGCCAACATCGATTTTTACACTCTGAAACTCGTAAAATTCGCTTAGATAATGGCGATGAAATTAATGTAAGGTTGCGAGAGAAAATTGCCGATGTTCAAAAACAATCATTACCTACATCCACTATTTTAGGTGTCGAATTTCGTGAAATGGCGACCCTGCATACGGGCAAAGAGAGTGGCATTGTTCCATTAACGCGACAATCCCCTATGTATCTAGTCGAACATGGTCAGGAGGCTTATGATTTCGACTCTTATGGATTACATTTAGGGCAAGAAGATCATTTAACTTTTTTAGGAAATTCCTCGGGTAAAATCACTATTAAGCTGGTGGATATGCGTGAAGATTCGCCTACGCTATTTTATGAAGATGAAATGGTTTTTGATCCGGCACCCAATATTGAATTAGTGATCCCCTGTGGTGTTGCCCATGCCTTATTTAATATGGCGAATATCATTACTGTGAATCGACCTGTTATCTATTTGGACGAAGAAAAAGAATATATTCCGGGTCATGATGTGATTGATTGGAAAATCGCTAATAAAAATTATCAAGCTTATCGTGTTAATAAAATAGCAGCAGATTTAACCTATTATCAATTTCTTGTTTCTAAACAACAAGCGTTAATGAAACATAAGCCCACCCATCATACCCCAAAATCGATTATTGTTTATGATGAAAATAATCAGCCTATTAAAGTATTAATTAAAGAAAAGGTGTAACATCTATTATGCGTATTGTCTTTTTCTATATGCTTTTTTTGGTATTAAGTGCAGATGGTCTAATGGTTTTTTTGACACCTGTTATTGTTTATCAATTAACAACAAGCATTGAATATGCGGGATTGACATACGCTTTATGGTGGTTACCACGTATTTTTTTAATACCGCTTATTGGTCAATATATTGATGGTCTAGGTGTCCGTCCTGTTTCTGTTATTTCCGATAGCTGTAAAATTATCGGTTGTTTATTTTTATTAATAGTAGATTTTTCCTCTGATTTAGTTATTGCAATTAGTTTTGGATTAGTGGGTAGCTTAATTTCTATTGGTAATTCACAGACACTGATTTCATATGAAAAAATTATTGCCTTGATGAGTCGCCATAAAGAATATCATATTAATATAATGTCTCGAATGGATTTTTTGGGCATGATCATTGGCCCATTAATCGGTATGTTATTTATTGATTATGGTTACCATTATTTACTGATTATTCCCTGTCTATTTTATTTCATTAACGCCGTGTTCTTTTTGTTCTTTTACTTAGTGCCAAAACAGCGCCAATCTGCCACTCAGTTACATAGACTAACAGAGACATTACAGGTGACGAAAAGGATAGTGGTGATTTTTACGTCTCCTATTTTGGTTTTTTCTATTTTAATTGCTATCGGCAATAATATGTTTGATGGATTAATTGAGTCGAGTGGGGCGGCGTTGATCGACCAATCGATGAATTTACCCATTAAATATTATGGCTTTATTGATATTTCTGCGGGGATCTGTGGCGTGATAGGAACTTATTTATATGGTTATCTAACCCATTATTTAAATCGAAAATTATTAATGTCTCTATCAATTTGTATCATTACAATAAGTTCTTTTCTATTGGTTATTTTTCAACATGATATCACGGCTTTTATTCTCTTTTATGCCCTATCCATTATTGGTAAGGTTTTTTCAGGGAATATTTTACGGATGTTAAGAATAGAAATTATTCCTGTGACACAATTAGCCAGCATTTCCTCACTGATTATATTGTTTAATCAACTGATTTTGCCTATTGTTGGGGGATTGCTCTTTTTCTCTACAGGGAATATTTCGACAGTATATATATTGATGATAATCGCTATGGCGATCACCTTGGTGAGTGGCGTAATGCTTATTATGCGGTTAAACCATAAAAAAGAGATAATCATAAAATAAGCCCACATTTGAAGTGGGCTTATTTTGGCTAAGCAACCAATGGATTACTTAGCAACGCTAATTCTAATGACACAGAATTATTTTTTTGCGCGTTCAAAAGAAGACAGAATTTCAGCTTTAGCCGCTTCTACGCCTTCCCAACCATCAACTTTTACCCATTTACCAGATTCTAAATCTTTGTAATGTTCGAAGAAGTGTTTGATTTGAGCTTTTAATAATTCAGGTAGATCGTTCACATCTTTAATGTGATCGTATTCTTTACTTAGTTTGGTGTGTGGTACTGCAACCAGTTTTGCATCTTCACCTGATTCATCAGTCATTTTCAGTACGCCAACAGGACGGCAACGAATGACTGAACCTGGTTGTAATGGGTATGGAGTTGGAACCAGAACGTCTACTGGATCACCATCTAAAGATAATGTGTTGTTGATGTAACCGTAGTTGCATGGGTAGAACATCGCTGTTGACATAAAACGGTCAACGAACAGTGCACCACTTTCTTTATCAACTTCGTATTTGATTGGATCAGCATTGGCTGGAATTTCAATAACAACATAGATATCTTCTGGTAGTTCTTTACCAGCAGGAACATGATTCAGGCTCATAAAAAATTTCCTATGAAAAATTAATTTGACGTGGCTCGTAGTATAGCGAAAAGTTTTTAACAATACCCGTTTTTTGCCGTACAGGTTGCCTTTTGAGGTAAAAATAAGCAACAAATACACGAATTAGCTATTTTGGGAGATGAAAAAACCGGACGCGTTAATTAAGCCCGGTTTAACTATATCCTGACAAAAAGAAAATTTATTCTTCGTCTGGATATTGAGCCATAAATGCTTCTGCTTGTTCGACCATCGCTTTAGTACCCACAAAGAATGGCATGCGTTGGTGCAACTCTGTTGGTTTGATATCTAAAATACGATCTTTACCATTACTGGCTTTACCACCCGCTTGTTCCGCGAGGAATGCCATTGGATTGCATTCATAAAGTAAGCGTAATTTACCATTTGGATGACTTGCCGTACTTGGGTAAATATAAATCCCCCCTTTGAGCAAGTTACGATGGAAATCCGCAACCAAAGAGCCAATATAGCGAGTTGTATAAGGACGGTTAGTCGTTGCATCCTGCTCTTGGCAATACTTGATGTATTTTTTTACCCCTAATGGGAATTTAATGTAGTTACCTTCATTGATTGAATACATATTTCCGGTAGGCGGAAAATGAACACTTTCGTGAGATAAACAGAAAACCCCTAAAGAAGGATCGTAAGTAAAGGCATGTACACCACAACCGGTAGTGTAAACCAACATAGTAGATGAGCCATAAACGACATAACCCGCAGCAACTTGGCGATTACCGGGTTGCAGGAAATCATCTAGTGTCACTGGTTGGCCAATAGGCGTAATACGGTGGTAAATAGAGAAAATAGTACCAACGGAAACGTTTACATCGATATTAGAAGAACCATCCAATGGATCCATTAATACCACATACTTGGCATTTTCCGCACGATCACCTTCAAAGATAACGATATCGTCTTCTTCTTCCGAACCGATCCCCGCAACTTCACCACGAGCTTTAAGTGCTGCTTTTAGTTTCTCATTCGCGTAAAGATCCAGTTTCATCTGGGCTTCACCTTGAACATTAGAAACACCGTTAGTGCCAAGAATATCGACTAACCCAGCTTTATTAATATCACGGTGAATAATTTTAGCCCCAAGCTTAATGGCTGACAGTAATGCCGTTAATTCGCCAGTTGCATGGGGAAAATCTTGTTGTTTCTCGACGATAAATTCGCCTAATGTTTTCATGACGTGGGTCCTGAATGTGAATGGATAAAATATAAAAAGGAAAAAAGTTTCCTTATTAGTGGCAAGTTTATCCAAAGAATCGCATGATTCAAAGGTTAATCCGTTTCTAATCTGCTTTTTGATGGTTAGAATAGTGACCAACTTCATGCTATTGGAAAGAAATTCATGCACATTCATATTCTTGGTATTTGTGGCACCTTTATGGGAAGTCTTGCCATCTTAGCTCGAGCGAAAGGGCATAAAGTAACTGGCTCTGATGCAAATGTTTATCCTCCAATGAGCACATTATTGGAAAATCAAGGCATTGAGCTAATCGAAGGTTATGATCCACAACAATTAGAACCTGCTCCTGACATGGTGATTATTGGCAATGCGATGACTCGAGGGAATCCTTGTGTTGAAGCGGTACTTGAAAAAGGATTGCCTTACACATCAGGGCCACAATGGTTACATGACTATATTTTGCCTGAGCGTTGGGTTTTGGCCGTTGCGGGTACCCATGGTAAAACGACTACGGCAGGTATGCTGGCTTGGATTTTAGAAGATTGTGGTTATCAACCTGGTTTTTTAATTGGTGGTGTGCCGGGTAACTTTCAAGTTTCAGCACAATTGGGGGAAAGCCCGTTTTTTGTTATTGAAGCTGATGAGTATGACAGTGCTTTCTTTGATAAACGTTCTAAATTTGTTCATTACTCGCCACGTACGCTTATCTTAAATAATCTGGAATTCGATCATGCAGATATTTTTGATGATCTAACGGCGATTCAAAAACAGTTTCATCATTTAGTCCGTATTGTGCCGGGCAGTGGCAAAATTATCATGCCTGATAACGATCTGAACTTAAAACAGACCATTGGTATGGGATGTTGGAGTGAGGAAGAGTACACCGGTGAGACGGGTGATTGGCAGGCGAAAAAGATCAGTAATGACAGTAGCCACTTTGCAGTGTTCCATAAAGGTGAGCAAGTCGGTGAGGTTTGTTGGGGACTTTCGGGTGAACACAATATGCAAAATGGCTTAATGGCCATTGTGGCAGCTCACCACGTTGGTGTATTACCGGTAGATGCATGCGCAGCACTCAATAAATTTATTAACGCCCGTCGTCGTTTAGAGTTACGGGGTGAAGTAAATCAAGTGAGTGTTTATGATGACTTTGCCCATCATCCTACGGCGATTTTAGCAACCCTTGAAGCGCTACGTAGTAAAGTTGGCGGAACAGCACGTATTATTGCGGTATTAGAACCTCGCTCTAATACGATGAAGATGGGGATCAGTAAAGATGATATCGCCCCGGCATTGGGACGTGCTGATGAAGTTTTCTTATTTCAGCCACCTAACATTCAATGGTTAGTCAGTGATATTGCTGAGAAGTGTGTACAGCCTGCTCGTTGGAGCACGGATATTGATACATTAGTGGAGATGGTTGCTAAAGAAGCTAAACCGGGTGATCATATTTTGATCATGAGCAATGGTGGCTTTGGTGGTATACATGAAAAACTCCTGGCGAAATTAGCCACACCAAAATCATCTGTGGATCAATATTAATTTAAATAAGTAAGCCACTGAAATTTCAGTGGCTTACTGTTTATGACCTATTTTCCTGAAGTCGCTATTTATAATTCCTGATCAAATAGGTTTAAAATCGCATCTCGTAGTTCTTCTGTTGAGAATCCTGGCGCGGGTGTAGAAAAAATAGTGTCATCACCAGCGATACTTCCGAGGATCCCTTCTGCTTTACCTAAAGAATCTAATAAACGTGCAATAAGCTGTGCGGCACCGGGGCTGGTTCTAATAACCACTACTGAGTGGTTATGGTCAATATCAAGTACCAAATTTTTCAATGGGCTACTTGCTGTTGGTACACCAAGTTCTGTTGGCAGGCAGTAAACCATCTCCATTTTGGCATTACGCGTTCTTACTGCGCCAAATTTTGTTAGCATACGAGAGATTTTAGACTGGTTAATATTATCAAAACCAGCTTCTTGTAATGCAGTTACAATCTCGCCTTGTGAACTGAATTTTTCTTCTTTCAGCAGGGCTTTAAATGCTTTAACCAAGTCTTCTTGCTTAGAAGGAGTGCGCATAGTTCACCTTTAGTGAGTTATCAATAACTCGCACATTATGCAGAGAAGTGAATTTTTATGCAACATTAGCTCCGTTAATCTTGTTTCTCTTCTTGGTTGATGTGTGTTTTTGTGTGTTAACTCAAAAAAGTTTTATTTCTCGATATTGAATGCGATAATCTTGATTAGGTAAATAATTTGTTAACTAAATGATAATCTTAAATGATTATGCAATATGAGATAGCGCGTTTAGCTCTTAGTGATATTTATTGGAATTATTTCTCAAAAGAGTGCCCGCTATCTCATTAACAGATAAGCAATTTGTTTAGAATAACCGAAGTATTATTTTTTACTACAAATGCCTTATTATGCAATATAGCTGTTAAATAATTGTTTTCTTTACTAGGTGTGTTGCGTAATAGTGAGTATATCAAAGGCGTTCCACTATCTCGTAAACTAAGGAGTATCAGAATGAAAGTAGCAGTTCTCGGTGCAGCGGGTGGTATTGGTCAGGCACTGGCACTTCTTCTTAAAAATCAGCTTCCAGCTGGTAGTGAACTCTCTTTATATGATATCGCTCCGGTTACACCGGGTGTTGCAGCGGACTTAAGTCATATACCTACTCAAGTAAGGGTAAAAGGTTTTGCTGGCGAAGATCCTTCTCCTGCATTAAAAGATGCAGATGTTGTTTTAATTTCTGCCGGTGTTGCCCGTAAACCGGGTATGGATCGCTCTGATCTTTTCAATGTAAATGCAGGGATCGTGCGTAATCTTATTGAAAAAGTTGCACAAAACTGCCCTAAGGCGCTTATTGGTATCATTACTAATCCAGTCAATACTACGGTTGCTATCGCTGCTGAAGTACTGAAAAAAGCCGGTGTTTATGATAAAAAACGCCTATTTGGTGTGACAACACTGGATATTATCCGTGCGAATACTTTTGTTGCTGAATTAAAAGGCAAAGATCCACAAACAACGAATGTTCCGGTCATTGGTGGACACTCAGGTGTCACTATTCTTCCTTTGCTATCTCAAGTAGCCGGTGTGTCATTTACTGATGAAGAAGTTGCTGCATTAACAAAACGTATTCAAAATGCGGGGACTGAGGTTGTTGAAGCTAAAGCGGGTGGCGGATCAGCCACATTATCAATGGGACAAGCAGCTGCGCGCTTTGGTCTTTCATTGATCCGTGCTTTAAATGGCGAAAAAGATGTTATTGAGTGCACCTATACCGAAGGCGATGGTGAACATGCCCGTTTCTTTGCACAACCTGTTCGTTTAGGTAAGAATGGTGTTGAAGAATATCTACCAATCGGTCAATTAAGTGATTTTGAAAAACAATCTCTTAATGGCATGTTGGATGTATTGAAAAAAGATATAATTCTTGGCGAAGAATTTATTAATAAATAAAAAATAACTTTTTTGCTTTAAAATAATGTAAATTTAAATAAAAACCGCTGATAGTGTATCAGCGGTTTTTTTTATTAATTATAATATATGTAATTATTAGTTAATTATTGGTTTTGTCGCGTATCTTCCGTTCAAGTAATTCTCCTGTTTCAGGATGAAAATAACGACTGGGCCAAATTTCCGAAGGCGCTACACCTAGAAAGTCAGCAATGATTTTCTCACCTTTTGGCCAAGGGCGTGACAGTGCATTAGCCAGTGTTGAAGAGCTTAAACCAGCTTGGCGAGAGATGGCTGCCAGTGTTGTGCCTCGTTTTCTGAGTGCGGCAATAATATCGGCAGGATGCCAATCAGATTTCCTTGAAATCATTTTTAATCCTTTTTCTATAAAATTAAATGCTGTGTTAGTGGTATAAATAACAGTTTATTAGAAATGCTTAAAAGCATTAAACTGATTATTTAGAAAATAAAATAACATTATTTTTCTAAAAATATTTCTGATTTTTTTCTTAATAATTTCTTTTTTGAAGTTGATAACAATTTTAGAGAAACGTAATGAAAAAAGAGTGGTATACGGCAATGGAATTGACGGGTATAGGTGGATTACCTAAATCACCACAAGGTGTAAATGCAAAAGCTAAACGTGAATCTTGGTTAAAACAAAAGAGAACTAATAAACAAGGAAATGGCGTTGAATATCATTACTCTTGTTTACCAGAAGAAACTTTAATTGCTCTGGAGCTTTATGAACCATTAGCACATTACAAACTAAATAAAGAGGAGCCACTCGTTATCTGGGTGAAAGCATTCCAACAACTTAATGATGGTGAACAAAAAACAGTAACAGAGCTGATCTTGCGGGATGGTATTAGAAGTTTTTTAGAAAAGATCGTCAAAGATTAAGCGACTTTAAAGAACGCGCTATTGCGTTATCCGCAACCGATATCTGACTAACCTCTTAGTTGAATGTGAGATGAGATCATGAAAAAAGAATGGTATACAGCAAAAGAATTAGTAGGGCTTGCAGGGTTACCTAATTCTCCACAAGGGGTCAATTTAATGGCACGCCGTGAAGGATGGGAAAATCGCCGTAAGCGTGGAGTACAAGGTAAAGCCGTTGAGTACTCGGTTAAAAGCCTCCCTGAAGAGGTGGTGAGTGTGTTAGCGGCGCATGAGCCTCCTGCAGAATATTTATCTAAGCGTCAGGATGCCTTTCTTATCTGGGTGGAAGCTTATTATCAGCTAACAAAATCAGAGCGTGAAAAAATCGTAAAATTTGTTTTACGAGAAGGTCTCGCTAAGTTAATTAGCTATATTGATGCTGACAATCAAGAAGAGATCGAACGAGAAAATGAAGAAGTGGTTCAAAAATTAAAAAGCCCCCCAGAGTCGACATAGTCGCTCTGACGGGCTTCTCATACTTTATGGGGTTTAGGTATGAAAATTACGATTGTCGTTGCACAGCAACGTGCGCAAGGCCAATTAATGCATCTTTGTAAGATGAATCAGGAATAATCGCTAACGCCTCAATGGCTTTATCGGCTTCTTCTTCCGCTTTTTGGCGGGTATATTCCAGTGAGCCACACTGTTTCATCGTTTTTAACACAGTGTCGAGTAAATGACGGCCGTTACCTTTTTCAATGGCTTGACGAATGAGTTGTGATTCTGTTTCGTTACCATGGTGCATGGCATGAAGTAAAGGCAAAGTAGGTTTACCTTCATCCAGATCGTCACCGGTATTTTTACCTAATTGGGTATTATCTGCATCATAATCCAGTAAATCGTCAATCAGCTGGAATGCGGTACCAAGATAACGACCATAATCTTGGAAAGCTTTCTCTTGCTCTGGAGTGGCTCCGCAGAGGATGGCTGACGCATGAGAGGCAGCTTCAAATAAACGGGCGGTTTTACTGTAGATAACTTGCATATAGTCATCTTCAGTAATGTCAGGATCGTTACAATTCATTAATTGTAATACTTCACCTTCAGCGATCACATTGGTTGCGCTAGACATCAGCTTTAGCACGCGCATGGAATCAAGATCCGTCATCATCTGAAAAGATCGTGTATAAATAAAGTCACCTACCAGCACGCTTGCAGCATTACCAAACACAGCATTAGCTGTTTGTTTGCCTCTACGCATATCGGATTCATCAACAACATCGTCGTGCAATAATGTTGCGGTATGAATAAATTCAATTAAAGCGGCGACAGAGATATGTTTGTCCCCTTGATAATCCAAAGCTCGGCCGGTCAGAACAGCGATCATTGGGCGGATCCTTTTACCACCACCGCTAATGATGTAGTAACCAAGCTGGTTTATCAAAGAAACATCTGAATTAAGCTGGTAAAGAATTGCGTCATTTACCGCAGCCATATCAGCGGATGTGAGTTTTATAATAGATTCTAAATTCATGTTTTTCGACTTTGGCTCGCCAATGAGCGCGTTATAATTAATAAAAAATGATCATGCCATAGATTTTACTCTCTTATAATTTAGATTGTACTTTAAAAATGGCTGAAATAAATATTGTGTAAAAAACTCTTTTTTTTGCTGGTTGTTTGCGATCTATACTTGTCATCGCGACTAAATTTGCGTAGAATTCGCGCCCTATGTGAATATTTTAATTGTGCACTCAAATTATACATATTGGGAGTGTGCGGAAAGCGGAGTTTATATGTACGCGGTTTTCCAAAGTGGTGGTAAACAACACCGAGTCAGCGAAGGTCAAACAATTCGCTTAGAAAAGCTTGAAGTAGCAACTGGCGAAACTATTGAGTTTGACACCGTCATGATGGTCGCTGATGGCGACAACATTCAAATTGGCGCTCCAATCCTTGAGGGCGTTAAAGTTAAAGCGGAAGTGGTTGCTCACGGTCGCGGCGAGAAAGTTAAAATTGTTAAGTTCCGTCGTCGTAAACACAGCCGTAAACAACAGGGCCACCGTCAGTGGTTTACTGATGTTAAAATCACTGGTATCGCTTAAGGTTTAGGAGAGCAGATTAATGGCACACAAAAAGGCTGGCGGCTCGACTCGTAACGGTCGCGATTCCGAAGCAAAACGTCTAGGTGTAAAACGTTTCGGTGGTGAAGCTGTATTAGCAGGTAGCATCATCGTTCGTCAACGTGGTACTAAGTTCCATGCAGGTACTAACGTTGGTTGTGGTCGTGACCACACCCTGTTTGCGTTAGCTGACGGAAAAGTTAAATTCGAAGTTAAAGGTCCAAACAATCGTAAATTTATCAGCATCGAAGCTGAATAATTACCGGTCCTTTAAACACCGAGTTAAAAGCCCTGCACAGTCTGTTGCGGGGCTTTTTATATTTAAAAAAGGCCATCTCTGGGTAATTTCGGCCATCCAGCACGTTAATGGCTATCATACGGAGTAAAATCATGAAATTTGTTGATGAGGCCAAGATCCTAATCGTCGCTGGCGACGGTGGTAACGGCTGTGTAAGCTTTCGTCGAGAAAAATATATCCCGAAAGGGGGACCAGACGGTGGTGATGGCGGTGATGGTGGTGATGTCTACATGGTTGCAGACGAAAACCTCAACACCCTTATCGATTACCGTTTTACTAAATCTTATCGCGCTGAGCGTGGTGAAAATGGCCAAAGCCGTGATTGTACGGGAAAACGTGGTCAAGATATTACTATTAATGTCCCTGTGGGGACGCGTGCCCGTGATCTTGCTACAGGTGAGATCATTGCTGACTTAACGGTACATGGTCAAAAACAAATGGTCGCTAAAGGTGGCTTCCATGGTTTAGGGAATACGCGTTTTAAATCATCAGTCAATCGTGCACCACGTCAACGCACAATGGGTACACCGGGTGAATCACGTGAAGTACTGTTAGAGCTGATGCTACTTGCGGATGTAGGTATGTTAGGTATGCCGAATGCCGGTAAATCTACCTTTATTCGAGCCGTCTCGGCAGCCAAACCAAAAGTGGCAGATTATCCATTTACTACACTAGTACCTAGCTTAGGTGTTGTGCGTATGGACAGCCATCAAAGCTTTGTCGTTGCAGATATACCGGGGCTGATCGAAGGGGCTGCTGATGGCGCGGGTCTTGGGATCCAGTTCCTGAAACATTTAGAACGTTGCCGTGTATTATTGCATTTGATCGACATCGATCCTATTGATGGTTCTGATCCCGTTGAAAATGCCAAAATCATTATTTCTGAATTAGAAAAATACAGCGATAAACTGGCACAAAAACCACGTTGGTTAGTTTTCAATAAAGTGGATCTGCTTGATGCCGATGAAGCAAAACAGAAAGCACAAGCGATAGTTGAAGCGTTGGGTTGGGAAGGTGATTATTATATGATTGCTGCTATCAACCAAGAAGGGGTGAAAAAACTTTGTTGGGATATTATGGAATTCCTGAAAGTAACCCCACGTGAGCAAGATATTGCTACCGCTTTAGCCGCTGAAGAAAAAGTTGATTTTATGTGGGATGACTACCATAAAGAACAACTTGAAAATCCTGACCTTGAAGACGATGACGAAGATTGGGATGAAGAAGATGATGATGGTGTAGAGTTTATCTACCAACGCTAATCTCTCTTTTTATCGGTATTGTTGTCTCGGTATCGTATAGACATACAGATAGCGAGACATAAAAAACGCCTGAATTTTCAGGCGTTTTTACTTTCTAACAAATAATAGTGCTATCTATTGTTATAGATATCTTTATATAAATTCGTTTCAAAACGAACCAAATAGGCGCGTCCAGCATTGCGATTTTGTGTAGGCGGAGAGTAGGCAGAAATAAATTGTACAAATGCTACTTTCTGTCCATTGGCTGTGGTCATAAAGCCAGCTAGATTATACACTCCCTTGAGTGAACCTGTTTTAGCGGAAACTTTACCGTTGACGCCCGCTTCAGTAAAACCACCACGATATTGCAATGTACCATCATGACCAGCAAGAGGAAGCATACTGATAAAATTTAACTCACTATCATGTTGTCCGACATATTGTAATACTTGCATCATGGTTGCGGGGGCTATCAGGTTATGGCGGGAAAGCCCAGATCCATCCACCATAATTGTATTAGCTAAATCAATGCCCGCTTTTTGTTTTAAAATAGCACGAGTGGCATCCGCCCCTGAACGCCAAGTGCCAGCAACACCATAATATTCACGACCAATAGTTCTAAATACGGCATCTGCAATCATATTGTCAGACTCTTTTAACATCGTCGTCAATAAAGTGTGTAACGGTTTAGATTGTGTTTGTGCTAAAACAGTAACAGAGGCTTTAGGTTGGGAGCGGCGTTTGACATAACCGTCCAGCTCAATATCTGCACGTTGTAACTCTTCTTTTAGCAATATACCTGCCCAGTGCGCACCATCTTGAATGGAAAACATCAGCGGCATGGCTTCTTCACGTTTAGGAATGCAGCCTGTTATCACATAAGTATTTAAATCTCTCACCGTGACGTCTAATTCGCAAAAGCGGGTTCGTGTTGAGCCTTTTTCATAGGTTTCAACTTCGCTTAAAACCGTGACAGGATAAAAAGACGCTTTACGTATGGTGGCGATATCACCTTCTTTTTGACCACTTTGCAGTAAGACGGAAAAACAATTTTTATCTACAATAGCGGCACTTGGTGGGGCACTAAAGCATTGGGTCATATCATTCCAAACCCATCCCGGCGCTTTGTCATGGCTGGAGAAAGCAGAGGTATCAATTAATAAATTTCCCGTTATTTTTGTGACGCCGGATTGTTTTAATACGGCAACCATTGCTCGTAATTGCTGGCGAGTTAGCGTAGGATCACCACTAAAACGGAAAATTAAATCACCCTCTAGTTGATTGTTTTTTATCTTACCTTCCGTTTCCATTGTGGTGGTAAATTGATAATCGCCCCCTAATTGCAATAGGGCGGCTAAAGCTGTGACCACTTTTTGTGTGCTGGCTGGCAAAGATAATTGATTATCATTATAAGTTAGGTTAGGGGAGGATGCGCCAACAGTTTGGGTGATTAAACCGACTTGAGTGCCATCAGGCAAAAGTTCTATATATTTTTCAACAGGAATGGCGAGGGTTGAAAAGCTTAACAGACTCAAGGTATAAAATATTCCGCGGAATATAGGTAATAAGCGCATAATTTCTCTATCCGTAACTATAAGCTTAACGCTATAGTGTTGATTGCCAGAGGCTAATACTAAAGGGCAATGAGGGCAAAAGTAAACGGTAACACGTGTGATTATCTGATTATCAGAAAATATTACTTATCCTGTTTTTAAAACGAGAATAAGACGTGAAGCCATTGGCCTCTTGTGTTAGATTTAGTTTAGCTTTAGATAAGGGAGGTTTTTACTACTTCCCAACCAAAAGGGTAGAAAGTTACAATTATTTTCTATTCATCGAATATATAAAGGGACAGGCCCTCATTAAGGCTGCCTGTGTCTTTTTTTGTCTTGAGAAGAGTAAAGTAGAACCTTTTCTCTGTGTTGTTAGTATAAAAAATCAGGATGATACCTATTTTTTATTAGGAATAGTATTGAGGTATTAACACATGAATCAGATCCCTATGACAGTTCTCGGAGCAGAAAAATTACGCGAAGAACTGGAATATCTAAAAAGTGTTCGTCGCCCAGAAATTACCGCGGCCATTGCTGAGGCACGGGAACATGGCGACTTAAAAGAAAACGCGGAATATCACGCAGCTCGTGAACAACAGGGTTTCTGTGAAGGCCGCATTCAAGAAATTGAAGCAAAATTATCAAATGCGCAAGTCATTGATATCACTAAAATGACAAATAATGGACGTATTATTTTTGGTGCCACGGTGACGTTACTCAATGTGGATACTGAAGAAGAGCAAAAATACCGCATTGTTGGTGATGATGAAGCAAACATTAAAGAAAACTTAATTTCAGTCAACTCACCGATTGCCCGTGGATTGATTGGTAAAGAGTTAGATGATGTGGTGGTCATTAACACCCCAGGCGGCCAAGTAGAGTATGAAGTTTTAAACGTAGAATATATTTAATTTGTAATTTTACGTTTCTATAGAAAACTAGAATGCTATCCTGTGGTAATATTAAAAAAGGCCTGAAAAGGCCTTTTTTGCCATAGAGTTAGTTATGGCATTTTTATATAAAGGTATAAGTTTTATTTCGGTAAAATAATTTTACGCGCTTCAGAAGGGCGATAAAGAACAACCATTTTTCCGATAACTTGTACATTCTGTGCACCGCTTTCACGTACAATCGCTGCCACGATCAAGTTTTTAACATCTCGATCTTCGCCTGCGATTTTGACTTTGATAAGCTCATGATGTGCCAGAGCGATTTCAATTTCTGCAAGAACGCCTTCAGTCAACCCGTTGTTACCGATCATAACGACAGGATTGAGATGATGAGCGAGCCCTTTCAGGTGTTGAATTTGTTTTTTGTTAAGAGTCATCATTAATTTTTGCTTAGTTGGGATTGAAAACGGTCTATTCTAACGCCATCTCTCATTTATCACCATAAAATGTCGTCAAGATGCGGTAAAATGAGTGAAGAAGTAAAATTTTTGATTGCTAAGTGTATGATAGTTGGAAAACGCAATGGCCAATAAAAAACGTTCGGCAAGCTCTAGCCGCTGGTTACAAGAACATTTTAGTGATAAATATGTTCAACAAGCAAAGAAAAAAGGGTTTCGCTCTCGAGCTTGGTTTAAATTGGAAGAAATTCAGCAAAGTGATAACATTTTCAAACCAGGTATGACCGTTGTCGATTTAGGTGCTGCTCCGGGTGGGTGGTCTCAATATGTCGTACAGCAGTTAGGAAATAAAGGTAGGATCATCGCATGTGACCTTTTACCTATGGATCCTATCGTTGGTGTCGATTTCCTTCAAGGCGATTTTCGTGATGAACTTGTATTGAAGGCATTGCTTGATAGAGTAGGTGATAATAAAGTCCAGGTTGTCATGTCTGACATGGCTCCAAACATGAGCGGAACACCCGCGGTCGATATTCCTCGATCCATGTATTTAGTAGAGTTAGCGCTTGATATGTGTCGTGATGTGCTGGCTCCCGGGGGAAGTTTTATTGTCAAAGTGTTTCAGGGAGAAGGCTTTGATGAGTACCTGGGGCAAATACGCTCCCTGTTTACGAAAGTGAAAGTTCGTAAACCAGACGCTTCGCGGTCTCGTTCTCGTGAGGTATATATTGTAGCCACAGGGCGTAAACTTTAGTACCCTAAAGCTATTTGTTAACACAGTTGTAATATGAGGTTAATCCCTTGAGTGACATGGCGAAAAACCTGATCCTCTGGTTAGTCATTGCAGTCGTATTGATGTCATTATTCCAGAGCTTCGGACCCAGCGATTCGAATAGTCGTAAGGTGGATTACTCTACCTTTATCAATGAGTTAACTAATAACCAGTTACGCGAGGTCAGCATAAGTGGTTATGATATTAATGTAACTAAAACAGATAACTCAAAGTACAGCACGTATATGCCTATGCGTGATGATAACCTGCTGACCACTTTAATGAACCGTAATGTAAAAGTGACCGGTGAACCCATTGAAGGTCAAAGCCTTCTAACACAAATTTTTGTGTCTTGGTTCCCAATGCTTTTACTGATTGGTCTTTGGATCTTCTTTATGCGCCAAATGCAAGGTGGTGGCGGTAAAGGTGCGATGTCTTTTGGTAAGAGTAAGGCTCGCATGTTGACAGAAGACCAAATCAAAACAACCTTTGCTGATGTTGCAGGTTGTGATGAGGCCAAAGAAGAAGTCAGCGAGCTAGTTGAGTATTTACGTGATCCGGGTCGTTTCCAGAAATTAGGTGGTAAAATTCCGAAAGGTATCCTAATGGTTGGTCCTCCGGGTACGGGTAAAACATTATTAGCAAAAGCGATTGCTGGTGAAGCAAAAGTACCTTTCTTTACTATTTCTGGTTCTGACTTCGTTGAAATGTTTGTCGGGGTTGGTGCTTCTCGTGTTCGTGATATGTTTGAACAGGCTAAAAAAGCAGCACCTTGTATCATCTTTATCGATGAAATCGATGCGGTTGGTCGTCAACGTGGTGCCGGTCTTGGCGGTGGTCATGATGAACGTGAACAAACGCTGAACCAGATGCTGGTCGAAATGGATGGTTTTGAAGGCAACGAAGGTATCATCGTGATTGCCGCAACTAACCGCCCTGACGTATTAGACCCTGCATTATTACGTCCAGGTCGTTTTGACCGTCAAGTCGTCGTAGGTTTACCAGATGTTCGTGGTCGTGAGCAAATTCTGAAAGTGCATATGCGCCGAGTGCCATTATCACCAGACGTTGATCCTGCGATCCTTGCTCGTGGTACTCCGGGTTTCTCCGGTGCTGACTTGGCAAACTTGGTTAATGAAGCTGCACTATTTGCTGCACGCGGTAACAAACGTGTTGTTTCAATGGTCGAGTTCGAAAAAGCAAAAGATAAGATCATGATGGGTGCTGAACGCCGTTCAATGGTTATGACCGAAGAACAAAAAGCATCAACGGCTTATCATGAAGCGGGACACGCCATTATTGGTCGTTTAGTGCCTGAACATGATCCGGTACATAAAGTGACGATTATCCCGCGTGGACGTGCATTAGGTGTGACTTTCTTCTTACCTGAAGGTGACCAAATCAGTGCCAGCCGTCAAAAACTGGAAAGCCAAATTTCAACACTTTATGGTGGCCGTTTAGCGGAAGAGATCATTTATGGGCCTGAACATGTTTCGACAGGGGCTTCTAATGATATCAAAGTGGCAACCAATATTGCACGTAACATGGTGACACAGTGGGGCTTCTCTGAAAAATTAGGGCCATTACTGTATGCTGATGAAGACGGTGAGGTGTTCTTAGGTCGTTCAGTTGCTAAAGCGCAACATATGTCAGATGAAACGGCACGTACTATCGACGAAGAAATTAAAGCTATCATCGATCGTAACTATACCCGTGCTCGTCAAATCCTGATGGACAACCTAGATATTCTGCACTCAATGAAAGATGCATTAATGACTTATGAAACCATTGATGCACCTCAAATTGATGACTTAATGAATCGTCGTGAAGTTCGTCCACCGGCAGGTTGGGAAGGCAATAATGGCAATAGTGGTGCAAATACCGCTACAGCACAGCCGACACAAACACATGTGACGAATGAGCCAAATAATAAGTCAGGATCAGAGAGTGACACACCTTCTGATAACAATACTCATTAATCCTTATCGGGTTCTATATTGAGTAAGCTATAAATACAAACCCCAGGCTTTCTGGGGTTTTTTTATATAGGTATCAACGAAATGAAATTAATTGCCAGAGGAAGAGAGCTTAATTTATCTTCACCCCAAGTGATGGGCATTTTAAATGTGACGCCAGATTCATTTTCTGATGGCGGAACGCATAACTCTCTTAATGATGCTATTAACCACGCCGCTAAACTTATTGCTGAAGGGGCTTCTATCATCGATATCGGTGGTGAATCAACAAGGCCGGGTGCCAGTGATGTTTCTGTCGATGAAGAATTACATCGTGTTATTCCTGTGGTCGAAGCTATCCAGCAACGTTTTGATGTGTGGATTTCTGTTGATACATCCAAAGCACAAGTGATCACGGAGTCCGCTCAAGCGGGTGCCTCTATTATCAATGATATACGTTCACTTACCGAACCTGGAGCACTTCAGGCGGCTGCAAAAACGGGGTTACCTGTTTGTATTATGCATATGCAAGGTTTACCTAAAACAATGCAACATTCGCCGCAGTATAAGAATGTGATGATAGAAGTTGATGCTTTTCTGGCAGAGAATATTCAACGTTGTATTGATGCTGGTATCGAGAAAAATCAAATTATTCTTGATCCAGGCTTCGGCTTTGGTAAAAATTTAGCGCATAATTATCAATTATTAGCACATCTAAGTGATTTTCATCACTTTGGTTTACCGATACTCGCCGGAATGTCACGTAAATCAATGGTAGGGCAGTTACTCAATGTTCCGCCACAAGAGCGTGTTGCTGGTAGTGTTGCTTGCGCAGTTATTGCTGCAATGCAAGGGGCACAAATTATTCGTGTACACGATGTTAAAGAGACTGTAGATGCGATGAAAGTCGTGCAGGCGACTCTTTCTGCAAAGGAAAATAATGAATGAGCGAACGTAAATACTTTGGAACAGACGGTATCCGTGGAAAAGTAGGTGACAGCCCTATTACACCTGATTTTGTATTAAAGCTAGGCTGGGCTGCAGGTAAAGTACTTGCACGTCACGGCTCACGTAAAATCATTATCGGTAAAGATACTCGTATTTCTGGTTATATGTTGGAATCGGCTCTAGAAGCAGGCCTTGCAGCTGCGGGATTATCCGCTTCATTTACAGGCCCGATGCCAACCCCCGCGGTCGCTTATTTAACCCGTACTTTCAGAGCAGAAGCTGGCATAGTGATTTCTGCTTCTCATAATCCCTATTATGATAATGGCATCAAATTCTTCTCCATTGATGGTACAAAACTACCTGATGAAGTAGAAGAAGCTATTGAAGCGGAAATGGAAAAACCGATCACTTGTGTAGAGTCCGCAGAATTAGGGCGTGCGAATCGCATTGTTGATGCCGCAGGCCGTTATATTGAATTTTGTAAAGGTACGTTCCCTAACGAAAATAATTTAAATGGGTTAAAAGTTGTTGTGGATTGTGCCCATGGTGCAACTTACCATATTGCGCCTAATGTTTTTCGTGAACTCGGGGCTGAGGTTATCACTATTGGTTGTGAGCCTACGGGCATCAATATCAATGACGAATGTGGTGCAACAGATGTACGTATGTTGCAAAAACGCGTGTTAGAAGAGGGTGCCGACGTTGGTTTAGCCTTTGATGGTGATGGTGACCGTATTATTATGGTTGATCATAAAGGCCTAAAAGTAGATGGTGACCAAATTCTCTATATCATTGCGCGAGAAGCATTGCGTCAAGGTCAACTACGTGGTGGTGCCGTCGGTACACTAATGAGTAATATGGGGTTAGAGATTGCCTTAAAACAGCTTGGTATTCCTTTTGTGAGAGCCAAAGTGGGTGACCGCTATGTACTTGAGAAATTGCAAGAAAAAGGCTGGCGTTTAGGGGCGGAAAACTCGGGGCATATTATTTTACTTGATAAGACAACAACGGGTGATGGTATTGTTGCTGGTCTGCAAGTATTAAGCGCAATGGTTCGTAACCATATGAGCTTGCATGATCTATGCAGTGGCATGAAATTATTACCACAAATTTTGGTGAATGTTCGTTTTACGGGAAATCACGATCCTCTACAATCCACAGAAGTTCAGCAAGTCGCAAAAGAAGTCGAGGCGGAGCTTGGTGGTAAGGGACGCGTTTTATTACGTAAATCAGGAACAGAACCATTAATTCGAGTGATGGTTGAAGGCGAAAATGAAGAGCAAGTCACAGCGATGGCGAATCGTATTGCTGATGCAGTAAAACATGTTGGCTAATTGCTGTTTTTTTCTTCAATTAATCACTTTATAGTAAAATAACCTTGCTTGTCAGTTCAGGTTTGGTTAGTATTCACACCCGCTTAGTAAGGTCGTTGAACTAAAGCGGGTGAAGCAATCGAAGGTTATCGCATAGGCGATAAGTTCCATAGAATAGGTAACGCAAATGTATACAGCACTCATTGTTATTCTTATCATTGCAGCAACAGGGCTGGTTGGTCTGATCCTGTTACAGCAGGGTAAAGGTGCTGATATGGGCGCTTCTTTTGGTGCAGGTGCTTCCGGTACAGTATTTGGTTCAAGCGGTTCAGCAAATTTCATGACCCGTATGACCGCTGTTTTAGCAACAGTGTTTATTGTACTTTGCCTTATTTTAGGTAATTTAAGTGCCAATAAAACTGTTCGTGAAGACAGTAAGTGGATGTCTATCGAGCAGACTGCAGAAGAAGCGAAAAAAGCTGAGCAATTAGCAGCGCCTGTAGCACCAGCAAACACAGATATTCCGCAGTAAACTAAGTAATAGTTAAAAATGAGATTGTTTGGGGTTTTGGTTAAATAAACAGTCTCATTAAAGTGCCGAGGTGGTGAAATTGGTATACACGCTACCTTGAGGTGGTAGTGCCTACAAAACGGGCGTACGGGTTCAAGTCCCGTTCTCGGCACCATTATTCCAGATAGCTTGCGTTTTGCTTGTTATCAGCGTAAAATTTGCCACGTTTTTCGAACGCGGGGTGGAGCAGCTTGGTAGCTCGTCGGGCTCATAACCCGAAGGTCGTTGGTTCAAATCCAGCCCCCGCAACCACTTCTAACAATACAGCACTTTTCTCATTAATCATCTTGTAAACCGATTATGATCCTGAGTGGAATGTGCCGTAGAAGAGGTTATCTCGATTGGCAAGTTACAGGGTCCAGTTGCATAAAGCCCCGAATTTCGGGGTTTTTTGTTATCAGAGAATAGAATACTGGGCTATAAGCCCTTTTTTTATGCCTTGGGGGTGGGTTTGTCCACATTAGAGCAAAAATTAACAGCGATGGTTTCAGCACCAGTAGAAGCATTAGGCTTTGAATTTGTTGGTCTTGAGTTTATTCGTGGTCGAGTATCAACATTGCGTATCTATATTGATAGTGAAGAAGGTATCACTGTTGATGATTGTGCTGATGTTAGCCACCAGGTCAGTGCTGTGCTGGATGTTGAAGATCCAATTCAAACATTTTATAACCTTGAGATCTCATCTCCTGGTTTAGAAAGACCTTTATTCACTACAACGCATTATGAGCAATTTATCGGCGAAGAAGTCGCCGTTGTATTACGAATTGCGATGCAAAACCGCCGTAAATGGCAGGGCATTATTAAGTCTGTCGCTGGCGAAATGATCACGGTTACTGTGGATGGTAAAGACGAAGTGTTCGCACTGAGCAACATCCAGAAAGCTAACCTGGTACCCCACTTTTAAGTTTTGAAGAGGCAACTAGGATGAACAAAGAGATTCTGGCTGTTGTGGAAGCGGTCTCTAACGAAAAATCTCTTCCTCGTGAGAAGATTTTCGAAGCACTGGAAACTGCATTAGCGACAGCGACTAAGAAAAAATATGAGCAAGAGATTGATGTACGAGTTTGCATTGATCGTAAAACGGGGGATTTTGATACTTTCCGTCGTTGGCTTGTGGTTGAAGAAGTTACTCAGCCTACTCGTGAAATCACACTTGAAGCGGCTAAATACGAAGAGCCTGAAATTGAACTAGGCGGCTTCATTGAAGACCAAATTGAGTCTGTTACTTTCGACCGTATTACCACCCAGACCGCAAAACAAGTGATCGTACAAAAAGTACGTGAAGCTGAAAGAGCGATGGTTGTTGATCAATTCCGCGAACAATTAGGCGAAATTATCACGGGCGTTGTGAAAAAAGTAAACCGCGATAACATCACCCTAGATTTAGGAAATAACGCAGAAGCCGTTATCTTACGTGAAGATATGCTACCGCGTGAAAATTTCCGCCCAGGTGACCGTGTACGTGGTGTCTTATACGATGTTCGTACAGAAACTCGTGGTGCACAACTTTTCGTAACACGTTCTCGTCCTGAAATGCTGATCGAATTATTCCGCATTGAAGTACCTGAAATTGGCGAAGAGATCATTGAGATTAAAGCTGCAGCACGTGATCCAGGTTCTCGTGCCAAAATCGCTGTAAAAACCAACGATAAACGCATCGACCCTGTGGGTGCTTGTGTTGGTATGCGTGGTGCACGTGTACAAGCCGTTTCCAGTGAACTGGGCGGTGAACGAATTGATATTGTTCTGTGGGATGATAATCCTGCACAATTCGTGATTAATGCAATGGCTCCGGCAGATGTTGCTTCTATTGTTGTCGATGAAGACAAATGTACAATGGACGTCGCTGTTGAAAGCAGTAATCTTGCCCAAGCGATTGGCCGTAATGGTCAAAATGTTCGCTTAGCAGCACAATTACTGAAAAAACATCGTGGTGATGACAAATGGGAACTGAATGTCATGACTGCAGATGAACTGAATGCTAAGCATCAGGCAGAAGCAAACGCAGCCATTGAAATATTTACTAAGCATCTCGACATTGATGAAGACTTCGCAACTGTTTTAGTTGAAGAAGGTTTCTCTACCCTTGAAGAGTTAGTTTATGTGCCGATTGACGAACTGTTAGCTATCGACAGTCTTGATGAAGAAACAGTTGAAGCATTACGTGAAAGAGCAAAAGCGGCATTAACAACGATTGAACTAGCTCAAAAAGAAAGCCTAGGCGATAACCAGCCAGCTGAGGACTTATTAGCTCTCGAAGGCATGGAACGTTCTTTAGCATTTGATCTAGCTGCCCGTGGTATCTGCACACTGGAAGATCTTGCCGAACAGGGTATCGACGACCTAACTGATATTGACGGTTTAAATAGTGAGCGCGCAGGCGAACTCATTATGGCTGCTCGTAATATCTGCTGGTTTGGGAATGATGCGTAACAACTGAGCAGGAAGGAACAGAATGACAGATGAAACAGTAAAATCACTTGCAGAAGAGATTCAGACACCGGTTGAACGTTTGGTACAGCAGTTTGCTGATGCCGGTATTAAGAAAACCGTCTCTGATTCTGTCTCCCAAAAAGAGAAAGAAACCTTGCTGGCTTGGTTGAACCGTGATAAAGAGTCAACCAGCCAACCAGAAAAATTAACGTTACAGCGCAAAGTGCGTAGTACGTTAAGTGTTCCTGGTACAGGTGGCAAAAATAAATCAGTAGCCATCGAAGTCCGCAAAAAACGCACTTATGTGAACCGTGATGCAGTTGAAAAAGCACAAGCGGCAGAGCAAGCTCAGCGTGAAGCGGAAGAAAAGGCGCGTCGCGAAGCAGAAGAAAAAGCACAGCGCGAAGCACAAGAGAAAGCACAGCGCGAAGCTGAAGAAAAAGCAAAACGTGAAGCTGAAGAAGCCAAGAAAAAGGCTGAAGAAAAGGCAAAACGTGAAGCTGAAGAAGCAAAACGTGAAGCAGCGGAATTAGCTAAGCGCGAAGCAGCGGAAAAAGACAAAGTGAAACAAAACGAGAAACCAAAAGCTGATAAGGCTGATCAGGAAAAAGCACGTCGCATAGCCGAACAGGCTGAACTGAAACGTAAAACAGAAGAAGCTCAGCGTCGTAAAGCTGAAGAAGAAGCTCGCATTGCAGCAGAAAAAGCGCGTCGCTTAGCGGAAGAAAATGCTGAAAAATGGACTTCAGATACGTCATCTGAAACAGAAGGTACTGACTATCATGTGACGACATCTCGCTATGCGCGTGATGCAGAAGATGAAAGTGATGCTGAGGTTGAAGGTGGCCGTGGCCGTGGTCGTGCAGCAAAAGCCCCTCGTCCAAAGAAAAATAACCGTCACTCTGAAAAAGCAGATCGTGAAGAAGCTCGCGCTGCTGGCCGTTCTAACAAGAAAGGCAAAGGACGTAAAAACAGCACATTACAGCAAGGCTTCAATAAGCCAGCAGCTGCTGTAAACCGCGATGTTGTCATTGGTGAGACTATTTCAGTTGCTGATTTAGCAAACAAAATGGCAGTGAAAGGTTCTGAAGTCATTAAAACAATGATGAAAATGGGTGCAATGGCAACCATCAATCAAGTTTTAGACCAAGAAACGGCACAACTGGTTGCGGAAGAAATGGGTCACAAAGTTATCTTACGTCGTGAAAACGAGTTAGAAGAACAAGTGATGAACGACCGTGATACTAGCGATGAAATGGCTGTATCTCGTGCGCCTGTGGTGACTATTATGGGTCACGTTGACCATGGTAAAACCTCTTTACTCGACTACATTCGTTCAACGAAAGTGGCTTCAGGTGAAGCAGGTGGTATTACTCAGCATATCGGTGCTTATCACGTTAAAACCGACAAAGGTGAAATTACCTTCCTAGATACTCCAGGTCACGCCGCATTTACTTCAATGCGTGCCCGTGGTGCTCAGGTAACGGATATCGTTGTTCTGGTTGTTGCTGCTGATGATGGTGTGATGCCACAAACTATCGAAGCTATCCAACACGCCAAAGCAGCAAATGTGCCTGTTGTTGTTGCCGTGAACAAAATTGATAAACCAGAAGCTGATCCTGATCGTGTTAAAACTGAGCTGTCTCAATATGGCATTCTGCCAGAAGATTGGGGTGGTGAGACTCAGTTTATCCATGTGTCAGCAAAACAAGGCTTAGGTATTGACGAGTTGCTGGATGCTATCTTATTACAAGCGGAAGTTCTTGAACTGAAAGCAGTAAAAGAAGGTATGGCAAGCGGTGTTGTTATCGAATCTTACCTCGATAAAGGCCGTGGTCCTGTTGCGACTATCCTTGTTCGTGAAGGTACTTTGAATAAAGGTGATATCGTTCTGTGTGGCTTTGAATACGGTCGTATTCGTGCAATGCGTAACGAATTAGGTAAAGAAGTACAATCTGCCGGCCCATCAATGCCTGTTGAGATTTTAGGTCTGTCTAATGTACCTTCTGCGGGTGATGAAGCAACCGTTGTTCGTGATGAGAAAAAAGCGCGTGAAGTTGCCTTATATCGTCAAGGTAAATTCCGTGAAGTGAAACTGGCTCGTCAACAGAAATCTAAACTGGAAAACATGTTTGCTAACATGGAAGAAGGTAAAGTTTCTGAACTGAACATCGTACTGAAAACGGATGTTCAAGGAACTTGTGAAGCCATCACTGATGCATTAGTTAAACTTTCTACAGATGAAGTTAAACTGAAAATTATCGGTTCTGGCGTGGGTGGTATCACTGAAACAGATGCGACTTTAGCGGCTGCTTCTGATGCTATCATTCTTGGTTTCAACGTTCGTGCTGATGCTTCTGCTCGTCGTATTATCGAACAAGAAAGTGTTGATTTACGTTACTACTCCGTTATCTATAGCTTGATTGATGAAATTAAATCAGCAATGAGCGGTATGTTAGAGCCTGAATACAAACAAGAAATCATGGGTCTTGCTGAGGTTCGTGATGTGTTTAAATCACCTAAATTCGGCGCTATCGCGGGTTGTATGGTGGTTGAAGGTAATATCAAACGTAACAATCCTATTCGCGTATTACGTGATAACGTGGTTATTTACGAAGGTGAGCTTGAATCACTGCGTCGCTTTAAAGATGACGTCAACGAAGTCCGTAATGGTATGGAATGTGGTATCGGTGTGAAAAACTACAACGATGTCCGTGTTGGCGATATGATTGAAGTGTTCCAAGTTATCGAAATTAAACGTTCTATCGATTAATCGAGTACGTCTGATTTAAAAAGGAAGGGAGCTTAATGGCTCCCTTCTTATTCCTCTCTTTATGCTATTCCCCCTTTATTCTTTTCTGTATTTTTCAATATAAGCGAAATAGATTGGCTTTCAGTAATTTATGTCATTAAAAGAACAGGGTAAGATAACGCTAAAGAGCAGATTTATTGCTAAAGAGAAAAAAAGCGTAAAGCGGTTGTGAAACGTGACTTTATGTATACTCTTTAGATATCATCGATTTTAAAATTGGATCAATAATGACAATAGAGTGATAACGACATTGTCAGGGAGAGATAAAATGGCAAGAGATTTTAGCCGTGCTCAGCGTGTTTCTCAGGAAATGCAAAAAGAAATCGCCATCATTTTACAGCGCGAAGTAAAAGATCCACGTATTGGAATGGCCACCGTATCCGGTGTTGAAATTTCACGTGATCTGGCTTACGCCAAAGTATTTGTCACCTTTTTAAACCTATCAGCAGGTGAAGAAAGCGATGAAGAAATGGTAGAAAATGGCTTAAAAGCCCTTAACGAAGCAGCAGGCTTTATTCGCTCTTTATTAGGTAAAGCGATGCGCTTACGTGTTGTTCCTGAGCTAACATTTGCTTATGACAATTCATTAGTTGAAGGTATGCGTATGTCTAACCTTGTGTCAAATGTTGTCAAAGATGATGAAAAACGCCGTCATAAAGAGGAAGAGTAATGGGGCGTCGTCGTAAAGGGCGTGAGATTAACGGCGTATTATTGCTTGATAAGCCTCAAGATATTTCATCGAATGACGCTTTGCAAAAAGTACGCCGCATGTTTAATGCAAGTAAAGCGGGGCATACCGGCGCTTTAGATCCTTTAGCGACAGGTATGCTTCCTATCTGTTTAGGTGAAGCGACAAAGTTTTCACAGTTTTTATTGGATTCAGATAAACGCTATCGAGTGATTGCCAAATTAGGTGAAAGAACAGATACCTCTGATGCTCATGGACAAGTGATCCAGCAACGACCTGTACAGTTTAACCAGCAAGCGCTCGATGCTGCGTTAGAGAGTTTTCGTGGTGAAACATTGCAAATTCCTTCAATGTATTCAGCCCTTAAGCATCAAGGTAAACCACTTTATGAATATGCAAGACAAGGTATTGAAGTTGAGCGAGAAGCAAGACCCATTACCGTGTATGAATTGCAATTTATTCGCTGGGAAGACGATGAATTAGAACTAGAAATTCATTGTTCTAAAGGTACTTATATTCGCACTATCATTGATGATCTGGGTGAGAAATTAAACTGTGGTGCCCATGTGATTTTCTTACGTCGTTTAGAAGTCGCAGATTATCCGAAAGAGCGTATGGTGACGCTTGAGCAATTGCGCGCAATCATTGATGATGCTCAGCAACAAGATGAGTCACCATTTCCTGTGTTAGATGCCTTATTATTGCCTATGGATACTGCGGTTGCACATTTCCCTGTGGTGCATTTAACCGCCATTATGGCGGGTTACTTAAAACTGGGGCAACCGGTTCGGGTAAATCACACCTTGGATGAAGGGGAATGGGTCAGAGTCACCGAAGGCGATGAGAAAAAATTTATTGGCCTTGCGATCATCAAAGATGGTCTAGTTGCACCGAAAAGATTAGTCGTGGATTATCACGCACTCAATAACCCTGAATAGCAATTCTTGCGCTAAGTGTGTTTGAAGCGTAGAATAATGCGGCTATCTGTTTAGGTGGCTGAGTTGGATAGCTGAATTAGAGATTGGCTATCTGAAAATTTTACTTTTATTGGAGTTTTATTATGTCTCTAAGTACTGAAGCGAAAGCAAAGATCGTTGCTGAATTCGGTCGTGATGCTAACGATACTGGCTCAAGCGAAGTTCAGATCGCACTGCTGACTGCAGAAATCAACCACCTGCAAGGTCACTTTTCAGAGCACAAAAAAGATCACCACAGCCGTCGTGGTCTGCTGCGTAAAGTTTCCAGCCGTCGTAATCTGCTGGACTACCTGAAACGTAAAGATGTAGCTCGTTATACTGCACTGATTGAACGTTTAGGTCTGCGTCGCTAATCAAGTGAGTTTCAGTGAAAAGGGGCCCGTAGGCCCCTTTTCTACTAGAAAGTGCTATTTTTAAGAAAGTGCTATTTCAAAAATGAGTCGTTATGTTTTAATGTGGTGATGGTTATTTAGTCTCTCTAGTTGCGACAATTCGCGCGGCTAATGAAAGTGTTTAAACGTGGTTAAGTTAAATATTTCCATTAGTCGCGAGGGGACGTAGCGGAGAAAAGATTATTCATCGTCGCTAAATATCATGCGACAATAAGATAAAGGATATTATTTTGCTGAATCCTACAGTTCGTAAATTTCAATACGGTCAACATACCGTTACGTTAGAAACGGGCATGATGGCTCGCCAAGCAACGGCTGCTGTAATGGTTGACATGGACGGCACTGCTGTTTTTGTTACCGTTGTTGCTAAGAAAAAAGTGAAAGAAGGACAAGACTTCTTCCCACTCACCGTTAACTATCAAGAGCGTTCATACGCAGCTGGCCGTATTCCAGGAAGTTTCTTCCGTCGTGAAGGTCGTCCTGGCGAAGGTGAAACTTTAATCGCGCGTCTTATTGACCGCCCTTTACGCCCACTATTCCCAGAAGGGTTCTTAAACGAAATCCAAGTAGTTGCGACTGTGGTTTCTGTTAATCCACAAGTTAACCCAGATATCGTTGCTATGATTGGTGCTTCTGCAGCACTGTCATTATCAGGTGTACCTTTCAATGGTCCTATCGGTGGTGCTCGTGTTGGCTTTATTGATGGTCAATATGTACTGAACCCAACCGTTGATGAACTGAAAATTAGTAAATTAGACTTAGTGGTTGCAGGTACTGCGGGTGCGGTACTGATGGTTGAATCAGAAGCTGATTTATTATCAGAAGAACAAATGTTAGGTGCAGTGGTATTTGGTCATGAACAACAACAAGTTGTGATTGAAAATATCAATGCATTAGTTGCCGAAGTCGGTAAAGAAAAATGGGATTGGGCACCAGAGCCTATTAACCAATCTTTACATGATCGTATTGCTCAATTAGCACAAACTCGTATTGGTGATGCGTATCGTATTACTGAAAAACAAGAGCGTTATGAGCAAATCGATGCTATTCGTGATGAAGTGATCAGCACATTATTAGCAGAAGATGAGTCTTTAGACGAAGGCGAAATCATTGAAATTTTCTCTGGTTTAGAGAAGAAAATTGTTCGTGCTCGTGTATTAGCGGGTGAACCTCGTATCGATGGTCGTGAAAAAGACATGGTACGTGCTTTAGATATTCGTACAGGTTTATTACCACGTACACATGGCTCTGCGCTATTTACTCGTGGCGAAACGCAAGCATTAGTAACAGCTACTTTAGGTACTGCACGTGATGCACAAACCATTGATGACATCATGGGTGAGCATACCGATACCTTCTTACTGCACTACAAC
Organism: Proteus mirabilis HI4320; assembly: GCF_000069965.1. Lineage (NCBI taxonomy): Bacteria > Pseudomonadati > Pseudomonadota > Gammaproteobacteria > Enterobacterales > Morganellaceae > Proteus > Proteus mirabilis. Next base: position 3,750,930 of record NC_010554.1, read on the forward strand.
TTCCCTCCATATTCTGTCGGTGAAACAGGTATGATGGGTTCGCCAAAACGTCGTGAGATTGGTCATGGTCGTTTAGCAAAACGTGGTGTATTAGCCGTTATGCCAACGATTGAAGAATTCCCATACACAGTACGTGTAGTGTCTGAAATTACAGAATCCAATGGTTCATCTTCAATGGCATCTGTTTGTGGTGCTTCTTTAGCACTGATGGATGCGGGTGTACCAATTAAAGAATCTGTTGCTGGTATTGCAATGGGTCTGGTAAAAGAAGGTGAAAACTTCGTTGTTCTTTCTGATATTTTAGGTGATGAAGACCATTTAGGTGATATGGACTTTAAAGTTGCGGGTAGCCGTAACGGAGTCAGTGCATTACAAATGGATATCAAAATCGAAGGTATCACTCGTGAAATTATGCAAGTTGCGTTAAATCAAGCGAAAAGCGCACGTCTGCATATTTTAGGGGTAATGGAAAGTGCAATTAGCCAGCCTCGTGCAGAAATTTCTGAGTTTGCACCACGTATTCACACTATCAAAATCAATGCTGATAAGATCAAAGATGTTATCGGTAAGGGTGGTTCAGTTATCCGTGCATTAACGGAAGAAACGGGGACCACTATCGAAATCGAAGATGATGGCACAGTGAAAATTGCGGCTACTAGTGGCGAACAAGCAAAACAAGCTATCGCTCGTATCGAAGAGATCACGGCAGAAGTCGAAGTTGGCCGTATCTATAACGGTAAAGTAACACGTATCGTTGATTTCGGTGCATTTGTTGCTATCGGTGGTGGTAAAGAAGGTCTGGTGCATATTTCTCAAATCGCAGACAAACGCGTTGAGAAAGTAAGTGATTACCTGACTATGGGTCAAGAAGTTCCAGTGAAAGTACTGGAAATTGACCGCCAAGGCCGTATCCGCTTAAGCATGAAAGAGGCTCAAGCAACCCAGCAGGAAGCAGCTGAAACTTCTTCTGAAGATCCTGCAAATTAATGATATTCTACTACCGATATCTAGACATAGGTATCGGTAGAGACTTATTATGATTGACAAGTAGGACGTCATAAAACGCTTTTTGTTGAAAGAGTCTGACTTTGGGAGTGAGAAATGAAAACATTTCTGCGCGGTTGTTCTATTGCTGTTTTCATCTTTATTTCCGGGTGCAGCACTAGTCCAGAATGGCGTAAGAATGCTATTTTTGCTACTCCACTACAGCCTTCTTTACAACAAGAAGTGATATTGGCTCGTATAGAACAAATTCTGGCGAGCCGTTCATTAACCGAAGATGAATATGCACAGCTTTTATATGAGCGTGGTGTGCTGTATGATAGTCTCGGTTTAAGAGCATTGGCGCGCAATGATTTTTCAATGGCGTTGTCAATGAGACCAGATATGCTAGAAATTTTTAATTTTCTAGGTATCTATTTTACGCAAGCAGCGAATTATGATGCTGCTTATGAAGCGTTTGATTCTGTTTTAGAGCTTGATCCAACTTACAATAATGCGCGTTTTAATCGTGGTATCGCTTTATACTATGGTGGCCGATTGAAATTGGCGCAGGATGATCTGCAGGCGTTTTATCAGGTCGATCCAAATGATCCCATTCGTTCGCTTTGGTTATATCTTGTTGAAAAAGAGATAGACTCTGATTCTGCTAAAAAACAGCTGAAACAGCGATACCTACAGGCGAATAAAACGGGACAATGGGGATGGAATATAGTTGAGTTTTATTTAGGTGACATTAGTGAAAAAACATTAATGGAAAGGCTAAATGAAACGTCAACCGATAACACTTCGCTCGCTGAGCATCTTAGTGAAACTAACTTCTATTTAGGTAAATATTACCTAAGTCTGGGGGACATGGATAGCGCTGAAGCGTTATTCAAGCTGACGGTTGCCAACAACGCACATAACTTTGTTGAGCACCGCTACGCATTGTTGGAATTAGCACTGTTAGGCCAACAAGAAGACCTAGCGGAATCGGACCAGCAATAGCTGACGAACATTTCTTTGATCAGTTTGAAAGCCATCATCTGCATAGGATGAGGGCTTGTTTGTTCGTTTAATAATATAATTTGAGCCAGTTCACATTTTAGATGATAAAGACCGACAAACCATGCGGTATGTTATGTCAACTGGCCGCCATAATGAATGAGGCACAGTGACATGACTACTGAAACCGATATGACTTTTGCTGATCTAGGTTTATCAGCACCTATTTTGACTGCACTGAATGATTTAGGCTACGAGAAGCCTTCTCCAATTCAGCAACAATGTATTCCTTTCCTTTTAGATGGCAATGATGTTCTAGGTATGGCACAAACCGGTAGTGGTAAAACCGCTGCGTTTAGCTTACCGTTATTACACAATCTAGATGAATCATTAAAAGCACCACAAATTTTAGTGTTAGCACCAACCCGTGAACTTGCGGTTCAGGTTGCCGAAGCCATTGAAGATTTTTCTAAACATTTACCAAAAGTGAATGTCGTTGCTCTGTATGGCGGCCAACGCTATGACGTTCAACTACGTGCATTACGCCAAGGGCCACAAGTTGTTGTGGGTACACCGGGTCGTTTATTAGATCACTTAAACCGTGGCACCTTAGATTTATCTAAACTAAAAGGTTTAGTATTAGATGAAGCTGATGAAATGTTACGTATGGGCTTTATTGAAGATGTTGAGAATATCTTAAGTAAGATCCCAGCAGAGCACCAGACCGCATTATTCTCTGCGACGATGCCAGAAGCTATCCGTCGTATTACACGTCGCTTTATGAATGATCCAAAAGAAGTACGTATTCAAAGCAGTGTAACTACACGCCCAGATATTAGCCAAAGCTATTGGATGACTTATGGTGCACGTAAAAATGAAGCATTAATCCGTTTCTTAGAAGCAGAAGATTTCGATGCAGCTATTATTTTCGTTCGTACAAAAAATGCGACCTTAGAAGTAGCAGAAACCTTAGAGCGTAATGGCTATAACAGTGCGGCATTGAATGGTGACATGAATCAGTCTCTGCGTGAGCAAACATTAGAGCGTCTGAAAAACGGCCGTTTAGATATCCTTATCGCAACGGATGTTGCTGCGCGTGGTCTGGATGTTGACCGTATCAGCTTGGTTGTCAACTATGATATCCCTATGGATTCAGAGTCTTATGTACACCGTATTGGACGTACTGGCCGTGCTGGTCGTGCGGGTCGTGCAATTCTATTTGTTGATAATCGTGAGCGCCGTTTACTGCGCAATATCGAGCGCACGATGAAGATGTCTATTCCTGAAGTTGAATTACCAAACGCAGAGCTGATTAGTCAGCGTCGTCAGGAAAAATTTGCTCAGCAAATCGCTCAACAGTTAGAAACAAGTAACCTTGACCAATATCGTGCATTGTTACCAAAATTAGCGCCACAAGGTGAAGAAGCGTTAGATATGGAAACATTGGCGGCGGTATTACTGAAAATGGCTCAAGGTGAGCGTGCACTTATTCTGCCACCTGATCCAGTACGTCGTCCTCGTCGTGAATTTAACGATCGTGACGATCGCCGTAACGATCGCGAACGTTCTCCACGTCGTGAGCGCCGTGATGCGGGTGAAATGGATCTTTATCGTATTGAAGTGGGTCGTGATGATGGGGTTGAGGTTCGTCATATTGTTGGTGCTATTGCCAACGAAGGCGATATCAGTAGCCGTTATATTGGTAATATCAAATTATATGGCTCTCACTCAACCATTGAGTTACCAAAAGGGATGCCAGGCGATTTATTAAGCCACTTCACTCGTACTCGCATTATGAATAAACCATTGAATATGCAGTTAGTGGGTGATGCACAACCTTACCGTGAGCGCCGTAATAGCAGCCGTCGTGATGGTCAGCCACAAGGTGGTCGTCGCTTTAGTAAAGGCGATCAACCACCACGCCGTGGTAATGGCGAGCGTGGTAACTTCCGTGGTCGCGGTAATAACGAAAACGCACCACGTCGCCGTAGTAGCTCTCATAATCAATAAGAAACTTAAAGTTTATTCAATTTTAAGCTGAATTGATAAAAACCAGTCCATACAATGGACTGGTTTTTTTATAGTATGCTGAGCGTGGTGTTTGGCGCCTTATATGCAGCCGTAAGTAGGGTGCTGTTAGAGGACGACAGGAGTGATCCCATCTCCTACTAGACAATAAGTAAATCTTATTATTATTTCTTACTTAAATTTCTTAAATGCTTATAAATTGTTGCTGAGCTTATGCCTAATTCGGCGGATACTATTTTATGTGTTGCTGAAAATTCAAAAAGTCCACTTTCATTTAATTCTTTAATTATCTCTAAGTTCTTGTATTTACTTGGAATATTTTTATTTCCATAAACTCTCTTTTTAATTGGTTCTAGATGATTCTGTACAAGATTATTCACATCTTGTGAAAAATTTTCATGTTTTAAATTATTTGTATCAGTAAAACTATCTATTAATGCATTTAATGGCATATCGAGAGCAAAGTTCATACAAATCATACCAATAGGTGTACCTGCATTATTTACAATTAAAGTAGATGATGATTTAAATGGCCGAACACTTTTTGTATTGAAATAAACCTCCCACATTTGATCTGTTCGATTAAATTTTGAGAGTTTTTCTAAAGCAATATTTGTTACGGGGGCACCTAATCCACGACCAGTAACATGTCCATTAACTATGTGGATAACGGAATGGCGTAAATCCTCAAAACTATGTAGCACTATTTCACAATAATCACCGAGAAATTGCCCCAAATTATCGAGAAAAGGAATATAAGAGCGGAGTAGATGCCGATCTTCTTCAGTAATCTTTTGGTTTGTAGGAAGGTCCATAAGAAATTTTACCCATAATTACAGTTAAATAATTCTAACGTTAAAAGTTGTCGAAATCCATATTTAGTATACTCGGATAATACTGAGTAAAATATTTTTATACTAAGTTAAGTTTTATGATCCTAAGCACATACTTTATTTTCTTAATATGGCTAAATACGGGTATAGGAATTCGAGGAAGAAATTATGAAACTAGGTATTGAAACAGAGTCCTATCACCTATTTTTTCAGCAGGGTGTAATGGATGTTTTTGATTTTATAAATAAAGCAACTGAATTAGGGCTGGATGGGGTCGAATTAAATATCATTCCTGATGAAGGATTACACCCAGAATTTGGTGTGTTAACAAGTGATAGCCCTGAATATTTAGCAAAAGTACGTCAGGCAATTGAAGATAAAAATCTTTATTGTGAATTAGATACACGTTTTACAACACCAAAGGCATTAACAAAAGCAATTGATATCGCTCGAGGAATTGGTGCTGATGTGATACGTACTTATATGTTTCGTCGAGGACAATACAATCCGAAACAATACCCTAAAATTATTCAAGATATTAAGTCTATTGTTCCATTATTAAAAAAATATCGTATACGTCTTGCAATAGAAAATCATGAAGATGAAACGGCTGATGAAATCTTAAATATTGTAAAAGATATTGATTCTATTTGGGTTGGTGCACATTGTGATATTGGTAATGGCATGATGGCGTGGGAAGATCCTATAGTAACAGTGAGCAAATTAGCACCTTATACATATAGCACTCATTTTAAAGATCATATTGTTACACATGATGATGAAACACTGGTAATTACAGGAATGCCTCTTGGTGAAGGGAGTATTGATATCGATGAATGTTTTCGTTTATTAGTTGAACATTCGCCTGTAACACGTATTAACTTAGAAAACTGTTTTCCCTATACATCTCATTTTGCTAGAGATAAAGGAACGGGGGGAGTATTTGAATTAAGTGGAAGCTTTGAAGTTAAATCACCACCTTTTGATACGCAATTAATTAACCCCTTGGAATATTATTATCCAGCTAAAATTTCTCCTGTTGCATTAAAAACATTAATGGACGCACAAGAGCGTTGTGTACAAGTTTCTGTTAATAAATTAAAAGAACTAAGAAAAAAATATTGTTATTAATATATAAAAATAGTTATCAAATATTGGAGTGATCTCATGATTATTAATACTACATCAGCACCAGAAGCTATTGGTCCTTATTCACAAGCAATTAAAGTTGAAAATCATATTTATATTTCAGGTTGTTGCCCATTCAATACTCATGATGGTTCTGTTATGGGAAATGATATTGAAACACAAACATTAAAAGCTATGAATAATTTAAAAGCTATTATAGAAGCTGCCGGTGCATCAATGGATGATATTGTTAAAACGACTTGTTTTATTAAAGATATAAAAGATTTTCCTATTTTTAATAATATTTATTCTTCTTTTTTTACATCAGGAAAATACCCAGCTCGTTCATGTGTGGAAGTTTCTCGTCTACCTAAAGATGTTTTAATTGAAATAGAAGCTATCGCTTATAAAAAATAGGAAATATGATCATGAATAAATGGGGAAAATTATGTTTTCTTATTTTGGGTGGTGGGACTATATTCAAACTATCCAGCATGAAAGATGTATTTTATGTGCCAATGCAACAAGATTGGGGATTATCTAACACCCAAATTGGTTTTGGCTTTACTATTTATGCCATTATTCAAACAATCGGATTATTTTCATCATTGTATATTGCCGATCGCTTCTCTAAGAAAATTTTATTACCAGCGGGCTTAATTGGGGTAGGTTTATGTGGTGCTTATTTAAGCACACTGCCTCCTTTTACGGGTTATTTAATTGCATTTGGTGCAATGGCATTTTTCGGTGAGGTTGTTTATTGGCCTGTTTTACTAAAATCGGTACGTTTATTAGGAAATAAAGAAGAACAAGGACGTATGTTTGGTTTTCTAGAAGCTGGGCGAGGGGTTGTTGATGTTCTAGTAGCTTCGGGAGCTCTTTATATATTTGTTTTATTTGGTGAAGGTAAAACAGGTATGCAAGCAGGATTAATTTATTATACGCTTGCTACAATAATAGTAGGTATAATTACATATTTTATTGTGGATAATGACGATAAGAAGGAAACCTCCTCAGCAAGTGAAGCTAATCGCCAAGTTTTGGAAGGGATTAAAAATGTCGTAAAATGTCCTAACTTATGGTTAGCATCAATGAGTATCTTCTTTGTTTATTCTGCTTACTGTGGGTTAACTTATTTTATTCCTTTTTTAAAAGATATTTACGCACTACCAATAGCCCTTATCGGTGCCTATGGCATTATTAATCAATATGCACTAAAAATGATAGGTGGTCCATTAGGCGGATTTTTAGCTGACAAAGTTGCAAAATCGCCAACAATATATCTGAAATGGACATTTTTATTATCTGCGATTGCAATGGCTATTTTCATTATGTTGCCTCATGACTCAATGAATGTCTATTTAGGTATGACTGCAACATTAGGTTTCGGTGCAATCATTTTCTCGCAAAGAGCTATTTTCTTTGCACCAATGGATGAAATTGGAACACCAAGACAATATGCAGGTTCAGCGATGGCGTTTGGGTGTATTATTGGTTATATGCCTTCCATGTTTGCTTATGCTCTCTATGGGTCATTATTAGATAATTTTGAGGGCATTCAAGGATATAACTATGTATTTAGTATTATGGTCACTTTTAGTTTGCTTGGTTTTATTTGTGCAACCATATTAGCTAAGCGTATTAAAATGATAAATAACACTTTAAATATAGCTTAAAAATAGACACCGCTTAATTGTGATCTAGCAAACACTGCTTCATCGATTGGCATTAGCTAAATACGGCTATACCTAGTACAAGGAATGCACTTTAAGCGTTCTTCTGGTGGCGATAATAAATCAATATTTTGTTTATTGCCTTGGCGTAAACGACTTAATGTTTTGGCTAAACGCTCTTGCTCTAATGGATTAAGCAAATTGTTCAGGTAAATGGTGAGCGAGGGCGGTAATAACGAAAATGTACCACGTCGCCGTAGTAGCACTCATAATCAATAAGAATATAATTCACTCAGTATTCAATTGAGTTGATGATATAAATTGAAAAACCAGTCAACAAAAATTGGCTGGTTTTTTCTATATAAAGTAGAAATAAATAATTACTCAATTGGGTACATTTTATTGGCATATTCCAAGAGTGCATTAATTTCTATATTGATGGTAAGGGATTAGACAAATGGTTGGGGTTTGATCGGCAAACGGATTGGCGGTTTTTAGATTTTGATTTTGATATTTTTATTGTTGATAAAGATAACTTTCCTAATTACAATCGTAATAAAATAATTTACAGTAAAGCCGAACAATATTTAGGTATTAAACCTGTTTATAGTCAATTAGAGAATAATCGATTAGTGCTTTATCGTTGCCATTGTGGTAGTGATTATTGTTCTGTGATTTCTTGTACTTTAGATATTACAGAACATTAGGTGAAATGGAATAATATTGCATATAAGGATGGATTAGATAGAGAGGAGGCTTTAGATTTGGATAAGCATGGAATAACACCTATTAAACAATTTATATTTTCTAGAAAACAATATCAGCAGGTTTTTAATAAGTATTTAGACACTTATTTGTAAATGGTTAAATACTGATTTTATGTAGGGTTATGATTTATTGATTAATTCAATCACCTCTGCATCCATAAGTGGTGTGAGTTTTGCACTAATAACGATTTTTTTGTATTTGTTATTCAACCCACCGGCAATGACTTCATTGAATAATCGAATTTCTACTTGGGATAATCCATCTTCGGTACGTTCTAAAGGATGAATTACCACATTTCTTTTTCGACAAAAAAAGGATAATGGGTTAATACCTATTTGAGTAAGTGCTGTTCGTATCGCTTCAATAGCAGGGTAAAAATCACCAATTAACATTCGGCTATGAGTAAAATGACGTTCTACAGAAAATTCTTTTTTGGTGTGAAGATCACGAACTTCGATGCGATTAATATAAACTTTAATATAAATGGGTTCCATCAAGCTTATTCCTTTTTACTGATTAAATTAAGCCAATCGCTTCTTTTAAGGGTTTAAGGTAACGTCGACTGACCGGAATTTGTTTATTATTATGTAAAATAAGTTCTGCTTGTCCATTATCACCAAAAACAATTTCATTGACATAATCCATATTCACTAAATATTGACGATGGCAACGTACCAGCGGAGTGCGTGTTTCTAAAGTACGTAATGTAAGCTCAGTAAAACCTTCTTGCCCTTGATTATTGGTGACATAGACACCGCTTAATCGTGATGTAGCAAACACGGCTTCATCGATTGGCATTAGCCAAATACGGCTATGCCCAGTACAAGGAATGCACTTTAAGCGTTCTTCTGGTGGTGATAATAAATCAATATTTTGTTTATTGCCTTGGCGTAAACGACTTAATGTTTTGGCTAAACGCTCTTGCTCTAATGGTTTGAGCAAATAATCAAAAGCGTGCTCTTCGAATGCTTGAATAGCATATTCTTCAAATGCCGTTAAAAAGACAATATAAGGGCGATGTTCAGGATCAAGCATTGAGACCATTTCTAAGCCAGTAATACGTGGCATTTGAATATCAAGAAAAACCACATCAGGTTTTTTACGATGTATTTCCCCTATCGCCTCAATAGCATTACTGCATTCACCAATAATATGAATATCTTTTTCTTCTTCGAGTAAACAACGTAAATTTTCACGAGCAAGCGGCTCATCATCAACGATTAATATATTCATTGTTATGCTGCGTTATCCATATTTTTTTCTAAGGGTAAACAGATTTTTATTTTGGTATAGTTATCAGGCTGACACTCCACAAGTACACCATATAGATCACCATAGCGTAATTTAATCCGCTTATCGACAAGTCTCATTCCTAAACCGAGCTGATGTGATGCGCCTTGCGAATGATAAAGCCCTGCATTATCACTAATTTCGATCACTATTAAGTGGTCTTCTTGATGCGCTCTAATTGTAATCTTTCCGATGCCTAATAACTGTGATGTTCCATGTTTAATTGCATTCTCAACCATAGGCTGAAGCGAAAATGCAGGAAGGCGCGCAGTGGCTAAATGTTCAGGTATCTGAATATCTATCTGTAAACTTTCTTGAAAGCGCGCTTTTTCAATTTGTAAATAAGCCGTGACGTGTTCAATTTCATCACTGAGTGTCACTATCGCTTCGGGTCTTTTTAAATTCTTACGGAAAAAAGCCGACAGAAATTGCACTAACTGTTTTGCTTGATCACTATCACGACGAATAACGGCTTGTAATGTATTTAATGCATTAAATAAAAAGTGGGGATTGACTTGTGCGTGTAGTAATTTAATTTCTGATTCTAATAGTGATTGTTTATTTCTTTCGTATTGCCCGGCAAGAATTTGTGCTGATAATAGACTGGCGATCCCTTCTCCTAAGGTTCTATTAATGGAGCTAAATAAGCGATTCTTTGCTTCATAGAGCTTTATGGTGCCAATAACGCGATTATTTTCTCCTCGTAAAGGAATAACCAGTGTCGAGCCTAATTTACAATGTGGAGAAAGGGTACATCGATAAGGTGTCTCATTGCCGTCCGCATACACGACTTCGTTATTATTAATGGCTTGTTTAGATTGTTCTGAGGAAATCGGTGTACCCGGCAAATGATGATCAGCGCCAATACCAATAAAAGCGAGTAGTTTATCTCTATCCGTAATGGCGACAGCACTGACTTTTAATTCTTGGTAGATAACTTTTGCAACACGAGTACTATTATCTTGGTTAAAGCCTTTACGTAAAATACCTTCAGTGCAAACCGCAATTTTTAATGCTTGAGCGGAGAAAGCACTGGTATATTTTTCAAAAATGGCACGTCTATCTTGTAATATCCTAATAAACATCGCAGCACCTATTGTATTTGCTACAATCATAGGAGCGGCAATATTTTTTACTAAAGAAAGTGCTTCATCAAAAGGACGAGCGAGTAATAAAATAATACTCATCTGTATTATTTCGGCAAAAAAGGTGACGGTAGCCGCTGTCCAAGGATTAAATATGCGGTGCATTTGTCCATGTTTTACATAATAACGATGAACTAATCCACCAATTAATCCTTCTGCGATAGTGGATACCATACAACTTAACGCTGTCATCCCGCCGAGGGAATAGCGGTGTAAGCCACCCGTGAAGCCAACGAGAAAGCCTACATACGGGCCACCTAATAATCCGCCTAATACGGAGCCAATAGCACGGGTATTAGCAATAGAGTCATTAATATGCAATCCAAAATAGGTGCCCATAATGCAGAAAATGGAGAAAATCACATAGCACATTAATTTATGTGGAAGTTTGATAGTCACTTGTAAAAGAGGCGTAAATAGCGGCGTTTTGCTGAGAAACCACGCAATAATGAGATAAACGCACATTTGCTGTAATAACAGCAAAATTAAATCAAATTCGTACATAAGTTGTGTGTACCATTTTCTGTGTTTATTTAATAAATTAAAAAAACGTAGATAAAATGAGGCTATTCGTGGAGTAATAAAATTTGGTATAAGAATAACTTAATCGTACTATCAAAGAAAATCTTCCTCTGAGTCAGTGATCTAGCGCACAAAATTCTTAAAGAAATAGTCAGTTATTGTGTAAGATAACGCTATCAGTGAGTGTTCTACTTCACTATTAAGGTCTAATCGTTATATGAAAAAAAGAGCCATCTATCTTATTTTATTAATGCTAATACTTATTGCATTAGCCGTTCTTTTCCGCGCGCATAATCAATATTTATTACTGCAAGGTGAAGTGGATGCACCTGAAGTTATTGTGGCCTCTAAAGCCAAAGGACGTGTTATAGAGCGTCATATTGAGCGGGGTGATGATGTTAAAGCGGGGCAATTGATGATCACCTTAGATAGCCCAGAACTCAATGCTCAAGTGGCTGCACTGGAAGCGGCAAAAGCCCAAGCTCAAGCTCAATTAGATCTCTCTATTCACGGTACAAGAGAAGAAAGCATTCGCAATTTACAAGCGATCTTATCTCAGGCGCAAGCACAAGCCACCAATGCAACGAAAGATTATCAGCGTCTTAGTGCGGTCGCCAATAAAGGTTATGTCTCTGCCAATGAGCTTGATAGTGCTCGTAGTCGTCGAGATGTTGCCGTGCAGCAAGCCAAAGCAGCACAAGCTGAATTAGATGAAGCGAAAAATGGTGATCGTATTGAATTACGTGAGAAATACCGAGCCGCACTACAACAAGCAGAGCAGCAATTAATTGAGCTGAAAGTTCAGCAACAAGATTTACAGGTAAAAGCTCCGGTTGACGGCGAAGTGGGGCCTATTCCTGCGGAAGTGGGTGAGCTTTTTAATGCCAATAGCCCATTAGCTACATTAATTCGTCTCCCTGAAGCCTATTTTGTATATAACTTGCGTGAAGATATTTTAGCCGATATCCGCAAAGGCGATCGCATCACCATCACTGTTCCTGCGTTAGGCAATAAAGAAGTGGAAGCAGAAGTTCGCTATATTGCTCCTATGGGAGATTACGCAACGAAAAGAGCGACGCGTGCAACAGGAGATTTCGACTTAAAAACCTTTGAAGTTCGACTGTATCCAACGGCACAAATTGAAGGACTACGTCCTGGTATGAGCGCATTATGGCGTTGGGATAAGTAAGGGCGAATAATGAGAGTAAAGGCAGCTTGGCGTGGTTTTAATAGCGCATTCTCACGAGAAACCCATATGGCAGTGCGAAGCCCAGTGTTCCACTGGCTAAGCTGGCTGTTTCCATTAATGTTATTCACATTAATTAGTGCTAACTTTTCAGAAGGTACTTTGCTGAACTTGCCAGTTTCCGTTATCAATAATGATAATAGTCCACTATCAAAAACGTTGATCCGAGATTTAAATGCAGGCTCTCATGCAAAATTAAGTGCACTAGATACAAATCCGCGAACCGCCTTAGAGCAGCTAGGAAGTGCAAAAGATTACGCTATTTTAATGATCCCCCGCCATTTTGAAAAAGATGTATTAGCAGGCAAACAGCCGACAACCCGAATGTATTACAATGGGTTGTATTATGCTGCGGGTAGCTATGCTATACAGGATTTTAGCGGGTTAATTGCCGAGCTTAATGCTCAATATCGCACTGTTTTAGCGCAAGAGATGAATAAGCCAGTGCCGCCTTTAGCCAAAGTAACACTCTCTTATGACAGCCTGTTTAATGCTAGTGGTAGTTATATCTACTATCAACAATTTGCTGCAACCATTCATATGCTGCAACTCTTTGTTGTCACCTGCACGATTTACTCCTTATCACGGGGTAATATGCTATTAAACCTAAAACCTTTCACTTTTGCCCTAATAGGTAAATTAGCACCTTATACGCTGTTTTTCTTAACATTATTAATGGTTGAATTAGCGGCGTTAGTGCATTTTTCAGGGGCAAAAGTCAATGGTAATCCGCTTTATATGATATTGGTGGGGTTCTTTTATATCATCGCGGCACAAAGTATTGGGTTGCTGTTGTTTACATTTACCAATAGTGCGATAACCGCATACAGTATGATAGGTATGCTAGTGAGTATCGCCTTAGCTTTTTCAGGGATGGCGGTGCCTGAACTGTCGATGATATTACCTGCTCGAATCATTTCTAATCTAGAGCCGTTAACGCACGCCTTAAATGCTATGTTTGATATCTTCTTAAGGGAAGTTTCGTTACAAGGTATTCTTTATGTGTGCACGCTTTTGTTGATTTATCCTTTTGCGATTGCGCTTTTAGTTCGCAAACGCATCTTTAAAAGATTGGAATTACAGGTAGGTGTCGTATGATGCAGATGTATTTCCAAACATTTAAGCGTGTTTTATTAGGCATGTTAGAAAAACCGATGTGGATGTTATTATTGGTTTCTCTTTGCATTATGAGTTTAGTCTACGCTAAACCTGTATTGTGGGATCTGCCTGTGGCGGTGATCAATCAAGATCATAGCCCCGCCAGTTATGCCCTTATCCGCTCATTAGATGCCACACCTAAATTAAGCTTAAAGGGATATGATAATTTAGATGAAGCTCGTCATGACATGATCATGCGTGAACTGTTTGCCATTATTATCATTCCAACAGATTTTGAAAAAAAACTGCTTAATGGCAAAAATGTTACCGTTCCTGTGTATGGAGATGCGACCAACCGCCTTGCTAGTGGACAAATTCAGCAAGAATTAATGCAGGCGTATCAGCAATTATTAGATAACTATAACGGCCGTATCTTACAAAATGCGGGTTTTAGTGCGACACAGTCAAAAATATTATTAAAACCGATCCAAAGTGAAACTATCGCCATGTATAACCCTGGGGTCAGTTTTGCCGCCATTATTTTCCCAGGCTTGTTAGTGATGTTATTGCAACACTCATTATTAATTGCTTGTGTACGAGTGAGTATCGCCGTCAGAGGAACGCCAAAAGGGAAGCCTCCGTTAGCGGTATATTTAGGCGCGCTATCTGCACTTATACCGATTTGGCTCTTTTTATCTTCGGTGTTCTTTGCACTATGGCCGTGGGTATTAGGCTATCGTCAAGAAGCACCACTTTATCAAATTTGGATGTTGACCTTCCCATTCTTATTAGCGGTATTAGGATTAGGTAAGTTGATCACCGAATGCTTGCGCAGTGTTGAGATGATTTACTTAACATTGGCATTTGTGACGACACCAGTATTCTATATTTCGGGAACTATTTGGCCATTACAAGCTATGCCGGATTGGGTATTGGCAATATCCTCTGCATTACCTTCTACATGGGCTGTAAATGCTATGGCCGGAATTAACCAGATGGGATTATCATTCCAAAGCATCCTAGGGGATATCGTGATGATGCTGGTTTTAGGCGTGATATATACCATTTTGGGGGTGTTAGTGGGTATGTTGCGCAATGGTGAGTTAAGGAAAATTACTCATCAATTTAAGCATTGGGCGAGACATTACCACCGTTCAAAGTAAATAATATCTGTAATATGCTAGGTAAATAGGACGGGATTACTGAAAAGTTATCCCGTCTTTTTTATTTTAGTGTAAATTTTCTATAATAGTCTATTAATAACAAAAATTTGTTTAAATTATTTTACTTTTATGCAATCTCTATCTAAAGATATTATCTTAATAATAATAATGTTTTTAATAAGCTTAAATAATTAATGTTATTGCTATAATAATTGATGTGAACTATTTTAAGTGCTTTTCCTTATCTTAATATATAAAAAATAAATTGATTACTTTTTATATAAACATAAAAAACAAATAATTATATAAAAACTAGTAATGACACTTAATTAAAATAAACCAATCTTATTGTAATAAATTTAATTTAGAAGGGCTAAATAAAATAATCAAAATAAAACATTCAATTAAAGTAAGAATAAAAATTTAAAAAAATTAATTGTTAAATTTTAATTAAGTATTATTATATTGATGTCAATTTAATTTCTTAGTAACGTTTATCTTATTATCTAAATAAGATAAAAGTCTATGAAAAATCGTAATTAAATGTGTTTATTATTTTCTAGGAATTAAGGTAATTTATATGAAACTTAATTATTTGAAACTTTTTGTGATCTCTGCATTATCTGTAGGTTCTGTTTTTGCTGTTTCAGCTGAAGATCCTGTAGGAAATGGACCTGTAACCGTGAATGGTGGCGAAATATTTTTTAAAGGTGAATTAGTAAATGCAGCATGTGCTGTTGACTCTTCATCTGATGGCCAAATAGTTAAATTAGGTCAAGTGAGAACTGCAAAATTAGCGAAAGCTGGTGATTTTAGCGAAAATACTAATTTTACTATCCAATTAAATGATTGTGACTCTAAAGTAGCTAGTACTGCAAAAGTTGCTTTTACAGGGGTTTCTGCTGCAGGACAAGATGACGTATTAGCAGTATCTTCTTCTTCTGCTGGTGGTGCTAAAAATGTCGGTATTCAAATTTTAGATAGTAAGAGTGCACCAATGTCTTTTGACGGCGCTGGATTCGGTAATGCAACTAAATTACATGATGGAAAAAATATTATTCCATTCCAAGCAAGATATTATGCTTTAGGTGCAACTGAACCTGGTATCGCAAACGCGAACGCAACCTTTGCTGTCCAATACGAATAATATATAGCCTTATACTATTTTTTAGTATAAGGCTTTTTTACTTTTTTGTGGGTTATTTTAATAAGACATACACCAAGATTAGCTATAGTGGATTATAAAAATGAATAGTATTCTAACTTTTTCTAAAATAAAGCTTCTTTTTTTAATGCTCTTAACTCTATGTGTCATTAACCAAGCATATGCTGCTGTATCATTAGGGGCAACTAGAGTCATTTATTTTGCAGGTGAAAAGCAAGTAAAATTACCAGTAATTAATAATGATGAAAAACGTTATTTAATACAGTCTTGGATAGAAAATAGCGAAGGAAAGAAAGATAACTCTTTTGTTATTACGCCTCCTCTATTTTCTATGCAGGGTAAAAAAGAGAATACTTTAAGAATTATAGATGCAACTAACAATAAATTACCGAAAGATAGAGAAACTTTATTTTGGTTGAGTGTAAAATCTATCCCCGCTGTAGAAAAATCACTTGCTAATGAGAATATGTTACAACTTGCGATTATTAGTAAAATAAAATTCTTTTATAGACCAAAAGATCTCACCATATCTCCAGATGAAAATTATAAAAAACTACAATTTAAACGTAATAATGACACACTTATTATAAAAAATCCGACACCTTATTTTATTACGATGACTGAATTAGAACTTGGTGGTAAAAAATTAGAGAACACTATGGTTCCACCTTTTGAAGATAAGTCTATCTCTATTCCAACATCAGCTTATGGGAAACTCTCGTTTCAAACTATTAATGATTATGGTGCCATCACACCAAAAACAATCGTCGACGTTAGATAATCATTATTTAATATTGTAGAATTGAAAGAGTGATATTATGTCATTTTCAACAGGTATAAATAGCTTAAGCGGCATAAAAATAAATAACGTAAAATTATTTATTTTTATACTTGCGCTACTATTTTCAGTTGACTCAAAGTCTGAGGAGGAGTTTTATTATAACCCCTATTTCTTATCAGATAACCCGGAGTCTGTCGCTGATCTATCTTCTTTTGAGAAAGGATTAGAAGTACCTGAAGGTAATTATCTGGTTGATATTTACTTAAATGACATATTCTTAAAAACCCAATATATCAATTTTATTGAGAATAAAGGGCAGCTATCACCATGTATCACAAAAGCAGAGCTAAAAAGTTGGAATGTTAATTTAAATCTCATAACGGATGAACAAAATAAAGATAAAAATAATGTTGAACAGAAAAATGAGCTCGATGAACATTGTCAGTCACTTACTTCATTAATTTCTCAAGCCACAGCAAATTTTGATGTTGGTTCACAAAAGCTCAATCTCACTATACCTCAAGTATATTTAGTCAATCAGTCTCGAGGCTTTATTCCACCAGAGTTATGGGATGATGGTATTGTGGCTGGATTTATTACCTATATTTTAAATGGGAGTAAAACTCGCAACGATGGTAGCCCAGATACTCATTTTACTCATCTCAATTTACAAAGTGGGATCAATCTTGGGCCATGGCGTCTTCGTGATAACTCTATTTATTCTTATGATTCTATTAATAAATCAAGTTGGAAACATCTGAATACTTATATAGAACGTGGTATTAATAAATTATATTCTCGTCTTATTATTGGTGATAGCTACACACAAAGTGAAGTTTTCGACAGCATCAACTTTAGAGGCTTTCAACTGTCATCTGATGAAGTTATGTTACCGGATAGCCAAAGAGGTTTTGCTCCGATTATTCGAGGTGTCGCCCGGACTAATGCCGAGGTTACTATACAGCAAAATGGTTATGTGATTTACCGTAACTCTTTTCCACCGGGTCCTTTTGTTATTGATGATCTCTATTCAACAAGTAACAGTGGCGATTTAGAGGTAACCATTACTGAGTCTGATGGTTCAACACAAACCTTTACTGTGCCATATTCATCAGTCCCTTTATTACAAAGGGAAGGGCATACCAAATATTCAGTGACTGTAGGTAGTTACCGTTCGGGTAATGATGAGCAGGAGCGGCCTTATTTTTTACAAGGATCAGTGATCCACGGCTTACCTGCGGGTTGGACCATTTATGGAGGAACCCAGTTAT
Source organism: Proteus mirabilis HI4320 (assembly GCF_000069965.1). Lineage (NCBI taxonomy): Bacteria > Pseudomonadati > Pseudomonadota > Gammaproteobacteria > Enterobacterales > Morganellaceae > Proteus > Proteus mirabilis. The sequence goes on from NC_010554.1 coordinate 3,769,027, forward strand.
CCAAAAATTACCAAGCGGCAAGTATTGGGGTAGGTAAAAATATTGGGCGTTTTGGGGCTTTATCATTTGATATTACCGAAGCGAGATCAATACTACCCGATGACTCTACACACCGTGGGCAATCGATACGTATTCTTTATAATAAATCTATCAATGAATTAGGCACAAGGGTGCAACTTGCCGGTTATAAATATGCGACGAGTGGTTTTTATACTTTAGCAGAGACTACTTATAAAAAAATGAGAGGAAATTATATACAAACGGAGGATGGTGTTGTTGAAGTTAGTGGATTACCACAAAGTTACTACGACCTTATTTATAATAAAAGGCAAAGGATACAACTCAATATTACTCAAAAAATAGGTGATCAATCTACGTTATATATTATTGGTACTAATCAGCGTTATTGGAATTCTAAAAAACAAGATAATCAATTACAGATAGGCCTTAATACTATTATTAAAGGTATTAATTTAGGCCTAAATTATAGCTTATCTAAAACATCATGGAATGATAGTAAAGATCAGATGCTAGCATTTAATACTAGTATTCCTTTTAGTAACTTTATGCGTTCTGATAATGATTCTATATGGCAAAATGCGAGTTTAAGTACTAACTCCTCGCATAACATGAAGAAACGTTTTAACAATACTATAGGATTAAACGGTACATTATTGGAAGATAAAAACTTAAGTTACAATATTCAAACAGGTTATTCTCATGAAGAAGAATCGGACTCAACAGGATATGCCTCATTAAGTTATAACGGTTCTTATATGAATAGCAATATAGGTTATAACTATACCGATACATCACATCAAATAAATTATGGTATGAGTGGCAGTATTTTAGCTCACTCAGGTGGTATAACACTTAGTCAGCCTATATATCAAACAGCGGTGTTAGTAAAAGTACCTGAAGTTAAAAATATAAAATTAGAAAACAATAGTGGCATCACGACAGACAGTAATGGTTATGCGGTTTTACCTTATATTTCTGAATATAAAGAAAATCGTATTGCATTGGATACCAATTCATTCTCTAACAATATTGAAATAGATAATGCGGTGAAAAGCGTAGTTCCTACTCGTGGAGCCATTAGTGCGATCACATTTGAGCCTAGTGTTGGGATAAAAGCAATTACGACATTAACCCATAAAGGGAAACCAGTACCTTTCGGGGCTATCGTTGATTCAGGTAATAATACTGGGATTGTGGCAGATGAAGGAAAAGTTTATTTAACAGGGTTATCACCTTCAGGACAATTAAAAGTGAATTGGGGTAGTAAGAAAGAGCAACAATGCTTAGTAAATTACACATTACCACCACAAGATCCAGATAAACTTTATGTTGAATATAGTGCAGAGTGCCACCCTATTAAGGAATAAATAATGACTAATAATATTAAGGGTATTTTGACAACACTATGGTTATTTTTCTTATCATTATCACCTAATGTTGCATATTCTGCCGATAGCATTATTCAAATAACAGGTTATATGAGAGATAACACCTGTGCAGTTGCACCAGAATCACAATACCAAACTATTGATTTATTAAATAATGAAGTTAAGCGGTTATATAAAGTGGGAGAAACAACACCCTTTATTCCTTTTCATATAATACTGGAACCTTGTGGAGAATCAGTGATTGCTGTGAAATTCTATTTTAATGGTATTTCAGATAGAAATAATCCTTCATTATTAGCGTTAGATCCGATAGCAACATCTGCTTCTGGTGTTGGAATACAAATATTAGATAGTGAAAGGTCACCCATTCCTATTAATCCAAGTAGTGACCAACTTAAATGGATCCCCTTAGTTGCAGGAAAAAGTAACACCGTTTTTTTCTATAGTCGATTAATGGCATCCGATATGCCTGTCTTAGCTGGAAAAATTAAAGCCAGTGCCACTTTTACACTCGAGTACCAATAGAGATAAAGAGAATCAATGATGAAATATAAATGGCGAGGAGTAAAAAACGTAATATTTGCTATTTTATGCTGCAATACTTCATTCGCTATGGCTGCAGATGCAACAATTACTGTTAATGGAAGTGTAATAGCAAGGCCTTGTGAAACAATCACAAAAACAGCCAATGTGGACATGGGCGACCTATATACATTCGATTTTATGACCCCTGGCTCTACCTCTAAATGGTATCCCGTTGATTTGGAGTTAAGAAATTGTCCTATTGGTACAACTTCTATTGAAGCGACATTCACCGGTCTTGATGATAGTACTGGATACTATAGAAATCAGGGCTCAGCTAAAAATCTTCATTTAGAATTACAAGATACTGCAGGTAATAAATTAAGAAACGGTTCAAAAAAAGTGGTTGAAGTTGGTGAGTATTCGTTTGCCGCAATCTTTCCTTTACGAGTAAGAGCCATCTCTGTAAATGGTAGACCTACACAGGGATCAGTACAGGCAATAATTAATGTTACCTATGTATTTATGTAATTGTTATTTAATTAAATTATAGAAAAAACATTATGATAAGCTATAAAAAAACAATGCGTTTTTTATTGTATTTAAGCTTCGGTTTATTTTCAAACTCAGTACTATCATTTACTTGTAAAGTCGCTTCAACGGGACAAATTGTCGGTGATGGTGCTGCTAATATACGCGTTAATTTAACGCCTCGAGTTGAAGTAAACCAGAATTTGGTAGTGGATTTATCTCAACAAATTCTTTGTAAAAATGATTCTTATGGTGGACCTAGAGATCCAATAGACGTTGACCATGTTAATTTAGTTAGTGGAACGACTTTTGGAGGCGCGCTGAATAATTTTGACGGCTCTTTATTATGGTATAACAGTTATTATCCTATTCCTCTTTATTACGATACAAAAGTTATTAATATTAAAGACAGAAATTTTATCCCACTAAATCTTAGATTGTATTTGAAAAGTATTGGTGCTGCGGGAGGGAAGCAAATAAATAAGGGGGATTTAATTGCAAAAATAGAAATGTACAAAATTGCAGATTGGGATGGTGGGCACCCTCGTTTTTTTACATGGAATATTTACGCATTAAATGATGTTATTATGCCTACTGGGGGCTGTGATCTTTCTAGTAGAAATGTCACGATTAATCTTCCTGAATATCCGGGTAATGCGCAACCTATTCCTTTATCTATTTTTTGTCCTAGACAACAAAATATTTCTTACTATTTAACAGGATCAACGTCTGATGTGAATAATACGGTCTTTACCAATATATCATCTAACTCTCCTGCTAAAGGGGTTGGAATTAAAATATCAAATAATAATGGTGTTATTCCTGCTAATACACCGGTCAAATTAGGCAATGTGACGAATAATAGTGTGAGTTTAAGGCTATCTGCTTCGTATGGTGAAACGGGAGAAAGAGTAAGAGCGGGTAATGTAAAATCCGTTATCGGTGTGACCTTTGTTTATGAGTAGATGTTTATTAAAATAAAGTGGAATAATAATTTTATTTTCCACCTTATTTAGATTTCAAAAAATATCTACTTATTCAACTAATTCTAAACCAGCCAGTTTACGCCAATAACCATTACAATCATGATGATGGATGGTGTTAATAGGGTGTGCGCCTTGTTCATTTTGGCGAAATTGTTTTAAGGTAGTAAAAACTTCATCAGACTGCGGTGAAAGACGGACGATATCGACTAAACCTGCCATTGAAGTTAAATCATTACCTAAATTGTAACAGTAGCCACTTTGCGTTTGAATACCATTTAAAACAAACACTTGTTGGTTTTCTTGTGATAATACCTGACGGCCTTGTGGGTATTTTTGACAGCAGGTTTCACAATCATCTTTAGCACGATTTTCCGAGCGAGCAGTAAAACAACGCGCTGAATAAGCCAAAGGAAGATGACCATAAGCGAATACTTCTACTTCAAATTTATCTCTAATCGCTAATTCTTCACATTGAATTAAAAGATTATTTAACCACTCACGAGATAGTTCAACTGGCATACACCAACGTATCATGCCTTGTTTCTGTAATAAACGTAGTGCATAAGCGTTATAGCAGTTTAATCCATGGCCTACTACAAAAGGTAAATGACGCTCATAAAGCATATTGATCACACCAAAATCATGAGCCTCAACTAAAAATTCACCGTTATCCACCAGCTTTGCTATCTCTTTTAGTTCAGAAGGCGCTTGTAGTAGTGCTAAGGTAGAAAGGATCACTTGTTTACCACTTTTAGCCACTTCTTTGGCCAGATTAATCCAATCTTGTGGTTTAGTCTCACGGCGCTTACTACAGACTGTTTCGCCTAAGTAGATAATATCAGCATCGCTCTGTTTTGCTTGCTGATAAAATGTCTCAAGTGTTTCTTTTTGCCAATAATAAAGTACAGAGCCTAATGCGTATTTCATATTATTATCCCTTATTATTGCCATTTCCGGTGGTAAGCACCTAATGTTGTTTGTGTTCCTTCAGATATTTTTCCTAATGCACTCATCCAACGCGGTTGGGTTTTAAAACCTTGAGGATCTTTTTTACATTGGTCAATAGCTGCACGCCATACTCTTGCAACTTCAGTAACATACGCGGGGCTACGTTGGCGACCTTCAATTTTGACAGAGGCAATATTCATAGCCATAAGTTCAGGTAGTAGCGCTAGTGTATTTAAGCTGGTTGGCTCTTCTAAGGCGTGATAGCAGTGTTTATCAACAAAATAACGTCCTTTACATAAAGTAGGATACCCTGCATTTTCATCAGGAGCATAACGGTCTATTAAGACATCATTGAGGCGAGATTCCATACCTTGTGGTGTTTGCTGCCAACGGACAAAACGAGCTGGGGAACAGGCTCCGACAGTATTAGGCGATTCACCAGTTAGATAAGAGGAAAGATAACAGCGTCCTTCAGCCATGATGCACAAACTACCAAAGGCAAAGACTTCTAAAGGAACAGGACTACTTTGAGCCAATTGTTTGACTTGATGAATAGAAAGAACGCGTGGTAGTACAATACGTGCAACATCAAAATTGCGTTGATAAAATGCGATTGCCTGAGTATTAGTGGCCGACGCCTGTACCGATACATGACGCTCTATCTGTGGATAGCGTTCAGCTGCGTACTCTAGCATAGCAATATCGGCCAAAATTAATGCATCGGCACCTAAATGAGCCGCCATATCAATGGCTTTTTGCCAGCGTTCAAATCCATCAGGATGAGCAAAAGTATTAATGGCAATATGCAGTTTTCGCTGGTGGCGATGTACGTAATTGACGGCTTCTTGCAATTTCTTTTCTGTGAAGTTTAAGCCAGCAAAATGGCGAGCATTGGTGTCATCTTTTAAGCCGATATAAACGGCATCTGCACCATTATCAACAGCGGCTTTTAATGCGGGTAAGTTACCTGCTGGGCACAACAATTCCATCTTCACTTCCCTTTAGAGATTAAAAATGATCAGAAATTGTAATAAGCAGGATAAAAAAAGGTTTTGATTTAGGGCAGAGAATATTGAGTTTTACTTAAGTAAAATTAAATAACTCAAAATATGAACAACCGATTAACGGAATATTGATGTAGGATCGCAGAATCGCTATCTATATCTGGCACAATAGCCGCAATTAAATGTTAAGGAGTCCGAAAGTGTTTAATAAAATTCGCACCCGCCTAGTTAAAGATGGCCCTCGTTTCTTGCGTTACCCTTTGCAAATCACGCCATTTGCTTTGCAACGTGATATTTTAGAACAGTTTTTAAGTTGGCAATTCCGCGAAGCATTAGCTGAGGGGGATTTACACTTCTTAGAAGATAAATGGCTAAAGGTAGAAATTAAAGATTTACATTTGCAGTGGTTTATCAGTGTTTGTGATGATAAATTAATCGTAAGCCGTTCTGAAAAAGAAGATGTAAGTTTTAGTGGTAATGCTAACGATCTTATTTTAATTGCCGCGCGTAAAGAAGATCCGGACACCTTGTTTTTCCAACGACGCTTACAAATTGAGGGCGATACAGAACTTGGGTTATATGTTAAGAACCTAATGGATGCAATTGAGTTAGACTCTATGCCATCTGTATTGCGTTTTGGTTTACTACAATTGGCTGATTTTGTGAAAAGTGGCCTTCAAGATGAAGTTGAAGACACCGCACACAGCCATGAACTGAGCTCAACTTCATGCTAATACGTGTTGAAATTCCTGTTGATATTCCTGCTATTGATGATCTTTTACGCCAATCATTTCCAACAGGCGCAGAAGCCGATTTAGTTGGTCACTTACGTGAAGAGGGATTATTAACCTTAGGTATGGTGGCAATCAATGACGAAGGCCGGATTGTTGGTTATATCGGTTTTACACCTGTAGATATTGAGGGAAAAGATTGCCAATGGGTAGGACTTGCGCCATTAGCTGTGGCGCCACAATACCGTGGTCAGGGCATCGGTCGTCAATTGATTAATGAAGGGCTTGATAGCCTTAATGAGTTTGGTTATGGCGCTGTTGTGGTATTAGGTGAGCCAACTTATTATCAAAAATCAGGTTTTATACCGGCAAAATCACAAGGCTTGCATTGCAAATGGCCGAATACAGAAGAAGTATTTCAATTTTATGCTTTAGATAATGGCAATGTTGATGATATTCACGGCTTAGTGAACTTTTCGCCGTTATTTGATGAGGTTTGATAATCGCATCTTTTCATTATGCTAAATACTGTGCAACGTCTGAAGGCTGATCAATGATCAGCTTTTCTTTTTGTATTTTTTTTAACTGTTTTAAACGATATTCAAGTTGAGACGCTTGTTGCCTATCGCCAACTTGGCAATAAAACTCCAATGATAATGGGCCTTTCCCTCTTAGTGCTTTCGCGCCAGTTCCATTTTGATGCTGATTAAATCGTCGCTCAACATCCGTTGTTATTCCGGTATAAAGAGAGCCAAGACGATTTCTGACAATATAGATTGACCATTGAGTATCAGCCATCTTTTTTCCTTTTTGTGCTACTTATGATTTTAATAAACAAAATTTCTTAATTTCTAACGGTAGTTATTAACAAACAACTAAGTTTCAAATCTTGTAATTATATCAACACGTTGTGAAAAATTTATGACGTAAAAAACGTTTTTCTAAAAAAATACATTCAATTATTTTGAAAAAGAACAGCAATAATTGCTAATTTTAAAGTTAAATTAAAATGCATAATATGATCCACATCACAGAGACACACTCCGCGATAGATAACAAATTTAGAATTTAATTGGAGTTCATCATGAAAAAATCTACATTAATCGCTGCAACATTAGCTTTAAGTGCTATTTCATTCGGTTCAATCGCTGCTGACAGCGTAGCAACTAGCCATACCTCTACTGGTGAGTATATCACAATTACAGGTAACGATACTTTAGATGGCTTAACAACTAAAATTGCACAAATCGCAAAAGATGAAGGCGCAACTGGTTATAAAGTTATCGGTGCTACAGGTGACGATTATCTGACTGTAAATGCGGAAATTTATCGTTAATTTATAATTATTCTCGATAAGTTACCTGCACAAAGAGACACGCGGTAAGACGCTTGTTTTGGTGATATAATTATCACCTAAACAGCGTCTCTTTTAGTTTCTATGCAGGTAAATTATGTCTACGCCAGACTCGATCAAAATAATTAAACAATATATAGCCAGTCACCATGTGTTTACCTTATGTACAACTCGTGCATTAGGGGATATTTGGTGCGCGAATTGTTTCTATTGGTTCGATGAAAGCAACATGCGACTTGTTTTTCTCTCAGAAAAACATACACGACACGCACAAATGATGCAGGAAAATTTATTTGTTGCGGGCAGTATTAGTACTCAAGAGCTTTCTGTCGCCAATCTGCAAGGCGTTCAATTCACCGGTACAGTGTCTTTATTAACCGCTAATGACGACATCAGAGCAAGAAAACAGTATTGCTTACGTTTCCCTGTGGCGCTAGCCGCCATCCATGTGCCTTTATGGCAATTACAATTGCAAGAAATTAAAATGGTGAATAATCAGCTCGGCTTTGGTACTAAGCTCTTTTGGCAACGTCACTAAGTTACTGCTTATTGCCAAAAGTAGTAATTTTTTTGCTCCCAACCTTTTAAAGACATACATGAGGTATAGAATGTTTTTCTATCTTCTTGATTAATATCTGCTACATAGCTTTCTGTCATCGGAACACGTTCTGTATAGGTCTTTTTATCCCCACAACGCTCTTTGTCGTCTTTACGGCAGGTTTTTTCTACATCACGATAAACGGTGTGCTGTAGTACCTCTTTACGAATAGGGTAACGTGTATTCGCATCCAAATCACAAATTAACTTTGCTTCTTGTAATGTGTAATCGGGTACCCCTTTTGGCTCCCATTTACTACTACACCCAGTTATTAAAACGATTGAAATTAAAGGTAAAAAAACAAATTTCATATTAAATATTGTCATAAAAAGAAGAATTAAGAATACTAATCATAAAACAAAACTAATCACTTTGACTATTGTTTTTGAAAATGATTCGCATTTGATAACGGGGGTGACTAAATAGGAGCGCTTTATAATAGTGAAGTGATCCCCAGTAGTGAGGTGATTTATCACTGGGGATCATGGGATATTACTCAAATAATGAAAGATTTTTTTCTATCTCTGCATCTATTTCAGTATGTTGGAGATGTTTAACACCAAGTTTCTTTTTCAATTCACTGCCTAGCTTCACGAGTTGATCTCGATTGGCTTTCGATTGCTTTTTACCCCATTTTTTTAAATGGTAGTTCAGTTCATGATCTTCAGAAAAGCTTACATATTTATTATCACTTAAAGGCATATATCCTCCAGTTAATTCAATGTGTATTACTTCAATTTATGGATCACCTGATTACTACTACCGCGCCACAGTAATGCGGGATCATAAAGTTCTTGTACGAATTTGCCGTCAATCAGTACGTTAATATAGCTAACGACTTCTTGTTGCTCTGGGGTTAAGTCAGCCAATAAATAGCCTGTCCAAACCCAAATATCTTTCTCAGGGCATTGCGTTTTAACACGTTTTACCAATTTTAATATAGCAGAAAGATTTTGGGGGTGCAGGGGATCACCACCGGAAAGTGATAGTCCTTGTCGTTTAATACGAGTGTCTTGTAAATCAGCAATGATCTGATCTTCCACTTCTTGGGTAAACGGCTTGCCAGATGTTAGTGACCAAGTTGATTTATTATAGCAACCACGACATTGGTGTACGCACCCTGCAACAAACAGGGTGCAACGTGTTCCTGGGCCATTGACAACATCAACAGGGTAATATTGATGGTAATTCACAGTATTAACCTAACTGACCATTAGCCAGATGTTTAACTCGACGTTTAACTTCTTCTTGTTTACCGGCATTAAATGGACGCGAATCAGGACTGCCTAAATAGCCACATACACGGCGTATCACCGAGACTCTTGCAGGGTTGTGATTACCGCATCGAGGGCAGGTAAAACCTTTACTGGTACAAGAAAATTCGCCGGTATAACCACAGTCATAACATTCATCAATAGGGGTGTTTGTGCCGTAGTAAGGGACACGGGTGTAGCTATAATCCCAAACGTCTTCTAATGCTTTTAGGTTATGTTGTAAGTTTGGATATTCGCCATAGCATATGAAACCACCATTGGCTAATGGCGGGTAAGGGGCTTCAAAATCCAACTTATCATATGGATTGACTTTTTTCTCTACATCTAAGTGGAAACTGTTGGTGTAATAACCTTTATCAGTCACCCCCGGTATAATACCGAATTCCGCTGCATCTAAACGGCAAAAACGGTCACATAAGTTTTCACTAGGTGTACTGTAAAGACTAAAACCATAGCCTGTTTCTGCTTTCCATTGATCTGTAGCTTCACGTAAACGCTGAATAATTGCTATTGCTTTAGCTCTCAATGTTTCATCATCAAAGACGTGTTTTTGCGTACCAAATAAGGCATTAATCGTTTCATGAACACCGATATAACCTAATGAAATGGAGGCCCGGCCATGTTTAAAAATTTCAGCAACACTGTCATCCGCTTTTAAACGTACGCCACAAGCACCTTCCATATAAAGAATAGGGGCAACACGTGCTTTGACGTTTTCTAAACGAGCAATTCGGGTCATTAAGGCTTTTTTAGCCAATTCAAGACGTTTATCAAGCAGCGACCAGAATGCGGCTTCATCTCCTTTGGCCTCAATGGCAATGCGTGGTAAGTTTAAACTGATCACCCCTAGGTTATTGCGCCCTTCGTGGAGCATCTCGCCATTTTCTTCATAGACGCCTAAGAAGCTACGACAACCCATTGGGGTTTTAAACGAGCCGGTTACTTTTACCACTTGATCGTAATTTAAAATATCAGGGTACATCCGCTTGCTTGCACATTCTAAAGCAAGTTGTTTGATGTCGTAGTTAGGATCACCAAATTTATGGTTTAAGCCATCTTTAATAGCAAAAACCAGTTTGGGGAAAACCGCCGTTTTGCGGTTTTTACCTAAACCCGCCATGCGATTTTCAAGGATTGAGCGTTGAATTAAACGTGCTTCTTTTGATGTGCCTAGGCCAAAGCCAAAGGTCACAAAAGGCGTTTGACCATTAGCCGTATGTAGAGTGTTAACTTCATATTCTAAAGATTGAAAAGCGTCATAACACTCTTTTTCTGTACGTGCGTTGGCATAAGCTTCTTTATCCGCTATTTGCCATTCTTGCGCCACTTTATAGTGTTTGTCGTAACTGGCTTTGACAAAAGGTGCAAGGACTTCATCAATACGGTTGATTGTCGTGCCACCATAAATATGACTAGCGACTTGAGCAATAATCTGTGCAGTCACCGCAGTGGCTGTTGAAATGGATTTTGGCTGTTCTATTTCTGCATTACCCATCTTGAAACCGTTGGTTAACATACCATTGAGATCAATCAGCATGCAGTTAAACATAGGGAAAAAGGGTGAGTAATCGAGATCATGATAATGAATTTCACCGCGCTCATGAGCGAGTACCACATCTCTTGGCAGGATATGTAATTTTGCGTAATGTTTAGCCACAATTCCCGCAAGTAAATCGCGTTGGGTTGGGATAACTTTACTGTCTTTATTCGCATTCTCGTGCAAGATAGAGACATCACTCTGTTCGATAAGACCGCGGATTTCCTGAGTTAATCGTCCTCGTTGCTCACGAGCAACATCTCGGTCATGACGGTATTCAATATAAGCTCTGGCAATATCTTTGTGCTCGCCAGCCATCAGCTGATTTTCAACGGCGTCTTGGATCTCACGGATATCGACATTCGAACGTCCTGCGAGAGATTGTGAAACAGATTGAGCGACAAACTCACAATAATCATCATCAGTGATCTGACAAGCTTCGGCTGCTCTTTTGATAGCATCGCTGATGCGGGTTTGGTCAAAAGAGACTTTACATCCGTCTCGTTTTATCACTATGGTTTTCACAATCTGGCTCCTTAACTATTTATCCACAGGCTCTAATCCCATAAAAACAGGTGATGGCGTAGCATTGAGACTAATTGTGGATAAGGTGTGTATAATTACTATATGTTGTATCTGTGTATTTATTAAAGCACAATATATAGTAATTGGAAGCGAAATAATCTTGAGTAAAACTGATCTAAATCAAGGTATTTTTGCTACATCAGGCTTGGAGAGGGCTTGGCTGAATTGTAAATCTGAGATAAAAATGGCAGTAATAAATGATTGCTCATTTATTGAGAATATAAAAAAAGCAAAGTGCTCATAAAGAGTACTTTGCTTCTTTGATATGACAGGTAGAAAAATAAATTAGCGGATCGCGATAACTTCGATTTCTACTTTGGCATCTTTCGGTAAACGAGCAACTTCAACACAAGAGCGTGCTGGGAATGCTGCATTATGCTCTTTAAAGAAAGCTTCATAAGCTGCATTAATAGTACCGAAATCATTTAAATCTTTTACGAAAACAGTCGTTTTAATGATATTAGCAACGGTTAGACCTGCTTTTTCAATAATTGCTTTGACGTTTTCTAAAGATTGACGTGCTTGCTCTGCCGCATTGTCAGACACAAACTCACCCGTAGCAGGATCAACAGGTAATTGGCCTGATGTGATCACTAAATTACCTAAATCAACACCTTGTACATAAGGGCCGATTGCTGCAGGGGCTTTTTCGGTATTAATTTCGTAAGACATGTAGAACTCCTGTTTTTATAAGATTCATGCTAACGCTTGATTAGCTCAGCGCTATTATAGCCAGCGCAGAAGACGAGCAATATGATAGATATCAGGCTTTATCATAAAGTCTATAGGTATAAAAAGAAAATAATCCTAACGCTTTCTCGCCTTTTTATACGATATTTAGCCCATCTAAATCCCCCATTTATAGCAATTTTTTTTCTAAGATAGTGCTTATTAGCTATTTCTATTTTTTCATAAAAAGGGATCAACGCGATTGAGAGGGGATTATTCTATTTTTAGGGTAGGTGTTTACTATCTGCCCTATCAAGCAGGGCAGATAGCCAATAAGAAATCAACGAATAACGGCGTGGCGCTCAAATTCTTTTTCGCAATATTTGCAGGTTAATACCACGTCAGACGCGAATTTTTTTACGCGAAAGCTACTTTGTACCGGCTCATTATGGCTAATACAGTTGCTATTAGGGCAGGGTACAACATCTTCGAGTAATTCAGGTAAACTTAGCGCCATTTTATTGACGACTTGGTAGTCATCAATAATATTAACCGTCGCTTGAGGGGCATACATTGCTAAGCGATTTGCTTGCTCTGCGGTTAAAAAGACATTTTCAATTTTGATTAAATCTTTTTTACCTAGGTTTTCAGAAGGAAGATTAAAACCTACCGTTATTCTTTCGTCTGTTTCGGTTAAACGAAATAGAGATAGGATCTTAAAGCCCACCTGCGCCGGAATATGATCAATAACAGTCCCACGTTTGATAGCTTCAACTTTTAGTTTGTGATCATGAGTCATGGTGTGCTCCTTATTAAAGAACTAAGTTTTTATTTAGAACTAAGGCAAGTAGTGCCTGACGCGCGTAAATACCATTACCTGCTTGTTGGAAATAGTAAGCATAAGGGGTGTTATCAACATCGGTGGTAATTTCATCGATACGTGGCAGGGGGTGTAATATCTTAAGATTATCTTTTACATTCACCAGATCAGCACTGGTTAAGATAAATTGGGCTTTGACATTGGCATATTCAGAAGGATCAAGGCGCTCTTTTTGTACCCGAGTCATATACAGGATATCCAGCTCTGACATCACTTCATCTACAGTTTCATGCTGACTATATTCAACACCATGCTCTTCGAGTAAATGCAAGATATGCTCTGGCATGGCCAGCACTTTTGGGGCAATAAAATAGAGGTGATTTCCTGTAAATTTGGCTAATGCTTGGGCTAGTGAGTGTACTGTGCGACCATATTTTAAATCACCTACCATCGCGATATTGAGGTTATCTAATCGGCCTTGTGTTTCTTTAATGGTAAACAAGTCTAGTAACGTTTGGCTAGGGTGTTGGTTGGCACCGTCCCCAGCATTAATAACGGGGATATCCCCAGCAAATTCAGAGGCCAAACGTGCCGCACCTTCTTGAGGATGACGAATAACAATGGCATCAGCATAAGTACGTAGTACAGAAATAGTATCAGCTAAGGTTTCCCCTTTTTTACCTAAAGAGGTGTTACTACCATCTGCAAAGCCAACCACAGATGCCCCTAAACGGTGGATTGCTGTTTCAAAAGATAAGCGAGTGCGGGTGGAGGCTTCAAAAAAACAACTGGCAATCACTTTGTCTTTTAACAATTGGCTATTGGGGTGCTGTTTTAATTTGTCAGCAACATGGAGAACAGACTCCAGATCGTCTCGGTTCAGATCATTGATGGAGATAATATGCTTATGATAGAGCGGATTAGTCATTAGAGTTCTCCTTTGATGATACGATAAATGGTGCGATATGTGTTTTTCTACAGACCAAAAAAAACCCCTCAATGAGAGGGGTTTTAAAAAATAGCTTTTTGGAAAAAAGAGAGCGCTTACGACCGGTTAGGGTACGTAATGTGACAACAACTTGGCATTGGCGTTGTTTCATCTTTCCTCCTGACAAATTGTGGCGCATTATACGCATCTTTATCTTACACGCAAGCGTTTGCTTTTAATTTTTTGCAAAAAAATTTTTTTAATTTAAAAATCAATTAGCTTAAAGAAAAGGCAAAAAAGCACCCTTTGTTTAATCATTAAAAAACGGTGCTTTTGCATGAATATGTATTTTTAAAAAGGATTTGCTAAGGTCGCCACCATAACCGCTTTAATCGTGTGTAGACGATTTTCTGCTTCATCAAATACAATACTGTGTTTTGATTCAAAAACCTCGTTAGTGACTTCAAAACCACCATATAAGCCAAATTCTTCTGCTAATGCTTGCCCCATTGTTGTCTCTTCATCATGAAAAGCCGGTAAACAATGCAGGAATTTAACGTCTGGATTACCCGTTAGTTTGATTACATCCATATTAACCTGATAAGGTTTGAGTAACGTAATACGCTCTTTCCAAACTTCTTTTGGCTCTCCCATAGATACCCACACATCCGTGTAGAGAAAATCGGCGTTTTTAACGCCTTCTGCGACATTTTCAGTTAAGGTAATTTTCCCCCCATTTTGCTGAGCGATATTTTGGCATTCAGCGACTAATTCTGCTTGTGGCCAACACGCTTTTGGTGCGACTAGGCGTAAATCCATTCCTGTTAAGGCAGCCGCTTCGAGTAGGGTATTGCCCATATTGTTACGAGCATCACCAAGATAAGCAAAAATGGTTTCTGATAATGGTTTTGTTTGATGTTCAGTAATAGTGAGCAAATCCGCTAATAATTGTGTGGGGTGAAACTCATCGGTTAATCCATTCCAAACCGGTACATCAGCATATTTTGCCAGCATTTCTACTGTTTTTTGGCCATAACCACGATATTGAATACCATCATACATACGTCCTAACACGCGAGCGGTATCTTTTATCGATTCTTTATGACCGATTTGGCTTCCTCCGCCGAGATAGGTTACATTCGCACCTTGATCAAAGGCGGCCACTTCAAAGGCACAACGGGTACGGGTGGAATCTTTTTCAAAAATCAGCGCAATATTTTTTCCTGTGAGATACTGCTGTTCATGGCCTGATTTTTTTGCTTGTTTGAGTTCTAGTGATAAAGCCAGTAATTGTTGTATTTCTGCTGATGAGAAGTCGAGCAAACGTAAAAATGATCTTTGGTAGAAAGGGTTCATAGATAAGTATCCTATAATTGAATTTATATTCAATTTAATACAATAAATATTCATCATCAACCCTTAAACGTCACTTTTGAATGAAAAACTCTGCGATATGAGCCTTATTTAACTATGGAGTGTTTATTCCCCCTGTGGGAGAATAACCAAGATATCTTTCAGACTATTGCGGAGCGGAATTATGGCGGACAGCAAAGAGCTAGCAGAACAACGTGAAGAAACACGTCTTATTATTGAAGAATTACTCGAAGATGGCAGTGATCCCGATGCACTGTACGCAATTGAACACCACATTTCATGTGAAAATTTTGAAACGTTAGAAAAAGCGGCTGTTGAAGTTTTTAAATTAGGTTATGAAGTCACCGAGCCTGAAGAAATTGAAATTGAATCAGGTGAGATCTTAGTCTGCTTTGATGCGGTTAGTGAAAGTGGTCTAAATGCTGAACTGATTGATGCGCAAGTAGAACAGTTAATGAATTTAGCGGAAAAAATGGGTGTCTATTACGACGGCTGGGGAACTTATTTTGAAGATCCCGACGCTGAGTACGATGACGAAGATGGCGAAAATGAAGATGACGAAAGCGAGTCTGATAAGTCATCACGCCTGCACTAATTGGCGCTATATGTTGTCCCAATGTACCAGTCTTTAGGTGCAAAAAAGAACACCCGCCACAAATTCTTTTTGTGACGGGTATTTTTTAAATGGCTAATCCATCATACCAAACTTACCATTGTCATAGTCATCAAAAGCTTGTAATAACTCTTGTTGTGTATTCATGACAAAAGGCCCTTGTCCTACTACTGGCTCATTAATGGGCTCACCCGTTAATATTAATACGATAGCGTCTCCCATGGATCCTAATGTTAGGGTATCACCGTGGGTATCTAATATTGCGATTTCATGTTGACGTACAATATCACTGTTATTGAGATGTATCGCACCTTTAACGACAAATAGCATCGCATTATGTCCCTCAGGGATAGCATAGTGTGAAGTACCCGCATGATTTAAGCGCACATCCCACAGGTTTACAGGGGAATAGGTCATAGCAATACCAGATGTATTTGCATAGTCACCGGCAATGACTCGGACATAGCCCTGTGCATTAGGTAATTGCACATGAGGAATATCTTGCGCTTTTAGTGCTTGATAACGGGGTTGTGCCATTTTATACGCGCTTGGCAAATTAACCCACAGTTGTACGACTTCAAGCATACCTCCCTCTTTCGTCATTTTTTCAGAGTGATATTCTTTATGTAAAATACCTGAAGCGGCTGTCATCCACTGCACATCACCTTCAGCAATTGTACCGGCATGACCGGTAGAATCATGGTGAGACACTTCGCCTTGATAAGCTATAGTGACCGTTTCGAATCCACGGTGGGGATGAGTCCCAACACCACGCGCATTAGTAACAGGCTTAAATAATGTAGGCTCAGCATAATCCATTAATAAGAATGGGCTATATTGCTCTGCATTCTCTTTATAAGAGAATACTGTGCTCATAGAAAAGCCATTACCAACCCAATGTGGATTAGGTGCTGAATAAATTTGTTTTACCTGTCTCATTGTCATGATGTTTCTCCTGATTAAGGAAAGAAACCGCAATAACCCAGACACAGAAGGAGGTAATACAGGTTATCGCGATTTCTTAATGAGTATGATCATAAATTGTTCGCTCTATAAACAAAATAGGGGGAATTTGTTGATGGTATTCAAAAAAAATGAATGATCTTTTTAAGGTAAAAAAGTCAGAGATGATAAGTAGAAAAGCCTAACAGGAAAAATGATTTTAAAATTATTATTAATTATTTTCCAAAATAAAAACCACATTCTGCTTTATAAAAATAACTCAGAATGTAGTTTATTCATAAAACTATATATTATTTATTAGTATCGCCGCAACCGCCGATAATTTTAGAGATAGATACTGCTGGGTGTAATAAATAGTCGTAGTTACAATCTTTTTCTTTGTTGTAAACACTACCAGTACAACCAGTCATTACGGTAACAAAAGAAGCAATAAGTGCAATTTTGACAAAGTTTTTCATAAGAAATTCCTTTTTAATTTTAGAATGTTAAAAGCCATAGCATGACTTTCTGTGCATAAAGATATTAAATTATCTATAAATAGCAATATAAAAAAATAGGAATTTTAAAATAGAACAGAAACTAAAAAATATTTTATTTAAGATGTGAAATATGATTATCTAGAGTAAAATGAGAAATAAATTAAACTTGTGTTTTTTTATTAAATTTAAGATAAATATTTAATGTGAAATAGATTGCTAATAATTTAAATATAGATTAATCATTAAAAATAGCCGTAAAATATCGCTCTTTTATACCATTAAGATAAATTCATTTTATATTGATAAGTGCTATTGTGAGATAACAAAAAACCCGCATTAAATATGCGGGCGTTTAGATCTATACAGCATGTAGATACATGGTTATAAGAAATATCAAAGTGATTTCAGCATACGAATTTCACAGTCGCTGTGGCCTGTATTACCTAATGCTTTATCAATAAACTCAAAGCCTAATTTTTCATATAGACCAATTGCTGCTTTTAAAATATCAGTAGTTTCTAAGTAGCAGCGACTAAAGCCTTGTTGCTTACCAAACTCAAGAGATTGCTGAACAATTTTTTTCGCAATTCCTTTTCCTCGTAACTTAGAAGAGAGATACATTTTCTGTAATTCACAAGTCTCCCCATCGCCACCTGCAAGAGGTGCGACACCACCACCACCAACAATTTCGCCATCCATTTCTACCACCCAGTAAGCGCTGCGAGGTTGATGATAAACTTCGAATAAGGTATCTAAAATCGGATCAGCTACTGCAAATCCTTTATCCGCTGTTAAGCCATGCTCGGCGGAAACTTCTCGAATAACGCGTGCAATGCCGGCGTTATCTCTTTTTTCAATGGCTCTGATAATAATATTTTGTGTTGCATTAGGGTTTGCAGTCATAGTTGCACTCATCGTTTTACTTATTAGTAGAATATTTTTTGATAATGTATTGAGAGAGCACCGGAAAGGAACTTCTTCATTGAAAGTAGCACTGAGGGCCACTGAAAACATCTTAATTGATTAAATAGGATTGTAAACTGTTATGCCTGTTTATTTATATGATTAGGATATTTGTTGGTAGAGATATATTTCAAATATCTATTTCATTAGAGCGAGAATAATAGAGAAAAGGCATTATATAGCACTATTTCACTGCAAAACGAGTCACAATATAGTGAAAAAATGTTTTATTTTTAGGTTTAGTGATAAACCTATATCTTAAGTAGTAACGATATTAGGTGTTAAAAATAAACTAAAACCCGCAATCAATGCGGGTTTTAGTATTAATGGTGCAATAACTTATAACGCAGCAATAGAGACTTTTTGGGCAATCAGCTTCTCTTTAGCATTTAAACAAGATGCTAAACGCTCACGCTCTTTGGCGACAACAGCCTCAGGTGCGCGATTAACAAAGCCTTCGTTTGATAATTTGCTGTCTAATGTAGTGATATCTTTCTCTACTTTTTCAAGCTCTTTATCTAAACGGGCAAGCTCTGCATCTTTATCAATAAAGCCGGCCATTGGGATCAACAGCTCTGCACCGCTCACCAGTTTAGTTACCGATAATGGTGCTTCTTCACCTTCCGCTAATGGGCGAATATCCGCTAAGCGACCCATTGCTTTTAAGAAACCAATGTTATCACTGACGCGACGTTTAGCCGTTTCATCCGCACCACGTAAAATAACATCCAGTGGTTTACCTGGCGCAATATTCATTTCTGCACGGATATTACGAACTGCGACGATAACCTCTTTGATCCATTCCAGATCGTTAAGTGCTTGCTCGTCGACTAATGACGCATCAAATTCAGGGAAAGCTTGAAGCATGATGGTTTCGCCTTCAATGCCTTTCACCTCTTTAACGCGTTGCCAGATAGTTTCTGTAATAAATGGAATAATTGGATGAGCAAGACGTAACAGACCCTCTAATACTTCAATCAAGGTATGACGAGCAGCACGTTTTTGAGCATCATTACCTTTATGAACCGCCGGTTTTGATAACTCAAGATACCAGTCACAGAATTGGTTCCAAGTGAATTCGTATAAAATACCGGCAGCAATATCAAAGCGATAATTATCTAACGCTTCACGATAGGCTTTTATGGTGTTATTGAATTCAGCTAAGATCCAGCGATCAGCCAATGAGAATGTCATCTCACCACCTTGATAGCCACAGTCTTGATCTTCTGTATTCATCAGTACAAAACGACTGGCATTCCATAATTTGTTACAGAAATTACGGTAACCTGACAGACGTTTCATATCCCAGTTAATATCACGCCCTGTAGAAGCTAATGCCGCTAAAGTAAAGCGCAGAGCATCAGTACCATGTGCTTCAATACCTTCTGGGAACTCTTTTTTGGTGCGTTTAGCAATACGCTCAGCCATTTGTGGCTGCATCATATTACCAGTGCGTTTTTCTAACAGTTTATCTAATGTGATACCGTCAATCATATCTAAAGGATCAAGTACGTTACCTTTAGATTTTGACATTTTCTGACCTTCTTCATCACGGATAAGGCCTGTCATATAAACGGTTTTAAATGGAACCTGTGGTTTACCTTCATCATCTTTAATAAAGTGCATGGTCATCATGATCATGCGGGCAATCCAGAAGAAGATAATATCGAAACCGCTCACTAATACATTCGTTGGATGGAATGTTTTCAGTGCTTCGGTGTTTTCTGGCCAGCCTAAGGTTGAGAATGTCCACAGTGCAGAAGAGAACCACGTATCGAGTACGTCTTCATCTTGGCGTAATGCTACATCGGCAGCAATGTTATTTTCACGACGCACTTCTTCTTCGTCACGACCGACATAAACATTACCTTCGTTATCATACCAAGCCGGGATACGATGACCCCACCACAGTTGACGAGAAATACACCAATCTTGAATATCATTCATCCAAGAGAAGTACATGTTTTCGTACTGTTTAGGTACAAATTGAATATCGCCATTTTTAACCGCTTCTACCGCAGGTTTCGCTAAAGGTGCCGCACGGACATACCATTGGTCAGTTAATAAAGGTTCAATAACCACACCACCACGATCACCGTAAGGTACCGTTAAATCGTGAGGTTTGATCTCTTCTAATAATCCTAAACGTTCAAATTCAGCAACAATAGCTTTACGTGCTGCAAAACGTTCCATACCTTGGTAGGCTTCTGGGATCTCTGTGCTATATACATCAGATTCAACACCGTTAGTGTCTAATACTTCTGCGCTAACACGAATGTTGCCATCAAAATCCATGATATTAATCATCGGTAGTTGATGGCGACGACCTACTTCATAGTCATTAAAGTCATGGGCAGGGGTGATTTTTACACAACCGGTGCCTTTTTCCATATCCGCGTGTTCATCCGCTAAAATAGGAATACGACGGTTCATTAAAGGTAGAATAACCTCTTTACCAATCAGATCTTTATAACGTGGATCTTCTGGGTTAACCGCAACGCCAGTATCACCTAACAGTGTTTCAGGACGAGTCGTGGCAACAATCAGATAATCTTTACCCTCTGCCGTTTTAACGCCATCAGCTAATGGATAACGCAGATGCCACATTGAGCCTTTTACTTCGCGGTTTTCAACTTCGAGATCGGAAATGGCAGTGTGTAATTTAGGATCCCAGTTAACAAGACGTTTGCCACGATAGATAAGATCTTCTTTGTGTAAACGAACGAAGGCTTCTTTTACTGCTTTAGATAAACCTTCATCCATGGTAAAGCGTTCGCGATCCCAATCTACGGAGTTACCTAAACGGCGCATTTGGTTAGAGATATTACCGCCGGACTCTGCTTTCCACTCCCAAATTTTATCGATGAAAGCATCACGGCCATAATCATGGCGGTTTTTACCTTCTTCAGCAGCAATCTTACGCTCAACAACCATCTGTGTTGCGATACCTGCATGGTCAGTACCCGCTTGCCACAAGGTATTTTTACCCTGCATACGTTGATAGCGGATCATGGTGTCCATGATGGTTTGTTGGAAAGCATGACCCATGTGCAAGCTACCTGTCACATTAGGTGGTGGGATCACAATACAAAAGCTTTCTTTGGATGTATCACCATTGGCTTTAAAGTAGCCATTTTTTTCCCAATGTTGATACAGAGGTTGTTCAATCTCTGTCGGATTATAAGTTGTATCGAGCGATGGCTCTTTCGGTGCGGATTTATTTTCCATATTCTTTACGTATTCAATAGGTTGGCGGCGTAGCCATTGTCAAAGTAAAGCCGACGCTACGATAAATTTTATATCGTTCTCGCGCCAACTGTTTTAATTGTTCATCGATAGGTACGAAGTCTATCACTTCATGGAAAGCTGTGGCAAAGTCTGCAAATTGTGACTGCAAATTAATCAGGAGATCACGCGGGGCATTGCCCCGTTTGCCCGGCCAACATAATTCAACAGGCGCACCATAACGAGGCCCTTCACCTGCTAGGTTATGAGGCACAAATTGATGTGGCTCTCTTGCCCATAGTGCTTCATCCAACAATTCAGCTTGTGGCTGTGAATCACAGACGAGCAAAACCCGTTTGCCTAAACGCCAATGTTCTGCGGCAAGTTGACAAGCAAGCCATTCATGGGCTTGTAAATCTTGATGTATTGATGGATGTTCCATTAAATAAAACGTGGCGTTTTTCATGATATCCCGATAATAGAAGGGTATTGCATTGCAATACCCTTCTATGAGTCTGCTCTATTTACCTTAATAATTATGCGGTATTACTCGTCGCTATTCAAACCTGCGCGGTTTAATAAGAACTGCGACAGTAAAGATACTGGGCGACCCGTAGCACCTTTTGCTTTACCAGAGCGCCATGCCGTACCTGCGATATCTAAATGTGCCCAGTTATATTTGCTTGCAAAGCGCGCTAAGAAACAACCTGCGGTAATGGCTCCCCCTAAACGTCCACCCGTATTGGCAAGATCGGCAAAATTAGATTCAATTTGCTCATAGAACTCTTCGCCTAAAGGTAAGCGCCATGCGCGATCGCCCGCTTGCTCTGAAGCATTCATTAATTCATGGGCTAATGGGTTATGGTTAGACATTAATCCACTATAATGATGACCTAATGCCACCATACAAGCCCCTGTTAATGTGGCGATATCAATAACTAACTCAGGCTCAAAGCGCTCAACGTAGGTTAATGTATCACACAGCACTAAGCGACCTTCAGCATCCGTATTTAATACCTCAACAGTCTGGCCTGACATAGTAGTAAGAATATCACCAGGACGATAGGCTTTACCACCCGGCATATTTTCACAGCCAGCCAATACACCGATGACATTAATAGGTAGTTGTAACTCAGCAACGACGCGCATCACACCATATACTGTTGCTGCACCACACATGTCGTATTTCATTTCATCCATGCCATCAGCAGGTTTAATTGAAATACCACCAGAATCAAAGGTGAGTCCTTTACCAACCAGTACGATTGGACGGGATTCAGGATCTTGATTACCTTTATATTCAATAATCGACATTAAAGATTCATTTTGTGAACCTTGACCGACCGCTAAATAGGCATTCATATTCAGCTCTTTCATCTGCTCTTCACCAATGACTCGGGTAGAGACATTCGCGGATGAGTCAGCGAGTTGGCGAGCTTGAGAGGCTAAGTATGCCGCATTACAGATATTAGGTGGCATATTAGCTAAATCTTTACAGGCTTTGATCCCTGATGCAATAGCTAAGCCGTGGGCAATAGCACGTTCACCGCTTGGTAATTCACGTCGAGTAGGGACATTAAAGACCATTTTACGTAATGGACGACGTAATTCGGTTTTATTACTTTTCAGTTGATCAAAGGTATAGAGGCAGTCTTTTGCAGTCTCAACCGCTTGACGTACTTTCCAGTAATTATTACGGCCTTTAACATGTAGCTCAGTCAGAAAACAAACTGCTTCCATTGACCCTGTTTCATTGAGCGTGTTAATTGTTTTCTGAATAATTTGTTTGTACTGACGTTCATCCAATTCACGCTCTTTACCACAACCAATCAGCAAAACGCGCTCAGAGAGAACATTTGGCACATGGTGCAGCAGCAATGACTGGCCGACTTTACCTTCCAGTTCACCACGGCGTAATAAGGCGCTGATGTAACCATCGCTGATTTTATCAAGTTGCTCCGCTATCGGAGATAAACGACGAGGCTCAAACACCCCCACGATAATACAAGCGCTGCGTTGTTTCTCTGGGCTGCCGCTTTTTACATTAAACTCCATGCGTTCTCCTGAATATTAAAGACAAAAACGGAAAGTATCGTTTAGAATAGTGATCCGCATTAATCTACCCCATAGAAAGTTTACTTTTTATGTTAAGCTAAATGCATTAATTGAACACAACTAATTTAGCTAACTTATAAGCTTGTTCTGATTGGGAACCTGTTTATAGCATGTTTTGATATCATTTGGGCTGCAAGAATGTCTAACTGAGATGCACAAATGATAGATATACAACGAAGTTAGCGATTTTCCTGCAAAAAGACAAGTTTTCACAGGCATAACTAGCGTGATTATAATTCGATATTTAGCTCGGGAAACCCTTAAAAGTCAGATAGCCATCTTATTTATCTTGATGCTTATCTTCTTTAGCCAAAAGCTGGTTGAAATTTTAGGGGCTGCTGTAGAAGGTAATATTCCTACAAACCTTGTGGTTTCTCTGCTGTGGCTGGGGATCCCCGAGATGGCACAGCTTATTCTACCATTAAGCCTTTTTCTTGGTCTTCTGATGACTTACAGCAAACTTTATGTTGAAAGTGAGATAACCGTCATGAATGCCTGTGGAATAGGTAAAAAAGCATTAGTGCAAGCAGCACTATTGTTGTCATTACTTACTAGCGTCTTGGCGGCAGGGAATGTGGTGTGGTTGATCCCATGGTCGTCTGTACATCAAGAGCAAGTGCTGGAAGATGCAAAAGCCAATCCAAGCTTAGCGGCATTAATGGAAGGGCAATTTAAAATGTCCAGTGACCGTAATATGGTGCTTTATCTCGGTAGCGTAAAGGGCAACCAATTCCAAGATGTTTTCTTGGCTCAATTGCGTCCAACACAAAACCAACGCCCATCTGTTGTGGTGGCGGATAAAGGGTATACCAAAGAGCTACCAAACGGTAACCAAGTCGTGGTACTTAGCGAGGGTACGCGGTATGAAGGTACGGCGGTACTACGCGATTTTCGTATTACTGATTTTACCGATTACCAAGCGGTGATAGGCCATCGAGAGTCTACTATTAGCCGTAATCGCGTCGAACAAAAAACCATGAATGAGTTGTGGCACTCAACAGAGCCTGAGTCTATCGCTGAATTTCATTGGCGTTTAACCTTAATTTTCTCTGTGGTGATCATGGCGTTAATGGTTGTGCCGTTAAGTGAAGTCAACCCACGTCAAGGGCGAGTGTTAAGTATGTTGCCGGCGATGTTGCTTTATTTGGTGTTTTTCCTATTACAAAGCTCCTTGCGTTCAAGCGGTGAAAAAGGAAAGGTTGACCCACTTATTGCTATGTGGACAGTGAATGGGATTTATTTTGCTTTAGCGCTGTTATTGAATGCGTGGGATACCTTACCAATGCGCAAACTACGTGCTCGCTTTAAGAAAGGAGTTGCCTGATGTTTGGTGTATTAGATAAATATATCGGGCGTACGATTTTGCAATCGATTTTGATGACGCTATTTTTACTGGTATCACTGTCTGGCATTATCAAATTCGTCGATCAGCTGCGCAAAGTAGGGCAAGGTGATTTTACGACCTTAGATGCGGGGATTTATGCGGTTTTAAATATCCTCAAAGATGTGCAAATCTTCTTTCCGATGGCGGCCTTATTAGGGGCTTTATTAGGGTTAGGGGCATTAGCGACACGTAGTGAGCTGGTGGTGATGCAGGCATCGGGTTTTACTCGTTTGCAAATTGCCGGCTCCGTGATGAAAACCGCGATCCCATTAGTACTGTTAACGGTATTAATTGGCGAGTGGGGGGCACCGCAAGGTGAACAATATGCACGTAATTACCGTGCAGAAAAGATCATGGGTAACTCTTTAGTGTCCACTAACCGTGGAATGTGGGCTAAAGATGGTAATCAATTTATCTATATTAACCGTATTAAAAGCCAAAATGAGATGCAAGGCATTACGCTGTATAATTTCGATAATAATCGAAAACTTGAAACTGTGCGTTATGCATCCAGTGCCACTTATGATCCAGATAAAAAAGTGTGGTTACTGAAACAAGTTGAGCAATCTGATCTTACTTCGCCACAAAAAATCACGGGTAAAAAACAGGTATCTTTAGAGTGGCAGACTCGCCTAACACCTGAAAAACTGAGTGTTGTGGCATTAGATCCAGATGCCTTATCCATAAGTGGCTTATATCAATATGTAAAATACCTCAAACAGAGTGGGCAAGAATCAGCCAACTATGAGCTGAACTTCTGGAAAAAAATCTTTGCACCTATTTCTGTTGCGGTGATGATGCTAATGGCGCTGTCATTTATTTTTGGCCCATTACGTACTGTACCTATGGGGCTGCGTGTGGTAACAGGAATAGCCTTTGGTTTTCTGTTCTATATTGTGAATGAAGTTTCAGGCCGATTAAGTTTGGTATATGGCATTCCTGCCGTAGTGGCCGCCTTAGTTCCTGGTATGCTCTTTTTAGTATTAAGTTTATGGTTATTAATGAGGCGTAATCGCTAAGTAGTATTAACGATTAACAATGCTTAAAGAAAAAGCGCCTTCAATAATCAAGGCGCTTTTTTTATCGGTCTATAAGTTGATTATTTCGTTTAAAAACTTTGTGCTAAAGCACGCACAAGGGCATTTGTACCTCGAGTCACTTCACTAAACTTGGTGCCATTAGCTTTACGGGTGATGACAACAAAAACACCGATATTTAATTCAGGAATGGTTGCCATATAGGTATTAAAACCACCGCCACCACCGGTTTTTTGGTAAATAGCAGGCACACCATTGGCAGGCGCCATATAAACCCATCCTAAGCCAATGCCATCCGCTCGCCCTGCAACATCCATCCCTTCAATAGAAGATAGTCGTTGGCGCGGAAAATAAATAGACTGCTCTTTACTGGCCGTCGCTTTTCTCATCGTATTATTTGAGTTTAAAAAGCCTTGCATCCAACGTTGCATATCTGCAGGCGTAGAATAAACACCCCCACTTCCGGCGGCGGCGATAGTCTCAGAACAAGGGCTGGGTCTATAACCAATTAATAATCGCTGACATTGTGTGCTATTTGGCGTTAACGTGGTATCACGCATTCCCGCAGGTTGTGTCACATACTGTTTTAATAGTTGAGGATAGTTTTTACCAGAGGCTTTCACTAATGCATCTGCTAATAAATCATAAGCCAGATTAGAATAAGAGGCAGATTGTCCCGCCGGTGTTGTTAAAGAGGCTTTTTTTAGCCAGTTCCAGCGATCGCCATGGGTTGGCCAAATAAAAACCGGTCTACCCCATTTTCCGCCGGGTTGTTCACGAGGAAAACCACTGGTATGGGTAGCTAAATGATAAAGACGAATAGGAGATTGATTGTTCACTAATGGAATATCGACACCATAATAACTATATTTTTGCAGAGGATCAGTAACCAACAACTTGCCATCATCTTGTAATTTTAACATCACTTCACTCGTCATTAATTTAGTAATAGAAGCAATACGTATTAATGAGTTCATTGACGGGGTTTGACGGCTATCGGGGCTTGTAGTACCAAAAGCACGATTAAGAGATTGCGTATTGTTAATCATGACAATCACCATCCCTTGAGGGTTACTTTTTTGATAAATCTGCTGAGCATACTTATCAAAAATCTCCCGGCTATTATTCGCCTTTGGTGATAAGGTGGTTGGCCATTGTGACAATTCAGGCACATTATGTTGATTAAACTTAGCGGGTAACGTTGGCGTTACCGTTGCTCGTTGACTACAGGCATTGAGCGTAAGTAGTGCAATAGGAATGAGGAGATATTTTAGGAGATGTTTTTTCATTTTATGATCAACATAACGAGTAAGGTGAAAGAAAAGAGAACAAAATAAATCAGCCATAACATAAATGGATGATTGTTTTATCGCGTTACTTTTTGTTTTTATTTATCATTTTTAGTACAGCACCTAAAACAAGCCCAATAAAAATACCGGCCATGATCCAGCTAACAATACCCATACCATCCCCTTTATAGCAGATTTAAACCAAATTTTGATTATATTATCAGAAATAAGAATGTCTATCAGAGCAATAGTGGGTTAATGAAAAGTTGATGTAAAATAGGCTGAAGGACTTCTACAAAGAGATTTTTTGTGAAGGACATCATAAAAATCTTATTATTGGTTATTTTTTGTACATAAAAAGGGTGAAAAAAACAGGAAAGTATTACAAAGGTGTTACAATCCCCCCTAAATTTTGCCTATTTTTACTTTATTATTAGCTTTTCTTTATTATTCGGTTAACAGTTGTTTATCAAGTAAATGTTAATTAATGAATTTATATTCTTTAAATTAATTGGTTTCTGGTTTTATATTCTAAATCTATATTTAAATTATCCATTTTCAAGTTTTTTGTAAAGATACTCACTCTACGTGTTATACTTTGTAATACTTTAATTGTTGTGAAACATACAAATAAAACTTAATATAATCTCATCAAATCGACAGCTAAACACTAAATGAGAGTAAAGACGTATTAACAAAATTAACAAGGGAAAATGGTTAAAGAGAAATAAAACATAACAAGATGAAAGGAAAGCGAATAAATAAAAAGAGAGTAAAATATCGCCGTAATAAAATAATAATGAATTAATCATCAGTATAAATAAATCTATTTTAATAGAGGGCTTTTTATTTAAAGATAAGACTTTTATTTAACTAAGTATTATTATCTTAAAAAATAAAAATAGTTTAAATAACAGTAAGTAAATCAATAGATAGGCAAATAAAGCTATTTATTAACTATATAGTAAAGAAATAGTTAGAGGCTATCTATTTTAAATAACAATATATATTAAATATAACACTCTATTTAAAATAAAAATTCTTCCTTACACCAGGGAAGAAAAGGGCAGTGACATTAAAAAAATAACGATAGTCATAAAAATAAAATTAAGCCCTTAAATTGCAGTACCGTCGGATCAAAACACTAACCCAGTTTTGATCCTTTTTTTATATCTCGTTATATATAATTTAATATATCGATTTTATCTACTGCTCAGTTATAACGATGACAACAGAAGATAATCCATTATGCACAAATAAATGAAGTCAGTGTGCTAAGAGACTTAGGGATTGAGACTTGTTAAATTCAATGTTGCTTATCGATAGATGAATGTTACAAGTTTGCCCCATTCATAGAAGAACGATAAGATAAATGCACTTTTTTTCGCCAATCAAACTGAAAACCAACAATAATTGTTGCGAGGGTTCCTCACGCAAGTATAATGAGCCTGTTTTCCAAACACACTTCAGTGCCGGAGTGGCGGAATTGGTAGACGCAGTTGATTCAAAATCAACCGCCTTCGGGTGTGCCGGTTCGAGTCCGGCCTTCGGCACCATAAGAACATCAAGAGACGTCAGCGGGCGTCTTTTTTTGTATCTGAAATCCCAGTTTTACAAGGCTTTTTCCCACTTTTCAGTCTTCCCAAGTATACTAAGGTCAACCCACATCAAGTACCTGCTGTTGGTATATGTGTTGGTATCTCTCGATTCGATAATAGTTTGTACCAACAGAAGGAGATAAATCATGGCTCTTACTGATGCTAAAGTCAGGGCTGCCAAGCCTCTGGATAAATCGTATAAATTGACCGATGGTGATGGTATGCACTTGATGGTACATACCAACGGCTCAAAATATTGGCGTTTACAGTATCGCTTTGGCGGTAAGCAAAAAATGTTAGCGCTGGGTGTTTACCCGGATATTTCACTTGCAGAAGCCAGAGAGAAAAGAGATGCAGCCAGAAAGTTAATAGCGAATGGTTTTGATCCCAGTGAAAAACGGAAAGAAGTGAAAGAAGAGCAACAAAAGGAATTTAATACATTCGAGAAGGTTGCACGTGATTGGCATGCAACTAATCAGCGATGGTCAGAAGGGCATAGCCATCGAGTACTCAAAAGCCTTGAGGACAATATCTTTGTTGCTATTGGTAAACGTAATATTGCTGAACTAAAAACTCGCGATCTACTCGAACCTATTAAAGCCGTAGAGATGTCTGGACGTCTTGAGGTGGCGGCACGTTTACAACAACGTGTAACCGCCATCATGCGCTATGCCGTACAAAGCGGTTTGATCGACTATAACCCAGCGCAAGATATGGCTGGCGCAGTTGCGACAGGCAAACGAGTTCATAGAGCGGCATTAGAGCTTAAACGCCTACCTGAGTTCTTAGAACGCATCGATGATTATAAGGGAAGGCCTTTAACTAAACTTGCAGTCAAACTTACCTTATTAGTCTTTATTCGTTCCAGCGAACTGCGTTTTGCACGTTGGGATGAAATCGATTTTGAAAATGCCATGTGGACGATACCTGCTGAACGAGAAGCGATAGAAGGCGTTAAACACTCTCATCGCGGATCAAAAATGCGCACTACCCATTTAGTTCCTTTAAGCCGACAAGCCATTGAGATCTTAAAACAGATCTATCAATTCAGTGGTAACCACGAACTGATCTTTATCGGCGATCATAATCCTAGAAAGCCAATGAGTGAAAATACGGTAAACAATGCATTACGTGTGATGGGCTATGATACTAAGACGGAAGTGTGTGGTCATGGTTTTAGAACAATGGCGTGTAGTTCGTTGATTGAGTCAGGTTTGTGGTCAAAGGATGCAGTAGAGAGGCAAATGAGCCACCAAGAGCGTAATTCAGTCAGGGCTGCTTATATTCATAAAGCAGAACATATTGAGGAAAGGCGGCTGATGGTGCAATGGTGGGCTGATTATCTGGATGCGAGTAGGGGAGGGGAAATTTCGCCGTTTAGTTTTGCGAAAATAAGTAATGAGATAGTGTGAGGCATGCAGATACAGTTTTACATATATTGCTAAATGCTCATCAAAAGCTGGTCAGTAAAGTAAGAGTAAATTAAGTTATTGAATTGTTGGGGTTGATTGAAGGAAGGCTGACTGGACATGGCTTCCGCCACGCGATGAGCACGATTTCGCATGAGAAGGGATATAACTCTGCATGGATTGAAATCCAACTCGCACATATCGATAAGAATGCGATTCGAGGTACTTACAATCATGCTCAGTATATGGATGGACGTAGGTAAATGATGCAGTAGTACCATTTTTCAATGGTTAATTCCTTGAAATATATTAACAAAGTTTTGACTAAGTAGGGTCTAGTTTACTGATGGGATACATAACCTATAGTTTAGTAGTCAAGAACTCGAACTTAATGTGCTTTACTACAGAACGAAAATTAACGTTGTGATACCGAAAAAATTTGGTAGCTAAGGAAGGAATTGTAGTTCTTTCATTTCTGTGAATATTTAAATCAATTTAATAACAAATCAAATAATTAGCAGCCTACAAATAACATTGATCTAATTCAATTATTTAGAATTATGTATTGGAGCTATTAAATAAGTTGTGCTATAAAGGAAAAAATCAAGGGAGATTAAAATGTCTATCGATATCAAAAAGTTAAAATCAAAATTAATTGAAGATTATAACTTCGCTGACGAGATTAGCGATGATGAACTCAATAGAGTTTTAAGTGAAATACACAAAAAGGATGCCTCAACACAAAAAGAAGTAGACGAAATTGTCTATACGGTATTAGAGGGTAAAAGGCATTATTCTTTCGAAAGTCTGGATACATCCAATACTACATCCCTTGCATTACAGTTAATTCAGGCGGCAAAGGTATATGCTCAAACACAAGGAAGATGAAAGCATTCACATAGAGAGTAAAAAAAAACTTGATATGGAATTGCAGTTTTTAATAGATGAGATGCAAGCTGGAAAGGATAAAAACACTATTCTTCCACTGTTGAATAAACTGCAATTACAGTTTTCAACCTATGTTACTGATTTTGAAAATTTTATCGTTCGAGTTTCAGAAAATGGGTATTATCGTTCAAAATGTGAAATAAAAGATGTTTTAATTAGCGTAGAAAATTTTTTAAATTCAAGTGCAGTTGTTGCAGAAGCAATAAATACAGTTTCAAGCATATTCAATTTACCCCAATGTTATCAAGAAGGAAATTTCATAACAACTGCTCAAATAATATTAAGGACACATCAGAAAGAAAAATCTGAGGAATTATCTAAAATTTATAAGAATAAAGGATTATCAACAAATGGCTTTGATAGTAAAGAAAAAATTTATTTGAACAGACACGGGTTTGATATGACCAGATTTATTTCGTTGATATTAGGATTAATTTGTATACTGTATTTTTTATATGAATACAAGATAGGTAATATAAACAATGGTATAAGTTGGTTTAATTATAGATTGTTTATTCCAGCAGGTTTAGGAGCAATAATATTTTCACTATTTCCGGCAACCATGCAATTAAAATTAAGAGCAGGAGTGACAGCCACAGGGATTGTCGCATTTATTATATTTTTTTATGCTGTCAATCCAGCAAAAGTTCCTGATTTTCAACTTCATAATATTGATAGCAAAGAATCATCAGTAAAAAACAAATGATATCCAAGCGGAATCAGCTTACATTTCAAAAGGCAAAAAATCCAAAGTGAAATTTATAGCATATGCATTCTTGCCATTTACTATCGCACCAATAATTGGCATTCCATTTGATAAATACTTACTCAAAAACTATCCAGTTGCTCTTTTCACAGTAATAATTATTTTCTCGTCCTTATAAATCCACTCTATTTACTTGTATAAAAAATCATATAAATATGTTAATGATGCTGTTTTAGCTATCTTTACTGGTTGGGTTACATTGATATACTTACTCACGGGGGAAAAACAAGGGAGATAATTCCTTCGGAGAAACTAATTGAAACACATCCATTAATGTATTATCTAATAATATTAAAACTAACTATTGTTGTAAATGGGTTTTTGGCTAAAATATTGATTACATTAAACGAATTATATTATGCTCGTAAAGCTGAAAACAAAAGTGGGAAATATACTGACGTTTTAAAAATGACTATTTCCAACATTAAATCTTTTTTTAATCCTAAGAAGGAAAGGGTCAAAAAGTAGAATAATCCCCATAGGAATTATTAATGCATTCATTGAAATAATAGCAGAAAAAACCACTGATAAATAATCATTCTTTGCGACATAAAGCAAAAAACAATAATATTTA
The DNA here is from genome assembly GCF_000069965.1 of Proteus mirabilis HI4320. Taxonomy (NCBI): domain Bacteria; kingdom Pseudomonadati; phylum Pseudomonadota; class Gammaproteobacteria; order Enterobacterales; family Morganellaceae; genus Proteus; species Proteus mirabilis. Next base: position 3,801,660 of record NC_010554.1, read on the forward strand.
AAAATAACACAAAGAGATAAAAAGTATATATTTAACATTCATAATAGTCTCCTTTTTTATAATTTTATAATTTTATAATTTTATAATTTTATAATTTAAAAATATATTAATATAACGAAAACTCAACTTACTCGATAAAAAATAGTTAATAGGATACATTAAACTGATAATTACATTAATAAATGCGAGTGATGAAATTTTTGACTGAGATCATAAATTGTTGAGGCGTAAAGTTGTTGATATTCCCTAATGTGCTAAAATGTTATGCAAGGATACATTTTTAAAAAAATGTCGATAAATAACAATGCATTAGGGGTTAACATTGGCTTCTTTACAGGTTTTGAATGCTATCGCTGTTAGGATTACACCTCCAGAGGACGAACAGAAAGATTGGTCCTATACCTTAGGCGCCCTCTGGCCCACCGATCAGCAGGAGGTCATCACATTTACAACGAAAGTAGATGCAAGATTTCATAAGAGCAGCAAATCTCATGCGAAGTTTCAAAAACCTTATCCAGGAAGTTCTTTCCCTTCAAAGCTGTCAAAATTTTTAGAGAAAGAAACTTCATTCGAAGTCTTCGTACATGATTTTATCCAGAAAAAGTTAATTACATCTGCAAGACAATCCAGAGCAAGTAATGGTGCAATATTGGTTTTTACTCATTACCAACTGCAACATGAAAAGGAAGATGGTTCTGTTCATAAAGATTTCGAGCGACTTCTTGTTTTGATGCTTAAAAACACAGATGCATTAAGATTCAAAGAAAACCTACAACTAAATCCCGTTGATGTAATTGACTTAGATAAATTCTTGCAGGGAGCAAGAGTTGATATAACCAGATTCATGTCTGAGGAAGTAGAAGATGAAGATAAAAATAATTTATGCTTCATCCGTGGAACTGGTGATGTAAGAAAATATTTTACCGAATCAATTGGTGCCGAAGATATTATCTCCAATAAAACCAGTAGTGAGCAATGTATTAAAGCTTTGGAGCAATTCTCTCACCAAAAAGAATTTGGTCGTGCTTTGAGAGAAAAAATCGAATCCAAGATTCAGGAACTATTTAATAATTGTAAGCGTGGACAGTCCATAACCCTTGAAAAGATTCAAACACAAATCGATGCTATTATACCCGTTGATTTAGCAGAGCATAAAAATACATTCGTAGATTTTGTAAACGAAAATGGATTTGAAGTTAATGAAGAATTCGAAGTATCTGCAAGTGATAAAAGACAATATGAATGGTTAGATTTTGAAACCAATATTGCAAAAATGAGTGTAAGAAAACATCAGATTGGTTTGCCTGGTTCTGATAGACCAATTATCTTTGACACCGAAACAAACGAAGTAAAGCTAACTCAGAAGATTAATGATCCAATAATTATTGCTCGGCTGAAAGAGCTTGCAAATGAATAATAGAGAAATGCTTAGTCTCTTGCTAAAAATAAAGCAAGAAGCTAAAAATATCGAATATGATGACCCATATCAGGTATGGGTCTTCGACAATTCCTCTTATGTAGCAATAGAGGACGATATTTCTCGTCTAAAAGAAGTTGATGATCTAAAGTTAGAGGCAATAAAAAAAGAAAATACCATCAAGGTATCACTTTTATTAACATCAGATATCAATTGGTTTTCTACCACCATTGAATATTTTAAAACTCTTAGGGTAAGAATAAAAAACAATAAAGAAGCAATCGATAATTTTTACATTGAAAAATTAAGTTCAGAAGAAATAGAAACTATATCTAATTCTTCAAACGCATATATTCAATGGTGTGAAATACTCTCAAAAATTGCAGACCACGTAGAATACGATGATTCAAATTTTTGGCCAAATTATATTTTTGTTATGGAAGGTGGTAAATCAAAGAAAATCACCACTTACAATTTACCATTAAAAAATATTGATGAGAATTTTCTAAATTCGGTTGATGTAAGCCCGTGTGATGTTTCTACTTTGACAAATGTTGATCTGCACTCCTATGAGCGAAAACTTGTATTAAGATCATCGTTGATTGAGTTATATAACGATTCGAGTGAGAAAAATACGTTCCTTAGCTCAATATTAAATTCGCCCCAGAAATTGTGGGATTTATTTTCTATTAACTATGAAATATACATCAACAAATATTCCATAAATAAAGTAATACACGAGGTTGAAACTCAGAAATTAGATTTCTTATCAAAGCTTAATTCTTTGATTCAAGAACATCAGACCAAATCACTTTCTATACCTGCTGTTCTAGTAAGCACAGCCATAATAAAGGGCTGGTCTCCATCTGGTTTACTGCTTATATTTGTAGCTATGCTACTTACGTGCTCAGTCGTTATATTAGGCATCCGTAATGCCAAAAAATCATTATCAGATATTATTGAATCATCTAATAAGACGATGGTTTTATTCACAAAAGAGAATGCTAATGATGATGACGAAGCATTAACCAACCGTATAAATCAGATCACAACAGAAGCTTTAATAAAGCTCAGTAATAAAAAAGTTGATGCCGAAAAAACCTTGAACAAGCTCCAATGGTTGATTTTCATTGGTGTTTCAGTCTGGTCTATGTTTGTCTTATATCAATTCAAAGATAACATAATCCCAGTTATTGAATTAGCCTATGAGCATATTAAGAGTTTCGTTAATTATTTATTAAGCAAGAGCTAATAAATAGAAGCGAAGCTTCTATTTATTGCCTTGTTTTTTCTGCCATATGGTTGAAAAAATCAACATCTAAATTTATTAATACTTTTTCTGTTTTTTAATAATGCTCTGTAAACTTTCATTTTGTTCTATCTGAATACGTTTAAGCTCATCTATTTGGGACTGTTTTTCATCAATTTTAGCTAATAACTTACTGTTCAATATATTCAGTGTATTTTTTGTTTCAGTAACTTCGTCATGAACTTCATTTATTCTATTATCGTACTCTATCGAATTTATTCTATTACTTTCAAAACTTAGATATAAAGAATAACCTTGCATTAGCATTGATATAAATACTAATATTATCCCAATCCAGGTGGGCCTTTTGGATGCAGAAATAGCTGTTGATATTCTTTTATGAAGTCCTTGAATGACGTAAATATCTCCCCCGTCAGCTATACTTTCAATACTGGTAGATATCGCGTCAATTGAAAACATGAATTCCCACAATACTTTTCCCAGAGAAAAAGCGAGTACAATTGTGCCAACAAAGGCTAAAACCGCACCGACAATAGACACATACTCAGAGTTAATCATAAGAAAATCGAACATGCTTTTTCCTTGTCACACTATAAAAACAAAAAATTTAAATTTATAGCAAAACTACTGCCGGTAATTTTTTAGATGTCCCATCACAAAGGACTCCTCTATTTTTACCTGTTCCTTTAATTATCATTCCACTACAAGAGAGGAATGGCTTCCATTTTTTACCAAATGTAGGTTCTTTTGGTTGCACATATCTTACACCACATTTTTCACACTTTAAAATATCATCATCATCAGAGTTTTCTTTTAGTATTCTGAGTACTTTTTTAATATTTTCTTCCAATGAAGCTACGTTTTCAAATTTAAACTTTGTACCAATACTATCAAATAAAGACGCACTTATTGCCTCATAATTTAATTTATCCACATTCTCCTCAAATACATTCCTAATAAAAGGACAAAATACAGATACTTGCCATTCATTACCTAAATCAAACGTATATGAGTCACCTATATTACTTTGATTTTTGATCTTAAAACCATTCGCAAATAAAATACCGCTAACTTTTTCTTTGGAAAACATATGTATCTCCTTAACGTTAACTATTTATGGGTAAATTTTACTACAAGCTCATTAAACATGCCATAAAGTGGTTATGACTCAATGATAATTTTGTTCATACACTCAACAAAAATACCACACCAAATATTGATATTTACAAAAAAGACAATTATTAATCATAGCAATACATATAAAAAGGAGTTTATATGGAAAAACAACCAGTTATAATTCATGCTGATAAACGCAGAAAAAAAGAAATTCAGCATTGTAAAAAACACACTAATTCTGTTTTGGATTTAAATCTCTTCTATTCACCTGAGACTAAAAAAACATTTAGTAAAACCATATAACAAGCCAATATTACTAAAAAATGTAAAACATAATGCTAAATATCATTAGAAAGTCAGCTTATTTTTTTTTGCATTTTCAGAATGACGAATGATATATAGCTAATAAAATTTTATTTTTCAAATTTATTTTCAATAAATAAAAAGATAGCTTATATTGATTATCAGCTATTCAAATAAGATGAATTATTTTTTGAAAATGTTATTCAATACGAGATTTTCTTGTGCAGTAGTAGAAAGCTGGATTGAATCATTTAAAAAGTTAACAAACAAATCATGGAATACTTGTCTTTCGCTTAAATTTGTCCAATCCCAGGATAACGCTTCTTCTATTGAGATCCAGACAATGAGTACTCTATCTTCTTTTAAATAAATTTAAAATCGCTCGTCTGGTGTTCTAAGTGCATGTGATAATATTTTATTTCTGTTATCTGAATTGGAGTCGCTATCAATAAGCCAAAAAGGTTGAAGTAATGTGAAGTCAATCAGCTAGTTGAAAGCAAGACCACAGACTTGTGCCGCTTGCATCGTGCTTACTACTTTATAGTCGCTGAACATAACGAATTGTGACATCAGCAATTTGTTCCTCACAGCAATAATCAGTCAGCAGCCTGATTACCGAATAGAGCTTGTTCAAGGGTAAATATTCGGCATTTTTTTCTAGGCCATATAACAGTATGTTACCTTAGCGTTTTCTGGCGCACCCTCTGGGTAATCTGCAACCAGCTTTAAGTGTTCAACATCATACTGTGGAAAATGAACTACTATTCGCGATAGTATCTTAGGATTCAAGGGTTGAGTTAGCCCCTCTCGATTCATCAATATGTGCCTGTAGCCAATTTTCAACCTCGCTCTTTAACCAGCGAGAGCTACGCCCTAGTTTTATTGGTTTAGGAAACTCTCCATCTTGGATCAATTTATAAAACCATTTATCTGTTAGTCCGGTTAAACGGGTTATAAATTTCATATCAACGCATTGGTCATCTAATAAGGGAATCGCTTGAGTGCTCATTATTGAACTCCTGTCTTTAAAGTTAAAAGGCAGAAGGGATATCGATAAATGTTTAGGGATATCTTTCTTCCAAAAGATATCCCCCTCATGTTTTTTATTGGTAGATTAACGGCTGCATCCGAAAGAACGCTCACCATCACCATAATATTTTGTATGTTCTTTGGCTAAGTAACGACAGCGTTGGTTTAATTCGAATATCGTACTTTCATTGTTGGCATTATTGTTATCTAGCCAAGTAACAGCGTTATCTGGGATATGAACTAAATAACGCTCCGTAGAGTAGTTAACACCAATTGCACTACACCATGCCTGCTGTATTAATGCATAGAGTGTTCCTTCGGTTTTTGTGTAATCACCTAAGCCCCAATAGACGTCCTTATTGACTAATAGCAATAAGTGATAATGTTTCCGACTACTGATCTCACCAAACTCTCTCACCCAAACATAAGATAAGGGGCATGAATAATTACGAGCCCATACTTTATTTTTGCGTCTTAGGTCTGCGCCTATTTTGGCTTTTAGGGATTCAATGAAACGAGTTATGACTGTTGAATCCTCATGGTAACAAGTTGTTGATGACGGGAAGCGTAAATCTACGCGAATAGCTGTGACACGATTATTGGTGAGGAGTGATTTACGGACTGTTCGGTCTATCTGACGAAGATAGTCCTCATTGTAGGTATAACTAGACATGATTTATTCCTTAAGGTTTTTTAAGTCATATCTAGTTCGATGGATGTAAAAAATAGATAAGTTAGTCAAGATTGCTTGAGTGATCTTTAGGTCTATAAAATGCCATTCTTACTCTATTAAATATATAACTATACCAGCACCGTTTTTACACACAGAAGCCCTGCTTGTCAGAGGCTCAGTGACTCATCTCATTAAAAAGTACTCTGATATTAATTTTCTAACGCGAAATGGATAACAGCGTCACTTTCACAATATTAGAATTATTTTTTTAGTATGCTTATCAATAAAAACAGCACTATTGTATTAGTATAAGCCTAATAATCTATGTATAACCCTTTAAAATTAAGGAATGAAAGAACATGAATATCACGATTAAATCATGAATAAAAATGTGTTTTAATTAGCTATTTATTGGTGGTTTTAATGGTTTTTTATTACCGTATAATAAAATAATCATCATATTTTAATTGATAAAAAAATGAGGTTTTCATGACGATGAATTATTCATATATAGAGAACGAAATTTATGGTTATATGAGAAAGAATAAAGTTTTTTGTTACCTCATATGGCGTGTGTTGAGCAACAGCAAAGACGCTAATTTTTATATGTTTAAAATACGAAACTACTTAACAGATCTCACAGTTAAGGACGACTTTAGTAGTGTTATAAAAACAGTAACGAACGGTTTTTTTGATAAGAAATTTATTTTTGCACCGAAGAGTCATGAAGGGCGATATGTAGAATCTATTGAATATATTAACTTTGTTGTAGCTAGGCTTAATGCTTTTCAATACTCAGATTATGTTACTGATATATATAGTATGCTTGACTACTTAAGAAATGACGTAATTAAGAAAACCTGCCATTACAAGTACTTTGATTGGTTAAAACCATCCGATATAAAAATGTGCAAGTGGGTCTATAACTATCTGGTCAAAAGTAAAGCATTGACTAAAACCGAATATCAGGATAGTGAAGAGCTTTATCTTTACATTGTGACTGGTTTTTATTTATGGCAATCACCCCAAGATGAAAAAGATAAGCGCTATAAAAAATTACTCCTAGCTCGAAATGAGCGAAAACACAGAACAACTACTCAATCAAAAGGTTCGGTAAGGCCAAAAAAAACACCGAAAGATATTCAACTTTCAGCAGAGGCAAGAACTAAATTGACAGAGTTAGCCCTTAACTATGGTGTACCCGCGTCGGAGTGGTTAAATAGCTTCATTATTGATGAATATGAAAAAATGAAATAAATTTCAAATATATATCATCTATGCGAACTTAACATATATTAAGGTTGCAACGATGAATAAACTCGAAAATCATTTTCTTTTCCTCCCTAAAGGGGCTAAGGATGTGTTTTTATCCCATTTGAATAAACTCATCAACTACTCCCCCACCATCGGCCTGATGGGTAAAACCGGAGCAGGAAAATCCAGCCTTATCAACGCTCTATTCCAATCAACCCTATCACCTGTGAGTGATGTATCCGGCTGCACACGCCAAGCTCAACGCTTCAGTATGGTGATGAACAACCATACACTCACCTTTGTTGATTTACCCGGTGTGGGAGAAAGCCTTGAGCGAGATAGAGAATACCACCAGCTCTACCGTAACTTATTGCCAGAACTGGATTTAATCATCTGGGTACTCAAAGCCGATGATAGGGCATGGTCTTCTGATGAACAATGTTATCGCTTTCTCACTAAGCAATGTGGTTATCAATCTGAACGATTTCTGTTTGTATTGAACCAAGCTGACAAAATAGAGCCCTGTCGCCAGTGGGATGAACTGTACCACCAACCATCCCGTGAACAAGTTGCTAACTTAGAATTAAAGCAACAAGCTGTGATAACAGCATTTAAACCGCATCATCCAGTGATGACGGTTTCTGCGGCAGAAGGTTTTCAGCTCACTGAATTAGCAGAGCAATTAATACAGGCGTTACCGGCGAAAGCCAGTAGCGGTGTGGCTAGGCAACTGAATAACACTTATCGGACACAATCCGTGGAAGACTCCGCATGTAACAATTTTGGGCAATGTGTTAGTGATATCGTCGATACCATAATCAATATCATTCCATTACCCCCATTGATAAAACATACGATCAGCACTGTCAAAAACAGCATCGTTTCCGTCGCTAAATCCCTGTGGAGCCTATTCTTTTAACCTCCTACGTTAATTAATTATTCATCACTCTCAGCGCCAGTCCTTAACGGGATTGGCGCTTTTTTATTTCTTTTTATTGGAGTCTCAACTTATGAATAACACAACTGAATCCGCCATTGCAATGACACTCGTCCTTGATGAGCAACGCCTTGATTTTTGGTTCAACCATTTTGGTGCAGTAAAAGATTGGGCCACCTTTGAAGTGGTCATCTTCACCACGATGGGTCAATTCTGCGATGAGTATCATGGCGGTTACTGGGAGTACGGCTCACTCAATAATGGCGGTGCCTTTATCTACCCCGATATCAACGCAGACACCTTAACCCTATTCAACATGCACAACGGCAATGAAGCCACCGTGAGCCAAGAAGCGGCAGGGATTGCCGTATGCCTTATCCTGTACAGCATCTGGTCATTCCAAACAAAAAGCGAAGTGATGTGCGACCGCTTTTATCAACTGCGTGACTATGCCCTACAACATTCTGAATCCGCTGCCATTTTCCATTTAATTGATTAATCAGGAGTTTTATCATGAGTTTATTAGCGTCTCGTTTTGGCTCTGCTAACAGTATTCGCCGTGAGCGTCCACTCACTATCGAAGAGTTATTCCGTACTGTACCGAGCGTTTTCTCCGAAGATAAGCATGGGTCACGCAGTGAACGCTATACTTACATTCCCACCATCACCTTGTTAGACAGCCTACAAAAAGAAGGCTTTTATCCGTTCTTTGCCTGCCAGACCCGAGTGCGTGATGTCAGCCGTCGAGAGCACACCAAGCATATGTTGAGGCTGCGGCGACATGACCAAATTACGGGCGTACAAGTGCCTGAAATTATTTTGCTTAATAGCCATGACGGTTCGAGTAGCTACCAGATGTTGCCGGGACTCTTTAGAGCTGTATGCTCCAACGGTTTGGTGTGCGGTGATGTATTAGGTGAAGTGCGTGTCCCCCATAAAGGGGATGTGGTGGGGAAAGTGATTGAAGGGGCATATGAGGTACTCGATACGTTTGAGCAAGTGGCTGAAAAACGCGAAAGTATGCAGTCGTTATTGTTACCTCCACCCGCCCAGCAAGCCTTTGCTGAAGCGGCTTTGACCTACCGCTTTGGTGAAGAGTTCCAGCCCGTCACGCGAGAGCAAGTTCTACAGCCTCGACGCTTTGAAGATAAAAAAGAAGACCTTTGGACGGTGTACCAACGTCTACAAGAAAACCTGATTAAAGGAGGATTATCAGGCCGCACTGCAAAAGGTAAACGCGCTCGTACTCGTTCGGTGAATGGGATTGATGGAGATATCAAACTCAATAAAGCCCTGTGGGTGATGGCGGATACCTTATTTAACCAACTCGCTCCTCGCCAACCCAACTAATTTTCCCACCCTGACAGGTTGTGTCGTTACGCCTTACTTTCTTATCGTTCAAATAAAAAGCATAACTTTATTTATCAATGAATTACTTATAGTGATTTTTCACTAAAATGCCCAATGATAATTTTTCCCAACAGACATAACCTGTCAATCCCCTAAGTTAAACTCCCTCACTTCTTAATTTCCTAACGTCTGTTATTGAGAGTAATACGTTATGTTTCAGATTAACCGAAAATATGACCGCATGGCTGTGCGACTCTCTGCGCTGATTGCCCGCTTAATGGCAGGAGAAAGCCTTGTGCTCTCATGTTTAGCCCAAGAGTTCAATGTTTCTGAACGCACGTTACAACGGGATTTACGTGAACGCTTGGCTTATCTGGGTGTAGAAGGTTGGCAAGGTTGTTATCGCTTGCCCATCAATACGCTAAAAGCTTACCGAGACAAAGATATTCTAACTTTTGTGAAACAGATTGGGATGACTCGATTGTTTCCGGGGCTAGACAGCCGCTTACTGGGATTACTGTTAACCCAACAGCCCCATGCACCTTGTTTGATTTGGCATCATGCCCATAAGATTTCGGCTTTGCATGCCGACCATTTCTATCAATTGGTGTATGCCATTACCAGTAAGCAATCTATTAGCTTACTCACGCCTGAGCGTCGTTTTAATCCACTACAACCTTATCAACTGATTTACCGCGAAGGCCAATGGTATTTATTGGCTGAATATCATCAGCAAGTGCATGTCTTGTTGTTGGAGGATATCCAACAGGTTCAGCCGCTCAATATCCCTTTCACACCGAAACATACAGTGATGCAGCTGTCACAACAAAACAGTTTTATCGCGGCATTACCGCATTTTAGATTGATATCACAAGTACTTACCGCTCTTCCATCACTCAAAGAAAGGAGCCGACCATGACGCTATTAACCCCACCAGCATCGCATCCCACACATTGCCCTCACTGTTCTTCTGAACAAGACATCATTGCATGGGGCACGGGCTGGATGTGCCGCGATTGCGGTCATGAATGGGCCATGCCCATTCAAAATCACCCTCATACCGTGAATTTATCATCACATAAGGAAGCTTAAAAATATGAATACCGTTTCACACTTACAGTTGGGTTTAGAACGGATCGCTATCGTTATCAGTATTTTGTTATGCCTTTGGATCACGGGCGTATTGCTAACACATTTCCAGCTTATCGCCCTTACCATGAACCCGTATGGGATCACATTGATGTACTTCGTTTTATATCTCTTGGCGTTGGTTATCCCACAACTCTTGGCGCAATTAGGCTTGTGGGTTTTGAGCGCCTTTAAGGGGATTGATTATAAAATCCATTTCAACCCCAAATTAGTTGCCATTATATCTACCATCATTATCGGATTAGCCCTCTCTAGCCTACTGATCATCATGTCATCCGGTTGGCTATACGGTTTTACTGAAGGTATCGCCACCACGATATTGCTAGTTGATTTGCTTATTGCCAGTGGTATTGCTTTTTATCTTCATCGGCGAATTCGTCACTGGGTTTCAGTGCGATTAAACCGCTAGCCATAACATTAAACATGATCAGCAATTTTTGTTGTGGATACCTTATTCACCATTCACAAGATAGCCACCGAATACGCCATATCAGGGAAAACCAAGCACCCATTAGACGGTGTTCATAAAGCGTCAATCTGACGTTTCTATTTATGTTGATAGGAATTTATAATGAAAAGATATGTAGTTGTAACTGTATTGGCCTCACTGTGGTTGATGACATCACCAGCCTCTGCCACCAGCCAGCCCCCTAAAAATACCATTTGGGAATATAGAGGCGATGGCGGTAAAACCTTATGGCAAGTGTGTGGAAGCCAGAATAGTACTTGTAGGATGTGGGCTCAACCAAACATTATGTTGCTGTACTGAATCATAAATCTGCGTCAGGTTGTGCATTTGGTGATTTTTATATCGTGGCAAGAACTGATGGAAACTGGCAACAACGCGATACAGGCACTTGTAGCCCTAACGCTTATGTCCAAAAAGGAACCATTAATAATGGTCAGTACTCCTCGGTCGATATTGGTGTTGGTGGGACGATTGTAGCCCGTTACCCCATTGGGTATTGGAGTATGCAAAAAGAGTTCTCAGGCAAGAATCGACCGCGCTGGAAAGAAAAAGACCGTACTAAAGGTGGACTGCAAACCAATCAACAATAAATAACATTCTCGCTGCCGTCACTTGCGGTAGCGAGGACGATAAAAGATAACAAAAGGTAATGTAATGAATAAGATAAAAAGTGTATTTGCGATAGGATTATTGGCATTCAGTGCATTTAGTTTGGCTTAAGAACAACAGCGTTATGCAAGCATCACACATACGAGCTCAAATTTTATTAACCAATGCTACTGTGGTTATTCATTTACCCTCGATAATGGCGGCAACCATATGGTTCTAGACCACGCGGAGTTTGGTGCACTTGAACTCACGCTGCGAATGAAAGATGGGCAAGGAAAAGTATTAGGGGATACGGTACTGGAAGTAGAACCTTTTGGCGATTCTAGCGCAACGCGTGCCATGTTTACTGGATTGGAAATTCCGTGTGAGGATGTTGCTGAGTTTGAAGTGGTTAAAGCGGTGGAAGATCAAAACGGCCGTAAGGTTGAGTTACCGTTATCGATCTTTGAGGCTAATAATCCAGAGTTGGCGAAGATGTCGGTAGCTGGGGAAAATAATTTTAGTTGTAGTCATTTAAACCCTGAGATTTATACTTCGAAGTGATTCAGAGCGCACTTACTTGTTACGGATATTGTGCCAAAATCATGTGGTTTGATGATTGCTGCTTTGCTTTCAAGTAGGTGCTCCACGTTCACTAACGAATACTCAGAGCATGCAGACAAACTGCTGGCTATATTTCTTTCGAAGAATGTGGAATGCATACCAATCCCCCGATATAAAGGAGCTGGTAATGACTGCTATAGATCAGTTTGCTGCTTTGTTAGCAACTGTATTTGCGTCCCAAATCAAACAGGTAGGCGACTAATTAGATCTTGCGACGAGCGTATTGAATCCTTATTCGTTACGCTTTCGGATGCAGAACCATTCAAATCATTTCTAGGAATGAGGTCGTGTATGGGGCTGCGAATGCTTACCGCATTAGGTGGTAACCATCGTTGCTTCAACAGCGCCGAAGAAATTCAATACTACGTTGGTAGCGCACTCGCCAGTAATCAAGTAAATCGATAAAAATTCTTTTGATACAATAGTTTACATTGTGCGAGTCTCGTTCGATAGACGTTCGTGGAATGAACAGCGATGATGGTTAATACATCATACTGAGCTAGACTTTACTGTTAGGGGGCAGATAGAAAAAGGAAAATCACATCAATTAACTATCCGAGATTTGGCGTTTAAATAGATAAGGATCATTTATCGATGCTGGAAGGCCAAAACCTAGTACGACGGAAAAAATATTTGCTGGTACTGGAAGCACGCAAGTTGCCCTTACTGAAGTCATAAAAGAAAACAATTAAGATATCGAAAGTTATTGTACGTTAAGATGATCATGTGGACGTGTTGAAGTCATGATGGATGTTGAACAACTGCCCTACAGGAATACGGATTAGATAAAAACGTCACTTCCCGAGATCCTCTAAGCAGAAATAGTATTTGCAGTATTCCTAATTTTCCGATGTTTACTACCGGGAACGAAGTAGTTCGTCGTTCCAGCAACCAGTCACCGCTGCAGCTGCAAAAGCCAGAAATATGCCCATCAAACAATCAGAATAAAAAACCAAAAAATAGTAATCGCGACAAATTTATGACTTAATAATGAGGTTGCACCAATAACTTATTGATATTAAAAAAATTAGTGAATATCTTTTTTAAAAGAGAGTTTACTATGTTATGTTTGTAATTATTAATTGCGCAGTGTGACAACGATACTATGACACTCATCTCCCTTTTAAAGCGTGAAGGCCCCTGCCTTAGTTCAACGCTGGCGAATCTGCTGATTCAAAGCAAAAATATCTCTGCTGAAAATGCGAGGAAGGTTATCTCACGGGCTGTCTTGGCTGGTGAGATAAGTAGCATTAAAAACGTATTCCCAAAGAGGGAGCAGTTTGTATATCTCAGGAATTCCTATGGTAGCGATGAGTTTTGGCAGGTATTGACCGATAAGCTAATAGAGAGTGGTTCAGCACTGGGTCTTGCTTTGAGCGCCCTTCTGGCCAGAGGCGGAATCATTCCTAAACGTGATTTTGGTGCTGCAAGCGGCTCACCTGTAGCTATGAAGAAAAAAATTCCGTTCAGTATAGTGTGGCAAAGGTTGGTGAAAATCGGTTTATGTATTGAAATTATTCTTCCTGAAATTGGAGAATGCATCGCACTCAGAGAAAAAGATGAAAGGCGGTATGACTTCGTTTCGAGACAAATACACGCACGTCTGGTGACAGAGAGCATTTTCATCACGACGATGGTTCAGTGGAGTCAGAACCTCAATCTGATCAGCTATAACCTGGCAAGGACGAGGCAGGATGAAGAAGGAAAGTCACCTGCTATTTCAAACTATCTGTTCGATTTAACAGGTCCCAGCTATCTGTCTCCTCTTGTTACACGAGGGAGCGATGCAAACAAACCAGGTTTTTTTGCCTGTGACGTTCTGCTGGGGACCAAAGTCACCCTGGCCCAAGTACAGCCCTTTATAGCTAAATGTAAATCGCTGAGGAGTATAAGAAACATAGGAAAAAGTCTTTTTATGCTGGCCGCCAGTCAGTTCGACAAAGATGCGTTTCATGCTCTGAAGAAGGAAGGCATTATCCCCGCTACACCTGAAAATCTGTTCGGTGAAGAGTTTGCAAAGTCACTGCGTGAATTGAACGATTTTTTGTTTTATTACTTCACAAATTCCAGCTCGAATCTGGAAAGAATTGATTCTATTATGGTTGCACTAACGAATGTTAAAGGTGCAGCTGCACAGCTGCAGGGAGCGCTCTTCGAATATCTTGTTGCTGAAGTGATGAAACATGAAGGTATCGTTGAGATAGGAAAAGTTTTCCGTTCTGCTGATGGTAAAAAAGCAGAAAGTGATGTGTTCATCGCTAAGGGATATCAGGAAGTAAGGTTCATTGAATGCAAAGGTTATAAACCCTATTCCTTTGTCAAGCATGAAGACGTTAAGCATTGGATAGGAGATCAGGTACCTGTATTCTTCGATGCCGCCAAAAAAGAGAAGCCAGAAGCTGACATTTATGTAGAATTTTGGACCACAGGGAAACTGAGCGAAGACAGCCAGTTATCACTAAAAAAATTCTGTGACAATAACTCAGTCAGGAAACGCTATAAAATAAAAGTGCTGGAAGCTCACGATGTTAAAAAAAGATTCCATGCGACCAGAAATAAAAGCCTTATTAATGTTTATGAAAAACATTTTGCAGAACCTTTCTACAAAGAGAAAGATATGGATGACGTCAGGGGAAGTTATCGTCTTGCAGGAGGGCCACAATTATACTTCGAAGATGAAGAAAACTGAGATGTTATTTTTAAATTGTTCTTTTGGGATTCATGAAATAATACGTATGTGCATTAAAGGACGTTTCTATGGAATTTGTGCTCAATTGTTCAGGTCGGGTTAATGCCTTTAGTAAAGGCTTTGGTTTACCGCAGACTATCGTCATCCTTATCCGCAAACTGAAACTGTGCTGAATATTTTTCATCTGTGGCTGGATACCTAACCTGTCGACAGGCGCGCCAGCATGAAGCTACTCTGCCAACCTTTACATCATAGTTACATAAAGGGTACAGATGTCATTTGAATGTCTTCTTCGCTGAATGTAGATCTGAATTTATTGATGGCATTGCACAGTAAGTCTTCGGTGTTAGCATAACCTCGGCTGTACCGACCAGATTTTGAGTTGATATAGTATTTGCCGTCTTTTAATAAAAGTTCGCCGGCAATACGGGCAGGTTTAAAGCCTGTTAGGCAGGGATGTCCCTGATTATCAGACTCAATGCCCATTAGCAATGCGCCGTCATGGGCGATAGCCCAGAGAAGTTACGGATGGCCCTCTTTGTTTACTGGAGCCGTATTCATGAACGCTGATAATGTGATGTTAGCCACGCTATAGAATTTTCTGACGTAAGCATTGTCCGTGATACCATCTGCATTAAACTCTTCTGCCTTGAGGTATTTAGGAGTACGTAGTTTTCCGTAGGTATGATCAAGCCACACTTCAATGTTGATGTTTTTTGTATTGTGTATGTCAATGCTGGTCTTTTATTCTCTTCTCAAGAAAAACTGTATTAGTTACTATCTCTTTTTATTTTTTCGGACTAGCTACCAATAAAGTTCAGATTAACTTTTTTAATATTCGAGAAGGAGAGAATATATTGATGTTACACAGACACTAATATCTGATAACTTATACAGAACCACCAGCATCACAATTATCTGTATTAGATAACCATCAAAAAAAGTAAGAATTTCATCTGTTGGTACATGTGTTGGTATAAATAAATTTATACTTCTATATTTTAATTTAGATCATGAGGTTAAGTGTTATGTACGAGTCCGGCCTTCGCACCATAAGAACATCGAGGGACGTCAACGGACGTCTTTTTTTGTATCTGAAATCCCTGTTTTACAAGGCTTTTCCCCACTTTTTAGTCTTCCCAAGTATACTAAGGTCAACCTTGCGTCCCTTTAAGCCGACAAACCAGTGAGATCTTAAAACAGGTCTATCAATTCTGTGGTAATCATTCGCTAGTCTTTATCGATAATGACAATCCGAGAGAAAACATGGTAAACAGTGCATTACGTGTAATGGGCTATGATATTAAGACAGAAGTCTGTGATCATGGTTTTAGAACGATGGCATGTAGTTCGTTGATTGAGTCTGGCTTGTGGTCGAAAGATACAGTAGAAAGGCAAATGAGCCACCAATAGCGCAACTCAGTGAGGGCTGCTTATATTCATAAAGCTGAGCATATTGAGGAAAGGCGGTTGATGGTGCAGTGGGAAGCTGATTATTTGGGTGTGAATAGGGAGAGGCTGTGGAGGCGTTTGGGTTTGGGAAGTAATCCTTATATCTCTTTATGATATTACATATATTGAGTAATAACATAATAGGTTAATTTCTATAACATATTCATTTTTATATTGAAAAATGGATATTTTAAAAGCTAACAGATTTGTTTTTAAGTGGAATATTTAACTTAAAAATTATGATATATTAGATTTTATGTAGTATATGGCCTACTTTTTGTAAAATGAGCTTATAGAGCCACAATTTTTAGTACGTAAATTGTGTATTAATTATAAAAAAACATGTTCCATAATTGGGAACATGTTGATAGTTTATCATTATGCATCTATAATGTTCCCAAGTTAGGAACTAAATCTATGGCAATGCGTTTACTCGGACGAGATAAACTAGAAAAACTTGTGGATATAGAACCTTCATGTAAACGTTGGAGCGATTTGTGGTCAACAGAAATCGCTAAGAGCTACTGGAAATCAAAAGAAGAAGTAGAAAAACAATTTCCAACAGTTATCAATCTTAAAGATAAAGTTTATTTATTTCAGGTAAGCAATACTAATTTTAAGGTGGAAACAATTATAGATTTCAGTAAATTAGTAGTTCTTATTACCTCAATAAAGGGTAATGTTGATGAATATTAAAGTTATCCGTACGGAAACTCAACATAAAGAATATCTAGAGCGCATATATTCCTTACTGTCAATGATGCCAACTCTAAACTCTAGCGAAAATGATGAACTGGAATTACTTATTACTCTGGTTGAATCCTATGAAAATTCTAAATATCCTATTGAGCCGCCAGACCCAATTGATGCTATTACTTTCCGTATGCATGAAAAAGGTCTTAAGCAGGTAGATTTGGTTCCTTATTTGGGAACTAAAAGTAGAGTTTCTGAAATATTATCACGGAAAAGACCATTAACAGTACCTATGATAAAGGCATTGTCGATTGGTTTGGGAATTTCAACTGATACGCTTGTTGGTATATATAGTGAACAGGCGAAAAAGAATACTGAAAATGTTGATTGGTCAAAATTTCCTGTAAAAGAAATGATAGGAAGAGGGTGGATATCAAATAGTGTTGATAAAATAAAAAAATCAACGGAAGATTTAGTTAAAGACTTTATTAATCAGACAGCATGGTCTACCGGAACTGTTGCATTTAAAAGAACCCTTTCGGGGGATGCGTACTCACCTTCAACAAAATATGCATTATATGCTTGGGTTAGTAGAGTTGTTCAAAGAGCACGAGAAAAAAAACCTTCACTTGGAAATTTCGATCCAACGACACTCTCTACTAATTTTCTGAGGGATTTAGCTCAGTTAAGTTGGTTTGAAACAGGGCCCTTATTAGCTATAGAATTTCTAGAGAAACATGGTATTGCAGTTATTATTGAACCTAGCTTAAAAGGAACTAGGATTGATGGTGCAGCTTTAAAGGATGTAGATGGTTTACCTATTATTGGATTATCTTTAAGGTATGATCGTCTCGATAACTTCTGGTTTACCTTACTTCATGAAGTATCTCATATTTGGAAGCATGTTCATTCTAGTGAGACATTTTTAGATGATATTGATGTTACTTCAAATGATAAAAGAGAATCCGAGGCAAACAGATTAGCTAGAGAGGCATTTATACCTAGAGCTGTTTGGAAAAGAAGTGATGCATATTCTTCACCATCAAAAGAAACAATTGATAATTTATCCAGAGAACTGAAGATTAATCCTGCAATAATAGCAGGAAGAATTAGACGAGAAAGTGGTAACTATCGTTTGTTTAATGAACTGATAGGTCAAGGAGAGGTTAGCAAGATTTTAGAATCAATCAAAGTAAATTAGTCTTTAGGAGAACAAACTATGTACCCTACGTATGTACCAATTCTTAGAGCAAAAACAGGCGAGTTTGATGCAATTAAAAATCTAAAAGGTAAATATGCAAGTGCAATTTGCCCTTTTTTTGAAATACCTAGAATTACTGAAGATACAAAAAAATTGAAAGATCTTAGAGAATCATCTCAGTTAACTAAAGATTATCTAAAATTAATAGCAAATGGAATTTCCAGTGCTAATTCATCGCCATCATTATTTTTTGATTTTTTTGATTGGAAAGCTGATAGTTATACTGAAACTGGTGAGCATATCCTTAGCTATATGTATAGAGCATTAACTAAGAAAGGAATAACAGTTTATCCAGTAATTGGTTTTGATCGATGGGATATCTTGGATTACCAAAAGGCATTAGTAGGATTGGATGTAAGTGTTGAAACAATTTATTGTTTGCGTATTGACTCAGTATCAATTGATGATGCAAATGATACTAACTATTTCACTGAAATGCTTGATGAAATCTTGAATACTCTTGGATTATCACCTTCTCAAGTAATAATAATGTTTGATTTTGGAGATGTAAAAAATAAATCAATAGTTTCAATTAGTAATGACTTAACAAATTTACTGAATATAACAAAAAATTTTAATTTTAGGAATGTAATGCTTGCTGGGTGCTCATTTCCTATCATAATTAATGACGCAGTTAAAGACACTGATTCTACAGATTTTGTAGTACGTAAAGAAATGCATGTATGGAAGTCCATATATTCTGATTTGGCATCCACTATAATATTTTCTGATTATGGTATAAGAAATCCAAAAGGTGGGGATGGAATTAAAGCAGTACATGCCAATGGGAAAATTCGTTATACAATAGAGAATAAATATTTTGTTGCTCGAGGCCATTCAAAACAGCAAGGTAATAAAGGTGCACAAATGTATGATCTTGCTCGCATGGTAGTAAACTCACCTTATTTTTTAGGAGCTAGCTTTAGTTGGGGTGATGAACAAATTGAAAAATGTAGTAATATGTTAATAAAAGGGAATCCTACACAATGGATTAGTTTTGATACTAATCATCATATTTCGTATGTAATTGAAGAAGTATTAGAGTTCCAACGTAATTACATCGGTTCCCGTAAACTGGATAAGTTATTAGTTAAATAACTGTCATGGGATGTTAAATAAATTATTGGAATTGATTCTATAGCTAATCGAAGAATAGCGTATGCATATTTTGATCCTAAATGGATAAAAAAAGAGCATAGCGTGCTTAAACTAATTAGAAATGAAGTTGAGCCACTTGATTATAGTTTAGATATGAAAGGGTATCTAATTTGCCCGCAATATTATGAACCATTAATTAGGGTACCAGCGGGCCCTTCAATTTCAATGATATCTAATAGTAGAGATGCTTTATTCTGGCATTTACCGGACCAAGATGTACCGTTCTGTTTACTAAAAAGTGGTACAATATTTGGAAAACGTTATTCATCAGAAGAGGAAGCAAAGAAGGCTGTCGAAGATGAAGAATTAATTATTATCGATGGATTTAAGCAAGAACGGTCTGAAAATAAAAATTATGATGATTTTGATAGTGGCGAGTCAGAATATGAAAGTAGCCTAGAAAGTAGCGATGGTAGGTTGGTAGATATACCTGTTTCTAGATTCAATGGATAATCTTTTAAACTACCAAGCAGAGTGACTAGCGTATAGTCATTATGTGCTAATTTTAGGCAAAATTATTATCGAGAAATATTTGTTGTAAATAAATCGGGAAACGTACTACGTTATTTATTTTGTGATTCATTGAAAAATATTAATGATATAGATGATGAAGTTAATGTTGAAAATTTTTATTTTGGTGAGATAGAATCTATTGATAAGCATACAAAATATTTGACTATATGGCTAAAATTAAGGCAACCCAAAAGGTACGCTGATTTTAGAGTGTGGGTTTGGAATGAAGTTGCCGTACCACGAGGTATAATTGAGGGTAAGGTTGAAGGGCGTATTGTTGTATTTTATGCATCCATAAGTTCAGTAGGAACAGGGTTCTGGACAAAGGAACTAAATTGGGGGCAAATAGCTGTATTACCCAAAAAATATTCTGATTTTTAATCAATGACTATAAAACTAAAAATAGTTAACGTTATTATAAAATATTAAATATAATCTTAAATTACTAATAAATTATTAAAGAAATAAATGTATTAACTTTATTTAATTAGGTTAGCTAACTCTTCTATTTCCTTGTCTAACTCATTGATTTTAAGTGCTATTTTATTAAAATGTTTCATTTGTATATATAGAAATCTATCTTTTTCTATTTTTGAAAATTTATCTTTTACATAATCTGCTAATTTTGAACTAATATTTAAATTATGTTTTTTTGTGTAATAAATAGTATTTAAAATACATAGTTCTGGTAATGGATTTTCTTCCAAAACGATATCTAATGTTTTACTATCTAGAAAAAGTTGGAAGCTACTGTCATCATTTTCAATGAATTTTTTATTTTGAAAATCAAAGAGAATAGATGAACAATTAAAAAAAACAGTTTGAGGTAGAATATCTATTATATTAGTAGTGTTTCTATTTTTTTGTGGGATATTTTTTAACCCCCATGTTAAGTTAGCTTGCCAAACATCAATGTTAATGTCGTTAAAGTATAATTTTAAGCCACCAAATGAGTTTTTCTTATATTGTATTTTATTTTTAAATATTGAATGAAATTTATCAATGTCAGATACAACAATATCAATATCTCTTACGTTAAAATTTGATGATTTATCTTTATATAAAAAATAATCTCTAATGATGCCACTAAAGAGAAAAACATCATTTTTTTCCTCCAACAGCACGTTGATTATTTGCTTGGCGAATTTAGGGAACCTATCCGCTAGGTAATCATTAAACGTATTTGCTTGAGTAT
Source organism: Proteus mirabilis HI4320 (assembly GCF_000069965.1). Classification (NCBI taxonomy): domain Bacteria; kingdom Pseudomonadati; phylum Pseudomonadota; class Gammaproteobacteria; order Enterobacterales; family Morganellaceae; genus Proteus; species Proteus mirabilis. The sequence goes on from NC_010554.1 coordinate 3,822,800, forward strand.
TAATGATGTCTTTCTTCATAATATTTAAATTTTTTGTCCACTAAGTTTTTGATAATGATTAATTGCAAACAAATCTGTCATACCAGAAACGAAATCTACAATTAATTTTAGCTTAAAATATGCTGATAAATCAACTATATGAAGGTCGGAAATATCTATTTTTTTATCCGATTCTTTTATATATTCCTGTTTAACAACATTAACTAAACTTGATGATATCATTGATTCAGCTTTACTTGCATATTTTTCTTTTATTTTTTTGATTGCATCATGGTCTTTTTCTTTATCAAAACCTTTAGGTTCATAAAATAATAAATCAATATAATAATTGAATAAACCTTTTAAGACAGCATCTCCAGCTAACTCTAAAGAAACGATTTCTCTATATGGGAAAATTATATTACAAGCAATGCTTCGTAATGTTTCTGTTAATTCAGTTAGTTCACCATCTTCAATTAACTCTTTATTATATTCCCCCATTTCAATTTTATCTAAATTATGGATGAAATTTTCAAGTGATTTTTCAACAAAAATACCTATCAAATAAGTTCTTATTTCAACTATTTTTTTATTTTCTGAGCTTTTCTTGTTATCGAGTATGACTTTAATATGTTCAGTGACTTTGTTCATTAAAGTCGGAGAGTTTTTATTTTCGGTTTTTTGAAGTTTTTTTTCAAAGTGTTCAAAGATATTATTAAGGGTCATTATACCTTTGTTAAATGCATCTTCTATATCAATAACAGAATAACAAATAGAATCAGCGGCCTCCATTAAATAACTTAAAGGGTGACGCAAAGGTTTTTTATATTTATCCATTAAGCCACAATGATTATATATTTCTTCTAGGTATTCTTTTTCTGAGTGAAAGACACCCGTTTTCTTTGTTTCTATTTTCCCTTTTTTAGGGGATGCTGAATTTGGATATTTTAAATAAGAGGCTAGTGTTGAAAAAGTCAAATTAAGTCCATATAAATCATCGAGAGCCTGAAGTTTCGTTATAACTCGGAATCCTTGCGCATTACCATCAAAATTTATAAAGTCATTTTTCTGTTCATTGGATATTTTACTAGAGAGTTCATATTTATTATCTTCAAATAATGCTCTGAAATAGTTTTGTATCACAGTTTCACCAAAGTGACCAAAAGGAGGGTTTCCAATATCGTGTAGTAAACAACTACTTTTTAATATCACTGGGATAATTCTGTAGGTATTTTTATCAAAAATATCACTTATTGATCTAATTTTATCTTGGATTTTTTTATTATTACAGGCACCAATTCCTAGTGAATACCCTACAGACATTACTTCCATAGAGTGAGTTAGCCTTGTATGTATATTATCATTTGTATTTAATGGAAAAACCTGAGTTTTATCATGCATTCTTCGTAACGCTGGACTAAATATGACTCGACCTAAGTCACTTTCATATTGATTTCTATCATTTTCTAAATTAAAAGATAAACTTGAAGAACGCAACCTATTTGCTGATAACAGTTTTTCCCAATTCATTACTGAATTCCTTTTGTGTAATATGTTGTGATATTATAGTGCATCTTGACCTTTTTGTAACTTTACTCTTTTCGTTATAGAGAGTCACGATGAGTTTATAAGTTTACCCATAGATAATGGTTTGTTTTTAATGATTATTAAAGTCTTTATTTACAGTTGATGCGTTATGAATATATCCAATCAATTTATATTGAGGGTATAAAAATAATATTTCAAAATATATAGTTTAAATTTCATGTTGTTAGACTTGTTTTACGAGTCCGGCCTTCGCACCATAAGAACATCAATGGACGTCTTTTTTTTTATCTGAAATCCAATGTTTACAAGGCTTTTCCCCATTTTTCAGTCTTCCCAAGTATACTAAGGTCAAACCTACGCCCCTTTAAGCCGACAAACCATTGATATCTTAAAACAGGTCTATTAATTCTGTGGTAATCATTCGCTAGTCTTTATCGATAATGACAATCCGAGAGAAAACACGGTAAACAATGCATTACGTGTAGTGGGCTATGATATTAAGACCGAAGTCTGTGAACATGGTTTTAGAACAATGGTCTGTAGTTCATTGGTTGAGTCAGGCTTGTGGTCAAAAGATACAGTAGAAAGGCAAATGCGTCATTGCCCACTTCCCCTAAAATGACACAGCTATAATTAAATTTTGCCCCAAAATTTCAGAGACCATAATGAAAAAAGTTCGTTTTGCTAAAACTCAAATTGTGAATATCTTAAAGCTCGCAGATTCAGGTATGGCAGTTGACGATATTTGCTACCAAAATAGGATCAGCAATGGCATATACTAAATTTGAAAATAAAACTATGGCGCTATGTAATTCATTAAGGTTAACCATTAAAATTGCTTGAAGAGAAAATAATAATCTTAAAAATATTTGTAGAAGTCAGCCTCTAACACCATGCAATAAAAGAGTCTTTCGCAAAAAAGGTTGATATGGTCATTAGATTTTATATATCACCGTTTGTATTGTAATAACCGAGCCAAGATACAGTCTCTTCTTGATAAGAGAGTTGTAAATATTGAGTGATATTGGTAAACACTTAACATCAACTCGCTAATTCTATAGCTTAAACACTTGCTCTACCATTTGATTACCATTCACACCGCTAGAAACTAATAATTTCATATTATCATCAATACTGATTGCGCCCATATCAAAGGCAGAGTGGTGTAATGCGCATAATGCCAACCCATTATTGATAGTACATGGGCCGCCGAATTGCTTCCATTTTATCCAAAGCACCGTAAAACCCCGTCCTTCAGGTCGGGGATATAAGGGCGCGGTTTTTTAACTAACGAGGTGTTTCCTGTTGCTCAATATACTGGCGGATAATGGATATTGCTGCGCCACCACAACTCCCCGCGAAATAACTCGGCGACCAAAGAACCCCTTTGTAGTAATCACGTTGGGCAATATCAGGACGATTACGTCGAGGTAATCGACTCGATACCCCTTTAAGGCTGTTAACCAGATTAGATATCGCCAGTTTTGGCGGGTAATTAATCAGTAAATGAACGTGATCCCGTTCCCCATCCATTTCAACCAGTTCAACATCAAAATCAGCACAAACACTGGCAAAGTAGCCTCGCAATTTTTCAATGGCATCCTGATCAAATATTTTTCGCCGGTATTTTGTGACAAAGACCAAATGGACGTGCATCAGGAATACACAATGTCTGCCAAGGCGAATATTAGTTTCATTTTTTATAGACCAAAGTATAATAGATAATATGAAACGTCTACAAGCCTTTAAATTCCAGTTAAGACCCAATGGTCAGCAAGAGCGTGAGATGAGACGCTTTGCAGGGGCTTGTCGTTTTGTTTTCAATCGGGCATTAGCACGTCAGAATGAGAATTACGAAGCAGGGAATAAATACATTCCCTATACAAAAATGGCTTCATGGCTCATTGAGTGGAAATCTGACACAGAGACACAATGGTTGAAGGAAGCCCCATCACAACCGTCACTTAAAGATTTGGAACGGGCTTACAAGAATTTTTTCCAGCAGCGTACCGCTTTTCCTCGATTCAAGAAACGCGGTAAAAATGACGCTTTTCGCTACCCGCAGGGCGTGAAGCTCGATCAATCCAATAGTCGTATATCATTGCCAAAGTTGGGATGGATGCGCTACCGCAACAGTCGTGAAGTCGTCGGAGAAGTGAGAAACGTCACGGTCAGTCAGTCATGCGGTAAATGGTACGTCAGCATTCAGACTGAGTATGAAGCGACAGAACCACAACCTGAATCAACCTCAATAGTCGGGCTTGATGCAGGCGTTACAAAACTAGCCACGCTTTCAGACGGTACGGTATACCCGCCCGTCAGCAGTTTTAAAGTCAACCAGCGAAAGCTGGCAAGGCTTCAACGGAAGTTAAGCCGTAAAATCAAATTCAGTGCCAACTGGCAAAAACAAAAGCGCAAAATTCAACGTCTGCATTCTCATATTGCCAATATCAGGAAAGACTACCTTCACAAAGTCACCAGCGAAATCAGCAAAAACCACGCAATGATTGTCATTGAGGACTTAAAGGTCAGTAACATGTCTAAATCGGCAAAAGGTACGACAGAACGGCATGGACGGAACGTAAAAGCTAAATCTGGTTTAAACCGCTCAATACTGGAGCAGGGCTGGTATGAAATGCGCCGTCAGCTTGAGTACAAGCAGCTCTGGCGAGGTGGTCAGGTACTGGCAATACCCCCTGCCTACACCAGTCAGAAGTGTGCTTGCTGTGGACATACAGCAAAGGAAAACCGCCAGTCACAAAGTCAATTCGAGTGCCTTGAATGTGGATATACAGCGAATGCTGATATCAACGGGGCACGTAACATTTTAGCGGCAGGACATGCCGTGCTTGCCTGTGGAGGGAGGGTGCAGTCAGACCGCCCGTCGAAGCAGGAACCCGCCGAGGTGATTCAGATATCAGTCTGAACGCAGTAGGGATCCACGTCCTTTAGGGCGTGGAGGATGTCAAATGAGCGGCTTCTAGGCCAACCACGGCGCTATCATAACGTAGATTATAACCACATATAGCACACTGATAATTGTAAGCACGTAAGATATTTTTTCTAAAAGTGGGATCTCGGTTTTGGCGAATTTCTTGTAGTGGAAAATCAAGACGGTTAGCAATAACTTCTTGTACATTATCAGGGAAGTGTTCACTTAAAATCTGTTGTGCTAGCTTATTGATTAAACTTGGCTTTTTTATAAGAAGCTGATAGCTTTCTTGGCCAAATCCACTTAACACATTTTGCTGAATTAATTTATTTTTCGATGGTTGCTTATTATCTTTTGATAGATCGCTCTCTTTTGGTAGTTGCAACTCCCAAAAACCATCGCGAACTAATCGCCAGAAAGGCAGATTTGGATAATGCTCACGGCGAGATGGGCCAAAATTAATCAATAATTCTAATAACTGTTGATGAATTTCATTACCATAATTAAATAGTCGTGGATGGCCTTTGCGGTACTCGGAAAGCGCTAATAAGAGTAACAGTGGTTTATGGGGCGCTCTGTTATCACCTTTACGCCAGATCGTGATATTAGAATTTTCTGTTGTAGGATTTTTTGAGTATACATGGGTATTTTAGATAATAAGTGAATGGCTGAATGATAGCGAATGCGAAAGTTTATTAATATAGTCGTATAAAATCTTATTTTATAGAAGAAGTACAGAAATATGTTTAATTATTCATATCTGTTATAATAACATTGTTTTTTAATTTCTTTGCAACATCTTGATACTTAACGTAACAATAGTGATTTTAATGTCTCAAACATCTTCCTCACTCTATTAAATACAATATAAAAATAAAATGGTAAAACATCCTCTAATCGCTCATTTTTTTTGATTTTACTATTAAAAATGGTTTTATCTTTATTTTAAAGATTCTAATAGGTAAATCTGTTTTATTATAGAATAACAACCATTCTTACATTTTGTACTATTTTTAGTCGTATTTAAAAAAAAGCAAATAATAGACTCAAAATATCTATAAGTAAAAATAGCTAATTATTCTATTCTTTGAAATGCTTATAAGAAAGCATTTTTATGCTATGGTAATATTATAAGTAATATCATATTTGATATATTTTTATAAATATAGTTATTGGTGGAGATTATTTTTATCTTTAAATTTAAAATATATTTTTATTTATACATGCAAGTATTAATTTTTTAACATTACATTAACTGTAAATTAGGCTTTTGTTTAGATAATAATCTTTATTAAGGTAAATTATTAAAATTTAATACTTAAAAAACGCATTTATAGGTATATCTATCTAAGTATTGTTACTACCGATCAATGCTTGTTTTTTGATAGCTGTTGGCTATCGTAATCTTTTTATTGATCGTTTTTATCAATTTGTACTAGAATCATCATTAGGGTTACCTGTCATTGAGGGGCGTATATGATGATCAATACAGTGGTAGGGAAAAGAATACAAAATAGAAGAAAAGAATTAAATATATCAAGTTCGAAAATTGCATTACAGTTAGGGATGACAGAGCAATATTATCTAAAATTAGAAAATGGTTATACTAAGATAACCGTTGATGAATTAATATGTATTGCGATTATTTTGAAAGTGTCACCACAAAGTTTATTACTAAAATCAACTGTTAGTCAGCAAAATAGGGATAGCCAATTAAATAATTATTATCACTAATAATATTATCACAATAGTGCTTTGTTAAAAAATACTCATATAGTAGTAGTTTATTGAGTAATATAGTAATGATAAGAAATTACTTTTAGGCATCTTTGATATTAAAATATAAGTATATATCTTTATTGAACGTTATAAATCAATAATTGATGATGCATATTTGATCGTTTTAAAATGTTTTCTATTACTACTCTATAGTGTTAATGCTTTGTTTTTATAGTATAAAATCAGGTCTAATGTTAAATGAAATAGTAATTAAAAGTCGTGATAGATGGCTAATCGTCACTAAAGTGAATTAATAATAACCCTCTATCTTATACTGATGGCATTTAACATCGCTGATGCGTTTTTATTTTCGCTATCTACTAAGATGTATAACCGATCTTATTATTTAGGATCACAGTGATGGTTTAATTATTAGATTTATTAGTCAGTTAAGCCACGATTTAATAACGTGGCTTTAGTTTTATATGAGTTATTTCGTTATTGGTAAAAACTCACGTCCATAAAAACAATGAGTTGCATTACCACGGATCACTCGGTGATGAGCTAGGTGTCGCTGGTTATTAAATGAAGCTTGCTGTTGGGATAGATAATGAGTTAGATGCCAAGCAATAAGCTGTTTCGCTAATTTTTTATTAGCATGTTGGATTCGCTGAGACTGGATCTTGACGCTAATGCCTGTTGCAATATGCGTCGCTCTGACAGCTGAACTCGTTTTATTAACATGTTGTCCTCCGGGGCCATTGGCACGCATGGTTTCAAATAAAATTTCGGTGTCTTGGATTTCTTGTGGTGGGTCAAAATAAGCGATACCGATAAACCAATTTTTGCGTTTATGTTTAGGTCTTAAAGTACTTGTACATTGCCATTGCACTGTGCCTGACCATTGTTGTGCGATAGCTTTAGCCTCTGCACCTTTAAGCGATACTAATACTGACTTTAAACCATAACGAGATGGCTCTTGCTCAAGAATTATCACATCAACTTGCCGCTGCTCTGTGACGGTTAGAAAATAATTCAATGTTTTTTCTACCGCTATACAGCATTCTTCGGGGCCTTGTGCTGAAGAAAATTGTAATAACATTATGCTATCTCCCCACTGGTTTTATAAGTAATAACCGGTTTTAAGCGGGCGATAACCTCAATTAAACCAAGACTCCTCATACTTTCTATAACAGTTTCAATTGATTTATACGATTGAGGCGCTTCCTCATAAATTAATTGTTTATTAGCACAAATAATACGGCTACCTAGTGCTGTGCGTGAGAGCTGTAATGGCGTAAATCGATGTGATAAACGGCCTTTACACTCCGTTCGCATCCACTTTCTACCCGCACCATGTGGTAGAGAATGAAGGCTTAATTCAGAGATAATAGGCTTAACGAGATAACTGTGATCACCACGTGAACCAGGAATAACCACAATTTCGTGATGAGCGGGCGTCGCCCCTTTGCGATGTAACCATCCTTGTTGATTATATAATTCGCAAGGCTCTACCAGATTATGGTTAACATCAGTAATAACCGTTCCTTGTGTATGAATTTGTTCCATCATTCTATGGCCAATCAAGTGGCGATTGAGCTTAGCATAATTAAGAGCATGGTCATGGGCTTGTAAGTAGTCATTGGCAGCGTCTGTATTCGCGACCAATCCTTGATGGCCAAATTGCTCTGTGTGAGCACGTAAAATAGATTGCCCTAAACCACGTGAACCACTATGCACCAATAGCAATAATTGTTTTTTATTAATACCACTGTTTGTAAACAATGCTTGATTAATAACTTGGTCAATTTGTTGGAATTCAGCAAAGTGATTTCCACCACCAATAGAGCCTAATGAGTGAGCAAATGGATGATTTTGCATATCTGCAGGTAAATTATCTATCAACCATTCGATGGGCGCGATATCACTCATTTCGCTCAATTTTTTTTCTATTTTATCTAAATTGAGTTTGCTATGGTTAAATTCTGTTTGAAACAGTGTCATACCACAGCCAATGTCATTACCGACTAAAGCAGGGTAAAAACGGTTAACAGAAAAAAAAACCGCTCCAATGGGATAACCACGACCGGGATGTAAGTCTGGCATGCCAGTGACATAAGCCATTTCAGGAAGTTGAGCGGTTGTTACTAGTTGTTGGATTGCTTTACTTTCAATCCAAGTTTTATCTGAGGCGATATAACAAACGCGATCAGATAAATAATGAACACACTTGTCCATATTCCAATCCATATATTGTAAAGGATAAAAAATAACGTGATTGGCGGACAGTAAAAAGAAAGGATTACTTTTGAGATTGTCCGCAAAGAGTATTCATATTTGTTGTTGTCATGGGATACCTCCTTGCAGTTCTGTGAAATGGAAAATAATAAATCAGGCGAATAGTAATCACTTTTTTTCACTTTAGCAATTAAAAAAGTAGCGTGATTTTTCTTTCTGTTTACCAAAAAAAGTAAATTAGGGAACAGTGAGATTTTTCTTTTGGGTTAATAAATAATTTTAACTGAGCTTTTTCGGCAATAGGCTTCGTAATCATCTGTTAATTTTCTATCGGTGATCACGACATCAAATTGCGCTAAATCGCCCATATTGCCTGTGGCAGTTTCATCGAAGGCATGGTATTTGGTGAGTAAGATCTTGCGAATCGATTTATCCATCGCTTTTCTTTTCATATGAAGATCATCAATGTTGTAGCAAGAGACACCAAAATCGAGGTGGACACCCTCTGCGGAAATAAAGGCTTTTTTCGGGTTTATGTTATCAAGGTAACAAGGCTGGAGGGGATTATAAAATGAGTCGCTTTTAGGGCGATATTCGCCACCACACAGTAGTACGGTCGCATTTTTCTTTCGGCTTAATGCCAGGAAAACGCGGTGCGAATAACAAATACCAGTAAAGTGTAAACTCTCAGGAATAAGCTCAATTAATGTCGGAATAAGTTGGCCATTATCAAAAAATAGTACATCACCTTCAGACACCATGCCCGCAGCAAGATTAGGAATGTGTAATTCTTGGGTTTGATCCGGGGTGATAATATCACTAGTCGATGTGATTAGGTTGCTATGAGGTTGTGCCAACGCGACAATATAGCCACCAAGCAGTGACATCGGATAGGGGTTTTCAACATCTGAACTGAGATCACGACGAATGGTCATTTCAGATACTTCAAGGATCCTCGCGGCATCTTTGAGATGGATGCGGCCTGAGCGTTTTATGCATTCGCTAAGGCGACGCAAACGTTCATGCTGTTTGGTCTCTATCACCTAAGGATCCTTCTATTATCGAATAGCGTATCCCATATAACGATACGCTAGGCTATTAGTAATTTGATTCTGGTGCATCTGAATCTGTTACAATCGCAACACTGGCACTTGCACCAATACGTGTTGCCCCCGCTTTGATCATCTTTAAGGCTGTTTGGCGATCACGTACACCACCTGACGCTTTTACGCCCATTTTGTCACCGACAGTTTGACGCATTAAAGCGACATGGTGTTCTGTGGCACCCATTGTACTGTATCCAGTTGATGTTTTAACAAAATCAACACCGACTTCGCAACACATTTCACAAACTAAACGTACTTCGTCGTCAGTTAATAGGCATGTTTCTAGAATAACTTTTAGTGTTGTATTTCCGCAAGCGGCTTTTACCGCGGCAATATCTTGTTTTACAAAATCAAAACGACCACTTTTTAACATGCCAATGTTGATAACCATATCGACTTCTTGAGCACCTTGGCGAATAGCTTCTGCCGCTTCAAATGCTTTGGTTGCTGTTAGGCCTGCACCAAATGGGAAGTCGATAACACAGCATACTTTAACATCACTTCCGGTTAGGCAAGTTCTTGCTAAAGGGATATAAGAAGTGTTAATACACACAGAGAAGAAACCGTGTTCAACAGCTTCAGCACATAATTGTTTGATTTGTGCTTCAGTTGTATCTGCAGCAAGTAGAGTATGATCGATATAATTAGCTAATGGACGCATAATCGTTTCCTTAAGAGAAGATTGTTATTTATCACTCATGTTAGTTTGGCAACATAATAGTGAGCTTTTAACGGGATAACAATCACAAATGATATTTAAATAACATGATATTGTTATATATCTATCTAAATGTAACTATTCTAACATTTTAACTTTTTCATTAGGGTGAGAGGGGCACTATGGATATCGCAGTGATTGGTTCAAATATGGTGGATTTGATCACCTATATAGATAGGATGCCAAAAGAGGGAGAAACCCTTGAGGCGCCAGCATTTAAGATTGGTTGCGGCGGGAAAGGGGCAAATCAAGCGGTTGCCGCTGCAAAATTAAATTCTAAGGTGATGATGTTAACCAAAGTGGGAGATGATATTTTCGCAGATAACACCATCATGAATTTAGAGTCTTATGGTATTAATACTCGTTATGTTGAAAAAGTGCCCGGAACCACCAGCGGTGTTGCACCTATTTTTGTTACCTCTCAATCATCCAATAGTATTTTGATCGTAAAAGGCGCGAATCAGCATCTATCTGCTGAAGATATCGATAGAGCCGCGGTGAGTTTAAAAAAATGTCGTATGATTGTGCTGCAATTAGAAATCCCGCTTGAAACGGTCTATCACGCGATTGAGTTCGGTAATAAACATCATATTCCAGTATTGTTTAACCCTGCACCAGCATCGAAAGCTTTAGATCTCACTATCGCCGCACAATGTGATTTTTTTGTCCCCAATGAGACAGAGCTGGAAATTTTAACGGGTATGCCAATTAATACGTTGGATGAAATTCGAGAAGCAGCCTACTTTTTACTCGAAAAAGGGTTTAAAAATATCATTGTTACATTAGGTGAAAAAGGGGCGTTATGGGTGAATGGGGAAATTGAGAAATATATCCCCGCCATTGAAGTTAATGCCGTTGATACCAGCGGTGCTGGAGATGCTTTTATTGGCTGTTTTTCTCATTACTATGTGCATACCGGCAATATTGAAGAAGCGTTAAATAAAGCGGTTATGTTTTCGGGTTTAAGTGTCACAGGAAAAGGCACTCAATCTTCTTATCCTAGTATTGAAGAATTTAGCGAATTTTTAAGCTCAGCAAAATAGCCATCAATGAGCCATACCTCTCACAGCTCTCCTGTTTAAAATCAGGAGAGCTTTATTATCAATAAGTTATCTTTTTTACATCGCGTTAAGTTTGTTTTTAGTTGAATGTTTTTACGGTATTGTGATTTTGTTCACAAAATAGTCATCAATAAGATTGAATTAAAATTTCATTATATGTAATTTTAATTGAAATACTATTTCATTAAGGTTATTACAATGAAAGATGATGCATTGAGTTTATGTCTTCAAAATGAAAGTAACCAAGAGACCACACAATTTTCTGAGCTAAGTACCTTAGCGTTAGTTTCGTTAATTAATAGTGCCGATATCACCGTGGCCTATGCCGTAAAGAAAGAATTACCCGCAATCGCGAAAGCCGTAGACAAAATTTGTGAACGTCTACGTCAAGGGGGACGCATTTTTTATGTCGGCGCAGGAACAAGTGGCCGATTAGCGGTATTAGATAGCGCGGAATGTCCGCCTACTTTTGGCGTTTCTCCCTCACTGGTACAAGCCATTATTGCTGGTGGGCATGATGCTATGCTTCAAGCCGTTGAGAATATTGAAGATAATCAACAAGCTGCTATCGAAGAGTTGCAACGCCGTGAGGTAAATTCTAACGATGTCGTTATTGGTATCGCTGCCAGTGGTCGCACGCCATTTACAGTGGCTGCATTACAGTATGCAAAGCAGATCAATGCATTAACGCTCTCAATTACTACCCGCGGTAAAGGTATGATGAGTGAAATAGCCGATTTATCCATCGCGCCAGATGTCGGCGCCGAAGTGTTAACAGGCTCGACAAGAATGAAAAGTGGCACGGCTCAAAAAATGATCTTAGGTATGCTAAGTACCAGTGTAATGACTCGTTTAGGTAAGGTGCATAAAAACCTGATGGTCGATGTCGTGGCCAGTAATGAAAAATTACAGCGACGTGCTGAAGGTATTGTGAGTGAAGTGTGTGGGATCACAACACAAAAAGCAGCGGAGTTATTAAAAATGGTTAATTATCATCCGCGAAAAGCCATTTTAATGTATGAGCTTCATCTGAGTGTAGAGAAGGTTGAGCAAATGACACAACGCTATCCTTACCACTCTTTACAACAACAGTTAGCTCTATTTAATGAATAACAATATCAGTCAATCCTCTGAACTCTAGCAGGCACAATTATGGCTAATAAAATAGAACATCTCGACACCTTAGCATCAGAAATAGAAAAACAGGCTGGTGGGTTTAGCAATATCGCAACCTTAACACATTGCATGACCCGTATTCGTTTGATCTTAAAAGATAGTTCGCTATTTAATACCGAAGCATTAAAACAAGTCGAAGGTGTCAAAGGCGTGGTATTTAATGGCGAGCAACATCAAGTCATAGTAGGAATGGGAACGGCCGCCAAAGTTTATTCAATCATGAATAAACGTATGCAAAAAAACACAGATAATAGCGAAGAAGCCCCTGCGTCAACACCAGTGAAAAAAGGGTTTTCCATACGCCGTATGCTAAATACGTTGGCGGCTATTTTTGTTCCTACTATCCCAGCATTAATTGGCTGTGGTTTAATTATGGGGCTAATTAATATTATTCGTTTAGTGGCACCCGGCTTAGTTGATCAGTTTCCTGAACTCTTTAAGCTATTTAAACTGATCGGAAGTACCGTATTTGCTTATCTCTCTATTATGATAGGTATAAATACGGCTAAAGAGTTAGGGGCTTCAACCTCCATAGGTGCTGTTATGGCGGGATTATTAGCCATGCCGGGACTGGCTGATATCACATTATTTGGTGAGAAATTACAGCCTAATAGTGGTGGGATCTTCGCGGTCTTAATGGTGGTGGTATTTTCTTCAAAATTAGAACTATGGTTTCGCAGTATTGTAAAAGAGAGTCTTGATCTTATTTTAACCCCCTTTGTCACTATTTTAGTTTCTGCGTTAGTGGCAATTATGGTATTCCAACCTATAGGTCATTATCTGAATCAACTATTAGCGCAAGGCGTATCCTTATCACTATTAAATCATGGTGGCGGTGCGGTTGTGACAGGCGCAGCGTTAGGGGGCAGTTTCTTATTCTTATTACTAACCGGTCTACACCAAGGTTTAATACCGATCCACACTGAAATTTTAAATACCTTTGGGTTAAATTACCTATTCCCTATTTTAGCAATGGGCGGAATGGGGCAAGTAGGCTCTTGTTTCTGGGTTTATTTACGTACTAAAAACCAACGCTTAAAGAAAACGTTAATGGGTGCGTTGCCTGTCGGAATTTTCGGCGTGGGTGAGCCTTTATTATTTGGTGTCTCTTTACCTTTAGGTAAGCCCTTTATTGCAGGTTGTATTGGCGGGGCTGCGGGTGGTGCATTAATGGCTTATTTTCAGGTTGGGATCATTATTCCATTTGGTACTGCTGGGTTATCATTAATTCCACTGGTGGGGGATGGGCAGATCATCAAATTCCTTATCGCAGTATTGGGGGCTTGGGTTGTCGGTTTTATTGCCAGTATATTAATCGGATTTACCGATCCAGAAAAATAAGTCAGAAGAAGAAAAGAAAAAGGATAATAGAATGTCAACACTGACTAAGAAACTTGAAAATTTGCGCTTACAAGGCAAAGGGACAGAGCAACGTCTCGCCCACTATTTATTAGAAAATAGCGATAATATTGCCAGTATGAATGCCGCAGAATTGGCACAAAAAGCCGGTGTCAGTAGTGCTTCTGTTATCCGTTTTTCCCGCCAAATGGGGTATGGCGGTTATCCTGAATTTAAAATTGATTATCTCTCAGAGGAAAAACAACAAAAAAGCAGTAGTGATATTCTTTATGCCAATTTAGCCAAAACAGACTCGACTGAGCAGATTATTGCTAAAACAGGACATCTATTTACTACCGCCATTCAGGATTCGATAGCGTTACTGGATGCGGCGACGATAGATTTACTCGCTGAGAAAATGATCAGCGCTAAACGGATCGTTTTATTTGGTGTGGGCGCATCTGCGATCGTTGCGAGCGATATCTTCCATAAACTGATCCGAGTGAATAAAAACACCTTATTTAGTGCAGATCTCCATGCGCAACTTGCTTATTCAGCGAATTTATCCGCGGATGATTTGGCGATTGCTGTTACTGCAAGAGGCAATACTGCGGATATTAATCGAATGCTGAAAGCGGCAAAACAAGAAGGCTGTATCACAGTGGCTTTAACACGTTTTGGGCAAGATGAAGCTACGCGCTTAGCGAATTACACATTACCTTATTTTTATGATGAGCAACATTCACAATTGGGGGTGATCACACCGCAAGTATTGCAAATGGTCGCTTTTGATGTGCTGTTTTTTAAATATATGACACTGGCAAAAGGCTCAGCGGAAAAAGCGCTATTAAAAGGGCGACAAGCTGTAATGCAAGGAAATCAATAATGTTATTTATCACCATATTAGCTGTTGGTGCGGCGATTGGCTTAATTATTAGCACAACGGGGGTAGGTGGTGGTGTTATTGTTTTACCTATATTAACGTATTTCTTTGGTATGAATGCATTAATGGCGGTGGCAACCGCAAATTTACTTTCAATGTTGATGAAAGTGACATCCTCATATATGCATTTCCGTTTGGGGAATATTCCCTTTAAACGAGCCATGATAGTCCTCGGCATTATGTTGCCAAGTACTTTTTTAGCGAGTTTACTCGTCAATTATTTAGGTTCATTAACGCAATATCAGCAGCAAGTTGAGTGGGGGATTAATGCGCTGGTGGTGGCTGCCATTATTTTTTCTCTCTTTTTGTTTATTCAAAGAATGTTTTTTTCTTCACCTGTGATAGCTAAACAGATAACCCCATTAGCGCCTCTTAATATTAAGGCACTGTTATTGCCGGCGATTGCAGCAGGTGTTGTTTTAGGTGCCACAGGGGTCGGTGGTGGTGTGGTGGTGTTACCTTTATTATTGCGTTACGCCAATCTATCGATAAAACAAGCGATAGGTACTTCGATTTTTACGACCACTCTATTATCAGGCTCTTCTGCATTGGCTTATATGCAAGATGGCCATACCGATATCCATTTAGCATTGTTGCTGTTTCTTGGCTCTTTGATCTCTATTCCTCTATCAAAATGGCTATTGATTAAAATGCCGGATAGGGTATTTCAGTATGCAACGTTGTTTTTAATTTTATGCAGCGCTTTCATGATGTTGGCGAGATTGTTTTAACTGATAGCCATACTATGGCATTGCGTCGATTCTTTATTCTTGGTTGGTGTTTTTTTCTGGTTTTTTATGCTGTTACAACACGGAGTTACTACTTGGATTAACAAGTGATCTAGCTCTCGTTTTGAGCGGTGATAAAAAATAAACTGAAAAAAAAGGTTGTTAATTTATAGAAGTTATGTTTTTTTAGATACAGATAACAGACAAACACATCATTACATTAATTGATAGGTAACCCATGATCATCACTACTCTACTACAAACTCTACGACTAACAGCGCACATCGCGGCTGTGGTTGTTGTGCGTGTGGTGGTGGTCGTCGGCAAAGCGCCGTAACGGGTCCGAATCAACACAGTTTCGCAACCCCGCCGGCGTATTAACCGGGCGGGGTTTTTCATATCTACCGCCCATAAAGTCCGGCTTAGTAAAAAGGACACAGAACAATGGGTGCTCAACAAGATAATGCCACAGGAAAAACCTTCACTGGTGCGCAATTAATTGTTTATTTACTGGAACGGCAAGGTATCACTACGGTTGCGGGGATCCCCGGCGGAGCCGCTCTTCCTTTGTATGATGCATTAAGCCAAAGTCAGTCTATTCGCCATATTTTGACACGTCATGAACAAGGGGCGGGTTTTATTGCCCAAGGTATGGCTAGAGCAAATGGTCAGCCTGCGGTGTGTATTGCCTCAAGTGGACCGGGGGCGACAAACTTAGTTACAGCCATTGCTGATGCAAAATTAGACTCAATTCCTTTGGTTTGCATTACGGGGCAAGTCTCTTCAGCCATGATTGGGACTGATGCGTTTCAAGAAGTTGATACCTATGGGATGTCTATTCCTATTACCAAACACAACTATTTAGTCCGCGATATCGCACAGTTGCCGGAAATTATCTGTGATGCGTTTCGTTTGGCAATGTCAGGTCGCCCTGGACCTGTATGGGTTGATGTACCTAAAGATATTCAACAAGCGACTATCACCTTAGATAAATTGCCACCGATACCACAAAAAGATGCAGCTCCAGCCTTTAATACCGATTTGGTGATCCAAGCCGCGCAAATGATTAACCAAGCGAAAAATCCTGTGCTTTATTTAGGGGGCGGTATTATTAGCTCTGAAGCGTGTAAAGAAGCGATTGAATTGGCGGAGAAAAATAGCCTACCCACCACGATGACGTTAATGGGATTAGGTTTAATGCCACCAACACACCCGCTATATTTAGGGATGTTAGGTATGCATGCGGCACGGAGTACCAACTTTATTTTAGAAGAAGCCGATCTGCTGATCGTATTGGGGGCGCGATTTGATGATAGGGCAATTGGTAAAGCAGAAAAGTTTTGCCCCAATGCGAAGATCATTCATGTTGATATTGATAGGGCAGAGATAAGTAAGATCAAACGTCCTGATATTGCCATTCATGCAGATGCTAAAGCGGTGCTGTCGCTGTTATTACCTTTAATTAATATTAATCAGCGCAACGAATGGATAGATAGAGTTAATACCTTAAAACAGGAATATCCCTTAGAAATGAAAAACTCACACAATATTCTTAGCGGTTACGGCATCGTACTTGCTGCGGCAAATTGTGTTGATGATGAAGCGATTATTACCACCGATGTAGGGCAGCATCAGATGTGGGTTGCTCAAGCTTATCCACTGAATCGACCGCGCCAATGGTTAACATCAGGAGGCTTGGGGACGATGGGATTTGGGTTGCCGGCAGCGATAGGGGCCGCATTGGCAGAGCCAAATAAAAAGATCCTCTGTTTTTCAGGGGATGGTAGCATCATGATGAATATTCAGGAGTTAGCAACAGCCGCTGAGCATCAGTTAGATGTAAAGATTATTTTGATAAATAATCAAGCATTAGGGTTAGTACACCAACAACAAACACTCTTTTTTGATGAGCGTATTTATGCCGCAGCCTACCCTTATCAAACGGATTTTATTCGTATTGCTCAAGGATTTGGGTTGGATACTTGTGATTTAAATCAAGAAGCAGATCCTCAGGCGGCGCTACAAGCGGCAATTGCTAAACCTGGGCCTTGTTTAATTCATGCCATGATTGATATTAACGAAAAAGTATTTCCAATGGTTCCGCCGGGGGCGGCAAATATCGAGATGATAGGAGCTTAATTTATGTCACTACAATCACAACCTATCGCACTAGAACTTATTGTTCGTAACCATCCCGGTGTGATGACCCATATTTGTGGGCTATTTGCGCGTCGTGCATTTAACGTCGATGGTATTTTATGTTTACCAATGAAAAACAGCGATAAAAGTCGTATTTGGTTATTAGTACAAAAAGATGAGCGTTTAATGCAGATGGTGAGTCAAGTGGAAAAACTTGAGGACGTAAAAGAAGTGCGTTTTAGTGATGATCTGCGCGTTTTTGAACAGATGGAAAGTTATTTAAATTAATTGCACTGTTTGTTCTGGCTCTTTTTAGGTACGAGAGAGCCAGAACCTAAATATCTAATGATGATTATCTTCCAGATGTTGTTTATCCTCGCTTTCCATCTGTAAGGTAATATGATTGATATGAAATTGTTCACGTAGTTGCTTATCAATAGCAAGGCGTAATGTTTCACTATCTACATTGGGTTGATAGACAATATGACCACTGAGGATCAACTTGCTTTGCGTCAGTGCCCATAAATGCAAATCATGGGAGCTAGCCACCCCTGCGGTATTATTAATGGTGTCTGTTACCTCAGTTAAATTAATGCCTTTAGGCACGCCTTCTAATAAAATATTCAGGCACTCTTTTAATAAGATCCATGTGCGCGGAAAGACCATAAAGCCGATTAATACCGCAATAATAGAATCAACTAATTGCCAACCGGTTAGCCAAATAATTACCGCCCCAATAATGACGCCCACTGAGCCTAACATATCCGCCCACACTTCAAGATAAGCCCCTTTAACGTTTAAGCTTTCATCTTTTGCACTGGTGAGCATTTTCATTGAGATAAAATTAATGATAAGCCCTGCGATTGCCACAACAAGCATACCCATAGACTGAATGTCAGGAGGGGAAGAGAGTCGTTGATAAGCCTCATAAAGAATATAAAAAGCCACCGCCATTAAGATCAGTGCATTCATCGCAGCAGCCAATATTTCAAAACGAGCATAGCCATAAGTTCTGAATAGATCTGCTGCTTTTCTACCTGCGTGGATCGCGATAAGAGCAAGTAAGAGTGCAAATGCATCTGTCATCATATGCATTGCATCAGAAATCAAGGCTAAACTTTCTGTTAAGTAGCCACCAATAAACTCAATCACCATAAAAGAGCCTGTTAATGCAAAAGCAATTAACAGACGTGATTCAGGTAGCGCTTTGACATCACCGTGCTCGTGGCCTGCACCCATGCTATTTATCCCCGCCATTATTAATAATACTTAGAATAATAGTTTAAATGGCGGTGAAATATAATGGGTATTTGTCTTAAGGGCGATGATGATAGTGTTGTTGATTGGGGCTAGACATGATAACTGATGCACGCATATGGCCTTCTACACAAATATAAGAGTGTGGCGCATTACCATGAAAGGCATAAAAATCGCCGGTTTCTAATAATACGGTTTCATCGTTAGCAAAACGCATCATCAGTTTGCCAGAATAGACCATAATATGCTCTTGGGTGCCGTCGGCATGGGCTGGGCTATTAATAATTGCCCCGTGCTTCATCTCAATATGCCAAATTTCAGTAATATTGCCGATGCCAATACGGAATTTAAATTCTTGTGCATAGTCGCCAACGATAGGCTTATGTCGCTCTAAGCGAGGATATTCTTCGCGGGTAAAACTAAATAAATCACCTAATGGAAATCCAAGGGCTATCGCGATAGCTTCTAAGGTATCGATGCGAGGATTAGAATCGCCAGACTCTAATTTGGACAATGCCGCTTTAGATATGCCTGATTTTCTTGATAACTCATTAAGTGACAAGTTTCGAGATTGTCTTAACTGCTTAACCTTATTACCAAGGTATTCGTTTGTCTTTTTCGGTGATTGTGGGTTCATTGCCAATTCAAAATATTGTCAGTTTAAAAGTATAATTTCCTGTAGATGATAACATCAATTCTTCACAGACGGGAAAAGCACAGACTATTTAGACAATATTTTGTGAACAGGGTGCGCGTATCAGGCGATATTTTAAAGCATGTTTATCTATTTCTTATCCCCTATAATAAGGCAATATTTTCCATTCATTCAATATTCACTATGATGAGGTTTCTACAGCGTGTAGAAACAAAATAATATGTTGCAACAAAATTATCGTCAGTCCGAGCTTTTTGCTATTACTACTATTACAGTCAGTATTGCGGTGATAGGGATTGTTATTGGATTAACTATTCCGATGGTGGCTTTACGGCTAAACTTGGCGGGGATCAGTGAATCTATTATTGGTCTGATTTCAGCCGCACCTGCGATGGGAATGTTAATCATCTCACCCTTTGCACGCTATATTGTGCAATGGCTTGGTAAACGTTTAGCGATGTTATTAGCAACGATTATATCAGCCATTAGTCTATTGCCTTTAATGGGGAGTTTGCCATTAGAATTCCTGTTCCCATTACGACTAATCACCGGGATTGCCAGTGGTGTGATGATCTGTTTGGGGGAGACATGGATCAATGAACTTGTAGCGGATAATAAGCGAGGTCGTATTTTAGCGATTTATACGACCGTGTTTACTATCAGCCAGTTGTTAGGCCCTTCAATTATTGCGTTATATGGCGTTGCTGATAAAACACCGATCTTAATCAGCGTACTGCTTCATATTATCTCTATCGTGCTATTTTTAATGATGGATCAGAAAGTGGGCGATAAATTAGCTAAAGACTCAGAAGAGTCGCACTTTTCTATTCTTCGTTTTATTAAAGTGGCGCCTGCGATATGTGGTGGCATTATCTTTTTTGCATTTTTTGATGGCACAGTGTTGTCTATGTTCCCTATTTATGGGCTAAGTGTTGGTCATAGTGAAGCGATTGCCGCGATGATGATCAGTGCTATTTTGGCGGGAGATGCCATAATGCAAATGCCATTTGGTTGGCTTGCTGATCATATGAATAGAACACGGCTATACCGAATTTGTGGTGTCATTACATTATTAGCAAGCTTATTATTGCCCATTGCTATGCCACATACTTTAGTTATTTGGCCACTATTATTAGTGCTTGGTGCAACGGCGGGAGCCATTTATACCATTGCATTGGTACAAATTGGGCAATACTTTTCAGGAAATGATCTGATGATAGCAAATGCTTCAGCGGCGATGTTATGGGGCATTGGTAATCTTTCTGGTCCCATTTTAGCCGGTGCTATGTCTGAAATCTCTCCATCTGCGTTACCTTTTTTATTGGTGGTTATGACGGGATTATTTTTAGTTTCGACGATGGATCGCTTTAACTTGCATGTCGACACTCTAAATCGTCATACATCATAATTGCATGCTCTTTTTTACCTTATTGTAGGTAAAAGAGGGCGCTATTTTCATTAAATTAGACAATAATTTCCTGCTGTTTTATCACCCATTCAATTATTTTTTCTTTTATTATCTTTATTTTAATAATCAATGCGATACATACTATTCAAAGGTTTTTATTGGTGATTTATTAAGAATAATCCAGAAATAATAAAATGAAATAAGAAAGATTTGCCAAATGGCACTATTTTCATCTAGTTTTATCACAAGGAGGTGTATGTTTTTCAAGCAGAGTGTGATGAATACTGAGTCAATATTATCGCCAAACAAGGGAAGATGCTGTTAAAACAGTAAGTTCAAAAATGATAAAAACATAAGAAATATTTAATTAATATTTATAGTATCAAACCAAGCATTATTAATATAAACATCAATGATATTAATAAAAACAGTTGATTATAAGTACGCTTCACCTTTTAGGGTGATAGCGTTGCTAAAACAGTTTAACCAGAGGAGAAATATATCACTATTCTCCTCTTTTCTTTTTTCTGCGAACACTAGAATGTCTTTTTATGACATTTTTGCTAAAAAAGTATTTTTTTTCTTGATTCTTACCCTAAAAGCACCAGATAATCGTTTGCGTCAAATTCTCTCACTCTATCCACATTAATAAACAAACGTTTGCTTTTTCACTCCTCTGATGATTTTTTTACCATTGGAGGTGATAATAATTTTAGACGTAATCGTTTTCGTTGGGGAGGGTGAACTGTTTTTTATGTCAGAGGAATGTAATGTCTGCTAATCAATCAGCAACCACAGGTAAACTGGATAATTATTTTAAGCTTACCGCCCGAGGCACTACGGTTCGTAAAGAGATGATCGCCGGTTTAACAACCTTTTTGGCGATGGTCTATTCCGTTATTGTCGTACCCAGTATGCTAGGGCAAGCGGGGTTCCCCCACACGGCGGTATTTATCGCAACCTGTTTAGTGGCAGGATTTGGTTCTCTGTTAATGGGATTGTGGGCAAATCTACCTATGGCGATTGGTTGTGCCATTTCATTAACGGCATTTACCGCCTTTAGTTTGGTACTTGGTCAACATATCTCTGTACCTGTTGCTTTGGGGGCGGTGTTTTTGATGGGGTGCCTATTTACCCTATTTTCTTTAACAGGGATCAGAACGTGGATCTTAAAAAATATTCCGATTGGTATCGCTCATGGCGCCGGTATTGGTATCGGGCTATTTTTACTTTTGATCGCAGCCAATAGTGTTGGGTTAGTGGTGAAAAATCCATTAGCCGGATTACCTGTTGCGATGGGAGAATTTACTTCTTTTTCAGTATTAATGTCATTGGCCGGTCTTGCTGCTATTTTTGGTCTAGAAAAACGTAAAGTCCCCGGTGGTGTGTTATTAGTCATTATTGCGATTTCGATTATTGGATTGATTTTTGATCCTAACGTGAAATACCAAGGGTTCTTTAAAATGCCACAATTAGGCGAAGAGGGCCTTGCACTATTATTTGCCATGGATATTAAAGGCGCATTACAACCACTTGTTTTACCTAGTGTATTAGCTTTAGTGATGACGGCTATTTTTGATGCGACAGGAACCATTCGCGCAGTGGCGGGACAAGCTAATTTACTTGATAAACGAGGACAAATTATCAATGGTGGTAAAGCGTTAACTTCTGATTCCGTGAGCAGTATATTTGCTGGGGCAATTGGTGCAGCACCTGCAGCAGTATATGTTGAGTCCGCAGCGGGTACTGCAGCAGGTGGTAAAACAGGGCTCACCGCAACTGTGGTCGGTATTCTCTTTTTATTGATCCTCTTTTTATCACCGCTATCTTATTTAGTTCCCCCCTATGCGACAGCCCCTGCATTAATGTATGTGGGTTTATTGATGTTAGGTAATGTCACTAAGTTAGATTTTAGTGATTTTGTCGATGCGATGTCAGGTATGGTGTGCGCGGTATTTATCGTATTAACGTGTAATATTGTTACAGGCATTATGTTGGGTTTTGGCTGTTTAGTGATTGGCCGTATTTTTGCCGGTGAGTGGCGTAAACTTAATATTGGTACAGTTCTAATTGCTATTGCTTTAGTGGCATTTTATGCCGGACACTGGGCAATTTAATTAAAATCATCAGGTTTAAACATAAAAAGCGGAATATATTTTTATTCCGCTTTTTTGCTATTTATTTATCTAGTTTTATTCGCTATTGTCGAGGTTAAGACTCATTGTTAATTTTTTGGTAAAATAAATGCATCAGATAGAAATACGACATGGTGAGCCTGAAGATGCTATAGCAATACAGCAATTGTATACACATCCAGACTTATATATTTGTACTTGTCAGTTCCCTTATCCATCAGTCACTATGTGGAAAAAAAGGCTAATTGAATTTTCTGAACAAAATATTCCACATTTTGTTGCTTCTTTTGACGGTCAAATCGCAGGTCATTTAGCGTTGATCATCGACAATCATCCTCGTCGTCGGCATATCGTCAGCTTTGGTATTGGTGTTGGTGCTGAGTTTTCAGGAAAAGGTATAGGTAAAGCACTCATTAATACGGCAATTGATTATGCTTTTAATTGGTTGGCTGCAACACGTATCGAGCTAGAAGTTTATGCTGATAATGAAAGAGGCCTTCATTTGTATAAAAAATTAGGTTTTGAAGTGGAAGGCATTCGTCGTAATGCAGCCTTCAGAGAAGGTAAATATTGTGATGTTGTGATGATGGCTCAGCTAAAAAATATCGAATAACTCTGTGGGGGCTTGACGCTGTTTTCATTTTTCAATGATAGAGCCTATTTTACTTTTTGATCCTCTTAAGAGTATGACTAGAACAGAAAACAGCAATAACAGCATACTTTTTCTCTTTCTGATGCCGTTAATAGATAACACTATGCATTAATATGTTAGCTTTTTTGTAAGATACGATTAATCTTAATTTTATATCATTCTTCATTAGTCGATGTGGGTTCAGTTTAAAATAGGAAAGGTAAAGATAGGCATGGTAGATAAACTTTTATGATGCGTTTCTTTATCATTCAGCAAGGGTTCTTTTCATATCAGGAAAGATGGCAGATTCTTAGATAAAAATAAGCATGTAAGGGTAGCATGGAAATTTTCTTTACTATTTTAATTTTAATATTGGTAGTTTCTGTTTCAGGTGTCATTACCAAAGTTATTCCTTTTCGCATTCCATTACCATTAATCCAGATTGTGATCGGGGCACTTTTGGCTTGGCCTCAGTTTGGTTTACATGTCACCTTTGATCCTGAACTCTTCTTAGTTTTACTGATCCCTCCTTTACTTTTTGTTGATGGATGGAAAACCCCCACACGTGAATTTATCCAAAATGGTCGAGAGATCTTTATCCTTGTGCTGGTTTTGGTGATGGTGACAGTAGTAGGTATTGGTTACCTTATTTACTGGATAATGCCTAGTATTCCACTTATTTCTGCTTTCGCGCTCGCCGCGGTTCTCTCGCCAACTGATGCGGTGGCATTATCCTCGATTGTCGGTAAGGGGCGAATACCGAAGCGGATCATGGGGGTTTTAGAAGGCGAAGCCTTAATGAATGATGCTTCGGGTCTGGTGGCGCTGAAATTTGCCGTTGCTGTGGCTATGGGCACGATGATATTTACCGTGGGTGGCGCAACCTTTGAGTTTTTTAAAGTGGCAATAGGCGGTTTATTAGCGGGTATTGCGGTAACGTTAGTCTATAGTAAATCTCTGCGATTGATGAGCCGTTGGAGTGGTGATGATCCTGCCACTCAAATTGTCTTTATGTTGCTGTTGCCTTTTGCTTCTTATTTGATTGCTGAACATATTGGCTTTTCCGGGATCCTTGCTGCCGTGGCCGCAGGTATGACTATCAGTAAATCAGGTGTGATCCGCAATGCACCATTGGCGATGCGCTTGCGTGCAGATAGTGTCTGGTCAATGTTAGAGTTTGTCTTTAACGGACTGGTCTTTATTATGCTGGGTTTACAGCTTCCTGTTATTTGGACAAGCTCGGTTATTCAAGCTGATCTCGATCCTGAAGTTGAAGTATGGATGCTGTTTGCCGCCGTCTTTGTTATCTATTTTGCGTTACTGATTTTACGTTTTACATGGTTATGGCTAATGAAGAAAATCAGCCATCTCTTTATGAAAAAACATCCCCTTGATTTCGCCACTTATACGACGAGAGAATTATGGCTATCTTCTTTTGCCGGGGTACGTGGTGCTATCACCTTAGCCGGTGCGCTCTCTATACCGCTATTTTTAACTGATGGCAGTACTTTCCCTGGGCGCTATCAGATAATCTTTATTGCGGCAGGGGTGATCCTGTTATCCATTTTGGTCGGTATTATTTCATTACCTTTCTTACTAAAAGGGATTAAAGCTACCGATAAAGAAGCGGATAAAAATGAAGTACGTTATGCCAAGAAAGTCATGGCAGAAGTCGCTATTGTTAGCCTCAATAAAATGGAAGAGCGTTTAGCTGCAAGTACAGAAGAGCAACTAGATGCGGAAGAAATTAATGAAGTAGCTTCTCGAGTTGCCGGCTATTTAAGACGACGTACCGCGGATCAGGACGAGATGATGCACAATATGTTGGTGGAAGATCTGGAAAGACGTTTTCGCCTAACGGCATTGCGTGCAGAGCGTGGTGAGCTTTATCACTTACGTGCAACGCGTAAAATTAGTAACGAAACACTACAACTTTTGCTTCATGAATTAGATTTAATGGAAGCGCTGTTAGTTGAGAAAGACAGTTAATTATGTGGCTACTGGTTATTACAACGTTGTTATGGGCGGCTTCTTTTAGTCTGATTGGTGAATATCTCGCAGGTCAGGTTGATAGTTGGATCTCAGTATTGATTAGAGTGGTGTTAGCTGCCATCGTCTTTTTGCCTTTCCTACGTTGGAAAGGCATTCGCCTTAAAGTGATTTTATTGTATATGGGAGTAGGCGCATGCCAATTGGGTATTATGTACCTGTTTGTGTTCCACGCTTATAACTATTTAACCGTAGCTGAGTTTTTACTCTTTACTGTATTAACACCACTTTATGTCACCTTAATTTATGATCTACTTGAAAGACAACGTTTACGTTGGGGCTATGCCTTTAGCGCACTACTGGCGGTATTAGGGGCGGCCATTATTCGTTATGATCATCTTAGTGATGACTTCTGGCTGGGATTATTATTGGTTCAGTTAGCCAATATTTTCTTCGCCATAGGACAGGTAGGCTATAAACGATTAATGGAAATGCATCCACTTCCTCAACATCACGCATTCTCTTGGTTTTATATCGGGGCGGTGGTGGTTGTGTTAGTCGGCTCGTTATGTTTTGCCGATTGGCAAAAAATACCGACCACATCGTTACAGTGGGGGGTATTGCTTTGGTTAGGTATTGGCGCTTCTGGAATAGGCTATTTTATGTGGAACTATGGGGCGACACAGGTAGATGCTGGAACCCTTGCGATTATGAATAATATGATGGTTCCAGCGGGATTATTAGTGAACTTCTCTATTTGGCAACAGCACCCTAATTGGCCAAGTTTCATCATAGGCGCGAGCCTGATTGTTGCATCACTTTGGTTCCATCGGCGTTGGATACACCAACCTGTTTTACAAAAGGCAGATGATTAACGGCATGTTGACCTGCTAAGCGTATAAACTCTCGTATTGCCGGTTGATGTTGCTCACCTGTACGGTTAGCTGCATATAGCCGGCTCCATAATCCTTCTCCTAAGGTCTTTGTGACCACTAATCCTTGTTTTTCAAAATTCTCTACGGCCCAGTGCGGCAGTGCCGCTATACCCATTCCTGCTGCCACCATTTGAATAAGAAGTAAGGTGTTATCTACATGTTTAAAATGTGGCGTGATCCCTGCGGGCTGTAAAAAATGACGCCAAATATCAAAACGCTCTCTTTGGACAGGATAGATAAACAGTGTTTCTGAGATCAAATCTTGTGGTTGAATATGTAAGCGATTAGCCAGCGGGTGATCAGGAGACAACACAAGCTTAACTTCATAATCAAACAACGCGGTATAGTGCAGGCGTTGGTTATCCAAGATATCAGAAGTGAGTACAACATCTAATTCTCGTTGTAATAAAGCCGGTTGAGGATCAAAAGTGACACCTGAATGGAAGTCGACATTCACATCCGGCCATGTTTGACGGTATTGCTGTAATGCGGGTGTTAACCATTGAATACAGCTATGGCATTCAATAGCAATATTTAAATGAGCATTACCCGGCTCATTACACTCTTCTATCGCTCGGCGCACAATGGGTAGGACTTCTTGCGCTAATCTTAATAACACTTCGCCTTGTGGTGTAAATCGTAGTGGTTGGCTTTTACGGACAAAAATACGATAACCAAGACGATGCTCTAATTCACTAAACTGGTGAGAGAGCGCGGATTGTGTTTGATGTAACTGATTTGCCGCATTGGCAAGAGAGCCTGTTTGCTTAAGTGCCAATATCGTTTTTAAGTGTTTTATTTCTATCATGAGAAACCTTCAGGTTGTGAATGAAAAATTTGCGCTTGTGGTTTATACACTACCTGTAGATTATGGATGTGTAAACATCTAGACGGCTAAAAACAGGATTTTTTATTATGACAATTCGCAATCACACATTAGGTTTCCCACGTATTGGCTTAAATAGAGAGCTAAAAAAGGCACAAGAGAGCTATTGGGCTGGTAATATTTCTCAGGCAGAACTTCTGGCAGTTGGTAAAGAATTACGCGCTCGTCATTGGCAACAGCAAGCTAATGCAGGAGTCGAATTATTACCCGTTGGCGATTTTGCTTGGTACGACCAAGTCTTGGGTACTAGTCTCCTATTAGGCAATATACCGCCACGCCATCGTAATGAAGATGGTCGCCTAGATCTTGATACTCTATTTCGAGTGGCGAGAGGCAGAGCACCAACGGGTAAACCTGCGGCCGCCTCAGAAATGACAAAATGGTTTAATACTAACTATCACTATATCGTGCCAGAATTTCAGCAAGGACAATCATTTACACTGGCGTGGCAACAGCTACTGGATGAAGTCGATGAGGCTTTAGCATTAGGCCATAATGTGAAACCGGTACTTTTGGGGCCGATCACCTACTTATGGTTAGGAAAAGTTAAAGGACCTGAGTTTGATAGATTGTCACTGTTAGACGCTATTTTACCTGTTTATCAGCAAGTATTGAGTCAGTTACAGCAAAAAGGTATCGAGTGGGTACAAATTGATGAGCCTGCACTGGTTCTTGATTTACCCATTGAGTGGCAAAATGCTTATCAAGTTGCTTATCAAGCATTGACTGGACAGGTTAAACTATTATTGACTACCTATTTTGATGGTATTACTCATCATCTTGATATTATTAAAAACTTACCGGTAAATGGGCTACATATTGATCTATGTGCAGGACAGGACGCATTGCAAGTTATACACCAAGCATTGCCTAAAGACTGGGTGTTATCGTTAGGGGTCATTAATGGTCGCAACGTCTGGAAAGCGGATCTAACTACCCGTTATCAACAAGTAGTTGCATTAAAAGGTAAGCGTCCATTATGGATTGGCACATCATGCTCTTTGTTGCATAGTCCAATTGATTTAAGTGCGGAGACTAAGCTTGATGATGAAGTGAAAAGCTGGTTTGCCTTTGCGGTGCAAAAATGTGCAGAAGTGGCGTTACTCGCAAAAGCATTAAATGCACCAGAAGGTGAATATGACGAACAACTTGCCCAATACAGTGCCCCCATTCGTCAACGTGAACACTCTAGTCGTGTACATAATGCAAAAGTGGCCGCACGCTTGCAGGCGATTAATGCACAAGACGGTGAAAGAACATCGCCTTATCAACAACGAGCTAAAGTGCAACGCGCTCGGTTTAATTTCCCTCTGTGGCCAACGACAACCATAGGTTCATTCCCACAAACTACCGAGATCCGCACAGTACGTTTAGACTTTAAAAAAGGGCGTATTGATACCACTGCTTATCGCACTAATATTAGCGAGCATATTAAGCAAGCCATAGATGAACAAGAGCGCTTAGGGCTTGATGTGTTGGTTCATGGTGAAGCTGAGCGTAATGACATGGTTGAATATTTTGGCGAGCATTTTGAAGGTTATGTCTTTACTCAAAATGGCTGGGTACAAAGCTACGGCTCCCGCTGCGTAAAACCGCCGGTGATCATTGGTGATATTAGCCGTCCTGCACCGATTACGGTAGATTGGGCGACTTATGCTCAATCATTAACCGATAAGCCAGTTAAGGGTATGTTAACTGGGCCAGTGACTATTTTATGTTGGTCTTTCCCGCGTGAGGATGTCAGCCGTGAAACTATCGCTAAACAAATTGCGTTAGCGTTACGTGATGAGGTGGATGATTTACAAAAAGCCGGTATCGGTATTATTCAGATAGATGAGCCTGCATTACGCGAAGGATTACCGTTACGTCGTGATGAGTGGCAAGCATACCTAGATTGGGCTGTTGATGCCTTTAAGCTCAGTGCAGCTATCGCTGATGATGAGACACAAATTCATACACATATGTGTTATTGCGAGTTTAATGACATTATGGAGGCGATTGCTGCATTGGATGCGGATGTGATCACCATTGAAACATCACGCTCAGATATGGAGTTATTAGAAGCCTTTGAACATTTTGATTATCCAAATGAAATTGGTCCTGGGGTATACGATATTCATTCGCCTAATGTACCGAATGTAGAATGGATTGTTGGATTGTTAAGAAAAGCGCAATCGCGTATCCCTGCGGAACGTTTATGGGTAAATCCAGATTGCGGTTTAAAAACGCGGGGGTGGAGTGAAACCCGTGCAGCATTGGCAAATATGGTTGAAGCGGCTAAATATTTACGCCAGAACGTATAATAATATTTAAATAATATATTTTAGTAGCCTGTTATTTTGATGTTATCAATATAATAGGCTATTTTTTTCTTATTAATCAAAAATGTTTATTAATAGGTAAATAAAAATAAGAGATAATCTTATTATTGATATTTTTTAATATTGCTATACTGCACAAAACTTAATTTTATGGATATAGATATTGTGCAAAATGGTATTCACCTGTCAGAAAAAATATTAAATGCATTTCCTACTCGAGCCTTAACATTATCTCCATTAAAAGGGGATGGCGGTTTATTCCGTACCTTATTTTTAGTGATTGCAATGTTAGGGATGACAGTATTTAGTGCTTATCAAATTCCTAATATTGTTTATGATTATCAAATTAGTAAAAACCCCGTATTTATTGATGCCGATGTTGATGGCTCTTGCCGTTCAAAACTATTTGTTTTAACCAATTGTAGTGTTGACTTACGTTATAAAGGTAACGAGGTTTCACGAAATTTTACTTTTCTTGATTTTGGCAATAAAGATATATTGGTTGAGCCAGTAGCAGATGAAAACGATCTGACTAAAATGACCGTCGATGTGGCAATTGATAATATTTGGTTACGCTTAATTAGTGCATTAGTTTTTACTGCATTATTTGCTTTTTGCGTGATCTTTTTCATTTATCGTCAAATGATCAGCAATAAAGTCAAAAAAGCATTGCTTTCAGTAGGCACCAAACCTTTAAAATTAACGGCTATCCCCGCTAAGGTCGTTGTGAGTAATAAACAATTTATTGCTACTTATAAAACCAATGTTGCCGGAAAAGAGACTTCAATTACTTATTCAGGTAATAAGAAAACGCCACCTATTACATTAGAAATGGAAGGCAAAACTTATGTTTTGGCGGTGTACGAGCCACAACAAAATATTCCTTATGTCTTAGATGTTCCTTTAGCTCGAATTCAAGCAACAGAAGAAGAAAAACAACGTTTTCATGAGGCATTAATTGAGGAAGGTATTCTCTAATTACGCTTTAATGCAGTGATGAGAGCGATTGATTATAGAAAGCAAGATGGCTATTGCGCTTGATTGGTTAAGAAACAATAGCGCCATAGCCATCATTCAATTTATTAGCCACCAAAGATTTTTGCTTTAAGTATATCCATACCGGCGCTCATTAAATCTAACTCTTTGGGGATAACACCTTCTGGCGTGAGTTTATCAACCAATTTTGGCAAATATTGTGCTGCCATATCAGAGGCTTCAGCGGTATTCATATTGATCTTTGCCGCCAATTCATTAATCACTGGCGATGAAAAAACTTGTACGATTTGCTCGGCATTAATAGGTAAATTACTGCCTGTGCTAATCCAAGATTGGATCAGTTCACTTAATCCTGCGCTATTAAACTGTTTAACCAAGCCTTCAATTCCCCCTTGGGTTTCTACCCATTCGAGTACTGTTTTGAATTGATTAATTTTCTCACCGCCCAACAGGCTTGCGATTTGGTTAAATAAGCTCATGCTTGCTCCAATAACTATCAACGCATTATTACGTTATATTGAGATGTTAATTTTAAAGGCGAGTAGTGTACGTGAAGTTAGTATCTTCATCTATACTCAAGTGATATTTATCCGACTAAGCAAGAATAGAATGCAGGATTTTATTACGCCAAAGCGATATTGATAATGCCGCCATAGCGTCGCTATTCGACACTGTTATTTGTGATAACTATCACGTTTTTATGAAATTGTTACTTTTTTTATTACCTGACAGGTGACGTCAATCACTAAAAAGGTCTAAAAAACTGATAAAGTAACACTTAATTTAATGAACATTGGTTTTGTCCCATTGAGGAGTCCGATATGTCTGATGTATTTCACTTAGGTTTAACCAAAAATGACCTACAGGGTGCCACTTTAGCAATTGTTCCAGGTGATCCTAAGCGTGTTGAAAAAATTGCCAAATTAATGGATAACCCAGTTCATCTGGCCTCTTTACGTGAGTACACCTCATGGCGTGGTGAAATTGATGGAAAAGCAGTGATCGTTTGTTCTACAGGGATCGGTGGTCCATCAACCTCAATTGCAGTGGAAGAATTAGCACAATTAGGTATTCGTACTTTCTTACGTATTGGTACAACGGGCGCTATTCAAGAGCACATCAATGTTGGTGACATCTTAGTAACCACAGCAGCGGTTCGTTTAGATGGCGCAAGTTTGCACTTTGCACCAATGGAATTCCCTGCAGTGTCTGACTTTGAATGTATGAATGCACTGTATAAAGCGGCTAAAGACAATGGTTCAACGGTTCACGTTGGTGTTACAGCCTCTTCTGATACCTTCTACCCAGGCCAAGAGCGTTACGACACCTATACTGGTCGAGTCGTTCGTCGTTTTAAAGGCTCTATGAAAGAGTGGCAAGAAATGGGTGTGATGAACTATGAAATGGAATCCGCTACATTATTAACCATGTGTGCAAGCCAAGGCTTACGTGCAGGTATGGTTGCAGGCGTTATTGTTAACCGTACCCAACAAGAGATCCCCGATGCTGAATTACTGAAGAAAACTGAAAATAATGCATTAGGTATCGTGATTGAAGCTGCTCGCACTTTAATGAAATAAGTTTTCTAAATGAAATACTAAAGCCTTTAATACATTGGTGTATTAAAGGCTTTTTTTGTGCGGTAATTCATCATGTTAATATGTCAACCGTCATAGATTTCTGTTAAGGTCTTGATGGTCTTAACAATACAACAATGAGAAGAGGCATTATGACTGATATCTTACAAACACATCCTTCGGTGTTGCCTTTAACAGGTGGGATTAACTTTCGTGATCTAGGGGGAAAAAAGCTCAGTAATGGCGGTATTATCAAACCCGGCTTACTCTTTCGCTCCGGTTCACTGGATAGATTAACGGATACCGATCAAGCGCTTCTTATTGATAAAAATCTTTTTCAAATCTTAGACTATCGTGACACAGGTGAAATTGTTGATAAGCCGGATCGAGTATGGGAAGGGGCACAATATTACCATGCTCCAGCTAATCCATTATCGAAAGAAGTGTCAGCTAACCTTGAAAAACTCACCCCAGAAATACTGGAACAGTTTGATGCTAAAGCATTTATGTTTCAGCTATATAAATTACTACCTATTAATAATCCGGCTTATAAACAGTTGGCAACGTTGTTGAAGCAACCAGAAAAAGGCGGTGTCATACAACATTGTGCAGTAGGTAAAGATAGAACGGGGGTGGGCTCTGCTTTAGTTCTATTTGCCTTAGGGGCCTCATTAGATGTGGTGATGGAAGATTACTTACTCACCAATGAAACATTAGCGCCTTTCCGCGCTTATCTTTTAGAAGAGCATGCTAAAACACTGAGTGAAAATGTGGTGAATAAATTTGCGTATGTTTATTCAGTACAAGAAGAGTTCCTGCAAACAGCCCTTGCCAGTATTAATCAACACTATGGCAATATCGATACTTGGCTTGAAAAAGATATTGGCTTGGATGCGCAAAGTAGAGAAAGCTTACAAAACTATTTTCTCGAATAGTGAAGTGATTTATATTCGGTTAAAGATGTTGTGCTTTTTTACTGAAATTAACCGAATTTAAGGTCTCTATTGTGACAGTACAAGACATTATCCATACCATCACTCTGTTTGTAAAAGAGCACGAAATATGGGCTGTGCCTATCGTGTTCTTACTGGCATTTGGTGAGTCACTTGCCTTTATCTCGTTATTAATACCTGCCACTGTTATCCTATTAGGCCTAGGAGCATTAATAGGTGAAAGTGGTCTACTCTTTTGGCCAATTTGGCTTGCTGCCGCCCTAGGCGCTTTTTTTGGTGATTGGATCTCCTATTGGGTGGGTTATCACTATAAAGAAGGGGTAAGAAACTTATGGCCGATTTCTCGCTCACCGCAGACCTTGGTAAGAGGGCATCAATTTTTTAATCGCTGGGGTGTTTGGGGGGTATTTATTGGGCGATTTTTTGGGCCTTTTCGGGCAATAGTGCCTTTAGTTGCGGGTATTTGTGCTATGCCACAACGCTATTTTCAGTTGGCGAATTTGGCTTCTGCGATGATCTGGGCATTTGGTATTCTGGCTCCAGGGGCGTTTGGCCTGCAATGGCTGGCGAAATGGATAGGATAATTGCGTCCTTTATCGCAAATCAGCGTATGATGTAAATTGTTGCTAGACAATGTTACTGATGCGTTTTAACGTAGCCCGCTAGAAAATAAAAAGGTTACTTGAGTGGATATTCAGTTGTTATACGGGATCATTGGTTTATTAGGCGGTGTATTGGTGGGGGGGATCGCCGTTTGGTGGCTTATCCAACAACGCTTAGCCGAAAAAGAAAACCTATTACGTGAAAATTATACTCAGCTTGCGGTTGCACAACAAAAAGCATTGGTGATCCCTTCTTTACAACAACAGATAGCGCATTTAGAGCAAGAGTTACGTGCACAACGTGAAATAATTACTTCTCAAGAGGCCGAATTAAGGGAAGTGACCACGCGTTGGGAAGAGAGCCGAATATCCGCTGAAGAGAAACAGCGTTTACTGCTTAATAGTGAACAACGACTAGCCACTCAGTTTGAAAATCTGGCTAACCGCATTTTTGAGCAAAGTGGACGTAAAGCGCAAGAGCTTAATCGTCAAGGTTTAACCCATCTCCTTTCTCCATTTCGAGAGCAACTAGAGAGTTTTCGTCGGCAGGTACAAGAAGGTTTTGGACAAGAAGCGCGAGAAAGGCATACACTGGTACATGAAATTCGCCAACTGCAACAACTCAATGTCAAAATGGCGCAAGAAGCCGTTAATCTGACTAATGCCTTAAAAGGGGATAATAAAATCCAAGGCAACTGGGGAGAAACGGTATTAGCGCGGATCTTAGAGTCATCTGGTTTACGCGAAGGGCACGAGTTTGAAACTCAAGTCAGTATTCGCCATGAAAATGGCAGTCGTTATCAACCCGATGTGATTGTGCATTTACCGCATCGTCGAGATGTGATTATTGATGCCAAAATGTCGCTGATTGCTTATGAAAGATACTTTAATAGCAGTGATGAGAATGAACAAAAACAAGCGCTGCATGCTCATGTGAACTCTATCAGAGCGCACATTAAAGGCTTAAGTCTCAAAGATTATCATAAGCTACCGGGAGTGACTTCGTTAGACTACGTTTTAATGTTTATACCGATAGAGCCTGCTTACCTCGTTGCTATTGGTCATTCTCCAGATTTATTAGAAGAAGCATTGAAAAATAATATAATGTTGGTTGGGCCATCTACTTTACTTGTTGCTTTGCGTACAATAGCCGCATTGTGGCGTTATGAATACCAAAGCCAAAATGCGCAAGAAATTGCTGATAGAGCGGCTAAAATGTATGACAAATTAAGACTTTTCGTTGATGATATGCAAGGGCTAGGTAATAGCATTCAAAAAGCGCAATCGGGCTATCTATTAGCGATGAAAAAACTCTCTGAAGGTCGTGGAAACCTTATCAGCCAAGCAGAAGGCTTTAAATCCTTAGGGGTTGAGATAAAAAAGACCATTGATAATGATCTGGTTGAAAAATCAGCTTCTGATTGATTTACATAAATAAAAATAGCGGTTTCCGGGCAAGAAATGTACTGAATTTACTAAATTTTGATTAATTAGCGGGCAAATAATATGACTCAACAATCTAAGGAAACAACAGATTTTGGTTTCCAAACCGTTGACAAAGATGAAAAACAAACCATGGTGGCCAAGGTTTTTCACTCTGTTGCATCTAAATACGATTTAATGAATGACTTAATGTCTTTTGGCATCCATCGTGTCTGGAAACGCTATACCATTGAGGCAAGTGGTGTAAGACGTAATCAACGTGTACTTGACTTGGCAGGTGGAACCGGCGATTTAACGGCAAAATTCTCTCGTTTAGTAGGAGAGAATGGTGAAGTGGTTTTAGCTGATATCAATGACTCCATGTTAAAAATGGGACGTGAGAAACTGCGTGATCACGGTATTGTTGGTAATGTCAGTTATGTACAAGCGAATGCAGAAGAGCTGCCATTCCCTGATGATTACTTTGACTGTATCACTATCTCGTTCGGTTTACGTAATGTGACTGATAAAGCCAAAGCGTTACGTTCTATGTTCCGTGTGCTAAAACCCGGTGGACGTCTATTAGTCCTTGAATTCTCTAAACCCGTTCTTGATCCGCTAAGTAAGATTTATGATGCTTACTCTTTCCATATATTACCAAGAATTGGTCAAGTGATTGTGAATGATGCAGATAGCTATCGCTATTTAACAGAATCTATTCGCATGCACCCAGACCAAGAAACATTAAAAGGAATGATGGAAGAAGCTGGGTTTGATCAGGTTTCCTATACCAATATGACTGGAGGTATAGTTGCATTACACAAAGGGTTTAAATTCTAAGATGGAAAAAGCCACTTTTTCTCATGATATTGCTTCTCAAGTGCTCTATCCACTGATAACTGCATCGATGGAAACGGCACTTAATCATGTTTTATATCAGGAAAATGTGCTTAAACCTGCCCGCAATCGCCTTGCGGGCAAAGTCTTGGCGCTTTCTATTAATGAGTTTCCTCAATCTATCTATTTAATTTTCAGCGAACAGCAAGTTGATGTGTTAACTCAATGGAATGATGAGACTGATTGCACGATAAAAACTAAATTATTAACCTTAATTAAACTCACTGACCGACAAAAGTTGTCTGAATTAATTAATCGTGGTGATATTACCATTGAAGGCGATATGCAGGTGGTACAAAACTGGTCTGCCTTGCTGGATATGGCACCCTGGGAGCCTGCGCAATATTTAGCGCCTTATATTGGTGATTTGGCTGCAGAAGGATTATCGCTTGCAGCAAGTAAAGGGCTCAAATTATTCACTACACTATTTGGCCGACAAAAAGCTTATTTAAGAGACGCTTTGATTGAAGAGTGGAAAACCGCCCCCTCAACATTAGAGACTGTCCATTTTTATGATGAAATAGAACAACTGGCACAGCAAACAGCCGAGTTAGAAAAACGGTTAAGCACCTTGGAGAAAAAATAATGCTCCTCAGTGAGTTAAAGCGCCTTTATCATATTATTAAAGTCTTCTTATCTTATGGGCTTGATGAGCTAATTCCTAAACATCGAATTACCTTGCCAGCAAGATTGGGGTGCCGAGCACTATTTTGGATCAAAAATCAGCATGCCGATAAACCATTAGGTGAGCGCTTACGACTTGCATTACAAACATTAGGGCCTGTTTGGATAAAACTGGGTCAAATGTTATCGACTCGACGTGATCTTTTTCCTCCTCATATCGCTGATCAGTTGGCGTTACTGCAAGATAAAGTAGCCCCTTTTGATGGTAAAAAAGCGCGACAATATATTGAAAAATCATTTGGTGGCCCTATCGATAAATGGTTTGATGATTTTGACGAAACACCTCTTGCTTCTGCGTCTATTGCACAAGTCCATACCGCTACATTGAAAGAAAATGGTAAAGAAGTGGTATTAAAGGTGATCCGTCCTGATATTCAGCCTGTTATTAAAGCGGATATTCGTTTGATGTATCGGTTAGCGAATTTATTGCCATTTTTACCCGATGGGCGTCGGTTACGGCCTAAAGAAGTGATCCGCGAATATGAAAAAACATTACTTGATGAGCTAAACCTATTACGTGAAGCGGCAAATGCCATTCAATTGCGTCGTAACTTTGAAAATAGCTCTATGCTTTATATTCCGGAAGTGTATTCGGATTATTGCCATGAAAATGTAATGGTGATGGAGCGTATTTATGGTATTCCTGTTTCAGATATTGATGCGTTAAATGCCCAAAATACCAATATGAAGCTATTGGCAGAGCGTGGGGTTAAAGTCTTTTTTACTCAAGTATTTAGAGACAGTTTTTTCCATGCAGATATGCATCCGGGTAATGTATTTATCAGTTATGATCATCCGGAAAATCCATACTATATTGGTATTGACTGTGGTATTGTCGGCTCACTGAATAAAGAAGATAAACGTTATTTAGCGGAAAACTTCTTAGCATTCTTTAATCGTGACTATCGTCGTGTGGCTGAGTTACACGTTGATTCTGGTTGGGTACCTGCTGATACCAATGTAGAAGATTTTGAGTTTGCTATTCGCACAGTGTGTGAGCCAATCTTTGAAAAACCCTTGTCAGAAATTTCTTTTGGGCATGTGCTACTGAATCTTTTTAATACGGCTCGTCGTTTTAATATGGAAGTACAACCGCAATTGGTTTTACTGCAAAAAACTTTGTTGTATGTTGAAGGCTTAGGTCGTCAGCTTTATCCACAGCTTGATCTTTGGAAAACGGCAAAACCTTTCTTAGAAGATTGGCTACATAGTCAAATTGGTATTACTGCGTTGGTAAATGGTATCAAAAGTAAGGCGCCTTACTGGATTGAAAAGATGCCTGAATTGCCTGAATTGGTTTATGATAGCCTGAAACAACACAAAAATATGAAGTTAACGCTAGAAAAATTGACGGAACAAATAAGTTCACAGAGAGTCAAACAAAGACAGTCCTATTTTTTATTGGGTATGGGAACAACGCTATTTTTATGCGGTAGCCTGTTTTTTGTTTCTGGTTTTAAAACATTATTTAGTGTTTTTATCAGTTTAGGCCTTCTCGCATGGATTTGGGGCTGGTTTAAATCAGGTAATGCACAATAAAAACACATCAAAGTTTGTCTTTGAACAATTTATAATATGAATTCGAGATTCCCGAAAATTGAATTCGATGTATATAATGGGCACTGTTGTAAAGTATAACTCCTAAAATAGTTGAGGAACATAAAATGGGCGGTATTAGCATTTGGCAATTACTCATCATCGCTGTCATCGTAGTCTTATTATTTGGTACTAATAAACTGCGCACTTTAGGCTCAGATTTGGGTGCTTCAGTCAAAGGCTTTAAAAAAGCGATGGGTGACGAAAACCAAAAAGAGACCAACAACGCAGAAAAAACCACGAACGACGCAGATTTTGATACTAAAAATTTAGCGCAGAAGACTTCGACAGAAGAGAAGTCAACCACTGAGAGCAAAAATAAAGAGCAGGTGTAAACCGTGTTTGACATTGGTTTTAGTCAGCTGCTATTGGTCATGGTGATAGGTCTTGTTTTTCTGGGGCCAGAACGATTGCCCGTAGCAGTAAAAACAATTGCTGGCTGGGTAAGGGCATTACGCTCTTTGGCGGCGAATGTGCAAAATGAGCTAACTCAAGAACTAAAACTTCAAGAGCTTCAAGAGAGCCTGAAGAAAGTGGAAGAGAAAGCGAATTTGCAAACATTATCCCCTGAGCTAAAAGCGTCGATGGATGAGTTAAAAGAGGCTGCACAGTCTTTAAAAGAAACTTATCAAGCACCTACAACGCCAGGATCTACAGAGACAGAGCAGTCTGTAAAAACCGACTCTACGGAACCTACGCCTTCTGATTTAGCGGCACTGGCTGAAGCGAATGAAGTGAATGACGATGTTCAACACAGTTCCAAAACGGTAACTGAAAATACAGAACATGTTATTAAGCCAGATGTTCCTGTTACCAAAACAGTAACAGTAGAGAAGAAAACAACTGATCAGGCAAATGGTGAGCACTAAAACATGGCAGTAAATGATACCCAACCGCTGATCAGCCATTTAATAGAACTGCGTAAGCGTCTAATGTACAGCTTAGTTTCAGTTCTAGTGGTTTTTCTGGCTTTGGTTTATTTTTCTAACGATATCTATCAATTAATCTCGGCACCTTTACTTGATAAGTTGCCACAGGGGTCAAATATGAGTGCGACTGATGTTGCCTCAACTTTTTTGACACCGATTAAATTGACTATTATGGTATCCGTTTTTGCTTCTGTTCCTGTGATCCTTTATCAGGTATGGGCTTTTATCGCACCAGCACTGTATAAACATGAACGCCGCTTAATGTTACCGTTACTGGTTTCAAGTACCGTATTATTTTATCTCGGTATGGCGTTTGCGTATTTTGTTGTGTTTCCACTTGCATTTGGTTTCTTTGTGAATACTACCCCTGAAGGGGTTAACTTTATTCCAGATATCAGTAAGTATTTAAGTTTCGTAATGACGCTGTTTATGGCGTTTGGGGCCGCATTTGAAGTTCCTATTGCGATCATCTTGCTGTGTTGGAGTGGTGTCACAACACCTGATGCATTAAAGAAAAAACGTCCTTATATCTTAGTGGGTGCTTTTGTTATTGGCATGGTATTAACGCCACCTGATGTTTTTTCTCAAACATTATTAGCAATACCGATGTATTTATTGTTTGAGATTGGTGTCTTGGTGTCCCGTTTTTATGTCAATAATGGCAGAAGAAAAACACCAGAAGAAGAAGCTGAAGAGGCTGAGGCGCAAGCAACAGAACAGCAGAAATAATTTTAGGAAGTGAGTTTTCTAAAAACATAATTTATTAACCCAGCTAAGGCTGGGTTAACTTTTTAGAAAGGCTCTTTTTTAAACTCTTTATTATCAACGGATTTTTTCACTTCATTATTTAATATTTTTAATAGCAAAATAGAGCGAGTTTCGCCGTCTGGCTCTTGGTATATCGCTTTGATCCCCTGAAAAACACCTTCCGTAATTAATACATAATCACCACTATGCGGCACATTTTCTTCACTGTAGATAACTGAAGACGGTGTCGGCGATTGTAAGGTATCTATAACCTCTTGTGGCACTGTGACAGGATAGCGTCCAAAGCGCACAAAGGCATTAACACCACGGGTAGAATTTATCGTAGTGGTATGAATGACCTCTGGATCAAATTGAATAAATAGATAATTCGGGAACAAAGGCTCGGTGACCAAAGTTCTTTTATTTCTTATTAACTTTTCTATTGTCACCATCGGCGTAAAGCAGATCACCTGCTGACGTTCTAAGTGTTCGATCGCCCGAGCGATTTGTCCGCGTTTACAATACAGAAGGTGCCAGTTTTTCATAATAGAGACAAAGGGTTAGTTGATTCTAATTAGGAGGATAATAGCAAATTTATGATAAAGGTAACAGTCATCTGTCGGTAAATGTAACAAGTGAAATGCAATTTTATACTAGAAAATGATCACTGAAACCGTGTTCAGACGCATTGACATCCTCCACGCCCTAAAGGACGTGGATCCCTACTGCGTTCAGACTGATGTCTGAATCACCTCGGCGGGTTCCTGCTTCGACGGGCGGTCTGACTGCCCCCTCCCTCCACAGGCAAGCACGGCATGTCCTGCCGCTAAAATGTTACGTGCCCCGTTGATATCAGCATTCGCTGTATATCCACATTCAAGGCACTCGAATTGACTTTGTGACTGGCGGTTTTCCTTTGCTGTATGTCCACAGCAAGCACACTTCTGACTGGTGTAGGCAGGGGGTATTGCCAGTACCTGACCACCTCGCCAGAGCTGCTTGTACTCAAGCTGACGGCGCATTTCATACCAGCCCTGCTCCAGTATTGAGCGGTTTAAACCAGATTTAGCTTTTACGTTCCGTCCATGCCGTTCTGTCGTACCTTTTGCCGATTTAGACATGTTACTGACCTTTAAGTCCTCAATGACAATCATTGCGTGGTTTTTGCTGATTTCGCTGGTGACTTTGTGAAGGTAGTCTTTCCTGATATTGGCAATATGAGAATGCAGACGTTGAATTTTGCGCTTTTGTTTTTGCCAGTTGGCACTGAATTTGATTTTACGGCTTAACTTCCGTTGAAGCCTTGCCAGCTTTCGCTGGTTGACTTTAAAACTGCTGACGGGCGGGTATACCGTACCGTCTGAAAGCGTGGCAAGTTTTGTAACGCCTGCATCAAGCCCGACTATTGAGGTTGATTCAGGTTGTGGTTCTGTCGCTTCATACTCAGTCTGGATGCTGACGTACCATTTACCGCATGACTGACTGACCGTGACGTTTCTCACTTCTCCGACGACTTCACGACTGTTGCGGTAGCGCATCCATCCCAACTTTGGCAATGATATACGACTATTGGATTGATCGAGCTTCACGCCCTGCGGGTAGCGAAAAGCGTCATTTTTACCGCGTTTCTTGAATCGAGGAAAAGCGGTACGCTTCTGGAAAAAATTCTTGTAAGCCCGTTCCAAATCTTTAAGTGACTGTTGTAACGGTTGTGATGGGGCTTCCTTCAACCATTGTGTCTCTGTGTCAGATTTCCACTCAATGAGCCATGAAGCCATTTTTGTATAGGGAATGTATTTATTCCCTGCTTCGTAATTCTCATTCTGACGTGCTAATGCCCGATTGAAAACAAAACGACAAGCCCCTGCAAAGCGTCTCATCTCACGCTCTTGCTGACCATTGGGTCTTAACTGGAATTTAAAGGCTTGTAGACGTTTCATATTACCTATTATACTTTGGTCCATGAAAAATGAAACTAATATTCGCCGTGGCAGACATTGTGTATTCCTGATGCACGTCCATTTGGTCTTTGTCACAAAATACAGGCGAAAAATATTTGATCAGGATGCCATTGAAAAATTGCGAGGCTACTTTGCCAGTGTTTGTGCTGATTTTGATGTTGAACTGGTTGAAATGGATGGGGAACGGGATCACGTTCATTTACTGATTAATTACCCGCCAAAACTGGCGATATCTAATCTGGTTAACAGCCTTAAAGGGGTATCGAGTCGATTACTTCGACGTGATCGTCCTGATATTGCCCAATGTGATTACTACAAGGGGGTTCTTTGGTCGCCGAGTTATTTCGCGGGGAGTTGTGGTGGCGCACCAATATCCATTATCCGCCAGTACATTGAGCAACAGGAAACACCGAGTTAGTTAAAAAACCGCGCCTTATATCCCCGACCTGAAGGACGGGGTTTTACGGTGCTTTGGATAAATGCAGTGGTTTTGAGAAGTTTCAATCTTATCTCAGATAGAGGTAACAAGTTGACAAAAAAATGATGGCAAAAACAAGAAAAAACTCCCAAGATAATTATCTTAGATCCTGATCCATAATTATAAAGAGGTTTTCAAATGGAAGTTTTTTTATTGAGTAATGGGAAGATTGCCGGGGACCCACAATGGTTAAGTTACGCCAAAGATAATATCGACAGCATGATTAAAAAGCGTGGTATTCGTTCTGCCGTGCTTATTGCATATGCGGTTATTCGTTCTGATCACGACCAACGTGCTCGTGAATTATCAGAAGTATTAGGTATTGAAGTGACTTGTATTGAACATTTTGATTCAGAAGTGGAAGCCATTAACAATGCTGAGTGTATTTTAGTTAGTGGGGGGAATACGTGGTTATTAAACCAAATGCTGCATGAGAAAGGATTAGTGGTTCCTATCCAGCGTGCAGTTCGTGAACGTAATATCCCTTATATCGGTTGGAGTGCGGGTTGTAATGTTGCCACTCCGACTATCCGTACTACAAATGATATGCCTGTGCGCTGTTCTGTTGTTATGCCTTCACTGGGATTATTCCCTGTACAAATTAACCCGCACTATATTGATGCCACCATTAGTGGACATATGGGCGAAACTCGAGATGAGCGTATTGCGGAGTTTTGTGCGATGAACCCAGACGAGATAGTGGTTGCCATTCGTGAAGGTAGTTACTTATATATTCAGGGTGAAGAGTTACGTTATTACAGCGCTAAAAATGAAGGCTTTAAAATTTTCCAACATGGAAAAACTTTTCCAGAACAATTTGATACAAAAATGTTGGCAAAATGGGTTCCATTTCGCTGTTTATAATAATAATTTGCAATCTCATATAAAAGGCATTGCTTTTTAGTGAGTTATGCGTTTAGCTTATAGTGTTTCAAAGAGGGCTTTGCCCTCTTTTCTCTCACTCACTGGCTCGTAAGATTATGATGAAATACCGCGATTTAAGAGATTTCCTTTCATTACTCGAAGAAAAAGGTGAATTAAAACGCATCACCTTTGAAATAGATCCCTACCTTGAAATGACCGAAATAGCGGACAGAACATTACGTGCTGGTGGGCCTGCACTGTTATTTGAAAATCCTAAAGGGTTTGATATGCCAGTGCTATGTAATTTATTTGGTACACCTGAGCGTGTTGCTATGGGGATGGGGCAAGATGATGTTAAAGCCTTACATGAAGTGGGTAAGCTATTAGCATTTTTAAAAGAGCCTGATCCTCCGAAAGGATTTCGTGATCTTTTTGATAAGTTACCTAAATTTAAGCAAGTTTTAAATATGCCAACTAAGCGCCTGAGCAAAGCCCCTTGTCAGGAGGTTGTGTTAACTGGCGATGATGTTGATTTAACTAAGATCCCCGTGATGCATTGTTGGCCTGAAGATGCAGCACCTTTGATTACATGGGGAC
Organism: Proteus mirabilis HI4320; assembly: GCF_000069965.1. Lineage (NCBI taxonomy): Bacteria > Pseudomonadati > Pseudomonadota > Gammaproteobacteria > Enterobacterales > Morganellaceae > Proteus > Proteus mirabilis. The sequence goes on from NC_010554.1 coordinate 3,866,945, forward strand.
TTACAGTAACGCGAGGGCCATTTAAAGAGCGCCAGAATTTAGGTATTTATCGCCAACAAGTGCTTGGCAAAAATAAAGTGATTATGCGTTGGTTATCTCATCGCGGTGGCGCGTTAGATTTCCAAGAATGGTGTCAAAAACACCCAGGAGAACGTTTTCCCGTTTCTGTTGCATTAGGAGCTGATCCTGCGACAATTTTAGGTGCCGTAACGCCAGTACCAGATACATTATCTGAATATGCCTTTGCTGGATTATTGCGAGGTAATAAAACAGAAGTCGTTAAATGCCTTTCCAATGACTTGGAAGTCCCGGCAAGTGCTGAAATTATTCTCGAAGGGTATATTGAACCCGGTGAGCTTGCACCAGAAGGGCCATATGGTGATCATACTGGTTATTATAATGAGATTGACTCTTTTCCAGTATTTACCATAACACATCTAACACGTCGTAAAGATGCTATCTATCACTCTACTTATACAGGGCGTCCACCGGATGAGCCGGCAGTATTAGGCGTTGCGCTTAATGAAGTATTAGTACCGATATTACAAAAACAATTTCCTGAGATTGTCGATTTTTATTTACCTCCTGAAGGTTGCTCTTATCGTTTAGCGGTTGTGACCATGAAAAAGCAGTATGCAGGTCACGCTAAACGCGTAATGATGGGAGTTTGGTCTTATTTGCGACAATTTATGTATACTAAATTTGTGATTGTTTGCGATGATGATGTGAATGCAAGAGATTGGAAAGATGTGATTTGGGCTATCACAACTAGAATGGATCCCGCAAGAGATACCATTATGATGGAAAATACGCCAATTGATTATCTTGATTTTGCTTCACCTGTTTCAGGTTTAGGCTCCAAAATGGGGTTAGATGCGACCAATAAATGGCCCGGTGAAACAGAGAGAGAGTGGGGGCGACCTATCGTAATGACGGATGAAATAAAACAGCGGGTCGATACTATTTGGGAACAGCTCGATATTGTTAAATAATAATAGAGGAACAACATGGCGATACTGAACTGTAAAGTCTCACTCGTTGAGCCGATAACAGATACGGTGTATCGGGTAAGATTATTACCTGATGGCCCATTTGATTTTCAGGCTGGACAATACCTTTTAGCGGTTATGGATGAGCGAGATAAGCGCCCATTCTCTATTGCCTCTATTCCCGAAAATAAAGACTTTATTGAGCTTCATATTGGCGCGTCAGATCTGAATCTTTACGCAATGGCTGTGCTCGATCTTATTTTAGAAACTCAACAATTAAAGATTGATATTCCCCATGGTAATGCGTGGTTTAGACAACAGAGCCAACGTCCTTTGTTGCTTATCGCAGGAGGAACAGGATTTTCTTATACTCACTCTATCTTGCTAGCGGCATTACAAGAAAATCCTCAACGTGCGATAACGCTTTATTGGGGAGGACGAGAGCAGGTACATCTTTATGATCTTAATGAGTTGCAAGATTTAACGGAAAAGTATCCCTCATTATCAGTCGTACCTGTTGTTGAACAACCTGATGACGCTTGGCGTGGTAGAAAAGGGACTGTATTAACGGCAATTAGTGAAGATTTTGGCGATTTATCATCCTATGATATTTATATCGCAGGACGTTTTGAAATGGCTAAAATAGCGCGAGATCGTTTTTGTAATGAGCGTAATGCTGATAGAGAACGCTTATTTAGTGATGCTTTTGAGTTTATTTAATAAGCAATAACGATAAAAAAACCATAAAAAAACCATAAAAAAACCATAAAAAAACCATAAAAAAACCCGCCCCTGACGGCGGGAAAATGGTTAAAAAACCAAGCAATCAAACATGTCAACCAAGTGATATTACTCAAAATGAAAAATCATCTTGATTAAACTCGCTCAATAATGGTTGCTATCCCTTGGCCTAATCCAATACACATTGTCGCTAATCCTAATTGTGCATCTTTACGCTCCATAATATTTAATAGCGTGGTGGTTATTCTGGCACCAGAACAACCTAATGGATGCCCAAGTGCAATAGCACCACCATTAAGATTGATTTTGTCATCAATGCTATCGAGTAAGTTCATTTTTTTCATGCAAGCTAAGGATTGCGCTGCAAAGGCTTCGTTAAGTTCAAAGATATCAATATCACTGAGGGTTAACCCTGCTTTCTTTAGCGCTATTTCAGTGGCAGGAACGGGACCATATCCCATGATTGCCGGATCACAACCTGTTACCGCCATCGAACGAATAATTGCACGGGGTTTTAAATGATGTTGCTTAGCATAACTTTCGCTCGTGATAAACATCGCGGATGCCCCATCAGAGACGGCCGATGAATTCCCCGCAGTGACGGAGCCCGTGGCGGGATCAAACACGGGTCTAAGTTGTGCTAATTCATCAAGGCTTGGGTTATAACGGATAACTTCATCCGTGCTGACGCGTATAAAATCTCCTGCTGTATCATGACCATTAATGGCAACAAGTTCGTTGTCAAAATAGCCTTTTTGGGTCGCGAGGGCGGCTAAATGGTGTGAGCGATAGGCGAATTTGTCTTGTTCTTCACGAGATATTTGAAATGATTTTGCTAACATTTCTGCAGTTAACCCCATTGAGAATGAAGCCTTTGCCACAGAAAGATTTAATGCTGGGTTAAAGTCAGCATTATAGGTCATCGGTACATGACCCATATGTTCAACGCCACCAATTAAAGCAACTTGGCTCTCTCCTAACATAATTTGGCGAGCACCGTCATGCAAGGCTTGCATCGAAGAGCCACATAAACGATTGACGGTTACTGCCGGAACTTTATGTGGTAATTCTGCTAATAGTGCGGCATTACGTGCAATATTAAAGCCTTGCTCTAAAGTTTGTTGCACACAGCCCCAAATCACATCGCCAATATCATTGGGATCAATATCAGGGTTACGCTTAAGCAAAGCTTGCATTAATTGCGCAGAGAGATTTTCAGCTCTTACATGGCGAAATGCTCCACCTTTTGAACGTCCCATTGGGGTGCGAACACCATCAATTATGACAACCTTTTCCATTTCTTCTCTCCTTAAGCGAGTTCTCTGATGTTAACATCTACTTTTGCAGGCTTTGGATAGTAGGTTTCGTTACGTAATGCTTTTTGTTTTAAGCTCTCAGGAATTTGGTAAAGTGGCCCTAACTCTGAGTATTGCTCTGCATTTGCAACAAATTGTGCTAATCCAATGGTATCGAGGTAACGGAAGACACCACCACGGAAAGGAGGGAAGCCTAAACCATACACTAATGCAATATCGGCTTCTGCAGGTGAGGCGATAATGCCTTCATCTAAGCAGCGAATAACTTCATTGATCATTGGGATCATCATACGAGCAATAATAGTGTCTTGGTTAAATTCCTGTTTTTTGCCGACATGATGTTCAATAAGGCTGTGAATATCGTTATCTACCTGCTTTTGTTTTTTACCACGCTTATCAATAGTGTAGTCATAGAACCCATGATTATTTTTCTGACCATAGCGTTGTTGTTGATATAAAAGCGCAATAACGTCTTTATCAATACTGCCCATTCTGTCTGGGAAACCTTGAGCCATCACTGCTTGAGCATGATTCGCTGTATCGATACCGACAACATCCAGTAAATAAGCCGGACCCATTGGCCAGCCAAAGGCTTTTTCCATCACTTTATCTACAGCAATAAAATCAGCACCATCTCTTAATAAAAGAGAAAATCCGGCGAAATAAGGGAAGAGCACGCGATTGACAAAGAACCCCGGGCAGTCATTAACAATGATTGGCGTTTTACCCATTTTGCTAGCATAACTGACAATGCGATTAATCGTCTCTTCGCTGGTTTTTTCACCTTTAATGATCTCAACTAAAGGCATGCGGTGAACGGGATTAAAGAAGTGCATTCCACAGAAATTTTCAGGGCGTGTTAGTGATTTGGCAAGTAGCGAAATGGGGATTGTTGAGGTATTCGAAGCAAGTACAGCATGATCAGCAAGGAGCGCTTCGGTTTCAGCAAGTACAGAGGCTTTTACTTTAGGGTTTTCAACCACCGCTTCGACCACAATTTGTGCATCAGCTACACTGGCATAGTTTAGGGTAGGATGAATAGAGGCGAGGGTTTTTGCCATATCAACGGCACTCATACGTCCTTTTTCTTGACGTTTTTGTAACAGGCTGAGTGCTTCTGTCATACCCAATTCAAGGGAGTTGGCATTAATATCTTTCATGGTAACAGGAATGCCTTTTAGTGCAGATTGATAGGCAATTCCGCCACCCATGATCCCCGCGCCTAATACTGCCGCTTGTTTTGGTAAGCTAGCATGACGTTTTTTAGTAATGCCTTTCACATATTGATCATTAAGGAAAATACCCACTAATGCTTTGGCAACATCGGTGCGGGTCAGTTTGACAAAGTTTTCTGTTTCCAATTCAAGTGCCGCTTTTCTATCTAGAAATGCGGCTTTTTCTATCGTATTAACGGCGGTCATTGGGGCTGGATAATGAGGGCCTGCGACTTTCATCACCATGCCTTTTGCCACAGCAAATGACATTTTATGTTCAAGTTCCGTTAATCTTAATGCCACAGTTTTAGGTTGACGAGCAGCTTGCCAGTCAAATTTGCCATCAATGGCTTGCTCTATCAGTGAAATGGCACTTTTTTTTAGCTTATCAACAGGGACAATAGCTTGAATTAAGCCATTCTTAAGTGCTGTTTCGGCATTAATATCTTTACCTGCGGTAATAATTTCTAAGGCATTATCAACGCCAATAAGGCGAGGTAGCCGAACAGAGCCACCAAAACCCGGCATAATACCAAGTTTTGTTTCGGGTAAACCAATGCGTAAATCCGGTGATGCAATACGAAAATCCGTTGCTAATACACATTCACAGCCACCGCCTAGGGCGTAGCCATTAATGGCAGAAACTGTAGGAACGGGGAGATCTTCTAATCGATTGAAAATATGATTAGCAAAATGTAGCCATTGTGTCAGTTCTTCAACGGGTGCATCAAAAAGTGATAAAAATTCGGTAATATCGGCACCAACAATAAAGGCGGGTTTTTCTGAACGTAAAATAACCCCTTTTAGATCAGATGTATTTTCTAATACTGTTAACGCTTCGCTTAACATTGCCACCGTTTTTGTATCTAATTTATTAATAGAACCGCTAGCATTGAAAACGAGCTCAACAATACCTTGCTTCACCCAATCGGCTTGAATATTTTCGCTTTGATAGAGCATTTGTATTCTCCCTAAAGTATAAACTGGTATGACCAGATAATTAGAGTGTGAATACAATGTTAATTAATTGCAAATATTTGATTAAGGAAATGTAGGGCTGATCACAATGAAATTATCTAATATATTGATTTTTATATGATTGGTTTAAATGAATAAATCAGCATAATTAAGGATCGTAAAAACATAGTAATAAGTCATGGTAAGCTATTTTTGCTATGGTGTTACCCTGTAAAAGAGTTGGCGTGTTAAGCTGAATAATTAACAATAAATAAAGATAGGTGATTAGTAATGGAAAAATTGCTTTCTCTGTATCAAGAACATATCAAAACACTACAAAATCGTACTCGTGATGCTTTATCTAGACACCACCTTGATAATGTCTTGATTCACTCTGGTGAACCTATTGGTGTTTTCCTTGATGATAGTGATTACCCTTTTAAAGTGAATGCACACTTTAAAGCGTGGGTGCCAGTAACTGATGTGCCACATTGTTGGTTATTGGTTGATGGTGTCAATAAACCAAAATTCTGGTTCTATTCACCTGTTGATTATTGGCATAGTGTTGAAGCTTTACCAAGTAGCTATTGGACCCATGAAATTGAGCTGATCCATTTAAAAAATGTCGATGATATTCAAAAAGAGCTAGCACCTTTTATTAATAAAAATACTGCTTATATTGGGCCAAATACACAACGGGCTGATTCATTAGGTGTCAGTCTTGATAATGTTAATAACCAATCTCTTCTTAACTATTATCATTATTATCGTGCTTATAAAACGGGTTATGAACTAGCATGTATGCGCGAAGCGCAGAAAATGGCAGTCAATGGACATATCGCCGCTCGTGAGGCATTCCAAGCTGAGTTAAGTGAATTTGATATTAATATGGCTTATTTAATGGCAACAGGACATCGGGACACAGATGTACCTTATGGCAATATTGTTGCATTAAATGAACATGCTGCTGTTTTGCATTACACCAAATTAGATCATCAATCGCCAGATGAATATCGTAGTTTCCTTATTGATGCGGGAGCAGAGTATAATGGGTATGCTGCGGATATTACGCGTACTTATTCAGCGAAAGAAAATCATGAATTTACTGCTTTAGTCAAAGATATGAATGATGCGCAACAGGCATTGATAGCGACAATGAAAGCGGGAGTACGCTACAGCGAATATCATATTCAAATGCATCAACGTATTGCCGGATTATTACATAAATACGGTATTGTTAAGGGAATTAGCGAAGAAGAGATGGTGAGTGAAGGATTAACAACTCCCTTCTTACCACATGGATTAGGCCATGCGCTAGGTTTACAAGTTCATGATGCGGGTGGATTTATGCAGGATGATAAAGGGACTCATTTAGCTGCGCCAGCCATGTATCCTTTCTTACGTTGTACACGTATTGTAGAGCCGGGAATGGTACTTACCATTGAGCCAGGATTCTATTTTATTGATTCGTTATTAGCACCTTGGCGTGAAGGGAAATATCGTAGTCATTTTGATTGGCATTTGATTGAACACTTCAAGCCTTTTGGTGGCATTCGTATTGAAGATAATATTATTATCCACGATAACAAAATTGAAAATATGACAAGAGACTTACATTTAGCCTGATGAAAGCTTATTTGATCCCCGCTGAAACGGTAGAATTCAGTGAAGAAATAAAGAAGAGCCGTTTTATTACATTTATTGCTCATACTGAAGGGATTGAGGCTGCCAAAGCGTATATCCAATCAATTAAAGCGCAGTTTCCCGATGCTCGGCATCATTGTTGGGCATTTGTTGCCGGAAGACCTGATGATTCACAACAGTTAGGTTTTTCTGATGATGGTGAACCAACAGGCACGGCGGGAAAACCTATTCTAGCACCCCTGTTAGGGAGTGGTATGGGAGAGGTGACTGCAGTTGTGGTACGTTATTTCGGCGGGATCAAATTAGGCACTGGTGGATTAGTACGTGCTTATGGCAGTGGGGTACAGCAGGCATTAAAACTTTTGCCAACGAAAACCAAAGTACCTCAGCGCCGATTTCTTGTGGAGTGTGAATATTCCTTAGTGTCATTACTTGAGCAAGTTATTGCAGAATATCAAGGGAAGATCCTCTCTAGTGAATATACTGATAAAGTCACTTTTGAACTATCATTGCCAGCAGTAGAGAGTGAAAAAGTTGAAAGTAAACTACGCGATATCAGTCGTGGCAGTATGCAATTAATATGTTTAGAACCGAATGAATAATCGTTGCTACCAAGGAAATCGCTAAATGCATTTTCGTTCAATAACCCGAATTGTTGGGCTACTTGTTATTTTATTCTCTGTCACGATGATCATCCCCGGTATCGTTGCGTTGATCTATCGGGATGGTGCAGGACGAGCATTTAGTCAGACATTTATTGTCGCTCTTATTATTGGGCTAATGTTGTGGATCCCCAATCGAAACAATAAAAGTGATCTAAAACCCAAAGAAGGTTTTCTTATTGTGGTTTTATTTTGGACTGTGTTAGGCAGCGTAGGGGCATTGCCTTTTATTTTTTCGGAACAACCTCATCTATCGATTACCGATGCCTTTTTTGAATCTTTTTCCGGATTAACAACCACAGGGGCTACGACACTTGTTGGGTTGGATAGCTTACCTAAAGCGATTTTATTTTATCGCCAAATGCTGCAATGGTTAGGGGGAATGGGGATCATCGTATTAGCGGTGGCCATTCTTCCACTGTTAGGCGTTGGGGGAATGCAGCTTTATCGGGCAGAAATGCCGGGGCCTTTGAAAGACAATAAAATGCGCCCAAGGATCGCAGAAACTGCGAAAGCATTGTGGCTGATTTATGTCTTACTCACTATTATTTGTGCCCTTGCGTTGTGGATTGCGGGTATGGACGTGTTTGATGCTATCTCGCATAGTTTTTCTACTATTGCAATCGGTGGATTTTCTACCCATGATGCAAGCATTGGCTATTTTAATAGTCCAACAATTAACGTCATTATTGGTGTTTTTCTATTAATTTCAGGGTGTAACTTTGCTTTACACTTTTCGGTTTTAACAGGGCGAAGCCTCAATATTTATTGGCGAGATCCTGAATTTCGCATGTTTATCTTTATACAGCTCGGATTAGTGATTATTTGTAGCCTTATTCTATGGCTCTATTCGGTATATGACTCTGGATGGACAACAATTAATCAAGCTTTTTTCCAAGTTGTTTCAATGGCAACAACCGCAGGGTTTGCAACAGATAGTTTTGCCCAGTGGCCAACTTTTTTACCTCTGTTACTGTTGTGCTCTGCCTTTATCGGGGGCTGTGCTGGTTCAACAGGGGGGGGATTAAAAGTAATCCGTATCTTACTGCTATTTTTACAAGGCTCTCGTGAATTAAAACGTCTTGTACACCCTAATGCGGTTTATACGATTAAACTAGGACATCGAGCATTACCAGAGCGTATTATAGAAGCGGTTTGGGGCTTTTTCTCAGCATATGCTTTAGTGTTTATTATTAGCTTAATGCTGTTAATAGCGACAGGTGTTGATGAGTTTTCTGCTTTTTCTGCTATTGCTACAACACTTAATAATTTGGGTCCAGGATTAGGTATTGTTGCTGATAACTTTACAACAATGAATCCAGCCGCTAAGTGGATACTTGTTGTCACCATGTTATTTGGCCGATTAGAAGTTTTCACATTATTGGTTTTATTTACACCAACATTTTGGCGTGATTAACCAAAAACAAGGAGTGATGTATGAGCGCGCTGTTGCTGTACTGCAGTACAGATGGTCAAACTAAAAAAATAATGACGCACATAGCTAATAAACTAAGACAACAGGGCTATGAATGTGATGTAAGAGATTTAACTGCTGTTCACCATAGCCTTAATTTATCTGCTTATAATAAAGTGTTAGTTGGGGCATCAATTAGATATGGCTATTTTAATAAAGTACTGGATAAATTTATTACCCAACACCTTTCTCAATTAAATAGTATGCCATCCGCCTTCTTTGGGGTGAATCTTACGGCAAGAAAAGCTGAAAAGAGTACGCCCGAAACCAATGCTTATATGCGTAAGTTTTTAGATAAGACTCCATGGAAACCTAGATTAACAGGTGTTTTTGCAGGCGCGCTTCTTTACCCACGTTATAAATGGATTGATAGAGTGATGATCCAGCTTATTATGAAGATGACTAAGGGTGAAACCGATCCAACAAAAGAAATCGAATATACTGATTGGAATAAAGTTAGCGAATTTGCGACAAAATTTTCCAAAATTGAGTGATATTTGTTCGTTGTGACCTGTTTTTTGTACGCATTGTTGGGGTTTTAATCGAACGGTAAATTTTTTTCAAAAAACACTTGCGCTAATCTGAGAAGCCCCTATAATGCGCACCCACTGACCGACGATGAGCTGACAACAGCAACGACGGAAAGGGAAGAGAAAAGAAAAAAGTTTGAAAAAACTCTTGACTCTTCAGAGGAATAGCGTAGTATACGCCTCCTCGCAACAACGCAGAAGACCGGAAACGGCAGCGACAGTTGCACTGCTCTTTAACAAATTATCAGACAATCTGTGTGGGCACTCGCAGAGACGATATCTTCTAAAAAAATTAGATGTATCAAGTCTTGAAGAGTGACTAACAAGTTAATTCATATAATGAATAAGCTAAGTTTTCGATTTCTTTGAGCATCAAACACTTTTAATTGAAGAGTTTGATCATGGCTCAGATTGAACGCTGGCGGCAGGCCTAACACATGCAAGTCGAGCGGTAACAGGAGAAAGCTTGCTTTCTTGCTGACGAGCGGCGGACGGGTGAGTAATGTATGGGGATCTGCCCGATAGAGGGGGATAACTACTGGAAACGGTGGCTAATACCGCATAATGTCTACGGACCAAAGCAGGGGCTCTTCGGACCTTGCACTATCGGATGAACCCATATGGGATTAGCTAGTAGGTGGGGTAAAGGCTCACCTAGGCGACGATCTCTAGCTGGTCTGAGAGGATGATCAGCCACACTGGGACTGAGACACGGCCCAGACTCCTACGGGAGGCAGCAGTGGGGAATATTGCACAATGGGCGCAAGCCTGATGCAGCCATGCCGCGTGTATGAAGAAGGCCTTAGGGTTGTAAAGTACTTTCAGCGGGGAGGAAGGTGATAAGGTTAATACCCTTATCAATTGACGTTACCCGCAGAAGAAGCACCGGCTAACTCCGTGCCAGCAGCCGCGGTAATACGGAGGGTGCAAGCGTTAATCGGAATTACTGGGCGTAAAGCGCACGCAGGCGGTCAATTAAGTCAGATGTGAAAGCCCCGAGCTTAACTTGGGAATTGCATCTGAAACTGGTTGGCTAGAGTCTTGTAGAGGGGGGTAGAATTCCATGTGTAGCGGTGAAATGCGTAGAGATGTGGAGGAATACCGGTGGCGAAGGCGGCCCCCTGGACAAAGACTGACGCTCAGGTGCGAAAGCGTGGGGAGCAAACAGGATTAGATACCCTGGTAGTCCACGCTGTAAACGATGTCGATTTAGAGGTTGTGGTCTTGAACCGTGGCTTCTGGAGCTAACGCGTTAAATCGACCGCCTGGGGAGTACGGCCGCAAGGTTAAAACTCAAATGAATTGACGGGGGCCCGCACAAGCGGTGGAGCATGTGGTTTAATTCGATGCAACGCGAAGAACCTTACCTACTCTTGACATCCAGCGAATCCTTTAGAGATAGAGGAGTGCCTTCTGGAACGCTGAGACAGGTGCTGCATGGCTGTCGTCAGCTCGTGTTGTGAAATGTTGGGTTAAGTCCCGCAACGAGCGCAACCCTTATCCTTTGTTGCCAGCACGTAATGGTGGGAACTCAAAGGAGACTGCCGGTGATAAACCGGAGGAAGGTGGGGATGACGTCAAGTCATCATGGCCCTTACGAGTAGGGCTACACACGTGCTACAATGGCAGATACAAAGAGAAGCGACCTCGCGAGAGCAAGCGGAACTCATAAAGTCTGTCGTAGTCCGGATTGGAGTCTGCAACTCGACTCCATGAAGTCGGAATCGCTAGTAATCGTAGATCAGAATGCTACGGTGAATACGTTCCCGGGCCTTGTACACACCGCCCGTCACACCATGGGAGTGGGTTGCAAAAGAAGTAGGTAGCTTAACCTTCGGGAGGGCGCTTACCACTTTGTGATTCATGACTGGGGTGAAGTCGTAACAAGGTAACCGTAGGGGAACCTGCGGTTGGATCACCTCCTTACCTAAGAGATACGTGTTATGTGCAGTGCTCACACAGATTGTCTGATGAAGAACGAGCAAAAGCGCGTCTGCGAAGCTGACAGAAGTCCCCTTCGTCTAGAGGCCTAGGACACCGCCCTTTCACGGCGGTAACAGGGGTTCGAATCCCCTAGGGGACGCCAATGCGCGGTATGAGTGAAAGGCGTACCACTTATCTGACGAGAGTCAGAGAATAACTAAGCTAATTCAAACGAGTTATCTTACTTATTATGCTCTTTAACAATCTGGAACAAGCTGAAAAATTGAAAACAAATCAATATATCAACGAGGTATATTGGTGAGTCTCTCAAAATCTCAAACTTTGAATGTGTTTTGACATCAAAGTGGGATGAGCGAGCAATTTACAGTTCGAGGCGGACAGCGCACAGCAAGCGCAGCATACTTAAGTATGTGAGCATTGCGAGCACTGCCCAACGAAGAAATGTAATCTGCGCAGCCATCACCACCCAGATAGTCTTTGAAAGAGACACTTTCGGGTTGTGAGGTTAAGCGAATAAGCGTACACGGTGGATGCCTAGGCAATCAGAGGCGATGAAGGACGTGCTAATCTGCGAAAAGCGTCGGTAAGGTGATATGAACCGTTATACCCGACGATATCCGAATGGGGAAACCCAGTATCCAATGGATACTATCATTAACTGAATCCATAGGTTAATGAGGCGAACCGGGAGAACTGAAACATCTCAGTACCCCGAGGAAAAGAAATCAACCGAGATTCCCCTAGTAGCGGCGAGCGAACGGGGAGCAGCCCAGAGTCTTAATCAATAGCAGTGTCAGGAGAACGGTCTGGAAAGTCCGGCAGTAAAGGGTGATAGCCCCGTATCTGAAGATGCTGTTATTGTGAACTCGACGAGTAGGGCGGGACACGTGTTATCCTGTCTGAATATGGGGGGACCATCCTCCAAGGCTAAATACTCCTGATTGACCGATAGTGAACCAGTACCGTGAGGGAAAGGCGAAAAGAACCCCGGCGAGGGGAGTGAAAAAGAACCTGAAACCGTGTACGTACAAGCAGTAGGAGCCCCATCACTCAAGTGCCTCGCACTGAGTGATGCAAGAACATCACCGAAAATAGCGCCGAATTTGCTAACAAGGTTGGTCGATTTTTTCAAGCCGTCGCGCAGTGTACCTAGAAGTACACGAGCAACGGAAGTTAAAAAATCGGGCAAGATTGAACGCAAAGGCAAGCGGGACATTTGAGGATGGGGTGACTGCGTACCTTTTGTATAATGGGTCAGCGACTTATATTCTGTAGCAAGGTTAACCGTATAGGGGAGCCGTAGGGAAACCGAGTCTTAACTGGGCGAATGAGTTGCAGGGTATAGACCCGAAACCCGGTGATCTATCCATGGGCAGGTTGAAGGTTGGGTAACACTAACTGGAGGACCGAACCGACTAATGTTGAAAAATTAGCGGATGACTTGTGGATGGGGGTGAAAGGCCAATCAAACCGGGAGATAGCTGGTTCTCCCCGAAAGCTATTTAGGTAGCGCCTCGTGAACTCATCTTCGGGGGTAGAGCACTGTTTCGACTAGGGGGTCATCCCGACTTACCAACTCGATGCAAACTGCGAATACCGAAGAATGTTATCACGGGAGACACACGGCGGGTGCTAACGTCCGTCGTGAAGAGGGAAACAACCCAGACCGCCAGCTAAGGTCCCAAAGTCATGGTTAAGTGGGAAACGAAGTGGGAAGGCTCAGACAGCCAGGATGTTGGCTTAGAAGCAGCCATCATTTAAAGAAAGCGTAATAGCTCACTGGTCGAGTCGGCCCGCGCGGAAGATGTAACGGGGCTAAACCATGCACCGAAGCTGCGGCAGCGACACAAAGTGTTGTTGGGTAGGGGAGCGTTCTGTAAGCCTGCGAAGGTATACTGTGAGGTATGCTGGAGGTATCAGAAGTGCGAATGCTGACATAAGTAACGATAATGCGGGTGAAAAACCCGCACGCCGGAAGACCAAGGGTTCCTGTCCAACGTTAATCGGGGCAGGGTGAGTCGACCCCTAAGGCGAGGCTGAAAAGCGTAGTCGATGGGAAACGGGTTAATATTCCCGTACTGGTGGTAACTGCGATGGGGGAACGGAGAAGGCTAGGTTGTCCGGGCGACGGTCGTCCCGGTTCAAGCAGGTAGGCAGAGTGATTAGGCAAATCCGGTCACTTAATGCTGAGATGTGATGACGAACCACCAAGGTGGTGAAGCAATTGATGCCCCGCTTCCAGGAAAAGCCTCTAAGCTTCAGGTTACCAACAATCGTACCCCAAACCGACACAGGTGGTCAGGTAGAGAATACTCAGGCGCTTGAGAGAACTCGGGTGAAGGAACTAGGCAAAATGGTGCCGTAACTTCGGGAGAAGGCACGCTGGCGGTAGGTAAAGTCCCTTGCGGACGGCGCTGAAGCCAGTCGAAGATACCAGCTGGCTGCAACTGTTTATTAAAAACACAGCACTGTGCAAACACGAAAGTGGACGTATACGGTGTGACGCCTGCCCGGTGCTGGAAGGTTAATTGATGGGGTCAGCCGTAAGGCGAAGCTCCTGATCGAAGCCCCAGTAAACGGCGGCCGTAACTATAACGGTCCTAAGGTAGCGAAATTCCTTGTCGGGTAAGTTCCGACCTGCACGAATGGCGTAATGATGGCCAGGCTGTCTCCACCCGAGACTCAGTGAAATTGAACTCGCTGTGAAGATGCAGTGTACCCGCGGCAAGACGGAAAGACCCCGTGAACCTTTACTATAGCTTGACACTGAACATTGAGCCTTGATGTGTAGGATAGGTGGGAGGCTTTGAAGTGTGGACGCCAGTCTGCATGGAGCCAACCTTGAAATACCACCCTTTAACGTTTGATGTTCTAACCTAGGCCCATAAACTGGGTCGGGGACCGTGTCTGGTGGGTAGTTTGACTGGGGCGGTCTCCTCCTAAAGAGTAACGGAGGAGCACGAAGGTTGGCTAAGCATGGTCGGACATCATGCGGTTAGTGCAAAGGCATAAGCCAGCTTGACTGCGAGAGTGACGGCTCGAGCAGGTACGAAAGTAGGTCTTAGTGATCCGGTGGTTCTGAATGGAAGGGCCATCGCTCAACGGATAAAAGGTACTCCGGGGATAACAGGCTGATACCGCCCAAGAGTTCATATCGACGGCGGTGTTTGGCACCTCGATGTCGGCTCATCACATCCTGGGGCTGAAGTAGGTCCCAAGGGTATGGCTGTTCGCCATTTAAAGTGGTACGCGAGCTGGGTTTAGAACGTCGTGAGACAGTTCGGTCCCTATCTGCCGTGGGCGTTGGAAGATTGAGAGGGGTTGCTCCTAGTACGAGAGGACCGGAGTGAACGCACCACTGGTGTTCGGGTTGTCATGCCAATGGCATTGCCCGGTAGCTAAGTGCGGAAGAGATAACCGCTGAAAGCATCTAAGCGGGAAACTTGCCTCGAGATGAGTCTTCCCTGTCACTTTAAGTGACCTAAAGGAACATTTAAGACTAAGACGTTGATAGGCTGGGTGTGTAAGCGTAGCGATACGTTGAGCTAACCAGTACTAATGAACCGTGAGGCTTAACCTGACAACACCGAAAGTGTTTTGTCAGAGAGACGAAACGATGAAGTCAGCTTGTTTAAGATTGAATTACTGGCGACTTACCGAAAGGAAAGAAGCGAGTGATTAAAACCGAATTTGCTTGGCGGCCATAGCGCGGTGGTCCCACCTGATCCCATGCCGAACTCAGAAGTGAAACGCCGTAGCGCCGATGGTAGTGTGGGGTCTCCCCATGTGAGAGTAGGGAACTGCCAAGCATTAAATAAGACGAGAAAGCCAACCCAATGGGTTGGCTTTTTTGCGTTTGAAAACTAATCCTGTGAATTTAAGCATGCTCTAGATGAGGGCAATTTTACTATCTATTTTTCGTTGATATTAACAGATGTTGTGGCGAGAAAAAGCGGCTAATACGGTTCGCTCGGATATTTCTAAATAACTTTCCATTTCGATTGCCGCTTCTTGCGCTTTCCCATTCATCAATAGCGTTAAAATATGCTCATTCTTCTCAATATAAGGAGCATGTAATAATTGAGGATCATTGAGTAAACCAAAGGCTAATCGTAATTCTGCTAAAATAAGTTGATATTGTTTAAATAACCTAGGGCTATCAGAAAGCTCGACGATAGCGGTATGAAAATGCATATTACAGGTTCCAACGCTATTCCAATCTTTTTGTTGTTGAAACATTTTTGCTTGATTAACGTTATCTTGCATGCGGGAAATGGCTGGGTGCATTGGATAGGCATGTCGTAAAGCATCACATTCAATCAGCCTTCTTACGCGATAAATATCCATAATTGATGCCATATCTGGTACAGAAACAAACACACCACGATTAGGTTTATAGGTTAATAGGCCTTCTTGGGTTAATATACGAAATACTTCTCTTAATGTATTACGAGATATTTCAAGCTGCTCGCTTAAAGTAGCTTCTGAAAGCCTCTCTCCTGGAGGTAATTCGCCGATAGTAATTTTTTGGCGAATAATATCAGCGATTTTTTGGCAAAGGATCTGTGGTGATGTTTTTTTCTGCATTATCTTCTGCTATAAACGTAATAGAAGCCTCTATTCTAACAGTCAGCTATATAATATATAACCTCTAATATACAACTGTGCTAGTTTCCTCACTCTCTTTATCCTTGTTTTTATTAAAAATAGTTAACAAAATTATTAATAAATTTTTATATTATCAACTGTATTTGATGCCAAAATGTATGCACCAATTTTGCGCATAACTCTTTTTTATGCGCTATTTTGGGGCATATCTATTTTTTACTCTCCCACTCAAATGTCAATAAAATGTTAAAAATGAGATCTTGTTGGCACTTTTATCATCGTATATTTAAATCTATTTGCTTATTTATTCATCTATTATTATTAATTGTTCAACAATCTAATATCTATTGATTAACAATTATTACTCCGTGCTCAACAATGGCATGCTAATTGCCTTACTACTTACCTAAGCAATAATAATTAAAATAATTATGATAAAAGGGGGCCTGTTATGGCTACACAAGATCCTGTGAATACAACATCACCATCATTTATAAAAAATAGGCGTTCATCATTAATTGCAGCGATTTTTTTAATGGCTACATCTGCAATTGGTCCAGGTTTTATTACGCAAACAGCTACCTTTACAGCGACGATGGGAGCAGCCTTTGCATTTGGGATATTAGCTTCTATCGTCATTGACTTTGTTGTGCAACAAAGTATTTGGCGAGTCATTACCGTGACTAACATGCGCGCTTCTGATATTGCGAATAAGGCAATTCCCGGTAGTGGATACTTATTAGCTGTATTGGTTATTTTTGGTGGTTTGGTATTCAATGTCGGTAATATTGCTGGGGCTGGTTTAGGGCTTAATGCCATGGTAGGACTGGATCCTAAATGGGGTGGGGTTTTAAGTGCTTTACTGGCGATTTATATCTTCTCTTCACGCAAAGCAAGTCATTTTATTGATCGTATGATCATTGTTCTTGGCATCGTGATGATTTTATTAACACTTTTTGTAATGTTTGCGTCCAATCCTCCTATAGGTGAAGCATTAAAACAAACAGTACTGCCTAATACGATTAATTTTGCCACTATAACAACCATCGTCGGAGGTACGGTTGGTGGTTATATTTGTTATGCAGGAGCACATCGTCTGCTCGATAAAGGTACAACAGGTATTGAAAATATCGATGCGGTATCTAGCGCGGCAACTAAAGGGATATTAGTGGTTGGATTAATGCGTTATATCCTATTTTTAGCAATTTTAGGTGTTGTCGCAAGTGGAGTGACACTAGATATTTCCAGCCATGCGGCTAATCCTGCTTCTCAAGCATTCCAACATGCAGCGGGCTTAACTGGACTACGAATTTTTGGTCTTATTTTATGGGCAGCCGCACTGACTAGTGTGATTGGTGCTGCTTATACGTCTATGTCGTTTATAACCGTGTTTAAAAAGGGTATTACAGAGCGTCAACGCAATATTGCTACTATTATTTTTATCGCTATTTCATTGGCAATTTATATGGTTATGGGAACAGCTCCTGCTGCCTTATTAGTCTTTGCTGGTGGCTTCAACGGATTGATTTTACCTATTGGTATGACGTTATTTATTTTTGTTGCATGGCGTCGTCAAGATCTTATGAATGGCTATAAATATCCAATGTGGTTGCAATGGTCGGCAATTTTAGTCTGCGCTTTGACTTGGTATATGGGGATCATGTCTGTTGGCGCTATTTTCAATTACCTCAATATTGCTTAAGAGAATAATAACGATGATAAAAGCGGTAGATTTAAATAGTGATTTAGGTGAAAGCTTTGGTCAATGGCGTATGGGCAATGATGCTGCAGTGCTTGAAATTGTCAGCAGTGCCAATATTGCTTGTGGTTTTCATGCTGGTTCACCAGAAGGCATTTTAAAAACATTAAAAGCAGCGAAACAGCATCAAGTCGCGATAGGTGCTCATGTTGCTTATCCTGACTTAGTGGGTTTTGGGCGACGCAATATGGATATTGCCAGTGATGAATTAACCGCTGATGTCATTTATCAAATTGGCGCTTTGCAAGGTTTAGCGAAAGCCGTCGGTATGAAGGTAACTTATGTTAAACCTCATGGTGCGCTTTATAACACCATTGCTCATGATAAACGCCAAGCATTAGCAGTTATTGAAGCTATTTTAGCTATTGATCCACAACTTATTTTAGTGGCTTTAGCGGGATCACCGTTGATCACACTTGCGAAAGAGAAAGGGTTACGTGTTGTTGCCGAAGCTTTTGCTGATAGAGCTTATCATGCTGATGGCACACTTGTTTCGCGCAAACAAGAGGGGGCTGTATTACACGATCCTCAATTGGTGGCTCAGCGTATGTTAAAGCTAGTACAAAAAGGGGGCGTTGAATCGATAGAGGGTACTTTTACTGCTATACAGGCGGATTCTATTTGTGTTCATGGTGATAGTCCTGATGCGGTTAATCTCGCAAAAAGTGTCAAAGAGATCTTAATAACACACGGTATTGCGATAAAACCTTTCACATCTGCAATAGGAATAAAGGAGGCGTAATGACTTATTTTATGCAAGCAACGCCTGATGCTATTACAGCAGCCGCTCGATCCGTTATTGGCAATAAAAGGGAGGCGTATTTTGCGCTTTTTACCTGTTAATTTATCTCACATATTAGTTGAGTTGACTTCATTAAAAGAGACATTGGCGTTTTATGAAGCAATTAAGCAAGCCAATATTGCTGAGATAGAAGATATTGTTCCTGCGGCAAAAACACTATTGATCCAATATGTACCTTGGTTAATTACGGCGAAAGAGTTAGTGGCAATATTGCGCAATATCGAGATAAAAGCGATCGCGATGCGTCAAAGTCACTTATTAACAATCCCCGTTCATTATCAAGGAGAAGATCTGCATGAGGTGGCTGAATTATTGGGGATCACTGCGACAGAGGTGATCCGCAGACACACAGAACAAACTTATCAAGTTGCTTTTACGGGGTTTGCACCGGGATTTGCTTATTTAATTGCTGATAAAACTGAGCTTTATGTTCCTCGACGTAAAACACCACGTACACGTATCCCCGCAGGCTCTGTAGGATTAGCGGGAGAATTTAGCGGTGTTTACCCACAGCAAAGCCCTGGTGGCTGGCAATTAATTGGTACTACAGAGATAAAAATGTGGGATCTCTCACGTGAACAGCCGGCATTTTTATTACCTGGTGATACTGTACAGTTTGTTGATGTACAAAAAGCGCCAGTGACGGTTTCATTACCTGAGAAAAAACAATCTATTAATGCTTTATCCTTTAACAAGGATAAAGGGCTATATGTTATTTCCGCAGGTCTACAAACCTTATTTCAAGATGAAGGGCGTTTAGGTGCTGCATCAATGGGGGTTAGTGCATCAGGAGCACTTGATAAATGTGCGTTACATGCAGCGAATCGCTTAGTGGGAAACCCGCCTTCATTAGCAGCATTAGAAATAACACAAGGTGGATTAATACTAAAAGCGCAACAAGACTGTGTCATAGCGCTGTCAGGTGCAGATTGTACGATCAGCTTAAAACAAACGACCGGAGATATAGCCTTTTTCTCTACTTATCAAACTATTGATGTACGTAGTGGAGATGAAATCACTGTAGGGATACCTACAGCGGGGATTCGTAGTTATCTGGCAGTGAGAGGGGGTTTTGAATTAAGCCCAGTGTTAGGTAGTTATGCGTTTGATACTTTAGCTCAGATTGGCCCTCGAGCCTTACAAAATGGCGATGTTCTTCATCTAAACGATGATAACGCATCAACGGGCATTATTAGCCAAGAGCAACCGAGTTTCAGTTTACCAAAGCAAGAGGATATCGTTACCCTTGATATTGTGTTAGGACCTCGTACGGATTGGTTTACAGAAGATGCGATAAAAACATTAACCTCACAATTATGGCAAGTGACACCACAATCTAACCGTATCGGATTACGTTTATTGGGGGATAAATCGCTTGAACGTCAGCAACAACAAGAGTTATCGAGTGAAGGAACTTGCATTGGTGCCATACAAGTACCGATTAATGGTCAACCGGTATTATTTCTTCATGATCACCCTCTCACTGGAGGATACCCCGTAATTGGGGCTGTTGCCGAATACCATCTGTCATTGGCGGGGCAAATCCCTATTAACGCTAAAATTCGTTTTAACCCAATTACTTTATTTCAAGAATATTGATAGGAGTATGCCACTCATGATAACAACTAACCAAAAGCAACGAGTGAAGCATCGAGTGTTGATTGCTAACAGAGGTGAAATCGCAGTTCGTATTATTCGTGCTTGTCAGGATTATGGTGCAACGTCCATTGCTATTTATGCAGATGATGATATAGATGCATTACATGTGCGTCTTGCAGATGAAGCCTATGGTTTAAAGGGTAACTCACCGAAAGAAAGTTATTTAGCGATAGATAAAATCATTGAAATTGCCCATAAAAGCAAAGCCACCATGATCCACCCTGGTTATGGCTTCCTTTCTGAGCGAGCTGATTTCGCTAAAGCGGTACAGCAAGCGGGACTCCTTTGGATTGGCCCAGATCCACAGACTATCGAAGTATTAGGGGATAAAGTTCAAGCGCGTAAAATTGCACAATCCGTAGGTGCACCATTGGTGAATGGTACTGCTGATCCGGTTAGTGATGCTAAAGAGGTTCTGGATTTTGCGAAACAGTATGGCTTGCCTATCGCCATTAAAGCGGCATTTGGTGGTGGTGGACGAGGCCTAAAAATTGCCCATCATATGGCAGAAATTGAAGAGCTTTACCATTCAGCGGTAAGAGAAGCAGTAACCGCATTTGGTCGTGGTGAATGCTATGTTGAGCAATTTCTTGATAAGCCTCGCCATATTGAGGCACAAATTATTGCTGATAAATTAGGCCATGTCGTGGTAGTTGGTACACGAGATTGTTCATTACAGCGCCGTAATCAAAAACTTATTGAAGAGGCCCCTGCCCCTTATTTAACTGATGAACAACG
Source organism: Proteus mirabilis HI4320 (assembly GCF_000069965.1). Taxonomy (NCBI): domain Bacteria; kingdom Pseudomonadati; phylum Pseudomonadota; class Gammaproteobacteria; order Enterobacterales; family Morganellaceae; genus Proteus; species Proteus mirabilis. The sequence continues at coordinate 3,887,982 of NC_010554.1, forward strand.
GCAACGTATTCATCAATCAGCAAAAGACATTTGTGCTAAAGCAGGTTATATCGGTGCGGGGACGGTAGAATTTTTATTGAGTGCGAACGGGACAATCTCTTTCCTTGAAGTGAATACACGTCTACAAGTAGAGCATCCGGTGACTGAAGAAACAGCCGGTATTGATTTAGTGATTGAACAATTGCGTATTGCTGAGGGATTACCGTTAAGTATTAATGAAACCCCTGAGCCTCGTGGCCATAGTTTTGAGTTTAGGATCAATGCAGAAGATCCGGCAAAAGGTTTTTTACCCACCCCCGGTTTAATTAGCCAATTTAGTCAACCGGCTGGGCCGGGCGTTCGTGTTGATAGTGGTGTGGCGGAAAATGACCAAGTATCACGTCAATTTGATTCAATGATGGCAAAACTTATTGTAACAGGGGCAAGTCGTGAACAAGCCATTGCGAGAGCGCGACGAGCTTTAGCTGAATTTAACATCGCAGGCGTAGCCAGTGTATTACCTTTTCATCGCAAAATGATGGAACATCCTGATTTTATTGATAACTTCAGTGTTCACACTCGTTGGATTGAAAGCGATTTTCAAGCACAAAAAAGTCATTTTCCTCGTAGTATACCAGCAGAAAATGAACCACTAGTGCGTACCTTTATTGAAATAGATGGTCGTCGTCATCAATTAGCGCTACCCGCACAATTACTTTCTCTCTCGGCCGTTATACCCACGGCTATTAGCGAGCACAAAGAGTGTCAGGTGCGGGAAAATGCGGTCACTGCACCGATTTCAGGGATATTACATAGTTGGTTATTATCCGATGGTGATAAAGTCAATCAAGGGGATGTTATTGCCATTATGGAGGCGATGAAAATGGAAGTACAGGTAGTTGCTACCTGTCATGGTGTATTGCAGCAAAAGGCGAAATCCGGTGACTATTTTTCAGCAGACAGTCTATTAGCTGAGATTAACTAGCTGAGTTATCAAACTATTATCGAGTAAGCCTCTTAGCAATAAGAGGCTTTTTTATAATAACCGTCTTTATATTCTTATTTGTTATATCTAATTCCTTTTGGTTATAAGTTATTTTGCTTATAATCGAAACTGAATATGTTTTCTACAAAAGGAAATTAGATGCTGCTGGTCACTCAACTCCTTATTGGTTCTGCGATAGGTTTAGTTATCACCACAACGGGAGTTGGGGGTGGTGTTATCTTATTACCTGTGCTTATCTATTTATTTGGAATGAATGCATTAGCAGCAGTGGCGACCGCTAATTTATTATCGATGTTAATGAAAATTTCCTCTTCTTATATTCATTTTCGTTTAGGAAATATTCCATTAAAACCAGCATTATTGATTTTAGGGATCATGTTTCCGGCCACATTTTTAGCCAGCTATGGGGTAACCTGGTTGGGATCACAACCTCAATATTATGAGCAGGTTGAATTAGGCATTAATATCCTGATGATTGTGGCGATTATCTTTTCAATGTTCCTTTTTTTACAACGAATATTCAAAAAATCCACATCATCACATCCGTTATCATCATTGGCACCTAGCTCATCAATTCCTCTGAATTCTCTTTTTGTTCCCGGTATGAGTGCCGGATTTGTCTTAGGGGCAACGGGGGTTGGTGGAGGATTGGTTGTCTTACCCGTGCTTATGCGTTTTGCACAAATGAATATTAAGGAAGCGATCGGTAGTTCTATATTTATTACTACAATTTTGTCAGGTGGCTCTGCTATTGCTTATAGTGCTGGTGGCTATACCGATGTGCATACGGCCATCATTCTTTGTTTAGGATCACTTATTTCGATTCCTTTAGCGCGCTATTTACTGGTGTATTTATCTGAGCGCTTTTTTCAATATTTAACTCTGTTATTTATTCTGATCAGCATCATTATGATGAGTTGGAAACTAATATATTGAATAAAATAAGAAAAAATTTTTTCTCATTTATTAATGACATTAATAGGACAAAAATATAAAATATTCTTATGAATTTCGATGGGAAGATAAGAATGAGAGATATTATATTAGATAAAGCCATTTATTCTCAGTGGGTTATAAGAAATTCTTTATATTGGATGTCTATTTATAGTAACTGGCTTCTAGAAGAAACTGATGAACAATGGAAAATAACATTTAAAAATAATGATGAATCAGTATTGTTTGAATTTAATAAATTGCTGAATGATTATATTTTAAGAGAAATAATAGAATTAAAGACAGGAAAATTTAGAGAATCTGTTATTAATAAAGTACTTGCAAGTATGAATGAAAGGTTAATTACATGAAACTATTGCCATTTAATTTTGAATTAATTGATGAAAATAAGTATTTTATCAGTAATTTGGCAGGGTTTAGCCATGTCTTAAATCAGATGGATTTATCTAATATTATAGATTTTGGTAAAAGTAATAATGATAACTTAAATAATATACTTAGGAATAAGTTATTTATTACTAATGATGATATTCAACTTTCTGAAATGATGATAGCATCGGGTTTGGGAAAAAAATTAATGTCAGAGATGACATTTTCTCCGATATTTATGATTGTTCCAACATTACGCTGTGATCATACTTGCAAGTATTGTCAAGTTAGTAGAGCCTCTATAAGTGCACAACATTATGATTTAGATGAGAAGAATATCCCTAAAATAATTTCATTAATAAAAAGAATATCAAAAAAAAACTATAAACTAGAGATTCAAGGTGGTGAGCCTTTAATAAGATTTGATTTAATCAAAAAAATATATAATGAGGCAGTATTCCAACTTGGTCAAGAGAATATTGAGTTTGTAATTACTTCAAGCCTTTCATTACTCACAGATGAAATGATTGAATGGTCAGAAGAAAAACCTGTAATCTACTCAGTATCTTTAGATGGGAATGAATATGTGCATAATAAAAACAGGATATTACCTACAAAGAACTCATTTCAAATAATCACAGAAAATATAAAAAAACTACAACATAGATTAGGTCGCGATAGAGTTTCAACAGTTACTACAGTAACAAAGGAATTGCTTCATAATCCTCAATCACTGATTGATGCTCATTTTGAATTAGATGTATTTGATCTTTTTATTAGGCCTATAAGCCCTTATGGATTTGCTGAGAAAAAAGAAAGCTACACAATATCTGAGTATATTAATTTTTATGAAAAATTATTAGATATTATTTTCGAGGAAAATAAAAAAGGGCTTCCTTTTGTTGAGCATTCTGGTGCTATACATATAAAAAGATTATATAATCCTGGTTTTTGTGGGTATGCTGATTTAAAATCCCCTAGTGGTATAGTATTTAATAGCTTATTATTCAATTATGATGGGAAAGTATATGGAAGTGACGAATTAAGAATGCTTCAGCAGGTATACTCTGATATTGACTTTTCTTTAGGTGACTTTGATTCGTTATCATTTAATAAAAACACTATCTATAATAATTTACTTTCTAATTCATTTAACATGCTACATGTTGGTTGTGAAACTTGTGCTTTTCAGCCATATTGTGGCGTTGACCCTTGTCAAAATATCAGTTTATTTGGTGAGCCGGTTGGAAATAAAAGTCTTTCACGATTTTGTCTTTATCATAAAGGGATGTTTAAACTACTAGTAAAAAAAATTGATGAAGATAATGCAGGGGCTACATTACTAAAAAGTTGGATTTATGCTTGAGGTTATTAGGAAAGATTTATTCGATATTAGAAGTAAATTAGACAATGGCTACTATCAAATATTTAAAGATAGACTGGTAGATCCTACATTCTATTTAGATAATATTCTTGTTCAACAAGAAGGAAAGATTTTATCGTCGACACTCTGTAACGGTGCAAAATATATAATAGCAGATAGTGAACTTTATAATAGTATTGAAAATGGTGATATTATATCTGTTTCAAATAGTAGAATTAGAGTTATTTTATCTCGCAAGGCAAATCATAATACGTTACTTGTTACTGAGCGTTGTAATAATTTATGTCAATTTTGTTCTCAGCCCCCTAAAAATAGAGATGATTCTTGGCTTTTAGATGATGCTCTACTTGCGATTGCTGCTTTTAATTTCGATGGTGTTATTGGAATTAGTGGTGGAGAGCCTTTACTTTATGGCAATAAATTTATTGATTTTATTAGAGAAATAAAAAGATTGGCACCGAGGACAGTTTTACATGTATTAACGAATGGGCGAAGGTTTTCTGATATTTATTTTACAAAGAAATTATTATCTGAAGCAAAAGATATGAATATTTCATTTGGGATCCCTCTTTATTCATCTCATAAAGAAATTCATGATGAGTTAGTTGGGCATAATGGTGCATATGAAGAAACAATTATGGGAATAGTAAATGCAGGTAATTTAGGCATTAATATTGAATTGAGAATAATCCCAACAAAAATAAATTATCTTCACTTTCATAATATTGTTGAATTATGTGCTAGAGTGTTCTCAAATATTAATCAAATTTCTATTATGAATCTTGAACCCGTTGGGTGGGCTAAAAAAAATTGGGATAATTTATATATCTCACCTGATAAATATATAGAAAATCTGAATCTTGCTATCAACATGGCTGATATTAGTCAATTACCTATAGCTTTATTTAATTATCCTTTATGTCATTTACCTAATAGTTTATGGAAATATACTATTCAATCTATTTCTGATTGGAAGAATTATTATCCGAATGAATGTGACCAATGTAAAATGAAGAGTCATTGTGGTGGATATTTTAGTTCTTCATATGGAAAATATCATCAAACAGCGAGGGCGATATTATGAAAAAGTGGAGTTTAGCAGCACTATTACCTGGTTTTTTAACGTTAAATAGTCAAGCTGTTGCTAGTTCAACAGGGCTACCTAATTCTGAATTAACATTTGAACCTGAAGATCTCGTGTTTGCTCCTTTAAATACAGAAACACCGTTTTATATAGCAGGGCATAGAAGCCATAGTTCTCATCGAAGCCATCGTAGTCATAGCTCTCATCGCTCTTCATCTGGGGGAGGATATTATCGAAGTACCCCTTCTACACAAAGTTATTCTCAACCACAAACAACCAATAGAACAACTTCTAATTTATCTAATAATGATTTTTCACAAGCAGTTAAGAATTCTAATGTTAATCAGGAACAAAAAAAGCGCCTGATAATGAGGGTACAATATGCCCTATTTGAAAGACATTATTTTAATGGGATCATTGATGGTATTATGGGGCCAACAACACGTCAATCTATACGTAACTATAGAAGAGATGCAAAATTACCCGCTAATGTATTAATTGATGTAGATTTATTAAATTCATTGGGAATTTATGCAACTTATTAAAAGTATCAATGGTAATAATCATGAACATTAAAGTCGGCGATGAGTTTTTGGTTTATATGGCATTGGGTGAAGAGAGCTATATGAAGGAATATTATCGTGTGTTGGAGTTAGATAGCGCATTATCACAAGTGACCGGTAAATTGCTAAGAAGGACGACGGCAGATGATAAAAATATTGGGTTAGGGCGCTGTGAATTAGAAGGTGGGATTGAACAATTTGCGTTAGAAGATATTTATCCAATAGAGAAGTGATCGAAATAACGATCACTTCTACATCACTTTATTAAGCAACAGGCACATCTTCGGGTAATGCTGATTTTGGTAAGCCAAAAATTTTGTCAAATACCCAGTTATAGACAAATGTATAGCAAGGGATGATGATAATAAGTGCAAAATCCATCACCAGTGCTTGCCATAATGAAACCCCTAGCCACCAAGCTATCAGCGGAATAAGGTAAACCACCAACGTAAGCTGAAAACCTACCGCATGAGCAAGACGGCGTCTAAAGGTGCGAATTCTCGACTTTTGTCGACTCTCCCAAAATTCAAATAAACAGTTATAAATAAAATTCCAACTTACCGCGATAGTGGTAATAATGAGTGCGAGTGGCCCCGTAACAGCGGTTGAACTATCGGCTAAAAGCGCCAGTCCTACCGATGAGATAACCCAACCAAATACTTCATAAGCGGTAACATAGACAATTTTTCGCTTAATACCTTGCATGATACTCTCTTTTTTTGTGGATCAGTGTGGTTAAGCATCGTAAGATAAATCAGTAATAGTGACAGAAAAAGTTAGCTAATATCAATTTAACTGAAACATCAGGAGTGAACATGCAGTTCTCAAGTGAACATATCGCGATATTTTTAGCCGTTATGGATAAAGGCTCTTTTTCTGCGGCTGCGCGTTCATTAAAACGTGTTCCTTCTGCGGTCAGTATGGCGATTGCTAATATGGAGGCTGAATTAGGTTATGCGCTGTTTGAGCGTTCATCGAGAGAGCCACGGCCAACAGAAAAAGCTAAAGCACTTGAACCTCACGCCAGAATGATTGCTGAGCAATTAAAGCTATTACAGGTTCATGCACAAGAGCTTTCAATGGATCTGGAAAGTATATTAAATATTGGTGTCGCGGCAGATATTAATCCCGATTATTTATTACCGGCATTATCTGAGTTAACACAGCGTTACCCCTTACTAAAAGTGAATGTAGTAACCGCGGCGCAAGATGACATTATTGAGATGCTGCACGCACGTAAAATCCAATTATGTCTCGTGTATGGTGGGTTATACGTCAATGGCGATGAACAATTTCAATATTTGGGCTCTGAGTCATTAGTTGCCACAATTTCGGCAAGTCATATTGCACTTGCTCACCCTGCAGGGGTATTTATTGAAGATTTAGTGAATGTAAGACAGATAATGATAGCCAGCCATACTCAAGAGATAAGAGATGTACGCTCTTTAGTGGCGACTAATTACTGGCAAACAGATAACTTTCAAATGGCATTAGGTATGGTTGAAGCGGGGATGGGCTGGGGGAATTTACCTTATTCGCTGATTTATACGCAGTTACAAAAGGGAAAATTAAAACAACTGCAATTTAAAAATACTAAAAATGAATTGCGCTTACCGGTACATGCAATGTGGTTAAAAGGCGAGTCACTACAAAAAGGGGCAAAGGAATTGGTGGAGTTAATGAATATTCACCAACCCATTGTGCCCAATTTTGATTAATCCACACGTTGTTGATGAACCCAAACCGCGACTTCAACACGAGATTTTAATTTCATCTTTTTGAGTAGATGTTTGACATGTACTTTAACGGTACTTTCAGTAATATCGAGTTTACGTGCGATCATCTTATTGGATAGCTCTTGTGCTATCAGCTTTAAAATATCGCGCTCTCGTGGGGTGAGTTGGTCTATATCCCGCTCACTTTCAGAACGATCTTCTCGCAGTGACTGCGCTAAAATGGGGGTTAATGTTGGGCTAACCACCATTTTCCCTGCGGCTGCTTGTTTTAAAGCGGCTAATAGCTCTTCTGGCTCCATGTCTTTTAAGAGATAGCCATCCGCTCCTCGTTTTAAGGCGGTGATCAGATCATCACTGTAGTTTGATACACTAAACACAACGATCCGCCCAGAGAGCGATCGTAATCGCAATTGATCGAGTGTTTCAAAACCATTCATACCCGGCATATTGAGATCGAGTAGGATTAAATCAGGATCTAACTCTTCAGCTAATTTTACCCCTTGAATACCATCGCCAGCTTCACCAACGACAGTTAATGTTGTATCAAGACTTAAAAGTTGTTTCACACCATTGCGTAACATCGGGTGATCATCAATTAATAAAATAGTCGCTTTGTCTGCGACTGCTCCCATATTATTCATTATGATTTGCTCCCTTTTCGATAGGATCTTTATGGGTAGTGATTAACGGAAATGTGACAAATACTTGCGTTCCACCTTCTTTGCGAACCCTTATACTATAAGAGCCATTCAGACTATTCGCGCGTTCACGCATAATAATCAGTCCGTAGTGATTTATCTTTTCGGGATTAGGCGTAATACCTTCACCATTATCATTAATTTGCAGTTCAACGATGCCATTATTAAGTGTTAATGCGACTTCAGCCCAGTTTGCATTCGCATGTTGCAGAATATTATTTAATGCTTCACGAACAATTTGCACCACATGAATACTTTGATGTGAATTAACACATTTTGCAGGTAACTGATAATCAAAATGGATAGCAAACCCTAAACGTTGATTAAATTCATTTAGTGTATTTTCTAATGCGGCTAATAAGCCAGGCTCTGTCAATTTCAAGCGAAATGTGGTCAGTAATTCTCTTAACTGACGATAAGCCACATTTAGCTCTTCTCGCATCTCTTTTAGTAGTTTTTGACAGTTATCTGGCAAGGTTTCCGATTGCATTTGTAGATAACTGACCTGCATTTTTAAACATGATAGCGATTGAGCAATCGAATCATGTAATTCACGTGCAATCGCTGAACGCTCATCCATTAATAATAGCTGTTGTTGCTGTTCATTTTGTTGCTCCATGGCAAGCATTGCGGAAATTTGCTTAGTCAATAAGAGCATTAAATTATTCTGTTCGTCAGTAAGTACACTATTTTCCGGTAACTGCATTACGAATAAACCGTAGCGATGGATCTGATCGGTCAATTCCCAATGTAATAAGCGATTATTTAACGGTGTAGTGATGTTGGCATCTTCATTGCAACGCTCACAGTCTGGCGTTGGACAATATTCAGGGCGTGAGGAAGGGGCTAAGCTTATCTCATTAAATAATGTATGTTGATTATCTTCATATAGACGGATCTGCAAATAGCTATCAGGAATAATATGCTGTAGCTCTGCAAGGATCTGCCTTAAGCGAGCGCAAAGTGGCGCTTGGGAATGCAGTTGTTGACTTGAGTGATAAAGATAAGAGAGAACCTTATTTTTCTGTTGTAAATCATGGGTCTTTTCAATGACTCGTTGTTCTAATTCACTGTAGAGCGTCGATAGCTCTTCTGACATGGTGTTAAGTGCAATTCCTAGGGTGGCAATTTCATCATGGTGAGGACGAGGCCGAAAACGAGTTGAAAAATCACCATGTCCAATAGAATTAGCCATGGACATCAATTGTTGCCAAGGCAGTAATAAGCGACGACGAAAATGCCAAACAGAACCAAACAGCAGTAATAAGGTAAGAGCGGTAAAGATAAGTTGAGTATAAGCGACTAGGCGGATTTTTTGTTCAGTAAGTTGGTCAATACTTGATACTAATGTATCGAGTTGAGAAACAAAAAAGATAACTTCTTGTTTCGCATCATTAGGCTGTTTGGCTGCTGACAAAGTCGGTTTTAATGTCTCTTTCCAGTAATGAGTCAGTTGTACATATTGTGATTGCAGTGATGAGGTGCTTAATACTTGACGTAACTCTTTACTATCTAAATCATTTTCTAATTCTTGTAGATAATCACGGTGCTTATCATCAAGGGGTAAGGCTGAGAGTAAACGATAGCTTTGCATGCGCAGTGAGCCGGATTTATTAATGGCGTGGGCATTGCCTTGTACGCTTAAAATAATGTGGTTAGAAATAGCCATACCTACCACACCAAATAGTGTGAAAAGCAACATTAAAATAGCGATTTGATTAATAATTGAAAAGCGATAATGCCATTGAATGTTGTGCATTTTCATGATGTATTCCCAGTTTGATCTGGTCTATCTTGCCTTAAAAAACCGCTAAATAACATATACTCCAAAGGGAGTACCTCTAAATATCTAAGTATTGTAATGTGTTTAATAAAGAGTAAGTGATTTTACCTAATTTATTGATTTACATTTAAAATAGTCACGTAACCCTATTAATACTTAGGTATAAAACATAGATTTAGATGAAAAATCAAACAAAATCTTGCTTGATGCAGATCATGACTCGCAAACCCATCTCACCGTAAAAAGAAGCCAATTTAACCGTTAACCGAGGTTGTTATGGCACTTTCTCAACACCCAGAAAAAATGAAAAAAGGGGTGATCGAAAATTGGCATCCTGAAGATAAAGCTTTTTGGGAAAAAACTGGTCAAAAAATCGCATCGCGTAATTTATGGATTTCTGTTCCTTGTCTATTGCTATCCTTCTGCGTCTGGATGCTATTTAGTGCAGTCGCTGTCAATTTAAATAAGGTTGGCTTTAATTTTACCACTGATCAGCTATTTATGCTGACTGCTCTACCTTCTGTTTCAGGTGCGCTACTACGTGTCCCTTACTCTTTTGTTATTCCTATTTTTGGTGGTCGTCGTTGGACGGCTATTAGTACGGTATTTCTGATTATTCCTTGTCTCTGGCTAGGGTTTGCCGTGCAAGATCTCACGACATCTTATTCCACTTTTATCGTTATCTCTCTGCTGTGTGGTTTTGCTGGTGCAAACTTCGCATCGAGTATGGCAAATATCAGCTTCTTTTTTCCTAAAGCACACCAAGGCGGTGCATTAGGATTAAATGGCGGATTGGGTAACTTAGGTGTCAGCGTGATGCAATTAATCGCGCCTTTGGTTGTCAGTGTGGGCGTTTTTGCTATGTTTAGTGGCCCCGGTGTCGTTCAACCTGATGGCTCACGTTTATGGCTAGAGAATGCGGCGTGGATTTGGGTACCTTTCTTGCTTATCTTTACCTTTGCGGCTTGGTTTGGCATGAATGATCTGGCTGCTAATAAAGCTTCTTTAAGTCAACAGCTACCTGTTTTAAAACGTGGTCATCTTTGGTTACTCAGTATCCTCTATCTGTGCTCTTTTGGTTCTTTTATCGGCTTTTCTGCCGGGTTTGCAATGTTATCGAAAACCCAGTTCCCCGATATTGTCATTTTACATTATGCCTTCTTTGGTCCTTTACTTGGAGCATTAGCTCGCCCTGTGGGAGGTGCGCTATCTGATAAATTTGGTGGCATTAAAGTGACGCTTATCAACTTTATCATTATGGCTATTTTCTCAGTGCTCCTGTTCTTAACCCTACCGGAAAATGGTGCTGGTGGATCGTTTATTGCTTTCTATGGCGTGTTTATGGTGCTGTTTTTAACTGCAGGGCTAGGCAGTGGTTCAACATTCCAAATGATTGCCGTGGTATTTAGAAAAATCACTATTGATCGCATGAAGGCACAAGGGGCTTCAGATGAAGCTGCGCAAAAAGAAGCCGTAACAGAAAGTGCAGCTGCATTGGGTTTTATCTCTGCAATCGGTGCGATTGGTGGCTTCTTTATTCCTAAAGCCTTTGGTACATCCCTTGCGATGACGGGTTCACCTGCTGGGGCAATGAAAATCTTCGTTCTGTTCTATATCGCCTGCGTTCTGATCACTTGGTTGGTCTATGGACGTAAACACAATAAATAATAATGACGAATTATACGCAATGTGAGCGCGCTAACGCGCATTGGGAGAGTATCTGATGAGTAAATTTCTCGATAGATTCCGCTATTTTAAACAGCTTGGTGATACGTTTTCACAAGATCACGGGCAAGAGTTAAATGTTAATCGCGACTGGGAAAATAGTTATCGTAGCCGTTGGCAGCATGACAAAATCGTGCGTTCTACACATGGTGTTAACTGCACCGGATCATGTAGCTGGAAAATTTATGTTAAAAACGGCTTAGTAACATGGGAAACCCAGCAAACAGACTATCCACGAACTCGTCCTGATCTGCCTGATCATGAACCCCGTGGTTGTCCGCGTGGTGCGAGCTATTCATGGTATTTATATAGCGCTAACCGCGTTAAATACCCAATGGTACGTAAACGTCTGATCAAATTATGGCGTGAAGCCAAAGCGCAACACGCTGATCCAGTTGATGCATGGGCATCGATTGTTAATGCTCCCGAAAAAACGAAAAGTTATAAACAAGCTCGTGGTCGTGGTGGTTTCGTTCGCTCTTCATGGTCTGAAGTGAATGAAATTATTGCTGCCTCTAACGTCTATACCGCTAAAACTTTTGGCCCAGATCGTATTATTGGTTTCTCACCTATTCCGGCAATGTCAATGGTGTCTTACGCCGCCGGTGCCCGCTATTTATCTCTTATTGGTGGTGCTTGCTTAAGTTTTTACGATTGGTATTGTGATTTACCACCTGCCTCACCAATGACTTGGGGGGAGCAAACAGATGTGCCAGAGTCAGCTGACTGGTATAACTCTTCTTATCTGATTGCATGGGGTTCAAACGTACCTCAAACCCGTACGCCAGATGCTCACTTTTTTACCGAAGTTCGTTATAAAGGCACCAAAACGGTAGCAGTAACACCTGATTATGCTGAAATTGCTAAACTGTGTGACCAGTGGTTAAACCCAAAACAAGGTACAGATAGCGCCATGGCAATGGCGATGGGACACGTTATTCTTAACGAATTCCACGTTAAACGCCAAACTGAATACTTTAGTAACTATGTGCGCATTTACACTGACATGCCAATGTTAGTGATGTTAGATAAGCATGATTCTGGCAAATTAGTTGCGGGTCGCATGCTACGTGCCGCTGATTTAGTGAACAATCTCGATCAGGAGAAAAATCCAGAATGGAAAACCATTGCTATTGATGAGAAAACACAGCAATTGGTCGCTCCTCAAGGTTCAATGGGTTTTCGTTGGGAAGGCGCTGCCAAATGGAATCTAGAGCCTAAAGACGGTAAGAGTGGCGAAGAAGTCACTTTACAATTGGGTCTTTTAGAAAATCATGATGATGTGGTTGACGTTGCATTTCCTTACTTTGGTGGCATCAAGAGTGAATACTTTGAAGGTGTTGCCCTTGATGATGTTCTCGTTCATAGACTGCCAGCAAAACGCATTACTCTTGCCAATGGCGAAGAAAAATATGTCACTACCGTTTATGACTTATTACTGGCTAACTATGGTGTCGATCGTGGTTTAAATGATGAAAACTGTGCGACAAACTATGATGAGATCAAAGCCTATTCACCCGCATGGGCTGAACAAGTAACAGGGGTTAGCCGTCAAGATATTATCCGCATTGCACGTGAATTTGCTGATAATGCAGAAAAAACACATGGTCGTTCAATGGTGATTGTCGGTGCGGGCATTAACCATTGGTATCACATGGATATGACCTACCGTGGCATTATCAATATGCTTATCTTCTGTGGTTGTATTGGCCAAAGTGGTGGGGGGTGGGCTCACTATGTGGGACAAGAAAAACTGCGTCCACAAACAGGTTGGTTGCCATTAGCTTTTGGTCTGGATTGGCAGCGTCCACCTCGTCATATGAATAGCACGTCATTTTTCTATAATCATTCAAGTCAATGGCGCTATGAAACGGTATCACCGACAGAATTACTATCACCTTTAGCAGATAAATCACGCTTTAGCGGTAGCTTAATTGATATGAATGTGCGTTCGGAGCGTATGGGGTGGTTACCGTCAGCACCGCAATTAAACGTTAACCCATTGTCTATTACCAAGAAAGCTCAACAAGCTGGCGTCAGTGCAACGGATTATACCATTAATGCTCTGAAATCAGGTGAGATCCGTTTTGCATCAGAGCAACCGGATAATCCGCAAAACTTCCCTCGTAACTTATTTATCTGGCGTTCTAATTTATTGGGATCTGCAGGTAAAGGGCATGAATATTTACTGAAATATCTATTAGGGACGGAAAATGGATTACAAGGTAAAGATTTAGGTGAACAAGGCCAAGTTAAGCCACAAGAAGTGGAATGGCAAGATAAAGGCGGTGAGGGTAAGGTCGATTTAGTGGTGACTTTAGACTTTCGTATGTCAAGTACCTGTCTGTTCTCCGATATCGTGTTACCAACCGCCACATGGTATGAAAAAGATGATATGAATACCTCGGATATGCATCCATTTATTCATCCATTAACCGCCGCGGTAGATCCCGCTTGGGAGTCTAAAACCGATTGGGAAATTTATAAAGGTATTGCTAAAACCTTCTCTAAATTGTGTGTCGGTCATTTAGGGGTTGAAACCGATTTAGTGACACAGCCAATACAACATGACTCCGCGGCTGAAATGGCACAACCATTTGATGTCAAAGATTGGAAAAAAGGTGAATGTGACCTTATCCCGGGGAAAACTGCACCGCATCTTATTCCTGTGGAGCGTGATTATCCAAATACCTATGCTCGTTTTACCTCACTTGGGCCGTTAATGGATAAATTAGGTAATGGCGGTAAAGGGATCGGTTGGAATACACAGACAGAAGTTGATTTCCTGAAAAAACTTAATCGCGTTCGTCATGACGGTGTGGCAAAAGGGCGCCCGGCGATTGAAACCGCAATTGATGCAGCCGAAGTTATCCTCTCTTTAGCACCTGAAACGAATGGTCAAGTGGCGGTAAAAGCGTGGGATGCACTAAGTAAAGTAACAGGACGCGATCACACTCATTTAGCTAAAGTAAAAGAAGATGAGAAAATTCGTTTCCGCGATATCGTTGCTCAACCTCGTAAAATCATTTCAAGTCCTACATGGTCTGGTCTGGAAGATGAGCATGTCTCTTATAACGCTTGTTATACCAATGTTCACGAGATGATCCCTTGGCGTACTTTAAGTGGCCGTCAGCAGTTATATCAAGATCATGAGTGGATGCGTGCTTATGGCGAAAGTTTAGTGGTTTATCGTCCACCTATTGATACTAAGGCAATCGAAGCCGTGAAAGGTAAAAAACCGAACGGCTTCCCAGAAAAAGCGCTGAACTTCCTGACGCCTCACCAAAAATGGGGTATTCACTCAACGTATAGCGATAACTTACTGATGTTAACCCTCGGTCGTGGTGGCCCTGTGGTTTGGCTGAGTGAAGATGATGCTAAAGAGATGGGTATTAGTGATAACGATTGGGTTGAAGCATACAACAGTAATGGTGCGTTAACCGCAAGAGCGATTGTGAGCCAACGTATTCCTGATGGCATGATTTATATGTATCACGCACAAGAGCGCCAAATAAACCTACCAGGCTCTGAAATAACTGGAATGCGTGGCGGTATTCATAATTCCGTGACGCGTGTTTGCCCTAAACCGACCCATATGATTGGTGGATACGCTCAGTTGGCTTATAGCTTTAACTACTATGGAACTGTGGGCTCTAACCGCGATGAATTTGTTGTGGTACGTAAGATGAAACAGATTGATTGGCTTGATGGTGAAGGCGATGCTTATCAACAAACCCTGAATGGACAGGAGAAGGCATAATGAAAATTCGTTCACAAGTCGGTATGGTACTGAACCTCGACAAATGTATCGGTTGCCATACCTGTTCAGTAACCTGTAAAAATGTTTGGACCAGTCGTGAAGGTGTGGAATACGCTTGGTTTAATAATGTTGAAACTAAACCGGGTACAGGGTATCCGCAAAATTGGGAAGATCAAGAGAAGTGGAAAGGCGGCTGGATCAAAAATATTAAAGGTAAGTTAGTACCAAGAATGGGTAACCGTGTTGGGCTATTATCAAAGATTTTTGCCAACCCAGATGTGCCAGCATTAGATGATTATTATGAGCCATTTGATTATGACTATGAGCATTTAAAAAATGCACCAGAAGGCTCATTACCCACCGCACGTCCTCGTTCGTTGATAACAGGTCAGCGTATGACCAAGATCGAAAAAGGCCCAAACTGGGAAGATGATTTAGGGGGCGAATTTAGCAAACGTGCTGCGGATAAAAACTTCGCCAATATGCAAAAAGAGATGTATGGGCAGTTTGAAAATACATTTATGATGTATTTACCTCGTTTATGTGAACACTGCTTAAATCCTGCTTGTGTCGCGACCTGTCCAAGTGGTGCGATTTATAAACGTGCTGAGGATGGTATTGTGCTTATCGATCAAGATAAGTGTCGTGGTTGGCGCATGTGTTTAACAGGGTGTCCATACAAAAAAATCTACTTTAACTGGAAAAGCGGTAAGTCAGAAAAATGTATTTTCTGTTATCCGCGCATCGAATCAGGTCAACCAACCCTATGCTCAGAAACCTGTGTTGGACGTATTCGTTATCTTGGTGTGATGCTGTATGACGCAGATAAAATTTCACAAGCCGCCAGTGCTGATAATGAAAAAGACTTATACCAAAGTCAATTAGATATCTTTTTAGATCCCTTCGATCCTGAAGTTATTAAAGCTGCAGAAGAGCAAGGTATTCCATTAAGTGTGATTGATGCAGCCCAACGTTCGCCGGTTTATAAAATGGCGGTGGATTGGAAGCTGGCATTACCATTACACCCTGAATATCGTACTTTACCTATGGTGTGGTATGTGCCACCTCTGTCACCTATTCAATCTGCGGCTGATGCAGGAGTGTTGCCACATACGGGGGTATTACCGGATGTAGAAAGTTTACGTATTCCTGTCCAATATTTGGCTAACTTGCTGACCGCAGGCGATACAGCGCCAGTGTTATTAGCATTAAAAAGAATGTTGGCAATGCGCCATTATAAACGCGCAGAAACGGTAGAAGGTAAAACCGATTTGACAGCATTAGAGCAAGTGGGATTAACCGAAGCACAGGCACAAGAGATGTATCGCTATTTGGCGATTGCCAATTATGAAGATCGCTTTGTTATTCCTTCTAGCCATCGAGAGTTAGCAAGAGAAGCTTTTCCTGAGCGTAACGGCTGTGGTTTTAGTTTTGGTGATGGTTGTCATGGCAGCGAGAGTAAATTTAATCTGTTTAATAGCCATCGTATTGATGCCATCGATATCACTTCCAAAACCCCTCAAGATGAGCGCCGTTCTGAGGAGAAAATATGATGATCTCTTTGAAAGTTATTTCTCTGTTATTGGATTATCCCAGCGAAGATCTCTGGGAACATCGTAATGAGATCATTGATGCATTGCAGGAAGCTGACGAGCTTCCTGTCACGCAAGTCGCAAAATTAATGGCGTTTATTCGTGAACTCACGCAACAAGATCTGCTGGATGCACAAGCGAATTACAGTGAGATTTTTGATCGAGGTAGAGCGAGATCGCTATTGTTATTTGAACATGTACATGGTGAATCGCGTGATCGTGGTCAGGCAATGGTTGATCTGCTTAATCAGTATCAACAAGCAGGGATCACCTTAAGTAGTCGTGAATTGCCTGATTACTTACCTACTTACCTTGAGTATTTAACGCTATTGCCT
Source organism: Proteus mirabilis HI4320 (assembly GCF_000069965.1). Taxonomy (NCBI): domain Bacteria; kingdom Pseudomonadati; phylum Pseudomonadota; class Gammaproteobacteria; order Enterobacterales; family Morganellaceae; genus Proteus; species Proteus mirabilis. Next base: position 3,904,950 of record NC_010554.1, read on the forward strand.
ACCGATGAAAGTATTGAAGGGCTTAATAATATTGCCCCTATTTTGGCATTGCTGAGTGAGCGTTTAAAACAGCGAGGCAGTGATTATCACGCTCTTTTTGATGTATTGCTTTGTCTCTCACAAAGTGAGTTAGACGCTTCACAACTGGCGGCTCAAGTAGAAAAAGAGCCTGTAGATGATACGCCGGCTGCATTAGATGCCGTATGGGAAGAAGAGCAAGTGACGTTTCTAGGTGAAAGTGCGCAATGTGGTAGTAACAATATTAGCCAGCATCAGCGACGTTTTGCGCAAGAAACGCCTGTTCAATATCTCAACGTCGGTAATTCGCTGGATATGGGAGCACAAAAATGAATTACGTTAATATGTTGTTTTTTGATATCTACCCCTATATTGCTGGTGCTGTTTTTCTTATCGGTAGTTGGTTACGTTATGATTATGGTCAATATACATGGCGTGCAGGCTCCAGTCAGATGTTAGACAAGAAAAACATGCGACTTGCTTCGAACTTATTCCATATTGGTATTATCGGCATTTTTGCAGGCCATTTTCTGGGGATGTTAACGCCACACTGGATGTATCAATCTTTTCTACCAATTGAATATAAACAAATTATGGCGATGGTTGGTGGTGGTACTTGTGGTGTATTAATGCTGATTGGCGGCATTATGCTGTTAAAACGTCGTTTGACGAATGTACGGGTAAGAGCAACATCGTCATTTGGTGACATCATGATCTTAACCTTGCTGGTTGTCCAAGTTGCACTCGGCTTATTGACTATCCCATTCTCTGCACAGCATATGGATGGTAGTGAGATGATGAAGCTGGTGGCATGGGCGCAAGCTATTGTGACATTCCATGGCGGTGCTTCGGCAAATCTTGAAGGTGTTGCACTTATTTTTAAATTGCACATATTCCTAGGTATGACGATTTTTTTATTGTTCCCATTCTGCCGTTTAGTTCATATTTGGAGCGTGCCAATTGAGTATCTAACGCGCCGTTACCAAATTGTTCGTAATCGACACTAAAGGTATTTTTCTCCTGAGTTGATTTGAGACTTTTAATTGCGCTTATCTCACCCCCGCCCGCGGGGGTTTTTTTTAACTTAAACAAATTTTTTGAATGCTTAAAGCAATAATCTTTAGATACATTATTTCCATAGTCAGCTTATACTCGCTTTTAACGACATCAAGATTATTTTTTAAAATGTCATTATGTTATTTAAATATCATGATATTTAAATAATTATATATATTTTCCTTAATGACCTAATTTTTATTAAGTTACATTTGATTTATTTAATTATTATATATTAAAAAATCAGAACGATTATTTTAAGTTTCTATAAAAATAGAGTTTATATTTATTCTTATAATCTGAGCGTTGTTTCTTAAACTATAAATATAATCCATTAATTCCTACATAGGGGGAGATAATGAAACATACATTGTTAAAAACGACTGCAATTGCTATGGCATTAAGTGTGGGAGTTGTGCAAGCGACTGAATATAAAGCGAGTACCGCAGAACATCCAATCAAAATAGTTAATTTAGATGCTCTTGAAAATCAAGTAAAAGAAAATATGGATAAAGGCGCTTTCGGTTATATTCGTGGTGGTGCTGAAGACGAAAATAACTTGCGTTCTAATACAAATGCATTTAATAAAAAATATATTATGCCTCGTGCATTACAAGGGATTGAATTTTCCGATCTGAATTTAAAAACAGAATTTTTAGGTATTAAATTAGATACGCCTATTATTCAGGCACCGATGGCAGCCCAAGGGCTTGCTCATCAACAAGGCGAAGTTGCCACAGCAAAAGGTATGGCGAAAGCGGGCTCTATTTTCTCATTAAGTACTTATGGTAATAAAACCATTAAAGAAGTCGCGCAAGCACAACCGGGTTATCCGTTCTTTTTTCAGCTATATATGAGTAAAAACGACGCGTTTAATCAGTATATTTTATCGCAAGCAAAACAGTATGGCGCGAAAGGTATTATTTTAACGGTTGATTCTCCTGTGGGGGGATATCGTGAAGATGATATTAAAAATAGTTTTCAATTCCCATTAGGTTTTGCCAATTTGGAAGCATTCGCCAAAATCAGTGATGATAAATCAAAAACAGGTAAAGGTTCGGGTATTAGTGAGATCTATGCTCAAGCTAAACAAGCATTTACTCCTGCGGATATTCAATATGTGAAAAAGATGTCAGGTTTACCAGTCATTGTGAAAGGTATTGAATCACCTGAAGATGCCGATACTGCAATTAAAGCGGGTGCTGATGCGATTTGGGTGTCTAATCATGGTGGTCGTCAGTTAGATAGTGCACCTGCAACCATTGATGTATTGCCAGCCATTGCCAAAGTCGTGAATAAACGTGTTCCTATCGTTTTCGATAGTGGAGTTCGTCGTGGCTCACATGTCTTTAAAGCGCTAGCGAGTGGTGCAGATGTTGTTGCTGTGGGGCGTCCAATTCTTTATGGATTAAATTTAGGCGGTGCTGAAGGTGTTAATTCAGTTATTGAGCAATTAAATAAAGAGTTAAGAATTAATATGATGTTAGGTGGTGCAAGAAACGTCAAAGAAATTCAAGCAACGCACTTGTATACAGATGCTGACTTTAAATAAGCCATTATTTTAATCTCAGCGAGTAAAAACCCCATGCTTAATCTTAAACATGGGGTTTTTATTGATTAGACACGACTTAATATGCTTCGCTAGCTATGTCACCAAAACAGAGATTATTTTGATTATTAATCCCCCCATCGGGTGATGAGTAACCTAGACAGCCTAATATCGAGTCAAAAATATTATGATGATAGAAAGTCCGGTTATTATCTTGATTTCGTTTGAGATTATCAAATAACTGTTTATTTTCAGGCTCAGCTAAATAGCTATCTGACATCCACACTAAGAAAGGCACTTTAAATTGTTCTGGTGGTGCAATTTCTTTTGGTGTGCCGTGTAAGCCACCTTTTTCTGAAATTGACTCGCCGTGATCTGAGGTATAAAACACAATGGCTTTTTTATCACGCAAGGTATTAAGTACACCATCAATAAAGTAATCAGTATAAAGAATAGAGTTATCATAAGCATTGATTAGCTGCTCTTTGGTGCACTCATCGTCAACGTTTAAGCATTCAGGTTGGTATTTTTTAAATGCGTTTGGGTAACGTTGCGAGTACATAAAGTGTGAACCTTTAGTGTGTAAAATCACTAAGTGGTTACCTTTAGAATAGTGAGCAACGGAATCTGCGACTTCGTTAATAAGCAAAGTATCATCTAATTCTTTGCCAAAATTACTATTTTTGGCGGTCATCATCTCTTTCATGGCATAGTTATCTAAATCAAGCTTATTGTAAAACCAAAGCTCACTTTGCATTGAAAAGAGTTCTGATGTCATTCCTAGCTGATGTAATACTGAGAAAATATTGTTCTCTTTTAACGTTCGCTGATCGTTATTTTCTGTACCGTTTTCACGCACAAACATACATTTTAGCGAAAGTTTTGTTGCTGTATCGCAAGAGATACCTTTCAGAGCAATCAGATTTTTTTCTTGGCTTAATAGGGGATTGGTTTGTCTTTCATAACCGAATAGCCCCATATGATCCCACCTTGCTGTCTCGCCAATAATAAAGACCACATAGACATCTTCATTGGCTTTTGACGGGATATAAGTAAAGTTATCCGCAGGATCAAAGATATTCTGGCTATTAAAGTGATCGTCGTACTGTGTTATCGCATATTGAAATAAAGGAATAATCCAGTTGGTCGGTAAATAGGCGTAACTTAAACCACCGCTGTAGCTTGGCAAATCTAAGTTATTCTTGATTTCATAGGCTTTTTGTTTCGAATCTAAGGTTTTTAGATAGGCAAATACCGCAAGAGCAATTACGAGCATTTTGACCGTATTTTTGATCCAGATTTTTTTCTTTTGCTGCTGAGTTATATTTTTTTCTGGTTTCTTACATAACCAAGTTAGCGCTAGGGGTAAAATAGATAACCCAATAATCCAAATAATCACATTAGGGCTAATCAGCTCTTTTGATAAATCGATATCTGTGGTGAGCGTAGAAATAATAATGCCATAGCCAATAACTACATCAAAGAAAGAGATATAGTAACTAGCACAAACACTAATGAGCAGAATAAAAGAAGCGACTATTTTAAAAAATAGTGTGCCACAAAAAGAAATAAGTCGTAATAAGAAGAAAGTAAAGGCAATGTTTACTGCAACTTCACCCAGTATATATAAACTTTCAATGAGGGAGTTGTGAGAATTCTGTGTGCCATAACGGCCAATGTAAACGGAAAGATTAAGAAATAAACCAATATAGACAGCTAAAAAAAGAGAAACTTTTTCTTTTGAAAATCGTAAAAACTTTAATTTTTGCATGTTGAGCTATTATCAAATTTTTGGGGTGTAGAGGTCTTTAAGACCGCATTGTTGTTTTCAGGTTCAGTATTATGGGCTTTTTTTTTATTGTTTTTCACCTTTTTTCTTGCGAATAAATTGTTATTCAAAATATTAATTCTTAAAAATTTACCTAAATAAGAATATAGCAAGTCAAATTATCATATTGTCATCAAATAATGATGTGTTTAGTTGTTAAATAAAAATAACTAATTGTATTTATTGAAAAATAATAATTTTATTGATGAGAAGAATACATAGAGAAAATCGTGTTAATTAGACCGATTAATCTTTGCTATTACTGCTTGCTCATCGTCGACAGAAAAATCGTCATTAGTGTCGATAATTGTTTCCTTTTTGTCTCTTACTCATCTTATTACTGATAACTGTCTGTTATTTTTCTTTGTTTTTCATCTAATTATAAAATATTTAAAATAATGGCTTATTTGGCACAGTCTCTGCATAGATAAAGGAGAGAATCGGGTATTAACCTGAAAGTTGATGAACACAGGAGCAATGTTGATGAAAAAAGTCATCACGGTCTGTCCGTATTGCGCCTCAGGATGCAAAATCTACCTGAAGGTGGAAAACGGTAAAATCATTGGCGCTGAAGGAGCCAATGGTTTAACAAACCAAGGTGAGCTGTGTCTGAAAGGGTATTATGGATGGGATTTTATCCATGATACTAAGATACTGACTCCACGCCTTAAAACACCTATGATCCGCCGTGAAAGAGGTGGAAAATTAGAAGCGGTTTCTTGGGATGAAGCTATTGAGTTTGCGAGTAGCAAACTACTTGCTATCAAAGAGAAATATGGCGCTAAAGCTATTATGACAACCGGTTCATCACGAGGACCTGGTAATGAAGCTAACTTCGTTATGCAGAAATTTGCTCGTGCGGTTATCGGAAATAATAATATAGACTGCTGTGCTCGTGTCTGACACGGCCCTTCGGTTGCAGGTCTGCAGCGTTCGGTCGGTAATGGTGCTATGAGCAACTCAATCGTTGAGATTGAGGATACCAAATGTCTATTTGTCTTCGGTTATAATGCCGCAGACTCGCATCCTATTGTCGCTCGCCGTATTGTGAAGGCGAAAGAAAAGGGTGCCAAAATTATTGTATGTGATCCACGCTATATCGAAACAGCTCGCTTGGCTGATTTACACTTAGCATTGAAAAATGGTTCTAATATTGCACTGCTAAATGCTATTGCCAATGTGATCATAGAGGAAAAATTATACGATAAATCCTTTATTGAAAATCATACCGAGCAATTTGATGAGTATTGCCAATTAGTCGCAAGTTACACCCCTGAGTCGGTAGAAAAAACAACGGGGTTAAGTGCACAAATTATCCGTGAAGCAGCGCGTATGTATGCCAAAGCGGAAACGGCGACAATCTTGTGGGGAATGGGGGTAACACAGTTCTATCAAGGGGTTGAAACCGTTCGTTCACTCACTAGCTTAGCATTATTAACCGGTAATCTTGGTAAGAAATATGTTGGGGTAGGTCCTGTTCGTGGTCAAAATAACGTACAGGGTGCTTGCGATATGGGAGCACTACCTAATACGCTACCAGGCTATCAGTATGTTACTGATGCGAAAGCGCGTGAAAAATTTGCCAAAGCTTGGGGCATTGAATCGATGCCTGAAGAAGTAGGCTATGCGCTTAGTGAAGTTCCTCATAATATCGACCATGGTTTAATTAAAGCACACTATGTGATGGGGGAAGATCCACTACAAACTGAGCCAGATTTAGCCACTATTCGTAGAACCTTTGAAAAACTCGATTTACTGATAGTACAAGATATCTTTATGACCAAAACAGCATCGATTGCTGATGTTGTTTTCCCTGCCACATCATGGGGTGAACATGAAGGGGTGTACACATCAGCAGACCGTGGATTCCAGCGTTTCTATAAAGCGGTAGAGCCTGTTGGTGATGTTAAAACAGACTGGCAAATAATCAGCTTAATGGCAACAGCAATGGGTTATCCAATGCATTACAACAACACCAAAGAAATTTGGGATGAGTTGCGTGAGTTATGCCCGATTTATTATGGTGCAACTTACGAAAAAATGGCTGATTTGGCGTATATTCAATGGCCTTGCCCAACAGAAGATAGCCCAGGTACACAATATCTTTATGAAGGCGGTAAGTTCGATACTCCTAATGGTAAAGGTCAATTCTATACTTGTGAGTGGGCGCCACCTATTGATCAACTCTCTGATGAGTTCCCAATGGTATTGGCAACGGTTCGTGAAGTTGGACATTACTCTTGTCGTTCAATGACAGGTAACTGTAAAGCATTAGCTGCATTGGCTGATGAACCCGGTTATGTTCAATTAAACACTGAAGATGCCAAACAGTTAGGAATTAAAGATCAAGAGTTGGTTTGGATACGCTCTCGACAAGGTAAGGTTATTACTCGTGCTGCGGTCAGTGATAGACCAAATAAAGGTGCGGTATATATGACTTACCAATGGTGGATTGGGGCTTGTAACGAACTAGTTGCAGAAAACTTAAGTCCAATAACCAAAACACCTGAGTATAAGTATTGTGCGGTTTGTGTTGAGTCAATTAAAGATCAAGCTCAAGCTGAGCACTATGTAAAAACAGAATATAACAATATTAAACGTCGTTTAAGAGAAGCCGCTGAAGGCTAACTTTGCTGATTAATATTTATTTTCTGTTCGAAAACCGAGCATGACTGATCTAGATATCAGTAAGCTCGGTTTTTTTATCGCTTTATGCTTAGGCTACTTGCTTATTTAAATGTAACGTTAGTGGTAAATCGGGATGTAATTGGGTTGAATCAAACTGATGTGATGGATGAGTGTCTACGGTTGGATAACGGGATAATAACACAATAAAATCCTGATAAGCAGAGTGGTGATTGTCATGCGTAAAAATAGGTGTACCACTATGATTTAACTCATTATCCGCAATTAACAATATATCCAGATATTGGGCATTATTATGCTCATAGAGAACATTATTAGGATTAATATCTTGCCAAGGTGTACCTATTGCTTCTTGAGGAGAATGAACACGTAATGCGCCGGAATTATTTTTTACATTATTTTTATTCATCATGACAATCATTGTGTGATCAACACCATCTTTATGCACCCCTTCAATAGAAAGCTCACTTAACGAATTAGGTTCAGCAATGAGTCTTAAATGAAATACCGTTGAAATTGATTTAGGGGATTGTTGATCGGTTAAGCGGCGTGGCGTAAATCGATTTCCTTCAATCAGGAGCATTTTTAATTTCAATAATGCTTGGTAGGCGGTATTGCTTTGCCAGCGATCGTCAATTGCTCGAAAGTGTCTTTGTGCACCGCTATCTTCACGAATAAAGCCATCTTCTTCAGTGAGGACAAAAGGTTGATACTCTAGTCGTGAAATGGTTTTAGCCTCATTATCGAAAAGGTAGCGTCCGGTGCGAGAGTGACGAAACGACAATGTGGGATCTTGCGCGAGATAATCACCATATTCTATGAGTGTATCTATATCTTTCTCTGTTGCACCTAATTGTTTTATTAAATCAATAACTATTTTTTGTGGAATAAAAACATATTTATTATTTTTATATTCTTCTTTTATTTTATTAATTTTATTCGTAAGCAGGTCATTCATAGGTAATATGCTCCATGGATTATTTATATTCTTATAATAAGTTAGCGTTAATTAACTAGTGATAATAATTAAAGAAATATAACCACTAAAATTATAGATAGGGATAAAAAAGTTGCCAATGGACAGAAAAAAACGAGTGTAACAAATTAATTACACTCGTTTTACAATATCGGCTGTAGTGGTCGTAAAACTAAAGAATTTCAGGAATGGAAATACCTAAGCGTTGCATACGTGATAATAAGGTGGTTCTTTTTAATCCTAATTTTAATGCCGCACCTCTGGCACCAGCCACTACACCGTTAGTTTCTCTAAGGGCTTGTATTATCCGCTCACGCTCTTCATCATCACTTTCAGGTGCGCTAGTTTGCATCTTTTTTTCTATGGCTGATGGTTGCGAAAGCACTTGTTTTAAACGAGATGGTTTATTGATATTTAACTCTTTTAGTTGCAAATTTAGCGTAGAGCCTCGAGTTAAAATAACCGCGCGCTCAATAATATTTTCAAGCTCTCGTACATTTCCCGGCCAAGGATAATGGGTTAATTGCTCCAAAGCATGTGTTGGAATACAGTCTATTTTTCTATCCATGCGGCGGGCAATTTTTTGCGTAAAATATTTTGCCAATAAGGGGATATCTTCAGGCCGCTCCCGTAATGGCGGGATAATAATAGGAAAAACATTCAGACGATAATAGAGATCTTCTCGAAATTCCCCTTCATCCGTCAGTTCACATAAATCTTTATTGGTCGCTGCAATTAAGCGTACATCCACAGGAATAACTTTATTACCACCTAATCTTTCGATTTCACGCTCTTGGAGAACCCGTAATAGTTTTGGCTGTAATTCAATGGGCATATCGCCAATTTCATCGAGAAAAAGCGTACTTTTATCTGCCATTTCAAATCGACCCACATGGGCATGTGTTGCACCCGTAAAAGCGCCTTTATCATGTCCAAAAAGATCACTTTCTAACAGACCGGAAGGTACTGCTGCACAATTCATTTTTATCATCGTCTTATTTTTACGATGACTTAAACGATGGATCGCTCGTGCAATTAACTCTTTACCAGTACCTGTTTCGCCTAAGATAAGTACAGTACTGTCACTTTGAGCGACTAACTCAATTTGTTCTAGTACATTATGCATGGCATCGCTTTGATAAATAATCTCGCTAAAACTACCATTTCTATTTATTTGTTCATTAAGCCAAATATTTTCGTTCTTAAGGCTATCTTTAAGGTGAGTTATCTCTTCATAAGCGGCGGCATTTTCAATTGCAATCCCGATGCGCGCGGCAATTTGTTGCAATAATTGACAAGTTTCTTCAGTAAAAACACTACTTATTTCATGCGCTAGGATTAATAAACCTAGCGGTTTACGGTTAAAAGCCAGTGGCAATAACAAAGCCGTCTGCATATTTTGTTTTACGAGACGTTTAATCAAAACATCGTCTTGATCTTCTTTATTGATATCGATTAAAACGGGTTTGTTTTGATGAATAATTTCTTCGGCTTTGTTATTGGCGCTACTGAACTTACGTTGTTGACGAATGACAGATTTTCCTGTCTGATAACGACTAGAATAAAGAATACCTTCATGACTATTTTGTGATGAAGTACGACATAACATCAGACTAATATGATTAAGTCCGAAAAAACGATGTATTTCTTTAGATACTTCAGAAATGAGGCCATCCATGTCTAGATGCGCTAATACAGAATTTGTAATATCGACAAGTATACGATATTGATTCCGCTCACTGCGAAGGCTCTCCATAGTTTCAGCATTGTTACTGCTTAATTTCATGACACCACCGATTGCCCTAAAAAATTAACTATATTGTAATCGCTTTATTATAAATTTATATCAATGACTGAGTCATTTTTGATCCAAACCGCTATTTTCTTATTTAACGGGAAAGTAAAAAATATAAATTTAACAAATCGATATATATTTATTTATATATTGATTGATTAGATCGTCAAAAATGTCGAATAAATTGACGAAATATAATTTTCCTAATTAATAATCATTTTTATTTGCAAATTAGTTAATTGAAAAATAAGGATTAGTTAATTTAAAAATAGATTGGCATGAACCATGCTATATCTAATATATAGATACCTAATTGTTATTCTAAATTAGATAATTAATTGCGTTTATCGCCAATATAACGGCTATATATAACAAACAGCAGGAGAATATGATGAACCGTTTCATCATTGCAGACCCTAAAAAGTGTATTGGTTGCCATACCTGTGAAGTAGCATGTGTTGTTTCACATCAGCAAGCTTCCCAAGATAATTTAGCAATCGACCAAATTAGTGAGCAAAATTTCCAACCACGCATTCATGTGGTGAAAGGCTTTTCAATTAGTACCGCAGTTGTCTGCCATCAATGTGAAGATGCTCCTTGTGCCAATGTCTGTCCTAATGGTGCCATTATTCATAATAAAGATTATTACTATGTCGATCAGGATAAATGCATTGGTTGTAAAACCTGTGTCTTGGCTTGTCCTTATGGCACTATGGAAGTGGTTTCTCGTCCGGTTATGCGTAAATTAACCGCTCTCAATACGATTGAAGCATTTAAAGCTGAAGCCAATAAATGTGATTTATGTCATCACCGTGCTGAAGGTCCTGCTTGTGTTGAGGTCTGCCCAACGCAGGCATTAGTCTGTATTGATAGAGATGCACTTGAAGATATGGTTAAAGAGCGTCGTCGTAAAGCGGCTTTTGAAACAGGCGCTGATTTATTGTTCTAAGATCAAGAATAAAGCAACTATGTCCTGATACTATAGTTGCTATTATTTATCCTGCTTCAAGTAAGGTATAGACATGCATGAAATCACGCTTTGCCAGAGCGCATTTGAGATAATTGACTCACAAGCTAAATTAAATAATGCGCAAAAAGTAAAAAGCGTTTGGATGGAGATCAGCGCACTATCTTGTGTTGAAGTCTCTGCACTTGAGTTTTGCTTTGATATTGTTTGTCGAGATACTATCGCACAAGGTTGCCAGCTACATATTGAGGTTATCCCAGCTAAAGCATGGTGTTGGGATTGCCATCAAGTGGTGACTGTTTCGACTTTTAATGCAGGTTGTCCTGCTTGTGGTAGTCAAAATTTGCGGGTTGAGAATGACGATGCAATGCGCATAAAACAAATAGAGATCGAATAGGGGTTGTTATGTGCCTTGGTATTCCAGGTCAAGTTGTTGAAGTGGGAAAAACCATCACTGAAAATGCATTGGTCGATGTTTGTGGTGTTAAGCGTGAAGTGAATATCGCATTAGTTTGTGAAGGCGAGCCTGATACGATGATTGGTAAGTGGGTATTAGTGCATGTGGGTTTTGCCATGAGTATCGTTAACGAACAAGAAGCACAAGAAACCCTTAACGCATTGATGGCGATGGGGGAAGTCGAAGACGATGTGAGTGCTTTTCTCTATGGTGAGGAAAGTACAGCTAAACGTGCTTGAGCAAATTTAATACTATTTGCATGGTTGCTGACTTTTTCTTATACTCTATTTTCACTTTTCAAAGGCTGGGACGACCCAGCTTTTTAATCTGTATATTCAGGGGACGACCCCAATTATCAATAGGGGTAGTTTATGTCTTGGATAATTCTCTTTGTCGCTGGCCTATTAGAAATTGTGTGGGCGGTTGGTCTTAAATACACTCATGGTTTTACCCGTTTAACACCAAGTATTATTACGATCAGTGCGATGATCGTGAGTATGGGGATGTTATCGTATGCGATGAAAGGCTTACCTGCGGGTACGGCTTACGCCATTTGGACCGGTATTGGTGCCGTTGGTACGGCTATCTTTGGTATTATCGTTTTTGGTGAATCCGCCAATATTTATCGTTTATTGAGTTTAGCGATGATTGTTTTCGGTATTATTGGTTTGAAATTGGCGAGCTAATTTTTATATTCACGCAGTTTAGCGATAAAAAAAGCCACTCAATGAGTGGCTTTAATTTTATTTATCAAGCGATTATAGTGTAAAAACACCAATAATTGCGATAACACTAATAATTGCTGCAGCACCATAAAATACCCAATTACTAGCAGGTACATGCACTTTAAAATCGTGCAACGTATGGTGAATACGGTGTAATGCACACCAAACTGGCAGAATAATCATTAGCAGTAAGAAAATACGACCAATAAAACCTTGGCTAAATGCCATGATACGATCGTAAGTAAATGCTTCTGGCGCAATACCCATCGGGATTAGAATACCGAGCAGGATAATAATTGCTGGAGAGACAATCGCACTCCACATACCACCTGCACCAAATAATCCCCAGAAAATAGGTTCATCAGAGCGCTTAGGAAGTTGATTCTGATTCATTATTTCCTCCTGGGTTAAACAATTAGCGCCACTGCCAGAATAACGACAGTCACGACGATGGTTAGACCCCATAAACCACGAACGATAGGCTCTTGTGGTAATTTTTCATCTTTAACGACGATATTAACGGCTTTCGGTGCAAGCTTAAACCAAGTGGCCGTATGGAATACCGTTGCGATAAGGGTCACAATATTAATCAGCATCACTATTGGGTTACTTAGGAATCCAACGAATCCCGCCCAACTTTCTGGTCCATTTTTCAGTGCAAATACACCGAACAGTACAACCAGACTGAACCAAAGTTGTGGTAGACAAGTTCCTTCACGGGTGATGTAGAAACGATAGAAACCGAGTTTCGTCCACCAGTTTGGCTGCATACCACGAACATAAGGCTTACGTTTTGTTGTCATGTCTTGTTTCCTCCTTAACGTGGTTTCAGCATGGCAATGACAAAGTCTTGCGCACTGGCTGCTTTACCCTGCTGAATAGCCGCAGCAGGATCCACATGTTTTGGACAGACTTCAGAGCAGTAGCCCACGAAAGTACAAGACCAGACGCCATTCTCACCATTTAATTGAGGCATACGCTCTTTAGCCCCATGGTCACGGCTATCGGTATTGTAACGTTGTGCTAACGTAATCGCTGCAGGACCAATAAACTCAGGATTTAAACCAAACTGAGGACATGCTGCATAGCATAAACCACAGTTGATACAACCAGAGAATTGGTGGTATTTCGCCATTTGAGCAGGAGTCTGTTTATTTGGACCTTCTGAAGGCTTACGATCATTTCCTAAAATGTAAGGTTTAATCGCTTCTAAGCTTTCAATAAAGTGAGTCATATCGACGACAAGGTCGCGCTCGACAGGGAAGTTACCTAACGCTTCGATTCTCACCCCATTTGGGTAGTCACGCATAAAGGTTTTACAAGCCAGTTTTGGGACTCGGTTAACCATCATGCCGCAAGAGCCACAAATCGCCATACGGCAAGACCAACGGTAAGACAGATCTGGCGCTAAGTTATCTTTAATATAACCCAATGCATCCAATAATGAGGTTTGCTCATCGTAAGGCACATCATAAGTGACGAAATGAGGCGCATCATCCGTTTCGGGGTTATAGCGCATGACTTCCATCTTAACGTGCTTCATGTCATCAGCCATTCGCTTTCTCCTTATTCTGCTTGTCTTGTGCAGTCGCTTCACCACCATAGACACGTTTAGCAGGAGCAGATTTGGTGATCTTCACATCGCTATATTCTAAACGCGGTGCACCTTCTGGGTTATAGAATGCCAGAGTGTGTTTAAGGAAGTTCACGTCATCACGCTCAGTACAACCTTCGTCAAGACGTTGGTGTGCACCACGAGACTCTTTACGATTGAATGCAGAATGCGCCATACATTCAGCGACATCTAAACCAAAGCCAAGCTCAATTTTATACAGTAAATCAGTATTAAAGACGCTACTGGTATCTTTAATTTCTACGTGTTTAAAACGTTCTTTTAGTTCAGTCAGTTTATCAATGGTTTTTTGCATTAATTCAGGTGTACGATAGATACCGCAACCTTCTTCCATGGCTTCACCCATTTCATCGCGGATCTGAGCCCAATTTTCAGAACCTTTTTGGTTCATCAGTTTTTTCAGATTGTCTTCGATGTCACGAGTTTGTGCATCTAATGCTGATGCGTTAGCAGGGGTTGCTTCTTGGGCACGACGAACGGCTTCTTCCCCAGCAAGACGACCAAATACTACAAGTTCAGCCAGTGAGTTAGAACCTAAACGGTTAGCGCCATGTAAGCCGACAGATGAACACTCACCCACCGCAAACAGACCTTTAATACGTGTTTCTGTGCGCTGATTAGTCTCGATACCACCCATGGTGTAGTGTGCAGTTGGACGAACTGGAATAGGTTCATTAACTGGATCAACACCCACATACGCTTTTGCCAGTTCACAAATGAATGGTAAACGTTCATGAAGTTTTTTCGCACCCAGATGACGTAAATCAAGATGCACGACATCACCACGGTGAGTTTTAATGGTACGACCCGCGCGCCACTCATGCCAGAATGCTTGAGAAACTTTATCGCGAGGACCTAATTCCATATATTTATTTTCGGGTTTACCTAATGGTGTTTCTGGTCCTAGGCCATAATCTTGTAGATAACGGTAACCATCTTTATTGACCAGAATACCCCCTTCACCACGGCAACCTTCGGTCATCAGAATACCTGAGCCCGGTAAACCAGTTGGGTGATATTGCACAAATTCCATATCACGCAGTGGCACGCCATGACGTAAGGCTATCCCCATACCATCACCTGTAACGATACCGCCATTAGTATTAAAGCGATAAACGCGACCTGCGCCACCTGTTGCCATAATGACAGCATTAGCACGAATTTGAACTTTCGTCCCTTCCATCATATTAATAGCAACAACACCACGAGCGTGGCCTTCATCAACAAGGATATCGAGAACGAAATGTTCATCGAAACGTTGAATTTGTGGGTATTTTAAAGAGGTTTGGAACAGGGTGTGTAACATGTGGAAGCCGGTTTTATCGGCGGCGAACCAAGTCCGTTCGATTTTCATCCCACCAAAACGTCGGACGTTGACTGACCCGTCTTCTTTACGGCTCCAAGGACAGCCCCAGAGTTCTAGTTGAGTCATCTCTGTTGGACAATGCTCAACGAAGTAATCAACGACATCCTGCTCACACAACCAGTCACCGCCAGAAACGGTATCATTGAAGTGAAAGTCGTAGGAGTCGTGAGCCTGAGTCACTGCTGCTGATCCGCCTTCTGCTGCCACAGTGTGGCTACGCATAGGGTAAACTTTTGAGATCAGAGCAATTTTCAGTTGAGGATTTGCTTCCGCTGCAGCAATTGCTGCTCGTAAGCCTGCGCCCCCGGCTCCGATTATCGCTATATCGGCATTAAAGGTTTGCACTGCGCTTCTCCATTGTTCAAGTGAAAATTGGAATAATTGTCTAGAATTCAATTCACTGACATTATTAATTTAGTAATGCTATTTTTTTAAGCTATCCGTAACGAAAATGTTTCACTGCCTTGTGACTACGCTTGATAACATCGTTATTATCATTGACTGTAATTTTAGTATAACGAAATGTAAGGTACGGAAATTTGATATGAATGATGGTTTTCCCGTATTTCACAAAAAAAGTGTGATCTACACCAAGAATTCTCGGTTTTACTAATAATTAACCAGATAAACTTGAGCATAAAATAAAATATTTAATTCTAAAATAAAAATAAAGTTAGCAATGAATAATTCGTTTTTAAAGTATAGATAATTTGAATTACAAAGAACAATGGTTTTTTGTTATTGACTGATTTTTAAGGTAAAATAAATTATCTTTAAGCTGTTTTAATATAATTTAATAAAAATATAAACAAATAGTTAAAATAAACTTTTACTATTTATCTAAAACAAATCGATTTGTCTTATTAATTGTTAATAAAATATTAATAAAATCTCTTAAAGATTATAATAGCCATCAAACTTAACGGCGCTAAATATTAAATAGTGCTTAAAATTGATAAAAAATAGACTTATTTTATATAAGAAAAATATGAGTTTATTGTTGAACTCGGTTGAGAAAGAGAATTATTCTAATTTTTATTTTTGATACACCGTTGCGCTATTAGTGGCATAAAAAGTTGTTATCGTTATTGGCTTGGGATAGACGTGCTATTGCTAGTGACGAAAAAACGCAAAAAAGTAGATGATTTGTAGAATTGTATTGATTGCATTTATATGTTTGTCGATATTTAATCAATATAATTGGTGGGAATGAAAATATGGTACATCTTTTCTGGAAGAAATTTGTCTGTTGAAGAGGATGCGAGTAAACTGCACGCTTTGTTTTCTGTTGGAGTTTTTCGTTCATGAGTGAAATCGCGGATTGGCAGCCAAGCGCCTCAATCGCCAACTTACTGAAAAAGGCGAAAATTGTCAGTAATATTAGGCGTTTTTTCGCTGATCGTGGTGTTTTAGAAGTTGAAACACCGATGATGAGTCAGGCTACCGTTACCGATATTCATCTATGCCCATTTGAAACCCAATTTGTGGGGCCAGGTGCTTCTCAAGGGCTAAAGTTATATTTAATGACCAGTCCTGAATACCATATGAAGCGTCTATTAGCGGCAAACAGTGGGCCAATTTATCAAATGGGGCGTTGCTTCCGTAACGAGGAAGCCGGTAGATATCATAATCCGGAATTTACGATGCTTGAATGGTATCGACCTTGTTTTGATATGTACCGGTTGATGAATGAAGTCGATGATTTATTACAAGAAGTGCTTGATTGTGAAGCGTCTGAATCGCTCTCATATCAACAAGCCTTTTTGCGCTATCTCGATATCGACCCTTTATCTGCAGATAAAGAAAAGTTACGTGAGGTTGCGGCAAAGCTTGATTTATCAAATATTGCTGACACAGAAGAAAATAGAGATACGCTACTGCAATTACTTTTTGTGTCAGGTGTAGAGCCTCATATTGGTCTTGAAAAACCAACCTTTATCTATCATTTTCCTGCTTCACAAGCTTCCCTTGCTGAAATTAGCTCAGAAGATCATCGTGTTGCAGAGCGATTTGAGGTCTATTTTAAAGGTGTCGAGTTAGCAAATGGTTTTCGTGAATTAACGGATGCTAAAGAGCAACGTCTTCGTTTTGAACGTGATAATCGTCAACGTGTTGCCATGGGATTACCTGAACAGCCTATTGATGAGCGTTTTTTAGCTGCGCTTGAAGCTGGATTACCTGAATGTTCTGGGGTTGCTTTAGGCGTTGATCGCCTGATTATGCTCGCACTCGGTGTTGAGCGTATTAGTGATGTGATTGCCTTCCCTGTTTATAGAGCATAATTTATTTGCTAATCAGATTAAAAAGAGAGTTTAGGCTCTCTTTTTTAATATGAATAATATGGAAAAATACGAAAAATTGGTAAACGAGCATTTAAACGAGCATAAAATTAGCCTAAAACACAATATACTGTGATAACAAACGAGTAAAGCGTATGGATAATCGGAGCGATTTTCACTATGAGACACGGTGAGAGTAGCAGAGCAACTCAAGGGAAATTATCCTGCCCTTTATTGATAAGAGCAGGATAACAGAAATAAAGGTTATTTAGCTTGTTTTTGTAAGAACTTAACCCCTAAATCAGGGAAATCAGTAAATACCCCTTCGGCACCCGCTTGGTTATAAATAATGTCATAAAGCTGATCGCCATCTTTGGCATATTTAGGTAGTTTATCCACTCGTACCGTAAATGGATGAATGGTTAACTTGTTGGCATGAGCATCGGCAGCCATACCGGTTAAGGTGATTTTATCTGGTGTTGAGTCTTCTTCTACTAACATATGATAATCAGGGCCAATGCCATCAGCATAAGTCGCAATTTCTTTCATGGCGCCAGGTTTAAACATCCAGTCATAACTGTAGTTTGTCCATGTGCCATCTGGTTGTTTTTCATATGTCTCATTCCAATCGGTATAAGCGATTAACTGAACCAGTTTTAAATCCATCCCCATTTGTGGCATCAATTCTGTTTTAATGCGTTTTAGATCGTTAGGATCAAAGGATTGTAGATAAACATTATCGCTCTTTTGGGTATAGCCATACTGTTTTAAGACTTCGAGAACTTTTTTAGTAATGTCTTTCCCTTCTTGTTCATGAAACCAAGGTGCTTTGATCTCAGGATAAATACCAATATCTTGTCCTGTTGATTTGTTTAAGCCTTGGATAAACTCAATTTCTTCTTGGAAAGTGTGGATGCGAAAATCGGATTTTCCCATTGGGAAACGATTTGGATAACTTTGGACTTTTTTACCGTCAACAATATCGAAACCTTCGGTAAATTTCAGTCCTTTGATCTCATCAAGAGTAAAATCGATAGCATAGTAACGGCCATCTTTTCTTGCTCTGTCTGGATAGCGTTCAGCAACATCGGTGACACGATCGAGATAGTGATCATGCAAGACAACCAGTTGGTTATCTTTTGTCATCACCAGATCTTGTTCTAGATAATCGGCACCTTGTGCATAGGCGAGTGCTTTGGCAGGTAAGGTGTGTTCAGGTAAATAACCGCTGGCACCACGATGGGCAATCACTACTTTATCGCTTGCTGCTTGTGCGATTGTACTTAAAGATAGAGTTAAAAGAACGCCCGCCACTAACGGTTTCAGTTTGAAAGGTGTACTCATAAAGTTGCTCCATTTTCATTTTCGTACAATAAAGCTATGTACAGTTGGCAATAAAAAAGCCACATCAGAAAGTTGATGTGGCTTGATTTTTAGAGATGAGATTTAATCAATTTCATAAATAATCAGTTAATGATTATTCATACTTCTGTGACATTTCACGTTTGTGTTTGGTTTCATTTATCATCACGATAAGTAATAACACAACAGATAATACACTACCGCCGATCATGACCATAAAGCCACCGTCCCAACCGAAGTAGTCAACGGTATAACCTACGATAGCACTTGCCGCAACAGAACCCCCTAAGTAACCGAATAGACCGGTGAAGCCTGCTGCGGTACCCGCAGCTTTTTTCGGCGCTAATTCAAGGGCGTGCAGACCAATTAGCATAACAGGACCATAGATTAAGAAACCAATGATTAACATACATGCCATATCAATATTCGGGTTACCTGCTGGGTTCATCCAGAATACGATAGTGGCAATGGTTACTAAGGTCATAAAGAATACCCCAGTTGCACCACGGTTACCTTTGAACACTTTATCTGACATCCAACCACACAGCAGTGTGCCTGGAATACCTGCGTATTCATATAAGAAGTATGCCCATGAGGATTTATCCATGGCGAAATCTTTGACTTCGCGAAGATAAGTTGGAGACCAGTCCAATACGCCGTAACGAAGTAAGTAAACAAATACGTTAGCAATTGCAATCATCCACAGAAGTTTGTTAGGGAAAACATACTTCATAAAGATTTCTTTTGCTGTCAGTTCTTGTTCGTCTGTTTCTTTATAATCAGGTGGATAATCGTTTTTATATTCTTCGATAGGAGGTAGACCACAAGATTGTGGTGTATCGCGCATTAATGCAAACGCAATCATCGCGACTAAAATAGCCGCGAATGCTGGCATATATAATGCTGCTTTCCAGTCGTTAAACCATGCCATACCTAACAGGAACAGCAATGGCGGTAAACCACCACCGACGTTATGAGCACAGTTCCAAATAGAGACGATACCGCCACGCTCTTTTTGTGACCACCAGTGAACCATGGTACGTCCACAAGGAGGCCAACCCATACCTTGGAACCAACCACACAGGAACAACAGCACGAACATGATCATAATGCTCGAAGTTGCCCATGGCACAAAGCCCATAATTAACATCACAATGGATGCAAGAATAAGACCTGCGGGTAAGAAGTAACGCGGGTTAGCACGGTCAGAGAATGACCCCATGATAAACTTAGAGAAACCGTAAGCAATCGAGATCCCTGATAAAGCAAAACCCAGATCCCCTTTAGAGAATCCCTCTTCTACGAGGTAAGGCATTGCTAAAGCGAAGTTTTTCCTTACTAAATAATAAGCAGCGTAACCAAAGAAAATCCCCATAAAGATTTGCCAACGTAAACGGCGATAGACAGGATCTATCTGTTCCTTTGGCAGACGCGCTTTATGTGGCGCAGGTCTAAACAGACTTAACATATTAGCCTCCGATGGCTTTTATTTTAATATGTTGATATTAAACAATGACAAAACGAACAACAAAGTAATCAAAAAATTTTCTTTAACGAACGTAATAGTAAACTTGTTGAAGCAAATTTACTGTGAAGTAATACTCAGTTGTCGAATAATTTTTCAAGATGTGTAATTTTGAGTGATATGTTAACTTTATGAAACACTTTCTGGTAAATAATTTGTGATTAGTATCACATATGTCGTTTTAATTTTTCACTCATGAGCGTTTCTCTTTCGTTTTTGCTCATTATCAAACATTAACCACATTTTTTGTGTATCTTATACACTATAATTAACGTTAAAGAATAATTAAGCGTTTGCTGAATGTAATGTGAGAGGGCATCTCTATGATGAGCGGTTCACCAGTGACAGAAACAGATGTCATTATTATCGGCGGTGGAGCTACGGGGGCAGGCATGGCAAGAGACTGTGCTCGTCGTGGATTACGCTGTATCCTACTGGAAAGACACGATATCGCAACCGGTGCAACCGGTCGAAACCATGGTTTATTACATAGTGGCGCACGCTATGCAGTGACCGATCCGGAATCAGCGCGTGAGTGTATAGAAGAAAACATGATCTTAAAACGGGTCGCTCGTCATTGTGTTGAAAAAACGGATGGCCTTTTTATTACTCTCCCTGAAGATTCGTTAGAATTCCAACAAACCTTTATTCAATCTTGCCAAGCGGCAGGTATTGATGCTCAAGCCATTTCACCTGAAGAAGCTATTCGCTTAGAGCCTTCGGTGAATCCTAATCTTATTGGTGCGGTTAAAGTACCTGATGGTACGGTTGATCCTTTCCGCTTAACGGCGGCCAATATGTTAGATGCACGTGAACATGGTGCGCAAGTACTCACTTATCATGAAGTGATGGGCTTGATCCGTGAAGGCGACCGTGTGAAAGGTGTACGTGTTTATGATCATCAATCTAAAAATATGTATGAGATCCGCGCACAAATAGTGGCCAATGCCGGAGGAATATGGGGACAAAAAATTGCAGAATATGGTGATTTAAAAGTCCGCATGTTCCCAGCAAAAGGGGCATTACTGATTTTAGGACACCGTATCAATAATATGGTGATCAACCGCTGTCGTAAGCCTGCGGATGCCGATATTTTAGTGCCTGGCGATACCATCTCATTAATAGGAACCACCTCAACTCGCGTTCCTTATGATGAAATCGACAATATGTATGTTACCCCTGAAGAGGTTGATATCCTGATCCGCGAAGGTTCGATGCTGGCACCTAAACTGGCTCAAACCCGTATTTTACGTGCTTATGCCGGTGTACGTCCTTTAGTGGCCAGCGACGATGATCCTTCTGGCCGTAATGTAAGCCGCGGTATTGTATTACTTGACCACGCACAACGGGATGGACTCGAGGGCTTTATCACCATAACCGGTGGTAAATTAATGACTTACCGATTAATGGCTGAATGGGCCACAAACAAGATCTGTGAGAAATTAAATATTTCAGCAAAATGTACCACGGCTGAAGAGCCATTGCCTGGCTCTCGCCAATCGGCAGAGCAAGCATTGCGTAGTGTGGTGTCGTTACCGGCGCCAATTCGAGGCTCAGCGGTTTATCGTCATGGCGATTTAGCCAATAAACTATTGAGTAATGAGCGTATTGATAAAAGCTTAGTGTGTGAATGTGAAGCGGTCACGGCCGGTGAAGTTCGTTATGCAGTGAATTCTTTAACCGTGAATAATTTGCTTGATTTACGCCGTCGTACTCGTGTGGGAATGGGAACTTGCCAAGGTGAGTTATGTGCTTGTCGCGCAGCAGGATTATTAAATCGTTTACAAGTCACAACGCCTCATGGCTCCGAACAACAACTTGCCCATTTTCTAAATGAACGTTGGAAAGGTATTCGTCCTATCGCATGGGGTAATGCGTTACGTGAAAGTGAGTTTACCAGTTGGGTGTACCAAGGTTTATGTGGCTTAGATGCCGATATGATTGATAAAACAGCTTCAGTGGAGGCCGATGATGAAATTTGACGTTATCATTATAGGAAGCGGATTAGCGGGACTGACTGCGGGGATCCGCCTTGCTGAAGCGGGCAAATCTTGCGCCATTATCAGTAATGGACAAAGTGCGTTACATTTTTCATCTGGATCACTGGATTTATTAACGCATCTTCCTGATGGCACGCCAGTTTCTCATCCGAAACAAGCGTTATCAACACTGGCACAACAAGCACCAGAGCACCCATATAGTCGTATTGGTGAAGCAAATGTCACTCAATTGATAGAGCAAGCGCAAACGCTGTTATCAACAACGAGAAATTTAGACTATAAAGGTAACGGTGATGAAAACCATTACCGTATTACCCCGGTTGGACGTTCTCGCATGAGTTGGATGAGCCCACAGCGCGTGCCGACTTATAGCGTTAATCAACCATTCCCATGGAAAAAAATAGCGGTGGTGGGGATTGAGGGATTCTTGGATTTTCAACCTCAGTTTGCAAGTAGTACTTTAAATGAACAAGGTATTGAGGCCATTCCTTATCACATTCATTTACCTTTATTGGATAGACTACGTGATAATCCAAGTGAGTTTAGAGCAATTAATATTGCGCGCTATTTAGATAAGCCTGAAAACACGCAAGCATTAGCAGAAGAATTAATTAAACACATAGATAATAGTGTTGAGGCGATTGTACTACCTGCATGTATCGGGCTAGATGAAGAAGCGCCAGTTAATTTATTACAAGAGTGTGTGGGTAAACCAATTTGTCTATTACCGACATTACCGCCTTCATTATTAGGTATTCGCCTACATCAGGCACTAAAACTGCGTTTTCAACAAGCGGGTGGTTTGATCATGCCGGGTGATCGCGCAGAAGAAGCCGATTTAGTCGGTAATAAGGTTGTCGGTATTCATACCCGTAATCATACTGATATCCCTATCCGTAGCGAGCATGTCGTATTAGCCACAGGCAGTTTTTTCAATAATGGCTTAATTGCGGAATTTGATCGTATTTACGAGCCATTAATGGAATTAGATTTATTAGAAAGTTTACCGCGTAATGAGTGGACACAAGTCAATGTGTTTGCCAAACAGCCTTATATGCGATTTGGTGTTAATACAGATAGTCAATTAAGACCGTTAAAATATGGTGAAGCGTTAGACAATGTCTATGCGGTGGGGGCGCTTTTAGGTGGTTTTGATCCTCTAAACGAAGGCTGTGGTGCAGGTGTCTCCATGATAAGTGCACTCTATGCAGCTCAACAAATATTACAGAGTGATAAATCGCAGCACACCACATCTGCGGCTGTGGAGGCAGTACTATGAGTTTACAAGATACCAGTTTTGAAAGTTGTATTAAATGTACAGTTTGTACGACCTATTGTCCTGTGGCAAAGGTCAATCCACTCTATCCAGGACCTAAACAAGCAGGCCCTGATGGTGAGCGTTTACGCTTAAAAGATCCCATGCTTTATGATGAAGCACTGAAATACTGTACTAACTGTAAACGTTGTGAAGTGGCATGTCCTTCAGATGTAAAAATAGGGGATATCATTTCCCGTGCTAAACTTAACTACAATCCTAAAACACCTAAAATTCGTGATGCTATTTTAAGTCATACTGATTTAATGGGAACGCTCTCTACGCCAATGGCGCCGATTGTTAACACTATTACCGGATTAAAACCAGTACGTAAAATCTTGGATAAAGCGCTTAAAATCGACCATCGTCGTGAATTACCCAAATACTCTTTTGGTACATTTAGAACATGGATGAAAAAACAGGTTGAAGAGCAAGCACGCTTTAAAGATCAGGTTGCGTTTTTCCACGGTTGCTATGCTAACTACAATCACCCTCAATTAGGGAAAGATTTAGTTAAAGTATTCAATAAAATGGATATTGGTGTTCAACTATTAAAACGTGAAAAATGTTGTGGTGTTGCATTAATTGCCAACGGCTTTGTGAAACAAGCGAAAAAACAAGCTACCGTAAACCTTGAATCTCTGACAGAAAAAATTGTGGAGAACAACATTCCGGTTGTTGCTACATCTTCTACTTGTACTT
Source organism: Proteus mirabilis HI4320 (assembly GCF_000069965.1). NCBI lineage: Bacteria > Pseudomonadati > Pseudomonadota > Gammaproteobacteria > Enterobacterales > Morganellaceae > Proteus > Proteus mirabilis. Next base: position 3,929,149 of record NC_010554.1, read on the forward strand.
TCACTATTCGTGATGAATATGAACATATTCTAGATATTGATACTTCAAAAGTACGGGAAAATATAGAATTAGCAACACGTTATATTTATCGGTTATTGGAAGAAGGGCGTGAATTACCATTAAAACATACCCCATTAAAAGTGGTTTATCATACCCCTTGCCATATGGAAAAAATGGGGTGGGCGGCTTACTCCATTGATTTAATCAAACGTATTCCTGGGGTAGAAGTGATTGTATTAGATTCACAATGTTGTGGTATTGCCGGTACTTATGGTTTTAAATCGGAAAACTACGATGTTGCGCAAGGCATTGGGGCGGGATTATTCCGTCAAATTGAAGAGAGTGGTTGTGATTTAGTCATTACAGATTGCGAAACCTGTAAATGGCAAATAGAAATGTCAACAACCAAAAAATGTGAACACCCAATTAGCTTATTAGCTCGGGCATTGTAGAAAAAATTAATGAGATAACAATAACGTAGTCACTGATTACAATAACAAGCAATTTGGGAATAAAAGTCGATCTTTTATTCCCTTTTTTATTACTTTACATCACATTGTGAGTCAACAGGGTACAGAGCACCCTGTTGGCGCCATTAATATTAATCTTTAATATAACCACTCACGCCCTAATTGGTCTGCTGCCATAATCGCCGCAAACACTTTATCGGAATCAACATCAAATGGCATATTGTAAATTGTTTCACCTTCTGCACAGCTTAATTCTGCGACAGCCATGATTTTTTCATTTAATTCATCACCTGTAGCATGTACGCCTAATTCTTCTAAGGTAACAGGTAAGCCAACTTGAACACAGAAATCGAGTACTTCTTCGATCTCTTCTAACGGGCTATTTTCTAGCACTAGTTGAACTAGAGTACCAAAGGCGACTTTTTCACCGTGATACATTGCATGGCACTCTTCTAATGCAGTGAAACCATTATGTATTGCATGTGCGGCGGCTAATCCGGCACTTTCAAAACCAATACCGCTTAAAAAGGTATTTGCTTCGATAATATTTTCAACCGCAGTAGTACACACACTACGGCTGACAGCCAGTTTGGCTTTATAGCCATCTTCAAGTAGGGTGTGATAACAAAGCTCTGCTAATGCCAGTGCTGCAAGGGTGGTTTTACCTCCAGCCATTGTTTGCTTTTGTGCTCGACTACAGGCTCTTGCTTCAAAATAGGTCGCTAAGGCATCTCCCATCCCTGCCACTAATAAACGTGGTGGTGCTGAGGCAATTACATTGGTATCCATAACAACGATATCAGGATTTTTCGGGTAGAAAAGATAGCTATCAAATGCGCCTAATTCTGTATAAATAACAGAAAGTGCGCTAGTAGGAGCATCGGTTGATGCGATAGTCGGAGAGATCACCACAGGTAACTGGCATTTATAGGCGACGGCTTTGGCGGTATCAAGGGTTTTTCCTCCCCCAACACCAATGATAACAAGAGCGGCTTGTTGTTTGGCTATCTCAACTAAGCGGTCAATCTCTTTATGTGTACATTCACCGTGAAACTGTTCAAAGTGTCCATTGACTTCATACTGTGTCATGCTGTCTTTGACGATGCTGCCAGCCAGATCCATGACAAACTTATCAGCGATAATCAATGCTCTCTCACCCAAAGGTTTTGTATATTTCCCAATATGATATAACGCATCAGGCCCTTGGATATACTTCGCTGGGGATTGAATAACTTTTAACATAATAGACTCCTACTATCTTCAAAAGAGTAAAAAATCTTTATGGCGGGGAATATCATCTTAACCGAGATGGAAAAAAGCTGAGATGATCCAGAATACTATTAATAGTTTAATTGATAATAAAAATATTATATTGAAACGGGTTAATTTTTGTATTGCTAGGCAATAAAAGTCTTACTCTTTATCATTCATCAATAGTAGTGCGGTGTCTTCACTTATTATGCTAAATAATGGTATTTATTGCCGGTAGATCAAGGTATTGGTAAAAGTAAGCTAAGGCTTTATTGTGCAAAGAATAAAGCCTTATTGGGGGAGTCAATCAGCTAAGGACGGATTTGAGCATAGCTTTGTTGTTGATTTTCTTGTGCAAAAAAATAGCGCAAAATAAAGTTCAATAATACGCCATAGGCCGGTAAGAAAAACAGCATACAAATCGTCAATTTAAAAGTGTAATCCACGAGCGCTATTTCGACCCAATTGGCCGCCATAAACGCATCTGTACTGCGATAAAAGGCAATAAAAAAGAAGGCAACAGTATCTAAGAAATTACCAAAAAACATCGCTGCACTTGGTGCTACCCACCATTTTTGTTGCTGTCTTAAACGATTAAAGACAGAAACATCCATAATTTGCCCTAACACATACGCCATAAAGCTTGCTGTCGCTATTCTTGCCACCATGATATTAAAATCATTGAGTGAGGCAAAACCTTGCCAACTTCCTTGGAAAAAGAGTGTTGATATTAGGTAGGAAATAGCTAATGCCGGTATCATAACGGCAGTAATAATGCGTCTTGCCAGAGGGGCTCCATAGATACGAACAGTTAAATCTGTCGCTAAGAAAATAAATGGAAAAGTAAATGCACCCCATGTGGTATGGAAGCCAAAAATAGAAATAGGCAATTGAACAAGATAGTTACTAGAAGTGATTATCAATATATGAAATAACGAAAGCCATAATAGCGCCGCCGCTTTTTGGCGGGAGGTAAACCTATACATAAATTGTACCTTTTTAGTGATTGGGGTGAGGGAACCCAATAAAACGTATGATTTTCTCTCATCAGGAGAGGATGCGCATCATACTCTTGTTGCGCAACAAAAGCAAAGATCGGCGATAACTCAACGTGAAGTTGATGAATGTGCCGTGATGTGCGAGGCAAAGCGAGATATAATAGTGCTATCTGTTAGTGCGAAAAAATGGTTAATACAATGAATGCCCAATTTGATGATGCGACAAAAACATTAGATACCTTAGGACTACGTTGTCCTGAGCCTGTTATGTTAGTGCGTAAAACCATAAGAAATATGGCTCAGGGGGAAACACTGTTGGTGATTGCTGATGATCCGGCTACAGTGCGTGATATTCCCGGTTTTTGTCGTTTTATGGAACATGACCTATTACAGCAAGAGACGCAAGCAACACCTTATCGTTATTTGATCCGCAAAAAAGAGGGTCAGCTGTAAATCAGCTTATCTTGTAAAAAACACGCTTATCAAGCGAGATAAAGCATGGCTTGTCTCGCTTGTGGCTCTTTCTTTCAAGGCAAAAGTAGCTCTCCTTGCCTTTTTATACCTCATATAAAATCTATTTACCTCATGAATAAATGCAATGGTTTTATGATGAATTAGTCATGTTTTTTCTAAGAGATTATTTTTCTATATTTATAGGTTTATGTGAATTAATAGATTTATTGTATTAGTTTCGTATAAGAAACAATTAAAATAATTTTATTTATCTCTTTTGTATTATTGTGAAAATAGTATTTAAAAATGTTTGTTTATTCATCGTTTTAATGATGAAGGGATAATTATTAGTTAATTTTTTGCTCTTTTTGTTTTTCCTAAAAATGCTATTTTAGTGTTTTTTATAATAGAGTTTATTTTATTTAATTTGTTTTGTTTCAATAAGATATATTTTCATTTATTTAAAATGCCACATATTGATAAATTATAATCTTGTTAAAATATCTTGAAAAGTTCATTATTCACAGCGTATTAATAAATACAAAAACCTCTAATAAATAAGGATCTCAACTGTATGTGTTATTAATCTAATATTTAGACTATTTATTTTAATAGCCATAAATAGATGACGTTCTTAATTAATTCGTTGTACCGGAAACCATTCGCATAGGGAGTACGGTATTTTTTTTATCAGCACAATTCCACTAACTATGAAAAAAACAAAACATTTATTTAAAACAAAGGGTTGTAATATTCCTTTTACTTCTGTGATGATGGTAAGTTTTGTCTTAATGGGCTGTAACGATCAATCGACTCAGCCAACCAAGCCTGCTATCCCAGAAGTGGGAGTCTATACTGTCAAAGAGGAAATTCTTCCATTAACGGTCGATTTGCCAGCAAGAACGGCATCTTATCGTGTCTCACAGGTGCGCCCACAAGTCGATGGTATTTTAGAAAAACGTCTATTTACTGAAGGTAGTGATGTTAAAAAAGATCAACCACTGTATCAAATAGATAAAAAACCTTACGAAACTCAGGTAGCTAAAGCGCAAGCGGCTTACGATAATGTGAAAAAATTAGCTGCCCGTTATAAATCTTTACGTGCCACTAATGCCATTAGTCAGCAAGAATATGACGATGTAGTATCACGCCTTGATCAAGCTAAAGCCGATTTAAATCAAGCAAAGATTAACCTTGGCTATACCCAAGTTTTATCACCTATTAGTGGCAAAATCAGTCGCTCTTTTGTTAGTGAAGGGGCATTAGTGAGTAGTGGACAAAGCCAGCCATTAGCGACCATCACACAGCTTGATCCTATCTATGTGGATATTACTCAACCTATTACTAACCAACTGAAATTAAAGTCACTGATCCAACAAGGTGTCGTCACTGATAGTGAAGATAAAATGGATGTGACGCTGTTTTTAGAAGATGGCTCTCAGTACCCTTATACCGGTACATTAAGTTTTTCCGAAGTCCAAGTTGAGCCAAGTACAGGCTCAGTGACATTACGCGCCAAATTCCCTAATCCACAGCACCAATTATTACCAGGAATGTATACCAAAGCTCGCATTATGCAAGGAACTCAAGAGAAAGCGATTGTTGTGCCACAACAAGCGATTACCTTTGATGCCCGTGGTAAATCCATCACATATATCGTTGATCAACAACAAGTATTACAAGCAAGAGATGTTGAAATATTAAAACCACAAGGTAATGGATGGATCATAAAACAGGGATTACAAGCTGGCGATAGGATCATGACAGAAGGTCATCATCGTGCAAAACCGGGCGTAAAAGTCAATGCGGTTCCTGCTAACAACATTTCATTAAAGACCACCTTAGAGTAAGTCTTCATTTAGGTAATACATTATTATGTCTCGATTTTTTATTAATCGGCCAATACTTTCGTGGGTGATGGCTATTGTTATTATGATTGCAGGAGGATTGTCGTTAATAAAACTTCCTGTGAGTCAATATCCTGAAATTGCAGCTCCAGCGATAATGATCACCGCAGTTTATCCCGGTGCATCGGCTGAAACAGTGCAAGACACGGTTGTTCAAGTTATTGAGCAAGAGCTTAGCGGATTAGATGGCTTCCGTTATTTAAGTTCAAATAGTAATACGGATGGTAGCTTTGAAGTTATCGCCACTTTTGAACAAGGTACGGATAGTGATATTGCGTTGATGCAGGTACAAAATAAACTGCAATTAGCAACTCCTAAGTTACCCCTTGAAGTACAACGACAAGGGATGAGGGTAGTGAAATTCCAGATTAACTTTATGCAAGTGGTTGCCCTTGTAGATGAATCTGGAAAATTAGATGCCTTTGATTTAGGTAATTACCTTGCCTCACATATGAAAGATCCTATTTCTCGTATTGATGGTATGGGGGATATTCTGTTATTGGGATCACCACGCGCTATGCGTATTTGGCTTGATCCGGATAAACTGACTAATTATCACCTGATGCCGCAAGATATTGCCGCGGCTATCCAAGATGAGAATGTACAGGTGTCTGCCGGGCAGTTAGCGGGCTTACCGGCATTAAAAGGTGTTGAGTTAAACGCAACCATTACCAGTGCATCACGTATGGTATCAGTAGATGAATTCAACCATATTCTATTAAAAGTGAATCTTGATGGCTCACAAGTTCTGTTACAAGATGTAGCGAAAGTCGAAGTAGGGGCAGATAATTTCTCTATTTCAAGCTTATACAATGGTAAACCGTCTGCGGGTATGGCTATGCGCTTAGCGCCCGGAGCTAACCTACTTGATGTGTCTAAAAAAGTAAAAGAGGTTGTGGAAGCTCAGTCGCAGTTTTTCCCTCAAGGTGTAAAAGCCCTTTTCCCTTATGACACAACGCCTTCTGTAAAATCGTCCATTAGCTCTGTGGTAAGAACGATTGTCGAAGCTTCCATCTTAGTGTTCTTGGTTATGTTCCTGTTCCTACAAAATATTCGGGCAACCTTGGTGCCAACATTGGCTATACCGGTTGTTTTATTAGGAACTTTTGGTGTATTAGCCGCATTAGGTTTAACTATCAACGTATTAACGATGTATGCCATGGTGCTCGCAATCGGCTTGCTGGTGGATGATGCCATCGTTGTGGTTGAAAACGTTGAACGGATCATGCATGAACAGGCGATTTCGGTAAAAGAAGCGACCATTCTCTCGATGACGCAAATTCAAGGGGCGTTAGTGGGGATTGGTCTTGTTTTATCAGCAGTCTTTGTGCCAATGGCATTTTTTGGTGGATCGGCTGGGATTATTTATCGCCAGTTTGCAGCGACTATTGTTGTCGCGATGGCATTATCAGTGCTTATCGCATTAACATTTACACCCGCATTATGCGCGTCCATATTGAAAAAGCCACAACCTAAGGTGAAGAAACGTCGTGGATTCTTCTGGCTGTTCAACCGTTTCTTTGATAGAGGAACTAACTATTACGAGAAGGGGGTACGCAATATCTTGTACCGTCGAGGCCGTTATATGTTTATTTTCCTCATTATTACCGTTGGAACAGGGTGGTTATTTACGCAATTACCTAAAGCCTTCTTACCAAATGAAGACCAAGGGGTTGTGATGATTGAAGTCCGTATGCCAGCAAATAGTACCGCTGAGCGTATGGAACAAACCATGGCAGAATTTAGGGATTATTTACTGACCGAAGAAAAACATCTGGTTAAAACAGTATTTACTGTTAATGGCTTTAACTTTGCAGGTCGTGGTCAAAATGCGGGTATGGCATTTGTTAACTTGGCTGATTGGTCAGAGCGTAAAGGAAAAGGAGAAGATGTTTTCTCATTAGTGGCACGAGCACAGCAACACTTTAACTCTATCCGTGATGGTATGGTTATTGCGTTCCCACCACCTGCTATTATGGAGATGGGGAATGCGATGGGATTTGATTTCTACTTACAAGATAATGCGGGTTTAGGCCATACTGAATTGGTTAAAGCTCGTGATAAATTCCTCGAATTAGCAGCACAAAGTCCAGTATTAACTAATGTTCGCCCGAACGGTAAAAACGATGAACCTCAATTACGTGTTGTGATTGATAAAGAGCGTGCAAGAGCATTACAACTGCGTTTATCTGATATTAACGATACATTATCTGCCGCATGGGGATCGATGTATGTAAATGATTTTATTGATGAAGGTCGTGTTAAACGTGTTTATCTACAAGGGGAAGCCTCAGCGCGTATGTTGCCAACCGATCTGGATAAATGGCATGTTCGTAATCAGCGCGGTGAAATGATCCCATTCAACGCCTTTGCAACAACACAATGGTATATGGGGCCACCGAAATTAGAGCGTTTTAATGGGCTATCAGCGATTGAGATCTTAGGTGAACCAGCGCCAGGTTACAGTACGGGTGACGCGATGCTGGCAATTGCAGATATTATGAAACAATTGCCATCTGAAATCAGCCTAAGCTATAGCGGTCTGTCTTATGAAGAAATTCAAACACAAGACCAAGCACCTGCATTATATGTGATGACAATTCTGTTTGTTTTCTTAAGCTTAGCGGCACTCTATGAAAGTTGGTCAGTACCTTTCTCTGTCGCTTTAGTGGTGCCATTTGGTATTTTAGGGGCTGTTATCGCGACACTGTTACGAGGTTTATCCTCAGATGTCTATTTCCAAATAGGTTTGATGACCACCATTGGCCTATCAGCGAAAAATGCCATCTTAATTGTTGAGTTTGCTAAACATCTTTATGAGAAGGATGGTAAACCATTAATCGATGCGGCAGCAGAAGCGGCAAGAATGAGACTACGCCCTATCATTATGACCTCACTCGCCTTTACTTTTGGGGTATTACCTATGGCACTTGCTGCAGGTGCAGGGCAAGGTAGTCAGCACTCTGTTGCAACAGGGGTAATTGGCGGTATGCTCGCATCCACTTTCTTGGCTATTTTCTTTGTACCACTGTTCTATGTCTTTGTGGTTAAACTATTTTCACGAAAAAAAGCACATGTGAGTATTGAGGAAATAGATAAGTAATAGAATTATCTCGCAGTGAGATTTAAGCGTAAAAATAACCCAAACCATAGCAATGACTGTGGTTTGGGTTTTATTTTTAGGTTAGTTTAATCTTGGTGAGGAGATTTTAGTTTAACTTTTAATAGTCTTACGGCATTGGCGGTCACTAAAGCTGTTGCTCCTGAGTCAGCCAATACGGCAACCCAAAGTCCAGTGATACCGAATAAACTGGTGACTAAGAATATCGCTTTTAAACCCAATGCTATGGTAATGTTTTCACGTATAATTTTACGTGTTGCACGAGATAGCTGAATAATTTCGGGTAAGCCAGTTAAACGATTATGGGTTAATGCTGCGTCGGCAGTTTCTAAGGCGACATCTGTACCACTTCCCATCGCAACACCAATGGTAGCCGCTTTCATTGCTGGTGCATCATTAATACCATCACCCACCATCATTGTGTTATGTGTTTGACTGATTTCCATCACTGAGGTGACTTTATCTTCAGGGAGCAATCCTGCACGGAAATCCATACCCAGTTTTTGTGCAATCGCAGCCGCTGCTCTTGGGTTATCACCGGTTAACATCACGGCATTGATATTCATCGATTTCAACACTTTCATTGATTCGATAGCATCGTTGCGCAATGTATCTTGCATCGCAATCACACCAATGAACTGATCTTCTTTTAATACCACGACAACGGTTTTGCCTTCATCTTCAAGACGAGCGACTTGTTGTTGCCATTGTGCAGATAATGGTGTGGTTTCTGATAATTGTGTTGGGGCACTGACCAGAATATGCTGATTATTTAAATAACCTTCAATCCCTTTACCCGCTAAAGCCTTGCGATTATCGGCTTCCACAACATCAATTTGTTGCTCTTGTGCTTTATTAATAATGGCTTTTGCGAGAGGGTGATGAGAGCCAACTTCTACAGAAGAAGCCAACATCAGTAGCTCTTTCTCATTAAAGCCTACATTTGCTATGACATCAGTGACTTGAGGTTTACCCTCTGTTAATGTGCCTGTTTTATCTAGAGCAACGGTATTGACTGTGCCCAGTTGTTCAAGTGCTGCACCACCTTTAATTAAGGCACCTCGTTTTGTTGCTGCTGCCAGTGCTGATGTAATGGCGGCTGGTGTTGAAATAACCAGAGCACAAGGACAACCAATTAATAACAGTGTTAAACCACGGTAGAACCAAGTTTCCCAAGGTTGAGCGAATAACAAAGGTGGAATAATGATCACTAATGCGGAAAACAGCATAATCAGTGGTGTGTAATAGCGACTGAAACGGTCAACAAAACGTTCAATGGGCGCTTTACGCTCTTCCGCTTCTTCGATCAGTTGTAAAATACGGTCGATGGCATTTTGCCCCTGTTCAGAGACCACTTTCATTTGCACCGAGCGATCAACAGATAAACAGCCAGCAGCGACTTTTTCACCTTGTAAACGTTCGACCGGCACCGATTCACCCGTTAATGCGCTTTCATCAAAACTTGCAAAAGCAGTAATTAATTCGGCATCTGTGGGTAAGCGCGCACCTGGTGCAATTTCAATAATATCGCCGGGGCGCAATTGAGCTACAGGGACTGTCTGTTTTTTACCCTCTTTTATTACTACCGCTTCTTCAGGTACAAGAGCCATTAATGCGCTGACTCCGCGGCGTGCACGACCCGCAGCATAAGACTCAAGCATTTCGCCAATCATAAACAGCAAAATTACCATTGCCGCTTCTTCGGTGGCATTAATAAACAGTGCCCCAATAGCCGCAACACTCATCAAGGTTTCAATCGCGAATGGGGTACCACTACGAATGAGTCGTAGTGATTTTTTTACAATAGGGAATAACCCGATTAATGTCGTTGCAATAAAGGCAGCGCGACCTGCTTGTGGATCAATAAACTCGGCACCCCAACTTATCGCCATTAAAATCGCTAAGATAATGACGAATGAGCTCTCTTTTAAGAGGCTTTGTTTTGCAGGAGGCTGAGATCCCGCTGATGAGATATCAAATAGTTCAAAACCGGCACTTTTAACGGCACTAATCACATCAGTACGTAAATCGGTATCGGCATCGACAACCAGTTTTTCAGTGGCAAACAAGATCTTCGCTTGTTTAACGCCGACCACTTTCAGTACTGCTGTCTCTATCTTTTGCGCGCAGCTTGGGCAATCCATTCCTTGCACTTTCCAACTAAAACGTTGCTGTGCAATTTTTTCAGGCTCTACATTAGAGACAGGGGCGTTGCTGTCACAACAGCCATGGGCATGATCATGTTCTTCTTCACATTCGGGATCACTCTTATCGATTTTGCTATGAGTGTGTCCACTTTCAGTATGTGAGTGCATACTACTATTATCTGCCTGATTAGAGCAGCATTGAGAGCTTGAACAGCAAGCATCGGTATGTTTATGGTTATCGTGTTGATGAGCGTGTTTAGACATACGCCTCTCCTCGTTCAACAAAGTACAGTTTTATCAATTACCGATACTTTACAGCTTGGAGTAGAGTCCAGAGTCAAGATAAACAGAGCGTATTGATTGTCAAAAAGTGCGGATTTGTTAAATCAATTAATCCCTTGTTTCTATTGATAAAGAAACAAGGGATCAGGGTTTTACAGAAAAAGGGCTCTAACAATAAAGAAGTGACCAATAAAGTAACAGGCACTTACCAGTCCTTTAGAGGCTGAAAAAGAGAAGCGGAAACGGTTGATAAGCCAAATAGAGTAAGCAATTACTAACAAGAGTGAGCCTATCATGATAGAAAAGTTGTAGTCGTTGCTCAGGTAGAAGAATTTCTCTCCTGCAACCCAAAACATCGCAAAAGCCGCTAATAAAGTCAGTAATACAGGAATGGCAAATTTATCCAGTTTAGTCCAGATGATGGCTAACACGATAATTGCGGCAACGATAACAAAACCAAGCAAAGGAAGATAAAAAGAGATTTGTAATGGTAAGGCAAAACTAATTAGGTAGAGAATATAACTTAGGAATAACAAGGCTAAAGAAGGTAGTAAATACTTACCTTCAAACATTTTTAATACATCAGAAAGTAATGTTGCTAATAAAGCGCCGACAATAAGATAACTATTAATGCTATGCTCAGGGACTTGCCATGCCCAAAGGAGTAATAGTAGTAGTGTAATAGGGCGGAATAGCCATCGTTGCCAATTAGGGCCACGATACGCGGCATCGATATAAAGCCACCCAGAAAATAAGACAGCGAGAAAAGGCCAACTCATAATATCTTCCTTATTCTTATATAGAGAACTCTTTTATTATTCATAACAGAAAGCATAATTTAAGAATAGCGATTAATGAAGAAACTGGCGTATTAATTAAAATTAACTACAGATAAGCACAATGTGAATTTATAACGATAATAGGAATGAGTGTAATGAATAAAGCGGGAATGTTAGGTATCGCGGTGCTGATTATCATTATCGCTAGCGCAACATATCGTTTTTTTGAGCAAAGAAAACAGCGTATCAGTGATGATAATGCACCCGTTAAATTATATATGGTAGAAGTTGTTGATAAGCAACAAATACCGAAAAACGATCGACGTTCAAGAGAAAATGATATTAATGGGCCAGAAACAACCTATTACTATCAAGTGACTTTTCGTTTAACAACGGACTCTCAGCAAGATATTATCTTACGTGTGGATAAAACCACTTTCTCAAATGTAGCGCTGGAGATGAAAGGGCGATTATTTATGCAAGGTAGTCGTTTCGTGCAGTTTGAAACCGATGCACCAGATAATGAGAGTAGTAAAACATCAGCTCAATAAGCGTCAGAGCATAAGAAACTGGGGAGTTAGCGTGTTATCCCCAGTGACTTGAATAGACGATGATTATTGGTTTTTATTTTTTTGTTTTTCTAGATACTCTTTGCGCAACTCTTTTTGTATTCTCAATAGCTCAAAAATACCAAAAAAGAAGATCTTAAATTGGAGTAAGCCAGAAGGTTTTTTATCTTCGGGTTGGCCTGCTTTATACATGGCAATTTGTAAGCCGTGCATAATCACCATAAAGATTAATGCGATATCCATAAAGTACTTTAAAGGTTTAGGGAATGGGGAAATAAGATTTAAACAAAGAAATCCCCACACACCGATCATTAAAAATCGACCTAAAAAGATTAACATAGCAGCTCCATAACAAATTAAGCAGATAAATTGCGAATATAGAGACGATAGGCGACTTGGCCTGCGATTTTTTCTCTATGTAATCGCCAATTTTCTGGTAAAGAATAAACCTGTGCGTTTACTTCTTCTTCAATATAAATATAACAACCTTCGGCTAACCATTGGTTATTTTCTAATAATTGCAGGGTGTTTGCCAACATACCTTGATGAAAAGGAGGATCTAAAAACACCACATCATATGCCGTACCTTGTTTAGCTAGATAATTTAACGCACTATCTTGAATAACATGCCCATTATCAGCGCCAAGCAGCGCTAAATTAGCAGTAATTTGTTGCGCGACTTTACGGTCGAACTCAATGAATGTCGTTTCTTTTGCATAGCGAGAGAGTGCTTCAATACCTAGCCCACCACTGCCGGCAAAGCAATCTAAGCAACGAGCGTCCTGAATAACGGGCATAAGCCAATTAAACAGTGTTTCTTTGACTCTATCGGTGGTGGGACGTAATCCTTGGCTATCAAGCACAGGAAGTTTCCGACCACGCCATTTACCTCCGATTATTCTGATTTGTCCCATCGGCGTTTTTTGTGGTTTCTTAGCCATATTTTTCTGATATATATCGTTTAAGCGTGAATTTTGGCGTGTTTTAATGTTTCAAGGAACAAGTTTGTTGATAACTTGATAACTTACCTTGATTTAAGCGCGAATAATTTACCATAAAATTCGTATAAAAGATGCGTTTATCCTCGATCAAATGATAGACTTCATTATTATTTTTAATATCGTCAATGTTATCGCGCCATGATTTAGTGCGAGGAGTTTAGTAGCTAATGGCAAAAGAAAAAAAAGGTTTTTTCTCGTGGCTCGGATTTGGCCGTAATAAAGAAGAAAATACTGCACAAGAGAAAGAACAACAACGTTTAGAGGCCGAACGTGCAGAGCAGGCGCGCTTAGCCGAAGAAGAAGCTCAACGTCAAGCGCAACTAGAAGCTGAACAAGTGCGTTTAGCCGAAGAAGAAGCCCAGCGTCAAGCGCAACTTGAAGCTGAACAAGCACGCCAAGAAGCGCAAAGAGCAGAGGCAGAACGATTAGCTGCTGAACGTGCAGAGCAGGCGCGTTTAGCCGAAGAAGAAGCGCAACGTCAAGCGCAACTTGAAGCTGAACAAGCACGCCAAGAAGCGCAAAGAGCAGAAGCTGAACGATTAGCTGCTGAACGTGCGGAGCAGGCACGTTTAGCCGAAGAAGAAGCCCAACGTCAAGCGCAGCAAGAAGCTGAACAAGCACGCCAAGAAGCGCAAAGAGCAGAGGCAGAACGATTAGCTGCTGAACGTGCAGAGCAGGCGCGTTTAGCTGAAGAAGAAGCCCAGCGTCAAGCGCAACTTGAAGCTGAACAAGCACGCCAAGAAGCGCAAAGAGCAGAAGCTGAAAAATTAGCTGCTGAACGTGCAGAGCAAGCGCGTTTAGCCGAAGAAGAAGCTCAACGTCAAGCGCAACTTGAAGCTGAACAAGCACGCCAAGAAGCGCAAAGAGCAGAGGCAGAACGATTAGCTGCTGAACGTGCAGAGCAGACTCGTTTAGCCGAAGAAGAAGCCCAACGTCAAGCGCAACTTGAAGCTGAACAAGCACGCCAAGAAGCTGAAGCTGAAGAAAAAGCGCGTATTGCACAAGCACAAGCCGAAGCGGAAGATATTGTCGCGTTACGCGAAGAGGTATTAGTCGATAAACCCGTAGAGCAAGAGAGACCGAAAAAAGAAGGCTTTTTCTCTCGCTTGAAAAAGGGATTATTAAAAACACGACAAAATTTAGGCTCCGGTTTTATGGGGCTATTCCGCGGTAAGAAAATTGATGACGAGCTTTTCGAAGAGTTAGAAGAGCAGTTGTTAATTGCCGATGTGGGAATGGATACCACTAGCAAGATCATTAACAGTTTGACTCAGCATGCTAGTCGTAAAGATCTCAAAGATGCTGAATCTCTTTATGGTAAGTTGCGTGAAGAGATGGGCGATATTTTAAATAAAGTGGATAAACCATTAAATATTGAAGGTAAAAAACCTTTTGTCATTTTAATGGTCGGAGTTAATGGGGTCGGTAAAACGACCACTATCGGTAAGTTAGCCCGCCAATACCAAGCTGAAGGTAAATCGGTGATGTTAGCTGCGGGAGATACCTTCCGTGCAGCGGCGGTTGAGCAATTACAAGTTTGGGGTGAGCGTAATCATATCCCTGTTATTGCTCAGCATACGGGGGCTGATCCAGCATCGGTTATTTTTGATGCTATTCAATCGGCGCAAGCAAAAGGTGTCGATGTTCTGATTGCGGATACCGCGGGACGATTGCAAAATAAATCTCATTTAATGGAAGAGCTGAAAAAAATCGTCCGTGTAATGAAAAAATTAGACGAGGAAGCACCACATGAAGTGATGCTGACACTCGATGCCAGTACAGGGCAAAATGCTGTTAGCCAAGCAAAATTGTTTAATGAAACGGTTGGGCTGACAGGATTAACCTTGACGAAACTGGATGGTACTGCAAAAGGGGGCGTTATCTTCTCTATCGCTGATCAGTTTGGTATTCCTATTCGCTATATCGGCGTCGGTGAAGGTATTGAAGATTTACGTCCGTTTAAGGCCGACGATTTTATTGAGGCTCTGTTTGCCCGCGAGGAGTAGTTGTAATGATCCGCTTCGAACACGTCAGCAAGGCTTATTTAGGTGGAAGACAAGCATTACAGGGGGTTGATTTTCATCTTCGCCCTGGTGAGATGGCTTTTTTAACCGGACATTCTGGTGCTGGTAAAAGTACATTGCTTAAATTAATTTGTGGCATAGAACGTCCAAGTGATGGCGCTATTTGGTTTGCTGGTCATGATATCAGTAGGCTAAAAAATAGTGAGATCCCTTTTTTGCGTCGTCAAATAGGGATGATCTTCCAAGATCACCATTTGCTGATGGACAGAACGGTTTATGACAATGTCTCTCTACCTTTGATTATTGCAGGCGCAAGTGAAGAGGATATTCGACGCCGAGTTTCAGCCGCCTTGGATAAAGTCGGACTACTTGATAAAGCGAAAAATTACCCTATCCAGCTTTCAGGGGGGGAACAGCAACGAGTGGGAATAGCTCGTGCTGTTGTGAATAAACCCACGGTGTTATTGGCTGATGAGCCAACAGGGAATCTTGATGGTGAACTTTCAGAAGGCATTATGCGTCTGTTTGAAGAGTTTAATCGCGTGGGGGTTACCGTGTTAATGGCAACGCATGATATGACACTTGTAGAGCGCAGGAATTACCGTATTCTAACCTTAGGTCAAGGGCGTATGGTGGGAGGACAAAATGGCTAAAGGAAAACACTCCCGTAAGGCAATGCCAACACCAAAAGCGAAAACAAAAGCATTACGTGGTGGACGCCGTGAGCAGTGGCGTTATGCATGGCGTAATACCATGGCCGACTTTTTACGCCAACCCCTCTCTTCTTTCTTAACGGTGATGGTAGTAGCGATTTCATTAACACTACCTAGTATCTGTTACATTGTCTGGAAAAATGTATCAACAGCCGCAGAGCAGTGGTATCCCGCTCCGCAACTGACGGTCTATCTTGATAAATCTCTAGATGACAGCTTAGCGCAGGCAACGATAAAAAATATCGAGGCATTAGATAAAGTCGAAGAGGTTAATTATCTTTCTCGTCAAGATTCATTAGTGGAGTTTCGCTCATGGTCTGGATTTAGTAGCGCATTAGATATGCTAGAAGAAAATCCATTACCCGCTGTCGCGATTGTGACTCCTGTTATGGATCCTAATGACGAGCAATTAATGGTTAATTTGCGTGATGCAGTGGCAAATATTGCCGGTGTTGACGAAGTGAGAATGGACGATAGCTGGTTTACTCGGTTATCTACTTTAACCTCATTAGTTGGACAAATCGCAATGGTGATCGGTAGCTTAATGATTGTGGCACTGCTATTGGTTATTGGTAATAGTGTTCGTCTTAATATTTTCAGTCGTCGTGATACCATTAATGTGATGAAATTAATTGGTGCTACTGATGGCTTTATCATGCGTCCCTTTTTAAATTGGGGTTTAGTACTCGGCTTTATCGGGGCTATTTTTGCGATTATTTTCTCTGCATTATTGGTATGGAAGTTATCTGATGTCGTTACGCAAGCGGCGACCGTATTTGGAACAACTTTCTCAATATCTGGATTAGGTTTTGATGAATCGGTTATTTTGATCCTCGTTTCGATGACCATTGGCTGGTTTGCTGCTTGGTTGACCACCATGCAACATTTACGTCAATTCACACCAGAATAGCCATATTAGTCCCTTTTTCCCTTTTTATTATGGCGGGTTGCATTATTATGGCAACCTTGCCATTTTATCAAACCCCTATCTTTGGCATAATAATGTTCTACACTTAACCTAGATGAATTGAGTACTATTTTTAATAGATGAATTTGCGGTTTGCTTGGTAAAGTACAAAGATATGTAAACATAGATGCGATATGAACCTTTAGTCTTTATGCTGGTCAATAATGTTGTAAAAACATAATATCTACCACCAACGATGACCTGTTAAGTACTATTAGAAGGTTCTTCCTGCTCACCATACAGTATTAATATTAATTATCTATTTGATTTTCATGAGGATTTGAATGACAAAAGAAATGCAATCCTTAGCATTGGTTCCGCAAGGCAGCATTGAAGCGTATATCCGTGCAGCCAATTCCTATCCGATGTTAACGGCAGAGGAAGAAAAGGAACTGGCTGAACGGCTGCATTACGAGGGCGATTTGGAAGCAGCGAAAACGCTGATCCTTTCTCATTTACGCTTCGTTATTCATGTTGCTCGCAGTTATTCAGGATATGGTTTACCTCAGGCGGATCTTATCCAAGAAGGTAATATTGGTTTGATGAAAGCGGTGCGTCGCTTTAACCCTGAAGTTGGGGTTAGACTGGTTTCTTTCGCCGTGCATTGGATCAAAGCCGAAATTCATGAATATGTGTTACGTAATTGGCGTATCGTGAAAGTCGCGACAACGAAATCACAGCGTAAACTGTTCTTTAATTTAAGAAAAAACAAAAAACGCTTAGGGTGGTTTAACCAAGATGAAGTCGAGCTAGTTGCGAAAGAGCTTGGGGTTTCTGAGAGCGATGTGCGTGAAATGGAATCTCGCATGTCGGCACAAGATATGGCATTTGACATGAGTGCTGATGATAGTGATGACTCACATCCTGTAGCTCCGGTGCTATTCTTAGAAGATAAATCTTCTGACTTTGCTGATGGTATTGAAGAAGATAACTGGGATAACCATGCAGCTGACCGACTGACTTTAGCGATAAAAACACTGGATGAACGTAGCCAAGACATTATCCGCGCTCGCTGGTTAGAAGATGATAATAAATCAACTTTACAGGAGCTTGCAGATAAATATGGTGTTTCTGCTGAGCGAGTTCGCCAGTTAGAAAAAAATGCGATGAAAAAATTGCGTTTAGCGATTGAAGATTAATCACATTTTAAAGCCAATCCAACCTCTCTGATTGTAGAGTATGATATAAAAGCGATATTGATATATCGCTTTTTTTATACGCGGAGAACATGACGTGAAAGAGATAAAAATAGTTATCGCCCCAGATCCTTTTAAAGAGAGCTTAAGTGCCAAAGAGGTGGCAGAGGCGATTAAACAAGGCTTTTCACGTTATTTACCTGATGCTGATTATTGTTGTATTCCTATGGCCGACGGCGGTGAAGGTACAGTAACGTCATTAGTTGATGCTACCCATGGTCGTTTTATCACAACGCCAGTTTGTGATCCATTAGGTAAACAGGTAACAGCCACTTGGGGAGTGTTAGGCGATAATACTACTGCCGTGATTGAAATGGCACAGGCATCAGGTCTTCATCTTATCCCTTCATCTCAACGCAATCCCAATTTAACGACGAGTTATGGTACCGGCGAGTTAATTTGTGCCGCACTAGATTTGGGGGTTAAAAAGATCATTTTAGGCTTAGGAGGAAGTGCCACAAATGACGGCGGTGCAGGTATGATGCAAGCGCTCGGTCTTGGTCTTAAAGATAAGTCTGGAACATCTTTGCCTTTTGGTGGACATGCATTAAGTCAACTTCATTCTATAGATATCAATCAACTACATCCAAAACTTGCCTCTGTTGATATAGAGATCGCCTGTGATGTAACTAATCCATTATGTGGCGAATTGGGGGCTTCAAAAGTCTTTGGCCCGCAAAAAGGGGCGACAGAACAAGATATTGCGCAACTGGATAGCGCACTACACCATTTTGGTACTTATCTTGAGAAAATGACACAACGCACTCTTATCAATATTGCAGGAAGTGGTGCAGCAGGAGGATTGGCTCTGCCTTTGCTGGCATTTACGCAAGCAACACTTTCATCAGGTATTGATTTGGTTGCTAACGCTGTTGAATTAGAAAAACAGTTAATCGATGCAGATTTGGTCATAACTGGCGAAGGGCGAATGGACAGCCAATCAGCGCAAGGTAAAACCCCGATAGGTGTTGCTAAATTAGCTAAAAAATACCATCGCCCAGTGATTGCGTTAGTTGGTGGTTATTTACCGGATTATGATGTGGTTCATCAGCAGGGTATTGATGCGGTTTTCTCTATCATGCCTGGTGTTGCCACTTTACAACAAGCCTTTGATAATGCTAAGCAAAACTTACAGGAAACCGCTTATAATATAGCGAGGCTTTATGCTTTATCATTGCATAAATAATCATAAGTATCAGCCTGTAATGAAGTAGTAAAATGATGATGCGCTAAAAAAGCCTGTGCTACAGGATCGTTGATTTGCCCTGTTTTCAATAAAGCTTGCCAATGTGTAATGGTTGGATTTTTTTCAAGGCATTGTGTTAGTAAGTAATGCCCAACACCACGACGACGAGTCACTTCTCTTACCATAAAATCACTGATAAGCGCTGTTTTTGCTTGGTATTTTATACGACAAGCCGCTAGTAATCGCCCGTTAAAACGGGCGACAAAAAGAGCATGCTCTGTGGTGATTGGTGCAGTGAGTGCCATTTGGTACTCACTATCTTGCCAAATTTTCCCTAAATCTATTTTATCTTGTGCTGAAAGCTGCGGCAGTTTTTCAATGGTTAGTTTCATCAAATGTCCTGTTAGTCGATGGTTTGTCGTTGCTGTTTTAATGTGGAAAGTAGCGTTTTGATGGCAAAACACAATGCCAAACTTGTTAAGATCACACAAGAATAAAAGACATATTGATAATGATTATCGGTGACAAAATAGCTTGCGACCATAGGCCCTGCAGCCATACCACAGTAGCGGATAAAATTATAAATACCCATTGCCGTTGCTCTTACTGAACTAAAGTGGCTGGTTATTAAGGTCGTGTGTGTAGGCATAGTTAATCCTAAAGAGAGACCATATAACACCGTTAATATTAACATTATTGGTAATGAGATTTGCCAAAATAGGGCAAATAACGACAACATGGCAAGGTTTATACATGAAGTTATGATCACACCATATTCAGCGCTAAACAAATGACAAACCTTACGGTAAAGGTAACTGCCTAACACCAGTGCAATGGACATAGGAACATAAAGCCCACCAATTTCACTGCTATTTAAGTGATAAAGGTGAAAAGCAATTAAAGGTAAAAATACTAATAGGCAGAAGTAGTTATAAAACACCATAAAACTTATCACAAAAACAGATTTACCCTCTGGGGCGGCGAGCACTTGTCGCATAGCAGATAAGCTTTTAACGGACTGTTTTTGTTCTGGGCGAGTTTCAGGTAAATAAAATAGATGGGCAATCAGCAAAACAAGTCCCACCATACTTAAGAAAACAAAAATACTTTGGTAGTGATAATGTTGTGCTAAATAGCCGCCTAATAAAGGACCACTCGCTGGTGCTAATGCTAGCAACATTTGGTAACTTCCCATTGCTTTAGCACGCTCATTCCCTTGATAGAGATCGCCTAAAATAGTTGCTGCGACAACAGGGATGGCAGCGATACCTATGGCTTGGATCACTCGTCCAAAAATTAATAGGTTAATAGAATTAGCCCATATACAAATAAGTGCGCCGATAATTGAAATCGTTAACCCACTGAGCAAAATAGGTTTTCTGCCCCATTTGTCAATCAATGAACCATAACATAACTGCATAACAGCCATAGCAAAAGTGAAAGCTGATACCGTAAGGTTAACCAGTGATAATGTGGTATTAAATTGCTGCTGGATCAATGGCAGCACAGGAGTATAAATATTTTGTGCTAGAGAGCCTAATAAAGCGCTAAAGCAAACAAGGTAAAACAGACTACGGATTGATAATTTCATTATATTGCCTCTTAGTTTTGTTTCCATGGAAACAAAATAGATAATAGCGATATTTTGATTGATGTAAATAGTTTTGGTATTATTTTTTAAAATATTTTTTCCAAGGAAACAAAATGACAAAACAGCAAGTAACCACACAGGAATTGCTTAATGGTTTAAGTGAATTGTTGCACTTAAAAGAAGCGAATAATGATGAAGGTCATAAGAAAGTATTAGCAGAGAAGGGGTTAGAAAATTATTCACTCACAGAGCTTCATGTGATCCATTGTATTGGTGAAGAGAGTATGCGTAACCTCACAACGATCAGTGATTATATGGCAATGACACGTGGGGCCGTCTCAAAAATTTGTCGTCGCTTACAGAGTAAAGGCGCTATTGAGAAAATAAAATTAGCGGATAACCAAAAAGAGATATTTTTTATTTTAACTACTGAAGGGGAAAAGCTGTTTCACACTCATGAATTGTTACATCAACAATCTCAGGCAAAATGGATAACCTTATTTGAACAGTATGATCAAAATGAAAGGCGGGCAATTAAACGCTTTTTAGCTGATGTTGCAAATCGTTTTCGCCACAAGAAAAAAGCATAAAGAAAACCCCCATATGGTTAAATATAGGGGCGATAAAGTTTATTTTTTATCTTCGGCAATGCGGTTACGAATATTGTCAGCACGCTCTTTTGATGGTGGGTGAGAATCAAACATGCTTGAATCACTACCACCTAATTTAGCTAATTTTTCAAAGCCAGTCACTAAGCCTGAAGTATTGACACCGCGTTTTTTCAGCAGATCGTAAGAGAAGTTATCAGCTTGTGTTTCTTGGTGTTGAGAGAACTGGGCATTAACCAGTTTTTCACCCATTTCTGCTAACTGGGAACTACTTAATTGTGCTGCTACTCCCCCCGCTGAAGAGGCTGCGGTACGTGCCGCAACGGTGGCATGTGCTACTTGGATTGCTTTACGTGTATGGCCTAATGCTACATGTCCCATTTCATGACCCAATACACCTTCCACTTCGTTGTCAGTCATGATGTCCATTAAACCGCTATAAACACGCACACAGCCGTTTGCCATCGCCCATGCATTGACATCTTTAGTGAGATAAACTTTATAGTTTACTGGAGTACCATTAACTTCATTACCTAACGCTTTCGCGATATTATTTAAGCGTTTAGTGTAGTTACTATTTGCAGGTGCAATTTTGTTTTTAGCATCCATTTCTTTACATGCATCATTAGTTAGCGCTTTGACATCGTCATCACTTAATGTTGCCGCTTGGAAAAGTTGTGTACCTGATTGCGCTAACATAGAAGTATCAAGATTTTTACAGCCAGAGAGTAATGCCGCGGATACCATCACTGTCGCAAGTAGTTTTATTTTCATTATCAATTAAGTCCTTTTCTGCTTAGCAGTTTAATATTATTAGTTGCACATTAAATGCGAGCAAAAGAATAGCAGTGCTTATCTAGTGGTGCAATATGCGGATATTCCAATTATATTATTCTACTGCTATAAAAAATTATTTTTATTATTTTAAACGCGTATTTTTCTATTTTTTAAACTTATTATATAAAATATTAAAATCCTTAATAAGTGTACTTTTATTAATGTAACTAATCATGGTTTTTAAAATGGATTTAAAGGTATTTATTGTAAAATTTTTATTAAATTTTAATATGTTGTAAATTTTTTATCATCTCTCTTTTAGCAAAGATTAATCGCAATGGATAGCATCAAAATAATCTACTTTATACATTTTAAGTGTTAAGTATATTGATGTTATGTGTGTATTCTCATCGATGAAAAAATAATAGCAATGCTAAAAACATTGCTATTAAGATTAAACTGAAAATGAATCACAGTGAGAATAAATTAAGAGACTAATCGTTCACTTAACAACATGGTAGGACGTTCAATCCGTTTTTGGGTTTGTCGATCAAAAAAATGTAGATTTTCTGGATAAATAGCAACACCTATTCTATTACCCACATTAACACCATGATCGTTTGCGGCTCGAATAACAATAGATTGTTGGTCACAAGTGGTGGCGTAAATTAAAACATCAGCCCCTAAAGCTTCAATAAAATCGACATTAGCATGAAACAGTGGATTTTGTTGATTTATGAGCAAATGTTCAGGACGTAATCCTAGTTGGATCTCACCATTAGGTAATGAGTGGGCAGAAATAGCAAGATGACCATCCGCAATTTCAATAATACCGCGATTGATATGAGTGGTTAAAATATTCATCGCCGGTGATCCCATAAATGTTGCCACAAATACAGAAGCTGGGCTTTCATAAATCTCTAAGGGGGAGCCAACTTGTTCTATATGACCTTGGTTTAGTACTACTAATTTATCCGCCAAGGTCATGGCTTCCACTTGATCATGAGTGACATAAACAGAAGTAGTGGCTAATTTTTGCTGCAGCTTTTTGATTTCAAGACGCATTTGTACGCGTAGTTTGGCATCAAGGTTAGAGAGCGGTTCATCAAATAAGAAGACTTTGGGATCACGGACAATCGCTCTGCCCATGGCAACGCGTTGGCGTTGTCCACCAGAAAGCTCTTTAGGTTTTCTATCCAGTAAATGGCTTATTTCTAGCATATGAGCAGCGCGATCGACTCGGGCTATGATTTCAGCTTTGGGGATTTTTCGATTACGCAAACCATACGCCATATTGTCATAGACAGACATATGTGGGTAGAGGGCATAATTTTGAAAAACCATCGCAATATCTCGCTCACTAGGCTCATGTTCATTTACGCGTCGATTATCAATCAGTAAATCGCCATCTGTGATGGTTTCTAATCCCGCTATCATGCGCAGTAGTGTTGATTTTCCACAACCACTAGGCCCTACTAAAACCACCATTTCGCCTTGCTCAATAGAGAGATTGAGCGTGGAAATTGCTTGATAACCATTAGGATAACGTTTTTCTAAATTAGTCAGTGTTACGGTAGTCATATTATTTCTCCGTATCAACAAAGCCTTTAACAAAGGCTCTTTGCATCAAAATGACGATAAAGACAGGTGGCAACATTGCAATTAAAGTGGTTGCCATAATTTTGTTCCACTCAATCACGCCATCAGATACGGCCACCATCTGTTTGATGCCCATGACAATGGTGTAGTACTGAGTATCTGTGGTGATAAGCATTGGCCAAAGATATTGATTCCAGCCATAGATAAAGGTGATAACAAAAAGTGCGGCAATATTGGTACGGGATAAAGGCAATAAAATAGTAAAGAAAAATTTTATTGGCCCTGCACCATCAATTTTGGCCGCTTCAATCAGCTCTGGGGTGATAGTAAGAAAAAATTGGCGAAACAAAAATGTAGCCGTTGCACTCGCAATCAGTGGAATGGTCAGTCCTGCATAGGAGTTCAACATATTAAGATTTGTCACTACCTCAAAGGTCGGCATGATCCGCACTTCGACGGGGAGCATCAAGGTAAAGAAGATTGTCCAAAAAGCCAGCATTCTGCCAGGAAAACGAAAGAACACCACGGCGTAAGCGGAGGCAATAGAGATAACCAATTTACCAATAGTGATCACTAGCGCCATAACTAAAGAGTTCAATAGCATACCATTAATGGTAATTGCACTATTTTGAGTCGTTCCCGCTGATGAAAAGAGCGTTTTAAAAACCTCGATACCCTCCTGACCAAACCAAAGAGGCGAGCCTGTGGCAAATTCGGTATTTTGGTGGGTAGTCGCAACAACAGCGATCCATACCGGAAATGCTACAGAAAGAATGCCAACAATCAGAATAAGATGGCAAAAAGCGTGGAAGAGAGGTCTACGTTCAACCATTAGTAAGCCACCTTTTTCTCAACATAACGAAATTGAATAATGGTCAATATGGCAACAATCAACATTAAAATAACCGATTGTGCCGCTGATGAGCCTAAATCTAATCCAACAAATCCATCGTTATACACTTTATAAACTAATGTTGAGGTGCTATTACCGGGGCCACCTTGGGTCATGGCATGAATGATGGGAAAGGTGTCAAAAAAGGCGTAGGCAAAATTCACCACCAATAAGAAAAAAGTTGTCGGCGAAATTAATGGCAAACTAATGGTAATAAAACGTTTAATTGGACCACTGCCATCAATGGCTGCTGCTTCTAGCAACGATTTAGGCACAGATTGTAACGCGGCAAGAAAAAACAGAAAGTTATAGCTTATCTGTTTCCATGTGGCGGTTAAAATCACCATCCACATTGCATGAGATGTATTTAAGACCGGATCCCAATTGATACCGATTTTGTTTAATACTCGGCTTAATACACCAATGGTAGGATCGAGCATAAACAACCAGAGAAAACCTGCGATAACAGGAGCAATAGCATAAGGAGCGATAAGTATTGTGCGGTAAAACAATTTACCCCGTAATATTTGCTCAGCAATACCCGCTAAAATAACCGCAGATAACATTGAAAGTAATACAACACTGGTACTAAAAATAAGCGTGGTGATTAAGCTGTCAAAATAATAATTATCATTAAATAAGCGCTGAAAATTTTCTAAACCAACAAATTCACTACTAAGGCCAAAAGCATCTTCTAACTGAAAAGATTGCAACAATGCTTGTCCAGCCGGCCAAATAAAGAAAACTAAAGTAATGGCTAATTGAGGGAAGATCAGCGCGATAGGTAACCATTTTTGTTTAAAGTAAACGGATTGGGAAGCCATACTGTATCCAGAGATCTGACAAAATAACAGGCGAACACTTATTGATGTTCGCCGAATACCAAATACCTTACTGAGTGCGTTCAAATCGGCGTAGTTGTTCATTTCCCCGTTTAACCGCATTATCCAAGGCGGCTTGAGCGCTCTGTTTGCCTGACCACACTTTTTCTAATTCTTCATCGACGATTTCTCGCGTTTGTAAAAAGTTACCAAAGCGCAAGCCTTTTGAGTTTGCTGTAGAGTCAGAGGTGGTCATTTGTAAAATAGCCGTATCAGCACCAGGATTTTGCTGATAGAACCCCTGTTGTTGTGTTAATGCATAAGCTGCTTTCGTCACAGGTAAATAACCGGTTGCTTGATGCCAATCTGCTTGTACTTCAGGGCTAGAAAGATAGGTAAAGAATTTAGCGACACCGTTATATTCAGCATCAGGGCGACCTGCCATTACCCATAATGAGGCACCTCCGATAATGCTATTAGCAGGTTTATCAACTAAAGTATCGTCATAAGGCAATTGGCTAACACCAATATCAATGCCTTTCATATTCTCTTTAATACCCGCAAAGCCTGCAGATGACTCCATCACCATGGCGCATTCTTGAGTATAAAATAGCGGCATAGCATCAGATTGGCGGCCACCATATTTAAAAATACCGGATTTAGACCAATCCGCCATGCGTTGGATATGAGTAACAAACGGTGCCTGATTAAATAAAAATGAGGTATCAGTCCCATCAAAGCCGTTATTTTTGGTGGCGATAGGTAAGTTATTACGAGCGCCAAAATTCTCTATTTGGGTCCATGATTGCCAAGTGGTGGTAAAACCACATTTCACGCCAGCATCAAGTAGTTTCTGAGAGACAGCCCCCATCTCTTTCCATGTTTTAGGAGGTTGCTCTATGCCTGCTTGTTTAAATAGTGCTTTGTTGTAATAAAGCACAGGCGTTGAGCTATTAAAAGGTAGAGATATCATCTTACCATCGCTGGTGGTGTAATAAGCGGTAACTGTCGAGAGGTAGCTATTAGGATCAAATGGCTCGTTGGTTTTTTCCATTAATTGGTAAACAGGAAAAACGGCTTTTTTAGCTCCCATCATACTTGCTGTTCCCACCTCAAACACTTGAACAATCGCAGGTTGGTTTTTGGCTCGAAATGCAGCAACAGCGCTGGTCATCGTTTCTGGATAAGTCCCTTTATAGACAGGTTTGATCACATATTCTGATTGGCTGGCATTAAAGTCTGAGGCAATTTGATTGACTTTTTGACCTAAGGCGCCCCCCATAGCATGCCACCACTCTATTTCGGTTTTTGCGTAGGTTGGTGAAGTAAATAATGCTATTGCTATGGCAAGCGTACTGAAGGATTTAATCGACATGCAAAATTTCCTTTTTATTTAAATACGAAAGGCGCAATCTAATTTAAGAAATACCCTAAGCGTTCTTTATGACAAATGGGTGACAATTAAATGAAGATATGTTGATGGTGTGACTGTCAAATTGCTGTCATAAATGGTTGTCATGATGGCGATATCAACGAATAAGGAGAGAAAGATGAAAATAGCCGCTCATAGAGGATTTTCTGGAAAGGCACCTGAAAACACATTAGCTGCATTTAAAATGGCAATTGATTTTGGGTGTGAATGGATTGAAACCGATGTGCAATTAACGGCAGATCATGTACCTGTACTGATCCATGACAAGACGGTTAATCGTTGCACGAATGGACAAGGTGCGGTGCGCTTTCATAGTTTGGATGATTTACACCGTCTTGATGCAGGCAGTTGGTTTAGTTCACTTTATCAAGGGGAAAAAATTCCCACACTAAGACAAGGTTTGCAGTTGATAAAGCGCTCAGGCACTAAGCTCAATATCGAACTTAAAACATGGCCTGATGATGATGTAGAGCGCTTATGTTTAGCGGTATCTGAAATGATAAAAAGCGCAGATATCCCTAACGAACAAATCCTGTTTTCCTCTTTCGATACTCATGCATTAATGGTGATGAAACGTTATCTGCCCGCCATTCGTCGAGGACAGCTATGGGATGATATTCCTGATAATGCACTAGAAACTTTACAAGCTATAGAGGGGTTTAGCGTGCATTGTAATTATCAATATTTAACGCAGCAACAAGCGGCTATGTTGAAACAAGCAGGCTATGAAATTTATTGCTATACCCCCAATGATCCTAAAGAAGTGAAAGATTTTGAAGCATGGGGAGTCGATATGTTGATCACTGATGTCCCAGATATTTATCAACAGAATTAATGTGCTTTTTATAAGGTATCTGAGTGAATGACACAGATGCCTTATAATGCTTATTTTTATCACTAATCTGTCAATATATGGCTAGTAGGATAGGCCTTATTATAATTATGAGGATTTAACCGTGCAAATAATCCCATAGTTAATATCACTAAGACAGCATGAAAAGCCCAAGCATAGGTAAAACTACCATCATCTTGTTGTAGCCATACTGCGATCAGTGGCCCAAAAGAGGCAATAATAAATCCGCCACCTTGCATCAAGGCTGATAGTGCTCCTGCGTGTAATGGATGAGGAACATGATCTAATGCGGCAATCATCATCATTGAGAAACAACCACCCAACCCACAGCCTAAAAAGATACTCCATAGATAAGGGGCGCTCATTGGCATTGTCATCAGCGCTAAAAATCCAATAAGTTGGCTTGTCAGTGTTAAAAGTAGCCAAAAACGGCGATCATGATTTTTGGCAGCAAGAAATGGAATAATTAATGCTGCTGATGCTTGAAAGAGTGACAAAATAGCAACTAATGAGCCACTTTGTGCACTTGGCATACCTAATGATTGATAGAAGGGAGCTAACCATGCCACCATCGAAGCGTAACCGGCATTAACAAAGCCAAATCCAACAATTAATAAGGCTGTTCTTGGTCGCCAAATCAATGTATTAAGTGGCAGTTTATTGGTTTCGGAAATATTCTTTTTAATTGATAGCGTAATAGCAACTAATGCGACGCTCGCGGGTAACGCAAACCAAGCAAGAGCCTGTTGCCAATTGCCATCAGATGCCGTAAGAACAGGGGATAACTGAGCACCTAATGCACCTCCTCCCATTAGCATGGCTGAGTAGAGACCCATCATAATGGGAGTTTTCTGTCCAAACCACGCTTTGATGATGCCAGGGAAAACCGCTTGGATATAAGCGACACTTAAACCACAAAATAGAGCAGTAATAAGTAACTGATCACCATCAGAAACATAGGCACGAGAAAACGATGCTAATAATAAGATAAGCATCGCAACTTGTAGCCCTCTACGAGCTTGAATATAAGGTTGTAAAAAGGGCACAACCAAAGCACCGACTCCCATTAAAATCATGGGTAATAACGTGAGTAATGAGACTTGGCTATAGCTCATGCCTGTTGAAGCAATAATATTGTCAATAACAGGGCCAGGCCCGGTTAAAAAAGGGCGTAAATTTATTCCTACTAAAATGATAGTAAGGACAATCTGCCACATATTTTTTCGTGGTAAGGCTGTCATAGTAATTCCCTGATAAACATCAAATTTGTCTATTGTATAGACAAAGTTTGTCTAAAAAAATGCTAATAGTAAAGATAAAGTATCATTGTTTTCAGTTAAGGTTAGCATTATTAACAGAATATAGAACTCTAATCTGAAGATGATATTTTCCCGAATTTGCTCTATCAGTTGTTTCCTAAGTAAATTTATCTAAATGATATTTGGTTTCTTTTATATTAATATTAGCAGGAAGGTGTAAACTGGTTTATTATTTTATACCGAAAAATATAAATAACTAAGGTAAGTTAATGTTGAGTATGGAAAAAATTAAGCAACCCTATTGGCCAGCATTAAAATTGATATTAAGTTCACTTATTGTTTTTAGTTTCTATTTGAAACAAAGCCATACCCCTGACTTTTCATTACTGATTAATATATTTGATTTAACATTAATTCCTATGTTTGTTTTTATTATCGGGTTTATTACTAAAAATGGGACATGGAAAAGTTGGCGTGATAATTTATTGGCTGCCTTAGTGATTTATGCGACTTTCCAAACTATTGATATGATCCCTCTTTATTATTCAGGGCAATTTGACCTTAATACTTACCTTCTTTTTCCTCAAAATGGTGTGTGGTTTTTTCTTGCTACACCTATTTGGCAAGCTTTTTTCCTATTGTTACCTTCATACATCAGACATCATAAACCAATATTATTCTCTCTTCTGCTTGTCAGTATTTTGCTATCGTTGTTAACTAAAGGCTATGAAACTAAACTATCCACTTTCTTGGCTATAATACAATATTTTCCATTTTTTATTATCGCTTATTTAGTAGACCAACAAACTATTGCTAAATTGAGAAGTCAATCTTCTGTGGTTATTGCTTTAATAAGTTTATTATCAATATTTATACTTTATTATCAATCTAATATCAATTATATTATTCTAACAAAATTAGAAGGGAGTCTATTTTTTGCAAAATTAATTATATATATTATCTCTTTATTGATAAGTTTTATTTTAAGCGCAGGGATTATTTACCTTGCACCAACCACTCAAAAATACGCTTCTCTTGCCAATAATGCGTTAGGTGTTTATTTAATTCATCCAATTATTTGTTTTATCCTTTTACAAGGCATAATCTTTTTTCAGTTATCTCTTACATTACCGATGGTTTTTGCACTCATCATTATCACGATTAGCCTAGCACTATTATTGGCATCAATTAAGCTTATTCATTGGTTTATTAGCCCAACTTTTAATATCCGATAGCTTAGTCAACATGAGTGGAGAAGAATGCCATTAATTTTTCTCCACTAAGAATAAAATCGTATGTTCACTATTAATTTGTTTTATTTATATAAATCAATTATTTTATGTCTTTAATGACATTTAATAAATTAATAATGCGATATTTAGTCTATTTAGGACTTGCCGGTGTATTGCTCAGTTTTCCTATCTCATTTGTAGTAAATATCTTTCTTCTTGATGAAGGATATAAAACGTGTGATAAAATTTCGTGGCTATCACCCACTACATATGTAAAAGAATTATCGTTTTGCAATAACAAAAAAGCCCTTAACAAATAATGAAAAGGGCTTTTTAATTCAATGTATTATACGACTTCTATTAATTCATGCCGTATTTTTTCAGTTTCTTACGCAGTGTGCCACGGTTAATGCCCATCATTTGCGCAGCACGTGTTTGGTTACCACGGGTGTATTGCATCACCATGTCCAACAATGGCTGTTCAACTTCAGCCAATACCAGCTCATATAAGTCATTAACATCTTGACCGTTTAATTGAGCAAAATAGTTCTTCAGTGCTTGTTTAACTGAGTCACGTAAAGGTTTTTGGGTTACCTGATCTTGTGAATTTACAGTGGCAACGGTTAGTACGTCTGAATTTACGCGTTGTTCGAACATAGTTCTGTCAGCTCTTTTATTTATTTACGCAAAAAATTTTCGAAATATGCTTCCAACGCCTCCAGCTGTTCGCTGGCATCCTCTATGGCGTTGAAGGAGCGCCGAAACTGGTCATCAGGGGCATGTTCCTTGAGATACCAAGAGACATGCTTGCGTGCAATGCGAGTTCCTTTGCCTTGACCGTAAAAGTCGTGCAATTCACGCACATGCTTTTGCATTATTTGTTGCACCTTTGCAATCGGCAGAGGAGGCAACAGTTCACCTGTGTCCAGATAGTGCTGGATTTCCCGAAAGATCCAGGGTCTTCCCTGAGCAGCGCGACCGATCATTAAAGCATCGGCTCCAGTGTAGTCAAGCACTGCTCTGGCTTTTAGCGGGTCAGTTATGTCTCCATTCGCAATAATGGGAATAGAGACACTCTGCTTAACTGTCCGAATACTGTCGTATTCAGCTTCACCTTTGAACAAACACTCGCGCGTACGTCCATGAATGGTGAGAGCCGCAATACCACAATCTTCAGCCAATTTGGCAATCTCTACACAGTTTCGTTCATCAGGTGACCATCCTGTACGGATCTTGAGTGTAACAGGTACATCAACCGCATTGACCACCGCAGAAAGGATCTCTGCGACTAAATCCGGATAACGCAGCAATGCCGAGCCTGCTAACTTTTTATTCACCTTTTTTGCCGGACAACCCATATTAATGTCGATAATCTGAGCGCCACCTTCTACGTTTATTTTCGCAGCTGTAGCCATATCAACAGGGTCACTTCCCGCAATTTGTACGGAGCGGATCCCCAATTCATCGCTATGTACCATCCGTAACCGAGACTTGTCTGTCTTCCAAACCTGAGGATTAGAAGAAAGCATTTCAGAAACTGTCATCCCCGCACCCATGTCATAGCAAAGTGACCGAAAAGGTCGGTCTGTAACGCCAGCCATTGGAGCTGCAATGAGGCAATTTTTTAACTGATACTGTCCGATTCGCATAGATGAAAAGAGGGCCAAACTGTGACTGCAAGGGCGCGTATATTACGCATTTTTTACCAGATATGAAAGGACAAAGTTTAACCAAATCGCGAAAAAAAGTTACTTTTTTATACTTGATTTTTTATAAATAGATTATTTAGTCAATAAAAACAAAATGTTACTGTTTTTCTAAAATTTTAAATTTAAATATAGAGAAGTAACAAACTCAAGCAACAAGGTGATATTTATCAGGCAAAATTGTGATTAATGCCTGATAAATAATCATTAAGTGAAACTTTAACTGTTTAATATTATCGCAAATTGTTTAATATTTAACCTATGTTATTTTTTCACTCCGGTAATACGACACCACTCTTCTTTTTCAGCCACAGGATCTAAAGTAAATTGTTCTTGATAAGCTTGTGCAACACCGTCAGCTTGTGTGGCAAGAACACCGGAAAGACCTAAATGCCCCCCTTGACGTGGCAGTGTGCTGATAATAGGAGCTAATTCACGTAATGGACCAGCTAAGATATTTGCTACCACTACATCGGCACTGAGATTGTCTGGTTGGTCTTTAGCAAGGTATAGCGTCAGTGCATCAGCGACACCGTTACGTTGCGCATTGTCGCGACTTGCTTGGATAGCTTGTGGGTCGATATCGATACCTATCGCTTTCGCAGCCCCCAGTTTTAATGCTGCAATGGCTAAAATACCTGAGCCACAACCAAAGTCGATAACGGTTTTACCTGCGAGATCTAAACCATCGAGCCATTGTAGACATAAAGAGGTGGTTGGGTGAGTACCAGTACCAAATGCCAGACCTGGATCGAGCATGACATTTACAGCGTTAGGATCAGGCACTTCACGCCAGCTTGGGCAAATCCATAAACGTTCGCCAAAGCGCATAGGGTGGAAGTTATCCATCCATTCGCGCTCCCAATCTTTATCTTCTAATTGTTCGATTTTATGTACAAATCCTTTACCCAGCACCGCCGTGTTTTCTAACATAGCCACGATGATACTCATATCGGTTTCTGCATCATATAAGCCAATAACATCGGTATCACCCCAGAGGCGAGTTTCTCCCGGTAATGGCTCAAAAATAGGGGTATCGTGGCTATCTTGAAAGGTTACTGATACCGCGCCACTTTCAACCAACTCATCACCAATGGCTTCGGCGTTTTCTGAGGTGGCATTTAGTCTTAATTGTATCCAAGGCATAATTAATCTCTTTTAAAAACAAGTTCACTGTAATGGAGCAGATTGAGGCAAGGTTTGTTCTCCAAACCTATTTGCGACAAGAAAAGCCACTAAGCTCAATAACAGCGCAGGAATAATAGGATGAAATCCAGCAATCTGGATATTAAATGTTGCCAGTGTAGCATAGAGTGTGGCACCGGTTATCATGCCCGCAATCGCGCCATAACGGTTTGCTTTGTTCCAGTAAAGGCCAAGTACTAGAGGCCATAAGAAAACCGCTTGTAGTCCACCAAAGGCAAGTAAATTGAGCCAAATTATCATTGATGGCGGGTTCCATGCAGCAAATAGCAATAAGATCCCTAAAATCAAAGTAGATAGGCTAGATAAACGCGCAATGCGTTTTTCATTGTTTATGGCATGAGGCGCGAGATTGAGATAGAGATCTTTGACCAATGTCGCTGATGATTGTAGCAGTTGTGCGTTAATCGTTGACATGATGGCTGCCATCGGTGCCGCTAAAAATATACCGGCAGCAAAAGGTGGTAATACATCAACCATTAAGGTTGGAATAACTTGATCTGGCACGGTGAGATCAGGAATGATTGCCCGACCTAATGCGCCCGCAAAGTGCATACCAAACATTAATAACGCCATCACGATGGTGCCGATGATGATCCCTCTGTGCATGGCTTTGCTGTCTTTATAAGAGATACAGCGCACTGCAGTATGGGGAAGGCCGATAACCCCAAAACAGACCAATACCCAAAATGACGCCATAAAGGGGCCAGTTAAAATGCCGTCAGCACCATGAGGAGAGGTAAGGGCAGGATCGATAGCATTTAGTTTTTGTATTGCAATATCTAAACCACCCGCCTTGTAGATAATGGCAAAAAGCAAAATAAAGGTGCCCAATAACATCACAAGGCCTTGTAAGGCATCATTTAATACACTGGCTCTAAATCCGCCAATCGCTGTATATAATGCGATTGAGATACCAAATATCAGCAAACCAAATTCATAGGGAATACCCGCCGCGGTTTCTAATAAGCGAGCACCACCAATAAATTGTACGGTCATGGCGCCGACAAAAGCTACCAGTAGACTTAAGCTGGCAAACCAGACTAAAAAGCGACTTTGGTAGCGAGCATAGAGCATATCATTTAGGGTGACGGCGTTATAACGACGCGCCAAAATAGCAAATTTTTTACCTAGTACCCCGAGGGAGAGCCAAATAGCGGGGAGCTGGATCATCGAAAGAAGTACCCAACCAATGCCGTATTTGTAAGCCGCTCCTGGTCCACCAATAAAAGAGCTAGCACTGACATAGGTTGCCGTGATGGTCATTGCAAGGACAAATCCACCCATAGAGCGGTTACCAAGAAAATACTCGTTAAGAAATTGCCCTTTTTCACGTTTACGATATGCGTATGCGGATAATAGGAAGACCAATAAGAGATAGCCAACCAGTGGCACGATAACCTCAGTTTGCATTGTCATGCTCATCTCCTAACGGCATATCTTTGAAAAAATAGCGTACCATCAGATAACACAGTAAAAAAAATAGCACAGGTAAAAATAGGCATGAAAGCTCAAACCAAACCGGTAGGCCGGTTAGTCCCACACTATTATCGGGTAAATAGGCAGTAAGTAACCAACCCAATAAGTAGATAAAAGTAAGCACTAAGGCCAAGAGGGCTTCTTTGTGGGCCTGAACAAAACGCTTGTCCATCTGTTCTCCCAATCTTTATAGGATTAAAACGAATGGGAAGGATTGTACGGGAAAGTGAGAGGTGATTCAGTGAAAATTGATCATAAACTTATTGGTGGCATCAAATGATGAGGAATTGATTGGCGGTTGAGTGTGCTGCAGGAACTTATTTGGTTATTTAATAGACTATTTAGTCGAATAAAAAAGGCATAGTCGATAAACTATGCCTTTTACTGATAAGCTAAAAAGATTAATTTTCAGTTAAACCTAGGCGTTTTTCTAGGTAGTGAATATTAGTACCACCTTTTTGGAATTGCTCATCATTCATAATGAATTGGTGTAGCTCAATATTGGTTTTAATGCCGTCAATAATAAGTTCTGCCAACGCATTTTTCATACGAGAAATCGCAATTTCACGTGTTTCACCGTAAGTGATCAATTTACCAATCATTGAATCATAGTGTGGTGGAACGGTGTAACCTGCGTAAATATGTGATTCCCAACGTACACCAAATCCGCCTGGTGAGTGGAAACGAGTGATGGTTCCCGGGCTTGGCAAGAAGGTTTTTGGATCTTCTGCGTTGATACGGCACTCAATAGCATGTCCATGAACGTGAATTTGATCTTGCGTGACCGATAATGGTAAGCCTGATGCAATACGCAGTTGCTCTTTGATAAGGTCAACACCGGTGATCATCTCAGTAACAGGGTGCTCAACCTGAATACGGGTATTCATTTCGATAAAGTAGAATTCGCCATTTTCATAGAGGAATTCAAACGTACCCGCACCGCGGTAGCCAATTTCAATACAGGCATTTGCACAGCGTTCACCGATATTTTTACGGATCTCAGGGGTAATACCCGGTGCTGGTGCTTCTTCAACCACTTTTTGGTGGCGACGTTGCATTGAGCAGTCACGTTCAGCTAAATAGATAGCATTACCTTGTCCATCGGCCATCACCTGAATTTCGACGTGGCGTGGATTTTCAAGGTATTTTTCCATATAGACCATATCGTTGCTAAATGCCGCTTTGGCTTCCGCACGGGTCATGGAGATTGCTTGCGCTAAGTCTTTTTCTGAGCGAACAACACGCATACCGCGACCACCGCCACCACCTGATGCTTTGATGATAACAGGGTAACCAATGCGTTTGGCGATTTCGATATTTTTGGCGGTATCGTTACCTAATGGGCCATCTGAGCCTGGTACACAAGGAACACCGGCTTTTTTCATCGCTTCAATAGCCGAAACTTTATCACCCATTAGGCGAATGGTTTCCGCTTTAGGGCCAATAAAAATAAAGCCTGAGCGTTCAACTTGTTCGGCAAAATCGGCATTTTCAGACAGGAAGCCATATCCTGGGTGAATGGCTTGCGCGCCACTTATCTCTGCCGCGGCAATAATTGCCGGAATATTTAAGTAACTTTTTGCTGAAGCAGCGGGACCAATACAGATAGTCTCGTCTGCCAGCAGAACGTGTTTTAAATCACGGTCTGCCGTGGAGTGAACGGCGACTGCTTTGATCCCAAGTTCCTTACAAGCTCTTAGGATACGCAGTGCAATTTCACCACGGTTGGCAATGAGGATTTTTTCTAGCATGGGCCTGCCTCGTTATTCGATGACAAAGAGTGGATCGTCAAACTCAATAGTATCGCCATCTTGGCAAAGGATAGATTTAACAACGCCCGCTTTATCAGATTCGATTTGGTTCATCATTTTCATTGCTTCAACGATACACAGTGTATCGCCAACATTGACTTGCTGACCCACTTCAACAAAGACTTTTGCTTCTGGGCTTGGTGAACGATAGAAGGTACCTACCATTGGTGAGCGAACAACATGGCCGCTAATTTCTTGCGTTGCTGTAGCCGCTGGTGTTTCTGGTGCTACAGGTGCCACAGCAGCTGCTAATGCAGGTTGAGGTGCTGCTGGTGCCGCAAAATATTGCTGAGGAGCCATTTGACCCTGAACGCCAGAGTTGCGACTGATGCGTACTGACTCTTCACCTTCAGAAATTTCCAGTTCAGAAATGCCAGACTCTTCGACTAGCTCGATCAGTTTTTTAATTTTACGAATATCCATGAGTTGATTCCGTACTCTTTTGATGTTTTTTATTAAGACAAGCGGTTGACCGCTGCCTGTAAAGCAAATCGATACCCTTCAGCACCTAATCCACAGATTACGCCAGTTGCGATATCAGAAAGATAAGAGTGGTGACGGAAAGGTTCCCGACTGTAGACATTGGATAGGTGAATTTCAATAAATGGAATATTCACCCCTAATAATGCATCACGCAGTGCAACACTGGTGTGCGTAAATGCTGCAGGGTTGATAAGAATATAATCAACATTTCCCCGCGCCGCATGAATTTTATTTATTAGCTCATGTTCAGCATTTGATTGAAAATGAGTCAGTTTCACATTTAATGCTTGAGCATCCGCTGACAAACTTTGAACAATATCATTCAGAGTTAGGTGTCCGTAAGTTTCCGGCTCTCTAGTGCCAAGCAGGTTTAAGTTCGGACCATTCAGGAGCAAAATATGAAAATTTTCCGACATTATGCTTCTATCTCCGTCAATTCGTCAACGAAATGACAAAATAACCTGTGCTTTTCGTTTTGTCATCTTTTATTGTATCGAATGTTACGATACAAATCACAAAGTCCGACATTATAGACATTTCACAGAAGATAACAGCAAAATACTGGTCTAATCAGGGAAAGATGGGATTATTTTGATGAAAAGTTAAAAGTTTTTACAAGATTGTAAAACCAAGAAAGTAAAATAAACAGAAGTTTAAAAAATAATCATAACATGACGTTATTTATTGATGTGACAGGAAATCTACGCTTCTTTGAGCTAGATCGATAATATATGTTATAAATGTGATCCAGATCACATTACTAACCAGGCTTAATATTAAAAACGCAATAATCTGGCATTAAATTAATCTGTTTAATGCCAGAAATTAGCTCAAAATCATGATAAATAATTACAACTTAACTAAGGTTCTACCTGTTACTTGATTATCCATTATCATCTGAGCATAGCGTGGCACCTCATCGAGTGTAATTTCAGTTACTGTTTGCTGATAAAATGTATCAGGCAATAGCTGTAGTAAACGTTGCCATACTTGAGCGCGTTTTTCTGCAGGATAATAAACGGAATCGATACCTTGCAGACGAACATTGCGTAAAATAAATGGCATGACTGTAGTAGGTAACGTATATCCTCCTGCTAATCCACAGGCGGCAACGGTGCCATTGTAATGTGTTTGTGACAAGATATTGGCAAGGATTTGTCCACCTACGGTATCAATAGCGCCTGCCCAACGCTGTTTATCTAACGCTTTACCCGCAGCCTCAAATGCTTCACGGGTGATAATATGCTCGGCCCCCAGTTTACGTAAATAATCGTGATTGCTGGCTCTGCCACTGAGAGCGGTAACCTGATAGCCAAGTGCGGTTAATAAACTAATTGCGGTGCTACCGACACCACCGCTGGCACCTGTAACCAAAATCTCACCACTATCGGGTGTTATGCCACCTTGTTCTAACGCCATCACACAAAGCATGGCAGTAAAACCAGCGGTACCAATGATCATGGCATTTTTTAACGACAGTCCTTCAGGCAGCGCCGTTAACCAATCACCTTTAACGCCCGCTTTTTGTGCTAAACCGCCCCAGTGGTTTTCACCTACCCCCCAACCGGTTAGTAACACATGTTGTCCAATATGAAAACGGGGATCTTCTGTATGGTGAACCACCCCTGAAAAATCGATACCGGGGACCATCGGAAATTGGCGTAGAATTTTTCCTTTACCTGTTATGGCTAAGCCATCTTTGTAGTTTAGTGTCGAGTAGTGGACATCAACAATGACCTCATGAATAGGAAGTTGTGATTCATCGATATGTTGGACGCCGGCGCTAAGTTTATCGCTGTGTTGTTCGACTAATAATGCTTTCATGATGACCTCTTATTGCTATCCGTTTCTGTCATGATAGGTGATTTTTTAGCAAGCGTTGTGATTGTGCACAATATCTCGTGTAATAATGAGACAAATTAACGCTTTTTAGTGTATAAACGATGGGTTCTATGTTCATTTAAGCAGAGATTATTCTGAGTTTTACATTTTTGTTGTGAGTTGATACTTAAAATATTTTACGATTGGGCCAAAAATAACATTTATCTTCGTTTATTGAAATTAAGCTAATAGGTTGTTTTGGCCACCATCAAGATGAGTATGATGATCGCTATCTTCATCAAATGATGGGGT
This sequence comes from Proteus mirabilis HI4320, assembly GCF_000069965.1. Lineage (NCBI taxonomy): Bacteria > Pseudomonadati > Pseudomonadota > Gammaproteobacteria > Enterobacterales > Morganellaceae > Proteus > Proteus mirabilis. Next base: position 3,968,092 of record NC_010554.1, read on the forward strand.
AAATGTTATCGAAAATAGATATTGCTGATGTGAATAATTAAATGAATAAATTTTATTTGAACTTGAACCCTTACTTTTGTGTCACAGTGTGGCAACCAAGTAAGATTTTTCTTTGTCGATATCTACGTGATTTGTATTGTGATTAAGTCAAATAAATCTTACGTAGGATCGAATTTATGCGTTAATCGTTTTAATTAGCCCATTTTTATGCAGTTTTTTTCTGCTCCAATTGGGAAAAGTAACGTAGAATATTGTGCCTTTATGATTATTCACGTGTCCACTTTTAACTAAGTAGCGGATCGCGCCTTGTCGCTGCTTATTGTGGTTGGTAGAGTAGACGGATTTTTCCGTCCCGGCTTGCAGGATTATCCTTTCGTATGTTTAAAAAATTTCGTGGCATGTTTTCCAACGATCTGTCTATTGACTTGGGTACCGCCAATACCCTGATTTATGTCAAAGGACAAGGTATTGTTCTCGATGAACCTTCTGTAGTTGCGATCCGCCAAGATCGCGCAGGTACATCAAAAAGTGTTGCAGCCGTCGGGCATGAAGCCAAACAGATGCTAGGGCGTACACCTGGGAATATCGCAGCTATTCGTCCAATGAAAGACGGTGTTATTGCTGATTTTTATGTAACCGAAAAAATGCTTCAACACTTCATAAAACAGGTTCATAACAACAGCTTTATGCGTCCAAGCCCTCGTGTATTAGTGTGTGTACCTGTTGGTGCGACACAAGTTGAGCGTAGGGCTATCCGCGAGTCGGCACTTAGTGCGGGTGCTCGTGAGGTCTTTTTAATTGAAGAACCTATGTCTGCTGCAATTGGTGCAGGTTTACCAGTATCTGAAGCGACGGGTTCAATGGTCGTTGATATTGGTGGTGGGACTACAGAAGTTGCGGTTATCTCATTAAATGGTGTGGTTTATTCCTCTTCTGTACGTATTGGGGGAGACCGTTTTGATGAAGCTATCATTAACTATGTACGTCGTAACTACGGTTCGTTGATCGGTGAAGCAACCGCTGAGCGTATTAAGCATGATATTGGCTCGGCTTATCCTTCAGACGAATTAAATGAGATTGAAGTACGTGGACGTAATTTAGCGGAAGGGGTACCACGTAGCTTTACTTTAAATTCCAATGAGATCCTCGAAGCCTTACAAGAGCCATTAACAGGTATTGTAAGTGCTGTGATGGTTGCCTTAGAACAGTGTCCGCCAGAGCTTGCTTCTGATATTTCAGAACGAGGTATGGTCTTAACGGGTGGTGGGGCACTGTTACGTAACTTAGACCGTTTATTAATGGAAGAAACAGGTATTCCTGTTATTGTGGCTGAAGATCCGCTTACCTGTGTGGCTCGTGGTGGTGGTAAAGCATTAGAAATGATCGATATGCACGGTGGCGATCTATTTAGCGAAGATTAATATTATTGTGCGAGTAAGGGAGAAAGGATTCCCCCTTAATCACAATATAACAATATTAACACCTGTTCTTTTACTTCTCCGTGTGAGTGATCTTAGAGTTTATGAAGCCTATTTTTAGTCGGGGGCCTTCCCTGCAACTAAGATTAATAATCGCTGTGATTATCGCGATATCGTTGTTAATTGCTGATAATCGCATAGGTGCTTTTTCAAAAGTCCGTCAGTATTTGGATACTGCTGTGAGTCCTTTCTATTTTCTTGCAAATGGGCCTCGTCGTTTCCTTGATCAACTCTCTGAAACCTTTGCAACTCGCGAACGTTTACAATTTGAAAATCAAGCGCTAAGAAAAGAGCTTCTTGTTCGCAGTGGTGAAAGTCAGCTACTGGAACAATTTAAACAAGAAAATGCCCGCTTACGAGAATTACTTGGTTCACCTTTACGTCAAAATGAACAAATGACGGTAACACAAGTGTTGTCTGGTAATAGTACGCCTTATCGAGATCAAGTGGTGATAGACAAAGGCACTAATGATGGGGTGTATGAAGGTCAGCCTGTTATTAGTGATAAAGGCGTTGTTGGACAAGTTATTGCCGTAAGTGAGTTAACCAGCCGAGTACTGTTAATTTGTGATACCTCTCATGCATTACCGGTACAAGTATTACGTAATGATATTCGCGTTATTGCCTCAGGGGCTGGGTGTGCGGATGATCTACTGTTAGAGGCACTACCTGCGAATATCGATATTCGTGTAGGGGATGTGTTAGTCACCTCAGGATTAGGGGGACGCTTTCCTGAAGGTTATCCTGTTGGGGTTGTTTCTTCGGTAAAAGTCGATAATCAACGTGCTTATTCGGTGATTAATGTGCGACCTTCTGCTGAATTACAACGTTTACGTTATCTGTTGCTATTATGGAACGCCTCAGAGAAGAAACAAGCGCCACCGTTACCCTCAGAGGTTTACCGTGCTGCCAATGAACGTTTGATGCAATTAATGCCACAGGTACTGCCTAACTATGAACAAGCGGGGCCACCACTGCCTCGTTCTATGTCACAAGAGCCAACGGAAAATAGCGCCACCCCAAGTGATATAGCACCAGTACCACCAACGGAAAACAATAAACCTCAACCTAATACGAATCGAGGTAGATAGTGACAATCAATCCTTATCGTAGCCGTGGGCGTTGGATTATTTGGCTCTCGTTTCTAATAGCTTTGGTGTTACAAATTATGCCTTGGCCTGAGCAACTAGAAGTTTATCGCCCTATTTGGCCAGTGTTGTTTCTGATTTATTGGATAACGTCATTACCTCATCGTATTAGCGTTGGAACAGCATTTGTTCTTGGGATGAGCATGGATTTAGTGCAAGGGACAACATTAGGCGTAAATGCGTTGGCTTATACCCTAGTAAGTTATGTTATCGCCTTTAAATATCAATTATTTTGTAACTTAGCGTTATGGCAACAGGCATTAGTGGTAATGTTAGCGATTGGTGTGGTTGATCTTACTGTATTTTGGGCAGAATTTTTGCTTTCTCCCGTGACTTTTCACCCACAAGTATTCTGGAATAGTCCAGTCAGTGGTATTCTTTGGCCATGGCTTTATTTTTTGCTTCGCAAAGTCCGTCACCAGTTTTCAGTTCATTAACCTCTCTGGATCATGACGGTATTTTTGTGTCACCGTCATGAGGATATTATTGTGATCACTCTTTACCTTGCATCGAGTTCCCCCAGAAGGCGAGAGCTTCTGTCACTGTTGGATGTTCAATTTAGCACCATTACACCGGCAATTGATGAAATTTGGCAACAAGGTGAAGCACCAGAAGATTATGTTATCCGTTTGGCGAGGGAGAAATCTCAAGAGGGGGTACGTCAAGCGACAAATGACTATCCGGTATTAGGCTCTGATACTATCGTGGTTCAAGCAGGTCGTATTCTGGAAAAACCACGAGATAAAGCGCATGCAGCACAAATGCTAAGTAATCTTTCAGGTGCAACCCACCAAGTGATGACGGCGATTGCTATTTCAGATAAAACCCGAACAATAAGCCAATTAGTTGTCACGGATGTGACTTTTAGAAAGATGACAGAAAGTGAAATTAGTGCGTATATTGAAACGGGAGAGCCAATGGATAAAGCTGGCGCTTACGGTATTCAGGGAAAAGGAGGCCGTTTTGTACAACGGATTGAGGGTAGCTATCATGCTGTTGTCGGCTTACCGCTTGTTGAAACCGAAGCATTGATAGCTCAATTTTTGTCTCTAGCGAATGATAAGGAGATTTCATGACAGCAGAGCTATTAGTGAATGTGACTCCCTCTGAAACCCGAGTGGCCTATATCAGCGGGGGCATACTACAAGAGATCCACGTTGAAAGAGAAGCCAAACGAGGTCTTGTCGGAAACATCTACAAAGGTCGGGTAAGTCGTGTATTACCTGGGATGCAAGCTGCATTTATTGACATTGGGCTTGAGAAAGCCGCTTTTTTACATGCTTCTGATATTATGCCTCACACGGAATGTATCGCGGGTGAAGAGCAGAAAAAATTTAATGTTCGTGATATTGCGCAACTTGTACATCAAGGTCAGGACTTGATTGTACAAGTGGTGAAAGATCCTCTAGGTACAAAAGGGGCACGTCTTACAACAGATATCACATTACCATCACGTTACTTGGTGTTTATGCCGGGGGCTTCTCATGTGGGTGTTTCACAACGTATTGAAAGTGAAGAAGAACGTGAGCGCTTAAAACGCTTGGTAGAAGAGTATTGTGATGAAAATGGCGGGTTTATTATTCGCACTGCCGCTGAAGGTGTCGGCGAACATGAAATAAAACAAGATGCTGCTTTTTTAAAGCGCCTATGGAATAAAATCATTGAGCGTAAAAAAAGAAATAAAACGCGTATTCAAATTTATGGTGAGCTCGCTTTAGCACAACGTATTTTACGTGATTTTGCAGGGGCTGAATTAGATAGCATTCGGGTTGACTCTAAATTAACTTATCATCAATTACAGGAGTTTATTGGTGAATATATTCCTGAATTAACCGCTAAACTTGAATTACACCAAGGTAATCAACCTATTTTCGATCTCTACGGGGTTGAAAGTGAAATTCAGCGCGCGTTAGAGCGAAAGGTCGAGTTAAAATCAGGAGGCTATCTGATTATCGACCAAACCGAAGCAATGACAACGATTGATATCAATACGGGCGCTTTTGTTGGTCATCGTAATTTAGAAGAGACGATTTTTAATACCAATGTTGAGGCGAGTCAGGCGATAGCGCGGCAACTGAGATTACGTAATTTAGGCGGCATTATCATTATTGATTTTATTGATATGAGTAATGAAGATCATCGCCGTAGAGTATTAGCTTCCTTAGAACAAGCATTGAGCAAAGATCGCGTGAAAACGACCATCAATGGTTTTTCACAATTAGGTTTGGTTGAGATGACACGTAAACGAACCCGTGAAAGTCTCGAGCATGTACTTTGTGATGACTGTCCTACTTGCCAAGGCCGTGGTACAGTAAAATCAGTTGAAACGGTATGTTATGAAATATTACGAGAAATTGTTCGTGTTCATAAAACCATAGACGCAGATCGCTTTTTGGTTTATGCCGCCCCCGCTGTTGTGGAAGCACTAAAAGGTGATGAATCACATGCTTTAGCCGAAGTGGAAATTTTTGTTGGGAAGCAAGTCAAAGTGCAAACTGAGCTACTCTATAGTCAGGAGCAGTTTGATGTGGTGATGATGTAATGGATTCGCCTTGCTAATAAATATGATGGCAGAAAGGAGACTAAATGAAGCGGCTGTCTAAATCTTTATTATTGATAACCCTTTTTTGCCTGATTATTTTCGCCGTAGTATTAAGTGGATTTCGTTATTTTCTGCCTCGTTTAGATAATTATCGCCCTGAAATTGAAACCTATTTATCTAAACAGTTCAATAGCCCAGTCACCATGACACAGGTGAAAGGAGAATGGCAAAACTTTGGCCCTGATATCCAAATTACTGGGCTGTATATTGATAATAACAGTGTTGAAGTGAGTGCTGAACAGATCACTTTCTCTTTTGATGTTTGGCGTTCACTACTTCATTTTCAACTCTATTTTCGTGAATTAACCTTTGAACAATTAGCAGTAAATTACAAAAAGCCTATTTTTACTGGGCAAAATGGTGATATTACTTTCACTGAACCCGATGATATCTCTTCCATTTTCTTAAAACAGTTTGATCGATTTAAATTGGTTGATAGCCGTTTCGTGTTTTTATCACCTTCTGGTGACACTAGCACGCTCCATATTCCCGAATTAATGTGGCTCAATCAGAAAAACCGCCATCGTGCGCAAGGGGAAGTTACTTTAGATACCCCAATAAATCACTATGGTGGACTAAAAGTACGTCTTGATCTCTATACGAAAAAGCAGGGGGCACTGGATAAAGGACAGGTGTTTGTCACCGCTGATGAGGTTGATATTTCCCCTTGGTTAAGCCAATGGGTTAAAAGTAACAGTGGCCTTGGTGAAGCGAAAGCCAGCCTATCTAATTGGATAGAGATCAGCAATGGGCGGATCACGGGTAGCCAGTTACAAATCCATCAAGGTGAAATGGATTGGCGTAATGAAGGGCGCACACATGTATTAAAGGTAGAAGATTTAATTCTACGTATGAGACGCCAAGAAAATGGCTGGCTTGCTGATATCCCTTATACCCGAAAAATAACGATGGATGGTGATGAATGGCCAGATGGTTATTTAGCGGTACTTTATCAACCTAAAGAAAAACAACAGGATGAAGCTTGGCGTATCCGTGCTAAAAATATTGAATTAGAACGGTTATCTGCGTTATTGCCTTTGTTCTCCTTTTTAACGCCTGATGTCGTGCGCCAATGGCAGTATCGTCAATTTTCTGGCATGGTCGACTCATTTGCTCTTGATTTAGCCCCCGATGATTTTAAACGTAGTGCCATTGATATCAGTTGGCAAAATGTTGCTTGGAAACGCTGGCAAGAAATCCCTTCTGTGGCACATTTTAATGGTCATTTAAAGGGCACATTACAGCAAGGAGCGCTTAATTTTGCGCTTAATAACAGTGAAATTGATACTGCTGGGCTTTTTAAAGCGCCACTTAATATAGAAAAAGGCACTGGTACGGTTTACTGGCAGCATCAGGGAGATTCTCTGTCGTTATGGAGTCAAGGGATTGATATAAAAGCCACCTCCGCTTGGGTTGCCGGTGATTTTCGTTATCAAAAACAAGGAGAGCATCAACAACTGTCTATTCTTTCGGGAGTGAATGTGACCGATGCCGGTGAGACATGGCGCTATTTACCTGAAAAATATGTCGGTAAAGATTTAACACAATATCTCTCTGACGCGATTATTGCTGGAAACGTTAAAAACGGTACGTTTATTTTTCATGGTGATCCGCGGGATTTCCCTTTTGAACAACATAATGGTTGGTTTCAAGTCTATGCACCAGTAAAACAGGCGACCTTCAAATATGATAGTGAATGGCCGGCACTGTTTGATCTTAATGTTAATCTTAATTTTAAGAATAACGGCTTATGGATGTCCTCTGATAATGTTCAGGTTGGTAAAGCCACCGCTAAAAATTTGACGGCGATTATTGAGGACTATAACAAAGAAAAAATTGTTATTGATGCAGATATTGAAGCCACGGGCGATGATTTAAAAGAGTATTTTCTAGCTTCGCAAATGGCAACGATTGGTCATACACTTGAAATACTAAAAGTGGCTGGAAAAATTAACGGGAGTTTGCATCTCGACATTCCTTTTGATGGCGAGCAGGTGGTCGCTTCTGGTCAGGTAAACTTAAACAATAACGATGTCACATTAGCCTTTATGGATACCACCCTAGAAGGTGTTACGGGACAATTTCGTTACCATAATGATAAATTAGAGAGTGATACTTTAACCGCGAATTGGTTTGGTCAACCTCTGACATTTTCTTTTGCTGGTGGTGATCAACGGGATGCTTATCAAGTTGGTGTTGATCTAAAAGGACAATGGGATATCGGGAAAATTAAGGGATTACCTAATGATATACAACATAAATTAAGCGGTTTTTTACCTTGGCATGGCGCGGTGAGTGTTAATATTCCAGAAACAGCGGATGTTAATTATCAAGTGGATCTGACCGGACAAGTGAATGCGCTACAAAGTCAGTTAGCTGCGCCAAGTACCGATGACTTTAAAAACGCTTCCCCCATTGTGATTTCAGCAAAAGGGAATAGTGAAAAACTTAACGTTAGTGCCGATGCACAAGATCAGTGGTCATTAAATAGTGAATGGGCGTTAGGTGAACCATTACGTCTATTACAAGGTAATTTAGTCTCTTCCTCGCTCACACTACCTCAATTAAATGATCAATCACGATTGACTATTGCTTTGCAGGGATTGCAAGGCGATAAATGGCTACCTACTTTAATGGCTTTTTCATCATTAGCCCCTTCTGAAAACGCGATACGTTTCCCTACCAATATTCATATTAGTCTGCCTGAACTTAATTTTGCTGGTCAGCAATGGATTGCGCCACAAACAGAAATTATGCGTGCTGATGATGGTGTAAAATTATCCTTCTCAGGGAGTGAGTTACGAGGTGACTTATTTGTACCCAATACGGCACAACCTTGGCAGGTGAATATTACCTATCTCTATTTTAATGGCGCTAGCCCAACAGAAGAAAATAAATCCTTAAAAATGGCAAATGTGCCTGATGCCAAAAAAGCAGTTCAATTTTCACTTAAAGATATTCCTGCTATCAATTTCGCCTGCCAAGAGTGTTGGGTGAATGGATTATTACTAGGGAATATTGAAGGTGCAATACAGCCTCGTGACGGAGCATTATTGTTAACTGCAGGTAAGCTTAAAAATAGCAGTGGCGAGCTATCTGTGAGTGGTGTGTGGTCAGAAGATAGTTTAGGCAACAGTATCACTAAGTTGGCAGGTAAACTAACGGCACCGGAAGTCGATGAAATGGCGGCTTACTTTGGTTATATCATTCCGATTGTTCAGTCACCACTTACGGCAGATTTCTCACTGCAGTGGCACAATACCCCTTGGAATTTTGATCTAAAAACACTCAATGGTGAAGTGAATGCTTCTCTTGGAAAAGGGCGTATTGAAAAGGTGGATGTTGGGCAAGCGGGAAAATTATTACGTCTAGTCAGTTTTGATGCCCTGTTACGTAAGTTGCAATTCGACTTTAGAGATACTTTTAGTGATAATTTTGAGTATGATTCCATTAAAGGTGATTTGACGATTAAACAAGGTGTTTTAAACGCGAAAAGTGTTGCTGTAGATGGTGTTATTGCCGATATTGCTATAAAAGGTCAAGTGGATCTGTTGGCGCGTAAAATGGACTTACAAGTAGTGGTAACTCCTGAAATATCAGCTACAGTAGGCGTTGCTACCGCATTTGCTATTAACCCCATCGCTGGTGCTGCTGTATTTGCAGCTTCAAAAGTACTGGGGCCACTTTGGAGTAAGATTTCAGTTATACGTTATCATGTTACCGGAACGGTAGAACAACCCAAGATTGACGAAGTACTGCGTCAACTTAAGGAGGATCAGGCGTTATGAAAAAAGTTAATGTCGCACTTTTGCAGCTTTGTAGCGGAAAAAATATAAAAAATAATCTGGCGCAAATAGAGCAACAGATTAAGCAACTCCCCGATTCAGTCAAGCTTGTATTAACGCCTGAAAATGCATTACTTTTCTCCAGCGCAAAAGATTATCATAAACATGCTGAAATTCAGGGGAAAGGGCCATTACAAGATGCGATTGCTAATATGGCGCAGCGCTATAAGGTGTGGATCTTAGTGGGTTCAATGCCATTGATTAGCCGAGATTCTCCTGAGCAGATCACCAGTAGTAGTTTAGTTTTTGATGATGAAGGGGTGATCCGCGCTCGTTATGACAAAATTCATATGTTTGATGTGAACATTGATGATGAACAAGGCGAATATAATGAATCAGCCATTTATCAACGTGGTGAACGCTTGACTGTAGTGGATACACCTGTGGGGAAATTAGGTTTAACGATTTGTTATGATTTACGTTTTCCCGGTCTTTTCCAAGCATTAAGAGAAAAAGGTGCTGAAATTATTTCTGTACCGGCAGCCTTTACTCGTTTAACAGGTAAAGCGCACTGGGAGCCATTGTTACGCGCGCGGGCTATTGAAAATCAGTGTATTATTTTGGCACCGGCTCAAGTCGGTACCCATGATGCTCGTCGCACATGGGGTCATACAATGGCAGTGGATGGTTGGGGGAAAGTATTGAAAAAGAACCCTGATGCGGTCAGTGCCCTAACGCTCAATATTCGAGTCGATAGTTTAGAAGGTATGCGTGAACAGATACGGGTTGTGAAACATAATCGCTTTCGCCCGAAACTGACACACTTAATAAAAAAAGTTAAGGATAAAAAAGAATTATGAGTTTAGCTGTTGTCAGCGAAAGTCTGTTGGAAGCGAACAACCTGAGTTTAGATGATTTAGCATCGACACTAGAGCAGCTTGCACAGCGTCAAATTGATTATGGTGATCTTTATTTTCAATCAAGCTACCACGAAGCATGGATATTAGATGATCAGATAATTAAAGATGGCTCTTACAATATTGACCAAGGGGTTGGCGTTAGAGCGATTTATGGTGAAAAAACAGGTTTTGCTTATGCAGACCAATTAACACTCAACGCACTTAACCAAAGTGCTCATGCTGCGCGTAGTATTGTGCAAGCACAAGGCAATGGGCAGATCCATACACTGGGTGCTATTCAACATACTCCGTTATACAACCTAAATGATCCATTACAAAGTTTGTCTCGTGAAGAAAAAATAGCACTATTACATGACGTTGATCGTGTGGCACGGGCTGAAGATAAACGTGTTAAACAAGTCAATGCCTCATTAACGGGAGTGTATGAGCATGTGCTAGTTGCTGCAACGGATGGTACTTTAGCGGCGGATGTGCGTCCTCTTGTACGTCTTTCAGTAAGCGTACTGGTCGAAGATGACGGTAAACGTGAACGTGGTTCGAGTGGTGGCGGTGGTCGTTTTGGTTATGATTATTTTCTGACTAAAGAAAATGGCGAAACCCATGCAGCGACTTATGCCCGTGAAGCGGTACGCATGGCATTAGTTAATTTATCGGCTATTGCTGCACCAGCAGGTACAATGCCTGTGGTTTTAGGCGCCGGATGGCCCGGTGTTTTATTACATGAAGCTGTTGGACATGGTTTAGAAGGTGATTTTAATCGTCGTCAAACATCGGTATTCTCTGGGCGTATTGGCGATAAGGTAACTTCTGAGTTATGTACTATCGTGGATGATGGTTCAATTGAAGGCCGACGAGGCTCCGTGGCGATTGATGATGAAGGCGTACCAGGCCAATACAACGTATTAATCGAAAATGGCATCTTAAAAGGCTATATGCAAGATAAGATGAATGCGCGTTTAATGGGGGTAAAACCGACGGGCAATGGGCGTCGTGAATCCTATGCACATTTGCCAATGCCACGTATGACCAACACCTATATGCTTGCGGGTAAATCTTCTCCTGAAGAGATCATCGCCAGTGTCGATCGCGGTATTTATGCGCCAAACTTTGGTGGTGGGCAAGTTGATATTACCTCCGGTAAGTTTGTTTTCTCAACTTCAGAAGCCTATTTAATTGAAAAGGGTAAAATTACTAAACCAATTAAAGGCGCAACCTTGATTGGTTCAGGTATTGAAGCGATGCAACAAGTTTCTATGGTGGGTAATGATCTCGCATTAGATAAAGGTGTCGGGGTGTGTGGCAAAGAGGGGCAAAGCTTACCAGTAGGGGTTGGGCAACCGACACTGAAATTGGATAAGTTAACCGTTGGTGGTACTGCTTAACAGTTGTTATTGTTATCTATTTATACAAATTACCCCAATAAAACTCCATCGCTATGATGGAGTTTCTATTTAAGTGAGTAAATGGAGCTATTTATGGGCAAACGTCTATTCCCTGTTCTTATTGTTGTGGCTGTTTTATTTTTTGTTCTGTATAAAGGATTAGTACCTGAAACGCAGATACCAGCAACAGCGCCTCCTACATCAACAACATCTACATCGTCAAAGAGTTCAATCAGTCAGCCTGAGTCTCAACGTCCTTTAGCAATTGATGAAAAGACCCAAGCCAATAAAGTGGCTGATTATTTGCAACAACACGCTCGCTTACCTGATTTTTATATCAGCAAAAAAGAGGCTCGAGCTAAAGGTTGGAATGCGAAAGCGGGCAATTTATGTGACGTTTTACCAGGACGGGCGATTGGTGGTGATCGCTTTATGAACCGTGAAAAACAGTTACCTGAAGAAGCAGGGCGTCAATGGTTTGAAGCAGATGTCAATTATCAATGTGGACATCGTGGTAGCGATCGCCTGCTATATTCTAATGATGGATTAATTTATTTAACCACCGATCATTACCGTACCATGCAAAGAGTTGCACCTTAATGAAACAGATTATTTTTGATTTCAGCACATTGGCGGATCGAGATGCTTTTTATCATCAGTTTGCTCAGCAATTTCAATTGGATGAAGCATTTGGTAATAATCTTGATGCGTTATGGGATGTATTAACAGGAGAAATTGAATTGCCTGTTAATATTGTTTTCAGACATGCACCGCATCATTCCCGCACCTTCCAGCCCATTATTGAGATAATGCAAGAAGCGCAAGAGACGCTCGGTAAAGACCTATTTCGCTTTCATTGTGAACATAAAAAAGCCAAGTAGAGCTAGCTGAAAGCCCATAAGTATTACAAGGTATCCTGAAAACCGCAGTGGTATCATGATTTAGCACTGCGTTTTCAGGAGCATCAGTCGTTAAGCTGACTCTGAGAGATCTTTTAGATATTGAAACAATAAGCGGAATGATTTTGGCGGTTTATTGGCTTCTTTCTCTTTTTTAGCATTACGAATAAGTGTGCGTAATTGCTGGCGATCGGCCATAGGATAAAGCGCTACCACTTCCTCAATCACTTCATTACCACCGTCAATCAGACGTGTACGCAGATCTTCTAGTTTATGTAACACTAAAATTTGCTGATTATGGCGATTTTTTAGTTTATCTAGTGCTTGGCGGATCGGCTCTTCATCAACATTACGGAGTAACTTACCGATATATTGAATTTGGCGACGACGCGCTTCGCGTTGTACCTTTTGCGCCAATTTAATTGAAGCGAGTAGTTTTTCATCAAGAGGAACACGTTCAAGCTCTTGAGCACTTAACTCAACAAGTTCGGTGCCTAATTTCTTTAACGCTTCAGCATCACGTTTAATTTCACTTTTGCTGACCCAAATGATCTCTTCCTCTTCTTCCTCTTCTAACGGTGTATTGTCAAATTCAGGATTGAGGTAGTGCCACTCTTCTGGCTGCTTTGCCATAATAAAAATTCCTGTTGCAGAGTAAGCCGGGAGTGTGATTTGGTGAATGACCAAAAGCCCGACGGGTGATAACATTCATATATCTTCTATTGTAACTGGGAAAATCGCTTGTTGACCACCTGTCAATTGATTTACTTTAGCAAAAATAAGTAAAAAGTGATGTTCTCCTTAGGAAAATGGTTCTCAATGAATAATACAGATCAGGTAAAACAGCTGGAAGAGGCAGTTTCTCTTGCACTGGAGATCGCCGCAAAACAGTGTGACGGTGCAGAAGTTGCAATTAATAAATCAACAGGCATAAGCGTTAGTACACGCTATGGTGAAGTAGAAAATGTTGAATTTAATAGTGATGGTGCATTAGGGATCACCGTCTATCAGCAACAACGTAAAGGGAGTGCATCTTCTACAGATTTAAGTCCTGATGCGATTAAACGTGCAGTACAAGCGGCAGTAGATATTGCGCGCTACACTTCTGTTGATCCTTATGCAGGGCCTGCTGATAAAGCCCTGTTAGCCTTCGATGCCCCTTTTCTTGATCTCTACCACCCAACAGACATAACAGCAGATAAAGCGATTGAGCTGGCGTCTCGTGCGGAGCAAGCTGCATTAGACAGTGATAGCCGTATCGTCAATACCGAAGGGGGAAGCTTTAATAGTCATAGTGGAACTCGTGTCTTTGGTAACAGCCTTGGTTTATTAAAAAGCTACTCTTCATCTCGTTATTCAATGTCGAGTTGCGTTATCGCTCGTGAGGGTGAGGATATGGAGCGCGATTATGCCTATACCATTAGTCGCCGTTTTGAGGCATTACAATCTCCTGAATGGGTAGGACAAGAGTGTGCACGCCGTACCTTATCTCGTCTAGCTCCCCGTAAATTATCCACCATGAAAGCGCCTGTTCTCTTCTCAGCGGAAGTAGCAACGGGGATCTTCGGTCATTTAGTGGCAGCCATCAGTGGTAGCATGATCTACCGTGAGTCATCTTGTTTGTTAGATAGCTTAGGAAAACAGATTTTCCCTCAATGGTTAAATATTCAAGAGCGTCCACATATTGTGGGAGGATTAGCATCAACGCCTTTTGATAGTGAAGGGGTACGCACATCAGATGCAGATATTATTAAAGATGGGGTACTGCAAGAGTGGCTCCTTACTAGCTATTCCGCAAGAAAATTAGGGTTAAAAAGCAATGGACATGCGGGGGGCATTCATAACTGGCGTATCCCAGGGCAAGGTCTCTCCTTTGATGAGTTGTTAAAAGAGATGGGCACAGGGCTTGTGGTCACTGAATTAATGGGACAAGGGGTTAGCACGGTGACGGGTGATTATTCCCGTGGTGCGAGCGGTTTCTGGGTCGAAAATGGTGAAATTCAGTATCCAGTGAGTGAAGTGACTATTGCCGGTAACTTGAAAGAGATGTGGGCGAATATTGCCACAATAGGTGATGATATTGAAACCCGCAGTAATATTCAGTGTGGATCGCTACTATTACCAGAAATGAGTATCGCAGGTCAGTAGCACCTTACCTTTAATCTCAGCCCATAAGTGGGCTGAGATATCGCGCTTACTTGTATTTTATTACGTTAATAAGATAAAAAATAACACGCGAACCTTCAGCATTGCTTAACGGTGTAATTCACCAGCAGCTTCAGGTTGGTAGAGAATTTCTAATACTTTGACCTTAGTTTCAAGGCCATTAGGAAGCTGCCAACTGATCTCATCATTGATAGCTAAACCTAATAGTGCAGCCCCCATTGGCGCCATGACTGATAATTCAGTCGCACTATCTTTTAATGAAGCAGGGTAAACTAAAGTACGAATACGCTCTTCATTATTTTTTAAGTCCATAAAACGGACTTTGCTGTTCATGGTGACGATGTTAGCAGGGATATCAGCTGGTGTAACAATGTCAGCACGATCTAACTCTTCATTTAAAGCTTCTGCAATTGGGCTGTCTGCAAAGGCAGGTTGCTCTAGTAATGAATCTAAACGTTCTGCATCAAGTTCATTGATGATAATTGTTGGCTTTGTCATACCACACTCCAATTTGTTCCAATGCAAAACAACACCCCCACGGATTAGGTGGGGGTGTTGTTAAACTCTATGTAAGATAATAGGCGGTTCTGTAGCAAAAAGAAAGAGGCAGTGATCACAGTCTCTTTCTGGGATTTTTGTTAAGAAATGCTAATCTATTGTTTTTAATTAGAATTAATCTTCATCAAACCCTGATTCAAATAATGCAATAATCGCATCAATCGCTTCTTTTTCATCACAGCCACTGGCTTCTATATCGATGTGACTGCCTTGTTCGGAATCTAACATCAACATCGCAATCACACTATCTGCTTGCGCCTCAACGCCTTCATGGTTACGTAACGTCACCGTTGATTGAAATGTATTGACCAAATCAAACAATTTCATGGCAGGCCTTGCATGCATGCCTAAACGGTTTTTTATCGCTACGCGTCGATATTGGGTCATTTGCGCTTTTCAAGTGTTCTATGGCGTGATTGTACGTTTTTCCCTCTAGAGCGGAAATAGTCAGCCAGTTGTTCAGCCACGTAAACAGAACGATGTTTGCCGCCAGTACAACCAATAGCAACAGTTAGGTAACTACGATTATTCGTCTCTAACATCGGTAGCCAAAGTTCTAGATAACTTCTTGTTTGATAAATAAAGTTATGCACTTCGGTATGGCGATCGAGGAAGGCTGCGACTGGACGATCTAACCCCGTCATTGGGCGTAATTTGGGATCCCAGTGGGGATTAGGTAAAAATCGTACATCAAAGACATAATCAGCATCGATAGGAATACCATGTTTAAAACCGAAAGACTCAAATACCATGGTCAATTCGCGTTCACGTTTACCGAGTAAGCGTGTACGTAGCATTTCGGCTAATTCATGCACGGACATCTCTGAGGTATCAATAATCAGGTCAGCCCGTGATCGTAAAGGTTCGAGCAGATCACTCTCTGTATCAATCGCCATTTCTAGCGAGAGGTTTTTCGTTGAAAGAGGGTGTAGGCGTCGAGTATCACTATAACGGCGGATCAGCGTATTTCTATCAGCATCTAAAAATAACAGTTGTGGAGAATATTCCGCGGGTAAACTTTCCAGCGCCTTTTCGAAAATCTCCGGTGATTCTGGCATATTACGTACGTCAATACTGACTGCGGCAGCGGCAGCATCACGCTCAGCCAGTGTTTTCGCAAGCTCCGGTAACAGATCGACAGGTAAGTTATCAACACAATAAAATCCCATGTCCTCAAGCGCACGCAAAGCGACTGACTTACCTGAACCAGAGCGTCCGCTGACTATCATCAGCACCATGAGGTAGCTCCCCTTAATTTCCCAGTGATGAATATCATTCCACTGTATGCTATTCGCGTCCTGATAAACCCAAACCCATTAGGTTTATTCTGTGATAATCTGATAAAGCTCTTCATCACTTTGTGCGGAGCGTAGTCGGCGACATAAATTTTTGTCAGCCAACTGTTTTGCAATCAAAGACAGTGTGTGTAAATGTTCCTTACATTGTGTTGCAGGAACGAGTAATGCAAACAACAAATCGACAGGTTGATTATCAATAGCGTCGAAGGCAATAGGCTCGCTTAGGTGAAGAAACACACCAACAACTTTTTCAGTTTCATCACTTTCAATACGCCCATGAGGGATAGCCAATCCACCCCCTATCCCTGTTGTACCGACTTTTTCACGCGTTAATAAAGCCTCAAAAATCAGTGTTTCTGGTAAATTCAGTGCTTGAGCTGCATTCTCACTGATAATTTCTAACGCGCGTTTTTTACTTGTGCAATGCACATTGTTATGTGTACATGCCAGAGTAAGTACGTCGCTAATATTCATCTTTGTATCGTTGTTCATTGTCTTATTCACTTAGACCAGCAAACCAGATGCCACAGAGTGACATCTGGTTTTTGTTAGCGGATTATTTAGGCGCTGTTTTTAATTGAACAAACGCGACATCAATAACACCCTAACATCGCCGATTGTATTCCCATTTTACAATGGGAAATGAATTAATGTTGTCTCAGTTTATCTTTGTGTTTGGTTAATTGACGAGCCAGTTTATCCATTAATCCATCAATTGCTGCGTACATATCTTCTGCTTCCGCAGAGGCATGTAATTCACCGCCATTTACTTGAATCGTCGCTTCCGCAATTTTAGTCACTTTTTCGACTTTGAGGATAACTTGGACGTTATTAATTTTGTCAAAGAACTGAGGTAATTTAGCGCTTTTTGCTTTGACGGTATCACGCAGAGCATCAGTTAATTCAATATTATGACCAGTGATTTGAAGTTCCATAGTGTCTTCCTTCTCAATTATGCTCAAACCAACTCTTTACGTTGATTTGAAGGCGGGATGGATAATGACTCTCTATATTTCGCAACAGTTCGTCGAGCAACCTGTATACCAAGCTCGGCGAGCATATTTGCCAGTTTACTATCACTTAGTGGTTTCGCTGGGTTTTCTGCTGCGATTAGTTTCTTCACTAAAGCCCGAATTGCTGTTGAAGAGGCTTCACCTCCGTTATCAGTATTTACGTGGCTTGAGAAAAAATACTTCAATTCGAAAATTCCCCGAGGACAATGCAAATATTTTTGCGTTGTAACGCGAGAAATGGTGGACTCGTGCATCTCAACCTGTTCTGCAATATCGGCCAAAACAAGGGGTTTCATATGCTCTTCACCGAATTCGAAAAACGCCTGCTGTGTGTCAACAATGCAATGAGCGACTTTTAATAATGTCTCATTACGGCTTTCTAAGCTTTTTATCAGCCATTTAGCCTCTTGTAAATTGTCACGAATAAATTTCCCATCGCTTTCGTTTTGAGCTGATTGCCCAAGCGCTGCATAAGTCTCATTTATGCGTAGGCGGGGAATGCTATCCGTATTTAACTCAACTTGCCAGTGTTCTCCTGATTTTTTTACCAGTACATCAGGAATAACATACTGTGATTCCTCTGTATCAATACTTAAACCCGGTTTTGGATCAAGAGATTGAATGGTCTCAATCACTACTTTTAATGTCTCTTCACGTAGCTTAGTGTGACGCATTAATTGGCGAAAATCACGATTACCTAATAACGCTAAATAGTGCTCAATAACAAGTTGAGTCTCTTTCAAATAAGGTGTATTAGTTGGAAATGTCGACAATTGAATTAACAGACACTCTTTTAAGTCTCTGGCAGCGACACCTACGGGATCAAAGCGTTGAATACGCTTTAATACCGCTTCAATCTCATCAAGCTCTAACTCATCATCACCCATTCCGGCAAGAATGTCATCTGTTGAAACTGTTAAATATCCTGTTTCATCGACAGCATCAATAATGCTTGTCGCGATAGCACGATCAGTATCAGTAAAAGGTGTTAGGTCAGCTTGCCAAGTTAGGTAATCTTGCAGTGAAGCCGTGGTTTCACCTTGATAGAGTGGTAATTCATCAGCCGCATAATCATTACTGGTGCCTGAAGGGGTGCCTGCGGTGTAAATTTCTTCCCATTGGGTATCGAGAGGAAGATCGTCAGGCATCTCCTTTTGCTCTAGTGCATCTAGGGTATCTAACACCTCATTATCACGCTCATTGTCTGGTGTACTATCATCACTCTCTTGTGTTGATGAGCTATCAGAATGCGTTACATCCGCTTGATCGTCTTCTTGTTCAAGCAATGGGTTAGATTCAAGGGCTTGTTGAATTTCTTGTTGTAATTCAAGCGTAGAAAGTTGCAACAAACGAATAGCCTGTTGGAGCTGTGGCGTCATGGCCAATTGCTGACTAAGACGAAGTTGCAGACTTTGTTTCATAGTGATGCGATGGATCCTCTTATGTTGTCATCCGTGACGAAATAAAAGTGTCACTCAGATCACAGGCGGAAGCCTTCACCTAAGTAAACACGTTTAACTTGCTCATTTGCCAAAATTTCTTCTGGTGAACCATGGGCAATAAGGTGTCCTTGACTGACGATATAAGCACGTTCACACACATCTAAGGTTTCGCGTACATTATGGTCGGTAATTAATACGCCCAAGCCATAATCGCGTAGATGTTGGATAATTTTCTTAATATCTAAAACGGAAATAGGGTCAACACCGGCAAAAGGCTCATCCAATAAAATAAATTTAGGATTTGCCGCTAGCGCCCGTGCTATCTCTACACGACGGCGTTCACCCCCTGATAAAGATTGCCCTAAACTATTACGTAAGTGACTGACATTAAACTCTTCAAGTAGCTCTTCTGCACGATCTTTTCGTTGTTCGGCCGTTAAATCATGGCGTATTTCTAAAATTCCCATGATATTGTCATAAACGCTTAAGCGTCTAAAAATAGAGGCTTCTTGTGGCAAATAACCAATACCCTTACGCGCACGCTCATGTAACGGGAGTAAGGTAATATCTTCATCGTCGATAGTAATGCTACCCGCATCACGGGCGACAATACCTACCACCATATAAAAGGTGGTGGTTTTCCCCGCACCGTTAGGGCCAAGTAAGCCAACAATCTCACCGGAGTTAACATTGAGGCTCACATCACCGACAACGGTGCGCCCTTTGTATGCTTTTGCTAAATTTTCAGCTTTTAACAGCGCCATAAAGTGTTACTTACCTTTGTTGTTAACACCGGGACCTTTCTCTTGTAACTGAGAAGGGAGTAAAACGGTGGTGACTTGTTTTCCCTTACCGCTAAATGCTTCCATTTGTTGTGTCGGTACGAGATAAGTGATTTTATCACCGGTGATATTACTGTCTAATTGTTCAAGATAAGCTTTACCTGTTAAGGTCACCAGCTCTTTGTCCATCTCATAGGTCATTTTATCACCACGACCTTTGATTGGTTTACCATCATCTTGTAACTGATAGAATGTCACAGGGTTACCAAAAGCTTCAATCACGATTTTTTTAGAATCGCCACCAGGACGTGTAACCACTACTTTATCAGCTCTTATATCAATAGAGCCTTGTTTTACCACAACATTTTGTGTGAAAGTGGTAATGTTTTTTTCTAAATTAAGTGACTGTTTCTCGGAATTAACAACAATAGGTTGTTGTGTATCATCTTTAAGTGCCATAACTGGGACACTTATTGAGAATAACGTACTGATAATTAGTGTATTACGGATTTTTCGATTCATTAGGGATCTCATAATAGGTGTTCACCTGTTCAATCAGCTCTGCACGTTTTTCACGCAGATTGCCTCGCATTTTTAAGCCGACTGATTTCAGTCCGACGCCGATAATAGTCACTTCATCATCAGAGGAAACATCTTGTGTATCCAGATCTGCGATAGCATTTTCTGTGTTGATCCGCTGAAGTTGGGAGTCATCAGTTAAACTATCAATTTGAACGTCGCCATAAAGATAGAGCATTTTACTGTTTGTCAGTTTGGCTTTATTTGCACGCACTGTCCATGTTGCATCTCCTGTCGGCGAATAAGTCGTTAAGACAGGATTAGTAAACCATGTAAACTTTTGCTGAGCATAGTTTTTGACATCATCAGCAACTAGTTTATATCCCAGTATACCTGTTGGTTCATAAACAAAGGATATTGATGATTTAGATTGGTAGGTGGGTTGACCATCTTCAACAATCTTTCCATCATCAAGCTCAGTATTGTTAGTATAGTTCCAGCCAATCAGCCCAAGAGCAATAATGGCTAAAATCAGGGTAAACCAGGATTTTAATTTATTCATTCTGTGTCGTTATACGTTTAAATCGATAAACCTTTAGCTTCTTCAAGTCGACCTTGGGCTAATAGGATCAAATCACATAATTCTCGTACTGCACCGCGTCCACCTAAAATATGGGTAACATAGTCGGCACGAGGTGTGAGTAATGGATGGGCATCAGCAACGGCAACTGACAGTCCTACTTTTTCCATTACCGGTAAATCAATCAGATCATCGCCAATATAGGCTGTCTGTTCTGGTTTAAGGTTTAGTGTATCTAACAGTTGTTGATACGCCAAAAGCTTATTATGCTGTCCTTGGTAAAGATATGTAATGCCAAGTGTTTTGGCTCTATCTTCTAAAAGCTTAGATTGACGACCCGTAATGATAGCGACCTCAATACCCGATGTAAGTAAACAACGAATGCCATAGCCATCACGGACATTAAACGCTTTCAACTCTTCACCGTTATTGCCCATATAAATAAGTCCGTCAGACATCACACCATCAACATCGCAAATCAGCAATTGGACTTTTTCTGCTTTTTGCATTATTTGCTTGCTTACTGCACCGTAGCAGGTCTCTATCATTGTATTCATCTTTATCCTTATGAACGCATAACAAGCTTAAACAACCCCAGCTTGCAATAAATCGTGCATATGTAAAACACCTAATAAAATATCACTATCTGGTTCAGTGACTAACAGTGAAGTGATATGTTTTGCTTGCATTAAATTAAGCGCTTCTACCGCTAAGCTATCTGGGGAAATGCGAATTCCGCCTTTCGTCATTACATCTGATATTTTGGCATTATTAAGATCAATACCTAAATCAAAGATACGACGCAAATCACCATCAGTAAAAATACCGTTAATCAACATATTATCATCACAGATAACGGTCATACCTAATTTTTTACGGGTGATCTCTACCAGTGCTTCGCGTAATGTCGCTTCTTTGTTAACGCGTGGAATATCATCCTCTTTATTCATTAAATCACTGACATGAAGCAATAATTTGCGCCCCAATGCACCACCGGGATGCGATAGTGCAAAGTCTTCCGCCGTAAAACCTCGAGCGCGCAATAAAGCGATAGCTAAGGCATCTCCCATCACCAGTGTTGCCGTTGTGCTGGTGGTAGGGGCTAAGCCTAACGGACAAGCTTCTTTAGGGACTTTTATACAAAGATGAATATCAGCAGCTTTCCCCATTGTACTTTGAGGTGAGCGTGTCATACAAATTAAAAGGATCTGTTTACGCTTGAGGACAGGGATAAGGGCGAGAATTTCACTGGCTTCACCTGAATTTGAAATTGCCAGCACAATGTCTTTTTCTGTCACCATACCTAAATCGCCATGACTGGCTTCACCGGGGTGAACAAAAAAAGAGGGGGTGCCGGTACTGGCAAAGGTGGCGGCAATTTTATGCCCAATATGACCTGATTTTCCCATGCCCATAACAATCACTCTTCCCTGACAGTGAAAGATTTTTTCACAGGCAAGAGAAAAATCGTCATTGATATATTGTGCTAACTCAGCTAATCCTTCTTGTTCAATTTGAAGAACCTTTTTACCTGCTTGCTGAAAATCAAATCCGGTCATTTTTTGTACCATTTATTTTAGGTTAAGAGAGAATGTGCAACGCACAACACCGTAATATAAACAATAAAACAAACTAATAAGAAAATCCCCTTTCCACGGTTTAGCCGCTGTTTGCGCCCCAATGAAAAGAGTGAGAAAAGTAGGCCCGCGACCACCAGCACAGTAAAACTAAAATAGAATGCTTGCATATTAAATGTGCTAGGAGAGAGTAATGCGGGCATGCCTAGCACAAAGGTGAGATTAAAAATATTAGCGCCAATAATATTGCCTAGAGCCAGTTCATTTTCACGTCTTAAGGCTGCCACAACGGTCGTTGCTAATTCAGGTAAACTGGTGCCAATAGATAGCAAGGTTAGTCCAACTAAAAAACCGCTGAGATGATACTGTTGCATGATGATAAAAACATTATCAATGATCATTCTTGTTGCAACAGGGATTATCAGTAATGCAATTACCACCCAAAATAGGGCAACAGAATTACGTGGATTAGTTTGTAATTCAAAACGTGAAAGTGTCTCTAGCGGTAACACATGGCGCACTTGTGTTAAGGTTTTATGGAGCATTTTTATCATTAGAAAAAGAGAGGCGAAGCCGATGAAAAAAAGTAAACCGCCTTCTCTCAACCCTAGATGACCATTAGAAACCACCAGTCCTGCTAATAAGATGACTATAATCATCAAAGGAAGTTCTTTTTTTAGTACCGCAGATTGGATATTCATGGGATAAATCATCGCTCCAATCCCAGCAATCAGTAGCAGATTCGTTAATGAAGATCCTATTGCTGTACCTATCGCTATCTCGGGTAAATTGTGGATGGCCGCGTCGGTTGCAACAAAAAGCTCCGGCAATGAAGTGCCCATTCCCACAATAACAATACCGATAACGGCAGGAGGGAGCTTTAATGATTGAGCAAACACACTTGCACCATACACCAGTCGGTCTGATGCATAGACTAATAACATCAACCCAACAATGAGAAGAGACAAAGTAATCAACATGCCATCAGTTTTCCAACAATGAGTGAAAAATAAAGAAAAAACCAATAAGACAGGGCTGATAAAAAACATTATTGTCAAAAGGTTTTGCTAATTCACCATATTTTGACTAGCCAAGCACGAAAAGTAAAATCAACCGTGCAATAAATTGCTAAATAGTGGTGATTTCTTTGTAACATTGACAATGACCTGCCAAAATAGCGTATAAATTTTGTTTATGCAGACAGGCTTAAGGACGTTTTATTCATGAACGCACAACCAGACAATTTAATTGAAGTGCGCAATATGAACTTTACTCGCGGTAGCAGAAAGATTTTTTCGCAAATCAATCTGGATGTGCCTAGAGGAAAAGTGACTGCAATAATGGGGCCTTCAGGGATAGGTAAAACCACCTTATTACGCTTGATGGGGGGACAAATTCTGCCTGATAGTGGTGATATTTGGTTTGATGGTGACAATATTCCTAAGTTATCACGCTCTGCTTTATATCAGTCAAGAAAAAAAATGAGTATGCTTTTTCAATCAGGCGCCCTTTTTACTGATATGAATGTATTTGAAAATGTCGCCTTCCCATTAAGAGAGCATACTAATTTACCCGAGGCGTTAATTCACACTACCGTGATGATGAAGTTAGAAGCGGTAGGGTTAAGAGGGGCTGCTAATTTAATGCCATCTGAATTATCGGGGGGAATGGCGCGCAGAGCCGCTTTAGCAAGAGCGATAGCCCTTGATCCAGATTTAATCATGTTTGACGAGCCATTCGTTGGACAAGATCCCATTACCATGGGGGTATTAGTAAAACTGATTGATGAATTAAACCATGCATTAGGGGTCACTTGTGTGGTGGTGTCTCATGATGTCCCTGAAGTACTGAGTATTGCCGATTATGCATATATTATTGCAGAACAGAAAATCATTGCTCAGGGAAGTGCAAAAGAGCTACAGGAAAATCCAGACAGACAAGTAAGACAGTTTTTAGATGGTATTGCTGATGGACCTGTACCTTTCCGTTTTCCTGCGGGGAACTATCAGGATGATCTATTAGG
Organism: Proteus mirabilis HI4320; assembly: GCF_000069965.1. Taxonomy (NCBI): domain Bacteria; kingdom Pseudomonadati; phylum Pseudomonadota; class Gammaproteobacteria; order Enterobacterales; family Morganellaceae; genus Proteus; species Proteus mirabilis. The sequence goes on from NC_010554.1 coordinate 3,992,264, forward strand.
ACGAGGTAATTAGTACGTGGTTAATTTACTAGCGCGGTTAGGCGCGCGATCACTGTCGATTTTTGCGACTTTTGGTAGAGCCGGCATCATGCTATTTCGAGCATTGATCGGTAAGCCTGAGTTTCGTAAGCAGTGGCCATTATTAATGAAGCAACTGTACAGTGTTGGTGTTCAGTCGCTACTGATCATTATGGTTTCTGGACTTTTTATTGGCATGGTTCTTGGTTTACAGGGCTATCTAGTACTGACGACATTTAGTGCGGAAGCGAGCCTAGGTATGATGGTGGCGCTTTCTTTGTTACGAGAGTTAGGCCCTGTGGTGACAGCACTATTATTTGCTGGACGTGCAGGCTCTGCACTGACCGCAGAAATAGGTTTAATGAAAGCAACAGAGCAGATATCCAGTTTAGAAATGATGGCTGTCGATCCTCTTAGACGTGTGGTTGCGCCACGTTTTTGGGCCGGGTTTATTAGTATGCCATTGCTTTCACTGATCTTTGTTGCGGTGGGGATCTGGGGGGGTGCTATTGTCGGCGTGGATTGGAAAGGCATTGATGAAGGCTTTTTCTGGGCATCAATGCAAGGTGCGGTTGAATGGCAAAAAGACTTAGTGAATTGTTTTATTAAGAGTGTCGTGTTTGCCATTACCGTGACTTGGATAGCGCTGTTTAACGGATATGACGCAATCCCAACATCGGAAGGGATTAGCAGAGCAACAACGCGTACCGTTGTTCATTCATCGTTAGCCGTATTAGGTTTAGATTTTGTGCTAACTGCACTGATGTTTGGGAATTAAGTCATGCAAAGTAAAAAAATTGAAGTTTGGGTTGGTTTATTTGTTGTTATTGCACTGATAGCGGTTGTCTTTTTAAGCTTAAAAGTGGCTGATATTAAAGAGGTGGGTAATCAACCTACTTATCGTGTCTACGCAAGTTTTGGTAATATTGGTGGTTTAAAAGAGCGTTCACCGGTTAAAATCGGTGGGGTGGTTATTGGTCGCGTTGCCTCTATTACCTTAAAAGAAGAGATGGAAGGTAACTATCGTCCTGAAGTTGCTCTCGATATTTTAAACATTTATGACCATATTCCTGACAGCAGTTCTCTTTCTATTCGCACATCAGGTTTATTAGGTGAACAGTTTTTGGCCTTAAATCTTGGCTTTTATGATGAAGATTTAGGTTCTGATTTTCTAAAGGATGGTGGCAGAATTACCAATACCCATTCAGCCATGGTGCTTGAAGATTTGATTGGTCAGTTCCTTTATAAAACCGGTGACGGAGATGGAAAAACAACCTCTGACTCAAAAACGCAAACCGAACAACCAGCATTACCTTAATGATCATTCGCTTACGGTGTGGTTTATTTAGTGCACCGTATTTACTGAAATATAATCCCAAGAGGAAGCGAGTATGTTTAAACGCTTATTAATGGTCGCATTATTGGTGATAACACCTTTTGCGATGGCGGTCGATAAAACCAATCCTTATGCTTTGATGGAAGATGCCGCGCAAAAAACCTTTGATAAATTAAAAACCGAGCAACCAGAAATCCGTAAAAATCCAGAACTGTTACGTGAGATTGTTCAACAAGAGTTGTTACCTTATGTACATATCAAATATGCCGGAGCATTAGTGTTAGGGCCTTATTATCGTAATGCAACGCCGGCTCAGCGTGATGCTTACTTTGCCGCTTTTAAAGATTATCTTGCACAAGTATATGGTCAAGCATTAGCAATGTATGAAGGGCAAGAATATCGCATAGAACCCGCTAAACCTTTTGCGGATAAATCAAACTTGACTATTCGTGTCACTATTATTGATAAAAATGGTCGACCACCAGTACGCCTTGATTTTCAATGGCGCAAGAACAGTAAAACGGGTGAATGGCAAGCCTATGATATGATTGCCGAAGGCGTTAGCATGATCACCACCAAACAAAATGAGTGGTCTGATATTTTAAGTGCGAAAGGGGTTGATGGTTTAACTAAGCAATTAGAAATTAGTGCCAAAACACCGATTACATTAGATGAGAAAAAATAGTATGTCAGCTTCGTTAAATTGGCAAAAAGAGGGTGAAATACTCTCTTTTCAAGGAACGCTAGATAGAGAAACGTTATTGCCAGTTTGGCAACAACGTAAAGCGTTATTAGCTGATATTAATATCATCGATATTTCTCAACTTGATCATATTGACTCAACCGGATTAGCACTTTTTGTCCATCTAAAGGCCGAAATGGAAGCACTTGAGCGTCAATGTGTTATTCAAGGTGTTAGTGAGCGCTTTCAAACGCTAATCACACTCTATGATCTTGATGAAATTATGAATATTGCTTAATGCTTTTCCCGATAAAGCAATAAAAAAATCCCCCTTATTGATACTTTTATCATTAAGGGGGTTTTTCATGGTTTAAGAGTAGGCCGGATTCTATTAGGATAGGCAACTGATTATTATTTTAACGTTGAGATTGAGCAATTATGGATACAAATGAAATCAAACAAGTATTAATGGATACCCTATCTTTAGATGAAGTCATTGTTAATGGTGATGGCAGTCATTTTCAGGTTGTGGTTGTTGGCGCGATGTTTGAAGGAATGAGCAGAGTGAAACAACAACAAACCATTTATGCCCCTTTGATGGAATATATCGCAGATAATCGTATTCACGCTTTATCTATTAAAGCCTACACACCTGAAGAGTGGAAAAGGGATCGTAAACTCAGCGGGCTTTAATTCAGTAGGTATACAGCGTACAGCAAAATAAAAAAGAGAGTTCTACAGATGGATAAATTTAGAGTACAAGGGCCTACCTGCTTATCCGGTGAGGTCACTATTTCAGGCGCAAAAAATGCTGCACTACCAATTCTGTTCGCTGCTATCCTTGCCGAAGAGCCAGTAGAATTAACCAATGTTCCTAAGCTAAAAGATATTGATACCACCATTAAGTTACTTAATCGTTTAGGTACTAAAGTCGAACGCAACGGCTCTGTTTTTGTTGATGCTCGTCATATCAACGAATTTTGTGCCCCCTATGAATTAGTTAAAACGATGCGTGCCTCTATTTGGGCATTAGGGCCATTAGTTGCACGTTTCGGACGTGGTCAGGTTTCTTTGCCGGGTGGTTGTGCGATTGGTGCGCGCCCAGTTGATCTGCATATTACAGGTTTAGAGCAGCTTGGTGCGGAAATTACGCTGGATGAAGGTTATGTGAAAGCGCGTGTTGATGGTCGCTTAAAAGGGGCACATATTGTAATGGATAAAGTGAGCGTAGGTGCCACTATTACCATTATGACTGCCGCTGTTTTAGCAGAAGGTAAAACCATTATTGAAAACGCGGCGAGAGAGCCAGAAATTGAAGATACCGCGAATTTTCTTAATACCTTAGGCGCAAAAATCAGTGGTGCAGGCACCGATAGCATTACTATTGAAGGGGTCGAACGCCTTGGTGGTGGAACCTATCAAATTTTACCAGACCGCATTGAAACAGGGACATTCTTAGTCGCGGCGGCGGTTTCTCGTGGTCGTGTTGTTTGTCGCAATGCTAAACCAGATACGCTTGATGCGGTATTAGCTAAATTACGTGAAGCGGGTGCTGATATTGAAACGGGCGAAGACTGGATAAGCCTTGATATGCATGGTAAACGTCCTAAAGCGGTCACTCTGCGTACGGCACCACATCCTGGTTTTCCAACCGATATGCAAGCTCAGTTTAGTCTTTTAAATCTTGTGGCTGATGGAGCAGGAATGATCACTGAAACGATTTTTGAAAATCGTTTTATGCATATTCCTGAACTTATCCGTATGGGGGCTCATGCTGAAATCGAAAGCAATACTGTACTTTGTCATGGTGTTGATAAGCTTTCAGGCGCTCAAGTGATGGCTACCGATTTACGTGCTTCTGCCAGCTTAGTATTAGCCGGTTGCATTGCTGAAGGTACGACGATTGTTGATCGTATCTATCATATCGACCGTGGCTATGAAAATATTGAAGCCAAATTACAGGGTTTAGGGGCTAAAATCGAACGTCTACATTCTAATGACTAATTAAGTTTAGTTACCCTGTTATCGTGATTAAAAACCATAGCACTTTATTGGTGCTATGGTTTTTTATTATTCATCAAGCGTATTTATAGATTTTTCACTAAGTTAACAGCATCTTGGTTATTAATGTTTTTGCTTACATAGTTTTTTAGCATGACTCTATTTGATACAATAAGCGAAAACCACTTACTTTCCCATGCTTTATAGGCGTGCCAAGAATATCCTATAGAATAGTCTTTACTCATATGATTCATCGAATGAAATACCGCTTTAAGATATATTTTTTCTAAGGATGTATCTTTTATTTCGATAATTGTTGCAAGATAAATTAGCCAATTTGCTAAATGAACATATTGTTCCCATGCACTATTTTCGCTCGTTAGTTTTATTTTTTCCTGTATTATTTTTTCTATCATATTCATTGCCTTGGCATCTGTCACAAGAACACCAAATGCAGCTAAGGACATAATTATTTCATAAAAATTATTTTCAACCTTGAGAAAACTTTTAGAAAAGCTGTGTTTTCCACTCAGTACTTTTTCGATATTCTCTAACGAATCTTCTACTCTTTTTTGTACATCTTGAATTTTTGAATTTAATTTATCAAAAAAGTCATGAATATCTAAATTATCAATGACTCTAATGCCATAACAATGAAAATAATACTCTTTTAAATAAGATTCTACTTTCTTTCTCGATACTAAAAACATAGAGGAACCAATAACATTTTCTCGTGAGAAATTTTTGTACTCATTAATAATTGCTTTAAGATTAGTGTCTCCAAGAGAATAGCCTAATATAACGATTGTATTTTCATAAATCATGGAGCTTATTTTCTTAGAAAAATAAGAGTTATAGTTTATAAATTTAAAATAATCATCAGAAGTAACTACCATATTACTAGGCGAATCAATAGAACCATGAACATGATAAATTTTTGTACTGGAAGATGCTTTTGGTATTGGTAAACCAGGTGCAAGAGATTGACATTTTTTTATTGGGATCATTTCTTCGATAAGTTTATCATAATTTGTTGTTATTATTCTTATTGAATTATTATCTAAGAAATTCTTTACATGCTTATTATCTTTTGATAAATGAATTTCTTTTATTATTTCTGCTATCTTTTCATGTAAATTTTCTCCTTTTTTTTGATATTCAATATAAATAACTTGAGCCGCTTCTTCTAAGCTTAATGGATTTTTTCCATCTTCGGGAAAAAGTGATTTTTTGACTTTATTTAAACCATCTAATTTATCACAGGCTTTTTCAAGTAAAGATTGCCAGCCAAGAGCTTTGTTATTCGTTAGTGCTTTAGAAAAACCGGTTCCTGTAAACAAACATAATCTATTTGCTGCCGCTGAATAGGCTATTTCATATATTTCATTCACTTTTTTTACCCCATGTTTTGTAATATAAGTATGTTAAGTCATCTAATTTGAAATTGATAAAATCACCATTATTCATTTTTACAGGTGGTAATTCACTAAATATAAATAAATAAAGAGGTTTTGGCGGTGTTGATAGTGCTATTTTATCTAATTCTTGCCGAGAGGTTCTTTTATACTCTGATTTATTTACAAGACGTTCAGAAATAAAAAATGTTGGCTTGCAAATTAAGTCACCTTTTTTCATTTTTTTATCAAAACGGACAAGGTAATAATTATCTATACGTTTAATCCAAGCTTTACCGAAGTATATTCGAGGTTCATCTACATATTCGCTTAGATCTTTTTTATCATTAATATAAATGAAGAAATCTCTTAAATGGATCTTTCCTTCTGCAATATTGAGAAAGAAATTTTTTTTATCGATAAAATCATTAACGAGTCCTGATAAACGCTTTTTTGAATGACGTGTTTTATTACTATTTTCGTCATCAATATTTTTTGTTTTTAAGCGTTTGTTGATGCCATTTTCCTCTTTTGATGAAGGGATATCATGAAATTTAGTTTTATAAGGTGTTGAGAAATCAAGCTCAACAATATCATCGAGAATAAAAGGAAGAGCCTCTGGATCTTCTTTCATTTTTTTTATTCTACGAAATTCATTTTCTTCATTGATCCCTATTTTACATGTATCACTATGTTCAGAAACAAATTTAAAATGAGGAACTCTTTTTCGTAATCGGTTTGGTTTATCAAGATTGGCACAAGTTACTTGGGCATGACAATCAGGTTCAGTACATTCAAAAAGATATTTTGATGTTATTATTTTTTTTGAAAATAAATTATCAGCTTCTTCTGCTGTAATATTTCTATTTAATTCAAGGCTTTTGGCTAATTCTATTTTCATTGAAAATCTCTTTTACGTATTATTTTTATATTTATTTTGTATTTTATTAAATGATAAATATCATATGCTTTTTTGAATTTCTGCTTAATGGATAAAAAATGTGCGCTGTGTAATGATAAATAACTATTTAGGATTATTCACCTATCAGTTAAGTAAAAAAATTAATATATATTATTTTTTATTATAACGTGGTATATCCATCATTCTAAATGAAATTAATAAAATAATACCTATGGTAATTCTTTGATAGCAGGATACAGTAAAGAAAGTCAGCCTGTGTTAGGTCATTCTTTATTAACCGCTTACCAATAAAAAAGGAAAAAACGCTATGCAGGTCACAAGGAAACAAGAGCGTGTTATTCGTCAAGCACTTGATCATTGGCAACAATCTGGCGAGCTATCAGCACAACAGCATCAACAACTAGAAAGTACATTACAACGCCTTCCCTTTGATTGGAAAAGATTGAGTCGCTATGCTTTTTGGATAGCTATTGTCTGCTTAATTATTGCTGCCATTAACCTTTTTAGTGATACTGCGTTAATTCATTATCTTATCGAATTATTTAGTGTCTCTGAGATTATGCGTGTGGTATTTCCTGCACTTATTGCTGGTATGTTTTATTTTTGGGGCTTTAAACGCCAACGCAAAGAAATACTATGGCATTACAGTACTGAGTTTATTCTCTTTTTAGGGATATTATTTACGGCGGTTTTTCTTTGGCAACTCGGTGAGTTGTTAGATGATGGTAGTGGTAATATTGCGCCACTTCTTTTAATGGGTTGCATTATTTATGCTGTGATTGGTTTTATCAGTCGCTCTTCATTAGTGTGGTTATTTTTCTTATTAATGTTGGGCAATTGGTTTGGTGCAAAAACGGGTTATATGTCCGGTTGGGGCGCTTATTGGCTAGGCATGAATTATCCTATTCGCTTCGTGTTATTTGGCTCTGCATTATTAGCGGGATGCTATTTTTTGCAAAATATTTTAATGCGCCGTCGCTTATTTTTTATGACAAAGATAATGGGACTGTCTTATCTCTTTATTGCGTTGTGGATCATGTCTATTTTTGGTAATTACGATCCGGATACGTGGTATTACATTTCAAGTGTGCAGTTATTACCTTGGGCTTTATTATTTGCTGTTGTTGCTGTCATTTGTATTTATATCAGTTTAAAAACCGATGATGGCATGTTGAGAGGCTTTGGACTAACATTCCTTGGTATCAATCTTTATACCCGCTTTTTTGAATATTTCTGGAATAGCTTACATAGTGCAATTTTCTTTTTTATCTTGGCTATTTCACTGATTTTTATTGGACGTAAAGCAGAAAAAATTTGGCATGCCATTGAAAATAGCCGCATGGTAAATAAGCAATAATGTCGTGAATAACAAGGTAACTCGCGAAAGTTAGCTATGGCTATGACTCTGGCTGATATTCTGAAATTGTGACATCAACATTTATTTCATTACCATCACGTAATAAGGTTACCGGTAAAACGGTACCAGGACGTGTTTCTGCAATATAGTCCATCATCTCCATAGCTGATTTAGCCGGAGCATGGTCGATACTTAAAATGATATCGCCAATTTTCATTCCCGCTTTATCAGCAGGACTATTGGGCGTAATGCGGAAGATACGTAATCCTTGGATCTGTTTAATATCGGTATTTGAAGAGCGAATTTTAGGTAGCTCTTTCGCGGTAATTCCAATAAAACCACGAATAACTCGCCCATCACGGATAAGCTTATTCATAATTTTTACGGCTAATTGTGTTGGAATAGCAAAACCAAGTCCTTCCGCACTGGGGCGATAGCCATTGTAGGTGCCTGAATCAAAGGTCATGGTATTAATACCCACTAACTCACCTTCAGTATTAATCAGTGCCCCCCCTGAATTACCTTCATTAATTGACGCATCGGTTTGAAGGAAGTTTTGGTAACGTGTTGGGCTTAAGCCGACACGTCCTGTGGCACTAATAATACCTTGTGTGATAGTTTGCCCAATATTAAATGGGTTACCAATGGCTAAAACGACGTCACCCACATGAGAAATACGCTTACTATTGATGGGGATGGTAGGTAATTTTTCTGCATCAACTTTTAATACTGCAAGATCGGTTAAGGGATCTGAGCCAATCAATAACCCTTCATAGAGATCACCATTTTGCAAAGCCACAATAATTTGATCTGCATTATTAATAACGTGCTGATTGGTAAGAATATAGCCCCGCGGATCCATAATCACCCCCGCACCTAGCGAGGTCAGCTCGCGCCCTTCTTGAGAAAAGCTTCCCATTGTGCTGCTGTAGACATTAACTACCGCAGGTGCCGCACGGCGCACGGCTTTGTTATAGCTAAATGGGGCATTAAGAAAATCACCATTAATCAGGTGTTCAATAAAGATAGGGCGGATAGAAGGTACCGCAACCAAAAGAATGGCAGCTGTTAAAACACCAATCAAGGTAGATCGCAGTAGCTTGCTTAACATAAAAATCCTGTATTTATGTTTGAATAAGAGGATAGCGTCGTAAGTGTCATGAGAATAGCACAGTTTCGCTTTTGAAAGGATATGTCAGCGTAGAAAATCGTTTTTTAGTGATATGAAATCAAGAAAAAAACCCTATTACCGAAGTAATAGGGCTGAAAGGAACAAATAAATTAGATACAAGTAAGTGGGGTTTAACGCGAGCTGTTACGTAACAGAAGATAAATTTCTTCGTTGCCACGTTTAATGTTTAATGCAAGAACCGGTGGTTTAGCATCGATGGTTTTACGTAAGTCACCTAAGGAGCCAATTGGCATATTGTTGATACCAATAATAAGGTCGCCTTTTTGTAACCCCGATGCTGCTGCCGCTGAGCCTTTCTCCACAGAATCTACAGCAACCGCTTTAACTTGTTTGTTAACATAGTTACTGAGCGTTGCCCCTTGAAGTGCGGGAGAGAAGTTATCCGCTCGCGTTGCATCTGCTGATTGTTTCTCTAGTGTAACTTTGACATCCATTGGTTTTCCTTGGCGGATCAAACCAATCAGGATCTCTTTACCTGGTGGTGTTGTACCAACTTTTGCTCTTAATTCAGCAAAGCTATTAATGCGTTTACCATCAATAGAAATAAGGACATCACCTGGTTTTATACCGGCTTTAGCTGCGGAAGAGTCCGCCAATACTTCACTGACAAAAGCACCGCGTTGGGCATCAATTTTAAAGGATTTCGCTAAATCAGCATTCATTTCAGTGCCGCGAATACCTAAAATACCGCGTTTTACTTCACCATGTGTAATCAGTTGTTGGCTGAGATCACGCGCCATATTACTTGGGATCGCGAAACCAATACCAATATTGCCACCACCTGGTGCTAAAATTGCGGTATTAATACCGATAAGTTCACCATTGAGATTAACTAAAGCACCACCAGAGTTACCACGGTTAATTGATGCATCAGTTTGAATAAAGTTTTCTAACCCTTCCAGATTTAAACCACTACGACCTAAGGCTGAAATAATACCGGAAGTCGCGGTTTGACCTAAACCAAATGGATTACCCACAGCAACCGCAAAGTCACCAACACGTAATTTATCCGAGTCAGTCATTTTAATGGCGGTTAAGTTATTGGGTTTCTCAATTTGTAGCAGGGCGATATCTGTTTGTGGATCGCTACCAATTAATTTGGCGTCAAATTCACGGCCATCATTAATTTGGAGTTGAATTTTATCGGCTCCATCAACAACGTGATTATTGGTTAATACATAACCTTTTTCAGCATCAATAATCACCCCTGAACCTAAGCCTTCAAAAGGGCGGATGCTTTGTTGTTGTGAAGGAAAATTTGGACCAAAGAAAAATTTAAACTCTTCTGGAACCTGCTGGCTTTGTACTCGAGTTCCAGAAACATGCACACTGACCACAGCGGGCAAGACTTTTTCTAGCATTGGAGCCAAGCTAGGTAGTTGTTCTCCAGATGGCATTACCGAAGGCAGGGCGGCCATACTGGTTGCCGGGAGAGTAGAGAGTGATAAACCAACACTCATCGCTAATGCGCTAAGTAGTAATTTTCTTTTTTTAGTCAACATGAATATGAGTCTCTTGATCTTGATATTGTTATCAAAAATATTTATTGCTCAATATGAGCTCGATGTTACTAAGACATATAGAAATAAAGGAAAGTTCATTGGTAAGCTATCAGCAGGGCTTTCTTTTACATGGATTTACAAGACAATAGCTATCTTTAAACCTTCCCATTGAATCATTAACTTTTTACAAAATAATATAAAATAAACGCCACAATAGTTGTGGCGTTTGTGTGTTAATCATCTTTTTTATCGGTAGGTCTAAATAATCCAGATGCCCCTTCGGAATAATCCCGTGGCGGCATTTTGATCGGGGATTGATCATTGGCTGCCTCTGATTCACTTAACCGATAATTAAATGGGTTATCTTGAACAGGCATGTCTGGCATTAACTCATTGGAGCTTTTTGCCATGTGTTGATAAAGTTGGCGGTAGTCTTTCGCCATATTGTCCAGTAGTTCAGCACTTCGAGCAAAGTGGCTGACAAGCTCGTTGCGATATGTATCAAGTTCTTCTTTTTTAGTATCTAATTCTGCTTTTATAGCATCTTGTTGGCGCATGGTTTTATTACCATAACGCATTGCCAGTGCGCCGATAATAAGACCAACAACTAATCCAATCAGTGCATAAACCCAAACCATGGCAACTCCTTTTCATCTAATAGTGAGGACGATGGATTCTTATAACATCATAACCGCTAAAAGGCATGGGTGGAATAATATCCTTAAGCTTAATATGAAAATTCCTGTGTTACATCGATGTTAAAACAATTCTTACTGCTTATAATAGAGGCATTCGCAAGGTATTTACTTATGTCAAAATTTTAAGGATAAGAGAGCATCCATGACCGTTAGCACGCCATTATCACTTTATGAAACCGCGTTACAGCAGGGGGATTATCAACCTGATGAGGTTCAGCGACAAACCGTTCTCCATCTGCAACAGTTATACCATGCATTATTAAACCGGACATCACCAGAAAAAAGTTCTATTACTCAGCGGTTGTTAGGAAAGTTTCGTGCGAAAAAAAGCACAATTGTCCCTGAGCGTGGTGTTTATATGTGGGGAGGGGTTGGGCGAGGTAAAACCTGGTTGATGGATATGTTCTATCAAAGCTTACCCACAGAACGAAAACTGCGTCTGCACTTTCACCGCTTTATGTTACGGGTGCAAGATGAATTAAAAGGCTTACAAGGGCAAGAAAATCCACTGGATATCATTGCTGACGGCTTTAAAGCGCAAACCGATGTACTCTGTTTTGATGAGTTCTTTGTTTCAGATATTACTGATGCGATGATTTTAGGAACATTACTTGAAGCGTTATTTGCCAGAGGTATTACTTTAGTGGCGACATCTAATATTCCCCCTGATGATCTCTATCGCAATGGACTACAACGCGCACGTTTTTTACCTGCTATAGAACAAATAAAAAGCCATTGTGAAATTTTGAATGTTGATGCGGGGATTGATTATCGCTTAAGAACATTAACTCAAGCCCATCTATTTTTATCTCCATTAACAGAGCATAACCGCCAGCAAATGGATAAAATTTTTACTCAGCTTGCCAGCAGTAGTGAAGTTGTATTCGCGCCCACATTAACCATTAATCATCGTCCAATGGTAATGAGAAAAGTGGCTAATGGTGTACTGGCGGTTAACTTTGATACGTTATGTGTACAAGCGCGGAGTCAACTTGATTATATTGAATTATCAAAGCACTATCACACTGTGTTGCTTTATGAAATGGTGCAGATGGGGAGTAGAAATGAAGATGTTGCCCGTCGTTTCTTAGCATTGGTTGATGAGTTCTATGAGCGTAAGGTGAAACTAATTATTAATGCTGATGTTGAGATGAGCGAGATTTATCAAGGGCAATTTTTACGTTTTGAATACCAACGTTGTTTATCGCGTTTGCAAGAAATGCAAAGTGAAGAGTATCTTTCACAGCCTCATCTCGCTTAATTGTTAAAGAAACTCTGTTTTGATTATGGTAGGATGGCGCTCATTGTAACGCTTGATGCTATTGATTGTTATAAAAATGGCAAAACGGTACTTATTAAGTGATTACAATCGCTTTGGCAAGGGAGAATGCTTCTCTTCAGGTGGTAATAGTTGATGACAGAGATGGCGAGTAGGCTAACAAAAATAGCGCCATAAGGTATTTTTTGCTGAAATATTGAAAAAGAATCCAATTGTTTTTCAATTATGACTCGATTTTTTTTTCTGACTTCTCTATAATCTTGCGACCCCACGTTGCAGCAAGTTTTTTATTTCCCAAAAAACTCGCATTTTAGAGTCAGCAGTGCTACTCGAAGGGGTAGGTTTGCTGGACACAAGAGTCGTGTGAACCTCAATAGCATTTGAACCGAGTGTTCACCAACGTGTAACTAAACATTGGGTAATTTTCAATAATGAAAACTTTTACAGCTAAACCAGAAACCGTAAAACGCGACTGGTATGTTGTTGATGCAGACGGCAAAACTTTAGGTCGTTTAGCAACTGAAATCGCACGCCGTTTACGCGGTAAACATAAAGCGGAATACACTCCGCACGTTGATACTGGTGACTACATCATCGTTTTAAACGCTGAGAAAGTAGCGGTAACTGGTCATAAACGTACTGACAAAGTTTACTACCGTCATACTGGTCACGTAGGTGGTATCAAGCAAGCGACTTTCGAAGAGATGATCGCCCGTAGTCCTGAGCGTGTAATCGAAATCGCGGTAAAAGGCATGCTGCCAAAAGGGCCTCTGGGTCGTGCTATGTACCGTAAACTGAAAGTTTACGCAGGCGCTGAGCACAACCACGCGGCACAACAACCGCAAGTTCTGGACATTTAATCGGGATAATAGGCAATGGCTGATAATCAATACTACGGCACAGGTCGCCGCAAAAGTTCTTCCGCACGTGTCTTCATTAAGCCAGGTAGCGGTAATATCGTAATCAACAAACGTAGCCTTGAAGTTTACTTCGGCCGCGAAACAGCACGTATGGTTGTTCGTCAACCGCTGGAATTAGTTGATATGCTTGGTAAACTGGATTTATATATCACTGTTAAAGGTGGTGGTATCTCTGGTCAAGCAGGTGCGATTCGTCACGGTATCACTCGTGCACTGATGGAGTACGATGAGACTCTACGTTCTGATCTGCGTAAAGCTGGTTTCGTTACCCGTGATGCGCGTTCTGTTGAACGTAAAAAAGTGGGTCTGCGCAAAGCACGTCGTCGTCCACAGTTCTCAAAACGTTAATTTGTTATCTTTTAGATATCAATTTGATGTTGAAAAACCCGTCTTTACAGGCGGGTTTTTTTATTTTTAAAATTGTTTTGAAAATGTGGGGTTGTGGCCAAAAAAAGCATGGATTAAAAGCAGATCAAAAATACGTTTTTTTAGAGTTTAATCCTTAGTATCTCTTTTTTATGATATTATAAACTTAGTTTTTGTGTATATTAGCAGATTGAATTGAATTATTCGCATTGTTCACCCTAAGTGACATGAAATCTGATAGAATAGCCTGCTTTAGTGTCTTTCTTTCGACGATTTCTTAATGCTGCATGCTGCCTATGGCCATTTTACTGAGGTTAATGTCCATAAAGAATTTGACAGTCATACCAAAACTATTATGACAAATTGATATTGTGATTGTTTTGGTATTGCTTGATTATGATATGTGCCGCAAAGACAAACGGTTTTTTGAACCTGTAAAATACAATTATCTTAGGATAAGACTATTATGCAGGTGCTACTCAATGTCGTACTCAATGAAGTTAAGTTATTTATAACTTTTTAAGTTAACGGCATGAGTCTGTTTGTCTTGTAGGAATGGGGGAATGGAAGATGCATAAGCATGTTTGTTCCTTTAATTGATTAACTTGGAGGTTTTCATGGCTGTCGCTGCCAACAAACGTTCGGTAATGACTTTGTTTTCCGGTCCGACTGATATTTTCAGCCATCAGGTCAGAATTGTCCTTGCGGAGAAAGGTGTCAGTGTTGAAATTGAACAGGTTGAAGCTGGTAATCTTCCACAAGATCTTATCGATCTTAACCCGTACCAGAGTGTGCCGACTTTGGTCGATCGTGAACTGACTTTATATGATTCACGTATTATTATGGAATATCTTGATGAACGCTTCCCTCATCCTCCTTTGATGCCAGTGTATCCTGTTGCTCGTGGTAGTAGCCGTTTAATGATGCATCGCATTGAACAAGATTGGTACTCTTTAATGAATGTTATTGAAAAGGGTAACGATCAACAAGCTAATGCAGCACGTAAACAACTCGCCGAAGAGCTATTGGCGGTATCTCCGGTATTTAAAGAATACCCTTATTTTATGAGTGAAGAGTTTAGCTTAGTGGATTGCTACCTAGCTCCTCTCTTATGGCGTTTACCTGTATTAGGCGTGGATTTAAGCGGTGCAGGTGCGAAAGATGTACAAATTTATATGCAACGTGTTTTTGAGCGGGATTCTTTCCTTGCGTCATTAACCGAAGCAGAGCGCGAAATGCGTTTACCTTCAAGAGGATAATAGAGCATGGAGATTAAGGATATGTCTCCGCGCCGTCCGCATTTATTGCGTGCGCATTATGATTGGATCCTTGAAAACGAGTTAACCCCCCACTTAGTGGTAGATGTTAATGTCGTGGGTGTTCAAGTCCCTATGGAATATGCGCACGATGGTCAAATCGTACTAAATATTTCTCCTTTTGCGGTAAGTCATCTTGAATTGATGCCGCATCAGGTACTATTTAGTGCAAGCTTTGGTGGTGTACCTCGTAAAGTGCGCGTACCTATGGCGGCTGTAATAGCAATATATGCGCGAGAAAATGGTGCGGGTATGATGTTTGAGCCAGAGCCAGCCTATGAGGAAGGTTATACACCATCATTGATGGATGATGAGCAGCAAGACGGCAGTTCAGCTTCGGCCACTGAAGGACTGTCTTTAGTGAAAGATGAGACACAGGCTGAAAACCCATCTTCTCCAGATGATGATCCTGAGCCTCCTCGTCCAACAGGTCGCCCATCATTGCGTGTAGTGAAATAAATAACGTTTTTATTTTCATTGCATAAAGCCCAGTTAAATACTGGGCTTTTTTTATATCTATTTGATTTTTCAATTAACGCTATTTTTGCACTAGCAAACTAATAGCCGTAAATAAATATTGACCAATCTCAGGTGTCATCCATGTACCTTTAGCGATTTCATGATCAGTTTGATAAATGGTACGGATCTTGGCCTGAATATCACTATCACCCTGTGTAAACTGATTGAACATATTTAGCCACATCTTAGCGAGGTTTTGCACCTGCTCTGAATCTGCTTTTTCTCCGCAAGTGAGTGCATTATATAATCCAGAAATAAGCTCAGGCCAGACACTGCCAGCATCAAAATAGTGCTGATGTACTACGGCAAATTGTTCCGGAGTCAGATGAGGTTTAAAAACAGATAATTGATATTCGCTAAAGCCTTTAGCAACAAAATCTATCATCTGTTTAGTAATACCGGTAGCCGTCGCAAACTTATCATCAGAAATATGCATTTTATTTAAACGGACAAAAAAGTCGGGATTTCCCCCAGTATCTTGCTCTAAAGCTATCATCCACTCTCTTGAAACTTGCATGGCTTCATTTGAATCGGCAGATTTACCTTGTTTAATCAAATTATTGACAGTTGAAATACGCTGTTGCCATGCTTGGCTTTTTAATGTGTGCGCAGTATAGAGGGGTAACTGCGCTAATTCAGAATAAGTAAAATATTTATCGTACATAGACATCATCTCCAATAAAGAAAACCAGTCATGTTGCGTAAATGGAGTGCCTGTTTGTATTTGTTGTTGAACATGCTCTAGCTGATAACGCAATTTGGCAATTTGTTGCATTTGCGTGGTTAATTGGCTAATGCGCTCTTCAATTAAACAAGCTATCTCTGCACTATGACCATTAAGAATATGACCGATGTCTTTCAGTTTGACGCCAATTTGACGTAGCATTTGAATTTGCGTTAATCGCTCTATGCTTTTCATATCATAGAGTCGATAACCTGCATCGGTTCTTGCAGTCGGTTGCAATAAACCTATCTCTTCATAATGATGGAGAGTACGGACCGTTAATCCCGTCTTTTTAGCGATCTCTCCTACTTGAAATAGCATATCTTCACCTCCTGTATGTCATGCAGGTTAAAACCTCACGTAACGTAAGGGTCAATAGGTTAATTTAAATTTTTTTGTACGATAAAACAGCATAAAAAAACGCCCTATAGTGATATAGAGCGTTTTAATCAGTCAATTAAATAAAAGAGATTATTTCAGTAATTCTTCTAAACAACCCGTATAAAGATTTACCGCAGTCATCAGTTGTTGTTCATCAAAATCAAAGCCTGCTTGGTGATGTCCGGCAGTTCTATCGGCACCAACAATAAAGTAAAGAGATTTACCACCACAGCGTTGTACTCGTTTTGCTAACACCGTTGCATCTTCACTTCCGCCGAATGGACGGGTTGGGATCGCAGTGAGTTCTGGGTGTTTACCCACCACTTTGGCCATCACATCAATCAGTTCTTGGTCATTGGTTAAATCAACCGCTTCCCCCATCACTTCGCTTTCCATTTCTAATTGGAAGCTATGTGCGGCACCTTCTGCCATACGTACAGCATTGGCAGCCATAAAGCTATTGATCTCTTCATTCTCACCACGCACTTCGATTTGCATTTCGGCATTGGCAGGAGTGACGTTACGACCTTCACCAGCTTTTAATACCCCAATATTAATACGAGACATCCCCTTACCATGGCGAGAGATCCCCAGCATTTGTGTTGCGGCATGGCAAGCGCCTGCTAATGCGTTACGACCTAGCTCTGGCTCTGCCCCCGCATGAGAAGGCGTACCTTTAAAACGGAAATCATATTTAGTGGTACATAAAAAATGAGTTGGGTTAAGAACGATTTCACCACTATTGGCGATAAAGCCTAAGTGTGAGCCTAAGAAGTAATTTGCATCATCAGCAATGCCACTTTCCGCCATTGCTCTTGCACCACGAACGCCTTCTTCTGCGGGTTGGAATAAAATTTTTACTTTACCGCTCACTTTATCTTTATTGTCGACTAACCAGTGAGCAACCCCTAAACCAATAGTAATATGACCATCATGACCACAAGCATGCATTTCGCCTGGATGACAAGAGGCGAAATTTTCTACCTGTGGACGATGTTGAGTCTCTGTTGTTTCTGTTACCCCAACACAGTCAATATCAAAACGTAGTGCAACAGTAGGCCCTGGTTTGCCACTATCGAAAATAGCGACACAACCCGTAAGCTCTTGCATTTCATCAAGCAGTGCTTCGTCAACATGGTGTTTTCTTGCTACCGCCAATCCTTTTTCAACCACTTGACGACGGCGTCCAAAAGCAAAGTCTTGGTTAATAACTTCAGGGCCGACTTTAACTTCTAATCCTAAGCCACGTAGCACTTTGACGATTTTGGCAGTAGTTAAAAATTCAGACCAGCCAATTTCAGGGTATTGGTGAAATTCGCGACGCCATTTAATTAATTGTTCTAGTGAAACTGACATAATCATTTCTCCACTTATAACATGAATAACGCAACAGCGATGACGCCGATAATCATACCCGGTGCAGTACGTTTTGCGATTTCCATAGGGTTGATATTGGCAAGACCAGCACAAACAATGGCTGCCCCTGCTAATGGTGACATTGTACGACCTAATGCGCCTGATAATGCTGCTGCCATACCCATGTCAGGAATTTCATAACCAAATTGTGCAGCGTGTGGTGTGACGGTTTCGTTGAAAGCAAATGCTGCAGCATCACCAGAGCCAGTAATAATCCCCATTAAGAATGGCCCTAATGTACCACCCCAACGGGCAAATTCAGGTGAGTGAGTTAAGAAGTTGATAAAGGCATCAATCAGACCTGATGCTTTTAGACCGGCTGCAAATACGGCTGCTGCGATAATGATCCCCAGCACATCCCCATAAGCATTACCCATCCCTTTAAAGAACTCTTTAGTAATTTGAGCCGGATTGGTTAATGTGATGATCAGTGCATAAATGGCACCAATTAACATTGCTGCTGGCACAGATAGTTTAAAAGTACTAAATGTTTCGAAGAAAGGCAGTATTAATAGAATTAATGGGATAAAAGGCGCAGTTGCATATAAATAATTAGGGCGTACTGCTTCTGGTGTTGCTTGAGAAGATGAGTTGGCGACATCTGTGGCTACAGAAGAGACTTTAAACTCTTTTTTCACTAAAGCGACAACAGCGAGTGAAACTGCTGCTATTGCTCCTGCCATTAAACTATATGGGCTATGGCGAGCGATTAAATCGACGACTTCCATATTGGCCATATTCGCTACAAAAGCGTTATGTGACATACCAGGGCTTAACATGGAACCGATAGTACCACATAACACCGCACCACCTGCGATTGCGGGGTGAATACGTGCCGCGATTAATAACGGAATAAGCGTTGCACCAACGGCCGCTGCACATCCGGCTGCTGATGGGATCGCAATATTAATAAAATAAGTGACGATCACTGTTGCTGGAATAAGAAAGAAACCAAGACGAGTCAGGACTTTTGATAAAACATGGACTAAGTGCATATCGCACTTGGTGTATTTCATCACGTAGGCAAAACCCATACTTGAACAGATAGCTTGAATTAATGATGATGAAACCATGCGATCACTAAATGCAGTGAAAGCATCGAGCGGTGTCAGACTTAAAATACATAACAATAAGCCGGCACCGATCAATACCATACGGGTTTCATATTTTTTTATTAGCAAATAGACCGTTACGATAATAACGGCTACGGCTATAAGTTGCATCACCATGGTGATCCCCTAGTTAATTATGACAATGTGCTTAATGAATAAAATAACCCAATATCAATAAGTTATATTTTTCGGTAAAGTTATCAGGTAATTCCATTATGAAGTTGCTAGGCTGACAATATTTGATTGTTATCAAGTTTGCGCACTGAAATAAAATCTATTTTTTTAGACTGTGATGTTATTAACAATTGCAGTCAAATAATGATGGACAAAAATTAGCGTAAAAGTTAAATAAAAATAGATAAAGTAAAAATTAGGAAAATAAATTAAATTAACTATAGAGCATAGATGTTATTTTTATACAAAATAAAACAACTATTTTTTGTAGAAAGGTGTTGGAGGAAATTATTATTAAACAATAATGAGAATAATTATTAAAATAGTTGTTTTTAGGAGGGGGGATTAATATTTATAATAGTTAAAAATAAATTACCCCATTTTAATAAAACAGGGTAATTTATAAATAAAATTGTATTGTTACTATTTTAGTATTAAAGATAAGTAATATTGAATATTGCTATCTTTAACAAGATAAATAACGCAAGATCCCTTCCGCTGCTTCTCTTCCTTGTGCTATCGCGGTGACCACCAGATCGGAGCCTCTTACAATATCACCTCCAGCAAACACCTTAGGATTGGTCGTTTGCAAAGGTAATAGTGGATCATCATTAATAATAATTCTACCCGATGATGCGTATTGAATATTATTTTCATCTAACCACGGATAGTGTGCAGGTTTAAAACCAAATGCAAGAATAACCGCATCTGCGGATAATATATGTTCGCTGCCTTCTATATATTTTAATTCCCCGTTGGTTTGTGTTTTTATTACACGAACACCGATGACGTTATTATTAGCATCTACTTCAATATCAAGGGGTTGGCGATTAAATAAAAATTCGCCACCTTCTTCTTTGGCATTTTTTACTTCACGTTTAGAGCCGGGCATATTATTTTCATCGCGACGATAAACACAAGTTACTTTAGTGGCACCTTGGCGAATAGCGGTTCGTACACAATCCATCGCCGTATCCCCACCCCCTAACACCACCACGTGCTTTTTATTGAGGTCGATATAAGGTGATTGGGGATCTTCTGCATAACCCATTAAATGGCGAGTATTACCAATTAAATAAGGTAAGGCATTATAAACCCCCATTGCGTTCTCATGGGCAAAATGACCACTCAAACTTTGATAAGTACCCAAGCCAAGGAAAACAGCATCATATTGCTCTATCAGTGTTTTTAGTGAGATATCTTTGCCTATTTCTGTATTAAGACAAAAGGTTATTCCCATTTCGCTAAATAACTCGCGTCGTCTTACCATCAGCGATTTTTCAAGTTTAAAAGAGGGAATACCGAAAGTGAGTAATCCACCGATTTCAGGGTGTTTATCATAGACTACGGGTTTTACTCCTTGGCGGATCAGCACATCAGCACAAGCCAATCCCGCAGGGCCTGCACCAATAATGGCGACTTTTTTATCTGTCATGGTGACTTGAGACAGGGAAGGGCGCCAGCCCAGCGCAAAGGCGGTATCATTGATATAGCGTTCTATATTACCAATAGTGACCGCACCAAATTCATCATTTAACGTACAAGCGCCTTCGCATAATCGGTCTTGTGGACAAACACGACCACAGATTTCCGGTAAGCTATTGGTTTGATGAGAAAGCTCTGCTGCTTCTATTATTCGTCCTTCATTGGCTAATTTTAGCCAATTAGGGATATAGTTATGCACTGGGCATTTCCATTCACAATAAGGATTACCACAGTCTAAACAGCGATCGGCTTGTGCAGAGGCTTGCTCAGCAGAAAATGCCTCATAAATCTCGACAAACTCAATTTTACGCACAGCTAACGGCTTTTTAGTCGGTTCAACGCGATTTAAGTCGATAAATTGATACACATTCTGACCCATCATTTTTCTCCTATTGTGCCTGAACGCGTAATTCAGCGACTGAACGGCGAGGATGACCTAATAAGGCATGAACATCACTCGATTTAGGTTTGACTAATTTAAAGTGTTGTGACCAATATTCCCATTGAGAAAGTAGTCTTTCTCCTTGTTGGGAGCCAGTTAGCCGTACATGCTCTGCGATCATACCGCGAAGATGCTCTGCCAAAATCGCATAATTAGCCACGGGAAGAAGCTCAATAGAGGCGTTATTGATCCGTTGTGATAGTGTGGTATCTTCATCTAACAGATAGGCAAAGCCCCCCGTCATCCCTGCACCAAAGTTAATCCCTGTTTTACCAAGAATACAGACAATACCGCCGGTCATATATTCGCAGCCATTATCCCCAACCCCTTCAATCACCGCAATGGCGCCAGAGTTTCTGACTGCAAAACGTTCACCCGCTAATCCAGATGCATACAGTTTTCCACCTGTTGCGCCATATAAACAGGTATTTCCCATAATCGTGGTCTGATGGGCTTTAAAGGCAGAACCGACTGGCGGTGAAATAACAATGCGTCCACCCGCCATGCCTTTCCCGACATAATCATTGGCATCACCCACTAAGGTTAATTCCACCCCTTGCGCATTCCAGACGCCAAAACTTTGACCAGCAGTACCCGTAAAGTGAAGTTTTATTGGTGTAGCAGATAAACCACTTTCACCATAGGTTTTGGCAATGAGCCCGGATAACGTGGCTCCCACTGAACGGTCTGTGTTACGAATGGAAAAATAGTGGGTTTGGCTTATCTTTTGTTCGACGCCCGTGATGGTTTGCGCAACAATACGTTGATTTAATTCTCCTTTATCATAAGTATCATTGTGCTCCTGACAATAGAGCGCTTTACCTGTAGGAGAGGTAGCGGTTTCTAATAATCCTGTGAGTGATAATTTTTGCTGCTTACTGGTTATCCCCTCTAAGCAAGAAAGCAAATCCGTTCTGCCGATTAAATCGGTTATTTTCCTTACGCCAAGTTGTGCCATAAGTTCACGGGTTTCTTGGGCAATAAAGCGGAAATAGTTGATAACGCGCTCAGGTAAACCATGAAAATGTTGGCGACGTAGGGTTTCATCTTGGGTTGCAACCCCCATAGCGCAATTATTTAAATGGCAAATTCGCAGATATTTACAGCCTAACGCCACCATTGGCCCGGTACCGAAACCAAAACTTTCAGCTCCTAAAATGGCCGCTTTTATAATATCAACCCCCGTTTTTAATCCACCATCAACTTGTAAGCGCACTTTATGACGCAGATTGTTGGCAACTAATGCTTGTTGCGCTTCTACTAGCCCTAATTCCCAAGGGCTACCTGCATATTTAACTGACGTTAATGGGCTGGCACCAGTACCGCCGTCATAACCTGCAATAGTAATTAAGTCTGCATAAGCTTTAGCGACTCCGGTGGCGATTGTACCAACGCCCGGCTCAGAGACCAGTTTGACAGAAATAAGCGCACGGGGATTAATCTGTTTTAAATCGAAAATCAGTTGTGCTAAATCTTCAATAGAGTAGATATCATGATGGGGAGGCGGGGAAATCAGTGTGACGCCCGGTACGGCATAACGCAGTTGCGCAATATAGGGCGTAACTTTATCACCGGGTAACTGGCCACCTTCACCGGGTTTTGCCCCTTGTGCCACTTTGATTTGTAATACATCGGCACTCATTAGATAAGACGGCGTGACACCGAAACGACCTGAAGCTATCTGTTTGATACGCGAAACTTTGTTGGTGTTGTAGCGTGCCGGATCTTCACCACCTTCTCCAGAGTTTGAAAATCCGCCTAAGGTATTCATTGCTTGCGCAAGGGCTTCATGGGCTTCTTTACTTAATGCACCAATTGACATCGCCGCAGTATCAAAGCGTTTAAACAGTTCACTTTCTGCTTCGACATCTTCAATTGCAATAGGGGTTGTGTCATTGAGAGCTAATAGATCACGTAAGGTGGTAATAGGGCGTTGTTGCACTAATTGGGAATAATGTTGGTAATCAGCATAGTCACCACTATTTACCGCTTTTTGCAACGCTTGAACCACATCAGGATTATAGGCGTGATATTCTCCTTGATGGGTATATTTTAATAACCCACCAGCGTCTAGAGGATAGCGAGTTAGCCAAGCACGTTTGGATAGATTAAATAAGTCTTGTTCAAAATCGCTAAAATCTGCACCGTTAATACGATTATCAACCCCATCGAAGCAACGTTTAACGACATTATCATGCAACCCTACGGCTTCAAATAGCTGTGAGCAACGGTAAGAGGCAACGGTGGAGATCCCCATTTTGGACATTATCTTATACAGACCTTTGTTGATCCCATTGCGATAATTGAGCATGACTTGCGCATAAGTACCCGACAATATTTTTTTATCGACTCGTTGCGCTAAGGATTCATAAGCCAAGTAAGGGTAAATAGCGGTTGCGCCAAAACCTAATAGTACAGCGAAGTGGTGGGGATCACGGGCGCTTGCGGTTTCAACAATAATATTGGCATCACAGCGTAAATTATTATCTACCAAGGCTTTTTGTACCGCGCCTACTGCCATAGGCGCAGGAATAGGTAATCGCGCTTGAGTGATATTTCTGTCGGATAAAACCAGTAATACTGCACCACGATTAACCGCTTGTTGCGCCGTTTCACATAAGATGTGTAGTGCGGTTTCTAAATTATTTTCAGTCGGTTGATAGGTGATATCTAGCGTGATGGATGAATAATAAGGGCTTTCTTGATTGAGTAATTGTTGAAAATCACTATAAAGCAAAATGGGTGATTTAAAACTGAGGCGATGGGCTTGTCCTTCCGCTTCACTAAAGACATTCATTTCGCGACCAATACAGGTTGCTAAAGACATCACATGCGCTTCTCTTAATGGATCAATCGGCGGATTGGTCACTTGCGCAAATTTTTGTCTAAAATAGTCATAAATTAAGCGTGGGCGCTGAGAAAGTACGGCAAAAGGCGTGTCATCTCCCATCGAGCCGGTGGCTTCCTGCCCATTTTCAGCCAGTACATGCAAAATCGTTTCCAGCTCTTCTTGGCTATAAGCGAACTGTTTTTGGTATGTCGCCAGTAAGCTATCATCAAAAGCGCGCTCTCCTGTCGCTTGTGGCTCAGGCAATTGCTCAAAAGGGATCAGGCGTTTAACGTTACGCTCCAACCAAAGTTTATACGGGTGTCGCCTTTTTAAATCTTCGTCAGTTTCAGCAGAATGTAAAATGCGACCTTGATAAGTATCTATTACCATTAGTTCGCCAGGGCCGACACGCCCTTTTTCTAGAACTTCATCAGGTTGATAATCCCAAATGCCAATTTCAGAAGCACAGGTAATAATATTATCGGTCGTGATAACATAGCGAGCTGGACGCAGGCCATTTCTATCGAGTGTACAGGCTGCATAGCGACCGTCAGATAACACGATCCCCGCAGGTCCATCCCAAGGCTCCATATGCATAGAGTTAAAATCAAAAAAAGCACGTAGATCATCATCCATTTGTGGATTATTTTGCCATGCGGGTGGCACTAATAGGCGCATAGCGCGGACAATATCCATCCCCCCATTAAGAAAGAGTTCGAGCATATTATCCAGTGAGCTTGAGTCTGAGCCACTCTCATTTACAAAAGGCGCTGCAGTTTGTAAATCGGGGATCAGCGGCGTATGAAATTTATAGGCTCTTGCTCTTGCCCATTGACGATTTCCGGTAATGGTATTGATTTCACCATTATGGGCAAGATAGCGAAAGGGCTGCGCAAGCGGCCATTTTGGGGTGGTATTGGTGGAAAAACGTTGATGAAAAAGACAGATGGACGATTCCATCCGTAAATCCGCTAAGTCAGTAAAAAAGCGAGGCAAATCAATTGCCATGCACAGCCCTTTATAGACAGTCACTAAATTAGAGAGGCTACAAATATAAAAATCATTATCGGTAATACGTTTTTCAATTCGGCGACGAGCGACAAATAAGCGGCGCTCAATATCATTAATACGCCATCCGGCAGGTGCATTGACAAAAATTTGTTCTATTGACGGTAAAGAAGAGAGGGCGATACTGCCTAAAATATCTGTGTTAGTTGGTACTTTACGCCAGCCAACGATAGAGAGTGTTTCTCGTTGCAATTCTTCTTCAACAATTTGACGGCACTGTGCAGCGATAGCATTATCTTGGCTTAGAAACAGCATGCCTACTGCGTAATTGTTCGCTAAATGCCAGCCATTTTCTTCGGCAATTAACTGAAAAAAGCGCGTTGGTTTTTGTAATAATAACCCACAACCATCGCCGGTTTTTCCATCAGAAAGGATCGCGCCACGATGTTGCATACGGGCAAGGCCATGGATCGCATTTCTGACAATTTTATGGCTGGCTTTCCCCTCAATATGGGCTATTAACCCAAAACCACAATTCTCTTTTTCCGCTGTTTTTTGATAGAGCATAGTTTGCTTCCTACTCAGTTTATGGGCACCTCAAGAACGAGCGCAAAAGGAACGATTTTGTCTCAAGGGTGTAGGTAAATTTATGGGTGCTCATCGGGTGATGGTGTCTTTAGCTTTGCTATCTCGGTTTTTTATTTTGCTAAGCTACTAGTCAAATTATCGATAAATAAAAAACAGGTCAATCAGCAAGGATATTTGACTAT
The DNA here is from genome assembly GCF_000069965.1 of Proteus mirabilis HI4320. Classification (NCBI taxonomy): domain Bacteria; kingdom Pseudomonadati; phylum Pseudomonadota; class Gammaproteobacteria; order Enterobacterales; family Morganellaceae; genus Proteus; species Proteus mirabilis. The sequence continues at coordinate 4,018,108 of NC_010554.1, forward strand.
AGCCAGCGTGATGCGTGTTTTTTTTCTTTAATTATTTGATAAATAAAAATATTATTTGAAAATTATTTCATTGGTTATGGGATGGTGAGTGTGAGCTATCTCACTTTTTTTACGGGGTTCTGCTTTATTGCATTCTTTGATGTTAGATAATGCCAGTGAATTTATCTTAATTATTAATCTATTTTAGTATTTTATTGTTTTTATACTTTTTATCTAAAAAAAGACAAATTGCATTTTTTAATTTCTCTCTTTGGTAAAGAATATAACTATTATTTATGTAATACCTCTATAAATTGTTTTTATAAATACCCTCGGGAAAAAGGAGGATCACTGATACAAAATAATGCAAAGGCAAGATACAAGGTGAAAAATCGTGTTTTGGCTACAATTTTCTGAATGTTCACCACTTCGTCAATGTATTTTTAAGGTATCATTCTCTAGATTCAATCTATTGGAGTTTTCAATGAAATTGCTCAAAGGGCTTGCCCAATATTATGTAGATTTAATGATGAGGCTAGGGTTAATCCGCTTCTCATTACTGTTAGCATCCGCATTGGTTGTATTAGCGATGGTCGTACAGATGGCCGTGACATTCCTACTTGCCGGTGATGTCACTAGTATCGATCTGGTACGCTCTATCTTCTTTGGTTTGATTATTACCCCTTGGGCTGTCTATTTTCTTTCCGTGGTGGTAGAGCAACTTGAAGAATCACGACGTCGTTTATCGCGGATGGTCGATAAATTAGGCGTAATGCGACAGCGAGACTTAGAGCTGAATTCACAATTAAAAGAGAATATTGAGCAATTAAATTTAGAGATCCAAGAGCGTGAAAAAGTAGAAAAAGCCCATCTTGAACTATTGGAAAAACTCAAAAGTGAAATGAAGCGTCGTGAATTGACGCAAATTGAACTAGAGCAACAATCTTCCTTGTTACGCTCCTTCTTAGATGCCTCGCCAGATCTGGTCTACTATCGCAACGAAGATAATGAATTTTCTGGTTGTAACCGTGCTACAGAGCTATTGACCGGTAAAAGTGAAAAGCAATTAATTGGCTTAACACCTCTGGATGTGTATGACGAAGATATCGCCGTCAAAGTGATGGAAACCGATGAGAAAGTCTTTCGCCATAATGTGTCACTCACTTATGAGCAGTGGTTGGTGTATCCGGATGGGCGTAAAGCGTGTTTTGAGTTACGCAAAGTGCCCTTTTATGACCGAATTGGTAAGCGTCACGGCTTAATGGGCTTTGGACGTGACATTACAGAGCGTAAGCGCTATCAAGACGCGTTAGAAAATGCTAGCCGTGATAAGACCACCTTTATTTCTACAATCAGCCATGAGCTACGTACGCCGCTTAATGGGATTGTGGGGTTAAGTCGTATTTTATTGGATACCGAATTATCACCAGAACAGCTCAACTACTTAAAAACTATCCATGTCAGTGCCATAACGTTAGGTAATATTTTTAATGATGTGATTGAAATGGATAAAATTGAGCGCAGAAAGATCCAGCTTGATAATCAACCTATCGACTTTACTGAATTTATCTCTGATTTAGAAAACCTATCGGGATTATTAGTCCAACCTAAAGGGTTAAAATTCACCTTAGAAGCGCAAGAAACGTTACCGCATAAAATTACCACCGATGGGACTCGTTTGCGTCAAATCTTATGGAACTTAATTGGTAATGCGGTGAAATTTACCCAAGAAGGGGAAATTAAAGTACGTATTTGGCAAGAAGCGCCTGATAAGTTGTTCTTTGAGGTGAAAGATAGTGGTATTGGTATCCCTCAAGGTGAACTTGAGAAAATCTTTGCCATGTACTATCAGGTCAACGACAGTCAAGGTGGACGTTCTGCAACGGGAACAGGTATTGGTCTTGCTGTCTCAAAACGCTTAGCACAGCATATGGGAGGCGATATTCATGTGGAGAGTGAGTTAGGACATGGTTCTATCTTTACGCTTTCCATTGTCGCTCCTGCGATTAAAGAGCAAAGTGATTTTGAAGAGGATGATGAATTATTGCTTCCTGCCCTTAATATCTTACTGGTTGAGGATATTGAGCTAAATGTTATCGTAGCATGTTCAGTATTAGAAAAATTAGGCAACATGGTAGATGTGGCGATGACTGGGCAAGAGGCTTTGCAAATGTTTAAGCCGGGTGAATACGATTTAGTGCTGTTAGACATTCAATTACCTGATATGACCGGATTTGATATTTCAAGAAAATTACGTCAAGAGTTTGATAGCAGTGAATTGCCGCCATTGATTGCCTTAACCGCCAATGTCTTAAAAGACAAAAAAGAGTATTTAGACGCTGGAATGAATGATGTGCTCAGTAAACCGCTTTCTGTGGATGCGTTGACAGCCATTATTAATAAATTCTGGGGAGATGAAGCGGTTTCCGTGACATCTAGTGAGTCACCTCAATTGTTGAGTAAAAATGAAGAGTTACTCGATATCGACATGCTGAATCAATACATCGAACTTGTCGGACCTCAATTAATCACGGATGGTTTAGATGTTTTTGAAAAGATGATGCCAAGTTACCTGTCTGTCCTTGAATCTAATCTGACGGCACGTGATCAAAAGGGCATCACTGAGGAAGGACATAAAATCAAAGGCGCGGCAGGCTCTATAGGTTTAAAACATTTACAGCAACTGGCAAAACAGATCCAATCTCCAGAATTACCTGCATGGTGGGATAATGTTCAGGAATGGGTAGACGAGTTAGAAAGAGATTGGAGAAAGGATGTAGAAAGTTTAAGAAACTGGTTGGCAGACGCTAGAAAAAAATAACCCCAACCGAAGGTTGGGGTGCGCGAATACTGCGCCAACACCAGGGAAACTTTTCTACTCGCTTTTTTGATTATCATTACATAGGCGAATAGGATGAAGCTATTCCATACATCATACAAGCAACAAAATAGCAAATATAAGTTTTTTTGTTACAAGAAACATTTAAATATGTGATGGCGATTGGTGTTTACACCTATAAATGGGTAACTAGTAATCTACTACAAATGGAGAAAGATATGAAATCAATTGCGGTAATTTTAAGTGGTTGTGGTGTCTTTGATGGCAGTGAAATTCACGAATCAGTGCTCACAATGCTTGCTTTAAGCCAAAATAAAGCTGAGGTTCATTATTTTTCACCTAATGATTTTCAACCTACTGTAATTAATCATATTACTGGAGAAGAAAAAGCAGAAAAAAGGAATATGATGGAGGAGGCTTCGCGTATTTCTCGTGGAAAAATATCGCCTTTATCAGATGCTAAGGCTGAAAACTTTGATGCGGTAATTATCCCCGGAGGTTTTGGTGCAGCAAAGAACTTATGTAATTTCGCCACGAAAGGTGTTCAGTGTGAAATTAACCAACAGCTCTTAACTTTTGTTCAAAAGATGCATCAACAGAAAAAACCACTAGGTTTAATGTGTATCGCCCCCGTTATGTTACCAAAGATGTTAAATGCCCCAGTAAAACTAACCATTGGTAATGATGCAAAAACGGCAGAAATGATCACCGAAATGGGAGGGATACATATTAATTGTCCTGTCGACGAAATAGTGGTTGATGATGAGTATCGGGTTGTGACCACCCCTGCATATATGCTGGCAGAATCGATAGCACAAGCGCAGGTGGGGATTGAGAAGCTGGTTAAAAAAGTACTAGAAATGGCATAACAATAGAGTGAATACAGCAGATGGTACTAGTGAGAAAGTTAAAGAAACTATTAATTATTCTAATTGCTTTATGGTTAGGGATAGTTGTCCTGTTTTCTTTTTTACCGGTGCCTTTTTCTGCTGTAATGCTACAAAGACAAATTTCTTCGTGGAGTAAGTTTGATTTTTCTTATGTATCCCATTCTACATGGGTTAATGAAAATGAGATATCCCCACAGATCTATTTAGCGGTAATAGCCTCTGAAGATCAAAATTTTCCAAAACATTGGGGATTTGATTTCGATGCGATTGAAAAAGTTTTCCAAAATAGCCTGCAAAGCTCAAAAACGATACGAGGTGCCTCTACTATTTCACAACAAACGGTCAAAAACTTATTTTTGTGGGATGGGCGTAGTTGGATAAGAAAAGGACTTGAAGCCGGAATGACGCCAGTGGTGGAGCTAATTTGGTCTAAAAAACGTATTTTAACCGTTTATCTGAATATCGTAGAGTTTGGCGACGGTATTTTTGGGGTTGAGCAGGCTTCTCAGCACTATTTTCGCAAGCCTGCTAAACAACTCACCGCCCATGAGGCGGCTTTATTAGCCGCTGTTTTACCTAATCCACATATTCTTCATGTTAATAAGCCTTCCGCGTATTTGCTAAAACGTCAGCAGTGGATCTTAAATCAAATGCGGTTAATGGGAGGAACTTCGTTTTTAAGCAAAAATGCGTTGTTATAACCGTTAAAATACTTTTTTTATTGATTCGTCATTTTGTGACGCCATTGTTGCTATTGCATTCGGATCGTTTGCTTGGCGAGATTGAGTGCGAAATTGCGATGGTGTCATACCATATTTACGTTTAAATGCGTCACAAAAATAAGCATTACTACCAAAACCACAGCGATGACTTATTTGAAACACAGAATAGTTAGAAAAGGTGAGGTAATTTAATGCGATCCCCATTCTGACATCCAACAGTAATTGGCAAAACGAAACGCCCTCTTTACTTAAATGGCGACGTAATGTTGATGGTGTAGTATAGAGCGTTTTTGCTACATCCTCTAAATGCCATTTACGTTGCGGATCTTGTGTTATTAGATGAGTGATCGCCTGATTTTTTGGCTCATCATAATTAAAACGAAAAATATTAAGAATATCGACCCCTTCGTGATAAACCGCCAGCAAAATAAAAAAGAGGCTCTGTTGCATAAACAGGGTCTCTTGAGAGGGGGTGCCATGTTCAAGCGGTAGACATTGCTGAAGTAACGTAAAATTAGTTTTAACCACCTCAGGTGTTGATAGATGATAATCTGGAAGATGACGAGTAATCGGCGCCCCTGATTTTATTAATGGTTTGAGTAAAGAGAACACAGATTGTAATTCAGTTTCAGACAGTACTAAGGTATGTAATTCAATCGGTTTGGTCGGGAAAAAATTTGTCACATCACAAGAAACTTGACTATATTTAGGAATAATCAACGTGAGATTAGTGGTGACTGTGATAGTTTGCCCATTAATACAAATCTCACCTTTTGCACCATATACTATCGCGATCATCGGGTTTTCGATGTAAAACGTTTTTAAGGATATTTGGTTAGAAGAAAGTATGTGTTTGTATTCCATTGTCTTAGATATACCACAGGCAAGTTCAAAATGAACATGGGTTAAAATAAACAAAGCTTAAAGTTAACCACTTAATTTGTGAACTTATAAGCAGTAAGCATGGGTTTTATTATCACAATATTCCTATTGCGAAACCGCGTCGTTATACCGAATAGTATAAGAGTGGCTCAGAATATAATCTTGTTGCTGAGCAATAACAATATCGATATCTGTTCATTTTTTACTTTTATTTTTACCATTGTTATTTTTTCTAAACAAATTGCTGTTTATTTAAAACGCATTTTTTGAAACTCGGTGTAAAATCGCGCGGCATTGATGGAGCGCTTTATCCTGTTTGAGGAAAATGCAATTTATCTTTATTCACACCCTACCCAACATTCATTTCATTATTTTCTCGGTGATTTTGAATGACATAATCTGATGGGTAGTGCGGTATATATTCGTCTATTTCCTGATTTATTTGATCAATTTTGCCAAGTTGGCAGGAGTGGGTATGCCTGACTTTTCTGAGAAGGGTTGGCTTGCTGACATCGCTTTACGATATGAGTTAAAGCGAGGGAAGACATGTCTTACTGAAAAACGTCATCTCGGCCCCTTAATGGTTCAGCGACCTTTTTATCCAGAGCAAGGTGTTGCACATACCTATTTGTTGCATCCTCCTGGTGGGGTGGTCGGTGGTGATACGTTATCCATTAATATTAATGTGCAACCTTACGCACATGCCCTATTAACAACGCCGGGGGCGACAAAATTTTATCGTAGTGCAGGAGGTACTGCATCGCAAACGCAGACATTGACGGTTGCACAAGAGGGCTTTTTAGAGTGGTTACCCCAAGAGAATATCTTTTTTCCTGATGCTCAAGTGTGTTTAACCACACATATTCATTTAGCCTCATCAGCGAAATTTATCGGCTGGGAAATGCAGTGTTTTGGACGCCCAGTTTTAAATGAGTGGTTTGAAACTGGCAAGGTAAAAGGGCGCTTAAATTTTTATGTTGATGAGAGATTAATTTTAACAGAGTCAATGCGGGTTGAAGGCTTACAAAAACAAGCTGCCGCAATGCGTGAATTTCCTATGTTTGGCTCGCTTTATATTTATCCTGCAACCGATGCATTAAAAGAGATTATTCAACACCATTTAGAGAAGGTAAATCCCCTAGTTGAATATGGTTTAACGGATGTTGATGGCATTTTAGTTTTACGTGTATTAGGGACGCAAACCGAGCCGATGATGGCGTGTTTTGCGCAAGTATGGCAAATCGTCAGACAGCACTGGCTAGGTTATTGCCCTGAGCCACCGCGGATCTGGGCGACATAATCGTTTATTTTAGGAGCAGAAATGGAATTAACACCAAGAGAAAAAGATAAATTACTGCTTTTTACTGCAGGCCTTGTTGCAGAAAGACGTTTAGCTAAGGGATTAAAACTTAATTACCCTGAAGCTGTCGCCTTGATTAGTTGCGCCATTATGGAAGGCGCACGAGAGGGGAAAACAGTTGCTCAATTAATGAGTGAAGGACGTACTGTTTTAACCGCAGAGCAAGTAATGGAAGGGGTGCCAGAGATGATAAAAGATGTTCAAGTAGAGTGCACTTTCCCCGATGGCACCAAATTGGTTTCAATTCACTCACCTATTGTGTAGGTAATAACATGATCCCCGGTGAAATTAGAGTTAATGCAGCATTAGGCGATATTGAACTGAATGCTGGTCGCGAGACAAAAACCATACAGGTGGCTAATCATGGCGATAGACCTGTACAAGTCGGCTCTCATTACCACTTTTATGAAGTGAATGAGGCACTCAGGTTTGCACGAAAAGAGACATTAGGTTTTCGTTTAAATATTCCTGCTGGTATGGCTGTGCGCTTCGAGCCCGGTCAAAGTCGCACTGTTGAGTTAGTGGCTTTTGCAGGAAAACGTGAAATTTATGGTTTTCATGGCAAAGTGATGGGTAAATTGGAGAGTGAGAAAAAATGAAAACTATCTCACGTCAAGCTTATGCGGATATGTTTGGCCCAACAACAGGCGATCGTTTGCGATTAGCAGATACCGAGCTGTTTCTTGAAATTGAAAAAGATTTCACCACTTATGGCGAAGAGGTCAAATTTGGTGGTGGTAAAGTTATTCGTGATGGTATGGGGCAAAGCCAAGTTGTTAGTGCTGAGTGTGTCGATGTTCTGATCACCAATGCCATTATTTTAGATTATTGGGGCATTGTAAAAGCAGATATTGGCATTAAAGATGGCCGTATTGTCGGTATTGGCAAGGCAGGTAATCCAGATGTTCAGCCCAATGTGGATATTGTCATTGGCCCCGGAACAGAAGTTGTCGCTGGAGAAGGTAAAATAGTCACTGCTGGTGGTATTGATACCCATATCCACTTTATTTGTCCACAACAAGCCCAAGAAGGTCTCGTTTCTGGCGTAACCACCTTTATTGGTGGAGGAACAGGCCCTGTGGCGGGTACTAATGCAACCACAGTTACCCCCGGTATTTGGAATATGTACCGCATGTTAGAGGCGGTGGATGAATTACCTATTAATGTGGGTTTATTTGGCAAAGGTTGTGTCAGTCAGCCCGAAGCAATCCGCGAACAAATAACAGCGGGTGCTATAGGTCTTAAAATACATGAAGACTGGGGGGCAACGCCAATGGCAATTCACAATTGCCTTAATGTCGCCGATGAAATGGATGTACAGGTGGCTATTCACTCTGACACCTTAAATGAAGGTGGTTTTTATGAAGAGACAGTAAAAGCCATTGCCGGTCGAGTGATCCATGTATTCCATACCGAAGGCGCAGGTGGCGGTCATGCCCCTGATGTGATCAAGTCGGTAGGAGAGCCCAATATTTTACCTGCATCAACCAACCCAACGATGCCTTATACCATTAATACCGTGGACGAGCATCTTGATATGTTGATGGTCTGTCATCATCTCGATCCCTCTATTCCTGAAGATGTGGCATTTGCTGAATCTCGTATTCGTCGCGAAACCATTGCTGCAGAAGATATCTTACATGATATGGGGGCAATTTCGGTGATGTCGTCAGACTCACAAGCCATGGGACGAGTCGGAGAAGTTATCTTACGCACTTGGCAGTGTGCACATAAAATGAAATTGCAACGAGGCACATTAGCGGGTGATAGCGCAGATAATGATAATAATCGTATTAAACGTTATATCGCTAAATACACGATTAACCCGGCACTGGCACATGGCATTGCTCATACGGTGGGATCAATAGAAAAAGGTAAACTTGCGGATATCGTGCTATGGGATCCTGCTTTCTTTGGCGTCAAACCGGCACTTATCATAAAAGGTGGTATGGTCGCTTATGCGCCAATGGGGGATATTAATGCGGCTATTCCAACCCCGCAACCGGTTCATTATCGTCCAATGTATGCCTGTCTAGGAAAAGCCAAATATCAAACGTCGATGATCTTTATGTCAAAAGCGGGTATTGAGGCGGGAGTGCCAGAAAAATTAGGCTTAAAAAGCTTAATTGGTCGTGTGGAGGGCTGTCGTCATATCACAAAAGCTTCGATGATCCACAATAACTATGTTCCTCATATCGAGTTAGATCCACAAACTTACATTGTTAAAGCGGATGGTGTACCACTGGTTTGTGAGCCAGCGACTGAATTACCGATGGCTCAACGCTATTTCTTATTTTAACCAGCGTTTTTATTGAGAATTTATTGAATGAAAAAATTTACTCAGATTATTGATCAACAAAAAGCGCTTGAACTAACCTCTACAGAAAAGCCAAAGTTAACCCTTTGTCTTACCATGGATGAGCGCACCAAAAGTCGCTTAAAAGTGGCTTTAAGTGACGGGCAAGAAGCCGGGCTATTTTTGCCTCGAGGCACCGTACTTAAAGAGGGGGATATTCTGCTGTCAGAAGAGGGCGATGTTGTCACCATTGAAGCGGCTAAAGAGCAAGTATCAACGGTTTATAGTGACGATCCATTATTGCTTGCTCGTGTTTGTTATCACTTAGGTAACCGACATGTACCATTGCAAATAGAAGCGGGTTGGTGTCGTTATTTTCACGATCATGTATTAGATGATATGGCTCGCGGCTTAGGGGCTACGGTGGTGGTTGGCTTAGAAAAATACCAACCTGAGCCGGGGGCTTATGGTGGGTCATCCGGTGGTCATCACCACCACCATGATCACCACCATTAATGGCACTGCGATCATCAAAGGAGGTGCATGATGCTAGCTGATCTGCGCTTATATCAATTAGTTAGCCCCTCTCTTCCGGTAGGTGCTTTTACTTATTCTCAAGGGTTAGAGTGGGCCATTGAAAAAGGTTGGGTATGCTCAGCAGAAACCTTGTCAGATTGGTTAAGCGCACAAATGACCGGAACATTAGCCACACTCGAGCTTCCTATATTGCGGCAATTACAAACGAGTTTGGCAAAGGGTGATAGCGATACAGTGAAATATTGGTGTGACTTTATGGTCGCAAGTCGCGAAACCAAAGAGTTAAGGCAGGAAGAGCGTCAACGGGGGATCGCTTTTGCCCGTTTACTTCCTCAATTAGGCATTGAATTAGACGATACGTTACAACAGCGGGTTAAACAGACGCAATTAATGGCGTTTGCGTTAGCTGCCGTGCATTGGCATATCGATAGTGAAAAGCTCTGTTGTGCCTATGTTTGGGGCTGGTTAGAAAATACGGTGATGTCTGGGGTAAAACTGGTGCCATTAGGGCAAAGCGCAGGGCAAAAAATGTTGTTTGCTCTAGCTGAGCAGATCCCCGCTATTGTTGAGTTATCGGCACATTGGCCACAAGAGGATATTGGCAGTTTTACGCCAGCTCAAGTGATCGCCAGTAGTCGCCATGAAACTCAATATACTCGACTTTTTCGTTCATGAGATAAAGAGATGCAAGAATATAATCAACCACTGCGTATTGGTGTTGGTGGCCCTGTTGGTTCAGGAAAAACAGCACTATTAGAAGTTCTTTGTAAAGCTATGCGCGATAGTTACCAAATCGCCGTTGTTACCAATGATATATATACACAAGAAGATGCAAAAATTTTAACTCGTGCGCAGGCTCTTGATGCGGATCGGATCATTGGTGTTGAAACAGGAGGATGTCCTCATACGGCTATTCGTGAAGATGCTTCAATGAATTTGGCTGCTGTAGAAGAGTTGGCGATGCGCCATAAAAACTTAGATATTGTTTTTGTCGAAAGTGGCGGAGATAACTTAAGTGCGACCTTTAGCCCTGAATTGGCTGATCTTACTATTTATGTTATTGATGTTGCAGAAGGTGAGAAGATCCCTCGCAAGGGGGGGCCGGGGATCACACATTCTGATCTGCTGGTGATCAACAAGATCGATCTTGCGCCTTATGTGGGAGCGTCATTAGAAGTGATGGAAGCGGATACAGCCAAAATGCGTCCTGTGAAACCTTATGTTTTTACTAACTTAAAAGAGAAAGTAGGTTTAGAGACGATTATCGATTTTATTATTGATAAAGGTATGTTGAGACGTTAATCACTATGAGTACCAGTATCGGTTATCGCTGTTACAATGACCGATACTGGTAAAATAATACGCTATCACCACGTGATACCCATCAGCGATACATTTAGTTTAGATAGGTAAATGCCGTTGTTACTTTAACAACACCTTTGGTTTCACTGGCAATTTTAGCGGCTGCAGCCCCTTCTTGACGGGTCAATATCCCTAACAAGAATACTTCGCCATTTTCGGTGATCACTTTTACGGAAGATGATTTGACGGCATCGCTAGCTAAAATTTGTGAACGTACTTTAGTGGTTAACCATGTATCTGAAGAAGCAGTGCCTAATGTCACAGGCTCACCTTGGCGAACTTCATTATAAACATTGTTTACTCCTTCCACTTTGCTGGTAACTTGTTTGGCCGTCTCAGCAACCGACATATCTGGACTTTGTCCAGTTAACAATACATTACCTTGATAAGCGGTGGCGACAATGCGCGCATTACTGTTCTTGATCTGTTGGTTTTTATTTAGAGCACCAGAAACTCGGGCTTCCAATGTGCCATCATCAACTTGTTGTCCTAATGAACGAGGATCGGTTGCGGTTTTGCCAGCAACGGCAGCAGTACCCACCACAGCGGCACCAATACAGCCTTGTAGCAATAGCGCGGAACAAAGTACTGCGGTAATCGGAAGCAATTTCATAGTAACTCCTTAGTCATCCTGATGTGGGAATAATGTATTATCAATTAAGTCGCAGAGACAATTGACCGTTAACATCTGCACTTCCTGTATTCTGACTGTACGCTGAGAGGGGATCCTGATCTCCACATCTTGAGGGCCTAATAATCCAGCAAGCTCACCGCCATCATAGCCAGTCAGTGCAACAATGGTCATATCTCGAGTAACAGCGGCTTCAACAGCTTTAATAATGCTTCTGCTATTACCATGAGTGGAAATAGCTAACAGTACATCACCTGCTTGCCCTAATGCCCGTACTTGTTTGGCATAAATTTCATCATGTTGCTGATTTCCCATAATGGCGGTCATCACAACACTGTCGGTATTTAAAGATAATGCCGGTAAACTTGGGCGCTCTGTTTCAAAACGATGGATCATACTAGCAGCAAAGCGTTGAGCCGTTGCTGCTGAGCTACCGTTGCCACAGCTTAATATTTTATGTCCGTTTAACAAAGATTGAACCATCATCATGGCAGCTCTGGAAATGGCATCGGGTAACGCTTCTGCTGCTGCAATTTGAGTTTGAATACTCTCTGTAAAGCAGACTTTTATTCTATCAAGCACGTTAAGACCTATATAATCTAATTTAACGAATAAATTCCGTATGATCGAGAATGTTTTTTAGCCATATTAACTGGCGTTGATCAAATGCACAAATATCAAAGCGACAGTTAACCGTCTCGATACTTTGTTGGCGTTGAGCTAACCAACAATTGGCGGCGTACCATAAGCGGCGCCGTTTACTGTAGGTCACTGAGCTGATTGCATCACCAAATTGTGCACTACGCCGAAAGCGGACTTCAACAAATATCCATGTTCTATTACCCTGCATAATAAGATCAATTTCTCCACAGGGATATCGGACATTACGCTCAATTAACTTTAACCCTTGTTGGCGCAAGTAATTTAACGCTTTTCTCTCATAATATTGTCCGACTAGATAAGTACTTTTAGGAATAATCATCCATGATTTCCTGATGTTATCTCTTATAAATAAACCGCCTCAAGGTAAAGTCAACTCCTTATCCGGAGACTTCAAAGAGGCGGTTTATGGGGTAAATTGCTTACTTATTGTCCCACAGGTTCAATTTTACCTTGTTTAAATTGCATCCATGGGAGTTGTCGATAAATAGTGCAATTATCTTCCACACGTAAAGAGCCAGAAACACCATTGAACTGTAAGGTTCCTTTGGTGAGTTCATTGTAATTGTTTGCTAATGACCATGCATCAATACCCATAGCGTAAAGGCGCATTAATGAGTAATCGTTCGCAAATTTACTGGATGCTTTTTGCATTAACGGTAAATTTGCTCCCGTCATAAGAGGAATATCACTAAATTGGATACCGTCCATTTCCATACGAAAATCTGGCCCCATTCCCCCTTGATTACTGCGTGAACTGACATAAATCGGTGGGCGTTTTTTGGTACTGATTGCCATATCAATCATTGGTTTAATCAATGTTAACTCATCGCTAGTGGCAATGATATACACAGAATCGATAGCACCGTTTGTTGTTGGCATTGAAGCGGTATCTAATGGCAGTGGTGCATTGTCTGTTGGCAATACAGGGGTTCCTGTCATTCGAATACCCACGCCACGATTAATTGAACTTTTTAGACTATCAAGAGAGCCGAAAGTTTGTTGTAAGACGGTTCCCCCCCCGCTACGCTGCCACTCATCCGCAAAAGTTTGTGCCATTCTTTGACCGAATTTATTGTCAGGAACGATAATAAGTGGATTAGATTTTTGTTGCTGGCGTAAGTGTTGAGCCGCATTACGAGTTTCATCTTCTGGGGAAAGTGAAAAGAAACACACTGTAGTAGCAAGAGGAATATTATCAACTTCATTTAGTGCTAAAACAGGTAAACCACTTTTTAATTCAATAGTTTTGATCACTTCGGGTTTTAATAGTGGCCCCACAATTAAATCAGCACCCTCTTGTTGCACTTGTTTCAGTAACAGATCAATGGGTTGGCTATTGGTATCATACATAATCACTTGGCGATTATTTTGGACAATAGGATCTAATTGCACGCGGCTATTACCCGCAAAGGCTTCGGTTTCTTTTGCTGAAGTAGCATCACTATTTTCAGCGCCTTCCGCTGTATTATCATCCGTTGAATTATCGTTTTCCGTTGTTGCTGTGTCTGCATTCGGAGATGAAATACCTAATTCTGCTAAAATGGAAGCTAAACTATCTTGTTGGGGGGCTTCTGGCGCTGCGTTAGCTTGAGGTTGAGGTAAACCTTCTTTAGCATCGGTAAAGCCTTGCATAATAGCATTACCAAATACTTTAGCTTGTCCTGTTAACGGTAATAATAATGCGATTTTTCCGCTATTACTGACGGCAGATTGTGATTGGCGCAATAACAGCGTCGGTAATGTTAGCGCTCCTGGATTGCGTGGATAGCGTGTTTGCCATTCGCGTATTGCTTGGGATAATTTATCCGCATCATCTTGGTTATATTCATAAGTGTTGAGTAAATCTAACCAGCCTTGTAATGTATTTTCATCAGCTTTGATTACCACACTACGACGTTGCTCAGGTGTAAGCTTCGTGAGTGTTAACCAAGTATCATCAATATTTTGCTGATGTAATACAGGATCAGTGATAAGGGGTTCTAGGCCAATATAGGCACGGATCACATCTAAAGAGGCTTGTCCGTTCGCATCATCAATGACTTTCTGAAATTGTTTCATTTCCACTTGCGCTTTTTCAGCAGGTGTCAGTGGCTGTTGTTGTTGCCCCGTCAGGGTACAACCTGACATAATCAAGGCAGAAAGTATTGCAGTATAGGATAAACCTGTTTTAAAACGCACAAAAATTGAGGAAAGCATACTGTACCCAGTGATGTTTTATAATTATGCTCAATTTTAAATCGGTCATTCGGAATAAACAATGAATCAACCTAATCGAGCAGCGGTAACGACATCCACACTGTACATAGTACCCACACCCATTGGTAATCTGGGCGATATCACCCAGCGGGCACTTGATGTGCTGTCTCATGTCGATTTAATAGCTGCAGAAGATACCCGTCATACAGGGCTTCTATTACAGCATTTTGCCATTAACGCACGTTTGTTTGCGTTACATGATCATAATGAACAGCAAAAAGCAGATCAATTAATTAGCAAATTACAACAAGGGCTAAGTATCGCATTAGTCTCTGATGCAGGTACACCATTAATTAATGATCCCGGCTATCATTTAGTCAATCAGTGTCGCAAAAACGGTATAAAAGTGGTGCCATTACCTGGGGCATGTGCGGCAATTACCGCGCTATCAGCCGCCGGATTACCTTCTGACCGTTTTTGTTATGAAGGTTTTTTACCAGCAAAAACAAAAAGTCGTCAAGATTGTTTGCGTGATTTAGCACAAGAGCCACGTACTTTAATCTTTTATGAGTCCACCCACCGTTTATTAGATAGTTTAGCGGATATGGTGACGGTTTGGGGGGAAGCGCGCTATGTTGTATTGGCAAGAGAATTAACCAAAACGTGGGAAACCATTCAAGGAATGCCTGTTGGGGAATTACTTAACTGGGTTCGTGAAGATGAAAATCGCCGTAAAGGGGAAATGGTATTAATTGTTGAAGGGTATCAAAAGCCACAAGAAGACCATTTTGCCCCAGAAGTATTACGCACATTGGCGATTTTACAAAAAGAGTTACCTTTGAAAAAGGCGGCAGCAGTTACCGCTGAGATTTATGGCGTGAAGAAAAATGCGTTGTACAAACACGTCATTGCGCAAAATGAAGCGGAACAAGATCAGTAAAACGATTTTTTGTTTCTTTCGCTATACATTAACGCGGAAAATCCTTATAATCCGCCCCCTGAGTTGACTAGACAACCGCTGCTTTATCGTTGTCCCTTCGGGGAGACGGATAGAGGGGAGGAAAGTCCGGGCTCCACAGGGCAGGGTGCCAGATAACGTCTGGGAGGCGCGAGCCTACGACAAGTGCAGCAGAGAGTAAACCGCCGATGGCCTGTTTACAGGATCAGGTAAGGGTGAAAGGGTGCGGTAAGAGCGCACCGCGCAACTGGTAACAGTTTGTGGCATGGTAAACTCCACCCGGAGCAAGACCAAATAGGGGTTCTTATGGTGCGGCCCGCATTGAACCCGGGTAGGTTGCTGGAGCCAGCGCGCAAGTTCTGGCCTAGATGAATGGTTGTCCACGACAGAACCCGGCTTAACGGTCAACTCACCTTATATAAAACCCTCGATTCACTCTGTGGCTCGAGGGTTTTCTGCTTTATTGCTATTGCTAGTGTGATGATAAATGATTGCTTACTGATATCGCTAGCTGATTAAGAAACGATATCAATAAAAAGACCACGAAAAGCCTTTTGACATCTTAGCGCTAGCATATTGCTATCTTGAATAAAAGCACCATCACCACAACGGATTTCCCCAAGCTCTTGCTCTGAGGTTTGGAAATGGACACCGCCTTTGATAGATTGCAAATAGCCTTTCTGACCCTGTATCGGCAAGGTTATTTCATCCCCTTGCGCTAAATTAATATGATAGAGCCAGATATTTTGCCTTAGCATCAAACTGCCATTATCCCCTGATGGGGAAGCCAATAATTGATATTTTAAATCTTCATTTAAAGCTAATTTTTGTGAAGCGATGCTCTCTTGTTGTGGACACGCGTTTAGCCATAATTGAATACGAGTTAATGGGGTATCTGGACTACTATTTCTTTCAATGTAAGTTTCTGTATTATGAGGCGAAATTAATAAACACTCGTTTTGTTTGGCGGTAAGTGTTCGCCCCATATTATCAAGATAAGTCGCTTCACCTCTTAAGATCAGATTGACGACATCCACATGAGGATAGGTTTTTGCTTTAAACTCAGAATTTGGTGCGAGCACTTCTTGGTTCAGTACTCTTAATGTGCCATAGTCTAAAAAATGAGGATCGAAATAGTGGCCAAAGGAGAATGTGTAGCGAGCTTGTAGCCAGCCATAGTCCGCTTTGCCACACTGTTGTGCTGTTCTGTATTTTATCATCGCGGTACTTTTCGAGTCGATTAATCAATATATTCATCATAGAGATATGGACTGTAGATTGTTAGCAAGTTAATCTGGTGCCAATAATCAAATTATTTGATAGAGATAAGTATAATGAGTAAAGATAAAGCCATTACATTGGAATCTCTACGAGTGATGGATGCCATTGATCGTAGAGGAAGTTTTGCTGCCGCCGCTGATGAGCTAAATCGCGTCCCATCAGCACTCAGTTATACCATGCAGAAATTAGAAGAAGATTTGGATGTTGTGCTATTTGACCGTTCAGGACATCGAACTAAATTTACTAATGTGGGAAGAATGTTACTTGAAAGAGGGCGTATTCTTCTTGAAGCTGCAGATAAATTAACTTCTGATGCTGAAGCGCTAGCTCGCGGTTGGGAGCCACATATTACGATTGTGTGTGAAGCATTAACACCCGCATCTCGCTTATTCCCGTTAGTTGAAAAATTAGCTGAAAAATCAAATACACAACTCTCTTTAGTCACCGAAGTACTTGCTGGGGCATGGGAAAGCTTAGAAAGTGGTAAATGTGATATTGTTATTTCACCGGATATGCATTTTCGTTCTTCATCAGAAATCAATTTCCGCCCTTTATATAATACCACCAGTGTCTATGTTGCCAGCCCTGATCACCCTATCCATAATGAACCTGAACCACTTGCAGAAGAAACTCGCTTAAAATATCGCGGTATTGCTATCGCCGATACCGCAAGAGAACGACCTGTTTTAACTGTACTGTTATTAGATAAACAGCGTCGTTTAACGGTGAGTTCGATTGAAGATAAACGTCGAGCATTAATTGCCGGTTTAGGGGTTGCTACTATGCCTATTGATTTAATTGAAGATGATTTAAAAGAGGGGCGTTTACGTGTGGTTGGCCCTGAATATCATCATGAAAATAATATTATTATGGCGTGGCGCAGAGACAGTATGGGAGAAGCTAAATCCTGGTGTTTACGTGAAATTCCTAAACTCTTTGCCGCGGATAAAAAATAGTTTGTTCGCTAGAGTTTGATAATGCAATTAAAAAAGATCCCCCTAGAGGATCTTTTTATTATTAAATCTATTATTACCAATTTTTCTTAAGTAGGCGATCTAAGCTCCATTTACCCGGACCTGTGATAACCAGTAATAAATAGCCACCCGCAATAGTCATATTTTTCATAAACATTAACTGATTTGCACCTTCTGCAAAGTTAGTGTGGAACAGTAGTGCGGTTAACAGTGTAAATACACTGGTAAAGATAGCCGTTGTGCGAGTTAAGAAACCGAATAATATGGCTAATCCACCCCCTAACTCTAATAAAATGGTTAAAGGCAATAAGGCTCCCGGAACACCCATTGATTGCATATACTGTTGAGTACCTTCATAGGCTTCAATTTTTCCATACCCTGCGCTGATAAATAAAATTGGCATGAGAATACGTGCGATTAATAAGGCAATGTTTTCAAAATTCTTCATGATGTTTATTCCTGATAAAATTTTATATTATTTAATATATCTGTATTTTATTTGTTTAATTGCCAGTTTTTAGTGTAAATAACCACTGTTTGGCTTGAGATATACAATAAAGAAAAAATAATATGGAGGATATTAAGAAGAATTAACATTCTTACACAAAAAAATTGATGTTTAGTCAGCGGTTTTTTTGACAGACTTCTGTAATGTGCGTATTAAACCAACAGCGCCTATCGCCCGTCGTCCCCAACGAACCAGTTTTTTAGGGTGCTTAATGCTATAAAGAGATACCACGCTTGCCCCTATTAACAAGATAGGTTTTAACGAGGTTAAGATATTCCATGCTTTATCATAAGGTGCTGTGACCTCTAACCATGTTTGCCCCTCTTGCGCTAATTGAGTGCGCTGTTGTTGAATTTCATCCAACAACAGCTTTTTGCGTCTTGCTAATGCTAAGGTGCGTCTATTTTGTTTGCTCATCGCGATATTGCTCCAAAAGACGCTTATCTAATTCTAGTTGTTGGCGAGTATCACCTAACAGCGTTGAATTACGGGCTTTTCTCAATGTCATGATAGCACCTATTAAGGCACCAACTAGCAAAATAGCCGTTGTAATCGCTAAAGCATGAATACGATATTCAGGTGGGATCACCCAAAAGAGGAGAATAAGTAGACTCATTAAGCCAAAGGCGGTGAGTAATAAGGTGATCCCCGCCATTAAAATAAGCTGAATAAGTGTAATTTTTTCTTCTTCTAGTTCGATGGCGATTAATTTTAGGCGGGTTTCAACCATGCCAACGATAACAGCGCCAATACGACTAAGAGAATTCAGAACCCCGGATGCGGGGCCCTGTGGTCTTTGAGTATCACTCATTATGGATTAACGTTTCGAAAGTAGAACACCGAGTACGACACCTACTGCCGCGCCAATACCAACACCTGTCCATGGGTTTTCACGCACATAGTTGTCCGCTTTACCCGCCATTTCTTTAGTGTTATCGACGATTTCTCTACCTGCATCACTGAGTTTTGCACGAGAGCCACGTAGCGCATATTCAGCTTTTTCTCGTAAACTTTGTAATTCCTCTTTTGATTTATCTGCCGAGGAGTTCAGAACTTCTTCTAGAGTATCAGCCAGAGATTTTAATTCACTACGCAGATCTTCATTTGAACGTTGGTGTGACATGAGTAACTCCTTTAATCAAGATATGAGGTTATACCTATAACAATAGACTAGATTTACCATATAATAAAATTAAATAATGACTTAATTCCCTAAAAAAGAGAAAAGTCTTATTCTTGCCAAGGGTGATATTAAAAAAATAATCAGTAATAGCTTGAAATAAAAAACAAAAGCCTGTTTTAATCATAAAACAGGCTTTAAGATGCTAAATATTAACGCTATAGAAAATAATAGAAATAGCGATAGATTACGGTTGATTACTCTGTTTACTTTTCTTCTTAATGACGACCCATACACTCCCGATTAGGCCAATCACTAATAAACAAACAGGCAGTAGCATCAGAAAATTCATTAAATGATGCTCATATTGGCGGAATAACGGACTATTTCCTAATAAATAGCCTAAGGTGGTTAAAATACCAACCCATAACAGACCACTTAGCCAATTAAAAACTTGAAAACGACCGTTTTGTAAGCCAGCAAGGCCGGCAATAGTCGGCAATAATGTTCTAACAAAAGCGAGAAAACGACCAATAAGTAATGCTGCCAAGCCATGTCGATGGAAAAGTCCATGGGCTCGTTGGTGGTAGTGTTCTGGTAAATGTGATAACCAACTTCGTACAAGTCGGGTGTTACCAAGCCACTTCCCTTGCAGATAACCCAGCCAACAACCTAAGCTAGCACCTGCCGTTAGAATAAGTAAGGTTAATGGAAAACCCATGGTTCCTTTAGCAATTAACACACCCACTAAAATTAATAAGCTGTCTCCTGGTAAGAAAGCTGCGGGTAGTACTCCGTTTTCTAGGAATAGTATGCTGAATAATAAAATGTAAATAATCCAAAGCAGTGAGGGATTCGCTAAGGTTTCGTAATCTTGATGCCAAAGCGCCAAGAACAGCTCTCTTACGATTTCCATATAAAAGGCTTCCTAAAACTGAGTCATTCGGGGGTAAATACAAAAACATTCTCTCTTGTTATCTATTTACCCGTAATACATATCATAGGGTTTATTTTTCATTGTTTAAAACAGCAACACTCTAACAAAATCAATAAAAACTAGACAGAAAATTTTTTCACTTAAATACCCTACAAGCGCTTCATTGAGCAAGAATATTTGAAAAAAGACATTCACTTTTGTTTTCCAGTTTAGGATACGTTGTTTTAAAGAAAAAACCTTAAGAAAACGTAATAATAGAATTACTATGATGATGTTTTACTGAGATAAAAAAGCATTATTTTTCCTTGCTGATTGAAGCTAATGTCATGGTTATTTATTCATCAAAAAAAGTGTTTTAAAGTTGCCAATTGGCTAGTTAAACTGATTAAAATGTTATTAAAAAGTTAAAATTAAACTCATCAAGTGATTAAGAAAAATCAAGGTAAATAGTATAAGAGTTAGTTTTTTATTTAACGATTAAATCTAACCTTATGATAATAATAATTTCTTTCATTTGTGGACTGTACGTTAAAAAGAACAAAATCCTATTATGATCACAATTGTGTTATTTTGTTGTTAACAAAAATAGCTAATGATGTATATTTTGCAAAATAAGCTTTTCAGCAAGATTCATTTCCTTATACTGGCAAAAGCAAGCACACAATTGCTTTTTTAAATATTATTTTAAGTAATGGAATAACTATGGATAAACAACAATCCAGAGTACTTAACCTGCTTTTTCAGGGAAGTCTCGTTAAACAAATACTTGCTGGTTTAATTGCGGGTATTTTACTGGCTTGGTTAGCACCAGAAGTGGCTAAAATGATGAGCTTATTAGGTAACTTATTTATTAGTGCCTTAAAAGCCGTTGCGCCTGTTTTAGTCTGGGTATTGGTTATGGCTTCGATTGCCAACCACCGTCAAGGACAAAAAACCAGTATACGTCCCATATTAGTGCTTTATCTGCTCGCGACTTTCTTTGCTGCACTGACAGCAGTAGTGGCAAGCTTTGTGTTTCCCTCAGTATTAACGCTAGTTGTCAACGATTCACAGCTATCGCCACCTGAAAATATTGCTGAAGTCTTAAAAGGTGTATTAATTAATGTGGTGGCTAACCCTGTAGATGCACTGATTAACGGCAATTATATGGGGATTTTAGCTTGGGCTATTGGCTTAGGTTTAGCGTTACGCCATGCAAGTGATACGACTAAAGCATTAACACAAGATTTTGCAGATGCGGTAACTAACCTTGTGCGTGTGGTGATCCGTTTAGCGCCAATCGGGATTTTTGGCTTGGTGTCATCAACCATTGCTACGACTGGCTTTAAAGCTTTAGCTGGCTACTTGCATGTCTTACTTGTTTTAATTGGTTGTATGCTGTTTGTTGCGCTCGTTGTCAACCCATTGATTGTATTTTGGAAAATTCGCCGTAATCCTTATCCATTAGTATGGGCTTGCTTACGTGAAAGTGGTGTTACTGCCTTCTTTACGCGTAGTTCAGCGGCTAATATTCCGGTGAATATGGCAATGTGTCGTCGTATGAATTTAAATGAAGATACCTATTCTGTCTCGATCCCATTAGGTGCGACCATTAATATGGGGGGAGCGGCAATCACTATTACTATTTTAACACTTGCTGCGGTAAATACCTTGGGTATGCCTGTGGATATTCCAACAGCCTTATTGCTAAGCCTTGTTGCTGCTATTTGTGCTTGTGGTGCATCAGGGGTTGCTGGTGGCTCGCTACTGTTAATTCCGCTTGCTTGTAGCATGTTCGGTATTAGTAATGATTTGGCGATGCAAGTAGTTGCGGTAGGTGTGATGATTGGTGTCTTACAAGATTCAGCAGAGACTGCATTAAACTCATCAACTGATGTGCTATTTACCGCAACGGTCTGCATAGCCGAAGATGAGCGTTTAGTTGCCAACCCATTAACTGAAAAAAATAATGGCTAAAGAGTATAAGTAGTAAATAGATATAAAGAGTAGTAAGACAGGAAGGGTAGTAAGTAACAACAAAAATTAATAATAAAAACAGAACCCCATATAGGAAACTATATGGGGTTTCTGGTTATTGATATGATAAATCGAGTGTTAAATAGTAAGTGCTAATTCTGTTCCCTGCTTAATGGCTCGTTTGGCATCTAATGCTTTAGCCTCTTTTGCCCCGCCAATAAGATGGACGGTTTTATTTTCTTGTTGTAACGCTTGCAGTAGCGGACGATAAGATTGTTGTCCGGTACATAAAATCACGCTATCAGCCGCGAGCAGTTGCTGTTGTTCATTATGTTCAATTATTACTCCTTGCTCGGTAATTTTTTGATAATGGCAGCCAGTTAGCCATTTGACCCCTTTTTTCTGCAATGTTAAGCGATGTATCCAGCCTGTTGTTTTACCTAAACTTAAGCCAAATTTCCCACTCTTACGTTGCGTCATAACAATCTGTTTGTCTTTTTTAATAAAAGGATCGGCGGAGGTGATCCCTCCGCGATGCGTAAGTGTTGGGTCAATTCCCCACTCTTTATTAAATGCACAAGGGCTTAAACTACTGCATTGGCCTGTTTGGGTAAGATAAAGGCCAGTGTCAAAACCAATACCACCACTGCCAATAATCACCACTTTTTCGCCGGTTGGTTGATGGTATTTAAGGACATCAAGATAGGTTTTTACTATCGGATTATCATGGCCATCAATCTCTGGAATATGAGGGATAACACCACTGGCTAAAATAATTTCATCAAAATGTTGCAGATGGGAAAGTGTCGCTTCCGTATTATTTTTTACGATCACCCCTGTGATTTGCAATTGCCGCTTAAAGTAGCGCAATGTCTCTTTAAATTCTTCTTTACCCGGAATTTGACTGGCAATATTGAGTTGTCCACCAATACGGTCTTCTTTTTCAAATAAAGTAATATGATGACCACGTTTAGCTGCTGTAATGGCAAATGCTAATCCTGCGGGGCCTGCGCCAACGACAGCAATTTTTTTAGGGGCTTGAGTCGGGGTTAAAATAAGCTCTGTTTCTCGACAGGCAAAAGGGTTTACAAGACAAGATGCCGGGTGACCACTGAATATTTCATCTAAGCAGGCTTGGTTGCAGGCAATACAGGTGTTTATCTCATCCTCGCGACCAAGTTGCGCTTTCAATACGAATTGCGGATCGGCAAGAAAAGGACGCGCCATAGACACCATATCTGCACAGCCTTCCGCTAAAATAGCTTCAGCCACTTGAGGTGTATTGATACGATTAGAAGTGATAAGAGGAATATTGATTTTTCCCATCAATTGGCGAGTGACATAAGCAAATTGTCCTCTTGGTACCATAGTGGCAATAGTAGGGATGCGGGCTTCATGCCAACCAATACCACTGTTGATTAGGGTTGCTCCGGCCTTTTCTACTGCTTGAGCAAGATAAAATACCTCTGAGGCATTAGCTCCCTCGGTAATTAAATCTAACATTGATAAACGATAGATAATGATAAAGTGTTCACCCACAGCTTCTCTTATGCCAGCTAAAATACGTAATGCAAAACGACAACGATTTTCAATAGAGCCACCCCATTGATCATCGCGTTGATTCGTATGACTTACTAAAAACTGGTTAATTAAATAGCCTTCAGATCCCATGATCTCAACACCATCATAGCCAGCTTTCTGAGCCAACTTAGCGCAATGAATATAATCTTCAATAGTCTGTTCTATCTGCTCATGACTCATTGCTTGGGGCATAAAAGGGGTGATAGGTGATTGGATCGCTGAAGGGGCGACTAAATTAGGCTGATAACTATAACGACCAGTATGTAAAATCTGTAAAGCGATTTTCCCATCCTGTTTATGTACCGCATCAGTGACTAATTGATGAGAAGCGAGTTGATCTTCTGACATTAGCGTTGCTGCATGTGGCAATAATACACCTTGCTTATTAGGGGAGATCCCACCGGTGACAATAAGTGCCACCCCTGCTGCAGCTCTTTGAGCATAAAATTCAGCAAGCTTAGGTGCATCATGTGGATCTTCTTCTAGTCCGGTATGCATCGAGCCCATCAAAATACGATTTTTAAGCGTAGTAAACCCTAAATCAAGGGGAGTAAATAAATAAGAATAGTGTGCCATCAGATACCTTTTTTATACTGGTCAGATGAGATATCTATAGCATAACGAGAAGTTGCTGATTAAGAGTTGATTATGTTAATAAGTTGTGATCTTAATCATGGAAAAGGTGAATAGCTCCTAATTAAACGATAATAATCTAAATGCCTCGTCAACCATAACAAATAATGATAATAAAAATTGCACTCATTCATATTTTTTAATCATATAATAATAAATACCCATTAATACGTATTAAAAATGCCCATCACATTGTTGATTTTGGAGACGTTATGATTAATAAATTTAATCAGCTTACAAACCACCCCGATTTAGGTAAGTTTGTTTTACGTGTTTCGCTAGGTGTCTTAATGTTATTACACGGATTACACAAAATGGAGCCAGGAGGACTTGCCGGTATACAGGGAATGTTGGCAAATATTAACTTACCTGCATTTATTGCTTATGGCACATTACTGGGTGAAGTTCTATGTCCTATCTTACTGATTATCGGTTTATTTACTCGATTTTCAGCATTTGTTGTGGCGGCAACCATGGGGGTTGCGGTGCTGATGGTACATTCCGGTGATCTTTTAGCCTTAGATCCCAAAACGGGGGGATGGGCACCTGAAAGTGCTGGCTTCTATATGTTTGCTGCGATTGCGGTGATGTTTTTGGGTAGTGGTCGTTGGGCGCTCAAAAAAGATTAATAAATTTAATAGACAATAATATTGAATGAAACATTGCTAAGTTATTCAGGTTAGATGAATAAACGCCCAGAATAAAGATATGCTGGGCGTTTATTATTAAAGTGATAAATAGAAATTTATTGCTTTGTTGGCGGTGTTAGTTTGAAGATTTTTTCATTTTCACCCAACCACTGACGAGCAACTTGATTAACATCACTGACACTTATTCCGTTGACAATCGCAGTCTCAGTTAATAGTCGTTGATATTGTTGGTCATCTGTTGCCACTTGAGCAAGTGCATCAGTCCAATAGCTAGCACTCTCTTTGGCTTGCCCATATTCAGTTAACCAAATATTTTTTGCCTCTTGTAATTCTTTATCGGTAATACCCGCTTGTTTTACGTCATTGACCACTTTACGCGCAAGTGCAATTAATTCATCTGCCCGCTGTGGTGATGCGGTAAAGTTTAAACGTCCGGTATAAAAACTACTTGGCAGCTTGGTTAGTGACTCAGAAAAGCCTAGCGAGTAGATCCCGCCCGCTCGTTCACGAAGATTAAGTCTTAAACGTTGGCTGACAACGGTATCAAGCAAGTTAAGTGCTAACAGTTGCTGTTGTGACCATTGGGCTTTGGCTGCGTATTGAATACTGATCATACTCTTATCGCTACTGGCAATAGGGTAGGTTTTATTAAATGAGCTTAATTTGGGATTAATCGCCGGATCAGCCCAAAATAGACGTTGCGATGAACGTGTCGGCAGCGTTGCTATCCAACGTTCGATCATCGGTTTGGCCTGATTTAGGTTAATAGGCCCACTAATCACCAATACCATATCGGCAGGCTGTCCTAGAAGTGATTGATTCGTTTGTTGTAATTGTTGTGCGGTAAACTGTTGCCAAGGGCCTTGTGGCGAAATTACTAAGCGCTCACCGTTTTGATAGCTCTCTTTATTAATATGATCTAAGAAAATACGTTCAACTGGTGTTTTGGCGATCCCTAATGCCGTTGCTTGTTTTTGTTGCTCTAATTTTTGCCCATTAAATTGTGGTGCTGTCACTTTTAAATGCAATAAGGCCAACAAGGTGTCTAACTCATCAATAGGCGCTTCGCCACGCAAGCCGTGGAATAACAACTCACTGTATGGACGCAAACTGATTTGATGCTGTTTACTAAATAACGCTAACTCTCTTGCGTTGTAATGCCCATATCCACTCACTTCTGGTAAGTTTAATGCCCACTGAACCAAGCCTAAACTTTGTCCTGTTTCCAGAGAAACACCTCCGGGAATACGCAGTGATACTTGGATATTGTCTTTTAGCCACTGGTCATTTTTAATAATAACTTTTACGTTATTGCTCAGTGTCCACAGCTGTGTTTTTTCAATCGGAAGTGTTTGTGTGGTGACAACAGTACCGGTTTGCTCAGGTTTAATATCTAATACCACCGCATGGGTTTTCAATGTAAACGCACCGGGATCAGATTGTCTAATCTCTTGCCAGCGTTGCGAGGCTTTAGTGGCACTAAATACCTGACTATCACTATCTGGGCCGATAATTGCCACTCGTGGTGAAGCTTGTGTTAGGTATTGGGCAAAATAGTGTTTTAAGGTATCAGGTGTAACGTTATTTATTAGTTGATAACTTAAGTTTAACGCCTGCTTTTTGCTTTGGATTGGCATTTCTAATTCAAGTGCCGTAGTAATTTGGTTAGCTAAATAACCATGCTCATAGCGCTCTTCACCAGCAGCTTGTTGGCTAAGACGTTTTAACAGCGCATTGCGGGCATTATCTAACTCTTGCTGAGATACTGGCTGTGAGGCTAAACGCTGTACTTCAGTAAATAGAATATCTAATGTACCTTGATAATCATCCCCTTTAGGATGGGCAATCATCAATTGTTGTGAGCGACGGGCATCTAACATCGCACCTTGTGTATTGGCACTGACGGAAGGCACTAACCCATTATCAACAATGGTTGAAAAGCGCTGGTTTAAGATGGAGAGCCACAACGAGTCCATTAAATCATCATATTGACCTTGGCGACTATTTAATGGTGCAGGCAGTGTACGCTGTAGAGTGAATTGCACAATGCGTGAGCCTTGCTCTTTATCAAAAATCGTCTTTACTAATAAATCTTTATTGTCGATAAAGCGGTGCCATGATGGAGAGTCAACGCCTTTGTTTTCACTATTTTTTGCATTGAACATCTGGGTAATATCAGCAATCGCATCACCTTGATTAAAATTACCCACTAACACCAATGCCATTCTTTCAGGCTGATACCAAGTATCGTAATAACGTTTTGCTTCTTTGACATCACCATGCTTAACGATATCTAAGTCCCCAATGGGATCACGATCTAGATAACGACTGCCATAATAACGTAACTCTTCAAGTTGGCGATTAATACGAAAACCAATACCTTGGCGTAATCGCCACTCCTCGACGATCACCGGACGCTCTTTATCAAACTCAACGGGATCAAATGTCATGCCAAAGGCCCAATCGGATAAGATCCTCAACCCTGTTTTTATTTGGGTCGGATTGGCATTAGGCAGGGATAATTTATAGGTTGTTGAGTTTAAGCTCGTTGCCGCATTAACATGACTCCCCAACTTCATTCCTAGGCTTTCAAGCTGTTTAAACCCAGTTGTTCCCGGAAAATGAGTCGTGCCTTTAAAGGCCATATGCTCGGTAAAGTGGGCAAAGCCAAGTTGTTTTTCATCTTCTTGTACCGAGCCACTTTTCACCAGTAAACGCATTTCAACCCCCGTTTGTGGGCGTTGTAGCAAATAGACATTTAAGCCATTATCAAGCGTAAAATGGCGAATATCGGGGCGCAGTGAAAGGGCATTATTGGTATGCTCAGACGAGTTGCCTGTTGCACAACCCAGAAGTGATAAACTGACTGAGATAATCAGTAACTTACGATACATATTCAGTAACTCCAGCTGATTGAGAGGAGGACGCAGTCGGCGCTTGTAATGAAATTACTTGCTCGGCAATAGCGTGAGTGAAACGCTGATGACTGACTAAGACAATGCCCGAGGTTGGTAGATGCTGTTTAAGTAATAACAACATATGTAGGGCATTTTGTTCATCAAGAGCGGATGTGGTTTCATCTAATAAAATAAGATCGGGTTTATTGAGTAATAAACGGGCAAAGATAAGACGTTGTTGTTCACCACCGGATAAGCGTGTTGTCCAATCTGTTTCCAGTGAAAGCTGATTTTTTATTTTATCTAGCCCCACCCAATGAAGCACTTCTTGGTACTCTTGTTGTGAGAACTGAGATGCTTGGCAAGGATAAGCCAATAAGCTATCTAAGCGGGCAACAGGCAGATACATACGTTGTGGGAGCCAACTGATATTGGTTACCCGTTGAATATCTCCTTTAAAATAAGGCCAGTGGCCGCTTAACGCACGTAACAGTGTTGATTTCCCGATACCTGAGCTACCTTCAATTACCGCCAATTCACCCGCTTTGAGAGAAAAGTGAATATTGTTAATTAATAATCTATCGTCTTGCATAAATAGCGATAAATTGGCTGTCAGCTTAGTTTGTTTATCATCTAACTCGGTGATCTCAGGTTGGTGATCATGCTCTAACAACACCACAAAATGATAAAGACGGGTAACCGTTGCCTGCCATGCGGCAATCTCTTTATAGGAGAAAATAAACCAGCTTAATGCCCCAGCAACACTGGAGAAGGCTTGTCGTAACTGCATTAATCCCCCTAGCATTAATTCGCCGGCGAGGAATTTTGGCAAAGCAAAAATAATTGGCGCCATTGCCGTGGCTTGCTGATAACCCACAGTAAAGAAAGCAAGGTTTCTTTCATAACGGATAAGGTTATTCCAGTTGCGGATCACCCCTAAAAAGCGTCCCATCAGTTCATGACGATCGCTCATTTCACCCCGTTGACCAGCAATAGCATCACCATGTTGTTTACGTGTGATAAGCGCAGTACGGTAATCTGCCTCTTTACGCTGTTTATCCATATTGATTTTACGTAATGGAGAACCAATGAGCTGGGTGATGGTGATCCCGATAAGGGTATAAATAATACAGGCCCAGAACATATAACCCGGTATATTCCACTCTTTGCCTGCTAAAGAGAAAGAGAGCGCACCAGAGAGTGACCATAAAATAGTGGCAAAAGAGATAAGCGTTAACAGTGAATGTAAAAAGGTCACTGTTAAGCGCATTGTCGATTCAATTAGTAAACGAATATCTTCGGCAATTCGTTGGTCGGGGTTGTCTGGCTCTTGCGAGGTTAACCGCAACATATAGTGTTTACTATTTTTTGATAGCCAGCGCTCAAGCACTTGCTCTGTCATACCTTCACGCCAGCGAATGATCATTTTTTGGCGTAAGAAATCACCCATCACGACTACGGTAATTAATCCGGCAATAATAATCACAAACTGTTGAAGCAGTTTATATAAGGCTTGCCCATCGAGTTGTTGTAGGGCGTTATAGAAGCTGCCATTCCATTCATTCATTTTGACGTTAAACCAAACGGATGAGAGGGTTAACGTTAAAGAGAGAATTAATAGGAACCAGCAGTAAAGGGCGGTACGCCGCCCCCAAAAAGGTGAAACCAAATAGAAAAATTGTTTTATTGTTTTCATTGCTTATTTGTCATGTTTTTATTGTTTATTGACTCGGTTGCTCACATTAACTTCATCAATTTTTAATAGTCATAGCTGACTTGTAGCCAGAACTGTCGACCTGGCTCGTAAGATTTGTACTCTTTATCTTGATAGGTAATGTAATCATTGACATTTTTGGTATTGAGTACGTTATTCACTTCAACGGAAATACCTACACCGTAAGCAAATTCAGGCTGCCAACTGAGCTTGGTATCCCAAGTAAAACGACTACTGTAATGACGTTTTTTATATTCAAATAGCGGGCCGTACTCACTTGGTTTTGGCGCACCATTATTGGCTTTCTCTGCTTGTGAACGAGCTCCATTCCATTGCAAACGGTTAAACCAAGTCACTCCTACATCATCCCAAACACTGGTTAGCTCAGCGGTCACTTTTAACGGCGAGTTAAAGTTGTCAGAAGGTAAGTCTTTGGCATTGATTATTTTTCCGCCATACCACACCTTGTCATAGTTCATCCCTTGAACGCTGGGATCAAAATTGGCATAACCTGAGTCTTTTGGCGTATTGGTTTTGCTTTTTTGCCAGCTAATCGAAGCATTAAAGACGTGATCGGCTTTAGCAAGCTCCCATGGTTGGCTATTTCTCA
Source organism: Proteus mirabilis HI4320 (assembly GCF_000069965.1). NCBI lineage: Bacteria > Pseudomonadati > Pseudomonadota > Gammaproteobacteria > Enterobacterales > Morganellaceae > Proteus > Proteus mirabilis. Next base: position 4,048,284 of record NC_010554.1, read on the forward strand.
CGGAGAGCGTTAAGGTATCGTGTGTACTACGACCATTATTATTGAAGTGGCGAATAGCACGTTTTTCATCAATGGTTGAGTCTGGATATTTAGTATCACTACGCACCTCATCACGACCATTGCGATGCACATACTGTAAACGCCAAGTGGTTGAGGCTATCTCTTGTTGTAGACCTAAAGTGAATTCATCGTTATAAGGGGTTTTTAGTGAATCAACACCATCAAAGTCGGTACGATTAGTCCACTTTTCCTCCGATGTTTGACAGTCAAAATAGCAGTGTTGTAAACCGGCATTTTGCGCACCATAAAGGGCGTAAGTGAGCATTGAACGTCCATAGTAACGGTTTACCCCACCAATAATTAAAGTATTACCTGTGCCCCAAATATCGTAAGTAGCACTTAAACGAGGTGAGAGGTTGTTTTTTTGTACAAAATCATCACGATCTAAACGTACACCGGGACGTAAGGTGAGGCGTTTATATTGAATATTATCGTCAATAAAAAATGAATAATTGGTATAAGACGCATTATGGGTACCCGCTAGAAAACGCGTCGTTTGTGATAAGCTTCCCATCCATTCATCATTGACCGTCATGCCGCGATAGGTATAGTTGTAATAGGTTTTATCACGAATATAAGCGCCTTTGGTGCGGCTAATTTCAAATCCGGTGGTGGGGCGATGAGTGACGGTACCCCACACGATAGGATCAAAACGCATAATACTCTTGGCGCTATAGGTTTCTTGTTTACTACGCAGATCACCTTGACCACCACTGGAGACTTGATTAGGGTGTTGCCAATCAGTGTAATCTTCTACTTTGATAAAGTAGTCTTGATCATTGGTGCGTTTATCTTCCAGATTTTGATAACCTGCGGTTAACTCTAAGGTTCCTAGCGCAAGTTGATGCTTATAAAGGGCGGTAAAACTGAGTCCATTATGTTCATTATCATAACCGGAGTTATACACAGAGCTGGAGAACAGATAGCTCTTATAGCGGGCAATATTACTTGATAGATCAAAAGATTGTTTATCAGAGATATTCCAAGAATATTTGATAAAGTAGTTATCTGAAGTACGCGTTTGATCACGATAATGTGGGCTTTGTAATACATGCTCTAATTCGCCTTCAGGGGTGTGAACAATACCCCCTTCAGCACTTATCATCATCGGAATGGTTGATTCCCGACGAGAAGCTGAGAAAATTAATCCTGTATTTTCCGTTAAACCTGTTTCAAACCAACCGCCATAGTTTTGTTTATCATATTTTTTCTGGAAACGGGCTGGATTACTAAAATCATTATTTGCAGTATCAAATTTTAATTTGGGATCGGTGAAAATATTATTCCAGCTTGAACGGGTAGTACGGTAATAGGCATTGGCATGGGTTTCACCAGACCAACGACGACTTTGTACTTCAACTGTGCCTCCAGTAAATCCGCCAAATTCAACGGGAATATTGTTATCGTAAACGGTGACACTATCAATAAGTCGACTATCAAGATACATCCCTTGCTCATCACTGGTAATACGGGTATTGGTTTCACCATTGCCCGAATTGGCCGGATCAAAGTCATTATTAAAACTGACGCCATCAAGTTTATAGGCATTTTGATAGCTACTGGAGCCATGAATAGAAATACGTGAGGGCTTAATTTCACCTTGGTTCATCGAGTTGCTATCGTTATTTGCAAATTGAACCGCAGGATTACTTTTAAGTAAGTCGGTGACATTGCCATCGCCAGTATTACGTTGCTTTATCTCTTCCGCGGTGATGTATTGTGGTGCTGAAACAACATCTGTAGCAGGATGATAACTGCTTCCTATCCCTGTGACTTTAACTTCAGGGATCACAATCGTACTGCTCGTTGCTAATGGACGAATAACAAAGCCATTTCCCTGTGAAATAATTTCCATACCACTACCGATTAACACCTTTTGTAATGCGGTATGGGTTTCATATTGACCAGAGAGTGCAGGAGCCCGTAAGTTTTTTATTGCGTTGGCATCAAACAGAATTTGTACCTGACCTTGTTTAGCAATAGTGTTTAAAGAATCAGCTAAAGATTGCTCTGGTAAAGAGACTGATAGCGTTGCCGCATAACTATAAGGGGCTGCCACGGTAGCCGTTATTAATAATGTGAGTAGCGACCTTTTTAGGGGCCTTTTTTTATTATGTATTCTCATTTCACCAATCCCATTCATAGACTTAATAATTTTTGTTACTAAGTAAGAGGGTGAAATGAGAATTATCCTCACCTGTAAAAAAGAATATTTTTCATGTTTATTTTTACTTATTGATAATTAACACATTATTTTTATCAGTAAAAATAACATTAACCGGTAAAAGTAGCGGAAGTGCAGTAATAAAGCTTTTCGCGTCATTAATATTTGCCACACCTGATACCTTTATTTTGGCTACATCGGCTGATGAGATATGAACGTTGATATCCAGATAAGGTTTTAATTTAGTGATCACGTCACCAAGTGGTTGTTCAAAGAAATGGAGTTGCCCAAAACGCCAGCTTCCTACAGAATCAGCATTGACTGAGGAAATGACAAATTGATTATCAGTTGATTGGCTAATTGCTTGAGAGCCAGCATATAGGTAAGTCGCAGGGGATTTTTCTGTGGCTTTAACTTCAACAATGCCCTCATGTACGGCGACACTAATTTGATTATTTTGATAACGACTCACTTCAAATTCAGTACCGACAACTTTAATTAATCGCTCATCAGCATGGACATAAAATGGCCGATAAGGATTGGGTTTTACTTTAAAATAAGCCTCACCTTTATCTAACCAAAGGCGTCTTTGGGTTTGGACATACGAGACGCGTACCTGTGTATTTCTATTTAAAAAAACTTTAGAGCCATCAGCGAGGGTCATCTCTTTAGGAAAATTGCTGGTGGCTAAGGTCATATTATCCATTAACAGGGCAGGTAAATGACTATAAGGAAGATATAACACAGCAACTAAACAGAGTGCGGCTGTAGTGTGAATAAAGGGGCGCCAGAGTGAAGATTTCCTTTTTTCTATAGGCACAATAGTAGGGCGTGGTAAGGCTTCACAACTATGCCAAATTTCCGCGATAGCTTGATAAGCTTGTTGATTATCTTTATCTGCTACCCACTGTTTAAAGGCTTGTCGTTGCTGTGAACTCATTTGCTGACTATGTTGACGGGTGAACCAAAGCGCAGCTTGTTCATCAATAGATTGCTGGCTTAATTGATCATGGGTATCTGCCAAAAGCGTTGCAGGCGCCTCATCTGTGTGAGGTTGATTTCCCGACTTACTCGTCATTGGTGCATTTCTCCTGTCCTGCATCGACATATCTTTTACAATGTAATAGTGCTGCGGCAATATGTTTCTCTACCATGCTTATCGAAATTTCCATTTGTTCTGCAATTTCGCTTTGTGATAATCCATCAAAGCGATAAAGAATAAAAGCTTCTCGACGGCGGGGAGGAAGAGTATCAATAGCTTGTGTCAGTAAATCTAAACGCTGTTGATGCTCAAGGACGTGCCCGGGATCAAGCTCTGTCGTATAGGTCTGTACCGCATCTTCTAATTGATAATCTTCTTGATAGATATTTTTTTGTTTTTGGTTTTTCCTCCAATGATCGATCAAAACGTGGTTCGCTATTTTAAATAAAAAAGCACGCTGCTCTTGGACAGGAGTTTGTTCTTTTCGATTTAGCCATAGTGTAAACACATCTTGAGACAAATCATCCGCATCATGGTGATTACCCGTGCGTTTTTGGAAAAAACGTACAAGCTGACCATAGGTTGATTGGTAGGCACAACTGATTTTTTGTGCTAATGATTTATCGCTAGTCATAGTCTCTGGTGTTTAAAAAAGAGTGAAATAATAAGCTCTTACTGCTTCTAATAAGGAATTTTTATAATCAATATTTAGCTAATTTTTTATTGTATTATTAATAATAAGCAATATCATTTGTGTTTGTATTATGCCTATAATTCATTAGAAAGAAAATCAGAGGCAAGAATTATGAGTAGTATGTCGGCGACTTTTCCACGCCGTTGGTCCTTTTCTATTGGTGGGTTAACTGCCAGTATTGTGTTTCATGTCACCTTGGTTGTTGTTGCTATAGGTTGGATAACGACGAAAGATGAGCAATATGCGGTTTTACCTCCAGCAATGACGATGCAAGTGGGGCTTTATCAATTGGCAAAAGCAGAACCTAAAGAGGTTCCTGTTGGGCCTGAACAGGTGATGTCAGTTCCAGAAGCTGCCGAGCCAGAGCCGATGAAAGAGCAACTTGATGTGCCTAAAATGCCTGTAGTCGAACAGGGAACTTATGAGCGAGTTGCGGAAAAGCCAAAGGTGAAACCCGTGGTTAAGCCTAAGCCTGTCGTGGTAAAAGTACCTGATGATCTTCCCGTTTCAGAAGCGCCAGCAGATACCACAACCGCCCCTTTATCAGGTGAAAACGCGACCAGTAGTGCCGATTTTACCAGTACCGCTTCATCATCTCGCAGTGGCCAAATGGGGTGGGAAAGTTTAGTCCATAGCCATATTGATATGTATAAACGTTACCCTCGTGCAGCATTACGTTTTAAAGCGACGGGAGTGACACAAGTTGAAATTTCGCTCAATGCAAAAGGTGAGTTATTAGATGTGAGTATACAAACCTCGTCTGGTAATCGTATCCTTGATAAAGAAGCGATTAACACTATTAAACGGGCATCGCCATTTCCGGCACCTGAAAGCCACCGTTTAGTTAACGGCTCTTTCTCATTTATTGCGCCCTTGAGCTTTGACTATCGGCAAAGTAGTTAATATCGTCATTGAATAGTGTAAGCCATTGACATCCTCCACGCCCTAAAGGACGTGGATCCCTACTGCGTTCAGACTGATGTCTGAATCACCTCGGCGGGTTCCTGCTTCAACGGGCGGTCTGACTGCACCCTCCCTCCACAGGCAAGCACGGCATGTCCTGCCGCTAAAATGTTACGTGCCCCGTTGATATCAGCATTCGCTGTATATCCACATTCAAGGCACTCGAATTGACTTTGTGACTGGCGGTTTTCCTTTGCTGTATGACCACAGCAAGCGCACTTCTGACTGGTGTAGGCTGGTGGTATTGCCACTACCTGACCACCTCGCCAGAGCTGCTTGTACTCAAGCTGACGGCGCATTTCATACCAGCCCTGCTCCAGTATTGCGCGGTTTAAACCAGATTTAGCTTTTACGTTCCGTCCATGCCGTTCTGTCGTACCTTTTGCCGATTTAGACATGTTACTGACCTTTAAGTCCTCAATGACAATCATTGCGTGGTTTTTGCTGATTTCGCTGGTGACTTTGTGAAGGTAGTCTTTCCTGATATTGGCAATATGAGAATGCAGACGTTGAATTTTGCGCTTTTGTTTTTGCCAGTTGGCACTGAATTTGATTTTACGGCTTAATTTCCGTTGAAGTCTTGCCAGCTTTCGCTGGTTTACTTTAAAACTGCTGACGGGCGGGTATACCGTACCGTCTGAAAGCGTGGCAAGTTTTGTAACGCCTGCATCAAGCCCGACTATTGAGGTTGATTCAGGTTGTGGTTCTGTCGCTTCATACTCAGTCTGAATGCTGACGTACCATTTACCGCATGACTGACTGACCGTGACGTTTCTCACTTCTCCGACGACTTCACGACTGTTGCGGTAGCGCATCCATCCCAACTTTGGCAATGATATACGACTATTGGATTGATCGAGCTTCACGCCCTGCGGGTAGCGAAAAGCATCACTTTTACCGCGTTTCTTGAATCGAGGAAAAGCGGTACGCTTCTGGAAAAAATTCTTGTAAGCCCGTTCCAAATCTTTAAGTGACTGTTGTAACGGTTGTGATGGGGCTTCCTTCAACCATTGTGTCTCTGTGTCAGATTTCCACTCAATGAGCCATGAAGCCATTTTTGTATAGGGAATGTATTTATTCCCTGCTTCGTAATTCTCATTCTGACGTGCTAATGCCCGATTGAAAACAAAACGACAAGCCCCTGCAAAGCGTCTCATCTCACGCTCTTGCTGACCATTGGGTCTTAACTGGAATTTAAAGGCTTGTAGACGTTTCATATTATCTATTATACTTTGGTCCATGAAAAATGAAACTAATATTCGCCGTGGCAGACATTGTGTATTCCTGATGCACGTCCATTTGGTCTTTGTCACAAAATACCGGCGAAAAATATTTGATCAGGATGCCATTGAAAAATTGCGAAGCTACTTTGCCAGTGTTTGTGCTGATTTTGATGTTGAACTGGTTGAAATGGATGGGGAACGGGATCACGTTCATTTACTGATTAATTACCCGCCAAAACTGGCGATATCTAATCTGGTTAACAGCCTTAAAGGGGTATCGAGTCGATTACTTCGACGTGATCGTCCTGATATTGCCCAACGTGATTACTACAAGGGGGTTCTTTGGTCGCCGAGTTATTTCGCGGGGAGTTGTGGTGGCGCAGCAATATCCATTATCCGCCAGTACATTGAGCAACAGGAAACACCGAGTTAGTTAAAAAACCGCGCCTTATATCCCCGACCTGAAGGACGGGGTTTTACGGTGCTTTGGATAAAACGTAAAGAGAGATAATAAAAAAGCAGAGGGTGAGCTCTGCTTTTTTGCGTTCAGCTAAATAATGATTACTTAGTGATGCGTTTATATTTCATGCGACGAGGTTGGATAGCTTCGTTACCTAATGTCCGTTTTTTATACTCTTCATATTCAGTAAAGTTACCTTCAAAGAATTCGACTTTACCTTCATCTTGATAATCGATGATATGAGTGGCGATACGGTCTAGGAACCAACGGTCATGGGAAATGACCATAGCACAACCTGGGAATTCTAATAGCGCATTTTCTAAGGCGCGTAGCGTTTCAACATCCAGATCATTGGTCGGTTCATCGAGCAGCAACATATTACCGCCGACTTGGAGAAGTTTCGCAAGGTGTAAACGTCCACGCTCACCTCCGGACAGTTCGCCAACGCGTTTACCTTGGTCAACGCCTTTAAAGTTAAAGCGGCCCACATAAGCGCGACTTGGGATTTCAAAGTTACCAATGCGCATAATATCTTGACCACCAGAAACTTCTTCCCAAACCGTTTTGCTGTCATCCATACTATCGCGGAACTGATCAACAGAGGCCAGTTTCACGGTCTCCCCTAAAGTCACGGTTCCTGAATCGGGTTGTTCTTGACCTGAGATCATACGGAACAGCGTTGATTTACCGGCACCATTTGGACCGATAATACCGACGATAGCGCCTTTAGGAATGGAGAAACTTAAATCATCAATCAGAACGCGATCACCATAAGATTTAGTGAGGTGACTCACTTCTAGCACTTTATCCCCTAAACGAGGTCCAGGTGGAATAAATAGCTCACTGGTTTCATTACGTTTTTGGTAATCAACGCTATTGAGTTCTTCAAAGCGAGCAAGACGAGCTTTACCTTTAGCCTGACGACCTTTAGGATTTTGGCGGATCCACTCAAGTTCTTTTTGAATTGATTTATGGCGAGCGGCTTCAGTGGCTGCTTCTTGTTCAAGACGCGCATCTTTTTGCTCTAACCAAGAGGAGTAGTTACCTTCCCACGGAATACCTTCACCGCGGTCAAGTTCTAAGATCCATCCTGCGACATTATCAAGGAAGTAACGGTCGTGGGTAATCGCCACAACAGTGCCTTCATAATCATGTAAGAAGCGTTCTAACCAAGCAACAGACTCAGCATCCAAGTGGTTAGTCGGTTCATCTAACAACAGCATATCTGGCTTTTCTAACAGTAAACGACAGATAGCCACACGGCGACGTTCACCACCAGAAAGATGTTCAATTTTGGCATCCCAATCTGGTAAACGTAGTGCTTCTGCTGCACGCTCTAATTGGTTATCAAGATTATGACCATCGTGAGATTGAATAATCGCTTCTAGCTGACCTTGCTCTTTTGCCAGTTGGTCAAAATCAGCATCAGGATCAGCATAAGCTGCATACACTTCATCAAGACGATTGAGTGCATTTTTGACTTCGCTTACCGCTTCTTCAACGGCTTCACGAACCGTTTGTTGTGGGTTTAATTTTGGCTCTTGTGGCAAGTAGCCAATTTTTAGACCCGGTTGTGGACGTGCTTCACCTTCGATATCGGTATCGATACCGGCCATGATACGCAGTAAGGTTGATTTACCGGCACCATTTAGACCAAGCACACCAATTTTCGCGCCCGGAAAGAAGCTGAGTGAGATGTTTTTAAGGATATGTCGCTTAGGGGGAACAACTTTCCCGACACGCAACATACTATAAACGTATTGAGCCACTATAATTACCCTTTGATTATAAAAGAGATTTTATCTGAAGTGTCAGTTTTTGCGTTAAACACAAAAGAATGTAAATAAGCAATGAATATATGACACCTAAATGAACAATAGTAAAGTCAATGTCAGTATTTTGCCAAAGACCCGAAAACGATGAAAGTCGCCAGTATACCCGATTTATAAAAGAAAACCTTAGGTAAAAGAGAGGTTTTTATCATCCTTGAGTGCTTGTTCGAAAAGTGAGGAAAATTTCATTTAAAGAGGGAACTAACATTGTTAATGATTATCATATTAGCTAATGTATTTATTCTTTGGATGTTTAAATTTGAGGTGGGAGAGGTAACGTGGTTAAGCAAAAGTGGTCCTTCGTCTTGGCAATTAGTACATTGTGTTTCTCTGCGTGGGCACAAGCAGATTCATTAAGTGAACAACGAACACGTTACCAAGAAATTAAAGCAGCTTGGGATGCTAAAGATACAGCACAAGTTGAAAAATTATTACCGACATTACAAGATTATCCTCTTTACCCCTATCTTGAATATCGCCAAATTACCGACAATCTTGATGTGGTCGCTCCGGCTGTGGTGACTGAATTTGTCGAAAAATATCCAACTTTGCCACCCGCGAAAGCACTACCTTCTTTGTTTGTTAATGAGTTAGCAAAACGTCAAGAGTGGCAAAACTTACTGACTTTTAGTCCTAATCCTCCTAAGCCTAAAGCAGCAAGGTGTAACTACTATTATGCTAAATGGGCGACAGGGGATAAACAAACGGCGTGGGTTGGTGCAAAAGAAGCGTGGTTAAACGGTACTTCTATGCCTTCAAGCTGTGATCCGCTATTTGATGAGTGGCAAAAAGCAGGAAATTTAAGCATTGAATTAGTGTTAGAGCGGATTAATTTAGCAATAAAAAGTGGTAATACTGGGTTAGCAACTTATTTAGCTAAGCGATTGCCGATGGATTATCAAACGATTAACGATGCCATTGTTGAACTACAAGATCACCCTAATCTGGTTGCTCGTTATGCCACACAACTTTCACCAACAGATTTTACGCGTAATATTGTACAAGCCGCATTTTCACGTTGGGCGCGAAAAGATGCCGATAGTGCAAGAGCACAGCTTGATAGTATTGCCAGAGCTCAAAAAATGACGACAGCTGAACGCCAATTAATGCGTGATACGGTCGCTTGGCAATATATGCCATATGCCACACCAGAGCAGGCTAAATGGCGTGATAGTGTGATACAAGATACCGCTTCAGATACCCTGCGTGAGCGTCGTGTGCGTTTAGCGTTAAGCCAAAATCAGCCCGCAGAATTAGCTTTATGGTTAGAAAGATTATCACCTGAAAGTAAAAATAAAGAGGAGTGGCGTTATTGGCGAGCGATGGTGTTGCAATCGCAAGGTAAAAACAGTGAAGCACAAGCGCTTTTACAAGAACTAACACAACATCGCGGTTTTTATCCTATGGTGGCGGCTGAAAAGCTAGGTAAACCTTATGTTATGGTAATAGACAAAGCGCCAAGTGTTTCACCCACAATTCCACAGCAACCTGAAGTGCAACGAGTACGCGAATTAATGTATTGGCAAATGGATAATTTAGCGCGTACTGAGTGGGCAAATTATGTTGCCACCCAGCCTGCTACCACACAATCTCAACTAGCGCGTTATGCTTTTGAGCAACAATGGGCTGACTTAGCAGTACAAGCAACGATTACTGGTAAAATGTGGAACCATTTAGAAGAGCGCTTCCCACTTGCATGGCAAAATGAATTTGAACGATATACGAAAGATAAAGCGATAGATCGCAATTATGCGATGGCGATCGCTCGCCAAGAAAGTGCATGGAACCCACAAGCTCGCTCTTCAGCTGGGGCAACGGGTCTTATGCAAGTGATGCCGAAAACCGCAGAGTTCACGGTAAAACAAGCAGGTATTACCGGGTATGCAAGTAGTGCGCAACTGACAGATCCGGTTAAAAATATTGAAATTGGTACCGCTTATCTTGATTCTGTTTATCAGCGTTTTAATCAAAACCGTATTTTATCTAGTGCAGCCTATAATGCAGGTCCTGCACGGGTTGACCGTTGGTTATCTGATGCTAATAGCCAACTAGATGCTATTGCTTTTATTGAGAGTATTCCTTTCGCAGAAACGCGTGGTTATGTCAAAAATGTACTCTCATTTGCGGTGTTTTATAGCTATTTTGCCGGAGAGCAACAACCGGTATTAACTCAAACTGAGTGGAATAGTCGTTATTAATGAGATAATTAAGCGATTTATTAATGGAACCTCTTTGTCACAGGATAAAATATGCTATAGTTTGTACTAGTTTATGAGTGTGGCTAGAAGAGGTTCCCACTATGCTAGATCCTGCATTATCACCAGAAGAGAATGAACACTGGGTACGTTTTGTTGAGTTATTACGCCAAGCGTTTGAACAGGGAGTTGAATTTCCTGTTTTACAACTTTTAATGACGCCAGATGAGCGCAGTGCATTAGCAACAAGAGTGCGTATTGTTCAAGAATTAATGCGTGGGGAATTAAGTCAGCGAGAGCTAAAAGAGCTATTAGGGGTTGGCATCGCCACTATTACCAGAGGTTCTAATAGCTTAAAAACAGCACCCCATGATGTGAAATTATGGCTTGAAAAAGAGCTTATGATAAAAAAATAATCGCCTATTCGTTAGAAATAAAAATGCCATTTAATCAGTTGGTTAAATGGCATTTTTTTTAAATAGCGACAAGAGAACTATTTAATCACTCATTCATCATCTTTTTTGTTAAGTTGTTTATAAATATCATGGGTGACGGGCACTAAAGCTAATACAATCGCTTGTTGGTAAACAGAAGTGCGACTTAATAAACCATCAGTAAAATAACCAATAGCGCCACCTTTTTGCTTAATATTATCAATCTTGGTTAAAAATGCCATTTCATCGCCAAGTTCACGACCTTCACGAACACCTTTTAAGATCTGTTCCGGTAGCATTAAACTGGCTGAGCGAGATTCACCGCGAATTTGCTCGTGTTCGATAACAATCCAAGCAAAGGTCATATCGTCTTCAATACCCGCTTCAACACCTACCCAAAAGTCAGCTTCTGGACGTACTTGTCTTGCGGCCATCACACGTTGGCGTGCGCCAGTTCTCGTTTCTGTATTTCCAATAGGTTGCTGTGGAACGCGGCTATCGACATTAATATCTTCAATATCAAAGGTATCTTTACCGAACACTTGCTCAAAGGCGAGTTTGATCGCGTTGATTTTTGCTGGATTCGTAGTGGCTGCAATGACATGATACATAATGAGTTAATCATCCTTTGAAAAATTAGAGCAGTATAACGGAAAAAATGTATGTTACAGGTCTATCTTGTTCGCCACGGTGAAACTGAGTGGAACGTGGCGAGACGTATACAAGGGCAATCTGATAGCCCACTAACAGCAATGGGTGTGCGACAGGCACAACAAGTTGCTGAAAGAGTAAAATCAGCAGGTATTACCCACATAATTTCTAGTGATCTTGGCCGGACTTGTCAGACGGCAGAGATTATTGCACAAGCTTGTCGCTGTGACGTAATCACGGATCCCCGTTTGCGTGAACTTGATATGGGCGTTCTTGAACAGCGAGAGATCGCCACATTAAATACACAAGAAGAAGCTTGGCGCAAGAGTTTAATTGATGGTACACCTGATGGACGAATTCCCCAAGGAGAATCCATGGTGGAATTAGCTAATCGTATGCAGGCTGCTTTAAACAGTTGCTTGGCGTTACCAGAGCATAGCCGTCCTTTACTGGTGAGTCACGGTATTGCATTAGGTTGCCTGCTAAGTACTGTGTTAGGCCTACCAGCTTACGCTGAACGACGTTTAAGACTACGTAACTGTTCAATTTCACGAGTGGACTATCAAAACAGTCCTTGGCTCGCTAATGGATGGGTAATCGAAACAGCAGGGGATGTGAGTCATCTTACTGATATCGCTCTTGATGAAGTACAGCGTTAATGACAATAACAGACTCTCTTCGCTGTAAAAGAGAGTCTTATTGTTAGGCCGTTTCGCGTTTAATGGGAATATAATACTCAAAACGCTTAATATGATCTTGTGGCTCGGCGGTCATCACATTGTCATAGTGCACTTCTTTAAGATAATACTTTTCAATATCATGTCCTTTACGGCGAGTAAGCCCCATGGTTGGCAAGCAAACACCATAAATTAAGAATAAAAATTCCTGCATGGCGCCTCGTTTTGCCTCTCCCTCGAAGTCAAAGCGAATATAATCGCCAGCCTCCAATATGACTTCATAAGCAGTATCATCTTCTACAAAACTCGCATAAGCAGGCTCAACGGCGGTGGTGTAGATAACACGCTGTTCATCTTCATGCTCATCACTGTGTTGTGTATGGTGCAAACCATAAACCTCATGAGGGATAGTGTTTACCTTAGTAATATAATTTTGCCAAAATGTCTGACGCATATCGGAACAAGCATTGGCCCATTGTTCTAGTGTATGGCTACAAGTTTGTTCAATACCAATCAATTTTATCTCCGGTAATTGCACATATTCCCATTTAGGCAAAGGCTGAGGATCTAATTTTATTGGAGGACAAATACCTACAGCACACCACTCATCAGAACGGCGATATAGGGCTGGAGTTCTATCAAACTGCTTTTTAAAGGCGCGAGTAAATGTTTGTTGAGAATCAAAACGATATTGTAAAGCGATATCTAAGATAGGACGACTTGTTAAACGCAATGCCACAGCCGCGCGAGATAGACGCCTCGAACGAATATAAGAACCAATCGCCTGCCCTGTTACTTCTTTAAACATGCGTTGTAGGTGCCACTTAGAGTAACCCGCTTTAGTTGCGACATTATCGAGGGATAGTGGCTGATCCAGATTATTGTCAAGCCAAGCGAGTAAATCACGTATGATGTTGGTTTGATCCATACATCTCCCTTAGTCATATTCGTTTATTTATGCTGTAGATGGTAAATAGCCTGAACGTCTATAACAAGTTATATTGTTAGATAAAGATGAAATATAGTCTTTTTCAATGAGTCATGTATACAAATTATTCTACCAGTTAACAAAAGTTTGCTTTATCCTAGACAAAATCATTCTTTCTTCTTTTTATGGAATAAATTTAATATGTTTAATTTCAAAAAGATACTCGCACTTTCTATCTTGCTTCCTATGTCAATAATGGTGAAAGCTGAAGAAATTGGTTATGTCGATACGGTTTTTAAGTTTTTTGGTGCCAATCATAAAATTGTCATTGAAGCTTTTGATGATCCTGAAGTCAAAAATGTCACTTGCTATTTAAGCCGTGCTAAAACAGGGGGCATTTCCGGTAGTTTAGGGCTTGCTGAAGATACCGCCGATGCGGCTATTTCTTGCCAACAAGTAGGGCCAATCGAATTAAGCGAAAAAGTCTTAAAAGGTAAAAATCGTGGTGATGTTGTTTTTCAAAAAAGAACGTCACTAGTCTTTAAAAAGCTACAAGTGGTGCGTTTTTACGATAAAAACCGCCATGCACTGATATATCTTACTTACTCTGATAAGGTTATCGATGGCTCACCGAAAAATGCCATTAGTGCAGTACCCATCATGCCATGGAAAGAGTAATTTTTTTAATTAATTAACAAAATTAATAAGATTAAGTGTAAGAAATTTTTTTAGTTGATAAATTAGTTTCTATTTAAAATAGTCGCTAAGATCAATTTTTATCTTTTATGCTTTAATAAAGAAAAACCCCGAAACTGAAATCCGGGGTTTTTAGCATTATTTTTTACTAGGGTAACACTGATATCACTCGTCTAAATCACCACAGAAACGATAACCTTCACCATGGATAGTAGCGATAATCTCAGGTGTATCAGGGGTTGATTCAAAGTGTTTACGAATACGACGAATGGTAACGTCTACAGTACGATCATGAGGTTTTAATTCACGACCCGTCATTTTTTTCAGTAATTCTGCACGAGTTTGGATTTTTCCTGGGTTTTCGCAGAAATGTAACATCGCACGAAACTCACTACGAGGTAATTTATACTGTTCACCTGTAGGGCTAATAAGAGAGCGACTATTAATATCTAGCTCCCAACCATTAAATTTATAGCTTTCAACTAAACGACGCTCTTCTGTGCCATTCGCTAAATTCATAGTGCGTGACAATAAGTTACGAGCACGGATAGTTAATTCACGAGGATTAAATGGTTTAGTGATGTAATCATCGGCACCAATTTCAAGGCCTAAGATTTTATCAACTTCATTATCACGACCTGTTAGGAACATTAATGCAACACTTACCTGTTCACGTAATTCACGGGCTAATAGAAGACCGTTTTTACCAGGAAGATTAATATCCATAATAACCAGATTGATATCATGGTCGGACAGAATATTATGCATCTCGTTGCCATCAGTGGCTTCGTGTACGATATACCCTTCAGCTTCGAATATGCTTTTCAGGGTATTACGAGTAACTACTTCATCTTCAACAATCAGAATGTGCGGGGTTTGCATATTTGCTACCTAAAATTACCAAAAATAGAAAAAGGATATCTGTGTGTAACTTCTGTGTGTGCAAGGTGTGTGGTTATTCATTTTTGTTATTAGCACGCCAAAATTAGACCCAGATGAAAATTCGATAAATAACCATCACGTTATTAATTACAAACATGACCTATTTTACTGACAATGGACGTTAAAATCAGAATGTAAAATGCCCATAGTCTATTAACAGCAATATAACACCTGTTGTATTAAATACCATCTAAAAAGCTAACTTTTGTTGACACATATCAAAATCAAGATAACAGCTTAACCTTGATTTCAATAGTTAACTATATAATTTGATTTATGTAATGCAAAAGAAAAATATATGTTAAATATAGTGAGATTTTATCTTTTTACCAGTTTTGTTACAAAAAAAGAAGTGAAATAAAATACCTTATTATTTGTAAAAGTACAAATGTCTAAGTAACTCTTAAATGGTAGCGTTATTT